>CAVOZT010000006.1:0-16841 GCA_963701375.1 uncultured Acidimicrobiales bacterium | reverse complement strand
CGCCAGCAGTTCATCCACGCCCGCCACATTCAGGTGCGGGGCCCGTGCCGCAGGCAGGTGGCCGAATGAGTCAGCGGCACCGACCCCGGTGCTGACCGCGATGGCCAGGGCGCCGCCCCGGTCATCGTCCCTGCTGAAAGAGGTTTACAACCCAGAAAGCCTTCGTCCCTCACGCGGCGTTGCTGCGTCAGGCTTTCGCCCATTGCGCAAGATTCCCCACTGCTGCCTCCCGTAGGAGTCTGGGCCGTGTCTCAGTCCCAGTGTGGCTGATCGTCCTCTCAGACCAGCTACCCGTCGGAGCCTAGGTAGGCCGTTACCCCACCTACAAGCTGATAGGCCGCGAGCCCCTCCCGAAGCGGAATCCATTTCCTTACCAGGTCATGCGACCCTGTAGGGATATCCGGTATTAGCACCGGTTTCCCGGTGGTATCCCGGTCTTCGGGGCAGGTTGCTCACGTGTTACTCACCCGTTCGCCACTCGGTCTTCACCGGTGTAACCACCGGATGGACCTCGTTCGACTTGCATGTGTTAAGCACGCCGCCAGCGTTCGTCCTGAGCCAGGATCAAACTCTCCATCAAGACCTCCACCACAGCTTTAAGGCCTTTCGGCTTTGCGGCCGTGGCGAAAATCGGAGAGCCGGCTAAACGTCACTGCAAGCAGCTTCGTTTTCGCCGACTGGCACAGCACGGATTGTTGTCCGTACAGTGCAAATACTTACAAGGTTCGACCCGAAAGCGCTTGCGCGCCCGCGGATCGCCCGCACTGGCTTTTGGCATTCACTATTCCGTTTTCAAGGAACGACAGGCACACACCAAAAGGCGTTGGTGCCGATGCTCAGGACACGGGCTTACCCGTGAACCTGGGAGCGCCCATGGTAGGGCCTGAGGGAACCCGTGTCAAAGGGGATCTCGGGGCGGCTGTGACAACCTGCCCCTAGAAACGCTGCCTTTCGAGTCGCCGGCCCTGGTAACGCTGCCCTTCGAGTCGCCGGCGTTGGAAACCCTGGCCTTCGAGACGTTGGGGTCCCCCGCGACCCACCAGCGCCACTCGACGTCCGCGGCGTTGCGGATCCCCACCCGGCCAGATGTCGCGGGACGCTCCGGAGCAGCCACCCCGTCGTCCAGAAGGACTAGCCCCTCTTCCCCATTGACTAGGTCCGCGCCGTCGCACGTCCCGTCGATCCCCATCGCCTGGCACAGCCGGGCAGGGCCGGAAAGCAGATCGCGGTCAGCCAGGTGCTCACCGCGCGCAGACCTCATTGCGGCGATGCCTTCGACCGGCGCAAGCGCCCGCAACAGGACAGCCCGGGCCAAACCTTCGGGAGCGCAGACGAGGTTGGCGCACCAGTGCATGCCGTAGGTGAAATAGACATAGAGCCGGCCCGGCGGCCCGAACATCGTGGCGTTCCTCCGAGTGAGGCCCTTGTATGCGTGAGACGCCGGGTCGTCCTCGCCCCGGTACGCCTCGACCTCCACGATTCGCCCCGAGATGAGGACGCGACCTCTTCGGTTGCGCCTTGCGAGCAGCTTGTTGAGCACACGGGGTGCGACGTCGAGGGAATCGGCGTCGTAGAACGATCGATCCACGACTCGCGTCACGGGCAGGAAGTTAGGGCGACGCGGCCCGCGGGCGGCGCCCGCCGACGCGTCCTCGAGACGCCTCTTGTCCACCTCGATCCGGGTCCTGAACCTGTCGAGCTGCACCTTCACGGGCTCCGGCCCGGCGCCACCGGGGGTGCGCCTCCGGGTGACGGCGACGCCCGGTTCGAGCAGGGCGAGCGCGGGCTCGCCCAGGTCGGGATGGGCTTCGACGAGCTCTTCGAGCGGGACGCGGCGCTGCAGGGCGTCGCGCACGATCGAAGCCACGATGCCGTGAGCCTTTCGAAACGGCATGCCCTTTTCGACGAGCCACTCCGCCAGGTCGGTTGCGGCCACCGCCGGCCCGTCCGCCGCTGCCGCGCATCTGGTCGAGGTCGAACGTCACCGTCTCGAGCAATCCTCCGAGCGCCGGGAGCACCAGGCCGATCTGGTCGAGGGCGTCGAAGAGGGGCTCCTTGTCCTCCTGCAGATCGCGGTTGTACGCGAGAGGAAGGCCCTTGAGCGTGGCGAGGATGCCGGTCAGATGCCCGATCAGCCGCCCCGACTTTGCGCGCACCAGCTCGGCCACGTCGGGGTTCTTCTTCTGGGGGAGCATCGAGCTCCCCGTCGCGTAAGCGTCGTCGAGAACCGCGAAGCCGAACTCCTCGGTCGACCACACGACGAGCTCCTCACCGAGCCGGGACAGGTGAACCCCGAGCAGCGCCAGGTCGAACAGCGTCTCTGCGACGAAGTCCCTGTCGGCGACCGCATCGAGGGAGTTCTCGAACCGTGCGCGGAAGCCGAGGTCGGCGGCCACCGCGTCGGGGTCGAGCGGCAGCGACGATCCTGCGAGAGCTCCGGCGCCGAGCGGAGACACGTCGAGCCGGGCGAGCGTGTCGAAGAGCCGGTCGAAATCCCGGGCGAGCGCCCATCCGTGAGCAAGCAGGTAGTGCGCGAGAAGAACCGGTTGGGCCCGCTGCATGTGGGTGTACCCGGGCAGGTAGGCGTCTTCAGCGGACTCAGCTCTTGCGAGGAGGACTCGCTGCAGGCCGATGACCTGGTCGGCCACCCTGTGCAGCTCGCGACGCGTATAGAGACGCAGATCCGTCGCAACCTGGTCGTTGCGGCTCCGCCCGGTGTGGAGCTTGGCACCGACGTCCCCCGACATCTCGGTGACCCGACGCTCCAGCGCCGTGTGGATGTCCTCGTCGCCGGGCTTGAAGACGAATTTGTCCCGACTCGAGCTCCTCGCTCACACGGTCGAGAGCCGCTACAAGGGTGGCGGCCTCGTTCTCCGAAATGATGCCCCCGCGTGCGAGTCCTCTTACATCGGCGCGCGACGCGACGATGTCGTCGGGACCGAGACGCTTGTCGAAAGACAGGCTCGCCGACAGCGCCATCGCGTTCGCGGCGGGCTCACCAAGCCGGCCCTCCCAGAGCGTCACAAACTCAGTCTCCCCCCGAGCGCAAGTCCCCTGTACGCGACTCCTCTGTACCGCGCCTCCCTTGGGCGCGAGCCCTGGCGGGCCGCCCACGTCTGGATCCCGAGACCCCACAGCCTCACGAAGCCCTCGGCATCCTGGTGGTGGAACTTGTCCGCCGAGTCGTAAGTGGCGAGGTCGTACTCGTACAGAGACGCCGGACTGCGCCGGCCGTTCACGATGCAGCTGCCCGGCAACTGGGCGCCGGAGTCAGAGAGTCCCCCCGGTGCGAGACTCAGCCGGACCTCACCGGTCACGTACCGCTGGGTCGCTTCGAAGAATGCGTCGAGAGCCTCTTTGAGCGGTGAGTACCACATCCCGTCGTACACGAGCTCGGCCCAGCGAATCTCGAGACGGAGCTTCTCGTGGGCGACGTCCCGCTCGAGAGTGATGTCCTCGAGATCGCGGTGAGCAAGAAGCAGCGCCATCGCTGCAGGACACTCGTAGGTCTCGCGGCTCTTGATCCCCCACCCTGCGGTTCTCGACCATGTCGATGCGGCCCCATCCGTACGAGCCGACGATCGCACCGACCTCACCTATCAGCGCGTCGAGTGCGAGTGACTTGCCGTTAATGGAGACCGGAACCCCCTGTTCGAAGCCGATCACGACCTCGGTCGGTCCGCTCGCCGTCGGCCGCGTAAGGACGTACGGCGTCGTCGGGCGGACGGTTCCAAGGATCCTCCATCTCGCCGCACTCGATGGCGCGTCCCCACAGATTCTCGTCTATCGAGTAGATCTTCTCCTTCGTCGCCTCAACCGGGATGCCGTGACGATGTGCGTAGGCGACGCATTCTTCGCGGCTCATTCCCCATGTACCGCGCCGGAGCGAGTATCTCGAGATCGGGAGCGAGGGCGCGCGTCCCGACCTCGAAGCGCACCTGGTCATTTCCCTTGCCCGTGCACCCGTCCGCGACGGCCTGAGCGTTGTACTTCCTCGCTGCCGCGACGAGGTGCCTCACGATGACCGGCCGGGAGAGCGCGGAGACGAGCGGGTACTTTCCTTCGTAGCTCGCGTTGGCGCGGATCGCAGGCGCCACGAAGTTCTCGGCCATCTCGGCGCGCGCGTCCACGACAACGGCCTCAGTGGCGCCGGCCTCGAGCGCCCGCCGGCGCAACACCTCGAAGTCCCCTCCTTGTCCGACGTCGACCGCGAGCGCGATCACCTCCGCACCCGACTCCTCGCCGAGCCAGCGGACGGCGACCGAGGTGTCGAGCCCGCCGCTGTAGGCGAGCACGACCCGCTTGTTGCTCAATGTCCCTCCTCGAATCCGGCGACTTCCTTCAGACGATCTGCAAGTCCGCGCCCGCCCACGTCCTCCGCGGCGACGACGATGACAGTGTCGTCGCCGGCCACGGTCCCGACGATCCCCGAGAACCCGCTCCGGTCCAGCGCGGAACCGACGACGTGAGCTGAACCCGGAGGCGTTCGCAGCACGACGATGTTCTGGGACCACGAGAGCTCCACGACCCAATCGCCGAGTACGCGGCGGAGATGACCCTCGGGAGCCACCTGTTTGGACGGCAGTTCCGGAAGGGCGTACACGGAGTCTCCGCCCGCGACCCGTACTTTTATCGCACCCAGCTCCTCCAGATCGCGAGATACCGTCGCCTGGGTCGCCTCGACTCCGTCGGATGACAAGAGCTCCACGAGCTGCTCTTGTGTGCTCACCGCGTTGTGCTCCAAGAGCAGGCCGATGCGGTGCTGGCGCTGAGTCTTCCCGACCATCACCGGACTCCGGACACTGCGCCGCCTGCGAACAACCACGACAGCAGGCCGCGCATCGCAGGAAGACGGTTCGCCGCCTGCAACCAGACCCGGCTGCGAGGACCGTCGAGAACCGACGAGGTGATCTCCTCACCTCTGTGTGCGGGCAGGCAGTGCATGACGATCGCCTCGTCGCCGGCGCGCTCCATCAGTGCGTCGTCCACGACGAAGCCGGCGAACGCCTCGCGCCTCGCCTCGCTCTCGTCTTCTTGGCCCATCGACGTCCAGACGTCCGTGTATACGACGTCCGCCCCGGCCGCCGCCTCGAAGGGCTCGTTCGATATCTCGAGCTCTCCCCCGAGCTTGGCGACGAGCCCGAGATCGTCGGCGTCGGGACCGTATCCGACGGGCGCCGCCATCCGGACGCGCATTCCCAACATGCACGCCGCGAGAGCGAGCGACCTGAACACGTTGTTGGTGTCGCCGACGTAACAGAGTGTCCGCCCGCCCACGTCGCCGAACACCTGACGCATCGTCAAGACGTCGGCAAGCGCCTGACACGGGTGAGCAAGATCCGACAGCAGGTTGACGACAGGCACCTGCACTCCGGCCGTGTCGAGCGCAGTGGTCATTCTCACGAGCGTCTCGTGACTTGCGACACGCGCGCAGATCACGGCGCAGTAGCCAGCGAGCGTCCTAGCGACGTCCTCCGGGGACTCGCGCTCGCCGATCCCGACCTCCTGGCCCTGCACGACCTCCGCATACCCACCTAACTGCGAGACGGCGATCGCCGTCGACATTCGCGTGCGCAACGACGGCTTCTCGAGAACGATCGCAGCGGCGTGTCCTTGCAGTCCGAGCCCGCCGTTCACCGCTTGCGGTGGCTCCGCGGCGATGCCGAGCACCTCCTCGAGCTCCTCGCACGACAGATCGTCTATCTCGAGCACGTGGCGGGTCATGCGCCGGCCTCGGCGACCACCCCGTTGCCGCCGTCTTCGGCGACCACCCCGGCGAGAATCTCCAGAGCCTCTTCGATCTCTGACTCCGTGACGGTGAAAGAAGGGGCAAGACGCAAGGTGTCCGGACGGCACGCATTCACCACGAGCCCGCGCCGGAGCGCTTCCGTTGCAACTTCGCCGGCTCTCGGTGAGGTCAGCTGCACACCTATCAACAGTCCTTGCCCGCGAACCGAATCGACCCCCTCCAGAATCTCGAGCCCCGCACGCAACCGCGCCCCTGCCTTCGCGACGAGCGTCGGCGCGTCGATCTCCTGCATCACTGCGAGCGTGGCCGCTGCTGCGGCGGCGGCAAGGGGTTGCCCGCCGAAGGTCAACCCGTGATCACCCGGGTCGAACGATGCAGCAACCTCGGCCCTCGCCCAGCACGCTCCTATTGGCATGCCGTTTCCAAGAGCCTTCGCGACCGTGACGACGTCCGGAGAGATGCCGCTCGCCTGAAAGCCGAACCACCTGCCGGTGCGGCCGAGCCCGGTCTGCACCTCGTCCAAGACGAGCAGGATCTCCTTTTCATCGCAGAGCTCGCGGACACCGGCGAGATAACCCGCGGACGGTTCGATGACACCGGCTTCGCCTTGAATGGACTCGAGAATCACCGCAGCGACGCGTTCAGGGTCGCACGCTTCGTCTAAAGCGGCGAGGTCGTCGTACGGCACGTGCTCGAAACCGGGAACGAGCGGCTCGAAACCCTTGTGCTTGGAGAGCTGACCGGTGGCGCTCAACGCTCCGAAGGTGCGCCCGTGGAAGGACCCGAGCGCGCTCACGATCACGTGGCGACCGCTCCCTCCCCATTTGCGTGCGAGCTTGATGGCGCACTCGTTCGCCTCGGCGCCTGAGTTGCAGAAGAAGACCTGACCGCCGGCGCGCGTTCCATCACCGACGAGGCGGTCGATCGTCGCGGCGACTTGCGCCCCCGGAACGGTCGCAAAGAGATTCGAGGTGTGAACCAGCGTCCTTGCCTGTTCGGAGACGGCCCTCGCCACCTCGGGGTGTGCGTGACCTAGCGAGGTGACGGCGATGCCGCACAGGAAGTCGAGATATCTCCTGCCTTCCGCGTCCCAGAGCTCGGACCCTCGGCCCTTTACGAATTCCACGGGAGGGTCCGCATAGGTCCGCATGAGCGCCGAACGGTCGGTGCTCCGGAGCGGCCCGCGCGCCGGAGGTTGCATCGCGTCAAGCGTGACCATCGTCCCGACCCCCTCGTTTGTGAGCAGCTCCAGCAGAAGAGCGTGGGGAGTTCGCCCGTCGAGCACGTGTGCGCGGCTTACCCCGGCGCGCACGGCGCTCGTGCACGCGGCGGGCCTTCGGGATCATTCCCGAGTGGATCGCCCCTGAAGCGATCAACTCGTCGAGCTCGCCGACACTGAGCCTGCTGGCGAGCGTCGCCGGGTCTGAAGAATCCGTGCGGAGCCCCTCGACGTCGGTCAGGAACACCAGCTTCTCGGCGCCTAATGCGGACGCCAGGGCGCCGGCCACACTGTCGGCGTTGATGTTGTACGCCTGTCCCGCCGCGTCGGTGCCGATCGTCGCGACGACCGGGATGAGCCCGTCGCCGAGCAACCTCGTCACGATGGCCGTGTCGAGCACCTCGACTTCGCCTACGAAGCCGAGTCCCCTGCCGTGGGGCGCCGCGCGTATGCAGGTTCGCGTCCTCGCCGGACAGGCCGACGGCGAGCCCCCCGTGGATGTTGATCGCAGACACGATCTCGCGGTTGACCTTGCCGACTAGCACCATGCGGGCGATCTCGAGGGTGTCGGCGTCCGTCACCCGCAGCCCGTCTCTGAACTCCGGCTCCTTTCCGAGACGTTGAGTGAGCTCTCCGATCTGCGGCCCGCCGCCGTGGACGACGACAGGCAACATCCCGACTGACCGGAGGAGCACGACGTCCTCGGCGAACGAGGCGAGCGCCTCGGCTTCGGAGCGCACGTGAACGGGATCGCCCGAAGAAGCTGCGTTTGCGGCGATTGCGTTTGCGGCGATTGCGTTGCCGCCGTACTTGACGACGACGACAGCACCCGAGAAGCGTCTGATGTACGGCAGCGCCTCCACAAGGAGCGCTGCTCTCTCGCTCGCGGGTGTCTCGAGAAAGCTCTTGGTTGCTTCCGCGGTCACGAGGTGCTCCGGTTCTCGTCGATGTAGCCGTGCCCGAGATCGCAAGTGAGGACCGACGCCCTACCTGTGCCGAGATCCAGGTCGCATTCGATCTCGATCCTGGGTCCACTGAGATGTGCGGAGACCGCCGCCGAATCGTGTTCTGCGGCGATGCCTTGCGAGCACACGGTCACGCCTCCGTAGCAGACCGCGACACGGTCGGGATCGAAGGCGACGCCGGCCGAACCCAGCTCGCTGACGATCCTCCCCCAGTAGGGGTCGGCGCCGTTGAGCGAACATTTCACCAGCATGGACTCGGCGACCTTGCGCGCAGCCCTGGCAGCGTCCGCGTCGGAGGCGGCGCTATTCACGGTTACCCGGGCGACCTTCGTCGCCCCCTCGGCATCAGCCACCATCGCTTCGGCAAGAGCCGTACAGGCTTGCGAGACGGCACTTTGCAACTCCACATCCGAGACCCGGTCCGCGAGACCGCTCGACAGCAACATGACCGTGTCGTTGGTCGAGCAACACCCGTCGACCGTCATCTCGTTGAAGCTCTCGGCCACGGCGCTGCGGAGGATGCGCGAAAGCGCCTCGGGCTCGCATTTCGCGTCGGTCGTAAGACCGCGAGCATCGTGGCCATGTCGGGAGCGAGCATCGCCGCGCCCTTCGCCATACCGCCCACGCTGAATCCTGGGCGTTCGACGAGCACCTCCTTGTGAACGGTGTCGGTCGTCATCATCGCGACCGCTGCCCGCCGTCCGGCGTCGGCCGTGGCGTCGAGCGCGCCCACCAACTCCTTGCAGCTCCCCTCGAACTTGCCGATCGGGAACGGTATGCCGATGAGACCGGTCTGGCAGACAAGCACCTCTTCGGGCGACGCCCCGATCCCTGCTGCCACGGCTTCGCACATGCGCTCCGCCGCGCTCAGTCCCTCGGCGCCGGTCTGCGCGTTCGCGTTGCCGCTCGAACAGACCACCGCTGCGGCTCGACCACCCGACGACTCCAGGTGTCTGCGACTTACCAGAACAGGCGCGGCCTTTGCCTTGTTGCTCGTGAAGACTGCCGCTGCCGGCACCGCGAGCCGATCATGCGTGCAGACGAGCGCGAGGTCGGGAGCGCCCGACGCCTTTATTCCGCAAGCCACACCGGCCGCGACGAAACCCCGAGGGCTTGTCACCGTCACGGGTAGAGTCCCGCGGTCGGAAGCCCCGTCGTCTCCGGCAACCCAAGTGTGATGTTGGCGCACTGAACCGCCTGACCTGCAGCGCCTTTCATCAGGTTGTCGATCGCGCAGAGCGAGACGACCCACCCCGTGCGCGTGTCGACACGCGCTGTCAGGTGAGCGACGTTGGACCCGAGAGTCGCCTTGGTGGACGGTGACCGTTCGCTCACCACCACGAATGGCTCTCGGTCATACGTCTCTGCAAGAAGCTCGATCGCGGACGCAGTGTCGAGCGTTGTGCCCTCGGCCGGCCGCATGTAACAGGTAGCGAGGATGCCTCGCGTCATCGGAGCGAGATGTGGGGTGAACAGCACACCCGCTCCCGTCGCCTGTTCGATCTCCGGAGTATGGCGGTGGGTCAGGAGGCCGTAGGCGCTGAAGTCCTCGTCTGCGACCGCGAAGTGAGTGGCTTCGGTGAGCGATCGTCCGGCACCCGAGACTCCGCTCGCCGCGTCCACGACTATGCCCTCTGTCTGCACTTTGCCCGCTCTTGTGAAAGGTGCGATGGCGAGAGCCGCCGCCGTCGGGTAGCAGCCGGGAACGGCAATCAGGTGCGCTCCCGTCAGCTCGCTCCTGAACAACTCGGGAAGACCGTAAGCGAAGCTGGGTATCAGCTCGGGAGCCCTGTGCTCTTCTCCGTACCACTGCGCGTAGACCTCCGGGTCTCGGAGCCGGAAGTCGGCGGCAAGGTCGATAACAGAACCAACCGAGCCCACAAGTTCCGCCGCAACGTGCTGGGACTCGCCGTGCGGCAAGGCGAGAAAGCAGACGTCGACACCCTTCAGCTCCTGTGCCTGTCCACTGCTCAGCACCAGTTCCGGGTACGCCGCAGCGAGGGACGGATATACGGATCCGATCTCCGAGCCTTCGTTGCTCCGGCTGCCGGCGACGGAGACGTGGAGCTCGGGGTGCGCCGCGCACAGACGCAGAAGCTCCGCGCCTACGTATCCCGTCGCTCCGGCGATCCCGACCTGCACAGACATGAGTGGTTCAATATACAGACCGGTGAATACTCATGCAACAGAGCGGTGCGGAGTGCAGGGTGACGCCGACGCCGACACCGGCACCATAAATTCGGAATAAGTAAACGCTGGTGTTCCCTTATTCGCCGAATATCAGCGGCCAGTCGGCAGGTCAGAAGACATTTGACCAATTGTCATGATGTCTCATAGTCTTTCGCAGGTGAGTGACGACGCGCCTCCGAACTCGAGCGACGCCGGCAAATCGCCGCCGGCACGCGCAGCCGAAGTCGAAACGCTGCTGGCAGCGGTACCCGAGTTCCTCGGCCGATATGCGGAGCTGGTCGACCTCGCCGACGACGACCCCGGAGCTAATGAGGCATTTTGCGAGCTGGCGGATTTCGTTGCAGAGCTCGCTGCTGGTCTGGAGCAGTTCCGACCCGTCCTCACTAGATGTCTCGAAGCGGTTGAGAACGTGGCTGCCGACTCGGACGAGGCAGAGGAGTTGGTCGGATGGTCGTTCCTCGACTACCTCCCCATCGAGACGCGCCGGATCTTGCTCCCGTGGCTCGGGCCGAGCACTCTCTCAGTTCTCGAAGCGATCGAGGACCCTACTTAAGATTCGCGCGCTGCCTCGACGCAGATGACCCCGTTCGGCCCGACGCTCGCACTGTGGACTATCCCGCTTCCTATCTCGATCCGGTCGCCGGGCTCCAGTGCTATGTCGTGGATCTTCCCTGACCCGTCGCGAACGTGGAACACGATGTTGCCAACGACGCAGTAGAGCACTTTCGTGTACGGATGTTCGTGGCCGATGTAGTTGTAGTCGGGCCCGTTCTGCCAAGCCTCCGCTTTGAGACCCTCGTCGCCCAATTTCTTCTCGGCCTCGTCACGATTGAGGGGGCGTCCTTCCCGACGAGACACCGTCACTCCCTCGAGCTCTGCCATTGCGCCTCCATCCGTGCCCGGAGCTCAGCTTCGAATTCTGGCTCCGTGCTTCTTCTCTGTGGCCGCAATGCACGCGGACCGCAGCTCCGCGACCTCTTCGTCGGTGAGGGTGCGGTCCGGCGCACAGAACCGTAACCGGTAAGCAAGGCTACGCTCCCCTTTCGACAACCCCGCACCAACAAACACGTCGAAGAGCCACACCCTTTCGAGCAAGGCTCCACCGGCTGCGCGCAGCGTCGTTTCGACGGAGTGAGCGGGAACTTCATCGGGAACGATGAATGCGAGATCGACATCCGTTGACGGATACCTGCTCACAGGCACCACCGCGCTGCTGCGTCTTGGAGCCGCGTCCAGCATTAGACCCACGTCGAACAGGAGCCAGCCGACTCTTCGCTGTGCAGGGTCGATCCCGAAAGAAGAGAGCACGTCCGGGTCGATCTCTCCCACCTCGCCGAGTGCCGTCCCAGCCGATGGCCCGCTCTTTACGACAAGCCTCGCGAAACGCGTCGGATGTAGTCCTTTCCCCCATTCGACCTTGTCTTCTTCCGCCGCATCTTGAAGCCCGCTATCCACGCGCTGCTCGAGCTCGACCTGTTCGATTCCCAACGCCTCGACGATCGCGCTCCACGATGCGGCCGCACTTCTTGCGTCATCGTCTGGACCGGCAAGGAGAAGGCCTGCCACTTCGCGCTCGTCGGCAACCGTCAGCTGCGGATCCTTGTGCTCCATCGCAGCCGTGACGCGTCCGGCGTCCGGAACGGGAAAGACGTTGCCGAGCTCGAACAGTCGCAAACCGCTCTGCCGACGATTCAAATTGAACGAAAGAGCTCTGAGCAGGCCGGGCATCAGCGAGCGCCGGAGAACGGACTCATCCGGGCTGAGTGGGTTCGACACCGAGATCGCCGGGGTTCCGATACCGATCCGCTCGTGGTCGGAGGGAGATATCAACGACGGCGTCCAGGCCTCGTGTGCCCCGGTGTGTGCGAGCGCGTAACGAAGGCGCCTTCGGGCGACCTGACGTTCGTTGAGCAAACCGACCTGCGGCGCTCGGCGTGTTCGTCTCGGAAGGGCCTGGTACCCGTGGTGCCTCGCCACCTCTTCGATCACATCGACTTCGCGGGTGGCGTCGGGCCTGAAGGTGGGGACGGTGACGTCGAGCACCCCTGGTCCCGCCGGCGCGGTCTCGAAACCGATGGGCCGGAGGTACGACGCAATTTCATGGTCGTCAAGGTCCGAACCGAGCAGGGAGTTCAGTCTGGCGGTGCGAAGCCTCACCCTGACTGGTCGCGGCACGTCGCCGCGCACGTCGACCGAGCCACTCAGTACCCCGAAGCCAGGGCCGGCGGACTGCGCAAGAACCTCGCAGAGCCTCCGGACCGAGCGGTCGATACCCTCAGGGTCACAACCCCTTTCGAACCTCGCGGATGCCTCTGTTCGAAAACCGAGCCGCGACGCAGTCCGCGCTATCGCCATCGGAGTGAAGTAAGCGGCCTCGAGCAAGATTCTCCGGGTGGAATCGGAGATCTCGGTGGAAGCCCCTCCCATGACGCCCCCTATTCCGATCGCGACATCGTCTCCGTCGCAGATCAGACAGTCCCTGAGGTCGTCACCCGGCCCCACCGAGCGCTCGCCAACCCTCCGCTCGACTCCGTCGAGCGTCACGACGACCTCGCCCGGACGACCGGCCCTGGCACGCAACGTGTGCCGTGCGACCCGGTCGAGGTCGTAAGGGTGGGTGGGCTGACCGAGCTCGAGCATCACGTAGTTGGACGCATCCACGACGTTGTTCAACGGCCGCATACCCGCGAGTACGAGTCGTCGAGCGACGACGGGCGAAGAGGGTCCGATCTCGAACCCCGAAAGAACGTGTGCGGTGAATCTCGGACACAGGTCCGCGTCTTGAACCTCGACGGACGCCAAGGGTCTCGGCTGGCCACTTTCACCCGCAGGCGCCGGCAGGTCGCGTAGCTCGCGCAGCTCGTGCAGGCCTGGCGGCTCGACGATGACGAACTCCAGCTTGAGGCGCGCTGCAAGGTCGCGGGCCACGCCTGCCATGCACATCGCGTCGGGCCTGTTGGCCTCGACGGCGATGTCGAGCACCGTGTCGCGCTCGATGCCGAGTGCTTCTGCAATAGGGGTGCCCGGCTCTGCAAACACCAGCCCGTTGCCCCCATTGCCGAGCACCAGCAATCCGGCACCGTCTTCGGAGAGGCCGAGCTCGCGTCCCGAGCAGAGCATGCCCTCAGATGCGACGCCTTTCATCTTGCGCCGACCGATCTCCATGCCTCCCGGGAGCACCGTCCCGACAGGCGCCAGCGGAACGAGGTCGCCCTCTGCGAAATTCCATGCGCCGCAGACAACCTGTACCTCTCTGCCTCCGGCGTCGACTGTTACCCGCCTGATTCGATCGGCGCCTGGAATCGCTGCGATCTCAGAGACCCGCGCGACCACCACATCGGCGAGGCCCTCTCCCACCTCCTCGACGCTCTCCACGACGAGGCCGAGATCGTCGAGCACCGGGACGAGGTCCCTTGCCGGACCGAAAGGGGCGAAATCTCTCAGCCAGGAGACCGGTACTCGCACTTGGTTCTCCTAGGCCTGGACCAGGACGCGAACGTCGTTCTCGAGCATGACGCGCATGTCGGGGATCGCGTGGCGCATCTGGGCGCACCGATCGATTCCGAAACCGAAAGCGAACCCCGTCCATTGCTCAGGGTCGACCCCGACCGCCTCGAACACAGCGGGATCGACCATGCCGCAACCCCCGAGCTCGACCCATCCGGTTTGAGAGCAAGTGCGGCAACCCTCGCCGAGGCAGATCGTGCAGGTGATCTCGAATTCTGCGGAAGGCTCTGTGAACGGAAAGTACGCGGGACGAAGTCGCGAGTGGATGCCTGCTCCGAAGTACGCGCCCGTGAACGTCTCGATCGTGCCGGCAAGGTCGGCGAAACTGATGTCCCGGTTGACGACGAGCCCTTCGACCTGATGGAAGATCGGGGTGTGCCACGCGTCGGGGGTGTCGCGGCGGTAACAGCGGCCCGGCATGACGGCGTACACGGGAGGATCCTGCGATTGCATCAACCGGATCTGAACGGGCGAAGTGTGGGTTCGAAGCAGCACGGTCCCCGGCTCTCCCACGTCGAGATAGAAGGTGTCCCACATTCCGCCGCGCCGGATGGGCCGGCGGGATGTTGAGAGCCTCGAAGTTGTACCAATCGGTCTCGATCTCAGGACCGTCCGCTATCGCGAAGCCCATTCCGAGGAACACGTCTTCCAGCTCGTCACGAGTGCGCTGTACGAGGTGGAGGTGGCCGATCAATCCGATCCGTCCGAGTCCGGTCCCACTAGGGTCGGGAAGCTCCGTCAGATCGAGGCGGTCGGTTTCGAGAATCGTCTTACGGTGCTCGCCCTGGAGCTCTGCCCTTCTTTCGATGAACAACGCCTCGAGACGAGCTCGGACCTCCCCGAGACGCCGACCGGCTTCGCGCCTTTCTGCCGGCTCCAGAGAGCCGAGTCGACTATGAGCCTCGGCGATCTCGGAACGCTTCCCGAGCAGCTCGACCTCGGCTGTGCGGAGCTCGTCGAGACTCGTACAAGCACCGACTCGTCGCTCTGCAGCGACCAAAAGCGCTCCGACGTCGATCCCCGCAGTCCCGCCAGGCGCTTCGTCGCTCACTTCTTCAGCGAGTCTTCGCGCGGGTCCGTGGCCGTGCACATCTAAAAGCGTAGAGCGCTGCCTCAATGCTTCGAAGCAGATGACGGCTCCGGCCATCGCGACATTCAGGGACTCGGCATGGCCGGACATGGGGACCGTTACGAGCTCGTCGAGTCGAGGCCTGACGGATTCGTCGAGACCCGTCGCCTCGTTCCCGAGGACTAGAGCGGAACGGCGGGACCAGTCGACATCTGTGTGCGGTGTTCCCCCGTGAGCGACGGCGCCGCGCAACGTGAAACCCCGCGAAGCGAGCCATGAAAGAGCCTCGGACGCGCCGACTCCGGTGACGACGGGCACATGTAGAACCGAGCCCGCTGAAGCCCTGACCGTCTTCGGGTTGTACGGATCCACGGTGCCGTCACAGCACACGACCCCGCCGGCACCTGACGCGTCGGCACTACGAATTGAGCGCGCCCGCGTTGCCGGGGTCTCTCACATCGACGAAAACCATGACCAGATCAGCGTCCGCGATGTCTTCAAGGGAAGCTTCCGGAGTTCTCACCACGGCGAGCACGGGCTGGGGTGTGACGGTACCCGCGATCCGTTCGAGCACGCCGGGTGCGAGCTCGAACGCGCGGGCTCCCGCGCTCATGGCTCGCTCGACCGATTCACGCACTCCAGATGAACTGAGACCACCGGCACCCACGTAGACCGCCTCGACGGGCGCGTGTGCGTCCAGCGCACAGTCGAGGAGCTTCGCTCCTTCAGCGACGAAGGAACCGTCTCCACAACGCGCCGTCCGACGCTGTAGTAGACGCCGGAGGCGCTGAACGCGTTGGTGGCGCAGGCCGAGACGAACGGTCAGGACTCTCTCCCCGAATCGGAGGCACCGGCTGTTTCCGAGACCGCTGTTTCCGAGACCGCTATTTCCGAGTCGGTGCCGCTCACAACCACCAGGTGGCTGAACGCCTCTGGGTCCATCACTGCGAGGTCCGCCAGAACCTTGCGGTCGACCTCGACTCCCTTGCGCTTCAGGCCCGACACGAACTGGCTGTAGCTGGTTCCGTTCTCGCGGGCGGCGGCGTTGATGCGCTGTATCCAGAGCCGGCGGAAATCTCCCTTGCGCGCCCGACGGTCGCGGTAGGCGTACTGCAACGAGTGCAGGACGGCCTCGTTGGCGGACTTGAACGTGCGACTCCGATTCCCGTAGTAGCCCTCTGCTTGCTCGAGGACGGCGCGGTGGCGCTTGCGGCCGTGGACGGCACGTTTGACTCTCGCCATGAGGGACTCCTTTCACTAGGGCCAATAACGAAAAACGTTTGCCGGGATGGCTGCGAAGAGACCCACTCCGACGTTTCAGCTCTGCCCGTTCGGCCTGAGCGGGACATGAGCTGTGATGCTCCAGACTCCGCGAGATCCTCGACCGCGCCGAGCCTCACGCCGTACGGCTCAGCGACCGAGCAGTCTCCGAATCTGGCGGAGGTCGGCCGGCGAGAAGTCAGCTCCGCGCCCGAGGCGGCGGGTCCGTGTGGACGCCTTCTTCTCGAGCATGTGGGATCGCATCGCGTGGCGCCGCCGCAGGCGGCCGGTGCCCGTTATCTTCAGCGCAGCCGCCCCTTTGTCCGTCTTCATCTTGGGCATCTCGGTTCTCCTGGTTCCTTACTCTCTCGTCCCGGGCCTCTCGGCTCTGTTGTCCTGGGCCTCGGCTCTGCTGTCCTAACCCTCTGCCCCGTTGTCACTTGGTGCGGCCGCCGCTATCTCTACGTCAGGTGCGCTCGGCGCTTGTTGCTGCACCTCTTCACCCTGGTCCGCCTCAACTGTCTGGTCCGCCTCAACCGTCTCACCCGCCGCCGGCGCCTTTTTCGAACGCGCTGCCTGGGACTGCTTCGCCCGCTTGTCCGGAGCAAGGACCATCACCATGTTGCGTCCGTCGAGCCGGGCCTCGGTCTCTATCCGTGCCGTGCCGTCCAGCGCCTCGGCCAACCGGTCGAGGATTCTCCTACCGAGCTCGGGGTGCCCTAGTTCGCGGCCCCTGAACATGATCGTGACCTTGACCTTGTGTCCCTCGTTCAAGAACTTCTGGACCCTGCGGGTCTTGGTGTCGAAGTCACCGGGGCCGATCTTCGGCCGATACTTCATCTCTTTTATCCCGGTGTTGCTGGTCTTGCGCCTCGACTCCCT
>CAVOZT010000005.1:0-556737 GCA_963701375.1 uncultured Acidimicrobiales bacterium | reverse complement strand
GCGGTACACGTGGTGGGCGCGCTCGCCTGCGGGCCGAAGACCGTGTAGGTGATGGTGCCGGTCGGGCTTGCGCCCAAGGACAATGTTGCCGTGATCGCAGTATTCGCGATCGCCGTTCCGGCCGAGCCGTTTGACGGGCCGGAAGCGGTTAGGGCGCCGGCCGCCTTGGCAACCACGGTCTCGGACATGCCCGAGCCACAGGTGCTCACGGCCGCGTTGTTGTTACCGTCCCCGTTGTAGGACGTGTACCACCAGTAGTTGCCGGCCTGCGTGGGTGTGTACCCGGCGTTCGGGTTGTATGTGTTGTTGCCGTTCACGTTGGCGGTGCCTACCGTCGTGCCACCGGTCGTGCAGGTAGTGGGAGCACTCGCCTGCGGTCCGAAGACCGTGTAGGTGATGGTGCCCGTCGGGCCGTCGCCTGCGGTCAGTGTCGACGAGATCGCACCTACGGTGATGGCTGTTCCGGCGGTGCCGTTCGATGGTCCCGTTGCCGACAGGGTCGGGCTGAGCTTGGCGACGACCGTCTCGGACATGCCCGCGCCGCACGTTGACGTGGCGGCACTGTTATTGGCATCGCCGCTGTAGGACGCGTACCACCAGTAGTTGCCGGCCACCGGGTTGGAAACACCGGCGGTTGGGTTGTAAGGACCGTTCGCTGAGACGTTGACCGTCGTACCGAGCTGGGTCCCGCCAGTGGTACACGTGCTGGGCGCGCTCGCCTGCGGGCCGAAGACCGTGAAGGTGATGGTGCCGGTCGGGCTTGCACCCAATGACACCGTTGCCGTGATCGCAGTGTTCGCGATCGCGGTGCCGGCGCTCCCCGAGGCCGGACCGGACGCGGAGAGAGCAGCCGCTGCCTTGCCCACGACCGTCTCGGACATGCCCGCGCCACAGGTGCTCACGGCTGTGTTGTTGTTGGAGTCACCGCCGTAGGATGCGTACCACCAGTAGTTGCCCGCCGCGGTCGGCGTGAAGCCGGCACTCGGGTTGTAGGTGTTGTTGCCGCTCACGCTGGCTGTGCCCACCGTGGTGCCGGTCGTGCAGGTTGTCGGGGCGCTCGCTTGCGGGCCGAAGACCTTGAAGGTGATCGTCCCGCTCGCGTTCGAGCCGGAGCTCGAGCCGAACACCGAACTGATGGAACCCGCCCCAATTGGCGTGCCAGCCGCGCCATTCGCTGGCCCGGTGGCGGTCACCGTTGGCGACGCCTTTGCGACGATCGTCTCGGACATCCCCGACCCGCAGGTAGAAACCGAAGTGTTGTTGTTCCCGTCACCGCCATAAGACGCATACCACCAGTAGTTACCGGCTGCAGGGTTGGAGAGGCCAGCATTGGGGTGGTAAGTGCTGTTCCCTGAGACCGTGACCGCTGTGCCGAGCTGGGTCCCGCCAGTGGTACACGTGATGGGCGCACTCGCCTGCGGGCCGAAGACCGTAAAGGTCATCGTGCCAGTGGGGTTCTCGCCCGCCGCGAGTGTCCCCGAAATTGCGCTGGCGGCGATGGCGGTTCCGGCCGTGCCGGTACCCGGGGCGCTCGTCGATAGTGTCGGCGAGGCCTTGGCAACCACGGTCTCGGACATGCCCGAGCCACAGGTGCTCACGGCCGCGTTGTTGTTACCGTCCCCGTTGTAGGACGTGTACCACCAGTAGTTGCCGGCCTGCGTGGGTGTGTACCCGGCGTTCGGGTTGTATGTGTTGTTGCCGTTCACGTTGGCGGTGCCTACCGTCGTGCCACCGGTCGTGCAGGTAGTGGGAGCACTCGCCTGCGGTCCGAAGACCGTGTAGGTGATGGTGCCCGTCGGGCCGTCGCCTGCGGTCAGTGTCGACGAGATCGCACCTACGGTGATGGCTGTTCCGGCGGTGCCGTTCGATGGTCCCGTTGCCGACAGGGTCGGGCTGAGCTTGGCGACGACCGTCTCGGACATGCCCGCGCCGCACGTTGACGTGGCGGCACTGTTATTGGCATCGCCGCTGTAGGACGCGTACCACCAGTAGTTGCCGGCCACCGGGTTGGAAACACCGGCGGTTGGGTTGTAAGGACCGTTCGCTGAGACGTTGACCGTCGTACCGAGCTGGGTCCCGCCAGTGGTACACGTGCTGGGCGCGCTCGCCTGCGGGCCGAAGACCGTGAAGGTGATGGTGCCGGTCGGGCTTGCACCCAATGACACCGTTGCCGTGATCGCAGTGTTCGCGATCGCGGTGCCGGCGCTCCCCGAGGCCGGACCGGACGCGGAGAGAGCAGCCGCTGCCTTGCCCACGACCGTCTCGGACATGCCCGCGCCACAGGTGCTCACGGCTGTGTTGTTGTTGGAGTCACCGCCGTAGGATGCGTACCACCAGTAGTTGCCCGCCGCGGTCGGCGTGAAGCCGGCACTCGGGTTGTAGGTGTTGTTGCCGCTCACGCTGGCTGTGCCCACCGTGGTGCCGGTCGTGCAGGTTGTCGGGGCGCTCGCTTGCGGGCCGAAGACCTTGAAGGTGATCGTCCCGCTCGCGTTCGAGCCGGAACTCGCGGCCAGCGTCGAGGTAATCGAACCGGTTGGTATTGCGGTGCCTGCCGTCCCGTTCGAGGGACCGGACGCAGAAATGGTCGGACTCGCCTTGCTGACCGTGAAACTCCCACTCGCCCCGGTCGCGGTCAAGCCTCCACCAGTGGCCGAGATCGTGTAAGTGTTCGCCGCATTGATGACAAGCGCCGAGAACGTCGCCAGGCCGGTGGCTCCGGTCGCTGCAGACGTACCAGAGATGAACGTTGTCGAGGGACTCGTCGCGAGTGTCACTGTGACGCCGCTGTCGTTGACGGCGTTGCCGAAGCTGTCCTCGACCTGCACGGTCGGCACCGGGGACATCGTCTGGCCGGCCACTACATTGGACGGACCCTGGACGAAAGCGAGCTTGCTCGCAGCAGCCGGGTTGACCGTCAGGTTGAAAGTCACGGAGTTCTGGTAGGCGCTCGCGCCATTCGGAGTGTCGCCCGAGTTCGCGGTAAGCGTGCAGGTCGTCGTCCCCGCCGTGGTTGGAGCAGTACCTGTGATCGTGCCGTTCTGGTTGGCTCCCACCGTCGCCCCCGAAGCCGAAAGCGTTCCACCTGAAGGGCAGGAAACGGTCCAGCCACTAATGGCAAACCCAACGAAGGGGTCGCCGGCGCTATAAGTGAATGGGATATTCACTGACGTGCTGCCGGCCGTAGCACTCGCGCCGCTTGGCGGGGTAATTGCGACCGCGTTTCCAGAAATCGTGTAGCTGATGGATCCAGCGCAGCCGGCGCTACCAGCCCCCGCGGTCGACCCGGCGGCACCACCCTCTCCCTCATTCGAGATCGAAGCGGTGCAAGTGGTGGTGCCGTTCGTCGTGGCCGTCGCAGTGCTGAATGCGGGGCTGGTCACGTATGTGTTGTTTGACCACTCCGCGGCTCCACCGCCACCGGCCGACGAGCTATTGCCGGTGTCCTTGTTGAAGTCGTCGCACGACCCGCCACCACCACCGGTGTAGCCGCCGCCGCCGCCACCACCACCTTCTACGAATTCTCCGGAACCGCTACCTGCCACAGAGGCGCCCGTTCCACCCGCCGCACCGGCCGACGCTGTCGAAGTGCCGCCGGCGGTGACTCCGGTGCAAGTCGGCCCGTCCGCGTCCGACCCGGCACTACCGGAGCTCCCAACCGAACCGCTGGTATTGGTACCGCCGGCTCCACCGGTGCCACTGTTTTGGAGAGACCTGCCGCCAGCCCCGCCGGTACCGCCTCCGCCGCCACCACCACCGGCCGAGTTCCCGCCACCGCCACCGCCACCACCTTGGCCCTGTCCGGAAGCGCCGCCCGAGGTGTAGAGCTCGCTTGTCGCGGTGCTCGCAGTACCCGCGCCAGCATTGGCTGAGCCATTGACACCAGCACCAGGGGTTCCGCCGCCTGCGCCGCCCGTACCACCGCTGTCGTTCGAGCCACTGGCACCGCTAGCGCCGCCGCCGCCACCACCGGAAGCAACCGCTATCGGAGTCGCGGTGCCCGATCCGGAACCACAGTTGGTCAGGGACCCCGTCCCAAAACAGATTGCCGACCCGGCACCGCCACCCCCACCGCCCACGCGGGTGCCAGCGGTGCTGGCTGAGCCACCGACGCCGCCTGTTCCCCATCCGGCGCCGCCCGTTCCACCGCTGGCCGTAGCGCTCGAGCTCTCGGCACCGCCACCGCCGGAACAGCCGACCTCTGCATTGATGTATGCAGGTGGAGTCCCGATGAAGGTGTAGGAGCCAACGCTAGAAATCTTGCCGCCCGATGCTCCTGCGCCGCTGGTTCCGTGGCCGCTGGCTCCGCCTGCGCCTCCGCCTCCGCCAATGACCGTCACTGCCGAAAGGCTCGTCGTGGTAACGGGCAGAGCTTGACTCTGGAAGGTGCTACAACTGGCAGTGCTGCCGGCGTAAGTGATCGTGTCGGTCCAGGTCGCCGTGGCGGCCCCGGCAGGCCCGGCGGTCACCGCCGGCAGAACAGCACTCAGGACTGCAGTGATAAGAGTGCCGGACAATCCGATCCGTCCGAGTCGTTGGCGTCCCAAGGTCCGCGAATCTCCGACGGCTACGACCTGAGTTTGGTCCGCAGGCGGCGCGGCTGTGTGTAGGAAAAGTCGAGAGAGGCTCATCATGTGTACCCGTTCACTCCTGGCTGAGGCACCGTTGGCGGTGTGGTGTCGACGGCCACAAGAGTTGAGGGGCTCGAGCCGCTGATGTTGCCGGCGTTGTCGGTACCCACTGCGACGATCCGATAGGGACCGTCGACCGGCAGAGGTGGAGACCATGTCACGGCGAAGTTGCCGCTAGAAGTCGAAGACGAACCGATAAAGGTCCACGGCGAGCCCGCAATGCAGGTGCCGCTCGAACCTGCGCAGTAGTAGTATGAAACGCTTGCAACACCCGATCCGGCGTCTGTCACGCCCTCCGTCAGGGTCACCGGCTCGTTGTCGAAGTATGTCGGGTTCGAGCTGTACTGAATGCTGGCAGTAGCGCCCGGTGCAACCATCGTCGGCGCCGTGTTGTCGATAATGAACGAGACGATTGTGCCCGGCGATTGGACATTCCCGTCGTGGTCCGTCGCGTACGAGCGGACCGCGTAGCTGCCGTCTGCGGTGAAGTTCCCCGACGGGAACGACAGGGTCCAGTTCCCGGAGCCGTAGGTCGCCGCGAATTTCTGCTCGGACGATTGGTTGAAGCTCGAGCCGCCCCAGTACTTGTTGTTGGTCGAGCCGCTCGTGGATTCGATGCTGACCGCCACGCTTGCCACTCCACTCGGGAAGGATCCGGGGTCGGTGGCAGTACCGCAGATGCTGTTCGTCACACTGAACGGCGACGTGTTGCATCCCGCAGTCCAAGTCGTGTTCCTGTAGTAGCTGCCCGACGTGGGGAAGCTCACCACTGAGGCTGGTGCCGTGGTGTTGACGACTACCGAGGAACTCTTGGCGCTAGGCGAGCCGACCCACGAAGTGCCCGAGATCGCCGGAGAGTCTGTGTACTGCCACGATCCGTCGGGCACCGAGCTCTCGGTGCAGGTGAAAGTCCCCGCTGGCGGTGTGCACGCAAACGAATTGGCCGATGTGCTCGACCCGGTGGCATAACGATTGATCACATAGCTCGTCACGGTTCTGCCGCTCGACGTCGTCTGGGAGGTGCTGAAGGTGAGCCCGACCGTTGCGCTGTTGGCAGAAGGCGTCGTCACGGCCGTGGGAGTCGAACCCCCTGGGAGAGTGTCCGCTTGCGCGACCCGAGAAGTTGCCGGCTGCGTACGCGACGGAGACGACCCAGTATGCGAAGGCGGGTGCCGCAACCCCGGCGACCACGAAGATGCCGCCTACCACCATGACGCGCGGCGCGGCGGCTGAGACGCTGATGACGGGCGTTGCGCGGCACGTTCATCCTTCTTGCACCGTCAGAGTCACGGGAATGTCGAAAGACGCTCCCTGGCACCCACTCGACGAGCTCAATGCCATCGAAGCCGCTCCGGCGACGTGTACGACCTGGGTACCGGGTGCAACCGAGATGCTGAGGCCCGTCTCGCCCGGCACCGACACACCGTCGTTGGCGGTCGTACAACCGCTGCCTCCGACGGGTGTGGCCGAGCCGTTCTGCGCAATGGAGGTGACTTTTACCGTCTGGCTGTTCGGGTTCTGGACCTGAACGATCAAGTCGGAAGTTCCGCCAGGAACGAGCGTGGACGATGGCGTGCCGGTCGCAACGGCCTGGACAGTCACGGCGTTTGCAGTGCCGTCTGTCCCCGAACCATGTCCATGTCCAGAGGAGCTGAAGTACGCGAAGGCGGCGCCACCCATGACACCGAGAATCACGACCACAGCAAGTGCAGCAACGACGCGAGAGTGCCGCATCATGATCCGCTCGCAGTCCCGGCAAAGCCGAGGTTCAGTGTGGCTCCGGAGCAGTTGTCCTGGTTTGCCGCTGTATTGGTCATCGATAGCACCGGCCAGTCCGCTTGAGGCACTGATAGGTCAGACAGCGACTTCGTTGCGCCGGCTGGGATCGTGATGCTCGTCCCTGCCGGCCCTGCGCTGATGGAGAACCACGAAATGCTGCAAGCGAGCAACGACCCATTCGCGTCACCGTTGACGATCGAAGACACGGAACCGGTGATCGCGTTCGCTCCAATCGTGATCGGCTCCGGGTTCGGGTTGGTGACTACAACATTCAGGGTTTCGCTCTCGCCCGGCAATAGAGGGGCAAGACTCGAGGGGCCGTTGACCGTGAAGTTTCCGCCGTTCAAAAGGTCGATGAAGGTGGCGGGTGTGCCCACCGGAGCTACAGAAGCTGTCACCGAGTAGTAGACGCCGCCCGTGTGGTTGGCAGTCAGTATCTCGGACACCTGCCCGTTGGATCCAGTGGCCGCGCTGATCGTGTTCGAAGAGTTGGAGAAGGTGCCTGACGCTCCGGACGAGGGCGCAGTGAACGTAACGCTTGCTGCCGGCACGGGGTTCCCCTCGGCGTCGGTAACGATCGCAAGGAGCGGGTTGGAGAATGCTGAGCCCTGAGTCGCTGATTGGCTGGCACCGGAAACAACCGTGATCGAAGCGGGCGCGCCCGCGACGACGTTAAAACTGTTCGAGATCCCTGTCCCGTGCCCTGGGTTCGATGTCGCCGACAGCGTGTAACCGTTGCCCGCCCTGTCGAGGGAGCACGAGAAGCCGGCGACACCCGCTGAGACGGTGGCACTGTTACCGCCAGCGCAGGTGAGAGTTCCGCTGCTGGGATTGCTACCGGTGGCGAGGGTTACCGTGGTTGCGTTGTCCGCCGACTCGGTGTTGCCGAACGTGTCTTCGACATTGACTTGGACTGAGATCGAAGACCCCGCTGCCACGTTCTGATTCGTGCTCGGCTCTGTCGTGTATACGAGCTTGTTGGCTGGCCCAGGAGTGTTCGTAAGGACGAACTTGACCGGCGCAGGTCCCGACGTCGAAGCCGAGACGTTATAAGGCCCACCTGCGACGGTGTTAGCGGTGAATGCAGAAGAGTTCGCCTGACCATTCGGACCGGTCGCCACGCTCATGGTGCCTGTCGAGTTGCTGAAGGTTCCCGAAGGTCCGGAGGACGGCGCCGAGAACGTAACGCTTGCGCTCCCGACCGGGTTACCCCAGGTGTCGTTCACTTGAACGACGAGAGACGAGGCGAACGCCGTAGCGACGTTCGCCGACTGAGGTGAACCGGAAACGATCGTGATCGAGTTCGCCGTACCCGCTGTGATCGACTCGATCTGAGTGGCAGGGGTAAGCGAGCCGGTCTTCGCCGTAATCGTCGGCGATCCTGCCTTCGTATCCCCGTAGTAGAAGCTCGTCGAGGATGATCCCGAGCTGATTGTCACTGTCGTGACAGCCGTGCCGCTCGGGGACGCTGCAAAAGTGCCTCCCGTCGAACTGGACGACAAGGTGACCGTCGTGTTCGCGGCGACGTTCACGGGGTTGCCGGATGAGTTCTCTACCTGGCAGACGATCGGGCCTAACGTTGCGGCGCTTGACGCAGCTCCGGACACCGGCAAGGTGGTGATAACGAGCTTGGTTGCGACCGACCCGCTGACAACCGTCTCGGACATCCCCGAGCCACAATTGCTTGCGGCTGAGTTGTTGTTTCCGTCACCGCCGTACGAGGCATACCACCAGTAGTTGCCGGCCACAGTCGGGGTGTAGCCAGCGGACGGGTGGTATGTGCCGTTCCCGGCCACTGTCGCCATGCCGACGGTCGCGCCACCCGTTGAGCAGCTGGTGGGTGCCGAGGACTGCGGACCGAACACCTTCACCGTGATCGTGCCGGAGGAGTTCGGCCCCGAGGAACCGGAAAGAATTGAGCTGATCGAACTCGGAGCAATCGCTGTGCCGACGTTGTCAGTGCCAGGCCCGGTTGCGGTCGCCGTCGGACTCGCCTTGGAGATGGACTCCGTCTGAGTCGCCGACGTCAAGCTGGCCGATGAAGCCTTGATCTTCGGGCTTCCTGCCTGGGAATCGCCGTAATAGAAACTCGCTGAGCTCGATCCCGAAGAGATCGTCACCGAACTGACAACGGGTCCGCCAGGGAAAGATGAGAAGATGCCGCCACTCGAGCTCGACGAGAGGCTTGCGTTTCTGTTGACGCTCGATTTGACGGCGTTGCCATAAGCGTCCTCGAGCCGGACAGTGATCGGACCGAGGTTGGCGCTCGACGATGCCGGGCCTGATACTGCACCTGTAACGAAGGCCAGTTGACTCGCTGGACCGGGGTTGTTTGTCAAGCTGAAGTTGGCCGATCCGTTGACATCCGACGCTGTCGCCGTGACGGTGTACGGACCGCCGGCGAAAGTGTCGGCGGTAAAGACCGAAGAAGTTGCAAGGCCACTCGAGTTCGTCTTGACGACGCACTTGTTGGTCGAAGTGGCTTTCGAGCACTTGGCGAAGGCGCCTGATGCGCCGGAGCTCGGTGCCGTGAAGGTAACCGATACACCCGATACTGGTTTGCCGTGTGAATTGCTGACCTTGGCGACAAGCGGAGCGACAAATGAGCTCTGTACCGATGCCGACTGGGGTGAACCCGAAGACTGGGCGATTGTCGGGTCCTTACCCGCCGGAGCGAGAGGCGCAGAAACCGCGAATGCGACATCCATGAAATAGGCAGCGGCCGCCGAGGCACCGAAGAGTCCGAGAAGCGCGGCAAACAGAGCCATCGGCCCTGCTTTCCTTATGCGCTTCAAAGTCTTCTTCACGCTCTCGTCCTCTCGTGGTTTGTAGATCGAAGTGCTTGCATCTGGATGTGTATTGCAGCCGGGAGTGTCCGGGCCCCTCCGAACATCCGGACACCCCCCGCTGCGCTGGAAAGAACTTGGTAGTGGAGGGGTGGCGCGGGCTCACCCCCCCACTGACCGTTTGTTGCGTTAGCTACTTGCTCAGCTGGCGCTGACCGTGACCTGAGGTGTCAGGTTCTTGCAGGGGTCCTGGATTGTCCCGGAGTCCTGCATGGTGATCGTCAACGAGCTCGACAGGTCGTTGCCGGCAGCGACGTCACCGGAAACGGTGGTGTTGGTCACCGTGAACCACGACGCCTTGCAACCGTTGACGAACGCGTTGGACGTTGTGTCGAAGACACCGCCGGCGCCGTCAGTCGTGAGTGCCGCGGTCGTGCCGTTCAGGTTCTGGAAACCCGAGCCGGAGTTGGTCACGGTGTAAGCCACCGTGTCCACCCCGGTCCCTGGGTACAGAAGTCCGCCGGTCGGTGCCGAGGTCGCCACGGTCCATGCTCCCGCTGTACCAACCGTCGCATTCCCGGTGCCGCTACCGGTCGAGGTGAAGTACGCCAGAGCGCCACCGGCAATACCCAGGCCGAGAGCACTGGCGATCACCACGACCGCAACTTTCTTTGTCTTGAATCTCTTCACAAATATCTCCTTGTCAATTGGTTTCTTCCGTTGGACAAGGGCGCCGGGTTCGCCACTCGCTCCCCCCAAACCAGGCGACCAATTGCGGCCTGGGGATCATCACGTCGCCCAACTTCCAGGGATCCGTTGGACCCCTGTGTGTGCGGTGCGAGCGGGGCGGGAATCTCTGCCCCGCCCACACGAACCGCCACATTTCGCCGGGCAGTGAAGCCCGGACTTTGTTTCCCGGCGGCACGCTCAGGTGCGCGGCCGTCGAGAGGAAAAAGGAAGAGAAGAACGCCGTCGGAGCTTGAGTCAGGCGTGTCAGAAGACGTGTGGGAAGCCAGGCCGAACGGGCCCGACAGAATTGGAGCGAGGCGAACGGGCTCCCGGTTTACCGAGAAAGCACCCGCGCTTCGCGAAAGGTCTGTTTCGTATAAGCGGCGCGCAAACGCCACGGTTGACTCCCCCCCGGCTGCGGGCCCGCCCCCCCATTCGGGCCGACGCTCCGCAGCCAAACTTCCCAGACAACGCGGGACCTGCGATCCCTTGTCCTCTGCAATGAGCAGTGTGAATGAATCCCTACGTCATGTCAACAAAAAAGTTTTCGGTCTCGTGGGAATCGGATCACTCTCCGCGTTTATTGAACTCGAGCGGGGGAACCTGATTTCGCGGCCAGGAACGGGAGGGGCTAGTGGGGCTGGCGATTCGTTGTTGAAGCGGACGCAGTGCGTGATAGATCAATTCGCGCCGCATCGCAGAAAACGCCCCGAATTAGTCAGATATCACCGCGGGTGACGCGTTCACCTGCTCAAATCCGGCATCCACTGCGGGCCTTGTGGCACGCCAAAGGCCGAGTCCGACGTGCGTACTGGCGCGCCAAAGGCCGGGTCCCGAGATCGGGATTACCGGCCTTTGGTCAGATAGCTATTCAGTTCAGGATGAACGCTCCGAAGGAGACGCTCCGAAGGATCGGACCCTCAGGCTCCTGCCTCGATAGGTCCTTCGCCCATGTCCTCGGATCCGTTGGTCGTGGCCTCGGACCCGTTGGTCGAGACCTCCGGTGAGGCACCAGCCACCGGGTCGACAGACTCCGTCTGAAGGTCACCGTCGATCGCAAACGGGTCCGATGTGAGCGCCCTGCCCCACGGAGAGGCATCTGCGGGTTCGGGGTAACCGAGCTCGCCGAGACCGTCTCCTTGAACCAGGTTGATGTCGGCAAGTTCGGAGGCTTCGGTGGGACCGCCGACATCGCGTAGCCAGGCAGCGAGGTCTTCGGTCTCGCCCTCGAAGCCGTAAGAACGAAGCGAGAGTCCCGCCGCGTCCGGCATGTCGACGACAATGTTCCTGTAGCGCTCCATCCCGCTTCCGGCGGGGATGAGCTTGCCGATGATGATGTTCTCCTTCAGGCCGAACAGCTGGTCCGACTTGCCCTCGATCGCAGCCTCGGTGAGGACACGAGTCGTCTCCTGGAACGAAGCGGCCGACAGCCACGACTCAGTGGCCAACGACGCCTTGGTGATCCCCATGAGCTCGGGGCGTCCCTCGGCGGGGCGCTTGTTCTCCTGTACGAGCCCACGGTTGACCTCGGCGTACACCTGAGCATCGACGCGCTCGCCCGGGAGGAACGGCGCATCGCCAGGCTCGGCGACGAGAACCCTGCGGAGCATCTGTCGCACGATCAGCTCGATGTGCTTGTCATGGATCGACACGCCCTGGTCCCGGTAGACCTTCTGGACCTCCTCGACGAGGTACTGCTGGGTCTCGCGGATCCCCTTCACCTCGAGAAGCTCCTTCGGGTCCTTCGGGCCTTCGACGAGCGACTCGCCGGCGGAGACGTCTTGGCCGTCAACCACCTCGAGGTGCGCGCGCGACGAGACGAGGACGGACTCCTCCGCGCCGTCGTCGGCGACCACCGTTATGCGACGACCGTTCTCCTCTTCCTCTACGCGGACTACGCCGGAGTGGTGAGCGAGGACGGCCGCACCCTTCGGGGTACGAGCCTCGAAGAGCTCGACGACACGGGGCAGGCCGTGGGTGATGTCCTCACCCACGATTCCTCCCGTGTGGAAGGTACGCATCGTCAACTGCGTGCCGGGCTCGCCGATGGACTGGGCGGCAATGACACCAACCGCTTCGCCGAGCTCGATCAGCCTGCCCGTCGCGAGCGACTGCCCGTAACAGGCAGTGCAGACGCCGTGCTCTGCCTCGCACGTGAGAACCGAGCGGACCCGGACGCGGTTGACTGCCGAGTCGTCACGAAGTCGCTCGACGATCTCGTCGGTGAGTATCGTGCCGGCCTCGATCGTCTCTTTGGTCGACAGCTGGACCGACTCGGTGAGTATTCGGCCGTAAGCGCGGGTCTCGAGGTAGGACCTCTTTCCAGCCTCGTCGGGAACGACGTCTTCGAGCCACACCCCGCGTGAAGTCCCGCAGTCGTCGATCCTGATGATGAGCTCCTGCGCGACGTTGACCAGACGTCGGGTCAGGTAGCCGGAGTCCGCCGTGCGAAGGGCGGTGTCGGCGAGCCCCTTCCTCGCTCCGTGGGTCGAGATGAAGTACTCGAGCACCGAAAGGCCCTCACGGAAGGAGGACTTGATCGGCCTCGGGATCATCTCGCCACGGGGGTTCGACACGAGACCCTTCATCCCGGCGATCTGGCGGATCTGCTGGGAGTTACCGCGGGCACCGGAGTCGACCATCATGTCGAGCGGATTGAACGCCATGGCAGACAGCGTCTTCTCCATTGCTCGACCGACCTCGGAAGTAGCCGAGGTCCAGATCTCGATCTCCTTCTGGCGCCGCTCGTCGTCGGTGATGACACCGCGCTTGAACTGGGTCTCGGCCTTCTCGGCCTCGCGCTCGTAGCGGTCGAGGATGGCGCCCTTCTCCGGCGGCGTCCGGACGTCGTCGATGGAGATGGTGAGTCCCGACTGGGCGGCGTAGCGGAACCCGAGCGCCTTTATGCGGTCCAGGCTCTCGGCCACGACGTTCTTCGGCTCGTTCGCTGCGATCTCCTCCACGATGGCGCCGATGCCGGTGTTGCGCCTGCCGACAACGTCGTTCACGTAGGGGAAGCCATCGGGAAGGGCCTCGTTGAAGAACAGCCGGCCAGGCGTCGTCTCGATCGAGATCGGCTCTTCGCTGTCCGGGTCCAACTCGAGGCTCCGCGCGACAGCCGAGTAGAGGGACGTTCCGGCCGAAGGCCGGACCGTGACGCGCGCGTGCAGGGCGACCTTTCCTTCTTCGAACGTGTGCTCGACCTCGTGGGCGTGCCGGAAGAATCGGCCTTCGCCGCGCTCGCCTTCGACCGAGAGCGTCAGGTAATACGCACCGAAGACCATGTCCTGGGTGGGGACGGTTATCGGCCGTCCGGTAGCGGGCGACAGGATGTTGTTCGCAGAGAGCATGAGCACCCGCGCCTCTGACTGCGCTTCGGCAGACAAAGGCAGGTGGACGGCCATCTGGTCCCCGTCGAAGTCTGCGTTGAACGCCGTACAGACGAGCGGGTGAACCTGGATCGCCTTTCCCTCCACGAGCACCGGCTCGAAGGCCTGGATGCCGAGACGGTGAAGCGTCGGGGCGCGGTTCAGTAGAACCGGGTGCTCCTTTATTACTCCCTCGAGCACGTCCCACACCTGCGGGCGGCGCCGTTCCACCATGCGCTTGGCGGACTTGATGTTCTGAGCGAACTCGTTGTCGACCAGCCGCTTCATGACGAACGGCTTGAACAGCTCGAGCGCCATCAGCTTCGGCAGACCGCACTGGTGCAGTTGGAGGGTCGGGCCGATCACGATCACCGACCGACCCGAGTAGTCGACGCGCTTGCCGAGCAGGTTCTGGCGGAAACGCCCCTGCTTGCCCTTCAACATGTCCGAAAGGCTCTTGAGCGGCCTGTTGCCGGGACCCGTGACCGGTCGACCGCGGCGGCCGTTGTCGAACAGGGCGTCGACGGCCTCCTGGAGCATGCGCTTCTCGTTGTTGATGATGATCTCGGGAGCCCCGAGATCCAGCAGCCTCTTCAGACGGTTGTTCCGGTTGATGACCCGTCGGTAGAGGTCGTTCAGGTCCGACGTCGCGAACCGGCCGCCGTCGAGCTGAACCATGGGGCGCAGGTCCGGGGGGATCACCGGCACGACGCCGAGGATCATGGCCCGCGGGTCGTTGATGCGCCGCCCGTGCTCGTCGCGCCGGTTGAAAGCCGTGACGATCTTGAGGCGCTTGATGGCCTTCTGCCGGCGCTGGGCCGACAGGGGCCGACGGCCGTCTGCCGCGTCGATCATCTCGCGGAGCTTCGTCTCCTCCTGGTCGAGGTCGATGCGCGCGATGAGCTTCGAGATGGACTCGGCGCCCATCCCGCCCTCGAAGTAGTCCTCGTAGCGGATCTTGAGCTCACGCCAGAGCAACTCGTCCTCGATGATCTTGCGGTGGTGCAGGTCGCGCAGCTCGTCGAAAGCCCGCTTGGCCAGGTCAATGTCCGCCTCAGCGCGCTCACGCACGGCGCCGATCTCGCGTTCGGCCAGTCGCTGGCGGGCCTTCAGCTCGGCATCTTTCGCCCCGCCGGACTCGAGCTCCTTCAGCTCGGCTTCGAGAGCCTTGAAACGCCTGTCGACCTCCAGGTCGCGCTGGCGCTCGAGCTGGGAGATCTCTTCTTGGAGCTCCCCCTCGAGCGCGGGCAGGTCCTCGTGGCGCTTCTCCTCGTCCACCCAGGTGACGAGGTTGGCGGCGAAGTAGATGACCTTCTCGAGTTGCTTGGCCTTCAGTTCCTCGCGGGCTTCGGTACCCATGAGGAGGTACGCGAGCCAGCTACGGGTGCCGCGCAGGTACCAGATGTGGACGACCGGTGCGGCGAGCTCGATGTGGCCCATCCGCTCGCGGCGGACCTTAGAGCGCGTCACCTCGACGCCACAGCGCTCGCAGATGATTCCGCGGAACCGGACGCGCTTGTACTTGCCGCAGTAGCACTCCCAGTCCTTGGTGGGCCCGAAGATCTTCTCGCAGAACAGCCCGTCCTTCTCGGGACGAAGCGTCCTGTAGTTGATCGTCTCGGGCTTCTTCACCTCGCCGTTCGACCACGAACGGATCGCGTCCGCAGTCGCAAGACCTATACGTAGCTGATCGAAATCGTTGACATCGAGCATCGTCAGAAGCTCCTCTCCGCCGCGCGCCGTTCGTCCTCTTCGTCTGACCCGCGTTCGGGTCTCGATATGTCGATGCCGAGCTCCTCGGCCGTTCTGAACACGTCCTCGTCGAGCTCGCGCATCTCGATCTCCTCACCGGTCGTCGAGAGCACCTCGACGTTCAGGCAAAGAGACTGCATTTCTTTGATGAGCACCTTGAAGCTCTCGGGGATGCCGGGCTCGGGGATGTTCTCGCCCTTCACGATTGCCTCGTAGACCTTGACGCGCCCGAGGACGTCGTCCGACTTGATCGTGAGCAGCTCCTGCAGGGCGTAGGCGGCGCCGTACGCCTCGAGCGCCCAGACCTCCATCTCGCCGAATCTCTGGCCACCGAACTGGGCTTTACCGCCCAGAGGCTGCTGGGTGATCATCGAGTACGGGCCCGTCGAGCGCGCGTGGATCTTGTCGTCCACAAGGTGGGCGAGCTTCAGGATGTAGACGAAGCCGACCGAGATCTGGTTGTCGTACACCTCGCCGGTCCGCCCGTTGTAGAGAGTTGCCTTGCCGTCGGTCCCGATGAGGCGTGTGCCGTCAGCGGAGTCCGGGCGCAACTGCTCGAACACCTGTCGGATGGTCGGGTGCTTGCCGGCGTCGGCTACCTCGTCCCAGTGGGCACCGTCGAACGACGGCGTCGCGACCCAGACCGCCGGATCCGTCCTCGGCCGCGTCTTTGTCCCTGAATCGAATATCGCAGCGTCGCGGTCCCCGACTTCGCCCCAGCCGTAGCGAGCGGCGTACCCGAGGTGGGACTCGAGCACCTGGCCGACGTTCATCCGGCTCGGCACGCCGAGGGGGTTCAAGATGATGTCGACCGGGGTGCCGTCCGAGAGGTACGGCATGTCCTCGACCGGGAGGATCTTCGAGATCACACCCTTGTTCCCGTGACGCCCAGCGAGCTTGTCGCCCTCTGAGATCTTGCGCTTCTGAGCGACGTAGACGCGGACCAGCTGGTTGACGCCCGGCGGCAACTCGTGGGAGTCCTCGCGTGAGAACACACGCACGTCGATGACCTTGCCGGACTCGCCGTGGGGAACCTTGAGCGATGTGTCCCGCACCTCGCGGGCCTTCTCGCCGAAGATCGCCCGCAGCAGCCGCTCTTCAGGTGTCTGCTCGGTCTCACCCTTCGGGGTGACCTTCCCGACGAGCACGTCGCCTGCGTCTACTTCCGCCCCGATGCGGATGATGCCGCGCTCGTCCAGGTCGGCGAGGATCTCCTCGGACAGGTTCGGGATGTCCCGGGTGATCTCCTCCGCCCCGAGCTTCGTGTCGCGCGCGTCGACCTCGTGCTCCTCGATGTGGATCGACGTGAGCACGTCGTCGCGCACTAGGCGCTGCGACAGGATGATGGCGTCCTCGAAGTTGTAGCCCTCCCACGGCATGAATGCGACGAGAAGGTTCTTGCCGAGAGCAAGCTCGCCGTTGTGCGTAGCGGGACCGTCTGCGAGAACGTCGGCGGCCGTGACGGCCTGGCCTTCGTCAACGAGGACCTTCTGGTTGATGGAGGTGTTCTGGTTCGACCTGCGGAACTTCGCCAGGCGGTACGTGCGCCTGCCGAGCTCCGAACCGGTGAGGCGGTCCTTCTGTCCTGGCTTGTACTCGACAACGACGTGGCTGCCCGAGACCTCGGTGACGGTGCCGTCGCCTTCGCAAAGGATGACGTCGCCAGCGTCCTGTGCAGCGCGCGCCTCTACGCCGGTGCCTATGTAAGGAGCCTCAGGCACCACGAGCGGCACCGCCTGCTTCTGCATGTTGGCGCCCATCAGGGCGCGGTTGGCGTCGTCGTGCTCGACGAACGGGATGAGTGCCGTCGACACCGACACGATCTGCTTCGGCGAGACGTCCATCAGGTCCACCTCGCTCGGTGGCACGTAGTCGATCTCGCTCGTCGTCCCGTAAGAAGTCGTCGTGGCACCGACCCGGACACCGGCGCCTTGCGGTCCGCGACGGACGAGGACGCGCTCTTCGGTGAAGGAGCCGTTGCCGTCGATCGTTGCGTTGGCCTGGGCGATGACGTGCTCCTCTTCCTCGTCGGCTGCGAGGTAGACGATGTCGCCGGTGACACGGCCGTCGGTAACACGCCGGTAGGGCGTCTCGATGAAGCCGTACTCGTTGACCCTTGCGTAGGTCGCGAGAGCACCGATCAATCCGATGTTCGGGCCTTCCGGGGTCTCGATCGGGCACATGCGGCCGTAGTGGGAGCTGTGCACGTCACGGACCTCGAACCCGGCGCGCTCACGCGAGAGGCCACCCGGACCGAGCGCCGAGAGCCTGCGCTTGTGCGCGAGGCCCGACAACGGGTTGTTCTGGTCCATGAACTGGCTCAGCTGGCTCGTGCCGAAGAACTCCTTGATGGCAGCGACCACGGGCCGGATGTTGATGAGGGTTTGAGGAGTGATCGCCTCCACGTCCTGAGTCGTCATGCGCTCACGGACGACGCGCTCCATCCGCGAGAGCCCGACGCGGACCTGGTTCTGGATCAGCTCACCGACAGAACGGATCCGGCGGTTGGCGAAGTGGTCCTGGTCGTCGATGCGGTAACCCGCCTCGCCGTCTGCGAGGTGGAGCATGTACGTCGCGGTCGCGAGGATCTCGGACGGGCTGAGCACTCCCTGATCTGGGGCCGGGCGCTCCAGGTCGATCTGGAAGATCTCGGCGATGCGCTCGATCTCGGGGCCGAGCTTGCGATTGAGCTTGTACCGGCCGACACGGGTCAGGTCGTAACGCTTGGGGTTGAAGAAGGCGTTCTCGAAGTAGGCGCGGGCTGCTTCTGTCGAGAGAGGCTCTCCGGGCCGCGCCCTCTTGTAGATCTCGAGCAGCGCCTCCTCGCGAGTTGGCGTGAGCTCGCGCTCTTTCTCCCACTGCCCTTCGAGGAAGTCGAAGTGCCTTACGAATCGGGTGAGGAACGCCTCGTCCTCATAGCCGAGAGCACGCAGCAGCACGAAGAGCGAGAGCCGGCGCTTGCGCGCCACGTCGCGCTCCGGCCGTCACGTCCTTGGACGGCTTCGCTTCTACGTCGAGCTCGATCCACTCGCCTCGGTAGGGGTGGACCGTCCCGGTCACGATCGTCTTCGCGTCGCGCCCCGGTTGGAAGATGACACCTGGCGACCGGACGAGCTGGCTCACGACGACTCTTTCGGTGCCGTTGATGATGAACGTCCCCTTGTCTGTCATGACAGGGAAGTCACCCATGAAGACGGTCTGCTCTTTGATCTCGCCGGTGCTCGCGTTCATGAAGCGCGCGCGCACGAAGACCGGCGCGGCGTACGTCATGTCCTTTTCCTTGCACTCCTCGACCGAGAACTTCGGCTGTGGGCGAAGGTCGACGTCGCCTGGGTCGAACTCCAGTTCCAGGCTGAGTTGCCCGGTGAAGTCCTCGATGGGGCTTATGTCGGCGAAGGCCTCAGCGAGGCCTCGATCTAAGAACCAGCGAAACGAGTCGCGCTGGACCGAGACGAGATCCGGCAGAGCGAGAACCTCGTCGAGGTTGGCGAAAGAGAAACGTTCCGGGCTTCTGGAGCGTGAAGACAACGGCCTTGTCCTTCCAGACTTGGAGGTGGGCAGGAGCAGGTACAACAGGACAGACCAGCCGGAGGACGACGCCGCCTGCGGCAGACGGGTTCACCGGGTCGGGCAGATACCGGCCATAAGGCCGGGTGTAAACACGCAGGGGCGCGCGTCATTCAGGGGTCGGAAAACAGGTGGCGCGAAGACGGGGCACGGCAACCAGACAGTATAAGCGGTCGCGGCGACTCTACGCAACCCCCTACCCCCTACGAAGGCGAAGTCCGGGCCTGCGCTCTATTGAAGGGTACGGATGAGCGCCCGATTCGTCAAGGATCAAGCGCTCGACTGCCCGGGCGCCCGGGGCGAGGGCGCCCTACTTGAGCTCGACCGAAGCCCCCGCCTCTTCGAGCTTGGCCTTCGCCTTGTCGGCGTCGTCCTTGGTGACCCTCTCGAGGACCGGCTTCGGAGCCGAGTCGACCAGATCCTTGGCTTCCTTCAGGCCGAGGCTCGTAAGCGACCGGACCTCCTTGATGACCTGGATCTTCTTGTCACCGGCAGCCGTGAGGATGACGTCGAACTCGGTCTGCTCCTCCTCGCCGCCTGCAGCGCCGTCAGACCCCGCGCCTGCTCCGGGAGCGGGTGCTGCCGCCACCGGCGCCGCCGCTGTTACCCCGAACCGCTCCTCGAACTCCTTCAGCAGCTCCGAGAGCTCCAAGACGGTGAGGGCGGAGATCCCGTCGAGGATCTGCTCCTTCGTGATTGTCTTCTCAGCCATTGCCGTTCTGCTCCTTTGTGTCATCCGTCTTGTCTTCTTCGGTCGTGCTATCGGTCGTACTTTCGGTCGTGCTGGCCTGCTCCCCGGCCTCGGCCCGTTCCTCGACTTCGGGCTGGGCCTCCGCTTCTGGAGCGGCTGCAGCCTCTGCTTCGGGGGCAGCCGGGGCCTCTGCTTCAGCACTATCTGTCTCTTCGGTTGCCGACGTTGCGTCGAGGGCCGTCTCCCCTGGGGCCTCTGCTTCAGGAGCTTCTCCCGATGGAGCTTCTACCTCGGGAGCCTCCGCCGAAGGGGCTTCTGACTCCTGAGATTCGGTTGCGGGTGCCTCCGCCGCCTCGGGCGGCGCTGCAGCCTCGGGCGGGGCTGCCGCCTCGGGCGGAGTTGCCGCCTCGGGTGGGGCCGGCTCGACGGGTCGATCGCCGATGAGCGCCGACAGGCCGTAGGCGAAGTTCCGGGGGATGGCTCCGAGCAGGCCCGCCATCTTCTGCATCGGGGCGGCGAGCGCTCCTGCGAACCGTGCAAGCAGGACATCGCGAGGGGGTAGGTCGGCGAGTGCCGTCAGCTCCGACGAGGAAAGCACTTCGTCGCCGAACATGCCGCCCTTGACGACGAGGTGCGGGTTGGTCCTGGCGTAGTCGCGCAGAGCCTTTGCGACCGCCGAGATCTCGCCTGTCACGAACGCGATTCCGGTCGGCCCCTCGAGAAGCGACTGGAGCGCCTCGTGCCTTCCCCCGACTGTGGCGAGCTTCACCAGGGTGTTCTTGTAGACCTTGTAGTCGCCTCCGGCGCGCTCCAAGGCCTGGCGCAACGCCGCCATCTCAGCAACCGTGAGTCCCCGATACTCGGTGAGGATCGCCCCGGTGGCGTCACCGAGGCGCGAACGAACCTCGTCTACGACGGCCACCTTCTCCGGCCTCGGGTTGTCCATCTCGGTCCTCGCTCTCGTGCTCGCTCGCGGCGATCGTCACACAACTCGTTGTCGCCGCAGCCGCCGAGCAAGGACCCGATCGGGCCCTCGGAGCGGGAACTCTGCTTTGCTCGCCTCGTCGGGTGGGCCTTGTCGGCCCGTTTACACGCCTCGAGGGCGCAACCGGAGGTCTACGGCGAACTGATCTTGTATACCTGATCGTTTACTAGTTTTGTTTTTCTTAACGGAAGATCGGGGTCGAATCCTGCTGGCCCAGCCGAATCCTGCTGGCCCAACCGCACACGCCGGGCCGGTCGAATCGGCGTGGGTCGGTCGAACTTACTACGCCGTGGCGGCGAGGTCCTCATCGAGGTCGCGTGCCCTGTTCGGGTCGATCTTCACTCCGGGCCCCATCGTCAACGACAGGGTCACTGCCCGAAGGTAACGCCCCTTCGACGAAGCCGGCTTGGCCCTCGCCAACTCGTCCATCACGGCGTGGATGTTCTCGATGAGGTCCTTGCGCGAGAACGAGACCTTGCCAACCGGAACGTGGACGTTTCCAACCTTGTCGGTGCGGTACTCGACTCGCCCGGCCTTGAACTCCGTGACGGTCCGTCCGACGTCGGTTGTGACCGTGCCCGTCTTCGGGTTCGGCATCAGCCCGCGGGGGCCGAGTATGCGGCCGAGCTTGCCAACCTGTCCCATCAGGTCGGGAGTTGCGATCGCGATGTCGAAGTCGACGAAGCCTCCTTCGACCTTTGTAACGAGGTCGTCGGCCCCGACCTCGTCGGCTCCCGCCTGACGAGCTTCTGCTGCTGCATCGCCGGCGGCGAAGACGACCACCCGAACGGTCCGGCCCGTCCCGTGCGGCAACGACAAGGTGCCGCGGACAATCTGGTCCGCCTTCCTGGGGTCGACTCCCAACCGAACCGCGAGCTCGACGGTCTCGTCGAACTTGCCGTGGGCCAGCTCCTTCACGAGGTCCACCGCCTCTCCGACCGAGTGAAGGTGTTGTCGATCGAACCGTTCCACGGCTGCTTCGTAGTTCTTGCCCCGCTTCACAGTTGCTCCTTTGTGTTCGCTTTTTGCACGAGACGACCTCTTAGGACGAGACGAGCTCTTTAGACGTAGGCCCGGTCGGACCTAGGCGACAGTCACGCCCATCGAGCGGGCAGTGCCAGCTACCTGGCGCTTCGCCGCCTCGATGTCGTCGGTGTTGAGGTCGGGAAGCTTGACCTTCGCGATCTCTGTCAGCTGCGAATCGGTGATCACCCCGACCGACTCTCGGCCGGCGAGCGCAGCGCCCTTGTCGAGCCCGGCGGCTTCGCGCACGAGAGCCGGGGTTGGCGGGGTCTTCAAGACGAAGGTGAACGACCGGTCCTCGTAGATGGTGATCTCGACGGGAATGATCTGGCCGCGCTGGTTCTCGGTCGCGGCGTTGTACTGCTTGCAGAACTCCATCGTCTGCACACCGTGAGGTCCGAGCGCGGTGCCGACCGGGGGGGCAGGTGTCGCCCCGCCCGCGGGCAGCTGGATCTTCACCATGGCGAGGACCCTTTTTCTGGGAGGCATTCCGATTCTCCTGACTAGAGCGAATAACTAGAGCGAGTGACTAGAGCGAAGCGACGACGAGCGTCAGAGCTTCGCGACTTGGCTGAACTCGAGCTCGACCGGCGTCTCGCGCCCGAAGATGTTCACGAGGACCTTGAGCTTCGCCTGGTCCTCGTTTATCTCTGCGATCTGACCCGAGAAGTCGGCGAAAGGTCCTTCCTTGACCCTCACCGTCTCGCCGGCCTCGTACTCGAGACGCGGGCGGGTCTTCTTCGTCGGCTCGACCCCTTCGATCTTGACCTGGAGGATGCTCTCGACCTCGCGCCTCGAAAGCGGCAGAGGCTTGGTCCCTGGGCCGACGAACCCGGTGACGCCGGGGGTGTTGCGAATCGTCGACCACGAGTCGTCGTCGAGGTCGCAGCGGCAGAGCAGGTAACCGGGGAAGACCTTCTTCTGTACGACGACCTTCTTGCCGTTCTTGAACTCGACCACGTCTTCCATCGGGATGACGACCTCGAAGATGCGGTCTTCGACGTTCATCGACACGATCCGGCTCTCGAGGTTGGACTTCACCTTGTTCTCGTAGCCGGCGTAGGTGTGGACCACGTACCAACGTCCCGGGCGGTCGTAGGGGCTTTCGACGAGGACGGCGTCGTGCCCGTCGTCGTAATCGTCTTCCTCTTCGGCCGCGGGCTCCTCCGGGAGCTCCTCTGTGACGCCGATGCTCTCGATGGCTTCGATCTCGTCTGTCACTCCGCCGCCGGCCGAGCCCCCGCTCGAACCCGCGGTGAGACCACCCACGCTGCCGAGGACGTCGGCGAGGTCGGACGAAGCGGCGAGATCGCTCGCCGGGATGACTTCTTTGTCTTCGATGTCGCTCATGCGGTGAACAGGTCGATGAACCCGTGAGAGAAGAGCCAGTTGAGGCCGAATATGAAGCAGACCAGGCCTACCAAGACAACAAACACGACCAGCGAGGAGTTCATGATCTCCGAACGGGTCGGCCACGCCACCTGCCGCCATTCCGAGCGCACTTCGCGAAGGAACTCGAGAATGCGCGAACCGATGGGAGCGCGGGTGGGCTGGGGTTGGGGCCGCGTCCTCGGCTGGGGCGCGGTTCGCCGCGTCGACGGCGAACCGTCGGCCTCCATCTGCCCCTGGCGTTGGAGCATTCGCTTTGTCTCTCGGTTCACTTCTCGCTCAGTCCTCCGGTGGTCTCAAACGCAGGGCAGGAGGGACTCGAACCCCCAACCGCCGGTTTTGGAGACCGGTGCTCTACCAGTTGAGCTACTGCCCTAACAGGGCTTTTGTCCCTTCCGGCTAGCTCTGGTTCCGCAATTCTGCCTGATCAATCGGAGCGGGACCAGATGGACCAGAAAGACCATAATGCCACGACACCACCTCTAACGGGTCGGCCCGATCACAAATCGACGAGGGATCCGATGCCTACCGCGTCTCTTTGTGCGGCGTGTGTCGCCGGTCGAAGCGGCAGTACTTCACCAGCTCGATCCGCTCCCGGTCGTTCTGCCTGTTCTTCGTGGTGATGTAGTTCCTGCGCTTGCACACCTCGCAGGCGAGGGTGACGTGCACGCGCTTCTCGTTCTTGGCCATGCCCTGCTCCAGTGCTCTGTTTGTTGCCCTGTCGTCTTCCTGGTTGGTCCTTGGACTTTCTCGAGTGGTAGCGGCGGCGGGACTCGAACCCGCGACCCCACGATTATGAGCCGTGTGCTCTAACCGACTGAGCTACGCCGCCACGGAGCCCCCTGTCGGAATCGAACCGACGACACCAGCCTTACCATGGCTGTGCTCTACCGACTGAGCTAAGGGGGCCCGCACGACACGACCTCCAGGCCAGCCGCGCCCAACGAGCATAGTCGGAGGTCCTGCGGGGCTCCGGTCCCGGTCGCACAGATCGAAGCCTCTGTACCATCGTCGGATGGAGGTCCGCCTCGCCAACCGAGGTGACGCCGAGGCCATCCGGGCGATCTACAACTTAGAGGTGACGGGCTCCACGTCGACGTTCGACATCGTCGAGCGCTCTGCCGAAGAGCAGATCGAGTGGCTGGAGCGCCACTCGGGCGCACACCCAGCCGTGGTAGCGGTCGAGGGCGGCCAGGTCTGCGGGTTCGGCTCGCTTTCGTCCTATCGCGACCGAGCCGCGTACTCGACGAGCGTCGAGGACTCCGTCTACGTGTCACCCGACTGGCGACGCCGGGGAGTCGGAGCCCTGTTGCTCGACGAGCTCGTCCAGTTGGCCACCCGTCATGGCTTTCACACTGTGATCGGTCGAATAGCCGGTGGTAACGAGGCCTCCGTGCTCTTGCACGAGAGGTGTGGCTTTCAGGTGATCGGGGTCGAGCGTGAGGTGGGACGCAAGTTCGGGCGCTGGCTCGACGTGACCCTGGTTCAACGCCTGCTCTGATTCGTCACGATTGCGCTGCGTTACAGGTAAGCCTCAGCCTCGATCTCGACCTTCCAACGCGGGTCGAGAAGGGCCGCGACCACGACCATCGTCGCAGCGGGTCGAACGTCTCCGAACGCATCGGCGTGGGCAGCCCCTATCGCGGTTCCGTCCGAGACCGACGTCAGGAACATCCGCGTCCGGACCACTTTGCTGAGGCTCGATCCCGCCTCCCCGAGAGCTGACGAGATGATCTCGAGGCACCGGCGCGTCTGAGCCCCGGCGTCGTCAGGACACGAGCCATCCGGGTACACGGGGGCCGTGCCCGAGACGAGCACCCGGTCCCCTATCCGCACCGCCCGGCTGAACCCGATCGTCTCTTCGAACGGCGAGCCCGACGAGATGTTCGCTCGATCACTCACTGCCGAGCGACGTTGCAGACCCGGCCGTTCGCTCCAGGTCGTTGTGCCTCGAGCGGCCGGCTTGCAGCGTGTGAGAGTGCGCACCGGACGTGACCGGTTGCGGCGCCGACGAGGTCGTGAGAACGAGAGCTCCAACGGGGTCTCCCGATCTGACGACTTTGCGATCCACACCCGACCGATCCGTGACCTCCGGCCCGGCTTCGGGCACTCGGCTCTCCGCCGGAACACCGGGATCAGAACCGCGGTCGACCCTCCCCAATGGGGCGAGGAACACGGCTAGAAGCACGAGAAGCGCTACCGCGACGTACAACCGGTTCGAATATCGGAAGTCGTGAAGCAGGGCCACCCCGCCGGGAAGTCCGAGGAACACCGCCGCACCCGACGAGATGATCAGCAACCGTCGGAGCCACCCGACTGCCACCGGTGCCAGAAGAACGAGCCCCCACAGCAGGTACCACGGCTGGACGACGGGTCCGAGCACGACGACCAGGAGCAAGGTGAGCCCTATCGCTCTCAACGATCCTTTCTTGTCCGCGTGAAGCAGCAACCAGAGCCCGGCGGCGAGCGCCGCCACCACACCGACCATCCGCGTCACCGACAGCACGCTTTGCTCCCCGACATGGATCCCGAGCACGTGAATGACGTCGGTCAGAAATATCCCGCTGCCGGTCGCAGGCGCGAGCCAGGAGCGGACGGAGCCCGGAGACGTCAGGTTGCCGAGCCATCCCCACCCGAGACCCGAGACGAGCGACAGGGCCCCCATGACGGTGGATCCGATCAGTACGGCGGTGACCACGGGTCTCACTCGTTCTCGGATCGACGCGTGCGGTGAGATCCAATCCCACCCGATGTAGACGATCCCGAGCGCGGCGGGAACCTTCACTGACGCCGCGAGCGCGCACAGCAAGATCCCGAGCACTGGACGGTTGCGCTTGGCGAGTGCGAGCCCGGCGACCAGGAGGCCGGCCATCAAGACGTCGTTGTGTGCTCCCCCGACGCCGTGAAGAATCGTGGCGGGGTTGAGGACCGCGAGCCCGAATGCCTTCGCAGGGTCGCGACCCATGCTCCTTGCGAGACTCGGCAGAGCCACTGCGATGAGGATGACTCCTCCCAGTGCCAGGAGCTTCATCATCACCAGATCGACCAACAGGTTGTGTCCGGACAGGCTCGTAAGAGCGCCCGTGGTCTGAAGGAACAGTGGACCGTATGGCGAAGGCGTGCTCAGCCACAGAGAATCGACGTGCTTGATGAATATCGAACCCAACCCGAGAACGGAAGGGCCGTACTGGTACGGGCTTATGTGGTGGCTCATCATCTCGCCCTGAGCCGCGTAGCTGTAGATGTCGCGGCTGAACAACGGCGGCGCGACGAGTACCGGGATCGCCCAGATGACGAGCAGCCACGCGAGTTTGCGGATGGCTACTCCCGGCGTCTGTGAAAGCGAGCGCACGAGTCCGAGCCACACTCGGACCAGCAGCACCAGGCCGCCGTAAACGCAGACGAGCGAGAAGAAGACGCCGTTAGAGGACTGGCCTCCGCTCGTCGTCACGCCGAAGAACCAAGCGCCGGGTTGCTTGAGCACGAACGGCGAGCTCGGCTGACTCACACCGACCGCGATCAGCAGCGTCGCGATGAACCCGAGCACGGCCGGACCGACAAGGAAGCGGCTGCCGCCCACGTCGCGCGTTACCGGGGCTTGAGCAAATCGTACGATCGCGTTGACGGGACGACGCCTGCGAATGGAATTGTCCCATTCCGTCAACTGGTCCCAAACCCGCGTGGAGAAGAGGCCCAAGCGCCCACGTGCTGTCCGCAGGCGGCTGGCTTCGATGGCCACCTTCCTCCTCCCACCGGCTCGCGCACTGCCACGCTGGGCGCAGTCGTCGCATCCGGACCCGGACCCCCGACGGCCCTTCGTCACCGCATTGTAACGGTAGGTTGATGTTGGGCAACGGAGCTGGCCAGGACCTCTCTGCCCCAGGTTCTCCGTGTTGACGAGCTCGTTGCGGCCACGGCGCCCGGTTCAGGCGTGCTCCGAACCTCCGACCAGAAGAGAGCTCCGTATGTGCATCGTCGACGGCTCCCACGCCACCGAGCGAGCTCGCCCCGCATTCTTGGCGGCGTACAGCGCATCGTCGGCACGCGAGAAGATCGCTTCCGCGCTGTCGGTCGGCCCCGACCACACGCTCGAACCCAGACTCAACGTCACCGGGGCCGCCTCCGATTCGTAGATCACCGATCGCAGCCGCTCCAGGACCGTCTCGACGTGAGAAGCATCCGTTTCCGGGAGCAGAACCGCGAACTCGTCTCCGCCCATCCTGCCGACCACGTCCGATGCGCGTGCAGCGGTCTTGAGACCCGCCGCCACGGCTTTCAGAGCCTCGTCGCCGGCCTTGTGCCCCGCGGTGTCGTTCAGGCGCTTCAGGTTGTCGACGTTGACCATGACGAGACCGAACGTCCGGCCGTAACGGCGTGCCCGATCAACCTCCTCAGCCAGACGCTTGTTGAAAGCACCATGGGAAAGGCAGCCCGTCATGCTGTCGGTCGCCGCCATGTCCACGAGTTGCTGGTTGAGCCGGGCGCGATTCGAAGCACCCCCCACCGTGAGTATTCCGGCGATCGCAGTCGCCAGAACCATGATCAGGGTTGCGGCAGTCTGCGGGTGCGGAGTCGCGGAACCGACTCCCGCTGCGCACGCCACGGCGAGAAGCGCAAGCCACGTCACGTACCGCGGCGCGTACGCGAGCGACGCGAACATGAGCGGAAGAACGAGCAGGAACGAGAGGGGACTGTGCGTCCCACCGTCCAGTGCTGCGGCGCTGCCGACGAAGACGACTGTGGTCACCGCCCACGCGAAGAAGAACTGCTCTCTCCACCTGGTCGTGACCAGCCGTAGTCCCACCCACCTGAAAACGGTCAGAGAGGCCGCGAGGCTGAACACGTCGATGGCGAGCAGGATGGGACGGTTTCTCCCGGCGGGGGTCACCAGTGCGTAGACCAAGACGCCAATTGCGCCGAGGGCGTAGAGCGAGACGCCGATGCGTACGTGACGCCGCCAGAACGCTGCCTGAGGTTCGACATCGTCGTACTCCGCCGTCGCCACGTCTGTCGCCACACCTCTCTCCGGCACACGGTCCACGATCGTGAAGCGGTCCATCGGGGGATCGGCACGGAATGGGAACGGCCAAAGCGACAAGTCGGCCGTAGTCGCGGCTTGTTCAAACTTTGTCGGGGAGTAGGGCTTATGGGCGCAGCCGGCTCAACCGTTCGGGCACGAAGAGCACTTTGACAAGCGTCGCGTGGCGCCGTCTGGGTCAGGCGCCTGTCGCGCGACTCCCGCCCGACTGTTGGCCGGCCGCCGACACAACCGGGAGCTCGAGAACTCCTGGAACGCTCGGCCCCACGGTGACACTCAGGGCGTCCGCGATACGCGACCCGAAGTACGCCTGGTCCGTGGCCGCCACGACGAGCTCGATTCGGTCGCCGGCCGCGTATTCGTGCACCACGCCGGGCAACGTGATCGTGACTTCACCTGTCGACGAAAGGCGGGACGGGGACACGATCCGGTTGACCAGTGTGAGCGCGCCGCTCGGCGATACGTCGTAGATCTTCGCGAACACGGTGGCTTCGGTCAGCGGGCTCGAAGACGATGCGTCCGCCGCGGAAATGTCGAAGGTCAGCTGCGGTATGCCGACCGAGTCGATCGTCTTGGTGAGCGGGGCCGTCTCGAATGACGCGTACGTACCTGGCGGATCGGTTGGCGGAATGTTCGAGAACGGCGACTGATCCTGGACCGCTGAGGTCTCCGAGTAGCTGGCCGGCTCTGCGCCGGGCGGGTTGACGAAGTTCACGGTTCCGGCGACGGTGCCGGTGCTGCTCCATTCGAGTCCCCCGTTGCCCGAAAGGTAGAGAGATTTCATCGCTCCGACCGGCCAGCTCGCGGCCGTCCCGTATGCGGGCTCTGCTGATCCGCTCGTGTCATAGGTGACCCACGGCCTGAAGTACTCGACCTGCGGGCCTGTCGAGACTTTCTCGTTCTTCAGGTATTTGTTGAACCAGTCGAGTACGAGAAGCGTCTCGTAGCCCTGCGCGGTCGACGTGTAGTTGACCTCACCCGGTGCCGGTGTCAGGTTGCTGTGGCCCCAGCTCTGCAAGACGAGCTTCACGGGATCCCCGACGGACTTGAGTAGGCGATAGTTCGCGACTGCCTCGTTCACGTTGAAGAGCGTGTCGGCTTCACCTTGCATGAGCATCACCGGGATGCGGATGTTCCGGTAGTAGCTCTCGACCGAATCGGACTGAAGCATCGAAACGACATCGGGGGTGGGGTATCCGGCCGAGGCGGACTCGAGGAAGGCAGTGCAGATAGCGGGGTCGAACCCTGGACAAGTCGAGGGTGGGAAGGGAGTTGCCGTCGGATTCATGAAAGGTTCGGAAAGGCCCTCGCCGAAGAAGAGCGACGCCCATTCCCACTTGAGCACTCCAGGTGCGAGCTTCTTCCAGTCGAACTTCGACGTCGAGGTCTCGTTGTTCGGGGCAAGCGAGTAGGCGAGGTCGTTCCACGTGATGATCGGGATGATGGTGTCGATCCTGGGATCGATCGAGGCGGTCGCGAACTGGACTTCGCCTCCGTAAGAGCCGCCGATCATTCCGACCCGAGGGTCGTCAGAGCCGTCGGTGAGGACCTCGGGTTGGTTGCCCAGATAGGAGACGAGCTGAGACGCTGCCTCTCCATCCCAGGTGGGGCTGTCCAGCTCGATGTTGCAACCGCTGCCCCCGAAGCCGAGACCTGAGTACGTTAGAACGACGTACCCGTTCTGCGCCGCGAACTCGGCGAGCGGCACCTGGTCGGTGTAAGACCCACCGAACCCGTTTGTCGTGAGGATCGCGGGGTCCGGTAACGCAGCGCTCGCGGACGTGGGGACGAACAGCTCGCCGACGATCGTGCAGGCGGTCGACTGACCGGGACCAGTGTTAACGGTCCAGTGGTTGAGGGTCGACGTGTAGCCGCTGCCTGACGGTCCCGGCGCGCTCGATGTGACCACGGCAGGTGGCGGCGGCGTAAAGCCGCTGAGATCGGACGTACTCGTCGGTGCATACGTGCGGCCGGCGGCCGATCGGGCGGGCGCTGCCCCGGCAGAGGCACCGATGGCCGTGACGGTGAGTGCGAACACGGTGGCCGTGGCGGCGATGAGCAAGAGGCGCCGGAAAGGTCGTCTGGTCATGGCCCGGAGAACTACCCAAGACGGGCACTTTTCGCACCTGTTCCCTCGCGGAGGCGTCCCAGAACTCTCGTCGACTGCCTGGACGCACTCCGATTTGTCAATCGGACGCGGTACCTGCGGCCTTGCACCTGATGCACATGGTCGCCCAGGGCAACGCCTCGAGACGCTCATCGGCGATCGGTTCCCCGCAGGAGTCGCAGACCCCGTAGTCGCCGTCCGCCAGCTTGGAAAGTGCACGATCGATCTCGAGCGAAAGCTGATGCAGCTGGCCGGCGGAGATCGTGCGCTGCATCTGCATCACTGCGTCGCTCGTATGGTCCCCGGCCCGTTTGCCGAACTGCATCTGCACCCCCGGCGCGCGTACTGGCTCTGCGAGCTCGGCCACTTCGCCGTCGAGCTCCGCCCTTCGGGCCAGGAGCGTTTGGCGTATGTCGTCCCGGGTCGGCATCTCATGACATCGTCTCACTCGAACGAATCAACCGCCTCGAACAGCCTCGACCCGTCAGCCGTCCGGCTCCTCCGGTAGCTGGGAACAAAGAATCGCAGTGAGATGACCTTCATGGCTCACCGACAGCGGCGGTTTCGACGAAAGGACGCGCAATGCCGAAAGCAATCAAGGGGAACGCATCGCGAAGGCCTCCGGAGCCTGCGACAGACCACTCCGACATCGACGACTGGCTTCGGCGCCAGATGCCTCATCTCCAGCCCATCGTCAAGCGGTTGGACGAGACGATCCGAGCGGCGATCCCGGGCCTGCACTACGCCGTCAAGTGGAAGAGGCCTTACTACGGGCTACCGGAACTCGGGTGGATCATCGAGATAGCCGCCTACGACGTTTCCGTGAATGTCGTTTTCCTCGGCGGTGCGGATTTCGACTCCCCACCGCCACACGGGACCACTGACCGGACTCGGTACGTCAAGGTGACGACCGAAGAGGAGGTGCAGCGACCGGAGCTGCGTAATTGGTTCAAGGAGGCGAGCCGCACGCTGGGTTGGAAGTAATCAGGTGGGCTAGAAGTGAAGTGGGCCGGGAAGGATTCGAACCTTCGTAGGTCTCCCGGCAGATTTACAGTCTGCTCCCTTTGGCCACTCGGGCACCGACCCCAGGCGGGCGACGATATCGCGTGCGCGACCAGTGCTTCGTGTACGCCTGATGTCCGGCGATGCCCAAGGGTAGGGTGGGTTCGTGCCTACGTTCGACGTCGTTTCAGAGGTCGACATGCAAGAGGTTCGAAATGCCGTCGACCAGGCCAGCCGCGAAGCGGGGACCAGGTTCGACTTTAAGGGGACCGATTCCTCGATCGAGCTCTCGGGCCACGAGATCGTGCTCGAATCCGCTACCGAAGACCGGCTGAAGGCCCTCAACCAGGTTCTCGAGGAGAAGCTCGTCCGCCGCCAGGTCTCGCTCAAGGCGATCGATCCCGGCAAGATCGAAGAGGCTTCGAAAGGTCGCGCACGCCAGAAGGTCACTATCAGGGCTGGCATATCGGCCGACCACGGCAAGCGCATCAACAAGGTCGTGAAAGACCTCGGCCTCAAGGGCGTGAGCTCCTCCGTGCAAGGAGAGCAGGTCCGCGTCTCGGGAAAGAAGCGCGACGACCTTCAAGCGGTGATCAAGGCCCTGAAAGAGCAGGACCTAGGGATTCCCTTGCAGTTCCAGAACATGAGGGACTGACGACGGCAGGCCGCCGATCGCGGCTCACTCGTGATCGGCGGTGACTCCGGCGTCGTCGAAAGTAGCCATCTCGCCCAGGACCTTGGCTGAGGCCTGAAGTATGGGAAGCGCCAAGCAAGCTCCGGTCCCCTCTCCGAGACGCAGCCGGAGATCGACCAAGGGCTCGAGCCCCAGATGCTCCAACGCAGCCGTGGCTCCGGGCTCCGTGGAGCGATGTCCCGCCACCATGTAACCGACGGTGAGTGGGGCCAACCTCGAAGCAGCAAGCGCCCCGGCCATGGCGATGACGCCATCGAGCAGAACCGGGACCCTGGACGCGGACGCCCCGACGACGAACCCGGCCAGCGCCGCGATCTCGAGGCCTCCCAACGATGCAAGGACGAAAAGCGGATCGTCGGCGCCCGCTGAGATCGTCCTGGCCAGGGCGGATTCGATCACCGAGATCTTGAGCGCCAATCGCTCGTCGTCTATCCCGGTGCCCCGACCCGTTACCTCGTCGACGCGGCGCCCGGTGAAGGCGGCCACGATCGCGGCCGCCGGAGTGGTGTTCCCGATCCCCATGTCGCCGGTGAGCAAGCACCGCGCACCCTGCGCCACCAGGTCGGTGGCGATCCGGGCTCCGACGTCGAGAGCGAGGCGAGCCTCGGTCGCCGACATCGCTGGCTCGGTGCTCATGTCCGCTGTGCCTGCCCGGACCTTCGCCGATATCAGGCCCGGGGCATTTGGAAGGTCCGACGCCACCCCCACGTCGACGACGACCACTTCCGCTCCGACATGCCGAGCGAGAACGTTGACGGCCGCGCCGCCGGCAAGGAAGTTGCCGACCATTTGGGCAGTCACCTCTGCCGGCCACGGAGAAACCCCGTGCCTCAGCACACCGTGATCTCCGGCGAACACCGCCACCGCCGCCGGCTCGGGTACCGGCGGGGGGCACCGACCAGCAATCGCCGCGAGCCTGACGCCTGCGGCCTCGAGCAGACCGAGCGATCCCGCAGGCTTGGTGAGCCGGTCGTGGCGTTCCCGGGCCGCCTCGGCGGAAGCCTCGTTGACGGCTACGAGCTTCGAAACCGCCTCGTCGAATGCCCCTTCTGGCTCAAAAGGATCGAATCCACCCAATGACCGGTCAGAGCTCGATCAAGATGGGCTCGAGCTCCTCGCCGGTCACGGCCTTGAACAGGCGGCTGAACACCGAGAACTTGAGGATCCAAAGAACACCGAATGCAGAGAAGTTTGCGATGTTGACAAGGATCGCCGTGGAAAGGTGCCCTAAGTGGTGCATGTGCGCGGTGTGTGCAGCGATCGAGACAGTCCCGATCGACAACGCCATGCCCGCCGCGGAAAGAGACCAGAAGGGGACGACTTCTTTCCATATGTGTGATCGGCCCGATTTTCCCCACGCCCACCGCCGGTTGAGCGTGTACGAAGGAAGCGTTGCGACCGCGTTGGCGAAGATGTTGCAAGGGACCGCGGTCCATAGCCGCAGGTTGTAAAAGACGATCCAAAGGGTTCCTTGAGCAACCAACGTCGATATGACCGACACACACGAGAACTTGATCATGGTGCGGCCGCGCGGGGTCTTCAGGAACTCCACCAGGCGCTCTATCAAATCGGGCATTCCGACCAATCTACCCCGCGACCCTTGGAGAGACACCTCTGTTTGCGAGCAAGATTTTCTGCTCTGCACCTCATCCTTTGACCAGAGCGTTGGCCCTTGCCACCTTTCCGAACCATTCCGCACTCGGCTTAGCGGCTCGTTCGAAGCTCTGCCGGTCGACCGACACCAGTCCAAATCTCGGTCCGTAGCCGAGCGCCCACTCGAAGTTGTCAAGAAGGCTCCAGTACGTGTACCCGAGGACCTTGATCCCGTCGTCGAGACAGCGAAGCACCCCCTCGAGAGCGTCGCTCACGAAGCTGATCCTTTCCGCGTCGTGCTCGGTCGAGATCCCGTTCTCGGTTACGACGACCGGAATGCCGCCCGTGACGTCCCATACACGGCGGATCGTCGCCTCGAGGCCCTGGGGCCAACGCTCGTATCCCATCGTGGTCACCGGGACGCCCGGCTCGACGTCGAGCGCGCCTTCGGGTCCGACGCGCATCCGGCTGTAGTTCTGGACACCGACGAAGTCGTCGCCCTTCGTGGCTTCCAGAAAGACGTCCTCCATCGACCGGCGTATCCGGTCTCTGCGCTCCTCGCCGCCGGGCACCGCCTGGTATTCGGTCATGGACAGGGTCAGCCCTACGGGGTACTCCCCCGGGCCCGACCTCAACTCTTCTACTGCGAGCCGGTGCGCACTACACAGGTTTGCGGTCACAGCGCGCCTTCGCTCGACGTCTCGCACTCCCGGAGGGAATACCCCCGCGAGATACCCCATCAAAGAGACGATGTTCGGCTCGTTCAGCGTGCACGCCATGCCGACGATGTCGCCCACCGCCGCCGCAGTGCGGCCGCAGAAACGTGCGAACAGCGACGGCGCGTCGCCCGCCTCCCAACCTCCTTGCGCGGCGAGCCACCTCGGGGTGGTGAAGTGGTGAAAGGTGACGACGGGAAGGATTCCCCGCTCGCGACAGCCGGCAATCACCCGCCGGTAATGATCGAGACTCGCGGTCGACCATTCGTCTTGTTCCGGTTCGATCCGGCTCCACTCGACCGAGAACCGATACGAGCCGAGCCCCAAGGCCGCGACCATGTCGAGATCCTCGGACCATCGGCTCCAGCTGTCGCACGCGTCACCACTCGACTCGACGCAGCCGGAACCGGGGGTGTGCTCGAAGACCCACCAGTCGTTGTTGACGTTGCCGCCCTCGATCTGGTGGGCGGCCGTCGCGGTCCCCCATACGAAGCCTTCAGGAAAGGTTGCCGTCGTCACGAGACGACACGGTAGCGAGCAAACGCCTCGGCGCGTGGTCCACTTAGGATGCCTCGATGGGCGAAGCGCTCGACTTTCTGGTGAAGCTCCTCGATCTCGAACCGATCGAGGTCAACATCTTCAGGGGCGTGAGCCCCGACGAGGACCGCCAGAGGGTGTTCGGCGGCCAGGTCGCAGCCCAGGCCCTGATGGCGGCCGGTCGCACGGTGGAGCGTGGACGCGTCCACTCGCTGCACTCGTACTTCTTGCGGCCGGGTGATCCGTCCGTCCCGATTCTCTACGAGGTAGACCGCATCCGCGACGGTCGTTCTTTCACGACGCGTCGGGTCGTTGCGATACAACATGGTCGCGCCATCTTCAATGTCGCCGTCTCGTTCCACGTCGACGAGGAAGGTGCCTTCGTCCACCAGGTCCCGATGCCCGATGTGCCCGACCCTGAGTCGTTGCCCACCCTGTTCGAGCGGCTCGAGCCCCTGCGAGGCCAGCTCTCTGAGTGGTTCGCGAAACCTCACCCGATCGACCAGCGACACATCGGGGAGCTGCCGTGGATGCAACACGAGCCAGGTCCACCCTTACAGCGTCTTTGGATCCGCGCTGACGGAGAGCTCCCGGACGATCCTTTGCTCCACTCGTGCATCGCCACTTATGCGTCGGACATGTCTCTTTTCGACACGATGCTCGCCCCTCACGAGGTCCACTGGGACGATGCGACTTTCATGGGTGCGAGCCTCGACCACTGCATGTGGTTCCACCGGCCCTTCAGGGTTGACGGATGGCTCCTCTACGACATGGACAGTCCGAATGCCTACGGCGCGCGGGGCTAGCGCGCGGCTTTTTCTTCTCGCAGGACGGAACGCTTGTGGTGTCGATGGTGCAAGAAGGATTGATGCGATTGGTTAAATCACCCGGCGGAGGCTGAGCGCCGATCCATGGGGACGTAGTCGCGAGACTCGGAGCCGATGTAGAGCTGGCGTGGCCTCGCGAGCTTGCTGTCCTGGTCGAGAAGTTCCTGCCAATGTGCGAGCCAACCGGCAGTGCGAGCGATCGCGAACAGCACCGGGAACATAGCGAGCGGGAAGCCCATAGCCTGGTAGATGAGTCCCGAGTAGAAGTCGACGTTCGGGTAGAGACGCCTCGACGTGAAGTACTCGTCGGAGAGCGCTATCTCCTCGAGCTTGAGCGCAATGTCGAGCAATGGGTTCTTGCCCGTTATCTCGAAGACCTCGTCGGCCGTGCGCTTGATGATCTTCGCTCTCGGGTCGTAGCTCTTGTAGACCCGGTGGCCGAAGCCTTGCAACCGGCCCCCTCTGCCGCTTTTCACCGACTCGATGAACGCAGGCACCTCGTCCATCGACCCGATCTCCATGAGCATCCGGATCACCTGCTCGTTGGCCCCTCCGTGGCGCGGGCCGTAAAGCGCCGCGCAGGCGGCCGCGCAGGCAGAGTAAGGGTCGGCGTGAGACGAGCCGACTACGCGCATTGCCGTGGTGGAGCAATTCTGCTCGTGGTCGGCGTGCAGGATGAACAGCACGTCGAGGGCTCGCGCCAACGTCGCATCCGCTTCGAAACGGGGCTCGGCGACCTTCCACATCATCGACAAGAAGTTGGCGCAGAAATCGAGTGAGTTGTCCGGGTAGACGAACGGCATTCCCACGCTGAACCGATGAGCGGCGGCGGCCAGCGTGGGCATCTTGGCAATGAGCCGCGTGATCTGCTTGCTTCTCGACTCCGGGTCGAATATGTCCTTCGCGTCGAGGTAGAAGGTCGAAAGAGCCGCCACCGCTGACACCAGCATCCCCATCGGATGAGCGTCGTAATGAAAGCCTTCCAAGAACCTCTTGCGGACGTTTTCGTGGATGAACGTGTGGTACGTGACCTCGTGGCGCCACTGCTCGAACTCGGCTTCGTTCGGGAGCTCGCTGTTGAGCAGCAGGTAAGCCACCTCGAGGTAGGTCGAGGACTCGGCGAGCTGCTCGATGGGATAGCCGCGGTACCGAAGGATGCCCTCGTCGCCATCGACAAAGGTGATGGAGCTCTCGCAAGCGGCTGTCGCCGTGAAACCCGGGTCGTAGAACCAGATGCCGGGAAGCAGTTTCTGCCACTCGGCAGCCGATACGCCCCCGAACTCGATAGGGATCTCGAGCTGGTTGCCGGTCCGGTTGTCAATGATTGTGATGCTCTCTGGCACGGAACCGGCCTCCTCGTTCTGTTCGACTGACGATCCTAAGTCCACACGGAGCGCCTGGTCGCACCAGCGACCACGACGGGTGCGCTTCCGACGCCTGAACGCGGCCGGGAGCCGGGCGTCACGACGTGACCCCGCTACCTGCGGAGTCAACAGAGACCAGGTAACGGCGCACTGCGGGAGTGGTCTGGCCTGGTCCGGTCACTGTCAGGTCGATCCTGTACGAGGCGCCCGGCGTCACCTCGAGGGGCGGCGGATGGAATGAGAATGCGTGGCCCGGCCCGATCGTTGCCTTTGAGCTCACAGAGTCGGGTTTACCCGTGGCACCGAGTGGAGTGAGCACAATGCTCGCCACGACGCCGGCTTCCTCCAGGTTGTTCCTGTCGGCCACGACGATGTGCAGTGACAGGGAGTTGGTCATCGGCAGCTGGTCGACCCCGTGCACTGTGACTACGGCAGGCGGTTGGGCAGAGACCCCCACGATCAAAAGAGGTGGCGCTGAAACCTGAGGCGCCGACTGAGTCAGAGAGTCAATGAAGTTGACGACGGAAGCTCCCTGCCAGACCGGCAGGGCTCCCACCCATACCGATTGAGGGACCGAGTTCTGACCTCTCCCGGGTGAATCGAGAACGGTATTTCGGCAATCGGACCACGACTCATCTGCGACGGAGAGGTTCGACCCGAGGTGCTCGATCGACGTCTCGGCCTGCGCGGTCCCAACTCCGACTCCAGATTGGCCCCTTAGCCCCGTCGTAGGCCCGGCGATGAGCGTGGCAACAGACGAGCGAAATACACCGAGCACCTGAGCACGCGACTGAAGCGCGAAGAGGCATTCTTGAGCCGCGCCTGTGAGGTTCCTGGGCGCAGTGAGGGTCTCGAACTGATTGACCGCTTGATCTGCGTCACCCACCATGGAGTCGAGGGTCGCAACCAGTGTCGGGGACCCCAACCGGGCGTCCGCACCGCCGAGCATCGAGGAAAGCTCGTTGCCGGTGTTGTTGCTCTCGTTGGCGATCGGGGTCAACGACGCAGCGAAGGTCTCGTCGACGCTGCTCTCGTAGCTACGCTCGGCAGGGCCGATCTGAACGGCCACGACGGCCACGAAGCCCCCGATCAAGGTGATGGCCGCCGTGCCCGACACGGTCAACCATCGCCGATTGCGCGCTACTCCACCGAGGCCCTTACGCCGCGAATAGCGCCGCCTCCTTTTGGGCATCGGCGTGACGATACCGGCCGAACAGCGGCCGACCCCGTGGCTTGCTCCCGCTCCTCACCCGATTTTCGGGAGGAGCGGCCCAGCTCACGGGTGGTTCAGTTGACCGCAGTCGTGGAACCGGCGGTGAGTAGCCGGCTCTCTGTGCGCCGCCAGTTGACGGTCGGGTTGATCGCGGCAGGGTCGACGCGGTCTCGATGACGCTCGGCCATGGATAGCAACGTCTGGACCGTCTGCTCCGTCAGGAGGTGAGGAACCAGACCGAGGTCGAGCAGCTTTGTGTGGGCTGCGCGGTAGTAGTGCTCTTCTTTTTCGACGCGCGGGTCGTCCATGTGCTCGAGGACCGCCTTCGGATGAACGCGCGACACGAGCTCAGCCATCTGAAGAACCGACCACGACTCTGTGAATTGGTTGAAGACCCGGAACTCGCCTTCGTCAGCGGGGTTGAGCAGAGCCAGCTCGACGCACGCAAGCGTGTCGCGAATGTCGATCATTCCTCGCGTCTGGCCGCCCTTGCCGTAAACAGTGAGCGGGTGGCCGACGACGGCCTGCACGCAGAAACGGTTGAGAACTGTGCCGAACACCCCGTCGTAGTCGAACCTGGTTGCAAGGTCCGGGTGTAACGAGGTCTCCTCGGTCCACTGGCCGTACACGACGCCCTGGTTCAGATCCGTTGCCCGGATCCCCCAGATACGACAGGCGAATTCGATGTTGTGGCTGTCGTGGACTTTGGACAGGTGGTAGAAGGAACCGGGCCTCTTCGGGTAGGGAAGAACGTCGGTGCGTCCCCTGTGAGTGATCTCGATGAATCCCTCTTCGATGTCGATGTTGGGAGTTCCGTACTCGCCCATGGTGCCGAGCTTCACCAGATGGATCGAACGGTTCTGCTCAGCGATCGCATAGAGGAGATTGAGGGTCCCGACGACGTTGTTCACCTGCGTGTAGACGCAGTGTGCGCGGTCGATCATCGAATAGGGGGCCGACCTCTGCTCGGCGAAGTGGACGATCCCTTCGGGCTCGAACTCTCTTACGATCCGGTCCACGAATGGCCCGTCGGTCAGGTCGCCGACGAAGAGGTCGAGGTCGTTGCCGGAAACCTCGGACCATGTCCGAGCGCGTTGCTGAAGTGTCCGAATGGGGACGAGGCTCTCGACTCCCATCTCGTAGTCGTATTGACGGCGGCAGAAGTTATCGACGATTCCCACGTCGTGACCCTGTCTCGAAAGGTGCAGTGCCGTTGGCCACCCAAGGTAACCATCCGCACCCAAAACGAGGATCCTCAACGTTGTACCTCCTGTTTGCGGGCCGGGACGGCGCTCGCGGGGTGCCTGACCCACGCTGCCTTCTCCGGCACTGTCATCTGCTCCTGGGGTGCACGCCGATATCTACCAATCGACTCCGACTGCACCGGCAACTCCTCTAGCCAGCCCTGGCCCGACGCCTTAGGCGCGGGCTGCCGTGTCACCACCGCTCAGTAATACCTGCTCACGTTACAGTGTGCAGTCTTCCCTGAAGGGGACCGGCCGAACCCAGCCTGCATGAACGGCACATGAACATGCCTCGTCAAGCTGGGAAGACCCTGGGTTTGAGGCAGGATCTTCCTAAGAAGCTACGGGGACTACTTGAAATTACGCAAATTGGGTCAACCCGCCCTGCGCAAATCGCTCCGGACCCCCTGTTGAAAGGCGTGCCCGACCCAGGCTCGTGGGGCGTCAGGAGGCAGGCGTGGCAGAGTCCGCCCTTGTCTGAGCGGGCGACTTCTCCCCTGGCCCGTACTGATGCGTCACCCTCAGACGCCACCAGATCGAGAATGTGTCGGCCAGGATGCCGGCGACGGCCCTCACTGAGATCGTGCTGCCGAAGCGCCTCTCGATCCGGACGGGCAGCTCAGCGAACCTGTCGAACCCGAGCAGCCGTGCAACCACGAGAAGCTCCAGGTCAAAGGCGAATCTCTGCTCCACCATCTGCGGAAGCACCGCCTCGAGCACCTCACGCCTCAGAACCTTGATCCCCGTCTGGGTGTCGGGAACGTCGAGGTCGAACAGCAACCGGACCAGTTGCTGGAAGCCCCAGGAGTAGAGGCGCCTGACGATCGGGTACTCGACCTCCGAACCCTTGTGCCGTTTGCTGCCGAGCACGATGTCGACGTCGCCCGAGCGAATTTCGGACACGAACGGCCCAAGTAGGTCTGCGGGTAGGTCACCATCGGCGTCGATGAAGCCCAGGTAGCGCCCGCGTCCCTCGGTCAATCCGACCCTCAACGCCTCGCCCTTGCCCTTGTGGCGTGCGAGCTCGATCCGGCGTACTCGCCCGTGCTCGAGAGGTCCGAGGCTGGCTCCGCTACCGTCCGTCGATCCGTCAGACACAGCGATGACCTCGAAATCGAGATTCGTCCGCTCGAGGACGGCGACCACCTCGCTCACGTTGCGCCCGAGCCGGTCACCAGGGTTGTAGTACGGCATCACGATCGTGAGCTCGGGCACCGGTCCAGTATGGAGCCAGGAAAGGGTCTTCCAGTTCGCGGCCGTTACGTCCCGGTGCAGGTCCAGTTCACGATCACTGATCGGACGGGAGGTTGCAGGACCCCCGCAAGCTCATCCGTGACGACGAGAGTCGATCGGCTCTACGCCCGCTAGTGGAAGCATCCGGACCGGACTGTCCGATTCTGGCGTGAGCGAATCCCGCTGGTCATCCCCCGACGCCTGATCGCCGGCCAACAACTCTGGAGCTTGCAGAAGCCTCGGCATCGAGTCGATCGCCTCTGCCTCGGGCATCGGCTGGTCCGACACACCTACTCCTAGGTCGTTGAATCGTCTCGCCTGCGGCAAGACGTTCCGCTCGAGAGATCCCACAGCCTTGTTGTACGCCTCCACCGCGCCGCCGAGGCTCCTGCCCGCCTTTGCGAAATGGTCGCCGAAGGTCGACATTCGCCTATAGAGCTCGCGGCCCGCCTTTTGGACCTCGAGCGCGTTCTCGGCGAGCGACTCCTGTTGCCAACCAAATGCAATAGTGCGGAGAAGCGCGATTAGGGACGTCGGCGTGGCGAGTATCACGCGGTGCTCGACCGCATGGTCCAAGAGAGACGGGTCGTATTCCAAAGCCGAGGCGAGCAAGGGATCGCCCGGAATGAAGGCGATCACGTACTCCGGGGTGACATCGAACTGCTGCCAGTAAGCCTTCTTCGACAGCGAATCGACGTGAGCCCTGACTTGGCGGGCGTGCCCGATCATGTTGGTCCGCCGAGCGTCCTCGTCCGAAGCCTCAATCGCTTCCAAGAAAGCTTGGAGCGGGACCTTCGCGTCCACCACCACATTCCGGCCACCCGAGAGCCGCACCACGACGTCGGGTCTGAGACGACCGCTTTCAGATTGCGAGGTGACCTGTTCGTTGAAGTCGCAATGCTCGAGCATCCCCGCCATCTCCATCACGCGCCTGAGTTGCAACTCGCCCCATCGACCCCTCGTCGCGGGAGCCCTCAGCGCCGTGACGAGGTTCCGTGTCTCGTGTTGGAGGCGATCGTGGGAGTCGCCGAGCTGCTTCACCTGTTGGACGAGACCTGCGTAGGCGCCTCGACGTTCTGACTCGAGTCGTCGGATGCCTTCTTCGTAGCGACCGAGCTGCTCGCGAAGCGGCGCCAGGAGCTGCTCTATCGACTGAGTCCGTTGATCGAGGTCCCCTTTGGCCGCTTGTTGGGCAAGCTCGAGTCTTCCGTTCGCGAGTTGCAGGAACTGCTCGTTGCTGTCCCGAAGAGCCGCCGCTGAAAGGGTCGCGAACTCTCCCTTCAAGGCGTTGCGCGCCTCGTCCCAGGCGAGCTGTCGCTCGGCACCGATGCGGCGTTCGCCGTCGAGCTCTGCCTTTAGCTGCTCGATCTCCGCCCGCGCTCCGCCCAGGGCGACTGCATGCTCAGTTTCGTATCTGCCGGCGCGTACTTCCCTCCACAAGATGGTGCCGACAATGGCCACGACCGCACCGACGACGAAACCGATCGCAAGTCCTGCCGTCACCGCCTCCCCCTTCCCACTCTGCTGATCCGACCGGACGATTTCCGCCACGGACCATTCAGCTGCGAAACGGATCTCATCCTGAAACGGACTCCCTAAGGGTGCGTCGGCCCTTTAAGGGCCGGTGATCGCAAGGTACCTCTCCGCTGTGACAACAAGGCGGACCGCACAACCGTCGAGCCGGTAGCGTGACTGGTGATGCGCAAAGGGGCGGTGGTTCAAGCCACGAGCCCGGGCCGCGAAACGGCCCAGTCGTCGGCTGACAACGGTCGTGAAGGCGCAGTGCACGGACACTCGTTGCGCAATTTGGCCCGTGACGAGCTGATCGAGGACTTCAGGCTGTCGTGCCTGTCCCGTGCCTTGGACGACCGGGAGATCATGCTTCAGAAGCAGAGCCGGGTCTTCTTCCAGATATCAGGGGCCGGGCACGAGATCGTCCTCACAGCTCTTGCCAGGTCCTTGCGGCCCGCCTCCGACTGGTTCTTTCCCTATTACCGAGACCGGGCGCTCGTGCTCGCTCTCGGTGTCAGCGCGAAGTCCGTGATGCTCGAGGCCGTCGGGTCTTCGGAGGACCCTGCCTCCGGGGGTCGCCAGATGCCGGCCCACTGGGGTGACGTGAACCTGAATATCGTCACACAGTCCAGCCCGACGGGAAGTCAGTGCCTACCTGCCGTCGGGTGCGCCGAGGCCTCGCGTTACATCGCTCCGCGGCCCGGGCTCGTCGGGTGCAGCGCAGTGGGCGACGAGATCACCTATGTCTCTCTCGGAGAGGGGACCACTTCAGAAGGCGAGTTCTGGGAAAGTCTCAACTCGGCGTGCAAGCTGCACCTTCCGGTGCTCTATCTGATAGCCGACAACGGCTTCGCTATATCGGTTCGATCTTCGGACCAGACCCCGGCACCCATAAACGAGTTGGTGCGTGGATTCAGGGGGTTGGCCGTCACCCAGGTCGAGGGTTGGGACTACGCGTCGTGCAGGAGCAAAGGCGCAAGAGCTGTGGCGCGCGTCCGCGCCGGGGAGGGACCAGGCCTCATTCATGCGCGTGTGACGCGGCCTTACTCGCATTCGTCGGCCGACGCGCAGACGAAATACCGCGGTTCCGACGAGCTGGCCGACGAGAAGGTTCACGACCCGATCGATGTCTTCGAAAGCGATCTCATCGAGGCCGGAATCATCGACGCGGACGCGGCCGCGGCGATCCGGGCCGCGGCGCGCGAAGAAGCGGCGTTCGCCGCAGAGGAAGCCCTGGCCGCCGCTCGGCCCGACCCGGCAACCGTGACTCACAACGTGTTGCGCTCCCCGCTTACGATCTCGTCACCGACTTCCGGCCAGAAGTCGGAAACAATCCCGGTTCACGTTTCTGGCGAGCCAGGTGAAACTGGCCAGCCGGATGAGAAGAGCCCTCTGACGATGGCCGATGCGATTCGCGCGACGCTGCACGAGTTGCTCGCCGAAGACGAACGGATCCGCGTCTTCGGCGAGGACGTCGCCGACGCCGACGACGAGGTGCTCGAAGAAGTCGAGGGAAAAGGCGGCGTTTTCGGAGTAACCCGGGGGCTGCAGAGAAGGTTCGGGTCGGCGCGATGCTTCAACACACCGCTCGCCGAGTCGAACATCGTCGGCCGGGGTATCGGACAAGCGATCAGGGGACTCCGACCGTGCGCCGAGATCCAGTTCTTCGATTACATCTGGCCCGCCATGCAGCAGTTGAGGAGCGAAGCCGCCACAACCAGGTGGCGCTCGAACGGCGCATTCAGCTGTCCGCTCGTGGTGCGAGTTGCGATAGGCGGCTACCTGACCGGCGGAGCAATCTGGCACTCACAGTGCGGCGAGTCGATCTTCTGCCACATTCCCGGGTTGCTCGTGGCGTTCCCCTCTCGCGCTGCCGATGCTGTCGGACTACTTCGGACCTCGTTCGACTGCGAGGACCCGGTGCTCTTCTTGGAGCACAAGCACCTCTACAGGCAGCGCTATGCCGCGGACCCGATGCCGCCGCCGGGTTACAAGGTGCCCTTCGGAAGCGGATCTGTCGCAAGACCGGGACGCGATCTGACAATTGTCACATGGGGTGCCACGGTCCAAAAGTCGCTGGAGGCAGCGGTCGCGCTGGCCGAAGACGGGATAGACGCGGAGATAGTGGACCTGCGCTCGCTCTCACCGTGGGACCACGATCTCGTCGCCGAATCCACTGAGAAGACGAGCAGGCTCCTCGTCGTGCACGAAGACACGCTCACCGCCGGCTTCGGAGCTGAGGTCGCGGCGTGGGCAGCAGAGCACTGCTTCTGGTCCCTCGACGCCCCTGTCGTCCGCGTCGGAGCCACCGACACACCGGTGGCCTACGAACCCGGCCTCGAAAAGGCGATACTGCCGCAGGTCGAGGGCATCGCGGACGCGGCTCGTGCAGTCGTCGCAGAGTAGGCCGATCTGACGGACGTAGAGTCGAAGTTGCGGATTCTCGTCATCGGAGCCGGCTTCGGCGGACTCTCAGCCGCTAAACGCCTTTCGGGTAACGGCGTGCAGGTGACGATCGTCGACCGCGACAATTTCCACACCTTCCAACCTCTCTTGTACCAAGTCGCGACCGCGGGACTCGACGTGTCGGACGTCGCGTATCCAGTCCGGACGATCTTCAGAAATCGCCGGGATGTCTCGTTCCGCCACGGCGAAGTCAGACAGGTCGACATCGACGAGCGCCGCGTCGTGCTAAGTGACGGCACGGTCTTCGAATACGACGAACTGATCGTGGCGACGGGAGCAACTGCCGGATTCTTCGGGATCACAGGTGCTGCAAAGAACTCGCACCCGCTTTACACGCTGGGGGACGCGCGAAAGCTTCGCAACCTGCTGCTTCGATGTTTGGAGGATTCGGAGGCGCGCCCGAAGCTTCACAACGACGGCGCGCCGTGCATCGTCGTGGTCGGCGGAGGAGCAACCGGGGTCGAGACCGCCGGTGCCATTGTCGAGCTTCTGGCGGCATCGCGTCGCCGCGACTCCCTCAAACTCGATTGGGACCGAACCAAGGTCGTCCTGCTCGACTCGAACGACATGCTGCTGTCGGGATTCCACGAGCATGCCGGTGCTTACGCACTCGCGACCTTGCGCGGCCGAGGAGTAGACGTCCGGCTCGGCACCCAGGTAGTCGAGGTCACCGACGGCGGTCTCCGGCTCGGAGACGAGAAGGATGGCGAGATCGTCAGGGCCGACGTGATCATCTGGGCAGCGGGCGTGACCGTCGACGGGACCCTGGCGGCTTCCCTGCCCGTCTCGAAGAAGAAGGGGGGACGGGTGGAAGTCAAAGGCGACCTGTCTCTTGACGGACACCCGGAGGTGAGCGTCGTCGGGGACGCTGCCGCTGTTCTGGTCGGACGTAGCCGTAGGAAGACGCCCGAAACCACGTGCCCGCAGTTGGCCCAAGTCGCGATCCAGTCGGGTCGCCATGCCGCTGAGCAGATCCTCCGCAGGCGTGACGGGCTCGAAACGATCGCCTTCCGGTATCGCGACAAGGGGCAGATGGCGACTATCGGGCGCAAGGCGGCCGTGGCGCAGCTGACTCGCGGACCGGTGATACGAGGCTTTCTCGGATGGGTTGCGTGGCTCGGGCTCCATCTCGTGTACCTCATCGGCTTCCGGAACCGGGTCGTCGTCCTGGTCAACTGGACTTGGCGCTACTTCGACTGGCCCTCGGGACCCCGACTCATAATCGAAGAGCCTTAGATTCGGATTACCGTTTCTTTCGATGCTCGAGAACGTGGGCGACTCCAAAGACGAGGAATTCGAGGAGGCCGGCGACACCCCCGCCAATCAGCGACCGTCGCTCGCCCGGCCGGCTCATCCGTCATCACAGACGGCGGCGTCGCGCAACGATTCGTCGAGGATCGATCCATCGTGGTTCGATCCCTCCCAGATCGAACCAGCAGCAGTTGAGCGTCTCCCGGGAATCGCACCGGAGACTCAGTCGGAGAACACGATCGACCGCATCAACCGGGAGATGATCCAACTCTTCGCGCTGGTTGGCGAGGGGGTCGCAGGAGCGACCGACTCGCTGCTTTCGGGCGATCGCGAGACGGCTCGCGTCCTCGCCGACAGCGACGAGATGATCGACATGCTCTACCGCGAGATCGAGACCCTCACGCAGCGACAGCTCGTGGACGGGTCATCGGGTCTGGAGGAGATGCGCTACCTGGTGGCGGTCCTCCGCATGCTTCCCGAATTGGAGCGCAGCGGCGATCTCGCCCAGCATGTCGCAAGTCGCGCGGTCCGTGGGCTCGGTACGGAGATGTCACACCGGGCAAGGGGACTGGTCCAGCGAATGGGAGAGCTCTGCTCGGAGATGTGGCGGCTCACCGCCGACGCGTATGCCGACCGATCCGCCGAGCACGCTGACGAGGTCGAGGACCTGGACGACGACCTGGACCACCTGCACGTCATCCTCACTGCCGAGATTGCGAGCGGTTCCATGTCGCTACCTGTCACGATCGAGTCCGCGCTCGTTGCCAGGTTCTACGAACGTTTCGGCGACCATGCAGTGAACCTCACGCGTCGTATCGCCGCGTTGGTGGCGCCGTCGGCTCCGCTCTCCGACCGCTGACAGAGCGCTGACCGGCCGCGAGCTCAGGATGCGGAATTCGCCGCTCCAAAAGGACTTCTGCGATCTGCACTGCGTTCAGCGCCGCACCCTTCCGCAGGTTGTCACCCGCGACGAAGAAACTGAGGCCGAACCGAACGGTGGGGTCGCGACGGATTCTCCCGACGAGGGAGACGTCGCCACCCGCGACCTTGAGCGGAGTAGGCACATCGTCGAGCTCAACACCGGGAGCCCCGGCGAGAATCTCCAACGCCTTTTCAACCGACAGCTCGCGTTCGAGCTCCACCGTGATGGCGGCCCCGTGCCCGCAGAAGACCGGTACCCGCACACACGTGCAAACGAGCGGGAGATCAGGGATGCCCAGGATCTTCCTGGTCTCGTTTCTGTATTTCTGCTCTTCGTCTGTCTCGCCGGAACCGTCGTCTGTCAGCGACCCCGCCAGCGGCAGCACGTTGTGCGCGATCGGTTGAGAATAAACCGATCGCGGCGGGAACTCGACCGCCTCACCGGACAGGGTGAGAGCCGACGCGCGATCGGCGGTCTTGGCGATCTGCTCCTCGAGCTCGCGCACACCCGGTAGCCCGCCGCCTGATACCGCCTGATACGTGGCGACGACCACTCGGCGGAGCCCTCCTTCAAGGTGAATGGGCCACAACACGGGCATCGCGACCATCGCAGTGCAGTTCGGGTTCGCGACGATGCCCTTCGGGATCCGATCGAGCGCAGACGGGTTCACTTCCGACACGACCAGAGGTACGTCTGGATCCATCCGCCACGCAGACGAGTTGTCGATGACGATCGCGCCGGCATCAGCGATCCGAGGAGCGATATCGCGCGACGCGTACTTGCCCGCTGCCATCAGCACCACGTCCAAGCCCTGGTAGTCGGCAGCCGCAGCGTCTTCGACCTCGACCTGACCCCCCATCCAGTCGAGGCGCATGCCCGCTGACCGGACGGAAGCGAAGAACCGAACGTCGTCAACAGGGAAGTTGCGCTCGACCAATATCGAGCGCATGACCTGTCCGACCTGGCCGGTTGCTCCTACGACTCCGACTCTCATGCGGGGAAGCCTAACGACGTGGGATCTCCGGGCTTCAACTTCCCTCCAGGTCGAAGGCCTGGTGCAAGGCGCGTACCGCCTGCTCGCCCTGGTCAGATCGGACGACGCACGAGATCCGGATCGGAGATGTGGAGATCATCTCGATGTTGATGCCCTCTTTGGCGAGGGTCTCGAACATGGTGGCGGAAATACCGGGATGGCTTCGCATTCCTGCGCCTATGAGCGCCACCTTGGCAATCCGCTCGTCGGCGAGGACCTCGCCCGCCCCGATCTCAGAAGCGAGGTCCTGCGCGACCTGGATACTCGACTGCAGGTCCACACCGGGGACCGTGAACGAGATGTCGGTCATCCCGTGCACCGAAGTGTTCTGCACGATCATGTCGACGTTGACGGAGCGGTCGGCGAGCGCCCTGAAGATACGGGCTGCGACACCAGGGTGGTCGGGGACTCCCGTCAGCGTGACCTTCGCCTCGGTGTCGTCATGGGCGACAGCTGTGACTACGGCCTGCTCCATCTTGGCATCCTCCTCGGTGACCCACGTACCTGGCTCCCATGTGAAGCTCGAACGCACGTGCAGCGGCACGTGGTGATTGCGGGCGAACTCGACCGAACGCAGCATGAGCACGCGTCCTCCGCACGAAGAGATCTCGAGCATCTCCTCGAAGCTCACCTTCGGTAGCCGGCGAGCTTCCGGAACGATCCGCGGGTCGGCGCTGAACACACCGGAGACGTCCGTATATATCTCGCAGGCGTCGGCACCGAGAGCGGCTGCCAGAGCGACTGCGGTCACATCGGATCCGCCACGACCCAAGGTAGTGACGTCTCTTTCTGTCGACACACCCTGAAAGCCCGCTACGACGGGGACCTGACCGAGGGCGAGGGCCTCCCTCAGACGCTCGGGGCGGACTTCTAAGATCTTCGCCCGCGTGTGGTCCGTGTCGGTGACGATGCCCGCCTGGCTTCCGGTGAACGAGACTCCTTCGACGCCGCAGGCCGCGAGGGCCATGCAAAGCAGGGCCATCGAGACGCGCTCACCGGATGTGAGGAGCATGTCGAGCTCCCGGAGCGGCTGGACGTCGCTCGCCTCGTCGGCGAGCCGCAAAAGGTCGTCGGTCGTCCTTCCCATGGCGCTCACGACCACCACGACGTCGTCGCCGTGCCTCCTCGTGCGGGCGACGTGGTCCGCAACGGCGCGGACCCGGTTGGTGTCCCCGACGGAGGTGCCCCCGAATTTTTGGACGACGAGTCCCACTAAGCCGACGCTACCTGTCTCGCCCATTGCGCCTGAACCGCGAGCCGAAGGCGCCTGGACACTCGGATATGGTGTCCCCCCGTGCCCAGACCCGAGAAACGCGCTCGCCAGAAGGCTGCCCGAGCAGCGCGCCTCGCAGAGATGCAACGCCAGCGGAAGCGCAGGACGCAGATCCGCCGAGGCACCGTCATCGTTTTCGCCGTGGCTGTGGTGGTGGGGATCATCGCTCTGGCAGGCGGGTTCAGCACCTCGGCCAAGTCATCGACCACGACGAGCTCGACCACCAGCTCGTCGTCGACCACTGCCACGACCGCCGCCTCGGCTCGCCAGGCCGTCGCAAATGCCGCGGCCGTCGCTGCGGGTTGCCCGTCGAGCCCGACCACACCTCTCACCAAGACCAAGTACTCGAAAGCTCCCGCTCTGACCATCGACACCTCGAAGACGTACAAGGCGACCGTCAAGACCGATATCGGGACGTTCGTGATCACACTCGACGCCAAGCAGTCACCGGTTGCGGTCAACAGCTTCGTATTTCTCGCCCGCAACAAGTTCTTCAATTGCGTGATCTTCCACCGGGTGATCCCGGGATTCGTCGTACAGGGAGGCGACCCGACCGGGACCGGAACAGGCGGCCCCGGCTATGAATTCACGGAGAAGGGTCCCACGTTCGCCAAGACGGGAACGCCGCAATATCCGCTCGGATCAGTGGCGATGGCGAATTCGAACTCACCTTCTTCGACCGACCCGAACACGAACGGCAGCCAATTCTTCGTCGTTACCGGCACCCAGGGCGAGGCACTACCCCCCGACTACGTGCTGTTCGGACAGGTCACTTCGGGCATGAGCGTCGCGCTGAAGATCAACGACGACGGCAGCACGAACGGCGTGCCGCCAACCGTTACCCACCGCATGCTCTCCGTCACGATCTCTGAGAGCTGAGAGAGTCAGGAGAACGACCAACGTGGCAGATTCGAAGAAGCAGTTCGAAGCGGAGCCGGCGATGGGCATCGATGCGGCCAAGCGCTACACCGCCGTGATGGAGACGTCCAAGGGATCGATGACGATCGTCCTCGATCCGATTGCAGCCCCGAGGACGGTAAACAGCTTCGTCTTCTTGGCACGCAACGGGTTCTACGACGGGGTGGTCTTTCACCGCATCATCCCCGGGTTCGTCGTACAAGGGGGAGATCCCACGGGCACAGGACGTGGTGGGCCGGGTTACAAGTTCGCGGACGAGCTTCCCGCACCGGGACGCTACGAGGTCGGATCCCTTGCGATGGCGAACTCCGGGCCCCACACGAACGGAAGCCAGTTCTTCATCATCAGCGGGTCCGACGGTGTGCGCCTGCCGCCCAGCTACTCGCTGTTCGGCAAGGTCATCTCGGGTCTCGAGACGGTTGCGGCGCTCGACGCGGCGGGTTCGGGAGGCGGGTCGCCGAAAGAACGCGTCCACATCGAGTCGGTGACCATCACAGAAGCCGACTGACCAAGGACACCCGCGGCACCAGGGCTCAGGGAAGGACGTTCATCCCCGCGACGTGGCCGTCGACGAAGACCTGCACCTCGCCCACGCCAGACTGGCGCCAGCTTCCGTCCGGGTCGCGTATTAACGCGGTGCGCTCGGGGATCCCGACGACCGGCAGACCGGGGGCCGCGAGCACCACGGACCGGTGAACCTTCTCTGAGTTCTCGTTGCCGAAGTGCGGGATGACCGCCAGGTGCTCGATCATCCCGAGTCCGACTGTCAGTGCACCTCCTCGGGGATCGACCATCGGATCGGTCAAGACCATCGCCCCCGCTGACGAACCGGCGACGACGGTGCCCGCGCGCCAAGCTTCCAGCAGAGCCGACCATGTCGCCGAATCCTTGAGAACGGATCGCAGGTGCATCGGCGAGCCACCGGCCAGGTAGACGAACGACGCCTGGCGGACGACCGCTGCATTCTCGGGGTCCTCTGCGTCGGTCCGGCCGAGCACCATGAGACCGGTCGCCCGCGCCCCGAGCCGTGAGAACCACGCCTGTGCCGTGGCGACTGCCTTCTCGGGGTGCTCGTAAGCAGCCGCGGTCGGAAGGATCACCACCTCGTCGGACGACGACGCTTCGAGCAGAGCGACGTCGAAGTCGCAACCGTCCGACCATTCGTTTCCGCCGACCAGTGCGATCGGGCCTGGGCCGGCGCTCACGGCCCGCGAGTGTACGAGTCAGTGGTGGTCACCCGCCTATCGGAACAGGCCCGGGCTGAATCCGGTCTCCTCAAATAGGCTGCGGCGATGCGGCCGGACACTCACTTCGAGGGCAAGGTGGTCATTATCACAGGGGCCGCCTCCGGTATCGGCCGCGCTCTTGGGTCCGCACTCTCGGCTCGAGGTGCTTCTGTGGTTTTCGCCGACGTCGACGAAGCCGGTGCAGAACGGGCCTCGGAACAACTCCACGCGGGTCCTCCCGGCCGAGCATCCTTTGCCGCCCTCGACGTGAGGGATCCTGACGCGGTCACAGAGCTCGTCGAGCGGACAGCGACGGATCACGGGCATCTCGACCTGATGTTCAACAACGCCGGCATCGGAATCGGCGGCGAGGTGAGCGAGATGACCCTTGCTCATTTCGAGCGAGCGATCGACGTCAACCTGCGCGGCGTCGTCCACGGGACCCTGGCGGCGTATCCGGTGATGATCCGGCAGGGCCGGGGCCACATCGTGAACACGGCGTCTCTTGCGGGTCTGTTGCCCGCACCTGGGATCACGCCGTACTCGATGACCAAGCACGCAGTCGTGGGTCTCAGCCTGAGCCTGCGCTCAGAGGCGGCGAAGCACGGCGTCCGTGTGAGCGTCGTCTGCCCGGGTGTGATCGACACCCCGATCCTCGACAGGTCCAACCCCGTGGACCTGCCGCAGGTAGGTGATTTCTCGGGAGGCCGCGAGATGCTCGAGCGATTCATCGGGAAGGCCTATCCCCCTGAATTGCTCGCCCGCGACGTTCTCGCCGGGCTGATCCGCAACCGCCCGATCATCGTTGCTCCCCACCACGCCAGACGCGCGTGGATCACCTACCGGTTGGCGCCGGGGCTCGCCAACCGGCTCATGCCTCGTGCGTTCACGAAGATGAGCGCACGGGGGTTCGGGAAGGCGATCGGCAAAAACCCTGCTCAGGAGCCGATTCAGAGTCGGGAATCACCCCCGGCGGGAGCCGGGACGCGAGCAGGGAGCCAGGGAGCTACCGGCCGGTAACATAACGCTCCATGTCGATCAAACGCCTTGGCATCGTCGGGTCGGGGATCATGGGATCCGGCATCGCAGAGTGTGCGGCTCTGAGCGGCTTCGAGGTCGTGCTTCGTTCGAGGTCGCAGACGACAGCGAACTCCACCCTCGCCGGCATGGAGAAGTCCCTCGCCAAGCAGGTCGACAAGGGCCGCGTCGCAGAAGCCGATCGCGACTCTGCCCTGAGCAGGGTCATAGCCACGTCCGACCTGGCTGAGCTCGCCGAGTGCGACCTCGTGATCGAGTCCGTCGTCGAGGACATGGAGGTGAAGAAGCACCTGTTCCACGAGCTCGACCGGGTGTGCAAGGACCACACCCTTATCGCCACCAACACGTCGACGCTTCCGGTCGTCGAGCTCGCGATGGAGACCGGGCGGCCGGAAAAGGTGTGCGGAATTCACTTCTTCAATCCCGCGCCGCTCATGTCCCTCGTCGAGGTTGTGCGACCGATCACCGCGCAAGACGAGACGATAGAAGCGGCGCGCCAGTTCGCCGAGAGCTGCGGCAAGACACCTGTCGTGGTGAAGGACCAGGCCGGGTTCGTCGTGAACGCGCTGCTCTTTCCCTACCTCAACAACGCCGTTCGCCTTCTCGAATCCGGGGTCGCGTCCAAAGAGGACATCGACTCGGCGATGAAGGGCGGTTGCGGATTCCCTATGGGTCCGTTCGCGCTGCTCGACCTGGTCGGCCTCGACACGAGCCTCGCGATACTCGACGCCCTCTATGACGAGTTCCGCGAGCCCAACTACGCGGCCGTTCCTCTGCTCAGGCGAATGGTCGCGGCCGAACAACTTGGCCGTAAGTCGGGTCAGGGCTTCTACGTCTACAGGCACTGACATCCTCCGGGTCGCCGTCCGGTGCCTCGCGCCTGAAAGCGCCTCTGACGCCGCCGGCTGCCGACGGGCAAGATAAAGGGGTGAGCGCAACGGCGCGATCTGATCAACCCGGCCCTTCCAGCCAACCCGGCCCTTCAAGACAGCGGCCGGACGCCCCTTGGATGATCCGGACCTACTCGGGCCACTCGTCTGCACGCGCATCGAACGAGTTGTTCCGGAACAACCTCGCAAAGGGTCAGACGGGACTCTCGATCGCGTTCGACCTACCGACCCAGACCGGCTACGACCCCGACGCCCCCGAGGCGGCGGCCGAGGTCGGCAAGGTCGGCGTGCCCGTCGCTCACCTCGGCCACATGGCGGAGCTGATGGACGGCATACCCGTCGGCGAGATGAACACCTCGATGACTATCAACGCGACGGCCGCGTGGCTTCTCGGCCTTTACATCGCGCACGCCGAACGCACGGGAACCGATCCGTCGAAGCTGTCGGGTACGACGCAGAACGACATCGTCAAGGAGTACCTGTCCCGCGGTACCTACATATTCCCGCCGGCACCGAGCCGCCGGCTGATCGTCGACATGATCGCCCACACGGTGCGCAACGTCCCCAAGTGGAATCCGATAAACGTTTGCAGCTATCACCTTCAAGAAGCGGGGGCGACTCCCACCCAGGAGGTCGCCTACGCATTGGCGACTGCGATCGGCGTTCTCGACGCCGTAAGGGACTCGTCCAAGGTGGACACCTCCGAGATTCCCTCTGTCGTCGGGCGTATCTCTTTCTTCGTCAACTCGGGGATGCGCTTCATCGAAGAGATGTGTAAGATGAGGGTGTTCGGCATCCTGTGGGAGCGCATATGCACCGAGCGCTACGGCGTCACGGATCCGAAGCTCCGGCGGTTCCGCTACGGGGTGCAGGTCAATTCGCTCGGCCTCACCGAGTCACAGCCTGAGAACAACGTTCAACGCATCGTTCTAGAGATGCTCGGAGTGACCCTCTCGCGTGACGCGCGTGCGCGTGCAATCCAGCTCCCTACTTGGAACGAGGCACTGGGCCTTCCTCGACCGTGGGACCAGCAATGGTCTCTCCGGATCCAACAGATCCTCGCCATCGAGACCGACCTTCTCGAGTACGCCGACATATTCGACGGATCGCCCGTCATCGAACGGGTGACGGACGAGCTCGCGGACTCTGCGTGGGCGGAGCTCGAAGACGTGCTCGGCCTGGGCGGCGCCTTCGAAGCGGTCGACGAGCTGAAAGGCCGTCTCGTGGCGAGCCAGACCGAGCGGGTGGGGCGGATCGAGTCGGGCGACCTGAAGGTCGTCGGCGTCAACTGCTTCACCGAGACAGAGCCGTCGCCTCTTGCAGCGGGCCAAGACGGCATCGGGTCGGTGTTGAAGGTGGATCCCGCGGTGGAGGCCGAGCTTTCGGCCGACGTCGTCGCATGGCGGCGCAACCGAGATGCGGGCGCGGTGAAGTCCGCCCTCCGTGCGCTTCGAGAAGCCGCGCAAGACGAGTCGCAGAACATCATGATCCCGACGATCGCGCTCGCTCATGCGGGCGGCACGACGGGCGAATGGGCGGGCGTGCTGCGCGAAGTGTTCGGCGAGTACCGCGCGCCGACCGGCGTTTCGGGCGCGGTCGGGCGGCGACCCGAAGCGATGCTGGCGGACGTCAGGACACGAATCCGCGAGATCGCAGGTGACGGCGGCCCGCCGCGCCTTCTCGTCGCCAAACCCGGTCTCGACGGGCACTCCAACGGTGCCGAGCAGATCGCCGTCGCAGCGCGTGACGCCGGCTTCGAGGTTGTCTACCAGGGGATCCGGTTGACGCCAGCTCAGATCGCGGCCGCCGCGCGCGACGAGGACGTCGACGTGGTCGGGCTCTCGATCCTGTCGGGGAGCCACTTGGAGCTCGTGCCCGAAGTTCTCGACCGGCTCCGAGCTTCCGGCGTCGACGCGCCGGTCGTAGTCGGCGGGATCATCCCGCCGGAGGACGCCGACGTGCTGCGCGGGAAGGGCATAGCCGCCGTCTACACCCCGAAGGATTTCGAGCTCTCCCACATAGTTGCCGAGCTCGCCGAGCTCGCGGCGAACCATCGCAAACTGGCCCGGACGTAAAGGGGAATCCGCGCTCCGCGGCATCGGGGCCCAGATCGATCAGCTGCCAGACATGGACAAATCCGAGTTCCGAACACAGATCGAGACGCTGCCGCCGGGCATGAGGTTCGTGGTCCGACACGTCCTCGCACTGTGCGGGAGCGTGTTCGTGGTCTTCGGTGCGCTTCTCGTCGTCGTGCTTCTCGGCCACGAAAAGCAGCGTTCGGTTATCGCCGCGTTCTGCGTGCTCGCGATGGTGATGGCGGTCGCGAATCTCGGGGTGTTCGGCATCGCGCGCAGGCGCATGACGCGCTCGGCTCGGCTCGACGGCGGTTAGGGCTGGCGCGACAACCCGGATCAGTGGCGCTCAGGCCGAGGAGACGGGCCGGTCGCGGCGCAACGCCGCTGGCTGCGACCACCACCTGCCGCTGAATCGCCATACCGGCACCTGCTCTGGATGCTTCGATACCGGCTCGGGCCAAGCGATCTTCACGGCTTGCTGGATCGCTTCGAGCACTCCCGCATCCGGCTCGGGGCGCACCGAAACGACTTCCGGGATCAAGCGGGACACGAGGTCACGATCGACTCAAAGCGGCACGTTCCCGTGCTTGCGCTTCGGCAGGTCCTCGCGCTTGGAGCGAAGCAGCCGGAGACTTCGCACGAGCACCCTGCCGCGTGTCGGTCGGGTCGATGACGTCGTCGACATAACCGCGTTCAGCAGCGACGTAGGGGTTGGCGTACCGCTCGGTGTACTCCTCTACGAGCTCCGCGCGCCTCGCGACCGGATCCTCCGCGGCACTGAGCTCGCGGCGGTAGACGATCTCGACCGCACCTTGAGGACCCATGACGGCGAGCTCGGCCGACGGCCACGCGAACGCCAGGTCTGCACCGATCGACTTTGAGTTCATGACGACGTACGCGCCGCCATACGCCTTTCTGACCACGACCTGTATTCGCGGAACGGTCGACTCGCAGTAGGCATAGAGAAGCTTGGCCCCGTGTCGGATGATCCCCCCGTACTCCTGGTCGGTTCCGGGCATGAATCCGGGTACGTCCACGAAGGTCACGAGGGGGATGTTGAAGGCGTCGCACGTCCGGACGAATCTCGCGGCCTTCTCGGAAGAGTCGATGTCGAGCACGCCCGCGAGCACCGCAGGCTGGTTCCCCACGATCCCGACGACCCTGCCGTCCAAACGCGCGAACCCGCACGTGATGTTCATGGCCCAGTGTTGATGGACCTCGAAGTAGTCGCCGTCGTCCACCACCGACTCGACGATCTTCTTCATGTCGTACGGCTGGTTCGGCGACGAAGGCATCAGGTCGACGAGCTCGGGCGTGCCGCGGTCGGGATCGTCCTCGGGAACGACCGTCGGGGGCTCTTCCAAGTTGTTCGACGGCAGGAACGACAGCAGGTCGCGGACCTCGTCGAGACAGCTCTTCTCGTCGGCGGAGACGAACGTCGCGACGCCCGACTTGGTCGCGTGCGACATGGCGCCGCCCAGCTCTTCGAGCGTGACGTCCTCGCCGGTCACCGTCTTCACGACGTCAGGCCCGGTGATGAACATGTGGCTGGTGCCCTGCACCATGAAGATGAAGTCGGTCATGGCGGGCGAGTACACGGCTCCACCGGCGCACGGGCCCATGATCACGCTCACCTGCGGGACGACACCAGAAGCCTGAACGTTCCTGAAGAAGATCCCTCCGTAGGAGTGGAGCGACACGACTCCTTCTTGGATGCGCGCACCTGCGCCGTCGTTGAGACCGATCATCGGGACGCCGATCGACTCGGCGAGGTCCATCACCTTGTGGATCTTCTCTGCGAACACCTCACCGAGCGCCCCGCCGAAGACGGTGAAGTCCTGGCTGAACACGCAGACCCTGCGACCGTTGACCGTGCCGAAACCGGTGATCACCCCGTCGGTGTATGGGCGGTTCTTCTCGAGTCCCATTCCGTGAGCGCGGTGGCGGGCGAGCATGTCGAGCTCTTGGAAAGATCCCTCGTCGAGCAGGTACTCGATGCGCTCGCGAGCCGTCATCTTGCCCTTGGAGTGCTGCCGCTCGACGGCATGAGGCGGCCCGGCGTGCAGTGCCTCTTCCTTGCGCACCTTCAGCTCGGCCAGCCGTTGCGTCATCGGATGGTCCATATGTGCTCAGGCTATCGGAGCCGGTAGGGAGGTCCCCATCCGGCGACAGCCCGACTCGTCGGGGGCGCTACTCCTCGACGAGCTCGATAAGGGTCCCGAAAGCGCCCTTCGGGTGGACGAAGGCAACCGTTGTCCCGCGCGAACCTGGCCTCGGGACCTCGTCGATCATCTCGCCGCCCGAAGCCTTGACCGACTCGATCGCCGCGGCACAGTCCTTCACCCGGTACCCGACGTGGTGCAGCCCCTCGCCGCGCTTGTCCAAGAACTTGGCCACGGGTGACGCGTCGCTCCTCGGAGTGACCAACTGGATATAAGAGTCCGAGACCGCTAGCAGGGCCTCCTCCACGTCATCGTGTGCGATCAGCTCGCGGTGGACGACCGAGGCGCCGAACGCTTCGCTGTACCACTCGATCGCAGCGTCCAGGTCGCGAACTGCGATCGCCACGTGGTCGATCTCCGTGAGCAGCCCGCCGTTCACAGCGATCTGGGCATCGGGTCGTAAGACCCGTGCGATCTGAGGCCGCAAGCTGCGCCACGGCACACTCACCCGCTTCGGGACGTTCACGCGATGTGCCTCCCCCTGAGCGCGTTCACGCGTGATGCCTCCTGAACGCGGTTATTCGGTCCTCGCCCACCCTTGCCCGCAGCTCGGGATCGTCGACGCCGAGCCCCGACTGCGGTGCGAGACACAGCACCCCGATCTTCCCCTCGTGGAGGTTGTGCTGGACCTGGTACGCGGCTTCTCCGACTTCGTCGAGCGGGTAGACCGCCGACAACGGAGGCACGACCTTGCCGAGGCAGACGAGACGGTTGGCGTCCCAAGCCTCGCGGTAGTTGGCGAAGTGGGATCCCTTGATCGTCTTGAGCTTCATCCAAAGATGGCGGTTGTCGTACTCGATCATGTAGCCCGACGTGGCCGCGCACGTGACCACCATGCCGGCGCGCTTGCACGCGAAGACCGAGGCGCCCATGGTCTGGCGACCAGGGTGCTCGAACACGATGTCCGGGTCGTCACCTGCGAGCGCGCGGATGTCCTTTCCGAATCGCCGCCATTCAGACTCGTCCTGGGTGTGCTCGTCCGACCAGAACCGGTAACCGGCGGCCTTGCGGTCGATCACATCCTCCACACCGAGGTCGTGGAGGAGGGCCGCCTTCTCGGGGGAGGACACGACGCCGACGGGTCGGCCGCCGCCGTTAAGAACATGCTGCACCGCGAAGCTCCCGAGGCCGCCCGAGGCACCCCAGACCAGGACAACGTCACCCTGCTTCATTGCCGCGCCGTTTCGCGACACGAGCATCCGGTACGCGGTCGAGTTACACAGTGCGTTGATCGCCGCTTCCTCCCATGACAGGTGGGTGGGCTTCGGCATCAGCTGGTTGGCCTTCACGATCGAGAGATCTGCGAGGCCACCGAAGTTGGTCTCGAAGCCCCAGATGCGCTGGTTCGCCCCGAGCATCGAGTCGTCGTGCGAGCTGGGGTCCTGGTCGTCCACGTAGTTGCAGTGGATCGTCACGCGGTCGCCGGGCACCCAGTTGCGCACTGCGGACCCGACTCTCAGAACGACTCCAGCCCCGTCCGATCCGACCACATGATGATCCAGAGCATGACGCGCTCCCCATGACGACTCACGTCCCAGCCTGTCCAGGAACCCGAACGTGGGAAGCGGCTCGAATATGGAGGTCCAGACAGTGTTGAAGTTGATCGCAGACGCCATGATCGCCACATAGGCCTCGTCAGGGGCGAGCTCGGGCGTGGGGACCTCGCCGACGTGCAGCGACTTTCGGGGGTCCTTGTCGTCCGAGGCCAGGCCGGCGAACATCCCCGACTCCTCCCGGAGCACGTAGGCGGCCCGGAACGTCTCGGGCAGGGGGAATGCGGCCAGTTCGTCTCCGGTCGCCCCCCTCAGAATCGCCTGCCGGATGGCGTCCATCCGAGCACGTTACCCGACGGTAACGCCAGGGCCCGAGGCCTCCCGGGCGCCCGGTAGAATGGGCGCGCCGGCGACGGCGCCGGCCGTCCGTCGAGACCAGCTGCCCAGACCCCAATCTGCCGAGATCCCACCTGGTGGGACCCAGGAGGTTCGAGATGCCAGGTTCCGTCATTCTCGCAGGCGCCCGCACCCCGATCGGAAAGCTGTCGGGCGCATTTGCCGGGTTCAGCGCCATGGACCTCGGCGGGTTCGCGATCGCTGCTGCGCTCGAACGTGCCGGCATTGCTCCTGACGACGTCGATTACGTCTTCATGGGCCAGGTGCTCCAGGCGGGCCAGGGGCAGATCACCGCCCGCCAGGCCGCGGTCAAGGGCGGCGTTCCGATGACCGTGCCGGCTACGACCGTGAACAAGGTCTGCCTGTCGGGCCTCAACGCGATCTATCTCGCCGACCTGCTGATCTCCTCGGGCGAAGCCGACGTGGTTGTGGCCGGGGGAATGGAGTCGATGACGAAGGCGCCTCATCTCCTCCCCGGGGCGCGCGCCGGGTACAGGCTCGGCGACGGGACTCTCGTCGACTCGATGATGTACGACGGGCTGTATTGCCAGTTCGACCACTGCGCGATGGGGCAAAGCACGGAGCAGTACAACAAGGAGGCCGGCATCTCGCGTGAACGGCAGGACGCGTTCGCCGCGTTGTCGCACGAACGAGCCGCAGCCGCCATCAAAGACGGGAGATTCGTCGACGAGATCATCCCCGTGAGCGTGCCTCAACGAAAGGGTGAGCCGCTCCTGGTCGACACAGACGAAGGGGTGCGACCCGAAACCACCGTGGAGTCGCTCGGGGCGTTGAAGCCGGCGTTCGACAAGCAGGGCACTGTCACCGCCGGGAACGCGAGCCAGATCTCAGACGGCGGCGCGGCAGTCGTTGTCGTGTCCCAAGCGGTTGCGAAGAAGCTCGGCACGACACCCCTCGGCGAGTTCGTCTCCTACGGGCAGGTTTCGGGCCCGAACGCCTCGCTGCTGCTGCAGCCGGCCAACGCCGCCCGCACGGCGCTGAAGAAGGCCGGCCTCGGCGTCAACGACGTGGACCTGTTCGAGATCAACGAAGCTTTCGCAGTCGTCGGCCTGGCGTCGATGGACGAGATCGGCATCGGCGAGGACAAGACGAACGTAAACGGCGGAGCCGTCGCCCTCGGGCACCCGATCGGCATGTCGGGGACGCGTCTCGCGCTCGACGTTGCTCGGCGAGCTCGCCCGGCGCGGAGGGGGCACCGGCGTGGCAACGCTCTGCGGCGGCGGCGGGCAAGGTGACGCACTCGTGGTACGGACGCCGGCCTGACGTCGTAGTCCCGCCCCGTGCTCGTAGGCATTCATGCGGCTGCCGCAGTCGCCCACTCCACCCCGCTCACGTGGGTGCAGTCGATCGTCATCGGCTTGCTGCAGGGGATCACGGAGATGTTCCCCGTCTCGAGTCTCGGCCACACGGTTCTCGTCCCCGGCTGGCTCGGCTGGCACAACCTGGTCCACTCGGAATCCGCGAGCGAGTCGTTCTACCTCGCCTTCGTCACCGGGCTGCACGTCGCGACCGCCCTTTCGCTGATCGTCATCTTCTGGCGCGACTGGGTCCGCATCATCGGTGGCCTGCTGACCTCGATCAGGGACCGGAAGGTAGAAACGCCGGCGCAGCGTCTCGGCTGGCTCCTCGTCATAGCGACGATCCCGGCGGGGATCGTCGGGCTCGCGTTCGAGCACGCCCTCCGGACGCAGTTCGCAAAGCCTCTTTCTGCGGCGGTTTTCCTTACGATCAACGGAGGAATCCTCCTCGTCGGCGAGCGGTTGCGACGCCGCGACGCCGTCAGGGTCCTCGCCGCCGAACACGGTGAAGTCACCGAACCCGGAGGCATTTCTTCAGTCGGTGTCGACCCGGCCGGCGGCGGGCCGAGACGCCGGCTCGACACTTTGGAGATTCGCGAGGCCGGCGTCATAGGGATCGCGCAGATACTCCCTCTGCTGGCGGGAATCAGCCGCTCCGGGGTGACGATGGTGGCCGGACTTCTCCGGGGACTCGACCACGAAGACGCCGCGCGCTTCTCGTTCCTGCTCGCAACCCCGATCATCTTTGCTGCGGGTCTGCTGAAGGTGCCCGATCTGACGGGATCGCTCGGAAACGGGGTGCGCGGCCAGATCCTCGTCGGCTGCATCTGCGCGGCTGCGACCGCGTACCTCTCGGTGCGTTTCTTACTGCGCTACTTCGAGACGAGGACGCTCACACCGTTCGCCATCTACTGCCTGATCGCCGGCGCCGCGTCGATCGTCAGGTTCGCCTGACAAACCCTCGCACACGACGGCTGCGGGTCACTCCCCCACTTCGTGCCGTCCCTCGAGGGCGCGCCCGAGGGTCAGCTCGTCCGCATACTCGAGGTCACCGCCTACCGGCAGTCCGCTCGCGATGCGGGTCACCTTGATGCCGAGAGGCCGAACGAGCCGGGCGAGGTACATGGCGGTCGCCTCACCTTCGAGGTTCGGGTTGGTGCACAGAATGACTTCCTTGATGTCTTCGGGTTCGAGGCGGGCAAGCAGCTCCCTCACCCTCAGTTGATCCGGTCCGACGCCTTCGATGGGGTTCAACGCCCCGTGCAGCACGTGGTACCGGCCGCGGAACTGCTGGGTCTTCTCGACGGCCATGATGTCGCGCGGGTCCTCGACGACACACAGCAACGTTGGATCGCGCCTCTGGTCCTGGCACACCTCGCACTCGCCGCCCTCGGCCACATTGAAGCAACGGCCGCAGAGCGTGATGCGTTCTTTCATCGCCACGATCGCGTCGGCGAGCCTGATCGCGTCCTCGGACGGGACCTTCAGAAGATGGAACGCGAGGCGCTGCGCGGACTTGGGGCCGATACCCGGGAGGCGGCCGAGCTCGTCGATGAGGGGCTGGAGGGGGCCTGACACCACGCTCGGTTAAACCTCCTCGGCCCCGGGGAACGTGAGCTTCAGGCGCTCCGCAGGAGAAAGCGCGTCTCCCGCAGGTTCGGTCTCCGACTCGAGAACCCGGGGATCGAGCAGATCGGGCTCGTCTGATGGTTCGGGCTCAGGTGCTTCGGAGCCGACGGACGCCTTGGCGCGGGCGGGACCGCGCGCCGCAGCGGAGTTGGCGCCCTCCTCGTCCGGATCGATGACCAGACGGAGCTTCACGGCTACTCCGAACCTCTCGGCGAGGGCGGCTTCCACGGGACCCGTCACCTCTGCGCAGTAGCTCCTGTGCGCCTCGTTCGGGAGCGCGAAGACGGCAACGCCGTCCTCGACGTCAGTGAACCGGCCCACCCTAAATCTTGCCCGTGCACGCTGAGGAAGAGATGCAAGCAGGCCGTCACCCCAGACCTGGACGAGCTCGTCCCTGGTCGGGAACGAGCCCACCTTGGCCGGTTCGCGTGCTGGGGCGCTCGCGCCGGCGGGCTCCTTCGGAGGTTCGGGTACGGCGGCCTTGTCGGAGCGCGTCGAGGGGGTCGAGCGCGTCGAGGGTTCCGTGCCGGGCCCGGCCCGCGCGGCGGCCTCGCGACGGATCGCGCCGAGCGAACGCGGTGCGGGGGAGGTGTCCGGATTCACGATCTCGGGGACCGACGCATGCCGGATCTGCGGAGTTTCGGCGGGTGCAACTTCCGTTGACGAGGCGCCCGGCCCCGCCGACGGTTGCAACTGGGCGCGCTCGAGGCGTTCGACGCGTTCTAAGAGCCCAGGCAAAGAATCGTCCACCTCGGCGCGCGTCAGCCGAAGCAGGCACACCTCGACGTGCAGCCTCGGGTCAGGCGACTCGCGCATGTCCACCTGAACCGTGCCGAGAGCCTCCACCGCCCGCACGAGAGCGGGAAGGCCCATCTTGGTGGCGAGGTCGGAGATGAACGTTCGCTCTTCGCCGTCGAGTGTCACGAGATCGGGGGCCACGACCGACAGGAATCCCTGGCGAAGGTGATCGGCGAGCTCACCTGCCACGAGCAGAGGGTCCCGGCCTGCTGCAACCGCGCCGGCGAGTGCTACCAGCGCACCCGTGGAGTCGCGCGTGGCGAGCGACTCCGCGAGGTCTCCGAGATAAGACGTGTCGGGTTCGACGATCCCTGCGGAGACCACCTGGTCGAGCACGGACAAGGCGTCACGGGCGGATCCCCTGCCCTTGCTCACCGCCATCTCGACGGCGTGCTCCGGCAGGTCCAGACCCGCTTCGGTCCTCACCTTCTCGAGCAGCGCGTGAAGGGTCTCAGGCCCGATGAGCCTGAACTCGAAGTGCTGCGTCCTGCTCCTTATCGTCGGGAGGACCTTCTGAGGGTCGGTCGTCGCGAGCACGAACACGACGTGCCCCGGTGGCTCTTCGAGCGTCTTGAGCAGCGCGTTCGACGCGGCCGGCGAGAGCATGTGCACCTCGTCGATGATGTAGACCTTCCAGCGCCCCGGAGTCCCGAGCGCCGCGCGAGCTACCAGGTCGCGCATCGCGTCGACACCGTTGTTGGAAGCGGCGTCGAGCTCGTGCACGTCGAGCGACGACCCCGCCGCGATCTCCGTGCACGACATGCAGACGCCGCATGGCTCGCCGTCTTCAGGCGCCGCGCAGTTGAGCGCCTTCGCGAGGATCCGTGCAGACGAAGTCTTGCCTGTGCCACGCGGCCCGCTGAACAGGTATGCGTGGCCGACGTGCTCTTCGCGAACCGCGTTTCGCAGAGCGAGGCTCGCGAATTCCTGGCCGAGGACCTCCGAGAAGCGTTGGGGCCTGAACCGACGGTAAAGCGACAGGTAGGGCGCCGAATCGGCATTCGTCGGCTCGGGCACGGTCATTTAAGGGATGCTACCGGCGGGCTGTTGGCGGACCTCCGGGAAGATGGGCCACCCGGCGTCGCCCGGCGCTCGGTGCGACGGCCAGGTTTACTGCGGCACACGCACGGACACGCTGAGAGCTGCTGCCTTCCGGCCCTGACTCGGTTCACGAGCGCACGTTGCGCAGGACCCGGCCGCCGCACAGAACGTCGGGTTGCCCGGCAGACGATAGCCTCCCGATGCTGCGCAGGCAGTCCGGAGGAGTGCGAGAGCGGCCGAATCGGCACGACTGGAAATCGTGTGACCTGCAAGGGTCCATGGGTTCAAATCCCATCTCCTCCGCCGATCATGAAAGTGAATCTTTTGTCGCACGAGACCGCCATGAGGCTTGCGCTGGAGGAGGCGCGGACCGCCGCGCTCCACGGTGACGTCCCTGTCGGCGCAGTCGTGGTCGTCGGGGGCCGCGCCGTCGCCAAGGCGCACAACGAACGAGAGGCTCGCGCCGACCCCACGGCGCACGCGGAGATACTGGCGATCCAAGAGGCGGCGAGGGTCCTCGGCACCTGGCGTCTGGACGATGCCACGCTCGTGGTGACCCTCGAACCGTGCCCGATGTGTGCAGGAGCGCTTGTCGCCGCGCGCGTTGGCGCGCTCGTCTTCGGCGCTGTGGACCCCAAGGCTGGGGCGTGCGGTTCTCTCTACAACCTTTGTTCGGACCCGCGTCTCAACCACGAGCTGCCGGTGACGGGAGGTGTTCTCGCCAAGGAGTGCGGAGCCGTGCTCACTGAGTTCTTCGCGAGTCTCCGGGGTGAGATGTGACCGCAGACGGCTCGAAAGTGTCCGAACTGCTGGTGCGATGCCTGGAGCACGAGGGCGTCACGTGCGTCTTCGGCATCCCGGGTGAAGAGAACATCCACCTCACCGATGCGCTCTCCCGGTCTTCGATCCGGTACGTACTCGTGCGGCACGAACAAGCTGCGTCGTTCATGGCGGAAATGTTCGGCCGCATCACAGGGCGAGCGGGAGTCTGCTCGGCGACGCTCGGACCGGGTGCGATCAACCTTCTTCTCGGGACTGCCGACGCCACGACCAACAGCACACCGGTTGTCGCGTTGTCGGCTCAGGTCGGGCTCAACCGCATATACAAGGAGTCCCATCAAAGCGTCGACCTGGTTTCGATGTTCTCTCCGGTGACCAAGTGGGCGGATCTGGTGCTCAGTCCAGGAGCAGTTCCCGAGATGGTCAGAAAGGCTTTCAAGCTCGCCCAGACCGAACGTCCCGGGGCTGTATATCTAGGCGTACCCGAGGACGTCGAGTCAGAGATCGCGCCTCTTGGTCTTGCTCCTCTCGACGTGAACGTCCCCCGCCCCGACGAGCCGTCACCTTCGCAAATCGAACGCGCGGCGGCCGTGCTCGACGGAGCGCAGAGGCCCATCGTCCTGGCGGGGCACGGTGCGGCACGTTCGCGCGCGGCCGAAGCACTCCTGCGCTTCTCCGAACAGCTCTCTCTTCCCGTCGCGACGACGTTCCACGGCAAGGGAGTGTTCCCCGACGACCATCCGCACGCGCTCGGCGCAGTCGGGTTCATGGCGCACGACTACGTCAATTTCGGATTCGACGAGGCAGACGTCGTCATCAGCGTCGGCTACGAGCTCCAGGAGTTCGATCCGGTGCGGATCAACCCGAAGGGGGACAAGAAGATCATCCACCTGAGCCGCGTCCCCGCCGAAGTGGACGCCCACTATGACGTCGAGGTCGGGATCCAGGCCGACATCGGCCGAACCCTCGACGCGCTCGCGGGCGCCACCAACCGGCGGTTCGAACCGGCGGCTAGTGGAGAAAGGATCCGCCGGCTTCTTGCGGACGAGCTCGAACGCGGAAGGGCCGACGACAGCTTCCCGCTCAAGCCTCAGCGCGTCGTTTCCGACACGCGGGCCGCCATGGGCCGATCGGACATCGTCCTCGCCGACACTGGCGCGGTGAAGATGTGGATGGCCAGGCTGTACCCGACTTACGTGCCGAACACGTGTCTGGTCTCGAACGGTCTTTCCACGATGGCGTTCGCACTGCCGGGAGGGATAGGAGCCAAGCTCGCAGCGCCTGAGAGCCGGGTTCTCGCCGCGGTCGGCGACGGAGCGTTCCTGATGAACTCGCAGGAGATCGAGACCGCAGTGCGCGAACGAATCCCACTGGTGATCCTCATATGGCAAGACGACGCGTACGGCCTCATCAAATGGAAGATGGACCTCGAGCTCGGCCACGACGTGAATGTCGGGTTCTCCAACCCCGATTTCGTCGCCTACGCCGAGAGTTTCGGGGCACGTGATTACCGAGTGAATTCAGCGAGCGACCTGCTCCCGCAGCTGACCGACGCCCTCGCCGCCGACACCGTGTCCGTCATCGCGTGTCCGGTCGACTACTCGGAGAACTTGCGGCTCTCCGACTCCCTGGGCGAGCTGACGGGCCCGTTCTGACTAGCCGCGGACTGTGTCAGGCGACGGCTCTCCTGAAAACTCTCGTCGCCCAGGCCACAACCAAAAGGCATAACGGCCCGAGCACCGCGAAAGCCTGCCAAACGGCAGACGCGCCGAAGGTTCCCGAGCACAAGGCCCTGGCCCCTACGACCGCGTAATAGAGCGGGTTGAAATGGGCGATGACGCGCATCCAGGTCGGGCCGACCGAGATGGGAAGCAGCACTCCCGCCAAGAGCAGCAATGGCAGGTTGAGGCCGTTGATGACTGCGGCGAACGCACTGATCTCCTTAGTGACGAGCGTGGTCGCGACCGAGAAGGCCGCCATCGAGATCATGAGAAGCGAGAGCAGCACGGCAAGGATCGCTATTCCCGCCCAGTTGACGTGGAATCCCAAAGCGCTCGCCACGGCAAGCACGACCGCGTCGAATACGAACATCATGATCATCCCCGAGAACAACGGGCCCATAAGGATGGCGAAACGGCTCGCCGGCGTCACCCGGAATCTCTCGATAACACCCGACTGAAGTTCGAAGATCGTGCCGAACCCCGAGGACATACCGCTCGCAAATGCGAGCAGCGCAAGGATTCCCGGGAGGAACACGTCGAGGACGAGACCCGTAGAGCCGCCCCCGGTGAAGTGCTTCAGCAACGGGGTGAAGAGCACCAGATAGAGCAGAGGAGTCGAGAACCCTACGAAGAGCCACACCGGGTTTCGCAGCATCTGCACCACGTGCCGTTGCATAAGGAGCGTCGTGTCACGGACTGCTTTCATGCCGCCACCTCCGTTGCACTTCGGGCGTCCGTGGCACCGGTGTCGCGTAGCGACCGTCCGGTCTGCCGAAGGAACACGTCGTCGAGCGTGGGTTCTGACAGGCTCATGGACTTGATGCCGATCTGCTCATTGTCGAGGACACGCAGAAGCTCCGGCATCGCCGCTCCCCCGTCCTCGACGTAGAGGCGCAACTGGTCTCCGTCAGCCGATATCTCGCGAACGAATGCCTTGTCGGCGAGCAGAGCCAAGCCGCGTCCACTCGCGACGTCGTGGTCCTTCATCGTGATCACGATGGCGTCACCTGCGACTCGTCGCTTGAGCTCGCGGGGAGAGCCCTCGGCGACGATCTGCCCGTGATCCACGATCACGATCCGGTCGCAGAGAACGTCTGCCTCCTCGAGGTAGTGAGTCGTGAGCACGATCGTCGTACCGAGGTCTCTCAACGCACTCAGGTGTTCCCACAGATTGGCTCTGTTCTGGGGATCGAGGCCGGTGGTCGGCTCGTCGAGGAACAGGACCGTCGGGTGATGGACGATTCCGAGCGCCACGTCCAGCCGCCTCCGCTGACCGCCCGAATACGTCTTCACGCGCCGGTCCGCGAACTCGGCCAGGTCGAGCACTGCTGCAAGCTCGTCGACTCGGGGGTTCACCTCGGCCAGGGAAGAACCGTAGAGACGACCCTGCAACACCAGGTTCTCCCGACCCGTGGCTAGATCGTCTGCACCGCCCAACTGACTGACGTAGCCGATGCGTTCCCGCACCCGTTTCGGGTGGCGCGCCACATCGAAGCCTGCGACGTTGGCGCTTCCGGCGTCGATCGGAAGCAACGTGGTCAACATGCGCAGCGTGGTCGTCTTGCCCGCGCCGTTCGGCCCGAGCAGCCCGAAGATCTCGCCGGATCCGACCGAGAGGCTCACACCGCGAACGGCCTCTACGGGCCCCTTGCGCGAGGCGAACGTCTTGCGGATACCGTCCGTGACGATGGCGCCGTCAGTATTCGTGTTCACTCGAATCTCCTCTCGATGATTCAGATCTGGTCGAAGAAAGATGGAAGCGTCACGTTCTCGCCGTTTGGTCCGTGGACCTCGGTCCACCACTCGACGCCCTCGAGCGACCCGGACTCGATGTCCGCGATCAGACGCTTCACGAAATCGAGCTCGGCTTCGCGCAAGATCGAGCGGAACTCGCCCTCGACCCAGAAAAGCCGCCAGAGTCCGCCCTTCTCCACGAGCTCTCGCGCCGCCTGGGCCTGAGCGATCTCGAGCTGTAATCGCCGTGCCCGCTCGTGCAAGAGCGCGACGACGTCGGCGGGCGGAAGAGCAGGAATGAACGACAGCGCCGCCTCGAACGAGGTGTAGTCGTTGACAGGGGTAGCGATCATCTCGGTGAGCCAGTCGTGCACCTCGACGCGCCCTGCGTCGGTGATGTCATAGACGGTGCGCTCCGGAAGCCGTCCCTCTCGAGCTGTGCCGCGCGGAGCGATGAGGCCTCTGCGTTCGAGGGACTCGACCACTGCGTAGAGCGATCCGTAGTTCAGGCGAACGCTTTCGTCCTTGTGGCGCTGGCGCAGAGTCGTTGCGACCTCGTAGGGGTGCATCGGACGCTCGGCGAGACAGATGAGGACTGCCAGCGCGAGAGGGTTGGACCGATTGCGACGTGCCATGCATCCTCCGAGACGGGTACTCGACTCAGAGTAGTCGATCGAGACCGGCTACGTCAAGGCCGAAACAGGTGGCCCGCGTCACGTTGAATGACCTCGACGGCCGGAAGTCGTTCGCACGTCGTGCCACCAGTACCATTGGCGCTCCGAGTTGCCCCGGCGGGCTGTATGAATTCCGGAAGAGAACTGGTACCGAAAAGGGTCGAGTTACAAGAATGCACTTGGAGGAGTGCGAGAGTGGACGAATCGGACGGTCTCGAAAACCGTTGTGGTCGCAAGGCCACCGTGGGTTCGAATCCCACCTCCTCCGCTGTTGCCAGAATTACAACGTTAACCCTGGTCAGCGCCATATTTGGTGTCCGCTCGGGTGGACATTGGATAGCACTTATTAAGAGTCGTTTCCATGCGCTGCAGAGTGGGTCAAGCGTGAGTACGTTCCGTGTTCGGTGTCGTTGTTACGGCGAGTGCGCGCATACGAAGGCACGTTCGTGCCAGGTTGGAGTGTCAGGCGATTATGGCTGCTCAGCCTCGCGCTCTGTGGCGCAGTGTTCCTCATCGGACTCGTCGCGGCCCCGAGGGTTGATCTCACCGGCCTATTCATCGTTGGGCCATGTTGCGCACTCCTGACCGGCAGATGGGTGCGAACGGCCGTGACGGGGATCGTGGCATTGGCAGGGGCTCTGCTGCTCGCTGCTATCACCAAGGGGTCGAGCGGAGAAGAGCGACTTGTGTTTACAGCGGCCGTGGGATTGGTCGCACTGTTCAACACATTCGCTGCGGCGTGGGTCGAACGCCGTGCCTGACTCAACACCGAATGTGAATGCTTACAGACGATCGGGGCTTACCGCGTCGCCGCCACAACCACGAAAGCTAGGTAGCCCACGACCACGACTAAACCGTGTCGACGAGATAGGCCGCGCCCGGCGAACGCCATCGTCAAGCTGACGACGGTCAGGCAGGCATACCACGCACCAACGAGAAGGCCACTTCCCGTCGAGTGAGCAAGCCCTACGAAGATTCCTGGGAGTAGCAGCCCAACCAGAACGTTGAGCATGTTGCTGTTCATCGCTTCACTCAGAACTGCTGGACCTCGACCGCGAGCAGCGAGATACACCGCACCAACAGCGTTCGGGAGGCTGGTGACTGCGGCGAGAATGATGCCACCCACAACAAGGCTGGGCAGATTGAAATGCTTCCCCAGGCTTTCTGCGCTGCGCTCCATCACGGCACTTGCAGAAATGACGACGGCGAGGCCAACTGCCCCCACTAATAGATCGAATCTTCCCATCTTCGTTGGTTGGAACGCGTCTGCCAGTTCAGTCTCCTCCTCGGCGATTGTCTGTCGTAGCCACGTGACGGCGTGCGATGGCAATCCCACCCGGCGCAGCCCGTTTGACGACGAAATCGATACGACGACGTACGGCACGACAACGACTAGGACCAGGGCCAATCCGACCGGCGCGCCCAAACCTGTTGAGACGGCCACGACGGCGACCACGGCAATCCACGCAGCGGTCACTCCGTCGAGGATGACTACTCTCCGATGGAGGTTGATCTTGCCAGCGACGATCGCACCCAGACCCAGCAGTGCCGCAAGGTTGAACACGTTGGATCCCAGAACGATACCTGCACCGATGCTGGTTTGACCGTGTCCGGACGCAGTAATCGCTGAGGTGATCTCGGGCGAGTCTGCGGCAAGTGCCACAAGCAATCCGAGCGCGGCTTCCGAGAGTCGGAACCGAGCAGCAAATCGTTCCAAACGCGAGACAAGAAGAAAACTGGCACAGAGCGCGACAACCACTGCAGCCGGAAAAGCCAGTGCAGCAAACAGGGTTGAGGATGGCATCAGCTGATCCGTACCACTCCAGCCCGCGTTCCTTGCGACTGCTTCTCTTGTAGCGAGCGGTGCGGGAATAGAGGAGAGCCGCTGTCACCAGAGCCCGGTTGGAAGGCAACAGCATGTCGCGAAGTCATCGCTGTGGTGCAAGTAAGAACGTCGGGCATTTGATACTCCGTGGGTTGACGAAATGTTGCCGACCCGACTTCCCGGCGCACCCGGACCTACATCGTAACTCAAACGGTTCAGATGCGATGAGTGGAACACGACGTCATCGAGCGCAAGGGGCCTTGCTGTTCGCCAATCGCGACATGATGCTCGAATCCGGCGCTGGTGAGCGCACTTGTTCCGCCCGACGAGGTCAGCGAGCTTCGCTAGAAGACAGGGAGTAATTCCTCATGGCAGCTTCGAGTACAAGGACATGCAATTACAGCAGAGGGTAGTAGCTTGCTTACTATTTGCGGGCTGGACCCTGCGTTTAATCGTAAAGGTCCAGCTCAAGCAGCTGAACGATCGTTGGCGGAGGGTTGAATAGCGTCCCATACTCTCCGCATTTGTTGCCAAATCCACAACGTATTCCCTGGTAGATAGCCTAATTTACTGTCCGCTCGCTAAGAAATAGTCCGTGACTCTTATTCAAACCCTCGTTGTATCGACGGGTACTGAGTAGCACCGTGACAATGATTCATCGGCCAGATGAACCGAGGGTGAGTTGGATAAGTCGATGGTCAGAGCTGAAGGTTGTTGTTGTACTCCGAGCACAGTGACCGTGGTGGTTGTGGCGACCGATCCAAGTACAGGTACATAACCGCAGCCTGTACTAGGACAGCGTATATTGGGCTGTCCCCCGCGAGGATCGGACCCGTCATAGCCCCGGGAAGTACAACCAAGCCTACGTCCTTGGTTGTTTCTATCTGAGGAATGAGCTCGATGCGCAGCGCGCGTACATAGGGCTTTGCAGCCACGTGCGCCGGCTGCACGGCAGAATCGGACCGGGGCGGCGGATCGTGGCCTTGAACACTCCATGAAAATGCTCGTTCGGTCTGGCTATTCACAACGCCACTACAACGGCGATCGTGGGTCCAGAATGCTTCCGAGGGGGTTCCAAATCTTAAAACGCCGGCTCCCAGTCTGCTCTCAAGCCGACCTGCTCCCAAACCGATGGTTTCCGAACAGGCCGTGCTGGCCGTGCGGACGTCGAGGTCGGGCACATGAGCATTGCAAACAATGGCAACCTGGGTCTTGGCTCGGTCGAGGGCGCCACCGTTCCCGCGCCCCTCTCGGCTCCACCTGAAGCCTGGGTCGAACGGTTCGAGCTCCCAGCGGCGGCGGGCGTCGTCGTGGTGGGCGACGCACCGGCCCTGGTTCTTGCCCGAGGGTAGGGGTCTCTCCGACGAGGTGTGGTTGAAGCGGCATCGCGGCCTGACCTGGTTCCTATGGGCGCAGGTGCCCGTGCTGTTTGTCTTCGGTTTGCTTCGAGGCTACGGCTTTGTAGCGACGACGCTCGAATGCTCGGTGTTGGTTGTGCCGGGATGCGTGTCATTGATTCCGAGGTTGAGCAGGAGCGTCCGCTCGGCCAGCACGGCACTCGGCTTGGTTATCGGGGCGTCGATTCTCGTGCATTTCTCCGGCGGTCTGATCGAGGCGCACTTCCAGTTCTTCGTGGTACTCGCCTTCCTGACTCTCTACCAAAGGTGGCAGCCCTTCCTTTTGGCGCTCTTGTATGTGGTTTTGGAGCATGGCATCGTCGGTGCCCTCGACCCGCGGGCGGTCTACGACGAGTCGGACGCCATCGCTCACCCCTGGACTTTTGCAGCTATCCACGGCGGATTCGTCCTGGCGGCAAGCTTCGGCAACATCCTGGCCTGGAGGCTCACCGAGCAAGAGGCCCTGCAAGACGGCCTGACCAGCTTGGCCAACCGTACCTACCTTCTCGACTGGCTGAGCACAGCATTGAGGGGCCGTGGGCGGCTGAGCACGGCGCTGGTTTTTATCGACCTCGACGACTTCAAGGACACCAACGACGGCTTCGGGCATGAGACCGGCGACCTGCTGCTGCAGGCCATCTGTCAGCGACTTCAAGGAGCCATCCGCGACGGTGATCTCTTGGCCCGGATCGGCGGTGATGAGTTCGCCGTGGCCCTTGTCGGCCTGAACTGCCGCACCGACGGCATAGCAGCCGCCCGGCGAATTCTGGATGTGTTCCAGCACTCATTCCGGGTCCTCGATATGAATCTGGCCGTGTCCGCCAGCGTCGGCATCGCCTTTGGAGCCGATGAGGAGTGCTCAGCCTCTGAACTGGTGCGCAACGCTGACCTTGCCATGTACGAGGGGAAGCGAGCTGGCGGCGATCGGGTGCGGGAATACGAACCGGTCTTCCATACCGTGGCGTTGCAGCGCACCGAGTTGGCGTCGGAGCTGCGGACCGCGCTGGCAGAAGGCCAGTTCTCCGTGCACTACCAGCCGATTTTTGATCTCCGTTCAAAAGACATGATCGGAACCGAGGCCCTACTCCGCTGGGCCCACCCCACCCGCGGCATGGTTGCGCCCGACGAGTTCATCCCGGCCGCTGAGCAGTCCGGGCTGATCGTCCCACTCGGGGCCTGGGTTCTGCGGTCCGCCTGCGCCCAGACCGCTGCCTGGCAGGCTCTGCGTCCCGACCGAGCGCCCCTGAAGATCTCGGTCAATCTCTCCCCCAGACAGTTGGCCGAGCCCTCGTTGGTCACGACAGTGGTGAGCGCGTTGGCGGATTCGGGCCTTGAGCCCTCGTCGCTCTGCCTCGAGATCACCGAGAGTTCGTTTATCCGGGACTTCGAGACAGCCTTGGCGACTCTCAATTCTCTTAAGACCATCGGCGTAGGCCTGGCCCTTGATGATTTCGGAACTGGTTACTCGTCGCTGAGCTACCTCCAGCGCCTGCCGGTCGACAATGTCAAGATCGACCGGAGCTTTGTCATGGGCCTCGACATCGATGGTACCGACACTCGGATCGTACGGGCCATCATCGATCTCGCTGCTGCGATGGGGATAGTGGTAACGGCGGAAGGGGTAGAGACTGAGCAGCAATTGGCGCAGCTGAACGCACTGCACAGCGACCTCGGCCAAGGGTTCCTACTGGGTCGACCGCAATCCGCCGATGATCTCCTGTCGATCGTCGTGGACGTGGGCCCGGGACGCAACGGAGAAGCGGCACCTACGGGAACCTCTTCCCAGACTCCACCGACGACCAACGCGACGAGCGCCAACCTCAACGGCGGACGGGCGTGAGGTCACTGCAGCTCGCCCTGGGACAGAGCGGGAGTGTTGGGACCGTAGGTACGAAGGTCCCGCTGGACGGCCATCTTTGGCACGTGATTGAGGCTTTGGCATTCCTGGTAATGAGCCTGGGAGGCATCTGGGTTTCCGAGGTGGTCCAGAACCGCCGGAAGGCCGCTGAGGGAGAATATGGTCGTTTCGAGTGGTCGTCGCTCCACTCTTACGCCGGGGCACCAGCGGTCGGGGGACTTGCTCCTTCCGGCTCGGTCAGGCCGACAAGCGAAGGTGCTAGATCGCGGATGGCGCTGTTACCACTGGTGGGCCTGGGTTCGATAGCTGCTGCATCGGTGCACTACGTGGTCATGCCCCATCACTTCGAGGAGGGCACTATCTACGGTTGTTTCTTCGCTGTAACGGCCACGCTGCAGGTTATTTACGGACTCCTCACCCTCGCACGACCCTCACGGCCTCTCATCGCCGTCGGTTTGGTAGGCAACATGGCCGTGATCATCTTGTGGTTGATTACGAGAACCAATGGCATCCCCTTGGGTCCAGCGGCTGGCAGCACCGAGACGGTCGGAGGCTTAGACGTACTCGCCACGATGTTCGAGACCATCATCGTGCTCGGTTCGGTAGCATTGCTCTGGCGTTGGCGTGAGTCGACTGGCGCCGCCCTACGCCCATCCAGATGGGTATGGCAGATTTGGCTCTTCATCGTTGCTGCCCCGTTGGCCATTGCGATGACGGCTGTGGTGCAACCCCCCAGCTAAGAGCCAGAGGGCTGTTCGATGGGTATTGACCATCCCACATTGCGACGGCCAGCCGCTTGAGTTTCCCGCGAGAATATGGTCGGTCGTGGGACTGGGATTGCGACCTGGTCAACACGTGAACAACGTTCGTCATTAGCTCAGACTTCTAGTGACTTCATGGGCGCTCGACCCTCAATCTGCTCGGAAGGGATTGATCCACCTCTCAACTAAATACTGAGCTTTGCCGATGCCTCCCTCGGGAGGGGCCTCCTCTCGGCGTCGCGACGCGCATTACCGGGGCTGGGGCATGAGAAGCAGCGATCAAGAACAAGGCAGCGATAACGCTAGGTGGCAAGGCCGTCCCTGGTTGTCAGCTTTGGTGAGTGCCGCCATCTTCACCCTTCCGATAGCTCTGTCGATAGTCGCCGCGACGATCACGTCTCATCTGTTGCCTAGGCCGCACGGGACCATTCCAACTCTCATGTGGTGGGCGACGGTCTTGGCGGTACCGATCGTCGTGTTGGTGGGGACCGAACGCATCGCTCGGCGGGCGCTCCCCCTGGCGGTGCTGTTGAAGATGACCATGGTCTTCCCCGATCGCGCCCCCAAACGCTTTGCCATCGCGCGAAGGGCTGGAAGCACCCGTGACCTTGCCAGGCGGATCGAAGAAGCCAAGACTCAAGGGCTAGAGGACGAACCGGTCCTCGCTGCAGAGAAAATCCTCGGCCTGGCAGCGGCCCTCAACGCTCACGACAGGCTCACACGGGGCCACAGCGAGAGGGTGAGGGCCTACACAGACCTGATCGCCGAAGAGATGGACCTCTCAGATTCTGATCGGGACCGCTTGCGCTGGTCCGCGCTCCTTCACGACATCGGGAAGCTCGCCGTCCACCCCCACATCTTGAACAAGCCCGACAAGCTCGATCCAGCGGAGTGGGAGGTCATAAAGAACCATCCACTTGAAGGTGCCAAGATCACTGCACCGTTGGCGAGCTGGCTCGGACCATGGGCACAGACAATCGCCGAGCACCATGAGAAATACGACGGCACCGGCTACCCCTCCGGCTCGGCAGAGAATGACATCTCATTGGGTGGTCGGATCGTCGCTGTCGCCGACTCCTATGACGCCATGACAGCGATCCGAAGTTACTCGCGACCAATGAGCGCGCCAGCAGCTCGTGCAGAGCTGGCTGGCTGTGCAGGTAGCCACTTCGATCCTCAGGTGGTGCGGGCTTTTCTCGACGTGTCCATCGGTCGGTTACGTCCAATCTCTGGGCCGCTTGCGTGGCTTGGCTCACTCCCTTTCATCGGCAACATTCCGAGCCTCGGGCAGATCGTTGCAGGACTCGGACAAGTAGGGGCGACCCTCGCCACAGTTGCCGGTGCAGTGGCGGTGGGTACGCTGCAGACAGTAGGCCAGTCGGCGGTAGTGGGGCAGGCTGGAGTTGGCATCCACGCATCTGCCGGTCAGCAGAGCGGCGCGTCTGCGGCCTCACCTGGCTCGTCTTCCGGTAGTCACGGGACGACAGGCACTCAAGCGGACCACGGTGCCCGAGGTGACTCTGCTCGTGTATCCGGTTCGTCGCGTTCAACTCAATCATCTTCAGGCCCTGGTACCGGTGGCTCAGGAACCGGAGCATCGGGAGATGGGGCAGGGTCCGGTTCTGGCGGCTCGAGAGATGGTGGAACTGGCACTGGTGGAACTGGCACCGGGGGGAGTGGGCGCGGACCTGGCACCCGCGGTCCCACCACCACGACCACCACCACCACAGGGACGACCACGCCACCTCCATCTGCAACAGCGCCGAGTGCACCCCTGGACGTGAGCGCGACCGCTGGCAATGGCGAGGTCAGCGTGTCCTGGTCGGCTCCTAATGATGGAGGTAGTCCGGTCGTCTCGTATACGGTTACCCCCTACGTCAGTGGCACGGCTCAGGCCTCCGAGGAGTTCTCGTCTACGGCCACGACGGAACTTCTCACCGGCCTGGCTAACGGAACGACATACACCTTCACCATTGTGGCCACGAACGCGGTCGGATCGAGCCCGCCTTCGCCTGCTTCCAACGCCGTGACGCCAATCGCCCCGTCCCTCGAGATCGTGAACGGTGGTGCTCAGGCGGGCCGACCGCAACTTGGGGACCAGATCATCGTCACCTTCGCACCGGTCCCCGCGTTAAGTGCGTTCTGTAGTGTTTGGAACGCGACCTCGTATCGCGACCTTGTCGATCCCGGCGTCGTCGTGAAGGGAACACAACCTTCCTCTGGAGATGACACTCTCACTGTCACCGATACGTCGGACTGCTCAGGCGGGTTTCATTTCGGGACCATTGACATGGGTCAGCGGGGTTATTTCAACAACACGGCCACCTTCGGAGGATTCGGACTCCAGTGTGTTGCACTCCTGACATCGGGATGTAGTCGCATCCACTGGAACGGCGCGAACACCCTCACGATAACCCTCGGCCAGGAAAGCTCAGGGCAACCCACGCAAGCTCTACGGAGCGTGGCCGTGTTGACCTCCGATCCTGCTCTCGGCTTGTCAAGCACAATAAGCAGCAAGGACGAAGAGCACTTCTAACCTAAAGCCTGTCGACATGGCGACTCGCCCTTGAAGAGATGGGATGCGACCAGACTTGAGCGAGACGAGCAGCTTCGAGTCGTCAACCGTAATCATGCCACGGCGTTGTATTCATCCGATTAGGGCGTACGGCGCTGGACACAGCAGATTGTGGTAGTCAGTGAGGCTCGATGCTGTCAAGGTCGAGTTCCGTTCCGAATCTGCTTTCCGTTTTCGACAATTGTCTTTAGGTCAAGGGACTACGACTGCCAACTCACTGTACGTGAATCAGTGGGCTTCGCTCAATCGTAGAGGTCCAGCTCAAGTAACTGTAGGACCAACGGTGGAGGGTTTGAATAACGTCCCATGCTCTCCGCGCAGGTTGAAAGCAGGTCTGGCTAATTCGAGGCCGACGAAAGTCTCCTCCTTACCTCGCGGCACTGCCGCTCCGAGGCGGCGGCTACTTGGTCCAGGTTGCCGAGTACGTGCCGCCGGACATCCCCTGCATCTCGTAGATCCCCTTCAATAGCACCAGGCACGTGTCGACGGACTCGTGAAAGGTGACGCTCGAGTACGCGCCCGGCGGTACCAAGGGTCCGAATACCGAGCTCCCGTTCGTCTGGGCCATCGTTAACCCGTCCTGAGGACGCATCGTGACTTGGCCCGTAATCGTCGCGCACGAGATCGCTCCGCCCGGTACAGAGAATGATGCCGAATAGTCGTCGACCCCGAACGTCGCCTCCGGGACGACACCAAGAGCCTGATCCAAGTCGTATCCGCTCGTGAGGCCCGACGCGAAATCCGTCAGTTCCTTGCGCGGCTCGTTGATCAATGAGTTCCACCAATCTCCGGCCAACGGAACTCCTGTCTGACGCAGCGACTGGAACAGCGCGGCTAGCTCCACGAACGGCGTCGACTCCAGCGGAGTCGAAGTAGGGGTGTAACCGAGCTTCGTGGGGGCGTCCAGCAGGTGGACGGTCCCTGCATACCCCATGGCATACGTGATGAGCCACGGCCCTGCGGCAGTCTGTCTTTCGAACACCAACATCTGAATTTCCGCACCGCCGGGGTTGTCTTTTTGATCGACCTCGGCAAAGAAGGACAAGGGATACGACTGTTGAACGGGAGCGGTGAATTCGACGGAAGTGTACGAAGACCAGAACTCGTCGCATCCACAAACGTCCTGCGCCTGCACGACGTGAGCCACGGTAGGTGTGGCAATCGACAGAAGACCAGGCACGTAATCCTGAGAGGCGTAGTTCGCGAAGAGCGGCCAGATCTGATTGAAGACGTGGAAGACCGCCGTGGTGGTTAGCGCGTGTGACGGATCCCCGGACTCGACGCCGTCGGGTTCGGTACAACAGGAGCGACTGTTGGAATCGGGCCTGGAGCAGATGTTGACGGCGACGTTGCGGTTCTGTGCGCGACGGCAGTGGGCTTACTTGGTCTAGCGGCGTCTCGCGAAGACGGGAAATGTCCACCTCCTTTCACTCCGATCGCCACGACGACGAGAACGACCAGCGTCGACACCACGAATCCACTGAGCAGAGCCCGACCGGACGACCTACGTCCGGACGGAGGCGTCGGGTGCACGACGTGGCTCTGGAGATCAGGCGCGGCAGCCTCACTCGACTTCGCTCTTGTAATGCGCCACGGATGGAGCTCGCCTGGGTACCACCGGTCATCGGACGCCTGCCACCAGTCTGGCCCTTGGGGCGAGTCGGCTCCATGGTGCGCGTCACTCATAAGTCGCACCTCCTGGCGCTCGTCTCGTACATCGGCGTTAGCCGGCCCCTACCTGAGCCTTCATCACATCAAACCCCTTCGCCCTTGTCGATCCGGCATCTCGTGCCGCTCGTTACGATCCACGGGTAATGGAGATGCGTTGCGCGGACTGCGGTTGCGTCGTCGAGTCGGGAATCCGTGTCCGCGTTTGTGGCGTTGACTGCTGCTGTCGCGACCTGCCGGTCAACGAACGGGTTTCCGAACGCACGCGACATTGGGACACGGCATATGAGGTTCATGGCAGCAAGGACTTGAGCTGGTTCCAATCCACGCCCACGCTTTCGTTGGAGCTCATCCGACCTCTAAAACTTCCAATGCACTCCGCCGTGATCGACGTTGGAGGAGGTGCTTCATCGCTAGTTGACGAACTGGTCGAGCAAGGGTTCAGAAACATCTTGGTGCTTGATATCTCTAGAAATGCTCTGTCAGAGACGCGCAGACGACTGGATGACAACGAGTCGGTGACGTACCTGGAACGTGACATATTGACGTGGCGTCCGGAGCGCCACTTCGACCTCTGGCACGACAGAGCGGTGTTCCACTTCTTCGTGGATGAATCGGACATCCAGGCATACATCACAACGTTGAAATCTGCGGTCAGACCCGGTGGAATCGTGGTCCTCGCGACATTCGCTCCAGACGGGCCTGAGTATTGCTCGGGCCTACCGGTCACCCGATACTCGGCTCAAGATCTTGCGTCTGTCCTCGGTCGCGAGTTTCGAGTGACCGACGAGCGAAACGAACGGCACGTCACGCCTTCAGGGGCCACCCAGCCGTTCACTTGGGTCGTAGCGCAGAGGACCCTTCTCTTGGACGGCAATGAGCATGCCTGAGGTATCCGAGTTGGGTGCATGAGCGCGAACGAACAGCAGGCTGAACATTGGAACGGGTCAAGATGGACACTGGGTCGCGCATGCCGATCGATACGACAAACAACTGGCCCCGTTCGCAGGTCGCCTCGAGAAGCGTCTGGGACGGGACGTTGACGGGAAGCGGCCAACCCGTTGACTTTACGACGTTCGACTTCTTTCGGATCGAGGATGGGGCCGTAGAGGAGCACTGGGAGTCCGTCGATTGGATAAGTGCCTACAAGTCATTTGGACTGCTCAATGAGGAGGTTAATGATGTCTGAAGGTTCAACTACGGCGATCGTCGGAGTCGGAAACATTGGAACTGCGCTGGCCCGACACCTCAGTCGGGGTGGCGAGTCGGTTGTTCTGGCTGCTAAGGACAGAGCGCATGTGGAAGCCCTTGCCGATGAGCTCGGACCCCTTGCGCGTGCAGCGTCGGTAGAAGACGCGATCGCGGACGCCGACCCCATCATTTTCGCCCTGTGGCTGGACGCAATGAAGGAGGTGATCCCGCAGCAGGCACGCCTGCTCGAGGGGAAGGTTGTCGTGGACCCGTCAAATCCGATCGGCTTCGACGACTCGGGCAACCCGATACGTACGCTTCCAGAAGGACAGTCCTCTGGCTCAATTGTCGCGGGGCTGCTTCCGTCGAGTGCACATTACGTAAAGGCGTTTGGGACTCTCGCCGCGGACGCTCTCGCGGGAGCAGCTCTTCGACAACCACGTCGAGCCGTACTGTTCTACGCCACGGACGACGACGTTGCCGCCACAACAACGGAGAAATCGTCGATCTGGAGAAGGGTCGCGCCGCTCTCGCAGGCGGTGTGCAAGCTTAGCTTCGCCCGAACCCTTCAGTCCTGTCCGTCGTACTCCGATGCGAACAGGTAGCTGACCGCCAGGCTGCGGTACGGGCGCCAGCGGTCCGAGAGTTCGACCAACTCCTCGTCGGTTGGCAGATGGTCGAATGCGTACTCACGTTGGATCCTGCGTCGTAACGCCAGGTCACCAGTGAGGAACACGTCCGGCCGATCGAGAGCGATCAGTAGGAAGCCGCGCGCCGTCCACGGCCCGATCCCGGGGACGTCGGTGAGGGCCGCTTCGATCTCTTGGTCCGTCATCCCTCGGAAGGCCTTTTCGCTCAGGCTTCCGTCGACGAACCTCTCCGCAAGGGCTCTTATTGTTTCGCCCTTTCGAGCGGAGAACCCACTCTCGCGTAGCACGTGAGGGTCAGCCGCGAGCAGCTCGGCCGGTGACGGCATGTGGCCCTGAAAGTGCTCCCTCAGATGCGAGATGATCGCCCGGGTAGAGCTTACGGACAGCTGTTGACCCGCAATTTGGAAGACGAGCGTTGCAAAAGCGTCGAGCGGGGGCAGGTCGTCCATCCAGGCCCGTGGGCGGAAGTCCGGCCGCGCTTCGATAAGCCGTGCCAGCACCGGGTCCGCGCTCCGAAGGAAGTCGCGCGCTACGGGATCGGCAATCGCCGCTCGCTTGCGAGGCGTGGCACGTGCGTTCATCACGTCACCGCCGCCGGCTTAGGTGACTGCCGCCGCAGAAGCGCCCAACCGGAGACGATGACGCCGAGCGCGACGACAATCGAAAATCCGAGCACCGTGTTCGAGATGCTTGCGCGTTGCTCGAGCGCGACCCCTGCACCGACCACCGGAATCGAGAGTCCTACGTAGAGGTCAAGCGAAATCGTCTAGATGAAGGCGGAGCTCCGAACGTCATCGTGCCTCCCGCAAAACACCGCCGGCTCCGTAACCGGGCGGGCCCGTAATGCGCTCGAAGTTAACATGCGTGTCGACGACAAGCATTGTGCGCAGCAGGCGCAAATCGCGAATGCCCTTCGCCTGAATACCTCGCCCGAGCTGGACCCAATTCAGCTCTTGTCCTGGGTCAGCTAAGAGCCCGGAGAGTGTTGGAGTGCCTACGATATGTACGGGTGCGCCCTCAGTGACGTGTGAGCACGATGGGATTCTGGAGTGGATGTCCGCCGGCGGCACCGAGGAAGATCTCGCTCGTGGGCGCTGATCCTCCTGCGATTGAGAGCTGGAACGTGATCGTCGACCCACAGCCCGCAAAGAACGTGAATCCGTCGAGGTCGCCGTGGTCGACGAGCCGGAACTTCAAGGCACTGGAACCTTGAAGCGCCACGTAGTCCTGTCCCTCGTCCTTGGTCGAGGTGAGGTGGAGTATGAACCCGGTGCTCTTGATGGTGCCCGTGAAATCGACAGTCGAGGGTCCGGGTTGGGTGACGTACAGAGTGAACCAGCCGTTGCTCTGACCTAAGTAATAGCCCTCGGGCCCCCCTACCGTCACGTGTGGGAAGCCTCCTGACGAAGCGGGCCACGACGTTGCGGGGCAGGACGCCGTGACGTTGTAGATGATGGAAGCGTGGCTTGCACGGTTGAAATGATCGCCGCCGTAGGACGCGGTGATCGTGATCGATCCATTTGCCGGTCCACCGAGCGGCAACTGGCCGGCCGAGGTTGTGAATGTGGCCTCACCCCCGATAAGCGGGGATGTGCCTAGTACCCCACTAGTGGGGCCGCCGTTCGCCAGGCCGACCGTGTAATAGGCGAAGGTCACGGATCCCGTCGGAGCGGGACCCGTACCCTTCCCCGCCACAGAAGCGACGATGGTGACCGACGTCGTCGATTTCTGCGCCGCGGGCGGATTGATCGACACGATCGTCGTTCGGGTTCCTTGCTTCGCCGACTTCTTGTTCTTGACTGTCGGAGTCGCCGTCGTAGATGAGGAGGAGACGCCGACGTTTCGAACCGGGGACTGCGTATTGGTCTTTGGTTGGTTGGTCTTTGGCTCGCGCTGGGAAGTTGGAATCCGTTGAATCGAAGAGGGCGTCGCAGTCCTTACTGACTCCGCTGGGCCACCCGCCGTGCTCGGCAGCGCTGCGGCCGCGACGACCACTCCCACGAACAAACCCGGAAGGGCGACTGCGGTAATGAGTAACCTGCGCAACGACCGTCGCATGAATCATCCTCCCTGATTGATCCACCGTCCGATTTCGGCCCCGATGTGCAAGGGAACCACTGCCGCGTTGGACCGTGTGGAACTACAAGACACCGGGGCACGGCATCAAGTCGATATGGTACCCATCCGTTCCGAATTTATTTCTTTGCGCATTCACAACTCTTCCTGAGATTCTCCCATTAGAAATCGCTGGATTTGCTGATGCTGGTCTCGGCCCCCTATATGACGGCGGAGAGTGAGCATTTCAATGCTTTACGTGTCCGTACTAATGGCGCGGTCGTAAAGCTTCTCGATATCCAGATCGGAATTGGCGGACGTTCGCTGGGCCGCCGAGGTAACCCGGCTTATCGGGATATCTGGACTGTCTTGTCGGTCCGTTGGAGCGCAGCGAGAACCGCTAAAGCGAGCTTTGGTAGCGCCTGCTCCGGGAAGGGCGCCACAGCGCTCACGTTGATCTCGCTAAGGACGTAGGACTCCTCGTCGTCGTCGCCCTTCGGGCCGAACAGGAAATCGGCATCCCATAATGCGGGAAGCAAAGAGGTGTCGAGGTCGACCAGAGCCTCCAATCCTGGCACCCAATCTCGTTCCATCTTTTGGCGCAAATCCTGGAAGCTTGGTTCGTCAGGTCCGTACATGGTCTTGGCCGCAGGCAGGCCGAAAACCCTTTCTGGCGGAGCGGCGTTGACGTTCGCCTCGACGTCGGCAGGCGAACGGCCAGTTGGGTATTGGCGGGAGAACCCCACGACTTCGTCTTTGACCAAATAACAGCGGATCAACCCTTCGGTGATCCTCGGCTGGAAAGGCTGGTCGATTAGTCTCCCGTCTCCACTGGAGAACCCGAAATACTTGTGAAACCTTTTCATGACCTCTCCGAGAGTCCATTCTTCGATGACGTCGTCGCGGGAACGAGCGCTTTGCACCCGGACCACGGCATCGGAACCTGGAACCGGAGATTGCTCGACCCCGCCGGAAACGCCGGTCGAGGGGGCCGCGAGCTCTACCTTCCAGACACCTATCCCTCCATTCCCCCGGTGTTGCTTCAGCACGCGCGCTCCACCGCCGGCGAGACGCGGTGGGAACAATCTGTCGAACTCGGACGGGGTTCGATATAAGTAGGCATCAGAGCCCCAACCGAGCTGCCGGGTCGTGTACAAAACCTCCTTCGTGCCCATTTTCAAGATGGCGTCGGGGTGAGCCGAGACCCACGTCCCAGCCGCCGCAACTTCTCGCAGAATCCCATCCAGTGTTTGCCGATCATCGCTTCCGGTCACCGGATCCACCCAGACCAGGACGCCTTGAACCCCGAGCAACTGGTCAAGGAACTCGTGGGCCAGGTCATCTGCATATACGGCGGCCTCGGCTACGAGCCCTACACCGGCGAGTGCGCTCGCGACCGGCGCCAGGCGTGTGTTCTCGAGCGGAAATTGTGCTGTTGATTTCGGTCGCCCCTAACGACAAGAGCCACCCGACCGGCGCCACCTCTAGTCATGATCTGGACCTTCCTTCGGAGACTCCGGCGGTGTTGGTGTCGGCCACCGCTATCACACCAAGCCGATCGAATATGACCTGCGATCGAACCTCCAACTCTTCGGCGACCGGCTCATGGCCGGTCAGACGCGCCAAGCGTTGCTGAACGAGAAGAGTGAGAGCGACTTCGTAAGACGCTTCGATGTCTTTTGCACTTTGCAGGCCGATTTCCAGAGCTTCAGCTGCGCCGTCGAAATCCCCCTGATTCAACCAGCGCGTATCCACGTACCCGCTGCAGGAGTGGCATCTCTGCACTCAGACCTGCCGCGCCGCTACCAATCAGACGTTCGACTACGGCGAGCGCCTCGTCAGAACGCCCCTCGAACGAGAGACATTCGGCCGTCCTGGCGTCGACCAGCCGGATGTCGCTGTTGAGCCCGGAGGCGTCGAACTCGACACGAGCCTCGCGCATCCGTTCGTACGCATCATCGAAGGAACCCAAACGGCACGCCAGCTGCCCCGAAAGAAGCAGGGTGTAACCGATCCCGTAGCGGTAGCCGCCTGACCTGAAGATCCTGAGACTGTCTCGGAAGCTTCTGTCTGCTTCCTCATAGTGACCTTGATTGGCCAGGATCTCCCCGACGTTGCAGGTGCCGAAGGCGGCTTCAATGTCGTTTCCTGTCGCCAGGCGCGCATCGCGGCCGCGTTCGTAAAAGTGGATCGCTTCATCCCAATCACCCCGGAAGTAGGCGAAAACGCCCAGGTTGTTCAGGACGACGGCTTGGCCGCCCAAGTCCCCGAGCTCGGTGTAGATCTCGAGTGCACGCTGCGAGTTGGTGGACAGATCCGGCCGCCCGAGCGACGTCCACGCCCAGTCCAGGATGAACAAAGCGTGAGCCTCCGCATCTCTGTCGCCCCATCGGCACGCTTCAGAGATGGCGTTCTCGCACCAACTGACGGCCTCCCGGTGTTGGCCTTGAGCCTGACGGACAGTTGCGTACCAGACCGTCAGTTGGGCGCGTCGTCGACCCGCTTCATCTCCGTCCACATCGCGTATTACACGTAGACCACGACGGATCCACCGCACCGCTTCCGAGTAACGACCGACCCGCTCCGGCATCCACGCTTCCTTGAGACACAATTCGGCTTCGGCGACAGGATCGGTCGACAGAAGATGACGAGCTTTGCGGTAAGCCAATGCCGCCCCGTCGTAAGCACCTGCCCGATCACGCGCGTCACCCAGGGCCTCCCAAACTGACGCCACCTCGTGGTCCGGCAGGTCTGCTACCCGCCGAGCGGCTTGCAATGCATTCTCGAAGTGCGTGGCGGCGTCCACGTTGGCGTACTTGTCGCTCGCTCTTTTCCGGCCACGAGCGCGTAATGCCACGCCCGCCGGTAACTCTGGGCGTGAAAGAAATGCAGGGAAAGGACCTCTGCCTCCGTGTCAGCGTCTGCACCAAGATTGGCGGCTATCGCCTCGCCGGCCCGCCCATGGAGCTCGCGCCGGCGCCGGTACGGCAGTTCCTCGTACGCACATTCGCGCACGATGGCCGACCGGAAACGAAGCATTCCCGTCCCGTCTCCGACCAGGAAGTCCTCGAGGCCGCTCAGGAAGTCCGTGCTCGCGGCGTCAGGTGTGTGATCCTCGGGAGTTTCGGCTTCGGGCATCAACAGATCGACCAGATGGCGTTGAAGGAAGCTCGACCCCAGTACTGACGCGCATCGCAGGGTCTGCCGGGCCCCAGGAAGAAGCCGGTCGATCTGAGCAGTTACGGCGGTGTCGATCGAGTCCGGCAGTGCATCCATCGACGATCCTGCGATGCGCGCTTGCCACAACTCCTCGAGAAACAGGGGGTTGCCGGTGGAGCGCTCGGCAAGGGCGCGGATCTCGTAGGGAAGAAGGGAAACCTCGTTTGTGACCTTTGTGAGAGCTTCGACGGCGGTGTCGACGGACCATGAAGTCAGTTGCAGCGTTCGTACGTTGGGTGCGGGATCGGTGACGAACCCCCCACCCGTTTCCCGCCTCGTGAGACAGAGCAGGAAGGCGCGGGACCCGACGATCTCGATGATTCGACGTAGCAGACCCTGTGAAGCCTCGTCCATGTGGTGCACGTCCTCCATCACCACGATCGTGGGGACGGGAAGGATCTTGGAAAGGAACGACGTGACGGCTTGCTCGGTGGCGTGACGGCGGAACTGCGGTTCCAACGTCGCCGTCTCGGGTGTGTCCGGAAGATCAAGGTCCAGCGGCGTTCCGAGAAGTGGGAGGAGCGGCAGCAGTTCCGGCGCGTCGTGGCGAACCCTTTCGCTCAGTTGTCGGGCGACCTGGTCGCGATCGGCCGCAGCGTCGATAGCGAGCAGCTGGCGAAACAGCATCCAGAACGGCGCATACGGGGAGGTCGCCTCGTAGCTCTCGCACGTGACGCTCAGACACGACAGCGCCGCCGTCCGGCTCCGCAGCTCCTCGACAAGACGCGTCTTACCGCTCCCGTGGTCCCCGACGATCTCAACGACTTGGCCCTCGCCACGCTCGACGGCGGACACGGCGGTGGCGATTGCAGCGAGCTCTTCGTCGACACCCACGAGTGGAAGGACGGCGCGACGTGCGGCGCGCGTCCGCCCGGCGTCGCCCACCTCGAATGCCGTGACCGGGCGACGCTTCCCCTTGACCAAGAAGGGCGCCAGTGGCACCGTGACGAACGTTCGTTGCGAGCGGTCCAATACTTCATGCGTAGCCAGCACCTGGCCGGGAGTCGCCTTCGCCATCAGGCGCGCCGCCAGGTTGACGGTGTCGCCCATGACGGTGAATGTCCGTCGATACGCCGGCCCCACGTCTCCGGCGAAGACTGGTCCGTTGTGCACTCCGATACGCAGTGGAAGCGGAGGATCGGAATCGATCACCTCGCGCAGCGACGTGAGGATACGTTCCTCGTCATCGCCAACCCTTCGCGGCGCACCCGAGACCAAGATGATCTTGCCACCGTCATGATCGACATCGGTGCCGAGAAATGTCACGTCGTTGCTGTCGACGACTTGTTGCACTCGGCGAACAGTGGCATCGAGCAGAGCCGCGCAAAACTGAGGTCCCTCGCGCTCCACGATCTCGTCGGTACCGTCAAAGTGCAGGAAAGCCACTGTGGCTGTCCGGTGCACGGGATCGGCACCGCCACCCAAAAGATGATCCCTGATAGCGGCGGGTATGTACGGGGCCACCGCCGCATCGTTCATTTCCAAGACCTCGATCGGCATCTGGGGAACGATCCCTGACGGCGCGGCGCAGAAGATACCCGGAACCTCGTGCGGGACCCCGGCAGGTTGGCGGCAGAACTGCCGCCGTGGTGGCGCTCATGACGATCTCGCCAGCGGTGGCCGTCCCTTCCGCATCGACGGTGGCGGTCACAGATGGTCCGGACACGACGAGCTCGCGGTGAGATCCTCCGACCAAAAAGACGTTGAACGATCCGGTGTGGACGCCGATGGATATCCGCAGGACGACCTTTCCTGCCGACGTCGAGAGCCGGCCCACGTTTCGAAGGCGCGCTCGCATACCCACTGCCGCGTGCGCGGCCCGGACGGCGTGACCCTCCCCGTCGAACAGAAGGAGCAGAGCGTCTCCGCCGAACTTGAGGAGGGTACCGCCGGCGCTGTTCGCGACCTCGAGCAACTCCTCGAAGCAGGTGTTGATGGCGTCGGTGATCTCCTCTGCACCGACCTTCCCGTGCCGCGCCAGCCGCTCCGACATCTTGGTGAAACCCGACACGTCTCCAAACACCATCGTGCCGTCCAGCGTCTGGGATTGCGGGTCTTCAGACTCGGTGACTCCAGCCCGCTTTGCCCAATCCACCGTGAGACGCGGGATGTACGGCAAGAGGCGCGCGCTCAACTCGCCTCCCTCGTCACAGCGCGAGCTAAACGGAATGCGGCATGTGACGAAGACCGACGTTCATCGACGACCAACGAGGGGATCCCCTCCGGTGAAGAAGACGGTGTCCGCGGTCGACTGATTCCCCGGCGTACCGAGGATCTTCTCGGCGCCGAATACGCACGGAGTGTTGTACAGACCGCCGGTCTTGACACACGAAGACAGCAGCACCGGTGTGTCGTTGGCGGCACCCTGGAAGTAAATGGAGCCGGCCGGTGGCGCGGAACCGTAGAAGATCTTGACCACGATCGAGATGGGATTCGCCCTGCTCGTGTAAGCGGCGAAGTTGCCTTGGGCCCGCACGATGTCGCCCTCGCAACCACCGGATACAGGTGGGCACAACTCGGGGTCCTGGGAGCCGGCGAGAGGTTGGAGGGTCACAGACACCGGTGGACCCTTCACGGGGCCGGCGAATGGCATTCCTCCTGTGGCCTGCAACGACCCGAACGGCCCCATGACCGGGACGTTCCTCGGAAGGGTCAGCTTCACCTTGCCCGGCACGCTGCCCGACAACATGGCCGTCGTGCTCTTCACTTCGACCGTCGGGACCGCCACCGCCACTGCACCGTTTTGAACTACGACCACGCTCAACGCACCCAGCGTCGCCGATTGAGTAGCTGCGTTGGTGGACGTGACGTCGACGGTCCCGCTTATCGTCGTGCCTCGGGGCAGCCCCGTTGTCTGCACGAGTGCGTTGATGGTCACCGAGGCTCCGGCCGCCAGGATCCCCACGTTGCAAGTGGCGATCCCTGCACCCGACGAGGCGCAGGTAGTCCCCGTGTTGGCCATGCCGGCGAAGTCGTAGTTGATCGTCACTCCTCCACCGTGCACGCCCACCCGAGCGCTCAAGCCGTCTACGGGCACCGTCGAGGTGTTGGTCACTTTTATCGCCCACCCGTCGTCGAGGGGGGATGTCACCTGGGATTGCAGGGCGGGAACAGAGGCCGGTAGCTGGAAGCTGGGTGTGGCAGACGATGCGTTCACGACGGTCGAGTCCAAGGACGCCACCCCCGCCGGAGGAGTGCAGGCGGCGCTAACAGGCGAGGGCGTTCCAGAGATCAAATAGGTGAAAGTGGAGTTGATGGGGCCTGGTGTGAAGTCGACGGTCCCCGGGACATTCTGGGTCTGCCAGGTCTCGGGGTTGTAGGTGGTGGCGTAGGTAAAGGGCGTGTCTGACTGCGGGGTAAACGTGATCGGCAAGTTGGTGGCCGACGTCACGAGCGAGTTCGGACTTACGGAGCTGCTCGGGCTTCCCCCGGTCAGGCCGTCCACCTCGACGGACTGTGAGTCGATCGTGATACTTGTCGCACCGTCCGCGATGGCAGCGTTTATTTGGGTCGCTGGAATGGTGACCTGGGCCGAGAGAGTGGTCGAGTACGTGCCGGGCGCTGTGATGCTCGGCGGTGGCGAAGGAGACTCGGACAGAACGATCGGGTCGGTCGTAGTGAGTCCGGAGACATTGCACGCGTAACTCGCAGATACCCATCCGTACGTGATGGCGTTGCCAGCGTCGTCAACTGCAACGCAGAATGAGGACGTCGGGCAGTCCACGGAATTCAGGGCATTTGCGTCGATACTCGCCGTCGACCACGAAGATCCGTTGTACGTCAGCGCGTTGCCTATGTTGTCGGTTGCCACGCAGAACGTGGAACTGGCACATGAGTCAGACACGATTCTGTTGACTCCGTCTATGTCGGTCGTCGACCACGACGACCCGTTGTAAACGACTGCATTGCCGACGTTGTCGACCGCCACGCAAAAGGCCGAGCTCGAACATGAGACCGAGTTGAGGACATTGCTCACGTCTATGTCGTTGCTCGTCCAGTTGATCCCGTCATAGGTGTACGCGTTCCCGCTCGAGTTGACGGCGACACAGAACGTTGGGCTCGTGCACGAGACCGAATTAAGGGACGTCTCCGCCGCGATCAAATTGGGCCCTGTCCACGTCGTTCCGTTCCATGTGTCGACGCCACCGCTGCCGTCAGCCGCGACGCAGAAGTGTGAGCTCGTACACGACACAGAGAGAAGGTTGGAAGAGTCCGACCCGACAGGATTCGGCCCGCTCCACGACGACCCGTTCCAGGTGTCTTCTGTGCCCTCAAAGCCGGTGGCAACGCAGAACGTGGAACTCGGGCACGAAACCGAGAACCAGCCTCCCTCTGTGATCAAGTTACGTGGGGACCAAGACGACCCGTTGTAAGTGAGGGCCCCGCCGTTACCGTCGACGGCAGCGCAGAACAATGGGCTCGCGCATGACACACCGAATATGGAGTTAGAGGTGTCCACATTCAACGGCGCTGACCAGGCCGTCTGGCTCGCGGCGGCAACACCGCTGCTCACGGCGGCAACGGTCATGGCACTCGTCGCGACGAAGATCGACACGATGGCGACCCGGACGACCGAACCGCGCGGGACTCGACGCAACAGAGCAGAAGAGCGCCCTTTGGCAAACGTCATATTGCCTCCCCGCCCACGACAAACCCGACGAGCCCTGACCCGCGGGAATCGAACTTTTGCGACGCTAACACGCCTCGCGAAAATCGACCTGTGCGCCGCAGGGCGAACGGGATCAATCGCGAAAGTCCAGGTCACGCACCTTCGGAACATCCTCTGCGCCGAGCGCCTCTTCTTCTTCGACGTTGACGACCGCGACAGGACGAAAGAACTTTTGAGCGATCACGGTCGGGACGAACGCCGAGAGGATGACGACCGTAACGAGTTCCGTGTACTGCCTCTCGTTGATGAAGTGATGCGTAAAGCCGAAGAGCGCAGAGATGGAGCCGAAGGTGAGGCCGGTCGCCATGAGCAGGGTCGTATATGCCCGCTCCCGGCGTGGGAGCTTGAACGCTGTTGAAACCGGCCAGACCCCCGCAAACTTGGCGCCGACCTTCACGAGCAGCAGAGCTCCGATCACGCCGGCCCCGGTGACGATAGCTCTCCGTTGATCAGGAGACCCGCGTGCAAGAAGAAGAATGGAGTAAGGAACGCGAACGCGATCGCCCGCATGCGGTCCATCAAAACGCGGTTGTGCAGAAAGACCCCGGCAACGACGAGCCCCACGACATATGCCGGGAGCACTGCCTCACTTCCTGCCTGTTCGGCCAGGCCACCAAGACCCAACAGCACCACCAGAAGGAACTTGACGTCCGGTTCGCTGACACGGTGTCCCACCCTTGCCACGACCCATCGGGTCAGGCTCGGGAGCACGCTGATCGCTGCGAGCGTCACCGCCACGAACAACACGAGGAGCCACCCGTAGTTAGCGAATAGTCCGCCCAGAGCGAGAACGGTTCCCAAGTCGGTCACGAAGCAGGCGGCCAGGATCAGCTTCCCGATGTCCTGGCGGTTCAAACCGGTTTCAACCATGACTGCGTACACGACGGCTACAGAGGTGGTGCTGAGTGCGACGCCTCCGATCTCTGCAGCGTGAAGCTTCCAATCGAGCACCAATCGGCAGAAACCGAAAGCGCCGATCAGTGGCAAGAGGAACGAGACGAAACCGATCGAAACGCTCGCTCTCCAATTCTTGCGGAGCGACACAGGGTCGATCTCCGCGCCTGCGAGGAACGTGAGGATCACCGAGCCGAGACTTGCTAGGAAAGTGGTGTAAGCGGTCTGGGATATGTGCTCCTTGACGCCCGGGATGTTTCCCGCGAGCGCACCGACAACGATCTCAACCAGTGCGACCGGCATTGCGATACGGACGCTTACGAGTGAAGCAAATAGCGCGAGCGCTAGCCAGATTGCTGCCACGTAGTACAGGTTCATCCGCCCTCCTGCTCATCTGGTCTGGCAGGAGTCGGATGACCGGCCTACCAGAACGGTGGTCCTGGTAGAAGCCATCAGCCATCAGGGCGGTTCGGGCGGGAAGCCCACCGGAGCTTCATCCGGAAGAGGTCAAGATTGGCCGAGGGACCCTCCGGGGTGTGATGGCTCAGCTTGCCTTCCCGGAAGATGATGATCGATCAGCGTGTGATGCTGGCGCCCGTCGTGGCCGCAGGGATCGGTATGGATGATGACATCGGTCAGTCGCGGTATTTCGTGAAGAAGTCTGTGATGTGCCTCTTCGGCGATGTCGTGCGCTTCGGCAAGGGACAATTCACAATCGGAGGTCACGACCGCCTCGGCGAACAACTCGTGACCCACCCATCGGATACGCACGGTCTCGACCGACTCGATGCCTTCGACACTGAGAAGCGCGCTCTCAGACTTGTCGACTAGCTCCGAGTTGACGCTGTCCATGAGCCTCCGGTAGATGATGACGACCGCGTCCTTCAGAATCACCAGGATTGCAATCGTGATCAGAAGCCCGACGATCGGATCAGCGATTCTCCAACCAATTGCAACGCCCACCGCTCCGACCGCTACCGCCAGCGACGTGACACCATCCGTGCGCGCGTGCATGCCGTCGGCGATCAATGCTGCGGACCCGATCTTTCTCCCGACTCGTATCCGGTACTGGGCGACCCATTCCTTGCCGATGAACCCGACTACGCCGGCCGCAATGACCCATCCGATGACGTGGACGGTGTGGGGGTGCACAAGACGCTCAACGGCTTCCCAGCCGGCTAGCGCTGAAGACGCGGCGATCGTAATTACGATCGCAATGCCCGCCAGATCCTCGGCGCGACCGTATCCGTAGGTATACCGCCGGTTGGCCGCTCTCCTGCCGACCAAAAAGGCGATCCCGAGCGGAATCGCGGTCAGTGCGTCCGCAAAGTTGTGAATTGTGTCAGCGAGTAGAGCGACAGAACTGCTCAGGATCACGATGATCAACTGAAGTCCCGACGTTACGACCAGTCCCAACAGCGAGTACTTGAGCGCTCTCATCCCTTCGGCGCTGGAAGTAAGCGCACTGTCCACGGAGTCCATCGCGTCATGGCTGTGCGGATTGGTGATCGACCTCAGCAATCCTGAGACACCTTGTCGATGCTCGTGCTCGTGCTGGTCGTGCTCCTGATCGTGGTCCTGCTCGTGCTCGTGCTCGTGCTGGTCGTGCGCCTGATCATGGTCTTGGGCCTCAGATGTGTCGTTCGACCTCATGAGGTCTTCACTCCTGGACGTCCTCGAGTTCTGGCCGCGCCGTTCCTGCGGTGACCTGGGTTTCCCTTGATTGCGTGATCGGCGTGGAAAAGCGCCTCTTTGGCTAGACGGAGAACGTGCTCGTTCTCCGCCGTGTAGAAGATCGTCGTTCCGTCTCGTCGCGAGGACACCAGTCGCGCGAGACGCAGCTTGGCGAGGTGCTGGGACACAGCTGCCGGCTGAGCACCCACGTGGTCGGCGAGCTCGTTGACCGAGTGCTCGCCATGGAGGAGAGCCCAGACCATTCGAAGCCTGGTGGGATCCGCAAGCAGCTTGAAGGTTTCGACCGCCATTCCCACCTGGTCACGGTTCGGATCAGCTATCTGCGTAGCCATGCAGATAGCTAACCACCAGCGTGGCGTGATGTCAACGGATCAACGGTGCCGTCACTGTTTGACTGGTGATCGCCTCCGGCGACGGAACGCTCTCGATCGTCTGGATGTCGCCGCTGTCTGTAGCGACGACGGTGTTGCCCTTCAGGCATGCTGCCACCGCGCTCAATGCCGGCGACGCGTTCGTAATTCGTCGCTGCCCAGGCGCCAATGTGCTGGGCTCCCGAAAATAGGGGGTGGATCGACTGTCCACAAAAGTTCGCGATCTGACGCCTCATCAGGAATCCTGCTCACTGGGTTGCGCTTACACAAGACGCTGCCAATTCGCCGCTCCTCTGTCAAAAGTGCGCAGCCGGACACGATCCCGGCACGCATCGCCAAAATTGACCATATTCGTGCCTTTTGCATGCCCAATTTGAGCCTTCTGCCTGCGCAAATTGAGCGGAGCCGTCGGAGGTGAGCGAAAGACGCCCGACGTTATTGACTGCCGTTGCCAAACCCGCGATGCTGCGTTTTCAGATTAGGACTCAAAAGAGTCACGCAATGAGAGGGGGCAGTGCATGAAACGTCGTGTACGCCGCAAGATCGCATTCACAGCCATAGCCGTATCATCGATCGCAGCGACACTCCTTGTCGGAGGGACCGCGGCGGTGTCGGCAGCATCCACCAATTCGGGAACCGTTGCACTCGCCGCGAGCCGACCTTCGTTCTTGGCTCATGCGCGCGATCTAGGGCCCGCTGCAGGAGGGCAACAAGTCGACTTCGAGGTCGTCCTCGCATATCCCAACGCGTCGGCTGTCGAGGCCGAGGCGCAGGCCGTCTCGACCCCCGGCAACGCTCAGTTCCGGCATTTCCTCACCACCGCGCAGTTCCGCGCGCGTTACTCACCGTCGGAAGCTGCGGTGAACGCGGTCAGCTCGTGGGTTCGAAGCGCGGGACTTTCCGTTGCCTCGGTCGCCTCGAGTCGGCTCTACGTCGAAGTAACCGGGACCATGGCGCAAGCCGAGAAACTGGTCGGCACCCGCCTCGACTCGTACCGGTACCAGGGGAAGAACCTCAACGAGCCTGTAGCCAACTACCGCATACCTGCGCGCCTGGCGAGCACGGTGGCGGGGATCGCCCAGCTGGACAGCAGCGGATCGCTGGCCAGGCCTGCCGACACGCTCCCGGGGCCTGCGCCCGGTGCTCGCTACGGCGTGCAACCATGCTCCGCGTACTACGGGCAGCTTCAGGCCACCAACAAGCCGAAGGCCTACGGCAAGACCTGGCCGTACACGATCTGCGGTTACAACGCGAAGCAGTACGAGTCCGCGTTCGGATTGTCGAGCAGCATCGCCAAGGGGCTCAACGGCGCGAGCGTTACGGTCGCCATAACCGACGCTTACGCCTCCCCCACGATCCTGAGTGACGCCAACACGTGGTCGACCCAGAACGGCCTGGCACCTTTCTCGGGAAGCCAGTTCGTCCAGGACACCCCCGGACCCGACGGCTACAACCTCGAGAGTGTTTGTGGCCCGCAGGGCTGGTACGGCGAGGAGACGCTCGATGTGGAGGCCGTGCACGCCATGGCTCCCGGGGCCAACGTCCTCTTCGTAGGCGCAAAGAACTGCGGAGGTGGTCTCAACAAGGCGTGGGCGTCGGTGATCGACGGCCACCTTGCCAGCGTGGAGACCGACTCGTGGTTGTTCGGTCCTGAAAGCCTTGTCGGCAGCGGACAGCTGGCGTTCTTCAACCAGTTCCTGCTCGAAGCAGCGAACACCGGCGTGACCGTGCAGTTCTCCTCCGGCGACTCCGGCGATCAGGCGAACACTCAGTTCGGGAAGTCGGTTGACTTCCCGGCGTCCGATCCCTGGGCGACCGGCATCGGAGGCACAAGCACGGAGATCGGTGCCAACGGGCAGATCGTGTTCCAGAACGGATGGTCCAACGACTACTCCACCCTGACTGGTAATGCCTGGGCGCCGGCCCCTCCCGGCAACTACAGCAGTGGTGGCGGAGGCGGAACGAGCATCCTGTACTCGCAGCCCTTCTACCAGGTGGGTCTGGTGCCGATCTCGATCAGCGAGTACTACGGCAACTCGCCCATGCGAGCGGTCCCTGACATCTCCATGCCGGGGGACCCGAACACGGGCCTTCGTATCGGGCAGACCCAGGTGTTCCCGCACGGGGGCACCAAGTACGCGGCTTACCGCCTGGGCGGTACCAGCCTTTCGTCGCCGCTGTTCGCGGGCGTCCTGGCTGATGCCATCCAGAACACGGGGTCGGCGGTCGGGTTCATCAACCCGCTGCTATACGAGAAGTCAGGTACCTCGGCGATTACCGACGTCGTGAATACTCCTTCGCCGGAGGCAACGGTGCGCACCAACTACACCAACAACCTGAACCCGTCGGCGGGGTACACGTACTTGCTCCAGACAGTCGGTGTTCAGACCCAGATCTACACGCTTCCCGGCTACGACGACATGACGGGCGTCGGAACGCCGAACGGTGTGCCGTTCCTGAATGCCATGAAGAACTGACGAGATCCTTCTCGTCACGCAATTGTGTGGTGGCCGGACCCCGCTCTGGGGTCCGGCCACCGGCGTATCTGTGGACGTGATCAGAGCGCGCCGTGACGCGCTCGGCTGATTAGCTCTGAACCCTTCTCAGCGTGCCGCAGGACGTCCCAGCGCTAAGAACAGACCCCCGAGGAGCAGCAACACGGCACCGGCACCGAGCATCGGCTTGAGGAGAGATCCGGCTCCAGTGATCGCGAGTCCCGGAGTGTGGGTGCCAACTATGTTCGATCCGTTGCCGACGCCGCCATTCACCCCGCCAGGCCCGGCTGTCCCGCCCGGACTATTCGGACCGGTCGGTGGAGAAGTGGTCTGCACCGCCGTGGTCGCAGTGGTGTGAGTCGCCGCGGTGGTAGTCGTCGGTGGTGGAGGTGACTTGGTCCTGCAAGCCGGCATCGTGAAGACGTCGTCGTCCAACGTGACCGCACCGTTACGGGCCAGCGCGCGACCTGCGACGGTGACACCGGTGGTGACCGTGATCGACGTCAGTGCCATGATCGTTCCTGTAAAAGCCGAGTGGGTACCCAATGTCGCTGAGCTGCCCACCTGCCAAAAGATGTTGCAAGCCTGCGCATCGTTGATGACGCTTACCCTGCTGGCACTGGCAGTTATCAACGTTTTGGCGACCTGGAAGATGAAAACGGCGTCCGGGTTTCCCTGGCCGTTCAACGTCAGGGTCCCGCTCAGCGCAATCGGACCGGTCGATTTGTAGACGCCGGCGGTCAGGTTCTTCCCGACCAGGTCGCCTGCAACGCTCGCTGTCTTGGCTCGACCCGCGGCGTCGTCGTATGCGATCACGAGGTCGGACTGCGCCTTCAACGATTGCGCGTCGGCCTTGTGGGTCGCACCGGCCGCCTTACCAGGAGGAAAACCTGTGATCGCGCTACCCGGACTCACTCCGAGACCTTGGCCGAGCGTGGTATATCCGGTATTGGTCACGGTCTGGCCGCCGAGGACGGAGTAGGCGCCCGCGGTGCCCAGCCCGACGGTTGCATCAGCCGCATATGCGCGGGACGGAGTAACGAACAGTCCGATGAGCAGCAAGCCGCTCGTCGCCACTGCCAAGCGCGAGACGTTTGTCCAATGGGCAGTAAAGGTACACGTTCGGGTTTCCATCGGAAACCCCCTGTTCTCCTCCGTTCACGGAGGCGGATTCACTCGAGATGAGCTAAAGGACAGATCGACACAGTGTGTTCAATAGAGAAGCTAAACCGACAAGGTTGTGCGGTCATTGTCGCCCCTCTTTTACGATTTGAGGTGTTCACCCTGGTGGGCGACCAAATGAGCCACACTTGCATTTGCGAGACAGAGGGAAAAAAGGAAAGTGAAATCAGGGCAAATCGGAGTGACCGGGAGGTCTTTTCAATTCGTCCACTGCCTTTTTCGACCCTCCCTGTGCTGTGCGCAGCATCAGCTCCTTGATCCGATCCTTGGCGTGACCCCATTGATACCGCTCGAGAAACAGGCGGTGCGCCTCCTCTGTGAGCGCCAAACGCAGACCACTGTCTTCGAGCACCCGGACGCAAGCGTCGGCGAATGCGCCAGCGTCATCGGCGACCAGAAGGTGGACGTCGGGTTCGAGACCGAGACCCTCGGCACCGAGCGTCGTCGAGACCACTGGCACGCGGTGCGCGAACGCTTCAAGGATCTTCACCCTGGTGCCGCTGCCATATCGGATCGGAACGGCGACCAGATCAGCGCGCGCTAGCTCGGGTTCCATCGATTCCACGCGACCAACGACTGTCACTAGAGGGGGATTGTCAAGCTTGAGTACTGAGCCATCGGGCACTCCGACAAGACGGACCTCGACGGTCGGGACGGCCTTTCGGATCAATGGCGCGATCTCTTCGACGAGCCAGCGAGCGGCGTCAGCATTAGGACCGTATTCGAGGGATCCTTGGAGCAGGATCGTTGGGGGTGTCCCGGTTTCGACCTTCCCGGCGGGGCGATCTGGAACGTCGTACCCGTTTGGCACGACCGTGACGTTGCCGGCTCCGAAGCGCGAGGAATCGAGCTCGCTGCAGAGAACCACCTGCTGGACGCTCGCTGCAACAGCCTTCTGGAGTGAGGACCATCGCGAGGCGTTCAGTTTCGCCTGCGCCCTCGCTCCGGCCCCGTGCAGCGTGCCCCGGTGTGGAGAGCGCGACTGCATCGCATGCAGGCGCGCCCTTATCTTCTGATCCTCCAGATCGTCAAGGTTGACGATCGTGGGTCCGAGCATCGGACGCTCCAGCAGCTCGAACGTGGTCGCCTTGCTGAACCACACGACGTCGTAAGGAGGATCCACCCACCTGTTGAAATCTGCTGAAAACTGCGAGGAACGAGACGCGACGACCTCGTGTGGCATTCCCGGTGTGACGAGCCATCGAAGTCGGCGCGTGAGCGAGTAGTCGGGGCGCCCGAACTTGATTGTCTTCAGGCGCCGTACCTTGATATCGGCGGGAACTGCACATGCCTCGGGATCGCGGTTCATGACGAAGGAGAAAACATCGGTCTCTCCAAGACGTGCCGCCACTTGGATGACTTGGGAGAGGCGCAAGTGGGAGCCGTATGTCGGGGGCCAGGGAAAATCCTGGCCCACCACGAGGAGCTTCATCAGCTAACGAGACGTCCGTCGTGCTCGGAGTCGCTCCATTCGTGGCCGGACGAGATCGCGCTTCACCATCTCGCGCAACGACGGCGCCGGTCGGGAATCGCCGGGGTCCAGGAATGGCTGCCTCGTCTGGATTTCACCCAGCGGACCACTCGAGTGCCTTCTGTAAGCAGCCCACTTTGGTGTCGATTGAAGACCCACCCAGCGCGGGTCGCGGTCCAAGAACCACTCGAGTAGGAGGTTCACCTGCGGTAGCTGCCGGTCGTCGAAGATGGCGACTCCCCCATCGCGCAGGTGCGCCGCGCCGTAGAACCAGTCGATAATTGGGAGAGGAAAGCCGTGACTGCCGTCTATGAACACGAGGTCGTAAGTGGCCTCGGGTGCAAGCGCCGGCAGCGCCCACTCCGAGCCCCTCAGGTCGAACGAGAGCGAACCCGCATCGATTCCGTTGTCGGCGCAATAGGCCATGATCCCGTCGCGCTGGTCGGGCGCCGGGACCACGCAAAGGTGATCGCAGCCCCAACCGGCGAACAAGACCGTGGACACCCCGCAGCCGGTCTCCAGGGTTCGCGATCCCGGACCCACCTTGCGGGCCATGAACTCGTAGCACGACTGCTCGGTACTCCAGACCCCTGTGCCATGCCTGTGGATCGTGGGGGGTGAGGCAAGGACCTTACTCACTAGCTCGAGACGCTCTCTAAGTGCCGACTCGCCTGTGGGGTTTCTCGACACGTCATCCGGCGAGTCGTCGTCTTCAGTGCTGCCCATCTCTTTTCCTTCCGCGATCGATCAGCAACCGGCGTGCACAACCGCACTTCAGACGCTTGGCGGTACCGTTCAGCCGTGAGGCGCACCAGGCATCGATATGGCAACCTGAGATGCCAGGTCGGGGATCGTGGCTCCCCGATATTCCGGAAGGACGCGCCATCCCGGTCGTGTGTTGATCCATGGAGGGTATTGGCGGTCAATCTATACGAAGGCTCTGATGAACGGGCTCGCCCGGGCGACAGTCGAACGTGGTTGGGCGGCCTGGAACATCGAGTACCGACGCGTAGGTTTGCTCGGTGGTGGTGGCGGATGGCCGTTGACCTTCGACGACATCAGCAGAGCAGTGGACCACGTCGAACGACTTCCTGGAGTCGACGCGCGACGGCTCGTCACCTGCGGTCACTCGGTCGGTGGTTGTTTCGCGCTTTGGGCTGCCGCCGGGCCCGAGGCTCGTTGACGTGCGACGGGGTTTGAGCCGATCGTGCGGCCCGCCGCCGCGGTCTCGCTCGCGGGTGTCATAGACCTGGTTCGAGGCCACGAGCTCTGGCTCGGCAACGGCGCGGTCTCACGGTTCCTCGGAGGATCACCTGAGGAGAGACCCGAACCGTATCGAGCGGGGTCGCCCGCCGCGATCCTGCCGATCGGGGTCCCCCAGGTACTCGTGCACGGGTTGTCTGACACGGTTGTGCCGCCGTCGATGAGCAGCGATTACCTGAAGCTGGGATGCGGGCTCGGCGACGACGTGTCGTACGTACCGCTCAAAGGCCTTGGCCACCGAGAACTGATTGATCCGGCGTGCGAATCGTGGCCCGTGATCGCGCAACACCTCGAGGGGCTGATCTCTCTCTGATCGTGAGGAGATGATCGGCAAAAGAGCAGGCTCTCGGTCTGGGCTCACCTCCCACGACCAGCGGTCGCCTACTGTATTCCCGGCGGTCCGAGGACCATTCCGGTCCCGGAACATGCAGGCTGAGGGAGACGAAGATGGACTCTAATCCTGGTGGGAACGAGAATCCCCAGCCGCCGCCTTACGGCGGCGACCCCTCGGTGCCACCCTACGGAAACCCCTCCGAGCCTCCCTACGGCGCACCTTCGGCGCCTCCCTACGGTGGCACTCCTCCGCCCTACGGAGGGACCCCACCTCCGTACGCACCGCCGGGGCAATCACCGCCCTACCAGGGTCAAGGGGGTGTCCCTCCTTACGGCTTCCCCGCGCAAGGTCCGGCGCGCTCAGGGCTCAATAACAAGATGCTCGCCATGATCGGCGGAGGAGTGGCTGTTGTCGTCGTGGTGGTCGTGCTCATCGTCGTCCTCGTCGGCGGGGGCGGGAACTCACCCACCTCCACGGTGAACGGATTCATCTCGGCGGTCCTCGCCAACAACGGTGCGCAAGTTTGCACTTTCCCGGTTCCCTCTTCGCAGGCGGTGTGCGTGAGCCACGAGTCATCGTTCACCGGCGCGACGGGGAGCGGGACGGTCGTAAACCAGGTCGTTCAGGGCAACGAGGCGCTTGTGGCGGTCACGGGTGAACTGTGCGCCCCTTTCATCACGACCAGCAACAACTGCGAGTCGAACTCTTCGGCCAGCACGGGAATGCCGGGAAACGGCGTCAGTTTCGACCAGGCCTACGCGGCGGCAGTCGCAGCCAACAACTCGATTAGTCCTGTCCCGCTCCAGCAGATAAACGGCAAGTGGTACATAGGCTGAGGACGTCTCGTTGCGTCTCTCCCTCACGATTCCCGGCGCGGTCTCACTTGGTGCATATGAAGGAGGCGCGCTTGCGGCTCTGATCGTTGCCGCGAAGGTGCTCGGCGAAGATGTCGTCGTCATCGATTCGATCGCATCTGCATCGGCGGGATCGATCACCGGTCTGCTGACAGCACGATCGCTTCTTCGAGATGTCGACGGCGTAGACCTGATGTCGGCGGCGTGGGTGGAGAACGTGTCGTTCAAGGCGATGACGACCCATTCGACCGATTCGCCGCTTTCCTCTGCGGCGCTGACCCAGATGGCTTCGAAGGTTCTCGGAAAAGACGGTGTTCCCGAAGGGCCTCAGGCGAACTGGCAAAAGGAGCCCGTCAGGCTGTCGATGGCGCTCGCGAGCCTTGCCGGTCTCACTTACTCACTACCTGATCTCGTCCGCAACACAACGGTGAACGCGTCGACCTTCCTCGACTGGTACGGCGTGACGCTCACGTCATCCGAAGGATCCGATGACTTCCTGAGGCACGCAGAAGCGGCAATCGCGTCTGGGTCGAACGCCATCGGTTTTCCGGCGAAGCAGTTGAACCGGCTGGCCGACAAGACGAGTTACGACCAAGCCGGCCTTCAGGGCTTCCCGGCCGACGGCCTGTTCTGGTACACCGACGGCGGGACGGTCGACAACGAGCCGCTCGGACGCACGATCGACCTGGCCCAAGGGATCGAGAGCGACGACGAGCGGGTTTACGTCCTCATTCATCCGGACCCCGCCTTTCCCGCCCCCACCCCGTCTCCGGTCTGGGGCGGAGATGCCCCGTTGCCTCCTTGGGTCCGGACAGGAACTCACTCATTCAGCATGAGCCGGTCGCAATCGATATATCAGGATCTGAAGCGGCTCCAGAAGACGAACTCTCACTTGGAATGGGTGAAATTCGTGGCTCCAGCCGTGTGCAAAGGGATCGACGAAGGTATCTCCGCCGCAGAGCTTTCGGACGACCAGGCCGCCGCCGTACGCGATGCCGTCATCGCATCTGTGGGTTCGGCCTTGCGACAGGTTCGAGACGGGCAGGCAAACGTTACGAGTCAAGCGAATCGAGCCCCGAAGAATCCGCCGTCAGTCGACTCAGGCGACTGCGAGTCCGTTCTCGACGCGCTTGTGCGTGAGGCCACCGGCCTCCAGTCGAAAGACCCGATCAAGGTCGAGGTCGTGTCACCGACGCTCGACCCCTCGGTTACGGAACCCCCTTCGAAGCAGTTGGCCGGATCGTTTCTCTTTCATTTCGGTGGATTCTTCGACATCAGGTTCCGCCAGAGCGACTTCGCGCTCGGCTATCGAAACATGAGGTACTGGCTGGAGCACTGCCTGGCCGCCTACCTGCCCGGCGTCGACCTCGGAGGCGCGCTCGAGAAAGTCGACGCCGAATACGACCGACTCGGCTGGAACGGCGTCCGGCTTAGTGGCGCGCAACTCGCTCAACTGTCCGTGGCCGACAAAGTCGAGCTCGGACACCTGGCTCTTCACGCGGTTCATGTTCTGAGCCACGACGTGATCCACGGTGATGCGTAGCGGCCGCGCAAGGCGCTACTCGAGCGGAGCCAAACTTACCGTCCTGTCCGCACTCATCTCCCTGGCATGCGTTTCGTGCGCGGACAACACCAACCACGGATCGTCGCCGACATCTCCGAAGCCCGGTGTCGTCGTTGCGGCCGGCGCTGACCACGAGTGCGTAATAGGTGCAAAGGGTTCGCTCGCCATCGACTGGTCGAGCCTGCACAACCCGATCCTCTCGTCTCCTTCAGCAGGTGAGAAGGACGAGGCGTTGATCTGGTACGCCGATCGTTGGCACATGCTGTTCAGCTACGTGAGGTACGACCGCTCCATCCCGGGGGGCGTCTACTGGGACATCGCCACATCGACTAGTGAAGACCTGAGCCACTGGACCGCTCCCGTCGCCTGGCCGGCCCAACCGGGCACGTTGGGCGTCGCTTCGCCCGAGGTGGTCCGGGACCCAGAAGGCCTGTTCGTCGTGACCTACCAGTCGGACCCCGGACAATCGGGGGGCGAGCAAGACCGCCTCTACTACCGCACCTCCACCGATCTCGTCACGTGGTCGCCTCCGCATCCATTGGCACAGAACCTCGCTCCCGGCCCGACTGATCGGATGATCGATGGCTCTCTGGCGTGGACAGCTGACGGGTTGATGCTCGGGTTCAAGGCAGGAGTCGCCGGAAACCAGCAGGCCTTCGAGATTGCGTGGTCTCCCGACGGCTCACCGAGCGGGCCGTGGCGATACGTCGGCAAGCCGGACATCCGTGTCAACGGAGACACGATCGAACGCGACGAGTTCTTGTCAGTTGACGGGACGTGGCGGTTGATGGCCACCTCCAACGTCCTCGACCAGCCATGGCTCTACACGCTTGCCGGCAACCCCGACCGACCCTCTGGATGGCTCGACTGGAAAGGCGGCTACGAACTGGACGTCCCGAAGGCCCCCTGGGACTCGGCAAGTGGAATATCGAGTGTGAACTACGAATGGGCGAACTCCGCCTTCCTTTGCAACGACCGCGCCAACGGCGGGTACTACTACCTTCTCTACGCCGGCAGCAACGAGCTCACCGCTTTCGGCGGTTGGGGACATGCAAAGATCGGCATCGCGCGCAGTAAGGATCTGGTCCACTGGCAGGCGCCGAACCATTAACGTCAGCCGAAGAAGCGGAGGTAGGAAATGAGCGAAGTTGTGGACTGGAACCGCAAGATCATCGACGAGTTCCGCGGCGAACCAAGGTCGGGTGGGTGGCCCCTTCAAAGACGCGCCCGTTCTGTTGCTACACACCACCGGAGCGAAGACCGGTAAGGAGCGGGTCAATCCGATGATGTATCTCGATCTAGACGGACGGCGCTTCGTCTTCGCCTCGAAGGCCGGCGCCGACACGAATCCGGATTGGTACCGCAATCTGGTCGCCAACCCCCGGGTGACCGCCGAAGTCGGAGTCGAGACCTACGAGGCGGATGCGGCGCCTGTGGTCGGACCCGATCGCGACCGGATTTATGCCGAGCAGGCACGGCGCTATTCGGGGTTTGGTGAGTACCAGGAGAAGACGTCCCGCGTTATCCCAGTTGTCGAGCTCACCCCCGCGAGTTGAACGTCACCGCACTGAAGGCGGTCGAAACCTGCCGCCCGGAAGGAAGGACGCGATGCAAGGCGATGTAGTGACCGTGGAGAAGGTCATAAAGGCATCACCTGAATCCATCTTCGACCTGTTGGCTGACGCATCGGCGCATCCGACTTTCGACGGGTCGGGAACGGTGAAGCAGGTGAAGTCCGGTGCCCCCGAACGCCTGACGTTCGGCTCGACCTTCGGCATGTCGATGAAGCTCGGAATCGGCTATTCGATGGTCAACACTGTCGTGGAGTTCGAGGAGAACCGGCGCATCGCCTGGCAGGCGCGGCCCCCCGGATTCATGGGTCGTATCTCGGCGGGTCGTATCTGGCGCTACGAGCTGGATCCCGTCGACGGTGACGCCACTTTGGTGAGAGAGAGCTGGGACCTGACGAAGGACCATCAGCGCGTGCTCCTCAAACTGGGCGGATTCCCGGAGAAGACCCGCTCGAACATGGTCAAGACCCTCGAGCGCATAGAGGAGCTCACGGCGGGAAGGCACGGCTGATGGCACGGTGGACCACAAAGGACATCCCGGATCAAAAAGGCCGCACCGCTCTCGTCACCGGGGCGAACAGCGGTCTCGGGTTCGAAGCATCACTCGCTTTGGCGACAGCCGGTGCGCGCGTCGTGCTGGCGTGCCGAGACCAGGCAAAGGGCGATGCCGCCGTGAAACGGATCCTCGAGAGTGCGCCGGGCTCGGACGTGCGCCTCGAACATCTCGATCTCTCCGATCTGGCTTCGGTACGCACCTTCGCTGCGGAATTCTCCGCCGGGTATGAGGGTCTCGACATCCTCTTGAACAACGCGGGGGTGATGGCCATCCCGCGTTCGCGAGACCGCCGACGGCTTCGAGATGCAGTTCGGCACCAACCACCTCGGTCACTTCGCGCTCACCGGGTTGCTTGTAGACAGGCTGATCGCGCGACCCGGTGCCCGGGTCGTCACGATCTCCAGTGAGGTCGCGAGGATAGGACGCATCAGGTTCGACGACCTGCAGGGACAGAGACGCTATGGAAAGTGGACCGCCTACGCCCAGTCCAAGCTCGCGAACCAACTCTTCACCCTCGAGCTCGACAGGAGGGTTTCATCCAAAGACATCGTGAGCGTCGCCGCTCATCCCGGCTACGCCGCGACCAACCTGCAGGGTGTCGGGCCTCAGATGAGCGGGTCGAAGATCATGGAGAAGGTGACCAACCTGGAGAACGCGGTCTTTGCGCAGACTGCGGCGATGGGTGCTCTTCCGGCCCTGTATGCCGCCACCTCCCCCGACGTCGCGGGCGCCCGGTACTACGGGCCGGATCAACTCTTCGGAATGCGCGGATATCCGAAGCAGGTGCATTTCGTCAGAGCGGCAAGGAATCGCGATACCGCCAGGCGCCTGTGGGAGATCTCGGAGGAGCTGACTGACGTCCGGTACGAGCCGCTCCGCTGACCTTGCGTACGCACCGTGAGTACCTTGTAAGAAAAGGACTAGTGGCGCATACTGAACGGGTGTTCACTTTCTCAGGTTCACCCGGGCCAGGTGGCGGTGGCCGGTTAGACGGTCGCATGAGGCGGGCGCCCCGGCCCGGGTGCTCGTAGGTCCGTCAACCGAAGGCGGCCTCGAGCTCTGATCTGTGGCCGTCAGCGTGGCGCGCTGCGATCTCCGCAAGGCGTTGGACGCGCCCGTTCTCGATGACGAGGTCATCGGGCTCGAGCTCCTCGATGAACCCGATCAAAGCGTCACCACTGGTTTGCAGGTGCGCGCTCACCTCGTCGCGATCTATCACTGCAGCGCCGCTCGCGTGCTTCGCGTTCAACTCGTCCACCATGTCCGAGTTCACCTCGAGCGCGGCGCCGCCAACGAGTGCTCGCAGCCACCCGGCGATGTAGTCGTACGCGTCTGCGACATGGTCGACGATCACAGAAACGGAGCGGGGATCTGCGTCACCGAGCGGGCTCGAGCACCATTGCTCCGCTGAACATCCTCGAGCAAACGCCAGAAGCCTCGCACGCGCCTCGGCTATGTCTCTCGCCGTTTCGTGTGGATCGGTCATCGCATGCTCCCTCCTCGACGGATCGTTCTCCTCCTCAAAATTGAGGAGTCACTTAGCTTCACCTACTCGATTCTTCCCCACCTGAACCATCTCCGAATGGATCCGGAGGTTTGTCTCCGACTATTAAAGAACTTTAGTTTCGTAAGTCTTTTTACGGGGAAAAGTGGCGATCAGCACAGGAGGTAGGGGGAATGGGGACGCACCTGGCGGGGCCGCGAAAAGTGGGCGGTCGTTTGCTGCTCGTCGTCATGGCGGTGTTGGCGGCGCTGACTGCGATTGCAGCAAGTGTGGTGCCGGCAACAGCGCTCGGAAGCCCGATCCTGTTGTCGATAACCGTCTCGCCGACCACTGCGTCCGTGCCGATCGGCGAGACCGAGCAGTTCACCGCTACCGGGCACTACTCCGACCTGAGCACGCAGAACATCACGAACACCGCCACCTGGTCAACCTCGAGCTCGTCGGTCGCGACGGTGTCGAACACGACCGGATCGCAGGGACTGGCCACTGCGATCCGAACCGGGGTGGCCACGATCACCGCCGCCGAAGGGACTGCAGTATCCGGCACGGCGGCTATGACCGTGCTCCCCGCCGTGCTTCTCACGATCACGGTTTCACCCGCGGCCGCGTCCATTCCGCTCGGCGAGTCCGCGGCGTTCCTCGCAACCGGGCATTACTCCGACCTGAGCACGCAGAACCTCACGAGCAACGTCACCTGGTCGTCGTCGAGCACAACGGTTGCCACGGTCTCCAACGCATCCGGTTCGCAGGGCCAGGCAACCGCCGTCGGGACAGGTGTCGCAACGATCACTGCCACCGTCGGGTCGGTATTCGGTACCGCCGTTGCGACCGTGATCCCCGCCGTCCTTGTCGCAGTCACCGTGTCGCCGACCGCAGCCTCCGTGCCCAAAGGCGAGACTCAGCAGTTCACCGCCACGGGTAACTACTCGAATGCGACCACTCAGAACCTCACGAACACGGTCACGTGGTCGTCCTCGAGCAATTCTGTGGCATCCGTCTCCAACTCCTCTGGCTCCCAGGGACTCGTGACGGCAACCGGGGCGGGCGCGACGACCATTACAGCAACCGACCCCTCGTCGCTGTTGAACGGAACGGCCGCCGTCACCGTGCTGCCGGCCGTTCTGGTCGCCGTAACCGTGTCGCCGACGGCGGCGTCGGTTCCTAAGGGCGAGACCCAGCAGTTCACCGCAACGGGTCATTACTCGGACGCGACGACCCAGAACCTGACTGGCACGGTCACGTGGTCGTCGTCGAGCACAACGGTTGCCACCGTCTCCAACGCCTCGGGATCGCAGGGACTCGTCACCGCTACGGGTACCGGCGGGGCCACCATTACCGCAACCGACCCCTCGTCGCTGTTGAACGGAACGGCCGCCGTCACCGTGCTGCCGGCCGTTCTGGTCGCCGTAACCGTGTCGCCGACGGCGGCGTCGGTTCCGAAGGGCGAGACCCAGCAGTTCACCGCGACGGGCCACTACTCGGACCTGAGCACGCTCAACCTCACGAACTCCGTCACGTGGTCGTCCTCGAGCACAACGGTTGCCACCGTCTCCAACACTTCGGGATCGCACGGACTCGTCACCGCCACGGGTACAGGCGCGACGACTATCACCGCAACCGACCCCTCGTCGCTGTTGAACGGGACGGCCGCGGTGACGGTGCTGCCGGCCGTTCTCGTCGCCGTAACCGTGTCGCCGACGGCAGCGTCGGTCCCGAAAGGAGAGACCCAGCAGTTCACTGCAACGGGCCACTACTCCGACCTGAGCACGCTCAACCTCACGAACTCCGTCACGTGGTCGTCGTCGAGCACTTCCGTCGCGACCGTCTCCAGCGCTTCGGGATCGCAGGGACTGGTCACCGCCACGGGAACCGGGGCTGCGACGATCACCGCCACCGACCCGTCGTCGCTACTCAGTGGAACTGCCCTAGTCACCGTTCTCCCCGCTGTTCTCGTGGCGGTCACGGTTTCGCCGCCGGCCACGTCGATACCGAACGGCGACACTCTTCCGTTCGCTGCAACCGGCCACTACTCCGACGGGGCGACGTCCGACCTGACGTCCGCAGTGACGTGGTCGTCCTCGAGCACTTCCATCGCGACGGTCTCCAACGCGTCGGGTTCGCAGGGGCACGTCACGGCAACGGGTACCGGCGCGGCGACCATCACCGCCACCGACCCGTCGTCGCTACTCAGTGGAACTGCCTTGGTCACCGTTCTCCCCGCTGTTCTCGTCGCGGTCACGGTGTCGCCCGCGGCTGCATCAGTGCCCAATGGTGAGAACCATCAGTTCACGGCGACAGGTCACTACTCCGACGGAACCACGAGCGACCTGACCTCGACGGTGACCTGGTCGTCGTCGAGCACCTCGGTCGCCACAGTTTCGAACGCATCCGGCTCGCAAGGACTGGTCACCGCCACTGGTACGGGCGCAGCGACCATCACCGCAACCGACCCGTCATCCCTTTCGAGCGGTACGGCACTCGTGACGGTTCTCCCCGCGGTGCTTATCGCAGTCACGGTCTCACCCGTTGCGGCATCCGTGCCGAGCGGAGAATCCGAGCAACTCACCGCCACAGGCCGCTACTCGGACGGGACGACCAAGGATCTCACCGATACCGTCACCTGGTCGTCGTCCGACACGACCGCAGCGACCGTGTCGAACGCGTCCGGCTCGCAAGGATTGGTTACCGGAGTCGGGACGGGGGCCGCAACGATCACGGCAACCGACCCGTCTTCCCTTTTGAACGGTACGGCAATCGTAACCGTTCTCCCCGCAGTCTTGGTCGCGATCACCGTCTCTCCTTTGGCAGCCTCGGTCCCCGTAGGAGAGTCAGCCCCGTTCCTCGCCACCGGTCACTACTCCGATGCGACCACGAAGGACCTGACCGACGTCGTCACCTGGTCGACCTCCGACCCCACGATCGCCACGGTCTCGAACACCTCAGGCTCCCAGGGTGAGGTGACCGGCACGGGCACCGGGGGGGCGACCATAACCGCTACCGATCCGTCGTCACTGGTGAACGGCACGGCCGTCGTGACCGTTCTCCCCGCCGTTCTATTGGCGATAACCGTGTCGCCGACGGCCGCGTCCGTACCCGATGGCGAGACGCAGCAGTTCACGGCGACCGGCCATTACTCCGACCTGAGCACTCAGAACCTGACAGGCGTCGTCACGTGGTCGTCGTCTGACACGTCGGTCGCGACCGTCTCCAACAGCGCGGGCTCACAGGGACTCGTCACAGGGACGGGTACCGGAGCAGCGACCATCACCGCCACCGATCCGTCGTCTGTTCTGAACGGGACCGCGGTCGTCACGGTTCTTCCCGCCGTGCTCGTGGCGGTCACCGTTTCGCCTTTGACGGCTTCGGTGGCCAATGGCAAGACCACACAGCTCACCGCCACCGGGCACTACTCCGACCTGAGCTCGAAGAACCTGACAGACGTCGTCACGTGGTCGTCGTCTGACACGTCGGTCGCGACGGTCTCGAACAACTCGGGGTCGCAGGGACTCGTCACCGGGACGGGTACCGGAGCAGCGACCATCACCGCCACCGACCCATCGTCTGTTCTGAACGGGACCGCGGTCGTCACGGTTCTTCCCGCCGTGCTCGTCGCGGTGACGGTTTCACCCTTGGCCGCCTCCGTGCCCAACGGCGAGACTCAGCAATTCACGGCAACCGGTCATTACTCCGACGGGACCACTCAAGACCTGACCGACGTGGTGACCTGGTCGTCGTCTGATACGTCGGTCGCGACCGTCTCCAACAGCTCGGGGTCAAAGGGACTCGTCACCGGGACGGGTACCGGAGCGGCGACCATCACCGCCACCGACCCCTCCTCGCTTCTGAACGGGACGGCCGTGGTGACGGTGCTCCCCGCCGTGCTCGTCGCCGTCACCGTTTCGCCGACAGCAGCGTCAGTACCCAACGGCGAGACGCAGCCGTTCAGCGCGACGGGTCACTACTCCGACGGGACCACCAAGGACCTCACCGATGTAGTCACCTGGTCGTCGTCGGACACATCGGTTGCTTCCGTCTCTAACTCCGTCGGCTCACAGGGTGAGGTGACGGGCGTCGGGACCGGTGTCGCCACGATCACCGCCACCGACACATCGTCTGTTCTGAACGGGACGGCCGTGGTGACCGTCTTGCCTGCCGTGCTGTTGGCGATAACGGTTTCGCCCACACAGGCTTCGGTCGCACTGCACGGGTCGAAGCAGTTCACCGCGACGGGCCACTACTCGGACCTGAGCACCCGGAACATCACGGACTCGGTCACCTGGTCTACCTCGAACACCGGCGACGCCACGATCTCCAACGCCGCGGGCTCACAGGGCGTCGCCACCGGCGTCGCAACAGGTGACGTCGTCGTCACCGCCACTGACACGTCCTCGGGCGTGCTCGGAGTCGCCGACCTCACGGTGACCGGAATAAAGCTCGTGATCTCCCCTTCGACAGGTCCACCCCGCACCAAGGTCACCGTGTTAGGAGAAGGTTTCACCCCGGGGACGAGCGTGAAGATCATCTACAAGACGGGCGTGCCGACGAAGCCGAGATTCAAGATCTGCACTGCGACGGTCGGGAGCGACGGAACGTTCAGCTGCATCGGTCATATTCGCGGGCTCCGCGTGGCAGGTGCACCCGGCGCGCACACCGTCGTCGCGAAGGTTCCTCACTCGCACACGGTGGCTGCGTCGACCACTTACACGCTGACTTCCTGAGCTCCATCGGTCGAGCGTTTCTCCAACCATCTGCGGAAGCCCGCAGCGTTCGAGTGCACGCCGTTCAGGGTCTCGAGCTTCGAACGCTCGGCTGAGTCGAGCGCCGAATAATCGGTTGCGAACGACTCCGCCAACGCGGTCGCGATATCCCTTCCAGACTTCCAAGCCTGCTCCGCCACCTCTGCCCACGCGCGAAGCGTCTGCTCTGCTTCGACCAGGACAGGCTCGGCGTCGCCCACGAGCCCGTAGTGCGCCAGCGCAAGACCGGTCGGATGGCGTTGCGCGAATCGGTGCAACGAGTTGACCGCCTGATCGAGGTCGAAGTCGGGAGGAGGAGTCGCCGGCCGGAGCACCCCAGCGTCGGGGAGCCGGACTCCGACGGCGTCCCCTGCGAAGAGGATCCCACTTGCCGAGTCGTGGAGCGCCAGATGGTGCTTCGCGTGCCCGGGGGAATCGACGGTGGTGAGGACGTGGTCGCTGCCGGTGCGGATCTCTTCCCCGTCGGCGAGAACGTGGATCCGTTCGGCGGGAGTCGGATCGAGCCTGCCGTAGAGCGAGTCGAGAAGAGAGCCGTAGACCCTGCTCGCCGAGTCCACGAGCCGTGTCGGGTCAACCAGGTGACGCGCACCTTTCTCGTGCACGTACACGGTCGCGGAGGGAAACACGCGTGACACGTCGCCGACACCGCCGGCGTGGTCGAGGTGGATATGGGTCACCGCGACCCCTGCCAGCTCGCCCGGCGAGACCCCGAGCTCGGCAAGCGCCTCCAAAAGCACGGGGACCGAGCTCTGGCTACCCGTCTCGATCAGAAGCGGTGCGTCCCCGTCCACCAGGTACCCCGCCGTCATCCGCTCCCAGCCGCCGAGGAGAGTGTCGATCTGAGTTATCCCGGGTGCAATGAGAGTCGTGGGCATCGTCAGTCCGGTGCCGACCCGATCTGGATGACGACCTTCACGTCGTCGGGTTGTCGGTCGAACGCCTGCGACCACTGTTCGAGGGGGACCTTCCGGCTGACCACGCGTTCGAGCCACGAGCGATCGGCCTTGGCGAGCGCGGCTGCTGCCGCCTCGTAGTGACGCCGATTGGCGTTGACCGACCCCACGATCGCCTCGTTCTCCAAGACCATGTTCCTGTTCAGTAGTCCGGCGTCGATCGCGATAGACCTCCCGCCTGACGACACACCCGTAAGGCACGCAACTCCGCCGGGGCCAAGGTGGTCCATTGCGTCGAAGACCAGAGAGTCGACGCCGGTGCACTCGATCACCACGTCGGGCGGTGGGCCCGACGACTCGATGGTGCCGGTGTGGTAATGGGCACCGAGGTCGGCGACCAGTTTGGGCTTCCGCCCCGACGTCACCTGATCGATGACCGTGACGTCCAGGCCGCGCTGGACTCCGATGAGAGCGGCAAGAAGTCCTATGGGGCCCGCTCCGGTCACAACCGCCCTCTTCGGGTCGAAGGTGGCGCGACTTCCAATTCGCTCGACCTGTTCCCATGCCTTTGCGACGACACTCGTCGGCTCAAGCAGGACGCCGAGCAGCCCGAGCTTCGGGTCCACCTTCACAGTGAAGTCGGGAGTGATGCGGTAACGCTCGGAGCAGTAACCGTCGTGTTCCTTTATCCCGCGCTCGGTGTACTGCCCGTTGCGACAGAAATCCCATTCGCCCACAGCGCAGTTGATGCACGGCACCGGATCGGGTCGTCGGACGATGCCCACGACGAGATCGCCTTTCGCCACAGGACCGGCGATGGGCGCTTCGAGCACTCGACCGAGCGACTCGTGCCCGAGCACCAGGCGATCCGAGCCCGGCGGCGGCCAACCGTAGGCGCCCGAGATGATCTCGAGATCCGTGCCGCAGACCCCGATCGCGATCGTCTCCACGAGGACCGGGCCGTCGGATTCGGGAGGCTCGGGAACGTCTTCCAGCCCCGCAGACCCCGCCTTCAAAGGTGTGACACGGAGCGCCTTCATCCTTCGGACCTCCTTTTGCTCGTCGTGCGATCCCTAGACGAGCGGTCGGGGTACTTCTCGCGCTGGCGCTTGGCCGGCATGAACAGGCGACTCCGTGACAAGCCCCGGTTGCCCCGCATCGACCGTCGCACAGCCTGGACGATGTCCGGGCTCGGGACCAGGTCTTCGAGCGTTTGACCGCTCAGGTTGCAGGCGGCGTTCACGAGCGACACGTGTGAGAAAGCCTGAGGGAAATTGCCGACTTGTCGTTGCGCGACGGCGTCGTACTCCTCTGCGAGCAACCCCAGGTCGTTGCGCAAACCCAACAGCCGCTCGAAGAGTGTGCGCGCGTCTTCGGTGCGCCCGATCATGCCGAGGCAGTCAGCCATCCAGAACGAGCAGGCGATGAACGCTCCCTCGCGACCGCTCAGCCCGTCGACCTGGCTCGCCTCCTCCGCTCGGTAGCGAAGGACGAATCCGTCCTCCGTCAGATCCTTCTCTATCTTCTCGATCGTCGATCTGACCCGTTGATCGGTGGCCGGCAGGAATCCGAAGAGCGGCATCATCAACAAGCTTGCGTCGAGCGCGTCCGAGCCGTAGTACTGGGTGAAGGCTCCGACCTTGGAGTTGTATCCCTTCTCGAGAACCTCGTCGTGGATCGCGGCACGTATGTTGCGCCACTTGTCGACCGGTCCATCGAGCCCGAACTCTTCGACCGAACGCACGGCACGGTTGACCGCCACCCAGGCCATCATCTTGGAGTGAGTGAAGTGCCGGCGCGGGCCGTGCACCTCCCAGATGCCGTCGTCCGGTTCCTTCCAGCCGGTCTCGAGGAAGTTCATGAGCGACTTCTGCAGATCCCACGCCGGTGCCGACGGCATGTCGCCCACACGTGCGGCCTGGAAGAGTGCTGCCATCACCTCGCCGTAGACGTCGAGTTGGTACTGGCCCGCCGCGGCGTTTCCGATGCGCACCGGCTTGGACCCCTCATAGCCGGCCAGCCAGTCGACCTCCCATTCGTCGAGCCTCCGCTCGCCGGCGGGCCCGTACATGATCTGAAGCTCAGACGTGTTGCCGGCAACCGCGGAAGAAGCCAGTCACGCCACGCCATCGCTTCTTCGTGGTATCCCCCGCGGATCAAAGCGGCAAGCGTCAGCGTGGCGTCGCGGAGCCAGCAGTATCGGTAGTCCCAGTTCCGCACTCCTCCGAGAGTCTCGGGTAGCGAGGTCGTCGCGGCCGCGACGATGCCTCCGGTCGGTTCGTACGTGAGCGCCTTCAACGTGATGAGTGAGCGGAGCGCCGCGGGTCGGTACTCCCCTTGGATCGTGCAGAGCGCGGACCAACCCTCCCACCACGAGACCGTGTCGGCGATGGAGAATCGTGCGTCAGTCGGGCGAGGGGCCGGTTCGTGCGACGGGTACCAGGTGAGGATGAACGGGATCCCATGGCCCTCGGTGACCGTGAAGTCCGCGAGGGTCTGGAAATCCTCGCCACGCGTGGTGACCGGGGTCCACAGCGCGAGGGCGTCAGGACCCGCGATCGCCGTGAGAAGCCCGTCCTGGTATCTCACCCACGGAACTGTGCAGCCGTAACCCATCCGGATGGCGAGGCACATGCGCATCGCGACTGTGCCCTTAACGCCTTCGACCAACCGGATCACCTCGGGATGGTTCTCGCGGATCGGCATGCAGTCGGTGATCCTGACGGTCCCGCCCGCAGTCGTGAACTCGGTCTCGAGGACGAGCGTGTCGTCTCGGTACCTGCGTGTGGTCGTTAGCACGGGCTCGGAAGGGGCGATCTGCCAGTAGCCGTTCTCCTCTGATCCGAGGAGGTTCGCGAAGCAGGCGTCGGAGTCGAATCGCGGCAGGCACAGCCAGTCGATCGAGCCGTTTCGACCGACGAGGCCGGCGGTGTGGGTGTCGCCGATGATCCCGTAGTCCTCGATGCGCAGAGTCACGGGCACAACCTATCGGCGGCCGGGACCTAACCCGAGGTGCAGCCCTCGGTCGACACGGTTGCGCTGCTCGACTCTGCAGTCTTCACCCGCTGGATGACGGCCGGTGTCGCAAGCGCGTATCCCACGCTATCGTTCGCCGTCGACCGGGCGAACACGACCCCGAACACCTCGCCGTTCGGTTCGACGAGCGGCCCGCCGGAGTTTCCCGGGCGCACGACCGCGTCGATCTCGTAGATCGAACGGGTGGCTTCGACGTTGCCGTAGATGTCCCAGCCCGTCGCCTCGAACGCGGCCATCACGCCGGCGGGTCCGAACGTGAATCGCCCACCCCCCGGATACCCGAGAACCGCTCCTGTCTTACCCCGTCCGACCATGTTGGGATCGAGTCGAACAGACGGGTCGGTGAGCCCGGCAACGCGGAGTACCGCGATGTCGAGCACCGGGTCGTAGACGACCGCTGACGCGTCGTGAACCCCCTTGCCGTCGATCACGAGCGGACGCCCGACTCCCGCCAAGACGTGCGCGTTGGTCACCACGAGTCCCGGCGCGACGACGAATCCCGAACCCTCCTGAGTGAGCCCGCAGGCTTGACCCTCGATCTTGACGGTGGAGGGTCCCGCGGCGTTGGCCGCCTCGTTCACCGCCGAGGTGTTCGGCAAAGGCACGAAGCCGGCGATCGCTGGCGGGAGCCCGCTGAACACGATCGGGAACCCCTCGTGCCCGAGAAAGGTCTCCACCTTCGCGAAGATCGAGGGCGGCTGAGGCAGCACGTTGTCGAGAGCACGGACGATGCGCGAGTTCTGCATCGCGGACGCAAGACTCGTGAAGCTCGAGGCCCCGATCAGGCTTCCGGCGAGCCAGACGACGAGAAGCGTCGCGATGACGGCGACCCCGACGCCGAGCCCGGAGTCCACCGGCCCGAGCTTGAAACGCCGCAAGGCGGCGCCCGAGTGAAGGCCGACCACGCTGCCGACGGTGCCGAGAACGAACGCGAAACCGAGGACGAGCAAGATGGCGACTACCGCCTTGCCCGTCGACGAGTGGATGTGCGTCGCGATCACCGGCGTCAGCACGGCACCGAGAAGAAGGCCACCCCAGAAACCGCCGTACGAGAAGAGTTGGAGCGCGGCACCGCGTTTCAGCCCGCTCACGGCAGAGATCGCCACGATCGCCAGCACTGCGACATCCACCCAGTTCACGCGGGGAGATCCTTGCATCTCCGTGCCACTCGGGCGTTTCAGGGCTTGCGCCACTAGGGGCCTTTCGGGCCCGTGCCGTTGGCGCCCGATTCCCGTGTGACCGTTCGTCGTGGGAAGATTGGTGCCCCGCGTGCCACTGCCGGGTTTCGCCCGGTGGGGAGAGAGCTGCGGTGCCCCACTTCGACGATCAACCGACCCACACCGACCCCGATGGCGGGTCCAACCTCGCTCCCGGAGAACCTGGAGCCGCCGAGCGTCCGCCGGCACCCGTCGCCGCGCCTGTCCCGTTGTGGCCGCCTCCCCCGCCCGAATGGCATCCGAGTCAGCCCGAATGGCATCCGAGTCAAAAAGAGCCGGTCATAGCGCGCCTGGTCCGCTCCGCGCCGCTCGACGTTCTCGGCAGGCCTCTCGCTTCGTTTTTCAAGCGGGCACTTGCTATTGCAGTGGACTTCCTGGTGCTCTCGTTCGCGTTGAGCGAGTTCGGCCGCGAGGTCTTTCCTCTCGTCCTGTCCTCGACGAACAAGTCGGCTCCGAGCAGTCAGGTGATGTCCTTCCTTGCCGTCTCCGCACTCGTGTGGGTCGGGTACCTGACCCTCTTCGCCAGCTCGCGGCGCGGTCAGACGATCGGGATGATGCTCTACGGCATAGCCGTGCGCGACGACGCCGGCGGAGGTCAGGTGAGCGTCGGGCGCGCGACGCTGAGGAGCGTCATCTTGGTCGGGGCCTCGGGCTTCTTCGTAGACCTCCTATGGCCTCTTTGGGACAAGAGGCGCCAATCGCTGCATGACAAAGCGGCTCGGACAGTCGTTGTCGACGTCAGGCTTGCGGCGCTCGCGCAACAGCTCCGCCAGGGTCATAGGTGATCGCTTGAGCGACGTACGCTCTGGCTCGATGGGGGGCGTCGCACAGGTGGGAGCGTTCGAGGCGCCTCCCGGAACCTCGTGGACCCCCGTGTCACCGCGCTTGCGCTCGATGCGCAGGGTGATGGTGTCGGTATTCCTGCTCGTCGTCGGTGGTGGGGTCGCCGCCGGGCTCGCGACCGTGAGCACCGCGGCTTCGATCGGCGTCGGAGCCGGCACGATCGCACTACTTGTCTGGACGTGGTGGATGATCGGTCGCAACTGGCGGTCGTGGGGGTACGCGGAGCGGCTCGACGATCTGCTCGTGGTGCACGGCGCACTCTTCAAGACCCTCGTCGTCGTCCCCTATGGCCGCATGCAACTCGTCGACGTGGTCGCGGGTCCGATCGAGCGTTCCTTCGGACTGGTGAACGTGAAATTGCACACCGCTGCAGCCTCCACCGACGCCCGGATACGCGGGTTGAGGCCTGACGACGCCGGCATGTTGCGCGACCGGCTCGCTGCTCTCGGCGAGGCCCATGCGGCCGGACTCTGACCGCGAGGGTTTCCCTCCGCCACCGCCGCCCGGTTTCTCGCCGCCGCCTCTGGCTCCGCCACCACCCGCGCCTTCGGGGATGGATCATTCGGGCCAATTGCACGGCGGCTTTCACCGGCTGCACCCGCTCACCCCTCTGGTCACCGGTGCGCGCCTCGTAGGCGTCCTTATCTTCGTTGCGATCGCAAATCTCCGGTCGTCGAGCGGCAAATCCAACGGAGGCGGGATCACGATTGCCATATACGGAGCGATCGCTCTCGTCGTCATGCTCGGCGGGGTCGTCTCTTGGCTCGTGACGCGCTATCGCGTTGAGCAAGGGGAACTGCGAGTCGACTCGGGACTTCTTCGTCGCCAGTCGAAGCGTCTCAGGCTCGACCGGCTCCAGAGCGTCGACGTGCTCCGTCCTCTCGTCGCGCGCATCTTCGGTCTGGCGGAGCTGCGCCTGACAACTGGTGGGACCGAGCACACATCCGTGAGACTCCGCTACCTCCCGTCGGACACCGCACAACAATTGCGCGCCGAGCTGCTCGGCCGCGCGGCAGGACTGGGTCCGGGTGTCGCAGAGGCACCAGAGCGGCCGCTTGTCGTCGTGTCGCCGGGGGCGCTCATCGGCTCCACGCTTCTCGATCTCGCCTCGATTCGCGGAGTGCTGCTCTTCGTGGTTCCGGTCGTCGCAGCCCTGACCGCCGGAGACCGATCCGGATCCTCGACTGCCGTCGGCGTCGGCCTGGTCACGTTCATCCCGCTTCTGTTCGTGGTCGGAGGAGACGTTTGGCGCCGGCTAAACGCCTCGTGGCAATTCACCGTGGCCGACTCACCCGACGGCCTGCGTCTTCGCTCTGGTCTTCTCTCCACGAGGGCGCAGACGGTGCCGCCTGGGAGAATCCAGGCTCTTCGGGTCCGGCAACCGCTTTTCTGGCGGCCCTTCGGGTGGGCGACGGTGCACATGAACGTGGCGGGCGTCGTCGGTCGCTCGCAGTTCTCGAGCCGGACGCTCCTGCCCGTCGCACCTCTGCACGTAGCACGCAATCTCGTCGAATACGTCCTCGGGGGTGTGCAGCTCGACTCAGTTCAAGTGACACGCCCGCCGCGACGCGCCGCGCTTTGCTCACCGCTGTGGTGGCGCGCAATGCACGCGGGAAGCAACGAGCAGGTGTTCGTCAGCCGCCACGGACTGCTGGCGCCCACGATCGACGTCGTACCGAACGCCAGGACGCAGAGTGTGCATCTGAGAGCGGGCCCCTGGCAGAGAGTCTTCGGACTCGTCACGTTGCATCTCGACTCGACGCGCGGACCGGTCCGTGTGCGCGCCGCACACCGAGACTCGTCCGAGGGTCGTTCCATGCTCGACGTGCAAGCAGAGAGGGCGCGCACGGCGAGGCAGGTCGCCGGCCCCGCAAGATGGATGAGGGGCCAGGCGCCTGCGCCTCCCACCGCCGGCTACCAGGCTTGAGAGCCCCGGGTCAGCCTCTCCGGTCGTCGCGCCTACTGTGGGAGCGACCGCCGGGTGAAGGATCGACCCGCTGGGGAAAGGTTGGGATGGGCGACATCATCGAGGTCGTGATCGGGATCGTCGGTGAGCAGCACGTCAGCGTCGGTGACGCGATTCCGGAAGATCACACCCATGACGAGTGCCTCACCGTAGGCGGCGTGGTCCCCCTCGCAGTCGTGTGCCCCGCATCCACCGGCGAGGTCGCCGGCATCCTTCGAGCGTGCGACGAGCAACGCGTTGGTGTGACGGCGCGCGGTGCTGCCACGGGGCTGTCAGGAGGCTGCACACCCACGCCCGACGGCATCGTCATCTCGTTCGAGCGGATGGACGCAATAATCGAGATCGATGCCGCGAATCACGTTGCGGTCGTGCAACCGGGCGTGACCCTCGGCCAGCTGAACGAAGCGCTCGCTCCGCGCGGTTTCGTCTATCCCGTGTTCCCCGGCGAGAGCAGCGCGACCCTCGGTGGCAACGTCGGGACGAACGCCGGAGGGATGCGTGCGGTCAAGTACGGAGTGACGCGCCATCACGTTCTCGGCCTCGAGGCGGTGCTGGCAAGCGGCGACGTGATCCGCACGGGGGGCAAGTTCGTCAAGTCGTCGACCGGTTACGACCTCACCCAGATTCTGATCGGATCCGAGGGAACGCTCGCACTCGTAACCGAGATCACTCTAAAGCTGGCTCCATTGCTCGAGCATCGTGCGACGCTTCTCGCTCCTTTCAAGACGCTCGAAGAAGTCACGGAGGCGGTCCCCCGAATCGTCTCGAGCGGGACCGGTCCTCTCATGCTCGAGTACATCGACCAGATCACCATGACCGGAATCACTCGGGCCGCGGGGCTCGACCTCGGGATCTCTGAAGAGGTCAAGAACGCCACGGCTGCGTACCTAGTGGTCGTTCTCGAGGGCTCGCGCCTGGAGCGCGTGGAGGAGGACGCCGAGGTCGTTGCCACATTGCTCGACTCGCTCGGCGCGATCGACGTTTTCGTCCTGCCGCCTACTGCCGGAGAGCAACTGATAAAGGCGCGGGAGCGAGCGTTCTTCGTCGCAAAGGCGGCCGGCTCTAACGACATCGTCAACGTCGTCATCCCTCGCGCCGCGATAGCTGCCTATCTTGCGATGGCCGGGGCACTCGCCGGCAAGTACAACTCGCTCGTGGTCGGATGCGGGCACGCCGGTGACGGGAACGTCCACCTGACGGTGTTCCAACCCGACCCCGCGATCCGCGAATCATTGGTGCGCGAGCTTCTCGCGGAAGGTGTGGAGGCAGGAGGAGCAATCTCCGGTGAGCACGGTCTCGGGCGGGCCAAGGCCAAGTTCTTTCTGGAAATGGCTGACCCCGTGGCGATCGCTCTCATGCAGAGGGTGAAGCAGGCGTTCGACCCGAACGGAATTCTCGGGACCGGGGAACCTTCCCGGCCTTCCCTCATCCCGACCGGACTCCGCGAGGGTCGCGCTCTCCTCAGAGGCGGCGGCATTGTGAGCCGATCCCGGTGAAAGGAGCGGAGCTCGTTATCTCCACCCTCGTCGCGAACGGCGTCGGCGTGACTTTCGCCAACCCCGGTACCTCCGAGATGCACTTCGTCGCCGCTCTCGACAGCGTCCCCGAGATGCGAGGTGTTCTCGGCTTGTTCGAGGGAGTAGTGACCGGTGCGGCCGACGGGTACGGAAGGATCGCCGGGAAACCGGCCGCCACACTGCTGCACCTAGGACCCGGCCTCGCCAACGGTCTCGCCAACCTCCACAACGCGAGGCGCGCCAAGACGCCGATCGTGAACCTGGTGGGCGATCATGCGACTTACCACAAGCGATTCGACGCTCCTCTCGAATCCGACATCGAGTCGCTTGCTTCCCCGATGTCGGGCTGGGTGCACCGATGCGCCGAGCTCGACGACCTCGGAGCCGACGTCGAATCCGCCCTCGACGCAGCTTGGGGGCCGCCGCGTCGCGTCGCTACGCTCATCGTCCCGGCAGACCTGTCGTGGCTCGATGCCAAGGAACCCTCCGTCGGTCCCGGGAGGCGCAAGCCTGCCGTTGCGTACTCGGAGGTCGAATTCGGCACCGTCGAGGCGGTCGCGAAAGCACTTCGAGCGCCCGGGCGCGCTGCTCTCATGGTGGGGGGCACCGCCACACGACATAGAGGCCTTGTCGCGGCAACCCGCGTCGCCGAGGCGACCGGCGCCAAGCTGCTGTGCGAGACATTCCCCGCAGTGCTCGAACGAGGCGCAGGAATCCCGGAGGTGGAGCGTCTCGGTTACTTCGCCGAGCTCGCCGCCATGCAACTCGAAGGGGTGACGACCCTAGTCCTCGTCGACACCGCCTCCCCGGTCTCTTTCTTCGCCTACCCGGAAAAGCCGAGTGACCTCGTACCACCTGGGTGCGCCGTGTACGTGCTCGCTGCGGGTCCGGAAGACGCACCGGCCGCTCTCGAATCCTTGGCGGATCTCGTCGGCGCACCCCGCGGCGCAGTTGGTGCCGCCGAACAGCGGCCGGCGCCCCCCACCGGGCCGCTCACCGCCAGGTCCGTCGCCGATGCAATCGGTGCGACCCTCCCCGAGGGTGCGATCGTGTCGGACGAATCCAACACAGCCGGCATCTACATGTCCGGCGCGACCGTGGGTTGCCCGCCGCACGAGTGGTTGTGCCTAACTGGCGGAGCGATCGGGCAGGGCCTTCCCGTTGGCACGGGTGCGGCAGTCGCAGCTCCGGACCGCAGGGTGGTCTGTCTCGAGGCGGACGGGAGCGCGATGTACACGCTCCAGTCATGGTGGACGCAGGCGCGCGAATCCCTCGACGTGACGACCGTCATCTTGGAGAATCGCTCCTACGCGATATTGGAGCTCGAGCTGTCGAGGGTCGGCGCAGAGGCTGCCGGTCCCGTCGCGAAGTCCATGCTTGCGCTCGACCCGCCACCTCTCGACTTCGTTTCGCTCGCTCGCGGCATGGGAGTTCCGGCCGAGCGCGCCGAAAGCTCCGAGGACCTCACTTCGATGCTCGCCCGATCGTTCGCCGAACCCGGACCGTCTGTGATCGTTGCAGACGTCGGCCGGGGGATTGGATAGCGCTTTGACAATCGCAACGAAATCAGTCGCACTCGACCGCGGCTTCGCTGACGGTCACCCGGACGAATCGCTCGCTGTCGAGACACGGGGTCTCACCAAGCGCTTCGGCTCCAACACGGTCGTCAACTCGGTGGACCTGAAGGTGCCACGTGGTAGCGCTTTTGGCTACCTCGGTCCGAACGGGGCGGGGAAGACCACGCTCATCCGACTACTTCTCGGACTGACCCGCGCAAACGCGGGCTCGATGGCGCTTCTCGGCCTACCCGTCCCGGAGCAACGTGCAACCGCTCTAGCACGAGTGGGCGCGATCGTTGACGAGCCGCGATTCCACCGCCACCTGACCGGTCGCCAGAACCTGATTGTGATCGCGTCCGCTCGCGAACCCGAAGCTAGGAGCCGCATCGGGCCCGCTCTAGAGCGCGTCGGGCTTGCCGAGAGGGCCGATGACCGGGTCTCGCGCTACTCGATGGGTATGCGCCAGCGACTCGGTGTGGCCGCCTGCCTCCTCGGGGATCCCGAGCTACTCGTGCTCGACGAGCCGATGAACGGCCTCGATCCGGCGGGCATGCGCGAGATGCGACAGATGATCCTCGATTTCGTGAGCGAAGGACGGACCGTCGTGCTCTCGTCACACCTTCTCGACGAGATCCAGCGGACGTGTGACGCGGTGGCGATCGTCGATCGGGGCCGGATCGTTCGTCAGGGAACGATCGACGAGCTCCTCCAGGCAACGACGGTAGGGCTCCAGATCGAATGCGACCAGGTGGAGCGCGCTCACCAGGTGGTTGCGGCAATCCGCGAGGTGGCGGGCGTCCCCGTCGTGGCCGGGATTCAGGCCGGGCCGCAGGGGCTCGGGGTGACGCTCACCGCCGGATCGTCCCGTGATCACGTGGCAGAGATCAACCGGCGCCTCGTCGCAGAGGGCGTTTCGGTCTACCGGCTTCAGCCGGTTCGCGCATCGCTCGAGGATTGGTTCCTGTCGGTGACCACTCGACTCGGCGCGCCGGGCACCGAGGAAGGGCCAGGGTCCACGTCATGAGCGACGCTGGCACACCTCAGGCCGGGGCGGTCGACACCGTGGCCACCGTTGCGCCGTCGCCACGAAGGCCCGTCGCCGTAGGACGCGACCCGCGGGGATCGATCGTGCCTCCCTGGAGGCTCATCTCCTCCAAGCTGCTCGAGCTTCGCAAGCGGCGCGGCCTGATAGTCGCGGTGCTCATACTGTCGCTCGGCATCCTCGTCGTGATCGATGCGATATTCCTGATCCTGCACGCCGCGGACCCGAACACCTACGGGCCTGCCGGCGGATTGCGCAAGTTCAGGGGGCTCAGCCTCGCGTTCATCCAGCTCTTCGGGATCTCCGCCGTGCTGGTTGGTGCCGCCGCGGGATCGACCGATCTGTCCGACGGGGTGTTCCGCCACCTCGTAGCGACCGGCCGTTCGCGCCTCGCCCTGTTCATCGCCAAAGTTCCTGCGGGACTGATGCTCATCATCCCGATCACTGCTTTCGCATACGCGATCGAGGCGGTAGTGGCCTCCTACTTCTCACCGAGCGGCAGTATCCAAACACTGGCAGGTATCAAGGCGGCGACATCCAGCCACGGGGGCATAACCGTCCTCCCGCACGTCGTCCTGGAACCGGCCGCACCGTCGATCCATCTGATGGTGCTCGTCGGACTCTGGTTGATGCTTCAGGTCGTGGTGGCGTTCGTGATCGGTCTCGGTCTCGGCTCATTGACCGGATCGAGGTCGGCGACCATCGCAGTCCTGATCGCGATGCAGCTGATACTCACGCCTCTTTTGAGCGGGGTGAACATCCCGCACCTCGTCAACCTTCAGCGCGCGTTCGTCGGCGTGGCGATGGCGCAACTCGAACCCTCCGGCCTGATCGGCATCGGCGGCGGTGGGGGCGGTGGAGGCGACATGGGAAGTCTGTTGGGAATACCGCCCATGCCGGTGTTCGGCCTGGCGATCGTGATCACCGCGTGGGTCGCGGGATGGCTGGCGCTCGGAGCATGGCGCGCCGCCACACGAGACGCCTGAGCTCCCGCCGACCCACTCGCGTCGCAAAACCGAGATGGTTAAGAGGTAGACCCCTTGTCCTCGGCCGCGGGGCCGGCTTCAGAAGACGGCCCTTGTGCCCTGACGCGCTCTACCTGCTCGAACGCCGAACGCAGGTCTGCGATCCAACTCGACTCGTTGTCGCCGACCAACCGTACGCACCACGCCAGAGCCTCGCTCCGGCTCCGGGCGACGCCGGCGTCGATCAGCGTGTCGAGAACTTGGCGCTCGTCGATGCGGAGCCTCGTCATGACCGGCACGCTCGCCGTGGTGAACCGCTCGTCGGTCTCCCCGACACTCGCTCCCCACGACACGTGACGGTTGAACGAGTTCTGAGCCTCGTCGGCTATGCGCATGCGCTCCTCGCGGGTGTCCTCGCGAAAGCGCGTGACGCGTGCCTGCTCGGCAGTGCGCCGGTCTTCGTCAGATGTGTCCTTCTCCAACGTCAGGTCCGGCAGCGTCCCGACGATCAGAATCTCGTCGTCGTCGACCGTGACCTGCGGTGTTCCCTTGTACCAACCGTCTGGCAGGCGCCCCGTGAACCATGCCTTGATCTGCTGGCGCTGCTCGGCGGTCGTCCTCTGTTCGCGCGCAGGGCCGTAACGGCCCCTCATGCGCCTCGGACCACCTCGCCCGCGACCTGGGGCGAATCCTCCGTGTCTCATTCTTAACTCCATTCGATCTTGATTTCTTGATTACACACTTACGTTTTGGGAGTGTAACAGATTTTGGCGACTGTACGGTCGACGCGGCGCTACCGTCGGGCGAGTGGCTGGAGCCGGCAAGCGGTCCTCCGATGTCGTGGTGGTCGGTGGTGGTCTCGTGGGCATGGCGCTCTCGTACGAGCTGGTCACGCGGGGTCTCGACGTCGCGCTGGTCGATCGGCACCACGAGGGCAGGGCCACCGACGCCGGGGCTGGAATCCTGTCACCCGAGACGTTCCTAGACCCCGACGACGCTTGGGCGACGCTCGCCCGGTCCGCCGGGGAACATCACGGCATTCTCAGCGAACGGGTGGCCGAGGATGGCGCCGGAGGGACGGGAGTCGAGGTGTGCGGGCTGATTCGAATCTCCACCTCCGAGGGCGAAGACGAGTGGTTCGCCGCAGGGGCCGCGCTCGCTGCCCGCCGTACGCCGGGAGTCGTGACCGAGATCGGTCCCGATGAGGCGGTCAGCGCGTTCCCCGCTCGGACTGGTGCGTTCGGCCCTATTCAACCCAATTGCGGCGCGCATAGACGGGAGGAGGGCGACCGAGGCGATATCGGTCGCCGCCCGAAGTCGGGGACTTCGAAGCGTGGACGGAGAAGTGATCTCGCTCGAGCTCGTCGAGGGTCGTGCTCTCGGGGTCGCGACCACCGACGGACCGCTCTCGGCCGGAGAGGTGGTCATCGCCGGCGGCGCGTGGTCCTCGCAGTTCGCGGATCAGCTCGGAGCGCGCCTGCCCATCAGCCCGATGAAGGGCCAAATCCTCCACATGACGCTTCCCGGAGCCGACACCGCGAGCTGGCCGATAGTTCAACCTGTCATGAGCCACTACCTGGTCCCGTGGCCGGGAGGCCGAATCGCCTGTGGCGGAACCCTCGAGGCACGCGCCGGATTCGACACGAGACCGACCGCTGGCGGCATCCACGAGCTGCTTCGCGAGGGATTACGCACCGCTCCAGGGCTGGCCGCTGCGACCTTCTCAGAGGTTCGGGTCGGGCTCCGCCCGAGCTCGAAGGACGACCGGCCGGTCCTCGGCCGCCTGCCCGACTGGTCGAATGTGCACGTGGCCACGGGGCACGGCACGGAAGGCCTTCTCCTCGGGCCCTACACCGCCGCCCTGGTCGCCGAATCCGTTGTATCGGGTTCGGTGCCAGAGCAGATTGCGTCTCTGTCACCAGCGCGCTTTGCGAATTGATAAGGGCGCCACCCGCTGACCCGAGCGCAAACATCTGGAGACGTCTAACTTTCGATCCATGCAGACGCGCACCCTCGGACGCACGGGCCACCAGTCTTCGGTCGCGATACTCGGAGGTGCGGCGTTCGCGCGGTCGAACCCCGAACAGGCTGCCGAGTACTTCGCCTCCGCGCTGGCCGCGGGTGTCAACCACCTCGACGTGGCCCCGCGTTACGGAAGCGCAGAAGAGCTCCTCGGGCCTTAGGTCGGCGCGGCGCGTGACCGGTTGTTCGTCGCATGCAAGACGCAGCGCAAGGATCCAAACGGTGTACGCGCTCAGCTCGAGAACTCGCTTCGCCTTCTTCATTGCGAGAGCTTCGACCTGTATCAACTTCACGCTGTCACCGATCTCGACGAGCTCGAAGCGCGTGGCCGCGCCGTCGAAGTGCTCCTACGTTCGCGCGACGAGGGACTCTGCAGGTTCGTCGGGATAACTGGCCACAATCTGACGGCGCCAGAGGCGCACCTCGAGGCGTTGCGCCGTTACGACCTCGACACCGTCATGTTCCCCGTCAACCCGCGTCTGTGGGCCGATACCGCCTACCGCCGCTCTGCGGAGAAGTTGCTCGAAGAAGCTGAGATTCGGAACGTCGGCGTAATGGCCATCAAGTGCAGCGGCCCGACCCTGGGGCGAGCGGACCCACACGTCGGACACCTGGTACGAGCCGTACGTCAGAGAAGAGGTTCTCGACCGCAACATCCGGTTCGTCCTGTCGGTGCCGGGCGTCCACGCGTTGTGCACTCCGGGCGATCTGGAGCTTCTGCCCGCGGTCTTCCGTTCAGCTGCGAGCGCGTCCCCGATGGACGAGAAAGAATGCAACGAGGCGATGGCGGCGACTGCAGGTGAGCCGCACATCTTCCCAATGCCCGCGTTGGCCTAGAAACTTCTCGTCCAGCGCTTTTGACTTCGGTGAGTGCGGCACCTCCGATGCGGACTCTTTCGATGGGGTGAAGGGAGTGCGGCGCGAGAATGCTGCATGGACCGGTTGCCCGTGCGGCTTCGCCCCTTCGCCGAGCCCGACCTGGAGCTGTTCGATCGTTTCGCCACTGATCCTGCGTTGTCGGAGCCGTTCGAGTGGACCGGGTTCAAACAGTCGGGCCGCTACCGGCAGCGCTGGGAACACGACGGGCTGCTCGGGTCGAGCCCCTATTGCCTCGCCGTCGTCACCGTCGACGACGACGTGCTCGTCGGTTGGGTTGACTGGCGCGAGACCGAGCGTCCCGGGCCAGGGGCCTGGGAGATCGGAGTGCTGATCGTCCCCGAGTTTCGCGGCCGCGGTGCCGGTGCCGCCTCGCAGCGGCTGCTGGTCGAGTATCTGTTCTCGACGACGAGCGCATTCCGGGTTTGGGCTGCTACAGAGGTCGAGAACATCGCCGAGCAACGGGCGCTCGAGCGGAGCGGGTTCAGCCAGGAAGGTCGACTTCGGGGTACGCACTTCCGGGATGGGCGGTGGCGCAGTAGCTTCATTTACGGCATTGTTCGCGAGGACGTCAGCGGAACTCAGACGGGGTCGCCCAACGTGTAGCCCACCCCGGGAGACGTGCGAAGCAGTCGCCCACCCTCCTTACCGAGCTTGCGCCTCAATCTGTAGACATAGACACGCAGATACTGCGACTCGGTTCCGTAGCCCGCGCCCCAGACCTGCTCGAGGATCATGCGTTGGGTGCACAGCCTGCCGGCGTGCCGCGCCAAGAACGCGAGGATGTCGAATTCCTTGCTGGTGAGCTCGACGAGCTTGCCGGAGACGCGAGCCTCGTGGTGCACGAGGTCGATGTGGATGACGCCGACGTCGAGCTCCGTTTCCTCGTTCTTGGAATCGGGTTTCGAGCGGTGCCGCAATGCCGCGCGGATGCGCGCCTCGAGCTCGGCCATGCCGAACGGCTTCGTCACGTAGTCGTCCGCACCCCCGTCCAACGCGGAGACCTTGCGCTGCTCGCTGCCCGCGGCTGAAAGCACGATGACCGGTACGTCGGTCCACTGCCGGATGCGACTGCAGACATCGAGGCCGTCGATGTCCGGGAGGCCAAGGTCCAGAAGCACGACATCCGGCTCGTCTAGCGCGGTATGGGTAATGCCGCTTGATCCGTCGCTTGCCGTCACAACCTCGTAACCATGAGAGGAGAGCCCGACGCTCAACGCGCGTAGAAGTGCGCGGTCATCGTCCACGACGAGCACGCGGGGCTTTTCTCTCACGAAGCCGCCACGAGTGATGTCGCTCTTGGAAGATCGAATGCGAAACGGGCGCCCCCCGACGGGGATTCCTCGAGCCAAATGTGCTTGCCGTGGGCTTCCACGAAGGCCTTTGCGATCGCGAGACCGAGACCGGCGCGTCCACCTGCGTCACGGCGGCTGAACATTTCGAAGAGCCCCTCGCGGTCGGAGGGGGGGACGCCAGGACCCTGGTCCTCCACACTCACCCGCACAGTGGTTGGTGTGGAGACGGCGCGCACGGTCACCGGCGTGCCGTCAGGCGCGAACCTTGCGGCGTTCTCGAGCAGGTTTGCGAGCGCCTGACCGATGAGAACTCTGTCGACGTCGACGAGCGGTAGGTCGTCGGGCAGATCGACGTGAAGGTTGGCCGGCCCGTTTGCGGGACCAAGGGCCCCGACTGCGTCATCGATGATCTCGTCCAATCCCGCCGCCTGGTGACGCGGTTCGAGCGCTCCCGCCTGGATTCGGGTCATGTCGAGAAGATTGGTCACAAGCCTGTCGAGACGATCGGCCTGGCCCTCGACGAGAGCGAGCATCTCGCTCCGATCTGAGGCCGAAAGCTTCGAGTCGGAATCGAGCAGACTGGATATGGCGATCTTGATGGTCGCAAGCGGGGTACGCAGGTCGTGCGAGACGGCACTTACAAGTGACCGCCGCAGCCTGTCGACCTCTTCGAGCGTGTCTACGTGAAGCGCGGTCTGGCGCAGCTGTGCGCGTTCCAGAGCCAACGCGAGGTGGTTTGCGAACGTCATGAGCAGCTCGCGGTCGTGGAGTGCACCGGGGACGTTGTGAAGGACCAGGAGACCGACAGGACCACCGGGAGTGCTGAGGGCGACGGCGCGAGGCTCGTCACCACCCTGCATGTTCGTGCCGAGCCCTACCGGCAGCCCCGAAGACGATGCGAGCGCTTTGAGCTCGCTGTCCGAAAACGGTTCGCCCGAGGAGGCCACCACCTCCAGGCGGTCGTCTACCGGCAGCAGAAGAGCCACCCCGCGTGTTCCGAACACCGAACGAACCGTCACGACGATGGTCTGCACCAGGTCGGCAACCGTGCGGTCCTGTACCAGAAGCTCCGAAAGCTCGAAGAGCCGCCTCGCCTCCGTCTCGTGCACGACTGCGTCTGCCCGGGCTAAGTCGAGCGCATTGACCAGACGGACGACTATCAACATCACGACCGCGTAGACGGCAAGCGTGAACCAGTACTGAGCGTGCGCTACCGCGAGCGTCCCGTAGGGAGGGATGAAAACCAGGTCGTAGACGACGGATCCGACGACGACGGCCACCAATCCCGCCGCGAGTCCGCCAACCATCGTGCCCACGACTACGGGGAGGATGAGAACGAGGCCAGGCGTCGCAACGGCGAGATGGTCGCGGAACGGGACCATGACCCCGGTCAGGACTGCGATGAGTACCACCGCAACCGATGACCCCGTGACACTGCGACGAACCGAGATCATCCTGCTCTCTCCGGTCTACTGACCACCGTGTTCAAGCTCAAATCCGCTACCGGACAGAGTACCGGGGCCGCCCATTCACGCTCTTTTCACGCGTTACTCGCGCTCGTAGACACCGTTTTCACGAGACACAGGTCACACTCAGGTTCATGGCTGATTTTCTCTCCGTCGTCGGGATCGTCGTGTTCGCAGCGGCGATGCTCGGCCTGATATGGGCACTCGATCGGGTATGACCGCCGTTCAGGGAATTCTCCTCGCATTGTCGATCATCGTCTTCATCTACCTGGGTGTGGCGATGTTCAAGCCCGAGTGGTTCTAGAGAAACCCGAAGCGGGATCTGAATGGGCTTCTTCTTCACCATTGTCACACTCGTAATCGCCCTGGGCCTCACTTGGAGGTACCTCGGCTCTTACATGGCCGCTGTCTTCGACGGCAGGGTGCACTTCCTCGGTTGGGCGGAGCGGCCGGTCTACAGGGCGCTCGGCACCTCTCCCGAACAGGAGCAGACGTGGAAGCGTTACGCGGGCTCCCTCATCATCTTTTCCGCCGTGTCGTTCGGGGTCACGTACCTCCTCCTACGGATCCAGGGGCACCTCCCACTCAATCCGCAGAGCCAGAGCAACGTCCCGCCGGCGCTGAGCTTCAACACGGCCGCCTCGTTCCTCACCAACACGAACTGGCAGAACTACGGGGGGGAGACGACGATGTCGTACTTCTCCCAGGTCGGTGCTCTTACCGTCCAGCAGTTCGTGAGCCCGGCAGTAGGCATCGCAGTTGCCATCGCCATGGTGCGCGGGTTCCAGCGCCGCCATTCACCGACGATCGGGAACTTCTGGGTGGACGTGACGCGCTGCATGCTCTACATCCTTCTCCCCGCCGCGTTCTTGTTCGGAATCATCTTCGTCGCTCAAGGAGCCGTCGAGACCTTCGCAGGCCCCGTCTGCATCCACGACGCAATGAACGGCGTGTCCCAGTGCATCGCACGGGGACCGATCGGGTTCATGGAGGCGATCAAGCAGCTCGGCACAAATGGCGGGGGTTTCTTGAATGCCAACTCCGCGACCACATTCGAGAACCCGACCGCGCTCACCAATTGGCTGTCCATCTACCTGTTGTTGTCCATACCGTTCGCCCTTACCTACACCTTCGGGAAGATGGTGGGGAGCATCCGGCACGGAGCTGCACTCCTTGCCGCAATGGCGCTCATCTTCGGGCTTTGGGTGGGGTTCACCAGCTACGCCGAGCACACGCAGAACCCCGCCGTAGTCACAGCCGGTGTCACCTCCACGGTCGGCAACACCGAAGGTAAAGAGGTTCGCTTCGGCGACACCACCACCGGACTGTTCGGGGTGGCGTCGACGAACACTTCGACGGGTTCGGCAGATGCGTCCTACGACTCGTTCACCCCGATCGGCGGCTTCGGACTTCTCACCGGAATGATGCTCGGTGAGGTCACCCCAGGTGGAACGGGGAGCGGTCTCTATACGATCTTGATATACGCCATCATCGCCGTGTTCATAGGCGGCCTCATGATCGGGCGAACGCCGGAGTTCCTAGGCAAGAAGATACAGGCCAAGGAGGTGAAGCTGGCAGGCCTGGGCGCGCTCGTGATGCCGATGATCGTGCTGATTCTCACTGGTATCGCCGTGTCTATACATGCCGGCAAAGTGGGCCCATTAAATTTAGGCCCGCACGGGTTCACCGAGATCCTCTACGGGCTCACGTCCCAGGGAAACAACAACGGATCCGCTTTCGGAGGCCTGACCGGGAACACCACGTTCTACAACGTGGTCGGCGCCGTCGACATGCTCATCGGGCGCTTCGCGATCATGATGCCCGCGCTCGCGCTCGGCGGAGCACTCGCCGCCAAGAACATCGTGCCTGCCGGACTCGGCACCTTCAAGACGGACAACACCATGTTCGTCGGACTACTGATCGGAGTCATCGTGATCATCGGCGGGCTCACGTTCTTCCCCGCCATCTCCCTGGGACCGATAGTCGAGCAACTGAGCCACGGGAAGTTCTTCTGATGAGCGATCACGAAAACGAGCGACCCGGAGTTCCCGGGACCACGAGCACGATGAAGTCCGGCGGGTCGGCCACGAGTGCAGCACCTACGGTTGCGCACGGCGTTGCGCAATCGCGCGGGCTGTTCGACCGCCAGATACTCCGTCAGGCACTCATTGACTCCCTGAAGAAATTCAACCCGCGCGACCAGGTTAGGAACCCGGTCATGTTCGTCGTCCTGGTGGGCAGCTTCGTCACACTCATCGAGGCGATCGCACACCCGGGCATCTTCACCTGGTCCATAACAATCTGGCTCTTCCTGACGGTCGCGTTCGCGAACTTCGCGGAGGCGATGGCAGAGGGTCGCGGCAAGGCGCAGGCGGAAACTTTGCGCAAGATGCGCTCCGAGACCGAAGCGCGGCGTTTGTTGCCCGACGGTACAGAAGAGCGCGTTGCCGCGTCGGAGCTTCGAAAAGGCGACCTGGTGGTCTGCGAGGCCGGCGACGCCATCCCCTCGGACGGCGAGATAGTAGAAGGCGTAGCGTCGGTCGACGAGTCGGCGATAACGGGCGAGTCCGCTCCTGTGATCCGCGAGTCGGGCGGCGACCGCTCGGCGGTGACGGGTGGGACAAAGGTTCTCTCCGACCGCATCGTCGTGCGCATCACAGCCGAGCGCGGTCAGACCTTCCTCGACCGGATGATCACTCTCGTCGAAGGCGCGAATCGCCAGAAGACGCCTAACGAGATCGCCCTGACGATTCTGCTCGCCGTTCTCACGATCGTCTTTCTTCCGGTAGTCGTCGTACTCCAACCGTTCGGGCACTACTCGGGTGCGACGGTTTCGGTGGTCATCCTCGTCTCGCTACTCGTGTGCCTCATCCCGACGACCATCGGTGCGTTGCTCTCGGCGATAGGCATCGCGGGCATGGACCGTCTCGTCCAGCGAAACGTGCTCGCCATGAGCGGGCGAGCCGTGGAAGCCGCCGGCGACGTCCAGACCCTGCTGCTCGACAAGACCGGGACCATCACTCTCGGAAACAGGATGGCCTCTGACTTCTTTCCAGTCGGCGGCCACACTGAACAAGAGGTGGCCGACGCCGCCCAGCTCGCCTCCCTCGCCGACGAGACGCCGGAGGGGCGTTCCATCGTGGTTCTGGCGAAGGATCGCTTCGGCATACGCGAACGCGAGCTCGCAGGGGAGCACACATTCGTGCCCTTCTCGGCCACCACGAGGATGTCGGGTCTCGACTTTGGCGGGCGGAGCATCCGAAAGGGCGCAGCCGACTCCGTGAAAACGTGGACAGTCTCACAGGGCGGGTCCGTCCCGCCCGACCTCGAAGGGATCGTCGACCGCGTCGCACGCGCAGGCTCCACGCCGCTCGTGGTCGCAGACGGCCCGCTGGTACTCGGGGTGATCGAGCTCAAGGACGTCGTCAAGCAGGGCATCCAGGAGAAGTTCGCCGAGATGCGCCAGATGGGCATCCGCACCGTGATGATCACGGGAGACAATCCCCTCACCGCGGCCGCGATCGCCCAGGAGGCCGGCGTAGACAGCTTCCTCGCCGAGGCCACCCCCGAGACGAAGATGGACCTGATCAAGTCCGAGCAAGAAGGCGGGAACCTCGTCGCCATGACCGGTGACGGGACGAACGACGCACCTGCGCTAGCACAAGCGGACGTCGGAGTCGCCATGAACACAGGTACGACAGCGGCCAAGGAGGCCGGGAACATGGTCGACCTGGACTCCAACCCGACGAAGCTCATCGACATCGTGGAGATTGGCAAGCAGTTGCTCATCACCCGAGGATCGCTCACCACATTCTCGATAGCTAACGACGTCGCCAAGTACTTCGCCATCATCCCGGCGCTGTTCGTCGCTACCTATCCGCAGCTGGGGACGCTCAACATAATGAGGCTCCACAGCCCGGAAAGCGCGGTGCTCTCCGCTGTGATCTTCAACGCTCTCGTGATCGTGGCACTCATCCCGCTGGCGCTACGAGGTGTCAGGTTCAGAGCTGCAACGTCCGCCGCGATCCTCAGGCGCAACGTCTGGATCTACGGGGTGGGCGGGATCATCGTCCCGTTCATCTTCATCAAGTTGATCGACCTGATCCTCGTCGCACTCCACGCCTACTGAGAAGGACCCGATCATGCTTGCTCACCTCCGCCGTTCCGTCGTCCTGTCGGTCTTCTCCCTCGCGCTGTTCGGTTTCGCCTACGCATTCGCGGGGACCGGAGTGTCGCAGTTGTTCTTCCGCGGTCAGGCCGACGGTTCCGTCACCGCAAACGGATCGACGCTCATCGGACAGGACTGGTCCCAAACGAAATGTCCCGGGCACCCCCTCGGCAGTTGCGTGTTCCAGGGGCGCCCCGACAACCTAGGGCCTTACGCCAGCGGCAAGACGAGCCCCGTCGGACACCCGGGTGACAACCCCCTCACCGCCAACGGTGTGAACGGCGGATCTGGGCAGACCAACCTCGGCCCACGTTCGAAAGAGCTGTTGACCTATACCGAGGAGCTCGTGGCCTACTGGCACAGCCGTGGAGTGAACCCGACAGCCGACCTCGTCACCACCTCGGGAAGCGGCTACGACCCGGACATCACTCAGCAGGATGCCATCGCGGAGATCCCGATGGTCTCGGCCGCAACCGGCATCTCGACCGGCGCCTTGAGGTCGCTCATATCGAGCCAGAACCATGGGGCGCAGCTCGGCTTCCTCGGCTCGAGCTATATCGACGTCTTGCAGCTGAACGAGGCACTCGCACGAATGAAGTAACCGCTCTCCTGCGTGAGTGAAGTGGACGCTCTCTGCGGGCAAGTTACGGTACCGGCTCCGGAACCCACCGCCGGGGCCGGTACCGTATATGCAAGCGAACATGCTCAGGTCCAGACTGTGAATGTGACCGACTCCCCGACAACCCTCGTCGACGAGGACACGCTCGGTGTCGTCCAGGCTGCCGGCCGATTCAGGATCTACCTGGGTGCGGTCGCAGGTGTCGGAAAGACCTTCGCGATGCTGAACGAGGGAAAGCGCCGGCTCGAGCGCGGAACCGACATCGTTATCGGCTTCGTCGAAAGCCACGGCCGGGAACACACCTTGGAGATGTGCTTAGGTTTCGAGACGGCCCCGAGACGCGTCGTCGAGTACCGGGGCGCCACCTTCGAGGAGATGGACCTCGACGCAGTACTCGCGCGCAAGCCGACGGTAGCCCTCGTGGACGAACTCGCCCACACCAATGTTCCCGGTTCGGGGCGTCACGAGAAGCGATGGCAGGACGTGCTCGAATTGATAGAGGCGGGGATCTCGGTGATAACCACCGTGAACATCCAGCACCTGGAGAGCCTGGCCGACGCAGTCGAGCGGATCTCGGGAGTCGCAGTGCGCGAGCGCGTCCCCGACTGGGTGGTTCGCTCAGCCGACCAGATCGAGCTCGTCGACTCCTCCCCGGAGCAGTTGAGACGCCGCATGCTCCACGGCAACATCTACCCGCGCGACAAGGTTCCTCAGGCGCTCACCCACTTCTTCAAAACGGAGAACCTCGTGGCTCTGCGCGAACTCGCTCTCCGCTTCCTCGCAGACGAGACCGACGAGGCGCTCCTGGAGTACCTGCGTCGTCATGACATCACCGACATCTGGGAGACGACAGAACGGATCCTCGTCTGCGTGACGGGGGCCCCCGGCACCGACGCCTTGTTGAGGCGCGCGGCGCGGCTGGCCGCTCGGCTCAAGACCGAGTTGCACGTGGTGCATGTGACCGGAGACGCGGTGGTGTCCGCGGCGGGTGCCAGGGCGATCGAGGCGCTGCACAACCTTTCCAACGATCTCGGCGCACAGTGGGACACGCTCGCAGCCGACGATCCGGCCGAAGCGATCGTCGAATACGCCCGGAACCACCAGATCACCCAGATCGTCCTCGGATCGTCGAGACGCAGCAGGTGGCAGGAGATGACCCGCGGGGAGATCGTGAGGAGCGTCCTGCGCAACGCCTCGGAGGCAGGAATCGACGTCCACGTGATCGCTCGGCGCGAGGTTCCACGGGTTCTCGGAGAGGATGCTGCGGCAGACGACGGATAATGCGAGTCTGGAGCATCGCGGGAGATCGACCCTGGAGGACCGGTGGACAAGGGATCAGGTGGATCGGAGCAAGGCGCCCTCGACGGAATGGACCTGGACATCTACGGCTTCTGGGCCGAGTGCCGTCGCGATCAACCGGTCGTCGAGGTGGACGGCGCCACCATGGGCAGGCGTACGTGGATGGTCACCCGCTACGACGACGTCGAGGCGGTGCTTCGCGATCCGGACAGGTTCTCGTCGAACATAAACAACGAGACGATGGGGCCTGTGATGGGCACGCTCATCCTCGGCATGGACGGCGAGGAGCACCGCCGTTACCGGTCCCTGGTCGCGCAGGCCTTCAGGCCGTCGGCCCTCTCCAGATGGGACGAGGAACTGATCGCTCCGACGATCAACGGCCTGCTCGACGCGATCGCCCCGCTCGGACGTGCTGACCTCATCGAAGACGTGACGAGCCGTTACCCGGTCCAGGTGATCGTGGGCGTGCTCGGGGTGCCGGTCGAAGACTTCGAGCAGTTCCAGAAGTGGGCACTCGCAATTTCGCAGGGTCCACAGGACTACGGCGTGAGCATGCCCGCTTCGCGCGAGATGCGCGAATACCTGGAGCCGATCGTCGCCGATAGACGAGCCAACGCGCAGGACGACCTCGTGTCCGACATCGTCAACGCCGAGATCGACGGCGAGAGACTTTCGGACGAGCACGTCTACGGATTTCTGCGGCTCCTTTTGCCGGCCGGTGCCGAGACCACGTTCAGGGTCATGGGGAGCACGCTTCTCGCTCTGCTGACCCATCCGGGAGTGAAAGACCGCGCCCTCGCCGACGAGACCGTGATCGACCGCGTGATCGAAGAGGTGCTCAGGTGGGAGACGTCCGTCACGATGGTGAACCGCGAGCCGCTCTTGCCGGTCGAGATCGCAGGTGTCAAGGTGCCGAAAGGAGCCTCTTTGATCTGCTGCACAGGATCCGCCAACCACGACGAGAGCCGGTACGAGGATCCTGAACTGTTCGACCCGGACCGCGACGCAAAACCGCACATCGCTTTCGGGACGGGTCGCCACCAATGCCTGGGCATGCACCTTGCCCGGCTCGAGCTGCGTGTCGGCGTGAGTGCCGTCCTCGAGCGGCTTCCCAACCTCCGCCTCGATCCCGACGCCGACCCGCCCAAGGTCGAGGGGATCCCTTTCAGGTCGCCGCCGAGCCTGCGCGTTCTCTTCGATCCTGTCACCGCATAGCGGTCACGCCGTGGCCGCGAACATGGACCGGCTCGAGCAGATCGTCTCCCGACTACCTGAAGCATTGCGCGTGGATATCGAAGCCTGGGGCGGAGAGCCGACATTCAGGGTGAATGGAAAGAACTTCGTGTTCTCAAATCCCGAGGCGACCGTCTTGACCGTCAAACTGCCGAAAGACGAGGCAGAGGCTGTCGTATCCACCGATGAGCATGCGGTGCCGGCGGGGTACGGCCTCGGTCGAAGCGGGTGGGTGACCGTCACGATCGGCAAGCGCGTCGGCGCCGCACGTTGGCGCGAGGTCGAGGAATGGGTGCGAACCTCTTACACGTTGGTGGCGCCGAAGAAGCTCGCACAGAAGGTTCTCTGAATCGGCCCGGGTTTCATAGAGACTCGGTTATCTGTGAAGTGACCAGGTTGACTGTGTCGATCTGACGGTAGTAGTTCTCCTCGAACTCTGCCGGTGGGATCTTGCCGATCTCGTTGTGAATCCGGCGGCGGTTGAACCAGTTGACGTAGGTGAGCGTCGCCCATTCCACTCGTCGGCGTTCTTCCACGGTCCTTCGTGGAAGATCAGTTCGGTCTTGTAAAGCCCGTTGAAGCTCTCGGCCATTGCGTTGATGCTCCTATAGACCGTCAAGTCGGCGCGCAGGAGATACTTGAACCGGCGAGGCTCTATGAGGCCGGATTCGTAGTCGCTCGCAGCAACTGGAATAGCTCACGCGCCAGGTAACGCTTCAGACAGCGGATGATGTCCTTCTTGGATAGTCCTTCAGCTGTTCGACGTTGGACATAGGCGATCGTTGGTTCGTGCCAAGCATGCGCACGATCACTGCCCGGTATAGAGCGGCATTCGCTTGGCGGTTGCCTCCACGGTTCAAACGGTGTCTCCCGCTGGTCTTGCCTGAACCTGCGGGGATCGGACAGGCGCCGCACATCTTGGCGAAGGCAGCCTCATTTCGAACGCGGTCACTGTTGTCGCCAGCGGTAATGAGCATTTGTGCGGCGATGTCGAAGCCGATGCCGAATGAGTCGAGCAGTTGAGGGGCAGCGGTTCGCGTCAGTGCCTTGAGTCGTCGGGAATGCCCCTTAACCTCCTCGTGGAGTTCGAGCCAGCGCATTGCCAAAGCTCTTAGGGTGTGACGCATGGCAACTTCCGGATCTGCGATGTCGCCTGTTGCGTCGAGCGCAGAAGCAGCCACTACGAGCTTGTAATCGCTTAGTGGCTCCAGCTCCGCTCGCAGGCAATCCGAGGCGGTCACCAACACTGCCTTCAGGGTGATTATCGCAGAGACCTGGGCTTTCACGGCTGTATCCCTGGCTATCTTCACCAATCGGATTGCCTCAACCTGGCCATCAGTCAGCAGCCCTACATTGAGCTGTGCGCGATTGGCGGTCCGGTTCAGTCCGTGAGCGCCGCCCCGGCGTGTGGGACCGGGCGATCCAACGCTCCCTCACCTTCCGGGGGGACCGAATCGGATCGGGGACGGCGCATGGGGGCATTGGCCAGCCGTCCGAAGACTGTGACGGTCGTCGTTGCCCTACGAACGGCCCAAAGATGGAGCGAGCTCGGCGCGACCCATCTTCGAACCGTCCGGGCAGGTCACGCTTTTTTGCTTCCGGGTACAACTCTTGGCGGATCATAAGACTGCGGGCTCCCTTGCGGTTCCGCTGCGCCACCGCAGGCCCCTGCTTGCCTAGGGCGGTTCTCGTTCGTTTCGGCATGGCCGCGATCGACTTCTTGGTTTTGGCTGTGGCACCCGCCTTCTTTATGTTGCGACGGGCAGCCTGAAGCTGCTTCTCGGTTGCCATCGCCGTCCTCCTTTGTTTGCTCATGAACGTGGTGATCATCTGTACCGAGTTCGGTACGTAATCCACAGCCGGTGGATTGGCTGGGCGCTTGCTAAGTGTGGAAGGGCACGATGATCAAGCTCGCGTCAGGGTCGCCCGACGCCCGTCTGTAAATCTGAGCAAAGTCGGGTGATTGCCCTCGTCGCTTCGGGGTAAGCGTTAAGAACAACGGTGGGAAATATTTGGGAGGTACGGAGCGAGTGACCGAGATTGGTCTTTTTCTATCGAGCGAGGAGCACTCTCCAAGAAGCCTTGTGTCTCAGGCGTGCCGTGGGGAAGAAGCGGGCTTCAGGTCCTTATTTATATCCGACCACTTCCATCCCTGGATCGACCAACAAGGTGAGAGTCCATTTATATGGAGCGTTGTCGGGGCGATCGCAGGCAAAACAAGCGGGATGAAGGTAACCACGGGCGTGACATGTCCGATCATGCGAATCCATCCAGCAGTGATCGCACAGGCGGCCGCAACGAGCCAACTTCTTCTGGAAGACCGTTTCGTGCTGGGCGTCGGGACTGGCGAAGCCCTGAACGAACACGTCACCGGTGCGCATTGGCCCGCGTTCAAGACGCGACTTGCGATGTTGGAAGAGGCGATTATGTTGATGCGAGAACTCTGGACGGGCAAGCTCGTAACACACCATGGCGAATACTTCACTGTAGACAATGCACGTCTCTACTCCTGTCCTGATACCCCTCCTCCCGTCCCAGTCTCGGCATTCGGTCCCACATCTGCCCGAGTCTCCGCTCGCACGGGGGACGGGCTCGTGACAACTCACCCCGATCCGTCCTTGATCAGCTCATACCGCGAAGCGGGCGGCAAGGGGCCAATCATTGGTGCCCTAAAGGTGTGTTGGGACAACGATGAACAACGGGCGGAAGAGCTCGTTCATCAGCTCTGGCCGACAGAATGCATACCAGGTCAGGCGAGCCAAGAGCTACCAATGCCGTCACACTTTGAGCAACTGGCTTCACTCGTCACCGAGCGGATGGTCGCGGACCAAGTACCTTGCGGCCCTGACCCCGAGCGTCACGTTCAGGCCGTTTCCGAATTTGTCGAAACCGGATTCGATGAGATCTACATCAGTCAGATCGGCACCGACCTCAATGGGTTCATCGGGTTTTATGAACGAGAGCTCCGTCCGAGGCTTGGCATCTGAGAGCCTCTGATTCTTGTCCGTGGCAATTCTCTATCCCGGGCCTGGCCTAGTTCAGTAACCACTTCGTCATGCGTCGTTGAACGGTCGTACCAAATAGACAATGCTGTGTGGACCCGGCACTCATGCCTTTGTCCATGGCACCCTCAGGACCAAGCGGACATAGGCGGCGCGGCCCAGCTGACGGTCGAGGGGGCAACAGCCGGAGCCCGTTGCCGCAAGAACCAGCCGTTTTAAGCCGTTAATACCGGGTATCCGAATGGCGAGCGCGTCAGGAGAGGAACATGGATCAAGACCAGTTGAATCAGCTGCTGTACCAGGCATTTGAGACCGAAAATGGCGGGGTCCAAGTCTACGAAACCGCCCTTCGATGTGTTGAAAACGACGACCTCAAAGAGGAGTGGCAGAAGTACCACGATCAGACCGCTCGGCACGTCGAGATCGTTCGGGGGTTGCTCGAGACATTCGGATTGAATCCTGCCACCGAAACGCCGGGGCGCAAGGTGGTGCGCGGGATTGGTGATGCGTTGGTCCAGGCAATGGAGCTGGCACTGAAAGATGGGCCGCCCGGTACAGCAGAGGTTGTCGCAGCCGAGTGTGTCACCCTTGCAGAAACGAAGGACCATCTCAATTGGGAGCTTCTGGCCGCGATCAGTTCCAAAGTCTCAGGCGACGAAGGCAAGCAGCTCAAGGAAGCCGTCTCCGAGGTTGAGGAGCAAGAAGACAAGCACCTGTATCACACCCGCGGGTGGGCCCGCGAGCTCTGGATTCAAGCTCTTGGCGAGAAGGCGGCGTTGCCGCCGCCAGAAGAGCAGAAGGACGTGACGACTGAGATTGGTGCCGCCCGCGCTCAACAGGCGCGCGAAGAGTACGTCTAGCTCACAACCGATGGCCGATCCGGCTGGCGATTTCCTCGCACGCATGCTCCCATCCTCGGGGCTTACTATGCCGTTGCAGAATCCCTGACAGGCGGACTGCTTAGCAACGCGTTCGCAGCGATGGAGGGAGCCAGCAGTTTCTTTGTTGGTGGCATCGTTGCATACGCTGAGAGCGTAAAGTTTGATTTGCTGGGAGTCACGGCAGACAATGTCGTTACCGAGCAAGCATCGCGTCAAATGGCCGAGGGGGTCCGCAAGCTCACCGGAGCTGACATTGGGATCGGTATCACTGGAGTGGGCGGCCCGGGTCCTGATCATGGTCAGAGCCCGGGCACCGTTTTTGTTTGCGTTGATAGCGCACTGGGCGGGGCTTGCAGCACTCGTCTCCAACTCTCCGGAGATCCGGCCGCCATCTGCCGCCGCGCTTGCCATGAGGTCTTGGAGCTAGTTCGAGCTTTGATGCTTCAGTCGACCCACACTTCTGAATTGTCAAGCCGCTAAGCCCGGCACGCCCCGTCTTCCTCGATCACGCCTACATTTGAACTCATTCGAGGCGCGGATAGCCCTCTATCCCCCGTTGCTTGTATCGTCGATTGGCAGAGCCCGACTGGCTCCGGCGAACGACCTTTGCGAATGTGACGCCTCAATAGTGCCCGACGGGGAAAGTGGTGGACCATGCTCCGTGACGAGGCATGTACGGCCGTAAAATCACTGACCGCTGCAGTTTGAACCTAAACTGCTGTTGGCTCAGCACCGGCTCCGGTTGTGCATCAATCGTCGAGGCACGGCGATCTCCGACAAGGCGGACCAGGTCGGCCAGTCGCGTGCCTTGCGGGCCACCCTCGCATCGACACGATCGGGCGCACATACAGTGTCGCTCCTACGGATGGCCGATCCCGGGATAACCCACGCACGGTCTTGCTCAAGAAGCGCCGGTTCGAGCCCATCGCCCGACTCGTGGTCTCCATCGTGGAAAGAGCTTAGATACCAAGATCTCGGCCGGGGTAGAGCAGGTAGGGACATTCGAAAGCATGGCAACGACGGGGTTTTGGCGGACGAGGTCGATCCCAACCGAAACCACGGAGAGACGCTCCAATCCACCACCGCAGTCCTGGTGACCGGTTGAGTGGCCCTGTTACGGGTAGAAGTGCCATAGCGGTGAACGACGACCCATGCTTCGCCGCTTTGGATTGAAGGAAGTCGGCATGAGTGAGGCTGCCGGCCATATGGGTCAGTTGCATCGTCACGAGGGGATGGTCCATAGCCACGAGCATTTTCATGTGACGCACAATCACTCCGTTGAGGGTTCCAACATCTCAGCTCTCGCCACGACCACAAGCATAACCACGCTCCAGTCGCGCACGAGCATGCGCCACATGAAGACTCGATAAGGAACATGCCGGAGAGGCGCACGATAACGATCATGAGGATCCGACCGGCGAATCCTGAGGCCGGGTGTGGGGAGTTGCGAGAGGACCGACCTCGCATGCTGACAGCTGATGCTTGACGAAGAAGGGATAGAAGCAGCCCACGAGGCTGGTCTGCGATATGTCAACGACCGTGGGCCCGGTATACGCCGGGTCCGAGCAGGAAAGTCGTTTCGGTATCGGGACGATGGCGGGCAGCGGGTACAGAATCCCAAGGTGGTAGCGCGGATCAAAGCGCTTGCGATTCCGCCGGCATGGACTGAGGTATGGATCTGTTCTAGTCCGAATGGTCACATTCAAGCGACGGGGCGGGACGTCAAAGGTCGGAAGCAGTATCGGTACCACGAGCGATGGCGTGAAGTGCGAGATGCTACCAAGTATGAACGTATCCTCTCCTTTGCCGAAATATTGCCTCGCATCCGGCGCCGGGTGGAGCGTGACTTACGTTGACCCGGACTACCACGAGAGAAGGTGATGGCGACGGTCGTGCGCCTTCTCGACACGACATACATTCGAGTCGGCAACGAGGAGTACGCCGAAGAGAACAAGTCCTTTGGCCTCACGACCATGCGCACCCGCCATGTGCATGTCGAGAGCGCCGACATCTCGTTCGAATTTCGTGGAAAGTCTGGAAAGACGCATTGTGTCAAGATCCACGATCGGAGACTGGCGCGGATTATCAAGCAGTGCCAAGAACTCCCCGGTCATGAGCTCTTCCAGTATCGCGACGATGAGGGAGACCGTCATCACATCGAGTCACAAGATGTCAACGACTACCTCCGAACCATTACCAAGAATGACTTCACCGCCAAAGACTTCCGGACCTGGGGCGGCACGGTGCTCGCGGCATGGGCGCTTCAAGAGCTTGGTGCCTACTCGTCTGAGTTGGAGGCGAAGCGCCAAGTTGTGAGGGCGATCGACTCTGTGGCGAAGCAACTGGGAAACACCCGTTCGGTGTGTCGACAGTGTTATGTCCATCCACAGGTGCTAGCCGCGCACCTCGACGGAACCTTGATTGAAAACCTTGAACGGCGAGCCGAGGAGAAACTTGCCAATCTCTCTGAGCTGTCTCGTGAAGAGATTGCGGTGGTTGCGTTCCTGAGACGCAGGCTCGCGGGCGCACGAACGACGGAACGGAGTGCGTGATCGTGGGTAGTTCTTGAGTCCGATCAGCGCACTAATAAGACAGTGACCGTCAGGATGCCGCCAATTGCAAGATAGGCGGCGTAGTCATTGACTGAGCCGGTGTGGAGGCCGCGCAGCCAGGTGATGGGTTGAGGCTCGGAGACCCTGAGATACCACATGGCGAGGAGAACGCCAACCCCGGCGGTGCCGAGCGCAGTCATGAGGTCTGTCACCGAGAAGTATCCGAACGAGACAGAAGGAATCACAAAGTGTGCTCCTTGGCTCAGAACGCCCTGTGCATACGTTTTGGGAGCGAGGAGCCCTGCGGCGGCGGGTGCGGCGACGTGGTTGAGCACGGCATACGGAAAGACTCCGAAGGCGAGGCAGCCTAGCCCGAGCGTGCTCATCGCCATGATCATTCCGGGATGGAGACGTGTGAACTCGGGAAGTGGTTTGTTTCGCCGGCGGAAGAGCGCAAGATATGTGGCTCTGGCCAGTGCGGCGACGGTGATGATCTGCGCCAGCACCATTACCCCATACGCGGCCGGGTCATTGAACTGCAATGAGGCGTGAATGAGGCCCAGCGAGACGTACCCGTTCATGGGAGGGGCGCCGGCAATGGCGATCACGCCAACCACGAATGCCACAGCGATAAAGGGGAGTCGGCGCGCAAGGCCGCCCATCTGGGACAGCTTGTCGAATCCCGTGATGTGCACGATCGCTCCGGCGCAGAGGAAGAGCAGGGCTTTGAAGAGGGCGTGGTTGACGAGATGGTATGTGGCACCAGCGACACCACCGGCAGTGTTACTCGCGAAGGCGACCATGAGGACTCCCATTTGCGAGACGGTGTCGTAGGCGAGGAGACGTTTCAAGTCGTCTTGGGCGAGAGCAAGGAAGGCGCCGGTGACGGCGGAAACGCACCCGAGGACGGTGAGCAGGGTGAGGAGCGGGTGAGAGTTGCTGGGTCCGAAGATCTGGAGGGAGAGGCGGGCGATGGCGAAGACACCGAGATTGACCATCAATCCAGAAAAGAGGGCCGACACTGGTCCTGGGGCAACTGTGTGCGCGTCGGGCAGCCAGCCGTGGAACGGAATCACGCCTGCCTTGGTGGCGAAACCCATGACGAGAATGCCCAAGGCAACAATGTCCGCATCCTGCACGTGGGACTGGAGAGCGTTGTGAATCTGACCGAAGTTGAGGGCTCCGTGGTCCGAGTAGATCATTGCCGCCCCGATGAACACAGCAAAGCTGGCAATGTTTGTAAGGACCGCAATTTTGAATGCAGCCTCTAGCGCAATCGGCCGTTCCAAGAAGAACCCAGTGAGCCCGTAACTTGCCAGCGCGGCAACTTCAAACCAGACAAAGAGGTTGACGAGGTCGGCGGTCAGTGCAGAGCCAATCAAAGCAGCAATCAGCAGCTGGAAGAGGCAGACGTAAGCACCAAGTTCTTTCTTAGCGAGCTCGCGCAGTTCGGATAATGAATAGACAAGCAGCAGACAACCAACAGCAGCGACGACGAGGGCGAAGGTCACACCGAAAGGATCGGCTCCGAAGGTGTCGCCGAGTTCGTGGCCGGAAAAGGGGGCCCAGTGGCCGAGGAAATGGGTGACCTCGTTGCCGCTGAAGACCGTGGGTGCCACGAGAATGAGGACGGTAAGGGCTCCTGCGGAGGCAAGGACACAGATCGCGAAGGCGAGTTTCTTAGACAGGCGTGCGGCGAGTGGGGCGAGGACAGCTCCTCCGATCGGGATGGCGACAGGAAGAGGAAGAAGAGAGGAGAGGGCGGAGGTCGTCACCCGCGCGATTTCACGCATGCGGTCGGAATCGAGGCTCTGGTAATGCTGACTAACTCGCACGGCGATCGTCAGGAACACCGCGGTCACTGCGACGCCGATCACGATGGCTGTCAGACAGAAGTTTTGCAGAACAGGATCTGCGACGTTTCCTTTGACGAGTTGCGCGACGGTCTCTCCGTGCTGGGGATTGAGGAGGACGGGCGCTGTCGAGCCCCGTCGGTATGCCATGGAAATCAGGAGCAGGTAGCTCGATGACTCGATCAAGGACAGGCCCATGATGATCTTGATTAGGTTCCTGCGGGTGAGAACGATGAAGAGGCCGAGCGAGAGAAGAGCCCCCGCGGCGAGGTAGTTGACGACGATCATATTGTGTGAGCTTTCGATCCTCGCGAGGGACTGTCCGGTGGCTTTTGTTTCTTAGCGGTCTTGTCATCAGCACTCTCGTCATCGGGAGTCCAGTCATGCTCCATGCCGAGAATCGCGAAAATTACAAGGACCAGTCCGGTGCTGACTTCGATGAATTCGCTTCCCGAGAAGAACTGGAGGATTCCCCCACTGGGAATGGTTTGGCTCTCGGCGAGGGGAATCCAGTTAGCCGCAAATGATCCCTTCAAAATCAACCCGAGGGTCTCACAGGCAATGATGGCCAGGGCGCCGACAAGTTCGAGGATCTCGAAAATCGTCGGTTGAACAAGTCGGGAGACACGTCGATATCCGAATGCGGCGTAGGCGAGGAGGATGATCCCAGCAATCACGGCGCCGGCAGGGAAGCCGCCCCCCGGCGAGTAACCCCAGGCAACGAGATACACGCCCATGGTGGCGAGGAGTGGACTGACCAGTCTGGTGGCGACCCGGACGATGACTGACATGGCTTGTGCGTCCTCGGGGGCGGGAGTTCCCAGAAGTTCGAAGTCGGGAAGAGAACGACCCGTCGCTCGGTCGGTGCGGTCGTCGTCTTCCTCTTCTTTCTCGGCGCGACGGGCGGCGGCGGAGCCGGATGTCGAGGAAGGGTCATCCTCGGTTTGTTCACGTGAGCCGGCTGCTTCTTCACCGATGAATCCATCACGTGGCTCGCGGCGACGTGCGAGCATGACGACGCAGATCACGGCGGCGAGGAGCAGAAATGTCTCGCCAAATGTGTCGAAGCCTCGGGTTCCATAGACGACTTCGTTGACTGGCTCAGTGATCCCCCACTTGGGGAGGGCGACCTCCATGGCATAGCGAGCGATGGCGGGAAGCGGAGCTTCGTCGTGTGGAAGATGGACGGCTGCGACAACGAGCAGCGCGCCAAAGCAGGCGGCGATGATAGCGCCAAGGACGGGTCGGTGGATGGCTTCCTCTTCCGAGCGCTCGGCACGGATTGGTGGATCGGCGCTCATGCAGAACTCATCTTCATTCGTGCGGTGAAGAAGTGGAGTCCTCGCCAAGCTGGCCGGAGTCCGAGACGCTAGTGCGCGTCTTGCCGATGGCGATGAGGTACAGGGTGGGTAGTGCGATGGCTCCCACGACGACTTCGGAGTGTGCGTCGTCGGGTGCCCCGAGGATGACGAAGAGCAGTGAGAGGAGGGTCCCCATCCCCGAGAGCGCCATGACGCAGGCGTTGAGATTTCGCAGGCGCACGACGAATATGGCGCAGATCAGGATGGCTGCAAGGCAGGCAAAGTCGAGGATCCAAAAGCCGGTCATGAGGATTTTTGTGCGATGTCACGTTGCGCTGGCTCGTCGCGCACGGCGCCGTCCCACATCGGAACGCGGGTTTTGTAAGCAGCGCGGGCGAGTGCGTGGGAAGCGGTCGGGCTCAGGATCACCAACAGAGTGGCGACGATCAGAGCTCGGCTGCCGTAGGAGGAGATCGGTCCTTCACCGATGACGAGAGCGATTAGAGCGGGGATGGCTCCCATGGTGATGGTCTTGCTGGAGCATTGGATGCGGCAGTAGACGTCGGGCATGCGCAGGATTCCGACGGCACCAGAGAGTGAGAAACCGAATCCGATGGTCGCAAGGGCGATGACGAAGGCTGCGGTCATCAGAGGAGACCGCGCTCGAGGTACCGCGACCAGATGATGGCGCCTAGGTAGCTGAACGAAGCGAGCCAGATCGCCACGTCCAAGTCAATGGTCCGATCTGCATAGGCCGCGAAGAAAAGGACAGCCAGTGCCGCTTGGGTCGACATCGTGTTGAGGGCGACGATGCGGTCCGAGACAGTCGGACCGCGGGCCATGCGCACGAGGAGAAGCGCAACCGGTGAAAATTCAGCGATGGCGATCACAAGATAGATGGTTGTCACGGGTCCTGCTTTTCGAAGTGGGCGAGGAGATCTTCAACTGGGCCGTTGATTGCTTGGCGCGCTTTCCGACTGTTCTCAGGAGGAACCGAGACGGCGTGATACTGCAATTGATGACGTCGGCGATCGATGTCGGTGACCTGGTTGTCGACGATGAGTGAGGTGATGATGCCGACGGCGGCGACAGAGCCTTCGCCGCGTTCGTGCGTTGGAACGATCACCATTCCGCTTTGAAGGGGGCGACGTGGTGACCAGATCCGCCTGGCCAGGCTGAGATTCGCGACCAGAACCTTGGCGGCGGCAACCGTGATCAGCCGGAGTGAAGCGACGAGACGTCGAGGAGTCAAGAACCACCATGGCCCCTGTGCATTTCCGAGTGGGGACAGTGCGCAAGCGATGAGGATGGCGACGACCGCTCCAAAGAGGAGCTGTTCAAGGGAGAATGTCCAGGTGACCAGGATCCAGGACAAGTAGGCCCACGTTGCGAGCGCGCAGGTCCGCCGCATGCGGTTCGTGATGCCCAACTCTGGGTGTTTGAAACAGGTAGGAGGCTACGAAAGTACGGCTGATGCTGCGGTACTCGAACCGGCCCGCGACAGCGTCGCAGCAGCGTTGATGAGAGATAGGTGGGATAGGCCCTGGGGGAAGTTTCCGAGGAACGAGTTGTCAGTGGGGTCGACCTGTTCGGAGAGAAGGCCGAGTTCATTGCAGATGGCTACGGCCTGGTTCATCAGGTCGCGAGCTCGATCCAGCTGGCCGGTCCGTGCGAGAGCGTCGACGACCCAGAACGTGCAGGCGACAAATGCGCCCTCCTCTTGGTCCATTCCGGTGTAGCGATACAGGAGGGGTGTGCCTGGGATTCCGAGCTGGTCGGTGATGACGTCGATTGTGCTCGAGAGACGGGGGCCGCAATCGAAGCCTGTTCGCCCCGCTAACAGAACCGAGGCGTCGAGTTGGTCGTTGTCCGCATAGAACGTGTAGGCATGGAGGGTGTCGGACCAGCAGTGTTCGAGAATCCATTGGTGGATCTCGTCCGCTTCGCGTTGCCAACGCTGTTCTTGGTCAGGCGGCAGTTGTCCTGCTCGAGCCAAACGAGTGGCTCGATCGAGAGCGACCCAGCAGGCAATCTTGGAGATGGTGTAGTGCCGGCGTTTTGACAGCTCCCAGATTCCGGAGTCCTTCTTCCGCCAATTCTCGCAGCAGCGGTCGGCGAGTTCGCACAGGCACTGAGCGCTGTCCTTGTCGATGAGATGACCGGATTCGGTATAGCGAAAGATCGTGTCGAACAGGTCGCCATAGTTTCCAAGTTGTCGTTGGCGTGCGGCGTCGTTGCCGCGCCGTACCGGTTGGCTGCCTCGGTATCCGGGAGCATCGAGCGTCGACGACGGCCCTGCGGCGGTCCCCGCCAAGGTGTAGAAGACACGTAAATCCGGGCGAGAGCGTTTGATCGCAGCTAGAAGCCAGGAGACCGCAGCGTGAACCTCCTCGTGCAGTTCGAGGTTGATCAGTGCGTTGACGGTGAATGACGAGTCACGTACCCAAGCAAAGCGGTAGTCCCAATTCTTGTCACCTCCGATTCGTTCTGGGAGGGAGGTTGTGCCGGCAGCGGCAATGGCATCGGAGGGTTCACAAAGCAGGGTCTTCAAAGTCAGAGCCGAACGCACGACCCAATGTTCCCAGTCCCCGTTATGTTCGATGTGCTCGGTCCATCTACGCCACGTAGCGATTGTCCTTTCGATCCGTGCGTTAATCGTTGAAATGGGGGGAATGAACACCGGCTCGCTCCTGCTGGCAACAATTGCGAGAAGGACGTCATCGTCCGCTCTGACCAAGAATTCGCCGCGTATCGCGCCCGTGTCGATCTGGACTTGCTCTAGGCGGTCTGTCAGCACCGCGAGACAGACGTCATCGATGAAAGCAAGTGGAATGCCAGCACGGCATTCACACCGAGGTTCTGCTTCGCCGAAGCGCGTTCCCGGGACAAACTCCCAGGTCATCTCGACCTGGCCTTCAGACCCACGAACTCGACGCGCAAGCTCGGTCCATGGCAGAGGGCCGGAAGTACCGACATTCAGAGAGTCAACGACCTCAACCGCACCCCCTGCGGTGCGATAGGTACTGTGCAAGACAGTGGTCCCTGGAATATATGCGCGGTCAACCTCGTAGGGAGTGTTGGGTGCCAGGAGCAAGAAGCCGCCCGCTGGGGGATCGAGAAGTGCGGCGCAGACGGGGTGGGAGTCAAGAAATGGCACTGGCCACCAATCGATCCGGCCGTCACGGGCCACGAGCGCAATCGAGCGCCCATCGCCGAGGACGGCGTAGTCCGCAATGGGGACGAAGGAGCGTACCAGGATCGATGAAATGATTCCGCCGTTCGTCAGCTATCAGTGGGGCGTACTCGCCATGGACAGCAGAGGAAGATCCCTGGCCCTTTGGAAAGAGCTTTTTCTACTGGCGTAGTTGGGGGTCGAGGTCCCATGGTCAGTCGTGGGCGAGACCACGTTTGCTACCGGCGATCAGGAAGTCAGAGGCGCGCGCGCTGCCAGAGCCATGATGGTGAGCGCTGGGTTAGCCGCTCCCTGGGTCGGCAGGACGCTTCCATCGGTAATGAACAGGTTGTCGATCGCAAAGGAGCGCAGGTTCCGATCGACAACTCCATTCGTTTCTGATGTCGCCATACGACAGCCCCCAAGCAGGTGAGCATAGCGATCGACAGTGATGAGTTCCTCTGCACCGGCGGCATGGAGAATGGTCTCCATGGTCGCCTGAGCCGCCCGCATCAGTTTTCGATCATTGTCACACTGGGTGTAAGAGAAACAGGCCACGGGGAGGCCGAAGCGATCCTGCTTGTCGGCGAGGGTGACCCTGTTGTCAGCGAACGGTAGAAACTCGCACAGTGATCCCAGGGTCGCCCAGTGGACGTAGTCGCGCATGTACTCCCGCAGGACTTTCCCCCAGTGGCCCTGCGCCGTGATGTGCTCGGCATAGGTGATGGGAAGCGGCGAGATGTTCTGAACGGAATATCCGCGCTTGTAATCCTTCGTTGGATCAGTCTCGTAGAACTGTTCACTGCTGACTTCTGGAGGCGGTGCCTTGAACATCCGTATCTCTTCGGAAAATCGACCGGCCGTCTGTGGTGCACCCTGCACCATGAGGTAGCGCCCGACTTGATCGAAGTCATTGCACAACCCGTCGGGAAAGCGGTCGCATCCTGAGAGAAGGAGCAAGCGGGGGCTCTCGATCGAGTAGCCGGCGACAGCGATCATGCGAGCCCTTTGGAAACGTGGAACGCCATCGCGAAAGTATTCGATACCAGAAGCTCGGCCGTTCTGGTCGAGGACGATTTTCGAGACCATCGCGTGCGGCCGGACCTCGGCACCATGGGCGAGTGCATCGGGAATGTGCGTGATTAGCGGGGACGCCTTCGCGTTGACCTTGCATCCTTGGAGGCAAAAGCCCCGGTAGATGCAGTGGTCCCGATTACCAAATCGTCCATTGGCGATGGCGACAGGGCCGACTCGAGCCTCGATACCAGCTTTCAGGGCACCGCGTAGAAGGATCTCCCCGTTTCCACTGAGCGGTTGAGCGTGATACCGATAAGAGTGAGGGTCTCCCCACGGCCAGGGCTGGCCCGAAACCGGAAGTTCCTCTTCAATGTGCTCGTAATAGGGTCGGATGTCCTCGTAGGAGATTGGCCAGTCCGCGCCAACACCATCCAGTGAGTAGGTCTGGAAGTCGGAGGGATGGAAGCGAGGAACGTAGCCTGCGAAGTGGACCATGGACCCGCCGACTCCACAGCCTGAGTTGTTGGATCCGAGGGGCACTGGATCGTCGCCAGTGATCACTCGCGGCTCGGTCCAGTACAGCCGGTGTGAACCCAGCTCATCGCTGACCCAGTCGGCATCGGGATCCCAGAAAGGTCCAGCGTCCAGTGCTGCCACTCGCCACCCGGCGCGAGCAAGGCGTTGGAGCAAGGTCCCTCCGCCTGCACCACAACCGACGACGACCATATCAAGTTCATCGTCGTCGTCGAAGGTGCGCATGTCGTTGCGCAGGCGGTGATTGCTCCGCGCTTGGTCCGAAGGAAGCAGCCAAGCGGACTCGTTGCGCCGGCGGATGGATCGATCAGACCAGCGACGTGCCATCAGCGACCGTTCGATCCTCCAGCGATCTCTTCGTGAAGGTGTTTCGCTTCTTCGACGCGCTCGGCCCAGGGTACGGGATCGTTGTTAGCTTGGTCACGGACCTCCCATGGCTCGAGGCCGTCGACGCCGAGTGTCCGGTAGCCGCGCGGGTAGGCGGGTCCGCCAAAGCCGATTTCGTTCCACGCCCAGGGGTGTGAGTAAAAAGCTGCGCATGCGTATCGAGTCCACAACGACCAGACATGGTCTGCCTTCAAGTCGTGCCAGGAGTCGGCATCCTGCACCTTTTGGATCAGGCAGCCCTGCTGGTCCACCCGGAGACGGTGGAACGGAGCTTCGTATGTCTCGTTGGCATCGTCATCGAGCATCTTCAAAGTCAGGCGCCAGGCCTCTTTGTCCTCGGGCATGTCGGCATAGAACCAGCCATCGGTTTCATCGAGGGCAAGCCGGCGGTCGACGAGTTCGAGGACGGGTACCTTGGGATCGTCGTCCTGGGCCAGGAGCTGGTCGAAGAGAGCGCCGGCCGTCGCCTGTTCGAGGGGTGAGAAGAAGCTGAATTCATGAGGCGGGTCGAGGCGAGCGAGAACCACCCCGGCTGTGACCTCATCCCAGTTGTCGGATTGGGCGAGCACATCAAAGCCGGGAAAGCGTCCTTTTCCTCCCGGCGTGATTGCCCGCCGATGGGGTGTCAGGAATGGCATCAGTCGTTGGAGCCCTCCCGACGCAAGAGCGATGCGAGGAGTCCCATGCCCCCGACCACTGCGGCGAGAAGGGGAGCGAAGACTGGGGGGCCCATTTCCAGGTTGTAGCGCAAGTTTTTGCGCCCACCGGGTTTCTGCAGTGCGCCGCGGAAATGGAGATACGTTCCTTGCAGACCGTTGGCGACCACGAGTGCAGAGGCAAGCGGGAGGACGGTTTTCGCCGCTTTGCGACTGAACACCGAAGCGATTCCCGCAGGTATGACAGTCGGCACGACGACGATTGGGACCCACATCATCTTGTTCCCGAAACTGGCGCTGTCGTGGGACATAAAAATCTCGCCTGTGGTGACTGCCGCTCCTGCGGCTGCAAGCGCCGCCAGTGAGCGTTCGAATCGTCCGGTTCGGATGTTCTCGATTGCGGAGCTCAGTTCCCCGGGCGGTGTTCTGCGGAAGAGTGGATTCATGACGACCCCTTCTGGCCAGGCAAGAATTCCTGAACCTTCTGCTTGACCCCGGTGCGTATGACACCCCACGCATCCTCGTCGCCGGCAATCAGCGCCTTTGTCATGCTCTTGACCTGTTCGAAGTCGGCATGCGGCGGGATTGGGGGGACGTCAGGGTCGGTATGCACGTCAAGGACAGTGGGGCGGTCGGCAGAGAACGCTTCTTTCCAGGCAGATTCGAGTTTCTCGTGTTCAGTGATCATGAGCGACGCTGAGCCCCAGGCTGGTTGCGAATCCGGCGTAGTCGACGTCGGGAAGAGTTTGGGACTCGACGAATTTGGGGGCGCCTTCCATGGCGCGCATCTCCCACGTGACCTGGTTGAGGTCGTTGTTGTGAAGGACGGCGACTACCAGTCGCGGGTCGTCCCAACCTCGCCAATACCGGGCGACGGTGATGAGCTCGGCCATCCCGTTCATTTGCATCGCGCCATCACCGACGAGAGCGATGACCGGCCGATCAGGATGTGCAAACTTCGCGCCGATTGCGTAGGGGACGCCCGGCCCCATTGTGGCCAAGGTACCTGACAGTGAGCCACGCATCTCGTCGCGCATCGACAGATGGCGTGCGTACCAGTTGGCGGCGGACCCGGAGTCGGCACAGATGATGGCGTTGGACGGAGCGTGTTGACTGAGTTCCCAGACCAGTCGCATTGGATTCACGGTGTCTGCTCGGCCGCTGTCGGTCATGGCTTGGCGTTCGACGGTGTTTCGCCAATGACCGATGCTGCCTTCGATGCGATCACGCCAACTTCGGTCCGATTTGCGTGTGACGAGAGGGAGAAGGGCCTGCAGGGTCGCTTCCGCGTCGCCGACGATGTTCAACTCGTACGGGTAGCGCATACCGATACGACTGCCGTCAATGTCGACTTGAATGGCGCGTGCTTGTTCGAGTTCGGGCATGAATTGGGTGTAGGGGAAGTTGGTGCCGACGGAGAGCAGGGTGTCGCAGGCCATCATGAGTTCGTACGACGGCCGTGTTCCGAGCAGGCCGATGGAACCCGTGACGAAGGGAAGATTGTCGGCGAGAACGTCTTTCCCGAGCAGAGCTTTGGCGACGCCGGCGCCCAGAAGATCGGCAAGCGCGGTGATTTCTTCTCCTGCTCCGCGAGCGCCTTGCCCGATCAAAATTGCCACACGCTCACCAGCGTTGAGAATGTCGGCAGCTCGAGCCACTGCAGCGTCGTCTGGAGTCACCCGTGGCCACGATGTACCGATGCTCGACGGCACCATTTTGAACGCATGCTCCGGCGGCTCGTATTTGAGCTCTTGAACGTCCGACGGGACGATGATGCACGTGGGAGCGTGCTGAGAATGTGCAGTCCGAATGGCTCGGTCGAGGACGTTCGGGAGCTGTTGCGGAACGGTGACCACCTGCACGTACGAGTGGCAGACGTCCTTGAACAAGCTCAGCAGGTCCACTTCTTGCTGGTAGGAGCCGCCCATGGCAGAGCGACTTGTTTGGCCCACGATGGCCACAACAGGAACATGGTCGAGGAGTGCGTCGTAGAGACCGTTCAGAAGGTGAATCGCCCCGGGCCCAGACGTCGCCGCGCAAACTCCGACCTTGCCGGAGAACTTGGAATATCCGACTGCCTCAAAGGCAGCCATCTCTTCGTGGCGGGCTTGTACGAACACCGGTTGGTTGTCAGCTCTACCCCAAGCGGCGAGCAGTCCGTTGATGCCGTCGCCGGGGTATGCGAACACGTGCTCGACGCCCCAGCCTCGCAGACGCTCGAGGATGAAGTCAGCCACCGTGGCCTTCATGAGACTCCTTTAGTGGATCGCCGTTGCCCTAGGGAGCAGTTCGGCGAGTAAGTAGGGACGGGACACAATGCACATCCGCTTTCAGTCTTGGAGCTGCGCGTAGAGGTGATGCATGACGTCGGCGGCTGCGACTGCGGCGAAGGCGGTCATTACGGTTCGGGCGAGCTTCGGAGCCGAGATAAGCCCGAAGATCAAGGCAGTGCAGACCCACTGATCGAGACAGAAGGGGCAAGTGACGAGTTCGCCAAGCGCGTGGCGCAGCCCGGTTCCACGCACCTCCTCGGAGAGTTCCGCCTCGCCGCTCCTTCCTTCAAAGCGAGTCATTGGTGCGCGCAATGGACTTGTCACGGGATCCTTGCTTATCAGGCGAGCGACTTTGTGGGTGGCGATGCTCAGCAAGACGACATCGCCGAAACTCCACGATGGAGGAAGAGATCGTCTTGAGATTCGGACTGCGTTTCCCGCCGCGGTGACGACGACAGCGTATGTGGCCATCACTCCGAGGTAGGCGCCGAGAGGACGGTCCTCGCCATGGCCATAGGCGTCACGTTGAGACCGCGCCCACTGACGCGCGTTTACTACCAAATCAGTCAGGGCCATCTCAATCTCGGGGCGACTGCCTGGACGCGGGACCTAGGAAGACTTCGCGGACGCCCGGCCACCCTTGCGGCCGGCGGCTTTGTGTTCCGCTGTGGTGCCTCCCTGCTTTGAACTCCCACCTGATCCGGACTTCTTCCCGCCATTGTGCGAGGCATTGGGAGAGTTGGCGATACGGGCGGCGCGCTGCTTGGACATCCCCTTGTCCTTCAAGGCCTCGTATTGCTTCTCGTTTTTCACATTCGCTTGCTTCGAGGGCATTGAAGGATCTCCTTCCTTCATCGACGTGACCGGTCGGGTTTCTACCCACTCCATCTGCATCTGATACAGAAGACGATGAAAGAGGAGTGCCATGCCATACGAAGGGAGCGGAGGTCCGGCTCAACGGCGGTGTCTTCGGAGCCGCCCGACGCCATAGCCGAGTGTCAGGCCGACCGCGAGTGCCTGCGGTGGTGATAGCCGCATGATTGCTTTTTCGACGTGCTTTGCTCCAGAAGCAACGGATTCTGGAGACAGGTCGGTGGCGGTCGATCGGACTTCGGCCGCGAGATGGCGGACTTGCTCCTTGCGCTCGGAGAGCTTGTGGTTGAACCCGAGCCTTCACGTCGGCCTTTGCAGCCAGGGCGCGAACGGTCTCGCCCAGCTGCTCGCGGTCTGTCTCTATCGCTTCGCGGACTTCGTCTGGAGCTTGAGCCATGCGACATCCTCCTTTGCGCTTTCCATGGCCAGGCCGGGGATCGGCGGCGAAGCTTCGACTAACTCCTTGCGTCCTGCAAGGGCCGCGGTGCCTGCGACTACAAGGTAGGAGAACCCGACGGCTAGGGCTGCTGCCCAGACGGGAATCGCCAAAGAGATTGCTGCGATGGCCGTGGCCGTGAAGCAAGCCGCCGCGAGCAAGCCGGCTACGGCGCCTGCACCGAGAAAGCCTGCCCCGAGTCCCGCCCTCTTCCCCTTTTCGAGCATTTCGGTCTTGGTCAGCTCGATCTCGTGGTGGACCAGGGACGTCAATTCTCGGGAGAAGTCGGCGAGAAGTTCAGCCGTCGACTTGTCGCCTGCGGTTAGGGATGACTCCTCAGGATCGCTCAAAATGGTCCCTCGGTGTTCAGCGGTGTCCATCTGCGGCCCTCGACATCGGTGGGGATAGGTAGGCGGATACTCCTCTCGGGCAGTACCCGATTTCTGCGGCCGAAAACCCCAAGCTCGTTAGGGCAATAGCGGGTCGGGTATACCGCATCAAGGGAGGAGGAGGACTGAGGAGGACTGATGATGTACCGCTGGCGAATCCTGGAGAGGAGGAGGATCGACGATGGCCAACTCCTGGAGGCAGTGGCACGGCTTGCAGAGGCCGAGCCTGCCGATTTTAAGCACTTGCTACGGTTACTCCAACAAAGCTGGGAGGAACATCTAGAGCGTGTCTCAGAGCTGCAGACGAGGGCGACCAGAGTCTTGAAGCAGGGTCAAGATCTCAGCGTCCGTCTTCGAGCCGAGCATGACGCGATGACTCAGGTCTTCGAGAATTTTGTCGCAGACGGTGGATGATCAGGTGTCCGTGGCGGCCCGGCAGCAACTCCATGCATTGCGCAACGATCTACCCAAGCACTTGCGTCGCGAAGAAATGCGGTTGCTTCGACCGCTCATGCGCAAGATGTCGACAGGGGAACGGCGGGCTCTCGCTCAGTCGGCGGAATCCCATTAAGGATCAATGAAACGGCCCAATGAAACGGTTTCACCTCACCCAGCCACGGAACTCGTCCACAAGGAGACTCGCTCGATCTTCTCGATGAGCAACGTTACTTACTGATGCAGCTATTAGCGGAGTTGACGAACAGTGATCCCCGCCGAGCGACAAAGGACGAAACTCCACTTGTGGGCTGCGATCATCGCACTCTGGGGAAGCTGCTTGTTGAGCACTTAGCTGTGGCCGTCGCCGCTCTTGGCGATGTCGCCAACGTATTGCGATGTCGTGGCGACGAGAATCTTGCAGACCGGCTTGAGGAAGAAGCGAACGTTCTTCGTCGGGCGCGCAAATCCATGGACACGGCTAGCACGGGGTTAGCGCGCGATTATGTCCACTGGGCAAGCCTTGGCTCACTGTGCGAGTTCCTCCCACTCGCGGACAACCGGGTAACGCTCGCTGAGGAGAAGGACCGCCTCGGTCTGCCCGTTGCTTGCTTCTCCTACAGCCAGTGCGATAACGATCGAAAGCTCATGCGTAGCGCCCAGGACACGATGGAGATCATCCTCAAGGCCGCTGGTGCCCAAGAGGTCATCACCATCGATCGCTATGCACATCTGGTTGGCGGATGTCGCATGGCTGCCTTGCACTCACAAGGTGTCGTCGATCGCAACCTTTGTTCCTTCGCGGTCGGCAATTTGTACATCACCGATGGAAGCGTGCTTCCCACACAGGGATCAGCCAACCCGGCGCTCACGATTATGGCATTGGCCGCCCGCGCAGCCGAGCACCTCATCGCAGGCAGCCGGAAAGGCCTTTCTCGAGGTGAGCCATAGCGATGAGCACCCACGAATCGGACGCAATCAAGCTTGTCGAGGCGCAGGTGTTTCGGGTCCCGACCAATCAAGACGAAGCAGATGGAACCCTCAGCTGGTCCGCGACGACCATGGTCCTGGTCCGTCTGCGAGCCGGCAATCATGAAGGGGTCGGCTGGACCTATGCCAGCGGAGCCGCAAAGACCGTCGTTGACGAACTGTTGGCCGATGTCATTAGCGGACGTGATCCAATGGACGTGCCCGCATGTAATCAACAGATGACGCGAGCGTGTCGCAACGTCGGCCAACCCGGCGTCGCGGCGTGCGCGATCTCGGCCGTAGACATCGCTCTCTGGGATCTGAAGGCCCGCACCCTGGGAATATCCCTCTCTGACCTCATCGGCCGAGTAACGGACGCCGTCCCTATCTACGGCAGCGGGGGCTTCACGACCTACAGCGACGAGGTGACCACTGCGCAACTGCGCACCTGGGTTGAGGAATGGCATATCCCGAGCGTCAAGATCAAGATAGGTGAATCGTGGGGCCACAACGCCACTCGTGACCTCGAACGCGTTGCGCTGACCCGAAAGGTCGTCGGCGATCTGGTTGAGATCTATGTCGACGCGAACGGCGCATACCAGCGCAAGCAAGCAATTCGTTTAGGTCACACAATGTCTGATTGCTACGACGTCGTTTGGTTCGAAGAACCCGTCTCGTCCGACGACCTGTACGGCCTTCGTGAGGTTCGTGACCAATGTCGTAGTGACGTCACCGCCGGCGAATACGGATACAACCCTTGGTACTTCACCAAGATGATTTCGGCGGGTGCCGTCAACTGCATTCAGGCCGACGTAACTCGTTGCGGTGGCTACACCGCTTGGTTTCAAGTCGCCCATCTCGCGGCAGCTCATCAACTGCAGATTTCCGGCCACTGCGCACCCAACTTGCATGCTCACATCGCCATTGCCGTTCCGAACATTCGTCACGTCGAGTACTTCCATGACCATCATCACATCGAAACACAATTGTTCGATGGTTGCTTGCCCCCCTTTGGCGGCAGCCTGAAACCCGACCGCTCTCGTCCAGGGCATGGTATGACCTTCCGAACCAGTGACGCGGAACGGTTTCGGATCGCGTGAAGGGAAGGCCATGGGGCATCGACGCAACTTGCCTACTGACTCAGACCGACGTGTCGATGCGCTGATCTGCCTCGCGTTAGACGAAGAGGAGTACGCATCAGAATTGCGGGCAATCTGGGTGACGAACTCACCGGTCGGATGGTCGGTGATCCGAGGATGTGTACTTGCGAGTCGATAGCTCACGACCTCGTTGTTTCCCCAGTGTCGCCACTTGTGTTTGCCGCCTCGCGATGCCATCGCGGCAGGGTCTCGGGGGTGACTAGGAACGACCGCCACCGGTTACTAGGAAGCAAACGGCTGAACGCGGCCAGGATGGCCCGATCCGACGGTCGATACCGCACGCGTGCACGGAGCTGGCGTTGCAGGACACGGACCTGGTGCCGGAGCACCATTATCTTGATCTCCTTGTCGGGCTCGGAGCGACGTGCAGAGCAGACAAGTCTCAAAAGGCGGCAGAAGGTTAGGTAAACGAAGGAAAAAGCCACGGAGGATGATGGCCGAACGTCGACGAGAAGAGCCAACCCAGAGGTCCGATAGCAATTTTAGGTGCCTTCAGGGGCGACGCCTGGGCCGAGAAGTCATCCACGCCTGATAGCTAAGCGACGCAACCACTCGTGCGCACGACGCTGAGCACGAGATTCATTCCGCCCACTTTGGGGCCACATCGAGCTCGCAGCGCCGAGAACCTGCATGCTTCCCGCTTCGGCATCGGGCGGCTTTCCCCGGTCGTTTGGCGAACGAGCAACCTCAGGTCACTTGAGGTATCCCCTTTGCGAAGGTGATGCGGACGACGAAGAGATTGCGTGCGCCGACGGGGTACCCGATCTTGTTGTCAATCCAGGCGTGGAACACCATCCACAAGTTCCCTGCTTGATCGGTAAAGAACTCTTGGCCACCCGGTCCTTGTGCCACGCGGTTGGAGGAAAGCCATGGCCTTGTCGAAGCTCTGGTGCAAGGCCCAAGGGGGGTCGCGCACCTTGCGTAACCGATCGCGTACTCGGCGCTGTTCCAGTGCCCACCCGAGTAGAAGAGGTAGACCTTCCCACCGCTAGAGATCATGCTCGGCGCCTCCACGATCCCGTGTTCCCATGGCTCGGCCGCACTCAGCAGCCAGGTAGGGTTCCCGGCCAATGCCAGGCCGTCGGCGGTGAGCGGAGCCGCGACGATGTCAGCGCCGTTCTTCCAAACCAAGTAGGGCTGCCCGTCGGGCGCGACATACGGGCTCGGATCGATCGCTCCTCCTGGTGGACAGACGAATGGCCCCCGAGTGTGGTCGGTGAACGGTCCGGCGGGATCGGTGGACACAGCGATCGACAGGCAATGACGGCCGTCTGGAAGCGCGGGCGCGTAGTACATGACGAACCGGTTGCCACGTCTAAGCACCGACGGTGCCCATGCGATTACATGGTCGCTCCACGACGGCATCACAGGCAGAGCGTTGTGTCGTCCGCCACCCCCGAAGATACCGCTCGTCAAAAGCACCGGTATGTGCATGTAGTCGGTGCCGGTCGAGTAGGCGTAATACGAACCGCCCACCCGGAGCACAAAAGGATCGGGAAAGTCGTTGCAGAACACTGCGGGAGACGAGCCGTGGAACGCACGATGTAACCGTGCCGCAATGGTCTGGTCGCCGAGCGCGGGGTAGCTCGCGGCGCTGGCGGTTGACGTCCCGACCCGGAACATCGCGGCGTCGCACGGGGTGCCTTGAACGCTCCGAACGAGCAGTAAGATGATTGCGAGTCCCGCGAGCAGCGCGACCGAGGCAACCACAACTAGGGCGGGTCGCTTCCACGTACCCTTCCGCCAAGGTCGCGACCCAGAGATCGTCGACTGGTCCGCCAAGCGCGGTGCTCTGAGTTCTCTTCTCATAGTCCTGCAACGTGTTGGCGATACTCCGCGCGACATCCAAGGTAGCTGAACGCGTCTTGACATATCCAAAACGTTCCACACATCGCTCAATCGCACGAACACCGACGAAGATGGCCACTGAGAGGGTCGTTGGTTATCGTTTGCGAGATGGCCAGAGAGAAGGCGACATGTCGCCCATTGCAAGGCGACAGGCTCTCTCCTCAGCGCCAACTAAAGGGGGCGATAGTTGATCGAGTTCTCTTTGGATTGCTCCTGAAGCCACTCCCTGATATGTGCGCCCAGCTCGGCCAACTGGTCCGAAAGTGGATCGTCCCGAGGTGCATCTGGCAGATTGCTGAACGAGGAACGTTCGAGGTCTTGGGCATCCGATCATCCCCTTGAGGTGTTGACACAACCTATTTACCCGCAATTCTCGACGGGCATGCTGACCCTTGGGAGTCGGAGATAGACGCCGCGGGGGCAGGGTATGGCCTGCTCTCGGGTGGACGACACCGAGCGGACACGTCATTGCTGCAAACCGTAGCCTTAGTCCCAACATGGACGATCACGCTACGTCGGGTCCGTGCAATCAGATGGCGGCTGATGGTCTTTTCTCACGATGCGTCCACGGCCCAAAGTCCGCTTTTCTGCAAGCAAATACACCAAATTGTACCAGCGGTTCTGTCACAGGGTTTGGCCTTGCCCAGCGTCGGGAGCGTTCAAAGACCTGGGGGGGCGTCTGGGTGTATCGGTGCTCGTTGTTCGTGCGCACAGGGTTCGGCGTCGAGCAACTGCACCTACGACCTCAGCACAAAATCTTTCAGGTAGCGGGATCAGACGACCGTGGATGAGTTGCGACGATCAATTTTTGCATGACAGACACCGGCCCATCTTCACTGCCTTGTCACTCTCTGTAGTGAAGTCGCACTCAACAACGGCATGACGTGGAGTTGACAACATCGGCGTTGCACAAGGTGATCCTGCATCGGACACCGTGTGTGGCACCTCGTTTACGTGTTGTCGACCGACCCCGTTTCACGACACTTGTATATGGGAATGCTTCTACATACAGAAGCGCGTCCGAAGGGAGGCTTCGTCATGATCAACCGCTCAACGACCCGGTCTGTCAGCTTCCTGGGCCTGGTCATGGTACTGATGGGGATCTGGGCCGCAATGGTTGTTTTCGTAAGCTCGAGCTTCGGCTACTCGGTGGACCGGACAGGGACTTGGGAGTGGAACTTGAACCACGCCTGGTTGCACCTCGCACCAGGTGCTGCAGCCTTCTTCGGTGGCATGCTTGTAGTCACGGCTCTGCCGGGGACCTTCGGGGGAGCACGGGCGGCAATCGGAAGCTTGTTGGGCGTGGCGGCGGGAGCGTGGCTGATCGTCGGGCCTCTCGCATGGCCGGTTCTACAAGGTCCAGGCCATTCCGTTTTCCGTGCCGCAACTCCCCTGCACAACTTGGTCAACCAGGTAGGTGCAAACCTCGGACCAGGTGTCCTGCTGGTCCTTATGGGTGCATTCGTATTCGGCGTTACAGCTACGGCGCGACGAGTTGAGGTTGCGGTCGACGGCCCAACCATCAATCAGACTCGCGTTGTCGCGGCCTGACGTGCAGTCCTCCAAGATGTGGCCTGCTCGAGCCACCGTTGGCAGCAATAGAAGGTAAAACGCATAGGTCGATCCGGCTACGTCGCATCGGGGCCTCGGACGAAGGTCGAACACCACTTCATCCGTCTGACTATTCACGTGTTGACCCGCCTGCCGAGAACCTCGACTGGAGGATCCATGAATGAGATCGATTTACCTCCGCTCGACGCGACGAGATTCGCGTCGATGCTACGACCTGAGCAACAAGCAAGATTTGCCAGCGACCTGGAACTGGCTGCCTCGGCGCTCGACGGCCGAACATTCTGGCATCTCAATTCGACGGCTACCGGAGGCGGGGTGGCAGAGATGCTCCAATCTGTCCTCTGCTATCTACAGGGTGGAGGGGTTACTACGCGTTGGGCCGTTATCGACGGCGACGAAGACTTCTTCGTTGTCACCAAGCGTATCCACCACTTTCTCCACGGATCGAAGGGAGACGGTGGCGAGCTCGGTGAACAAGAACGGTGCGCCTATATGGGTACTCTTGAACGCCAGATCAACGAGTTGACGACTATGGTGCAACCAGGCGACGTCGTGGTGCTGCACGATCCCCAGACAGTCGGATTGGCGTCTCACATTCGCCGCCTCGGTGCGGCTGTGATCTGGAGCTGTCACGTCGGAACCGACGATCCAAACGAGTTCAGTTATGCGGCGTGGGAGTTCCTCGGCTGCTTCGCGAACACAGCGGATGCAGTCGTGTTCTCGCGGAACAGATATGCCTGGGACAATCTGGACCCAGGCTCGGTAAATATCATTCCTCCTTGCATTGACGCGTTCTCACCCAAGAATCAGCTTCTCGAGCCTGGGACCGTCGCCTCGATTTTGGCAGCATCCGGCATAATCCCGGACGAGGCGACAGCGGAGCCCACTTTTCACCGTCAGGAAGGCGCCCCGGCCACGGTGCGTGCCGGGGCCGAGATGATCCAAGATCCGCCCTTGGACCGTGAGTCGAAGATCGTTACACAGATCTCGCGATGGGATCCTCTTAAAGATCATGCCGGGGTGATGGAGGGATTCTGCCGATATGTGCCGGATCACCTCGACGCTCACCTCGTCCTCGCGGGCCCGTCGCCTGAATCGATTGCCGATGACCCTGAAGGCGCGCAAACATTCGAAGAGCTGCGCGACGCCTGGGCAGGTCTTCCGTCACGCTCACGACGGCGGGTCCACATCGCATGCCTCCCGATGGATGACGCCGAGCAGAACGCGGCAATTGTCAACGCCTTGCAACGACGATCTGACGTGATCATTCAAAAGAGCTTGGCCGAGGGTTTTGGTCTGACGGTGACCGAGGCGATGTGGAAAGGTGCGCCAACGGTGGCTTCTGCAGTCGGCGGCCTTCGGGATCAGATCGAGCATGACGTTTCCGGTCTTCTGGTGGATGATCCGGGCGATCTCGAGGGCTTCGGCGGCGCGGTGACGCATCTCATCGAGAATGAAAATCGGGCGAAGTCGTTGGGCACCGCAGCTCACTCAAGCGTCCGAGACCGCTATCTCGCGCCCTCGTATCTCGCACGATTCATTGAGCTCGCTCTCGAAGTGCGTCGGGCGTGACCGTGCGCGACACAATCTTCGTCCGCCCCCCAGCAGTCCGAGTCGAGCCGTTGAGGCTTTCCCTGAAGCTCAGGGTGAGCCGAGAGACACGGATCAGGTAAGTTGCTCTTCAGCTTCTTCTTGGTGTGCACCCTTGCCCTTGGGTTGTCCACGGCGCTCTTGGCAGTGGTCGGCCGACGGATCAAGCACGCTTCGCGCATCGAGGGCGTTCTTGTTGCCGCGACCGTGTATTTTGCCGCCGGGTGGATTGCCGCAGAGGTGTGGGCCGTTCCCGCCGGTCCAGTGGAGGCCGCCGAGATCTTTTGCTTTGCCGTGACTTTCGCAGTGATCTGTTTGCGTTCGGTCTGGAATGGAATCGGACAGCTGTTCATGGGAAGCTTCGTCTCGGCAGCCCTTGCGTATCTCGTCTTCGCCGGCGCTATCACGGTCAACGGCAACCTTTCTGTCATCGGTGCGGCAGCGTCAGCAATTCTCTTTGTCCTTGAGCTATTTGCACTCACCTTGGCGAGCTCCTTCGCATTCGAGACGTGTGACGTTCTTTGTCGGGTCCGGCATTCCCGGGAATTTCCTCAACCTGATGAAACGTACAGGCCGAAGGTGTCGCTTCATATTGCGGCGTACAACGAGCCGCCTAATATGCTTATCGAGACGATAAGGCGAGCCGAGGCGCTCGACTATCCCGACTTCGAGATAGTCGTCATCGACAACAACACGACAGATCCTGCGGTATGGCAGCCAGTCGAGGAGTACTGCTCCGGACGGCCGAACGTGCGTTTTGTCCACGTCGATCCCTGGCCGGGGTACAAATCGGGCGCTCTCAACCTTGCTCTGAATCGCTTCACGCATCCCGACGCCGAGATAATCGGTGTGATCGATTCCGATTATCTGGTCGAGCCATCATGGCTTGCCGAGACGGTCGGTTACTTTGCCGATGCAAATCTTGCATTCGTCCAGACTCCGCAGGATTATCGCGACTTTGAGGGAAGTTCCTACCTCACCGCGTGCTACGACGCCTACCGTTACTTCTTCGCCACGGCGATGCCTTCTAGGAACGAACGCAATTCGATCATCTTCGCAGGCACGATGGGCCTGCTGCGTCGGAACCTTCTTGGTGCTATCAACGGCTGGGACGAGTGGTGCATCACCGAAGATGCTGATACTTCATTGCGTTTGCTGCGTGCGGGATACTCCGGTCTCTACCTGGGCAAGAGCTTCGGCAGGGGCATCATGCCGCTCACATTCGCCTCACTCAAGAGTCAGCGATTTCGGTGGTGTTTCGGTGGAATGCAGATCCTTCGCCAGCACTGGAAGAGCCTCATGCCGTGGGATCGGTCACCTGATAATCATTTGTCACTTGCTCAACGCTTGGATTACCTGATCGGGGGGTTGCAGTGGCTGAACGACTTTGTATACCTCTGTTTCACGGTCGTCTTGTTGCTGATCGCGGGGCTGCTTTTGTCCAACCACGCAGTGGCGATCCGGCCGCTGGTCGGTCCCACGGTGCTCCTCCCGGGAGCATTGCTGATCTCAGGTCTTCTGAGAGCGGTCTGGGCCCTTCGTCAGAGGACTCATGTGACATACAGGCGGGCGCTCCTGGCCTTTGTGAACTGGCTCTCGCTTTCGTGGACAGTTTCCCTCGCCTGCATACAAGGCATCATCAGGCGCGAAGGCGTGTTCCTACGGACTCCGAAATCGGAAGGTCACGACAAGCTTCTTGCAGCCCTGCTCGCTGCGCGGGCCGAGACCCTACTGTGCCTAGTCCTTTGGGGCTCGGCTATCGCATTGGGTTTGACGGCTCACCCCACGGCGCTTTTGCTCGGGCTCATTGCCTGGCAAGGCACGGTCTACTGTGCTGCACCGTTCACGTCATGGCTTGCGCAACGAACTCAGCTGTCGCCGGAGCTCGAGCAGCGCAGACGGAGCGAGGAGGCTCGAGAGCGTCTGGTTGCCGTCCTTCGTCCGGTCGCTGCAGGGTCCGTGATCCTCGGAGGAGCGGCAGCCTGCGCTCTCGTGATCCTCAGCCTTGGGGCCACCCATTCCGGAAATCCGTCCAACCCGTTCAGCGTCCCGCAGCGGTCGGGCACCAGCGGTCCGTGGGGCGTTCTACCTCTTTCCAATAACATCCCTGCATCGAACCGGACGACTCGAAAACCCTCGCCGTCAACGTCAACGACCACAACTGGTGGATCCTCCAAAACGACGCCGACTTCGGGCAGTACCGTCCCGAACACGACGCCGACCACGACGCCGGTGACGACAACTAGTTCAACGGCCCCAACTTCGAGCTCAACGAGTGGATCGTCCACGACGACTAGTTCCACCACGACTACAACGACCTCCACCACCACCACCACGACGACGACGACCACCGTTCCGGGCGGCTGAACAAACCTGGCGACAAGCTCGAGCGTGGCTGGACCACCACGTCAACGGACACAGTGACGTCCCTAAACGCGTTCACCGTCTTTGTTACTCGGGTTCCGAGGCGAACCAGCGACGCGGTCGGAGACGATGCCGAGGCCCACGTGGCGTCGGTCCGTGGGTCGGAGGCGACAGCGAAAAGTATCCTTACGGGGTTGAAAACGAGGTGAGAACTCGATCGGGATCGTGCGAATTTCAGACGTCCATAAGACGACCCTGAGACGGTCTCAGAGGCGACGATCTAGGCGATGGACACTTCTTTGCACAGCAACTCAAGCTGTCTGCGATGAAAAGAGACATCGAGCGGCGGTTATTCGATCGCATCAATCTCGCCCTGACGTCCAATCAGAAGGTGCCACCTTTTCGGGGTCGAAGCCCGTGTAGCGACTGATGGTCTCTTCTCGCGATGCATCGACGGTCAAGAATCCGGTTTCTGCAAGCAATACGCCGAATACCAGCCGTTCTGTCGCGGGGTTTGCCATTGCCTAGAGTCGGGAACGCTCAAAGACTTGGGGTGTGTGGGTGGTATCAGTGCTCTCCATGCGCCAGGGAGTCCGGCATCGAGCATCGCACCATGACCAGGGATTCGTCGTCTACGAGTCAACAGGATCCGATGAGCATGTTCGTGGCCGCTCATGCGCTTCAAGATCATCTGACGGGTATTTGCAGAGCTCGGAGCGTGGTCGCTGCCGAATGTCGAGCAAACCCGTTTTGCCGGGACGACAATCTGGATCTGTGCACAGCAAGGGTTACATAACGCGAAGAAAAAACATCGGGCCTGTGGCGAGATAGGTCATGACCGTGCGTTTGTGTCGTCGCCGTGTGGGCATCGTCTAAACGAGACGCCCAGTTCAAGCAGTGGGGGAGGTCTCGAGGCTGGGCGCGCCGTCAAGAACCAAGCAGCACATGGGTGATCTCGATGTGTGTCGGGAGGATAGCTGGGTAGAAGGAGAGTTGAACCTAGCCTGGTCCGGAGGGGCAACTCCGACTTTTTCAACGATCCTTCCCCTGGGCCAAAAGGAGGAAAAGAGCGATGCCGCAACAAGGATGGAGTGCCAAACGTGAACGTCAATATGACCATATCAAAGACGGGCTTCTCGAACGAGGGGACTCAGAAAACTTGGCCGAGGAGATCGCAGCTCGTACTGTGAACAAGGAGCGGGCCCGGTCAGGTGAGGCGAGACGCTCGAGCCCCACTTCGACCCACGACATCTCCTCGGGACGGCGCGGTGGTTTGCGCTCGCACCGAGGACCTGGGGGTCGTACTCGAGACCAGCTCTACGAGGAGGCTCGGCGTCGCGGAATCAAGGGCCGATCCAAGATGTCCAAGGCTCAGTTGCAGAAAGCCGTAGATCGATAGGGCAGCGGTTGAGGCGGCACCTATTTCCCACGCGCACGTCGCCATTGGAGTCCCGAACCATTCGTCGGGTCGAGTACTTCCACGACCACGGCCGCCTCGACGCGACGCCCTTTGAGAAACGTGTTGGTCCCGGGGCCGGCTTCGGATTGATGCAGATCTTTAGGCCACGGAATGTCTATCCGCGAATCGGATGCCGAGTTGTTGCGAGTGGGCTGAGCGCGTGAACAACCTGCAGAAGGAGGCAACTGCCAACCGAGCGGCCGATGACCGGGGGCGAGACGAATCCGAGCCAGAGCGCGAGGACCGGAACTTGATGGAGCTCCTCCAAGAGTTGCGGGTGGCGGGGCTCGGGGTCCAGGTCCTCTTCGGATTCCTTCTGTCTCTTCCGTTCAGCGTTCGCTTTCCCAAGCTCGATCAGGCTCAGCGCGGCCTTTACCTCGTCAGCCTGACGATGTCAGCGCTCTCGACAATCCTGCTCTGTGCTCCTGTCGCTTATCACCGGATGGTGTTCCGCATGCACCGGAAGGCTCGCCTGCTCTATTGGTCTAATGCCATGGCCCTCGGTGGGCTCATCACCGTCGCGCTGGCGATCTCGGCGGCCGTGATGCTCGTCGTCAGTTTCATCGAGCGGGGAGCTCTCGTCATCCTCATTTCTGCGGCAATCGGAGTGTCATTCGCGGGTCTGTGGTTCGCAATGCCTCGGCTTCAGTCTCGAGATCACACGTAAGAGCTATCCCGTTCCTTAGGGCGAGTACAACCTCCTTCAGGCGAGCTTGGCGACGGTCTCGAGCATCACGGCATGAACGAACGCCTGTGGGAGATTGCCGCGCATTGTCGCTCCCTGGCGTCGAACTCCTCGGAGTAGAGCAGGGGCGGTCCGCGCAGGCTCGCGTGCGCTCCCACCACGAGAAGGCTTCGACCTCGATCCCCTTGCTGGTGGCTTACCAAGGCCTGAGGAAACCGCACAGCGTGAAGGAGCCCTCTGCTTTTGACAATGGCCGGTCGTCGTGTCGGAAGCGATAGGCGTATCGCTCGATCGTGAGCTCTCGGCAATACGCCTCGATCGTCGCAGTTGTCGCGGTCATCGGCCGGTACGGCTCCGCGAAGAGCTGGGAGGAGGAGCGATCCGTCGAGCCCACCGTCGTCGGGCGAGCGGTTCCAATGCCCGGTCGGATGCGTGGCGTGTGACACGGTATCCGCCACGATCTTGTCGGCGAGCGCAAGCCAGTCGGGGGGCGCACCGATCGATGAATTGGAAACGGCTCGTAGTGCCGCCGCGGCGGTGAGGTGGCTGTGAGTCCACGCTCGGTTCTCTATCTCCCACCTCGTGGAATCGGGTTCCGTCGAGCGCGTCGCGATGGCGTCAGCTGCCAGTTCGGCGGCATGCCAGACAAGGGCGTCGAGCAGATCATGGCACGCGGTGTCAGCGAACAGCAGAAGAACCTCCGCGAACCCCGTCGAGCTGGAACTGGCCGTTCACCCGGTTTCCGATCCGGTCGAACCCGCCTGAATAGCCGGTAAGACCGAGCTTACGCTGATCCGGGACTCTGGACCCGTCGTCGTCTAGGCAGGAGAGAGATCGCCGCGGTGGTCGAGTAACCGGTTTGCGACGAATCGGACACCTTGAGCGAGAAGCTCTCTTTCGCCAGTTGCGGCGAGAGCGTGTCCTGCGTAGCACCGGTCGCGGATCCATACGTAGCGGTAGTCGTAGTTCCGTCCTGCCTCCGCCCGTTCGGGCAGGCTTGTGATCGCGGCCGACACCATCCCGCCCGATGAAGAGGTGAGCCCGCGCATGACAGCGTAGGAGTGTCGAGCGCCGCTCGCACACAGGCAGTTGTCGAGCTCCGGCACTCCCTTTCTCCAAGCGGCCTCCGTCGATTCCCACGTGGCGTGGGAATCGATGAGCTCGGTCGGCAGCCCGCTGTCTGTGACCTCAAGGGTCAGGTCGTGGTAATGGCCCTGTTCGATCGTCAGTGGCATCTCGAGTCACCGTTGCGTCCGGGCCGACGACGGGCGGGCAGCATCAGCACCTGTCCACCGGAGGCGGAACGGGCCGGTCCTCGCGGTCCAGACCTGTCCATGACGCTCGAGGTCGGAAACGCGCGAAAGCCATAGTCCGTGCGAGCTTCGAGTGAGACACCTAGCGTGGCTTCGCCTTGGACCGCGAGGATCCTGCGCAAAAGGACTACCTGTTCCCGATCTCCGGGGAACGCGAGAGCCTTGCGGCATTCGACGATTCCCTCGTCAATTACCCAGCAGGTCCGCCAGATCAACGAGTTCGGCTCGTAATAGCCCCTAGACGAACCGGGGGAATCGGCGTGACGGACGGTGGAGAACCCTGTTCCTCCGATTCAGCGAGGCGAATATGGCGTCGCTGTCCCAACGCGGTGCGCAGAGCCACAAGATTTCGTCTCGCGGGTCCCGCGAGTGCCCCCGCGCTCGCCGTCCGCAAGAAGCGCATACTCGCGGAGCACATACGGCGGTGGCCTTCCGTGGAGATCCACCGTCAGCCTTGGGCTGCGACGGCTGCGACGACCGACCCTGCGGCGGCGACAGCACACCACAAGGCGCTGCGTCGATATTGAGCCGGCAAGAGCATACTCCCTGCGTGAATTGCATTGGCCTTGATGCCGATCGACAGGACGGCGGACGTGGGATACCGGGCCATGACCGCGCCCTGCAAAAAGAGCTGTGCGCCGCAAAGCCGGACCACGGGTGCCGGCGGTTCTCGTCCGCTGCCAGAAGTCGTTCTGGCCACAGCATGGCGAGCAACTAGCAAGATCGCGCCTTGGATAAGTAGCGCTGCGCCGAGGATGCGGAACCTCCTCATCAGCGCGTGAGTCGGCGTGCCAGACCGGCGAGCACAGCGGACGCACCTCCGACTGCGGCCATCGCCACCAGTCCGTGGTGGTGTGACGCCCACTGCTGGGGATCTTCATCGTGCGCGACGTCGTCGAAATGCCCGTGAGCACCGAAGTCGTGCCCTTGGGAACCGTCGGATGGCTCCCAGAGGTTCGCCGGGGCATCGGGATCCTCGTCCTGATTGGTCTGTTGCGAAGAGAAGCCTTTCTTGGCCAGGTACTGGTCGAGCAGACCGGGAGCGATAGCGTTGGCAGCGAGCGTGGCCATGGTGCTCGAGCCAACCCAGTACTCGCGGCGGCGGGGGTGGTCGGCGGCGAATAGCACGGCGCGGGCCGCCAACTCGGGCTGATAGATCGGCGGGACGGGTTTCGGGCGCTTCGGCAACCGGGAGAGGACCCAAGAGAACTGTGGGGTGTTCACTGCCGGCATCTGTACCATGGTCACACGGACGTTGCTCTTTTCATGGAGTAACTCGCACCGAAGGGCTTCGTGGAAACCCTGAATCGTGTGTTTGGCCCCACAATATGCGGTTTGAAGCGGTATTCCCCTGTAGGCGAGTGCGGAGCCGACTTGCACGATCGTCCCGCGGTTTCGGGGCTTCATATGCCTCAATGCCGCCATCGTCGCGTAGACGTAGCCGAGATAGCTCACTTCTGTGACGCGTTTGTACTCCTCGGGCTGGATCAGTTCGAAGGGGGCGAAGACTGAAGCGAAGGCCACGTTCACCCATACATCGATCGGTCCAAGATCTCTCTCGACCTGTTCCGCGGCCTCGAACACCTGCGCAGGGTCCGACACGTCCACAGATATCGGGAGCGCGGCACCTCCGGCATCCTTTACGTCGGCCGTCGCCCCTTCGAGGCCCAAGTCCCCCCTGGCGAGCAGGGCCACTGTGGCCCGCCTGGCTCCGAATGCACTTGCGACAGCCCTGCCGATCCCACCGCTTGCGCCGGTAACCACGATGACGTCTCCGTCCTTCGGCATTACGTCGATCACCCCTTTCCAGATGTGGTTCTGTCGGAATGCCGCGGTGACTTGATCGCGAAGAAGTGTAGGAGTCCGACACGCCCTGGTCGATCTAGCCCACGTCGGACTGCGGACAACCTCACTGAGCCGGAAAGCGAGAATGAAGACAACAGAAGATCCGCATCGGGAGATGTCTCGTTGTGGCCCTCGTGGCTATCTTCGCCGGCACACTGAGCGTACTGCGCGGAGCACCGCACTATACGCCGTTGATCGGCTGCGACGGCGGAGGTCGTGCTATCCCTGTGGGTCTGGGCGACGTGGTGTGCAGGGATGCGAACGGAACGAGGTACATGACTGCAAGGGTTTTCTCGCCGGCTTGGACGCTGAGAGCATCGCTCCTTCATGGCTTCTCGTCCACACTCCGCTAGGCGCAGCCGTACCACTCGTACGGCGGAGTCGACTTCAACCAAGACGAACCTCCTCGCTACGTCGATTTTCGCCTATTCGCCTTTACGATCGGCATGACGTTCCAGGTCTCGGACACCGACATGCAGATCACCCGGCAACCGTGCGACTGCGATGCGGCACGCTTTGCTCTCTCCTATCTCTTCGGTGCGGTCATTCTGGGCACGACGGTGAACTTCATTGTCGGACTTTCATAGCCAATACTGAGAGTGAACGCGTCTTCATTCCTAGAGTGCAGCGCACTGAGCGCATTGAGGCCTATACCCATTGTCCTGAAGTTCATCCGGGCCGTCGCGTGCTGGCGCCCTTGACATCCTGCTCCTCGATAGCGTCCACCACGATTTTCGGTTGACGATTGCAGTGGGCATAGCTGGCGTCGGTTCCGCTTTCAACGCATGGCACCACATCCTGTCGTTTTCGTGTCAAGGCGTTAGGAGCGGGTAGGAGTGGACAGGGTCCGATCTGTAATCCTGCCAGTCCCTTGATGCGCAAATGGCGCATCGCAACTCAGGAAGGACCCGTCCGGTGCCATCGAAGCGAGCCAACGTTAAGAACGAGAAGCAGCATGAGGCGTGAAAGACAAGGGCATGTCGAAAGAGCGCGCCGCCCGGATCGCCAACTCTCCCAACGCGTCACACCATGGGGGCAAGAAGTCGGACTCGGAGGAAACTTCAAGCAAGGCGGCACCACGGCACAGCACAAGTCTGCCGGACGCAAGGCCGCCGCGGAGCTGCCAAATCGTCCTGACTCAACGCGCAGCGTCGCCCGCACTTCGAGCCTCATGGCTGGCATGCCCATGCGTCCTCTTGGGTCCTATCTCTCTGATGGATGTCTATTCGGCGCTTGTCGTCTCCTTGGCCACTGGCGTGCACCTGTCTGGCAAGGCTCTGCCGAGATCCTGGACCGCACGAGATCTCATGTTGCTCGGCGTGGCGACCCACAAGATCGCGCGTTTGATCAGCAAAGACCCGTCACCTGGCTCACCACCTTTACTCACGCCTTGAGGACTAGACACGCGATATCCCGACAAAGCTTTACGTCGCCAACAACTTCCGAGCGAGACAAGACGACGGCGAGGTGCATCACCGACAAGAGTCACCTCACCCTCAACGAGAAGGAGTTCCATGGCTGACACAGTCGCCGACTTTGTCCTCAAGCGCCTTCGGAGCTGGGATGTCGAGCACGTCTTTGCATACCCAGGAGACGGCATCAATGGCCTTCTCGCCGCCTGGGGCCGCCAAGAACGAACCGGCATTCGTGCAAGCACGTCACGACGAGATGGCCGAATTCGAAGCGGTCTGCTACGCCAAATTCTCGGGAAAGGTCGGTGTCTGCGCAGGCAGTCCAGGGCCTGGAGCGATTCATCTAACTAACTGGCTGGGCTCTATGCCGCCCTCTTGGATCACGTTTCTGTGGTCGCGATCGTCGGGCAACGAGCTGTCACTCCTATGTGCAATGGTGACGGTGCCGCAACAGCTGCCCAATGTCCTGGATCGAGCGATCCGTGTGGCCCAGTCCCGTAGAGCGCCATCATCCCGTCAGACGTTCAGGAGCTGGAATACGAAGCGCCCGAGCACGCCTTCAAGATGGTGCCGTCGAGTATCGGAACCTCGTGGCCCCGAGTGGTGCCTGATGACCACACACTGACTCAAGCAGTTGGGAATCTCAACGCATGCGAACGCGTCGCCATTCTCATTGGGCGAGGTGCACGCGATGCACGTAACGAGGTGACAACGCTTGCCGACTCGCTCGGCGCAGGTGTCGCCAAGGCCCTTTCGGAAAAGACGTGTTGCCTGACGACCTCCCGTTTGTGACTGGCTCCATTGGGCTTCTGAGCACCCGTCCTTCGTACGACCAGGAACGCTGTACCAGTACGTGTGCCTCCTATGAGTTTGTCAACCGGATTTGGCCCCACCGCGCTCAGGAGCGTTGGCCGCCCAGGTGGGGCCAAATCAGGTGAGCACACCCAGGTGCATCTCCAAACGTGTGACGGCTCCCTCGCGTCGGAACAGACTTACTCGTCCGACCTTCATTGAACTGCCTCTGCCACATCGACATGCATATAACCTCCATCCCGCCAAGCATCGGGTCGCACCCATCCATCCGCGATAAGAACACCACCCGGATTGAGATGCTGGGCCATTGCTCGGATCGCGGTATTGAGTTCCTGGGTGTCCTGCATGTAGCCGATAGAACTAAACAAGCAGGTCACGGCGTCAAAGGTCGCACCGAGTCGAAACGTTCGCATGTCTGCCGCGGTGAGAGGCACCTCAGGTAGGTGCTTTCGGGCCTCTTCCAGCATCGTCGAATCGGAATCGACCCCTGCAATCACGAACCACCGCTGTAGGTGACGTAGATAACCTCCAGTGCCACAGGCAACGTCCAGGAGAGTTCGTGCTCCGGGTTTGCGCTCCTGGACGAGCTGATGGATGGCTGATGATTCGGCGTCGTAGTCCTTGCCCGACGACTCGTAGATCAGGTCGTAGACGTGAGCCGTGTTGCGAAACATGAGGCACCCTCCACATCCAGGATGTCATGTGGGAGCGTCCGCCCGGTAACGACGACGAGGAGGCCGGTCTACACCGGTCGAGAGAATCCATGACTGCCCGGATTCGGGGCACTCGTATATCATCGACAAGTCGCTGCGCTGGACGCCAACAACCGGTCCGCTGAACCAAAGGTCCCACACGCCGGGTGGCGACATCCACTTGGAACGTCCTTATTCGGAGTGACATGACAGGCTGTCGGCGGCCGTGCAAGCAAATAGCACCTGATGGTCTTCGCGTGGACAGTCGAAAGTGCGCTTTCTGCAAGGGATACGCCGAATACCAGCAGTCCTGTCACCGTGTTTGCTACTGCGCCCATCGGGGAACACTCCAGGGAGCTGCACCGGTATCGAGCACCGGCACCCATGACCGGTTCCTCGTTCGTGTACCTGTAACAAGGACTAGACTTCCTCCTGCTGCAGCTGCCAAGAGCCATCAACCGCGGACGTGAAGCGTTACCGCTGCCAGCAGACCCTGGAAGGCGCTTCCTCCACCAAGCCGTCAGACGAGTAGGGCGTATGCTCGTCGTCGGCTGGGTACTCACACTCGTCGGCGAACGTTCGCGCTTCTGGTTGGAAACGTACAGATGCAAATGAAGTACCCGCAGTCTGAAGGTCGAGCTACCCGATGGCACATAGATCGTCCCAGTCGACCACATCGAACGCGGTTGATCCGGGGTCGCTGCGAGTCTTGCCAACACGTCATGGATGGACAGGTCCTTGTCTACGCCGTCTCCCCCCCGGTCGTTCGCTGCAGACTGCAAAACCGTAGAACGCTCATGGCATGTCTGCACGCGGTATCCCCTAAACGCTCGATGCGGATTGTGTTCTACATCTCGTCACCTGGTAAAGGGGAAACGGTGATCGCCCCTTTTCATTGATTCGATTGAGGGGTATTCTGGAGTAGGTCCTAGACAGCTAGGTCACGTCGTTTCTCATGTAGTTCCATGGAGTTAGAGATGGCCCAGACCCCGCCGCCGACTTCAAAGTTCCAGGTCACCCTGGTTCCCGACGTGTGCGCCACGGGACCGTCACCTGTTGTGGTGGTCGTTGAAGGTGAGCTGGACCTTGCCACTGCACCCACGTTGAGCATGGTCCTTCGCATGCTTGTGGACTCGGGCGAGCCGTGGGTCGTGGTGGACATGTCGGCGGTCGCGTTCATTGATGCGACAGGCATCGGCGTACTGGTAGATGCAGCCGACAAGGCCGCTCGGCAGGGTGGAGCATTCGCGCTCAGTCGGCCCAGCAGAAGAGTTCTTCGCGTCCTTGACATCTTGCGGCTCGACAGCATTCTTCCGGTTCTTCGATGCTCAGAGGCCGAGAGCGATGGCCATGGTTCTCACATCGACATCGCCATATTGTGTCGAACGACGAGAACACAACCGGGTCACGAAGCTGTAAATCGACTGCACCAGAGACACAAGGCCACTGATAATGCCGCCGGGTTCTCTGCGCTTCCCTAAGAGGCCCCGACGCCAGAACTAACAGAGGCAGGCGACGCCACTGTGAATGACGATGACACCACGACACCCCGGTTCCGGTGCGGTGTGGTGCCTGCGACAGGTGGGCACCCCGGCGCGGTAGTCGCCCCGTATCCGATGCCAGGGATTGGCTTACGGTCAGAGAGCTACGAGCCAGGGGATGGAGCCGATCTCCCAGCAGCACGTCTGGGTGGTTGTGCCCGAGTTGCTCCAAGACATCAGGATGACACGACATATCCCGGACAGGGAGTGCCACCTGAGCCTGGCGCGATATTGCGTGTCATCTAGGTAGCAGGCACCAATTGAATGGTGATCATCAGCAATCTTCAAAAGTGAAAGAGAGAGGGAAGAGGCGGGCAGATTTCGATGCGCTCTATCATCGCGGGGCGTCTGTCGGGTGGTCCTGGGGCGTCGTGCGCAGACCTTCTCTTTACTCAGGCACCCCGGTCCATCTCCCGATTCGACACGCCATGAACCGGGTACCGCGAACTTCATCGGTAGACATTCGGTGCGTGCGGTGAAAGAGTTTGCGGCTCACGCAAACAGCGTGGGGCTTGCCCGGCACTTTGTAGCCGCGACCCTGGAGGCGTGGGACTTAGACGATCTCGATGAGGTTGCCTGCCTGCTCACCAGCGAGCTGGCGGCAAATGCCGTTGTCCATGCGGGCACAGCATTTCAGGTCACGGTGCACCTCGACCCACCGGAGTTGCTGGTAGAGGTGGTCGACTTCGCCCCATCACAATCCGTGCGACATGAGGTCAGCAACGACCGGAGGTCTGGCAGGGGTCTGGTGATTGTAGAGGCCTTGGCCTCGCGATGGGGCGTCCGCATCCAAACCGAGGCCAAGGCGGTGTGGTTCTCCCTACCGGTCGGTGGCCCCAAGCCGTCGCTCACGTAGCCAGCCGATCGTCGCCTCGACCCCCTCGTCGCTTGAAAGGTCTTGGTCTGCCATCCAGTTCGCGAGGTCGTCAGAGTCCACGAAGCCCTCGACCAGTCCGAAAAGCAGCATCATGAGGGCCTGTCTTCTACGTACAGGGAGGTCGCCCACGGCTTCTGCCAGCCGTTCTTGAAACTCGTCCCAGTTCTCGGCGCGGAGCAGCCTCCACCGCTCGCCATCTGCGAACTCAGAGGCGAAGTCAAAAAAGACGTCCAGGGGTTCTGACATGGCCGGTGACTGTAGCTGGCGGCTCGTATCGAGAGCGCCTCCGATTTCGTAGAAAGGTAGTCAACCCACTCCAACTCGCGATCACGCACACTGGGAGCAGAGCGCGTTATATCCAAAAGCGAGCAACAGTCAATGTCGACATGGTGGTCCGATCCCGTCCCCAACGATGAAGCCAACCGCCGAGCAGCTGGTCGCCGTCACTAGGCGCGTGAGCTATTCCAGTTGCTGCCAGCGACTAGGAATCCGGCCTCATAGAGCCTCGCCGGTTCAAGTATCTTCTGCGCGCCGACTTGACGGTCTATAGGAGCATCAACGCAATGGCCGAGAGCTTCAACGGGCTCTACAGACCGAGCTCATCTACCACGAACGCCCGTGGAAAAACGCCGCCGACGTGGAGTGGGCGACGCTCACCTACATCGATTGGTTCAACCGCCGCCGGATTCACAACGAGATCGGCAAGATCCCACCGGCAGAGTTCGAGGAGAACTACTACCGTCAGATCGACACAGTCGACCTGGTTCCTTCACAGACAACCGAGTCTCTATGAAACCCGGGCCGATTCACTCGACGACGAACGTTCGAACTGAGGACGCACTTCAAGAGGAGCGTTCCAAGTGGCGCAAGCAGTCGAGCTGCGTTCAGCGCTCAGGCGAGGGCGCGATCAAGGTCCCAGAGCAGGTCGCTCAAACTCTCAAGGCCGACTGACAACCTCAAGAGCGCCGGATCGACCGATAGCTCAGACCCGGCGACGGACGCATGCGTCATGCGTGCGGGGTGCTCGACGAGGGACTCGACCGCACCGAGGGACTCGGCGAGCGTGAACACCTCCATCTTCGCCGCTACCTCTAGCGCCGCCTTCTCCCCCGCGCGCATGGTGAACGAGACCATCGCCCCGTAGGCGCGCATCTGTCGCGATGCCAACTCGTGACCCTTGTGAGACTCGAGGCCCGGGTAGAGCACGAGCTCGACGGCTTCGTGCGCCGCAAGTTGCCGGGCGACGGCAGCCGCGTTCTCGCACTGGCGGTCGAGACGAACGGCGAGGGTCTTGAGCCCGCGCTGGACCAGATAGCAGTCGAACGGGCTCGGCACGGCTCCCGTCGCGTTCTGCATGAAGGCGAGATCCGTCGCAAGATGGTCGTCGCTGGTCGCGACGAATCCCCCTACGACGTCGGAGTGTCCTCCTAGGTACTTGGTGCTCGAGTGCACGACTGCGTCGGCACCGAGCGACAGCGGCTGCTGCAGGTACGGGGTCGCAAACGTGTTGTCCACCACGCACAACGCACCGCGGTCGCGGGCGATCGCTGCGACGCGCTCGATGTCGACGATGTGGAGCATTGGGTTACTCGGCGTCTCGACCCACACGAGCCGGGTGCGGGGTTGCCATGCCGCTTCGAGCGCGCCGGTATCGGTCAGATCCACCGCCGAATACGCGATCCCCGTCGGACGGAGCACCTTGTCGACCAGACGAAAGGTCCCCCCGTAGGCGTCGTTCGGGATGATCAGGTGATCGCCCGTTTTCAACCTGCGGAGCAGCGCGTCCTCGGCCGCCATGCCGCTCGCGAAACAGAACCCGTGCGACGCACCCTCGAGAGCAGACAGCGTGGTCTCGAGGGAAGCCCTTGTCGGGTTGCCCGTGCGCGCGTATTCGAATCCCGCGTGCTCACCGACCGCCCTCTGCGCAAATGTCGTAGCCAGGTGGATCGGGGTCACCACGGCACCGGTCTCGCGGTCGGGGATCTGGCCGGCATGGATGGCCAGCGTCTCGAAGCCGGCAGCGTGCTCTGGTGACCCAGTGTGCTCTGGTGACCCGGTCACCGTGACAGGTCCCTCGCGACACCGGACTGCGCCAGGAACCCGAGGGCGTCGGACCGGGTGAGAACCCCGACGGGGTGTCCACGGTCGAGCACTAGCACCGCGGGGGCGTCCTCGAGGCGCCGCAATGCAACGTCCATCGGCTCCCCACTGCCGACGGTCGGGAGCGGCGGCCCCATGACCTGCTCGACGGTCAGGTCTAGAAGACCCGGATCGGCGACGGCACGCTGCATGAGGTCGCGCTCGTAGACGGCTCCCACCACCTCTGCGGCTGCGAGCGGCGGCTCCGCCTGTATGACCGCGACCTGCGAGACACCGAACTCCTGCATGACCGCTATCGCCTGGCGCGCCTGCTCGGAGGGATGGACGTGGATCAGTCCTCTGAGCATTCCGCTCTTGCGCTCGAGAACCTCAGAGACCGTGTGGCCCGTGGTGCGCACAAAGCCGTGGTCGGCCATCCACTCATCCGAGTAGACGCGCGAGAGATAGCCACGGCCCGAGTCCGGAACGAGCACCACCACGACGTCACTTCGGTGCAGTTCGGGTGCGAGATGAAGGGCGGCGAACACGGCCGTTCCCGTGGACCCTCCGGCAAGAATCCCCTCCTCTGTCGCAAAACGCCTCGCGGTGAGAAACGAGTCGGTGTCGCTCACCATCACGACCTTGTCGACGACGCTCGGGTCATAGGTGGTGGGCCAGAAGTCTTCGCCGATCCCCTCGACGAGGTACGGGCGCCCGGAACCTCCGGAGTAGACGGAACCTTCGGGGTCGGCGCCGACGATCTGGATCGCCGGGTTCATCGACTTCAGGTAACGGCCCACCCCGCTGATCGTCCCGCCCGTGCCGATACCTGCGACGAAATGGGTGATCCGTCCGGAAGTCTGGCGCCAGATCTCGGGACCAGTCGTGAGCTCATGAGCCTTCGGGTTGGCCGGGTTGGCGTACTGGTTGGGATGGAACGCGCCGGGGATCTCGGATGCAAGCCGAGCGGTCACCGAGTAGTAGGAGTCGGGATGGTCAGGCGCCACGGCGGAGGGGCACACCACCACTTCGGCTCCGTACGCGCGCAGCAGTGCGATCTTCTCGGGTGCCATCTTGTCTGGCATCACGAATATGCACCGGTAACGCCGGCGAGCGGCAACGATCGCTAGCCCGATCCCGGTGTTGCCCGACGTGCCTTCCACGATCGTCGATCCGGGCTTCAGCAGTCCCAGGCGCTCGGCCTCGTCGATCATCGCGATGGCAGGTCGGTCCTTGACGCTGCCGCCCGGGTTCAACAACTCGAGCTTGGCGAACAGCTGACATGGAAGGTCCCTGGCGGTCCTGTCGAGTCGGACGAGCGGGGTCTCGCCGACCAGGTCCAGAAGCGAGTCGGCTGCGTCTATGGGAGGTCCCGTGTCGGTAAGCGGGACTACCTCCACCCCTTCGAGGCCGTGTGTCTCGGGCTCGACGTCGTCGGCGTGGAGCTCGATCGGGAGACCGGCCCTCCTCAGCTGGACAGCGACCTCGGGCGCTCCGGGCCCTACGACCCCGATCTGGCGGGGGAACCGGCCGCGGAGGTCGGCTACGAGGTTCGCGAGCGTCTCGTCGGGGGCCACGACGACCACCTGATGGGCACGTAGAGCGAGCCTTTCGGGCGGTGCTTCGGACCCGACGACAACGAGAACGTCCATCGCGCCATGTTGCCGCGGTTTGGGGTCGGGCCAGCGCACGGCCTGGGCGGTCGGCTCAACAACGGGGTCACAAGCCCTGTTGAGACGCTTGACAAGAAACCTTGTGACAAGTAATCTTGTCATTGGAGTCCTTGTGATAGGGAATCTTGTGACAAGGGTTCTTGTTAGAATGAGGTGGAAGGAGTTGAACAAGATGCATCCCCTCGTAATGGAATCGATAGCAGAGCAGCGGCTGGAAGACCTGCGCGCGGACCGCCATCCGGTCACGGATGACCGTCCTCGTCGCAGGCCCAGGCGGGCTCGCTCACAGTCCCCCCGCGGCCCTTGGGGTCGCACAGAAGCCAGGATCGGTGCCTGGATGGTGACCACAGGGTCGCGCCTCGTCCGCAACGGCACCGAATCCGGCGAGCACCTACGGCCGTTGACGATGAGTCGAGCACGGGTTTCGCTGTGACTCCGTCGCGCGCCAAGGACTCTTCGCGCACGCGAAACGCTCCCGCCCACAAGCCCGCTCAGGTACCGGAGCCCCCAGGCGATCCCGAAGAGTCCGCTACAGAAGTAAAACCGAACCTCGTCGCGAGGAACCCCGGCCGGCGCCAGCTCACCGATCCGGTGGTCATGCGCGCGCTCGCCCACCCGATCCGCCTCGCGCTCTTGGAGGCACTGCTTCGCGAAGGGCCCCTCACCGCTACCGCCGCCGCGGTCATCCTCGACGACAGCCCCGGCAACATGTCGTGGCACCTGAACGTGCTAGCGAAATACGGGTTCGTGGAAGAGGCAGAAGGGGGACGAGGGCGGAGCAGGCCGTGGCGCCTCGTCAACCTCGGCACCTCTTTCACCGACGAAGCCGACGACCCCGAGTTGAGCGTGGCAGGAGAGACGTTCAGCCGCGTCATCATCGAGCGCAACAACGAAAGGGTCCGGCGCTGGCTCGACGAGCGGCGTTCTTACTCGCCGAAATGGCGGAAGGCCGCGTTCAATTCCTACACGGTCACATACCTGACGCCCGCGGAGCTGGAAGAGCTGGGCGAGGAAATGACCGAGTTGTTGTCCAAGTACCGCAACCGGAGCCTGGACCTGAACGCCAGGCCCGCAGACTCGCGGGCGGTCAGCATCTCGGCGGTGGGACACCCCCTGCCGCTCAACCCGTCGGGCAACTGACGCCGCATGACGAGGAGTGGCGTCAGGTGTACGTCACGGTGCCCGTGAACGACTTGCCGTAGACGACGAGAGTGAACGAGTCGCCTGCGGTCACGTGTCCGTAGTGTGAATAGTCGGCCCCGAACTGGTAGACGATCTGAGTGCTCGTATAAGTGGTGACCACGAGCCCGATGCAATCGCCGGTCTGCCCGGCCCCCCAGGCCCGGGTGTTCTCGTTGAAGGACAACGAGTTCCCGTAGTCGAAGCTCGTATCGCCGGCCACGCACGTGAGCGGCGTCGGCGGGTTGGCGGCAGGAATCGTTCCAAAGCCGGAACCCGCGATCGTCACTGTCGGATTGCTTCCCGTTCCCGTGAAGGTGACAGAGGTGATCTTGGGCTTCTTCGTCTTGAACGTCGCGTCGGCGCCAGTGGCGCTTCCGACAGACGTCGTAGCGACAACCCGGTAGTGATAGTGGGTGCCGGGCGTCAGCCCGCTGAGCGGAACGGACACCGGAACCGGGCTGCTCCCCGACCCGGCCGAGGTCTCCGTGGTCGCCGAGTCGTAGCCCGTCGTGAGGCCGTAGTCGATGTGGTAGGTGGTCGGCACGCCGTTCGGGTTGATCGTCGCGGCCACCGTTGCGCTGGTGGTCGTGCGGTTAGAGGCCAACCCCGTGGTGACGGTCGGCAGGGCGAATTTGGTCGTCGACACCTCTGCGATCACACTGCCCCATCCGTAGCCGCCGCTAGAGGACTGGTAGAGCCCCGTCACCCAGACGTCCGACGGGTTGCTCGGGTCGATCGCGGTCCCGAGGTAGTCCCCCCACCGCTCGTCGCACGGGGGACTTTGACCGCTCGAACAGGTGGTGGTCCCCGAGGTGGGCAGCTGCAGCGTCACGTCGAAACCGGGTCCTACGACCGCCGCCGCAGGGTCCGACGAAGCGCTCGAGCGGCTGTACGCCTCGAAGACGTTTCCGCTGCCGTCAAGCCCGACGGCGCCGTACGTGTAGTCCCATCCGGGCTCGCCGACCAGGTTGTCGTAGCTGAGGACCGGGGTTGTTCCCGACAGGTCGATACGTGCGCTGGTGTTGCACGTTCGCGTGCCGCATTCCCGGGCGCTCGAGTACTGGATCACCGGTTTGCTGTCGGAGGACTCGACCTCGTAGACGGCGTCGTACACGCGTCCGTCGAGATCGCCTCCGCCGATGTTCCCCCCAGGAACAGAGGGTTCCTGCGGTGACGGATAGTCCGTCGACGTGACCAGCATCTCCTTCAGTTTCACGTTGCCTGCGGCCGGCGTCCCCGTGATCTTCGCCAGATAGAGGCTCCCGCCCGGGTAGGAGCTGACGAAGTAGGCGGTGCTGCTCGCCGTCTGCTCGACCGCCGCTTCATAGACGTTCGACTTCTTCGCCGTGAGCGAGACGACCGCTGGACTGGCTATGCCGCTAACGAGGTCCGACAGGTTATAGACGTACATCGCCTCGGTGCTGCTCGTGTTACCCGCGATCACGAACTTGTCGGAGGTGGCGACGATCTTGTCCTGGTCGAGAAACGACGTGTTGGGAGCCGCATATTGGTACCAGGCCCCCGTCGGGTCGTTCGTCTCGGATATCGCGAAACGCATGGGGCTCGTACCGGTGGTGATGTCGGTGCAGCTGATCGCGAAACGGTCAACCGACGAAAGGTATAAGGCCCGCGGATCGACGCAGAAAGTCGTGCTCGAACCCCAGAAGGTGCCGAAGTCGAATTCGGCCAGCAGGTTTCCCGTTGCCTTGCTGTACACGGTCGCCGAAGCGTTGACGGTCTCCACGATGTCAGTCGGGCCGACCGCGATAACCGGCTCGCCCGGAGTCCAGCAATAGCCGGCTTCGCAGGGCCCCATTCCCGGGAATTCACGCACGTGGGCATTCCGTAAGAAATGCGGCGTAGCCGAGTGCGACGGTGACGCGGAGCGCTCGTGTTGTGGAACGATCCGTGCTACGGACAGGGCTTTTGCGTTCGGAGCAGGGTGTCCTCCTGTTGCTCCAGCGCCTGGAACGGATACTCCCAGGAGCATCACGATCGCTACGCAGACTCCAACTCCGCTGATCCTGGTCAGCTTGAACATGGCCAGACCCCCCTTGCGTGAACCGAACCGCCGCCGTAGACCGGACAACCGTACCAACCGCCGCAGCGCAAGTGAAATAGGGGCGAACCGGAAGCTGTCAGTTACGTCTTGCGGTGAGTACTTCGTCGTGCACGGGCATCGCGTGCCCATCCGGGTCGCGCGCTACTCGCGCCCGAGCCTCGGCGACGACGACGCTCCACAACGACGGGTCGAGGGCGGAGGCGATCTCGCCTGCCGTGAAGAATCTCTCGGGCATCGGAGGCCGAGCGGCCGTCGTTTGCAGGTCCGAAGGGCTGTGACCGACGACCGACAATGTCCCTCCTTTTGCTACTGCCCCGGACAACAGGTCGAAGAGAACGGTTCTCTGCGTTGGGGGAAGTTGTATGAATTGCGCCGAAACGAGATCGTAAGCCTGTGGCTGTGGCTCCCATTTGAAAAAGTCCGCCTGCTGCCACGTGATTCGTCCGGCAACGTCGCTCCCGACCTCTTCTGCGTGAGCAGCCCCACGTTCAAGTGCGACAACGGAGATGTCCACCGCCGTGACACGCCAACCTTGCGTTGCCAACCAGATCGCGTCGGCTCCCTCGCCACAGCCCACGTCCAGTGCGTTCCCGGGCTTAAGGCTCCCCGCCTCTGCGATCAACTGCGGATTCGGATTGCCGCTCCAGACTGAGTCCTTGGAGCGGTACCGCTGATCCCAGAATGACTCGCTGAGGAGGTCCTCATTACTGTGATCGTGATCGTGATCGTGGTCGTGATCGTGGTCGTGATCGTGGTCGTGATCGTGGTCAACACTCATGACCCAAGTGCCCCCGCTCAGATGCTGGATGGATGATAGCTGTCAGGGGAATCTCGCTTTCGTGCCTGGACAAATGCAGCAAAGGACTAAAGATAGAAAGATCTCAGAGAGTCCACATTGGCTGTCGATATCTACGGCAGTGGAGCGCACCCGTCTCGCAGAGCGAATGCCGTCAATTCCGGAGGACCTGAGACCTTCGCCGACGGATTTACCTCCACAGGGAGCACCCGAGCTCAGCCGCGACGCTCTCAGACTCGTCGCGGGTGCGGTAGGTCTTTTCGGGCTCTACCTGTTGTGGCAAGTGACCGGATTGGGAGGAACAGCAGAAAGGACCCTCATCGGGGACATCTTCTTCATCCCCTTCAACCTCCTCGCCCTCTACGCGACGGCCGGGGCTGCGAAGCGGTGCCACGCCGATCGCCGGCTCTACTGGTCCTGGACCTTCGTGGCCTGCGCCATGGCAGGAAACGTGATCGGTGTCCTGTTCCAGGGCTACCACCAGTTCGTGCGTCACCTTTCGGACTCACCAGACGCGACGGACGTGATCTTCTACCTCTGCCTTTTCGCCGCTCTAATTGCGTTCGCCGGCGGGCGTCGCAACGTGATCAGGCGTTGGCTGTTCACTCTTGACACGGTAACGATCGCATTGAGTGGTGGGGCTGTGCTCTGGTATTTCGTCGCCGGCCCGCTGGCGGGACGAGATGGGGATTCAATCCATCAAATTGTTTTCGCGATTGCCTACCCGCTCGGGGATCTCATCTTGCTGATCGCCGCCGTTCGGTCTCTCCAACGAGGTGTCGCACCCTCATCGCGGTGGGCGGTGCGAACGATCGCCGCGGGGATTCTGGTCTACGTCGTGTCCGACACAGGGCTCGGATATGTGGGACTGCACGGCAAATACCTCGGAGGCAGCCGAATCGACATAATCGCCATGGCTGCGACGACACTTTTCGCCATCGCCGGTGCGCTTCAGCCCAAGGTAACAACGCCAGAGGCTCACCGACTTGACGGACGTTCTGGTTCGAGTTGGATCTGCTTCTCGGCGGCAGCAGCTGTCTTCGTCCTCGTGTTCGTAGTCGAGCGTCATGACGCCCTTCGCGATTTGAGCATCATCACCGTGGCGGTCCTGGTTGCCATCCTCGTTGCCAGTCGCCAACTCCTCGGCCAACGCGCTCTGACAGCAGAGCAGGCGAAGAACGATGACCTGGTTGGAGAGCTCCGGCATCAGGCGTTCCACGACAATCTGACCGGCCTCGCCAATCGGGCGCTCTTCAGCGAACGGCTCGAGCACGCATTGGCTCGCCGACGGTCCTTTTCGGTCAACCACGCGGTCCTGATGGTCGACCTGGACGGGTTCAAATCGGTTAACGACTCGCTAGGCCACGAGGCTGGCAACGAGCTCCTTCGAACCGTGGCGGCGCGCCTTCGTGACGGGGTTCGACGAGGAGACACGGTTGCAAGGGTCGGCGGGGACGAGTTCGCCCTTCTGCTCGAAGACATGAGTAACCAGAAGGCAGCCGTCGAACTGGTCGAACACATACTCGGCAGCATCGGCGAACCCGTGACCATCGGAGGACGGGTTCTGGTGCCGGAAGCAAGTATCGGTATGGCTCTCACAGAGGAAGAGCCACGCACCGCCGAAGAGCTCCTCCTTTATGCCGACGCCGCCATGTACAAGGCGAAGCGGCAACACGGCAGCCACTACTGCGTCTTCGAGACGGCGATGCAGACGGCTCTGGCCGAACGCGTCGAGCTCGCGGCCGACTTGCAGGGTGCAGTGAAGCGAGGTGAGTTGCGTGTGTTCTACCAGCCCATTCTCGACCTGGCTTCTCAGGACCTCAAGGGATTCGAGGCCCTGGTCCGCTGGATGCACCCTTCGAGGGGCCTCCTCGCGCCTGCCGCGTTCATCCCCCTCGCCGAACAGAGCGGACTCATCCATGAGATCGACACCTGGGTCCTCTACGAAGCGACTTCCGAAGCGAGCCGATGGGGGAGCGGGACAGCACGATCCCAACTGTCCGTCCACGTGAACCTGTCCCCTCTGCAACTCCACGAATCAGACCTCATCGAAACGGTCACTGGCGCACTTTCCGCCGCGGGACTTGAACCGCGGCTTCTGACACTCGAACTGGTCGAAAGCAGCGTCGTGGACGACCTTGACCTGGCGCGCGCGCGTCTGGCAGAACTGAAGCTCCTCGGAGTGCGGATCGCTGTTGACGACTTCGGCACCGGATATTCCTCGCTGAGCCACTTGCGCACCTTGCCAATCGACGAGCTGAAGATCGACAAGTCGTTCATCGCGGCGATGGAGACCTCCGAACAGGCGAGAACCCTCGTTCACAGCTTGATCCAACTAGGCGCCGCGCTCGGAATCAACACCGTCGCTGAGGGGATCGAGGATGTGGAACAGCTTGTCCACCTTCGAGCCGAGGACTGTGTCCAGGGCCAAGGGTACTTGTTCGCACGACCGCTCGACCGTGACGACCTGCAGTCGTATCTCTCGGATCATGCCAGCGAGCGAAACGAACCCACGTCGGCCCTATTGACCGCAAGAGGTTGAAACTAGGGCAGAAATCGCCAAGCTCGGCGAGCCGCATATTCAGACTCTCCTCCCGCACTTCGCCTGGACCCTTGCATTGTGGACAAGGTCTCCGGATCGGCCGCCGGGTTTTGCGGTGCACAATGTTGCAGCGAGGACTCAGGCAGGCTCCGGGTCTGGTTACTGGCTCGTAACGTCGGCCGCGGTAGTCGGTGGAGTGATCGGTCGGTGTCGGAGCCGCCTGAGCGTCAGGAACAGGACTGCCATGCTCAGCAACAACAGGGCGACCAGACCGATCAGCACTCGGTAGACCCACTCGTTGCCGATTGAGGTTGCCGCCGCCGGAGGAGACGCCCCAGACTCAGGGAACGTGATCGTCGCTTCCGCGATGCGTTGGATCAGTCCGCTTTGCAGTGTGACCCGTGCGTCCCAAGGACCTGCGGGGATCTGCCTGTCCAAGGAGATCGTGACGGGCTCGGTCTGACCGATCCCGAGCGTCGTACCGAGGGTGGCGGGAAATGGGCCTGCGCTCAGGCCACCGGGACCGCCCAATAGTTGAAGCTTTCCGCTCAGATCGAGCGCCACGCCTCCGGTGTTGTGGACGGATACGAGAACCACTCGCAGGCCCGCGGATGAGCGTTCGGCGATCAGCGAGTTGATCACGAAGTTGGAAGCGGGAGTGCCGCCGGATCCGACCGAAACGTACATGCGGATGCCTACGCGACTGATCTGAACGATGCCACCACCAGCGACCGGAGTCGAGTGCACTTCCGCCCAGATCGCGCCGTATCGCTCGCCCGAGGTCGCGTCGTGCGACACTGCGATTCTCACCGTTGCCGTTACATGGCCGCCCGCAGGGACCCGTGCCGCGCTCGGACTGACCGACGTCCAGTTGGACAAGACATTGGGGGTGTGGCCGGCGCCGCCCAGGAACGAACCGTTGGAAATGCTGGCGGCAGTCGGATACATGACGACGTCTATTGCTGAGGTCGTAGTGTTCGAGACCTCAATCCGGCGGTCGACGACCATTCCCGGGCGGAGGTGGTCCACGATATATATGCGTGCTCGAGGATCATTGGCCTGACTGGCAGGCACATCGACGAGACGAATCCCGATACTCCCCGCGGCAGCTACCCGATTAGTCGTACCGGCGACCGCGTTCGCGATGCCGCCATAGGTACAGGCTAGGACCGTAAATACAAGCGCAGCCCGGACGCACCACGTGGTCAGAGACGAGACCGGCCCTTCGGTTGTGTCGCCACGGCCCGGATGCACTGTCAACACGCACCTACAGGACAGAGTGAGTGATTGTCGCGGAATAGACGCCTGCGGCCATACCCCCCGGAACGGTCACGTTGATAGTCGGATTCCAGGTCGCAGAATTGTCCCCGGTGATGCCGGTCGCCGTGACAGCCGGAGCCACACCGGTGAGGTTGGGCGGATTGTTCGGTGTGTACGTCGCGGTACCAACCTGCGTAATCGGGCCAGCGTTGTATCCGACTGCGCTCGCGGCGATGGCCGCTCCTGTCGACGGGGTGAAGGCTGTGGATATGACGCTTGCGACCCAACCAGAACCAGCTGCTGCGTTGCGAGCGTCATTCACTTGCACCTGTCCGAGAGGACCGTTCACGATCTCCCCACTGACGGTATTGGCCACCGTTCCGAGATTGCCGGCGTCGGTCGGCACAGTGATCGACAGTGATCCCCCTGAGATGGTGATCGTCGCCGTAGTCGCACCTGGAAGGGCGTAAGCGGAAGCCGGAAGTGCGATTCCGAACGCGATCAGTCCGGCGGAAGTGACGACAAGCAAACTACGAATATTCATGATTCCCGTTCCAGCATTAAGGGGGGAACACAAAGTTGTGCTTTATGTCTAACAATTCGACAATCTGGCCTGCTGACTGAAGCTGAATCTCCCGAGCGGAGGTGCTGCGCTGAGGCTACGGTCGCGCGGCATGACAACGCCATGGCTCGAAGACGCGACCAGTCTGGTCGACGCATTCAGGGCGGGGAGCATCTCGCCGCTCGAGGCGTTGGAGGCTTGCATCGACGCGATCGAGCATTCTCCGATCAACGCCTTCAGTCACACCGACTTCGATTCGGCCCGCCGGCAGGCGGCCAGTGCCGATGTCTCGCTCCCCTTCGGTGGGGTTCCATTCGGAGTGAAAGAGCTCGAGCGTGTCGAAGGTTGGCCTTATACCGATGCTTCGATGGTCTTCGCTGACCGGGTGGCAGAGAAGGACCAGACGTCGGTCGAGCGACTAAGAACTACAGGTGCTCTCCTCGTTGCGCAAACGACCGCTAGCGAGTTCGGGGGGATCAACTGCACTTGCACGGAGCTTCACGGGACGACGCGGAATCCTTGGAACCAGTCGCGAACCCCTGGCGGTTCTTCGGGCGGAACCGCCGCCTCCGTCGCCGGTGGATTGCTCCCGATCGCGACTGGAAGTGACGGAGGTGGGTCGATCCGGATCCCCGCGGGGTTCTGCGGCCTCTTCGGACTGAAAGCGACGTACGGACGTATACCGAAGGGTCCCGAGGCGGGGATCGAACCTCTTACGAGCGTCCAAGGTTGCCTCAGCCGATCGGTCCGGGACACCGCTCGCTACTTCGACTGCTGCAACGGTTTCGACGCCCGCGACCCGTTGAGCCTTCCCGCAGTGGGGGGCTGGGAGGCGGCACTCGGAACTTCGGATCTGGCAGGCAAGAAAGTAGCCATAATCCCGGATCTAGGAACCGCAAGGGTGCGATCGGAAGTCGCGGACGTCGTAGTCGAAACGGCAGAGCTCCTAGCGCGTTCGGCCGGACTCCGGATCGTGGACGTGACCACGAATCTTCCGGCGCTCAGAGGGCAATGGGCGATGGCCGGACAGGTTGCGTTCGTTGCCGACCTGGGCGACGCCTATCCGGACTGCATCGAGGACCTCTCTGCGGAGATGCGATTCGGCTTGATGTCGGCTCGAGACGAAATTCGATCTCGAGCGCGCGGCGTCGATCGAGTCCTGGCGGCGAAAGCTGAACGAGGCGATGGCGGATCTGTTCGAGTCCGCTGATTTCGTGATGGCCTCGACCAACCCGGACGTCGCCTTCGCCGCTGAGGGACCACCACCTTCGACCATCCCAGGTGCCGACCTGATCAAGGAGCTCGGCTTTTCGAGGGCGATCATGAACAACGCGGCACTCACGGCGCCGTCGAACATGAACGGGAGCCCGGCGATGAGCATCCCGGCCGGGACGGTCGACGGGATGCCGGTGGGTCTACAGGTGCTGGCTGGACATCACCGCGAACAGCTGCTTATCGATCTTGCGCTCGTCGCTGAGCGCGAACACCCGTGGCCTCTCGTTGCGCCGGGGTCGCCTGCTTCCTGAAGTGTGATCCGCTTCGCCCGGAGCCGAGCTCGCAGGAGTCTCAGCCGAAGCTCGAAATCGGCTTGGCACCCGCAGGCGCTACGGGCGGCGTTCCCTGGTTCCACGCTGTGAACTTGACCGTTCCCGAGCTCGATCCGAATTTCGTCAGCTCGATGGGGTACGCGGTACCGGTCGTGGCCACCCACAGCACACCCCCCTTAGAAGACTTGAGCGAGAATGCGCCCTGGCCGTCAATCGTGGACGCGGAACCCTTGCTTATCGTCCCCGTCGGATGCTTAAAGTTACGGAAAATGCTCGAGATCGTGAACGAATTTCCGAATCCGAGTTGTGAATCGGGTCCCGATACCCAGATTCCCCCAATGAGGCCGGCGACCGAAGCAGAAGCCCCCGAAGATTCGTAGTAGCCCGCGCTCGCGTTCAAGTAGTCGGTGCTACCGATCTTCACGAACATGACCGTGTTGCCGCCCTGGACGAAATTCCCGCTGAAGTTGCCGCTCGAGAACGTCACGACCTGAAACGTCTCCTGTTTCGCCTTCTGAACGATGTTCCCGGTCACCTGCACCGATGTCGCGGATGTCACGGCCTGGTCAACACTGTTAAGGATCTGGTTAGCCGTCTCTGAAGCGACTCCGTTGGACGCCGGAGTAGTAGACGTGGAGCCGTTCGACGACGAACTGCACCCCGCGACTCCCAGCGCGGCCGCAAGCACCGCTCCAAGACCTACGAATCGTTTCATCCCTTGAACGCGCCGATCCCGTCGGGCGTGCCCCAGCCGGTCGGTCCGTCGTAGCCCACCTCGCCCGTGCAGAGGTAGGCCGGACTGCACGAGCCGTTGCTACCGCTGGTGACGTCGTACAGGTTGCTCGTGTGCGCGTACGGGAAGGAAGACGGGTAAGACCCCTTGGAAGGCTTTCCCGCAAGCGCGTACACCGAGGCGATGATGGGCGACGAAACGCTTGTGCCGCCGACCTCGAACCAACCGCCGGCGTTGTAGGAGTCGTACACGGCCACGCCTGTGCCCGGGTTGGCGTCAGCTGCCACGTCGTTGTCGGTCCTCATGCTGCAACCGGTGTCGGTCTGCCAGGACGGTTTTGCCTCGTACTTCGTGCAACCCGAGCCGGCCCCGTTCCAGACCGTCTCCTTCCAGCCCCTGGTAGTTCCGGTCGCCTTGAAGAGGCTCGTCCCTCCGGCCGACGTGACGTACCGAGAGGCTGCCGGGTAGCTCGTGCCGTAGCCGCTGTCTCCGGAGGAGACGACGATGGCGACTCCAGGGTGGTCGTAGTAGGCGGTGTCGTCGCCGGGGTCGCTCGTCTTCTGAGGACTGCCGTAAGAGTTGGAGACGAACTTGATGTGAAGGATCTTGACGGCTGAGTTAACCGCGGTACCGAGGTGAATGTGTCCGGGTCCGCCGGCCTCTACGAGGTAGATGTGGCAGTTCGGGCAGATGGCGGAGACCATGTCCACGTCGAGCGACTCCTCAGTTCCCCAACCCGTGGTGCCCGCCGGTGAAGGAAGCGGGCTCGTTGCGCCGTTCTCGTTGACCTTCGTCAGACAACCCGCTCCGGTAGAGGGGTTACACGCAGGAAGCCCCCAGGCCGCACGGTAGGTGGCGAGGTCGGAGACCGCGTTCGGGTCGTCGAAGGCGTCGACGACGGCCACGGACTCGCCAATTCCCTTAGTCGACGAAGGCAGCTTGTAAGCGCTCTGCAACTGATGAGGACCGTATCCGTCGCCCTTCGGTGCAGAGAAACCGAAAGACGCTGCAGACCGCGCCGCGATATCCGTGCGGACGAGCACCAGACAGGACATGACCGTGGAGCTCGTGGAAGGCGCACCGCGCGGCGGACGTCGGAGACCTCTCCCGATTTCGCCGGGCGGGCCGCCTGCGCCGCGGTCGCAGCGACGACGGATATGCCTGCCAGAGCCAACATTGCCACCGAGGCAAGAAGCACCCGGCGCGGTGCGTTCGAGCCAGAGATGAGTCGAGACAAAGAACCGCTCCTTTCAGGAAACTTCCTGATCGTGCCCCCAACGAATCCGGACCGGTGCCGCCACGCCCGAACGGTGCGCTCACTAGCAGACCACACTTTTCGGTTGTTCGCTAAGAATCGTAGCCAACCCGGTAGGGGGCCGGATCCAGGGCGGCTGTTAGTGTCCCCGTCCGAAGTTTCGGGCCGGCGTGGCTCGGATCACGGCGCAAAGAGCGCCTCAGAATTGGGCAGAAGGGGAAGCGATGACGGGGCCTACACCGATGCTCGAAGGAAAGACTGTCCTTATCGCGGGGGTCGGGAAAGGGCTCGGGAGCGAGATTGCGGAAGCGGCGTTTCGCGAAGGGGCGCGCGTGGTTCTCGGTGCCAGGACCCTCGCAGTGCTGGAGGACGAAGCGAACAACCTCGACGCTTCCGGGGAGCGAGTGCTCGCATGCCGACTCGATGTGGCTGACCCCCAGTCCTGTTCCGAGTTCGTCGCAGCCGCCGCGCAGAAGTTCGGTCACGTCGACGTTCTCGTAAACCTCGCCGCGCTCGACAACGTTTTCGGGGGAGTCCAAGGAGCGAACTGGGACGACTGGCACAAGATGTTCGAGGTGAATGTCTTCGGGAGCCTCTACATGATCGAAGCATCCCTGCCGAGTTTCTCTCCTGACGGTGGCGCGATCGTCTTCGTCGGTTCTCAGACGATGTACGACCCTCCGGCGCGAATGCCGCAAGCCGGCTACGCCGCGTCCAAAGCCGCCATGATCGGCGCGATGCGTCACCTCACGATCGAGCTTGGTCGCAAGCGCATCAGGTTGAACAACGTCGCTCCTGGGTGGATGTGGGGTCCGCCCGTAGAGGGTTACGTGAAATGGACCGCCAAGAAGAATGGCGTTCCGGAGGAAGAGGTGCTTGCCGACCTGACCAAGGACATGGCACTTGGAGAGATGGCCACTGACGGCGACGTCGCTGAAGCTGTCATCTTCCTCGCCTCCGACCGGGCCCACGGCATCACGGGACAGTCGTTGCTCGTGAACGCCGGGGAGTACATGCAGTAGTTGCTGGAGCCCAAAGGCCACTCCCCGGGCTAGGCGATCATCTCCATTCGCAGATCGCGCGCGTCAAGTTCGCCACCAAGTTGCAGGTGGGTCCGCATTGCCCAGCGGCGCGCGCTCCAGGCCGCCACGAACGCGTCGAGAACGTCGTCTGGCCGAGTGCCCGCGATCCTGCGGGCGGCGTGGCGGTCGACGTCGGGAAAGACGGTCCGCAACAATTCCAACCGTTCGGCACGCCCCTCTGGCCTGCTCTTGTGGTACGCCATCGGTTGGCCGGCCAATAAGGCGAAACTGACCTCGGGGTGCATTTCGACAAGCGAATCCTGCAGGGCGGGGGTGATCAGCCGGTCGACCTCGCGGATCTTCTGAAGGATGAAGAAGGCCTGCTTCGAAAGGCCCTTTCCGGATATCGCCCTCGAGGTCGCCATCGCATCCTCGTAGGTCCTGGCTTCGAGTACAGCCCTTGATGGTGCTGGAAAGACCGAACTGCGCCTCGGACCGATCAGTTTCCTGGCTTCGATGTCACACGCCCGCGAGCCGAAATCAGGAAGACCGATTGGCACGTCGATTGCCACGGCGGCCAACCGCCCGGAGTCGAGATCGGAGATCACGCCTCGCAAGTCCGTAACGACGTCGACACTGGACTTTCCTTCGCCCGTTGTCGCTGTTGTCACCAAGACCCAACCGATACGGCAGCCGTCGAGACCGCCCACCATCTGCACCATGAGCGCCCTCTTTCGCGGCCAATGGATCATGACACTGCGAGCAGCCTCAAGCTCAGGGACCGGACAGGGCGAGCCCGCATCGGGTGAATTGGCCGGGATCGGGTTACATTCCCCGCGGTGTCTGCGCCTGACCCGTTCGCTCCTGCCCGTCTCGGACCGATTGAGCTCCGCAACCGGGTGCTCAAGGCGGCGACCTTCGAGGGTATGAGCCGCAAGAACGTCGTATCCGAAAGCCTGGTCGAGTTCCACAGGCGAATGGCGGCGGGCGGCGTGGCGCTGACGACGGTTTCCTACATCGCGGTGTCGCGAAACGGCATGGGCGCGCCCGCCGAGATCTACGTCCACGACGAGGCGGCGGAGGGTTTGGCGCATATCGCCGACGTCGTGCATTCAGAAGGCGCCCGAATCGCTGCACAGCTCGGCCACGCCGGGGCTGTCGGCGTGCTACCGGGCAAGAAAGTCGTCGGCCCTTCGAAGACCCGCACGCTGATGGGCACCCGTGTGGAGGCAATCTCGAAGGACGGTATCGACGAGGTGGTCGCCCAGTTCGCCGCTGGCGGCAAGCTGCTCGAAGCCGCCGGCTTCGACTCGGTCGAATTGCACTTCGGACATCACTACCTCATCTCTGCGTTTATGAGCCCGAAGTGGAATCGGCGCACCGACGAGTACGGAGGCTCCATCGAGAACCGGGCGCGTCTCGGGAGGCGGATCCTGCGCGCCGTCCGCGAATCGGTAGGCGATCGTATGGCCGTCACGGCCAAGATGAACATGACGGATGGTGTGCGCGGCGGCCTGCAGGTCCCCGAGAGCATCGAGTTCGCCAAGCTCTTCGAGCGCGAACAGGTACTCGACGCGATCGAGCTCACCGGTGGAGGATCGCAGGCCAATCAGATGTTCATGTTCCGGGGCGACGCACCTCGAAAGGAGATGGCGGCGATCCTGCCGACACCGCAAAGGATCGGATTCAAGTTGCTCGGAAGGGTCCTATTCAAACAGTACCCGTTCGAGGAGGCTTACTTCCTGCCGATGGCCCGGCAATTCCGCGAGAGTCTGTCCTTACCGCTCATTCTTCTCGGAGGAATCAACACTGTTCAGTCCATCCATCAGGCGATGGCCGACGGGTTCGAGTTCGTCGCCATGGGCCGGGCGCTTCTGCGTGAACCGGATCTCGTCAACAAGATGCAGGCGGGAACCGCGACCGAAGGAACCTGCATCCATTGCAACAAGTGCATGATCAGCATCTATACAGGAACCCGCTGCGTCATAGATCATCCCGAGCCGCTCAAGATCAGATAGGCAGACGCCTTCAGCGCCTTCTTGGTCCGAGGCCGAGAGCGCGTACGAAATGGTTGATTTGTCGGTTCCCGGAGCGATAAATGACCCTTCGTACCTGGCGCTCCGCAGCTCCACCAGCAGCTCCGGAGAGTCCGCCGCGCTTGTATCCGTGCTCGATGGCCTCCACATTCCCGAGATCTCTTGCGAACCTGTACAGCTGAGATCGGGTCGTACTCACGAAGGGACCTCCTCCTTTGTCGCCCGGTCCGCCAGGATGATTCGCTCGACAATGGCTGCCAATTGGTCGGGGTCCTCCGTCTGCTCCATGGTTTTCAAGTCATCGTGAGGAACGCCGACACAGCCCAGGCCCCTGTCGTCGTGCTCGGCTCGCCACGCCATCCATGCCGTCCCCATCGGGATCCTCGCCGTCTTGCTCGACGGCGTTGATGAGAGCGACGAGCTCGATCTCACCGTTCTCCGCCACGTCATATTCGATGAAGAGCACGGCACGTCCCCTTTTGTTGTGATCTGCTCTCATGTTACGCAAGGAGCTCAGGGATCCAAGAACCTGAGCACCGCGAGCACCCGCCGATGGTCGGACTGCGAAACCGGCAGGTCCAACTTCATGAAGATGTTGGCGACGTGCTTCTCGACAGCTCCCTCGGAGATAACGAGCTGGGTCGCGATGGCCGCGTTGGACCGCCCCTCCGCCATCAGGGAAAGAACGTCCTTCTCCCGAGCGCTCAATACCGAGATCGAGTCGGTGCGCCGGGACGCCGCAAGAAGCTGGGTTACTACCTCGGGGTCGAGAGCCGTTCCCCCCGACGCCACCCGGACGAGAGCCTCGACGAAATCCCGCACGTCGGCGACTCGATCCTTCAACAGATAACCGATCCCCGCGGCACCGCCCGCAAGGAGCTCGGCGGCGTAGCGGGTCTCGATGTACTGCGAGAACAGCAGTATCCCGAGTCCTTCGTGAGTGCGCCGGAGATCGATCGCTGCTCGCAATCCCTCGTCGGTGAAGGTGGGCGGCATCCTGATGTCCACGACAGCGACGTCAGGACGTTCCTTGTCGATTGAGATTCTGAGCGAATCGGGGTCGCTCACGGCGTCGATGACCACGAATCCCCGATCCACGAGCAGCCTGACCAGTCCGTCGCGCAGGACCGCAGAGTCCTCGGCGATCGTTACTCGTATTGGCCCGTCCGTTTCCATCAGACGTTGAGAGGAAGGTCGACGGTTACCACCGTCGGCCCACACGGCGGGCTCATGATGTCGAAATGCCCGTCGACAGCGTTCACCCGGTCACCCAGGCCGACCAAGCCGCTCGAAGAGGACCCCGCAGTCGACGGACGCGCTCCACCCTTTCCGTCGTCGCGGACCACGAGGCGCAACCACCTCCCATGCTGCGCGCACGTGATCTTCGCCCGAGACGCATCTGCGTGCTGCGCGATGTTCGCGAGGAGCTCCGCTACGCAGAAGTAAGCGATCGCCTCGATCGCCGGCGTCGGACGATCGGCGATTGCCACCTCGAGTTCGGTCGGGACGGTGTTTCTCGCCGCCAAAGTGGAGAGTGCCCCCTCGAGCCCGATATCGAGAGCAGGCGGATGGATCCCGCGGGCGAGATCGCGTAACTCGGTGATGGCCTCCTTGGCTCCGCGATGAGCGTCGTCAACGAGAGCCCGGACCTGCTCGATGTCGAGATGGTCGGTATCCGCCAATTTCTCCTTCGCCATGCCGAGTTGCATGGCGAGCGCGACGAGTTGCGCCTGGGTGCCGTCGTGAAGATCGCGCTCGATCCGGCGAAGTGTTGCGGCCGACGCGTCGACTGTCTGAGCGCGGGCATGCTCCAAGGACCGGACTCGGACGGCTGTCGCATCGGGGGCGAGCAGCGCATGCATGATTGACCGGTCCAGATAGAGAACGGCTCTCACTGCCCAAGGCGCGACGAAGAGCAGAACCAACCCGGTGAAGACGATCGCGACCCCATGGATGAACCCGGAGTCTTGGACGGAGAAGAATCCCGGTCTGAAGAAAAGCGGGGCAACGCCGAACTCTGCAGGCCGAGCTGCGCCACTGAACGGATAGGTGAGGCAAATGAAAGCGTCCCACCACACGCTGAATGCGGCGAAGATCCCGATGAATGCGAGCGGGGCCTTGACCAAGAGATATGCAATTGCCTTCCAGCCCGTTCGGTCCCGCAGCGCCGACTGGAGCCAGCCGAAGAAGCCAGGCCGCGGCGAGAACGGATCAGGTTCGTCGATCCTCTCTTCGAGAAGTCCCCGCGCCAGCGAACGTTGGATCCCTCCGAACCCTCTCGCACCCCGGACGCCGAGTGCGATGACCAACAGGCCGAGGAAGGTGATGGCCAAAAAGATCCCGACCGCCATTGTCAGCAATACGAATGCAAGCCCGAAGAATGCGAAGCCCGCTCCCGCCATGAGGAAGACGAGCTCCAACCAGGTTCGCTTCGTGAAAGGAGCGCGCAAGAAGGTACGGAGACCTGCTCGGACCCGGTTCTCCAGGTCCTGTGAAATAACGATCTCCATGTCTCAAAGGTAAGGATTCCATACTCCTGTGAGAAGGCGACCAGCAGGTCTCTTTGCCTTGGGGTTAACCCCCGCATGCCGGGTGAGTTTTGGCCGAAAGTGTGGGATATGTGTCATTGACGCCATAGCCCGCATGGTTAACGATGCATTCATGAGGCAACGGAACGTCGTCATAGCCGCGTTCCCGGGAGTTCAGTCCCTCGACGTTGTCGGTCCGTACGAGACGTTCGTCGGCGCCACGAGGGTCTGCCGGATGCTCGGGCGGCAGGGCGGCTACCAGATCACGCTCGTGTCGACGACCGGCGAGCCGGTCCGGGCCGAGAGCGGCATCGGCCTTTGCGCCGTGGCGCTTCCTGATCCCGAAGTCGAGAACGACGCCGGGCATCGACACGCTCGTGCTGCCCGGCGGCGAAGGGGTCCACCAAGCCCGGCTCGACCGCCACTTCGTCGAGTGGATAGCAGCGACCGCACCTAAATGCCGGCGCGTCGCCACCGTTTGCACCGGAGCGTTCCTCGCCGCCGAGGCCGGTCTGTTGGACGGCCGTCGGGTGACCACCCACTGGGCCAGGGCGCAGACGCTCGCCGAGGAGTTCCCGTCACTGCACGTCGACCCTGACCCCATCTACATCCGCGACGGCAAGTACTGGAGCTCGGCTGGCGTCACCGCCGGCATCGACCTGGCACTGTCACTCGTCGCGGCCGACCTCGGCACCGAGGTGGCGCAGACCGTCGCACGCTGGCTCGTCATGTTCCTCCACCGGCCTGGCGGCCAGACCCAGTTCGCGTCGCCGGTATGGCTGCCGTGGGCCGAGCGTTCGGCCATACGCGCCGTGCAAACCCTCGTCGAGTCTGCTCCCGGCGCGGATCACCACATCCCGACTCTCGCCTCCGCGGCCGCTATGAGTGTCCGCCACTTCACCCGCGTGTTCACTTCAGAAGTTGGAGAGTCTCCCGGAAGGTTCGTCGAGCGCGTGCGCCTCGAAGCCGCGCGACACGACCTCGAGACATCCGCTGACACCCTCGACGTGATCGCCGACCGCTGCGGTTTCGGCACTGCCGAGACCCTTCGTCGCGTTTTCCAGCGGCGTATGAATGTCGCACCCGATTCATACAGACGGCGATTTCGCGTCGTCGCTCGAGAAGGGACTCCGGCGTGACGGACCGATTGACAATTGCAATCCCGCTTTTCCCGCGGTTCACCGCGCTCGACGCCATCGGCCCGTACGAGGTCCTGCAACGGATCCCGTGGTTCGACGTCACTTTCGTCGGTCACGAGAAAGGTGAAGTGAGGAGCGACAACGGCATGCTCGGCATCACAGTCGACGCCGTCTTCGAGGACCTGGGCGACCCTGACCTCGTTGTGTTCCCGGGTGGCGTCGGGACCCGCCCGCTCGAGAGCGACGAAAGGGTCCTCGAATGGGTCCGCCGCGCGCACGCAACCTCGAGGCTGACTACCTCGGTGTGCACCGGTTCGCTCGTCCTAGGTGCAGCGGGCCTGCTGAAAGGCCTCACGGCGACGACCCACTGGTCCTGCTATTCCGAGCTCGAGGCCCATGGCGCAGTGCCCACTTCCAAAAGGGTGATCGAACACCTCGACAGAAGGATCATCACCTCCGCGGGCGTGTCGAGCGGGATCGACATGGCGCTGCGAGTGGTCGAGCTGGTGGTCGACCGCACCGCAGCGGAGGCCGCTCAACTGATGATCGAGTACGACCCGCAGCCGTCCGTGGACACCGGGTCGCTGGCCAAGGCCAGCGATCCGGTGGTCTCACGTGTGATCGAGTACGCCCGGTCGCGAAACTGACCCGGCGGAGCCGTCGGGCCCCTACGGGCAGTTCGGTCATCTCAGCCTGCCGGCATCAGCGAGCCGGCCATACCGAGAGGCAGCTAGTACATGGACCGCTCGGGTGGGTGTAGAGGCTGGCGCCGGCGGTGGTGGCGAGCATGTTCCCTATGGGGCTGCGGTTGACCACCTGGACGACGACGGCGGCCTGTCCGAACGGAACTGCTGCCTGAGCGGGGCTGAGTCCCGGCACCAAGATCAAGGTGGCCATGCCCACGACCGAGGCGATCGCCACACCAGCGCGCGCCGACAGCCCAACCCTCGTCGTTGTCATCGCTTGTCCCCTTTCCGGTTACCCGCCGAGCGGTTCCTCCACGGATTTGTGAAGGGTAAACCAACGCCCGTTTCGCCCTGAATACCACTGACGGCTCAGCTTTGTTCACAGGCGAGCCCGAATTTGCCCGGACCTCAGCCGATCTTGATCGACAGGGACTTCTGCGCTGCCAGCGCAGGAGAGGACGAGTCGGTCACCTTGACCGTGAAGCTCGAGGTTCCCGAATTCACGGGCGTACCGGTTATTCGTCCGGAGGTGCTCAGCTTCAATCCCTTCGGGAGAGACCCGACGCGATCGACCACACGAAGGGTGACTGCCCGCCGTCTGTCTTGAGTTTCGCGGAGTACGCCATTCCCGTGGTCCCACCAGGAAGCGTCGAGGTCTTCACCGCGAATGCCTGCACCGTGATTATCCCGTGCATCACGGCGTAGCCGTGGACCATGCAGTAATAGTTGTAGGTGCCCGTCCCGTGGTACTGGTGGGAGAAGGTGGTGCCCGCGGGGATGAACCCACTGTTGAAGGCGGGGTCGGTCCCTGTCCCTGGCCCGACGCCCGAACAGGCGGCCGCAGAGCAGCTCGTCACCGTATGGGCGACGGTGGTCGTGTTGGTCCACGTGACCGTCTGCGCCTGAAAGATCGAGAGCGATCCGGGTTCGAAGCAATAGATCTCGGTACACGTGCCGTCTTTCGCAACGATCGTCACCGCCGTCTTTACTGACGGCGCCGCGGCGTGCGCACCTTGCCTGGGCCACGTGAACATGGCGATAGCCGCCGCGCCGGCGAGCACGACGATTGCGAGCTTCTTTCCATCATCCGGATACCTCCAGTCTCCTCGCAGGACTAATCCGGGGGCTCAACCTGTGACAGTGATCGTGCCGTGCATGACGGCGTAACCGTGGAACTGGCAGTAGTAGACGTAGGAGCCGTCCGAGCGAACTTGACCGAATACGTGTTGCCGGGGTTTATCGCCGGGCTGTTCATAGGAGACCCGGACCTGGCCCGACGCCGCAAGCACTCGGTGTGCAACCGGTGACCGTGTGGGGGACCGTCGAATCGTTGATCCAGACGACCGTCTGTCCCCGGTGGATCGTGAGGTTCGCAGGTTGGAACTGGAATTCACAGGTTCCGGGGCACGAGACGATGGAGACCTTGACCTGGGCGGGAAGGGTAGTGGTCGTCGTGGGAGCCGGTCTCGTCGTCGTTGTCGTGGGCGGCGGCCTGGTTGTGGGGGGCGACGTCGCCCTCGTGGTGGTCGGCCCTGCCGGCAGCGTCGTCGCGGGATGCGCCACCGAGGTGACGGGAGACGTCATCGCTGTCGTCGTGCTCGAGGCGCTCGGCTGTTTCGAGGTCGACTTGCTCGACCGCTCGTGCTTACCCGTTTGGTGTTTGGCCGCCGTTGCCGGGCCCTTTTGAGTGCTTGTCGTCGAATCCGGCTGCGACGAAGTCGTCGTAGACCTAGACGAAAGATGGCTAGCCGAGCCGCACGAAGCTGCGATCAAGCCGCAAGTCACTACTGCAGACGCCCAACCGATCTTCGGTCGGCGTCGAGCCACTTCTGTCGCCATACCGGTGCTTACCGTGCCGGTGGCTGTGTTGTTCAGACGGAAATCTGGGTTTTGAGTGCCGTCGGGTCATCGTTCGCCCCCCCATACAGCACCAATTAAACAGTAACCATACTGGGCACAACCGAGCATTGCTCAGCGCGGACGTACCGAATCAAGAATTGCGAATCGCCGACCGCTGGATCATCATCCAAGCTCGACCGAGTCTTCGCGAAGGATGGAGAGAATGGGCACACGCTATCTGCGGCGACCAGCGGGACTGCCGGAGCCACTCGGTCGCTACTCGCACTTGGGCATCGGAAGTGGTGAGGTCGTGGCGATCGCCGGCCAGGTCAGTGTAGACGAGGGCGGAGAGTTGGCCGGCCCCGGTGTGCCGGAGCAGACACGTCAAGTCTTCGTGAACCTGGGTCACGCGTTATCAGCCGCAGAACTTGGATTCGCTGACATCCTCAAGATGAACACGTACCTGGTCGGCGAAGATGCGATCGAACAATTCATGCGAGCCCGAACAGAAGTCTTCGAGAAGGTGTACCCCGCCGGTGAATACCCCCCTAACACTCTCGTGGTGGTCTCCCGTCTGGTCGAACCGCAATTCCTGGTCGAGATAGAAGCCTTGGCGATGCGTGCCACGGGAGAGTGAATTACTCAGAGATCCAGAACCTGTCGGCCCAACACATTCCGCTCCCTGAGGGCCGACAACGCAGACTCAACTTCTTCTAGCGGATAGCGCGCCGCGATCGGCACTGTCAGCACACCCGAGGTGACGAGATCGACGGCACAGTCGAGATCCGATCGGGTAGATGCGACGCTCGAGAGAACGGAGCGTTCGCCGAGGATCAGGTCCAGAGGATGAAGCTTCAGTTCCTCGTCGGTATACCCTGTCGAAACGAACCGACCTCGCTTCGCCAACAACTCGATGCCGGATTTCATCGTGACGCTCGTCCCCACCAGTTCGTAATAGGCGTCGGCGCCACGTCCGTCGGTAATGGAGCGGATCCGCGACGGCACCGTGGCGTAGTCCTCTGGAGTCGGGGCGACGACAGCTTCTGACGCTCCGTGACTCAAGGCGAGTTGCTCCTTTTCGTTGCTGTCGCAGATGACGAGGACCCGCGCCCCGCGTGTTTCAGAACCTGTATGAGCAGGATCCCGACCCCACCGACCCCGTTGACGACCGCCGTCTCGCCGAGTCGTATGCCCGATAGGCGAGCCACGTGTACCGCGGTAACCCCTGCGCACGTGAGAACCGCTGCCGCACCGAGGTCAAGCGAGTCAGGCACCCGCACCGCGTTCTTCTCGGGGACGACGACGTAATCCGCGTCCCCCCGTCGACATTCAACCCGAGCTGTCGCGGATCGCGATCACACAGATTCTGGTGTCCGCTCAAGCATTGCTCGCACAACCCGCAGAACAGTTTGTTGTAGACCGCGACGTGGTCACCCTCCTTGACGTTCTCTACGTCTTGACCGACGGCCTCCACGATCCCAGCCATCTCGTGACCGAGCGTCATGGGATATCGGTCCGGCCTGTGCATACCACTGGTGATGTGCAAGTCCGTTCCGCATACTCCAGCCGCACGCACACGGACAAGCACTCCCCCACGGCCGGGGCGCGGCGGGTCCAACTCTCCGATACGCAGCGTCAGATCTTCGAAGACTTGTGCGGCGCGCATGCTGTCAGTCTCTTCCGGCTTCCACGATCTTCTGTGCGAGCAACTGAGGGTTCGTGAACATCACCTCGTGTCCGCCGTGAGCCTGAACCAGGCGGTATACCCCGAGTCTGTCCGACATCCGGGGATGCCAGCCCCACTGATCGCTTTGACCTATCGAATTGTCGTCCAGAAAGTTGACGTAGCTCCGCGGTATCTCGAGCTCGTAGAACTTGGCGTAACTCACCTTCTCGGTCAAGGTGCGGAAGGGATGCGGCCGGAGTTGCTGATACGCCAGCGTTGCCGTCTCCAAATCAGCGTCGTTCATGAACATCTCGCGCCAGGTGTTCAGCGAACACATGACGCCCCCATCGCCTCTTTCTGAATGCGACTTGTAGAGCTCATCTGCAATCGGCGGATAGACCTCGTCGAGTATCGCGTTCCCGTCGCGCGGCACGAAGGCGTTCTGAAATACCAAACGCCGGATCCGCGGAAAGAATTCCTCAGCCAGTTTCATGATCATGGGACCGGCTCCGCTGTGGCCGAGGAGGATGAAGTCTTCGAGGTCCTGCGACACGATGTAGTCGGCGATCACCGCCCGCGAGCTTGCTGGATCGAACGCTGCCGGGTCGTCACCTTCCCTGAGCCCGCCGCACGTCGGGGTGTGGACCTCGTGGCCATGAGCCTCGAGCTCGCGACGAACCGATGACCACAGTTGACCGTGGTGCCAGGAACCGTGGACAAGCACGTATTTCGACACGTAACGTCCTCTACCTCATCAGTCGCGGGGTCATCTTCGTTCGAGATCCGGCTCCCGCTCGTGCCAACTGGTCGCTGCCTGGAACGCGGCGGCAACGCGGAACAGTGTCGCCTCGTGAAATGGTCGGGCACCTATCTGAAGTCCGATGGGAAGTCCGGCATCGAATCCACACGGAATGCTCATGGCCGGGATGCCGGCGATGCTCATCGGGATCGTCAACCTGATGAACGCCCAGAAATCCGGCTCGAATATTCCTTCTATGAAGACCGGTGCCTCGAGCGGAGACTTTCTGACAGACGCAATAGCGGGAGCGGTCGGAACGGCAATTACGTCGCACTGGTCGAGCGCCTCTCGGAAGTCCCGATAGATCTTCAGCCGCGCCCGTTGCGCCCTGATGTAATCCTTAGCGAGGAGGAGTTGCCCGGTCTGAACAAGCTTCCGGACGTCGGCACCGTAGAGCTCACCACGTTCGGAGAACAGGGTCTCGTGTGCGGACGAGGCCTCTGGCAGACATATGAACATGAACGCCCACGGTGCGGCGTCAACGGTCGGCAGATGAATGTCGACCCTCTCCATCCCAAGACTCGTGAGGGTGTCAGCGGCCGCCTCGAAAGCCGACCTCACTCCTGGCTGCAGTTGGTCGAAGAAGAACTCGGCCGGGACTCCGAACCGCATTCCGGCCACAGACTCTCCGAGCAAGGCGCTGAAGTCCGGGACCGGAACGTCGGAAGTTCCGGGGTCCTCTGGGTCGTATCCGGCGATCACCTGGAGCGTTGCTGCTATGTCCGCCACGGAGCGCCCGATCGGCCCGATCGTGTCGATCGACCAGGCGACCGGCCAGACCCCGAATGTGCTGACCCGACCCTGTGTCGGTCTGAGTCCGCTGACACCGGTGAGCGCCGCGGGCGCACGCACGGATGCCGCAGTGTCCGAACCGATCGTCAACGCACATTCTCTCGCCGCGACGGCGGCAGCTGACCCGCCGCTCGATCCACCGGGAATCCGAGCGAGATCGAACGGATTCTTCGTGGGATACGAGATATTGCCGTAGGCGAACTCGTGCGTTGCCGTCTTTCCGACCAGGACCAGACCGGCATCGCGCAACCGGGCAACCACCGTGGAGTCCCGCTCCGCGACATGGTCGTACCGTGCCCAAGAACCGCACTTGGTCGGGCGGCCGGCGATATCGAGCACGTCTTTGATGGCGATCGGGACGCCGTGAAGTGGACTGCGGATCGTCCCGCTGCGTATCTCGGCGTCCGCTCGTTCTGCGTCCTCGAGAGCCTGGCCCCCGAACACGTCAGTGAAAGCGCAGACGCTTTGATCTACAGACGCGATCCGCTCGAGAGTTGCTTGGACCAGAGCGAGAGAGCTCGTCTCACCTCGTAGGATCCGGCGCCCGGCCTCAAGCGCCGAAACGCGGTGAACCTCGGTTGTTGCCTCGCTCACTTGTCGAGAGCCTCCCGAGCGGTGTGGTGAAAGCAGAACACGTAACTCGGGCGTGTTCCGTCGAGGCCCAACGAGTCCAGTGACTCTCGGTGTGACATGACGAGCTCGAACAGCTCGCGAACCTCGACCAGCTCGTCCGGCCGGTCGAGCTTCAGTCCCGCGAGCGCGCCAAGCGAACGAATGAGCGCTTCATCATGCACGGGTCTCACTTCTCCGCCGGCGCACATAGGGTCTTGATCTCCAGGAACTCCTCGACGCCTCCCTGTCCCCATTCGCGCCCCAGTCCGCTCTGGCCGTATCCCCCGAACGGTGTGTCGGCGTGGATGAACGAGGCGCCGTTGACTCCGATCATTCCTGTGCGCACGCGTCGAGCAACGTTGAGCGCGCGTTCCCGAGACGCACTGAAAACCATGCCCGCCAGACCGTAGGCGGTTGAGTTCGCGATTCGCACTGCGTCGTCGTCGTCCTCATACCCGATCAATGCAAGGACCGGCCCGAAGATCTCCTCTTGAGCGATCGTCGCCTCGGGCTGCACGTCCACGAAGACGGTTGGCTCGACGAAGAAGCCCTTGCCGTTCACCGTCCCGCGATTCCCACCGGCCACGAGGCTGGCACCTTCGTCGCGTCCGACCTCGATGTAGTGGAGGATTCGATCCTGCTGCTGCTTACTGATTACGGGGCCAAGCAGAGTCTCGGGATCGGAAGGATCGCCGAAGGTGAGGCCCTCGTATGTGAGTCGTGCCAACTTCGCGGCCTCTTCCATCTTCGAGAAGGGCACGAGCAGGCGTGTGGAGTTGATGCAGCCTTGTCCCGTATTCAGGAGCGCCGCGCTGGCCGCCATCGGCACGACGTCGTCGAACGACGCGTCGTCTAGGACGATTGCCGCCGATTTGCCTCCCAACTCGAGAACGGTCTTCTTTATCGTGGCTGAGGCGGCACTCATCACGGCCTTGCCGGTCTGCGTGGAACCCGTGAAGGAGACCATGTCGACGCGAGGATCCGTTACCAGTTGGATGCTGGTTTCGGGGCTCTTTGCGGTGACGATGTTGAGTACCCCCGGCGGCATGTCGGTTTTCTCGGCCACTATCCTGGCGAACACCGTCGCCGTCCAAGGAGTTTCCGGGGACGGTTTCAGCACGACGGTGTTGCCGGCCGCGAGCGCGGCACAGACCTTCGCGATGATCAGCTCGAGCGGGTAGTTCCACGGAGTGACGGCCGCCACCACACCGAACGGCTCTCGCCTGATTCTTCGTTCGGTGCGCTCGCCCAGGGCTTCGACGTCGGGCAGAAGCGTCTCGACCGGGTAGGCGCCGGCAAGGTCGACGAAGAGCTGCATCTTCTCGATGGGCTCGCTGACCTGCAGCCCGTAAGTAGTCAATACGGGAGCGCCAAGCTCGGAGACGATGGTCGCTCGCATTTCGTCGGCGGCGTCCGTCAGCCCGTCGCGCAACTGGCCGAGGCAATGAGCCCGGAACGTCGGGACGCCGGCCCAGGAGGTCTCGTCGAAGGCACGTCGCGCCGCGGCTATTGCTTGGTCCATGTCGGATTCGTCGCCGTCCGGAGCGACACCCATAACCACCTCAGTCGCCGGATTGAGGTTCTCGAACGTCTTCCCACCGGCAGCCGATCTCAGATCCCCGGCGATCAGCATCAGCTGTTCGCCGGGGCGCCAGCGTTCCACGACGGTGCCTGCTTCTGCGGGTAGAGGTCCAGATAACGCGTGGAGGAATTCACTCAGCGGCACAGTCATTGCAGCCATCCTTTCAGGCGATTTCCGTGCTCTCTTTGGACCAAGAACCGAGCAACCACTCGCCGGCGTCCTCTCGGGCGACAAAGTCGGCTGCTCCCATCGACAGCCTCACCTTTCCGGCGCCCAGCACGTAGGTCCAGTCTGAGATAGCCAATGCTTCGCTCGCGCGCTGCTCGACGAGGAGGATCGATCGTCCCTGGTCGGCCAGCTGCCGAACGTGGTCCCGAAGCAGACTGCGAGCGAGCTTGGGTGAGAGGTTCGCCGTCGGCTCGTCCAATACGAGCAGACTCGGATTCAGCATCAACGTCTTCGCGACAGCGAGCAACTTGCGCTCCCCGCCGCTCAAGTTGGCCGCCCGTCTGCGACCGGCGCTGCGCAAAGTCGGGAACGCCTCGAACGTTTCGTCGATCCGTTGTCGCAGCTCGCGGCGCGCAAGAAGGTATCCGCCGATCATCAGGTTCTCCTCCACCGTGAGAGGGGCGAACACGTCGTTGAGCTGGGGGACGTAACCCATCCCGAGCTTGGTGAGACGTTCACTCTTGGCCCCGGTGCAGTCCTTACCGGACATCTCAACTTTGCCTTCGAGCACCTCGATCACGCCGGCAATGGCCTTGACCAGGGTGCTCTTTCCCGATCCGTTCGCCCCGATCACGGCCACCACTTCACCGGCACCGACGGACACGTTCATGTCGCTGATGACAGGGACGCGTGCGTACCCGGCCGCCAGCCCGTGGGTCACGAGCACCGGCTCCGGCCGCGATTGGCCCGACCTAACCGGCAAGGTACGCCTCGACGAGCTCACGATTTGCACGAATTTCAGTCATCGAGCCTTCTGCCACCACGCGGCCTTGCGCCATGGCGATGATCCGGGGGCAAAGTCGCTCTACGACCCCTAGTTCGTGTTCTACGAGGATCATGGTAAGCCCCTCGTCTCGGAGCTCTTGGAGGTAGGACTCGACCGCGAGGGCCATGCCGCGGTTCACTCCAGCCATCGGCTCGTCCAATACCAGGACCTTGGGGTTGCACATGAGAGCCCGCATGATCTCGAGCAAGCGGCGCTGCCCGCCGCTCAGTTGGCCGGCGTTCACCGATTCCATGCGATCGAGGCCGACCCGCTCCAGGAGGCCGCGAGCCGCGCGCCACGTCGTCCGCTTCTTGTGTGCGCCAGAGCCGTCGTCTGAACAGCGCGCGCCCGAGCGAACCCGCCTCCACCACGTGAGCCGCGACCAACAGGTTCTCGAGCACCGTCAGACGCGTGAACTCGCTCGACAGCTGGAATGTGCGGATCAACCCGAGGCGGGCGATCTCAAAAGAACGCCGGCCGTCGATCCGCCGGTCGGCCAGCTGGATGCGCCCGCGAGAAGGGCGGATCGCGCCGCTGATCATGCCCACGACGGTCGACTTCCCTGCGCCGTTGGGACCGATCAGGCCGAGGGCCTCTCCAGGTCGGACGTCGAAGCTCACGTCGTCCACCGCGCGGACGCCCGAATAGCTCTTGCCCAGCCCGGATACTGACAGCATGGAGCGCACCGGTTACTCGCCTCTTCGCGTCGTCGCGAGGATCTGTTTCACTGTGTGTCGCTTTGCTCGGGTGTACGCCGCGCGTACTCGCGTCGCTTCTCGGGTAGCAGTCCCTGAGGACGGAACCACACGAAGAGTATGGTCACCGCCCCCACGACCACCCACTGCAGGGCCTCGATCAGACCCACGTGGCCGATCTGTGGGAGATAAGTCACGGCCTCCTGCAGCGCCACCGGTATGAGCAACGACCCCAAGAAGACGCCGCGCCGGCTGGCAGTACCTCCCACGATGATCGCGGTGAAGAACACGAAGGTTTCCGCGTAGGTCCAGCTTGCCGGGGCCCACGAGGTCAAGAACTCGGCGAACAGTCCACCGCTCAGGCCGGCTATCCCGCCGCCGATCGCGAAAGCCTGCAACCTGAGCCGATCGACGTCTTCGCCGATGGCCCGGGCGGCGGACTCGTTGTCCCGCAACGCCCGGAGCGCCCGGCCGAACGGGCTCTCTTCGACTCCTCGGACCAATACGTACACGCCGACACAGGCGACGGCGCAAATCCCCACGAATAGCCAGTTATAGGCGTCGTGTGAAAGACCGAGCCCACCGAAGGGTTGCGGAATGAGGGCCAGCCCGGCGGGACCGTTGACGAGACCGATCTGTGCCGTGGCTATGTCTGTGGCAATGAGCGACACGACGAGCATGACGACCGCCTGATAGTCGCTACGCAAGCGCCTGAGTCCGATGAGGCCCACGACCAGAGACAGCACCACGCCCACAACCGCCGCCCCGACGAGCGGCAACGGGAACGGTAGGTGCGTTCCTGCGAAATATTGCTGGAAACCGCTCGACGAGGACGGGCCGAGGCTCAACAACGCGACCGTGTACGCGCCCGCCGCCTGATAGACGATGAACCCGAAATTCATCAGGCCTGCCGTGCCGAATTGCAGGTTCAGACCCCAACCGGCCATGACGTCGATCAACAGGTAGACGAGCAGGGTCGTGATGTAGAGGTCGGTCGCGTTACTCACCTGCGGCGCCCCCGTACATAACTACGCCACTGCCCGGTCAACGGCCATCGTTCTTATGATCCCCGTCGGTCTGATGAGCAGCACTACGGCCAGCAACACGAACGCGGACAGCTGCTCGTAGACGGGGTTCAGGTACGCGGCCGCAACGCTGCCCGCCACGCCTACCACGACGGCCCCGAGCATCGCGCCGTACGGCTGGCCTACCCCTCCCAGTGCTGCCGCGGCGATCATCACGACGAGGAACCCGCTTCCGGTGGTCACCGTCAACGTCGAGATGTTCATCACCAGGGCCACGCCCGCGACGCCGCACAGAGCGCCGGACAGGAACCATGCGAAGTCAGTGATGCGATTGACCGGTACGCCGGAGCTGCGGGCCAGTGTCTTGTCGGCCGCCAAGGCCCGCATGGCGCGGCCGAGCTTGGTGAACCGAAGAAGCCCGTGGAACCCGAGCATCGCACCGACCGCGATGACGATCAGCCACAGCTCCGTCGCCGTGAACACCATGCCCGCAAAGTGGTAAGTCCCGCCGCCCATGATCGGATACGAGAAGACACCGGAACCGAGCCAAGCGAGCAACGAGTTCTGAATGATCAAGCTCATCGAGAGGGTGACGATCACCATCGCGAACAAACCCGTGCCCCGTCGGAGCAACGGGGCGTAGATCGCGCGATTCAGCAGGACGGATGCGACACCGATTGCCACAGCAGCCACGACCATGCCGACCCAGATGCTGAAGTGGTGCTGCGCGACGAAGTACGCGACGAAGGCGCCGCCTGTCATCAGGTCGCCGTAGGCGAGGTTGAAGACGTTGGTCACGCCGAACTGGACCGTAAACCCGACGGCGCCCAGGGCCAGTATCGCGGCCGAAACCAACCCGAAGCCGATCGCCTCCAAAAGCAGGTTCATTACCCGGTGAAATGCGCCAGATCTGCGGCCGTGATCACTCCCGTGACGGCCGTGCTGGAGCCCTGGTACTTCTCCAGTGCGAACTCACCCGTCGAGTTGTGGAATTGATCGAACACGGTCGCTCCGCAAGCTCCCACGTAATACACATGCTTTCCGGCTCGAAGTGCAGCCACGCCGGCAGCGAAAGTTCCAACCGTGACAGCGCCCGGCTCTCCTCCCGCGATCTTCGGTATGTACGAGTTGATGACTTGAGGATTGAGGGAGTTCGCCTCGATGGCAGCCAACGCAAATATGTTTGCACCATCGTAAGACGAAGCCGTGAACAGGTCGGTGTTCCACTGACTCGGATTGGGTACTCCGTGTGCTGCCAGCAAGGCCTTCGTGAACGTTTCGTAGGCCGGCGTAGTGAGAGGTGCATAGGAGGCAACAAGCGTCGTGGAACTTTGCAGCCTCGACTTGCCGATTGCACCCGACACCGCCTGGATCCACTGCGGTTCGAGAGCGACGGTGTCAGAGATGATCGGAAGTACGTGGCTGGTGAGCTGGAAATATTCCGACAGGAATGTCGCCGCGGTCTGCGGGTCGAGCTCCGTGATGATCACCTGAGGATTGGCGGCGATGAGTCGCTCGACATCGCTCCGGTATGACGGCTGGTCGGCAGGTAGGAGCTCTGTGTCAACCAGTTTCCCGCCGATCTTTGGAAAACCGCTTACCAGCCCGGGCAACGCCCCCTGAGAGCTGATGTCGTTCGTGAACACCGCAGCCGCTCGGGTGTACCCGGCCCTTTGTGCGGCGATCGTCATGGCGGCGCCGAGCACGTCGTCAGCCGGAAGCATTCGCCAGAAGTAGGCGTTGGTTTGATTGTCGTAACGCTTCTCGCCGTCGGAGGTGAACACCGGCATGTGAGCCGGCTCCGTTATGGGAAGAACGGCGCCGGCCGTGACACCGACTCCCAGTACGCCTATCAGGTTCGAGGTGGCCGAGAGCATCCTCTCCGCTATAGGCACGGCGTCCGCCGGGTCCCCCTTGTCGTCGAACGTCGGACAACTCGCCTGGTGGCCGAGAATGCCCCCGTTGGCGTTGATCAGGTCGACCGCAGGGATGCACCCGGCCGCCGCCTCCGGACCATATGCAGCGTCTGGCCCCGTGAAGCTCTGGAACACGCCGATCGATACCGTCCCACCCCCCGTGCCTGACGACGACTTACCACTACTGCTACAGGCCGCCATGCTGATGCACAGTGCGAAAAGGACGGTGATCCGCAGAGCCGAGCTCCGCGAGCCGATCCTGTTCCTTAGCCGAACGCTCGAACGAACTGTCATGTCACTCTCCCGGGTATGCGAGCAGGAACCATTAATGGATGCAACCTCTACGTTTCGGACCGGCCGCTTCGAGGCCGACGGGATTTTCGACCGTCTTCCGTCGGCGTCGGCAGCGCGGCCACAATCGAACGGGTAGCCCTGAGTGTGTGGGCAATGTGCGCAACGATCTGGTCCGTCGCGCCTTCCACCTCTCCTCGGCGATACGCCTCCAGGATCGCGCGGTGCTCTTGATTCGCCTCGTGGCGCCGCTGGTCCAGCTCGACAGACAGGTTGACGTAGAGGGTCGATACATCCGCTAGACGACGCAAGATGTTCGCCAGATGAACGTTACGCGTGGCGTCGTCCAACACGTGATGGAACTGGCGGTTGTACTCGACCCACGATTCTGGCGTCGCTTCGGTCTCCATCATCTTCGCCAGTTCCTCGGCCTCACCCAGGACCGCTGGAGTCATGTTGGCGATCCCGTCACGTACTGCCAACGGAAGCAGGGTGCTTCGAATTTCGTAGATCTGCTCCAATTCCTGCACGGTCGGCTGGTGCACCGTGGCGCCCGAGAACGGGTTGAAGTCCACGAGACCCTCGCCGGCCAGGTCCCGTAGCGCTTCGCGAACCGGGGTCACGCTCACTCCATAGCGCCGAGCCAGCTCGGACTGCTGAAGGCGTTCGCCGGCGCTGAGCGTTCCGCGAAGCATGTCCCTTCTGATGCGATCGCGAACTGCCATGTGGACACTTGCGATGACGAGAGCGTCCTCACCGTCGCCCGCTTTGTTGTTCATGTCAGCCATCCGGGTTCCTATCCCACCACTCGATTCACGAGAGAGCCGACGCCCTCTATCTCCGCCTCCACGGTGTCGCCAGGCCGGAGGAACTGCGGGGGTTGGCGCGTGAACCCGACCCCCGATGGTGTACCTGTAGCGAACACATCGCCCACCTCGAGTGGTAGGTACCTGGAAACCAGGCAGACCTGCTCAGCCACGTCGTGGATCATTTGATCCGTCTTGGCGCTCTGCTTTTCCTTGCCGTTGACCAGGAGTCGAAGACTGAATCTGGGCGGGTATCCCGCCTCGTCGATCGTCGTGACCCATGGTCCGATCGGAGACGAGTGGACGATGTTCTTCCCGATGAACCACTGCTCGTGGAGCCGCTGCAAGTCTCGCGGAGTGATGTCGTTCACAACCGTGTAGCCCGCCAGGTGGTCGACGACTCTGTCCGGCGTCAAATTTCGCTCCCGCCCTACCGATGACCACGCCGAGTTCCACTTCCCAGTCGAACTCAGGAGAGACTTCCGGATCCAACGACAGATCCGAATACGGCGGAGCCATCGCGGCCGCAGTCTTCATGAAGAAAATCGGCCTGCTCCGCCCGCTCGTTGCCAGGGCGGTTCCCGCTTCAGCTTGATGTTCCGCGTAGTTCATCCCAACGCAAAAAAGCCCCCGACTCCCCTGTGGGAGCGGAGGCAGAAACAAGCAATCGGCAATCGACCACCGCCGACCGCTGAGCGGCAACGGTCGCGACGGCGAAGGCCCGGCGCTACGCCGCAAGGCGTCTCGCCAGCCGCCTAGAACCTCGAACAGCTCCTCCCCCTGGACCAGTCCCACGCGAGCGCGACCGCCGGCCATGAAGCGCGCCAGGCGCATTCAAGAACCTCCTTATAGATTATATTATCTAACATCGATCACATCGCGTGTGTCAAGAGATCGTCGCCTGCATCCATGTCGAGACTCCTTCGGAGTCTTGACAGCCTCTGATTATTGTTCATAGATTATAGGATATAGGAATAGGAGGCCGATGCGGGTAACTCGCCTCAGAGGAAGGAGATTCTGTGGCTGAGCTCTTGTTCGCAGGGGTGACTCACTATCCGCCGCTCAACACGCCTGACTCGGAGATGGCGGGGCTGCTGCGTTTCGCACTCGAGGACCCTGCCATCCCTGCCGAGGCAAAGGACCCGTCTTCGTGGCCCGCTGCCATGCAATCCGAGTGGTCGGACTACGACGCCAGCGCTGCAAGGCACAGAAGCGAGCTGCTGCGGCACTTCCGCCACGTCCGCAAGACGATCGATGACTTCCGACCCGACGTCGTCCTCCTATGGGGCGACGATCAGTACGAGAACTTCCACGAGGACGTGATCCCGCCGTTCTGCGTTCTCTGCTATCCGGATTCGGTGACCTACCCCTGGCGCAACAAGCGCGTGTTCGGATCGAATCCCCAAGACGAGGTGCCGGCCGTCGAGAACGTATGGGGCGAGGGAGCCGACTTCGGCTACAAGGTGGCGGGGGCACCTCGCGTGGGCCGCTATCTCGTCGGGGAGCTTCTGGCGAGCGGGATAGACATGGCGTACTCCTATCGGCCGCTTCACTACGAAGGGCTCGCACACGCCTTTCTCAACACGATCATGTTCCTCGACTACGAGCGAACGGGTTTTCCCTACGCCGTGCTTCCGGTCCCCATCAACTGCTACGGAAGCCGCGTCATCGCGAACCACGGAGGGCCGATCCACTTCGGCGGCGAGCTGGACGGAGCGGAGCTCGACCCGCCCTCTCCTACTCCCGCGCGTTGCTTCGCAATGGGTGCTGCTGTCGCAAAGGCCTTGGCCGCAAGCGAGTGGCGCTGCGTCATCATGGCCTCTTCCAGCTGGTCTCACGCATTCCTGACGGACTCGACGTGGAGGCTTCGGCCCGACACGGCCGCCGACCGGGCGCTGTTCGATGCGCTTCGCTCGGGCGCTTACAGCGCCTTCCGAGACGTCAGCCTCAACAGCATCGAGGCGGCCGGCCAACAGGAGGTCCTCAACTGGTGCGCTCTGGCAGGGGCGCTCGAAGCGACGCAAGCCTCGGTCGACTACCTCGAGTTCGTCGAGACCTACACCTTCAACTCCAACAAGTGCTTTTTGATCGGGCACCCGGGATGACTTCCTTCTGGAACGGCATCATGGGCGACAATCCCCGCCTCTATTGGCTGACCGTTCGACGGCATCCGAACTCGGGTGCTGGAGGCCGGACGGTCGGGTAACGGTGAATCCTCCGAGCCGACGGCCACCGTGCTCATACACGGCTCGAGCGGTCATCTCGAATCATTCATTCGCAGCATCCCGTACCTCGCTCCTGTAGGCCGCACGATCGTGTTCGACCTGCCTTGGCATGGATACTCGGGATATCCCGACCGGCCCTACGACGTCTACGACTACGCGAATCACCTTGCCGCCTTGATCGAGCAACTCGGCCTCGAAAGCGTCACGCTCGTTGGGCAATCTCTCGGCGGAGCAATCGCGGCGCGGTCCACCGTCGACAAGCTCTTCCAGGTAGAGAAGCTGGTTCTCATCGGAACGGTCGCGCCGAACGTGATACCCGACGGTCCCCCTGGCGACTCGATGAGGGCCGGGATGCCGGACCGCAGCTTCGAAGCCATCAAGACAAGGCTCGAGTTCGCAATGATGGCTCGCGGTCCCGAGATGGACGAGTACATCGAGTGCCGCTACCTCGCGTACCAACTAGGAGACTGGGAGTCCAGACTCGAAGCCTTCACCTTCTACGAGACAGAGGTTGGGCGTCGGCGGAGCCTTCTCACAGATGAGGAGTGGAAGAGCATCGGCTGTCCGACTCTCCTCGTGTGGGGAGCCGAAGACAAGGTCACTCCTCCGTCGGTCGGAGAGCGGCTCGAGGAACTGATCTCGGGGTCTCGGCTTTACGTGTTCGAGAAATGTGGCCACAACCCGCAGTTCGAGCTTCCCGACGAGGTCAATCCGAAGATCGCCGACTTCGTCGGGAAGCCATGAAATCGGTCAACGGCCACGTGAACACCGACGACGCAACTGCGGCCGTCGTCAGCGCGGTCTCGCATCCTGAGCGGGGAGGGTCTGATCGAGGCCTTCGGGCACGTGAGCGCTCGCGTTCGACGCCGGTACGTTCGTGATGACTCCGCGAAGTGGTCTGTCGGCGGTGACACCGGGCGAACTCCTCCACGTCCAACCCGGAGTTGGGGAGAATCCTCCGCTCGAGGTGACCAGTGGCGACGCGTCGAAGCTGCCGGTCGAAGCCGTCATACACGCGGCCATCTACAGGCACCGCCCGGATGTCGGCGGCATCGTTCGCGACCACGGCGTGGCGTTGACCGTTTTTTCGATCACCGGTGCGCCACTCAGACCAGTGCACGCGCTCGGTGCGGTAGGACCAAAGCTCGTGCCCGTCTTGGACTCCTCGGAACTGATCTCCGACTGGGCAGGAGGCGAGGTCCTTTGCCGCGTCATGGGCAACGAATCCGCCGTGCTCCTCCGCGGCAACGGAAGGGTCGTGGTGGATGCGACAGTCGAAGATGCGTGCGCTCGCGCCCTCCTGTTGGAGGAATCTGCGCGGATATGTCTCTCTGCTTTGAGTGCGGGCCTCGAGGTCAAAGTCTTGGGCGACGACGAAATCGCCTCTGCCAGGAGAGATGTCGGCAGTCCGGCTCAGTTGCGGCGCGTCTGGGACCACTACCGAAGCAAACACCGATGCTGAGCGGAACGGCCCGGTAGATGGAACTCCTCAGCAGCGATGTGGTGGCAGCTATCAGTGAGTGCGTAAACGAGGTGCGGTTGGTCGAGATGGCTAGTGCCTTCGTAGCCGCACCGAGCCCTACGGGGCACGAGGAAGCGATGGCGAGGGAGGTCGCCCCGCGCTGCGAGGCCTTGGGATTGAAGACATCCTGGCAACAGGTCGAGCCGGGCCGGCCGAATGTCATCGGAACGTTCGAAGGCTGCGGGAGGGCGGGCGGTGATGACGCGACGCGAGTGCTCATGTTCAACGGCCACATGGACACCTCTTATTCGGGTGACGAGGTGCATCTGCGCGGACGGCCCGGGTTTCAACCGGCAGCGTTCGAACGCGACGGATTTCTGTGGGGACTCGGGATAGCGAACATGAAGGGCGCCATCGCCTGCTACCTCGAGGCCGTTGCCGCACTGCGCGACGCCGACGTGCGCCTACGCGGCTCGGTCGTCGTCGCGGCCGTGGTGGGTGAGATCGAGAAGTCGCAGTGGGGCACCGAGTTCGAAGGGGCGGACTACCGCGGATATTCGGCGGGGAGCCATTATCTGGTCTCACACGGCGGTGGGGCCGCCGATATCTGCATCATCGGTGAGCCGACCGAGAACCGGGTGGTGACCGGGCATTACGGGACGGTCTGGGCACGCATATCGACGCAGGGGCCTCACGTCCACACCGCCTACTCGCGCGCCCGGCGGTTGGAGAACTCGATCTTGCGCATGGTCGAGGCGCTGCCCCACGTGGAGCGCTGGATCTTGGCATTCGAGGAGGAGAGCAACTACGGCGGCGCCCCCGGCGTAGTCAACCTCGGCGCTATCCGTGGAGGACGGCCCTGGCGAGTCAGTCGCACTCCCGAACGCACTGATCTCTTCTTGGACATCCGGGTGCCGCCAACGATGTCGCTGCAAAGGGCGTGTCATCGGTTCGAGGATCTGGTGCGGGATCTTCGAACGTTCATGCCTGACGCCGGAATCGACTCAGAGATCTACGTCACGAGCCCTGGGGCAGAGATCGATCCTGAACACGAGGTCGTGGAGGCGCTCGATTCCGCGCATGCCGAGGTGTTCGGGTCGCCGTCCGAGCACGACACCTTGCGCTTTTCGTCGGATGCCTCGGTGCTGAGTCGCTACGGAATTGCGTCGGTCAACTACGGACCGTCGAGTGGGCTGCCGCACCCCGACGGCGAGAATCTCGCCATCGAGGATCTTGTGAGCACCGCAAAGGTGTACGCGCTTGCCGCGGCACAGATATGCGAGGTGGCGCGATGAAACTTGTGTCCTTCAAAGACCCCCAGGGCAACCAACGCCCGGGCGTGATGGATGGAGACGAGATCGTGACCATCAAGGGCGTCGGTTCGCTACGCGACCTTTTCGAGCTCGGTCCGGAGCTCGAGCGTGCGCGTGAGGCATCCGGAACCCGCTATAAAGCTGCCGACGTCCGCCTGCTACCGCCGATCATTCCGAAGAAGCTCATCCACACCGCGGGGAACTTCCGGGAACACGAGGAGGAGTCCAAAGTCGTCAACTGGTCGCACGCCGTCGCGCCGTGGATCGTCTTCTTCCAGAACGTGGACGCGATCATCGGCCCCGAGGATGACATCGTCTACCCCGAGCACTTGACCACCGAGCTCGATCACGAGCTGGAACTCGCCGTCGTGATCGGCCGCTCGGGTGCCTTCCTGGACGAGAAGGAGGCCGAGAACTACATCGCCGGATACCTCATCTTCAACGACATCACCGCCCGGGACATCCAGCGCCGCGAGATGAAATCGGGCGTCTTCTCGTTTTGCAAGTCGATCGAGACCTTCTGTCCGCTCGGACCATGGATCGTCACGCCGGACGAGGTCGGTGACCCGCTCACCCTCGACATGCGCCTCACCGTGAACGGCGACCTCCGTCAGCACTCGTACTCCGGGAACATGTCCGTGACCATCCCGGAGCTGATCGCTCACCACTCGCCGATCGGCTACAGCGCGGGCGACGTCCTTACGACAGGCACCGTGTCAGGGGTAGCCGGCTTCAAGGTCGATGCGCAGAAGTGGTATCTCCGCCCCGGCGACGTCGTCGAGTGCACGATCGAACGTGTGGGTACTCTGAGGAACAGGGTGGTCTCCTGGGAAGAAGCACACGGCACGCCAGCGCCACCCTTCAGGAGTTGGTGAGCACCACGTAGCAACAGGGGAGTAGAGGGACATGTCCGGTCTTGTTCTCTATGGTGCCACGGTCATTGACGGAGACGGCAGGGAGGCCGACGGCCCTAAATCGATCCTGATCGAAGAAGGTTGCATCTCGTCTATCAGCGACAGCGAGGCTTCTCCACCCGAACGTGGTGATGCGAAAGTCGTTGACGTTTCCGGGAAAACGGTACTGCCCGGCCTCATCGACGTGCACTGCCACCTGACATACGGCGAGAGTCGAGCTCAAGAAGAACAGGACCTCTACACCAGCGTCGAATCTCGAACGCTCCGCGCCGCGTGGAACGCGAGAAAGCTCCTACGGGCTGGGGTGACCAGCATCTCCCAGCCCGGTGGGAGCTACTACATCGGGGTGGCGATTCGCGACGCCATCAACGCCCGCATGATCGCCGGCCCGAGGATGCAAACCGCCGGGCGATACATAACTACTTACAACGGAATTGGCGACTCCTACCCCACGGCCGTCGGAGAACCGGAAGGAAGCATCGCTGTCCTCGCCAACACCGCGGACGAGATGAAGGTCGCGGTGCGTAAGCAGATCAAGAACGGCGTCGACTTCATCAAGCTCGCCGACTCGCCGTTCGGCGGCCATCAGGCCTTCACGTATGACGAACTGTGCACCGTGACCGAGCTCGCCCACCAAATGCATCGCCGGGTCACCATCCATGCGATGGGTTCGGCAGAAGTGACGGCGGCCGTGAAGGCGGAAGTCGATTGGATAATGCACGGCCTTTTCATGTCGGACGCGGCCATCGAGACCCTGACCGAAGCCGGTACTCCGCTCGTGCCCACGCTGACGCTGGTCTCGAACTGGGCCGACTACGGCCACTTGGTGGGTGCGCCAAAAGGGATCATCGATTCGACGAAGCGCAACATGGAGCGAGCGGGGGAAACTCTCCACAGAGCGAAGGAGGCCGGAGTCAAATTCGTCACAGGAACGGACACAGGCTTCGCCATGACTCCCTACGGCGAGTGGCACGCTGCGGGAACTGATGCTGCTGAAGGACTATGCGGGACTGACACCTCTCGAGTGCATCCGCGCAGCCACACACGATGCCGCCGGCATTCTGAACGCCAAGGATTGGCTCGGAAGGGTGGCACCCGGATACGTCGTGGACCTGCTCGTGGTCGACGGCCGGCCTGACAGAGACCTGTCGGTACTCCTCGACCAGGACCGAATTCAGATGGTGCTCGTCGGCGGAGAGTCGGTGGATCTCGATGATCCGGACTTTGACAGGCGCTGGCCACACGAACGGTCGCTCGTCCAATCTCAAACAGAGCTGCTCCGGAAGCACGTCGAGAACACAGACGTCGGCGATCGTGCGATCGGGGAGGACCAGGCGGGTTACTTCGGCTGGATGGACGCCGAGGGAGGCGCGACCCTCGAAAAGGTAAGGGCAGGACCCGAGAGCGTCGCCGGAGGCAACGGCACAGATCGGTAGCGCGTCAGCGGTGCGTGCAGCTCTCTACGGCAACCGGGCCGCCGCTCGAGACCTCCACGCCCTCCCAGTCGGCGAGCGTGCTGATGCGGTATTGGCCGTCGCGTGCCGACGCTTCTTTCATGCCGGCGGTCCGAGCCGAGTAGTACTGGTCCCTGTCGTATCGCTCGCTCAACGGCGCGTAGCTCGCCACGAGCACTCGCCGCGCCGCGTTGCTCTTGTTCGCCTCGCTGTAGTGGGGGGCGAGCCCGTCGATGCACAGTGCGTCGCCGGGAGCCAGCTCGACCGGCATCCATCGAAGCGACGACGCAGCGTCGTCGGTGACCACGCCGCGGGCGTCGGTGGGAAGAAGCTCGTCGACGCCGTCCGCGATCCACAGGCAGCCCGATTCGGTCGTGCACTCGTCGATAGCGACGAGGATCGAGATGACCGTGCTGACTCCCGGATATGCGGGCACATCCTGATGCGGGCTGAATCCCGCGCCTCCCGGCTGCTTGTAGTTGACCTTGTCCTTGAAGTCGACGACGCCCTCACCGAGAACCGAAGCCGACAGCTCGAGAAGCGGCCCTTGAACCAATGTGCGGAACCCGGCGTGGCACGCCGACACGTTCTCTGTCCTGCAGATCGCCTCACCGGTAGCGGTCTGCTCTGCGTAGTGGCCCCAGACATGACTGCCGGCCGGCCACGCTTCGACGCCCGAAGTCCACTCCTGGAGCTCTGCGACTTCCCTGCCTGTCACCACCGAACGGTGAACAGGTGCGAACGTGCTCATCGGGCAACCTCGGCAAGTATCGGCAGCCAGTACTCGAGCGGAGGCACCGACCGCCCCGGCACCTTGGCGGCGTCGTCAGCCCTGCGCAACACCACGGCGTCGGTGGCATGCGACGACGAGGCGAACGACTCGGCTTCCTGCGCGGTCAGGGGACCTCCCTGAACTGAGAGCGAGTCGGTGCTTCCCTCGGTCAGGACGGACAGGTAGGCCGGATCGGTCGTGACGAGATAGCGCTTGGCCGGCACGTGCATCTCCACGAGGGACGCAACGCGATCCCCGAGCGTCGCCCGGACGCGCGCCGCGGCGAGCTCTCCGTGCTGCTCGTCGGATGCGAACTGGTGGCCGATGTCGTGGACCAGGCCCGCGACCTGAAGCTCGGTGTCGTCGGGACGCACACACGAAAGCTCGTACGCGCACTGCAACCCATGGTCGAGCTCGCTCAACCCGTCCGCCTCACCGGGAGAGCGCTCCATCTCGGTCAACAACTCGATCAGTTCCGCAAGAGTCATGTGACCGCCTGGGGAATTCTGCCCATCCCACCTCCTATGACAAGCATGTCGGAGAGTGTCCGGTCGGCGAGTCTGGAACGCCAGGTGAGCATGGCCTGGGCACGTTCGAGCACTACGACACTGTCCGAGACCTCGGTACGCCAGGTCGGGTCACGCGCGAGGTCGAAGCAACGCCAATCGCCGTCGTCGAGCTGCACGTAGGCGTACTCGTCCGAACGCGACACAGTGAGGTGCTTCGTCTCGAGGCGGCGGTCCCACGGCCATGCATGAGGACCGAACGGAATGTACTCCCAGCGCCAGTCGTATTCCCAGTGCGCTTCGTCGCGCCACCAAGCCGGTTGTGTGCCTTGGAGGAACGACGTGAGCGGGAGCCCGTCGCACTGCGCGGGAACCTCGAGTCCTATCGCCTCGCAGATCGTCGGGAGCAGGTCCACGTTCTCGGTGAACCGGTCCACGACAGTTCCGTGTTGTTCGGGCTTGCGAGGGTCGCGCACGATCCCGACGATGTGGTAGCTCGACTCGAACATCCCGCCCTTGCCCAACAGACTCTGGTCCCCCAGCTGCTCACCGTGGTCGGAGGTGATCACCACGAACGTGTCGTCCCACATGCCGAGTGACGTGATCGCTTCGAAGAGCCGGCCGAGCTCGTGATCGACGTCTGAGACCATCCCGTAGTACTGCGCCCGGAGCTCGCGCATCGCCTTTTCGTCTTCGGGTGCGGGGTCCATCAACCGGCCGCAGAACGGCACCTCGCGGTCCGGTGCTCGCAGTGGCAGCTCGACGTCGTCGGCGTCGTACGCCTTCGACCAGTGGCCCGCTGCCGCGTACGGCGGGTGCGGTCTCCAGTAACTTGCGTGGGCGAACCACGGCGCGTCCTGGCGTTCCAACCACGCGATCACGCGGTCGGTCATGAACGCTGACACGCCGTACTCGGCGGGTCGGTCGGGCTCAGTCGCCAATGCCTCTTCGCCGTCTTGAAACGGTCCGTAGCCGAGTTCGTCGAGCCACGCCCTCCAGGCGTCCTGCTCGTCGGGCAGGTCGAGCCCCACCTCGAACCCCGGCGGGAAGCCTTGATAGTTCGTCAACCGGGGATCGCCCGCAGCCGTCGACAATCTCGGGTCGAGACTCTGGTCGGCGTATCCGAAGATCGTAGGGACGTACCCTGCCCGGCGCGCGGCGCGAGCCACGTTGTCGAACCGGTCGTCGAGCGGCGTCCCGTTTCCGACGACGCGGTTGTTGAATTGGTACGTCCCCGTGTAGAGGCACGCCCTTCCGGGTCCGCACGGAGCCGCTTGGCTGTAGTGACGCGCGAGGCGTACCCCGCCCACCGCCAGGCGATCGAGCGAAGGGGTACGTACCACCGAGTGCCCGGCCGCCGACAAGCAGTCACCGCGGAACTGGTCCAAGGTGACCATTAGCACGTTCATCGCATCCGTCCAGGCCCCGATCCCATTCCCCGGCTCCCATGCTGCCTGTACCCGACGCGACCCACAAGCCCGAGCCGTCGGCCACCTCGAGGCGCCATAATCGAGAGATGACTCCCGTCGAAGGCGACCGCTCACCGAGGGGTCGGAAGATCGTCACCGAGATTCCCGGGCCGAAGTCGCGCGAATTGTCGGCGCGCCGGGCCGCGGCCCTTCCCCCCGGGGTCGGGGTGACCCTGCCGATCTTCATCAAGGACGCGTCCGCAGGAATCATCGAGGACGTGGACGGCAACCGACTCATCGACTTCGGTTCCGGCATCTCCGTCACGAACGTCGGGAACAGTGCGCCCAGGGTCGTTGCCGCGATCACCGAGCAGGTGACCCGTTTCACCCACACGTGCTTCCAGGTGACCCCGTACGAGAGCTACGTCGAGGTCTGCGAGAAACTCAACCAACTCACTCCCGGCGACCACACCAAGCGCTCGTTCCTCGTGAACTCCGGCGCCGAGGCGGTTGAGAACGCCGTGAAAGTAGCCCGCTACGCGACAGGACGGTCAGCCGTCGTGTCGTTCGACCACGGCTTCCACGGACGCACCTTGATGGGCATGACACTCACCGGTAAGGCAATGCCTTACAAGCACGGTTTCGGACCGTTCGCACCCGAGGTCTACAAGGCGCCGTACTCGTACCCGTTCAGGGGGACCGGGAAGCTCCCCGACACGATCACTCTGCTTCAGTCCACGATCGGAGCGGACAGCATCGCTTGCGTCGTGGTCGAGCCGATCGCAGGAGAGGGCGGCTTCATCGTCCCCGAGCCGGGTTGGCTCAGCGGCCTCGCCGACTGGTGTCACGCAAACGGCATCCTGTTCGTCGCAGACGAGGTCCAGACCGGGTTCGGGCGTACGGGCACATGGTTCGCGTGCCAGCACGAGGACGTGGTCCCCGATCTCGTCGCCACCGCCAAGAGTCTCGGTGGCGGTCTTCCCATCGGCGGCATCACCGGGCGCGCCGAGGTGATGGATGCGGTCCACACCGGCGGCCTCGGGGGAACGTTCGGGGGCAATCCGCTCTCGTGCGCCGCCGCGCTAGCCGCCATCGAAACGATCGAGTCCGACGGCCTCCTCGAGCGCTCGGTCCGCGTCGGAAAGGTGATGATCGATCAACTCAGATCCCTGGCGACCACTCACCCGGTCATGGGAGACGTCCGAGGTCGCGGATCGATGGTCGCCTTCGAGCTCGTCGGGTCAGACGGGATCACGCCCGACAAGGAGGCGACCGCCGCGGTCGCGTCGGCATGCCACCGGTCCGGACTGCTCGTGCTCACGGCCGGCACATACGGGAACGTGATCCGGCTGCTCCCCCCGCTGTCGATCCCAGAGGACCTGGTCGAAGAGGGCATGGAGATCCTGAGCAAGGCCGTCGCCGGCGCCTGAGCGAAGTCGGCCGCCCGAACAGCCCTCATCCCGCCGATGTCAGGCGGGAGTCCTCTCCTCGATCTCCCATGGAGCGCCGCGCTCGGTGAGACGGTCGAGAAACGGTCCCGAAGGGAACGCCTCGGGACCGAGCACGCCGGCGCCCGACCACTCGCCCGACGCGACCAGCTCGAGAGCAACGACCGGGTTGACAGCCGTCTGCCACACCACCGCCTGCGACCCGTACTCCTTCATCGACCACTCGTTGTCGATGGCGTTGTACAGGTAGACGTCGCGGCGGTGCACCGTCCTTGCCGGTGCCCGTCACCCACGTTCCCGCGCAGGTGACCCCGTGCATACGGTCGCCGAGCTCGGCGGGATCGGGGAGGCACGCGGCTACCACGTCGCGAGGCGACACCTTGGTGCCCCTCACGTCGACAGGGGTCGTTGAGTCGAGCCCGAGCTTGTGCAACGCCTCGAGAATCGCGATGAACTCGTCGCCGAGCCCGTACTTGAACGTCACACGGTTCGCATCGACCCACCTCGGGATAAGGATCACCTCTTCGTGCTCGACGTTCACGCATTCGATAGGTCCTATCCCCGCTGGGAAGTCGAACACCTCGAGCTCGCTGAACGGCGCCGTCGTGTACAAGCCCCTGTCCTTCTCCCAGATGATCGGAGGGTTGAGGCACTCCTCGATCGTCGTCCATATCGAGAAGGTGGGTGCGAAGTCGTAGCCGTCCACGACCAGGTTCGCTCCGTCGCGGACACCCACCTCGTCGATCGACGAGAAGAGGTTGTCCGCAGCGTGCCTTGCGAAGACGTCCGACAAGCCGGGCTCGACGCCCATGCCGACGAGCGCCAACAGACCGCGCTTCTCCCACTCGTCGGCCAGCGCGAACTGCTCGTCACCGAGCTTGACTCCCGGTTTGGAGAACGGATCCTCAGGGTCCGGATGCGAGAGCGACATCGCCATGTCGACGTAGTTGACTTCCGCCGCCAAGGCGCCGCGGAACAGTGGCATGACGAATCGGGGGTTGACTGCGTTCATCAGCACGTCGCACCTCTCGGCGCGTAACAGCTCGGCGATCGCCTCGTCGTCCGAAGCGTCGAGCGCAACTGCGGTGAACCGTTCACTCGCCGCCTGAGCGGCGCGCACAGCACGGTCCTTTTCTCGGTCGGCTACCACGATGTGCTCGAACACGTCGTGCCGCGCTGCAATCCGGGCAAATGCGGTTCCCACTCCGCCGGCTCCAACCAAAAGAACGCGCACAGGCCTCCCCTTCTCGGCTTTGCCGGCACGATAACTGGCCCGCCGGTCCTCCCTCGACGGCAGACCCGACCCTTGGCGTCAGGGCAAGGCGTTAGGGCTCTCTCCGCCACCCAGCACGTTCAGCAGATTCTCGACCGCACACTCCGCCATGGCGTACCTGGTCTCGTTCGTTGCCGACCCGATGTGCGGAACGATTATGCAGTTGGGAGCACTGAGGATTGGATCCTCCGAACGTGGCGGCTCCTCTTCGAGCACGTCGAGACCCGCGCCTGCGATCGTTCCGTCTTCCAATGCCTGAGCGAGGGCCACCTGGTCCACGACCCCGCCCCTTGACGTGTTCACCAAGAACGACGTCGGCTTCATCCGGGCGAACTCCGCCTCACCCATCAAATGACGGGTCTTGTGGTTCAGGTCGACGTGCAGCGAAACGAAGTCGGCATTCTCGAGACCCTGTTCGAACCCAGCGGCGCGCCGGACGCCGTCGAAGGGCGCTAGGTCGGTGCGAGAATCCAAGTACTCGACGCGCATCTTCGCTGCCAACGCCCGGGCTGCGACCGCTTGTCCGATCCGTCCGAAGCCGACCAGAAGCAACCGCTTGCGCGCGAGGTCTCCACCCGAGCGCGACGGATCCCTCCCTCCATCGGTCGTTCGCAACGGCGTGGATCGCACCAGGGAGTCCGCGTGCGAGCATCGTCATGAGAGCCATCGTCAGGTCGGCCACCGCATCGCTTAGGACCGGCGTGATCGTCACGACGATTCCGCGCTCGCGTGCGGCACCGACGTCAATGTGATCGAAACCTACGCTCATCGTGCTGATCGCCCGGAGCTTTGGCGCCGACGTGATCACCTCGCGATCGACTTCGACGTGCGAGTTGACGAGCAAACCTTCGGTGTCCCCCAGCACTGCCGTCAGCGCCTGTTTATCGGCCCTTGCGCCAGGGATATGGGTCACGTCGAGGACCGTCAGCTGGTCCAGCAGAGGCTGGGCGAGCGGGATCGCGACGACTGCCTTCGGGCGGTCGGGTCCGGCCACTACGAGCGACCCGGCGTCACAGGTACGCGGACTTCGGCGAGTCGCCGTCAGGCGCCGGCCGAACATGCGACAGCGCCCGCCCCGCTCCGACGCCCAGAAGTGCGGCGTCGGAAGCCACCTCGACGAACTTGAATCCCTGTTCGAGCCGTATGACCGCCGTGTCGGCATTCCCCGCGATCCCGGGAACGACTCCGTGTCGACCGCACGCCTCGAGAACCTGATCCAGCGCGATCCTGAAGGAGCTGTCGGGATTGTCGGGTGCGGGTCGCAGCCCAAGTGTGATGCTCAGGTCCGCGGGCCCGATGTATATGGCGTCGACCCCGGGTACCGACGCGATCTCGTCCACTCGCTCAACGGCATCCTTGGTCTCCACCATCACGATGCAGAGCACCTCGCGGTCCGCACGCGAGAAATAGTCGAAACCAGCGTAGTAGTTCGCGCGCAACGGTCCGTAGCTGCGGATACCCACCGGGGAGTAACGACAGGCCGCCGCGGCGGCTATGGCTTCCTCGCGGGAGTTGACCATCGGGACGATCACTCCCCACGCTCCCGCATCGAGGCACTTGCCGATGATCCCTGCCTCGTTGCGAGGGACACGTACGAGGGGCACCGTTTCAGAAGACGAGATCCCCTGGAGCATCTCGATCATCTGCAGCTCGTCGATCATCCCGTGCTGCATGTCCACGCAGACCCAGTCGAATCCCGCGTGGGCCATGATCTCCGCCGAGAAGCTGCTCGGTACCGTCAACCACCCGCCGAGCGCCGAGCCTCCTTCAGACCAGATCGTGCGCAGCGTGTTCTGGCGCATCTCTCCCCTCCCGAATCGGGCGCAAGGCTACGTCACTGCGCGTTCGTGGCACCTACCCGGGATGTCGGGGGACCCGCGGGCCGCACGATAGGCGGTGCATTCCCGTATTCCGAGTAGCGGGCGACCAGGTTGAGATCCAACTTGGCACTCGCGGACTGCGGGCCGTTCGGAGTGCCAGATGTGTAGGTGCCGTCGAAGGTGATCTGCACCCACGACACGTAGCTGCCTTGAATGCGGGCTTCTACGTTCGCATTCTCCTGCGCGGAAGTCCCCATCTGTGACGTCAAGCCAGGAAATTCGCTATTCACCATGTGCAGGCTTTCGGCGGGTGTCAGGTCGTAGGTCCCGCCACGATCAGAGACGCTCGGTGCTGCGACGAGTTGTCTGGTGATTTCGTTTTGGTTGTTTGTGGACAGTGATTGGCAGGTCGCAACGTGCCAGCAAGAATCGCCGATCTGGGTCCATTCGATCTGGGTCCGCCGTGACACGCCAGAGATTGTGGCCACATTGGATGCGTTTACAAACGTGCGGTCTGGCGCCTGGTAGATGCCGCTCTCTCGGATGACGTCGGATTCGCCCTGCGCGGCAGTTGCACCCGAGAACGAGACGCTGATCGTGCCGTCCAAGGTCGCTCGGAAGCTCGGTGCCGCAATCGTGTTATCGGCAGCGTCGTGCAACTGGACTACGGCGACCGGAGGACCGGTCAGTGCTGACCACACTCCGAACCCTGCCGTGAGTGCACCGAGCACGCCAAGGCTGGCAAGCGTCATCAGACGCCCTTGGACGAGCCACGAAGAGTCCATGCCGGGTTTAAACCGCTCCGGTTCAGAACCCGCTGATACCCACGACGGGTTTGTTGAGCGGTCGGCCCCCCATCGAGCCGTAATAGGGAGCCTTGAAACTGAAGATCCCACCGTCGGAGGCGACCATTCGATACCCCGTCCCTCCGACCGGTGCCTGGATGCCGACGATCGGGCGGTTCAGCCTTCTTGCCCCCGTCGATCCGTAGAACGGGGCGTCGTAGCTGAAGATGCCGCCGTCAGAGGCAACGAGCCAATACCCACCCGTCTTGGTGTCGGTAGCCATGCCGACCACCGGCTTGTTGAGGTGCATTCTTCCGGTCGATCCATGGAATTTCGCGGTCCCGAAGCTGAATATTCCCCCGTCGGAGGCGACGAGCCAGTAGCCGTTGCCGTCCGCGGTAGCGGTCATCCCGACAATCGGTCGGTTGAGGCGCATACGCCCCGTCGATCCGTGGAACTTCGCGGCCCCGAAGCTGAAGATCCCGCCATCTGAAGCCACGAGCCAGTACCCGTCGCCGTTGGGGGTGGAAGCCATCCCCACGATGGGTTTGTTCAGTCGCCTTCCGCCCATCGAGCCGTGAAATGCGGTGTTGCCGAAAGCGAATATGCCCCCGTCAGTCGCCACCATCCAATAGCCACCGCCGTTGGGGGTGGACGTGATACCCACGACAGGCCGGTTGAGGACTATCGACCCGGTGGATCCACAAAAGGGCAGGTTGCCGAAGGTGAATATGCCTCCGTCCGTCGCGACGAGGCGGTAGCCCGTCGGATGCCCGGCCGGCGGATTGCACGGAACCTGGATGCTCGGAGTGAATTGGATCGGCGCGACGAACAGGCGCCGCATTCCTCCGCAGCCGTAGTTGGTACACGAGCTACTCCATGCGGCGTAGTCGATCCACCACCTGCCGCTCGTGTCGGTGAACAGCGAGCCGCCTCCGGGTCCTGCGACCGACCCGTACGACGTGAGGAAGGGACCACTCGAGGGTTGACTGCAAGGCCCCAGCGGACCGGAGCACGTCGTGAGTACTTCGGCGTAGTTCGACGAGAGGAAGTTCCCGACGCTGAAGAGGAGCCTGAGCGTCCCGGAGGCGTCGACGAGTTGCGGATCGTCGAACGTGTTCTCCCACGGATACCGAGGCTGGTCGACGGTCAGGAGAACAGTGGGGGTGCCGGCGAACGAGGTGCCGTTCGAGGCAAGGCGGACGGACCAGACCTGGGAGGCCGCACCAGAACTCCCATCGTTGGACTTCCACAACAGGTAGGCATCACCTGTTCTCGGATCGATGAACGGACTCGGATCCAGCAAACCAACACCGGGCGCGCAGTGAAGCGGTACCGAAGACGTGTCAGTGAACACTGGATGCGATGGTGTGATTGTCGCCGCGACCGCGACCGACAGGCAGCTGAAACCCGTGTCGGCCCCGTGTGGATTCTGCGCTGCGTCGTAGAACATGACCCAGTGACCCCCGAAGAAGAAGACACCGGGGGAAGTCTGGGTATTGGTCGTCTCCCACCCCGGCGGGTTCGGCAGCGCAGAGGATCCGAACGATTCGCCGGTGTAGGACCTCCAACCGGACGCAGGGGAACCGCTCGTGTCGACGAGAGCCTGCAGGTGGTTCCCGAGGGGAGTCCCCGTGGTGAAGGCGTAATAGGTTCCGCCCGACAGGATCACGTCGGGATCCGGAGCGTCCCCAGGGAATGCCGGAGTGGTGCTCTTCGACACCGTCACGTGTCCGACCGGAGCAGCGGCCTGAGAGCCGCCCGCCGCGCCCGCGCCGGCCACCTCGAAAGCCGTCGCGACCAGGGCAACCAGCATTACCACAACCGCGCCAACTACCAGTTTCGATCTCATCGGCTCCGCACCTTATCGACATGCCTGGGATCATTCCTGCGTGATCGTTCTCCACGTTGCGTGGATGCATCGTGCAAATGGGCTGGCGTTGTGGGCCGAGGACGGTGCGCGACCACGCACCGTCGCCCCGCGTAAAGGTCGTCAACCCCGCCGGTTGCGACCGGAGCCCCACCCCTTCGCTCTCGACGTGGAAGGCATTCGCCAGGCGATCGCTGAAGTTGGCGGTTTCGCCGCGCAGGACGCGATCGCAAAAGCAGGCGACACCGAGCTCATCCTCGAGTTGCCCGCTGTCGGCAGTGGCCCTACAGGCTCTCCCTGGCTGGAGGACGACGTCAGCGCAACATCAGCGCCTGAGCCGGCGTCTGCAGACGAACCAAACCCAAGATGGACCGCTCCCGGGATCGTTCTCGAGCCCGCAACCGCGACGGACCTCGTGCTTGCTTTCTCGACGATCGATCCGACCGGTTCCTCCGCTGACCAGTCCGGCATCGTTCCCGCCTACGACCTGCGGTTCGCCGCTCGCTCAGCGGAAATGGCCCTGGAACTGATCACCAGAGGCCGGGTTCTCCCAGCTCTCGAGCCCACAGACGATGGTTGGCACGCCCGATGGCGGCCTTTGATCGACGCACGCGACCGAGGTCGGATCGAGTCGATGGTATGGGCTCTTCCGTCATCGTTCATGGCCGCAGAAATCGCAGACCCCGCTCGGGACGCGGCAAGTGCAGACGCGACGAAGACAACATCGGAGGAGGTGCTTCGCTCCTACATGTGGAGCGTCACCGATTTGCTTGCCCGACGCTTCGTGGCGGATCGCTCAACTGCCGTTCCTGCTTCTGCAGGCAAGACGCGCCGTTCGGCGAAGCGCGACGCTGTCGAGGCGTGGCTAGAAGCCCTTGCGTCTCCTGACGGATCCGTCGACGCCGGAAACGACGAGCTGCAAGCACTCGGTGACGAGCTCAACGCATGGCACGCCACGGTGAACACAGAATCTGAGCCGGTACGAACCTGTTTCCGCATCGTCCCTCCTTTAGACGACGAGGAAGACAGCACTACAGAGACCGTTGCCAGCTCGGATCGTGCTCCAGCGCTCGCTACCCGGAAACGAGCGACTATCCAGAGGAACGTCGCCGATGACTGGCGAATCGAGTTCGCGCTTCAGGCGGTCGACGACCCCAGCCTGCTCGTCACCGCCGAGACCGTCTGGGAAGACGGGCCCGAGCTCGCTGCGTTGGAACGCCACGCGCAACACCCGGACGAGCACCTCCTCCGAGGCCTGGGTCGTGCAGCCCGGCTCGTGCCATCGATCGGCTCCGCTCTGACCACTGCCATGCCCATCGCGCAGACCACGGATGCCTCAGGTGCACTCGAGTTCCTCCGCGACAGCGCGCCGATCTTGGAGCAGGCGGGATTCGGAGTGCTCGCACCACCGTGGTGGCGCTCCTCGAGAAGACGGGTGAGTCTCCGCATGAAGGCCCGCACCCCCTCCGTCTCGCCGACATCGAACACCGCTGCCCTCGGACTCGACGCCCTGTGCAAAGTCGAGTGGGAGGCCGCGCTGGGTGACGACAAGATCGGACTTGCCGAGCTCCGTCAGCTGGCTCGAATCAAGCAACCCCTTGTTCGAATCCGCGGCCAATGGGTGGAGCTTCGTGAGGGCGACATCGCTGCCGCTATCGCCGCCGTCGACAAGAAGGCGAATGGCGCAGACCTCATGTCGGCCGGAGACGTGGTCCGGACTGCCCTTGGGATCGAACCGACCTCGGGCGACCTTCCAATCGCAGCGGTCGAAGCCGACGGATGGCTCGGCGATCTGCTTGCCGGCGCTGAGGACCGGCGCATGCAGGCCCGGCCCACTCCCGACGGATTCGTCGGTCAGCTACGGCCTTACCAGGAGCGCGGGCTCGGCTGGCTCGCGTTCCTCGGCGACCTCGGCCTCGGCGCCTGCCTCGCCGACGACATGGGGCTCGGGAAGACCGCGCAGCTTCTCGCTCTGCTCATCGAAGAGCGCGCAAGATCGACGGGACCGACCCTCGTTTTATGTCCTATGTCTCTCGTCGGCAACTGGCAGCGCGAAACGGCGCGCTTCGCACCCGAATTGTCCGTGTACGTCCATCACGGACATGGCCGCTTGGACGGCAAAAACTTCACCAAGAATGCCCGCAAGGTGGACCTGGTGCTGTCGACCTACGGTCTGGCCGCGCGCGACCAGCAACTCCTGGCCACGGTCAAGTGGAACCGCCTCGTCCTCGACGAGGCGCAGCAGATCAAGAACAGCGCAGCGCGGACGACGCAGAGCGTCCGGACGATTCCGGCAGTTCATCGCATCGCCATGACCGGCACACCGGTCGAGAACCGGCTCAGCGAACTGTGGTCGATCATGCAGTTCCTGAACCCCGGCTTCCTCGGTTCCGAAAAGGGCTTCCGAGAACGCTTCGCCATACCCATAGAGCGAGATGGCGACGACGAGGTCGCAGAGAAACTCCGTCGCATCACCGGTCCGTTCGTGCTCCGCCGATTGAAGACGGACCGGTCGATCATCGCCGACCTACCCGACAAACTCGAGATGAAGGAGTTCTGCACCCTCACACGCGAGCAGGCCAGCCTCTACCAGGCCGTCGTCGACGACATGCTGGCAAAGATCGACGAAGCTGAAGGCATTGAGCGCCGCGGCCTGGTGCTCGCCACGATGATGAAGCTCAAGCAGGTGTGCAACCATCCCGCCCATTTCCTGGCGGACGGATCTTCGCTCCCCGGTCGTTCGGGCAAGCTGACCCGGCTCGTGGAGGTCCTCGAAGAGGCGGTGTCCGAGGGAGACCGGGCCCTCGTCTTCACCCAGTTCACAGAGATGGGAAACCTGCTCGAGCGCCACCTCCAGCGTCACCTCGGATGCGATGTCATGTGGCTCCATGGCGGGGTGACCAAGAAGAAGCGCGACGACATGGTCGAGCGATTCCAAGCGGGTGATGGTCCAGCGGTGTTGCTGTTGTCGCTAAAGGCCGGTGGTACCGGCCTGAATCTCACGGCGGCTACTCACGTGGTGCACTTCGACCGCTGGTGGAACCCTGCGGTCGAGGATCAAGCGACTGACCGGGCCTTCCGGATCGGCCAGAAGCGCAACGTTCAGGTTCGAAAGTTCGTGTGCGGTGGCACTCTCGAAGAACGGATTGACGCCATGATCGAGTCCAAGCGTGCGCTCGCGGAAAGGATCGTTGGCAAAGGTGAGGGCTGGATCACCGAGATGTCGACCGACCAGATCCGCGAGATTGTCGCCTTGTCGGCCGACGCCATGGGAGACGACTGATGCCGCCGCGTCGTCGGCGGGGCGAGCCTCCTCGTTGGGGCGACGGATGGTGGCCGCCCCCCTCCAAACCGATCCCGGTAGAAGGTGGACTGCAGGCAAGAAGCCAGCGCGGCCGGATCGGCGACACTTGGTGGTCGCAACGTTTCATCACGGTGCTAGAGATGGCCGGAATCGGCGGCCGGCTGCAACGCGGCAAGAGTTATGCCAGGACGGGTCAGGTGATCAGCATGGAGATCGCCCCCGGGGAAGTGACTGCGACGGTCCAGGGCTCGAGGGCGAAGCCTTACAAGGTATCGATCGAGACAAAGGTGCTCACGCGCCGTGGGTGGGATGCAGCCGAATCGGTGATGGAGTCGAGTGCCGTGTTCTTGGCAAAGCTTCTCGCCGGCGACATGCCCGAAGACATCGAAGATGCGTTTGTAGCTTCGTCAGGATCTCTGTTCCCAACTTCGGTGCGCGACTTCGACTCCGAATGCTCATGTCCCGACTGGGAGAATCCGTGCAAGCACATCGCAGCCGTCTACTTCCTGTTGGCAGAGGCGTTCGACGGCGATCCGTTCCTCATCTTCGCTTGGCGCGGCCGGAGCAAGGCCGAACTTCTTGCCAATCTTCGGGAACGCAGACAGGGTTCCGACTCCCGGGACAGGGAGAACACCACCGAACCCGCGGAATCTGCTTCCTTTTCTGACGCTGGACCGTTCGGATGGCCCGGCGCCGATCCAGACCGTCTTGCAATGCGCTCGCCTGAGGACTCGGCATCACTGTGGGGACGTCATGATGACTTGACCGCCATCGAGGTCCGACCGCGGTTGGCGGTGGCACCGGACCTGGTCCTCCGCCAACTAGATCCGGCACCCCTCGCCGACGGCGGGCAATCGATCACGGAGACACTCCGACCTCTCTATGAGGCAATGACAATGGGAGCCGCCGCTTTGGCTCTCGGCGAGAATGAACAGGAACCCAACGCAACGATGTCGTCCGGCTCACCACATGTCGCAAAGTAACGCCCACCAGCATCTCGGTGGCGAGCGCCGCATGCTGACCCGCATCCTCTCTGAAAGGCGTTAAGTAAGGTCGTTCTCATGGATCCGGGGATGGAGGAGATCCACGACGGCGAGACCATCTGGCGCTTCGACAAGGACTTCTTGGAATCCAGGTGGACCTGCATATGGGGGCGGGGCTGCCAGGGCATCGCTCCCGAGCCGGCGGAGCACCTCGGCCTCGGATGCTGTTCCATAGGAGCTGACCTCGGCGATGAAGACGAATCTCGGACCATCGCTGCTTTAGCGGCGACGCTGGACCCGGACCGCTTCGAGCGTAATACCGAAGCCGACAAGGGCGGCATCTTCAGCGATGACTCCCGCACGCACACTCGAGTCGTCGACGGGGCCTGCATCTTCCTTAATCGCCCAGGATTCCTCGGGGGTGCAGGCTGTGCACTGCACTTGGCGGCGATCGATGCGAACGAGTCACCAATCGATTGGAAGCCGTCGGTTTGTTGGCAGTTGCCTATCAAGGTGGATTGGGCGATGGGCGCCGACGATATCGAAGTCGCGACTGTGCGCCGATGGACTCGCCGCGACTGGGGCGCAGAAGGCGAGACCATGGCTTGGTGCTGCACTGAGGGTCCGTTGGCGTACGTCGGGGACCGTCCGGTGATCGACTCGCTAGGTGAGGAACTGGAAGCGATCGTAGGCACCAAGGTCTTCGTCGAGTTGCAGCACCGCGTGAAAGGAACGAAGCCTCCCGGTTCTATCTCGAGCCCTCAATGACGTTCTCAATTCGCGTAACGGAACTGCGCGGCGAGCGAGGACGCGCTCAGTTCTAGCGACGCCTACCTTCTAATCCGTAGTCGGGCCACCACTGTCTGTGAGATGACATCCAGTCCATCTGGGCAGCTCAGGTCTAGGTGCCAATCTGCGCAGTAGGACGAAATCCAGCCCGTACGACTCCATTCAGTAGCAAAGTAGTAGCACGAACTTTGATGGTCCCGGAGCGTGACATTCTCTTGGTTCGCAACTACTGACCAACAGTCGGAAGAAACTGTCCTGGAGTCTGACGAGTTTCTGATTCCGTGTTCCTGCTACTGACAGACCAAGAAAAGATGACCATAGTCCATTGCTACATCGTGTCGACGCCGCCCTTTTCAGAAGGTTTCAACGCGGTCACCGACACCAACTCAGTAGCACAGTAGCAAATCGACAGTTCTTCGATCGTGGACGTCCGCAGGGTGAGGATGGAGCCGAGAGGCCAGACGGAGCTGAACGACTTAGCTTCGGTGACCCGAGCCACAGGATCGCAACGTAGTCACCGATGAAACCCCTATTGCGCTTGCGGTTCTTCTGAGCAAGGTCGCTGGCCGCGACACGGACCTCGATGTAATCGACGAGCCCACCGAGATACGCTCAGCCGAATCACACCGGCAAGTCGGAAGGATCGAGCGACGTGGCAAACATCACCAAACTCGAAGAAGAGCAGGTCAATAAGGCGAACACGTCGGGTTTGGTGCCGGTGGTCTTCGTGCACGGTCTTTGGCTGCTGCCGAGCAGCTGGGATCGCTGGAGGGCATTGTTCGAGGAGGCCGGATACGCGACGCTCGCTCCAGGTTGGCCTGACGATCCCAACAGCGTCGAGGAGGCGAATAGACATCCTGAGGTCATGGCTCACAAGACGATCGGTCAGATCGCCGATCACTACCACGATGTGATCAAGACGCTGACGCAGAAGCCTGCCGTCATCGGACACTCATTTGGTGGACTCCTCACCCAGATCCTCGCCGGGCGCGGCGTATCCGCCGTTTCAGTGGCCATCGATCCCGCTCCATTTCGCGGGGTCCTTCCTCTCCCTTTCTCTTCCCTGAAGTCTGCGGCCCCTGTGATCGGCAATCCAGCCAACCACGGTCGAGCCATTCCACTTACCTATGAGCAGTTCCGATTCGGATTCGCCAACGCGGTCAGCGAGGACGAAGCGAAAGAACTTCACGCCACGTTCGCAGTGCCTGGTTCAGGCGTTCCGCTCTTCCAAGCGGCGACCGCCAATCTGAACCCGTGGACCGACGCCAAGGTGGATTCGAAGAACCCTGATCGTGGACCGCTGCTGATAATCGACGGGGAGAAGGACAACACCGTCCCTTGGGCCATTGCCAAAGCCTCATATAAGAAACAATCGCGGAACAAGAGCGTCACCGAGATCGTCAAGATCCCCGATCGTGGTCACTCACTTACCATCGACCATGGCTGGCGCGAAGTCGCCGAGACTGCACTCAACTTTGTGCAACGTTTCGTGAAGTCCTGACTTATGGGATCCTGAGGCCGCCGCAGTGTCGGTCGAGCACGATTCTCGAATCGGGCGTTCGGTTGTCCGGAGGGAGCTCGGCTCTGGGCACGGGGCCGCTTCGAGCATCGTCAGTCGGTGCTCGCTGCCCGAGGCAACTGGCCTGGCGCTGCCGGTGCGAGACCTAGTGCCGTGTCAGCGTACGTTCGCCCGATTTCGATGCCGTACGCGGTCCGGGCGATCCGACCTACTCCTCGTCTCGTCGATCTGTGCGGCCTTCCGGGTGGCACAAGCGCCCCAGATCGGGCAATCTGGCGCGCTCACGACGTGGCGAGGCCCTGTTCAAGAATCATGCGCGCGAACGAAGGCCTAGAGAATAGGAGTCCTGATGCTGGACAACCCGCAATCTTTGGCCGGGATCATCACCAAGCACAGCAGCAAGTCCGTCGCACAGACCGTTGACCGACTGACGTGTGTGATCGCGGATCGAGGTTTCACTCTGTTCAGGGTCATCGATCACAGCGGCACGGCCGAACGAGTCGGTGTGCAGATGCCCGATTCGAAACTCGTCATGTTTGGGAAGCCGACTGTGGGCGCGGCTGTAATGCTCGCGGCGCCGCTCGTGGGTTTGGATCTCCCGCTCAAGGTGCTGGTTTGGGAGGACGGGAAGGGAGCGGTCGCCGCGAGTTACAACGCACCGGAGTTCCTGGCCGAGCGGCACCACATCGAGGGTGCCTTGCGTGCACCCTTCGACGCGGTTGAGTCGATCGTTGAAGAGGTTGTCAGTCCATAACTTGAGCTAATCCGCGCGGGCCGAGCCGGGGTGCGCGGAGCGCTTCATCTCCCTTGCGCCCTCGGGTGCAACGAAACGCGGTCCGAATAGGGACCGTCTCCTATACCGGACAGAGGATTCCTATCGACGCCTGCTTGGGCGTTACTCGCCGAGCGGATCGGGGACCTGATCCCCTGAGGCAGCGTCACGTAGCTTTTGGGTGTCCCGACCCAGCAGGGGCTTGCCGTGGCCGAAGCACACGGCTTCGACGTCTATGTGGGCGAACCGTCGGAAGGATTCGCGAGCCTTGGTCCACTGCATGCGATGGAAAGCACACTTGACATTGAGGCGATGACAAGGTAGCTTTACATCAGGAGCAACCCAAAGACGGTTCAAGCGGATTGGAGAGACATGAGATGGAGTACAAGGTGCTGACTGAAAGGGACTCGCGCTTTTCAGGATCGTTCGATCCCGAAAGCCTCGAGACGACACTCAACAGCTATGCCAGCGAAGGCTGGCGAGTTGTCAGTGGCTTTATGGCTACCAGCCTGTGGAAGAGTGCAAAGAGCGAGATCATGATTGTGCTTGAGCGGCCCGCGGCTTGAGGTCATGAGGAACCGGGTGCGCGAGCTGCGGACAACGAACCGGATGTCCCAAGAGGAGCTCGGAAACGCGCTCAGCGTCTCTCGCCAGACGATCAACTCGATCGAGAACGGGCGCTACCTGCCGTCTCTACCGCTCGCGCTCGCGATCGCCCGTCGATTTCACAGCACGGTCGAAGAGATATTCACAGATGAGGAGCATGCACCATGAGGACCGATGGGCGAACGTTACGGCGGAGCGCCGGCGCCGTCGTATTGGCGGTCGGTGGTTGCGGTGTGGCAATCGCGACGTGGGTGAGCGGCGAGCACGGCTTGGCGATCGGACTCCTCGCGATCTATGCGGTGGCAGCGGTCATTGCATACGTCTGGTCAGGTGCCAAAGGAGACGTTGCCGCCATCATGCGCATCGGCGGTGACGAGCGCCAACGGGGCATGGACCGGGACGCCACCGCGATCACGGGGCTCGTCGTGGTGATTGCCGCAATCATTGGCGCCATCATTCAAACCGCGCGTAGCGCAGATCCTGGCGCTTACGGGGTGATCTGCGCAGTGGGCGGAATCTCCTATGCCGTCAGCCTTTTCGCTCTTCGCCGTCGGAGGTAGTGGCTTCGTACGGAATGAATTGTCTGGACGATCTATCCGTGTGCCCGTAGCGTCCGAAGCGCTAACGCCCTTGCGAACTTCGCCTTCAAAGTCGACCGGCCATGGGGTGGCTGCCCAACACTTCGGGCCACTTTCGACCGGGGCTTGATCAGATTCAGAGCGGGCACAGGTCGGGCATGTCATTTGCGGTGTCTTGGGGAAGAGTCCAGCAAGTGACAACCAAGCTCGGCGGCGAGCTTTGCCACATGGAGTTCCACCCCCACGGCCCAACCCTAGTTCCTGAGAGGAGCGTTACACGTTGGGGTGCCCACTCGACGTTCGGCCCACGCGCAACCAGAAGAGATAGCCAATGCGGCAGATCGCGTCGAGGGCGAGCGGACTAGGAGCAAGCGTCAGGCTGTTCGTTCATCGTGTGTGACCTGCGCCTGATGGAGAGCGTGATGTTGGCGTCGGACAGCTCGGCGTAGCTGGAAGATTCGAGTGGCTCCCGCTACGAACACGATAAGCCCTCCGAGGATAGCGGCAAACAGCAGATCGATGCCCAAGGGGATGTCCCAGTGGGCCGAAACGAAGCTCGCTTTGGCGTCGTGCAGGTTCTGCAATATGAAGACGAGCACAATGACTAGAGCGATTATCCCGATGATCAACGCGATCCAAAAGGACCCGGCCTTCGTACGTGAGATCGCCGGTTGCGCGCCCAGATCAGTGTCGTCACCTCCAGGCATTCCTGTGCCCTGCTCTGCAGCCGTCGTGGCGTACTCGGGCTTTGATGCGTTTTCGGATGGCCGTTGCGCTTCCTCGCTGGTCAAGCTCAACCTCCCAAGCAATCGAACTTGATAAACATCATAGAAACTGTCGTTGGGCGAATACTGAAGTACTTCTCGGCGGTCCAGTCCTGTCCGCCTTGATCGAGGGGTTCGTCGACTCTGACGATCTGGCGAACTGGATGCAAGGCCACGACCTTACGAGCGATGACGGAATCGAAGCGATGATCGTGTGGTTACGTGAGCGACGGACACGGGCTTCCGAGCAGAAGGCAGAACCACACCGCCTTGGCTTGATCGAGGATACGCGCTCCCCAGCGGTCCGCAAGAGCCTCCACGATCACCAGGCCCATGCCAGACCTCCGGTCGCTGCGCTGTGCGTCCGAACCGGAGCGAAGGTGCGAAGTCGACCACCTCTACCAGCAGGTCGGGTGGCTCAAGGTCCACGATGATTTGGAAGGCTGTACCGGCGTGGAGCACGGCGTTTGAGGCCAGTTCGCTAGTAAGTAGGCAGGCAACTTCATCGAAGTCATCCAGATCCCAAGACCGCAAGGGTTTCCGCGACAAAGAGTCGGGCTGCTCCGAAAAGTTACATAGCCGTCCGCACCGCGTTGCTGCTGTGGTTTCGTGGGGCAACATCTCAGCGTACGGGGAATTGCGATAGCGCTGGGCAGTCGGGCACTTACCATTGGCTGCTCTCGGTCCGGGCGGCGCCGTCCACCCCTTTCGCTCAAGGCGCGCTGGCGTCGACGAACCAGTGTTGCGCGCGCAGGCCTGGAATCGGACCTGCCCACCGCAGAAGATAGGAGGAGCGATGCTCGTGGCAAGCTGAGCGACGGTCATGCTTTCTACTGCATAGGTTCCACTACTCGTGATACGCGGTGGGTGCCACCGTGGGCACAGAACATAGGCAGAACTACGGCAATGCCATAGCTGTCGGCTCCATAACCCAATCTTGCAGAGACTCTGCGCATCTGATGCACGTCAGGTGCGTGCCGACCGAAAGGTGGTGGACGATCCAGGTCACCCGCAGGCGCGGGACGTTGAACCGCGTCGATGGCTTTGTCTCGTCAGACACTAGAATGCGTCTGGGGAATGGCGCGCCTCCGACGGCAAGAAGAACCGAACGGATAGCGACGATAATGAGCATGGCACGGGGACTTAAATGAGTTGTGGTGCATTCAAGTGTGTGATCCGAGCGGCAGCTGCAGGATTGGTCACGGCACTGGTGCTCAGCGGTTGTGGCACAGGCCGTCACGTCGACACGGTCGGCGCCAAAGGGACCGCTTCGGTGACGAAGACACAGCACGCCACACCCGAGGGAGGTCAACCTGCCCGACTCAGTGGTCCGGTCGAACGCGCAGATGCCGCGTACTTGATCGCCGGAGCTTGGGGTCCCGCTCTCGCGACCGCTGGCTACGTGCAACGTGAGTACTTCGCGTCGGGAACGGCGTATTCCTACAAGGCCACAGGACCCGAAAACGACGCCGGTACGTGGAAGGTCGCCCCAGTCGCGAGCGCGCCGTATCGCACGCGAATCGTGGTGCGAATGCCGATCGACCCGTCACGGTTCAATGGGACGGTCGTCGTGGAATGGTTGAACGTAAGCGGGGGCGGGGACGGGGCTGTCGACTCGGTCTACTTGTCTCCGGAGCTGGAGCGAGCGGGATTTGCATGGGCAGGCGTCTCCGCGCAGGCAGTGGGAATTGACGACCTACGAAAGAAGGACCCGGCCCGCTATGGGTCACTGACGGATCCCGGTGACCAGTTCTCCTATGACATCTTCACGCAGGCTGCACGGGCCTTCCTAGTCGGTGGCGACTCCAACCCGTTGGCTCCGCTGCACCCGAACCGGTTGCTGGCGGTCGGAGAGTCGCAATCGGCGCTCTATCTGACCACCTACATCGACGCCATCCAGCCGCTGTACCACGTCTTCGACGGTTTCTTGGTGCACAGTCGGGCCGGGGGAGCCGTTCCCATTCCCGGAGGTTCCCCGAACGGCGGCGCTTTCGGCGGCGCAGTGCGGATCCGCACGGACATCGGCGTCCCGGTGCTCATGATGATCACAGAGACGGACGAAAGCTTCGGGCAGTACTACAGGGCCCGACAACCCGACACTAGCTTCATCAGGCTCTGGGACGTCGCCGGTGCCTCCCACGCGGACTCCTACATCGTGACGCTCTCAGAATTGCACTCTGTCGGCTGCACCTCGGTCGACGAGGCGCCGAGTCACTTCATCTTCGAAGCCGCCTTATCTGCAATCAATACGTGGATGAACTCGGGCACGCCGCCACCACCGGCGCCACGCATGGATGTCCAGAATGTCCCTGGCACGCCGATGGTGCAGTACAACAACTACGCAACGGCCATCGGAGGAATCCAGGGTCCATGGGAACAAATTCCGGTCGCGGCGTACTCGGGCAAGGCGCCGGCCGGGGCGCCCGGTTTCTGCGTCCTCTTCGGGACGACGCATCCCTTCAGCGTGGCGCAGCTCCTCGCGCTATACGGGTCCAAGTCGAGCTACCTCGAGGCGTACACCAAATCGACAGACGAGGACATCAAGGCTGGATACATCCTGCCGGCCGACAAGGCGCAGGTGCTGGCATTCGCGGATCAGGTGCTGTTCTAGCGAGGCCCCTAGGTCGGGAGCGGGCCCTATCGACCTTCGAAGATGCTGTCATGACTTCCACTGGGGTTCGACTAAGGGCATCAAGGTCGACCTGGCTGGCCGCTACTCAAACCAGTGGAGGTGAGCGGACAACTCTCGAACCAAGCAATTCGCGAGCAAGTCCACTCAAGATGGTTCACGACTAGGGATCTTGGCTGATCCCTGATTGGACCAGAACCTTGACCAGCAGTCTGGGGACGCGCCCCTCGTGATTAACCGGGCATCGCTCCCGCTGCTGCGGTCTCGGCCCCAGCCGCCTCGGCACGCAACCGCTGGAGGATCTTGGCGTTTCCTCTTGTTTGCAAGCCGCGGGCCCGCGCGGACGTCAGGTTGATTTGGCCCGTCAGGACGCCGACAAGGAGTTGCGGAGGTCCGGTGAGGATGAGGTCGGGCTTCTCGGCGGCGCCCTGGTGGGTGTGGATCTTGCCTTCGCTGGTTTCGACGGCAATGACTTCCTTGCCGGTGCGAAGTTCGATCGTGACGGGGGGTTCCTCGGGTGTTCGGTCGCTGACTAACAGCCTGATGGGAAACGCGAGCCAGCGGCCACGGTAGGCGTCTTGCTCGTCGGGTTCCGTCATCAGTGGCGCGCCCCACCGTCCGAGCTCGAAAAGGGTGGTCTCGAGCTGTTGGCCACGAGGGGTGAGCCGGAAGAGGGTGGTCGCGATTGGGGGTGGCGCTTCCTCGCGGGTGACTATTCCTGCGCCTTCGAGGTCGCGGAGGCGCTCGGCAAGCAGATTGGTGGCGATCCCCGGCAGCCCGTTCTGGAGGTCGGTGTAGCGGCAGTCTCCCTGCAAGAGCAGCTCGCGCACGATCAGCATGTTCCATCGGTCGCCGATCACGTCGAGAGCCTTGGCGATCGGGCAGTACTGCTTGTAAGAGCGCACCAGACGATTCTAGCGCCCCTAACCTTGAGAATCAAGTCGGAGTACTTGACTTTCTCACGGAACTACTTTAGAGTCGCTTGGTATGCACCGTCGCCCCCTGATTCTCGTCTCGCTGCTGCTGCCGGCGTTTCTGATCAACCTCGACATCACGATCGTCAACGTGGCGCTCCCGACTCTGGTTCGAGAGCTACATACGTCGAACTCACAGCTGCAATGGGTCATCGCTGCCTACAACCTCGTGTTCGCTGCGCTGCTGCTGGCTGCAGGGAGCCTGAGCGACCGTCTCGGCCGCAAGGGATTCCTGCTTGCTGGCCTGGGCGTGTTCGGAGTCGCCAGCTTTGTTGGCGGTTTTGCAACGACCTCCGGTGAGCTGATTGCCGCACGCTGCGTCATGGGTCTCGGCGCGGCGATGATCTTCCCCACCACCCTCTCGCTGATCTCGAACATATTCACCGAACGGGCCGCAGCGCGCCAAGGCGATAGGGCTCTGGGGCGCGACGGCGGGCATGGCGATCGCCCTCGGCCCGATCGTCGGGGGGTGGCTGCTCGAGCAGTTCAGCTGGAAGAGCATCTTCTTCGCGATGGCACCCGTCGCCGCCGTCGGCGCCGCCCTCGTCGCCCGGAGCGTGCCGACTTCGCGCGATCCGGCCGCACACAGGACCGACGGCCCGGGACTGTTGCTCTCGGGCGCGGCGATCGCGCTGCTGACGTACACCCTGATCGAGGCCCCTAGCCACGGTTGGAGCAGCGGCCGCAGCCTCGCGGGCTTCGCAGTCGCAGCGGGGCTGTTCGCCGCATTCATTGTCCGCGAGCGCACCGCCGCGGACCCGATGCTCGATGTCAGCCTCTTCCGCAACCCTCGCTTCACCGCCGCCAGCGCTTCCGTCACCGTCACCTTCTTCGGGCTGGCCGGCTTCAGCTTCCTGATCACCCAGTACTTCCAGTTCTTCATGGGCTACGCGCCACTCTCCACGGGAGTCCGCCTGCTGCCGGTCGCGCTCTCCGTTGGGTTTATGTCGGTGCTCGGCACCAAGCTCGCCGTCCGCTTGGGCACCAAGCAGGTCGTCACCACCGGTCTGTTCTGTCTCGTCGGCTTCTTCGCCTGGGTCTCCACCGTGGGCGAAGGAACTAGCTACCTCCAGATAGTCGGCCAGATGCTGCTCGGCGGCAGCGGCGTGGGACTCGTCAGTGCACCCGCGACCGAGGCGATCATGGGGGTCGTGCCAAAGGCCAAGGCTGGCATCGGCTCCGCTGTCAACGACGCCACCCGCCTGCTTGGAGCCACGCTCGGGGTCGCCGTGGTCGGCAGCGTTTTCGCCTCGATATACAGCAACCGACTGACCACGAGGCTGCCCACGGAGTTGGCTCCACGCCTCGCCAGCGCCGCCCACGAATCCGTCGGCGGCGCCCTCGCTCTCGCCAACCGCACTGGCATCAACGGCCACCCCGCACTCGGGAGGGCCATCCACGCCGCAGTGTCCACGGCGTTCTTCGACGGATTCAGTGTTGCCTGCCTCGTCGTCGCCGGCGTCAGCGCGGCGGGCCGCGATTGTCGCCCTGCTGTTGCTGCCAGCACATCCCGCAGCAGGGCTGGCGATGGATGATGGCCCGTTGGGCGGCCCGGCTGAGGCGATTCCCGCCGAGCTATCCGTCTCCGCCATCGCCCGGGAGCAATGAAGATTGACCGGTTCGCCCTCCTGCGGAGAACCTGGCGCAGTGGCGCCAATCCGCCGCTCAACTTATGCGCAGCCCGCCTCTCGCTTTCCCGCATCCTTCGACTACGGATGGTGGGCGTCAAATGGCCCCACTGGTGGTTACCTCAGCGCGTTGGCCCTTGATGCGATCGGAGAACGTGACCAGCTCCATGGATCAAGACTGATAAGCATCGACCTGAAAATCTTGAGAACCCCAGCCGCTGACGCCTTCGAGGTCATCGTCTCCTTTGAAGCTGGTGTGGGGCGAACTGCCCTCGCCGTCGTGACGTTCACTCAGGAACGGCCGGTGGCAGTCGCGTCGATCTTTCTGACTGCGGATCTTGCCGCTGAAACGATTCCGATTCAGCGCCCACCGAGCGTCCTCCCGCCCGAGGCGTATGCCGTGATGGTCACCCCGCCCTCAACGTCGCCCCCAGTCACTTCCCAATTTGGCTATCGACCGGTCTTCTCGCCGGAGGAGCGGAGCCGACATCCAGGTTTGGATCTGGTCTGGGTGCGACCTGCGGTGCCACGATCGGGCGACCACGGAATCGTTCAGATGGTGGACTGCTGGTACCCGGCGAACCATATGCGCTTCGTCCGCGACTACCTCGATGCTCGCGACATGGAGCTACGGGACCCACCCGAGACAACCTTGCTCGCGACGCACACACTGCTCTTGCACCCACAGGACCTTGGCGACACGACCAACCATGTTCTTTTGACAACCCGCCTTGACGCCATAGTGCGCGGTGTCCATTTCGAGCAGTCGCAGTTGTGGTCGGAAGGAGGACGACTTCTCGCCACAGCCCACCTCGTTCGCCGCGAGCGAAGTGTGTAACCGGGCCCGGGGGACCACATGGCGTCGGTGACGAGGGCAGCGAGCTGGACGCTCGAAGACCGGCTACGACTCTCCGGCCAGACGGCGCACCGTAACTCGTCGCAAAAGTTGCAATGGTTCGAGAGTCGGAACTCTCTTGTCAGATGTGTGGAGGAGGCGTGTGGAGGAGGCGTGTGGAGGAGGCGTGTGGAGGAGGCGGACTCTAACCCCAGCCGTCGAAGTCCTATCGAGCACCGATGCAGCCGAAAAGAATCATCCTCAGAGTTTGATGTCGGCCTTGCCGTTGAAACCATCTGATGCACGATCCGAAGCACCGCGGATAAACACCAGAGCTAACGCCGGACGGCCCGGGAAAGTCGTTTGCGAGGTCAAGGATTTCGAATTCAGAAACGAACTCTATCGATGTAAGTAATGGGCATAAGCAGGAGTGTACGAGTACACAGCGACGGCGCCCGGTGTGTGGACGGGCGCCGTCGCTTGGGAGGGATCAGACTGAATTGCTCGTATCAAGTCAGTTGGTTGCGATCCCTTCGATCCCCGGGTTTAGTCCCGCAACAGTTCCGAGCGAGCTGAGCGTACCGTCCGGGTTCACACTGAACTCGTCGATGGCACCTGCGGCGCCGGCCTCAACGTAGAGATAGTGGCCGTTGTTCGATGCGGCCATGTCGATCGGGCCACCATCCGTGCTAGCGACGATCCCGGTCGAACCTACGAGAGAGAGCGCGCCACCAGCCCCAACTCGATATGCGCTCAGGTTGTTGCTACCGGAGTTGGCACCGTAGTAGAACCCCCGCGCAGGCGTGATCCAGCAGAGAGCCACCTGGCCGTCTGTAAGTGACGACACTGCGGTCAAAGTCCCGTTCGGGTTGACGACGTAGGTAGACACGCTGCTCGTGCCGGCCTCGGTCATGACCAAGAGCCCGTTTGGCCCGAACGAGAACGCGAACGGGACCGGGGTGGCCGACGGGTTTATGACCGGCGCCGAAAGGTGCCCGAAGCGACCCACCCTAAAGACGTCGATGTCGCTGCCGCTGAGCTTGGTGGTCACGATGAGCTGTCCCCCGTCAGGGGTAAAGCCCACGTCGCCTGGAGACATGAGGAAGTTAGGCGGCGTGGTGTTCGCCAACCCGAGCGACCGAGAGGCGCCCGGTATCGGGATAAGGAACGGTCCGAACCTCACGAATCCCTGGACGGTCCCCGGCCCGCCTGCGTTCAGCACATAGAGCAGGTGGCCGCGTACGGCGATGCTCACGGGGAACTGGCCACCAGAGCTCAGAACCTCGGTCCTTACGAGGCGGTCGCCTATCACGTAGAAGACCGAGATCGAGTCGCTCCCCGCGTTCACCGCATAAAGAGTGCTGGCGTCCCGGTCGTAGACAAGCGAGTTCTGAGAGGAAAGGTGGTCTGCGGTCGAGCCTGCCGTGGACCCGCCGTTTCCTCCGGTGTTGTAGACGCCTGCGAGGGTCAGACGACCATCGCTACCGCGGTAGAACGCGTCGATCTGGTTGCCGCTCGAGGCGTCGGTCTGGACGAAGACGCTGTGGCCGAATCCGACCGTTCTTGCGTGTGAAGGACGAGAAGATGCGAGGTCGGCATGCGCAGAGCGCGCCGAACCGTGGCTCGGCGCAGCGCTCGCGGCGACCGGGCCCGCGACCAACGCCAGCGTGGACACCGCCAACGTCGCAAGGGATAGGCGGACTGGCAATCTCATTTGATCTCCTTTTTCGTCGTGGTTCGCCCGTTGGGGATTCTCCCGAACATGAGCAACGGCTCTCCGTACGAGTGCCAGGTGTATGCGGTGTATCACGCGGTCGGTTACGAACGGGACTACTGGTTCTTACGATTCGAGAAACTCTTCAACGCCGAATAGGGTTCCTGAGAAGACTATGGGGCTCTCAACGACAAGACCTCGTCCAGATGCCTGTAAAAAGGGGCGCTGTGCACGAGATCCCGTGGTGAGTATCGAAGCAGTGAGCGAAGCCCGTCGGAGAATCACGGGCCCGGTTATGGCCGCGACGGAGTTCAGCTTGCCCGAGCGAATACGAGTAGTCGTAAAACGTCCCGCGCGATCGTCGGTGGGTCCGGATCTGAGCCCGGCTCGACCTTCGGCGCTTTAGGTAGCCACTCGACGTCTATGGCCTTCGTGGTGCGACCCCTAGGAAGGCGACGCACCATGCCCGCCTCGATGGCGGCCGTTCTCTTGGACCAATGTCGTCGATCTTGTGCAGGTTTCGCCGCAGCCAGCAGAAGCGCAACGAAATTTCTCTGAGACCGCAGACTCGCCGAGGTCGCTCGGGTTCGTCTGACGCCTCTCGCCCATCGTCTTTCACGTAGCCGTTGAGGCCCTCGACACAAGAAGTTCGAATTCCCCTACGTCCCACAGATGTCAAATTTACAACGTCCGACCTGGTCATTGACGTATTGGCGTCCCCCTCGCTCGGACAATGAATAGCACTTAGTTCAAATCCTTTCATGAGCTCCACGCCGACATGCGCGGCGGGTCACAGGTGACTACGTTCCGACCATGTCGTTGTTGCGGCGAGCGCGAGGATACGAAGGCACGTTCGTGCCGGGTTGGAGCGTCAAGCGAGTCTGGCTTCTCAGCGTCGCACTCTGTATGGCAGTGCTCCTGATCGGGCTGGTCGCAGCCCCGAAGGTTGACCTCTCCGGCCTCTTGATCGTCGGACCATGTTGCGCACTCCTTACCGGCCGGTGGGTGCGAACGGCAGCGACGGGAATCGTGGCGTTGGCAGGCGCTCTGCTACTTGCTGGTGTTGCCAAAGGAGCAAGCGGAGAAGAGCGACTCCTATTTACGGCTGCCGTGGGATTAGTCGCACTATTGAACACGCTCGCCGCGGTATGGATCGAACGCCATGCTGCTGACTCGACGCCGCATATGGAGGCTTAGAAACGATCAAGGCTCACCACGTCGCCGCCACGGCGACGAAAGCCAAGTAGCCCACGACCACCACCGCCCCTTGTCGACGCGACAGTCCGCTCCCGGCGAACGCCATCAGCGGGCAGACAACCGTCAGGCAGGCATACCAGGTCCCGACGAGCACGCCGCTCCCGGTCGAGCGAGCAAGCCCGACGAAGATTCCAGGGAGCAACAGTCCTACAAGCACGTTGAGCATGTTGCTGTTCATCGCTTCGCTCAGAACCGCCGCGCCTCGACCGCGAGAAGCCAGATACACCGCACCGACGGCATTCGGGAGACTGGTGACCGCGGCGAGGACTATGCCGCCCACGACAAGGCTGGAGAGATCGAAATGCTTCCCCAGGGTCTCTGCGGAGCGCTCCATTACCGCACTGGCGGAAACGACGACGACCAGGCTTGTTGCCCCGATTAGTACATCGAATCGTCCGCTCCTCGTTGGTTGGAACCCCTCGGCCAACTCGATCTCCTCTTCAGCGATTGCTTGACGCAACCACGTAACGGCGTGCTGGGGCAATCCAAGTCGGCTGAGCGTCTTTGACGACGAAGTCGATATGACGACGTACGGCACGACAACGACTAGGACTAGGACCAATCCCGCCGCGGCTCCCAAACTTGTTGAAACAGTCACGACGGCCACGAGGGCGATCCACACAGCACCCACTCCATCGAGGATCACAACTCTCCGATGGAGGTTGATCTTGCGAGCTACGATTGCACCGAGACCAAGCAGTGCCGCGAGGTTGAACACGTTGGATCCCAGAACGATGTCGGCACCGATGCTGGTCTGACCGTGGCCAGACGCAGTGATCGCTGAGGTGATCTCGGGCGAGTCCGCGGCCAGAGCCACAATCAATCCAAGCGTGGCCTCCGAGAGTCGCAACCGAGCAGCAAATCGCTCCAAGCGCGTAACTAGAAGAAAGCTGGCGCAGAGCGCGAACACCGCTGCAACGGGAAAGGCCAGTGCGGTAAACAAGGTTGAGGACGGCATCAGTCGATCCGGGCCACCACAGGCGGAGGTTCTTGCCATTGCGCTCGTTGAGCCGACGAGGCATGGGGAAAGAAAGGAGAGCCGTCGGCATCGTCGGAGCCTGATAGGAGATCAACGGGTTCACGCGAAGTAATCGCTGTGGTGCAATACGGAATGTCGGGCATTGATACTCCGTGGGTCGACAAATGGTTGCCGACCCGACTTCCCGGCGCACCTGGGGGGACATGATAACTCAAACAGTCGAACCGAACCTTTCCGGAATGTCGTGCCGATCACCAGACTCCGTGGAGCAGGGATCCCGGGCGCCCTGTCGTAGAGGCTGGTGGGTGTTTCTCGGTGCGGCGACGCTCACGGCGGTGGAGAATGCGGCCATCCTCAAGCCGGACATGGCACTAGGTCGCATCGCGGAAGTCACGGCGCCGGCCGTGCAGCCCAGTGCTGCTCTTGATGTCGTGGGTCGCCGTGACCGACTCGGCCGATCACGTCGTACGGATCTTCACGACGAGCCGACTGGTCATCGGTTACCGCCGAGCTTTGGCGTTGAACGCCGAGCGTTTGTTCAAGCCGGCCGGAAATGCCGTGCCGCTAGAGCCTACACATGGACGCGGGAGCAGAGGCGGCTGGCCTGGCAATACGCGACGCCGCCTGCCTGCCGGGACGATCGTCGTTACCATCGAGCGACGGGGATACGATGGTCGAATCCGGCGACCTGGTGAGCGCACTCGTTCAGCCCGACGAGGTCGGTGCGCTTCGCGAGAAGATGCAAGGCGGCACTGGTCTGACGACCGATGAAACCCGTTATCGGGGATGCCGGAAGGTGCGGATCTACGCACTTGATGCCCACCCGATTTAGCGTTCCTTGTCGGGACCGGGCGTGAAACGGCGGCTTTCGGATGGTTGACGGCACTGCCGAGATCACTGAACCAGGCCATCCAGCGGTCCATCACAGCCCTGAGACGGTTCTTCGGGGTGTCAACACCGTGAAAACATAAGTACAAATTTGGCCATCTTCGACTCCTCGCAGTACAAGCCCATCCGCTTTGGCTCGAAAGCTTCGCTTGACGTGCGCCGCATATGATGCACCGGGCATGAAAGTCAGTTCCCGATTGACCGATCTCGTCGGCTGTCGCTTACCCCTGCAGCTGGCCGCCATGGGTGGCGTCGGCACCGCTCAACTGGCGCAGGCGGTCGTGGATGCTGGTGGACTCGGGATGGTGCCTGGCTCCGACGCAGTACCGGGAGCGTGCGGAGTCAATTTCCTTTACACGCCATTCGGTCCCGAGCCCGACGAGGTCGAGGAAATGGTGCGATCCGCCCGGGTGATCGAGTTCTTCTATGGCGATCCAGATGCCGGCCTGGTGCACGCCGCCCGCCGTGCAGGTGCGATCACAGGGTGGCAAGTAGGTTCGGTCGAAGAGGCTTTGGCTGCAATCGAGGCCGGCTGTGACTACGTCGTCGCGCAAGGCATCGAGGCGGGAGGCCACGTTCGCGGCCACGACTCACTCGACACTCTTCTGCCACGAGTGCTCGAGGCGGTTAACGTCCCGGTGGTTGCTGCGGGTGGCGTGACGACGGCGCGACGCTTCGCCGACGTGATGGCAAGCGGCGCCGACGCGGTCCGTGTCGGGACCCGATTTGTCACCTCACCAGAGTCCGGAGCCCACCCCGCCTACGTTGCGGCTCTACTCCACGCGAGTGCCGATGACACCGTGATCACAGAATGGTTCGACGACGAGGGCGGGTGGTCTAACGCTCCTCACCGAGTTCTCCGGGATGTGATCGAGCGTGCCCAGAAAAGCGGCTGGACTGCGTCGGTGCCTCCATACCGTGGACTCAAGAGAGATGCGGCCGACATGGCGATGTATGCAGGACGCGGGAGTGGGCGAGGTTGTCGCGAGCCTTCCCGGCGGCCGAGGTGGTCGCAGACTTGGTGAAACAGCTCTAGAGATCAACCACCTTATTGAAATGGTTCTGAGCCAGACAGCGATAATCGAGTTGGCAAACATCGAGGAGCTATAGAGCGACCAAATCCGACCAGCGCTCCCTCTTCCGGTCGGAGCCGGGTTCTAGAGAGGCCGATTGCCCATCAAAATTGTGGAGGAGATTCAACGTTTCTTGAACCCTCTATCGTATCCTGACATAAGGCAGGATCTCGAACGGCTTCACGGCGTTGTCGCTGCTCAGGGCGCATCTTGGCTGGCAGCCGGGCCCCGCCTGCCCACTCCTAGGCAGCGACAGGTTCACCTCAGCCGGGAGGATCAGGCAGCACTGGTGGATGCTTATTTGGCAGGTGACACCGTCCGTCACCTGGCGAGCGCCTACCAACTCCATCGAGGAACGGTAAGCGAGATCCTGTCACGGCACGGGCTGACGGACCGGCCTCTTGGGCCTCGCCCAAGTGGCTGAGGTTGGATAGGCCAACAGTCCCTGCGTTGGCGGCAAAACTCATCTGAGCAAACGGTCGGCTATCGGCGCCCGCAACCGCACCAAAGAGCGTCAACAATCCATCACCCGGCGTGGGCTCATCTGCCGATGGCAAGGGCGAGGAGGGTATTGACCGCAGTTTCGATCGGGCGGGAACTCCGAAGCACCTGACCGAGTAGGAGCCCTCCTTCGAGCGCGGCGAGCAGAGTAGTGGCGAGGTCGTCCAGATCGATGTCGGACCGGAGTTTGCCGTCGGCATGAAGGGATCTGAGTCCATCGCCGATAGCGGCTGCCCACTGATCGAACCCTGCCGCGATGAGCGCTCGGGCCTCGGGGTCACTCTCGGCGAGTTGACTAACGAGCGAGCCAAGTTGGCAGCCCCCCTTTGCTTTGGAGCGCTTCGCTGCGGTGATCACCATGTTCCGCCAGGCTTCGACGCCGTTGGCTCTGCTGAGCGCGTGCCGCTGGCGATTGACGATGGTCTCGGCCTGGTAGTCGATGACCGCCTGCACGAGATCGTTCTTGTCGGGGAAGTAGTGGTACATCTGAGAGCCGCTGACTTCCGCCGCCACCTTGACGTCTTCCAAGGTGGTGGCCGCCACCCCGCGCTCATGGATCAGGGCGGCAGCCTCCTCCACTATTCGTGCCCGGGTGCGTTCTCCCTTGGGCGTGAGCCTCGGCCGGTCACTCGTCTCGTTGACCATGCTCCGATGTTACCAGGGATTTTGAGTTTGACAACCCAGTCCCGAACCGTCATAGTGGGTTGCGCCACCCATTTTTAGCGAGAGGATCAAACGTGACGTTTAAGAGCGAAGACCTAAGAACGCAGATCAGAACGAACAACTGAGGAGTATCAACATGAGTGCATACATAATTGTCGAATTCACAGTTAAGGACTCGGATGTTTATCGTGAGAAATACGCCGGCAACGCTGGAAAGACCGCAAAAGAGTACGGAGCCGAGATTCTCGCCAACAGTAACTGGGAGATCCTCGATGGCGATCCCATGCTCTCGTCAGGGGTCATCGTGCAGTTTCCGGACCATGAGACGGCCCTCCGGTGGTACAACTCGCCTGAGTATCAGCAGCTGATCGAAGTCCGAGGTATTGCGATGGATGTCCGTTTCAGCTTGCTCGACGGCCTCCCTACGCCCACAGAAGCTGAGAGGGAATGAGCGTGAGCGCACCCTCCGGAAAGACGGTGCTCATCACGGGCGCCAACGTCGGCATCGGCAAGGATGTGGCCCGGCAACTGGCGTTACGTCCTGAGATCGGCCGCATCTATCTGGCGTGTCGGAACCAAGATCGAGCGTCAACAGCAAAGGTCGATCTCGAAGCCGTCACCGGCCGACACATCTTCGACATCATTCTCATGGACGTCGCCGATCTTGGTTCGGTCCGCGCTGGCCTAGCGGCCATCAACGGATCCCTCGACGCGCTGGTCATGAACGCTGGTGTAATCGGCAACGAGACCTTGATGGAATTGACCGCTGACGGGGTCACCAAACTGTTCGCAACGAACGTTCTCGGTCACGCCGTTCTACTCGAAGGGCTCCTGACCCAGAACCGACTTGGCGAGGTAGCGGTGTTCGCCGCAAGCGAAGCAGCCAGGGGAATTCCGAAGTTGGGCTTCAAACGGCCAACCTTTGTTTCAACCTCTACCGATGAACTCACTACCGTCATCGACGGCAGCTACTTCGCTGACAGAAAATATGATCGGAACCTCGCCTTCGGTCAGGTCAAGTACATCGGGGCCTTATGGATGGCCCACCTGGCGCGCCAATACACCGACCTCCGCTTTATCACTGTGAGCCCCGGCAACACCACGGGCACCGAAGCCGCCGCCGGCGCGGCGCCACCGCTACGCTTTGCGGCCAAACACATCATGCCCCACCTCGGTATTTCCCACGAACTTGAAGTGGGCTCGAAGCGACTCGTCAACGGTGTCACCGACGCGAAGCTTTCGAGTGGCGTGTTCTACGCGAGCGCGGCCGGGAAGTTGAAGGGTCCCATGGTCGACCAGGCGGAGATCTTGCCCGACTTCGCCAACGCGTCGTTTCAGGACCACGCCAACGAGGCCATCCACCGCTTCATTTCATGACGGCTCCTCGGCCGAGAAACGCGAACGAATGTTCGTTCTAGCCGAACTACACTCATGTAGTTCTGGAGGTAATGGGACTATGTTCGAACCCCTCCTGGCCCGTTGACCTGGGGTTCTGCAACCTGAAAACGTGAGTTGGGGCCAATTTCGTGTGTCAAGCCGCTCGCCTCAAGGTCGGCGCCGGAAGTGATGGGACTATGTTCGAACCCCCTGTCGGAGGAACGTCGGCGGAGAGCAAACCCTCTGGTTGGCCGAGGCCGCTGCGCTGCGTCGAGGTAGCGGGTTTCACCAAGGTTGGAGCGCTCTACGTCATGAGTGCTCGCGAGAGTTGCATGCGCCCCGAACGGCACCCCGGAGGCATGCCCCACTTGCTTATCGCGCCGACGAACTGATCATTCTTTTATGAAACGGGAGCGCAGCCTTAGGCCGACGATCAGGGTCGATAGATCCTTTGGTCAATCACCGCGGCGTCACAGTGTACTTCTTGAGCATCCGAACAGGCCGAAGGCGACGCTTTGCATCGCGCAGATTGTTGACACCGAGATCCTGCTCAGCATTCAACTCGCGAAAGCCATACGCAGATCCCCGTCTCGCCTGTTCGATGTTGATCCACGTATCAAGATCTCTTCCAGCCTCAGAGTTGGCGACCTTCTGAAAATGGGCGCACAATGACGACGATGAGGATGCTTCGACGAGCCAGGCCCCGGTGAGGATACCGTCCACGTAGCACAGTGCAGACCAGTCCGAGAGTTGCGGAGCCGCGACTGGCGCCGTTCGGAGTAACTGGGCGAGGGCGCGTTCTCTCCGGCGCACTGGATACCGCCCCCTGCGAACCGCGGCCGTGCCATGAATCGAAGAGGTCTAGAACGTCGTCGACCACGCCAGGAAGGTCACCTGCTGCCATCCATTCTACTTTCGTGCTGGGCAACCATCTCCGCTCGAACCGGTGGAGACTTCTACGGACCGATCGGTACGGCGCACCATGAAGACCTTTCATTTGGGCAAGGTCGTAGATGTAGTCAGATGAGTCGAGATCGTCTTGAATGAGCCATCGAGCTGGTGAGAGCCTGCCAGCCGTGACTGCAGGAATGAGATGGAGCCCACGTTGGAGATCGGCGCATCGCGCGTGATCCGATAACGTCATCGCTACATCGTCCACGCTGTCGACTCCGAGAAACGACATGAACCTAACGCCGGAGAGGTAATCGCTAAACTCAACTATCAGATTGTCACCCAGCCGCGCAACGGAGTACCCCTGTGGCGTTGACGAAGACCAAGACCAGAGGCTGGTAGCGTTAAAATCAGAATAGTCGTCGAATTGCGATGTGAACTTTCGAATTCCGCTCAAATGCCCAAGATCGAGTTTGGCGAGCGTCGGGAATGTCGGCAGTTCTGATAGTCCTGAGTTGTCCGATTCGACCATCGACCTCTCCCGGTGACTTATGCAACCGAGCGCAAACGTAAGGCTGTTCGACGTTGAGATGCAGTTGATACTTGCTGCGGCGAATGAACGGTATAGAACAACCCGTCAACCACGGCGAGCCTGACCGGCACTCATCGCACACTTAGAACGTATGGCGCATCGGCAGCATCGGACGTGCCATTCCCCGTTTCGCACGAAGGCCACGGCATTGTCTCGAACACAGCAATTGCCATCGCACACACCGGCTCGTGCTCGTAGGCGATGCCCACCAGCTCGAACTCTGGCTTGCCCCATTCGCAGTTGGTCCGATCAAGGGTGAGTTGGGCCAACGTAGCGTTGAGTTCGAACATGACTTGGCCCCTTGAGCGGCCATGAGCCTCAACGAAGAGCCCGCCCCCCTCGGTCCTGAGCGCCCATCCCAGACCTGCCCACGCTTCGCTGCCAGGCTCCGTCACGCGCTCTGTAGCCAAGACACATGACAACCGGTCCCCCATCCGGAACTCTGCCGGGTCACAAGTCGCCCGCACGACCGATGCCCCAATGGGCACGACCGAGCTCAGGGGAATGAGGTTCAAGTCGTGAACGCCGACCTTTTGCAGCGCACGATCGAACGCAGCCAACGCCGTGGCACCTGTCGCTGTGGCCGCACCGACCCTGATCTGCACTCTCTGATTCTCGGCGCTCCAAAGAGCATTCTTAAGGAAGCGCCTGCCTTCGCCGATTAGTGAGCGTGGCCATCCGACCTGACTCCGAGGTCCGCGATGACGTCGTGCCATTGATCAAGGGGCTCTCTCAGCGTGCTTCCGGAGCGCACTGGCGAACTCGGCTAGACCCCGGTCAGCTCCCCTGGCAAATTATGGCCGCGACCCTCGTCGTGGCTTACACCGCCTCGACGTTCCTGGTAAGGCGACCTGCCGACGGATACTCATCTCTCTGGGATGGATGGGTGTACAACACCGCCTCCCTGCTACCGGTTATCCCGGTAATGATCAGGGTGAGGCGGAAGCCCACCTTGCGCCTGGCGTGGATAGCTCTGGCCGCTGGCATCGTTCTGAACGCGGCCGGCAACCTGGACTATCTCTTCCACGACCAGAACCTGAATCCGATTCCGAATCCGGCATCCAGCAGCATCCCCTTCCTACTGTCGTATGTCGGATTCATCATCTGCGTAGCAATAATGACTCAGCGGGCGTTTGGAAGAGTCTTTAGTAGCGTACGACTCGACGGCGCCATCACCGGGCTGACGGTAGCGGCCGTTGCGGCTGCGTTGTGGTTCGACCCTGTGTTGAAGATCAGTGGTCGGCCGTTACAGGTTGCTGCTGGCATGGCATTCCCCCTCTTCGACCTTGTGCTCCTCGTTCTGTTGGTGGCGGGTCTCGCTCCCCAGAGGTATCGCCCCACTTGGACAACCGGACTGCTCGATGGCCGGCGTGGTGTGGTTCGTGATCGGCGATGTCGTCTTTCTCGATCAGTCGGCGGCGGGCACGTATGTGCAAGGAACCCCTCTGGACGCCTCTTGGGTCATCGGCATCTTCCTGATGGGTCTGGCTGCGGCGATTCCGGACGATCGCCGCACACGGTCGCGAAAAGGCCCGATCGAGTCGCCCACGGGAGTGGAGTTCGTACCAATCTTCTTCGGGCTGGTGTCGGTTGCCGTTCTCGCCTACTCGCGGTTCTACCACGTCCCTACGGTTGCGCCCACCTTCGCCATGGTGGCACTTGTTGTTGTGATTGTCCGGACGACACTTACATTTCGCGAGCTAAGACAGGCAGCGGAGAACTTTCGCTGCCGCCCGGACGGACGAACTGACTGGCCTACCGAACCGGCGGGCATTCCAGGAAGCTGTCGAGTCGAGGTTCCGATCCTTGAGCGACCCCTTAAACGTCGGCGTCCTTCTCATCGATCTCGATGGATTCAAGGAAGTCAACGACTCTCTTGGCCATCACGCCGGCGACGAGCTTCTCCGCGTGATCGCCAAACGCTTCGCCAGTCACATCAACGATCTCGGTGCGCTTGCTCGCGTCGGAGGAGATGAGTTTGCCTGCGTCTTGACAGTCGGGACCGAGGACGACCTGGTTGCTATCGCGCACGAGCTCATCACATGCCTCACAGCCACTGTCGCTCTTGATGGAATAACGGTACGTGTGGGAGCCAGTATCGGCGTCGCAATTTCCCCTCAACATGGGGCCACCCATGACGAACTGCTTCGTTGTGCTGATGTCGCTATGTACGAAGCCAAGCGCACTCAGAGTTTGGTTTGTAGGTACAGCGCCGAAGACGACCCAAACAGCCGCCAACGTCTCGCTCTCATTCACGAGCTCAGGACGGCAATCGACGAGCGCACTCTCACTTTGCACTATCAACCAACCCTGAACATTCATACAGCCGAAGTATCTGGCGTCGAGGCGCTGGTTCGTTGGGAACATCCGACCCGCGGCATGCTGTATCCGGCGGATTTCATCCCTTTGGCTGAACGCGTGGGATTGATCCCTCAACTCACTCGCGCCGTCCTGGAACTTGCGGTTGTCGAAGCCGCCAGGCTCGAAGCGGCTGGCCATCATCTTCGGATGAGCGTGAACATCTCTCGTTACGACCTAGTTCAACGAAACGCTTCCCGCCCACATAGATCGGCTTCTCGCGCAGCACAACGTTCCTCACGATCGAATGACATTGGAGATTACCGAGTCCTGTCTCGGTGATGATCCAGCACGGTCGAAACGAAGTATCGAGAAACTACGGGCACACGGAATCCGAATTTCCATTGACGATTTTGGTGTCGGCTATTCGTCGATGTCGCAATTGCTCGAACTACCTATTGACGAGTTGAAAATCGACAAATCCTTCGTGTTAGCTCTCGAGTCCGATGATCGTGCGCAAGCCATCATCAGCTCTGCGGTGGAGCTTGCTCGTGCTCTCGACCTTGTGGTCGTCGTGGAAGGCGTTGAGCTTGCAAGGACACTGCCCACGCTCCAGAGACTTGGAGCTGATGTGGCTCAGGGATATCACATCTCCTTTCCACTCCCGACGGAGCGCCTCGACGCATTTCTCAACCAGGCGTCCTACCAACACGGCCTGGAGCCCGAGGTGGCTGAGCGCAAATCAGCCCAGCGAACCGGCTGACTCCACCAGCCGCTCCCACCGACGAGACCACAGTCGACACCCTTTACGGCCACATAATCGAAGCGGCGAAGAAGCGCAACGCCAGGGCCTTCAAGATGCGAAGCAGCCGCCGTCCGATGGGATAGATACCCTCGCATGAGGCTATCGAAGAGCCGAACGACGGCTTTGTCCGGATCCCATACGAATTCACGCTGTTGGCTGGGAGGACGTACTCCTGCTTCTGGATGCTCCGGAGTACCCCAGAGATGGTCTTGGCGTCTGATCACCGAGCAGGAGGTGAACTGGATGGCGGTTCCCAGGCAACTTCTCGTCCCGAGGTTCCGATTCAGGCGGGAGGAGATAGGACTCGAACCCCGGACGTAGAAGTCCTATCGAGCACCCCCGATCAGGTTGCCGAGCGTTAACCCAACCGCGCCGAACGGCGGGACTCCACCCGGATTTGCCGTTCCTCTCGTTGTTCCACCGGCGTGTGTGGACATCGTCGCGGCCACGGAACAGGGAACGGAACAGGGCGACCTTGTCTTTCGCGTCGGAGTGTTTGGTTGACACTCAGAGTGTTCGAAGCCGCCGCATCGATGCTGTCGAACAATGTCGGCCTCCACGGCTGCACGGGCCGGCCGGCTACTCGCTCGTCGAGTCCGAGGAGTCCGCGCAGCCTGACGTTCTCCTCGCGCACGGCCAACAGCTCGGCCTCCGCGAAAGCCAGTCGGTCGACTTCCTGTTCACCGCTATCGCTATCCGATCACATTTCTACAATTCACTTTCGGCCGCGCCGAGGGCTGCGTCGAGCGCGTCGGCGATATCTTCGTCTTGTAGAGGCATTGCATGGGCGTAATTCCGAAGCGTGGTGGACGGGTCCTTGTGCCCGAGTCGTTGTTGCGCTTTCAGGATTTCACCTCGTTCGACGAGGAATGTGGCGACGCTGTGTCGCAAGCGGTGAAGCGTCACGCCTGGTACTCGGGCGTCGACTCGCGTCCGGCTAAAGAGATGTGCCAGATGCGACGTGGTCAGGCGCTGTCGGTGGGCGGTATCTGCGGCGAACAGCCAGTCACCCAAGACTTGGCCGTCGGTGAGGCGCGACTCCCAGGTGGCCACGAGGTCATGCCATAGCGAGGCGGTCGTGGCGCCTAGCGTGAGGCGCCGCGTGCGCCCAGTCTTGGTGGGACCTACGTGCTCCATCGACACCGCTCGGACGATGTGGAGCACTCGGCCCTCGAGATCCTTGATCTTAAGAGCGGCAAGTTCGCCCCTGCGGGCTCCGCTGTCAGCGGCCAGGCGAATAAGAAGCAGCATCTGCTCGGACCGCTCGAGGTGCCTCAGCTCTCCGGCCGATCGGGTTGAACCCACCTGGACCTTCTCCAGTACTTGCTCGGCGTGGCGAAGCAACCGAAGGACCTCGACGCCAGTTGCGTGAAGGCGGGGTTGAGGGCGGGGAGGGCCCTTCATGCCGTCGATCGGGTTTCGGTCGATTATCCGATTCTCGTAGGCCCAGCTCAAAGCCGCCCTCAGGGTCCGGAACCGTCCGGACATCACCGACGGCGTCGCTCCCGCAGCTCGCCATTCGCCCATCTGTGCCCGCATGATCGCCGGGTCAAGACGCGCCACTCGTAGTTCTCCGATGGGATCGGACTGCAACGCACGAACGTTGGACCGGTAACTCGACCAAGTCGACGGCCGCCAGTCATGATCAGATGAGAGCCAACCGTCCAGCACCTCGATCACGGTGAGGAAGGGCGCTCCCTGTGCAGCGACGCGCCGCGACGAGTAATCGGCGGCCAGCTCGGTGCACTGCACAACGGCGCTTGGACGGTCCCCTCGGAAGGTGAAGGAGCGCTGGATCGCCCGACCGTTCACGGGGTCGGTGGCTACCGTGATCCGGATCTCCCACACGCCCGGGCGGCGCTCACGAACTGAACCGGACCGCCAATCGCGCACAGCTCAATATAGGGCTGAAGGTAGGGATGAATCGTGGATCCCTACAGATCGGACGTGAGCAAAAGCACGTTCTACCAGCTATTTTCCCCAGCGCGCTTGGAGGGACTCGAACCCCCAACCTTCTGATCCGTATTACGTCCGGCTCGTCTAGCTGCTGACGGGCCGTAACATTTGCCCAGCTCAGGTGCACTATCCATGATGGGCTGTGATAACGACTGATGCCTTGGCAATCCCATTAGATTGCCAAAGAGATTGCCAAAGAGGGTCCACCCCAGAGCGAGCCGCCCGACACCGGCCGACTGCTCGCATCATAAGTAGCGTTCTCAACAATGCACGAAGACGACTCGGACCTGCCAGAGGACGTTGCAACAATCGTCAACCCAAGCGCTTGGAACGGGCGAGTCCAACAACTCGCTTTGTTGCTTGCGACTACCAGTCGTCAGCCCACTGGCCTCAAAGTCGTCAATGATCCGGGCAGCGCGTCGACGGTCGGGGCACCGGAGGTTGCCTTAGTCTCGAACCCCTCTTACTGGGCGTCGAACGAGGCCGTCCTTGCGGACGCTCTTATCGCACAAGCGCCAACGCCAGGTTCTAATCGCATTGCTTCCGGGGCGATTTCCGAAGGAATCGACAGACTCACACTCACCGTTGAAGAGGCAGCTGCTTCCCTTGGAATCAGTCGGGCAGGTGCATACGAGGCTGTGAGGCGGGGGGAGATCCCAGCCATCCGGATCGGCCGAAGGATCCTCGTCCCTAGGGCTGCGCTGGAGCGGTTCCTATCGTCAGCTGGGCCAGAGAGCCAGCCCGAGTAAGTCTCCAAAGAGTCGCAGCCTGAGGAATACACGTTCGGGCAGCGGCCACCGCGCCACACACGAGGGATCCCGTTGGGCAGGGGCACCCTGCCCGGCAGTTGGGCCTCCTGAGCTGGGAGAATAGTGGCAGGCCATCGGGAGTTGGCAATGTTTCCTGATCTTCCTATGTTTCCTGTCCTCGCAAACATGGTCGAATCGGCAAACATTTCCCGCTATAGTCCAAATTGTTATGACAGCAAACAGTCTGCTACAGGAAACCGACCTCACGGACGCTGCCGTTGCCTGGCTTCAGGACCGCCTCCCTGCCTCCTGGACCGTCGCCAAGTCAAACCGGGTCGTGTCGGGCGGCAATTTTGCCGAGCCACAACAGCTGGTCGATGGCGCCATCGACATCCAAGGCATCCAGGGCATCCAAGTGACCCTGGCCGTTGAAGCGAAGCGAACCTTTACCCCAAGGGACGTCGAGCGCATCCTTCCCGGAGTCTCCCGTGTACTACGCACCCTCGCAGGAAACGTGCCGCTACTCGTAGTCGCTCCGTGGCTAAGCCCACGTACAAGGGAATTGCTCACTAAGGACAGCATCAACTACATCGACCTCACCGGCAATGCGCTTGTCAAACTTGATTACCCCACACTCTTTATCCAATCGAGTGGTGCCTCGCGATCCGTCACCGCCCCCGCGTTCTCCATCAAGGCTCCGAGGCCCAAGAGCGGCACGACTGGTGCGTCTGTTGCTCGATGTCACGCCACCGTACGGAGTTCGAGAAATAGCGACAGTTACAAAACTCAATCCTGGATACGTCTCCAAACTCCTTGAGACGCTTGATGATGAGGCACTTGTCGACCGTTCCAAACGCGGGCGTGTTGAACGAGTCGACATCAAGGGACTTCTGCAACGCTGGGCAGAGTCTTATGACCTGTTCAAAACCAATACGGCGTTTCGCTTTGTAGCACCGAAGGGAGCGGCACAGCTTCTCTCGCAGCTGTCGGCCGCGAACAACCGCTATGCCGTTACGGGATCATTTGCGGCTGTCAAGTTCGCAGCCGTCGCTGCTCCCGCATTGCTTGTCGCATACAGCTCTGATCTCGAGAGTGCTGGCATCGAATCGCGCTTACTGCCATCTGACGAGGGAACGAATGTGATTTTCTTGCGGCCATATGATGAGGTCGTATGGGACCGGACCCGGATCGTCAACGGGATCAGATATGCGAGCGTCTCGCAAGTCGCTGTCGATTGCTTGACCGGTAACGGACGCATGCCTGCTGAAGGCGATGCTCTCATGTCTTGGATGCTCGACAACCAGGCAGACTGGCGGATTGACTCTTTGAATCTGCTACGTCAAGAGAGCGACAATGACTGACTCGTTGTATCAGGGTGTTGATCCCCCTTATTTGGAAGCTCGACGCGTCCTGCTCGACGCTTTGTTCGCCCTAGAGCCTCATGGTCAAGCGTTTATCGTCGTAGGCGCACAAGCCATTTACCTCCATACTGGAGACGTCGATCCGACCATTGCGATCGCACCCTTCACTACCGATGGAGACCTTGCGCTTGATCCCTCATACCTGGGCGATGATCCAGCGCTCGAAGACGCATTGAGAGGTGCTGACTTCGACCTTCAGCGAAATCCTGCAGGTCACGTTCAGCCTGGCGCCTGGTACAGAAACGTTGTAATTGAAGGACAAGTCAATGTCGTGCCTCTTGATTTGCTAGTTCCCGAAGCGTCAATTCCGAAGGATAGTCACCGCGGAGTACGTCTTGGAGTCCACGGGAAGCAGGCGGCTCGCAAGGTCGCTGGACTTGAAGCCGCATTGATTGATCACAACACGATGACGATTTCGGCACTTGATCCTGAAGACGGCCGTTCGATAGGTGCCGAGGTCGCCGGCCCGGCCGCACTTTTCATCGCGAAGGCCTACAAGATTGCCGAGCGCGTTGCCTCCGGAAAACAGAATCGCTACGACGACAAAGACGCATCGGACGTGCTGCGCTTAATGCAGGCCATCGATCCCGCCGATGTCGCTGAGACAATCCGCAATCTCTTGGCTAACTCGCTGGTAGAAGAATCAGTCCGGCTCGGTCTCGACTATCTGCGAGATCTCTTTGGTTCCCGCAGTGGAGCCGGAGTCGCTATGGCACATCGAGCACTTCGCGAAGTAATGCCGGAGGATCGCATCACGGTGATCTGCACTTCTTACATCCAACACCTCTTCGACAGTATGGATGGATAGGTCATCGATCAAGCATGGGGAGATCCCAGCCATCCGGATCGGTCGAAGGAGACCTCGGTGCGGCGGGTAGCGTTGGCGCACTGGACCCGGAGCGGTAGGTGGTGGGAATTGTCGTCGGGGATCGTGCTGTGCGAGTCGGTGCTGACTATTTCTTCGAACGTCTGCGACGCCGCGGGAACCGCCTTCCGAACCATCCGTGTCTAACCTCTTCTTCGACCTGCTCGTAAGGGGGCCTGCCTTCGAGAGCCATCTTCGGGTCGATGTCAACAAGTGCCGGCAGCCACTTGACCCGGTTTCTGGTGACGATGTAATGAGACCGACAAGGCAGGCCAACATTTCCAACGGAATCGTGAATTGAGATGGATCGGCCGTCGAACGTGAAGCTCCAATACTCCGGGGCTGGGCCGAGCTTCAAGAGGACCTTTTCATTGCATCCGCAAAGACAGAGGTGGACGATTGCACGGTACTTGATCGAAATGTAGAGCCTTCCAGGCTCCAGCGTTTCGGGTGCCGAGTCGACGAATGAGTAGCTGACTTCAGTGATCTTGGGCATTACGCGCGATCCGTGTAGAAGCCATCGAGATACGTGTCGAGCATCATCCAGTATGGAAGTTTGTTGCTCACGTACACCCCCGCCCATTTCTTCCACCAGAGAACGGCCATCGCCGCGTTGAGTGCGTTGAGTTCGGCGACTTGGATGTTTTCCAGGTACGGATCGTCCGGATCAATCTCGCCGAAGTTAACCTGCTGCCGGAAGCTCTCACGCTTGTCGACAGTACTTCCATTCACTTCAACTTTCGCTTGTAGTTGCTCGCCGCTCCCTGGCTTCTTTACTCCCATGCTTGCATTGACAAAGGGCTTGCCCATGTTCTCCAGTGCTTCGACGATGGCAAGCTTTGTCGCTCCGCCTTCCATGGACAGGAAGATGAAGTCGTATGGAGCAAGTTCGCAAGCGTTCGTACCGTCGATGTTGTAAGGATGCGGCGTGATCTTTCGCTTCAGATTCGAATAGACCTCTGTGTATCGCTCGACCTTCAGCCTGCCTCTTCGAACCTCATCCAGGCTTGCCGCACCCGGAGAGCGGAAGGCGTTATGACTGGAGAATACGTCGCCGTCATAGAGATGGATCTCGGCAACGGGGCATTTCGCAACAAGATCCAGGATGTACGAGCCGGTGCCGCCAAGCCCAACAATTGCGATCTTTTGCCCGGCGAGACGTCCATTGATTGCGCCAATGCCCGCTCGCCCGCTGGCGGTATCGGCGTATTCGAAGGGCCACTCATCGCTGTTGATGATGCATGGACCAAATGTCTTCGAGGTCACACTCGAATCGAGATGCTTCGCTTCTTCTTCGATGTTCTGTACGTGGTACTCGACCTTTTCGAAGTTGTCGGGATAGAACTGGGCCGATGGAGGCTTGAGCGACATTTGAAAGTGGGCAACTCGACCATCAGCAATGGCAAGATTGGTCACCGCGAGAGGCCGCACCTGTTCGCCGTTCCACCGATACGGAGTTGAGCCCATGAAAAACGCGACGTGATCTTGTACCGGATTGACCGTCGCGTCACCGTTCATTTCCAGCTTGGCGACGAGCGTTCCCTGCTGAATCGAACGTTGTTCGTTCAGATACGGGACATTGTGAACGAGCAGATAACCGTCTCCGGTTAACTCCAGCTCATAACCCGCTTCGATCAGCCTCGCTAGGTCAGGACTACGAGACCAGGGATCGAAGGACACTAAAAGTCGTCCCAGTCCGCTCGACTTCTACATGATCGCCTTTCACGAGCGTGCCCGATTTCGGTTGGCTCGCGGCGTCCTCATACTGGACCTTGAACACATACTTCGGATCTTCGGACTGACCTGGGTAAGCGATTTCCACGACCTGCGTCCACGTCACGCGGGCGTCGTGCACGGCGTGCGGAACTGTGTCGACGATGATCTCAAATCCCGCCGGTCCGCCCGCCTCATTCTCTACAGTCGACATCTCGAATCCTCCCTGGGCCGACAGGTGGGCGGCCCCGCTGGCTCCCAAGTCTACACGAACACGTGTTCGACACGACCCCGCTGACCTGGTCAGATCGGGGCTGAATCGCCGAACTCGGTCCGGGTCACTCAATGCGCACTGACGGGCAGTGAGGCCGAGGCGGTGGCGACCATCCTCGTCCTTGCCAAGGCGCCACCAGTTCGTAAGGATCTCATCACCGAGTCCATTAAGGCGTGCCAGGGATGGTCGCCGGGCAGGTAACTGCGAAGTCGAAGTCGTCGAGCCTCGCTTAGTTCCGGAATCACTTCTGCCGCATCCAGTTCGTCCTTCCGCCGGACCCTGTTGCTCTTGAAGAGAAGTTGAAGCTCCGGAGCGAGGTACGGGATACCACGTTCGTTCGTCAGGACAGCCTCGTCCCAACGCACTTGGACTGTCGGATCACGTCGGTAGATCCAAAATTCCTGGTTTCCATCGCTGATGGTGACGTCAATGCACCACGGTTGACCTTTTGCCATTCGGCACCACAAGTTGTTCTGCTCGGCGTCAACCGTGGGGGTGGATCCATCCCAGGGCGAAAGGGCACCAGCAGCGGCAACATTGATGTCCCACTCGACCAGTACGTGTAGCAGCTCTGAACTGTCTTCTCGCAGCACGCTCACGTCGGTGTCGGCATGAGTTCGCCAGCAGCGACCCAGATGAAGCTCCAGCGCCTGACCGCCAGTGATCCACCAGCGTGCCGGAAACCGGGCGAACAGGTGTCTCACTTCCTCAAGACCGAGCGGCTCCCAGGGTCCTAAGTCGTTCCCTGCCATTGCTGACCGACTGTACGCCCACACCTATGGGCGGTGTCCTCGAAAATTTCCCTGCCTCTACCGTCCCCCTCCCGAAAGGACCCGAACCATCGCGTCGTAGGCGTCGTCCTTCGTGAGGTGCGTATAGCACTGGGCGATCACTTCGGGCGACGCCCCGGCGGTGATGGACAGCTGGATCGAGGTCATCCCGTCTCGCAGCATCTCCGTCATCCAAGAGTGCCGCAGGATGTTGCGGATGAACGTGCTTGCTCATACGGACCTCCCTCTCTACCAGCCGGGCCGGGCGGACCCCGATTTCCCCTAGTGTGATTCAACGTGAAGCCAGGCTTGTACCAAGTTTCGAAACTGGGCGAGTGGGCGGTGGCCACGCCAACGGCTAACTGGACCGTCGAGATTGAAGTCGAGCGAAACCATGAGCGGTTGACGACTGGACTGCTCCTCGTGGACGCCAGTGATGCGCAACATTTCTTACGGGGCTGGCGGATAGGTGCAGACGAGTATGTCGCCCAAAGAGCGCTCGAGTACGCGATTGGACAATGGCTTCTTCGAATGTTGAAGTCTGGTGTGCTCCCCGAAGGAACGCTTCAGGTTGGCCGCGAAGTGATTGAACGAGCCACTAGTCTTATGGCGGATCAGGATAGACGTGAAGAGTTTGAGACACGGTATGACGGTCCAGGACTCGCTGTTTACGGTACGTCACAACGATGATCCAGCTTCCGTCATCACGCTCGCACTCGGCTGCGACCGACACCCGTGGCCAAAGTTCGAGCAGCCGTCGGGGTCGAGGTCTTTGACGGCGAGGGCGTTGAGAGAGGTGAGATTCCGTCCATGCGTATCGAACGGCGTATCCTCGTTCCGAAAGCAGCACTGAACCGTTTGTTGGAGTTGTCGCCGCAGTCTGCCGAAGAAGACCGAACAACGTCCAACGACGGCTGACCTCATGTACATCCCCACTATCGCTACTCTCACAATCGGCTAATGCAACCGTTCTCGAAAGAACTCGGCTATTTCTGGCTTCCCGATCGTCCCGACGCGGCCCGGTCTGGCAACCTCACATTCGGTCATGAAGATAGTGGGATTACGCTCACAATCCTCAACCCATTCGAAGACTTCCAAACCTTTGCCCCACTAATCACGGCGCATCCGGGATACAAGGTGATCTTCGGAGTGTTGGAAAGCGGTTCCCCCGTTACCCTTACGTCGGTCGAGGTTGGTCGCACCACAGTTGCATTTCGTGGTACTGGCACGATCCCTTTGGATCTGCATCCTCATTTCATCTTTCGGGGGGCACACCTTCCCGACGGGGAAGAAACTGCACTTTCAGAAATTCAGTTGCGATTCGAACACATCGATGAATGGGCCGCTCCCGATCAACCCATCGTCACTGAAACCCGACCTGACGGATCCATCGTTCTAACCAGAGACCTTCCGGACGGCCCCAGCGGGAGCGCCTTCGGTGGCACCCTGAAGATCGCCTATTTATCGATGCAACACAACCGGCTAAACACACTCACGTACGAACGCTCTGCTCAAATAGAGTTCACTCCCGATCAGCAGTCGAACATCGGTCAACTGCTGTCGTCGTTCGCCATACCAATGCAACGGTTCATGACGTTTGCGTGCGGTGTTCCAACCCACCTGCTTAGTCTCTCCGTCAACGTCGAGGGTCTCGGTAGGCAAGTTGGAAGCAAGTGGCTGGCTCAAAAAATTGAAGTTGGATACGTAGGCTGGCGGAGTCCATCGGGTGCGAAGTCACCTACACAAATGCGACTCCCACTTGCAACCATTCGTGATCGGTTGGGAGCAGTGCTGCAGGCGTGGGATGTGTTGCACACACAGCAAGAGCACTCGATGAGCCTTCTCTTTGCAATTTCCCTCGGTATCGGGCTCTATCTAGACTCTCGCTTTCTGTTTGCAGCCCAAGCACTTGAACTCTTCCATCGCAAAGAGTGGCCAGACGGCGTCTTGCCAGAAGAAGAACATAAGGCACGTGTCGCTTCAATTGTCGACGACGTCGAGGACGAGACCCTTCGCCCTTGGCTCAAAGAGAAACTCAACTTCAGCAATGAACCAACGCTAAAACAGCGTCTGCGGCAGATGTTGGACTTTGTTGGCGACGAGATCCTCCCGTTGCTTCGAGACGACTTCGTAAAGGTGACGGGAGACACGCGCAACTATCTAACTCACTTCAACCCGAACTTGGAGTCGAAAGCTGCCTCAGGACAAGAGCTTTGGTTGCTCAGTTACGAGTGCATTGCACTGTTAGAGATGTGCCTTCTCAGAAAGCTTGGCTTTACCGGAGTGGAGGCGTTGCAACACAGCTCAACTACGCCAACGTTCCAACTCTTGTTGCAGAATCGAACTGGCGCCTCGCCAGTGGTCGTAACTGTTACTCCGGGTCCACCGCCAGAGCAGCAAACCCGTGTCGAACCTGAGGAGAGTGAAGTTGAACCCGAGGAGTCCCCTGGAGATGCGGGCAAGGCCCAGGCAGGGGAATCCTCTGAGGCTACGGAGACTGAACCGGCATCACCCTCGGAAGACCATCGGGCCGAGCCACTGCACCCCGAACCAGAGGAACCCGAGGCTGATTTCGACCAGCAGGAAGACGTCTAGCCTGGACCGAGGAATCGGTGGTAGGCGTCTGAGCAAGCACTTTGGGGAATGTTGAACCTCTGGACCCACTGGCTCCGGTTCAGCGCCTATCTACCACTCAGGACTCGCACCATTGCGTCGTAGGCGTCGTCCTTGGTGAGGTGCGTGTAGCACTGGGCGATCACTTCGGGGGACGCCCCGGCGATGATGGACAGCTGGATCGGGTTCATCCCGTTTCGCAGCATCTCCGTCATCCAAGAGTGCCGGAGGATGTGCGGATGAACGTGCTTGCTCATGCCGGCCCTTGCAACTGCATCAGTCACAACCTTGTAGACACCGCTATCCGTTAGCGGCTCGTACACGCCCGACCTCGATCGACGTGTCGAGACAAAGATGCGATCCTCCGTCCGGTCGGCGGGAAGACGTTCGATATGGCGCTCCAGTCTTCGCAGCAGAACGGGCAGGACCGGAACGTCCCGCACTCGACTGCGCTTGCCGAGTACTCGGATGTACGCGTGACGACCGGAACGGACGATGTCGCCGGTTGCGAGCTTGGTGAGTTCATCGAGTCGTAGTCCGCAGTCACCGAAGATACGAATGATCAATCGATCGCGTTCGGTTGGCAGAACTGACTCGAGTCGATCGATCTCCTCCCTCGACAGCACGTCCCGTATCGGCTTCTCTCGGCGGGGGAGTGCCGGTTTGGCAGAGACCTCTTCGCCCAGCTCGCTAGCCCAACCGAGCATCTGGCGCACCGGGCGGACGTACGCATGGACGGAGTACTTGGACAACGGCTGCCCGTCGACCTTCCTATGTAGGAGCAGCGATGTGTTGAAACGGTCCACTGCTCGTCGGTCCAGTTCTCTAACGTGCTCGATCCCCTCGGATCGACACCACGGAAGGAAGATGGCGTGCAGCGGGTAACCGTAGGCTTTGTCAAAGCTGCGTGGCGAAAGACCCCGCGCAGCGCAGTTGGTTAGGTAGTCCTCGACGAGCCGTTCGATTGGCGTCGTGCGAGGCGCATCAGAGACGACACGAACACTCATGGTGCTGACCCTTAGCAAATGGTGTTGATACAACAAGTATGGGCGGCTGTCTTGGCGATTCCGCCCTTTAGGGGAAGCTGTGCTGTGACTCGTGCACAGCTTTTGCACGGGTCGCACAAACTCGAAAAGTGTTGAATTTGTATTCGTGTGGGTCAGCGTTGCGCTGCGGAGCCGACGGTCAGATTCGAACTGACGACCGGCTGTTTACGAAACAGCTGCTCCCAAAACAGCCCTCCATGTGTGACGCCTTCGATCTCAAGAGCGCCACCTTTCTCATCTAATCATGCGTTAATGGGAAGCTGTCTGTTCCCACGAAGCATCTCGAAGATTATATCGAAGACCTCTTTTTGTTGGTTGGCGGCTTGCCTCTTACGCCCAGTGGTATTCCGCAACGGGTCGTAACCGCTGCTGTGGCACCATACAGGAAGCCCATGATTGACCGGAGCGCTCTCCAGCTGGAGTTGGCTCGCCTCTCATAAGCGAGGCATCACCCACCCCCACCACGCTTGAACAAATGAGACTGTGAGCTGAGGATGGTTCGGCGACGAACAACCACGCTCGTCCGAGATATTCGTGCGTCCGCAAGCATCGCATCCTCGGCTCGCGAAACGTCAATCGACAACCAGCATCTTCACCTGCCGGACTGATCACGGGGCGTGACCCATACGGCGCTGATTCGGCAACTTCTTGGTTCGGGTTGGTCGGTCACACTGGACGAACCGCCGTGACAGTGCTAAGCCGATCGCAGAGCCCGACGGGCCTATCGCCCTCCGGGTTCGACGGAGAAAGGCGGGTGCGATGCGCTTCGTTGCGAAGAAGAGCTCGTGGAAAGTGCCGAATTTTCCCGCTAATCCCGACCGTCCCCCCGGCGGCCAACCACAGAAGCTGCAAACGAGTCGTGGCACGGCAAACGCTCCTCGCGGGACCCTGTGGCATTTCGTAACAACTCGGGTCCGGATTGTTCGTTCTCGTCGCCTCTACGGCTCATTGCTTGGAGTACTCATTCTTCTCGGCACCCTCTCTTCTGCATCACAGGCGAGCGCAACTTTGCCGAAGGCGAGCGCGTCAGCGTCAAAGCCAAGTCCGTCACCGTCGGGCCATCTCATGCAAAGCGCGCATGGAAGAAGCAGCACGGTGGCCGGTGACGACCCAACCACCACAACGTTGAGTTCCTCCGCTAATCCCGTGGTAGCAGGCAACCAAGTTACTTACACGGCCAATATCAGCACGCTTCCGAATCCTGCTCCGCTTGAGGCTGGTCCGAATCAAAACCTAAACTCGCCGGGGACATCCTTCACTGGGACTGGTACCGGCGGCGTCAATTTCGGCTTTGCGAATGGCTGTGACAGTCAGCCAACCTTCTCCAACACGAATCCTCCCGACCCCTCCTGTGGCAGTGTGGGAACGTCTTCAAATGGCTTCTACTACAGTGGAACTGAACCGGAATGCGGGTCTGCGGGATTGTCGGGCTCGACATTCACCTACACAGTGACAATCCCGAAGACCGGCAACTACGCCATCTTCGTCTACATCCCGTACTGGACCGCCTACAATCCCGGGGCCGTCTACAACTACAGCTACGCTGGCGGCTCCGGCACCAACGCTGGGTTCAACCAGCAAGCGTACGCCAATAACAACTATACGAACATCACTGGCGTCCTGCCTTTCAACAAGGGCGCACAGTACGTGGTCACTCTTACAGACCAGAACGATACGCACCCATACGATGGCTACTGTCATTACACCATCGCGGACCAAGTGCAATGGGTGTGGGAAACCGCGATATCCAACCCAAGCGGTACGGTTGCCTTCGACAACGGAACGAACGCGATCGCCGGTTGCGGAGCCGTTCCGGTTAACTCAGCTACTGGCCAAGCGACATGCACAACCACCTTCCCGAACCAGGGAACGTTCCCCATCACGGCCGACTACAGTGGCGATGGCAACTACGGATCGAGCACGTCTTCGCAACTCAACCAGGTAGTAGTCGCTACGGCTTCCACGCCGACGGTAGCCGCGGTTGCGCCGCAGTCTGCACCAACCTCGGGTGGAGGGATCATCACTATTACTGGGACTAATTTCGTTGGCGGAAGCACGACCGTGACTTTCGGGGCCGCACCGAGCCCATCGGCTCCGAATGTGATCTCCTCCACCTCCTTGCAGGTCGCGACACCAGCAGAAGTCCCAGGTGAGGTGTACGTTACGGTTACCGTCTCTGGTCACGGGACGAGTCCTACTGGCCCCTCCGGCGCCTTTCTCTTTGTAAACGCGGGCCCCTATGTACCCCTCGCTACGCCCGTGCGGATCTGCGACACTCGGGGAGCGGGCACGCCGGCCAACCAGTGCAACAACTACAGCAGCAGCGACAATGCCATCGCTGCGAACACCGCCCCCTCCGTTCAAGTCGGCGGTTACAACAATGACGGAGTGCCAATCAATGCCGCAGCGGCAGTGGTCAATGTAACGGACACAAACGCGACTTATGACGGTGTACTTAGCTTAACTCCCTCTGGCGTGGCGTATGACCCTTCTTCACACGTCGGCTCCAATGACAACTTCCCGGCCGGCAACGACGTGGCGAATCTCGTAGAAGTGCCGCTCGGTCAAGGACCCATCGGCATCCCAGGGGCGATCAATGTCTACAACAGCATGGCGCCCTTCGGGTCAACCGACCTTGTGATCGATCTTGAGGGCTATATCCCCACGACGCCGCTTGCAAGTTCAGCAGGATTGATGAACGCTTTATCCCCTTCCAAACGCATCTGCGATACAAGAGCAGGAAATCCCTCTAACTTGTCTGGCGCGCAGGCTCAGTGCAACAGCGTCGGCGTCCTTGCAGCCGGCTCCACGCTGAAGATCCAGGCGACCGGGCTAGTTGGTGTTCCCTCCTCGGGCGTACAAGCGGTGGTGCTTGACGTAACTGCTCTTCCAACGAGTGGAAGTGGGATAGTAGTTGTCTTTCCTGATTGTGGCGCGCCGTCCTGCACAGCGCCACCCGGAGTATCGAATGTCAACGCCACCGGTACGAACTACATAATGAACCGAGTAATCGTCCCGGTCAATAGCAGTAATGGAGAAGTCGATCTGTCCGTAACTGGTGCCATGAACCTCGTCGTCGAGGAGAACGCATGGACCACAGACGGGACGGCGTTGAACTCCCGCGGGTTCACCCTTCTTTCCTTCAGTCGTAAACCGAGCCTGCGACACGAGCACGAGCGGATTCAATTGCTCCGGAAACAAGCTGCCGGGTGGATCAGACGCATCAGCAGATTCGATCGCCTATCCGATCGTCACGGGGAGTGGAGTTCCGAGTGGTCTTCCGCCAGCTTCGCAAATCACCGCGGTAGCCATAAATGTCACCATCGTTGCACCATCGGCGCCTGGGCTTGTCATTGTGTGGCCGGACGGCGCCGCTCCGCCTTCGACGGCCGATCAAATCTTTTACGGTTCCGCAATCGCAAGCTTCGATGCCGTTGTCCCCATCGGCGCAGATGGGAAAATTCGAATCTATGCCTCCGCTCCGGCCGATGTCATAATCGATGTCGCGGGTTGGTATCAGGCCACCTATCAAAGTCCACTCCCAACCACCGTTGCGCAGTCGGACTGGTCTGCCTCCTCCGCTATTGGCGACGCGTCCACTTCGTCACCCGATGCCTCGTCGAACATTATCGGCTCGGTCAACGTAAATTCTGGTGTGCTCTATCGGCAGGCAACGGACATCGCGGTCCCGGGTCGCGGCTTTGGTCTCAATGTGACTCGGACATACAATTCGCCCCAGCAGACTGCGGGTACTGACAACGGGCTTGCCGCCACCACATGCGTCTCGTCGATCGACTGCTGGGCGGTGGGTTACTACTATTTGGGAGGCTACGACCAAACACTTATCGAACAGTACAACGGGACAAGCTGGAGCATCGTTCCGTCGGACAACACTAGTCCCTCCCAGAATAATTATTTGAATAGCGTATCGTGCGACTCCTCGATCGACTGTTGGGCTGCGGGGTACTACTACGCCGGTACTCAGTATCAAACGCTTATCGAGCACTACGACGGAACGAGCTGGACCAAATTCACTTCGCCCAACAAGAGTGGCACCCAGCACAATTATTTGGACGGCATTTCCTGCATGTCATCAGCCAACTGTTGGGCGGTTGGATATTACCTGTCTGGGTCATACCACCAGACGCTGATCGAACAGTACAACGGCACCAACTGGACCATCGTTACCTCACCCAACATGGGCAGCACCGAAGATAACTTCCTTTTCGGAGTCACGTGTACGCCGTCAGCCGAGTGCTGGGCGACCGGATACTACCAGAGCGGGAGTCACTATCAGACTCTCATCGAGCATTACAACGGGAGTTGGAGCCTTTTCGGGTCAGCAAACACTAGTTCCACGCAGGATAACTACCTCAACGGTGTGTCATGCGTCTCGTCAACGAACTGCGTCGCAGCGGGGTACTACTACAACGGAACTCACAATCAGACCCTTGCCGAGCAGTACAACGGGACAAGCTGGACCCTCGCTCTTCCACTTAACACCAGCTCGTCTCAGGACAACTTCCTCAACGCCGTGACTTGCGTGTCGGCAACGAATTGCTCGGCCGCCGGCTACAGCAGCGCTACGAAAGCATCCTCCGACCAGACGCTGATCGAACAGTACAACGGCTCATCGTGGACGATTGTCCCCTCGCCCAACACCGGTCCTTCCCAAAGAAACGATCTGAACGGCATCGCTTGCGTATCGTCCTCGAACTGCTGGGCGATCGGCGACTACACAACGACTCCGTACCAAACGCTCGTCGAGCAGTACAACGGGAGCTGGTCTATCCCGTCAGGCGCCCTGGTTCCGCCCGGAGGAGCGCCCAACCAACCCGGATTGTCCGCGATAGACGGGCCGTTCGGGTGGGGTTGGTCTTCGACGATTCCTGGCGGCACCGCGGCTCCGTGCCCACCGCCAGGGGTGGGTGCTGCATGCCGGACGTCCGCGGTCGTTGTCGGGGCGACCGGCACGAAGCTCGTCGAGAACAGTGCCAAGACCGCCGTGACCATCACAGACGAGACCAGTGCTCCTGTCACTTTCAACCTAATGGGATCGACGTGGACACCTCCAACATACAACGCATCCACTCTCACGACATCGGGCGGGAACTGGACATATAAACGGTGGGACGGATACATGTACACGTTCAACTCGGGAGGCCAACTCACCTCGGAGTCTGACCGCAATCACAACTCGACATCGTTTACTTACAACACAAGCGGACAGCTTTCGATGATCACCGATCCATCGTCGAGAACGCTCACGATAACATGGAGTGGGAACAACATCAGTCAGATAGAGGATCCAATTGGCCAGGTCGTGTACTACTTTTACGATGCCTCCGGCAATTTGAAGCGAGTGCAGGATCTTGCCGGTAACTCGGTGTATTACACGTACGACAGCCACCATGAACTGCTAACCGAAAGCGACAAGGACAACAAGACTTCTCTTACGCAGTACAACTACTTGGCGTTCAAAGTTATGAGTGTGACCGACCCGCTGCCGCGGCAGACGACCTATTCCTATTCATCTCCAGCTCCAAATCAGAATGTGACGCTGGTTTCCGCTCCGCCGGTCAACGGGATCACTCACGAGACCCAATACACCTTTACCTATGGGCTTATGACCGCGGTCACCGCCGGATACGGGTCCTCGACCGCGGCGACAACGAGTTACGTGTATGACCCGGCGACGCTAGGCGTGTCTGAGAAGGTGGCTCCGAATCTGACGGCAACCTGGTCCACGCTTGGCCCGACCGGCAACGTTCTCGCTACCGAGACAATTCCGGCTGTGGGCGGCACGACCACCACCGCGGCCACCTACAACTCGCTCAACGAACCGTTGACGCAGACCGATGCCAACGGCAACGTGACAACCTCGACTTACGATTCCAGCGGCAACCTCTGCTGGACTCTTGTTGGATCGTCGACTCACCCATGCACATCACCACCACTCGGTTCGATCTCCTACCAATATATGGACTCGTCGAATCCCGGTCTTCCGACGTCGGTCACGGATCAAGATGGCAACACGACGACGATGACGTACGACACGTACGGCGATGTCAAGACGTCCACCGACGCTGCAGGAGACGAAACCTCGTACAGCTATGACATCTTGAGCAGAAAGAAATCGGAAGTAACGCCGGTGGGAAACGCCTCGGGTTGTGGGTGCGCTACAACCTCCTACAAGTACAATGCACTAAACGAGGTCTTGACGGTTACCGCGCCAAGCCCGGCCAGTGCGACCGGCGCCACCACCGTGAAGACCATTTACACGTACGATGCCGACGGCAACCTCCTCACCGTGCAGGATCCTCTGAGCCACTACACAACCAACACTTATGACGCCGACTCGGAGCGATGCTGGACTCTCACCTCGTCCGCACCGTCTTCGGTCCCATGCAGTGGTCCTATCCCTTCTGGCGCCATGTTCTGGACTTATAACGCCGACGGCCAGGTCGCTTCCGCAACAGATCGTGACGGCAATGCCACGCTGTACAACTACAACTCATTGAATCAGAAGACGTCAAGCGTTGACGCTCTTGGCGATACGACTACGTTCACATATGACTCCATGGGAAACGTGCTCACTACCGTAAGTCCCAATGGCAATGTCTCGGGTTGTGGCTGCGCTCCGGCCTATCAGACGACGAACACCTACGACGGCTACAACCACCTCCTCACGACCAAGGACCCTAACAACAACACGACCTCGTTCACCTATGACGCGAATGGCAATCGCCTGACCACGACCGATGCCATGGGTGACATCACAGCCAATGCATATGACAGCAAGAATCAGGTGTGTTGGACATCGAACAGTACTGCACCAGTCACCCCAACCTGTTCAAGCCCGCCGAGCGGAACGGGGATAACCGTGACGGTTTATAGCTATGACAACAACGGTAATGTAACGCAGGTCAAAGATCCGAACGGCAATTACCGCACCACCACTTATAATTCTGCTGGTAAAGAGTGCTGGACGTATCGTGGTAACTCACCCAACACGTGTAGCCAAGGCCAATCCGGATCGACAGCATATAGCTATGATCCCAATGGCAACCTCATCCAAGTCACCGAACCGTCTGGCGCGATCATCACCAGCACTTACAACCCGGCGAACAAGCTGTGCTGGACATACGACGGTGCTTCGAGCAACACCTGCAGCTCTGCACCGTCGTCGGGCAACCTCGCCCAGTACACGTACGATGCCGACGGCAACCGATTGACGATGACTGACGCAACTGACTCAACGGGTCCGTCGAGCTGGACGTACAACGTTCTCAACCAGTTGACCAGTTACACCAACGGCGCTGGGGCAGGGGTTCAGTACACGCCCGACGCCAATGGCAATGAGACCAAGATCACCTACCCAACCGGCCTCATTATCACCCAGGCGTTCAATCCCGCCAACGAGACATGCTGGACCGACGTTGGGACCTCAAGCAACGCCTGCAACTCGATACCATCGGGAGCTATCAATTATGTGTATGACCACAATGGCAATCTGACCACAGAGGATCTTCCCAACGGGGTCAACAATACCTATCAGTACGACGGCGCGAATAACGTCTCGCAGATTTCGGACGCCCAAGGCTCAACTCCTATATTCAGCGCAACCTACACACGAAACGCCGATAACCTCGTGGCATCTGACAGCTCGCAGGCACCCGCAGTCGCCGACTACAAGTACACCTTGAAGCTACAGCTGTGCTACGCAGGGTCTGGCACTGCCAACGATTGCTCCAACCCGCCCTCTGGCGCTTACCCATACAAGTATGATCCGACTGGAAATTTGATTTTGGACAACGGCACAACGCAGAGCTTCAACTCCAACGCCGGGCAGACAGACGAGCTTTGCTGGTCGATTGTCGGAACTCCATCCTCGGGAGCATGCGGGTCGGTTCCCAATGGCGCTACGACGTATACATACAACGCGAACGGCGACCGCACCGTCGCAACTCCGTCGGGCGGAAGTCCGACTACCTATACCTATAATGACTACAACCAGCTGACACAGTATCAACCTGTCAGCGGATCACCGACCTCGTACCAGTATGACGGGACAGGGCTGCGCCAGAGCAAGACGACGGGAACCACGACGACGTCGTTCAGCTGGAGCGACACCGGAAGCGATCCTGCTTTGTTGCAGGAAACCACGAGCGGGAACACCACGAGCTACGTCTATGGCCCGACTGGCCAGCCGATCGAGGAGATTCTCCCGAGTGGCAGCACCTACTACTACTCCCGGGACCATCTCGGATCGATCAGGGCGCTGACGGACTCCTCGGGGACCGTCCAGAACACGTACACCTATGACCCGTACGGCAAGACCACGAATGCCACGGGAACGATTCAAAATAACCTTTTGTATGCAGGTCAGTATTTCGACTCTGAGTCGACCCTGTACTACCTTCGTGCCCGCTATTACGACCCCACTACAGCTCAATTGATGACGGTTGACCCTGCTCTGGCGGCTACGGCTGAATCATACGCGTACGCGACCGGAGATCCGATAAACCAAACCGACCCTTCAGGGCTGGGTGGGTGCTTCTTCTGCAGCCTCTTCGTGGCTGCTGCACGTGTAATCGTCACGGTGCTTACCGCCGTGGTGCGAGCCGTAGCGCACGTAGTGGCATCCCGTGTTACGAGGATTGCACCCAAACTGTTCGGCGCAACACCGGGTTTGGCCGCCCCGCAGGCAACGTCGGCGCCAAACGCGGCGGCGGCAGCTGCGGCTGCACTTGCGGCGGCAGCGGCGGTGTCGGTACAACGAGCAGCACAAGCCGTAGGTGAAAATGCGGCGCTACAGCGGAATTACCACACTGCGACTCTTCCCACCGGAACTCAGTCCCTGGAACCTCGCAATGGACCCCCTCAGTTTCCCAATCCCCCGCTGGGATCCGCTCCCGGCGGCATACAGGTACCTGGGGGTTCGCTGGGTCCAACTCAAGTAGGCGTCGCTCCAGGAGGTCTCGCGATCGCGCCGGGCACACCGGGCTATTGGGTTCCGGTTCCTCCAGGCGGCGGCGATGCGGCTGAACCGAACGGCGGTCCCAGTCTCGGGAAAAGATTCCTCAATGGCGCTGGCGAAGCAGAGAGCGGTGCCGCAATCGGCGAGGTAGTAGGTCCGCCTACTGGCTGTGCCGTAGGTGGAGGATTTCGTAATTGAGACGGGTCCGGGAGCCCTTCTCGGATGTGGTAGCGGAGCCGTCATAGGAGCTGAGTGGGGTGCTCCAGTCGGGCTTGTTGCTGGCTTCCTGCATGGATTCATCACAGGGTCGTAGCCCTTACAATCCCCACGCATGAATAGCAGTAACCGAACCGACTCCCTGAATAGCACGATAGTCCGCGGAAAACCTACAAGGCGCCAACAATTTGCGATTTTCGTTGCATACTGGTTGCTGTGGCTGGCTTTCTTTGGTCCCTTTCCTCATTTGTGGCCATTTCATCTGCTTGGGGCTGGTCCATCGGCATCGCAGGGTGTGATCCTGCTATCGGTTGCAATTGTCGCCATTATCGTGTCGAGCCGACCATGTTTGGCCGTGCTTCGTGGAGAAGTGATGGATTGGATCACGATCGCATGGCTTCTAATTCTCGGATTTTTTTTCGGAGCTCTTGCTGCGTAAGGACACTGCCGGGCGCCAAACGGCAGACGTCCGAATGATCCATTCTCACGGTCCACCCTTCACAATCGCTATCCTGGTCACCTTACTCAGCTGATCAACCCAAATCCTCGACCTTCGGCGAGCCGGAGCAGACGATCGATAGCTGGAACCAGTGGTACTCTGTCGAGCGCAGATGCGATCAGTCCCAACGAAGGTGCCGCTATCGGCCTGGCAGCTAAAGCAGCGCTGATCGTCGGCGAGCTGACCCTGCTTCATGGGCCAACGGGACGCCGTCCAACCTCGGCGGGCCAGCTCCATCCGCAGTCTTCCGGGATCAACCATGATGCCCAGGCCATTCACGTGGCCAGCAGTCCAGAGTCCGTTACAGCCAGATCAGGCATTCCGCATACTGCGCCACCAGCCGCTGTAAGCTCACGACCGTGGGTTTAGCTTCGCCTTCGAGCCTAAACTACTCAGTGTGCAATCCCCTATACATCTGTGTTGAACATTTTGTAAACGCTTGTCAACACTCCTCGCGCGTGCCGTTTTTCTTTGTGGCAAACGGGCAGTGAGAAGTATGAAATTCCTATTCAACATGTGTGACGAGTGTTGGATAGGGAAAAGAGAAGATCATCCAGAACGTTTGTTTGTAGTGGGGTTGGAAGGTTCTGGATGACCATCAGAATGAAGACCAAGGGTGAGGTATCTCTCCCTATCGCCCAAACCCCCGTTGACCCTCTCTGCCTCATATCCCGACTAACTCCATAAAGACAACACGGCATCGCTCTTCGACGTTACGGCACCGAGGCCCCCGTCGCCACGAAGAGAGGATGGACGGCCCAGTTGCTGACACCGCTGGAGACCGGCCCCCTCGTCCCCTTCGTCGCCCATCGGCCATCGCAAGCCTCTATCTACCGACGCCTCTCTAGAGGTTCGGTAAGGTGCTGAGCCGATGGCTGGATATTCGAGGTTGTACGTCGTCGGGGGGCTCGGAGGCTACATGGGTGCCGACGGCGTCAACCCGATCGAGTTTCTCGTTCTAGTCGGCGACGCAGATCGTCAATGGCTCGAGTCTCACTACTTCGACAACTCGATCGTTCCTATAGGGAAAGTCCGGGTCATCATCCCCGCCCGGCCTGATGACCCGGACTCGCTGCAGGATGCCTGTGTCGCTTTTTGCCCTCGACGTTTCAGCGCCTGTATGTCTCTGGCGGAAGTCCAATCTGACCTCACAGGCGTAGACCGTCTCGACTTTCACCTCGGACAGAGTGAAATCCCCGCCTCATGGTTCCGACTGCGTGAGGAAGCTAGGTCGACATTTTCAACCATGAACATTTGGCAGGCTGACTTGCAGCCGTTGCGGCCCTATGAGTGGTGAAACGTCCCCCGAATCTCGACCTACCTTTTTTCGCCTATGGCACATTCCGGCCTGGGCAGCTGGCGTTCTTCCAATTGCGAGACTTGGTCCGCCACGTTGAACAGCCGGTGGAGGTTATTGGAAGCCTTCTGATACGGGACGGCCTGCCCATCTTGGACCGAACGGCCGGAGGGCGAGTCCAAGGGGTGTTGCTGTCGTTTCACCCAGATCGGGTTGACGAGGCCTACGGCCTCGTGTCCGCCATGGAGCCAGATTCGCAGTACCGCTGGGATGAGGTACGAGTCAACGGGGCGCCTGCCAATTTGCTCGTCGGCAAGTCTCCGAACAAGGGAAGTGAGCCTTGTGAAGAAGCCGAATGGGACGGGTGGAATGATCCGCTCTTCACCGGCGCCCTGGAAGTAGTAGCCGAGACGCTCACGACATCGGAAACGTTCGATTGGAATCTGAAGCCGATGTTCAGGCTTCAAATGGCCTACCTTCTGCTGTGGTCGTCCATCGAGCGGTACCTTTCACTTCGCTATCCCATGGTCGATGACAGCGTTATGAGCCGGGTGCGTCAGCTCGCGACAGAACCAGCATTCGCTGTAAGCCTTCGGAACCACGTGCGCGATCGTCGCGAGGTCTATCGCACTGACCGGCCGGGAGAAAAAGAGGTCCTCGACCCACGTTCGCCAGAAAAGGCCATCCTCTACTACTACCAGGTCCGTTGCAATATCACCCATCGAGGCAAAGGGGTCGTTCGAGATCACGAAACACTCCGTGACTGCGCAGCCGAGCTACTGGCCATATTCCAAGAGGTACTGAAGGTGGCTCAGGAGGATGCTCGCCGGTCATTCCCGTCGAACGACTCGACGTAGGACTTCCCCCATGGGCATCCGTGCTCGATGGAGGCGATGGCCGGCGCGCTGAAACGGCACCAGCCCCTAAGCGCGTTTGCGGTGAGCAGCTCGGAACCCCGTAAACCGCACCTGCCGAGCCCCGGCTTCGAGTCGCCTGTACCGAGCGTCGCACTTCCCCCAATCACGTAGACCGGCTGCCCTGCCCCCACTCGTCTTCAGCGACGCTACCGCACCTCTACCACCCCAGTGCGTGTTCGTCCTGCGTCCCGTCGAGGAGCCTGTCGATCAGCTCGTCTGGCGGAGCTGCCGCCAGGGCCTTCGCCATCAGGCTCAGCGACATAGCCGCAATCGCCCTCCCGTTCAGAGCAGCACTCACGGTCGCCGGACTCAATCGAGCATGCCGGGCCAGGTCCACAGGACTCCAGCCCCGCCGGCTGATCTCCTGCCGCAGACGCGCCGCGTCAACTCGAACGCTCATGGCCGCAGTGTCACTCCGCCACTTCCAGCCCCCACCTCAGGAGCATTGGTCATCGACGTTCGCCTGTACCGAATTGCATTCCCTGGGGACCGCATAGGCGGCCACTAAACTCAGGGTACGGCGACGACTCGAGCGTTCGGAGCTGATGCAGACGTCTCGTGACAAAGACGTATCTCGATCGCCACCACTCTCTCGTCCCGACTGCTTCGCGGACCTCGAAGTCGGTATCATTGCTACTGCTGAGGCACCTTCGAGGGTGTTCACAGTACCCTGGACGTGGTGTGAACACTTTCGCAACCTATCCCTCCCACCTATAATTGCTACATCGACGCACGTCGTCCGTTCGGTTTCTTTCGCCATATCGGATCTACTGTGAACAGTTTAGGGACCCGCACCCCACCCCCACATCGTGCTATATGTGTGATTGGGGTGCGGGTCCCTATCCTTGCTGGCGTCGCTCCTCGTGCGTCGTTGCTCTTCAAATGGTGGGAGTGGTTGTTGGCAATAAGAACAAGGGGCATGCCGCGAACGTCTGTTCGGAGGGGTTGGGAGTTCCACGCAGGCCCCTTCCGAACAGACCTTCTGCTATGTCCGAATGGCACTTCCAGATGCCTCTGTTCCTGCCATTCAGAGAAAGATCACCGCCCGAAATTGGCCGCATCGTATGAGTCAGATACTCCATCGATCAGGCCACAGAATCACCGCCCGAGACCGAGAAATGCTGGAGTGGATCGGCACCCACGGTCTCGTCACCGTGGACCAGGTCGGCCGTCGATTCTTTTCCAGGGACGACGGGACGGTTGGGAAGCGGGCCGCATACCGCCGGGTCGCTGTCTTGGAGTCCATGGGCCTGCTCCGCAGAGATCCGACACCCTTTTGGCGGGCACCCCTGGTGGTTCGGGTGACTCAAGCCGGTGCCGACATCGGTGAGATTGGAGTTCGCCCCGCTCGGCTAGTCGAGGGGGAGGTGCGCCACGCCGTCGCCCTGGTGGACCTTATGGAGCGTTTACTGGAGCAGAACAGAGGGAGCACCCTCCGAACCGAGCGGGAGATTCGAACCGATCGGTGGCACCAACGCCGGGATGGCAAGCTTCGGCCCGGAAAGGGCAGAACGCCCGATGGCGAACTCACCCTTCGGAATGGTCGGGTTGTCGCCGTTGAACTGGACCTCACACCGAAGCGGAGCAAGGACTTCGAGCGAATCCTCCGCTCGTATCGGCAGGAGCGTTTCGACGCCGTCTGGTGGTACGTGGTCCCCGGAGCAGTGCCACGGGTCAAGAAGCTCGTTAAGGACAACCGTGTTGATGACTTTGTTGAGGTCCGACCCTGGTCGAACGCCGAGTGACCGCCCCAACCCGCCGGCTGGTCCTAGATTTCCCTACTATGGGGGCTTACTTCCATTATGAGGGCCGTGCGATGAGACGAAAAACAGCCGAGCTGAAGTTTACGAAGACAGTGGTGCGGTACGTCCGCCCCGAGCTGACCGACGAACAAGTTGACCGAGTGGCTCGGGTCATCGCTGAAAGCGACCGCCGAGAGCGTCGCAGCAAGACTGTCGATCTTGTCGAAATTCGTGCGGTCCGTGACATCATACGAAACATTCTTGGCGAGGGACCTTCTCCGTCGCTGGGCTAGAAGGAGGCGACCGAAATGAGCCACCATGTTGCTCGGTCAGACCTGTCGACGGGTTCCGGTCTTCGACGCCTTACGTTTGTACTGGCTGTGATCATTCTCTTCATTGCTCTCATACTCTTCATTCTCACCGCCTTAGCGATCCACAACACGAATAACGCACTCAACATCCTTGAGGGAACTCAGAGCGCAACTCAAAACCCGAAGTGGCATGAACTTACGGTACCCCTGGCCATATTCGGTTATTTCCTCGTTCCAGTCTTCATTGCCTTAGCAGTGACCACCCTCGTTCAGAACTACATCGGAGGCAGACTGACCACGGATGACGATCTTGAGGCGATATTTGAGGAATATAAAGCTGAGCACCAGCAAACGCCTCCGCCGCAACCAGAACCTTCCGGCACCACCCAGGCACTCGCACCTCCCTCGGCGTGACCGTTACTTGATCGAACGCCTTCGAGCATGGGCCTCCGGCGGAAACTCAAAGAGCGTGCGTTAAAGAAGCTTCAACTGGACACCCTTCCCGCTGATCTATATCCCGGATTTGCAGAACAGCGGGAGATGTTGAAACAACAACTGGACCGGCTTGGCTTCGATGCGGCTGACGCATGGCGCAACCTCGTTCCAGCCGCTACGAAACACCAAGACATCTACCTCAAGCGGGGTCGAAAGCTTCAGGTAGCTGTCGCACGAAAACTAATGAAGAAGCTACTGAAAGCGAGCTGATCAAGATCACAAGCGGGCGGTTGTTCGCGCCGCGTGGCGCACAAGAACAACAAGGTTCGTCTCGTTCTGCTCTGCCGCTCGGGGTGTTAAGGCTACCCACAAGTGACAATCTCGTTGTAACGACGTTCTATCGGTCGTTGATCGCACACAATTGACAAATGGACCGCTCCACTAGTCTGGGAGCGGGGTGGGCGTGATCCGCGATGCACGAAGTCACGCCCGTGCCTCGGCCGGCACAAGTGCATAATGCGGAGTACGAAAACGCAGTAGTACTCTTCTCGTTCGCCGGGTTGTTGCTTGCAGCCCTTCCGGGCGCCCTCGTAGGAGCCCTGGCTGCATCGGCCGTGTGGCGATTAACCCGGCCGGATATTGTTACCAGGTGGCTCCTCGGTGGTCTCGGAGCGGCCACAGTGGCGGCGCTTCATTCGTCGCTTGCCATTGCGTGGCCGTGGCGGGCACTGCTCGCACGGTGGGTCCCGACGTGGTCCAACGGCCTGTCGGTACATGCCGTCTTCGCTTCGCTTCCCGTCGAGGTTCTCGCCGGGCCGCTCGTTTTGTTGCTTTTCAACTCCGGCAACTTCCTGTGGCGTCGAACGATCCATGGCCAGGAATGGTCTAGGTATCACGCCGTGACGAGGCGCAAGAAGGCTCTCGAACGCCATTGGCCGGGACCCTCTGGCTGGTCCAATGCCGAGCCCGCAGACTCAGGGTCGATCCGTCTTGGGTACAGCTCTGAGGATCGACGACCATTCGACATCGGCGCGTCCGAGCTTGCGCAGCACGTCTTCGTTCCTGGAGCCTCCGGAACAGGCAAGACAACGACTCTCGTAACGCTCGCAGACGGCGCCCTCGCCAACGGCTATGGACTTGTGATCATCGATTGCAAAGGATCAGGACTCGGCGGCGAAGCCAAGAAGATCGCATCACGGCACAGGGTGCGATTTACAACCGTCGATCCAAAGGATCCCAATTCCATCGGCTACGACCCTTGCTCGGGCGACGCAGCTGCCGTCGCCAACAAGTTGATCGGCGCCTTCTCGTTTACGGGCGAAGCCGAGATCTACAAGCAAGTGGCGATGGAGGTCATTCCTCTCATCTGTAGAGCACTCGAAGCATCGGGCACCGATGTCACCCTCGACGCCATCTATGAGGCGCTCAACCGTGGCGGACTCGCTCGCCTCGGTAGACGAGCGGGTGCCGAAGCGTACCGAGCCCGACTCGACGACCTCGACGATTCAGGGGGAGTCGGCGCCGCCGGCTATGCGGGTCTTCAGCGCCGACTTGGTGCACTCATGGAAGGCACCTTCGGCGAACTCTTTCGCAAACGTCCGGCGCTCGACTGGCAAAAGCAGCTCGCCAGGCCCCGAGTGACATACCTATCTCTGTCAGCAACGGCCGCAGGCGAGGACGTCGAACTTTTCGGTCGAGTCATAACGCAGGACCTCAAGCAGCTTTGCGACGAGAGAATGCGTGCAATCGACAATGGTACGGACGTCACCCCGTGCCTGATCATCTACGACGAGTTCGCTGCACTTAGAGAGGCACAACAGATCGTCGATCTTCTCCTGCAAGCTCGCCAAGCCAAAGCGCCCCTCGTCGTTGCAACGCAGTTCATTCCTGAGGACGTCCCCATTCGCCGGCCAGTTATGTCGGCAGGCGTTCTTATCGTTCATCGCCTGGAAGCCGAAGATGCTGAAAAAGTCGCTGCGCAGTTCGGCACGCACACCGTTCCCATGTTGACAGCACAAGTTGACTACGAAACGGGCACTAGCGAAAAGGGATCAGTGCGCCAGGTAGAAGAGTTCAATGTTCACCCAAATGACCTCAAATCACTTCCGGTCGGCGTAGCTGCAATCTATTCACGGCCGACGCAACGACAGAAGCTCGTAAGCATCGCACGACTCAACATTTAAACCACGAAAGGCGGGGACAGTGACGCCACCAGATGAAACGCCCGGCGACCACGACGAGTTCTTAGCGCATTACGGGCCAGAGGCTCAGAAGATCCTTCGTGAACAGTTGTTCAACGATACACACACCGCCCCTCCCCCGAGGACGGCGAGCCGTTCACGGAAGCAACCCCCCACGAATAAGCGAGCCGCTACGAGCGCACAAATCACTCCGCCGGGGACCGAGGGCGAGTCGGCCGTAGCCGCAACGACCGAAAACCAGTCGCCACAGCGAGCTGCGAGGACTCGAAAATCAACACAGGCAACGGCCGCAGCGGCTCCGATTGAGACTCACCGCAAGTCAACCGCGGAAAGTGCATCACCAGCCGATCCGCTGCCGCAGCCTTTGCTACGGCAACGAGAGTCCCGCCGTGAAGGCGTTCCTCCGATGTATCAGGACGGCACCCAATGGTTGCACAGCGGATTCCGCCGCCACCGTCCCGCAGTCATCGTGGGACTAATCTTCGGTTGGACCGGAGCGTGGATCGCCTTCTGGGGTGCCATGGGCGGCGCAATCCTTGGCGTACTGATCGGGTTCGGACTTAGCAACCGTTCCCTCCCAGTCTTCACGACCTTCGGAGCGGGGCAAGCCGTATCGGTCCTTACGATCATCGGAGGATTCATTCTCGGTGCCATCGGCGGCTTTGTGGCGGTCATCGTGTTCCTGTGCGTTCACCCGCTGTCGCTCTTCGGTTCATTTGTCGCGGGAGTGGTTCTCACCGTTCTCCTCGTTGCGGGCAGTGCATCCTTTGAACGACTTGGTTTGCGCATGCGTGGGTACCGACGTCTAAGTCGCGATGAGGTGCGACATGTCGCTCCTCTGGTGAAATCTGCAGCTGATGCGATGGAACTGCCGGGACTTCCACGGTTTGCAATAGCAGATCAGGTAATACCGAACGCATGGACTCACATGCGCACTGTTGTTCTAACCAAAGGTCTTCTTCAGACGTTGGACGACGGTGAAATCGAGGCGATCCTGATCCATGAGCTAGCGCACTGGGGCAGCGGCGACGCTGTTGGCGTGCGTTGCGTCTGGGCTGCCTCCTGGCCCGTAACCGTGATTTACAACCTGGGAAGCATGATCAACGGAGACCGGCCACGTAACAGTATGGGTCTGCGCGTCACCGTTTCCAGCGCATTTCGCCCGATCATCGCTTGGCTGATCGCTTGGCCGGCGTGGATCATTGTTCGAGTCATCATCGCTCCGCTCATGGCAGCTTCACAAAGACGGTACGAATACCAAGCCGACGCGACCGCCTACACTCTGCACTACGGGCCACAGCTGTCGTCAGCGCTTCGCAAGATCGGCGCGTTCGAGACGGGACGTACTGGCTGGGAAGCAGCAATGACGGCCACGCATCCGCCTGTCGAGCTGCGGATCGAAGCGCTCCAAGTCCCACGCCCCGACGACTGGGAATACCAGGAAGAAGAGCTGCGTGGACCTTCGTGGGAGGAAGTTAGCCGCATCTTTGGCTCGTTTGCTGACCCAGCGCACCGGTAGTCCCGGCAACATGATCCGGAGATCGAACTCGCCCCGCGTAACGCCGGTTGACCATTCCAGCCACCGCCAAACCGATTGCCACTCCAGCCCAGAAGAGTCCAATCAAATACCGATGGTCTGGCCACATCACGAGCGCCATACAGCCAAGGTACGCCCACTCTGTACCAACCAGTCCGAGCTGAATCGTCAACACCCACGACCATCTCCAACTCGGTGCCGCGATGACCGCACACGCTATAAGCGGAATCATCAGCCACCAAATCTGCATCAAACCTGCGGCGTTCATCGCTAACGGAACCGCGACAAAGCAGATCCAAGGCGCATCATGACGCGCTAACCAGGATTGACGAACCGCCGTTCTGACGCTTATTAGTGACGGCAGGTGTACTCGATGCAGTCGTTCTGGATGTGGGGCCGTCGTTGCCATCTCGCTAGGACTCCTCGGTCCCATCGTGCGCGCAGCTTTCCGCAGTGTGATCGCACGCCGGTTACACGTACACGAGTAGAACGTCAGACTTCTTCCGAGTCTCGTGTAGTGATCAGTGCGGGAGTTCGACTTCATTCGTAAAACACAGACTTGCATTCGAGAGGATGTGATTTGCCGACGCGGGAACTCAACAGATTTTTGCTGTTCTTCGCGTCACCGCAAGTAGCTCTCCTCATCCCTCGTTGGGCTGCGGTTGCGCATCCTGACATGAGTCTCACTTCACCGCCGCAAGGCTAAAACGTGCTCGCTTCGCTCGGCCTTGCAGCTCGCTCGTCTCTTGTCTTTCGGACGCGTCGCAGTCCAACAGTGAAGGAGAGGAACATGACGGAGACGAACAGATCGAACGTGCTCAACCGGTTGATTGAAGGCATCACACAGCTGACAAATTCCGAGAAATGGCAAGAGTGGCTCACAATGCAGAGTCGCTTTCACCACTACAGCTTCAATAACACACTGCTCATCCTTACGCAGCGGCGAAACGCGACTCGAGTCGCTGGATACAACGCCTGGCGTCAGTTCAACCGTTTCGTACGCAAAGGCGAGAAGGGCATCTGGATTCTCGCGCCGATGGTCTACAAGACCACCGACGAAGTCAACGGCAGCGACTCATCAGAGACCACCAAGGTGATCCGTGGCTTCAAGCCAGTCGCTGTATTCGACGTAAGCCAGACCGACGGCGAGGAACTTCCGCAAGTCTGCTCGCTCCTGGCTGGCGAGGACGAAACTCAGCTCTTCGACCGCCTCCGTGGTGTGGCGACTGGGCTGGGCTTCACCGTCGAAGATGCTGATGACATCGCCGGAGCCAACGGCGACTGCACGCATACTCTGCACCGCATCCGAGTCCTCAGCTCGAACTCTGGCATGCAACGGGTCAAGACCCTCGCCCATGAGATCGGGCACGCAATCCTCCACGAGCATTACGACAGCCGGCAGGTGGCCGAGTTGGAGGCCGAGAGCATCGCCTTCGTGGTTTGCGCACAACTCGGCGTCGCATCCGACGACTACAGCTTCGGGTATGTAGCCAACTGGGCTGGCGGTGGTGACGAGGCCCTGGCTGCCATCAAGGCATCAGGTGCTCGCATCGCCAACACTGCAGAGCAGATCCTGTCTGTCCTCGGTGCCGAGGCTTCGGCGGAGGTGGCAGCGTGATGGCCACTTACTCCGTCGATGACCTCATCGAGCTGATCAGGTATCACCTCGTACTCTCGGAGGAGTCACGGCAGGCAGCCGACGCCAATCTCATGCGCCTTTTCGCAGGCATCAGCTCGATGGCAACCCACCCCCTGGTGCACACCGCCCAGTGGCTGTTCTGTGACCGCTGCGGATGCGCGGTCGACACAGATGTGGTCGCCGACGACGGTAATTGGACCGCAGACGCCGAGTTCCTCTGCTCGTCATGCCTTTACCCGGACGACGAGTAAGCCGAACTGAAGCTCCTGGCGGGCCGTCAGTCGCGTTCAACACGGCAATGCCCCGCCATTACCATTTCCGCAATGGAGTACGACGCCGCACAGTGGACGCGCAGCCCGAGCTTCTCGGACATGCTCTCTCACGTCGACCCCGAGCACTTGCGCCGTGCAGCCCTTCTAGCCGAGGTTGGCCGGGGCCCGATTCCCTCTGTGCTCGACACTTCCTATGTGCGAACTGGTATAGGGGTCCAGCTCAAGAGTGGTCGGCCTCCCCGAACCATCGTGGCGGCCCAAGAGGGGCGAACCCGGATCTTTATGGAAAAGGGCACGCTCGACGAGTGCTGGGAGCGGTTGCACCGGTTCGCCACGCAATTGGAAGTGCCAGTCGGGCAGCTTCGCCGCATGTTCGGCGAAGACTGGCTGCCGCACATCTCAGTTGTCAGTCTCCCCGAAAACGTCCGCTGCCTTGACGAACGCGCCCTCGCAGTCCGGGACCTCGACCCCGACGACTATCCAGCGGCTGCACTTGCCGCGCTGCTGTCGCCCTGCGTTCTTCTCACCGGCGACTACCACCACTTTGCCCCGCTGGGAGTCTCGTACCCGCGCCAAGGCATTGATGCCACCTTTGCGGCGATCGAACTCCGAGTCGGGGAACACGAACTCCAAGCCATCGCCATGGTTCCCGCTGCTCCCGTCGTCGCCATCGGAGCCGGCACGAAGTGGGTATCCGAGAAGATCGGACCCATCGCTTGGTTCCTCCTCATCGCCATAGTCGTAGGCGCCGCGGTCTACTACCGCCGCCAGCCCGTCAGGCCATCCGTGAGGTCGCATCGGGCGTCGGCAATGTACTTCTAGAGAAGTACAACCAAGCACAGCAGGTCGTCACTAACGCCCAGAATCAGCTCTCCGCCTGCCTCGTCCCACCACCCGACCGGCGCAGCATTCCGTCAGCTGTCCTGCGCATGCTTGCCACCGCAGACGACTCGATGTCCGCCCAACAAATCTACGAGCAGCTGCCTGCTGAAGTTCAGCCAGCGCTCGTCCCCTTGCGCCAGTGGATGCACGCAAACAAGCCTTCCTTTTTCCCCGAGGTCCGCCGTGGCAGCTTCAGGTTGGGCAACCGGTACTCGATCTCGGTTGCAACGGCCACACCCTGACCACCCATCCTGCGCTTCTTCGGTCCTAACTGCCCCGTTGCGCCCATGAGCTGCTCCCGCAGCTCGTAGATCAGGCTCTTAATCAGACCTCCGTCAAGGGTCCGCTGACGCCGGCTAGGCCATGCCCTTGACCTCGGCCGGCTCTCTGTCGGCACCATTCCGGCGCCGTGCCGTAGATATGCAGCATCTCCAGCCGCAGTTTCGGCGTCATCCCCACCGCCATTTCACCAGTTCCCGAAGCCCCGTCCCACATCCGGTGATCGAGCTGCTCTCTGTCCTCCCGGACGTACGTTCCTACTCACCAGCCGTCCCTCTCTTGTGGTGGATCTCATCGCACACGGCTACCAGGTCGGCCCCTGTTCGCTGCAAGCCCTTAACGGTGCTCGCCTACGGCTCGGGGCTATTCCGCTCGGGCTCGAACCTGGACGACACCGCTGCATCGATCCAACACAAGGAGGCACAACAATGGCAAGCAAGACCCGCGTCAGAAGTCAGAGAGCAACGTCGAAACCACCGGACACAGCCGGGGCACCTCGGTCAACCGAGTGATTCTCGTCGGCAGAATGGTGGCCAACCCCGAGCTTCGGGAGACTGCAAGCGGCATCCACGTCACGACGGTTCGGATCGCAACCAACGATCGGGAGCAGGCCGAGTTCCACGACTGCGTTCTGTGGCGTCAGCTGGCGGACTTCGCCGCCGGCTACATGACCAAGGGTCGCCTGGTCTACGTCGAGGGCAGGCTCCAGGGGCGGACCTGGGAGGCAAGTGATGGCGGGCAGCGACGCTCGGTTGAGGTCGTGGCTGACCGCTTCCAGGCCCTGACCGCCAAGCAGGCAGCCGACGCAGCCTGAAGCAAGCGACGGGACTCGGGACGTCGGTCTCGGGTCCCGTTTTCGCCTTCAGCTCGCAAAGTGCAGGATCGCAACGGTAGATATTCCGATAAGGATCGACCTGGTCCTCCGGGGTTCTGCATGAGTCAAAGATGGCGTCAGCTCCGTGCGCTTGATACGGTTGACGGCGTGCCGTGCATCATTGTCATCGGCGAGAAGAACGCCATCGAATGGGTTTTGAAGACGCAGCGAATGGCCTTTCGCGATACCGCACGAACGACACACGTGCACTCGGGTGATCGGATAGCCCTCTACACCACACGAGGGGCGTACGGAAATCCGACCAGAGACGAGTCCCAGATCATCGCTCTTGGTCGCTTTGCTTCTGACGTTCAGAACAAACAAGCAGTTGTGAACGACGTCACGTATACGAAGTCGTGCGGCTTGACGATCACGGATCAACTTGAACCTCGTCACGGTCTGGCCTTCCGCCCGCTTGTCGCGCAGTTGGAGTTTGTGCGAAGCAAACGAGGATGGGCGACCTATATGCGCAGAACCTTGGTGCCGATCAACGATAGAGACTTTACGATCATCGAGCGCGCCTTCAACCGACTGAACGATTAGCTCTCAACTTCCGGGAACGTGAATGCTCCCTCGCGGAAGGCGTACGTCAGCAAGCTCTGACGGCTCCAACTTCCACATGCCTTGTCCGTATTCACGTGCATGACTACGCAATTTCCCTACGAAACCGGAGCGACTGAGTACAGCAAACAGCTCGTCGGCATCAACCTCGCGCTTTGGCTTGATTACGAGCCAGTTATTGAGAGGCAATGCCTTCGCCCTGTTCCGAACAAACCGGGCCTTACCTTGGTTGATATAGGTCACGACGATAGGCGCATCAACCCGAGCTTCGATTCGGTACCAGGGTCTTCCCGCCTGAACGCGCTGCTGCACAAGTGTCCTGTCGAGCATGTCGTACTGCTCAAGGCCGTAGGCAAGATACTCAGCTATAGGTCCGTATGAGCGAACCTTCTGCGGATAGAAGAGCCAACGACGAACGGATCCTTCTAATGCACCCAATCGCGCCGTAGTCACAACGTTGCCTTCGACTTGCTTCGGCCATGGTAGGCATGGGCGCACGGAACAGAGCGCAATGCCTAGTTCACGACGACGCTCCTCACTAAGAATGAAGAATTCGTTACACCCGGTGGCCACTCCACGATGAACATCGGCGACATCAGCAAGTCTCGGTCCGGTGTGTGCGTTGCTGGAAACTCGGCTCCACTTCTCATCTTTTGAGAGCTTGGTCCTAACTCCACTCCTTGGCGTATCAAGCACTGCTTGGACATCCGGTCCTTGCGAAGAGACCGATTCCAGAACACGAGTCAACTTTCGCCTTCGCTCACCCTTTTGGATCAAGGTGATTGCGGCGTTTGTGATGGCATGATCAAAGACGATCTCCGACGCCGGAAAACTCACGATGGACTCAACATGCGCTTGTTCAAGGAGAAACTTCTTCACCGCAACTGCGTAGCGTTTGTCCATCCAGTGCGCCGGCGTGATGAATGCCAACCTGGCATTCATTCCACTCACCTCGAGAGCGCGTACAAGGAAGAGAACATGTAGCGATGCGGTCTGATGAAACTCAATGCCGAGACGTTCCCGAAAGCCGTGAAAGATTGCCCGCTTCTGTCCAGGCGACACTGCTTGATGTCTTGTATACGGCGGATTGCAGATGACAGCATCGGGCGCTTCAGTTAGATCTTGCAGCAAGAAGTCACCAACACGAACCTGAACGTTGTCCACACCACGCAACCGAGCATTCGCTCTGGACATCTCAGCAGCGAGAGGGTCAATGTCAATTCCGAGTAGTTTGGTGCTTCGCAAGTTCTCGTGAGCAGCCGCCATAAGCAGTGACCCCGATCCGCAACCGGGATCCAGCATCAGAGACGGCCTTGCCTCCAGTAGCCACTTGGCCATGACCCGCCCGATGTGAACGGGCGTGAAAAACTGACCTAGCCGACGTCGATCCCTCCCGGGAATGGCACGCTCGTACGTGGTCCCGATGACATCACACCCATCAGTCCAAGCTGGGTCCCCGACCATTGCGTCCAAATCGAGCAAAGCCTTGCCGAGAGCGAGCCGCTGCGATCGACTCGTACGCAGCTGCGTACGCCCCTGGACGTTTTCCAGGAAATTGGTCTACTGCCTGGGACGACGCGGCCATGACAGACAATCTAGGCGAGGGGTGTTTGCCTCGACTCGGATGGCCCCTGGCCAGGGGCCATCCGGCGACAGGTTACAGCTGCCTGATAAACAGGGGTCGCTGAACCGAGGATCACCAAAGGCCAGGGCGAGGGAGTCGGAGTGGCCCAAATCACGGTCCAACAACGTACCGAGCGTGTCCAGGAGCTGCTCAACGCGATCAACAAGATCCCGCCGGAGCGGCATGAAACTCGTCTGATCCACCTCACCACCGGAGAGACCTTCTGCGACGTCATCCAGATGCGGGCAGACGAGGTCCTCCTCAACCACCGGTCCCACCGGATCCGCTCCCAGCTAGAAGGGGATCCCGAGTGGGAAAAGGTCAAGGCAGATCCCACTAGCGAGGCGGCTCAGCACACCATCGAGCGCCATGTCCGAGCCGCCCGCAAAGAAAAGGAGTTCGACGAACTCAAAGAGTCGTTGATACGGGAAGGACAAACCGAACCGGGAGTGATGACGCACGACGGCGTGCTTGTCAACGCCAACACCCGCGCCGTCGCTATGCGTGAGATGGACGACCCCGACAAACGCAATCTCCGCGTAGCCGTGCTTCCCAAGACGATTCAGCCCGAAGAGCTTGGATTGCTGGAGCTGCGACTCCAGATGCAGAAGGAACTCAAGGTCGACTACTCCCTCACCAACGAGCTCCTCTTCATTGAAGAACTCTCCAATGACCGGGGCATGTCCGATGCCGCTATCGCAGCTGAGATGTTCCCTGAGAATCCTAAGAAGGGAACCCAAGAGGTTCCTCTGCGGCTCAAGTACCTGGATCTACTGCGCGCAATGTGTCAGATACCCGAGAAGCCACTAAGACTCAGGCAGTTCGACGATCTCAAGCTGGAGCAGATGCGTGTTGTGCACACGAAATACGAAAGTCTCCTGGGGCAAGATCCCGCCCAAGCGCGCACATATCTGGAGAACTTCCTGCTGTCGGTGCTCGTGGATGTTGTTTCCGTGCATCAAATCCGACAGATCGATACAGAGTTTGTCAAAACGTACATGCTGCCCTCTCTCGAAGAAGACGAACTTATCGGGCAGCACGCGGCTCATATTGCCGAAGCTCCGGACGTCACTCCATCTGCTCCAAAGGGGGCCAGCGCTCTGCTTGGTGGAGCCGCTGACGGGGCCGACAACGAGACTCCCAATGTAGTCAGCCTCATCAACGCCGTTGCCGGAGATAACCACAACGTCAAGATCCCAGGCAGTAATTTCGTCCTGGAGAAAAAGGATGTTACTGAGGCAATCAAGTCTGCTTATGTCTCCGGAATTCGGACAAGAAGCGCAACGAGCGCGAATCCAACCGCCTAGAGGCACCGATAGAAGCCATTAAAAGCGCTACGCGCGAACTCGGCAAGGCAATTGAAGCTCTCAAGGCCGCTCTTGGAGATCCGGACTTCGACAAGGCTCATCACAAGACCCTGGAGGCCAGCTTCAAGAAACTCAACCGCACTCTGAAGTCATTTGAGACCGCAATGAACAAGGCCGGAATCACAGGCTAGCTGCGGATCGCACGATGCTCTTGGTTTCCCTCTTGCGGGATCCTCCGGTCGTTGTCTTACAGCGTACTTCCGATGTCCCAGTCGAACTGTGGAACTCAATCGGCCGAAATATCGCACCCGGCATAATCTCCCGTGTCGATAGCGACACAGTAACCGTTCCCATCGACCGGTTCCTCGCATCTCGCATGTGGCTTGGTCAAGCCTTAGCAACGTACAGCTGTGATGCGGAGTTCGATGACGATATCCAAGAGATTTTGGCACGATCCGACTCCGAGCGCGAGGAGGTCGAGCGTGCCCTCAAAGGCGAAATCATTTCTCCGACGGTCGATGACCTAAGAGGCATCCTTCAAGATTCTCGTTTCATTCGCGAGCTTCGACCGTTCCAACTCCGTGATCTGGCCAAAGTGGTTTCACTCTCGCATGGGGCCAACTTCTCAGTACCTGGATCGGGCAAGACGACCGTCACATACGCCCTTTACGAGCTGGAGAGAATGCGTGAGCGGGTCGAACCGCTTGTTAGTGATCGCTCCACTTTCTGCCTTCGACGCCTGGTTCGAAGAAGCAGAGGAGTCACTCAACCCGGTACCGATAATTCGCAGATTCGAGGATCGTGTTCCTCCGGCGACCGAGGTGCTGCTCATCAACTACCAACGTCTCGCCAGCCGCTTTCGCCAGATTGCGGACTGGGTAGTACATCACCGCACGCATGTGGTACTGGATGAAGCACACCGCATGAAGCGTGGGCGAGACGGTGAATGGGGAAGCGCATGTCTTGATCTTGCGCAGCTTGCTGTTCGTCGTGACATTCTGACCGGTACACCTGCTCCACAGCACCCCGCAGATTTCGTTGCACTTCTCAACTACCTCTGGCCGCACCGTGCACACCGAATCATGCCGGCGGCTGCACTACAAAGCACACCACCACCGGGAGCGATGACTCAGGTCTCGAACCGACTGCGACCGCTCTTCGCTCGTACACGGAAGGATGAGCTGGGGTTGGACAATCCAACTCTTCGCGTGGAGCTTGTCGAAATGAAGGAAATACAAGCTGACATCTATACAGCTCTTCGCACACGCTTGAACCGAGCAGTAGGTGCACACGCGCATGACCAGGCGTTGTTGCGAGGTTTGGGCGAAGTAGTCGTGTACCTCCTACAAGCCGCAACCAATCCCGGGCTTCTCGCTTCTGCAATCGGCGGAACTCCGAGCGCTTCGACCTGGCCACCCAACCCTGTTCCCGAGGGAAGTCGTCTGTCAGAGCAGATCCTGTCTTACGGCCAGCACGAGATTCCCCGCAAATTCGAGAAATTGGCAGCCCTCGTAGCTACCAACGCTGCTGAGGGTCGGAAGACTCTCGTTTGGTCCAACTTTCTAGGGAACATTGCTGAGCTTTCCGAACGGATCCTCAGTCCTTATCACCCAGCAGTTGTGCACGGTGGCGTCCCTTCCCGAGAGGATGCAGCGCCTGGTACTCGTGAGTACGAGCTTCGGAGATTTCGGGAGGACGATGAATGTCTCGTTCTGATCGCCAACCCCGCAGCGATGTCAGAGGGCGTAAGTCTTCACCACACATGCCACGACGCCATCTATCTCGAACGAACATTCAATGCTGGTCAATACCTGCAATCCCTTGATCGGATCCATCGTCTCGGATTACCGCCTGGCGTATCGACACGTATGACGTTTCTGGTCAGCGAACACACTGTCGACGAAATCGTCAACGACCGAGTGCGCACTAAGGCAGAGCGCCTAAGCGAGATGCTCTCCGACCCCAACCTCGTCACGATGGCTCTTCCAGATGATGAGGCATACGGAGATTGGATCGATGTTGACGATGTCGATGCGCTCTTCTCACACCTGACAGATGCCGTCTGACACCAAGCCCTGGGCGTCACTAACCGGTCTTCCAACACTTCACGCAATCACTGCAGCAATCCATGTAGCGCGAGTTGTCGGGACTTACGGAGCACGCATTGTGGATACCCGCGAGTCATATTGGCGTCGTGCGACTGGGGGAACCTTCAGCCCCGCTGATCTACGCATCGGAGAAACGCTACTGATTCATTGCGGTTTTCTTGAGCACCAAGATGAGTATCTGATTGTCAAGCGGGATCTGCAATCCCTAATCGACTCTGACTCCGCTGAGTTCACAGCCGTCTTGTGCGCGGCGGCGCTCGATTGTGAAAGCGCCGAGATGCGCCGGTCAGCGGAGTTTTTGGCTGAACTCAGTGATCTGGTTCCCGACTCTGGCCGCCGTGACGAAATGCTGCGTGGTTTCGCCCGACTCTTTGACGATTCGCACTTCAAACTGGTCGGGAGTATCGGCGAAGAAATCGTCATGCAACACGCAAAAGCTGAGCTGAAGTCGTTCGGGCATCCTGAGCTTGCGTCGAAGGTCCGACAAGTCAGCCTCTACGACGACACCGCCGGTTACGACATAGCTGCTCCTTGTCTCGATTTGAGCGACAGACTGTTGGAGGTCAAGTCCACAACTCGCGACAGTGATCCACTAACGGTGTTTCTCAGTCGCAATGAGGCCGACACTGGGCTCGAACACGCTAATTGGTCATTGGTCGTGTGCCTTGTGGACGATGTTGAAAACCGTGCTGGCCAAGTGATCGGTTGGTTGTCTGGGGTTTCTTTGGGTGAACATCTACCTGCAGATGCAGTACATGGAGCGTGGGAGTCCGCCCGACTCTCGATCCCACGAGCATGGCTTGTGTCGGGACTACCAAGTCCCGTTATGTAGACGGCGGAGTCCTTCCCGATAGGACTCTCGGGAGAGTGGCCGGCTGACCGCGCTTGCGCGATCAGAGATCAGGGCCGTCGATGGCGCCCGATGAAGGCACCTATCGCCAGGTTGGTAGCGACGGTCAAGATGACGTGGACGAGCAGCGGGAGCCGGAGCAGCAGAGCGAGCCCCTCGACCGAGGCGGTGATGACGCTTCGATACTGCCGGACGAGGCGGGACGCGCGGGACCTTGGAAGCCGTGCTGAGACGGGGTGTTTGGAAGCCATCTTCGTGGCCCTCCGTGAATGGGTTCGACACCCACCGATGACCGTTCCCGGCGTACACCGGAACAGGCCCGAACTTCAGGTCGGCTCGCCTTGGCCTTGGAGGAGACATGTCGTGGAGCGGTCTACTCGGGTTGAGAATCCCGACGCTGGATTCCAGCTGAGGGACCGACAGATGGTCGGCTATCCCGTCTGACGGCCTCTCAGGGACTCGCTGTTCCGCCCATACGGCTGGGCCGAGACGTCACAGGCTTGTGCGACAGGCCTGCTCTGCGGTATGAGTCAGTCGGGCATGCCGGCCCCGCTCTTAGCGGTAGGGCTCTAGATCATCGCAACCTGCAGCGCGCGTGAGGAGAAGACTCGGTGAGGATCCGATCGTTACCAAATCCGCCAATGTTGGCCGCCGGCTCTCTGCTCAGATCGGCATTCTGATCACCAGGGTAGACGGATAAAGAACCATGTCTCGTTGACCACTTTTATTTCTCTTTTCCGGAGGAGTCGAGCAATGCACCAAGAAGTTCGGCTGCCTGCCGGTCGTGAACGGGAAGAGTGTGCTGATACACGTTGAGCGTGGTGGCCTTATCGCGGTGACCCAATCGGGCACTGATTGTTGCGATAGGGGTCCCGGCTGCGCCCAAGTTCGTTGCCACGTAGTGCCGCAGATCGTGAAGCCGAACTTCAGTTATGCCAGCTGACTTACAAAGTCGAACAAATCGGTTTGTGGCAACGTCAGGTCTCCATGGCCTTTCACCTGCGACATCGGAAGCGAAAATGAACGCCGACTCTTCAATTGTGACATCGCATTCACGTGCGCGTTCTTCGGACCGCTGTCTGTGCAAAACAAGCTCGCGCACTGTTCCCGAGTCGAGAGTCAATCGTCGAATCTGGTGCGTCTTTGTGTCCGTCTCGACAACTGTCGAGTTCACCATCGTCAGTGAATGCGCGACGGTCAATTCTGACTTTTCAAGGTCGATATCTCTCCAACGAAGAGCAAGAGCCTCACTTCTTCGACAGCCAGTCGCAGCAAGAACACGCAGGTATGTCGCGAAGTCCTCGTCATACTCTTTTGCGGCAGCGAGAAGTTGAAGCACTTGGTCGACTGAGGGTGGGTGAATCTCGTGATGTCGAGAGCGTGGTGGACTCGCATCGAGAGCAGGATTGCGAGTGATGAGCCCCCACTTCCTACCTTGTTCGAGCGCTTGTCGTACGACACCGTGGCACATCCGAATGGTCCTCGGTGACAGCTTTCGGCCCTTCACACCCTTCCCGGTCGCAAGCCGCACATAGAACGAGTCAAGGTCTGCCGGCTTCAGGCTGGCCAGTCGAGCCCGTCCAAGTGCCGGGCGGACATATTGCTCGGTAAGCCACTTGTAGCTATCGATGGTTGATGGATCAACAGACTGCGCCTTGGTCTCCAGCCAACGATCCAGAAGATTGCCGAATGTGCCTGCCGCTGAAGCCGAATGGCGACCCTCGTCGACCTCGGTCACGAGTCTTGCGATTGCCCGCTCGGCCTCCCGCTTGGTGCCGTGGAACGTGCGCTGCACGTACCGCTTCTTGGCCGTTCGAGCATCGCGCCCCACGTACACGCTCAGGCGCCACGTCTTCGGGCCACGCTCCTGCAGGTGGCCAGTCAAGGCAACCTCCCCTCTGGGCAGATTGCCAATCAGATTGCCACAGCACTGGATTGCCGGCAAGCACCAGGGCTTTAATGCCTGTGATTAGGACTTTCTCAGCGCGCTTGGAGGGACTCGAACCCCCAACCTTCTGATCCGTAGTCAGATGCTCTATCCAATTGAGCTACAAGCGCCGGCGGAACCTGTCCCCTAGGGGACCCTGATTGTCCGAGCTCGTGCGACCGGCACGGGCACAGGACGTGACCGACCACATTATCGGAACGCCCAACTGCTCTACCGGGGCTGCAGCGCCACCCCCTCAGTACCGCCATACCCGACCATGGGCCACGATGGGCGGCTGACGACGGAGCGAAGGAGCAGATCCAACGATGACTGACGGTCCATTTCGAGCGGTGCTGGCCGCGGAGCGTGACGGGCCTCCCGGCCGGTTGGTGGAGCTGGACCCCGCCGAACTTCCCGACGAGGACGTGACCCTCCGGGTCCGGTACTCGAGCCTCAATTACAAGGACGGGCTCGCGGTCACCGGGAAGGGCCCGGTCGTCAGGAAGTTCCCGATGGTCTGCGGCGTGGACCTGGCCGGCACAGTCGAAGTCTCTTCGGCGCCCGGGATCTCGCCGGGTGACGAGGTCATCGTTACCGGGTTCGGGCTCGGGGAGGACCACTTCGGCGGCTTCGCCGACGTTGCCAGGGTGAAGCCCGAGTGGGTTGTCCCGCTTCCCGATGGCCTCGACTCCCGACGGGCAATGGCTATCGGAACGGCTGGGCTCACGTCGATGCTGTGCGTGATGGCCCTCGAGCGCGAAGGGCTCGATCCGGCGAGCGCGGGCGACCTGCCCATAGCCGTTACTGGCGCAGCTGGAGGCGTCGGTTCGGTCGCCACCGCGGTGCTCGCCGAGCTCGGATACATGGTCGCCGCCGTCAGCGGACGGCCGGAAGAAGAGGGATATCTCCGATCTCTCGGCGCTAGCGAGGTGATCCCGCGCTCCGAGTTGTCAGAGGCTCCCCCGAAGGCGCTCGACAAGGAGATGTACGCCGGCGCCATCGATGCAGTGGGTGGAACGACGCTCGCGACGTTGCTTCGTCGGACCCGCTACCGCGGCTGCGTTGCCGCATGCGGCCTCGCGGGCGGTGCGGACCTACCGACCACGGTCCACCCGTTCATTCTTCGGAGCGTCATTCTTGCCGGCGTCGACTCGGTGCGGTGCCCGATCGAGCTACGGAAGGTCGCGTGGAACAGGCTCGCGACTGAGCTGCCCGCCAACTTGATAGAAGCCATGACGGTCGAGCACCCTCTCGAGGACGTGCTTCAGCTGGCTGAGGAAATCCTCGAAGGCAAGACGCGCGGCCGGGTTGTGATCGCGATCAACCCGTAGAAGCAGCACAAAAACCAGGGAGCGTCAAGAAGTAGGTGGCCGCCGGCCGGCCCAGGGTGCCGCTTCTTCGAGTTGTGCCGCCACCTGAAGCAAGAGCGCGTCCTGCCAAGGGCCGCCCACTATTTGCACGCCGATCGGCAGGCCGGCCCTGGACCAGTGGAGCGGGATGTTGATCGCCGGCTGTCCTGTGATGTTGTAGACCGCAGTGAACGCCACCATGGCGACGACCGTCATGGGCGGAGCGTCCGGATTGGCATGAACCTCGGCCAGCACTGAGCCGGCGATGGGCGGCTCGATAGTCATGGTCGGTGTGACCAGCAGATCGAATTCCTCTCCCCAGCGCGCCACCACCTGACGGGTGAGGCGCTGCAACTGCCCGAGCGCGCGGATGGGGGTGAGGCTGTCGGCCTGCTTCGCCGATGCGTACGAAGCTTTGTTGTGTGGCTCGACGTTTTCCCAGTCGATATCGTCGAATTCGGCGAAACCGGTGTTGATTACATCGAGGAACGGCTGGATCGCTTCGGGTTGGAACACGTCGCTGTCGATCGGGAACACCTTGTGGCCGAGTTGATCGAGCAGCGCTCCGGCACGCTTTAGCGCGGCCATCGGCTCGGGTTCGACGGGGAGCCCGAGGGCCGAGATACCGAGCAGCGCGATACGGAGCGGACCCGGGTCGGCGCCTACGACGCTGGCGAACGGGACCTCGTGAGCGGGAGCATTCGACCACGCGTGAGGGTCGGGGCCGCTTATGCAGTCGAGGATCGCGGCGGTGTCGGCGACGGTCCGCGACACGGCTCCTTCGATTGCCATGCCCTGCCACCCCGGAACGTGAGACGGCACGCGACCGCGGGCGGGCTTCAGACCGACGAGACCGCAACACGACGCAGGTATGCGGATCGAACCGCCACCATCGTTGGCGTGCGCGACGTTGAACATCCCGGATGCCACCGATGCGCCGGCGCCGCCGCTCGAGCCACCAGGAGAAAGGTTCGTGTCCCAGGGATTGCGGGTGATCCCGTAGCGGTTGTTCTCGGTGACGGTCAGAGGCCCGAACTCAGGAGTGTTCGTCCGACAGCACAGGATGAAACCCGCCTTCTTGAAAGCCTCGGTCACGATCTCGCCCTCGTGACTATTACCGGGCGGCGCGCCCGCGGATCCGTAGGTGACCGGCCATCCCTCGACTGGAGTCAGGTCCTTGATCGGAATCGGTACGCCGGCGAACGTTGGCAGGTCCTCTCGGCCGTTCGCGATCTCGTCGGAAAGCTTGCGTGCTTCGGCGCGGGCCTGGTCGTCGTTGCGCCAGATGACTGCGTTCAACGCCGGGTTGAGGCGGTCGACGCGCTCCAATGCCGCTTCGACCAACTCGAGGGGACTTACCTCGCGTGCGCGTACCGCCGCGGCGGCGTCGAGCGCGGATGGGAACTGATCAGCGGTTTCGGCCATTGCCGAAGGTTACGCCCCGAAGCCGCTCAGGGTTCTTGGGCGAGCTCCAGCGGCACCTCGGCACCTTCGGTCACGAGCACGACCTTCCCGAACTTGGAGCCGGCCGCGAATCGGTCGTAGGCACTCGAAGCGTCAGACATCGGGAACGTCGCGGCGATCGGGACGACGAGCTCACCAGATTCGACGAGCGGCAGCACGCGCCGTTCCAGCGCCGAGATCACAAGAGCACGGTCGGCGAGCGGGCGGGATCGCATCGTCGACGCCATGATGCGCGCCCGCTTCTGCATCAGGACGTGCATGTCGAGCTCGACGCGCGACCCGGCACCGACCCCGATCACGACGAGACGGCCACCGGTGGCGAGGCAAGCGACAGAGTCGGCGAGGCCCGGGCCGCCAACCAGCTCCATGACGACGTCGAAGGGAGCGAACTCTGCGCACTGAGCAGGGAGAACGATCGCCTCGGTTCCCAGCTCGATCAGGCTCGTATTGAACTCGCGGTGCCGGGTCGAGGCAACGACGGTCGCACCAGCGGCCGCCCCGAGCTGGACCGCAAAGGAACCCACTCCACCGGCGGCACCGGTGACCAGGAGACGCTCGCCCACGCCGAGGTTCGCCTGGGTGAACGAGCGCGTCGAATGCCGTCGCGGCGGTCTCCATGAAGGCGCCGGCGGACTCGAGGTCCAGGTCGGAAGGGATCTCGAGAGCGGTCCTCTCGTCGGTGAGAGCCAGCTCGGCTTGGGCGGCCCCGCCGACGAGCGCCATGACCCGGTCTCCGACTTTGAAACGGGTGACGCTGGCTCCGGTGGCGACGACCTCGCCTGCCATTTCGAGCCCGGGGATGTCCTCGGGGATGCCTGGCGGGGGCGGGTAGAAGCCGATGCGCTGCATCAGATCTGCCCCGTTGAGCCCGGCAGCCCCAACCGCCACCAGCAGCTCGTGGTCGCCGGGTACGGGGTCGGGTTGTTCCGCCCACTCGAGGCCGGCACCAGGTGTGATCGTGACTGCGCGCACGCCTAACGGTAGAGGTGCGGGAGGCGAAGAGCCAGAATCTCCACGGGCGGAAGTCTCAACCCACAGGTATGGTGCCTGATACACGCCCGTGTCCGAACCACTGAGTCATCCTGTTGCGCCCCGGAACGGCGATCCCCAAGCCAATCGACCTCAAGCCGATGGACTTCGAGAACCCGTCACCGGAGAGCGGCTGAGCGCGGAATCAACCGCCAACCGGCGGTCGACCGCGGGAACTGTGAAGCCTCCCGTTCACATCGAGGTTCCCAAACTCGGCGACGAACCGACGACGGCAGATGTCGTACAGGCCGCCATAGCGGCGGCCATAAGCACCTTCTTCGAACACGACGAGCCTGCGGCACAAGGTGACACGCGCGGTGTTCACCAGGCGCGGGTGGGGCTCCGCCGTCTTCGTTCCCACCTGAGGACGTTCCGGCGCGTGATCGACACCGAATGGGCGGCTGCGCTTTCGGCCGAGGCGTCATGGTTCGCGGACTCGCTCGGCGCGATGCGCGATCTCGACGTGCTTAACGGCCGACTCGTGCAGGGAGCGATGCTTCAGGTTCCCGCTCACGCTCCCGCGATCGCAGCGCTGGTAACGATGCTCGACGACGAGCGCGATGACGCATTGAACCGGCACCGCCAGTTGCGCGCGACCGCCAGGTTCAACGGGCTCGCGGGTCGCCTCGTCGAAGCAGCGCGCGACATGCCGTCGCGAGGTCGCGGCGACGATCCTGCAGATGGCCTTCTTCCTCGGTTGCTGCAGCGGACCTGGCACGACCTGCGCAACTCGGCACGCGTCGCACAGCGCGATCACACCGTCGAGCATCTTCACACCGTGAGAATCCGCGCAAAGCGGATGCGCTACGCGTGCGAGTCGGCGACCCCGGTTCTCGGAGCGAATGCGAAGACGACGGCGAAGGCGGCTGAAGCGCTCCAGGAACGTCTCGGTGAATGGCACGACGCGTGTGCGGCCCGCGACTGGCTGGAGCGCGCTTCCGCGAGGAACCTGGGGCTTTCCGAGGTCGCAATGCGCATGGCGAACCTCGAGAATCGTGCGGCGGAGGTCGCCGCAAAGCGGTGGGACTCGGAGTTCCGCGACGTCAAGAAGGGCTGGAAGAAGATCGACTCAGAGAGCCGGAAGAACCGTTAGCTGAAGCTGACATGTCTTCGATAGTGATCGTCTTCGTGGCCCGGATCGGGTAGGGATCTGCGTACTCGACGACCCGGACCCGGCCGGTGGGCTGGAAGCGACCGTTGTCGATCACCTCTCGCGGAACATACGGGTCGCACCCCATGCTCCGGAACAGTCTTGAAGTGGGCTCCCAGATCGTCACGCGTTCGTGCCAGCGCAATTGGTCGAGCATGCGCAGAAGGACCATCAGGGTGACGAGGGTCCCTGCGAGCACTCCCGCAACAGCGGCGCCTAGCAGCGTGCCCCCTGGGAGCACCGCGATCAGCGCGAGGAGTACGAGCAGCAGGAGCAGCAGCCCGACCCACTCGAGCGGCGACATCGCCTGGCCTGTCGCCGCCTCGATGAGAACGCGGTCCTCGCCCAATTTCACGCCGAGCTGAACCAACTCCCTGTAGACGCCTTCCTCTTGCGGGGTCTTCGGATCGAGTTCGTAGACGGCATCGATGAGCTGGTCGTGTGTGGGGTCAGGCGAGTGCGTGGCTCTTCGCAATCAGATCGTGAACCTTGGCGAGGCGCTCCCGGGTCCGGACGATGGTGAAAGCGAGGAGGGCACCGAACAGGAAGGTGGCCATGCTCGCCAATGCGACATCCACACGTATGTCGCCGCGGTCCGGGCCGACGAAATACGAGACGAGGGCGACGGCAAGCCCGACCACAAGAGCCGGGCCCGCGACGATCTCGCCGCGGAAGGCGGATATCGAAAGTGACCGGAGTACGCGCATGACCGGGCGAACATTAAGCGCATCGTCTGCCGACCGCTAAGTCGTCAACGAGCGAATTGACGTTTACTAAAGAGAATCGGGCTTGTGGAGCAGAGCCCGGCGCACTTTGCGTGCCCCCCGGCGCCGACCTGCCACATAGCCGACGAGGCCCCCGATGATCAGGCACCCGATGACGACGAATATGAGTGGTTCGTGTCGGGAGAAGAACCAGAAATGAACCGACACGTTCTGCAAATTCTGCACGACGAATGCTGCGACCACCCCGGCGAGCGCGACGACCCCGACGAGGCGGGCCACGTCGCGGTTGGAGCCGGCGCGAGTTTGCTTCTCGGGGGATTCTTCGGGCGGGACCGCCGGCTGGCGCGCCACGTCAGAGCCCCACGTGGGAGTCGTTCCAGAGCTTGATGCCGCCGAGAATCCCGGCGGTGTTGTCGACGATGGTGACGTCCTCCCCGAGCTTGTTGGCGTCGAGTCGTCTAGCGTTGCCGCCTCCCACCCAGCAGCGGTCGAAGAACGTCAGGTCGCGGAGGATGTCGATCGCCTTCATCGCCCTCTTCGCCCAGCGCTCGTCGCCGATCTCCTTGCGGGCGCGCTCGCCGAGTTGATCGTTGTACGTCTCGCCCTTGCGGAACGGGGTATGAGCGAACTCGAAGTGCGGGAGCAGGTGCCCGTCGTAGAAGCAGCCTGTCCCGAACCCCGTGCCGAGCGTTATAGCGAGCTCGAAGCCGTGGCCGGCGATGACCGCCGCACCCTGCAGGTCGGCGTCGTTGGCCACCTTGGTCGGCTTCCCGAGGCGCTGGGTCAGGGCGTCTTCCAGAGGGAAGTCCGTCCACTTCTCCTTGAGTGCATTGTCGACTTCCGAACCGGGACCCGTCTTGCAGACGAAGTGGGGCGCAGTGAGCACGTGGCCCTCGCGGATCATCCCGGGGAACCCCACAGAGATTCTCTCGTAGTCGGGAAGCGGCTTGGTGAGCCTCACCAGGTCGTCGACCAGCTTGTCGGGCGACAGCGGATAGGTGGTCGGGATCTTCACCCGGTCGGCCACCATCGCTCCCGCCGAGTCGAGCACCGACGCCTTCAGCCCTGTCCCACCGATGTCGATCGCAAGCGTGAACGGTCGCGAAGGATGGACGGCCCTCGGAGGCAGCACCTCGGTGGTATCAGGAATCGTCATTCGCGGTGCCTCCTCGAGCCGACCTGCAACCCCTCAATGATGACCGGCCTGCAGCCACTATTGGTTCCATTGCCGGGACGGACCACAGAGGCTCAAGTGAGCCCGCCCCCGATCGGAGCGGTCCCGGTCAGAAGCGACGATCCGTCGGCGTCCCCTTTCCACGTCTCGGCGTGGAGAACGTCCTCGAGCGGAAGGCGCTCGCGCCACCCGTGACGTTCGAGGTCGGGAACGTCCGCCAGCCGCGACACCGGCCCGATGCAGAGCCACGCGACAGGCCGAATCGGTTCGGGGATCCCGAGAAGGTGACTCAAGAAGCTCTCTTGGTAGAACGAAACCCAGCCCATGCCCCAGCCCTCGGCGGTACAAGCGAGCCACAGATTCTCGATGGCGAGACACACCGAATAGAGCCCGGCGTCCGCGATGGCGTGGCGGCCGAGAACGCTCGGCGATCCGCGGTCAGGGTCGTAGGTGACAACGACGCTCAGGCTCGCTTCGATCACGCCGTCGATCTTGATGCCGGCGAACGTGCCGGCCCTTTCGCCTTCGAGGGTGGCGGCGAACCTGGCGCGTTCAGCCTCCACGTGCTTATGGAAGTCGCGCCTTACACCTTCGTCCGTCACGACGACGAAGTCCCATGGCTGGGACAGTCCGACGCTCGGGGCGGCATGGGCTGCTGAAAGGACCCTACGCAGGACGGGTGGGTCGACCGGGTCGCCGGAAAACTCTCCACGGACATCTCGGCGGCGCAAGATGACGTCGTAAAGGGGGACCGAGGGGGCTCCTTCTGTCGCCGCTGTTGCTGGCCCCCCTGTTCCTTCAGTTGTTCGCTCGCTCGTCAGATGATCGACCATTCTCCCTTCACGCTACCCACGGGGCGGCTTCACGGTTACGGAGAGCGTGATCGGCGCCTGGAGCACGGTTTTCACACCCTTGTTCACCCTTGTTAGCCCTTGTTCACCCTTGTTAGCCCTTGTTCACCTTTGCGCCGTCTCACCCGGTCAGTAGGTTGTGTGACGTGAGTCCTATTGACGGCGCCTGGACCGGCGACGCCTGCTCGCTTGTCGACGCCTTCCGAGCGGGCTCGATCACTCCGCCCGAAGCCCTCGAGATGTCCCTTCAGGCCATCGAAGACTCGGGACTGAACGCCTTCTGCCACATCGACCTCGAGGGTGCTCACCACGCGGCCTCAGAAGCCGACGTGAACCTTCCGTTCGGCGGCGTCCCGATCGGCGTCAAAGAGCTCGACCCGGTGGCCGGATGGCCCTACTCGGAAGCGTCGCTCGTGTTTGCAGACCGGATCGCCGAATACACGTCGACGATGGTCGAACGGCTGTCGGGCGCCGGAGCGGTTCTGGTCGGGCAGACCACCGCGAGCGAGTTCGGCGGGGTCAACTACACGCACACGCGCATACACGGCACGACCTGCAACCCATGGAACACCGAACGGACTCCTGGAGGCTCGTCCGGCGGGACGGCGGCCGCGGTGTCGGGTGGGCTCGTAACGCTCGGCACCGCCGGCGACGGTGGTGGCTCCATTCGGATCCCTGCCGGATTCACGGGCATGTTCGGCCTCAAGGCCACGTTCGGCAGGATCCCGCGCGGGCCTTACTGCATGCACCCTCCGCTGACCGTGACGAGCGGATGCGTGAGCCGGTCGGTTCGCGACACGGCGCGTTGGTTCGACGTCTGCAACGGGCACGACTCGCGCGACACGTTGTCGCTTCCACGCGTTGAGGGATGGGAGGAGGCGTTGGGTTCGTTGCGCGGCGAGCTCGCCGGCAAGCGTGCAGCAATCTCCGTCGACCTGGGGAGCGCGGTCGTCAGCACGCGAGTTGCGGCAGTGGTCATGCGTGCCTCCGAGGCTCTCATCTCGGACGCCGGCTTGAAGCGCGTCGACGTCGTGATCAACCTTCCTGAGGCGACGCTCGCGTGGGTGATGTCCAACCTCGTCACGCTCATGGCGGACCTCGGGGACCTCTACCCCGGTTGCGAGGACCAGCTGACTCCAGAGATCCAGTTCTCGATCAACGTCTCGGACAACCTTTACAACCTGCGGCAGGCGGGCGAAAACGAAAGATTCCGCGTGAAGCTCAACGAGACGATGGCGGACGTGTTCGAAGACACCGACTTCGTCTTCTGTGCGACCAACCCCGACGTCGCTTTTCCTGCTGCAGGGCCAATGCCGACAACCGTCGACGGCGTGGACCTCGTCGATTCGGTGGGGTTCGAGCGCGCGCTCGGGAACAACGGCGCTCTCACGATGCCAAGCAACCTGTCGGGCAATCCCGCCGTTTCAATACCTGCGGGCGACGTCGACGGTCTGCCGGTCGGGCTTCAGGTGATCGGGCGGCACCACTCCGAGCAGCTTCTGCTCGAGCTCGTTTCGATCGCAGAGGCCGAGCGGCCGTGGCCGCTGGTCGCGCCGGGTTCGCCGTTGTAGCTCTGGCGGGTTGGATCAGGCGGTGAGGTGCACGGGGAGGGTCTTCAGCCCCCGGAGAACCAGGTTGTCCCTGTAGGCGAGCTCGTCGGTCGCAAGCTCGATCGACTTCACCCGCCCAAGAAGCTCTGGGAACGCCACCTGCGCCTCGAGCCGGGCCAACGATGCTCCGATGCAGAAGTGGGTGCCGAAGCCGAACCCGAGGTGCGGGTTGTCAACGCGACCGATGTCGAACGTCTCCGGCTCCTTGAACACGGCGGGATCGCGGTTTGCGCAAGCGAGAAGCAACATCATGAACTCGCCTTTTTGGATGGTCTCTCCGCCGATCTCCATGTCCTCGAGAGCGGTTCGGCCGGTCATGTGGACGGGGGATACGTACCGCGTCATCTCCTCTATGCCAGTACGGAGCACCCCAGGATCGTCGCGGAAGCGGACCAACTGGTCCGGGTGCCGCATCAATTCGAGGAGACCGCCTGAAAGAAGGTTCACCGTCGTCTCGTGGCCCGCGACGAGGAGCAGGATGCAGGTTGCGATCAACTCGCCTTGAGTAAGGGAAATTCCGTTTTCCTCGGCCTGGATCAACTTTGAGAGCAGATCGTCGCCGAGGCTTGCCCTGCGCTCTTCGATGAGCTTCCCGAAATACCCCATGAACGAGATGAGCGCCTCTAAGCGTCCCTGCAGGTCTTCGGGCGGGAGGAGGAAGTCAGGGTCGAGCCCACGAGCTGTCGCGTCCGACCAGTCCTTGAACATGACTAGATCGGCTTCGGGCACACCGAGCATCTCTCCGATGAGCCGAACCGGTAACGCGTATGCGAAATCCGCGACCAGGTCCACGTCTCCGCGCTCCAGAGCGTTGTCGACGAACATCGACGCGAGTTCGGTGGCGCGACCGCGAAGCGATTCGACGACCCTCGGGGTGAAAGCCTTCTGGACGAGGCCGCGCAACCGCGTGTGGTCGGGCGGGTCTCTGAAGATGAACGGGGAAAGGTCGTCGTAGATCTGGACCGCCGGCCCTTCAGGTCCTTGAGTGACGACGGGCGCGCCGATCGCCTCTGGATCGACGTTGCGCGCGTCGCTGCTCGAACGCTTGTCCCTCAGCACTGCGAGGCAGTCAGCATGACGCGTGAAGACCCAGAAACCGAGCGGGCTGCGGTGCACCGGGTTCTGCGCACGCAGTTCTATGTAGAGCTCCGCAGGATCGTCGTGAAAGCGAGGGTCGAACGGGTCGAACAGCAACTCGCCGTCTGCTGCGGCGCGTTCGCGGGCTTCGCGAACAGACTCGGCGAACGCGGGGGAACGCAACAGACCACCGGGAATACGGTGGGTATCGGTCCCAGAGCTGGCGTTCGTCATCTGTTCCTCCTGGCAGCGCACATCCGCCTGGTCCGCCTCGCTGCCGTTCGAGTCCCTGCCCGGGCACGGTACATCACCGAAATTCGCCCGAAGCGTTCACATTCATCCTGGGATCGGCTCAACGGACGTCGAACTTGACCGATACCGGCTGAGAAGGCGTTTCCTGTGTGACCAGGTTGCCTGGCAGGGACCAGATTCCGCTCAGCGAATTGCTCCCGATCGATCCGTTGTAAGAAGCACCACTGCCCGTCGGTTGAAAGTTTCCGATGACGGATTTCGAGGCGTAGGTCCCGTTCACCGACCACGTCTTACCGTTATGCACAATTACCAGGTTGCCCTTCCCTGTCGCTTCGACCGGATAGGAGAGATTGCCCGTTCCTGAGCCGGTCGGAATGGAACCGGGCTGAGTGGTCGTAGTGACAGAGATCGACGATCCACAGCTCGCGATCACTCCGCCACCCAACACCGCCCCGTGAACAGCGAGCAGGAACGACCTCCGTTCGAGTAATGCCGACAGATCCGTTCCGCCTTCTGACATGGTCACCGCCTTATGGTCAGGTGAATTGTGCCACGTTTGTTCACAGAATCGTTGCAATTTTGCAGGCATGTTGTCCGCGACTAGCTGCTAGCGACGACGGCCCGGATGAGGACGACTCGCCGCAGATGACACCGCCGGTGTTTGGCGTTTTTGGATGGATCGATTCGGACCTCCGGTCTACTCTCCTCAGGTCTGACCGCCTAGTCAGACCCGATGCGGGCGACCCCCGCCCGCATGCCTGGGTGCGTGTCGTTGACACCACCGGGAGGGAGGCGCATGTGAGTGTCGTACATCGTTGGGCCATAAAGAAGCGTTGGCCCGTGCTGGTGGTGATCGCTGCCATTCCAATGGTGTTCTTCGGGTTGTCGGGCGCGACAACCGGCAGCGCATCGGGCAATGGCCCCATCAGCGTTCAAAGTGCCACTACGAAGATCGGCCATGTTGCCGCCGGCCGCATTGTTAACGCGGCCACTAGCAATAAGCCCTTCGTGCCGACGAACGCACAGAAAGCTGCACGCGGACGAGCGATGAATTTCCTCGCTGGACTCCGCAAAGCCCCTATCGGGCCGCACACGAACGCGGCCAACGTCAAGCCGCTCGCGGGCCCTCAAACGTCCCTGACCTCGCAGCAATCACCGGGATCCTTCAAGGTTTACAAGGACTCGAGAATCCCGGCGTCGTGCACTACTTCGTGCGCTCAGTCGAGCATCAACGAGCCCGACACCGCGAACGCAGGCGCGACAATCGAGCAGACCAGCAACTGGAACATCGCATACACCACTAACGGCGGTGCGAGCTCGCCGACTTGGAAGTACCAGAACCCTTACAGCCTGGACTCGTTCTTCTGCTGTGACCAGACCGTCACCTACGTGCCGAGCCGAGATCGGTTCATCTACGAGGGCCTCGACCTGGGTACGGGCAATCAGAGCGGCTTCGACATAGGGCTGACCAAGTCCAAGCAGCCGACGTCATGGTGTATCTACCACTTCAGCGGCTCGAGCTTTGGCGGCACGGACGGGGATGCCCTCGATTACCCCAAGATCGCGTACGCCAACAACAACGTGTACGTCACGTGGAATGAGTACAACACATCAGGCACGTGGCTCTACACCGGATTGGCGCGATTCCCGGTCGACTCCCTGGCGACGTGCGGCGGTCTGAGCTACAGCTACCTCACCCGTACCGACAACTTCACGTTCGGTCTGACCATCGGGAACAGTTCACTAGACACCTTCTACTTTGTCTCGAACTGGTACACGTCGTCAGGCGGGAGCGGAACGAGCGAGCGCATCTACTCGTGGCCTGAGAACAGCGGCTCCTACAACTACAGCGACGTGGGCGTGTCCTCTTACAACTTCTCGGGAGGAAGCTGCGCCAGCTCGGACGGAGTTGTCACCAACTGGTGCTCGAGGCTGGACCCGCGAGTGGAGACCGCCTGGATATCGCGTGCGGAGTACAACGCGCAGGCCAACTCGGCATTCTCAGGCGACACGATCCTCGGGGTGTCCATCACCGCCGGCCCGGGCGGTGGCGACCCGTTCCCCTACGTCATATACGAGTACTTCAAGCTCAACTCGTTGTCGTACGTCCAGACGAGCGCCACGTTCAACGACGGGTACGCGTTCGCGTACTCGGGATGCGCGCCGGATGTCTACGGATACGTTGGGTGCGTCATGTCGTGGGGAGGCGGCACCGGCACCACGCACTACTACCCCGGGGGGTTGATCCTCCTGCAGGACAACCTCAATCCCACGGCGCCGTTTGCGTACGACTTCAACCTCTACGGCTCCGGCAACGCAAGCGCGTGGGGCGACTACATGATCTCCCAGCCGTTCGAGCCGGATGTCGGACCTTTCATCACGACCGAGTGGGCCGTCAACGGCAGCGGGTCCGTCGTTCCGCACGTCGTGATCTGGGGTCGGGGACGGGACTCCGGCGGCTACAAGCGCTGGAAGAACAGCTAACCGAGCCCTACGACTATCTGAGCCGTACAACCAAGCAGTACAGCTGGCAGTACAGGTGCAAGTAGGGCTACGAGGGCCGGGGCAGCCTAGAGGTCGCCCCGGCCCTCTCAATTTCCACACCTTCGTCACGCCACCGCCAGGCCGGCACGCCGTTTCAGTGCCGACCGTTCCTCAGTGTCACGCGCGCCGGAGGTAGGTGGGAGTACAGAAGCAATGCTGTACCCGGCTCGAGCCTGCGCAGCGCGTCGGGCGGGAGCAGCCTTCTAGGTGATGACGCGTCGGTGGTCGAAGCGGACCCGTAGTGGTCGACCGTTCTCGAGCGGACTTTTTTGTCCTCCTCGCCTGCGAGTTGGCTCGCGTACTCGAGGGTCCCCGGATCGGCTATTCCGGACAGGAAAACCTTCGCGCGGTGATTGTTCACCACGCTCGCGCCTTTAGGTCCGTACCGCGCATTCAATTGCGCCAGGTCCTGCCACACGGTCACTAGCTGAACCCCGTGTCCCGCAGCAGTGGAGGCGAGCACGTCGAGCTCAGCGAGTGGAGCCACGTTCGCCGCCTCGTCGAGCACCACGAGAAGCGGCGGGTCGAGGCCCTTTCCTTCGGACATGGCCCTTCTGTAAGCCTCGGCGATCACCTGCGCTACGAGCGTCGCGAAAAGAGCGCGGAGACGGCGCTGGTCGTTGGCTGGAGCGCAGAGATAGAGCGTGTTGTCGCCGTCGAGGAGACGACCAGCGTCGATGACCGCCGGTGCTCCGAAACCCGGAGACTCGCAAGCCGCAACGTCGGGGTCGGCGAACGCCTCGATCACGGTTTCCGCAGTGGTGAAGATCGCGCTTCGTTGACGCTCGTCGCGTCCGAGCGTCGCACGCAATGCCTGGATCGCGCTCGCGGTCTCGACTGTTCGGCTGACTCCGTTGGCGGAGAGAAGCGAGAGGAGTTCGAGAGGGTATTCGAGGTCCTGCTCGTCGACCCACGCGACGACATCCGTCATGCTGTGACCGTTCGTCGCAGCCGCAAAGAACAATGGCCCCAGCAACTTCGCAGCCATCGAGTACCAGAAGTCGCCGTCGGTCATGCTCATGGCCCCCTCTCGTGCGACGGCAGCGAGGTCCGCAGTGACCCGGCGTGCCCCGGCCCAGGTGCGACACGATGCCAGCGGAGACCACGCAGCGCGGACGAGCCCCGTGGTACCCAAGGGGTCGTAGAGCAACACCTCGCCCTGTTCGGTTCGCGCGTCCATCGTCAACCTGGCGAGATCGCCCTTAACCGACGCTGCGACCACCGGGCCCTTCCACTCGCGTATCACCGGAGCCGCTAATCCCGTCGTCTTGCCGCTCTGCGTTGGTCCGACGACGAGCAACGAGTGTCCCGCCTCGGCAGCGACGAGCCGCCGCCCGAAGCGACCGACCACGACCCGCCCGGCTTCAGAACCCCGCACCAGCAGTGGGACGAGATCGCGCCGTTGCGCCCAGCGGGCCGGTGCCACCTTGTCGGCGCGGGGCGCCCACGGTGTGCGAGGCGGTCGGATCCCGGCGCGTCCCGGATTCGGCGTCCTCGTTCTCTGATCCGGTGTCGGTGCGAAGTTGGCCGGTCTGCCGCCAGCGCCGGCAGCGCCGCCGCGGCGGGTTCCGGAACGGCCGAACGACCTGTCCGCGAAGGCCGACGCCGCTGCGAGCGCGCCGAAGAGCAACATGGCTTCGTCGACGTGCCAGTTCAACTTCATGCCGAACCGGATGTCGCGAGCTCCGCGGCGCGCAGTCGCTGAGACGGCGAAGCGGGTGCGTCTGGCAACGCGCCGTCTGTGTCGACCATCGCACGTTCCGACGGACCGAGCAGATGCTGAACGAGGAAGGACCTGGCGCCGACCTTCCAAAGCGCTACGCCTCGCCCGAGATGCGGGATGAGCTCGCACTCGGTGTCGCTCAGTCCGAGCAGTGTTTCGGCTGCCGCAACCTCTCCTGCGGATTGGGCGTAGATCACGCGAGTTTCTGAGTCCGAGAGCAGTCCCTCTGCGAGTCCCACCTGCTCCGAGCCTGCTGCGCCCACCGACGTCAGGTCGGAAAGCCTGTGCAGCACCGCCACGTTCGCCACGCCCCAAGCGCGGGAGAGCTTCCACGTGGCCTGGAACCAACGCGCCACCGCCAGGTTGGCGAGGATCGCCCATGCCTCGTCGACGACCACGATCGAGCCTTGCGCTCCGCTGTTCGCCGGGCCGCCGGCGAGCGCGGCCTGCATCCAGGCCGTGGCACAAGTCATCAGCACCTCGAGAGCGGCGGAGTGAAACACCGCAGACAGGTCGAGCACGACGAGAGACGCGTCGAGGTCGAGCCCCGGCGTCGTCGGACCGTCGAACATCCCGCGCATGTCGCCCGAGACGAGCCTCCGTAGCTCGAGCGCGATCTGCCTGCCATCGGCAGCGAGACCTGCCACGTCCGTGCGCACGGCGCGTGCCGCTTCTTTGGTCGGGGTGAGCATCGCTTCCACCACCGACGGCAGTGTCGGCGCTCGCTCTCTTCCTCCGACCGAGGACGACGAGCGGTCGACCGCGAGCTCCACCGCCGTTCTCTCAGATGGCGCGAGCACTCTGCCCAGCGATGCCGAAGCGAGCGAGCATAGAAGCTCGGCCCTCCTTCTCTCGGGCGCATCTTCAGCCGCAGGAGCGTCCAGAGGATTGAGACGGAGACTGCCGCCGGGCCGGAGAGCCAGCGGCGTCACGCCCCATGCGCGCGCTAGCGCTCCGTACTCGCCTTTCGGGTCGACGACCCAAGCCCTTCTGCCGAATGCGGCCTGCCGCCAGAGATAGGACTTCACGAAAGCGCTCTTACCTCTACCGATCTGACCGAGGACCACCATGTTCGGGTTCGTCAGGAGTCCAGCGTGATATAGCCGGAACGGGTCGTAACTAAAGGCGCCGCCGATCAGATCCCGCCCGACGAGCACGCCACCTACGCCGAGTCCCGGCTCTGTCGCGAACGGATACGCCGCACCCAGATTCCTAGTCGTTGTCTGGTGCGCAGGTCTGCCCATCGGCCGAATTTGGAGTCGCGACCTTGCTGATGTCCTTGCAAAGTCGTCTCATGGGGGAAGCCTGGTACAAAATTCGCGAACAAGTACACGCGAGTGTTGCCTAGTTCGCGAATGGCGGATTCAAGTGGTCAGAGCAAGGAGCTCGGCGAATCGCTCCGATGGTTTCATGAATCCGAGTCGTTTGCGAGGTCTGTCGTTAAGGCTCTCGGCGATGTCGTCCAGATCGGACTCTGAGAACCTCGAGAGATCCGTGCCCTTCGGCATGTACTGGCGCAGAAGGCCGTTCGTGTTCTCGTTGCTCGGGCGCTGCCAAGGTGAGTGAGGGTCACAGAAGTAGACCGCGATGCCCGTGTCGACGGTGAAGGCTGCGTGTCTCGCCATCTCTGCGCCCTGATCCCAGGTGACGGTCTTCATGAGTTGGCCGGGGAGCTTCGAGACGGCGTTTCTCATGGAGAGGTTGACCTTGTCTGCGGTCTTTCCGTCGGGTAGGTGAAGCAGCATCAGGTAGCCGGTCGAACGCTCGACCAGGGTTCCGACAGCAGATGCGTGGTCCTTTCCGATGATCAGGTCCCCCTCCCAGTGTCCGGGGACGCTTCTGTCGGCGGCTTCGGGCGGGCGCTCTGAGATCATGACCTTGTCGGGCACCGGGCCCCAGTGGGCCCTGGGGGCGTTCTTTTGTCTTCGCTCCGCGCGCCCGGATCGTAAACAGCGGTAGAGCTCTGTTTTGAGCTCGCCTCTGCCCTGGACGTAGATGCTCTTGTAGATCGTCTCGTGCGACACCCACATCATCGGATCGTCAGGGAACTCGATTGGCAAGCGCTTGGAGATCTGCTCGGGGGACCACCAGCGCTGCAAGTAGTGAGTGACGACCTTTTGGAGCCTCGGGTCTTCGAACTTGAAACCCTTCGGACGTCTTGCGCACTTGTAGGCCTTGAGCTGGGCATCTGTTGCCCGGTAGCTGTCGCGGTCGCCGTTTTTGGCCACCTCCCTCGTCACGGTCGAGACGCAACGCCCGAGGCGTCTCGCTATCTCGGTGTAGGTCTCACCGCGAGCGATCCCCAAAGAGATCTCCTCGCGATCAGCGAGCTTCAACCCACCCCTTGACGACCACGTCGTCCAGTCGGCCTGCTCTTTTCGCCTGGAGTGGATCATGACGGTCGAGAGATGACACCCGACCTCGACGGCCACCTCCTTTAGAGGCCTCCCCTCCCTGCACAGCCGGCGGATCCGGCGCTTCTGATCGAACGTAAGACGACGTGCCATCGCAACCTCCCGGGTCGGCCAAAGGCTTCCTGACCCGCCGAGGTTTTGCGCGCACCGCTTGAGAACGCCAATTTTGTACGCCAAGTCCGGTCCCGGCGCCGACCCCACGCAGAGACGCTCTCGATCTTCGCCGCCGAGCAAGACCCTCGTTCGCCACCGGAGCTCCCCACAGCACAATCGCATCCGAGGTCGGGGGCAAGTCATGCGAGTCCACGACCTAGCGGCATCGTGAAACAGAAAGCTCTCTGCTGGTCCCCGAAGCAACGCCGCAGCTCCATCCCGGCCTGGCCGGCGGCCTGTTCGACACGCCCGCATGACATCTCGAGCTCTTCTCGTGTGTCGGAGGACACGGTCACGTATCCCGAGAACCTGAAAGGTGCATGACCGTCTGCGAGCTCGAGCTCGCGATCGGCGAGCGTCTCCTCCTCGCGCCTGCGCCGCGCGGTGTGCAGGAAGCCGCCTTTCCGGCGGAGCTCCGCGTCGGCGACATCAGCGGTGCGCCCTTGTTGTGTTCGGCGCGCGGCCTCGAGCGGGCTGAGCGGTTCCATCGTCACTGCGACCGATTGACGTACGTTGCCGGCGAGAAGAAGCGGTCCCAAGAAGTCCGCTCCGACATCCGTTCGCGGCCACTCGGCGACCCAGTAAGTCGCATGCCACGTGCCGTCGACCCGCACCGAGTCCCAGAGCACCTCGCCTGCGACTGGCCACGGCCAGGTCGTCCCGCACTCAGCCGGCCATGACCAGTCCGAGCTCGAGAATCCCGCACGCAGTACTGACGCAAGAGCGCGGGGAGCGAACGCCGGAGCCGTGTCGATGTCCGCATCCGCGAGCCGGCGCCGGAAGTCAGACAGCTCACGCATGAGCACAGCGCACGCGTTCGCATGCTCCGCGGCGCCTGCCGGTCGAATTGCGATTCCATGGCGACCGCCGCGCACGGACATAGCGAGCAGAACCTGGTGCCTGCGCATCGCGGGACGCGTCAAGTCGAGCAGCTCCCCGTACGACCGCCCGGGCAGATCTGCCGCGTCCGTATGCCCGCGATGCGAAGACCCGTTCACCGAGTGTTCGGACACTCCGGGCAGCGTCCTTGCCACCCATTGCACGCGATGGATCGGGGTGCCCTGCCTCGCCAAAGTCGCGAGCGCCGCAGCCCAACCGGAGACTCGCCTGTCTCTATCGCCCGTCCCGAGCAGCACGAACCCCGGGCCGCTCGCAGGCATCACCGCCGTGTACGTCCGCTCCGCCGGATCGTGAACGACCGCCGCCTGAGTGATCCCGACCCTGCCGCGAGATCCCGACCCGACCGACATCCGAACCGTGGCACGGTCGTGCCCGGCCTCGACCTGGAGGATCCTCAAGGCCGAAAAGGGGCCTTTTGTGCCCGACTTCCTCCCGGGGCCTTCACGCCACTTCCGTCCGGCAGCCACCCGTGCGCTGTGGCGTGCGACGTCGGGAAACCACTCGTCGCCTGTGCGTCCCGCGATCGGCCACGTGGCGACGGCCACCGAAGTCCCGACCGCGACGACCGCGACCGCCAGCGCTGCGGAGATGGGAAGAGTTCGCAGTGCGCCCACAGCGACGAGAAGTCCGGCTGCGACGGTCACGGCTTGACCGCCCCTCCAGCCGGCAAGCAGTCCACGGCGCTCGAGTGGACCGAAGCGGTACCGCCGGACCGACCCGTCACTCATCGTCTTCTTCAGACTCATCGTCTACGGGATGCATCTGTTGGCCTATAGGTGCGAGTCGGCTCGCCTCATCAGCTATCTGCTTACCGCTCACCAGAATCTGCGTCCCCGGGAGCTGGCCAACGGATTCGCTCTTCGCCACCTCGCCTGCCGCTAACTCCGGAGCCGCTCCCCCCTTCGCCAGGAGCATCGCCATGTTCCCCGCTATCACGGCTGGTTTCTGGGCCATGTGTTGCAAGCGGTGACGCGCCGACTCGAGATGAGCGATCGATCCAGCCTCCACCGCCGGTACGAGGCGCAAAATGATGAACGGCGAGAACGTAGCGAGCAACAGCAGCGCGATGCCGACGATCACGTCACCGAAGCTCGAACTGGTAGAGCCCGGACCGGACAGCCCTCCTGCGATCGCTCCCGTGGCGAGTGAGATCACCGCCGCGATGACGAGCTTCGACAAGACGAGTGCAGCCAGAGTGTCCGCGAGCCGCCGTGCCCAGTGACCGATGGCCGGCCACACGAGCGCGGCAAGCACCAATGGCAAGAAGAGCGCTGCGGCCGTGATGGCCGCCGCCCTCACGACAAGTTCGATCCATAAGACGAGTGACGTGGCGGATATGAAGAGAGCCCCCAGAAACACGACGAATCCGGGCACCCCTCGAGCAGTCAGCGATGCCGCCAACGGCGCGAGCACGTGGTGGGTGTCGACGCCTGCTGCCGCCATGAACTGTGCGCTCATCGCGTCGGTCACGACTATCCCTATGCGGACGAGCTCCACGGCGACCCCCGTGAAGAGAAGGGCGACGGGCAGGTTCACTAGGAACGTCCGCAGTAACGCCGCTGCGCTCTGGCGATAGATGGCCTGGATCGCCGCGCAGAAGAGCATCGGGAGCATCACCGCCATAGCGAGCTCGCTCATGAGTGAAACGCGCGCGCCGAACCACGAGCTGCCCAGGTCTGCCTGGGTCGTCGACGTGAGAACTGTGCCGACCTGATCGAGGAGCCAGAGTGCGCCGGTCGTCACCCAGTTGCCCACCGCCTGGAGGATCGCGTTGGCGCTCAGACCGAGCAGGTCGCCGGCGGCCCCGTGGGCTGCACCAGCTCCCAGGTGGAAGAGGCCCGAGATCGCGCCTGTCAGATCGTTGAGCAGACCCGACAGCCCGCCGCCGCCACCCGAACCCTGGTTTGGGCGAACCGCAATTGCTGAGAGCCCGATCATCAGTGGACGTTCGTGCCGGCGTGAAAGAAGAAGTTCACGAGAGCCGGGGCCGCACCAATCAAGAGCGCCGCAAGCGCCGAGACGAGGACGGCCCTCCTTCCTGAGTACGACTGGTGGTAGTTCTGGGTGTGAGACCCGAGTGCCCACATCAGGGCTCCGATCAGCAGCCCTACGAGAGCCAGCACTAGAGCCCAACCGCCCAGCCCGTTCGTGAGTGACTGCAACTCTGATCCGCCGGGTAACCCGTTTATGTCCGGTGTGAGGCTTACGTCGGCGAACCGAACCACCCAAGACTCCTGCCACCCCAGTACCGCCAACCCGTGGGTCCAGATCGCGATCACCTGTCACCCTCCTCCCTCGTTCGGGCCACGTTCGGGCCTCGTTGGGGCCTCGCTCAGGCCTTGTTCGGGGCTCGACCGGACGGGGCGAAGGCTATGGATCAATACGCAGATTGTCAATCAGTTTCAGTATTTTTCATGTTGTCCTGCTTCACCGAACTATGGGCTCCGAAGGGTCGCGCCTCCTGTCATGCTGTGTTCCGATGCCCCTAGCGAGCACCTCCGCGACCCATGGGCTCGTCGTCGCCCTGGTGGCGGTGGCGGCGGCGGGGTTCGTCGCCACGATCCTTGGGAACGTGCTCGGAAGGCGCTCTGGGCGCCGGGCCCTGGAACAGCGCCTGTCGGCGCTCGGATCCCGTCTCGGGATCGAGGGCCGCCCGACCGAAAGAAGCGGGCGCGGCGTCGAGCGTGCGCTCAACCACGTCGAGGTCGGGATCGACAACGCGACCGAGGCGATGGAGGAGTCGTCTTCCGACGCCATAAGGCTCCGGCGCGCCCTCGACACGCTCCCCCAGGGTGTCATCGTCTGTGACGAGAACGGCGAGGACGTGTTCCGCAACGCACGCGCCGACGCCCTGATGGGCGGTCGCCACGGCGACGCGCTCGCGGCACAGGCGGTGAAAGAGCTTCTCGCCGACGCCTGGAGCGAGGGCGCTGCGTCGAGAGTCCTTGATCTCTACGGACCGCCGAGGCGCACGCTCACCGTCCGCACGCAGATCATCGACGACGGGCGGCGCACGCTCGGCGTCATCGCGATCATCGACGACGTTTCCGAGCGCAGGCGTCTAGAAGAGATCCGACGCGACTTCGTCGCGAACGTGAGTCACGAGCTCAAGACTCCGATGGGGGCGCTCGGGCTTCTCGCCGAGACGTTGGTGTCGGAGCAGGATCCCGCTGTCGCGAGCCGCCTGGCGCTCCGCATCCACAACGAGGCGTTCCGCGTCAGCAGGGTCATAGACGACCTGCTCGACCTGACCCGCATCGAGGCCGAGGAATCGCCGCCGCGTGAACCCGTGCTCGTCTCGCTGGTCATGGCAGAAGCATTCGAGCGCGTGCGTGCTGCGGCCGAACAGCGTTCTGTGAAGATCGAGGTGACCGAGCCGAACATTCCCGTCGCTGTGCTGGGCGATCGCCGCCAGCTCGTGTCCGCTATGTACAACCTTCTCGAGAACGCTGTGAAATTCTCCTACGACGCGGGTACGGTCCAGTTTGGTGCTCAGGTCGACGGTGACAAGGTAGCGGTGACCGTCGTCGATCACGGAGTGGGGATCCCAGCCCGCGACCTGGACCGCATCTTCGAGCGCTTCTACCGGGTCGACCAGGGGCGCAGCCGCCAGACCGGAGGTACGGGGCTCGGCCTGTCTATCGTCAGGCACGTGGCCGCCAACCACCAGGGCGGCGTCGAGGTCGAATCCCGCGAGGGTGAGGGGTCGACCTTCCGCCTCACGCTGCCTTCGCAGAACGAGACGTGAGAGTGACATGAGCGCGCCACCTGGGGCGTCATCAGCACAGAAGTCCGATCACGTGCCGGTCGGACGCGCCTCTCACGGCACCGCCGTGTCCGTGCTTCTCGCAGAAGACGAGGAGTCCTTCGTCGACGCTCTCGTCATCGGTCTCGCACGCGAAGGATTCGAGGTGACCATCGCCCGCGACGGGCCTGAGGCGCTTGCAAAATTCGAGGAGATCCACCCCGACCTCGTCCTGCTCGACATCATGCTGCCGAAGTTGTCGGGTATCGACGTCTGCCGTGCGATCAGGGCGCGATCGGCGGTCCCGATCATCATGGTGACCGCGAAAGGAACCGAGATCGACACGGTCGTCGGTCTCGAAGTCGGGGCCGACGACTACGTCACCAAGCCCTACCGGCTTCGTGAGCTGGTGGCTCGCATGCGCGCGGTGATGCGTCGCTCGCCGGCGCCGCGTGACAGCCTCGCTCAGGCCGCCGGAAACGAGTCCCGCGAAGCGATCGAAGTTGGCGACGTCCGTGTCGACACCGATCGGCGCAAGGTTCTGGTCCGCGGTGAAGAGGTTCAGCTGAGGCGCAAGGAGTTCGACCTGCTTCTGCTCCTGGTCGAGAACGCCGGACGCGTGCTCACTCGCGACACTCTGATCGACAGGGTTTGGGGTACCGATTACGTGGGCGACACGAAGACGCTCGACGTCCACATCAAGCGGTTGCGCGCCCACCTCGAGGCGGACAGAGGGGCGCCGACGCTGATCACCACCGTCAGGGGAGTCGGATACCGCTTCGAGCTGCCGGGGGATTAGCCCGCCTCGCCCTCCTCGCCCTCCTCAGGCTGCCTTGCACGCTCCGTGAGGTGAACGGCTGCGTACAGAACGCGATCCACCCGCACCGGCTCGAGAATGCCCGATACAGGCACCAGGGTGCCGTCCGGTCGTTCCGCCTCGGGATACAGACCTGGGTCCATCTCACGCTCGCGAGGCTCGGCGAAATACCCTCGCCGGTAGGCCTGATGGCCCCAACGCTTCTTCTCGGGGACCAACATCTCGACGTACTCCCCCACCATGTCCTCGGCGTCGACCCCGAGGAGCTTTTCGGCAGGCACGTTCATGAATACGACCACGCCTTCGACGTTGATTACCACGGTCGCCCTCTCGTCATCGGAGAACGCACGAATCTGGGCCGGGAGATCGTCGAACGACATTCGGCGGGAACTTACCTGCCGAGCGTCACGATCCGTTCACTCTCCGCAGGGGCTGGCCGGACCGCCGGGTGCCGGTGCCGGTGCCGGCGCCGGCGCCGACTTGCGACGCATTTTTCGCGAATAGGGGAACACCTGTGTTAACTAATACAGAATTTGTGGTGCCGAGACAGGTGCTCTGGGGCTCCTGTGGTTATTGAGGTTGGATCGTGCGAGTACCCAAATACGGCTCGAGCACCGCAGGGAGCGCCACCGTCCCGTCGGCCCGTCGGCCGCACTCGACCAGAGCGGCCCAGATCCGCGGCCAGGCGAGGGCCGAGCCGTTCAAGGTGTGCGCAAGAACCGGCGCGCCACCTTCGGACGGCCGGTAGCGCACGTTGGCCCGCCGGGCCTGGTAGTCGGAGCACCAGCTGACCGACGAGACCTCGAGCCACATGTCGCTGCCCGGTGCGTAGACCTCGAGGTCGAACGTCCGGGCCGACGATGGCCCCAAGTCACCCGTGCAGAGGTCGAGCACCCGGTACTCCAGGTCGAGTCCCTCCAACAGCTTCGTCGCACGATCGACCATGTCGGCATGGACAGCCTGCGCCTGCTCGGCCGTCGCATACGAGAAAAGCTCCACCTTGTCGAACTCGTGTACGCGCAGAAGCCCCCGCGTGTCTCGCCCTGCCGCACCCGCCTCGCGACGAAAGCAAGAAGTCGAACGCCGTGAACCTGACGGGAAGTTCGGCCTCGTCGATGATCTCGTTGCGGTACATCGACGTGAGGGGGACTTCCGATGTCGGTACGGCCCAAAGGTCGTCACGCTCGAGGTGGTACGCATCGTCTGCGAACTTGGGGAGGTGCCCGGTCGAGACCATCGTCTCGGTCCGGACAAGCGTGGGAGGTCGAACTTCCACGAACGCGTCTGCGTGCGCATCGAGCGCATACGACGACAATCCCCGAACGAGACGCGCCCCCAGCCCTTTGAAGCACGGGAACATCGAGCCGGAGAGCTTGGCGCCGCGCTCCATGTCGAGGATCCCGAGAGTCTCACCGATCTCCCAGTGCGGGACGCGTTGGTGGTCTGCGTAGGTCCTGGCCTGCGACGGCCAGTTCCTCACGACGACATTGTCCTCGGGTCCTGCCCCGTCCGGCGCTTCCGGGGACGGAAGGTTGGGGAGCTCGAGCAGAATCGAGCGAACCTCGTCGCCGGCCGCAGTCGCCTCGCTGTCGGCGGCGCGCTCGAGCTCGTCGAGTTCCCGGCTCTGCGCAATCAGCCGCTCCGCTTCTGCAGCGTCGCCACTTCGGCGGGCGTCGGGAACCTTCCTGGACAACTCTTTGATCTGCGCCCTCAGATCATCGCGTCGACTCGACGCCGAACGGGCAAGCGAGTCGTACTCGACCAGACGGGCGACGGTTTCGGGTGGCACGCCGCGCCGTCCGAGAGCCGCAGTCACCACCTCTGGTTGATCACGCACGAGCCGGATGTCGATCACGGTGCCGCCAAAGGTAGCCTGACCACCCGTGGTAGCAGGCACTCAAGGAACGGTGCCTGCCGCACAGCGTGACCTCCCCCCAGATGGTGAACCGGCCGTCGAATGCCGGTCCCTCGAGGTCCGTTACGGGCAACGCGTCGCTGTGGACGGACTTTCCTTTGCCATCGCACGGGGTGAGGTGCTCGCAATTCTCGGGCCGAATGGCGCAGGCAAGACGTCAACCGTCGAGACGCTCGAGGGTTACCGCCGGCCGAGCGCGGGACAGGTAAGGGTGCTCGGTCTCGACCCGCGCAAGGAACATCGAACGCTCGTGAAGCGGATCGGGGTGATGCTGCAACGGGGAGGGGTCTACCCGACCGTCACCGCGCGCCAAGTCGTGTCGCTGTTCGCGCACTACTACGACAATCCCGAGGACCCGGCGGCTCTTCTCGAACTTCTCGACCTCGAGGGCGTCGCAAAGACACCTTGGAAGCGGTTGTCCGGAGGTGAGCAGCAACGCGTCTCGCTTGCTCTCGCTCTCGTCGGCAGGCCCGACGTCGTATTCCTCGACGAGCCCACTTCCGGCGTAGATCCCGAGGGACGCAGAACCATAAGACGCGTCGTACAAGCTCTTCGCGACCGCGGCGCCGGGGTGCTGCTCACGACTCACGAGTTGTCGGAAGCCGAGCGCGTTGCCGACCGCGTGATCATCATGTCAAGAGGACGAAGCGTCGCCGAGGGAACTCTCGGACAGCTCGCACTCCTCGCCGGCGGTCCCGGTATCCGCTTCGAGGCTCCGTCCGGGATCGAGCGCTCATCGCTTGCCGACGCCCTCGGAGTTCAGCCGGGAACGGTGACCGAGCACGAACGCGGCTCGTACCGCGTCGAGGCAGAGGGAAGCCCGGCGCGCGTCGCAGCTCTCACTGCGTGGCTCGCCGGTCGAGACATCACGATCCGCAACTTGCGCACCGGCGGCGGTGACCTCGAAGACGTCTACATGTCCCTCGTCGGCAGGGCAGATGCAGACGCAGCAGCGGCAGATGCAGACGCGGCAGGCGCAAAGGCACCCGAGTGTTGAGGCGCATCCGCGCACAGACCGGCGCCGAATTGTCGATGACACTCCGGCGAGGCGAATCGCTGCTGCTGACGATCGGAATCCCGGTACTCCTGCTTGCATTCTTCTCGGCGGTGCACCTGCTGCCGACTGGGACCACGCACCCGGTCGACTTCCTTGCGCCGGGGGTGCTCGCCTCGCGGTGATGGGAACTGCGATGGTCAATCTGAGCATCCAGACCGGATTCGAGCGCGGCTACGGAGTTCTGAAGCGACTGGGCTCCACGCCGCTCGGGCGCCCCGAGATGCTCCTCTCGAAGATCATCGCGATCCTCGCCGTCGAAGCCATTCAGGTAGCTGTCCTCGTTCCCGTCGCGGTAGGCCTCGGATGGCGCCCCTCGGGTACGACCGTTCCTCAGGCGGTCGCGGCCATCGTCTTGGCGACGTTGGCGTTCGGCGGCATCGGTCTCGCCATGGCCGGCGTGCTTCGCGCCGAGGTGAACCTCGCAGCGGCGAACGGGCTCTACCTGCTGCTGCTTCTGGTGAGCGGAATGCTCGCCCCACTCTCGAAGCTTCCCGACTGGCTCGCGGCAACTGCGCGGGTTCTGCCGGCTGCCGCTCTCGCCACCTCGCTCCACCGTGCGCTCTCGGCGGGTGAGGGCGTGAACGGGTCTTCGTGGTTGGTGCTCGCATGTTGGGCGGTGGGAGCTCCGCTTGTGGCGGCTGCGGCGTTCCGCTGGGAATGAAAACGTGAGCCCCGCCAACGACAGCGCCAGCCCCAGCGCCAGCAGCAGTCGCAACCGGCGATACATCGCCGTCATCGGATCGGGAAACGCGAACGAAGAAGAGCTCGCACTCGCCGAACAGGTGGGAACCGAGGTGGCGACAGCAGGTGCCGTTCTCGTCTGCGGCGGACTGGGCGGCGTCATGCAGACAGCGTGCCGGGGAGCGAAGGCCGCAGGAGGCACGACCGTCGGCATACTCCCTGGTGCCGAGCGCCTGACCGCCAACCCCGATGTCGACATCGCCATAGCCACAGGACTCGGCGAGGCGCGCAACACCATCGTCGTCACCAGTGCCGATGCAGTAGTTGCGGTTGGCGGCGAATTCGGCACTCTTTCGGAGATCGCGTTTGCACTTCGTGCGGGCAAGCCGGTCGTAGGCCTGAGCACGTGGGAGCTCCACCGAAGTGGCCGGCCCGTTGAAGGAGTCCTCCGGGCCGATGACGCTGCCGGGGCGGTCGCCCTCGCACTTCGCCTCGCCGAGCGAACGCCACAGCCCGGAAGCACGCCAAAGCCCGGAAGGTCATAGAGCACCTGGGCGCGCGCTTCGTGCCGCCAGTAGCTTCGCTGATGTGGCCGAGCTCGAGACGCCGTTCACGAGGCTCGTCAGATGCGCAGCGCCTATCCAGCTCGCGGTCATGGGCGGTGGCATCGGCACGCCGGAGCTCGCAGCCGCCGTGAGCCAGGCTGGTGGGCTGGGGATGCTCTCATCGACATTTCCACTCCCACTCGGGGACCAGTTGAGCTGGGTCCGGGCGCGCACGAACCATCCGGTCGGCGTGGGTTTCTTTGCCTTCGACCTACCGGCGAGGACGGAGGAGCTCGAGCTCGCTGCCAGCCGCTCACGAGTAGTCGATTTGTTCTGGGGCGATCCTGACGCCGGCGTGGTGGAACGCATCCACGCCGGCGGCGCGCTCGCCTTTTGGCAGATTGGCTCGCTCGACGAGGCGTTGGCTGCGGGCGACGCAGGGTGCGACGCAGTGATCGCGCAAGGGGTAGAGGCTGGTGGGCATGTCCGTGGCACGACGCCGATGCTCACGTTGCTGCGCCAGGTCGTTCCCGCCGTCCAGGTGCCCGTTGTCGCCGCCGGTGGCATCGCCACCGGCGCGGCGTTGGCCGAGGCCCTGAACGCCGGCGCTGCTGCAGCGCGAGTAGGCACCCGCTTCCTGGCCACCACCGAGTCCGGAGCCCACCCCGAGTACGTGGCTGCGCTGCTCGGCGCTACCGGAGACGACACCGAATACACGACAGCGTTCGGCGAAGGCTGGCCGGATGCTCCACATCGTGTGCTGCGCATCGCCAGGGAGCGAGCAACTGCACATTCGGACGGGGTCGTCGCCCGGATCACCTCCGGGGACCAGAGTTGGGATGTCGTCCGCTGGTCCTCGCAGCCACCGACGGTGTTCGTCGCCGGCGAGGCGACTGCCATGGCCATGTACGCGGGCTGCGGTGTGGGTGATGTCAACGACGTCCCGAGCGCGGGTCTGATCGTTGAACGAATGACAGCAGATGCTGCGCCGTTGCTGTTGCCAACAGCGCGCTGAGCGCACGGCCAACTAGGTCGAGGTGATACGCGAGACCCAGGTCTGGAGGATCGTTCCCGAGGTGACCGACCCGAACCGGTGGAACACGATCTGACCTTTGTCGTTGACGAAGATCGTCTGTGGCAAAGCCGCCACCGCGGCGAGATCCTCGAGCACGACTCCATAGGGATCCGAGCCGACGGGGAACGCCACGCCGCTCCGCTTGGTGAACGCCAGACCTCCGGTCGGGTCGGTCTCGTCGACGCCGATGAACTGGATCTTGACTCCCTTTGCCGCCTCGGTGCGGGCGAAGCGCGCGAGCGCGGGCATCTCAGATTCGCAAGGTGTGCACCACGAGGCGAAGAACGTGATCACGGCCGGTTCTGACTGAGAAACCCCGAGCTTCGGCAAAACGACAGGTGCGCCTCCCGCGAGCGAAGGCAGCGACGAAGGAAGCTTGACGCTCGCCTGCGATCCGCCCGTCCCCCACGGCCCGAAGAGGCCCAAGGCCAGCAATCCGGCTAGCACGCACCCGACGCCGAGGGAGATGAGCATTCTGCAGCGCACCGACATTCGACGCCCTACCGAGGACCCGGGTTCAGGGGTGACGGATCACCACATCTGCGGCCATGGCGGCGAAAAGCAAAGTCAGATAGGTGATCGAGTATCGGAACATCGCCATTGCCGCCCGTTCGGTGGTCAGGCGCTGCAACCGGATCGCCATGAACACGAACCCCGCACCAAGAGCCACCGCGGAAGCTACATAGAACAGACCCATGTGCCCGACTTCGGCGAAGAACAGGGTGCAAGCCACGAGGAGCACCGAGTAAAGAACGATCTGGCGCGCCGTGCGTTTGAACGTCGCGACGACCGGGAGCATCGGGACGTGCGCCGCTGCGTAGTCGTCGCGGTAACGGATGGCAAGAGACCAGAAGTGCGGCGGCGTCCATATGAAGATGACGGCGAACAGCACCACCGGTGCCCAGGCGAGCTTTCCCGTGACGGCCGTCCACCCGACGAGCACGGGCACCGCGCCGGCTGCGCCGCCGATGACGATGTTCTGGCTAGATGTCCGCTTGAGCAGGATCGTGTAGACGAGTATGTAGAAGGCCGTGGCCGAGACGGCGAGAATCGCCGAGATCATGTTCACCGTCAGCCATAGCTCCAAGAACGCACCGACCTCGAGCACGATCGCGAACACGGTTGCGGCGACCGGGGTCACCTCCCCCGTGACCAGAGGACGATTCTGCGTGCGCTTCATCAAGCGGTCTATGTCGCGATCGAGGACCATGTTGAGGGCGTTGGCGCCGCCCGCGGCCAACGCGCCTCCGATCATGGTGAGGGCCATGAGCGTGACCGAAGGGATGCCTCTGCGGGCGACGAACATCGTCGGCAGGGTGGTGACCAGCAGGAGCTCGATGATCCGGGGCTTCGTGAGCGCCACGTAACTCGGGACTTTGAGTCTCAGGCTGGCCTGGAGCTGGCTCGCAGGACTCAGCGCGGACGGCCTCGAAGCGCCGAGGGGGACGGTCATCGAACTGGAGCCTACGAGGGGCGCACTCACGCCGCCAGCACGCTCGCCCCAGCCGCCCCACTTCGCTCGGTAGTCGGGTTTGGCCCACCACTACCATGGGCGCGGTGTTGGACCGACGCCTGTCCGGCAGGTTGTACCTGCGGATAGCCCAGGTGGCGTTGGGCGCTTGCGTCGTGAACGTGATCTCGGGCGCGAGCGTCCGGCTCACGGATTCCGGGCTCGGGTGTGCCGACTGGCCGGCGTGTACCAAGAGCAACGTGACGCCGGCGCTGTCCTTTCACCCGATCATGGAGTTCACCAACCGCATGGTCGTGGTGCTCCTCGTGATCGCCGTCGCGGTCGCCTTCCTCGGCGCCTTCGTGCGCGAGCAGCGCAGGCGGGACCTTCTGGTGTTGTCCGGAGCTCTGGTCGCCGGCGTGCTCGGCGAGGCCGCCCTCGGAGCCGAGGTCGTCTACTCCAAGCTCAATCCTTACGTCGTGATGGCCCACTTCCTCCTCGGCATGGGCCTGGTCGCCCTGTCGTTCGGCCTTGCAGTCCGAGCGGGACGAGCGGGACGAGCAGGACGAGAGGGACGGGCGCCGGACCACTCCATCACCAAGGTCGACGCCCAGGTTCGCAACCTGGCACGGGCGATGACGGCCGTGTTGGTGATAGCGATCGCAGCGGGCACGGCGACCACGGGTGCTGGTCCCCACGCCGGCGGGGTCGGCGCCAAGCGAATCGGCGTCCCCCTCGCAGACATGGCCCGTACACACTCGAGCATCGTGCTCGTGCTCGCCGCCCTCACCCTCGTGGAGCTGTGGTTGCTCCACAGAAGCAATGCCCCGTTGAGCATTGCCAAACGCGCGCAGGTGTTGCTCGCCGTCATGGTCGCTCAGGGGTTCGTCGGCTACACCCAGTACTTCAGCCACGAGCCCTCACTGCTCGTGGGCGTACACGTCGCTGGCGCAGTCTCCGTTTGGTTGGCCATGCTGTGGTTCTACGACGGCTTGTCCCACCACCCGGCAGAGACGATGAACCGAACGGAACCGTTGCCCTTGCCCGCACGCGAAACAGCGGATCTCGCCGAGGTGTCGCCGTGAGCGGCGGTGGAATAGTGAGCCGGTCGCAACCACAGCCGGTCGAGGTCGACGAGCCGACCAGCGATGAGGACGTCCGTTTGGATCGTCCTTGGATGGTTATCGTCTGGAACGACCCGATCAATCTGATGACCTACGTCACATTCGTCTTCCAGAAGCTGTTCGGCTACAGCAAGGCGGCCGCCACCAAGCTCATGCTCGACGTGCATAACAAGGGGAGAGCGGTCGTGTCGTCAGGGCCGCGGGAACGAGCCGAGCTCGACGTCTTCCGGCTGCACGAGCACGGGCTATGGGCGACCATGGAGCAGGCCACCGCATGACGCGTGGTCTCGGGAGCGTGTGATGCTCGGTCCTCACATAAAAAGAAGGCGTGACGGTCGTTTCAGCCTCCGGCTGTCGCTTCCTGAGCGCGGATTGCTGCGCATGCTTCCCCGCGAGGCACAAGGCCTTTTGGAGCAACAGACGGACCCGGTCGTGCGCCGTGTTTTCCCCGTGGCATATCCCGGTGATGCAGAAGCGGACAACGCGTACCGCGAGCTCGTCGGAGGTGAGCTCGCCCGCAAGCATCGCGACGAGCTCGAGGTTCTTTCGTCGACGGCGGATGCGAGCGAGATCGACAGCACACAACTCGGACAGTGGCTCGGTGCGCTCGAGGTGCTCCGGCTCATGCTCGGCACGTCGCTAGATGTCAGTGAAGAGGTCGAGGACATCCCCGAATCCGACCCTCGTTCCTCGCAGGCTGCGGTGTACCGCTATCTGAGCTGGCTGCAGGGCGAGGTCATTGACGCCTTGGGGGCGATGCTCCCAACCGAGGGGCGCGAGATCGAGGCATAAGAGTGTCGGGAGGCCTGCCGCGCCTTTTGACGATCATGGGCTCGGGCGAGACGGCCCCGACCATGGTGAAGGTCCATCGAGCCGTGAGAGACAGGCTGGGGCCCGATGCGAGCGGTGTTCTGCTCGATACTCCTTACGGGTTCCAACGCAACGCCGACGACCTGTCTGCGCGGGCGGTCGCATACTTCCGCGACAGCGTCGGGATGACGATGACCCCTTCCGACTTCCGCTCGTCTGCGGACTTAGAGGGCCAGAAGGGGGCGGCGATAACCGCGCGGATGGCCGCAGCACCACTGCTTTTCTCGGGCCCTGGCAGCCCGAGCTACGCGCTGCGCCAGTGGGCAGGCACACTCGTACCGGGCCTCCTCGCCGAGAAGCTCGCTCTCGGCGGAGCCGTCACCTTCGCCAGCGCAGCGGCTCTCACGCTCGGGGCGCTCACGGTTCCCGTGTACGAGATCTACAAGGTGGGCGAAGAGCCACGTTGGCTCGAGGGGTTGGATCTGCTTTCGAAGGTCGGGATCCCTGCGATCGTCATCCCGCATTACGACAATGCCGAAGGCGGCACGCACGACACCCGCTACTGCTACCTGGGGGAGGAGCGTCTCGCTGATCTCGAGAGTGAAATCCCCGACGGCATGTTCGTCCTCGGTGTCGACGAGCACACAGCCATCACGTTCGATCTGGATTCGGCGAGTGCGGTCATCGCCGGAAACGGCCGGGTGACTTTGCGCGTGAATGGCAGGTCGTCTTTTTTGGAAGCTGGCGACGTGGTGCCCACGGCCCACCTTCTGGAACTGGCGGCGCGCCTTACGGCCGGCAGCGAGGAGCGCTCACGCGAAGGTACGCCCACCCGCACGTCTGACGGCGCGACAACAGGCGAAGAGGTGAATGCCTTCGACGCGACGCAAAGAAACACGACTGGCGGCGAAGCTCGGGGCACGCCGTTGCTTCAGGCGGTCCGTGCACATGAAGCGAGTTTCCGAGATGCCAAGGCTGCCAATAGCGCTGCAGGCATGGTGGCTGCAGCGCTCGAACTGAACGACGTGTTGTGGAGTTGGGTCGCGGATCCGAACCAGTCTGACGAGCTCGACCGCGGCCGAGCCGCGCTGCGGGCGATGCTCGTGGAGCTCGGAGACCTCGCGGCAGATGCAATCCGCGATCCTGCCGACCTGTTTGGGCCTTTCGTGGACCTGCTAGTTCAAAACCGGAACCTGGCGCGCGAGGAGCGACGCTTCGCCGATGCCGACGCCCTGCGCGACGGGCTCGCCTCGCTAGGCATCGCAGTGCACGACACTCCGGAGGGATCGACGTGGGACCGGTCCTGATATTGTCCTTCACCCCGGCCGGTCGGGCCCCCATCGTCTAGCGGCCCAGGACGCCGCCCTTTCAAGGCGGTAACACGGGTTCGAATCCCGTTGGGGGTGCTTTTTAGCCTTGAACCCCGTTGGGTAGATCCGAGTCGGCTCGAATGCGGTCGGCGAGAGCGAGCCTCGAGGTCGCCGGTCCCTCAGGGCAGTGGGCGCAGCAACTTGAACACCCAGTTGGCGCTCACGCCGTGCGTCCTCGCCACCTCCTTGATCGAATTCCATGTCTGCAGGTGCGTCTCGATCAAGAACGCCCGAGCTCCATCAGAGACCTTCCTCGTCGCGGTCTCCTATCTCTTGCCACATCCCCAGCGCGGCGGAGTCCTCTGTTCTGGGACCAGTCCCCGTTAGGGGTGCAGTCCTCGCTGGGGTGCTCTCGTCGCCAGCGAGAAGGCGCCGACCTCCTCGTCCTACAGGTCTCTAGGAGCTTGCCATCCCGACGACCGGCGCGTTCAGTTTCTTGCCACCCATCGAGCCGTGGAATTTGGCGTCGCCCAGACTGAAGACCCCGCCGTCGGCTGCGACCAGCCAGTAGCCGCCGCTGTCGGGCGTTGCTGCCATCCCGGCTACTGGCGCGTTCAGTTTCTTGCCACCCATCGAGCCGTGGAATTTGGCGTCGCCCAGACTGAAGACCCCGCCGTCGGCTGCGACCAGCCAGTAGCCGCCGCCGTCGGTCGTGGCGGCCATCCCAACTACCGGCGCGTTGAGTTTCTTGCCACCCATCGAGCCGTGGAACTTCGCGTCCCCGAACGCGAACACTCCTCCGTCCTTCGCGACCAGCCAGTAGCCGCCTCCGTCGGACGTAACGGCGATCCCGACGATCGGCGCGTTGAGTTTCTTGCCACCCATCGAGCCGTGGAACTTGGCGTCACCCAGACTGAAGACCCCGCCGTCAGCTGCGACCAGCCAGTAGCCGCCGCCGTTGGTCGTGGCGGCCATCCCAACTACCGGTGCGTTGAGTTTCTTGCTACCCATCGAGCCGTAGAACGTGGCGCTTCTGGAACGCGAAAACTCCTCCGTCCGTCGCGACCAGCCAGTAGCCGCCGCGGTCGGGCGTCGCGGCCATCCCAACTACCGGCGCGTTGAGTTTCCGGCTGCCGGTCGAACCGGCGAAGCGGACACCGAATGTGAAGACACCTCCGTCTGCTCCGACCAGCCAATTTCCTCCACCAGGTGCGGGCGCGATGAAGAGTTCCACACCTCCTGGCACGACAGAGATTGTGTTGCCGGACACGCTGGCGCCCGAAGCAAGTGCAGCCAGGTAGATCCCGAAATAGTTCCCGGTGATGGTGTTATTGGAGATGACAGTGCCTGTTACTGGCACACCCGCGCCCACGACGATTAGGCCAATCGTTTGAGTCGAGTGTGCGTTGTGGTTGCCCGGCGCGCCACCCGGGCCGTCGTGCAGCGAATTGACGCCGATGGTGTTGCCGGTGATGGTATTCCCGTTGACGTCCCCCAACGGGAAGGTCGGGTTCAGAACCACACCGGGCTCCCCATTTCCTTCCAGGGTGTTGCCCTTGAGTGTGTTGTCGTACGCCGCGTTGAAAAGTCCGATTCCGGTGGCACCGTTGTTCGACGAGATGTTGTCTTCGACGAGATTGTTGTAGACGCCGCCCACCGTCGGGTCGGGTGCAGGAAAAGCAGATTGGTTGTGAGCAGCCAATGTGATGCCGCAACCCAACGCGTTGTTGACGACCCTGTTCCCCTTGATGGTGTTTCCGTGGACCGGCCCCATTTCGTCGGAGACGAGGAGACCGCCGGTTAGGCCATTCTCTATTGTCGTACCTTTGAGGGTGGAATTCGCCACACTGAGAAGCCAAACCGATTCGCCGTAGTCACCTGCGCCGATTGCGGCCGCACAACCCGTCGCGGATGGGTGTAGTGCGCACTGGTCGGTGTTATTCACGATGTCGTTCTCGATCGTGTCGCCCGAGACCGACGCGGGCTGCGTCGCAGACGATGGTGGTGTGACGAAGATGCCGGCGGCGCCTGAGTTCTCGAACGTCAGGCCGTTGACGGTGACGTTGTTTGCGTTGACCTGCAGGCCGTAGATGGCACCCGCGGCGTTAAAGATCGTGTTGGCCGCGGTCCCGGCGGACGACGAGTCGGACTCGATTGTGAGGCCACTCAATGCGGCGGGCACGGTGGCCTCTCCCGACGGATTCGCAGACACCAGGTACGTTCCCGGTTCGACCAAGATCGTGTCTCCTGCCGCTGCGTGGGCGAGCGCGAAACCAAGCGTGGCGCACGGAGTGCTCTGGCAATTGCCGCTGTCGGTGCCTGTGGTCGAGATCTTGAGCGTACTCCCGATTGCAGCGGATGGCTGCGCCCCCAGCGCCGCAGACAGCCCGATCGTGGCGACGATGAGAGCACCAATCATTGTCAGCCGCCGTGTGGTCCCACGACTCCGAAGAAAGACGTCATTTCCGACTCTCACGATCCCTGCCTTTCACGCGTCTCAGGACGAGGAACTTTCGTGGCCCCAAAGGGTGTAGGCCTCGCCGAGATTTCAGTCTCCACCGCGGGCGCTACGCATGCAAACTTTTTCCGCTCCTCTCTGAGCGGGCTCAAGTGACATGTGACTCGTGCGGCGAGGCAGTGAGCATGCTCCGGTTGAGCCGACCCACCACGTCGTAACTGTTAACAATTGTTGCTGGTGGCAATGCACACCACTCGGCGGCGCTCGGCATCGCTACCAGCCGACGCCTGGACGCGGATCCTCTCCTTACGGCTGCGCCACGCCGCGACTCGGTGGTTCGAGACGCTCCGATGTCATCTCGAATGACGCTGCCTGTAGTTGCCGGGTACCGCCATGACTCGTAAAACTCGCTTCCGGATCGCCGAAAGGTTTGAAAGCCGTCTCGTTAGGGTGCTCAATATTGCCGCCTGTTTCAGAGCAGTTCGATTCGGCGAAAATAAGTGCAGATCACTTCACCTCGATCAGTGTTACTTCGACAGTCGTGACGTAGCTACCCGCGGCGGTACAGCCTCCGGCGGTGCACGCCACTCCGCTGAGGCTGCCTGGTGCCCCAGCCGGTACGGGTACGGGTTGAATCGACCACGATGTGCCGTTCCACGCCTCGGCCAGGGGGACCGTGAACTGCGGGCTCGCTATGTAAGAGCCAACAGCGGTACATGCGATGGCAGAGGTGCATGACACGCCGGTGAGGGTGTTCATTACCCCACCGGTGGGGTCGGGTGTCGTCTCGATGGACCAAGCGGTGCCGTTCCACGCTTCGGCGAAGGTATTTTGATTCCCGGAGCTGTCGGCGTAGTCGCCGACGGCGGTGCAGACACTCGCCGACGTGCAGGAAACACCGTTGAGCAAGCTTCCTTGTGCACCGGAGGGATTGGGAGTGGTCTCGACGGACCACGAGCTGCCGTTCCAAGCCTCGGCCAGGGTAAGCACGTTGCTTGAGCTGTCTAAATAGGCACCGACGATCGTGCAGGCCGCTGAGGTGCAGGCCACCCCGTAGAGGGCGGTCGCCTGCGAACCCGACGGTGCGGCGATGGTCTGTATCGACCACGATGTGCCGTTCCAGACCTCTACCAGGGCGTTCTGGCTATATGGACTGCCGATCCAGTAGCCCACGGCGGTGCATGCACTCGCCGAGGTGCAGGCCACATTGGTGAGTTCGCTTGCTTGCGCACCGGAGGGGTTCGGAGTGGTCTGGATGGACCACGAGCTGCCGTTCCAGGCCTCTGCCAGGGTGACCGCGACGTCGGAGCTGTCGACGTAGTACCCCACAGCGGTGCATGCACTCGCCGAGGTGCAGGACACGCTGCTCAGTTGGCTTTGAAGCGCACCGGAGGGGTTGGGAGTGGTCTGGATTGACCACTTGGTGCCGTTCCACGCCTCTGCCAGGGTGACCTGCACGTCCGAGCTGGAGACATCGAGCCCGACGGCAGTGCAGGCGTTCGCCGAGGCACACGCCACGTCAAAAAGCTGGCTGGCTCGTGCCACCCCCTTGGGATTGGGAGTGGTCTCGACGGACCACGAGTTGCCGTTCCACACCTCGGCCAAGGTGACGCCGATGGCTGCGCTGTTCGTGAATGAGCCCACGGCGGTGCAACCGCCCGATGAGTTGCAGGCCACACCCGCAAGGTCGCTTCCTTGCGCACCAGCGGGGTCCGGAGTGGTCTCGACGGACCACGAGCTGCCGTTCCACGCCTCGGCGAGAGTGTTCTGAATGTCGGAACTGCCGGCGTAGACGCCGACGGCAGTGCAGGCGCCCGTTGAGTTGCAGGCCACACCGACAAGGGCGCTTGCCACCGCACCAGAGGGGTTCGGGGTTGTCTCGATTGACCACGAGATGCCGTTCCAAGCCTCGGCCAGGGTGAATTCGCCGCCACTGCCGATGTAATCGCCGACGGCGGTGCAGGCGCTGGCCGAGCTGCAGGCCACTCCGTTGAGGATGGGGCCTAGCGAACCGGAGGGGTTGGGAGTGGTCTGGATCGACATCGAGGTGCCGTTCCACGCCTCTGCCAAGGTGTACTGAACGCCCGAGCTGTCGACATAGTCGCCGACGGCGGTGCACGCGCTCAACGAGGTGCAGGACACATCGCTAAGAACGCTTCCTTGCGCCCCAGAAGGGTTGGGGGAGGCCACGATGGACCACGAGGTGCCTGTCCGTTTCTCGACCAAGGTGGTGACGTTGCCCGAACTGTCCTTTGAACTGCCGACGGCGATGCACTTGCTGGCCGACGCGCATGACACACCGGCAAGGGCACTTGCTGCGGCCCCAGAAGGATTGGGAGTGGCCCCTATGGACCAAGAAGTGCCGTTCCACACCTCGGCCAGGCTCACTTCGACGCCCGAGCTGTCGCGGTACGCGCCCACAGCAGTGCAAGCGATGGCCGAAGCGCATGACACGCCGAAGAATGCGCTCGCTTCGTCGGCTGGGATCTTCGGAAGTTTTTGAACGGACCACTTGCTGCCGTTCCACGCTTCGGCCAGGGTCTCCTGGAGGCCCGCTTTGTCGATGTAGTAGCCGACGCCCATGCAGGCGTTCGCCGAACCGCACGAGTCCGTGTACAGCAGACCTCCTTTGTCCAGGACGTTCGCCGACGGCTCGACTTTCCATGCGGACGAATTCGATGCGGACGAGTCAGCCTTACCTGCCTTTGGCAAGTCGAGTGACCCCCCTAAACCGGCATCGCCGGGGAGGCCGAGTGTGGGAAGGATCGGCTCCTGAATCCTCTTAGATCGAAGTGGCAGCGACGATCGAAGTGGGAGCGCCGATCGAAGTGGCCCTGCAAGCGAGATCAGCGAGTGAGACGACGTGGTGGCTGCGGCCGCCGATGAAGTGGACAGCGATGCCCCGACAACCGAGATGGCAACCGCCCCCCCGAAGCCCAGTGTTCCCGCCAGAACCGTCCGGCAGTATTTTCCAAATCGAGTCATGAAACAGAACCCTCCGCTTGTGGGTCGCCGTCGCGCACCCCGGAGGCATCTTCCAACTCGGCGCGCATCACTTGCGCGTCAGCAAGTGTTCCGCGGGGGCCTCGAGCTCCTCGATAGAGCCTCGAGCTCCTCGATAGAGATAGTCGTTGCCGCCAATGTCTAGGAGGTCGGCCTGCTTGGGTCAGGGGCGCTGTACGAGCTGGCGCAAACCCGCTGGCATGCACGCCGTCACAAGACCCTGACCGAGCTCGTCGGTGAGCCAACGGCCAACGCTCCGCCGTCGTCGGCATCGAATTTGAGACGGGCGATGCGACCGCCAGCCACCCGTCACCTCATGCGCACTCATCGTCCCTTGGGCTGGGGATGAATCACGTTGCCCTGAGCGAGCATGTCGACGAGCCTCTCGATTCGCCGTGCGCGCGTATCGGGACGCCGGGCGGTTGTGACCCGGTAGAGGATTGAGTAGCGGTTCGCCTTGTCGAGCCGTGCAAAGGCTTTCGATGCCCGGGCGTTGGCGGAGAGCGCCTTTTCCAGGTCGTCGGGGACCCCGATGCTAGCGGCACCGGCATAGGCGGCGTCCCAGGTCCCATCGGCCTTGGCTCGCTCCACCGCACGAAGCCCGGCTGGACGCATCCGACCTTCAGCGGTCAGTCGCTCGATGATTCCGATGTTGCGCTTCGACCAGGCGTTGCCTGCACGACGAGGGGTGAAACGTCGCCGGAAGGTGCCATCGTCGCGGCGGGCGAGCTTCCCGTCGACCCAGCCGCAGCAGAGGGCTTCGTCGAGGGCCTGGTCGTAAGTGAGCGAGGTTGGGCGCGTTGTGCCCTTCTTGGCGAGAACCAACCAGACACCCTCTGAGTCCGAAGGGCGCTTTGCCAACCATCGCCGCCAGGCAGCAACGTTCGAGACGATCAGCTCCGCTGAATCGAGTGTCATGAGAGAGATGCCAACTGTGTCGTGCCGGTCTGATCACCAGCCTGCCGGAACTCAACGATGGCCGACACGTGAACCTTGATAAATAGCACTCAGAATCAGACCGGTCGCAGGTTCAATCAAGAAGGGCTATCTACCAAAACTATGTCTTGAGTCGCGTTTACGCGCGCTGGTGCTCGAACCAGCCAAGCACGCATGCCGCCGCCGATGCTCAAGGCGATGGTCCAACCTCCACCAATGTCAAAGTGACGCCCGAGATCGTGGCGTAATCACCCACGGCAGTACAACCGTTGGCAGCGGTGCAGGCAACGCTGTTGAGTACTGCGAGTAGCCCACCCGAGGGGCCGGGGGTGGTCTGGATGGTCCACGAGGTGCCGTTCCACGCCTCGGCCAGGGTGCCCTGGACGCCAGAGCTGTCGGTGTAGGCGCCCACGGCCGTGCAGGCGCTTGCCGAGGTACACGCGACACCGGATAGTTCGCTGGATTGCGCACCCGAAGGTACGGGAGTGGTCTGGATGGACCACGAAGTGCCGTTCCACGCCTCGGCCAGGGTGCCCTGGACGCCAGAGCTGTCGGTGTAGGCGCCCACGGCCGTGCAGGCGCTTGCCGAGGTGCACGCGACACCGGATAGTTCGCTGGATTGCGCACCCGAAGGTACGGGAGTGGTCTGGATGGACCACGAGGTGCCGTTCCACGCCTCGGCCAGGGTGTCCTGGACGCCCGAGCTGTCGGTGTAGGCGCCCACAGCCGTACAGGCGCTGGCCGAGGTGCACGCGACACCGGATAGTCCGCTGGATTGCGCACCCGAAGGTACGGGGGTGGTCTGGATCGACCACGAGGTGCCGTTCCACGCCTCGGCCAGAGTGTCCTGGACGCCCGAGCTGTCGGTGTAGGCGCCCACAGCCGTACAGGCGCTGGCCGACGTGCATGCCACACCGTTTAGGAAGCTGCTTCGGGCACCGGAGGGTACGGGAGTGGACTGGATGGACCAAGAGGTGCCGTTCCACGCCTCGGCCAAAGTGTCCTGGACGCTGGAGCCGTCGACATAGCCGCCGACGGCGGTGCAGGCGCTGGCCGACGTGCAGGCGACATCGGAGAGGCCGCTTTGTTGCCCACCGGAGGGCATCGGAGTGGCCTCGATGGACCACGAAGTGCCGTTCCACGCCTCTGCCAAGGCCGTTTCGACGGCAGCGACGCTCGCCCCCACAGCGGTGCAAGCGCTCGCCGAGGTGCAGGCCACGCCGATGAGTTCGCTGTTTTGGGACACCCCCTTGGAATTGGCACTGGACTGGATGGACCACGAGGTGCCGTTCCATACCTCGGCAAGGGTGACTCCGACGCTCGAGCTGTCGAAGTACTCGCCGACGGCAGTGCACGCGCCGCTCGAGTTGCAAGACACACCGGATAGGGCGCTGAATTGCGCACCGGAAGGGTCGGGAGTGGTCCCTACGGACCACGAGCTGCCGTTCCACGCCTCAGCAAGGGTCACTTCCGGGCCCGAGCTGTCGATGAAACCGCCCACCGCGGTGCAAGTGCCGTTCGATATGCACGCCACTGCAACGAGGACGCTTTGTTGCGCGCCAGAGGGGTTGGGAACGGCCTCTTGGGACCACGAGCTGCCGTTCCACTCCTCGGCAAGGGCCTCTTCGGCGCCAGCGCTGTTCACGTAGTCGCCGACGGCGGAACAAGCGCCGGTCAAGGTGCAGGACACGGCGTCGAGGACGCTCTGTGTCGAACCGGAGGGATTGGGAGTTGTCTGGATCGACCACGAGGTGCCATTCCACGCCTCGGCCAGGGTGAAGATGGCGCCCGAACTGTCCTCTGAAATCCCCACGGCGGTACAGGCGCTGGTCGACGTGCAGGCCGCACCCCGCAGGACGCTCTGTGTCGAACCGGAGGGGTTAGGAGAGGTCTCGATCGACCATGATGTCCCTTTGCGCTTCTCGACCAAATTGGTGACGTTGCCCGAACTATCACCTGAACCGCCAACGGCAACGCACTTGCTGGAAGTGGTGCATGACACACCCTCGAGGCTGCTTATCTGCGCGCCTGACGGGTTGGGGGTGGTTTCGATGGACCATGAGGTACCGTTCCACACCTCAGCCAAGCTCACTTGGACGCCGGAGCTGTTTCGGTACGCGCCCACAGCAGTGCAAGCTGTGGCCGAGGTGCAGGACACGCCGTAGAAGGCACTGCCTTGATCGCCTGGAGTCTTCGGGAGTTTTTGCACGGACCACTTGGTGCCATTCCAAGCTTCGGCCATTGTCTCTTGGATGCCCGCTTTGTCGATGTCATAGCCGACGGCCGTGCAGCTGCTCGTCGAACCGCACGAGTCCGAGTTGAGCAGTCCATGTTTGGCCAGTACGTTCGGCGACGGCACGACCGTCCACGCGGACGGGGCGGCCTTGACGCCCTTTGGCAAGTCAAGTGACCCCACTAAGGCGTCATTGTTGGGAGCGCCGAGAGTGGGAAGGAGCGACTCCGGAAGTTCCTAGCGAGTTCCCCGAGTGAGACGGCGTGGCGGCTGCGGCGGCCGGTGAAGCGGACAGCGACGCCCCGACGACCGAGACGGCAACCGCCCCCCCGAAGACCAATGATCCGGCCAGAGCCGTGCGGCAATACTTCACGAATCGAGTCATAGAACAAAACCTTCCACTCGCGGGGTTGCCGTGGCGCACCCGGAGGCATCTTCCACCTCGAGGCGCGTCACGAGCGCGTCACAGCGCGTCAAGAGGCTTCGATTGCGGCCTCGAGCACTTCGATCTGGGGCATCCACCCTCGAAAGCCGAAGCGCCGGCAGATGTCAGACGCCTCGTCCAGCCAGGATCTGGCTTCGGTATCCAGGTCTCCCCGCCCGCAATATCGGGCCTGGCTCATGGCAAGAAGGGTGGTCGCCCGGTGATACGTCCAGCCGAACCCGGTCGCCGTAACCAGGGCGGCGCGTAGGTGATCTTCGGCTTCCTCGTGCCGGCCGAGCAATGATTTGAGCTTGCCTACGTAGGCGCCGACCGGTCCCTGGCTTGTGAGACCGCTAAAAGCCACCTCGCCTGCGAAGGGTTCGATGACCGGAAGCAGCAGGTCGGCCGCGTCAGTGTCGTGCAGCTCGATCGCCAAGACCGCATAGCCGATCACCCGCGTCATCCAGAGGTTGTCCGGGGGCATGTTTGCGAAACGACTTGCGACACCATCGTGTAAAAACTTGCGCGCTGTGTCCCGGCGACCGACGACGGCGCAGATAATCGCGTAGGCGAGCTCGAAAGGAACAACACCGGGGTTCTCCCTGGCGGCCTGCTCCACGAGCGACAAAAGCTCCTGATGCCTTCCCGCAAACGTACCGATGACGAAGTACTGGCCCGCGAACAGCGTGAAAGCATCGGGGGCCCCGATGCTGGTCCCCAGCTCCAGGTTGGCCGACGCGAGGGCCTCGGCCTCGTCGAGCCGACCGGCCATCGTTGCGTGGAATGTGTCATAGAGCCCTGCCATCCAGCGGAGCCGCGGCTCGCCGACTGATCGAGCGGTGGCGCGGATACGGGCCAGGCAGTGTGAGGCTACTGCCGCATCTCCCGACTCGACCGCCACGTTGTAGGCGGAAACGCGCACGGCGAACTCGAGCCTCGGATCTCCTGAGGATGCCGCCGAGGTCAGTGCTCGGGCCGCGACAGCGTTGCGCATAGGAGCGCTCCCTGGCGCCCAGATCGCTGACACGATCGCTGGCGCGACGTGAGCGAGCAAAGTTGGATCGGACGAGGACTCAGCCAGGGCCAGGGCCAGCGCCTGATGCGCGAGGGTGGTTCGCCTTACTGCTTGCGGTGTGAAGACGAGGCTCTGCGAGAGTAGGGCGAGCAGACGTGCATATGTCCGCGTGTCAGACGGATCGGCCGATGCAACGGCTGCCTCTACCATCGCCAAGTACTCCGGAGCTCCGGCGTCTGTTCGCATGAAGCCGCGGTCCGCCGCTAGGGCGGCCCGAATGAGCGCAAGATTGTTGCCGCTGTTCAACGCAAAGTCTGCGGCTTGCGCGAGCGTGCTGAGAGCTGAAGAGTCGCCAGCGACGTGCTGCGCCTCCCCGAGTCGAACAAGGAGGTCGGCCCTTTCGTTAGCTGGTCGTCCTAGCTCGAGCGCGACCTCCAGGGCGTGCTGGAAGTACCGAGCCGCCTCTGTCGGTGACAGCTGCCTCAGCGCGTCGTCGCCGGCGAGCGTCGACCAACGGATTGCTTCGGACCCCAAACCCGCCAACGTGCTGTGCCTAGAGAGCCGTACCACCACGTCGGGGCCGGAATCGCCAGCGCGTTTGGAGAGCACGCGAACCGCTTGCTCGTGTAGCTGGGCCCGACTCGAGACGCCGATTTCGCTGTACAGCGCATTCGCAATCAGCGCGTGGGTGAACCGCAAGATTCGGCGGACGGAGGTGCGATCGACCAGCACACCTGCGGCCACCGCTGAGTCGATTGCTCTGCGTACTTGAGCCTCTGGGATCTGGACCATCTCGATGAGAAGGTCCTCTTCGAACTCGGATCCGAGAACCGACGCGGTGGTCAACACGTCCGCGGCTTCGTCACCGAGCGCGTGGACGCGGCTCCACAGCACCTGACGGAGGCTCGGCGGGATTGTCCGGCTGGTGTCTGGATAGCCGTTCTCGCCCCAGTGCCTGATGACTTCGGTCGCGTATAGCGGGTTGCCAGCCGTATCGTCGCGCACCGCCGCCATGATTCGCGCCCGTTCTGCGTCGGGGGTCGACGGGAGGAGGTCCACTACGAGGGCCGCAATCTCATCGCTTCCGAACGCGGGAAGAGGAAGGCGTCGCACTCGGCCGCGCTCCAAATCGGCGAGAGCACTGTGAAGTTGAGCGGACACCGCCTCTCCCGGCTCACGCCTACTCGTAACCAGGAGCACCGGCGCGGTCGCGAGCGAGCGAGTCAGGTGTCGCAGGAGCAGCAGGGCGGTTGGTTCGGTCCATTGGAGATCATCGAGCATGAGCACGAGCCGCCCGCGCTCTGCAATCCGCGTGAAGAGGTCCGCTACCGCTTCGAAGGTAATGAATCGCTGGGTCGCGTCATCCGAGTCAGTCGGTGAAGGAGCGGTCGGTACTCGATTGATGAGCTGCGGGCAGAGCCTCGCGAGCTCGCCCCCGCATCGGGCTACGTGCTCGGTCAATAATTCGACATCGGCGTATTCGATGCACGCGCCGAGGATCGTTCGGAAGGGCTCGAGAGACACCTCTGTCTCGTCTGAAGCGCCATAGAGAACGGAGACGCCAAGCCCCTCGGCAGATCGAGCGAGGTCGGCGAGCAGCATCGTCTTTCCCATGCCTGACTCACCAGTGACGAATGCGCAACGCAGGCCCGTCGTGGCGACCAACGCCAACTCGGCGAGCAGAGCCTCGCGCTCGGCAGATCGACCCACGAAGCGATCGATCCGAGAGAGCGATCCCGGAAGCTGAAAATGGCCCGCACCGCGAGTCCCGTCCGTGGCGGTTGCAGAGCTGACCCCGTCCCACCCGGTCGCAACCCTTCGTTCGATCCTTACGACCTCGGGGGAAGGGTCTGTGCCGAGCTCGTCGGCGAGGAGCGAGTAATAGCTCTGGAACGCCCGCAAGGCATCTGCCCGGCGGCCGGCGAGAGCAAGCGCGCGGATCAACAGACCACGGGACCGGTCCCTGTAGGGGTATCGGCCGATCTGGCTTTCGAGCAGTGCGATGGCGTCTGCAGGCCGCTCGGCGGAGATGAGCTCATCAGCAAGATCATCGACGGCGGCGCCGTGGATCTCGGTCAACCGGGCGATCTCCCCGCGTGCCCATTCCTCGCCCTCGAACTCCTCGAGAGCCGCTCCACCCCACATGCCGACCGCACGCTCAAGGGTTGCAATGCGGTCGCTAGCAATAGCAGCTCTTGCGACCTCATCGCAGAAGAGCACCGCGTCGACTGGACTGGTGAGTGCGTATCCCGTGGTCCCGGTTATCAGTGCGTCTGGGCCGAGTACCCTGCGAAGTCGCGAAACGGTTCTCCGCAGCGCGCCCGGCGTGATTTCGAGCACTTCGGCGAGCCATTCTGTACGTAGTCGCTGTGGCGTGTGTAACGCGAGCAACCCGAGGAGTCTTCGTTGGCTTGGGCTCGGGAGCTCGATTACACCATCATCGGACGCGAGAGCGCGTACGTTGCCGAGCACACAAACGAGCGTGATCACCGACGGTTCGCCCCCCACGATCCTCTTCTCGACGGCCCTCGCAGGATAGAGACGCTATCAGCCGTGGTCAGGCCAGATTCTGGTGATGCGCGCCAAACCGCAGTTGGTAAGCATTACGGCGATCCTTGCCGAATGGCAGAAGATCCTAAGAATGGTTCCGGATGCAGGTTTGAAGTCACGCTGGCCGATGTGGCACCGCAGCTGATGGGGATGCAGACCAATTTCGGATGACTCGGATGACAAGGACAAGTATGTCCGGGAGGACCGAACGCCGTTCTTGGATTCCCCAACGTGGCTCCGCTGGCAAGCGTCAACTAACTAAATAGTCGCGCAGTTGGAGTGACTAGATACACCCCTGATCCGATGCGAACACCGACATCAGTCTTTTAGCCCTCACCGCTGGCTGTTTTCGTGAGGTCTCGACGCTTTGACGGGATAGAACTGGAAAGTCGGCTTCATCGAAATCGGCAGCTTGAAGCAACAGGGATTGCCAGTCGCTTCCGCTGCTGTCTTCTCGGAGGATTTTGTAGGCGCCAAATCTGAAACGCTCGGTCGTCGCGTTCTCTTCTCTGGACAACGCGACCCCACGTGTGTCTGCCCAAGCCCCGAGTAGCAAGCCAGCCTCTTCGTCCCCAAGCAATATGAGAAGCGGCGGAACGCACGCGAGAGCTTGCAGTGTGAACGAACGGTCACCCTAACCAGTGCGCTTTCTGCTTGCACGAGCCGCGGCACGCAACATCCACTGACCCCCGGCAGGAACGGCAATCGCAAGTTGGAACAGGCGTCACGCGCGAGATCCGTCAACGGGTCGGTTGCCGGCCGGAAGGCCGCAGCTTGCGTGGCTCACTTCGCCGTACCCGCACTTGCTCTCAGGTATCCGTACAATGAGATCGTTCCGGGAGCTCTGGATGACCCTTCCTATAACTAAGGTCTGAATGACGCTCCAATAACTAGGAGACCCAGGATGTCAGAGAAGCCCAGCTACCTCTCGCTGTTGAACGCCGTTGCCCTGAACGAGGCAAAGGCCCACCGCTACCTTCAGGCCTGGATCGAGAAAACCAACGATCCCGAGGTGAAGGCCGTGCTTCAGAAGGTCTCATGGAGGGAGGGCGAGCACGGGATGAGCTTTGCCAAGCGCCTCAACGAACTCGGTTACGAGGTGCGCGACAAGAGCGAGTACATCACCGAAGAGCGGTACTCGATCGCAACGTCAGATCTTTCGGACCGAGAAAAGATCGAGAAGCTGGGCCTTCACGAGCTCGACAAGCTGCTCGAATACTTCGACACGGTGTTCAAAGACCACACGATCGACATCGAGACTGGTGAGCTGCTCGGCCGGTACATCGCTGAGGAGTTTGACAGTGCGAAGTTGCTGCGGAACTGCTGGGAGCAACTCTGTGCACGAGAGGGAGCAGAGAGCATTCCCGTCGACGCGTGACGAGATGAGGAAACGGTCGTCTCATCTCCCGAACACGTCCGTGGCGTTGCCTAATGGAATTGATTCAGCATGTCGGCCACTGGTGCGAGTTCGATGGCCTCCTCGAAACCAAGTGTTGAATCCTTGAGGGAGGTACGGCGGAACTCATCCTCGCCGAGGACCGCGATGACTTTGTCGATGCTGACCCAGCGCAACGGTCCGAACAGAGGAGCCCCGGTCAAGAGTCGGCTTGCCTCGCATCTGTGGCAATCCGTCGAACGATCGTCGCGGCGGGTTCCGCAGTCAACTGGCGCCAGCCGGTACCGGCCCAGAGGTTCGGCACGCTGGTGTCGCCCGCGAGGGTGGCGGCGACGCGAAGTGGGCGAGTGAGGTGGTGCACCTCGGGATATGCACGTGGGGCTTGTGCGTCGTGTTCGAGAGCGAATCGGTTCGCAAGCCCACGACCAAGGCGTCCGCTATATGCACGCGTGAGGATTGTGTCGGAGTAGAGCGTGTCCAGGAGAGCCCGTCGGTACGGATCCGATGTTCCTGCCTCCGGCGTACACAGCAACGCGGTACCCAACTGGACAGCGATGGCACCCGATCGCAAAACGCGCGCTGCATCTCGGCCCGTCATGACTCCCCCACTACCGATCACAGGCAGATTGGTCGTTTCACACACCTCGGGGAGGAGGGCCCTGAGGGGAACGCGATTGGGGGCAAGGTCGGTGAAGCTGCCCTGGTGGCCGCCGGCCTCGGTGCCCTGCACGATGAGCAGATCCGCGCCCACGTCTGCGGCGATCTGGGATTCGCTTGCCGATGTGACAGTGACGGCGACCATGATGTTCGCTCGGTGCATTCGGTCCACGATCTCGGATGTCGGGCAACCGAAGGTGAAGCTGATTAAGTGCACGCGGCCTGAGGTGACTGTGTCCAGTTTGGCGTCGTAGTCATCGTCCTCCCAGCCACCTTCTCCGAGCGCCACACCGAGTCGCTCTGCTTCCGGCTGCAAATCGGACGCGTAGGCGCCGACTTCGCCAGGGTCTGCAGGCGCGGAGGGCACGAACAGGTTCACGCCAAAAGGCGCTCCAGTCAGCGTGCGAGTCCTCATGATGCTTTCTCGAAGACCATCGGGCGATAAATAACCGCCGGCAATGAAGCCGTATCCGCCGGCAGCAGAGACCGCAGCCGTCAGCGCCGGAGTTGAAGGACCACCTGCCATCGGCGCCTGGACGATCGGCAGCTCGCTGGGGAGGCTCGTGATCGGGATTTCGCTCATTTACATTCAGACATCGTCAGTTCTATCTTCCCCTTGACGACGGGCCACCCTCAAGAGCGCTTTCGGAGTCCGGAATGGCGCTCTACACCTGCGATACTTGTGCGATCGCCGGAGACAGAGCCTCGAGAGGCGTTCATCTACTCGTTCGAACACCCTCTGAGCTTCTTGCTCAGGAATCCCTAGGTGGTGAAGCAGCTACTCCGATGAGATTTGGGCGCTTGAATCTCCGATCTTGGTGGCTGCCGGCACTCGCTTCGTCGTCAATTCTGCTTCTGGTGACGCTGGTCCTGCTGGCTCCGGCGCTCTCACACGGATCAATGCTCGGCCCCTACGACTATGAACAGAACTGGGGGCTCGGCGCCGTTTCAGGGACTCTGATACATAACACTGGAACCAAGGACCAAATACGCGAGTTGATCCCATGGACGGTGGTGAATTGGCTCGACATCCACCACGGTCACCTGCCGATCTGGAATCCGTACGACGGCCTCGGGCTTCCACAGATGTTCAATTTCCAGTCCGCCAGCTTCAGCTTGCCGATGCTCGTTGCATTCATTTTCCCCCTGCGCCTTGCATTCGACGTGGTAATCATCATGCAGTTTCTAATCGCGGGGACAGGAGTGCTCTTCTTGTGCCGGCGAGTACTCGGCCTCGATTGGATCTCTGCGACCTTCGCCGGTTTTGTCGCCGAACTTAGCGGAGCATTCACTGGGTGGGCGGGCTGGCCGATGACCGGCGTATTTTGCTGGATGGGTTGGGTGCTAGGAGCAGCACTCTTGATAGTGCAAGACTCTCATAGGTTTCGCTGGACACTGTTACTCGCCATTTCTGTCGCATTTGCAATATACGGCGGACATCCGGAGAGTTATGTCCTAATGGCGCTCGCTGCCTTCTTTCCCCTCGTCTTGGTAACAGTTCACGAGGCTCGCGAACGCGGACTCCGTGCGGTCGGACGGCGGATCGGATTTCTCGCTGGAGGATTGATTGGCGGTGTCGGATTAGCCGCGCCACTTCTCCTCCCGGGAGCAGGGTTGCTCGCGAACAGCAGCCACACAAAGCACGGGCTGTATCAGACCTTACCCTGGTTAGATTCGATCAACGTAATGCTCTCGAACTATTACGGGAATACGCTTACAGGCAACACGATCTTCGGACCCAGGATAGTCGGAGAAAGAGGTCCAGCTTCTGTCGGCGTTATTGTGCTGATTCTCGCAGTTCTGGCCATCGCAGTACTCTGGCGTCAACGCATCGTCATGGGTCTTGGGCTTAGCATGATCGTGTTCGTTGCGTTCATTTACCTGTCTCCGCTGGGCCACCTGACGGCTCAATTGCCCGTCATCAAACTGATCGAATGGAATCGTCTACTCATTCCGTTGGACTTCTTTCTGGCAGTGCTCGCCGCGATAGGACTGAATATCCTCCTCACCCGATCCGAAGGCAGAACTCCGCTGCGGTGGTTCCTGGGGATCGCCTTGGCTGCAACGATTTTCGTTGCGGTTGCCCCGGTGACTCTGTTCGCTGTCAAAGCCACTTCCGCCAGCGATCGTATAATTGCATCAATCCAAGATCGCAGCATCGAATGGGGGGCTGCGGAAGCTCTGATAGCGCTGGGCGTCGCCGTCGCATTGCTGTTTCAAAGCACGCGCCGCCTTGCCACGTCGGAAACCGCGCAACGCCGGACGGGTTCAATGAGGATGGTCGCGGTGACGGTACTGACTCTCTCTGAGCTCGCTTTCCTTTTGTATTCGACACCCAACCTCTGGTCTTCCAGCAATACTGGGCTCACTCTCACGGCTGCAGAGACAACACTCAAACAGGAAGCCAGCGGATTGCGGGTCGGATTTGGTTCATGCATTTCGCTCACCGTTTTCGATGATCTGGGAATACTCACCGAAACGAACATGATCGACCAGGTCGATGAATTCGGAATATACGATCCCATTCTTCCGAATAACCTTGTGTCTTCGTACAAAGCTCTCGTGAACAACAAGCAACCAGCAGGACTGCTTCCGGGCAACTTCTGTCCAGCTATCACCAACGCGTCGGTGGCTCGCCACTATGGCGTCTCTTTGGTCCTCGAGAGAACCGGAGCGGCAGGTCCGCCCGGCAGCGTTCCCGACGGGTCGATCGGAGGTGAAGGGCTCTTCTCGGTGCCCGGCAGCGGCATCGTCACGATTGAGCCGATTGGCACCCCTGCGGACTCGGCGACCGCCGTGCGGGTTCCAACCTCGAGCAAGTCTCCCTCTGATTTCCAGTTCGTGACGGATGCGACGACGAAGTCAACTGTGTACATCCACATCGGAAACTTTCCCGGATGGCACGCGACAATCGACGGCAGGCCTCTGCGAGTTCGCAAATGGGCCTCAATCGAGATGGCCGTGGACGTGCCGCCAGGCAAGCACACGGTCTCGCTCAACTATGACCCAAGGTCATTTCAGATCGGAGTCGTCGTGTCGCTCGTTGCGGCACTATGCCTTCTAGGAGGAATAGTCGTAGTGATCGTCCGCAGAAGGCGACGAATCGGTGCTGCCGTTGCATCTGAGACGGCATAGGTGGCCGTCAATCGGCCATACGCGTCCGCCACCGCCGAATTGCCGCGATCGTGGCAATTGGTGCAGGTGGGGATGGCTACGACTGCAATCCGAGGCGGCCCGTGTCTCGGAGCTCAGCTTGGAGCTGATCTAATCCGTGGCGCCTCTTGACTGACGTCCCGTCTCGCGCAAGGGTGGCAGTAGAGGGGGTACAGCAATTGGAACGAGCCCGACACTTGCACCCGCAGGTCACTGGGACGGCAGAAAGTACTCGGCTGTCCGGGGACTCCGGAAGCCGTGCCGCGCGATGGAGTCCATGAGTTTCCTTTGGACCCGCCACTCGTCAAAGGCTTTCCCCCAGGATGCCGATTAACAAGGAGTGCACCATGAGAATCAGGAAGCACGGACGCATGCTCAGCTTGTCGACGGTCATTAGCGTGGCCACCATCGTGGCGTTGCTCAGCCCAGCCGCGACTTCTTCGGCTTCACCCGCTTCTAAAGGTGCACCCCCCGTGAGGCACGGTTCCGCATCGGTCGTAGCTCTGCACGAAGTCGGGACAGTCAATCTAAGTGCCGCAGCCCGGGCTGCATCCGCCTCGAAATCCGTCGTAAGGCAAACACAGGCGGTGCCTATGAGGCTCACACCAGCCCAACGGGCGTTCGCCGCTCGATCGGCCGCAACGGTGTCCGGGGCATCGACATCTGCTGCCCGGCTGGCGCACCCTGCGTCCGGGGAGGAGGGCTTCACCGGTCTTACCGCTCCTGAAAACGCTGCCGTCAACCCCAAGATCGGCGACGTCACGCCCCCCGATCAAGGACTCGCCGTCGGCCCCAGCCCCGCGGGCACGGCAGTGGTCGAGATCCTGAACCAGGTACTCGGGATCTTCTCGCCGTCTGGCAAGACCCTGCTCGGGGCGGTTCCTGCGTACGCGTTGTTCGGTCTTACGCCCAAGGCGTTCCTCTCCGATCCACGCGCGTACTACGACGCCGGCACTAGGCGGTGGTTCTTCACGATGTTCACGTTCGGGACCGCCAGTAGCCCGAAGAGCACGCAGTACATCGCGGTCAGCCAGACCTCGGACGTATTCGGTGGCTACGCCGTCTTCTCGATCAACACCACAGAGGGCCGCCAGCCGGGTTGCCCTTGCTTCGGTGACTTCGACCAACTCGGCGCGGACCAGAACGGTATCTACATCGCAACCAATGAGTTCTCCAACACCGGACCCGCCTTCCTCGGAGCTGTGATCTACGCCGTCTCCAAGTCAGGCCTGGAGAAGGCTGCTGCAGGGACCGGGCCGAATCCCTCGGTGATCCGGTACCGCATACCGACGGATGTCTTCGGCCAGACTTATCACCTCTCGCCGTCATCGACGCCGCCTGGTGGCAGTTACGCCCCCAATACCGAATACTTCGTCGAGTCCAACAGTGACGCCAATACCGACAACCGGTTAGAGGTATACGCCTTGACGGGCACGCAGTTGCTCAACACTGGTGGTACTCCGACGTTCATTCAGACGACGGTGAAGACCGAGCGCTACTCGTTCCCACCGAACGCTACGCAGAAGATCGGCCCGATCCCGCTCGGTTCTTCGCAAGGCTTTACCGAAGGCGTTCTTCAGACGGACTTCAACGCTGTCCAGGAAGTGACCTACACAGCAGGCAACCTCTATGCCGAACTGGATACCGCGCGTCCTTTGAAGACCGGGTTCAATTCGGCAGTTGCCTGGTTCATCCTGAAACCAACGACGTCGAGCACCACCCTCAGCGTGAGCGTGGAGAAGCAGGGATTCGTCGACACATCGCAAAACCTCCTGTACCCGGTTATTGCGGTAAACGGAGCTGGCAACGGCTACCTGGCCTTCGCGATCTCAGGTCCGGCGTACTTCCCGAGTGCTGCCTACACCGCCTTCAGTAGCAGCGGTCCGGGCTCGACGGTGTATCTCGCCGCCAAGGGCGCCAACCCTCTCGACGACTTCAGCTGTTATCCGCCATTCGCTACCGGCCAGTGCCGCTACGGCGATTACTCGATGGGCGTGGCCTACGGAAACTCGGTTTACCTGGCCACCGAGTACGTGCCCCCCACTCCGCGGGACGTAAAGACTGACTGGGGAACCTTCGTCTGGAGCGCGCCAGCTGGCTAGTGGTGGGGCTCAGATGATTCGGGGCTGTGACCAGGCCTCTACGAGCGACTGGCCTAAGTTCGGTGGCCAGTTGCTCGGGCTCGACGCGTAGCCCTGCGTGTCACAAGGATCAGCTGCGTGACTCCGTACCAGTCGATGTAGACACCTGGCCGGCTCGGGCGAGGCTGCTCCGAGCCGTTGTCGACGTTCTCATCCCGCTTTTGTTTTGCAACGCCCTCGGGGTGGGCCTCGTCCCCCCGAGATACGCGTTCCATCGCTCGAACATCCACTCAAGACGAATGATCCTGCGGGGGCCTGTTACGTCACTACCGCGGAAGAGTTGACTTGTTCAGGGGCTAAGTCGAGCATTCGCGGTACGGAGCCAAAACATTCGTTGAACAATGCGCGGCGTCCGTGGGTAGACATCACTGAGAACGCGTGCCACGCACACTTCGCCATGAGACGAGGACCCTAAACCGAGAGGAACGAGCCACCGAATGGGGGAACCTTTTCCAGGCTGTCCGTTTTCAGCGAGAAGCCGACAGCACCGTCGCAACCGACCCCCCCGACGGTGTGACGTTCCCCTCGCCCTGTACCCGAACTTCGCAAGAAACCGCAGCCCGGTGGTCTGCCAGAGAGGCACCCCTCTTGTCGACGTCCACTCGGCGAAGTCCCCGTTGCGTCGTTCCCTGCGCAACTACTGCGCCTCTAGCCGATGAAGGTCGACTCTGACGGGATCGCCGGCGCATCTGGATCCCTCCCCGGTTGGACGCCCTGGGTATTGCGGGCAGCCGCTTCATCAATGCTTCTCGCCACCGGCGGGATCCACCTCGATCTCTACTTGACCGGGTACCGGTCCATCCCGACGATCGGGGTGCTCTTCATCTTGCAAGTGGTAGGTGCCTTTGCGCTCGGGCTCGCCGTGATCGGCGTGCCGCGTCGGATAGTGGCCATCTCGGGCGCTCTCTTCGCGTTGTCCACCTTGGGCGGATACGTGCTCAGCGTCTGGGTCGGCCTCTTCGGGTTCAAAGAAGTGCGAACGACAGCAGGCATCTTCGCCGGGATCCTCGAGGTTGGGGCCTCCGTCCTGCTTGGCGGACTGGCTGTGTGGCCCGGGCGTACTGAGCCGCATGACGAGAGAGCGTCAACGATTACCGACCAATTGGTCAGAATGGGCAGGCGCCTCGTTGCGCCACTCGGGATCGTCGCTGCATTGGTGTTATCCATTGCTCTTGCCGGGGCCGGTTCAGCTCCGGCTGGGTCAGCGAGTCCCGGTGTAGAGGTGCCGTCAGGCACCGTGGTGCACGTCACGATCCAAAATTTCGCCTTCTCACCCAATCCCGTCATCGCTAGGCCCGGCGAGAAGGTGGAAATCACAAATCATGACGGCGTGGCACACACCTTCTCGGCATTGCCGGGCGACAAGTCCACATTCACGACCGGACCTATCGTTCCCAATCAGACTCGGGAGGTGGTGGCCCCCATGATCGCGGGCACGTACCCGTACCACTGCCAAATACATTCGTTCATGACAGGCACCCTGGTTGTGAAGAGCTGACCCGGAAGACCGATACCGCACGTGGGGACGGCCCTGCGGTTCGATCAGGCCCGGCACAGACTCGCTGTTCACATGGCGATGTTCTCGAACCTCACTGCCACGTCGTCGGTCTTGGCGCCTGCACCGCACGGCTGCGGGAGGGGGCACGAACTGAAGTAAACGACACCATTCCCTTGGCACGGGATCCTCGCAGACGTCGAGATCGCGCCAGGAGTGTCGTAGCGATTCAGCTGTGTGATCGCTGGAGGACCACCAGGGATGTACCCATAAACGAACTTGCCCGAGCTCCCGGTGTCACCGCCGCCCGCCGACACGCGCTGCACTTCGACCGTCTGGTTGCCGGCCGGAGGACCCAGCCGGCCTGGGCTCATCGGCCCCGGACAGACGGTGTAAATGATTGCGCCGGTGTGCTTCCCATTGACCAGTCCAATGAAGTGCTGGTTAGGGCCAATTCGGCCACCCGAAGCTCCGGCCATGCTGGACGGTGCAAGCACTACCAGGGCCACTGCAGCTACGACCGTTATCATCGAGCGCAATCGGACCATATTGGCTCCTTTGCTGAGAGTGGGCACTACCCGACCTGTCTGATCTACTCCTATTTGCTGCTGAGTTCAACACCTCGGGTCTTCCCGTATCAGGCCGTCTGACGCCGGACGAATACACGACACAGAGGACGGGCCAGCTCAGGCGTGATTTTGGAATTCTGGCGAGCGGGATCGTATGTTCAAAGCACGCTACTCATCGAGTTACGAATACTCCCGGTACCGGATCAGGAGATCCGGTGCAGGACGTGAAGGAGACGAATGTCATTTGACGTCGCCGAGTTGCTCCAAGCTCGGCATGGCGAGAACTACGCGTTGCATGAGAAACACCTGAACCACCAACTTGGCCGGGTATTGAAGACGATTGGATTCGACCGCTTCTACGTGCGCGGCCAAGGTTGCTATCTCTACGATGCCGAAGGCGAACGGTACCTGGACTTTCTGTCTGGGTTCGGTGTGTACGCACTTGGACGAAGCCACCCGGCACTCAAGGGGGCTCTTCATCAGGCGATCGACCTCGACCTGCCGAACATGGTCCAGATGGACTGCTCGCTCCTCGCCGGTCTGCTGGCGGAACGGTTGGTGGGGCGATGCTCTGAGGAGATCAGTCGAGTCTTCTTTTGCAACTCGGGTGCGGAGGCCATTGAGTCGGCGATCAAGTTCTCGCGCCAGGCCACCGGGCGGCAGAGGATCCTGTACGCCACACACGCATTTCACGGCTTGACCACCGGCGCCCTTTCTCTGAACGGCAGCGAAGAGTTCCGCGAGGGCTTCGGAAAGTTGCTCCCAGGCTGCGACCCGGTGCCCTTTGCGGACGTCTCACAACTTCGCAAGGAACTGCGGAAGGGGGATGTTGCTGCCTTCATCGTCGAGCCCATTCAGGGAAAGGGCGTCTACATGGCCCCCCCGGAATACTGGAAGGAGGCGCAAGAGCTCTGCCGCAAGCACAGGACCCTTTTGGTGCTCGACGAGGTGCAAACCGGACTCGGTCGGACGGGCAAGTTCTTCTGCTTCGAGCATTGGGATCTCCGCCCCGACATCATCACCGTGTCCAAGGCTTTGTCCGGAGGATTCATCCCCGTCGGCGCAGTACTCACATCAGATCGAGTTTTCTCCTCGGTTTTCAGCTCTCTTGAGAAAGCTTTGAAACACTCCTCGACCTTCGGACGGAACCAAATGGCAATGGTGGCGGGGCTTGCCACGCTCAGTACCTTTGATGACGAGGGAATTGTCGAACGCGCCGCTCGTACGGGATTGGCTTTCGAGGCCGCTCTGGCACCTCTCGTCGAACGATACGAGATGTTCCACGAGGTGCGCGGAAAGGGTCTGATGATCGGACTCGAGTTCGGAGCTCCACAGTCCAAAGCGCTCCGTCGACGTTTCAACACGCTCGAGCATCTGCGACCCGCCATCTTTTCCCAGATGTTGGTCGTACCACTCTTCCATCGACACCGGATTCTCACTCAAGTGGCAGCGGACAACGTCAACATCATCAAGCTCCTTCCTCCCTTGATCTGCGGACAGGAGGAAGTCGATTACTTCGTGAATGCTCTCGACGACGTCTTGAAGGACGCTCACAACGGCTCTGGTCTTCTGTTCGAGTTCGGGCGCACGATGGCAAAGGGAGCGATGCGTCGGACAGGGAAGAAGCGTCCGGAGACCTCTTACGAGATGCCTTCGCTTCCGGAAGCGAGCAACGGTTCGCGACCAGAGATGAAGGCGACGGTGACGCCATGACGAGTCGGACCGACAAACCTGAAAAGAGCTCCGGACCATCGATCTCGTCGGGCGACCGCATCGTCGTGACGGGAGCGGCAGGATTCATCGGATCAGCTGTGGTGCGCGCCCTTCTCGCGCGAGGAGCACAGGTCGTGGCACTCGTCGAGCCCGGCGGCGACGAAACCAATCTTCAAGATCTCGAGGTCGAACGAGTCGTCGTCGACATCCGAAATGGTGATGCGGTGACGACTGCTTGCAATGATGCTCGCTTTGTCTTCCACCTGGCGGCAATGTACAGATTCTGGGCACCCCGTGCGAAGGACTTCTACGACGTGAACGTTGGGGGGGTGCTCAACATTCTGGAAGCAGTCCGAAAGAATCAATGCGAGCGATTGGTATACACGAGCACCGTTGGCGTTCTCGGATTGGAGGGAGCGGCCCACGGTTCAGCTGCGGACGAGACTTGTTACGCCGACGTGGCTCACTTGTTCGGCCTCTACAAGCGCACAAAGTACGTGGCAGAGCACGAGGTCCTGCGTGCGGCAGCGCAAGGTTCGCCAGTATCTCTGGTACTTCCGACATTTCCTCTCGGTCCTGGGGATGCGAGACCGACGCCGACCGGGAAGCTCGTTCTTGACTTCCTCAATGGCCGAATCCCCGCCTTCGTCGACACAACGTTGAACGTGGTCCATGTTGACGACTTGGCTACCGGACACCTTTTGGCGCTCGAACGTGGAGCAATCGGACGGAGCTACATCATCGGGGGAGAAAATATCGCGATGGGATCAATGCTCGCAGCTCTTGCTCGATACACCAATCTTCCCGCGCCCAAGTGGCAGATCCCTCGTTCCCTTGCTCTAAGCGTCGGAGCACTGTCGCAGTTGGTCGAGGGCCGGATTCTCAAACGCGAGCCCGCCGTTGCTCTCGAGGCAGCTCGCATGTCCACTACCAACATGATGTTCAGCGATCGGAGAGCGCGTGACGAACTCGGATACTCGCCTCGCCCGGCTTCGGAAGCAATCGCAGACTCTGCTCGCTGGTTCGTAAAGAACGGTTACGTCAACACGAATCGGTTGAGTCGCATCATCATCGATTAGGACGAAGGAAGTCTCTCGGTCAAACTCTCGGGTATCCCGACCTTAGAAGCCGGAGCGACACCCGAAGCTCCGAAGGTGACCCTCAGGCTACGGAATCGAGAAGTTAGAATTGGCCTGTATGTAGTTGGAAATATGCCAACTCGCTTGTTGGTATTCGCTTTGGATGCGGTCATCGAAGTTGAGGTTGAAACTGGGGTGCCCGTTCGCGGTGACCCCGCCGAGAATCAGGCTACCCGGTCCACGTCAGAGAACTCGAGGCGCCGTTTAGAGTCAGGCCCATTCCGGGAGCCCAGAGGATCGCGTCAGTGACCGATTGACGAGTGGGGTCCGCCGCAGCGGCTTCGCAATCCCCACGCGGAGGACCCCACCCGTCTTGAACGGTTATCGCACCCTTCTGTCGATCAGCCGATCGGCAGTTGCGTGCGGGTCATTTTGGTCAGCTCGCCGGAGGCGGAGGCTGGGTAGCTCCGTACGCGACCGTGAAGCCGTTGCTGTCGGAGTCAGGGTTGGACACCGCCGCGATGTAAGCGGTGTCCGCGTTGTTGACCATCCAAATCTGGTACTCGGTGGCGCCCGTTGCCAGGCTCAACAGCGGCTTGTAGACCGGAGTGCCGGGTCCTGAGGTGCTGTACTTGCCGGGGTCGAAGGTCACATTGTTCGTCTTGGTCAAGGTGGCCAGGTCGTTGACACTCGTGCAACCGTCGGCGATGCACGGCCGCTCGTGGATCGCTTCCACGCTCGAGCCGGAAGACGAGTAGCTCACGGTCTTACCGCCGCTTTGCCCTGTCGTGATGTCCTTGACGGTCATCTTCCAAACACCCGCTGACGTCTCCTTGACCGTGGTCTTGATCTTGTCGCCAGCATGGATCGTGAGGCCCGTGATGACGACCTCGGCTGCGGGAAGGATCTCGGTCCAGGCGTCGTACCTGGCCGTGCCTCCGATGTTGTCGGCCTCGGTTCCGGCCTGGACGAGGTCATTCGTGGCGTAACCGCCGATCCCGACCCAGTCAGATGAGTACTGGCTGCCCGACAAGCTCGTGTTCACGGTAGGAACAGTCCAGGTGTCCTGAACGGCGCTGAATTCTCCGGTCGTACCATTCTGGGCATAGCCCGACCAGTTGTAAGAGCCCTCCATCGTCAAACCGTGGATGTTCCGCGTCACGTGACCCGGCGCCTTCAACATTCGGCCCAACCCGGAATCGTGACGAGCTCCAGAGGCGGAGGCAACTGAGGCACCCACAGAGCCGACTGCGAACAACATCGAAGTGCTTACCAAGATCGCGGCGACTGCTCCTGCGACCAGTCTGAATTTCAAGTGCATTTGCCCTCCCTGTTAGCCGGACCCCGAGTTTCGAGGCTCCGCACAACCCTGCCCCACCACGAAGCTCGCAAGGCGGTCGCGACCGTATCGCGCTCGCTCGCGATCGGCACCGCTCAAATTCAGCGATCAGCCGAGGGGCAACCGCGGCTCATCGGCGAGGGACGATCGAGGACTACGGCGTGGGTGTTTCGTCGCCGGCGCGAATACTCGCTCGGGTTGGAACGAGCGGAGCTTGCGGTCCCCGCTCTTGCCTCCGACCACCTCTATCCACTCGTCACCGGTCACCACGTTGCGAACGTCCGCGATGAATTCCCACTTGGCCGAGCGAAGTCGAGTGCCGCTCACGTCGACGGCATCGCCTCGACGAACTCCCGCCCATTCCGACTCCCGGCGCAGGTTGTTAGAAGGATTGTCGGTGGTATGCGTCGTACGCTTCTTGCCGCGTGGTCATGGTGGCGGCTCGTCTCCTCCCCGCTGTCTCACCGAAAGTTCATCCGCTGCTGATTGTGCACCGATCTCGCCCCTCGGCGTGTGATCGACCACTTGCCGGTAGAACCCCTGGCTGAATACCCGATAGCTTTGCGAGACGTCCCTTTGTGGGCTGCAGTGCGGTGGTGTGCTGTCGAGGTCCTGTGGTGCAGTCTGGAGTGCACGCCGGCCTGTCAAGCCGGAGGTCGCGGGTTCAAATCCCGTCAGGACCGCTGCCTCGCGAGATGAGGCCAAGGGTCGGGTAGCTCAGTTGGTAGAGCGCGCGCCTGAAAAGCGTGAGGTCACCGGATCGACGCCGGTCCCGACCACCATTTCGAGATCCGGCATTCGAGATCTGGCCCTTGGTTGCGCTCAAGCCGGGCCGACGAGCCGCACGTCACGCGTTCCGGAGTCGACACGTCCGATAACCACACCGTCAATGCCAGTCTCAGCCGCCGCCCGATCCACCTCGTCGACCCTGTCGGCGGCCACCACCAGAATCATCCCGATCCCGAGGTTGAAGACCCTCTGCATCTCGTCGTCGTCAACCGGCCCGAGCCGGCGGATCTCTCCGAAGATCTCGGGCTCGACCCACCGTGATCGGTCGACGGTGGCCACGCAACCCTCAGGCAGAGCCCGGACGAGATTGCCTGGGATCCCGCCCCCGGTTATGTGAGCCGCAGCGTGGACCGCGCCGGTTCGAGCGGCAGCGAGGACACTGGGCGAGTAAATCACCGACGGTCGCAGCATCTCGTCGGCGAGGGTGTGAGAAGCGCCGTCCCACGCCGGCTCAGTGAGGGATCGGCCGGCACGCTCGAGCAGAACGTGACGTGCGAGCGAGTAGCCGTTTGATCGAAGCCCCGGGGACCGAAGCCCGAACAGGACGTCTCCTGCGACGACGTGCTCCGGTCCGAGCCGTGCGTCGCGCTCCACCACCCCGACTGCGAAACCCGCCATGTCGAACGCGCCTGGCTCCATCTCTCCGGGGTGCTCGGCGAGCTCGCCGCCCAGCAACGCGCAACCCGCCTGGCGACAGCCCTCTGCCACACCTCCGACGAGAGCTTCGACCTGGTCGGGATCGAGACGTCGGGTCGAGATGTAGTCGAGCATGAACAGTGGCTCCGCCCCCACGCAGACGAGGTCGTCCACGCACATGGCGACCAGATCCACGCCGACCGTGTCGTAGCGCCCCGCCGCCCGGGCGACGGCGAGCTTGGTGCCGACTCCGTCGGTGGACGCGACGAGCACCGGGGCGGTCATGCGGGCGACGTCGAGAGCGAAGCTGCCGCCGAACCCGCCGATGCCTCCGAGCACCTCGGGTCTCGATGTCGAGGCGACGAGAGCAGCGATGCGGCTCACGGCCTGGTCGGCAGCCTCGAGGTTGACTCCCGCTGCGGCGTAGCTAGCTGGCACAGACTCCGACCGGTCGGCCACGAAGACCGTCTACAGGCGGGCTGACATCTCGGGGCGCGCCTTGCCGGCGAGCTGGACCGGGACGGGAACCGGGTATTCGCCGGTCAGGCACGCCGAGCAGAACCCGGCACCGGGGGCACCGATAGCCTCGATCAGATTGTCGAGCGACAGGTACTCGAGACTGTCCACTCCTAAGAACCGCTCGAGCTCTGCGACGGTCGAATCTGACGCGACGAGCTCGTCGCGGTCGGGAATGTCGATCCCGTAGAAGCAGGGCCAGACGAGCGGGGGCGACGAGATCCTCAGGTGCACCTCGGCGGCACCGGCTTCGCGGAGCATGCCGACGACGGCGCGCTGGGTCGTGCCGCGCACGATCGAGTCGTCCACCACGACCAGCCTCTTGCCGGCGACGTTGTCGCGAAGCGGGTTGAGCTTGCGGCGCACCCCTGCGGCGCGTTCGGCGGCACCCGGAGTAATGAAGGTGCGCCCGATGTAGCGGTTCTTCACGAGCCCTTGGCCATGGGGGATACCGCTCGCCCGGGCGTATCCCTCGGCGGCAGGAACTCCCGACTCGGGTACCCCCATAACGAGATCCGCCTCGACCGGCCGCTGCCCCGCCAACAGCTCACCCATCCGGCGCCTCGCCCCGTGGACCTCGCGCCCGTACAGACGGCTGTCGGGCCTGGCGAAGTACACGAACTCGAAGATGCACAGATGCGGATCCACCTCGTCGGGTGGCACGAACGGCACGGAGCGCACGCCTTTTGCGTCTATTACGACGAGCTCACCTGGTTGGACCTCTCGCTCGAAGGTGGCACCGACTACGTCGAGAGCGGGTGTCTCGGAGGCGAGAACCCAGCCCTCCGGCGGACCGTCCGGCCCCTTCGAGGGCAGGCGCCCGAGGCAGAGCGGTCTGAAGCCGTGAGGATCTCTGGCTCCCATGACCGCCGTCGCCGTGATGGCGACGATCGAGTACGCACCCTCGATGCTCGGAAGGACGGCCCGAAGGGCCTCCTCGAGAAGTACGTCGTCCGAGACCTCTTCGCGTCCCCATGCGGCGCCCACAACTTCGGCGATGAGGTCGCTGTCAGACGCGATGACGCCGGGCAGCATCCCGAACTGGGTGGCGAGCGCAGCGGTGTTGGTCAGGTTCCCGTTGTGCCCCAGGGCGAATCCCGAGCGCCCGACCGAGCGGAACACCGGCTGGGCGTTGCGCCACTCGGAGCGGCCGGTCGTCGAGTACCGGGTGTGGCCTATGGCCAGGTCGCCAGGCAGAGCGGACACCGTGCGCTCGTCGAAAACCGTCATTACGAGACCCATGTCCTTCACGACGGTGACGGACTCCCCGTCCGAAACGGCCATGCCGGCTGACTCCTGGCCGCGGTGCTGGAGGGCGTACATACCGTCGAACGTCATTTGGGCGACCGCCCGCCCGGGAGCATTCACGGCGAAGACGCCGCAGGCCTCCTTCACAGGCCCATTTCGCTCATTCGGCCTGCCGATCAGTCGCCGTCACGCTTGATCCGCCTCTCCTCGCCCAGCACGGTCGACACTACCGTGGCCCAGGGTGATCGACCTTCACACGCATTCGGCGATTTCTGACGGCTCCGATGCGCCGGCGCGCATCCCCGAGCTTGCTGCCGCTGCCGGGTGCAGCGCGGTCGCGCTGACCGACCACGACAACCTTTCCGGACTCGAAGAGGCGCGACGCTCGGCCGATCGCGCCGGGGTGACCCTGGTTCCAGGGTGCGAGGTGTCGTGCAAGCCGGACGGCCTCGCTGAAGGATCGTCGGTGCACGTTCTCGTCTATTTCGTAGAAGAAGGGGACGGCCCTCTCCAAAGCGAGCTCCGCTTACTTCGGGCGGACAGAAAGGAGCGCAACAAGAAGCTCCTGCGCCGTCTGTCCGACCTCGGCGTGAGAGTGGACTACGACAAGCTCGCCGCCGATGCAGGAGGCGAGGAGGGACTGGGGCGTCCTCATTTCGCACGCGCCCTGGTCGAGCTCGGTGCGGCTCGGGACATAGACGATGCGTTCGAGCGTTGGCTCGCCAACGGCGCGCCGGCGTACGTGCCGAAGGGCCGCCTGCTGCCGAAAGAAGTAGCGGGCCTTGCAAGGCGATCGGGAGGAGTCGCCGTGCTCGCCCACCCGCTCAGCCTCGGGCTCGAGCTGCGAGACCTAGAGCGTCTGTCAACAGAGCTAGCCGATGCCGGGTTCGCCGGCCTGGAGGCCGTCTACGGCCGGTACTCCCCCGAACAGCGCTCAGACCTGACGAGGATCGCGAGGAGCTCGGGCCTGGTCCCGACGGGGGGGTCCGATTATCACGGGAGCTTCAAGCCCGACCTGGCCGTCGGACGGGGCACCGGTGACCTCGATGTGCCCGAAGACGCCCTCGACGAGCTCGCCGCTCGGCGAGCCTGAGCCCCGAGCCCAGGCCCATCTCCTGTCGCACCGGAGCGAACCCCGAACCGAGCCTGGGCACACTCGACCGGCAACGCCGGCCCTCGGTCGGCTCCGTCACCTGTGACCCCGCGCACCTTGGCCCGTCAATTGCAGGGAAAGCCTGCAAGAGCCCGCACACCCTCCGAACATGCACATCAATTCGGGCTTCTAGCTGGGTCGCTTTAGCCTGGTGCGCCGCGCCCAGCCCAAATGCGGCCCATAGTTGTGTCAACGGCGTGAACCCACCGCTTCGAGCGACTCACCGAGTGCGAGGGGAAGGGCGCCGGCCCACGCCTCCATCAGATCGGCGAGGGGCAGGTCGACGAGGGGCGCATCGCCGGGTCCCCCCTCCACCACCGCACGCGACCCGCCGGCGCGCCCGAGAACGCGAGCGGGCACCCCGCACGACTCTGCCAACTCGAGCAGTTCGTTCGGCCTGTCGGTGCATGCGACAGCACGTCCCGGCACTTCGGAGAACAGCTCGGCCACGTCCGCGACACCGTCGCCCGAAACGCGGAAACCTGTCCGCGACCTGACGGCCATCTCTGCAAGACAGAGAGCGGTTCCCCCTTCCGACACATCGTGTACGCCGGACAAGAGCCCTTCACTCACTGCGCGCACCAGAGCACCGATGAGCGCACGCAATGCGCCGAAGTCCAAGATCGGCAACGAACCGCCGCGCATCTCGTGGCGAACGACCGCGAGTCGGGACCCTGCGAGCGCCGTCGCAGGTTTGCCGAGCAGCACGATGGAGCCACCGTCTGTCAAGTGCACCCCCGGCCGTCGCGAGACGAGGCTGTCGATGACTCCGAGAGCCGCTATCACCGGGGTCGGCAGGATGTCTGATCCCGAGCTCTCGTTATAAAGGCTCACGTTTCCGCCGATCACCGGCAGCTCGAGTGCCAGGCAGGCCTCCGCCATGCCGTCGACGGCCTCCGACAGTTGCCACATCACCTCTTCGTGCTCGGGGTTGCCGAAGTTCAGACAGTTCACGACCGCGATCGCACGAGCGCCCGCGCAGGCGACGTTGACCGCCGACTCGGCGACGAGCCACCCGGTTCCGATGCGCGGGTCGATGCCGCACCAGCGCGGGTTGGAGTCGGTCGACATCGCGAGACCCCGTTCGCTCGGCGGCAGCCCGGGCCCCGCCGCTCGGAGCACCGCCGCGTCGCCGCCCGGGGGCTCCACCGTGTTCAGGAACAGCTGGTGGTCGTACTGCCGGTAGATCCACGAGAAGTCCATGAGCATCGCGAGTAGATCGTCGGCCGGCCGTGAGCTCATCGTGGAGAGATTCGGCTCGTCGTCGCGACGCGTTCTCCAGGTTCTTGGGCGGGTCGAGCGGCCGCTCGTAGCAAGGCGCGTCGTCGGAAAGCATCGCGGCGGGCAGCTCGCCGAGTACGAGGCCGCCGGGCTCGTCCAGGATGCGCAGCTGGCCGCCTTCGGTGACGGTTCCCACGACGCTCGCCCGGACCTCCCATCGCGCGCATACCTCTCTGACGGCGTCGAGATCGTCGGGCTCGACTATCGCGAGCATGCGCTCCTGGCTCTCCGACGTCATGATCTCGAGCGCCGACATGGCCGGCTCCCTCAGGGGCACAGCGGATACGTACACGTCCATCCCGTTCCCGGCGCGCGCCGCCGTCTCGGAGGTCGCGCACGTGAGCCCGGCGCCGCCGAGGTCCTGTATCCCTCGAACGAGGCCGAGGTCGAGCAGCTCCAGAGAGGCCTCGATCAGTCTCTTCTCCTCGAACGGATCGCCGACCTGGACGCTCGGCCTCTTCGAGTCGTCGGCCTCATCGCTTACGAATCCCGCAGATGCGAGGACGCTCACTCCGCCGATCCCGTCCCTGCCGGTCGTGGAGCCGAGCAGCACCGCCAAGTTTCCGACCCCCGCCGCCGCCCCCAGCACCAGGCGGTCGACGGGCAGGAGCCCAAGGCACAGCACGTTCACGAGAGGGTTGCGGGAGTAGCACTCGTCGATGGTGAGCTCCCCTCCGACCGTCGGGACTCCGACGGAGTTGCCGTAGCCGGCGATCCCACCGACCACCCGGTCGAGCAGCCACCGGTTCTTCGGGTCGTCGAGCGGGCCGAAGCTGAGTGGGTCCATCAGCGCGATCGGCCGGGCGCCCATCGTGAATATGTCGCGGATTATCCCGCCCACCCCGGTCGCGGCACCCTGGTAAGGCTCCACGGCAGACGGGTGGTTATGGCTCTCGATGCGAATTGCGGCGGCGATGCCGTCGCCGATGTCGACTACACCGGCATTCTCGCCGGGCCCAACCAGAACTCCGGGCCCCTTGGTCGGAAGGCGGCGAAGGTGGACCCGCGAGGACTTGTAGGAGCAGTGCTCACTCCACATGACAGAGACCATCGCGAGCTCGAGCGGGTTGGGCTTGCGACCTAGCAACTCGACCAGATGATCGAATTCGCCGTCTGTCAGACCGAGACTCCGATGAAGATCGGATGTGTCATTCACGTTTCCACGTTTCCACGTTTCCACGTTTCCACGGTATACAGCTCCACGACAAAGGGTACAGAAGGTCCCGGCAGTGCCGGGCCGGCTCAGCGGCGGACGGGCGTCGGGCCTGGCCTGCCTTGTACCTTTCTCTTCGTCATGAAGGTCGTTTCGTCATGAATGCAGCAAAGAGCAAGATCCGCCTCGAGGGCGCCGTGTGCGTCGTGACCGGCGCGTCGTCGGGTCTCGGGCGTCGCTTCGCCCTCGACCTCGCTTCTGCCGGAAGCATCGTCGTCGCTATTGCCAGGAGAGGCGACCTTCTCGCCACCCTCGAAGGCGAGCTCCGCGGAAAGTCGTCACGCTCTTCGGCGCAGCGCTGCGACGTCAGCGACATAGGCGCGTTCCTCGGGGTGCTCGAATCGGTCGAAAAGGAGCACGGCCGGATCGACGTGCTGGTGAATTGCGCGGGAATCCCTGAGCCTCCCCGGACGGGGCAGACGTTGGAGCAGGAGCTGGACGGATACCGACTGGTCATGGAGACGAACTTCTTCGCCGCCGTCGCCGGGACCGAAGCGGTGCTCCCCGGGATGCTCGCCCGGGGATCCGGCGTCGTTGTGAACGTGTCCTCCGACTCAGGCCGCGCACCCGGGCCGGGAGAGCCGTCCTACTGCGCCTCGAAGGCGGCGTTGAGCGCCTTTACGGAGAGTCGGGCCCTGTCGATTGAAGAGTCCGGCGCCTCGGGTGTCCGTCTCCATGTCCTCTATCCGGGTTGGGTGCCGACTGCAATGGGGAGCGGCGCTGTGGAGGATGGGATGCGAATGCCGCCCAAGATGGTGAGGCGTACCGAGGAGCAGGTCTCGCGCCTGCTTCTCGCTCGAATGGGGGGACCGCGAATGGATATCGACGCGACGTTTATCGCTCGCCTCGCCCCGATAGGGAAATCGCTCGCCCCGGGTGCCTACAAAAAGGCCGTGCTCAAGGCGTCCGGGAATACGCGTGAATACGGCTGAATACCTCTGAAACCGCGGTGGCATTTCGCGCAAATACGGGCGGCAAATTGACGTTTGCAAAAAACTAAGACGGATCGACATAATGACCCGCATGCCAGCGAGTGCGGGATCACGCAAGAAGAGCGCGATGTCCGCCGAACACAAAGCTGCACTCGCCAAAGGCAGAGAAGAGGGGCGGGCGGTCCGGCGCTATCTCGAAGCTCTGGAAGACCAACGTCCGCGAAGAGGTCGCAAGCGCACGCCTGAATCCATCAAAAGGCGCCTTGCTTCAGTGGACGAGCAATTGAACACCGCCGATCCGCTCACGAGGCTTCACCTTGTCCAAGAACGCGAAGACCTCTCGGCGGAGCTCGCTAGAAACGACGCATCTGACGACCTGGACGACGCGGAAAAGGCTTTCATAAAAGTCGCAGGGGCTTATGGTCGCCGCAAGGGCATCGGATATAGCGCTTGGCGGGCGGTCGGGGTGCCGGTCTCGGTATTGGAGAGAGCGGGCATCTCGAGGGTTCCTGGGTCCGGGGTCTCAGCCGTTTCGCACAAGGTCCATTGACGCGGATTCGAGCAGAGCACCGAGCAGCACATTCCCGTCGGAAGACCCGGCCATCGGCTGGCTCGCTCGCTCGGGATGTGGCATAAGGCCGACCACATTTCCCTCCGCGTTCGAAATGCCGGCTATGCCGTCCAAAGACCCGTTTGGGTTGTCGCGATACCTGAGCACCACGCGATCTTCCGACCGGAGTTGACTCAACGTCTCTTCGTCGCAGGTGTAGCTGCCCTCGAAATGATTGATCGGGATCAGAAGGCTTCTTCCCACTTCGACACCGGAGGTGAGAACGCTCCGGTCAGTGCAGACTTCGACCTCGATAGGTTCGCAGATGAATCTGAGTCCGCGGTTCTTCTGGAGAGCGCCAGGCAACATCCCGGCCTCTGTCAGCACCTGAAATCCGTTGCAGATCCCGATCACGGGGCCACCATCTGCCGCAAACCGCTCCACTGACTCCATGACCGGCGAGAAGCGGGCAAGCGCCCCGGGTCTCAGGTAGTCGCCGTGAGCGAACCCCCCCGGCAGGACGACGGCGTCGAAGCCGTCGAGCGTGCTCGCCGTGTGCCACACGAGCTGCGCGTCGCCGCCGAGGCCGTCTATCGCCTTGACGACGTCGTGCTCGCAGTTCGTTCCGGGGAAGACGACGACCGCCACGCGTGAGCTCACAGCGGTGCGCCGGCGTGGCTTCCGGACGTCACCTTCACGTCGGCCTGCTCGATCACCGGGTTGGCGAGCAACCTCGCCGCCAGGTCTTCGGCGAGGCGTCCGGCCGCAGCCTCGTCAGGGGCCTCGACCTCGAACCGGATCGCCCGCCCGACCCTGAGGTTGTGCACGTCGGAGAATCCGAGCGCCGGCAGGGCCCTTTCGATCGTCGCGCCCTGAGGATCGGCTATCCCCGGGCGCAGTTGCACTTCGACGAGAACGTCGAACCGCACTCAGGCACCGTACCAATCGGCGAGGCGACGTCCGCAGATGCGCTCGTAGGCGGTCTTGTACCGCTCGCTCGTCTCGCGCACGATCTCGTCCGGCAGGTGCGGAGGAGGGGGCTGCTTGTCCCAACCGCTCGCCTCCAACCAGTCCCGCACCGGCTGCTTGTCGAACGAGGGCGGATTGGTCCCGGGCTCGAATTCCCCCGCCGGCCAGAAACGAGAGGAGTCCGGGGTGAGAACCTCGTCGCAGAAAGAGAGCTTGCCGTCTATCCAACCAAGCTCGAACTTGGTGTCGGCAACGATGATCCCCTGGGCCTCGGCGGCGACCGACGCACGCTTGTAGGCCTCGAGGCAGAGGTCGCGCGCCTGGTTGGCCACCTCCGGGCCCACGAGGCCGACCGACTCTTCGAACGAGAGGTTCACGTCGTGACCCTCCTCGGCCTTGGTCGAAGGAGTGAACATCGGTTCGTCGAGCCTCTCTGCCTGCCGCATGCCCTTCGGAAGCACCGTGCCGTGCACCGTCGAGCCGCGCTCGTACTCCTTCCACGCCGACCCGGCGAGATATCCCCTCACGATGCACTCGAGCGGGAGCATGTCCGCACGCCTGACGAGCATCGCCCGGCCTGCGATGTCCGAGTCCTGCGAGTCGAGGTCACCCTCGTCCGGCATCGCCGAAGGATCGGCGGTCACGAGATGGCTCGGGGCGATGTCGGACAGCACGTCGAGCCAGTGCACCGTCATCGCCGTCAGAACCCTCCCCTTGTCGGGGATCGGTTCGGCGAGAATGACGTCGAATGCGGATATGCGGTCCGAAGCGACCATCAAAAGCTGGTCGTCACCGACCGCGTAGAGCTCTCGAACTTTGCCTGAGTGGACGGGGGAGATGGACATGGCTCCAGGGTATCCAGTGAGCGCTCAGGGCTCGACGGCTTCGAGGGCGTCGAGGAACCTTCTGGTGTGGCGAAGGGAATGTTCCAGATCGAAAGCCCCGTCAAGCGCCTCGGAATCGAGCGTCACTTCGTCGTCCGCCTCGAGCACCTCACGGAACGGTCGCCTCTGCTCCCAGGCGATACGGGCGTCGTGCTGAACGACACGGTAGGCCGCATCGCGATCCATTCCTGAGGAAACGAGCGCGAGCAGCACCGATTGACTGTGCAGCAGCCCGAGTGACCCGGTTGTCAGGTTCTCGAGCATGCGTTCCACGTTCACGACCAACCCTTCGATCAGCCCGGTGACCCTGCGGAGCAGGTAATAGGCGAGCATCGAGGCGTCCGGCAGGATCACGCGCTCGACCGAGCTGTGCGAGATGTCCCGCTCGTGCCAGAGCGCCACGTCCTCGAGCCCTGGCTGCACGTATCCGCGCAATACCCGAGCGAGTCCTGAGAGCCTCTCCGACAGCACAGGGTTGCGCTTGTGGGGCATCGAAGAGCTCCCCTTCTGCCCCGAACCGAACTGCTCCTCGACCTCTGCCACCTCCGTCCGCGCAAGATGCCGGATCTCCGTCGAGATCGCCTCCACGGTCGCCCCGACCGACGCGCACGCCCACAGGTACTCCGCGTGCCGGTCTCTGGAGATGACCTGCGTCGCGGGAACCGGGTGCAGCCCGAGCGCATTGCAGACGAATTCCTCGACCAGCGGATCGATGTTGGAGTAAGTGCCGACGGCGCCGGAGAGCTTGCCGACCGCGATGCCGTCGCGTGCCCTCAGCAGGCGGGTCCTGTCACGGTCGACCTGCAGGCACCACAACGCGAGCTTGACGCCGAAGGTCGTGGGTTCGGCGTGCTGCCCGTGCGTACGACCCGCCATGGGAGTCGCGATGTGCTCGGCAGCTCGCGCTTTCAGCACTTCGATCAGCCCACCCGCGGCGGCGATGAGGAGGTCCGAGGCGCTGACGAGCGTCGAGCTAAGCGCCGTGTCGACCACGTCGGACGACGTGAGCCCGTAGTGGACCCACGCACTTTCGGGACCGCCGATCGCCGCCTGAACGACGTCCACGAAGGCGGCGAGATCGTGGTCGGTGACCAACTCGCGAGCGGCGACGTCGGCGACGAACTGCGGGGTCACCTTGGGTGCGCGTGCTCGGACGATCTCGGCGTCCGCGGTGGGGACGACGCCGACGGACGCCAACCCGTCGACTGCGGCAAGTTCCACCTCGAGCCATCCCGTCATCCTGGCCTCGTCGGTGAAGAGGGCGGCCATCTCGGGAAGCGAATAGCGGGGGATCAACGTGCGCCGTCCCGCTCGATCGTCCGGTCTGCGTCGAGCGTCGCGGCATCGATCTCGGCTATGTCGTTACGGTGTTGCATACCCTCCCATCGGACGCACGCAACTGCTTCGTATGCAAGTTTGCGTGCTTCTGAAAGGCTTTCTCCGAGTCCGGTGACCCCTAGAACCCTACCGCCCGCGGTGACGAGTGCATCTTCGTTCGACGCGACGCCGGCCATCGCAACGGAAACGCTGTTGACGGAGGCCGCTTCGTCCAGCCCGCAGATCCGATCACCGGTTCTCACGGCGCCCGGGTATCCCTCGGAGGCGAGCACCACGCAAACGGACGCACCCTTCGTAGCCGGGATCTCGGCGCGCAGGTTTCCGCAAGCCACCTCGTAGAGCAGCTCGGTGAGGTCCCCCGTCGTGCGCGGCAAGATGACCTGGGTCTCCGGGTCGCCGAATCTGACGTTGTACTCCAGGACTTTCGGGCCGTCCGCGGTGAGCATCAACCCGGCGTAGAGCACGCCCCGGTAATCCACGCCTCGCTTTCTGAGAGCTGAAAGCATCGGTTCAACGCACGTGTCGACGACCCGGCCGATCATGTCGTCGTCTACGAACGGCACCGGCGAGTTGGAGCCCATGCCGCCGGTGTTGGGCCCCGCGTCGGCCTCCCGAACGCGCTTGTAGTCGCGTGCGGCGGCGAGAGGTAGTACTCGACGGCCGTCGCAAAGGACGTGGATAGAGCACTCCGTTCCGACAAGTCCCTCTTCTATGACCACGCGCCGGCCTGCTTCGCCGAACGCCTCGCCCGAAAGCTTGGAGACCACGTCCGCCTCTGCTTCTTCGAGCGATCCGGCAACGAGCACGCCTTTGCCGGATGCAAGACCGTCGGTCTTCACCACCCACGGACCGGGGAGCGCACGGAGGTAGCTGATTGCGTCGTCGGGGCGGGAGAACACGCCGTGCCGCGCAGTCGGGACCCCGGCCTCAGAGAGGACCTCCTTCATGTAGGCCTTGGAACCCTCGAGGCGTGCGCCGTCTCCCCCGGGACCGAACACGGTTCGTCCTTTTGAGCGGAGCCGGTCTGCGAGGCCGTCTACGAGCGGCGCCTCCGGTCCGATCACCACCAGGTCGGCGTCGATCTCTTCGGGCGGGGCCGCGCTGCACGTGAGCACGTGACCCTCCGCCGTGACCCCTGGGATGCCGGGGTTCCCGGGCGTGACGACCACGTCCGCTGTCCGGCCGAGGGCGATCGCGAGCGCGTGCTCACGTCCGCCGGAGCCGACGATGCAGACCTTCATACGACGAGCCTTCGCCGGGGAGCCGAAATCGGGGGGAGTGTCGGTCGAGGAGTCGACGTCGGCACCATAAATTTCTGAATTAGTTAACACTGCTGTATATTAATTCCTGTTTTTTGCCGGCAGAGAGCCGGCCTTGACACGACGAGCCTGGTGCTCTGGACCACCGGAGCACTGGAGCGACGCGGAGGGAATCAAGCTGCGAAACGCACGAACTGCTCGCGGCCGGGACCAACCCCGACGAGTTTGATCGGTACCCCGATCTGCTCGGCCAGGAATGCGACGTACCGGCGGGCGGCACTTGGCAGATCGACGAGCTCGGTGGCCCCAGAAAGGTCGTGGCGCCACCCGGGAAGCTCCTCGTATACGGGAGTCACCTGGTGCAGCACCGACTGGTGATACGGCGGGTAGTCGTAACGCTTGCCGTCTGCTTCGTAGGCAACGCAAACCTTCACCGTGTCGAAGTCGTCGAGAACGTCGAGCTTCGTGATCGCCACCTCGGAGAGTGAGTTGAGCCGCACGGCCTGGCGCATGAGAACAGCGTCGAACCAGCCGCAGCGCCGTCGCCTGCCGGTGTTGGTCCCGAACTCGTGGCCGCGCTCGACCATCTGCTCCCCGGCCTCGCCCTTGTCCTCGGTCGGGAACGGACCGGCGCCCACTCGGGTGACGTACGCCTTGGCGATGCCGATGACCGACTGGATGTGCATCGGCCCGATCCCTGCGCCGGTGCACGCCCCGCCCGCCACGGGGTTCGACGACGTGACGAACGGATACGTCCCGTGGTCGAGGTCGAGGAACGTGGCCTGCGCCCCTTCGAGCAGCACGTTGCTACCTCGAGCAAGAGCTTCGTGTACGAGAGCTACGGCGTCTGTCACCATCGGGACGATCCGGGGCGCGAGCTCGTCGAGATAGCGCGCGCAGATCTCGTCGGCGGACAGGGGCAGCCGGTTGTAGACCTTCGCGAGGATTGCGTTCTTCTCTTTCAGCACGACCTCGAGCTTCTGGCGGAAGATCTTCGGGTCCATCAGGTCCTGGACGCGCAACCCCACCCTTGCCGCCTTGTCGGCGTACGCAGGTCCGATCCCCCGCTTCGTCGTGCCGAGCGCGTTCTTGCCGAGGTAACGCTCGGTCACCCGGTCGAGCTCTTGGTGGTAAGGCATTATCAAGTGGGCATTCCCGCTCACGACCAGGCGCGCGGTGCTCACTCCCTTGCTTTCCAGGGTGTCGAGCTCGTCCAGGAGCACGCCGGGGTCGACCACGACGCCGTTTCCGATCACCGGAGTGATGTGGTCGTACAGGATTCCGCTCGGCACGAGCTGGAGAGCAAAGGTCTCGCCGTCCACCACAACGGTGTGGCCCGCGTTATGGCCACCTTGGTAGCGGACTACGAGGTCCATCTCCTTGGCGACGAGGTCGGTGAGCTTCCCTTTTCCCTCGTCGCCCCACTGCGTGCCGACCACGACAGTTGCAGGCACGCGCAGCCCCTCCGTTCTAGGCCCGGGTGACGATCGAGTGTAGCCCTAGCGGAGCACGAGGCCCGGAGCCGCACCCTGTGCGCCGCCATCCGAGGCGGAGCCGGCGACGTCGACGGTAACGACTGACCCTTCGGTGTACTTGCCCTCGAGCAGAGCGAGCGCCAACTGGTCTTCCACAGCCCTCTGGAGCACGCGGCGCAGCGGCCGAGCCCCGAAGTCCGGGTCGTAGCCGGCCTTCGCCAGCCAGTCCCGAGCTGCAGGAGTCACCTCGAGGTCGAGCGCCCGCTCGGCCATCCGGGCCTTGAGCCTGGCGAGCTGGATGTCGACGATCGTTCGCAGGTCCTCCTGGGACAGCGAGCGGAACCGGACGATCTCATCGATTCGGTTCACGAACTCCGGCCTGAAGAACGCAGCCGGGTCGCCCGGAAGGTTGGACGTCATGATCAGCACGGTGTTGGTGAAGTCGACGGTACGGCCCTGTCCGTCGGTCAACCTGCCGTCTTCGAGCACCTGGAGCAGGACGTTGAACACGTCGGGGTTTGCCTTCTCGATCTCATCGAGGAGAACGACCGCGTAGGGGCGGCGGCGTATCGCCTCGGAGAGCTGCCCGCCCTCCTCGTACCCCACGTATCCGGGCGGGGCCCCGACGAGGCGCGACACGGTGTGCTTCTCCTGGTACTCGCCCATGTCGATCCGCACCATGGCGCGGTCGTCGTCGAACAAGAACTCCGCAAGCGCCCGGGCGAGCTCGGTCTTGCCTACGCCTGTAGGGCCGAGGAACAGGAAGGAGCCGATGGGCCTGCGTGGATCGGAGAGCCCGGCACGGCTGCGGCGGATCGCATTGGAAACGGCGTTGACGGCCTCTTCCTGGCCGACGACCCTCGCGTGGAGGGCCTGCTCCATCCGGATGAGCTTTTGAACCTCGCCCTCCAAAAGCCTGCTGACCGGCACCCCTGTCCACCGGCTCACGACTTCGGCGACGTCCTCTGCGTCCACCTCTTCTTTGAGCAGCGCCCCGCTCGCCTGGAGCTCGCCCAACGCTTGGCTCGCCTCTTCGATCCGCCGCTCGAGCTCAGGGATCTGCCCATAGCGAATCTCCGACGCGCGAGTCAGGTCACCTTCGCGTGCGAAGCGCTCGGCCTCGGCTCGTCGCGTCTCGAGCTCACCTTTGAGGCTGCGGATCTCGGCGATCGCCGTCTTCTCGGCCTGCCAGCGGGCGGTGAGCGCGTCGGATTGTTCCTTCAAGTTCGCGAGCTCCTCGTCGAGCCGGGCGAGACGCTCCGCAGACGCCTTGTCCGTCTCGCGCGCCAAAGCGACCCTTTCGATCTCGAGTTGGCGCATGCGCCGGGTCACCACGTCGAGCTCCGTCGGCATGGAGTCGATCTCGATCCGAAGCCGGCTCGCGGACTCGTCGATCAGGTCGATCGCCTTGTCGGGGAGGAACCGCCCTGTCAGGTAGCGGTCGGACAGCACGGCCGCCGCCACGAGCGCGGCGTCCTGGATCCGGACCCCGTGGTGGATCTCGTAACGCTCCTTCAGGCCGCGCAGGATCGCAACGGTGTCCTCGACGCTCGGCTGCTCGACGAACACAGGCTGGAAACGGCGTTCGAGCGCTGCGTCCTTCTCGATGTGCTTGCGGTACTCGTCGAGGGTGGTGGCACCGATCAGGCGGAGCTCGCCGCGGCGAGCATCGGCTTGATCATGTTGCCGGCGTCCATGGCCCCTTCGGCGGCGCCCGCACCGACGATCGTGTGTAGCTCGTCGATGAAGGTGACGACCTCGCCCTCGGAGTCCGCGATCTCTTTCAACACGGCCTTCAGGCGCTCTTCGAACTCTCCCCGGTACTTGGCGCCGGCGACCATCGCAGACAGGTCGAGGCTGATCACGCGCTTGCCTCGGAGGCCCTCGGGGATGTCCCCTTCGACGACCCTCTGAGCGAGGCCCTCGACGATCGCCGTCTTGCCGACGCCGGGCTCGCCGATGAGGACCGGGTTGTTCTTCGTGCGCCGTGACAGAACCTGGATGACCCGGCGGATCTCCTCGTCGCGACCGATGACCGGGTCGAGCTTGCCCTTGTCGGCGAGCTGGGTCAGGTCTCTCCCGTACCGCTCGAGGGCGAGGTACTGATCCTCGGGCGTCTGCGAGGTGACCTTGTGGCTCCCGCGTACCTCGCGCATGGCCGACAGCAACTTGTCCCGGCCGGTACCGAGCAGATCGGACATGGACAGCAGCAGGTGCTCGACCGACAGGTACTCGTCGCCCATGTCCGAACGCAACGCGTCCGCCGACTCGAGGAGGTCCCTGCTGTCGCGTGACAACGTGGGCTCGCCGGTCCCGTAAGCCTTGGGCAGAGAGGCCAGGTTGCTCTCGGTGCGCACGACAAGCGCGCGCGTGTCGACTCCGGCACGCGTGAGGAGCGGGACCGCGATTCCTTCAGGTTGAGCGAGGATCGAGGCGAGAAGGTGGTTGGGCGTCACCTCTGCGTGACTCATCGAGCGCGCCAATGCGCCGGCCTCGTTTACGGCCTGCTGAGTTCTGAGAGTCCACCGATTCGGATCGAGAGCCATGTTTATCTCCGCTTATCTCTTATCTCCGGGGCCTACCCGAGCCGGCGCGGCCGCCCGCGGGGGAGCTGGCACGGAAACCGGGGACGGGTAGCTGGCGTAGCGGGACGAGGTCGCGCCTGTACTGGCGGTGAGTCTGCTCGACGGTCTCGCGCATCTCTGACCTGACGCGATCGAGCTCGGTCCTGAGGCGCTCCACCTCTGCCTCTAAGACGAGCACCTTTCGGACTCCCTCGAGGTTCAGACCTTCAGCCGTCAGGTTCTGAATCCGCCGAAGTCGCTCCAGGTCCCTTTCCGAGTAACGGCGCGAGCCACCGACCGTTCGCAACGGATCAACGAGCCCGCGCCTCTCGTAGACGCGGAGCGTCTGCGGGTGCACCCCCGCAAGCTCGGCTGCCACCGAGATCACATATACGGCGCGTCCCCTCGGGTCGCCGCCGGGTTTGAACGAGCTCATTTGTCCTGTGCCTCCTCGAAGTAATTGCGCGGCGCACCGTCGAGGACGAGCGCCAGCTGCTCGACCTCAGCACGTTGCTCGTCGGTGAGCTTGTCGGGAACGGTGACCACCACCGTCACGAGCAAATCTCCGGCGGCCGAGCGCTTCCCGGCCGGTACTCCGCGTCCTTTCACCCTGAACGTCTTCCCGCTCGGGGTGCCCGGTGGTATGCGCAGGCTGACCGGTTCGTCGAGGGTGGGCACCTTCACAGTGGTGCCGAGCGCGGCCTCGGGGAACGTGACCGGAACCTCGAGTGTGAGGTTCCGACCGCGCCGGCCGAAGAGCGGATGCCGACCGACGGAAACGTCGACGTAGAGATCTCCCGAAGGCCCGTTGTTGCGGCCCGCCTCGCCTCGACCCTTCACGCGGATGGTCTGACCGTCTTCGACGCCGGGCGGGATCCTCACCTTCACCTCGCGACCGCGCTTGGTAACGCCCGTGCCCCTGCACGTGGGGCAGGGTTTGTCGATGGTTGTCCCTCGCCCTTTGCACTGCGGGCAGATGGTGCTCAGGCTGAACAGACCCTGGGGCTCTGCGAGCACGCCGCTCCCGCCGCATCTCGAACAAGTGACAGGCGAGCTGCCCGGCGCCGCGCCCGATCCGTGACACGTCTCGCAGCGCGCCTCGCCGTCAACGTGCACTGCAGTGGTCACACCCCGGATGGCGTCCTCGAACGAAAGGTGCACCCTGGCGTGAACGTCCTCGCCACGCCGCGGTCCCGTACCACTGCGCTGCCTGCGCGACCGGCCGAAGTTACCGAGGCCGCCGAACAGGTCACCGAGGTCGCCCAGGTCGTCTATGCGGAACGTGGTGCCGCCTCCGGAACCGCCGGAACCGCCGAAGCCGCCCGGGATCCCGCGCGCCATCGGACCGAGCTTTCTGACCTCGTCGTACTCCTTGCGCTTCGCCGGATCGCCGACGACGTCGTACGCCGCGGTTATGTCCTTGAATCGCTCCTCTGCTCCGGGGTTCGTGTCGGGGTGGTACTGCTTGGCGAGCTTCCTGTAGGCGCGCGTCAACTCCTTCTCGGTCGCCGTCTCCGGCACACCGAGAACCGAGTAGTAGTCCTTTTCGAACCATTCACGCTGCGCGGGCACTCGAGTCCTTCCTCACCTTTGGCGCAGGCTCAACGGGTTGTTCTCCCGCTCACCCACGCACCCGCACCATGGCCGGGCGAATCACCCGGCCCTTCCACACGTATCCCGGCCTGAAGACGGCGACCACGGTCGGGACCGAGTGGGCCTGATCCGGATCGTCGTCCGCCGGAAGATGCTCGACCGCCTCGTGTGACGTCGGGTCGAATTCGACACCCTCTGCGACGATGCGCTCCAAACCTTCTTTCTCGAGCGCGTCCTCGATCATTGCGGCGGCCTGGAGCAGCGCCCGGTTCTCGGGACTGGCATCGGCGTCGCCGAGATGAGCCCTTGCCAACGAGAACGCGTCGAGCGCGGGAAGCAGCCTTTCGACTATTCGTTCGTTGGCGCGGTCGCGCAGCTCGGCCGACTGACGTTCGATCCGCTTCTTGTAGTTCTCGAAGTCCGCCTGGACCCGGCGGAGCGCGTCGAGAAGCTCGTCACGCTCCTTCGTGAGCACCGCAATCACCTCGGCTGGTTCTCTACTTGTGGTCAGATCCGGGGACAGACCCTCGTAGACATTCGGTATGTCAGAGACGTGACCGCGCGAGCCGCGCAGGTCACGCACCTTCGGCCGGTAGCTATCGCCGCGCTCAGAGTCATCACTCACCTCGCGGTCCGGAGCGAGGGCCTCACCCTCGCCCCGGGCCCGACTCTCAGAGTCTTCGGCGTTCTCGACTTCAGCGCGTCCAAGCGCGTCGTCGTTGTGGCGTGAGCCGTTTGACGGCATTGTCACGCACCCGGCTCATCCACGATCTCCGCGTCGACGACCTCGTCGTCCGAGGACGAGTCTGCGGAGCCGTCACCCGCCGGCCCACCTGCGCCGGCCGAGCCGGACGACTGGGTCGCCTGCTCGTAGAGCCGCTGCGAGAAGCCGTGGCTCGCCGTCATCAACGCTTCGGTCGCGTTCTTGATGCGCTCGACGTCCGTTCCGTTCAAGGCTTCTTTCAAGTCTGCGAGAGACGACTCGACCTTCTGCTTCTCGTCGCCCTCGAACTTCTCGCCCTGCTCACGGAGCAGCTTCTCGGTCTGGTAGACGAGAGTGTCCGACTGATTGCGGACGTCGGCCTCCTCGCGCCTGCGACGGTCGTCCTCGGCGTGCGACTCGGCGTCGCGCACCATGCGGTCGATCTCGTCCTTGGCGAGAGACGACTGACCCGTGATCGTCATCGACTGCTGCTTGCCCGTCGCAAGGTCCTTGGCGGACACGTGCACGATGCCGTTCGCGTCGATGTCGAATGCGACCTCGATCTGCGGCACGTTGCGCGGCGCCGGGGGCAGGTCGACAAGTTGGAACTTGCCGAGCGTCTTGTTGTACATGGCCATCTCGCGCTCACCTTGGAGTACGTGGACCTCCACCGAAGGCTGGTTGTCCTCGGCGGTGGTGAACACCTCAGAACGCTTGGTCGGGATGGTCGTGTTGCGCTCGATCAAACGGTGCATGACACCGCCCTTGGTCTCGATGCCGAGCGAAAGCGGCGTGACGTCGAGAAGGAGAATGTCCTTCACCTCGCCCTTAAGCACGCCGGCCTGGATGGCGGCACCGACCGCAACGACCTCGTCGGGGTTGACGCCCTTGTGGGGCTCCTTGCCGCTCAGGCCGTTCACGAGCTCCTGTATCGCCGGCATCCGGGTCGAGCCGCCGACGAGGATGACGTGGTCGATCGCCGACGTCGCAAGACCCGCGTCCTTGACCGCCTGCTCGAACGGCCCACGGCACGCCTCGGTGAGGTCGCGGGTGAGCTCGTTGAACTTGGAGCGAGTCAACTTCTCGTCGAGATGCTTCGGACCGTCTGACGTGGCGGTGATGAACGGAAGGTTGATCTGCGTCTCCTGCACCGACGACAGCTCGATCTTCGCCTTCTCCGCTGCTTCCTTCAGACGCTGCAGCGCCATCTTGTCGTTGGACAGGTCGACGCCTTCTTTGTCCTTGAACGTCTTCACGAGCCAGTCGATCACGCGCTGATCCCAGTCGTCGCCGCCGAGGTGCGTGTTGCCCGACGTCGACTTGACCTCGAACACTCCGTCACCGATCTCGAGGACCGACACGTCGAACGTCCCGCCTCCGAGGTCGAACACGAGGACAGTCTGGTCGGCCTTCTCCTTGTCGAGGCCGTACGCGAGCGCCGCTGCGGTCGGCTCGTTGATGATGCGCAGTACCTCGAGGCCCGCGATCTGGCCCGCCTCTTTGGTGGCGGTCCGCTGGGCGTCGTCGAAGTACGCGGGGACGGTGATTACGGCCTGGTTCACCGTGTCACCGAGGTAGCTCTCCGCATCGCGCTTCAGCTTCTGCAAGATGCGCGCAGAGATCTCCTGGGCGTTGTACTTCTTCCCGTCGATGTCGATGGACCACGAAGTGCCCATGTGGCGCTTCACGGACCTGATCGTGCGGTCCGGGTTGGTGATGGCCTGCCTCTTGGCGACCTCGCCCACGAGCACCTCTCCAGACTTGGAGAAGCCCACAACAGACGGGGTCGTCCTGTTCCCCTCGGCGTTCGGGATGACGACGGGCTCACCCGCCTCCAGCACGCTCACCACCGAGTTAGTAGTTCCCAGGTCGATTCCGACGGCCTTGGGCATCGTCTGTCCTCCGTTTTCTGTTCGTCTTCGTATCTACTTGTCTATTGTACCAAGCTGACGCAGATATGTACAGCAAACTTGAGTCTTCTTATATCAAATCCTTTGCTGGCACGACTGCACGTATCTGGTAACCACCCGGGGTGCGGGGATGTTCCCGGGCGCGGTCCGGGGAGCGTCCGACCAGGTTGCGGGTACGCTCCGCAGGGTGCCCGACCTGGTCCTTGTCCGCCACGGCCAGTCCGAATGGAACGAGCTGAACCGGTTCACCGGCTGGGTAGACGTCGGGCTGACCGATCGGGGCAGGGCCGAGGCCAGGCAGGCGGGCCGGTTGCTCGGCGAGGCCGATGATCTGGACCTGACCGTGCTCCACACGTCGGTGCTCAAGAGGTCGATCCAGACTGCGAACCTGCTCTTGGAGGAGCTCGACCGCGAGTGGCTGCCGGTCAGGCGGCACTGGAGGCTGAACGAGCGCCACTACGGCGCCCTTCAGGGCCTGAACAAGAAGGAGACCGCCGACAAGTTCGGTCTCGAGCAGGTGAAGGTCTGGCGTCGGAGCTATTCGGTGCGGCCACCCGCTCTGGACCCGGGCGACGAGCAGAATCCCGCGAACGACGAGCGTTACCGCGACGTCCCGCCCGCGGACCTACCCCTCACCGAGTGCCTCGCGGACGTCGTGGCGAGAATCGTCCCGTATTGGGAGGACGTCTTAGTGCCCGACCTCTTATCCGGTCGGGGCGGCGTGCTCGTCTCGGCTCACGGCAACTCCATAAGGGCTCTGCGCAAGCACCTCGAGGGCTGGAGCGACGAAGCCATCGTCGGCATGGAGATACCGACCGGGGTTCCGCACCGGTTCTGGTTGGCCGACGATATGACCGTCATCGACCACATGGAGCTGGGCGACGCCGATGCGATCGCCGCAGCCACCGAAGAGGTAAGGCGCCAAGCCGGGGGCTGAGACCGCCCCCGGCTCCGGCCCTCCGGCTCGGGCCTGTTGTCAGAGCGCGTCCGTCCCGCGTTCCCCGGTGCGCACGCGCACCACGGTGTCGACGGGCACGACCCAGACCTTGCCGTCCCCGATCTTCCCGGTGTTGGCGGCGCTCACGATCGCATCCACCACCTCGTCTGTCTGGGGGTCGTCGACGAGCACCTCGACGCGGAGCTTCGGCACGAAGTCCACCTCGTACTCGGCGCCCCTGTACACCTCGGTGTGTCCGCGCTGACGTCCGAAGCCCTGTGACTCGGTGAGCGTCATCCCCTGTACCCCGAGGCGCTTGAGCGCCTCCTTCACGTCGTCAAGCTTGAAGGGCTTCAGGACGGCTACGACCAACTTCATGATTTCATCTCCTCTCGTCCTTGTTGCCCTGTCACGAACTTCCCGGTGGCGGCGACGGATCCGGTATGGGTGGTGAAACGGAGCCCACGTCTATACCGGCCATCGCGAAGGCCCCGGTTCGAACCGCGATCCCTTCGTCCGGATAGGCCTCCTCGTCGTGGATGGCGACGTCGCCGACCTCGAGTACGTCGTCCTTGTAGCGCGCGCCTCCCGGCAGGATGAACCCGATGATCTTCATCAGGATGAAGGTTATGAGAGCCGACCAGAAGATGACGAATACCGCGGCTCGGATCTGTTCCCATAACTGGTGAGCGGAGCCCGTATACAAAAGACCGTTCACCGAGAACGGTGCACACGTTCCTGCCGCGCCTGTCGAGGATGACCCGTAAAGCGCCGCCGAGGTGCCGACGACCTGGCCCCCCGCGTCGAGATGGCCGCAGCCGTACTCGAGGTTGCCCGGGGCCCCGAAGATCCCGAGGAACAAACCACCGAAGAGGCCGGCGATGCCGTGGGTGTAGACCACGCCGAGCGCGTCGTCCACCTTGCTGAACGGCCTCACCTTGCTCAGGTAGTTCCAGGCGAACCAGACGATCACCGAACAGAGTCCGCCGACCGCGATCGCGCCCCAGCCGTCGACCCAGCCGGCGCACGGCGTGATCCCGACGAGGCCGCAGATCATGCCGTTCACACCGCCTAGGAAGGTCGGTTTCTTCGCCTTGCTCAACCAGGCGTCCATCGCCATCCAGACGATCACCCCGACGGCGGTGGCCAAGTTGGTGTTGACGACTGCTGCCGCCATGCTCGCGCCGGCGTAGTACGGGTCACCACCGTTGAAGCCGTTCCAGCCCAGCCACAGGATGCCGGCACCGACGGCGGCTATGAGCAGGTTGTTAGGCAGGAAATGATCTCGGTCCCGCTTGAGGCGTGGCCCGAGACACCAAGCCGCGACGAAACCGGAGACACCGGCGGACATATGGATGACGAATCCGCCGGAGAAGTCGAGTGCGCCCTCCTGGGCGAAGTAGCCGCCGCCCCACAGCAAGAACGCGTCGATGCCGTAGACGAACGTCGACCACGCGGTGACGAGGATGCACCAGGCGCTGAACTTGATCCGGCCGAGAATGCTCCCGAGGAACAACAGGGGCGTGATGGCGCCGAACACGAACTGGAAGTACGCGAGTGAGTCCGTCGGGAAGTGGAACGGGATGGCGGTGTTCGCAGCCGAGCTCGCCTGGCCCGTCTCGTTGAAGCTGTTCGTAATGGTGCCGGGCTGGCCGACGAAGTTGTCGAAGAAGTGCTTGAACCAACCGACGCCTGTCAGCTGTGTCTGCACCCCGTTGCGCACCCCGTGCCCGAGTGACGTGGCTCCGAAGCCCATCTTGTACGTCCACAGCACCCACGCGATAAGGACCAGCGAGAAGCCCGCGAACATCATGGCGAGCGTGTTGACAGCCCACTTCTTCGGGACGATCGCCGCGTAGAGGACCGCCAATCCAGGAAGGCTCATCAAGCCGACGAACGTCGCGGCGGTGATCTGCCACGTGTTGTCGCCCGTGTTCAGCCAACTGGGATACGGGACAGGAACCACACTGCCTAGCAGGTGCAGCACGACTCGAGCTCTCCTCTCGTACGAACAACGCGCATTAGCTCCGACGCACGCGTCGATGCGCGGCGCCGTGTATCGGCACGCGGGCTCCTTGCAGTCGGTTTGCCCCGCCGTCGAAAGGATGCAGTGCGGGAGTTTCGGCAACGTCACGCCCGCGTTACCAACATGTGAACAACACTCCGGACGTCTTGCGGGGTGGGCTTCGGCGCTCAGACGGGTCGCCTAACCGAACGACGGCAGACGGCGGCTCGCCACTACCATCTCCCAATCGCCTCCGAACCCCTCACGACTTTGCGCGGCGCCAGCGTCGCGGTTGATGCGCGTGTCGTAGGACGCGTCGTGGTCGCCGCATGTCTCGTCGGCCTGGCCGTTCTCGTCGTCGTCCTGTACGTGGCGGGGGCCCACAAGAACGCCCAGATAGCGGGTCTGAAACAGCGGGGTGTCCCGGTCGTCGACACGGTGTCAGCGTGCAGCGGGCTTTTGGGTGGGAGCGGCAGCAACCCTGTCGGGTACCGGTGTTGGGGGACGTTCACGGTTGACGGCCGCAGCTACGTAGAGGACATTCCCGGCAACGTGCTACGCGCTCCGGGATCGAAGATTCAAGCCATCGCAGACCCCGAGAACCCGGGCCTCGTCACGACACCGAGCGAACTGGCCGCAGAGCACGCTTCGTCGGGCGTGTTCATACTCCCGACGGTCCTTCTCGCCATCCTCGCCGCGCTGATAGCGGCGGTGGCGATCAAGCTCCGGTCAACCCGCTCGCTTGCCGTTCTCCGGCTTCGGCCGGATGGTCCGGCCGGATGACGGGGATCGTGGCGTGTATCGCTTGCTAGGACCCGGCGAGTCTTTGTAAGAAGCCCCTCTGCCGCCCTCACGGGGAGCGAAACGAGAAGGTGGTGCGCCCGTGGCCAAGCGCAGGTCTCGCTGCAGCCGGTAGGCGCGCACCAGGTACCAGGCGGCGCACATGATGAAGGGGATCCCGAATCCCCAGTAGTGAAGGTTGAAGATCGCCAGCCCGTACAGCGCTGTCGCTATCCCGAGGAAGAGACGCTTGCGCAACAGCGCCATCGTGAGCATGAGAAGCGACAGCACCAAGAGAACCAGGAATACGTCGTCGTACAGCGACACATTCACGTAGTGGGGGTTGAGTTTCCCGTTGGCCAAATGCTGCGCGTCGTTCGCCACGAGCGCGTGGATCACGAGGAACCCGATCGCCGCTGCCAGGGGTGCCGCCACCAGACCTATGGCCCGCTCCTTGTCGTCAGCCGTCTTGACGAGCTCCTCGAGCTCCTCGACTGATTGCGAGCGTTCCGGGACTTTCTTCGGAGCCGCGTCAGGGTCTTCGGGCTTCATGAAGGTCTTGCGCATCCAGTCGGCGAGCGGCTCTTTTCTCTGCACCTCTCGCCGCCCGCGGCCCACCCGGGGCAACATCAGCAGCACGCGCTGCCCAAAGCTCAGCCTGGGCGGGGCCCCTCCGCGCAAACCGTCAGGATCGTGACCGTCGGGATCGCGGCCATCGGGATCGTGGCCAACGGGCATCGGCGGAGGCTAGCGCGAACAGCCAGCACGGGCGGCAGCGCGCTCGAGTAGCCTCACGACATGGCGACCAGTTCGAAGGCGTTCGATCTCGGAGATATCTGGCTTTTCTCAGCCGTCCCGGCGGGACAGCTGCGCACCATCAGGCGCGCCGTCGAGGAGGTCGAGGTCCCCGCGGGCGTCGTGCTCTGCGAGGAGGGTTCCGTAGGGCGCGAGTTCTTTTACATCGTCGACGGGACTGCGACTGTCAAGCGCAACGGGCGCCGCGTGACGTCACTCGGGCCCGGGCGCTACTTCGGCGAGTTGTCGCTTCTGGACCGGCGCCCGCGCAATGCGACGATCGTTTCCGAGACGCCGATGAAGCTGCTCGTCCTCGATCAGCGACGCTTCAACGGTCTGCTCGACTCAACTCCCGGCATGTCGCACAAGTTGCTCGTGGCGATGGCGGAGCGCCTACGCGAGGCCGACAAGCGCTCGTTCAGCTGATTCCTAGCTGACCCGACCGAGGTGCCGCCATCCGGCACCTCACGTCAGTCCGGCACGGTCGTAGCCGTCAGGTGACGGTGAACGTTCCGGTGCTCGTCGCAGTTCCCGCCGGAGTCGTCACCGTGATCTGGCCGGTGGTCGAGCCGGTCTTGACCTTGGCGATGATCTGGGTCGCCGTATCAGACAGGATCTTGGCCTTTGTCCCGTTGAATGCGACCTGAGTTGCACCCGAAAGATTCTTGCCCGTGATGGTCACGTGCTGATTTATCGGTCCCGATGTCGGACTGAAGCTCGTGATCTTCGGCGTGACGGTCGTCGTGATCCGCCCGATCGAGCTGCCACCGTTGTTGGAGAACCACAGCGCCCCATCCGACGCCGGTGCGATCCAGATAGGTCCAGAGATACTCGCGTCGGTGTAATTGGTGATCGTCCCCGAAGTGGTTATCCGCCCGACCGAGTTGCCAGTGTTGTTGACGAACCACAGAGCCCCGTCGGAACCGATCGCAATCGAGACTGGAGAGCTGAGTGTCGGGTCGGTGTAAGTGTTCGTGAGAACTCCTGCGGTGGTCATTCGCTCAATCGCGTTACTAGGACTCGAATTGCCTGGAAGGTTGGTGATCCAGAGTGCTCCATCGGGTCCACTCGTGATCCCGTAAGGGTTCGAGATGTTCGCGTTGGTGAAGTTACTCACCGTACCCGTCGTGGTGATCTCCCCGATCGAACTGACACCGCCTGGATTCTGGTTCGTGAACCAAAGTGCACCATTTGAGCCCTCGGTGATTGCATAAGGGCTCACAATGCTTGAATCGGTGAAGTTGGAGACCGATCCGCCGGTCGTGATGCTGCCGATCGAGTTGTTGGCCTGGTTGGTGAACCAGAGGTTTCCGTCAGGTCCCGCGGTGATCCCAACGGGCTTGTCAATTCCGGTGCCCGTGAAATTGGAGACTGTGCCGGAGGTCGTGATCTCCCCGATCGAGCTGTTGCCGTAGTTGGTGAACCAGAGCGCACCGTTCGGACCGGCTGCGATTCCAACCGGTTCGTTGATCCCTGTACCTGTGAAATTAGAGACCGTGCCCGTCGTGGTGATCTCACCGATCGAGTTGTTGCTGAAGTTCGCGAACCAAAGCGCCCCGTTGGGTCCGGCCGTAATGCCGTAGGGCGCGTCCACGCCCGTACCTGTGAAATTCGTAACCTTGCCGGGGCCGGACGCGGCTGCGGTTCCAGCTGCCAGGCTCAAGGTCAGGACGGGTAGTCCTACCAATACTGCTGCCGCTGACGCGACGCGCTTCGCTCGTAAAAATCCGCCGATTCTCATTCCGCCCTCTCCCTACTTCGGAGCATGGCGCTCCGCCGGCCAACGACTCTATAGGCCCGAACCGAGCCCCGCTAGGCGCCCCAATTCACCCGAATCCACCCTAATTCACAAGGTGCTGGTGTGCACCAAGTGACACAAGGGGAACTGGTGCGAAGCAAGATGCCGCGTCCGCAGGTGGTTGCCTACCTCTCGGACGACGTCGTCGTCCGCTCCTTCATCGAAGCCTCCATCACCTGGGATATGTCGAGCACCTTCACGTCGTCCTCGCGCTGACGTGCACGCACGGCGTCGTCGAGCATGATCAGGCAGTACGGGCATGCGGTGGAGACGACGTCGGCTCCCGTTGACAGGGCCTCGTCGGTTCTATGGAGGTTGACGCGTTCACCGATGTTCTCCTCCATCCACATGCGCGACCCGCCCGCGCCGCAGCAGAAGCTCTTTTCGCGGCACCTCTTCATCTCCACCTGCTTCACACCGGTGATCGAGTCGAGGACGTCACGGGGTTCGTCGAAGACGCGGTTGTGCCGGCCGAGATAGCAAGGGTCGTGGTAAGTGATGCTCGCGTCATAGGTCCCCGGATGCAGGCTTCCGTCGGCCACGAGACGCGCAAGAAGCTGCGAATGGTGGATCACCTCGAAGTTGCCACCGAGAGCGGGGTATTCACGACCGAGGGAATTGAAGCAGTGAGGACACGACGCGATGATCTTTCGAGCCTTTGCGTCGTTCAGCGTCTCGATGTTCGCCTTCGCGGTCTCCTGATAGAGGTACTCGTTTCCGAGCCTCCGTGCAGGGTCTCCGGTGCAGGATTCTCGGGGTCCGAGAATCGCGAACTTCACGCCTGCCGCGTGCAGCATCCGAGCCGTCGCCTGGGTTGCCTTCCTCGCCCGCTCGTCGAGCGCCCCTGCACAACCGACCCAGTACAGGTACTCGACGTCGTCGGGGATCTCGTCTGCGACAACGGGAATCTCGAAGTCGAGTGCGGCCGTCCAATCAGTGCGTTTCGCCGCCCCGAGGCCCCAGGGGTCTCCCTGGTTCTCGATGTTCCGCAGCATCAGGCCAGCTTCGGACGGGAACTCGGATTCCATCAGCACCTGGTTCCGGCGCATGTCGACAATCGTGTCGACGTGCTCTATGTCCACCGGGCACTCTTCGACGCAAGCGCCACAGGTGAGGCACGACCACAGCACGTCCGGTTCGATGGTCGCGGGAACGAGGTTCGGCGCCTCGGCCTTCGCGGCCGCCTTCGCAGCCTCTGCGGCGTCCCCTTGCTGACCACCAGCGCCGCCGTTTCGCGCGGCTCTACCGAACGGCAAACCGCTCGGTATCAGCCGCGGGGCGGATTCGAAGAGGTTGTCTCTCAGGCCCATCACAAGGAGCTTCGGCGAAAGAGGCTTGCCCGTGTTCCATGCGGGACACGCGTCCTGGCAGCGGCCGCATTCAGTACAGCTGTACAGGTCGAGCAGCTGCTTCCAGGTGAAGTCCTCTATGTGCCCCGCACCGAAGACGGTGTCCTCGTCGACGTTCTCCATGTCCATGTCCGGTGTCGAATAAAGAGGACCGAGCGCGCGCGGGCGACGACTCGCAAGAACGTTAAGAGGCGCAGCAAAGATGTGAAGGTGCTTCGAGTACGACACGAAGACCAAGAAACCCATGATCACGCCGATGTTCGCCACGAGGAGGATCGTCTCGAGGTGGCCGTTCGCAGCCCGGCCAAGGTGCGCGAACAGCGTCCCGACCGCGCGCGAGGCGAAGGGCCACCATGATCTGCCGTACGGAAAGTCCCCAGTGTTCTCCTGAGCTCCCCGGTACCCGATCAGTGTGAGAATCACCAAGGCGATCATTCCGAGCACCGCCCACGCGGCACGCGTGTGCGAGCCGTAGAAACGGCTTTTGCGTTGACGCCGCGCCGGCGACTGGAAGATCCGGATGGCGGCGAAGACGAGCAGCGACACGAGCACCGCCACCGCGAAGAAGTCCTCTATGAATCCGAGGGCACGCCCGCGTCCTATCGCCGGAACGAAGAAGTCCTTGTCGAACAGGTTCCCGTAAGCCTCGAGGATCGTGAACAGGAGGATGGTGAATCCCCAGAACACGAAGGCGTGGGCTATCCCCGGGATCGTCCGCTTGAACAGCTTCCTCTGCGCGCCGACGTCTGTCAGTTCGGCGTCGATGTTCGGGTGACGGAAGCGGTCCGGATCGGGTCGCCCGGCCGCGGCGAGACGGTAGAGGGTGAAGAAGCGACGACCGGCGACGGCAAACGCCACGACCGTGATTGCTGCTCCTATGGCGTAACGAACTGGCAAGGAGGGTCCTCCTGGATGACGGGTTGCGCTGCAGAGCCGGCCCCGGCGGTCGCCACCGCGAAGGAAGGGCGGAACGCCGGATCAGGGCCCTGAGTCAGGTGCGGAAATTCTCGAAGTAGCGGCTCTGAGTCGGCCCTCGCTGTCCCTGATACTTGGATCCCAACCCTTCCGAACCGTATGGCCGTTCGGCCGGGGTGGTCATCTGTAGGAAACTGATCTGCCCAATCTTCATACCCGGATAAACGGTGATAGGCAGGTTGGCGACGTTCGACAGCTCCAAGGTGAGGTGACCGTCCCATCCGGCGTCCACGAAGCCGGCTGTCGAGTGGATGAGCAGGCCGAGCCGGCCGAGAGAAGACTTTCCCTCGAGCCGCGCCACCAGGTGGTCCGGCAACCTCACGCGCTCAAGTGTCGAGCCGAGCACGAACTCCCCGGGATGCAGGATCAGGGCGTCCCCTTCGGGAACGTCGACGAGCTCGGTCAGATCCTCGAGATCCTCGCGGACGTCGATAACCCTCATCGTGTGGTTGCGGAAGAGCCGGAAATAGCGGTCTACGTGCAGGTCGACCGACGACGGCTGAACGCAGTCATCGCCGAGCGGATCTATGACGATCTCGCCGCTCTTGAGCGATTCGCGAATCGAACGGTCGGAGAGCACCATCGGGGCAGCACGATAGTGTTGCGCCAGCCAGCGGGCGTAGTTCAGCGGCAGAACATCAGCTTCCCAAGCTGAGAACGAGGGTTCGATTCCCTTCGCCCGCTCCACTGTTATGTCTCAAGACATCAGAGACCTATGTCTCAAGACATCGTATAGCGCCTCTCCCGGTCAGGGAATTCTCTGGTAGTCCCTGGTCGGATCGAGGGTCAGCCGCCTAAGCGGCGAGCCGTCGAGTCCCACGATCTCGATCTTGAGGCCGTCAACGAGCATGGCCACTCGCCACCCCGCGTATGCGTTTCCGATCCCGATGTGATGCAGGCGACCGCGGTGGCGAAGTGTGATCCGGCCGGATCGGTCGACTCGGTCGAAGCGCAGCTTGCGGTCACCGACTGTCACGAATGATTTCGTGGGACGAGCTCTCTCCCGGGCGGCGTAGACCTGAGCCGGGGTGCGGCGATTGATCCCTCGGTGCGGACGTACCTCGTTGTAGTACACGACGAAGCGCTCGAGTTCACGCTGGAGCTGTTTCTTCGTGGTGATGTGATCTTGGGCGGCCAGGAACTTCTTCATGGTCTGGTGGAATCGTTCGACCTTGCCGCAGGTCTGGGGATGATAAGGGCGCGAGTGCTTCGCCTTGATACCGAGCGAGAAGAGCTCCTGCTCGGTCACCCCGGCCACGCCGTACTTGCGCGTCGTGGAGAAGATGAGCCCGTTATCTGTCAGAAACGACGCCGGATAGCCCCAGGTCTCGGCAGCTTTGTGAAGGACGCGCACGACGTCTGTGGCCCGCACGACGTTCATTGCCCTCGATGCGACACAAAGCCTCGAGTGGTCGTCGATCATGTTCAACACCTCGAAGGCCTGGCCGTCTCGGAGCTCCACATGGGTCATGTCCGCCTGCCAGCACTCGTTAGGGAGGTCGGCACAGAAGCGCAGAAGTGAGCTCTTCGGGCGTTTCTGGGGCTGAAGAGTGACGAAGCCCCGGTTCTTTAAAACCCGAAAAACCGTCGAGGAAGACGGCGGACGGCTATGTCTTTTGCAGAGGTGGTAGTGCACGGTCTGCGCCCCGGCGTCCAAGCCGTCGTCTTTGAGCGTCTTGTGCAACGCCACGATCTCGTCTTCCCACAGATCGGCGATCCTGCTCGGGCTCGAATGCGGCCGGCGAGAGCGAGCCTCGAGGCCGGCCGGTCCCTCTAGGCGGTAGCGGCGAAGCAACTTGAACAGCCAGCTGGCGCTCACGCCGTGCGCCCTCGCCAGCTGCTTGATCGACTTGCCTGTCCGCAGGTGCGTCTCGATCAAGAACGGCCCGAGCTCCATCGAAGACCTCCCTCATCGTGGTCTCCGATGTCTTGCCACATCCCGGGTGCCGGCGGTCTCCTATGTCCTGGAGCCAGACACCTTCGCCCGCTCCACTCCAAATGACCAGGTAGACCGCCTTTGTAGTAGTCCCTGGCAACTCCCATGAGTAGCGCGGCATGTTCTCGCGCCACTCTCACGAGGTCGTCACCACCGTCGAGCGCAAAACCATCGATCAGCATCGTGATGCCGCCTTCGGCACCTCGCCGGCGTCCTTATACCCTTGTTCAGCAGATCTACGTCAGATCGGAGGACAGATCCAAGCCCGACACCTATGCCTACCGAAAACGTTTCCCGTCATGATTCATCGCCGACCGACGAGTGGGTCCCCACCGGTGAAGAAGATGGTGTCTTTCGCCCCCAACTTCCCTGTCTTGCCGATGATCTGCTCAGGGCCGTTGACACACGGTGTGTTGTAGTTGACGCCCGTTAAGACGCAGGCAGGCAGCAGCGAAGGCGATGAGCTCGCCGTGCTCTGGAAGTACATGTGACCGGTGGGGACCGAGGATCCGTAGAAGATCTCGATCACGGCTGAGATGGGCTTGGACGTGCTCGTGTATGAAGCGAAGTTGCCTTCGATCTCCATGATTTCGCCCTCGCAACCGCCAGAAGACGGTGGGCAGAGCGCCGGGTCCTGGGAACCAGCTAGAGGAACGAGCGTCACGGACACGGGCGGACCCTTCACCTTGGTCAATGGCCCCGACTCGAACGGTCCCATGACCACCTTCTTAGGCAGCTTCAAGGTTGACTTCGCCCCGGCCACAGAAAGATTGGCGGTGGTGCTCGTAAGGGAGACATTCGGCACGGCCACAGCCGTGGTCCCGTTGGGTACAACTACGACGTTTATGGCAGAAAGAGAAGACGACTGTGACGGAGCATTAGAAGACGTGACGTTCGCGCTGCCGTTGATCGAAGTTCCCTGGGCCAACCCTGTCGTCTTCACGAGTACGTTCAGAGTCTTCGTGGCGCCTCCTGAGAGGGTCCCGACGGTACAGGTGATCATGTTCGCCCCTGAAGCACTACACGTCGTCCCGGTGTTCGCCATCCCGGCGAGGTCGTAGGTGAGGGTTCCCCCACCGTGGACCGTCACCTGAGCGCTAAGCCCGTTCACTGAGACCGTCGAGGTGTTGGCGATCTCGATCGCCCAGCCGGCGTCGAACGGGGCAGAGACCTGGGACTGAAGAGGAGGCACCGAAGGCGGCACCTGGAAGCTAGGGGTGGGGCCCGGCGATGTCACGTTGGTGGTGTCAAGTGCGGTGACCCCAGAAGGCGGTGTGCAGGAGACAGATGTCTGTGACGGTGATCCCGATATCACATAGGTGAACGTGCCGCCGATGTTCCCCGGGGTGAAGTCGACGGTCCCGGGCACGTTCGCGGTCTGCCAGGTCTCGGGGTTGTAGGTGGTCGCGAACGTGTAAGGGGTGTTCATCTGGGGCGTGAAGGTGATCGGCAGGTTCGTCGCCGATGTGGTGAGCGTGTTCGGACTGACAGAGCTGCTCGGGCTTCCGGCGGTCAGCCCGTCAACGGTGACCGACTGAGAGCCGATCGTGACGCTGGTTACGCCGGCTGAGATCGCGATGTTTATGGCTGATGCGGGAATGGTGACATCGACAGACAGCGTGGTCTGGAAGGTCCCGGGCGCTGCGATCGAAGACGGTGGCGACGGGGACTCCGATAGCAACACCGGCCAGGTGCCGAGGCTCCCGCAGTTGTAGCCCGCAGACACCCATCCGTAGGTCATCGCGTTTCCGGCATCATCAGTGCCAGCACAGAACGAGGTGGTCGGGCAGCTGACGGCGGTGATCGCGTTGTTGTCGATCGTCACCGACGACCAGGACGATCCGTTGTAGGTGAGGGCGTTGCCGCTTATGTCGCCGGCAACACAGAACGAAGGCGTCGCACAGGACACCGCATTCAGCTGCGTGGTTCCGTCGATGTCAGAAGAGGACCACGACGATCCGTTGTAGGTGAGGGCGTTGCCGGCGAGGTCGACGGCTACGCAGAACGTCGTGTTCGTATTCGTGCAGGAGACCGATTCGAGAGGGTATCCGCCCGGGTCGATCGTTCCGAAGCTCGTCCAATGCGTTCCGTCGTACCGATATGCGTCTGCTCCTTGTTCCGGGGGGTCGGAATCGACTGCCACGCAGAAAGTAGGGCTCGCACATGAAACCCCAAGAAAATCGCCATGGTTCGCGTCCACCAAAGTAGGCCCGGTCCACGACGTTCCGTTCCAGATGTCGGCGCCGCCGCTACTGTCGACCGCCACGCAGAAATGCGAGCTCGTACACGAAACGGCTTCCAAGGTGGAGGTGTCAGTCCCCACAGGACTTGGCCCATTCCACGACGAGCCGTTCCAGGTGTTCTCTTCACCTCCGGTTTCGACCGCTACGCAGAACGTAGTGCTCGGGCAGGACACCGAGTTGAAATTCCCCTCGGTGATCTTGTTCGGTATCGACCACGACGCGCCGTTGTAGGTGAGCACGTGCCCGGTGGAGTCAACAGCTGCGCAGAACAAACGACTAGCGCAGGACACCGATGAAAGGAGATTCGACGCGTCCACATCCAATGGAGCCGACCAGGCGGTCTGGCTTGCTGCAGCCACACCAGGGGTGACGGCGCTGACGATCATGGCCGTCGACGCCACAAAGAGCATCACGACGGCTACCCGGATGACCGAGCCGCGCCGAAAGGCGGCGCGCACTCGTGTCGGTGAACACGACGTTGCAAACGTCATCGTGCCTCCCCGCCAAAACGCAATCCTGACACTGACAATCCGCCGGCCGGAAGACCGGCTTTCCCGGCTCCGCCGACGCTAACACGCCCGGTAGTTGCGTACATTTCCCGACTAAGCCACAAACCGCTGAATCCTGGCTTCCGGCGACAGAGAGCAATATCCAGAGCATTCGTTGAGCTACGAAGCGCTCAGTACGACAAGCATTCGAGAGCCCTGGCTCCTGTTCGATTTCTATGTGGGTTGGCAGAGCTCACTGGAGTATCGGGCTCGTGGCGACATCAACAGGAACACCTGTTGTTACTTCTGATGAGGGCGAGCTTGAAGTGGACGAATTTGGTTTGAGGGCGTTTCGATGAGCTTCGCTGGCTTGGGGGGCACCTTTTCATTTAGCGGCCATCCCGAAATTGCAGCAACGTCTCAAGGTCCGAGACTCGAAACGTACCGTCTTCAAGTTCCAGGAGAAACTCCCCGTCTAGTAGATCGCGTAGCGCTCGCTCATACCAGTATGTGCTCGCAACTTCTTCCCCAGAATCTGGCTGCTCCGGAGGATCGGGCAATGCAGCCGACTCAGCCACGAGATCCCAAGAGGAAGCGATGTCGTCTGGTGACAATGTCAGTGCTGCCCGAGGATGGTTGACCTTCCGTTCTGCGAGCAGTTCAAGCACGGACGCAAGCAGAGCTCTGGGAAACTCGTCCAAGCGCTCGAAACTGGTCATGGCTAACCTCCTGCCCTCGGGCCTCTTACGAGCCGGCCCGGAAGTGCGCCGGTCGCTTCGCCGTTCACAAAGGTCTCCACGCCGGCGACGAACGTATTGAGGTAACCATCGGCGCGCTGGACGAGCCGCCTGCCCCCGGCGGGAAGGTCGTAAACCATCTCGGGCGGATGCAGTGCCAGCCGATCGAAGTCGACCACGAGGACGTCGGCGCGATGGCCCGGGGCCAGCAGGCCTCGATCTCCGAGACCCAAGGCCCGCGCAGTGTCGCGGCACTGGCGGCGGACGACCCACTCGAGCGGCAGGCCAGCGGAGCGGTCGCGCGCCCAATGAGTCAGAAGCGTTGTGGCGAAGCTCGCGTCGCAGATCGTCCCAACGTGGGCGCCGCCGTCACTGAGTCCCGGTAGGAGGTGCTTGTCGGCGAGCATCTCGCGCACGTCGTCGAGCGAGCCGTTGTTCCAGTTGAACAGCGGGTAGTAGAGGAGCGTCGTCCCGCCCCGCCGGAGGAGCAGGTCGTAGACGAGCTCGGCAGGCGCGGTCGCATTCTGCGCAGCGCGCGCTTGGATGCTTCTTTCGGGTGGCGGTTCGTAATCGGGTGGGTCGCCGAGCTCGAACATGCGGTCGAAAGGAAAGACCGTCGAACCGTTACTGGCCTCGCTGACAATCCGGGCGCGCAGTGCCGGGTCGCGCATGGCTTGCAGGCGCTCGTCGAACGAAAGAGCAGCGATCTCCCGGTACGCGGGTACGCCGACGAAGGGGTTGAGGCTCGCTTGGAGCCCGAGGCACAGGCCGATGGCGCGGGCGCTCACCTGCCCTTTGATGGGCAACCCGTCAGCCGCAGCAAGGGCGATGCGGTCGCGCAGCCGCTTCCACGGGACGCGGTGCTCCTCCGACGCGACCGAAATCGTCATCGGCCTGCCCGAGGCTTCGACCATGGCCTGCAGCGTCCCGAACTCATCGTCGAAGTCGCGGAAGTCAGCGACAACCTCGAAGACACCGCCAGCCGCCGCCATCGCCTCGGCGATCCCGACGAGCTCTCCCCGAGCCGCGTGCAAAGTCGGTGTGGGCTCTCCTCGGATTGTGCGGTGGTTTGTCGTACGTGACGTTGTGAAACCAAGTGCGCCCACCTCGATCGCCTCGCGCACGATGCGGCCCATCGCCTCAATGTCGTCTGCGGTGGCGGCTTCGCCACGGGCGCCGCGTTCTCCCATTACATACAGTCGCACGGCGCCGTGTGGGACCTGGGCGGCGACGTTGACGTCGAAGTTCCGGCCATCGAGGAAGTCGAGGTATTCCGGGAACGTCGACCAGCCCCACGGGAGACCTTCGTGCAGGGCCGTGCCCGGGATGTCCTCCACCCCCTCCATGAGCTCGACAATGCGGTCGCGATCCTCGGGTCGGCAGGGAGCAAAGCCGACACCGCAATTGCCCATCACGACGGTTGTGGCGCCGAGCCAAGACGACGGCGCGAGGTGCTCGTCCCACGTGACCTGACCGTCGTAGTGGGTGTGGATGTCGACGAAGCCCGGCATGACGAGAGCCCCGTCCGCATCGAGCACACGGCGCGCCCGTGCTCGGTCAATGGCACCGACCTCCGCGATCAATCCGTCCGAAAGCGCTACGTCGGCGGTCCGCGCCGGTTCGCCCGTACCGTCGACGACCGTACCGCCGGCGATCAGGAGATCGAAGGAGGCCGTCACTGGTTGGAGCTTACGTTCTGATGCGGTGGAGAATTTCGGGTGCTTGATCCTTCAGGATGGCACCGCCGGCGCACCTCGTTCTTTCAGGGTCCGGCGGTGGTGCTCGTTGTCGAAGACCGTGGAGGAATCGTCGTAACGGGTGCGGAGCCATAAGCGGACGAAGCGCAAGACATCGTCGTCATCGTGGTCAACGACGTCTCGACGGTCGTTGTCGTGACTCCACTCCCCACGGTTGTCGCAGGTCCAGAGGAGGTGCAGACGTTTCCCACGATCGGGTTGGGCAATGTGGTCGAGGAGTCGATCGAGGATTGCTGGGGAGGCAACGTCACCGTGCCGGCGTTGCCGAAGTTCGACAGGTCCACCTGCAGGCTTGCTCCGTCAACGCTCGAGACCGTGCGTACGATGTCTCCCGCAGAGTCGATGTAGACATCATCCAAGATCGTGCCGTTACCAAGCGCACTGATCGCGGATTGCATCGCCTGGGACTCTCCGGAAGTGATTCCCGGTGCCGTGAGAAAGCTAGAGGGGTCGATCGTGACGGCATACTCGGTTGTCGACTGCCCGTCGACTGTCGCCGGGCCTACCTCGGTCGTCGGTCCAATAGAACTCTGCGTCAAATCGAACAGTCCGGAGGGGCTACAGAAGGACAACGTACCCAATGCGCCGGCCGTGGTTCCGACGACTCCCTCTGCGTAAGCCGAGAACGCCGGGAGCGTGAATTCCTGCCATGTCGGCGCCGAGAACTGTTCCCACGCGTTATCGGGACCAAAAGACAACGTGACTCCGGCAACGTGATTCAGGGTCATAGCGATCGGATTGAGGTCCGCAGCTCCAGAGCCGGTCAACCCACTGGAGGCCAGGCCCGAGCCACCCGTCAGCACGAAGGACAAGTCGAAGTTGCCAGCGGAGTCGGTTGCTGCGACCGCGCGACCCAACGCCGCCTGAGATTGCGACGGGCCGCTCGGTGCAGGGCCTGTCGTGGTGGTGAACGGCCTCGGAGTGGTCGTCGTCGTGGCGTCGGCTCGTGAGTTCGAGTGCCTCGAGTTCGGAACGCCCACGAGCACCACGGCGCCCACGACAAGTGCGGCAATCCCGAAGAACCAAGCGATCGCAGCCGAATGTCCCAATGGGCGCCGTCCGGTCGCACTACGCAGATCCGTCCTCGAGGTCGCCGGACGTCTCGGTGCCTTGCGCCCTCGCCGGATGTCGGCACCTGACGTGTCGATGTGGATGCTCTCACCGTGCCGGGCCACGTCTTTGATCAGGTCCCGTATGCCGTCTTCGTCCATCACGGCGCTCCCTTCTCGAAGCCCTCGCTGTCGGCCATCCGGGTTGCCAGCACCGCACGGCCCCTGCTCAGCCACGAGCGGACAGTCCCCTCGGGCACGTTCAATTCCCGCCCTACCTCGGCGGCACTAAGGCCAGCAGCGTCGTGCAGCACGATGGCCTGAGCTTGGAGCCTTGGCAGGGAGCGGAGCGCCACCGAAAGCGCTAAGGCTTCGGGGTGCTCGTCGGAACCGGTTTCTTCGAGCTCACGCAGCGGCACGAGCCTCCGCCTACGCCGCCATTGGCTTACGGCCAGGTTGTACATCACGCGTCTCAGCCAGGCTTCCGGGTCGTCCATGCCCCGAAACTCATCCCAGCGCTGCCAAGCTCGAAGGAACGACTCCTGCACGAGGTCTTGGGCTCCCGCGGCGTCGCCAGCCAACACGTACGCCTGGCCCATGAGCCTGGACCTTTGGTGCCTGAAGAACTGATCAAACTCGATCTCGGCCGCGTCGGTGCCGGGCACCGCAAAGGGCGTGACCGTCATGCCTTCATCGCCGTCCCGGTTAAGAGACGACACCTTGAGCCGCGCCACACACCAGAATGACGCCCCAGCGCCCCGAATTGCTGCACGGCAGGGAAATATTCTTTTCTTGTGCCTCTTTAGGACATTCCGGGTCTAAACGAAGTCTGCCCGACGCCCGCTGCGTTCACATAGGTCACTCTTGTTCGATTTCGGGATTGCCGCCATCCGATCGGATCGCATCTTCGTCTCCCAGGTGCCCGGCGATGATGGCTCCGACTGTTTTCGCCGCAACGATATGGCCTGTAACAGTCTGGACAAACAGCTCCTTGTGGAGCGAGTAGAGCGATGCATCCGTTACTGCCGTCACGGATGCCTGCCGAGGAACGTCTCGAATGAGGGCTATCTCGCCGAACCCGTCGCCACGCGTGACCTCCTGAACGACTTGGCCATCGCGCGAAATGGCCAAACAACCGTCCGCAATCGCGTAATAGCAGTCACCGCTATCGCCCTGCCTGATTACAACCGTTCCGGAAGACACAGTCACCGACTGGAGCTCTCGCGCCACGCCCTCGAGCGAGGGTGCCGGCAAGGCGGCGAAGATAGGAATCGAACGCAAAAGCTGGATCTCCACCTGGGGAACCGTCGCCGAAGCATCGATCCCCTGTAATCGACGCCAGAGCCCCGAGATGAGCAAGAGGCCGACGGCGGCAGGAGCGAACAGTGCCGCCTTCAAACCACCGATCGCGATCGCCACACGCACGAGGACGACACCCAGTACGAGGCCGACATCCATGAGGGCTTCGAGGATCGAGAACGATCCGGCGATTGCGTCAGAAGGGGCCGACCGCTGTAGGAGGGTCCGACCCGTGACATCGAAGACTGCGCCCGCTAAGCCGACCGTACCGATCAGGAGGAGAGCGGGGGCCACCCTCGGGATCGCGGCGATCAGCGCAAGGGCTGCAACCGCCGCCGAAAGTGCGAGCGCGAGCGTCCTGACGAGATGACGTCTACCCACCAGGAAGGCAGTGACGAACCCCGCGAGCAGTGCACCCGCTCCGAGCGCCGCGTTCAGATATCCCGGTCCGCCCGGCCCCATGTGCAGGAAGTTGAGCGCAAGAATTACGCAAAGCAGGTCGAGAGCCCCGATAAGGACGAAGTAGAAGGTATGCAAGGTGAGCAGAACCCTGATCGCTGGATTCTTCAGAGTCACGCCGACATTGGATCTCGCGCCCGTCCGGACGGATCCCAGTGCTTCTCGCACACCCGATAGCAAACCCGTCACGGAACGATTCCCTACTTCTTCGTCAGCCGCGCGATCAGTTGTTTTATCGGACGGAATTGCGGCCGCAGGTCCGGCGACGCCTGCCACGAGGACCATGGACATCGCTGTCATGACGGCCGTGGCCCCTACCGCCAAACCGAGTCCTCGCCATGCAACCAGGATCCCAACCACCGCTGGGCCGACAAGGGCGGCGGCTCCATCAGTCCAACCGGTCATGACGAACGCCGCTGTCAGTTCATCTGGCGTGCGAACGATTGCCGGCAAGAGCGCAGCCTGTGGGGGTCGCGTCATCGTGATGGCGATCGACGTGAGCGGCGCCAACACGAACACCACGATGCCCGGCGCAGCGAGACATAACGCGAGGGCCACACCCGCCATGGACACCGACTGAAATCCGTAGCCGACGCACAGTACGCGGCCCGGGCGCCTGCGGTCGGCGAGTGCTCCTAGAAAAGGGCCAAGGGCGATAGTGGGGATTAGCTGGATCAGCACCATCAACATGCTCGCAGTCGGTCCACCGTGACCGTAAGCGAAGACCAGCAAGGCGATCCAAATGCCGAATTCAGCCGCGCCGAACAATGCGTACGCGAAGCCAACCCTGCGAAGAATCGGATTTCCAAATGCCGCGCGCAACACTGAGAACACGGTGCGAGCACGCAGGAACACCACGCCGAAGAGTAACCCAGCGATCTCCAAACCGGTGTGGGACGAACCGATAGTCAGCGCCCTGTCAGTTGTCCTGCTCGGTGGGGCGAATCAACATCTCGTTGACCGCAACATGCCTCGGCCGCGTCACGATGTAAGCAATGGCGTCCGCGATGTCCTCAGCTTGCATCCGCTCTATCCCGGCGAAGCGGGTGCGCATGGTCTCGAGCACTTCGGCACGGTTGTGGCTGGCGAGCTCCGTTGAAGTGGCACCCGGCTCAACCAACGAGACACGCAGATGCCGCTTTGCGACCTCTTGTCGCAACGACTCGCTGAACGCGCCAACGCCGTGCTTGGTCAGGTTGTAGACGCCGCTGCCGCTGCGCGCCACCCGACCGGCGACCGAACTGATGTTCACCATGTCGGCCACCCTGCGAGGGCCGTTCTCGGCCGCCCGGAGCAGGTGAGGTAGAGCCGCGTGTGCGCAGTAGAGCAGGCCGAGCACGTTGATCTCGACCATCCGTTGCCACTCCGATAGGGGTGCTCCTTCGACAGGACCCAGCAACATCACGCCGGCGTTGTTAACGAGCGTGTCGAGACGTCCGAGCTCCTCGATCGTGCGTTCGACGGCCTTAGTCGCCTGCAACTCGTCGGTGATGTCCGACTCCAGCACGAACGCGGTGCCCCCCTGCTCACGGATGCCGGCAGCGACCGTTTCCAGTCGATCCTTGCGCCGTGCCGCAATCGCAACGGTCGCGCCATGGGCCGCGAGTGTTACCGCAGCGGCGGCGCCGATCCCGCTCGATGCGCCTGTCACGAGCGCAACGGTTCCATCGAGTCTTTCGGAACTTCCCCGGTTCTTGCCTAGCTCGGACTTGTCGACGGAGGGTGCCTCAGTCATGGCGATCTCCTTGATCTTCTCTCGATCCTCGAACCTTCATCTCCAACTCCATCCTCACCAGTATCGCCTCGCTGACAATTTCATCCTGGTTGTCGCTTGTTAGCTGCGCATCACTGGGACATACTGCACCCCGATCCTCCCTGGATCCTTCCAGGAGGCTGATGTGAACGGGGGCTCGAATGGCTCGAAAGATCGTCCTCATCCTTTCCGCACTTGCACTACCGTCGTTTCTCTTCATTGCGTTGGAGTCCGGCGCGGCGTCGGCAATTTCGAATCCAGTGAACCAACCTGGAACCGTGACATGCAGTCCCGCCAACGGTGTCTGGACCGGCACGATCAGATTCGTCCCCCCTCTCATCAACGGCGGGACCGCCAACAAAGAGAAGTTCGTGATAAACGCAACTCTTGGTAACTCCGCGAGTCCGTGCGTTACCACTGCGGGCACCGTGGCCCTCGGATCGATCTCCGGGAAGCTCAAATTCAACATTCCGGGCAGCGCGAACAATTGCGCCACCATCTTCAGCGGAGCTGCGCTCCCTGCGCCGGTCGGTGTCAACTCGAGGTTCCAGATCCTCTGGAGCACTCCGCCAGGCAGTAACCCGACCATTTGGAAGCAGCTCCCGCCATTCGTGGTCACGGGTTCGGCCGGCTTGAACAACATCACGATCAGCGGCGGAAAGGTGACGGGATCGTATTCTCCGTATCCTCCCGTGAATGCGACCCTTTCCGACACGAACTGGCCCGGAGCCAGTGGTGCTGTCGCGACAGGATGCGCGTCGACGAGTGGGCTGGCCAGCCTGACCCTGAGCACTTCTGCAGGCACCTGGTGACGCCACCGATGCACGCTTGACCCGCGTGAACACATTCAATCGGTCGGGCCCGGACGTAGAGCCAGGAGTAGTCTCGTTTCGGACAGCCGAGTCGTACTCGGTCGCCCGGAAGGCTGCATGAGCGAACGGGATCTGCATTTCGAACCCCGCATGAGCGACCAAGACGCGCTCATGTGGAGCATCGAAATGAATCCCCTCCTGCGGTCGACGATCACGAGCGTCTCGATCCTCGACAGGTCGCCTGACCGCCAGCGCCTGACGGACCGAATCGAGCGCGCGAGCCGGTCGGTGCTCCGACTACGCCAGTTGGTGGTGCCTGTTCCCTTTAACTTGGCTCCGCCGGAATATGTCATCGACGAGAATTTCGACCTCGGCTACCACCTCAGATGGCAAACGGCCCCTGTTAACGGGACCTTGAGGGACGTGCTCGATTTCGCGCAGCCGTTTGCCATGACGGGATTCGACCACTCCCGCCCACTCTGGGAGATGGTCGTCCTCGAGGGCCTCGAGGACGGACGGACCGCGCTAGTTCAGAAGATCCACCACTCATTGGCAGACGGGGTCGGCATGATGAAACTGTCGATGGCGTTCTTGGACACCGAGCCTGAGCCGTTCACCGACCCCGGACCGATGCCCGACATCCCCTCCGGAAAGCGTCCTTCTGTTGTCGACCAGCTCCGAGGGGGCATCGCCTACCAGGCGCGGAGGCAGTCCGCAGGCTTTGTGAAGATTCCTCGACTGCTCGAGGCGTTGGCCCGGAACCCTTTGGGAGTCGCCCGAGAGACGGTGCGCTCCGCCGGCTCAGCGGCACGCATGCTCCGCCCGGTATCCGAGCCGATGAGCCCCGTAATGGCGGTTCGGTCCCGGGGCATCCGGTTTGACACGCTGACGGCGTCCCTTCCGGCGATGAAGGCAGCTTCCAAGCGGATCGACGGCCGTCTCAACGATGCATTCCTGGCCGCAGTCGCCGGAGGTCTGGATCGTTACCATCGCGTGCACGGCGTCAGTGTCGAGCAACTGCGAATGACGATGCCGATCAACATCCGCCCCAAAGGAGACGTTCTGGCCGGCGGCAATCAGTTCGTCCCGGTGCGGTTCTCCTTTCCTGTGTCGATCGCCGATCCTGTAGAGCGGATGGCAAAGATGCGCGAGCTCGTGGTGCTACAGCGGTCCGAGCCCGCCCTCCATCTGGCTGCGCCGATCGCCGGAGTGCTGAATCGGCTACCGGTCTTCTTGGCGACATCCTTGTTCGGGGGAATGTTGACGGCGATCGACGTGGTAACGACCAATGTCCCGGGATCACCGAGAGCGATCTTCGTCGCAGGCGCGCGCCTGCAGGCGAATTTCGGATACGGACCACTCACAGGGGCTGCGTGCAACATCGCCCTGCTCAGCTACATGGACGAGCTGCACATTGGGATCTCCACCGATCCCGCGGCTGTTCCCGATCCGGAGGTGTTCGTGGAATGCCTTCAGGACGGCATAGCGGAGATCGAAAAACTCGCCCACGACTGACGACCGGTCGTACCAGGGTCGTGAACGAAGGAGGCTGCTCATGGAAATCGTTCGGAACGCCGATGGCACCTTGGTCGTGCCGATCCAGGCGGAGCGCCGGCATCCGACGGACGAGAGCACCGACACGGCGCGTGCCGAGACTGTCGGCGAACCCTCTGACGCCGGTGAACCATCCACGACCCGTCTACTCCACCCCGGCGAAGGTGGATACGACGAGGCGCTCGCCGAGTGGGACCACCAACAGAACCCCGATCGTGCACCGGTCGTCTCGACAGCTAGTGGTCGCCAAGAAGCCATGGCGCTCGTGCACGCAGTCGCGACCTCACCCGACCGTTCGGTTGCGTCGGCGGTGGCGGCGGTCGACAATCCCGAAGCGAGTGGTGAAGCGCTGAGACACGTGCTCGTCGGGGGTGTTCACTCGGTCGAAGACTTCGCCGCCCAAGTCGCAGAAGCTGAAGGCGGAGAGCCGCTTTCTGCTCATGAGACCACCAAGATCATTGGTGAGGTGCTAACCGAGCTCGATAAGTAAGCCCCTCGAGCCGTTTGTGCTCACGTCGGGCCGAGCACGTAGGACCCTGTCCGTGGGTGGTGGTACCAACCACTGGCGGCGTGGGTTCCGCCGTCAACGTGAATCGTCTGGCCGGTCACGTAGGTCGAAAGGTCCCCGGCGAGAAAGATGGCTGCGCCTGCGAGGTCCGCTACGTCGCCCGGACGGCCCATCGGGATCGTCAGTCCGAATCTCGTGTCGGCTCCCGGCGGAGCGATGGATGCCAGACCTTCGGTGAGGGTGATATCTGGGGCAAGAGCGTTCACTCGGATGTCGTAAGGGGCGAACTCGAGCGCCGCAGTCTTGGTGAAATTGATCACGCCGGCCTTGGCCGCGGCGTAGGCGGCGTATCCCGGTGCCGCCCTCACCCCCTCTATAGACGTGACGTTGATGATGCTGCCCCCGGTGTTCGACTCGACCATCGATCTGGCGATGCGTTGCGTGCAAAGCATGACGTGCTTGAGGTTCGCTCGGTAAAGGGCGTCCCAGCCGTTCTCCGACGTCTCGAGTATTGGAGACGAAAATGTGGCGCCGGCGTTGTTCACCAGAATGCTGACTTGTCCGACTTCCGCTGACGTGCGAGCAAGAGCGTCATCGACTTGTGCCGACTGTCGTACGTCGGTCGGGATCCCTAATCCGTTGACCTCCTCCGCGGCTTGCAAGGCGCGCTCGGGATCGAGCTCCCAGATCACAACCAACGCTCCGAACGCAGCCAAACCGCGCGCTATCCCGCGACCTATGCCCGCGCCGCCCCCCGTCACGACCGCAACCTTGTCTGTGAGGAGTGCGGACTCGGGGCTCATCGGCATAAGTCGACAGTACAATCTCTCGACCGACCAGGGAATCCGACTGGCCTTGATCGTTTCGATCGGGAAGAGGCGTGTGCATGAGCAAGATGGTGTTCGTCACAGGCGGTACCGGGCTCGCGGGCGCCAACGTCTGCAAGCTTCTGATCGAACGGGGGGACGAGGTACGCGCGCTCTCCCGAATTGGTGCGGATACCGAACCACTCCTGACCATGGGGGTCGACGTCGTACCGGGCGACATCACGAGCGCGGAGGACGTGCGCCGGGCCGCGGACGGCTGCGACTCCGCGATCCACAGCGCCGCGCTGCTGGGCGGCGCGAGCCAGGATCTCGCCGACTTCCAAGCCGTCAACGTCAACGGAACGAGGCATGTTTTGGATGTTGCAGCGCAGCAAGGCATGCGACGGGTCGTGGCAGTCAGCACAACCACCTTCTTCGACAAGGGCGACGGAGCTAGCCGAGAAGACGCCCCGGTGTCCGGCGAGCCCAGCTCTGATCCGTACACGATGACGAAGATGGCGGCCTTCACAGATGCCATGGCGCGCGCTGACGCCGGCCAGGACGTCGTGAGCACACACCCCGGCGCCATCTTCGGACCGTCTCCGGTAGCGAGCAACGCCCTTGGCAGGACGAGCTTCAACCGGGTCCTTTTGGCAGCCCTCCGAGGGCGGCTCGAGCGCTACCTGCGATTCCCGGTGAGCTGGGTCCTTGCCGACGACGTCGCCCGCGGCTGTCTGCTAGCTCTCGATCACGGTGTCTCCGGCGAGCGCTACATGCTGGACGGCCGGTACGAGGATGTCTGCAGCATTGCCGAGGCGTGCAACCGGGCATGCGAGATAGCGGGCCTCGAACACCGCGTTGAGGACATTTCGCCGTCGGACGACCCAGAGCTTGCGGCGATCTTCGGGCCTACCTTGATAGCGGTTGCGTCGCTATCGGCAGACGAGCAGCGGCCCCTCGGTACCCTCCCCGAATCGAAGACCGCCAAGCGTTTGGGCTACGAACCGGTCAGCCTCGACGACGGACTTCGGCTCACCATCGGTTGGCTCCGCGAAATCGGACGACTCGAATAGCCGGCGACCGGGATCCACCGGACCGATCTCGCCGGTGAGTTCAACTTGCCTGGTAGTAGAGCGTGGCGTCTCCTTGAATCTCGACACTTTCACGCCCGTCCAAGCCCACGGGAGTAACGCCGGCCGTGGTGACGCGCTGAACCTGACGGTGCCTTTTGCCGTAGTCGTAGATGGCGTAGTGCTGAGTCGAGCGGTTGTCCCAGATTGCGACGTCCCCCTCGCGCCAGTGCCAGCGAACCGTGTTCTCTGGTCGCGTGATATACGCCTGCAGGGTTCGCAGGATGTCGACCGATTCTGCTGAATTGTGACCGACGATGCGCTGCGCGAAGCCTCCGGTCAACAGGGCCGGCTCTTCAGTCTCGGCGTGGATCCTCACGACAGGATGCTCCGACTCGTAAACGCTCGAGACAAAGCTCTTGATGTGCTCGAGCCGTTCGGGGCTGAGAAGTCCCTTGGAAGCGGCGACGTCGACCCGGCCGTAGTCCTGTCCGTTCGTGTGGATCGCCCGCAGTTCGTTAGCCATCGCCCTGATGCTCGGCCGGAGGTCGTTGTAGGCCGCCACAGTGTTCGCCCACAGCGTGTCCCCTCCGATCTCTGGGATCACGATCGCCCGCAGGATCGAGAAGGTCGGCGGCCGTTTCACGAAGGTGACGTCAGTGTGCCAGTGGTTGGCGGCCGAGCCGGTGAGCGAATCGAGATCGTAAAGAGCTGGGTCCTCGCTGCTCGACGGCAATGTCGGATGAGCCCGCGTCAGAGGTCCAAGTCGGCGGGCAAACGTGACCTGTCCTGGAGCGTCGAGGTGCTGGTCCCGGAAGAACACGACCCGGTGCGCGAGCAAAGCGGCTCTGATCGAACCGGTCACCTCTTCTGAGAGCTCGCCGGAAAGATCGACACCGCCGATAACGGCGCCGATGCGAGGCGTTACAAGCTGGACGTCTACTCGTGTAGCAACTGCGGTCGCCTTGTCGCTCATAGAGCCTCCCGGGTCGTGAAGTCGAGTAAGGGACGCCTCAAGCCGAGATAGAAGAGAGCTTGTAGCGGATCGGAACGGACTTGTGGCCGCCGACGAACGTCGTTTTCGCGGTCGTCGGCTTCCCGGCAAGCTCGAGCGACTCGAGTCTCGGAACGAGGTGGCCGAACAGCGAGCGCAGCTCCATGCGGGCCAACTGGGCTCCAAGACAGAAGTGGATCCCGTAACCGAACGCGACATGTTCGTCTGCGTTCTTTCTCGTGACATCGAAGCGCAACGGTTCATCGAACACGGCGGGGTCCAGGTTGGCTGCCAGATAAGACAGATACACCCAGTCGCCCTTGGCAACCGACGTCCCGCCGATCTCCACGTCTGACTGGGCGGTGCGCATGAAATGCCGTACAGGGGCTGTCCAGCGGATCATCTCCTCCACCCCGTTCGCGAGAAGTCCGGGCTCTCCTTGGAGGATCCGCAGTTGGTCGTCGTTCTCGGCAAGACAGCGCAGACCTCCGGCCATCGCCGCCGCGGTGGTGTCGTGCCCGGCCGTCGCGATGATCACGTAGTAACCCATCTTCTCGAGATCCGGGATGGGTGCGTCGTCGATGGTGCCGTTCGCGATCAGAGTGGCAAGGTCGTCGACAGGATGAGCCTGGCGGTCATCGGTGAGGGCAGTGAAATACCCGTAGAAGTCCATGAGGACCTCGACCATCTCTTCCGGTGAATGGACCTCGCGCTTCAGATCGGGATCCTGAGCGCCGAAGAGCTCTTGCGTCAGCTTGTACATCCTGTCGTAGTCCCCGTCGGGAAGACCGAGGATCGACATGATGACCTGCAGGGGAAAGGCCAACGCCACGTCACGGTAGAAGTCCGCTTCTCCTCCGAGAGCTTCGAGCTTGGCTACGGCTTGGTCGCTCAGTTCGTCGATGCGGTCGTTGAGCCGGCGAACACTTGCGGGCTTGAACCAGTCGCTCGTCAGTTTGCGGTACTTGCCGTGGTCGGGTTCGTCCATGTGGATCAGTGTCCGGATGTCCACACCCATCGCCGCTCGGATATCCAGGGCCTCCTCGGTCTCGAGCACTGCGAGCGGCTCGTTGGTGAACTCAGCCGGGCGCCGTTCGATCTCCTTCACCTCGTCGTGGCCGATCACAGCCCAAAACGGCTTGTAGCCCTCCTCCTCGATCCGGTGGATAGGCCCGCGGGCGTGCAGCTCGAGGGCTTCGCGCCGCCAGGAGTCGAGGTCGCCGAAACGATCAGGGTTCGTGAACAGGTCGGTCACCGGCGATCGAACCCCGGGATCGCTTGCGTGTCCATCGCGCGTGACGATACCGCTCGCGTCATCCGGATGCGCAAACCGTCTACGAGCGCGCAGCGTTGGGCTCAGCCGAGGCTCTGAGGCTCCTTGTCATGAACGTGCTGTTCTTGCTCGGGACGTAGTCTCCGAACGGACCGCACTCGGTGAAGCCGGCGTTCGCGTAGAGAGCGCGCGCGGGGGCGAACGCGTCCATCGATCCGGTCTCGATGCTCACACGGCGGACACCGTGATCACGTGCGATCGCGACGAGATGATCCACCATCTTGCGGGCGATCCCGCGACCGCGTGCCGACGAGACCGTGTGCATGGACTTCAGCTCAGCGTGATGTGCATCCAACAGCTTCAGAGCTCCCACCGCCAGTAGCTCACCGTTCACGCGAAGGGTGAGAAATGTGATCTCCGGGCCGGTGAGACCTTCGACGTCCATTGCGTGGACGTCTTCGGGCGGACTGTGCAGATTGCAAAATGCCAGATGCACCTCCAACAGCTTGCGGATGTCGTCAGTTCGCGGGTCCTCGATGACGATCCGACCGTCCAGGTCGTCGGGCCTGTGTGACATCTCGAAAGCTTCTCACCGTGTCGACGCGGCTCGTGCCGGTACGGTTGGCCAGCGTGAGAAGAGTTCGGCCGCGGACCCGTGTGGCGTCGGCACCTCTGATCGTGAGCGTGCTCGTCGTAACTGCGCTGACGGCGTGCGGGCGGCCTCACGCCGCGTCGCGAACGGCTGCGACGACGCCGGCCTCGGTCTCGTTGGTCTCAGACCCGGCCAGCCTGGTCAATCCGTTCGCCGGGACCGGCACCGGAGGCGTGTCACCGGGAAGCATCGGCGAGTTCCCGGGCGCTGACTTGCCATTCGGCATGATGCAGTGGAGCCCCGACACTTCGCCGGATCGAATATCGGGGAGCGGCTATTCCTACGCCGACTCCAAAATCTCCGGGTTCAGCGCGACGCATCTGAGCGGTACCGGCTGCGCCGCCTACGGGGACATTCCGGTCCTGCCGACCACGGGAACCATAGGCATGCGGCCCTCGTCTGCGACCGAGACGTTCTCGCATTCGCACGAAACGGCGTCACCAGGCCACTATTCCGTTCTCCTCGGTCCGTCGGGCATCAACGTCGCTCTTTCTGTCACACAGCGAACCGGGCTGTCCGAGATCACATTTCCAGAGACGGGCTCTGCCAACGTGCTGTTCAAGGTTGCCGGAAGCGCCAACCCCGTGAACGCCACCAAGGTTGACGTCGTCGGCGACAACGAGGTGACAGGTCAGGTCACGAGCGGGGGTTTCTGCCAGACCGGCACGCCTTACACGCTTTACTTCGCCGCCTCGTTCGACCGTCCCTTCAACCACGTTGGGACATGGGCGGGCGCGGTGGTCTCGCCGGGCTCCGACAAGTGCGCTGGCGATGGTTGCGGCGCTTACGTGACGTTCGACGCATCCACCAATCGGACTGTGCTGCTCAAGATCGGCATCTCCTTCGTGAGCGTCGCGAACGCGGAGACCAACCTCGTCGCCGAGGATCCAGGTTGGTCGCTCCAAAAAGTCGAGTCAGCGGCGACCGGACAGTGGAACAGCCTGCTCGGACGAATCCGCATCGGCGGCGGTACCCGGTCTGAGCAACGGGTCTTCTACACGGCGCTCTACCACTCCCTGCTGCACCCGAACATCGTGAGCGACGCGAACGGCGAGTACATGGGTGACGACCAACGGATCCACCGGTCGTCGCGGCCCCAGTACTCCAACTTCTCTGAATGGGACATCTACAGATCGGAGATCGAGCTCCTTTCCCTGGTTGCGCCGAGCCAGACGGGCGACATGATCCAATCCCTGGTTAACGATGCCCAACAGAACGGGTGGTTCCCCAAGTGGGCGATCGCCGACGGCGATGCTTCCCAGATGAACGGCGACTCGGCCGATCCGATCATCGCCGCCGCGTATGCATTCGGAGTGCACAACTTCGATCTCAAGGCCGCGCTGACCGCGATGCTCAAGGGGGCGAACGAGAACGAGTCCGGTCATGGATTGGAGATCGAGCGCCAATATCTCGAGCAGTACCTGACCCAGCACTATGTGAGCGCGAACTCCCTCGACCTCACGTCGATCGACTACTCGATCGGGGGCTCTGTCACGCTCGAATACGCCCTCGACGACTTCGCGATCGCTCAGTTCGCCCAGGACGTCGGGGATCGGCCCGTCTACGAGACCATGATGCAGCGCTCCCACAATTGGCAGTACCTCTTCAACCCGCAGACGGGATACATCGAGGCGAGGAACTCCGACGGGAGCTTCCCCACCGGACCGGCGTTCCAGTCCGCCCTGTTCGAGCCCGGGGGCGAAGAGGGATTCGAGGAGGGGAACGCGATCCAGTACACGTGGTCAGTTCCGGAGGACCTGAGCGCGCTCGGCAACCTGATGGGCGGACCTCATGCCGCCGCATCCAAGCTCACCACGTTCTTCGACCAGCTGAACGCGGGGCGGTTCGCACCATACGACTGGGCCGGGAACGAACCGAGCCTGTGGACGCCGTGGGAGTCCGACTATTTCGGGGTACCAGCACAGACGCAGGCGGTCGTCCGCAGGATAGTGACGACTCAGTATCACGATGCGCCGGTCAACGAGCCCGGCAACGACGATCTCGGGGCGATCTCGTCGTGGTACGTGTGGGCCGCCATCGGCGCGTACCCGGTCACTCCGGGGACGGCGAATTTGGCGCTCGCGAGCCCGTTGTTTCCGGAGGTCTCGATCGAACTGCCGAGCGGACACCTGCTCTCGATCTCTGCGCCGAACGCATCGGCCGGCACCCCTTACGTCCACTCCCTCGTCCTCGGCGGTCGAGCGACCGGTGATCCTTGGCTACCGGCATCTGTGCTCTCGACCGGCGGCACACTCGACTTCGTCTTGTCCGGATCGCCCGACAAGTCGTGGGGGTCCGAACCCGCGAACGTGCCCCCTTCGTATGGCACGGCTCGACTTCCGGGAGTCGCTTACTCGCTTCCGAACGGTGCGACCACATTGGTCGCCGGTAAGCAAGCCACGATTCAGCTCGGTTTCAGATCGGCCTCGGCTGGATCTGTCAAGGCCACGTGGACGGCCACCGGCACCGACGGGCTGGCGATACACCCGGGCTCCGGGACGCTCGGTGCGGGGTCGTCCGCGCCGAATCTTCAGACACTCTTGTTGACAGGCAGGTCCCCCGGCCACGCGGAGGTCGACATAGTCGTTCGCTCATCGACAGGTCTCGCGCTCCCCCCTGTGATCGTGAATGTCACCGTTAAGGGTGTGGGCTGACTTCTCAAGCGGCCGGCTCCCCGCACAGCGCCAGGTCGCTCTCGGGCGTCGGTGCCAAACATGTCGACACGTTGGACGCCGCCTGAGCGCGGCGAGGAAGAGTCACGAGGCAGGCGAGCGCTCCTACAAGAGCAACACCCGCTGCCACCCGCATTCCGGCACCCATGGCCGTCGTGAATGCGGCATGTGCCGCTGACTCGAGTTCCCCGCCGACCGTCCCGCCAATGTGACCAGCGATGCCGTTTGCCGCAGCGATCGATCCTGTGGCCTCCCGCGCGACCCCAGCCGGCGCGTGGTGGGCATATAGCACGCCTCCCAACCTGTGGCCGTAGACGGCGGCCACGATGCTTCCCACCACTGCTATGCCGAGGGCTCCCCCGACCTCGCGCACCGTGTCGTTCACGGCGCTACCGGCTCCCGCCTGATCGGGCGGCACCGTGGACATGATGATCGCGCTCGCGGGGGCCATGACCAGTCCCATTCCTGCTCCCATCACCGCCACGAACACGGCGAGCGGCGGGTACGAGGTAGTCACTCCCGCCGTCGAAAGTGCGAGCAGCCCGCCGCTCATGAGCACGAGCCCGCCCGATATCACGATTCGGGGTCCGGCACGCTTCGCAGCAATCGCAGAAAGTGGGGACATTGCTCCCATGGCGATTGCGAACGGCAGTGCCCGCAGCCCCGCGCTCAAGGGGCTGTACCCGTGGACCAGCTGAAGATACTGAGTAAGCGCAAAGAGACTGCCGAACAACGAGAAGAAGATGATCGTCACCGCTCCTGCTGCGGCGGAAAAGGCTTTGGAAGTGAAGACCCGCAGGTCGATCAGCGGATGGTCCGAACGCAACTCGTAGACGACGAAAGCGGTCAGGAGAGTTAGCGCCGTCATGGTCTCGCCAACCGTCAGAACGCTGCTCCAGCCGCGTGCCGGTGCTTCGATGATGGCGTCTACCAATGCGAACAGGCTGACCGCGGTGAGCACGGTTCCCACGAGGTCCAGACGACCGCGTTGGTGACCCTTCGATTCGGGTACGACCCGCGCCACGCCGACCAGAGCCAGCGCGACGAGCGGGATATTGATCAAGAAGATGCTCCCCCAGCTGAAATGGGTCAGCAGCGCGCCGCCCACCGTCGGCCCCAGGACCACGCCGACACCGGCGACCGCCGACCACGCGGCGATTGCCTGTGCCCGCTCGTTTCGAGGGAACACCGAGTTGAGGATCGAAAGTGTGGACGGCATCACGAAAGCCGCGCCTAGGCCCATGATCACCCTGTCTGCGATGAGCACATGGGCGCCGGTTGCGAATGCCGCCGCCAAGCTCCCGAGCGCGTAGACGATGAGCCCGCCGACCAGCGAACGGCGGCGCCCGAATCGGTCGCCCAGAGCGCCGGCCGGTATGAGAAGTGCTGCGAAACAGAGCGTGTAGGCATCCGTGATCCACTGCAAGGCCGATGTTCCGGCCGGCAGCTTGAGCGCCAGCGTGGGTAACGCGGTGTTCAGCACCGTGCTGTCGATCACCACCACGAGGAGGCTCAGGCACAGAACAAGAAGGATCATCCGGCGTCGCGGATGGCCCTCCTCGGAATAGTCGACCGTCACGGCGGCTCCGGGCTGGGAAATCATCCTCGCCTCCTAGTCAAAGGGTACAGATGTTCACTTACAACCGTAAGCATATATCCTTTGGCTAACAGATGTAAAGTGGAGCGCGATGGAAAACCCTGTGAGCTCGGCGACGAAGGTGCTCCGGAGACGCAACCCGAGGGGCGAGGGGGGCAAGCTGGCCCGCGAGATCGTGGACGGAGCGCTTGCGATCGTCACCAGAACCGGATCAGCGGAGGCCGTCACTCTCAGGTCGGTGGCCCGAGAGGTGGGAATTGCGGCCCCGTCGATTTACGCCCATTTCCCTGATCGCGAGGCGATCCTGCAGCGCGGTGGTGCTGAAAGTCTTCGACGACTTGCGCGACGGTATCGAAGAGGCCCTGGCCCCGCTGTCCAATCCCATCGAGCGCCTTGTCGCCGGTGCGCAGGCCTACGTGTCGTTCGGTCTCGAGAACCCCGGCCGGTACAGCATCCTCTTCGCACACGCCCGTGAATGGCCGGGCTTCGAGCCACCGACGCAATTTCCATTCGAGGCGTTGCCGCCAGTCGGCGGAGAGGGCTTCGCGTTGCTCGTTGACAGCATCCGGGAGTGCGTCGCCGCCGGCGTCTCTACGAGCACCGACGTCTTTGCCGATGCAACCGCAGTGTGGGTGGCGCTGCACGGGACCGTCAGTCTGTGGTCAACCCTGTGCCAGGGGCCCTGGCCGAACGGTCCGGATTTCGTGCGCCGTCTCGCGGGTCGCGCTGGCGCGGATCCGACCCGATCTCGGCTCCTGAGCCGGCTGCCGCGGCCGGCATCGGACATAGGCTCCGTCCCCATGGATCCTGTAGTCGAAGACCTCTCGACCCAACACGAACAGTTGAGAGGCATTTTGGACGACTTGGACGAAGAGCAGTGGGGGAAGCCCACCCGTTGCGAAGGATGGGACGTAGCCGATGTGGTCGTGCACCTTGCGCAAACGGACGAGATGGCGATCGGAAGCGCGCAAGGTCGGTACGCCGAAGTCTTTTCGAGGCTTACAGAAGGTCTCAGTGCTGCGAGCTCGATCGACGATGGCGTCGCCGCAATGGTGGCGAGGGAGAGGGACTTTCCGCCTTCTGAGTTACGGGAACGCTGGTCAGAGGCGGCCGCCGAGTTGATCCGGGTGCTCGACGGCATGGACCTTTCGACCCGCGTCATGTGGGTGACCGGTGAGCTCTCTGCGCGCACGATGGCCACGACACGTCTGTCCGAGACGTGGATCCACACCGGTGACATAGCCGGCGCCTTGGATATCGAGCTCGAGCCGAGTCGAGGCATCCGGCAAATCGCACGGCTTGCATGGCGGACTCTGCCTTACACGTTCACCTCCGCCGGGCGGACCATGACGGGACCGGTCGCCTTCCGGTTGAAGTCCCCGGCGGGTGAGGCGTGGGACTTCCTACCTGATGAACCCGCCCTCACGACCATCAGCGGACCAGCCGTCAACCTGTGCGATGTGGCCTCGCGCCGGAAGGACGCCTCGGCAACCTCACTTCGCGGCGAAGGACCTGACGCGTCAGACGTGCTGTCCCTAGTTCGGACTTACGCCTGAGCCAGTGCGAACCCGGCTTGCCGCCGCGCTTCTGCCCGGCTCGACCGCCCAGCGCTACTGTTGAGGCCGACGTCACGGGCTGACCAGACGGGAAGAGCCTGAAGGCTCCGGCTTGTGTGTCGAGAAGAGACCTTCTTCTTCGACGCGCCAGAAAAGCCAACAAAGGAGCCAGCATGTCGACAACGCCCGCATCGTCAGAACCCGCGCCGTCCCAGGCGCCAAAGATCGAGCTTCACGTGCATCTCGAAGGTGCACTCCGCCCGAAGGACCTCCTCGAGATAGCAACCCGCAACGGCGTCGGACTTCCCGCCGACAACGAGGCCGATCTTGCTCGCCTGTACCGCTTCAGGGACTTCGACCATTTCATCGAGCTCTGGGTGATGACGACGTCAGCGATTCGCACCGAGCGTGATTTTCGCCACGTAGTCGTCTCGTATGCCGAAGAGGCCGTCTCTCACGGCGCGGTCTACATCGAAGGCATCTTCACGCCTGCAGAGCGCGTGAGCGGTGGCGCTTCATGGGACGAAGTGTTCTCCGGATTCTGCGAAGGAGCGGCCGAGGCCAAAGAGCGCTTCGGGCTCGAGGTGAGGTTGACGCCCGACATACCGCGGACATTCGGGGTCGAGGTCGCCATCAAGACCGCTCGCTACGCGATCAAGTACCGCGAGCAGGGGGTCGTGGGGCTCGGCCTCGGCGGCCCGGAGGTCGGTTATCCGCCAGAACCGTTCGAGCGGGCCTTCCTGCTGGCGAAAGACGGGGGGGTCGGATCTGTGCCGCACGCCGGCGAGGTCGCAGGCGCCGAATCGGTCTCCGGAGCGATAAATACACTTCGCGCTGATCGCATCCGGCATGGGATCAGGTCGATCGACGACCGTGAGGTTCTCGACCAACTGGTCGAGAGACAGATTGTGTGCGACGTCTGCCCGGTCTCCAACCTGCGCACCGGCGCAGTCAGCTCGCTGAGCGACCACCCGCTCGCAGAGATGCTCAGCGCAGGCGTGCTCTGCTCGATCTCTACCGACGATCCCGCCATGTTCGACACCGACCTCACCCGCGAGTACGAAGCCGCTGAACGGATGGGATATTCATCCAAAGCCGCATTCGCAGCCGGCATTCGTGGCGCGCTCTGTGACGCCGCGACCAGATCGAGACTTCAGCAGATCAATAACTCTTTTGAATGGTCGAGATGGTCAGAACACTCGGGTCACACAGTGGAGCGATGACAGGCGGGTCGCTCTCGCTCACGTCGTGTTCGCCAATGTGGGTAGATCGAGATCGGGAACCAGACCCAGACGTTGCACCCCTCCCACCCGGCCCAGGCCCGGAAGGCTCACTCGGCGGGTCCCGAGCACTCTCACCCAGGGTGGGAGCGTCGTCGCGCTGTAACCCACGGCCAAAAGCTCGCCAGGGCGCGCCGCCTGGCATAGACGCGCTGCGAGATTGGTGGGGCGCCCGATGTAGTCGTCACCGTCGATCATCAGAACCTTTCCGTGGGCCACCCCGCCGCGCAGTCCGAGGGTACGCCCGTCGTAGCGACCGATCACCTCTGCGGCTGTGGCAATCGTGGGACCGACTTCGACCCCGATGATCATTGCGCCGTCTCCGAGCCACTTGGCCACCCGCACCCCGCGCCGGACGGCAAGCTCGCGCACGAGCGACCGGAAGCGCGCGATCGCGTCGACTGCGGCGTGCTCACCGTGCACTGCGATGAACCGCGTGAACCCACAAAGATCTACGAACGCAAACGCACGCTCGAGCGGGACAATCGTCTCGGCGAGATCACGCGGCGGCTCCACTCCCCTGACCGTCGGAGCGGTGCCGACCGTGCCGGCCGGCGCGGTGTCATTGGTGCTCGACACCGGAAGGCCGAGACGTGCTGCCACCCCTTGACCCGTCGAGAGAGCGTGACTCACCAGGCCAGCGCGCAGCGGTCGACTCATGGTCGCTCGGGTCCAAATTGGTTTCGTCGTTCACGGTATCCTCGTCAACTCTGCTGGCGCTCGTTACCAACCATATAGGTGTACCGCGACGTCCAGGTCCAGCTTCTTACGTCCACGTGAATTCGGCATGAATCTCAACGCTTACCAAGCAAGAGTGGTGCAATGACATCGGACGCGTTGAAACCGGGATCGGAAGAAGGCGAGGAGATCCGGGAACGCCGCGAGCGTCTGAGGAGCACATTCGACTCCGCGGCCGAGTCCTACGAGAACGCCCGCCCTGACTACCCAGAGCAAATGTTCGACGATCTGATCGGCTCGACGGGAATACGACCCGGCGACAGCTTGGTCGAGGTCGGTTGCGCCTCGGGAAAGGCGACTCTTCCACTTGCGCGTCGCGGGTTCCGCGTGACCTGCGTCGAGCTCGGAGAACGTCTGGCAATCCAAGCGCGTCATAGTCTCCGGACGTTCCCGGAAGCTCGCGTGGAGAACTCTTCGTTCGAGGATTGGGATCCGCGTGGACGCAGGTTCGACCTACTGGTGGCCGCGACGTCCTGGCACTGGCTGGACCCGGATGTGAGTTATCGCAAAGCGTGGGAGGTTTTGCGACCGAGCGCGCATCTCGCGGTGTGGGATGCGACTCATCTCTTCCCCGAAGACGGCGATCGTTTCTTTGGGGATCTGCAGGAGGTATACGAGGAGATCGGGAGCGGGTTGCCCGCGAATGCATCGTGGCCGAGTCCGGGCGAATTGGCAGACTTCGCCGACGACATCGAACGGACGGGCTTGTTCGCGATGGTTCTCATCCGCCAGTACGACTGGGAACGCGTCTATGACGCGGAGGAGTACATCGCGTTGCTCAACACGTTCTCCAACCACATCGCGATGCAACCATGGCAAAGGGATCGTCTTTACGGCGAAATTCGCAGAAGACTGGCACTACGTCCAGACGGCCGCCTACGGCGTCACTGGGGATCCGTGCTTCAGGTGGCCCGACGTCTGGAACAGGGCTGAAGCAGCGATCCACCGATCCCTCGGTCGGCCTCTCTACCATTGGGACCGGAAGCGCGGCGGTCTTCCACTCGATGGTGGCTCTTTAGTGACCGCCCGTGAAGGGACGGACAACTCCATGTCGCTCGGACCGGACCGATGAGAGCTCAAATGAAACGGTTCAGACAGATCGCCTTGATCGGGACTGTCTTGTTGATCTTGGGCTCGACTTCAGGCGTTTCAGCCGCTGTGACCCAGATCACACGAGCGGGTGCCCGAACGGAGCTAACGCCGGCGGTCAATCCCTCCGGCCAACCCCCCTGGTCGATCGTCCCGACTTCTGCACCTGACGGGACTTTGTTCTTTGGTTCGACGTGCGCCGACGCATGGGATTGTTGGTCCGTCGGAGGGATCTTCCAGAACGGTGGAAACAGTTTCGCCGGTGTGACGCAGTACTGGAACGGCTCTTCGTGGTCGACCGTGCCCACAGCCGTGCCGGCCGGACACAACTGGATATTCACGGGCATCAGCTGCATAGAGCGTGACAACTGCTGGGCTGTCGGTGGTCTGCCTCGAAATGGAGTTGCTCCTTCTCCTTTCGCGGAGCACTGGAACGGATCTGTGTGGTCGTTCGTTAATAGCCCCGCGGTGAACGGTTACTTCCTCGGCGTCTCGTGCTTCGGGCCGACATCGTGTTGGGCGACCGGCCCCCGGGCCGACGTGAACGGGAACACCACTGGCTCACTTGTCGAGCACTGGGACGGCACTTCGTGGAACATCGTCAGGACCGCTGACACCGGACAGCCGTACGGCGGCTTGAACTCGATCGCATGCACCGGGCCCTCTGAATGCTGGGCGGTCGGATGGGCCGGGCCGAACACGCAGAATACGAATTTTCTGCCTGTCTTTCCTGCGGAAGCTGCCGGCAAGGGCGTCATCGAACGTTGGAACGGGTCTTCGTGGTCAATCGTGTCAAGCCCCCAATCTTCCGAAGGCACCTACCTGTCGAGCGTGGCGTGTCCCGCCTCGTCGGACTGCTGGGCGGTGGGTTCGCTCACGAACAGCGCCGGCTTCGCGAGATCTGCGCTCCTCGAGCATTGGGACGGCAAGTCGTGGACCTCGACATCGCTGTCGTCTCTGTCCGGTTCGGGCGGTGACTTCCTGCGCCAGATCGACTGTGTCAATTCGTCCGACTGCGTCGCTGTCGGAGCGTCGGGCCTCCTGGCGGGCTTCAAGAAGGGGATCGTGCCCGCCGCCGCCGGGTGGAACGGATCAGCTTGGTCGAGCGTTTCCACGACCCAACCCTCTGCATATATCGCGATGCTTGCGGGCGTGAGTTGCGCCGGTAGATCGGAGTGCTTCGCGACCGGTTTCGAGGTTAACCCGAGCGGCTCGAATGTGGTCATAAATGGCATGGTCCAGAGGCTCCAACTGCCCAAGGGCTACTCGCTCGCCGGTTCTGACGGCGGAGTGTTCAGCTTTGGCAGCGCCCGGTTCAACGGTTCGATGGGCGGCAGAGCTCTGGCTGCGCCGATCGACGGCACAAGCACCCCCGACGGCGACGGTTACTGGCTCACAGGATCCGACGGCGGCGTGTTCGCCTTCCGTGCGCCCTTCGCCGGTTCCGAGGCGGGGAAGCACCTGTCGGCTCCGATAATCGGCATCGCAACCGCCGGGATCGGGGGTTACTGGCTCGCCGGCTCCGACGGCGGGGTGTTCAGCTTCGGCGATGCGATGTTCCACGGTTCGATGGCCGCGCGTCGCCTTGTCGCGCCCGTCGTGGCCGTGACGACCGCCGACATCGGCGGCTATTGGCTCGCCGGGTCCGACGGCGGGGTGTTCAGTTTCGGCGACGCAAAGTTCCACGGCTCTATGGGCGGGAAGCACCTCTCTGCACCGATGGTGGCCATGGCCAACACACCGGACGGTGGCGGCTACTGGTTAGTCGGTTCCGACGGCGGGGTGTTCAGTTTCGGCGACGCAAAGTTCCACGGGTCGATGGTGTCCAAGCACCTCACCGCGCGCATAGTTGGCATCGTGGCCACACCCGATGGAGGTGGCTACTGGTTGGTTGGTTCCGACGGCGGCGTGTACAGCTTCGGTGACGCTATGTACCAGGGCTCCGAAGGAGGCGTTGCGCTCGCCGCTCCGGTCGTCGCCGGCGCGTGAACACCTTCTCGCCGAGCTCAGAAGTTCGTCGTCAGGTGAGGCAGCGGTCTGATCCCGAACATCGCATCCGCGCGCGACACCTCCGGGGACGCGTTCTTCGACGCGGCCCGACATGGCCAGGTTTGCGAACGAGACTCCGCCTAGATAGGCGGCTCCGAGTTCGGTAATGCCGAGCACGATCTCAGGCGCTTGATCGGTCACCTCGGCCGACGCGCCCGTCGGGCCGCCCTCGAGGGCAAGTCGCAGGATACGTTGCGCCATCGGGTCCTCGATCTCGAACACGACCCTTCCCGGCGCGGAGTACGTGCGCTCAGCGAGGCTCCTCTTCACGTCGACCAACTTGAGCCACAGGTGATCGATTCGGGCCCTGACTCGAACCGCCCGACCGTCGGTGACAAGGTGAACGAGTGGATCGTCGATCGGACGATGGTTCGCCCGGACGGTACGCACGAGGTCGAGTTCGCACAGGTAGCGCCACAGCTCCCGGTACGCGTCAGGTGTCACCCCGAAGATTTCCCTGACTTGGACTTCGCCTGAGGGAACTCCGTCAGCCCAGATCTCGGTCGTGTCGTAGATGACGTATCCCTGAGCGGTTCCGGCCTCGTCACGCCAAACCACTCGTACACGGTTCTTGGCCGGCGGCGATCCCGGGCTGACGTCGACGTTCAACAAGCTGTCCCACCACTCGGGATCGCGCTCCAGAGCCCCGACCGTCCTGGGGCGGATCCTCTCGTAGATGCCCGGGGCGACCGACCTGAGCTCGTGCACTCCCACCATCGTCACGCTCCCCGAGCGGGGGCCGATGAACTGCACATCGCGCGTACGAAGCTCGAACGAAACCCTCTCGCTCGCAGGTCCGAATCCGAACCTGCCGTAGATCGGCCACTCCGACGCTGTCAATATCGAGACCGGTTCGCCGCGCCTCTGCGCGTCTTCGAGCATCGCCGTCATCATCGCCCTCAGGTGGCCCTGGCGGTGGTGCGTCGGGAGCACCGTCACCTCGGTGACTGCGGAGGCCTTCAATTTGCCGCCTGGCACCGTCATGTCGGTCGGGAACGTCCTCGACGTACCGCACAACTGTCCGTCCGAGAAGGCACAGAAAGTCCGGCTCAGGTCAGTGTGCGCGGCTTTCCACGAAACCTCTTCGGCGGTGACCTCGCGCTCTCCGAGAAATGCAGTCCGGAGACATCCGATGTAATCGCCGAGCTCAGCCTCGGTCGCAGCCCGAACTAAAGACGCCATCGGAACACGATACGTCGGCGTACAGGCGGGTCCCGCGGAGGAGGGCCCTCCAGCGCTGCTACCTTCGTTCTGATGGCGGTCCCCGAGGAAGACCCGGCCAACTATGACGAGTTCGGCCTGTTTCGACAGAACGCCGAGGAGATGGGCCTCCCGTTCGACCGGCCGCCGTCTGTGCGCCGCGCGTCTACCGAGGTCGAACCTGGCCGGAAGATCTCCGCTCTCGTCTGGGGCGATTCGGAGCCGGAGATCGTGTTCCTGCACGGCGGAGCCCAGAACGCCCACACCTGGGACAGCGTTGCGCTCGCGCTCGGGCGGCCGCTGCTCGCAATCGATCTGCCGGGACACGGTCATTCCGACGGCGGGCGCGACGGTTCGCGAGCAGTCACTGACCTGGCGGACGACGTCGCGATCGCAATACGGGCACTCGCCCCGGACTCGGCGGCACTCGTCGGGATGTCACTCGGGGGCCTCACGTCGATACTCGTCGCGGACCGCCATCCTGAGCTCGTTAGACGTCACGTGCTCGTCGACGTCACCCCCGGGGTGACCGGCGCAAAGTCGCATGCGGTGATCGACTTCATCGCGGGTCCCGAAAGCTTCGAGAGCTTCGACGAGATCCTCGCGCGCACCATCGAGTTCAACCCCGGCCGGAGCGTTCAGTCACTTCGGCGAGGTGTTCTGCACAATGCGGTCCGGCTCGAGGACGGTCGGTGGGTGTGGCGTTGGGCCCGGTTCAGGACAGACGGGCCGACGACCGTCCCTGATTTCGCCGGTCTTTGGGAGTCGATCGGGCGCGCCAAGGCGCCGCTGATGCTCGTGCGCGGAATGCGACCATCTTCTGTCGTCGACGACGCCGATGAGGCGGAGCTCAGGCGTAGGCGTCCCGACGTGCGGATCGAGCACGTCCAAGACGCAGGTCACAGCGTCCAGGGCGACGCACCTCTCGAGCTGGCGACGCTCCTTTCAGACTTCGTCCCCTCACAGAAGTAAGACCGTGACGGTGGCCCGGACCGCGCGCGACGAGCACTCCCTGCCGGGCGCGTCGGACGCGTCGGCGACGCCGGGCCCCCTGCCGACGTGCGCTGACGATGCAGTCCGTGGCGTGGTCGTGTTGCCGGGTGGGTGCGGAGAGTTCGAGCCAGCCGTACGCGCCGTCGACGTCGTGCGCGTGTACGGCGAAGGCCAGGCGTCCGTGCGCGCGGTCGACGGAGTCAACATCGAGTTCGCTCGTGGCCGTTTCACCGCCGTGATGGGCCCCTCCGGTTCGGGCAAGTCCACGCTGTTGCATTGCCTGGCGGGGCTCGACCAGGTCTCGTCGGGACGGGTGTTCCTCGGGGATCTCGAGCTTTCGGCCCTCGGGGAGGCGGACCTGACGAGAGCACGTAGGGACCGGATCGGCTTCGTTTTCCAATCGTTCAATCTGGTCTCGACCCTGACCGCTGCGGAGAACATCACCCTGCCGATGGCGATCGCGGGCCGAAAGCCGGATCCGGATTGGGTCGACCACGTGGTCGAGCGCCTCGGCCTCTGCGACCGACTCGCCCATCGCCCCGCCGAGTTGTCCGGCGGTCAGCAACAACGTGTCGCGGCCCGCGCGAGCACTGGTGAGCCGTCCCGAGGTCGTGTTCGCCGACGAGCCCGCGGGCAACCTCGACCAGCGGTCGGGCGGAGAGCTGCTCGAGCTGCTCGCTTGGATGGTCCGCGAAGCGTCGCAGACGATCGTCATGGTCACCCACGACCCGGGTGCGGCAGGTCACACCGATAGAGCAGTGTTCCTCGTCGACGGCCACCTGGTCGGTGACATCGATCAACCGACGACGGCTGCCGTGTCCGACCAGATCAAGGAGTTGGAAAGCTGAAGGCGCTCGCGCGGGTCGTGCTGCGCGGCGCGCGCGAGAGGAAGCTTCGCCTCGCCCTCACGGTTTCGGCGATCGTCGTCGGGGTCACATTCCTTTCGGGGACTCTCGTTCTCACCGCGACGATCCGCCAAGCCATACGCCAGCAGTCGGCCACGACCGAATCCGGTTTGGCGGTGGCGGTGCTGCCACAGCCGGGGTACGGGTCCCGCCCGTCCGTACCGTCGTCGCTGATGGCGCAGATACAGGCCGTTCCGGGGGTGAAGGCGACGGAGGGACAGGTGTTCGGTCCCGTCACGATGGTCGGACCGGGACAGCCGCGCATCGGCGGGGAAGGCGTTTCCGTCGCACGATCGAGCAACCTCAGAGGACTTGCTCTCGAGACGGGCCACTTTCCTACGACACCTGGCCAGATGGTCGTCGACGACGCGACGCTCAAGGCGCAGCACTGGAAGGTCGGCGAGAAGATCGAAATCGGAGCAACCGGCGCGGCTAGCGACTTCACGATCGTCGGCGTGGTGGGCCCCGACACCGCTCAGGGATTCGAGGGCGACCACGTTGCGGGTTTCGACCTGTCATCCGCGCAGAAGTTGCTCGGTCTGACGGGCCGCTACTCGGAGATTGCGGTTGCGGCAAATCCTGGGAACGACCCGGCGTCGCTCGCTTCGCGGATCGCCGGATCGCTCGGGCCTCATTATCAGATTCTGACCGCTAACCAACTCGAGAACCTCGCTGTCTCCGCCGATTTCAAAGCCTTCTCGTTGCTCTCCTCGGTGCTCGTGGTGCTAGGCGCAATCGTCCTCTTCGTAGCGGCTTTTCTCGTCGTGAACACCTTCTCGATAGTCGTCGCCCAACGAACGAGAGAGCTCGGCTTGCTCCGGTGCCTGGGGGCGTCGCGTGCACAGCTGATGGGCTCGGTGCTCGCCGAGGCTTTAGTCGTGGGGCTTCTCGCCGCGGTGGTGGGCGTGGTGCTCGGGATCGTCGGTGCAGTGGTGATGTTGGACGTGTTACCCGGTGCCGGGCTCAACCTGCCTTCTGTCTCCCCTGCAATTCCTCTGGTCGCTGTCTTCGTCCCCCTCGCGCTCGGTACGGGCGCCACGCTCGCGGCCTGCGTGTTCCCTGCTCTTCGCGCGACGTCTGTGCCTCCTGTCGCCGCCCTCAGAGACGATCCCGTCGGGGAGACGGGTCGCTCGAAGAGGCCGCGAGCCGCCATCGGTGCGGTGACGCTGGGAGCGGGCGTCGGGTTGCTGCTCGCCGGCCTCTTCGCCGACATCGGTCACGAAGGAGACGTCGTCGGGGCGGGCGCGGGACTTGCGTTCGTAGGGCTCGCTTCTCTGAGTCCCCTTGCCGCCAGGCCGCTCGCGAGGACGCTCGGTTGGCCGCTCGTCGCTTGGTGGGGACTTCCCGCCCGACTCGCGCGACAGAACGCGATGCGCAATCCTCGCCGCACGGCGTCCACCGCTGCCGCGCTGCTGGTCGGTGTGGCGCTCGTGAGCTTCATGGCAGTGATCACCTCGTCTGCACGCGCGTCGGCGACCGACAACATCACCAGCTCCCTGCACGCCGGTTACGTCATAGAGGGAGACACGAACGGCGGGATCCCCCTCGGCAACGGGCTGGTCGCTCGTCTTCGATCCGAGCAGGCGCTGAAGACAGTCGTTCCTGTGTCGTTCTTGCGGTTCAAGATCGGGGGGGCCCAACACTCCGGATTCGTCGTCGACCCGAACACCTATACGAACGTCGTGAACCTGGGTTCCGTGCAGGGCAACTTCAGAGCGATCGGCGCCGGAGGCGTGGCAGTTTCTGCTCCCGTTGTTGCGTCGGAGGGTTGGCACCTCGGCCAGAGCCTCGAGGTGAGCTTCGGGAGCGGAACCCACGACGCGCTCGTGATCAGAGCCGTCTTCCCCTCGGGCGACACGTTCGGGGGCGTGCTGTTCTCGTCGGTGGATCCGCCACCCGGGCTCGGCCCACAGCCCACGACGCGCGTGTTCGTGGCCGGGCCCCCGGGACTGAATCAGGACATAGTGCGTTCAGCGATCTCGTCTGCTCTGGCCGGATACCCGCAGGCGCAGATCCAAGATGAAACGACCCTTCAGTCTGCCGCCGTGAGCCAGGTCAACCAGATCGTGAATCTCATATCTGTGATCCTCGTGCTGGCGGTGCTGATCGGCCTCGTCGGCATCGTGAACACCCTCGCTCTTTCTGTCCTGGAGCGGACGAGGGAGTTAGGGCTGCTACGAGCGATGGGGATGTCTCGCGCGGAAGTGAGATCCATGGTGCGACACGAGTCGGTGATCGTCGCGCTGCTCGGCGCGGTCTCCGGAGTGGTGGTCGGCTTCCTGCTCGCCTGGGCGATGCAACACTCTCTCGTCAACCAGGGTTTCACGCTGCTACGGGTGCCGGTGACCACGCTTGCCGTCTACTTGGTCGTGGCGGCGGCGTGTGGTGTGGTCGCGGGGATCCTTCCCGCAAGACGCGCTGCCGACCTCGACATACTCGCGGCGATATCGACCCCCTGATCGCGCACGCAGCGATCGACTTAGGTCTTTTCGAAAATCGCCGAAAGCTCGGCGGGAGCGACCGTGTCGAGTTGAGAGTATGTGCACGACTCGGGCGAACGGTCTGTCCGCCACCTCCGAAACGAAGTGGCATGCCGGAACCGGTCCCCTTGAAGGTGGTCGTACGCGACCTCGCACACGAGCTCCGGTCGGAGAATCTCCCAAGAAAGGTCCCGGCCACCGGTCCAACGACTCTGGCCTCCCGGCATCCTCGTTCCTTCGAATTCACCGACCCAAGGGTGTGATTCAGAGGTCTTTGGCCTGTAGGCAGCGAGCTCCTCGACGAGCTCGCGCCTACGGACCGCAGTGAAACCCGAGCAGACCCCGACGTGATGGAGCCGACCGGAATCGTCGTAGAGCCCGAGAAGTAGCGAGCCGACCTGGCCGTCCTGTTTGTGAAGGCGGAACCCCCCTACGACGCAGTCGGCCGTGCGCTCGTGCTTCACCTTCACCATGATGCGCTCGCCCTCTTTGTAGGGGTCTTCCGCGCGCTTTGCGACGACTCCGTCGAGGCCGGCACCCTCGAAGCGGCTGAACCAGTCCATTGCGACATCCGGAGAGGTGGTCGCAGGAGTCGCGTAGATGGGCGGCTTCACTTTCGCCATGCTCTGCTCGAGAATTCTGCGGCGCTCCGCGAACGGCTCTGCGCGCAGGTCCCGGTCGTCGAGCCCGAGCAGATCGAACGCGACGAACGATGCCGGGGTGGTCTCCGACAGCAGCTTCACCCGTGACGCTGCGGGATGGACGCGCTGCAACAGCGCGTCGAAATCGAGCCCGGCCTTGCCTGCGATGACTATCTCGCCGTCCAGGACGCACCGTTTCGGCAGTTGGCTTCTGATCGGGTCGAGCAACTCCGGGAAATACCGCGTGAGGGGCCGCTCGTTGCGGCTTCCGAGCTCTACCTCGTCGCCGTCACGGAACACGATGCAGCGGAACCCGTCCCACTTGGGCTCGTAGAACATGCCTTCGACGATTGGCAGCTCGCGTGCGAGCTTGGCCAGCATCGGGGAGACCGGAGGAGGGACCGGAAGGCTCATCTCAGCGAGGATCCGCCGTCTGGTCCGGCCGTCCGCCTGCCGAGCGCTCGCCGACCATGCGCTCGACGGCATTCGCCTGTTCCTTCATGTGCTCGCCGAAGCCCGACACGATGGCCCTTTCGACGACCCCCGAGACGAGCAGGGCCTTCACCACCAATTCCCCGTCCATCACCTGATCGGTTTCGTCGTCTCTGGTCTCGAAACGGTATGAGCCCGAGCACTTGATGCGGTCCGCGTAATGGTCGGGGAGCATCAGGAACTCTGCGGTGTACTTCTTCTTGTCTACCGTCAGGTCCACCACCCATGTCATCTTTGCCGGATCGAGCACCGCGCGGGCGGCAGACGACAGTCGCCCTTGGAACGAATAGCGAATACGCAGGCGGCTCGAATCGCCGTCCGTTCCGTGTTCGATGACAGACGGTGGGCCGAGGCTCGGAAGAGCCTTGATCGACTCGTAGAGGCGTGGGTCCGCAACTGCGGCAACCACAGCGTCGCGCGGTGCCGAAATCCTTTGAACGACGTGGAACCGCACGAACCGCAACCCTACGACCTTCGACCGGTCCCCGGACCCGAACTCTTCGAGCTTGGCTCTGCTGATCATCAGCTGCGATGCTTCGCGGGTGAAGGTGAGAATCGGGTACGGCCCCGGAATCGGCCATTCGAGCGCATCAGCAGAATGGTTCGGCGCGTTCGTCGACAGCCTGGAAGAGCTCGGTTTCGACTCGTTGTGGCTTCCCGAGCGCCTGGCTGGGCCTTCAACCGATCCACTGGTCGGGCTTTCGTTCGCGGCAGGACGCACCAAGCGGCTCAAGCTGGGGACGAGCGTGCTCGTCCTGCCGGGTCGCAACCCGGTCGTGCTTGCAAAGGAGCTCGCGTCGCTCGACGCCCTTTCGGGCGGACGGCTTCTGCCGGCGTTCGGGCTCGGCGTCGCCGACCCGACGGAGCAGCAGGCGTTCGGAGTGCAACGAGGCGAGAGATCCTCGATGTTCGACGAGGCTCTGGGGCTCATTCGCAGCGCGTGGAGTGGTGAGGTGGTGGAACACGACGGGGATCACTTCCACGTCCATGGATTCCGCCTGGGGGTCCTCCCCGCGCAGGAAGTTCTCGAGGTCTGGCTGGGCGGCGTGGCACCATCCGAGCTGAGACGGGTGGGTCGGCAGTCAGACGGTTGGCTTCCTAGCTTCATAAGCCCCGACGAGGCTGCGTCGAGCCGCCGCGTAGTCGAGCGGATCGCCGACGAGGCGGGGCGCACCATCGATCCCGAGCACTTCGGCGCCCTGGTGACTTATACGTTCGGCGAGATCCCCGACCGGTTCCGCGCGTTTCTCGAGACCCGCAAGCCGGGCGTCGATCCGGCGAGCATCGTCGCTTCAGGGATCTCGGGTATCAGGGAAATTCTCAAGAGGTTCGTCGACAACGGGTTCTCCAAGTTCGTCCTCGCGCCGATCGCGCCGCTCCCCGACACCAGGGCCGAGCTCGAGATGTTGGCGGCCGAGGTTCTGCCGCTGCAAACCTGACGGCGTGCCGGAAGATCCGCGTTCGCTAGCTGTCGCTCAGATCTCGCACCTGATCGCCCGGTACTCCGAATGTATCGACTCGGGTGACCTCGAGGGCCTGGCCGACCTGCTCGCGAATGCCGGATTCGGGGCTGCGGAAGGCTCGCTCGTGTATGGCCGGGAAAACATCTTGAAGCTCTACGAAAGAACGGTACGGATCTACGAGGACGGGACGCCGCGCACGAAGCACCTGGTTACCAATCTGGTCGTCGACGTCGATCCCGGAGACGCAACCGGATCGGCCAGGTCTTACTGGACGGTCCTGCAGGCCACTTCGGAACTGGCGCTATGCCCGATCCTGTCGGGCCGCTATCGCGATCGGTTCTCGCTCGTCGATGGGAGTTGGCGATTCACCGAACGAAGGATCGCCACGGACCTGGTGGGCGACGTGAGCCATCACATGCTTCCGGAAGCCCAGCGTTTCGTGCGCTGAACCCTGATCGCGCCTGTCGTTCAGGCCTTTTGCCGGTCCTTCAGCACTTGAAGCGAGCGGTCTCCGTGGACCCCCATTCGCACCTCGCTCTTTATGACGTCGATCACGGTGCGATCGGTGTCGATGATGAAGGTGACCCGCTTGGTGGGAGCGAGCGAGAAGTTTCGGCGGGCCCCGAAGAGCTTCGCCACCGCGCCGTCGGGGTCCGACAGAAGCGGGAAGTCGAAGCTGTGCTTGTCGGAGAAGCGCTTCTGCTTCTCGACCGGATCACCGCTTATCCCGACTCGCTGAGCACCGACCGCTTCGAATTCGGACTTGAGGTCCCTGAAGTGACAGCTCTCAATCGTGCAGCCGGGCGTCATCGCGGCCGGATAGAAGTAGAGAACGACCGGGCCTCCCACTAGCAGGTCGCTCAACTTGCGCATCTGACCTGTCTCGTCCGCAAGCTCGAAGTCGGGCGCAACATCTCCTTTTTCCATGACGGCGAGCGTACCCCTCGACGACTCGTCGGCACGCCCCGAGAAACCCTCGCCGTACGGTGGAGGCGCACGGATCGCTGACCGTGTGCCGAGGCAAGGAGGGCAGATGAACCCGGGTGGCAGGGGGGCGTACGGCTTCAGCATGCGGTCGTTCCGGCGCGACGAGTCGGTTACGGCAGTAAAGCTGGCGCCGGGAACGTTGAAGCGCATCGCCGAATTTGCGGCGCCCTATCGCTGGGTGCTCGCCGCGTTCATGGCCCTGGTCATCGTCGACGCGGTGATCGGAGTGATCAACCCGCTCATCTTGAGAGCGATCATCGACCAGGGGATCCTCCACAAGGAGATCGGCCTGATCGAAGGCCTGGCGGCCCTGGCTGCCGGACTTGCGGTGCTCGACGCGGGCCTCGGTCTTGCCGAACGCTGGGTGTCTGCGGTCGTCGGGGAAGGTCTCATATTCGACATGCGCGCCCGTGTCTTCGCGCACGTACAGAGCATGCCGATCGCCTTCTTCACGCGGACCCAGACAGGTGCGCTCGTCACGAGACTCAACAACGACGTTCTCGGGGCCCAACAAGCGTTCACCGACATCTTGTCGTCCGTCGTGAGCAACTTCGTGAGTGTGGTACTCGTGCTCGCCGCCATGTTCTTTCTGTCCTGGAAGATAACGCTTGTGTCTCTCGCGATCCTTCCCGTCTTCGTCGTGCCTGCGCGCCGCATCGGGCGCAAGCTCGGAGGCATCGTGAAGGAGAGCTACGCGCTCAATGCCGTGATGAACACCACCATGACGGAGCGGTTCAACGTCTCAGGTGCACTTCTCGTCAAGCTCTTCGGCCACCCCGAGACCGAGACCGCTGAATTCGACGTGCGGGCCGGAAGGGTCCGCGACATAGGGGTGAACCAGGCGATGTACGGAAGGGTGTTCTTCACCTCTCTGTCGCTCACCGCTGCTCTTGCGACCGCGCTCGTCTACGGGTGGGGCGGCGTTCAAGTCGTGCACGGCACTCTCGCGATCGGAACCGTCGTCGCGCTGACCGCCTATCTGAACCGTCTCTACGGGCCGTTGACCGCTCTTTCGAACGTGAACGTCGACATCATGACCGCACTCGTGTCGTTCCAGCGGGTGTTCGAGGTGCTCGATCTGGAGCCGATGATCAAGGACAAGCCGGACGCTGTTTCCATCGCGCGTGGACCTGCGACCGTCGAGTTCGACCATGTCGACTTCAGCTACCCGACCGCCGAGGAAGTCTCCTTGGCGTCGCTCGAGTCGGTCGCAGTGTTGGAACAGGCTCCGCAACACCAGGTGCTCTACGACGTGTCGTTCCTCGCGGAGCCAGGACAGCTCGTCGCGTTGGTGGGACCGTCCGGAGCGGGCAAGACCACGATGAGCCATCTGGTGAGCCGCCTCTACGACGTGACGTCCGGCGCTGTTCGCATCGACCACACAGACGTGCGCGACGCGACGCTCGCATCGATTCGGTCAGTGGTCGGTGTGGTCACCCAAGACGCCCACCTCTTCCACGACAGCATCAGGGCGAACCTGCAGTTCGCCCGGCCCGAGGCGACCGAGTCGGAAATGCTCGCCGCGCTCGAGCAGGCGCAGATTCTTCCTTTGGTGAATTCACTCCCCGACGGCCTCGACACGGTGGTCGGCGACCGCGGCTACAGGGTTTCGGGCGGCGAGAAGCAACGGATCGCCATCGCCAGATTGCTTCTCAAAGCACCCGACGTGGTCGTGTTGGACGAGGCAACGGCCCACCTCGACTCGGAGTCGGAGCTCGCGGTGCAGAACGCCCTCAACACCGCCCTCGCCGGACGGACTTCGATCGTCATCGCCCACAGACTTTCGACGGTGCTTCAGGCGGACCAGATCCTGGTGGTTGACGACGGTCGCATCGTCGAGCGGGGACGTCACTCCCAGCTCCTCGCGCAAAACGGCGTCTATGCAGACCTCTACAGGACACAGTTCGAGCGTCAGCAAGTCGAGCAGACCGAGCCCGCTGGCGAGTCGACCCTGTCCTGATTCGCCGGCGTCGGTCGGCTGCGCACGTTGCTATGGTCGGCGAGGCACGCAACGTTCCTGGTGACGAGGACCGGGGACGAGAACCAGAGACGCGATCCGGAAACGAGGACTTGAGCGGTGGAGGGCACGGTGGAGCAAGAGGTCGGCTGGCTTCTCGACCGGGCAAGAATCCGCGAGCTCACCGCCCGCTACAACCGGTGCTTCGACGACGGCGATCCTGAGGGATTCGCGGCCACCTTCACCGAGGACGGGTTCATGGAGGTCGTAGGGGGACCTACCACTACCGGGCGGCATGATCTCGCCGAGATGTGCAGAAGGGTCCCTTGGGGGATCATGCACGTGACCGTGGACGCCACCGTCGAGGTCGAGGGCGACTCGGCAAAGCAGCACGTCGCGCTCGTCGTGGTGGGTCGAGCGGCCAAGCCGGGGGACAAACCGAAATTGATGAGCACGGGGCGTTACGAAGACGACCTCGTGAGGACCGGCGACGGCTGGCTCTTCGCGTGGCGAAGCTGCACCCTCGACGGTTGGAAAGAATCGTGAGCCTGCTCACCGACCACCTGAGGGGGATGGCGGGAGCCTTTCCCGACGAGATGGCATACCGCGTGGTTGACGGCGGTGAAATGACCTTCTCTGACTGGGAGAGCGAGTCGAACCGCCTCGGGCGGGCGCTCGCGAACGTCGGTGTCGAACACGGCGACCGCATAGCCATCTACCTGCCGGCAGAAGAGGCTCTCAGATGGGTGATCGGTTACTCGGCCACCCACAAGGCAGGAGCGGTCGCGGTCCCTACCAACACCCGCCTCGCAAGGCCTGAGCTCGTCCACCAGTTCGGGCACGCCGAGGTCAGGGTGATCTTGTGCGACGCGACTCTCGAGGCGAACGCCCGTCACGCGGCCGACACTCTCGTCCGGGAGAAAGTGCTGGAGCGCGAACCCCTGATCATCGTCGCCCCGACCGGCGACCCCGCCTTCAGCTGGGGGGATCACGCTGCATCCGACGCATCGACGTTCCAGGTGCCGGTCGCACCAGACGACCTCGCCGACATCCTCTACACGTCCGGTACCACCGGCCGTCCGAAGGGCGTCGCCGTACGGCACCGGAATGCAGCGCTGGTACCGGGTGAGCCCAATCCGAGCTTCTCGGGCAACTCTTGGTTGCACGCCAGCCCGATGTTCACCTTTGCCGGGATCGGATTCATCTACAACCCCATGCAACTGGGGCTAACCGGTATCTACATGCCCCGTTTCGATGCAGGCCGATGGCTGCAGGCCGTCGAAGAGATGCGGCCCATGATGTGTTTCCTCGTACCGTCGATGGCCCAACTGATCGTTGCGCACCCTTCGTTCGCCACCGCAGACCTGAGCTCGATATCGCTTTGCGCGATCGGAAGCGCTCCTTTGCCCGCTTCCACTTTGGTCGCGATGCAAAAGCGCATGCCCGAGGCTTCCGTCTCGAACAGCTACGGAATGACAGAGGCAGGACCGGCGTACTGCGCGATGCCGAAAGGCGAGTCGTTGAACCGCATCGGGTCGGTCGGCATGCCGATGCCGCCGCTCGAGGTGCGCTTCTTGGACGAGGACGGCAACGACGTGGCCCCCGGCCAGGTCGGCGAGGTCGTCATCCGCCTCGAGGGTCGCCAGCGCGAGTACTACCGCGACGAAGAGGCCACGGCCGGCACCTGGCAGGGTGGTTGGCTGCACTCGGGCGACCTCGGGCGCATGGACGAAGACGGCTACCTCTACATCGTCGGTCGCAAGAAGGACGTGATCATCCGGGGTGGCAACAACATTCATGCGACGGACGTGGAATCAGCGCTTCACGATCATCCCGACGTCGTAGACGCCGCCGTCGTCGGGATGCCGCACAAGGTTCTCGGAGAGGATGTCGCCGCGTTCGTGGTGCTCGCCGAAGGATCCTCTGCGACGCCGGAGGACTTGCGTTCGCACGCCGCCGATCGCCTTGCGGACTACAAGGTCCCGCGACGAATCGAGATAGTTGACGAGCTGCCACGTAACGCGACGGGCAAAGTGCTTAAGGCGGACCTCCGGGCTCGCATCGCCTCGTCTTAGGTTTGCGAGCTTTCGGGCTCGGCTTTGTTCCGGCCACAATGGCAGCGTGGAGGTCGCACCGGTCCTGCCGCGAATCGACGAGCACACGATCTCTGTCGGTGTTCCGGCAGACGAGGCGTGGCCTTTCGCACTATCTGTCTTCGAACGCCTCACAACCGGGCCGGGATGGCGAGTCTTGGCGAAAGCACTGCGATGCGATCCGGAGCGTGCGATCGGCAGTCCCGACACAGTTGGTGCGTCGGTGCCCGGGTTCCGCATAGCGCGGTGCGTGGCGCCGACTGAGTGGGCTTTAGAGGGACGACATCTGTTCTCGCACTACTCGCTCACCTTTCGAATTACTCCCCTCGACGGCGACCACTGCCGGATCAGTGCTGAATCGTCCGCTGTTTTCCCGGGCTTTCACGGAGCCGCGTATCGCGCCCTTGTAATCGGGAGCGGCGGACACGTCATCGGTGTCCGTGGCATATTGCGACGAATCAAGGTCGAGGCCGAGCGCAAAGACCTGACTTCGAATCCGGCTACTCGATGATGTCGTAGGGCTCGGGCCCGAAGATGGTCAATTCCGCCAGGATCGGCGTGGGATCACCGTTCCAGGCCATCGCCCGCAGCTGAGCCGGGCTGCGACGACCGAGTCGGAACCGGAACGCCTCGAACGCCGTTGTCGTGAGGATCAGGTTCGGCTCGGTCTCGGGACCGAGTTTGTGCTCCATCTCTCCGACCCGGACTCGCACCGGCAGCGCCGGCTTCCACGTGGACAGGAGCCACTCGCTCGCCGCCTGCATCTCGTAGGCGTCGCGACCTGCCGGCGCAGATAGGGCACCCCTCACGTCGTGTTCGTGCGCGAGTACGTCCAAGAAGCCGGGCCAGACCTTCACCTCGGAGAGCAGACTCTCGAACGTCGGCGCCATGTCCGCCCACTCCGCGAGAACCTGAGCCGTGGCGATGTCCTCCCTGCGAGCGACCTGGGCAGCAGTGTCTTCGTCGCTCGGCGGTCCCGTCAATCTGCCCGCGAGCACATCTTCGACGACGGCCGTCAGATGGGCGATCACGTCGTGCACCGACCACTTGGGACAAGCCGGTACCCGGACCCGAGCCGGATCCTCGACGTCTGCCACCAGAGTGGACAGTCTCTGCCTTGCGAGCCCGTATTGAGCTCCAAGGTCGAAGCCGTCCAGATCCACAGAAGACTCGTTGCCAGTCGCGTCAGCCACGAACGGAGGCTACCGACAATCTGGCCTTGTCACCTGGCGTTGACCACGACTCCTGTCCATGCGGCGACGGTCACGCTGTCTCCGATCGATTCGCCGTTGCGCCTGTGATCGGTGCAGGCGACGATGCGCCCTTCGAGTCCTTCCAAGCGGGCCTCGCCGTCTGACATGTTGAGCACGACGGTCGTGGATGTCCCCCTGCGCCACGCCCAGCATCCCTCCGGGACCGGCACGTTGACGGAGTCGCCGACCTGCAGGTCCGGAGTCGCCCGTCTCAACGCGATCAGCTCGTGCACGAAGTTCAACACCGATTTCGGGTCCGCGTGTTGGTCCGAGACGTTGGAACGGTCGGGATCACCCATTGGAACCCACGTCTTCACTCCCGGCTTCGTAAAACCGCCGCCGGCACCTCGCTGCCAAGGCATCGGGTTGCGCTCCGGGTCACGTCCTTTGTAGTAGGGCCAGAATCGAATGCCCACGGGGTCGAGCGCGTCCTCACGCTCGATCGACGTGTCCTCGAGCCCGATCTCGTCGCCCTCGTAGAGCACCGGGGTGCCTCGCAACGTGAGAAGCATCATCGAGCGCGAGCTTCACCTTGGCGTCGTCGCCACCGGCCCAACGAGTGGAGAGGTGCGAAACGTCGTGGTTGGATCCGGTCCACACCGGCCACGCGTTGGCCGGAAGGAGCTGCACCGTCTGGTCCACCACGGCGGACATCGCCGCGGCCCCGAACGCGGCCTCTATGAACGGGAAATTGAATCCCATGTGAAGCTCGTCGTCGGAGCCGTAGAACGGCGGCAGGTCCTCGATGCGGTCGACGCTCGTCTCACCGAGGAGCACCCTGGGCGGGTCGTACTCACCTGTGATCCGTCGCCACCTGCGCAGCACGTCGTGGACCTCGGGCCGGCACGAGTTGAACACGGGGCGCTGGCCCCAGACCTGCATCAGGAACGGATCGTCCTGGTTGCTGGGCGGGTTGTCGCGCAGCTCCGCATCTTTCACGATCATGTGACACACGTCGATGCGGAATCCCGCGACACCTCGGTCGAACCAGAACCTGAGAATCTTGTCGAACTCGTCGCGGACGTTTTCGTTCCACCAATTGAGGTCGGGCTGCTCGGGCAAGAAGTTGTGCAGGTACCACTGACCCGAGTTGTCGTCGAAGGTCCACGCCGGACCTCCGAAGCTGCTGATCCAGTTGTTCGGGGGAGCGCCGTCTTCTTTCGGGTCCTGCCACACGTAGTAGTCCCTGTACGGGCTCTGGCGGTCGGCACGCGCGGCTTTGAACCATGCATGACGGCTGCTCGTGTGGTTCGGCACCAGATCCATGAGCACACGGATCCCGACCTTCCCCGCCTCTGCGATGAGGAGGTCCAGGTCGGCGAGGGTGCCGTACGCGGGGTCCACGTCGCAGTAGTCCGCCACGTCGTAACCCCAGTCGGCGTTAGGTGAGACGGTTACAGGACTCAGCCAAATCCCGTCGACGCCGAGCCACGTGAGGTGGTCGAGATGTGCGATCACTCCTGGCAGGTCGCCTATCCCGTCAGCGTTCGAGTCGGCGAACGACCGCGGGTAGATCTGGTAGAGAACGGCCGAACGCCACCAGTGCGGATCGTCCGAAACTCCCGCGGGGTCGGGCACTTCTAATGGCCTACTTGCCGACCGGACCGAGAATCAGGTCGGCCAAGCGCTCGCGCTGGTAGCCCTGGGCCCCGAAGAGCAGGTCGTCCTGCTTCGCCCTTCGGTAGAGCAGGTGGCAGTTGACGTCCCACGTGAAGCCGACGCCTCCGTGGATCTGTATGCATTCGGCGGTTACCAGGTTCGCCGCCTCCGCGACGAAGCCCTTTGCCATCGCCGCAGCGCGCTCCCGGTCCTGATTGTCGGCGTCGGAGGCCCACGCCGCGTAATGAGTGCCTACCCTCGCGAGCTCGAGCCGGTGGAGCATGTCGGCGGCCTTGTGCTTGATCACCTGGAACGTGGCGATCGGCCGGTCGAACTGAACACGCGCCTTTGCGTAGTCCACCGCGAGTGCAAGCGCGCGTTCGCAGGTTCCGACGAGCTCGGCGCAGACCGCGACGGCCAGGTCGTCCAGCACCCGCCGCCAGATCGCGGTCTGGTCGCCTGCGGGGCCGACGCGCCTGGCCGTTCTGCCGTCCAGCGCGACGCGTGCGACTTTGCGCGTCACGTCGAGCGCCGGCACCGGGTCCCCTGCGGGTTTGTCGAGCAGGAACGTCCCGAACCCGCCGTCTTCTCGGGCGACGACCAGAGCCCAGTCCGCCCCGGCGCCGTCCAAGACGATGGGCTTGTGACCCGCCAGGGACCACGATCCTCCCGAAGCGGTGGCGGTTGCTCGCACGGACCCGAGCGGGTCGCCGTGCCCGGGTTCTTCGACCGCCACCGTGCCCCGGGCGGTGCCTGACGCGAGACCCGCCAGAAGGTCCTCTTCTCCGAGGCGCACCGAAGCGATCGTCGCAGCAACCGCCGAGGACAGGAACGGGCCGGGGAACGGGAGCCTCCCGAGTTCCTCTTGGAGGACGACGAGGTCTACCAACCCGAGGCCTAGCCCACCTGCGCTCTCGGGCACCAGGACGCCGAGCCACCCGAGATCGGCCATCGTCGTCCAGAGCTCCGGGGTCACCCCTACCGGATCCTCGATCATCTCTCTCACGTATCCGGGAGACGCCTCAGAGGTCAGGGTCGAGGCGACGGCGCGCCTGAAGTCCTCTTGCTCTTCGGAGAAGGTGAAGTCCACGGCCGTCGGCGCCTCAGCTAGCCCGCGACTTCAGCTGACGCGCTCAATGACGGTTGCGTTCGCCTGTCCGCCGCCCTCGCACATCGTCTGGAACCCGTAGCGCCCACCGGTCGCCTCGAGCTGATTCAGCAGTGTCGTGGTGAGCCTGACCCCGGACGCCCCGAGGGGATGGCCGATGGCGATGGCCCCCCCACGAGGGTTGTACCGGTCGGGATCCGGGTGGAAGGCGCGTGACCACATCAAAGCGATCGCGGCAAACGCCTCGTTGCACTCGACCGCGTCGAAGTCGTCGACCGACATGCCTGAGCGCTCGAGCAGCTTGTGGGTCACGGGGACCGGAGCCGACAGCACAAGTGTCGCGTCCTCTGCTGCAACTGCGAAGTGCAGGAGCCTCGCCCTTATCGGTAGGCCGAGCCGCTCTGCCACGTGGCGCTCGGCCACGAGCATCGCAGAGGCACCGTCGGTCATCTGGGAGGAGTTCCCTGCGGTGATGTCTGGTGCGGTGTCAGGTTCCCACTTCTGGGCCGGTGGAAGGGCTGCCAGTTGCTCGAGGGTCGTGTCGCGCCGGATTCCCTCGTTGACCGAAAGAGTCTCGCCGGTGAACGCGCCGCTCTCGTCCTTGATCGGAACCGGGAGGATCTCCCGGGCGAAGTGCCCGCTGTCGGTCGCCTCCGCGGCCCGGCGATGGCTCTCGAGCGCGTACTCGTCCATGTCCTCGCGGCTGATCTTCCATCGCTCGGCGAGCACCTGCGAGATTCGGAACTGGGCCCAAAGGTTGCCTTCTATGACGTCGAGGTACGACGGAGGGAAAGGTCCCGTCCCTCCGCGGCGCATTGGACGCGAGCGGGACCCTGCTCATCGACTCGACCCCGCACGCGACCGCCAGGTCGTAGTGCCCTGCGATCACGCTCGCTGCAGCGAAATGCATCGCCTGCTGCGACGAACCGCACTGCCGGTCGACGGTCGTGCCCGGAACGTGCTGGGGCAGCCCGGCCGCCACCCAGGCGTTGCGAGCCACATTGGTCGACTGCTCGCCGACCTGGCTGACACAACCGCCGATCACGTCGTCGATCCGCCCGGGGTCCACCCCGGTGCGGGTCACCAGGTTCTGAAGCGTGAACGCCAGCAGGTTGACCGGGTGCCAGTTGGCGAGGGCGCCGCCCCTGCGCCCGAACGCAGTCCGGACCGTGTCGACGATCACCGCTTCGCGTTGCTCTCCTGCCCTCGCCATCTCGTCAGCCTCGTTCTTCTGTCTCGGGTCCTGCGATCCAGGATCCTGTTATGGGGCGCGTCCGGCATCGGGGGCCCAAGGGAGATGCGAGCCCAGTGTAGTAATTTCCCTGACAGTGGTGTCAGGTCCAGACCCCCTGTCCGGCAGTCGGCCGCGCCCCTGGAGGGTGTGGTGACCGGCGACGCTTTGTCTTTCGAAGAGGACGAGGACCGAGCAGCGCTGAGGAAGCTCGCTCGCGACGTCGCCGAGCGAGAGCTCGCTCCGAATGCCGCGCACTGGGACGAGACGGAGGAGTTCGCAGAATCCTCGCTCGAGGCGCTCAGGCGGGCCGATCTGTTCACGGTGACTATCGGCGAGCCCTACGGCGGCATGGGAATGGGCGACATCGAGGCGGCCATCGTCCTCGAGGAACTGGCTCGCGTTGACGTCTCGTGCGCCATCCTCTGCCAACTCGTGTTCAACGGACCGCCGCGGGCGATAGAGCATCTCGGCAACGACGGTCTGAAGCAGCGCTGGCTGCCACTGGCTGCGCAGGGGAACCTTTTCTGCATCGGGATCACCGAGCCGGACGCCGGTTCGGCCGCGACACAGATGCGCGCCAAGCTCACCCAGGACGGCGACGGATGGCGGCTCGACGCCTACAAGAATTACGTGACTGGAGGGCACCGGGCCGTTTCGTGTCTGGTGTGGTGCAGGTTCCCGGGGAGCGAGCCCGGCAGCGGTAAAGGGATCGGGGCAGTCGTCGTTGACCTTGCGGCAGACGGGGTGAGCGTTGCGGGCACCCACAAGAAGATGGGTCTCCGGGGTTGCACCGAGGCCGAGCTCGCATTCGACGGGGTAAGGGTGGAGCGGTCCGACGTGCTAGTTCCCGGTGATCCGGCCGACAACTCCGGCCTGAAGACGCTCCTCGCGGATATCAACCACGAGAGGTGTGGCAACGCCGCGATGTGCGTCGGGGCCGCCCAGGGTGCGCTCGAGCACGCCATCGCCTACATGAATGAGCGGTCCGTCGGGTCACGCCACCTCGCTGACCTCCAGGGACTGCAGTGGAAGATCGCCGATGTCGCCACCGAGCTCGAGGGAGCGCGCCTGCTGTTGGAGCGCGCGCTGTCACTCGCGGGCCCCGGCGGCACTCCCCCACCACTTGAATCCGCGATGGCGAAGCTGGCGTGCAATGTCGCGGCCAAGCACGTTTGCGACGAGGCGATCCAGCTGCTCGGCGGGTATGGCTACAGCCGGGAGTACCCGGTCGAACGCGCCTACCGCGACGTTCGAGGGCTCTGCATAGGAGCGGGAACTGTCGAGATCCAGCGGAATTTCATCGGCACGGCGCTGCTCGGTGGGAAGGTTCCGGCGGGCCCGCTCTGGAAACGGTCACCCGGCCGGTAGCAACCGGCAGGTGCGAGTAAGCCGATGAAGGGGACCGAACAATGACAAAAGAGGCAACCGACCCGACCACCGCGCCGGCGATCAAGCCTGTCGGTGTGCTCGCAGTGGGTGTCGCCGCGCCGGCGTACCGTCTTCCGATCGCCGAAGCGCGTGCGGCGTGGGGAGAGAGCGGCGGCAAGGGCCAGGTCGCGATCTGTGGGTCCGACGAGGACACGCTCACCCTGGCGTGGGAGGCGGGCGACTCCGCACTCCGCGACGCCGCATCAGAGGTGGACGGATTGTGGTGGGGTACGTCGAGACCTCCTTTCGCCGAGGGCCCCAGTCACTCGTTCTTGTCGTCGGCGCTCGGCCTCGACGAATCCTCCGGGGGTGCCTTGTGCAGCGGTTCCGCGCACGCGGGGATGGAGGCTCTCTGCGGCGCCTGGGATGCGGTCGCCGCCGGGCACGCCAGGCGTGCGCTCGTAGTGGTGTCCGACGCTCTCCTACCGGGTCTCGGCACTGCGTCGGAGACGACGTACGGCGCAGGGGCCGTCGCCCTGGTTCTGGGAGCAGCCGACGATGCGCCGGCGGCGCTGCGCGACAGGGCGACGCGATCAGTCCCCGTTCTCGATCGTTACAGGTCCGACGGCGCAACGGCAAGTGGGGACCCGTACGATCCCCGCCTGTTTCGCGAGGTCGTCTACCTGCCGGTCATGGCGGCGGTCGCCCAAGAGGTAGCGGCGGGACGAGGGGCAGACGTCACCCCGGTCGCAGCGTGGTCGTTCGCCGACCCTGACGGCAAGCTCGCATCTGTCCTCGCCAAGCGACTCGGCGCACCGGCACCGCTGTCGGTCCCGGTGCAGACCGAGCTGGGCGACACCGGTGCCGCGTCGGCGCTCCTCGGGCTCGCCGCGTCGATGGCAGAAGCAGGGACTGTCGGCGCTGTGGGTTACGGCGGCGGGCGCGCTACTGCTGTCGCTATACAGGTCGACCACCCAGTCCCGGGAGCCGACGGTGCAAGCCACAGGCTCGCCATCGGTCACCCGATCAGTTACATAGCGGCCGCCCGCGCCCGCGGAGTGATCGAGGCGATGACCGATCCGGTGCCGATGGGCCTTCCGCCCGGCGGCGCTGCGTTCGTGAGGGGCAACCCCGAGATGCTCGGCTTGAAAGGTGCGCGCTGCCGGACGTGCGCGACGATCTCGACGCCGCCGTCGGTCCACCCGACCTGCACGGGGTGCGGGGGTGACGACCTGGAGGTCGTGGCGCTCGCACGGAACGGCAGCGTCCATACCTTCGTGGTCAACCAGACCATGCCTCCGCCGTTCGTGGCACCGCTTCCGCTCCTCGTACTGGATCTCGAAGACGGTGCGCGCCTTATGGTGCAAGGGACGCCCGACGACGCGACCTCGATCCAGATCGGCGACCGCGTCCGGCTGACGTTGCGGCGATACGCCCTGGAGCGCGGAGTGCCCGTCTACGGATTCAAGGCCTTGAGAGAGGAAACGGCATGAGCTGGAACAGGGTCGCCGTCGTGGGCGCCGGCATGATCAAGTTCGGAGAGCTGTTCGACCAGAGCTACGAGCAGATGGCCGACGGCGCGTTCAAAGCTGCGCTCTCGAGCGTCGACAACGGGCTCGATCCGTCGGACATCGACGCGGGAATTGTCGCGACCCAGCGAGGAAGCCTCTGGGGCCAAGAAGGGGTTGGCGGCAACACGGTGCCGAGCGCGGTCGGGCTCTCGGGAATCCCGTTCACGCGTGTCGAGAATGCCTGCCCTTCGGGTTCTGACGCGTTCCGCATCGGGGCGATGATCGTCGCGTCAGGCGTCCACGAAGTGGTCCTCGTGATCGGCGTCGAGAAGATGCGCGACAAGTCGACCGCCGAAGGCCTTTTGTCACGTGCTGCTGCCGGCCATCCGCTGTACAACCGGGGTGAGACCGCGCCCGTCCTGTTCGCGCCTTTTGCCACCCGGCACATGCACGAGCTCGGCACAACCCCCGAGATGCTCGCGGCGGTCGCCGTGAAGAACCACCACAACGGCTGCCTCGATCCCTACGCCCACTTCCAGAGCGAGATAACGATCGACCAGGTTCTCGCCTCGCCCCCGGTCTGCCATCCGCTGCGACTTCTCGACTGCTGCCCGCAGACCGACGGTGCGGCCGCCTTGTTGCTCACTACACCCGAGCGCGCCCGAGACCTGACCGACAAACCCGTATTCGTTGCGGGCTTCGGTGTCGCGACCGACCATCCGTCGCTGCACGAGAAGACGACGTTCATCGGACTTCCCGCCACCACGAAGGCGGCGGGTCGCGCGTTCGACATGGCGGACGTCACCCCGGCTGACATGGACATGGCCGAGGTCCACGACTGCTTCACGATCACGGAGATCCTCGACATCGAGGACATCGGATTCGTGGAGAAAGGCAAGGGCGGGCCGGCGACGGTGGAGGGCCAGACCGCGCTCGACGGCAGGATCCCGGTCAACCCGTCGGGCGGCCTGCTCGCGAAGGGTCATCCCATCGGGGCGACGGGCGTCGCGCAGATCTGCGAGTGCTACTGGCAGCTCCGCGAGGAAGCAGGGGACAGGCAGGTCGCGCTCCGCCACGGGCACGCCCTTCAACACAACGTCGGCGGCCGGGGCTCGGGCGTGTCGGTCGTCAACATCTTGAGCCGCGAGAGGGTTCCTTCAAGCTGACGCTCAGCCAGGGCCGGCCGTGCGGGTCACCAGTAGTGTTTGAACGAGGCGGCCTCTTCGAATAGGAGATTCGCGTGCAGATAACGATCATCGGCGGCGGCAGCTATCAATGGGCACCGACTCTGATAGTCGACCTGCTCAGACTCGAATCGATCCGTCCTCTTCATCTGGTCCTCGAGGACATCGACCCCGCGCCGCTCCCGACGATGGAGTCGTTCGCGAAGCTCGCGGCCGACAAGCTCGGCACCGACGTCCAGGTCACAGCGACCACCGACCAGCGACGCGCGCTCGATGGAGCCGACTTCGTCGTGGTGACCATCTCGACCGGTGGATTCGCCACGATGCGGGTGGATCTCGAGGTCCCGGCCCGGCACGGCATCTATCAGTCGGTCGGCGACTCCGTCGGTCCAGGGGGCGTCAACCGGTCCCTACGCAACATCCCGGTGCTCGTCGGCATCGGCCGCGACATGGAGGAGGTCTGCGCCGACGCCTGGATGCTCAACATCACGAACCCGATGACGTGTCTCACGCGGTCGGTTTGCCGCGAGACGTCGATCAAGACCGTCGGTCTCTGCCACGAGGTAGGCAACTTCGCGATGGACCTCGCCATCGCTTGGGGCCTGCCGCACTACAAGATGCGGCCGACTGTGGTGGGAGTGAACCACTTCCCCGTCATCACCGCGCTCGATGCGGACGGCACCGACGGTCTCGAGCGTGTCGCCAAGATGTCCGAGGAGCTGGGCGGGTGGGACATGATCGCACCCGCACCACCCGGATCGTCGAGAGCCGAGGCGGAGCCCTTCACAGAGCTCGATTTCGCCAGGCGCCACTACCTGAAGCTTTCACTCTTCGAGCGTTGGGGCGTCTTGCCCGGCGCGGGCGACCGGCATCTCGCCGAGTTCCTTCCGTCGATCCTGACCGAGGAATCCGGGTACGGAAAGGCGTGGGGGGTTGCGCTCACCACCATCGAACAGCGCGAGTCGCATCAGCACGAATACGTCGACAACGTAGAGGCGATGTTGTCCGGCGAGACCGATGTTCCGACGTGGTCGTCCGACGAATTGGTCGCCCCTGTGATCGATTCGCTCGTCACCGGAACGCACCGCGAGCTTCCTTTGAACCTCCCGAACACAGGACAGTGCCCCGACCTGCCTGAGGACGCTGTCGTAGAAGCGATCTGTGTCGTCGATTCCGATGGCATGCGCGGTCGCGACACGCCGCGGCTTCCTGCTCCTGTCGCCGAGCTTCTGAGAAGGCACGTCGTGACCCAGGAGCTGACTGTTTCGGCAGCGGTGTCGGGCGAACGGAGGCTCGCGGAGGCGGCGTTCGAGCTCGACCTCCTCGCAGGACGCGGAGATCTGAACGAAACCGAGACGATGGTTGACGAGCTTCTCTCGGGAACCGCCGAGTGGCTCGCACCTACGTTGACCGAAAAGGTTCCGTGAAGCTCGGGTTCATCGGCCTCGGGGCCATGGGGCTGCCCATGACCCGCAACCTTCTGGCGGCAGGCCACGACGTGCGCGTCGCCTCCAGGAGCCGGCCACCGATCGACGCGGCCGTCGCTGCAGGAGCAACCGACGCAGGCACCATCACCGACGTTGCTGCAGGCGCCGAGGTCATCTTCATATGCGTGCCGAATTCTCCTGAAGTCACAAGCGTTGTCGACCAGTTGCTCCCCGTGCTCTGCGAGGGCCAGGTCGTGGTGGACACCTCGACGATCGATCCCGATGTTGAGCGTGATCAGCACCGCCGGGTCGCCATGACCGGTGCCAGGTACCTCGACGCCCCGCTGTCGGGGGGGACCGTCGGCGCCGAGCGCGGGACGCTCACGGTCATGGTCGGCGGCGACGCCGACGTGCTCGAGTCGGTGCGCCCGGCACTCGCTTCGGTGTCGTCGCTCGTGGTGCACGTGGGCGGCCCGGGGATGGGGCAGGTCGTCAAACTCTGCAACAACCTCATCTACGCCGCGCAGATGTTGGCGACCGCCGAGGCGACAGCGCTTGCGCTGCGTTCGGGTGCGGACCCCTCCCAACTGCTCGAGGTGCTCACCCACTCGACCGGAGACTGCGTGGCGGTGCGCACGCGGCTGCCGGTCGCCGGCGTCGTCGCCGAGAGTCCAGCGTCGAACGATTGGAAGCCGGGTTTCATGACCGACCTGATGGCCAAGGACCTGGACCTCGCCCTCGGTTACGCGGCGCGCACCGGCGTCCCGCTCGCGTCGACGGCCACAGTTCGCCAGGTGCTCACCGCGGCGTCGCAAGCGGGATACGGGCGCGAGGACTTCTCGGCGCTTTCCAAGGTGATTATGAAGCTGGCCGGGATCGGCTGAGCCGGTGGCCGCATCGGCGGACCCGAGGAGCGCCACCGGAAGGCGCGGCATTCTGCCTGTCGGTTCTGCGCCAACCGGGAAGGCTCCGTTGCGCGGACCGGCCCTCATCCTCGCTGCGGACCACCGCGCCAGAGGCGTCATGACCATCGAGGCCTACTCGTCGTATCTCGGGGCACTTCGCTCGGCCCTCGCGGACTGCGACGGGATCCTCGCGAGCGCCCAGCCGCTCGCCCATCTGGCGAGAACGACCGGCGAGAAGCAGAGGACCTACCTGTCGTTGAACCGCACCGGGCTCGCGGGATCCGCGTTCGAGCTCGACGACCGCCTTGTCTCAACTGTCGCGCGCGTGGCCGCACTCGGTTACACCGGCGTCAAGCACATGACGCGCATAGACACGGCCAACCCGATCACGTCGAGCGCACTCGAGCTCCTGGGTCAGGTTCTCGAAGAAGCGCGCGTCGCCGGCATGGAAGCTCTCGTAGAGGCGGTGACTTGGCGCGAAGGGTCGATGGCGCGTGACACCGACTCGATCGTCTACGCGGCAGTGATCGCGCACGACATGGGTGCGCCGGTGTTGAAGGTCCCGGTACCCGCAGTGGGTGCCGGCGCAGCGCGTGTCGAGGCTGTCGCCCGGGTCGTGTCGAGCGTCGGCGTTCCCGTGCTCTTCTTAGGCGGGCCGCGGCGCGACCGAGTCGTACGGCAAGGACGGTCAGAGGCCCGACCCCAAGGTCATCCGCGATTCCGTGCTCTCAGAGGTGCGAGATGTGATGACCGGCGGCGCCGCGGGCCTCGCCATCGGCCGAGCCCTGATCCAGGACCCTGCGCCTGGCGAGATGGCCCGGCAGGTTGCCGAGGTCGTTCACGGCCAAGGCCGCTGAAGCAGCCGGGCAGCTAGACAATCGTGCTGCTCGCGATCGACCTCGGGAGCACCGTCACAAAGGCAGTGTTATGGGGGGAAAACGGGCCTGTTGGCGTCGGGAGGGCGACGCTCCGGACCGACCGGCGCGCCGGAGGTTGGTCGGAACAGGACCCCGTCGAATGGTGGCAGTCGGTGGCCCAGGCTTGCATGCAGGCGACGGCCGATGCAGGGGGAACCTTGCACGCCTTACGGGGCATCGTCTTCGCGGCGGCGCGACAGACGTTCGTCTTGGTCGACGACGCGAGCGAGCCGTTGCGGCCGGGCATCACGTGGTCCGACCGCCGCGCCGTGGCCGAAGCCGCCGACGTCGCTGCAAGTTGTGGAGGCAGAGAGGCAATCCGCAATCTGACGGGCGCGATCCTCGACGCCGCCTCGCCCGCAGCCAAGCTCGCGTGGCTGGAGAAACACCAGCCCGACGTGATGCTGCGTGCGCGTTGGATGCTCTCGCCGCGCGATTTCGTCGTTCTCAAGATGACAGGCGAGGTGGCTACCGATCCGACCATCGCCCAGTCGAGCGGTCTCTACGACTCCTCGCTCGAGCCGGTGGGACAACTAGCCGGACGGTCGATCGACATGCTCCCTCCGGTGCTCGCGTCGAACGCAGTCGTGGGAACACTCCGGCGCGATGCCGCCGAACAACTCGGGCTAGCTGCCGGTACCCCCGTCGTCGTAGGTGCGGGCGACAGACCGTGCGAGGTTCTCGGTACTGGTGCGAGATCGGAGTGCCCGATGGTGTCTTGGGGTACGACGGCAAACGTGTCGGTGCCGATCGACGACTGGCCCACAGCGCCCGCTTCCGGCGTCGTCGTATCGAGAGGTGCTGCGGGCGAATTCCTCGTCGAGTGCGGGTTGTCGTCGGCCGGGTCTTTCCTCGCATGGCTGGCGTCGATCGGAGCCGGCGAGTCGGCCGACGCCTCCTCGGCGGTACCGACGCTCTTGGAGCGCGCCCAAAAGAGCCCGCCTGGTGCAAATGGTGTCACCGCCGTGAACTGGCTCGGCGGTGCCCGAGCTCCGTGGTGGCGTGACGAAGCGAGAGGCGCGTTCGTTGGACTCTCGCCCGAGCACACCATCGGCGACATGGCGAGAGCGGTCATAGAAGCGGTCGCCTTCGAGGTTGACCGCTGCCTGATTGCGGTCGGTGACGCGGTCGGGGCGCGTCCCGGGTCGTTGGCGATGGGGGGTGGGTCGAAGTTGGCGCTATGGCCGGGCGTGCTGGCGGCCGTGACAGGACTTCCGGTACGGGGGCGGCGTTCAGGGCTCGCGGCAGCGGCCGGCGCTGCACTTCTCGCCACGGAGACAGGCGTGGAACTTGCGCTCGACGCGATCGATCCGGCGGAGAACGAGATCGTGCCGGACCCCGCGCTCGTAGAGCGCTACGACGCTTTGCGTCCTGTGGCCGATCGAGTGGCCGAAGCCGTCCTCAGCCTCGCAACGGCGGAGCCGACGTGAGCACCGTCCACCTTCCCTACGGCATCACCGGGCTCGACGTTGACATCCCAGCTTCGGCGACCGTGGTCGAACCCGACGACCCGCCAGCGCTGCGCGACGAGGAGGGCGCCGTCTCGGCCGCATTGCGCTCACCGGCCGGCGGACCGCCACTCGAAATTCTCGTGGAACGAGCGGGGAAGATCGTCGTCGTGTTCCCTGACATCACGCGGCCGATGCCGAACACCACGGTGCTCCCGCCGCTGCTCGCCGAGCTCGAGCGTCTCGGCGCAGGACCGGAACAGGTCGAGCTTCTCTGCGCGACGGGGACGCACCGCGCCGCCACCCCAGCCGAGATGTCTGCTCTCGTAGGTCGCGAGATCCTCGCCCGCTACCGCGTGCACGACCACAGTGCCACCGACGACGAACACGTCGCCGTGGGCCACGTGGACGGCACCGTCGTGCGAATCGACCGCCGCTACGTGGACGCCGAACTGAGAATCGTGACCGGATTCGTCGAGCCGCATTTCTTCGCGGGGTTCAGCGGAGGCCCTAAGGCCGTGTGCCCGGGTCTTGCCGATCTCGACACCATTCTCGAGGCGCATTCGAGAAAAAGGATCTCGAGCCCCATGGCTACGTGGACGGTCATGAACGGGAACCCGGTCCACGACTTCGTCAGGCAGGCAACCGATCTGGCTCCGCCCAGCATCTCGCTCGACGTCACCATCGACAGGGAGCGCCGGCTGACCGGTGTGTTCTGCGGGCCGCTCCCGTCTGCACACCTTGCGGCGTGTGAGAGCGTGCTCCGCAACTCGGTCTCGGCGGTGGACGGACCGTTCGACGTCGTCCTCACCACCAACGGCGGCTACCCGCTCGACCGTAACCTTTACCAGGCCGTGAAGGGGATGGCCGCCGCCGAACGCGTGGTCTCGCCGGGAGGGACGATCGTCATGGCGGCCGAGTGCGTCGACGGGCTGCCAGGTGACGGGGCGTTCGAACGACTTCTCGCCGGGGCCGGTGATGCAGACGCGCTGCTCGCGGGAGGCGCCGCTCCTGCCGCCCCCGCCGAGCCCGACGGGTGGCAGGCGCAGGTGCTCGGACGGGTGCTTTCGAAAGCGCAGGTCTGGCTCTACGCCGGCGGTCTGGACGACGAATCCGCCCGCGTCGCTCAGCTCCGCCCCGTGCACGACGTCGGCGACGCGGTGCTCGAGGCGATGCGGCGGCACGGCGACGGGTCGCGGCTGTGCGTTCTCGTCAGGGGACCTCTCGCCGTCGCGACCAGCGTGGCGGCTGCGTAGTGCCTGACACGGCCGTCAGGGATAGCGTGGCCGCCCGTGGCTGAGGCGCCTGTTTTCGACTTCATCGTCCCAGACGAATTGCTGGCCGAGGCCGTCAGCCGCAGCAAGCACGGCGAGAACATCGCAGGTCTCGAGATGATCCCGGGGACGGGTGAAGGCAAGCCACCCCCGCTTCTCGGCGTGTTCCGGCAATACGGATTTGCTCCGATCATCCTGTTCGGGATCGCCGCTTTCGTTCCCGCCATGGTCCAAAACGGCATCGGGATCCTCGGACCCGAGATCGAGAAGTCCTTCCGCCTGAACGACGCCGGCCTGGGTGCTCTCACCTTCGTCGCAGCGGTGGCGCAGATCGCATGGGGACTCCCCCAGGCTGTCGCCGCGGACCATGGCAGCAGGAAAATCGTGGCCGCCGTCTGCCTCGGCGTCTACTCGGTGGTGATGCCTTTCATGGCTCTCGTCACCAACGTGTGGCCCTTCGCTTTTCTGTACATGATCGCCGCAATCGGGCTCGGAACCTCCAACACCGTCCACAACTCGTACCTTTCGGACGCTTACCCGACCAACGCGAGAGCGCGCGTGTTCTCCTGGCGCGGGCTCAACGACCCCCTCGCCCAGACCGCCGGGATCCTGATCGTCGGATACGTCGCTCACGCGACCCACAACTGGCGATGGTCACTCGTCCTCGCCATAGCCGGCCTGCCCGTCGCGTTCGGCCTCTTGCGCCTTCGCGAGCCTGAGAAGGGCTCCAACGAGTCGAGTCACATCCTGCGGGCGGCAGGAATGGACCTCACGGGAGACTCGGGTCACCCTGCGCCCAGAGTCCTGCTAGGGCCGGCGGTCACCCGTCTGCTGCGGATCCGCTCGCTGTACTACCAGTTGGTGGCGGTGGCGATTCTCGGGTTCGCCGGCACCGGGAGCGGGCTCTTCCTGTCTCTTTACTTCCAGCGCGTGTGGCACCAGGACACCGCGCAGCGCTCCCACGTCTTCGCCATCATCGGCCTTGCGTCGTTCCTCGGCTTGCCAGTGACCTACCTGGTGGGGGACCGCCTGTTTCGCCGCGCACCGCAGCAACCCCTCGTATTGGCGGGTGGCGCGATCACCGCGTACGGGGCGCTGTTCACCCTCTCTCTGTACTCGCACCCTCTTTGGCTCGTGGTCTTCCTGCAGTTCATGGCCAGCGCTGCGATCGCGCCGTTGGCCATCTCCATCTACCAGACGCTCGCAGCCACCGCCCCGCCCGAGATGCGCACCATCTGTTTCGCGATGTTCGGCGTCTACAGCCTGGTCTTCGGAGGGTTCGCCGGGGCAATTCTTCTCGGCGCGATATCTGACGCGACGAGCGTGACCACCGCTCTCACCTTCATCGGGCCGGTTTGCGCCATCGGTGGCGTTATGCTCGTCGTGGGATCCCGTTTCGTCCGCCGCGACATCACGCTCGTGATCGAGGACGTGCTCGAACGCCACGCCGAGGGTGAGAGGCGCAGATCCGGGGGTGCGATACCGGCGCTGCAGGTACACAACCTCGACTTCTTCTACGGGAACCAGCAAGTGCTGTTCGACGTCGACTTCGAAGTTGCAGAAGGCGAGATGGCCGCGCTCCTCGGCACCAACGGGGCCGGAAAGTCCACGCTCCTTCGTGCGGTTTCCGGTCTCGACCACCCCCACCGCGGCGTCATCCGGATCTTCGGGACCAACTGCACGTATCTGGAGCCCGAGCAGATCATCGAACTAGGGGCCGCATTGCTCGTCGGCGGAAAGATGACGTTTCCCGGGCTCACGGTGCGCGAGAACCTGAAGATCGGGAGCCAGACCCTCCGGCACGACGGCCCTCGAGCGCGCGCTGCGCTCGAGGAGACGCTGAAGCGATTCCCCGAGCTCGACCGCCTGATGGACCAAAGGGCGGGAAACCTGTCGGGCGGCGAACAGCAGATGCTCGCTTTAGGCCGTGTGATGATGATCCAACCGCGGCTGTTGATGATCGACGAGCTCGCGCTCGGGCTAGCCCCGATGACCACCGACCGCCTCATGGGTATGGTCCGGGCGGTGCACGCCTCCGGAACGACGGTCATCCTCGTGGAGCAGAGCATCAACCGGGCGATGAGGCTCGCCGAGCGCGCCGTGTTCTTGGAACGCGGCGAGGTCCGGTTCGACGGACCGACCTCAGATCTGATCAACCGGGACGACCTGCTCCGCCCGGTGTTCCTCGCAGACGTATCAGTGGACCCGCGCTGAGCCGGGCTGAGCTCCGCAAATGTCGATCCCGCTACCGGTAGTCATCGAAGGCGCGATAGCGGGCTTCAACTACGGACTTCTCGCCGTGGGGCTGGTTCTGGTCTACCGGACCAACCGCGTTCTGAACTTCGCGCAAGGCCAGCTCGGTGTCGTCGCAGCCATCTTCATGGTGAAGCTCTACTACGACTTCGGCATCAACTACTGGGCCGCTCTCGCGACGTCGCTGATCCTCGCGGCGGCTGCCGGAGCAGGATCAGAGCTCCTACTGCGGAGGCTGTTCAACCGCGCTCGGATCATGGTCATGGTCGCCACGATCGGCCTCTCTCAGGTGCTGTTCCTGCTCATACTTCTTCCCTTCATCCGCCCGAAGAAGCTTTTCGAGCCTTTCCCCGTCCCGATCAGCACCTCTTTCGTGCTGGACGGGATCAGGTTCCCTCCGGGAGAGATCGTGGCGCTCGTGGCGGCCCCTCTGATCGCGATCGGAGTAGCCGCGTTCGTCCGGTGGTCACCGTGGGGCCTCGCCATGCGCGCGATGGCGGAAAATGCCGATTCCGCACGGCTTTCCGGCATCTGGGTGCGGCGCACCTCCACGGTCGCGTGGACTCTCGCCGGGGTCCTGTCGGGGTTGGCGGCCATCCTCGCTTCGGGAGGCGGCCAGTCGCTCGCTCTCACTCAGGTGCTCTCACCTGACCTGCTCCTGCTGGCGCTCACGGGTGCACTCGTCGGTGCGATGAGCAGCTTGCCGGTCACCTTCATCGCATGCGTCGGAGTCGGGGTCGTCTACGAGCTGCTGCAGTGGAACCTGACCAATCCGACCACCGGGATCGCCACCCAGAACTTTCTCATTTTCGTACTGCTGCTCGTCGTGCTACTGGTCCGCGTCGGCGCCCTCAAGATCGGCGCGCGTTCGCTCGAGACGTCCACCTGGCGCCTGAGCACGTCAGCGTTCAGGCCGTCCTACGCGGATGAAACGAGAAAACAGATCGGGAAGATCGGTATCGCCTTGAGCGTGGTCGTCGTCGCGGTTCTTCCGCTCATCGTCTCCACCGGACAGTCCTACATCATCTCCCAGATGTGTGCCTTCGGGGTGATCGCGCTTTCGCTGACCGTTCTCACCGGCTGGGGAGGACAGGTATCCCTTGGACAATTCGGTCTCGTGGCGGTCGGCGCGGACATCACTGCGCATCTCGGAACGAGCGTGCCGCTCATCCTCCTGCTCCCGCTCGCGGGACTCATCACGGCGGTGGTCGCGGTGATCGTCGGCCTGCCGGCGCTCCGGGTTCGAGGTCTCTACCTCGCAGTCAGCACCCTCGGGTTCGCGTGGCTGATGGAGAACTCCGTGCTCGCCACCAGTTGCGTGACCCTTCCGCTCATACACAAGACCGTGTGCGCGGGCCTACCCAACCCCGGATCCACGCTCATCTCGAGACCGACCTTCTTCGGCGTCCAACTCTTCTCGGAGCGTGCGTTCGCATGGTTCTCGATCGTCGTTCTCGTGTTGTCGGTGATCATGGTCCGCGTCTGGCGCGACAAGGGCATCGCACGCCGCCTCATAGCCGTGCGCGACAACGAGATAGGGGCGGGATCGGCAGGCACGCCGGTGGTGAGAACGAAGCTTCTCGCGTTCGCCCTTTCGGGATTCATGGCGGGATACGCGGGTGTCATGTTCGCCTACGGCAGCGAACGCTTCTCCAACATCACGTTCGACCCGACGTTCTCGATCCTCGTGGTGTCGATGGTGGTGATCGGAGGACTCGACTCGATCACGGGCGCGCCTGCTCGGCGCCGTCTACCTGATCGGCCTGCCGGCGCTGTTCGGGGCGAACGCCGATATCCAGTTCCTCACGAGTGGTCTCGGCCTGCTCGCTTTCGTCCTCTACCTGCCGGGCGGGATGGCCGAAGTCCTCCACCGTTTCGGCGACCTTGTCGCATTGGGCTTGTCGAAGTTGCGCGACAGATCCGGCGTAGCGACGCCGCTCGACGGCGCGCTGGTCGCACCTGGGTCGGGCCCGGATACCGAACCGGCTCGTGGCGAGGTGGCCGGAGTGGCGCCGAGTGCTTCACCATGAGCGACGGAGAGGTGACGAACGGCCACGAGCCGCCGGAAACGGTCCTGCCCACCGTCCTGTCATCTCAGGAAGGGCTGGAATCTGCAGAACGGGCAGCTCTGGAGGCGGACCGTGAATTCTCCGATGACGAGCAGCGCAAGCGCGGTCCGGCACGCTTGTTCGTCGACAACCTGGTGGTCGCCTTCGGCGGCGTCCGTGCCGTCGACGGTGTCAGCATCACCGTCGAGCCCGGCTCGCTCGTCGGTCTCGTGGGGCCCAACGGATCAGGCAAGACCACTCTCCTCGACGCGGTATCGGGGCTCGTCAGGTGCACGGAGGGTTCGGTCAGCCTCGACGACGAGGACATCGTCGATCATCTGCCGGAAGAACGCTCGCAGCTCGGTATCGTCCGCTCGTTCCAGGACTGCCGGCTCTACCCGGAGCTGACGGTCGAGGATTGCCTGCTCGTGTCGGAGGACGCCAGGCACCGTTCCGATGTGGTGTCGACAACACTTCAACTGCCTTGGGCAAGAAAAGCAGAAAGGGTGAAGCGAACCGCAGTCGACCGGGTCATCTCGTCTTTCGGTCTCGACCGATTTCGCAACCACCGGACCAACCAACTCTCCACCGGAACGAGACGTGTGGTCGACCTCGCCTCGATCGTCCTGTCAGAACCGCGTCTGCTCCTCCTGGACGAGCCGACCGCCGGAATCGCTCAGCGCGAAGCTGAGGCCTTCATCCCGCTTCTCCGCCGGTTGCAGGAGGTCACGCATTCCACGATCCTGCTCGTAGAGCACGACGTGCCACTCGTGTTCGAGCTCTGCTCTCAAGTTGTCGTCATGGAGACCGGAAAGGTCGTCTCGATGGGGACCCCGGACGAGGTGAGCCGTGATCCCCGCGCTCTCGCCGCCTACCTAGGTGCGAGCGAAGAGGCGCTGCTCGTGTCCGGGCCTACGCGAAGCGGTGGAATTCCCGGCCCGGATCGGGGGGAATCGTCGCTCAGCTCGTGAGCAGGGCGGCGGATCCGGGGTCGAGGTGAAGGGTGGCGTCCATCTTCGTGCGTAGCGCCGAAGCGGGACATGCCGGCGAGACGGGACCCTTGAGAGCCGCATGAACCGGTTCGGCTTTCCGGGACTCGGGGACGACTGCGATCACCCGACCCGCGCAGCAGCGCCGGCACCGTCACCGTGATCGCTTGTTCGGGCACCGAGGAGACCCGGGGGAAGTGGCCCTCGTTCACTTGTTGGAGCCTGCAGGATTCCTCCAACGTGACCACTCTCAAGTCGCATGGATCGGAGAGGTCGGCGTCCGGCGGATCGTTGAACGCAAGGTGGCCGTTCTCTCCGATCCCGAGGCAGCAGAGATCGAGAGGATTCTCCCTGAGGAGCTGCGCGTATCGGAGGCACTCGGACTCGGGTTCCGCGGACGCATCGATCAGATGTGCCCGGAGCGGACGCACGCGTTCGACGATCCGCTCACGTATCCACTTTGCGAACCCGGCATCGTGGTCGGGCGCGATCCCGACGTATTCGTCCATGTGGAAGATCACGACCCGATGCCAAGGAATGTCGAGGTCGTCGGAAACGAGCGCTTCGGTGAATTCGAGTTGTGAGTTCCCCGTCGCGAACATCGCATTTGCAACTCCACGGTTTTCGACCGCAGACCTGATCGCAGCGGCGGCTTCGTCAGAAGCGGCGCGCGCAAGATCCGCCGGCGACGGGTGCACGTAGACGCTGAGAAGATCGACGACGAGATCTGGCGGCCGCCAGCCTTCGTGCGCGGGCGGCGGACTGCCGTCCGATCCCGTTCGGGCCATCCGGCGGTCAGTCGCCCTTTCGCGAACCGAGAAGCGGGTGAGGCGGCATTCCGACCGTCTGTAGGTGCTGGCCGAGGACCTCGTGGAAGTGATCGGCCACCTCGGACGGGGTCCACCCGCCTTCACTCCACATCGAGGCCACCTGGCGGGGCGTCTGGAAGAGCGTGTACGCGTACCCGGTTCGCCCGAGCACCTGTCCGTTCACGTACGAAGCCCCCTCGGAAGCGAGGAAGGCGACGAGCGGAGCGTTCAACGCGGGGTTCTGCTCAGGCGGTGCGTCGCGACCTCCGAACAGGTTCTCCGTCATTCGGGTGAAGCCCGCAGGCGCCATCGCGTTGACGGTGATGCCGTACTTGCCGAGCTCGAGAGCCCACACGAACGTCATGCCCATGATCGCCGCCTTGGCGGCGCCGTAGTTGGTCTGCCCGAAGTTCCCTCTCAGGCCCGCAGACGAGGTGATGTTCACTATTCGCCCGTAGCCGCGCTCCTTCATCAGCGGAGCTGCGTGACGCGTGCAGTTGAAGGTTCCCTTCTGGTGCACCGCTATCACGGCGTCGTAGTCGGCCTCCTCCATCTTGAGCAGGCTCCGGTCGCGCACTATGCCGGCGTTGTTCACCAGTATGTCGATCTGCCCGAAGGAGTCCACGGCTTGGGCGATTATCCGGCCCGCACCTTCGAAGTCCGTGACCGACTCGCCGTTCGAGACGGCTTTTCCGCCGGCGTCTTTGATCGCCTGCACGGTCTCCGACGCCGGGTCGTCCGCGGCACCCTCGCCGGCGAGACTTGCGCCCAGGTCGTTCACGACGACAGCCGCTCCCTCTGCGGCAAGGCAAAGCGCTATCTCGCGCCCGATCCCGCGCCCTGCACCGGTGACCACAGCCACCCTCTGGTCGAGCAACCCCATCTACGTTCCTTCCTTCCTCGATCCGGTGGTGGCCTGTATGCCCTGCTGGCTTGGTTCGCCGTGATGTTCTGGTTCTTGGTGCGCGCCGTCCAGGTACTGCTCGTTGCCGTCGGGATCAACCGGAGGCAGTTGCTCTTCGTCATCTGCCTCGTCTGCTGCCGCGGCGATCAGACGACCCCCGAGAACTTTCTCCATGGCGTGCGCAGCGTCGCTAGGCGGTCCCGTCCACGCCACGCGGCCCCGGGCGAGGAGCAGCGCTTTGTCGGCGATCTCGAGGGCCCGGTCGACCTGCTGCTCGACGACGAGAACGGCACATCCCGTCTTTCGGATCGCTACGAGAGCTTCGTAAACGGTGTCCACGACGGCGGGCGCCAGTCCGAGTGAGAGCTCGTCGACTATCAGCAGCCTCGGCGGCGTCGCGAGCACACGGGCGAGAGCAAGGATGCGCTGCTGACCGCCTGAAAGCGTTCCCGCCGTCTGGGTACGTCGCTCGGAGAGCACGGGAAAAGAGCTGAATGCGCGTTCGAGCGCTGTCGCGACGCTGCGCTTCGGCACCCTTTGGCGGAACGAGAGGAGCAGGTTCTCCTCCACGGTCAGGCTCGAGAAGATTCCGCGGCCCTCGGGTACATGGACCATGCCCAGCCGGGCGATCTTGAAAGCGGGCAAACGGGTGATGTCGCGTCCTGCGAACGTCACCTTTCCCGAAGAGGCGGAAACGAGGCCGCTCACCACCCTGGCCACGGTCGACTTGCCCGCGCCGTTCGAACCGAGAAGGGCGACGATCGCTCCTTCAGGCACGCTGAAGGTCACTCCGAACAGAGCCTGGTAAGAACCGTAAGAAGCCCAGACCTGATCGACGTCGAGCACGGCAGATCCGTCCGGCGCGCCCGGAGTACTTGCCTCGCCCTCTGCCACCTGGTCGTTCGTCAACGGTTCCTCTTCAGCGACGCTCTGTCCTCAAGCAGTCTGTCCCAGATAGGCGTGGCGAACCGTCGGATCACGTAAGACGTCCGCAAGCGTGCCCTCGGCTATCTGGTTGCCGAAGTCCAGCACGATCACCCGGTCGACGACTTGGGCAACCATGTCGAGGTCATGCTCGACGAGAATGATCGCCGTCCCCTTCTGCTCTCGCACCTCGCGGACGGCCCGCGCGAGTGCATCGGTCTCGCGAACATCGAGTCCCGACGACGGCTCGTCGGCCATGAGCAGCCTGGGCTCCGTAGCAAGCGCCCGTCCGAGTTCCACGAGCCTGCAATGACCGAGGCTCAGCGCCGCAACGGGCGTCTCAGCGAACTCCACGAGCCCGACTAGCTCGAGCAGCTCGTCCACGCGGGCGAGCTCCGCTGCTGTCGGTCGCGACAGGTTGAGCAGATCCTTCCAGAGGTGGGCGTCCCCTTTTCGAGCTCGTTCGGCGACGAGCAGGTGCTCGGACACATTGAGAGCCGGGAACACCTCGACGCGCTGGAAGGTCCTGGCTATCCCTAGCCGAGCGCGTTTGTACGCCGGCATGCGGTTCAGCAACCGGCCGTCGAACCAGATGTTGCCGGATTCCGGGCGCAACTGGCCGTTCAGGCAGTTGAACAGCGTGGTCTTCCCCGCGCCGTTCGGCCCCACGAGTCCCAGGATCTCTCCTGCGGCAACCGTGAAGGAGATGTCGTATAGCGCCGTTATCCCACCGAAGCGTTTCGAGACAGAGCGCGCCTCTAAAAGAGGCTTCGAAGCTACGAGGGTGGCGGGATCAGACATTGGGCGCCCCGAGCGGCACGGCCTGAGCTGCAAGTTCGTCGGCGGTGTCCACCGGGTCTTCGAGGCCCGTGGGGCTGCGACCTCGGCGCGCATCCCACCGCTGCAGAACACGCGCCACGCGGTTCATCCACCTGGTCTTCTGGTACTCGACGATCCCTTCCGGGTGCTGAGCGTAGGTGAACGCACCCACGGCGAAGAGGACGAACTCGATTCCCGCGACGTGCTTGAAGATCGGGTAGTCGAGGATCTGCTGGAACACCGCGAAGGCCATCCCCGCCTGCACGGCTCCCTCTACCGTGTAAGTGCCCGTGGTGATCACGATCACCACGAAAGCGAGCGAGAACGCGTACTGGAAGTCCGTCGAGGAGATCGGGCCTTCTATCGATCCGTAAAGAGCACCTCCGAGGCCCGCCACTCCCGCCGAAAGTGCGAACACCGTGACCTTCGCCCGTGTGAGGTTGATCCCGAGACTCTCAGCGGCCGTCGGACTCCCTCGCATCGCTCCGAGGAACCGGCCGAAGGTGCCCTTTTGGATGAGGATCACACCGATCATGCAGATCCCGAGGATGATGGCGGCAAGAACCAGGAAGTACTTGTCGCCTGGAGAACCCGGCAGGAAATTGATCGTCCCGATCTTCGGTCTCGGCACCACGATGCCGGCCTGGCCGTTACCGGTCCACGAGAACGTGAAGAGCAGCTGATCGGCGAAAAGCGCGAACGCGAGCGTGAACAGAGCCAGAGCGAGGCCCGAGATCCGTACCGCGATCAGCGCGATGACTCCTCCGAAGACGGCCGCGAGCAGCGCCCCAACTACCGCGCCGAGGAGTATCGGAAGGTTGAAATGATTTGCGAGCTGCCCCGCCGTGAAGCCACCGATTCCCGCGAATGTCGCCTGGCACAACGAGAGCTGGCCGCTCATCCCTGTGATCAGCGTGATGGACAAGAAGATGATCGAGAGCACGATCCCGACTCCGAACGGGAAGACCCAGTTGTCCGGGACCCACGTCAGAGACGAGACGAGGAACGCGACCACGAGGATGCGCCAGCCCCATTTCGTCGGGATCTCGAGCCGGCGGTCGCGGATCTGAGCGGCCGGCGGAGGGGGCGGTGGATCGACCGACGACAGCGGATCAGTGCTCTGATCGACCCTCCTCAGACTTCTGTTGAACAGAAGGACCCCGCCCAACAGGATGAACGGCAAGGCGTCCTGGCGCAGGCTCGACGCGATGTCGCTGCTCGTCGGGAGTACCAACGTCAGGACGTTCTGAAGCACCCCGATGGTGACGCCTGCTACGAAGGCGATGGAGATGCTGCTCAAGCTCGCGAGCGCAGCCGCAGTTATGCCCGCTATGAGCAGCGTCGTAAAGCTGAGTGGATCCGTGGGATCGACCGGGTGGAGCTGCGGGAGAAGGAGTACCCCGGACAATCCGGCCAGCATGCTCGACATCGCCCACGCGCCCGCTGCGACGCGAGGTGAGTTGACGCCCTCGAGTTGGGCCAGGCGCCTCGACTCGACGACCGCACGCATCTGCAGCCCGATGCCCGTCCACTTGAATGCCGCCAGGATCGCGAGCACGACGGCGACCGTTATGACCGTGTTCGATATCTGCCCGCCGTTTATCGGGTTCCCGAAGACGTGGGTGTAGACGGTCGCAGGATTCAGCCAGAGAAATCCGACGCTGTTTCGCGGCTCAGAGCCGAAGATGATCGGGATCGTCTCCGGTATGGCCACGAGCAGTCCGAGCGACACGACGAGCTTTACCGTCGTGGACGCCGTCGGGATGTCCGCGAACAGGAACCGATCGAGTGCGAGCCCCATAAGTGGAGCGACGACGAGCACCGACACGACGAACGCGAAGACCTGATTCCAGTGCGGCCCGTACTGGTTGAGCAGGTTGAACACGAACGCCGACACGAAGGCCTGCGCTCCGAACGCAATGTTGAACACGCCGGTCGCCCTGAACGTCAGCACCAGGCCGACCGCCATGAGGGCGTACTCGCACCCCGTCGGGATGCCCGGGATCGCGTAATTGAAGAAGGTGCTCACTCAGCGCCCGCCTCGAGCGCTTTCGTCAGGCCCCGGGCGTGTTGGGCGGAGCGGGCACCTGGGCTGCGCTGTTCGCCCCCACACAGCTGAAGACGGCCGTGCCCTGGGTGAACACGACCTTTGGCGTGCCGTTCACGACCTCCACATACGCCCCGCAGTAGGGGGGATTCGCCGAGGTGTGCGCGTTCGTCCAATTGATCGGCGGCTCGAGCCCGCCTGCGTTGTAGTCGGTCATGCTGTTGATGGCGTCGATCAGCCTGTTCTGCGTCACGTTCGTGCCGATGGCCTTCAGACCCGCCACGAACTGGGCGGCGTTGATCCAGCCCTGCATCGCCGTGTCGTCGTAGACCCACTTGGGCTCGTACTTCTGCATCTCGGTGAAGTACTGCGCCAGGCCCGGGTACACGCCGGGAAACTGCGTCTGCGCCTCGAAGGGCACGTGCTGGATCCCGAAGATGACCCCGTTCATCAAGGTGGGGTTCGCGGCGATCAACGACCGGCTGTACCCGTTCAGCCAGACGGAGTGAACGCCCGTCAGCCCGTACTGGCGCATCGACTGTTGGAACGAGAGGTTGTCGTTGCCCTCCATGCACGAGAAGGTCATGTCAACGTGCTTGGAGACCATCTGTTGCACGTCCGCCGTCGGGTTGCCGCCGATTCCGAAGTTGAGATCCTGGAAGCCCACGTGGACACCGAACCTCGACAGTCCGTTGACCACGTCCTGGCAGGGGTCTTTCGACGGGGCGAAGCTGTAGGCCAGAACCGCGACCGACTTGGCATGGACCGCGTCTGCGAGAAACGCGGCGGTCGGGGACTCCGTGTTGTAGTCGAGGTAGGAGCCGTAGGCACCGAACAGGTTCGGGGAGTTGTTCCAGTTGCTCGTGACCACGTACCCGAAGGTCGGCGTCTGCGTCTGGGCCAAGTACGTCGAACCGTAGAAGAAGGGCGTGCCGACCCCGACGACGGCAAAGACGTGGTCCTGTGTGACGAGGTTGCGAGCCTGCGTCTCGTCGTTGGTCGAGTTCGCCTGGTCGTCGACGTTGTACTTGAGCTCGATCATCCGGCCGTTCACTCCGCCGGCCGCGTTGACCATGTCGAAGTAGGCCTGGACGCCGTCAACGATCTCACCGAACCCGGGAGAAAGGGCACCGGACTCGGTGGCCAGGGTCCCGACGATTATCGAGTTGCTGGTCACCCCTGGATGGGGGCCGGTCGAGGGAAGGGGCGTCCCGGGCTTGACCGTCGTGACCGTCGTCGAGGCGTTGCTGCAGGCGGCGAGCGCCAGGGCGAGGGCGACACTTCCCGCAACGATCACGGACCACCTGAGGCGTCTGACCATTGTCACTTCCCCTTCGTCCCCCTCCTCCGTGCCGCGGCATTCGTTGCCGCCGCTTCTTGCAACCAGCTCCCGTAATCCGTCAACCAGTGCGACGCCCCCCTTTTTTTCGGAGCCGTCTCCGTTGGGCGCAGCCGCACGCTACCTGACGTTCATGTCATATTCCCAGTAGTTTGGAAACTAGTCCTGCGTCGGGTTGCGGTGCGGGTCTGCGACGGTCAACAGTGTCGCACCGGCGCACGGAGTTTGCCTGGCGGGTCCAGCCTGAACTTTCGTTGCGGCGTGCGCCGGGCCAAAGGAGGTCGGATGGGAATCCGTTTCGTCGAGGACGCCAGAGACGCCGTTTTGGACACGGCCAAGGAGCTCCTGCGAAAAGGGCTGGTCGAAGGCACCGCAGGCAACGTGTCCGCCAGGATGGAGGACGGAAACGTCTGCATCACCCCGTCTTCGATCGACTACCGCGAGATGCGGCTCGACGACCTGGTCGTGATCGACCCCGAGGGGAACGTGGTCGACGGCGAGAAGGGCCCGTCCTCGGAGAAGGCTCTCCACCTGGCTTGCTACGAGGCGTTCCCCGAGGTCGGCTCCGTCATCCACTCTCACCCGGTCTACGCGACGATGTTCGCGGTCGCCCGAGTGCCGATTCCTGCCTGCATCGACGAGTTCACGGTGTACGTGGGGGGCGAGGTTTCGGTGACCGAATACGCGCCGAGCGGCACGAAAGAGGTGGGCGAGAACGCCGTCAAGTGCCTCGCGGACCGTGGTGCGGCGCTCCTCGCCAACCACGGCATGGTCGCGGTCGGCAAGGATCCTTCGAACGTCCTGCACGTGACAGCGATGGTCGAGCGGGCCGCGATGATCGTGGCGGGAGTACAGGCGCTCGGAGGCCCGGTCACCCTGCCCGAAAAGGTGAACAGGGACTTCAACGGCGTCTACAAGTACCTGCGGACGAACTGAGGTCCGCCCGCCAAGTTTTCTGTCCACCGGCGGCCAATCCACGGCGGCGCTCTGTACCCACAGGCCGATCGGGTCAACCCCCGGCGAGAAACAGACCCTCGGGGTCGAACCGACGGAGCGCAAGCACCTCGGCGTGTTCCGGAGCAGCCAACTCCTCGACCTCTCGGGCGACCTCGACATCCCACCCGCACGAGCCGGCGAAGAGGGCGATCCGGTCGTAAAGGGGTTGCGCCCCTGACGCAACGGCCTCGACGCGCAAGACCCCGTCGTGTCGTCGCAACACCCCTCGATCCGTCGCCACCGACTCAACCGTGCGGCCCGGGCTCGTCACGTACCCGGCGCGCTCGACGAGGCGCTCGGGTCTGGCAAGGATCACCACCACACATGCGGCGGCCCGGCTCGCCACGTCGTTGGCACCGCCGGAACCGACGAGGAAGGGCCCGCCAGGGATGTCGGTGGAGTTGAGGTTGCCGTCGCGATCCACCTGCGCCGCCCCCAGGCAGCCGACGACCGTCGTGCCCTGACCGCCGACCACCAGGCCGAGCACCGTCTGAGCGTCAGACAACATCGAGGTGCCCGGGAACACGCGCTGGTTGAAGATGTACGGATCCGCCGGAGTGGGCTTGTAACCGAGCATCCCGAGCTCGGCGGTGAGCTTTGTCGCGCGCCCTTCCGCATGGCACTGCCCGACCGCCACCCAAGCCGCGAGGTTGGCGACGCCGGCGCCCGCGAGGACAGCGTCGGCGGATGTCTTGTCGACGAGCCTGCGCACCTCGCGGGTTGCGTGGACCGCCGCGTGCTCCCATGCGCTTGGCGGTGTGGAGGTGTCCACCGGATGGGCCTCGGCGTCCTCGCGCCAGCTGTCTGGGTCAGAACGCTCCTCGAGACGCTGCAGCCTCGGCAAGCCGACGCGGTCCACGTACGACGGGTGGGTCGACGGCTCGAGCACCCAACGCTTCGCCCAACCGTCCAGATCTCCTCGCGTGGCGTCTCGCGCTTCCGACCAGAAAGGAATGTCCTCCCCGTAGCTGCGGCACGGAAGTCCCGGCGCATAGAGCCCGCCAGGGTGCGCCCCGTACGGTGCCGCGACTACCGCGAGCACACGGTGCGACGGCACGCGCACCCTGTGGCCGAGCGCCTCCAGCGACGGGACGACCTTCTCCACGGTTGCGATGACGCCTCGCTTGGCAGCCCACGCTCCCCAACTCCCCTCGAGCCCGGGCTCCGACATCGCTAGGTTGCCCTCAACGTCGGCGACCGCTGCGTGAAGCAGCGCGACGTCGGGAGCGAGAGGAGACACGAGCCCGACGGATCCGAACGGCGTGTCCACGACCGTGAACCCGGCGTTCTCTGCCATCGAGGATCCGACGAGAGATCCCGTCACCACTGCCGGCAGTCCCCGTGCAGCAGCCTCGAGCCGTTGGACGAAGGTCAGGATCGACCAGTGCTCCACCTCCACGGCACCTGAGCGGTACGCCTGCTGGAACACGGGATTGGGCGTGTAGGTGGGAAAGCTGTCACCCGAGTAAGCGGTGACGACCTTCTTCACCATCCCGCCTCTGAAGAAGAGGGCGCCGAGCGAGCTGAGCGACAGCATGCACAACGTGAACCCGGCGTCGGTCCCCCAGTGCTGTCGCACGACCTCGCGAGCTGCAGCGGTCCAGCGGCTGTGGCCGAGCACGACGCAGATGGCGTCGCCCGGTCGCACGTGACGTTCGACCGCCGACTCGAGGCTCAGCTGCTCGGTCACGTCACCTCCGAACTGCTCGACTCGAGGGCGTTCTCACCGGCCGACCCAACGCGGTGGCCTTTTCTCCGCGAAAGCCTTCGGTCCTTCGATCGCGTCCTCGCTCGCGAAGACGACCGCCGATATGGCCGATTCGATCTTGTAGGCCTCGCGCATGTCCGTGGCCAGTCCTAGAAGGACGCTCTCCTTGGTCTTGCGCACGGCGAACGGCCCGTTGGCGGTGATCCGGTGCGCGTAGCGGAGGGCAGCGTCTCGTAGCTCAACGGCTGGGACTATCTCGTTCAGCAAACCCATTGCGAAAGCTCGCGCTGCGGGAATCCTGTCCGCGCACAACAAGAACTCCATCGCCTGGGCGAACGGGATCTGCCGGGGCAGGCGCACCGTGGTGCCGCCTCCTGCGAACAGTCCACGCTTGGGTTCCATAACGGCGAACGTGGCTTCGGGTACCGCGACCCGCAGGTCGCATCCGCCCAACATCTCCATACCGCCGGCCACGCAAACACCGTTGACCGCGGCGATGATCGGCTTGTAGATCTTCACGCCTCTCAGAACGGCTTTCACGCCATCGTCGAGCCGGTACCCGTCGATCACATCGGTCTGCTCGGACTTCATGCGACGCTGCATCTCGGTGACCTGCGGGATGTACGTCTTCAGGTCCGCACCGACGCAGAACGCGTCACCGACGCCGGTCACGATGGCAACCCACGCTTCGTCTTGTTCGTTGAACCTGTCCCACGCGCCCCGGAGTTGCGCGAAATGGTCCATGTCCAGACTGTTTCGATGCTCCGGCCGGTCGATCGTGATCCAGACGACGTGATCGTCACCGAGCTCGTAGTGGATCGGCACCGCTATGCCCTCCTCTCGCGAGGGAGCCCGAGGATCCGCTCGCCTATTACGTTTCGCTGCACCTCAGAAGTTCCCCCGGCGATGCTCGCTGACGCGCTCCACAGCCATTGGCGCTGCCAGAACCCCCAGAGCGGAGCTTCCTCACCGAGCACAGCGAGCGCCGCGGCCGACAGGTGTTGCGTCATGTTCGACCATGTGAGCTTCACCCAACTCGACTCCGGGCCCGGTGCTCCGCCCTTCGCGAGCTTCGACAACGTCCGCCAATTGTGCGTCCGGAGAACCACGAGGGAGACGTACGCGTTCACGAGCGCATCGGACACGTCGGGGTCGTCCAACGTCCGACGCTTGGCGGCCTCTGCGAAAAGGTCGGCGAGGTAACCCTCGTGGAGGACCTCCTCTTTGAAAGGGAAGTTTGTGCCGCGCTCGTGAGCGAGCGTCGTGGACGCGACCGCCCAACCCTCGTGCACGGGTCCGATCCTGTGTTCGTCGGGAACGTGGACCTCGTCCAAGAACACCTCGTTGAACTCTGCGTCGCCGGTCATCTGGACGAGGGGACGGATCTCCACGCCGGGAGCTTTCATGTCGAGCGCAAAGAGAGTCAGGCCTCGCGCACTCGTCGACCCGGGATCGCTTCGCGCCAGGCAGAGCCCCCATCGCGCCGAACTGCGCGTAGGACGTCCACACCTTCTGACCCGAGATGAGCCAGCCGCCATCACCCGACGGGACTGCTCGCGTCGACAGCCCGGCGAGATCCGAACCGGCACCAGGCTCGCTGAACAGCTGGCACCAGATCTCCTCGGCCGTGGTTATCGGACGGAGCCAGCGCTCCAGCTGTTCGGGACTCCCGTGCGCCAGCAGCGTCGGACCGGCGAGGTTGATACCGACGCGGTTGACGAGTTGCGGCGCTCTGCTTCTCGCGGTACTCGGAGTTGAACACGGCCACTTCGACCGGTGTAGCGCCTCTGCCGCCGTATTCGGCCGGCCAGTCGATCCCCACCCATCCCGCCGCTGCAAGCCGAGCCTGCCACCTGCGGCCCCATTCGACCGCCTCGGCAAGATCACTGAACTCGGGCGGTGCCTCGACGTTCGAGCCGAGCCAGGTCCTGACCTCGGCGGCCAGCTGCGCCTCGGAGGCGCCCAAAGAGAGGTCCACGCGCTCGGCTAATGAGATCCGACGTCCGTAGATCCGCTGTCTACAGATCCCAGGCCCTGAGCCGGCCTTCGGCCTCGAAGGCCGCACGCAACTCGGACTCCTCGTCGGCCGTCATCAGGTGGTACCCGCTCTCGCCGCGCGCTCTTGCGAAGACGGGGTCACCCCCCGTGCGGTCCGAGCGGAACTTCTCGTGCTGTAGGACGCGGGTGAGCACCTTGTTCGACGGGGTCTGCGGAAGCAGGCGACTGATCCTCACGTAGCGAGGGTGCCACTTGGGCGAAAGGTCCGGCTGTTCTTCCAACCAGCGGGCGAACCCACCGAGATCGAAGTCGGAGCCTTCTCGCGGTACGAGCGCCACCATCACCTGGTCACCTGCGAAGACGTCCGGCACGCCGTAGACGGCGCCGAGGACGACGTCTGGATGGCGCGTCACGACGGCGTCGATCGGGCCCGCCGGGAAATTCTCGCCGTCCACTCTCAACCAGTCAGCCGTGCGTCCCGCGAAGTAGACCCAGCCGTCTGCGTCGATGTAACCGAGGTCTCCGCTCCAGTACCAACCACCCCGGGTGGTGGCGGCCATCGCCTCTTCGTTCTTGTAGTAGCCCTCGAACGGCCCGACTCCCGCAGTGTTGACGATCTCGCCCACGCATTCGTCCGCGTTGGCGAGCCTGCCGTCGGAGTCGAATACCGCGACCGGGACCGGTTTGCCGTCGGGGTCGACGATCGCGACGTCTTCGCGAAGCGCTCCGATCGAACCTCGTGGAGGGTTTCCCGACCGGTCGAGCGCGATCGCCCCCTCGGTCGATCCGAACACGTCGACCACCTCGACACCGAACCTCGTGGACACCGACTCGACGACTTGAGGAGAGCCCTCGTTCCCGTACGCGAGCCGCAGCGTGTTGTCGGCGTCGTCGGGCTTCTCGGGTGTCGCAAGCAGATAGGCGAGCGGCTTGCCCGTGTAGTTGAACCACGTCGCCCCGTAACGACGGACGTCGTCCAGGAAGCGTGAAGCGCTGAATCGCCGCGCAGACCCACGGACGCTCCGACCACGAGCGCAGGAGCAAGGCCGACCATGAGCGAGTTGGAATGGAAGAGGGGCATGGCGATGTAGCCGACATCTTGCGGGCCTACGTCCAGGACCATGCTCAGCCGGTTCCCGGTCGTGAGCAATCGGCGCTGCGTGCAGCGAACCGCCTTAGGCGCAGAAGAGGTTCCCGAGGTGAACAGGAGGTTCCAGAGAGACTCGACGTCGGGCTCGGGGCCGAGATCAGGATCGACGTCGACCGGCGCCTTGCCGAGCGCGTCTTCCAACAGCTCGACCGAACGGACGGCGGGATCGTCGGAATCGGCGTACCTGGTCGAGACCAGCATTCCGCCGGGAAGGTCTAGCGAACCCTCGATCGGCGATATGAGACTCAGGTGTCGCGGCTCGGTCACGAGCAGTTGGACGTCCGTATAAGTGATGTCGCGAGCCAGGTGCTCGCCGCGTCTCGTGTGGTTGAGCCCGACGATGCACGCGCCGACGAGACCGGCTCCCCCGATTGCGACGACATAGTCAGGGGTGTTGTCGAGAAGCACCGCCACGTGAGGCGGCCTGTCGGCGCGCAACCTGGCGCGAAGCATCTGCGCAAACCTGACGCACGATCCGTACAACTCGGCGTGGGTCATTACGAGGTCCCCGAACTTGAGCGCCGGACGGTCGCGGATTTCAGGATCTCTTGCGTTCCCCTCGAGCAGTGCCCTCGCGTTCGGTGCGGGAAGCGGGGCCTGACCCGGCGGCGGAGCGAGTGCCACCCTTCGGTCGACCTCAGGTGACAAGGCTCCCGGCGCTCGTTCGCCGCCGCGTTCTATGACCACCGTGTCAGGTTAGCGATGGTCCGGCAGTAGGTTCAGCCCGCAATGAGCTCGCCGCTTCGCCCGACCTTCCTGCCCACGCACGCTCAGGCCTGGGAGCAGCCAGGTGGGGCGTGGGACGTCGGCACTCTCGGAGCGCTCGCTCCCTCGGGTGATCATCTGGCCGTCGTCGACGGCGGATCACGGTTCGAGGGACGTCAGTTCGAGATTCTCGTGTCGGATCTCGCCGGCCGAATGCTCGGCGCGGGCATCGGACGTGATCAGGTCGTCGCGTGGCAACTGCCCAACTGCACCTCGTCGCTGCTCCTGTACTGGGCGTGCTGGCGCGTCGGAGCAATTGCAGCGCCGCTGCACAGGAGGCTCGGGCCGTCAGAGGTGACGAGCGCACTGGATCAGGTGAGTCCGGCCGTCGTGCTCGCAGCAGATGGGCTGCCGGCGGCGGACCTCCACTCGACCCTCGTCTTGTCGTCTCGAGCGTTGCCGGACGAGCTCGCAGACCTGTTCGCGGCTTCAGCGAACACCAGTCCGACCAGCTCACCTGCGAAGGGTGCCGACATCGCCGCTGTGCTTTTCACGTCGGGATCGAGCGGCGTCCCGAAAGCCGTGCTTCATACTCACCGCGGCCTGGCTTACAAGGCAAGGCTCATGGCGCAGGTCCACGGGTTACGCCGGGGCGATCCCGTCCTCGCACCTGCACCTCTCGCTCACGTCTCGGGACTTCTGAACGGCGTATTGATCAGTGCCGTCGTCGGCGGCCCTTGCGTGCTCATCGATCCGTGGGACCCGAGCGAGGGGTTGCGCCTCTTAGAAGACGAGCGCGTCGCTTTCGTCGGTGCGCCGCCCATCTTCTTCTCGCAGATGGCGGAACTTTCCTCCTTCTCGCGCGAGCGTGTGAGCGCTCTCCGGCTCATCTCCACGGGCGGGGCATCAGTGAGCCCCGCATTCGTCGACTCGACGTCGGACGCGTACGGCTGCCGGGTCAAGCGGACGTACGGCTCGACGGAAGCCCCCACCGTCACCACGTCGGGTCCGGACGACCCGTACGAGCGTGCGCGCGACACGGACGGTCATGCGGTCGGGCAAGCGGAGATCGAGGTGCACGATCCTGAGTCCGGTCGCCGGCTCGGCGGCCGGCCACATCGGCGAGATCTGGATACGCGGGCCGGAGCTCTTCGCCGGGTATGCGAGTCGCGAGCTGACCGAAACGGTCGTCGCCGAACCCGGCGGTTGGTACCGCTCGGGGGATCTCGGATCGGTGGACGGCGACGGTTGGCTCCGAGTTTCGGGCCGATTGTCGGACACCATCATCAGGGCGGGAGAGAACATCTCGGCCTCGGAGGTCGAAGCGGTACTGGAGGCGCATCCCTCTATTCGGCATGCGGTGGCGGTTCCGGTCCCTGACCCGCAGGTCGGCGAGCGCGTCGCAGCGATCGTGGTCGCCACGGGTCCGTTCGATCTAGAGGAGTGCCGCGCCTGGTTCGCAGAACGGGGGATCACCCGCTTCAAGACTCCGGAGCTGGTCGTCGGGCTCGACTCTCTGCCGACGCTCGCAGCGGGCAAGCCCGACCGGGCGGCACTCAAGAAGATGGCCGAGCGAATTCCGCGCGGTGATCCCGCGGGCGCCTGACCGGGAGTCGGCCGGCGTACGGCTACAGAACCGGCAACCCGGCCTCGGCGAGACCTCGGAGGAGGCTCGCCAGACGATCCCTGTGCCAAGGCGCGTCGCCGAAGCTCACCTGGTCGAGCTGCGAACGCTTCACGAAGAGATGAAGGTCGTGCTCCCAGGTGAACCCGATTCCGCCGTGAACCTGGAGGCCCGAAGCCATCACCCTGGCCGCAGCCTCCGAGCACCAGATCTTTGCTGCCGACGCAGCCGTTGCCGCGTCCGGGTTTCCGGCTGACAGGCACCACGCCGCGTAGTACACGGCCGACCTCATTCCTTCCACGTCGACGAGCATGTCTGCGCAACGGTGCTTCACGGCCTGGAAGCTTCCGATCGGCCTGCCGAACTGAACGCGGTCCTTCGCGTACTGGACCGTCATCTCGAGCACGTGTTGCGCTGCACCGAGCATCTCGGCGGAGACTGCGACCGCTGCGCGGTTGGTGAGCTCGACACACGACTCCTCACCCCCGAGCATCGTGGCGGGAGTTGCATCGAGCTCCAGCCAACCAAGACTGCGGGTGAGGTCCATCCCGGGTTCCACTCGAGGAGCACTGCCCTCTGCGAGTAGCACGGCGAAAAGAGCCTCTTCTCCGGTCGCCGTCGCCGCCGGCACCAGAACGACATCGGCGACAGGACCGAAAACGACCGGGTCGGCGCGACCGGTCAGAGTCCAGCCGCGTCCGCCGGCGGCCGGGCCGGAATGCTCGGCTACCACCTGATCGGGACGGCGGCTCCACGCGACGGCGCCTACGGCTTCGCCGCTCGACAGGCGCTCGACGAGATCGCCGTCCAGACGCTCTTTCTCGTCAGGCCCGAGAGTCTCGGTTGCCCGGTCCAGAGCACCCAGTGCAAGCACCGTCCCGATGAAGGGCACAGGTGCGAGGTGACGACCCAGTTGCTCGCAAAGCACCGCCAGCTCCACGAAGCCCATCCCGAGGCCGCCAGCTCGCTCCGGGCGCTCCACCGCGAGCCATCCCTGCTCGGCCATCTGCGACCACAGCGACCGGTCGATGCGCTCGGGCAGACCTGCCGCCTCGCGGACCCGCGCCAGCGAGGAGCGAGAATCGAGCAAAGCCGCGGCTGCCTGCCTGAGAGCTTCTTGGTCATCGGATAGGTCGAAGTCCACCGCGCGAGAGCGTACAGAGCAGGCGCAACCCGGATCCTGACGCGTGTGTCATGCTTTGCCGCCGCGCCACACCCGCACTCCGGCGCAGCGAGCAGAACCCGAATGGACCTGACGGCAACCCCGCAGCAATCAGAACTCCGCGCCGAGCTGCGTTCCTGGCTCGCCGAAAACCTGCCTTGGGAGTACGGGACCGGCCTCCCCCCGCATTTCGACGATCTCGCCGATGAGGTCGTGTTCCTCCGTTCGTGGCAGGCGAGTCTCGCCGGCGCCGGATGGGTGGGTGTCACCTGGCCCGTCGCATACGGCGGTCGCGGATTCGGGCCCGCAGCAAACTTCGTCGTCCAGGAGGAGCTCGCACGCGCCCGGGCACCCGAGCTCGTCGGGCGGATCGGGATCAACCTGGCCGGCCCGACCCTGCTCGAGCACGGGACCGAGGACCAGAAGCTGAGGTTGCTCCCGCCGATCCTTCGCGCAGACGAGCTTTGGTGCCAGCTGTTCAGCGAGCCCGACGCAGGCTCAGACCTCGCTTCGGTCCGCACGCGTGCATCTGGAGTGCCCGGAGGCTTCGTCCTCGACGGCACCAAGGTCTGGACCTCGTACGCCCAGTTCGCCGACTGGGGGATCTGCCTCGCGCGGAGCGGCCCGGTCGAAGCGGGACACAAGGGCCTGTCGTTCTTCGTCGTCGACATGCACGACCCCGGCGTCGAAGTGAGGCCCCTCCGCCAGCTCACAGGCGAGTCGGAGTTCAACGAGGTCGTCCTGCACGACGTCTTCGTTCCCTCCACCCAGCTCGTCGGTGCCGAAGGAGAGGGGTGGCGGGTGGCGGGCTCGACCCTCACCCGCGAGCGCGGGGTCAACCCCCGCCAGCTCGTCATCCATATGCAGCATCTGGAGGAGCTGATCAGAACCGCTTCTTCAAATGGGGCTTTCGACGATCGGCGCTTGAGCCGGCGTCTTGCGCAGGCGTACGTCGAGGTCCGCCTGTTCCAGCTCTTCAACTGGCGCTCGCTGTCGAGTCTCGAACACGGCAGACAGCCCGGGCCCGAAGGCAGCGTGCTCAAGCTCTACTGGAGCGAGATGAGCAAGCGCCTCCACGCCCTCGGCATGGACGTTCTCGGTCCTTCGTCACCCCTCTGGCGCGGCGCGTCGCTCAACCCCGGAGACGGCTCGTGGCAACGGGCCTGGCTCTACTATCAAGCGGCGTCAATCTTCGCCGGAACCAACGAGATCCAGCGAAGCGTCGTCGGCGAGCGTGTGCTCGGCTTGCCGCGCGAGCCTGCGCCCGTTGGCGGGAAGGAGCGGTCCAATGGCGACCGATAAGCCGCTCGGCGACGTCGGCCGGGAGGGTTCGGAGGCCTCGGAGCCGGTTGTGCTCTACAGGGTCGACGGTGCCGTGGCCACCATCACCTTGAACCGGCCGAGCACAGCGAACGCGCAGAACACTGCTCTCATAAACGCGCTCGACGAAGCGTTCGACCTTGCCGAGCGCGACGACGACGTGAGGGTCGTCGTCCTGGCGGCCAACGGCAAGCACTTCAGCTCGGGTCACGACCTCAAAGAACTCGTGGGCTCGGAATCCGACGCTCTCCGAGAGCTGAGATCCACTCCCGAAGGAAAGTTCCACCACGAGCAGAAGATGTACGTCGAGAAGTGCCGGCGCATCCACGACTTCCGGAAGCCGACGGTCGCGGCGGTTCAGGGCAAGTGCGTTGCCGGCGGGCTCATGCTCGCCTGCATGTGCGACATCATCGTCGCCGCCGACGACGCCGTGTTCTCCAACCCAGTGCTGCGAATGAGTGGCGCAGCGGTTGAGCTGCTCGTCGAGCCCTGGGAGATGGGCATACGACAGGCCAAGGAATTTCTCCTGGCATCGGAGGAGCTCGACGCAGAAGAGGCCTTGCGCCTGGGTCTGGTCAACCGAGTCGTCCCTCGTGCCGAGCTCGAGTCGCGTACGGCGGACCTCGCCGCCCGGATCGCCCTCGTTCCGCCGATAACCGCGGAAATCGTAAAGGCGTCGATCAACAACGTCGCAGAGCTAATGGGGAAAGGCGCCTCGTGGCGCTACCACTTCATGGCGCACCACTTCGCACACAACACCGCCACGTCCTTGGGTGCACTCAAAGAACGCGAGCAGATGAGCTCGATGCGCGAGGTGTTCGCCGCTCGCGATCGCGGCGACCTGCCCGACGGCGGCACGTCGGGCGGTAGCGTGTCTGGCGGTGCCGGAACTTGACCGAACCGCGGTGACGACTCCGTCATCGTCGGGGGCGCCAGCGTCGGGGGCGTCATCGTCGGGGGCCACGACACAGCGCCCACCGCTAGACGGCCTGCGAGTTCTCGACCTGGGCACGAGAATCGGGGCCCCGTTCTGCGCCGGGCTGCTCGGCGAGTGGGGCGCCGACGTTGTGAAGGTCGAGCAGCCGGGAGTCGGCGACTTCATGCGGACGATCGGCCCATTCACCACCGAGGCTGCGGGGGACGCAGAGGACACTGACGGCACCGGGGGTTCCGCCGCGCACGGCTATTCGTTGTTCTGGGCGGTTGAAGGAAGGGGCAGGCGAAGCGTGACCTGCGACCTCAGGAAGCCGGAGGGCCAGGACCTGTTCCGGCGTCTCGCGTCCAACGCCGACGTCGTATGCGAGAACTTCCGGCCAGGAACGCTGGAAGCGTGGAACATCGGACCGGCACAGCTCGACCCGAGTCTCGTATGGGTGCGGATCAGCGCTTTCGGTCAGGACGGTCCCTACAGCAAACGACCCGGGCTCGACCGGCTTGGCATCGCATACGGGGGGCTCCTCCATCTGACCGGCGAGCCGGATCGCCCCCCCGTTAGGCCTGGCGTCACCGTGTCCGACTACCTGACGGGCGTCTTCGCCGCAGAAGCAGCGCTCGCGGCTCTCTACCGCCGCGACGCAGGAGGCACCGGCAAAGGCGCCGTCATCGACGCTTCTCTGTACGGGTCGGTGCTCAGGATCCTCGAGTGGACGATCGCGGCCTACGACCGGCTCGGCACCGTGCGCCAGCGCGAAGGAAACCGAACTCGCCAACTCGGCGCCCCTCGGCAACTTCCCGACTTCTGACGGCCAATTTGTGTGCATCGTGGCCGGCTCGGACGCCAACTTCGCGAGGCTTTGCCGCGCAATGGAGCGTCCCGATATGCAGAGCGATCCGCGCTTTTCCACTCTTGCCGATCGCGCGGCGCACGGACACGTCGTAAACGGGATCGTCAGAGATTGGACGTCGAAGCGCACAGCTGCAGAGGTGGAGCGGGCGTGCATAGCCCACGACGTACCCGTCGCAACCGCTTACTCGGCAACTGAAATCGCGTCTGACCCCCACTTCATCTCGCGGGGCGACCTGATCTCGGTGGACGATCCCGTGGTCGGCCCGCTGCGCCAGCAAGCCCCATTCCCCCGGATGGTGGGCGAGGTACAGGCTGTGCCGGCCGGCGCACCCTCGCTCGGCAAGAACAACCGTGAAGTGTGGTGCGATCTGGTTGGCCTCTCGGCTGACGAGCTCGCTGGTCTCGAGGAAAAGGGCGTCGTCTAGGAGGGTGTGGTCTCGATGAATCGCAGATCGAATGAACGCAGATTGAAAGAACGATGAGGGCCCTTGTCTTTGGGGCCCCGCCCGATCCGGCGGAGAAGCGGCCCGAGCCCGCGGACGAACGCGAACGAGAGCTGCTCTCACTGCCGTTCGGGCTCCACGACATGCCGGACGCGACCCCGATCCGGTCTGACTGGGTCGTGACGCGGCCGATCCTCTCGGGTGTCTGCGGCTCGGACGCCAAGCTGGTGATGGGGGACTTCAACGAAGGCGACATCGACAATCCCATGTCGGCGTTCTCCTCCCTGCCGCACGTGCCGGGTCACGAGGTGGTCGCGGAGGTCGTCAGCCTCGGACCCGATGCGAAGGGGATCGAACCCGGTCAGAGGGTCGTGCTCAACCCGTGGCTAACCTGCGCGCCGCGCGGCATCGACCCCGTATGTCCCGCCTGCGCCGCCGGCGACCTGTCACTCTGCTTCAGCTTTACGACGGGATCGATAGGCCCCGGAGTCCACATCGGGGTGACTACCGGAGCACCCGGAGCGTGGGCAGGTCTGCTCGCCGCCCACGACTCCATGCTGATCCCGGTTCCAGACGGGATCTCGGACGAGGCCGCTGTGCTCGCCGATCCTTTCGCTGTTTCACTTCACGCAATCGTCCGTCACCCTCCGCCTGCAGGCGGCAAGGCCCTCGTCTACGGCGCGGGCGCGCTCGGAGTAACGAGTGTGGCTGCCATCAAGGCTCTCTACCCCGACGTGGAGGTGGCAGTCGTCGCGCGATTCGAGGCCCAACGCGAGCTTGCCGAGCGCTTCGGCGCGAGCTTCACCGTCGCACACGAGCCACGGAGTCACGTCGTCAAAGCGCTCGCTGACTGGTCGGGAGGTGTGCTTCATGCAGCGTTCGACGGCCTTCCGGTTGCGAAGCCCGGTGGCATCGACGTTGTCTACGACACGATCGCTCGTCCCGAGACTCTCGAAGTCGGGGTGAGGTTGCTCCGAGAGCGCGGGACCCTCGTTCAGACCGGCGTGTCCACACCCGGCCGTTACGAGTGGACGCCCATTTACTTCAAGGAGTTGACCCTGGCGGGCTCGAATGCCTTTGGCATCGAGGAGGTCGAAGGTTCTAGGAAGCATGCGATCGCTCATTACCTTGACCTCGTCGGATCGGGTCGCGTCGACCTGGCCGGGATGCTCACCCACCGCTTTCCCCTCGAGGGCTGGTGGGATGCACTTCGGGCCCTCTCCCACCAAGAGGTGAGCGGAGCGATCAAGGTCGCCTTCGAACCCGGCGTCTCCTGACCGCACCCGGTTACGATCCGCAAATGTCAGCGGCCGGACCATCAAACGGGCCAGTCGAAGAAGCGACCGGGCAGCCTGCGAGCAAGAGGGTTCTTCGCACTCAGGGCCGGCGCACGATGCGCAAGCTTCTCGATGCCGCAATGGTCGTCTTTGCGCGCCGGGGGTACCACGCAGCCCGGGTCGACGACATCGTCAGCGTTGCCCGCACGTCACACGGAACCTTCTACCTGTATTTCTCGAACAAAGAGGACTTGTTGAGGGCGCTTGTGAGCGAAGCGGGCGAGGTTGTGGGCGCCCTCGACTCAGCGCTCGGCCCCGTTCCACCCTGGCCCCGAAGGCTGGCTGGCGCTGCGCGGATGGATGGAGCGCTTCTCTGTGGAGTGGCAGCGCTATGCGCCTGTTTTGCGCGCGTGGACGGACCTGATCATGAACGATGTTCAGCTCACGGCACAGGCTCACGAGGCGGCCACGGGTGTGGCGTTGACCCTCGCTCGACGAATCGCAGAAGCCGATCCCGGGCCTGGAATCGAACCGAACGCGGCAGCCGAAGCCGTGATCGCAATGGTCGACCGGTTCCACTACATCCGCCAGTTCGTGGGCGAACCCGTTGACGAAGAGGCTCTGGACACTCTCACCACCATGGTCCACAAGGCGGTCTTCAACGGGACCGGCCCTCCGAAAAAAGGCGGCCGCGCCCGTGCCGGAGCCGGCGCCGGTGCCGGTGCCCGCAGCAGCCAGACCGACAAGGGTCCCGTGAGAAAGCGAACCGGCTCGACGCCTTCCCGAAAGGTGGCGGCTGCCTCGAATCTGGTCGACGGCGCTCAACCTCACTGACTCGAGCTCGTCGTTCCTTGCTGGATTCCTGTCTGTCCGACCGAGATCGGTGGCGTCTGTCCGCCGGCCTGTCCCAATTAAATTTTAAGGGAACAGCCGCGTGAAACTAATTCGTAATTTGTGTTGCCGAGGTTCGCCCACCTCACCCCGCCTACCTCATCCCCGTCCTGAACTACGCCCCCCGTCTGCGAGCGATGCCCCTCGCTCCCAACCCTTTCTCGCCCACGGGAACGCCTCGACCGCGACGAGGATGCCGAAAGCAGGTTCGGCGAGGATGACGCTGCCGGCAACCTCCTCCCACGAGGCGCCGACCTCGGCGGCAAGCATCGCGTGACGGCGGATGCCCTGGGGGTTTCGAGCCACGACCGAGCACACCATCCGGATGAGCTCATGAGTTTTGCGGTCAGGGGCGGCGAGAGAGTCGATCTGAGACAGCCACGCGTTCTGAGAGCGCATCAAGCCAGGTGCGACGTCGTCGAGCTCCTCGAACGGCCCCGGCCGCTTCGCAGTACGGGCTGACGCATTTGCCGTCGTGCCACCACGGGTCGTTCTGGCTCCTTTGCTGCCGGAAGCTCGGGAGGTTGCCCCGCGACCTGCTCCAGCGGCCCGAGCGGTCCCAGCGACCCGAGCGGTCCCAGCCGCCCGAGCCCCAGCGGTCCGAGGCGTTCGTTTCGTTGCCATGATCCTCAGCCTCGCTTCGGGCGCGCCGCACCCGGGTCGTACGGCAAGTAGTCCAAGAAGCGGGCGTAGCGCTCCCGGGCTGCCTCGACCCATACCGGGTCGGGTTCGATGCGTCGTCCTACCTTCGCCCAGCGATCCGCTCCGTCGAGATCGGTTTCGAGACCGGCCGCCATCCGGGCGAGATAAGAGGCGCCAAATGCCGCTCCCTCGGGAACGGCGACGGTGTCGACCGGCGCACTGGTCGCATCTGCGATCGCCGCGCTCCACGGAAGCACCCTGCTGCCCCCGCCACTCGCCACGATCCGTCGCGGTTTGAGCCCTGCCATGTCCAGCATCCGGCGTACGACGAACCCACTCGCCTCGTACGCGGCTCTCTCCAGTCCGGTCGGCGAGGTGGTGATGTCGAGATCGTGGAGGCTCGACCGGAGATCCGGATCGTGGAAAGGTGCCCGTTCGCCCCGGAGGTACGGCAACCAAACGGGGACGTTTTGCGGATCGCCACTCCGCTCCGACTGCGCCACGGCGCCGTGTCGGCGGGTTCCGGCAAGCATTCTCCGAGCCCAGTCCACGAAAAGTGCACCGGCGTTGCTCGGCCCCCCCACGAGAATCCGGTCCGGAACGGTGTGGGGAATCGTCCAGAGCCCCGGCACCTCGACCCACTCGTCGGCGACGATCCACACGATGAGCGTGGCTCCCATGATGACGAGGACGTCTCCCGGTTGGGTAGCTCCTGCGACGATCTGGTCACAAAGAGCGTCGACCGTCCCACCGGCGAGGTGGGTGCCCGTGCCAGGCATCGTGCCCGCCGACTGGCCCATCGGCACGACCTCGGGCATCTGGGAGACGTCGACGCCGGCCACGTTCAGGTACTCCTCGTCCCATTTACCCCATGAGTGCAACGCACCGAGCGAGGCTGTCATCGCAGTGTCGATCGCCGGCACGCCTCCGATCGCATACGTGGCGACAGCTTGTGCTGGCCAGTAACCGGCCGCGTCAGGTGCTTGCGCGACCGCCCAACGTAGGAACCCTTCTGCATCCCTCATCGCGATGGACTCGGATCCGTCCTCGTCCCCTTCGACGACGCGCCCGTGCACGTCGCCGTAGAGAAGTCCCGCGATCAGCGGTGCTCCGCGCCGATCCACGGCTGTGAGGGAAGGGACCATGCTGGACACGCAGACGCCGGCGACGTCTAGACCCATTCCGCGTGCGTAGCTGCTCACTTCCTTGAACGCTCGTGCGGGGCCGGCCCGCCAGGCACGACGCGCATCGTGCTCCAAGCGGTCGGGTGCTTCGACCATGACGCTGTGCAGCACGTGAGAACGCGCGACGACAGAGCCGTCGCCCGCGACTGCGAGGCCTTTCACCGACGTCGTCCCGATGTCGATCCCGACAGTGACCGGACCCGAGGTGCCTGAGGTGCCTCGAGTCATCTCGAACCTGACACGACTGCCATGACGAGGCCATTATTGACGATCGCCGATCAGGTGTAGGTGTAGGCGCCACCAGGAAGGCGGGTGAATGGCAAGACGACGACCGAAGGCGCTCGTGACCGCGCCTGTCGCGGGCCCGGGGCTCGACCTGTTGCGTCAGGTCGCTGACGTGGTGGTGGACCCGTGGATCGATCACCAGCCGCTGCGGATCTACAACGCCGACCAGCTCGCGGTACGCGCTGCCGAGGAGGACGCCAACCTGCTCGTCGTAGAAGCAGACCGCTGCGCCGGGCCTGTGTTCGAGCGGGACCTCATTGCGGTCTGCAGTTGCAGGGGTGACCCGAACAACGTCGATGTCGACGCCGCAACCAAGGCCGGGGTTCCGGTACTGCGGGCGCCGGGCAGGAATGCCGACGCAGTGGCAGAGATCACGGTCGCTCTGTTGCTGGCCGCCACCAGGGGAATCGTCGCAGCGGACCACGACGTCAGGACGGGCGAGGTCTACAAGGACGGGACAATTCCCTATCAGCGCTTCAGGGCGTGGCAGATCGCAGGACGGACCGCCGGGCTCGTGGGTCTCGGCGCAGTTGGCAGAGCGACGAAGTGGCGTCTAGAGGGACTCGGTATGCACGTGATATCAGCCGACCCGTTCGCACCGGATGCGACGTCCTCCCTCGAGGAGTTGCTCGCTCGCTCAGACGTTGTCTCGATGCACGTGGGGGTGAACCCCGACACCGTCGGAATGATCGGTGCCGCCCAGTTCGACCAGATGCCCGACGGTGCGGTTTTCATCAACTCGGCTCGCGCCCAGCTCCACGACAACGACGCCCTGGTGGCGGCGCTGACCTCGGGGAAACTCTCAGCGGCCGGGCTCGACCACTTCGAGGGAGAGTTCCTGGCGCTCGACCATCCTCTCGTGTCGATGTCGAACGTCGTGCTCACCCCGCACATCGGCGGGGCGACGTATGACACCGAGGTGAACCACACCCGGATCATCGCCGAGGACATCGTGCGGCTTCTCGCAGGGGCGTTGCCACTCAACTGCGTGAACCCCGAGGTGGTCGATCGTCGGGACCCGGAAAACTAGAAACCCGGAAAACTAGAACGCCAGGAGGAGATCCGTGGACTTCGCGATGACCGAAGAGGACGAGGCGTTCCGCGCCGAGTTGCGTTCGTGGCTCGACGCCAACCTCCCCGAATTTCGCGCTGTCGGGCGAGATCGGCGGCGAGACTCAGGCCGACCGCCGCACGATGGCGCGGAGGCAGGCCTGGCAGCGCAGGCTCCACGAAGGTCACTGGGCCGCGATCAACTGGCCGAAATCATGGGGTGGGCGCGAGGCGACGGTCTCGCAGAATTTCATCTACTCCGAGGAGATGGCGAAAGCCAAGTCTCCCGGCATCTACAACGCCAACGGGATCTGGCAGATCGGGCCGATGATCCTGCGTTGGGGGACAGAGGAGCAGCAACAGCGGTGGCTGCCGGGAATCCTGTCCGCAGACGAGCACTGGTGTCAGGGATTCACCGAGCCGGAAGCCGGATCAGACCTGGCCAACCTTCGCACTCTCGCCGTGAGAGACGGTGACGAGTACGTCGTCAACGGGCGCAAGATCTGGATCTCGACGGCTCACCTGGCGAAGTGGGGACTCTTCCTGCTCCGCACCGACCCGACGGCGATCGAGCGCGGCGCCAAGCACGAGGGCATAACCGCGCTGATAGTCGACATGAAGCTCCCAGGCATCGAGGTGAACGTCATTCGGGACCTGACCGGAGGCGAGCTGTTCTGCGAGGTCTTGTTCGACGATGCGCGCGTGCCCGTCTCGTACCGGCTCGGCGACGAAGGACGCGGTTGGGACGTCGCGATGGGAACTCTCGCCAACGAACGCGTCGGAACCTCGGGCTTGTCGGTGTCGATGCGGATAGAGCTCGACAACCTGATTGCGACCGCGCGCACGCAGAACCCGGAGGCTCTCGAGGATCCCGAGATCCGCGATCGCATCGCGCGTCTCTGGACCCAGCTCGAGTTGACCCGCCTTCTCAACGCGAGAGCGCTGTCGAAGATCTTGAAAGGCGAGAAGAACTGGCCCGAGGTTCCGCTCGCCAAGCTCCAGTGGAGCTATCTGTCACAGACGATCGCCGAGCTCGGTGTCGACGTACTCGGCCCGACCGGAGTGCTCACCAAGGGCGGACCGGACGCTGTCGACAAGGGCCATTGGGCGTACAACTACGTGTGGCAGCGATACACGTCGATCGGCGCCGGCACGACCGAGGTTCAGAAGAACATCATCTCGGATCGCGCCATCAAGTTGCCGAAGCGCTGACAGCGCCCGCCGCGGTCCCGGCCGCTGCTGCCACCGCACGCTCGACCGCGGTCAGCAGGTCGTCGGTCGTCACACCCATGAGCGCGTCCGCCTGGTGAACGTCTGATCCCTCGAACACAGATGCGATGCGAGAGCGGAGCTCCGACGCGTCGCCCGAGGGCGCGCCGACGAGCGCTGCAGCCACCCGGTCGATCACGTCGGGGGGCCCGACGTGCATGTCGCCGGCGATCATCGCGGCAACGACAACCCCGTCAGAATCGAGAGCCACTCCGGCGCGGCAGAGCTTGCGGCCCTTGTGGTTGCCGAAGCCGACGGTGGCGCCCTCGGGTGCAGCGGCTCTGAAGCGCTCTGTCGACACCCGTCTGACCCAGTCGTCGGACGCGACCTTTGCGGCACCGCGGCTCAGCCGTGAGCGTTCTTCCTCGGTGAACGGGCCCGGCTCCCATTTGATCCCGGCGGAGTCGAGGGCTCCGAGGACGGCGAGGCGGAAGTCCTCGTACCCGACGGGATGGCCGGCAATCTCCTCCGCGGTGATCACGTACTCGCGGAGGTCCTTCACGACCTTGTCCTTGAACTTCTCGTCGGGGACCCGAGCGACGGAAAGGTAGAGGTCGAGGTCGGGCTTGCTCAGGTTCACGAAGCCGCCGACGCAGTCGCACGCCACGATGTCCTGCGCAGTCAACGCCCCGAGCTTGCGGCCGTTGATGCGCAGGTCGCTCGATCCCTCGAACTGGACGGCGGACAACCCGAGCCGGGCAAGGAAGTCGAGCACCAACGGCTGGTACCGAGCCAAGCGGTCGTCCAAGGATTCGCCGGTCTCGTCGGCAGAGGCCTTGGGCAGTAAGAAGGCCCACGTCGCTGCGCACCCCTCGCCGTAGAACGCGGTGCCGCCGCCGTAGAACGGTCGCCGGATCACCTGGACTCCCTTTTCCGCAGCCGCTTTCAGGTCGACGGTCTCGTCGACGTCGTCGAACCAACCGACGTTCAGGTGGGTGCGGCCCCAGACGCTCGTCGTGACCGCAGGGCGACCGGTGGACGCGACGTCGCGCACGACCACGGGCAGCTCCGCGTTCGACTCGAACGCGTCGATCGCACCGAGGTCCAGGTACCGCCACGCATCCTGATCACCCTGAGCACCCTGAGCGACTTCGGTCATCCGTGCACCACCAGGCTCCTCGCACCGACGCCCGCCTCCATGGAGTCGAGCGCGTCGTTTATGTCGTCGAGGCCGATGCGCTTGGTGATCAGCATCTCGGCGTCGATCACACCTCTGTCGATCATGTCCACGAGCGCCGGGAAATCACGGTCGGGGTCCGTAGACCCGTACACGCAGCCGGTGAGCGTCTTCATGTCCAAGAACAGCTCCATTGCGTTGAAGCTGACCGCGTCGGAAGGAGAGCCCGCACCCACGAGCACGCAGGTGCCGCCGCGCCGGGTCATGGCGAACGCCTGCTCGATCGTCGCGGAGACGCCGACCACCTCGAACGTGTAGTCCGCGCCGCGACCCCCTGTGATCTCGCGTACGCCCTCGACGGCGTCGACCGACGATGCGTCGACCACGTCGGTGGCGCCGAGCGACCTCGCGAGATCGAGCTTCGCCTCGAGCCGGTCGACTGCGATGATCCGCGACGCGCCTGCGATCTTGGCGCCCTGCATCACGGAAAGGCCGACGCCGCCGCAACCGACCACCGCCACCGTCGATCCGGGGGCGACACGAGCGGTGCGGAACACGGCCCCGACTCCCGTCGAAAGCGCGCACCCGATGAGCGCCGCAAGCTCCAGATCCGCCTCCTTCGGGATCTTGATGACCGACCGCTCGGGCACGAGGGTGTGCGTCGCGAAGCCAGCCACCCCGAGTCCGCGCACCAGAGGGACGCCGTCGACGGTCGCGTAGCTGCTCCCTATCGCTTCGGCGAGACCGACCTCGCAGAGGACCGACTGTCCCGAAAGGCAGTAGAAGCACTCTCTGCAAGGCGGCATCCAGGTGAGCACCACGTGATCGCCGGGAGAGACGCGGGTCACCGCATCTCCTACGGACTCGACGACGCCGGAACCCTCGTGACCTAGGACTGTCGGGTACATGAAGGGGAAGGTCCCCCGGACGACTGACAGGTCCGAGTGACAGACCCCGCTCGCCACGATCTGCACGACGACCTGGTTGGGGCCAGGCTCGAACAGGATGATGTCGCGCATCTCGAGGGGCTCGCCCACGGCCTGGAGCACCGCGGCGCGAGCGGTACGGCCTGCCTTCACGCCGCCACGGCTCCGGGTACCCGGACCGTGTCAGAGTCGCGCCCGGAACGCAGAACCTTGCCCGGGAGCTCGCCCGTGAGCTCGCCGCCCCGGACGACCTCGGTGCCGTTCACGAGGACGTGCTCTATACCGTCGGCTCCTGCGTAGAGCCGGCTCGCCCCGCCAGGCAGGTCGGCCCGGGTCCGCTCGGGCCCGTGGCCGACGGTCTCCGGGTCGATGATCACCGCATCGGCCCACCAGCCCTCCCCGAGCTGGCCCCGATCGCGCAGGCCGTACAGCGCGGCAGGCACTGCGGCGAGGAGCCGGGCCGCCTCGGCCCAATCGAGCAGCCCCCTCTTGCGAACACCGTCGCCGAGGAGGGAGGTCGAGTAGATCGCTCCGCACATCACGTCGAGATGTGCACCGGCGTCGGATCCCCCGACCACCGCCCGCGGGTCGCGCCAGACGTCGGCGCGGGCGACCCAGTCCTGCTCGGTCTCGGGGATGGGTGGGCGGAGGCCAGTCAGCAACTCGTCGGCGACGACTATGTCGAGCATCGCGTCGAACGGCTCCTGCGAACGGGCGGCGGCGACCTCGCCGATCGTCTTGCCTTCGTACTGCGCGTTCTCTGGAGCGAACGTCTCGAGGACGACGAGGCGCCCCCAGTTGGCGAGAGCGCGAAGGATGCCCGCCTCGTCGGAGCTCGCGCCGGCCTGAAGACGGCTGCGCACCGCAGGATCCTTCAAGGCCGCGATCCTTTCGTCCCGGCTCATGGCGAACAGCTCGCGCCAACCGGGCAGGCCGTCGAGGATCGCACCGTGATCGAACGACAACCGCAGTTGCAGGGTGTGCGGGAGCGTGAGTGCGACCAATCGGCCCCCGCGCCCTGCGATCGTGTCCGAAGCCGCCAGCTGATGTTCGGTTCGATCGGGACTGAGCGCGGAGACACCGAGCACGTTCCAGTTGGCGGGGCGCCCTGCGAGAAGTGAGAGGGTCCCCATCAAGTCGACCTCTTCTTCGGTGAAGCCGTTCAGGCAACCGGAGACGATCAGTTCCAGGGTGGTGCCGGAGTGGTCGCTCACGGCTGCCGCCAGGGCCTCGAGCTCTGCGCGGTCGGCGTGTCTCGAAGGGACGGGGTCTCCCGCACCGTCGTGGTGCGTGTGCGCCTGGGACGTGGATAGGCCGAATGCGCCTTGCTCCAGTGCTTCGTGCGCGAGAGCGACCATTTCGTCGCGCTCGGCGACCGGTGGCGACCGATCCGACAGCAGAGTCCCCCATCACCGCCCTGCGCAGCGCCGAGTGGCCCACGAGGAACCCGGCGTTCACCCCGACCTTGTCCTCGAGCCGGTCGAGCCATTCGCCGAAGGAACGCCACCTCCAGTCGAGGCCCTTTTGGAGCGCGGCAAGAGGCATCCCCTCGACCCTGGCCATCATGCGGGTGAGGTACTCGGCGTTCTCCTCTCCTGCGGGAGCGAGCGAGAAGCCGCAGTTGCCGCCTATCACGGTCGTCACGCCGTGAAGAGGAGACGGGCTCGCCGTCGGGTCCCAGAACAGCTGCGCGTCGTAGTGGGTGTGAAGGTCGACGAAGCCCGGCATGACCACGAGCCCGTCGGCGTCGATCGTGCGGGCGGCCGGCTCGTCGCAGGTGCCGGGCTCAGCGATCACGGCGACGCGTTTCGCGCGTACGCCCACGTCGCACCGACGTGCCGGAGCACCGGTGCCGTCGGCGACGGTCCCTCCTTTGATCAACAGGTCGAGCACCTGCGCACCTCCCTAAGTTCGCCGCCGAGTTCGCCGATAACTTCGCTGGCTACTTCGCTGGCGCCGACAGGACCACCCTCGTCCTCGTGAACGCCTGCATCCCTTCGACCCCGAGCTCGAGCCCGTAGCCGGAGCGCTTCCAGCCGCCCATCGGCGCCCGGTAGTCGATGGCCGACATGCCGTGCTGGTTGACGAAGACGGTGCCCGCTTCGAGACGCGCGCTCACGCTCGCAGCCAGCTCCTCGTCTCCGCTCCAGATCGACGCGCAGAGCCCGTAGCCGGTGTCGTTTCCCGCGGCCACCGCATCCGAGATGTCGTTGTAGCCGATCACCGGGAGCGCCGGCCCGAATTGCTCTTCGTGCACGATGCCCAAGTCGGGTGCCGGGTCTTCGACGATCGCAGGCGAGACGATGTAGCCGCCCTGATCGGCATCCTCGGCGCGCACGGTGGCAGGCCTGTGGACCCGCACCCCGCGCGCCACGGCCTCGGCCAGCAGGCGCTCGACGAAGTCCCTGCCCTCGGGACGATGGACGGGTCCCATCGTGACCTCGGGCTCGAGGCCGTCGCCGACGACGGCAGAAGAAAGTCCGGCGTTGAGCGCTTCGACGAACGCGCCCACCTTGGCGCGCGGGACGTAGAGCCGCTTGATCGCCATGCACACCTGACCGCTCGTCACGAACGTGGCATCAAGAATCCGGCGAGCCAGCGCGTCGTCCACCTCGACGTCGGGAGCGATGATCGCCGGATCGTTTCCCCCGAGCTCGAGCACGACGGGGCGGACCGAGCCCGACGCCGCGCGCATGACCGCCTGACCCGTCGCTACACCGCCTGTGAACGAGACCATGTCCACGCCGGGATGCGTTACGAGCGCTTCTCCGAGAGCTGCGTCGGGACCTGCCAGCACGTTGAGCAGGCCGGGCGGAAGGCCGGCGGCGAAGGCCGCGGACCACATGAGGACGGCTCCCGGACATCCCGGAGGCGCCTTCGCCACGACCGCGTTACCGGTCAAGAGCGCGGGGATCGCCTTGTTGCCGAGCACCGCGACCGGCCAATTGAAAGGAAGCAGTGCGGCAACGACTCCGTGCGGCTCGTGGCGGATCGCGGTGTGCCGGGCGCCGGAGTCGAGCTCGCGGCCCTCGACGGCCGTCTGCGCGAGACCGTAGAAGGCGTCGATCATCCCGCCGGGCGTGCCCGAGTCGAAATAAGCCTCGGCGAGGATCTTGCCGTGCTCTCTGGTCAAGAGCCGGGCGATCGCATCGGGGTCGGCGATCTTCGCTGCGCCCGCGGCTGCGTCGCGCATGACCGCCGCGCGCTCCTCCATGCTGAGCGCCGCCCACGCCGGCTGGGCTCTGCGCGCGGCGGCGACGGCCGCGTCCAACTGTGCGAGCGACGCCCTCGGTGCGGCGAAGACGATCTCGTCGGGGCGCACCGGGTTCAGCACCGGATATGTCCCGTCTCCTCCGGCCACCTCGACCCCGTCGATAACGAGACCGACCTTCACGGCGGTTTCCACTTCGGTCATGCGACCCCCTGACCAGCGCATAGAACGCGTTCTGTTCCGGAGGTTAGTCTCCGGTCTTGTGGGCGCACAGTCCGGAATAGCTGTCGTGGCGGGCGCGGGACAAGGCACCGCCGCATGGGCAGGACCGCGGGTGTCGCAGACGGGGTCGGATGCCGGGTCAGGTGAAGAAACCCGGACCGTGACGCTCTTACCCGACCCGGCGCCAAGGCCGATCAGGGTCCCGGTCATCTCGGTGGACGACCATCTGATCGAGCCGGCCGACCTCTTCGAAGGGCGCATGCCCGCTGCGATGGCCGACCGGGCGCCGCGAATCGTGGAGTTCGAAAACGGCCAGCAGGCGTGGGAATACGAGGGGAACCTCTACCCGAACATCGGGCTCAACGCCGTGGTGGGAAAGGCCCGCGAGGACTGGAGCATGGACCCGGCCCGATTCTCCGAGATGCGGCCCGGCTGCTTCGACATCCACGCCCGGGTCGCCGACATGGACCTGAACGGGGTGTGGGCGTCGCTGTGCTTCCCGTCGCTCGTCGCAGGATTCTGCGGGTCGGTCTTCTCCAGGTCGAACGATCAGGAGCTCGGGCTCGCATGCGTGCGTGCGTGGAACGACTGGCACTCCGACGTCTGGGCCGGCACGTACCCGGAGCGCATCATCCCGCTGCAGCTTCCTTGGTTGGCCGACATCGATCTCGCCGCAGCCGAAGTGCTCCGGAACGCAGAGCGGGGCTTCCGCGCGATCAGCTTCCCCGAGTTCCCGGCGCGTCTCGGCATTCCCTCGATCTTCTCTGGCGACTGGGATCCCTTCTTCGCCGCTTGTGCCGAGACCGAAACCGTCGTGTGTCTTCACGTTGGCGCGTCGGGATGGGCGCCGCTCCCGTCACCGGACCCGCCCTTCGAGCTCTTTCCGACCCTCTTCCCCGTGAACGCAATCCTCTCGGCCGCCGAGTGGCTGTGGTCGGGAGTCGCACTGCGCCTTCCCGATTTGTCTATCGCGATGTCCGAAGGCGGCATCGGTTGGGTGCCGATGCTCATGGACCGCGCCGACTACGTGCTCAGCCATTCCGCATCGGGCACCGAGAGCGTCACTTGGCGCTCGGACCTGCTTCCGAGCGAGGTTCTCGGGCGCAACTTCTACTTCTGCTCCATCGACGACCCGTCCGCGGTCGAGCTCCGTTCGCGGATCGGAGTCGACCACATCATGGTCGAGAGCGACTACCCGCACGCCGACTCGACATGGCCGGACACTCAGGCCGTGCTCGCCTCGACGTTCGGGCACCTCCCCGACGACGAGCTGCGTGCGATCGCCGCGGGGAACGCGTCCCGCGTTTTCCGCCACCCTCTTCCGGATCGCGACGACTGGAGGCAGCCGGCGTGAGCCCGAGAGGGCCACGCACCAACCCCCACAACGTCGTCGACGCCGACGGACACGTCGTCGAGCCCGCAGAGGCATGGGCCGACATGCCGGAAAAACACCGGCCGGTCATCACGCGCGACCCGTCGGGCTACGAGCACGTCGTCGTGGCGGGAACCGAGATTCTCGCTGTCCCGCTCGGCACTCTCGCCACTCCTGGATCCGATTTCTCCGACTCCTCGTCCTTCCGTTCACTCTCTGAGGCCCAGCCAGGCGGATCGGATCCGGTTCTGCGTCTCTCCGACATGGACGCCGAGGGAATCGACCAGGCGGTGCTCTACCCTTCGATCGGCCTTTACGCATGGGCGATCACGGACCTCGACGCGGCGGTGTCGGTTGCGAAGGCTTACAACGACTGGCTCGCTTCGTATTGCGCGGCGGACCCCTCCCGACTTTTCGGCGCTGCGATGCTTCCCGTGCAGGACCCCGTTGCAGCCGTCGCCGAACTGCACAGGGCTGCGGGAGAGCTCGGCTTCACGGCTGCGTTCGTCCGTCCGAACCCGTGCATGGGTCGTTCGCTCCAGGACCCTTCATACGAACCGATCTGGTCGGCGGCAGAAGAGCTCGACGTGACAATCGGGATCCACGAAGGAAGCTCGGTGATCGTCCCGACTCTCGGCTCGGACCGGCCCTTCAACCCTCTCGTCTTGCACGCGATCTCGCACAGTTTCGAGGAGATGCTCGCCTTCGCACAGCTGGCGGCGTTCGGGGTGCTCGAGCGACACCCGTCGATGCGAATCGTCTTCTTGGAATCGGGCGGCGGTTGGGCACCCTTCTGGGTGCAGCGTCTCGACGAGCAGGCGGAGGCGTTCGGCGGTTTCTGCCCCGACATGCACCTGCGTCCGAGCGAGTACTTCGCACGGCAGTGCTGGATCAGCTACGAGGTGGACGAGCCCACGCTTGCGGCGCTGCTCCCGTTCATCGGCGAGGAGCGCGTCGTATGGGGTTCCGACTACCCACACCATGACGCCACGTTCCCCGGTGCGGTCGCCGCGCTGCGGCGGACGATCGCGCCTCTCGGGCCGGCGCAGCAGGCGAAGGTTCTCGGTGAAAACGCCGCGGCGCTGTATCGCTTGCCTGCGCGTTACGAAGGTGCGGCTGCGGTGGCGCAGAGATACTTCGCGGCGGTCACTTGCCACGACGCGGAGGCCATCCGATCGCTGTTCTTGCCTGGAGCGGAGCTCACGTCGGGCGGGAGGACACTGAAAGGGGCAGACGAGATAGCGCGCTTCTACGCAGAGGGCGCTTTCACGTACGACGACCTGGCGCCGAATCCGGGAACGCTCGAGGTCGAACGGGGAGCGCGTCGTGGTGGATCTCGAGTTGCGCATCGACAGCACCGACATCCCGGTGCGCGACGTCTTCGAGATGGCCGGTGACCGGATCGCGAAACTCGAGATCATCACCCTGCAATTCGACGACGACCTAAACCTGACCTGAACGATGTTCGCCGACGTCGTGCGCGAGGCGGCTCGCCGTTTCGGCGACACTCCCGCGTTCGTCACCGAGGACGGTGACGTGCTCACGTACGCGGACCTCGACGAGCTTTCCGACGAGGTCGCCGTCGGGATGTCGCGACGGGGCATCGCTCCCGGCGACGTCGTGGCCCTCACCTTGGGTTCGGGGCCCGGTTATGTCGTCTCCTACGCAGCGGCAGCGAAGATCGGTGCGATCACAGCAGGTGTGAACGAAAAACTTTCGCCGCTCGAGCAGGAGGCGTGCCTGGCGGTCGCCCGACCTTCTCTCGTGATAGCGGGTCCGGGAGCGGGCGTGTCCGGAGCCGGCGTGTCCGGATCCGGCGGGCCCGGAGCCGGCGTGTCCGGATCCGGCGTGCGTGCAGCCGATGTGGTCGTCGCCGAGTCGTGCGGCCCCACTTCGACATTGCTCCGAGAACTGCGGGTCGTGGGCGCCAAGCCGGCGCCGCTCGACGACGACCCCGACAGACCGGTCGCCATCGTGTTCACGTCGGGCACGACCGGTCTTCCCAAGGGCGCAGTGTTCTGCGATCGGCAACTCGACGCAATCTCGGAGGCGGACGGCGGACGCCGTTTCGGTGCGGGAGGCCGTGGGCTCGGATCCACCTCGATGGCGCATCTGGCGACGATGACGAAACTGCCCCAGTCACTTCGCGGGGGCGGCACCAGCTTCTTGATGTCGCGGTGGACGGCGGCGGAAGCTCTGAGGCTGGTCGAGCTCCACGGGATCACGAGTCTCGGCGGGATCCCGACTCAGGTCGCGCTGATGCTCCGCCACGACAGTTTCGCAACGACCGACATCTCCAGTGTCCGGCTCATCGCGCTCGGCGGCGGCCCTTCTGCTCCGGCGCTCGTGCGCGAAGCAAGGGAGCGGTTCGGCGTTCCGGTCGTCGTGCGGTACACGTGCACGGAGGCCGGCGTCGGAACGGGCACACTGCCGACTGATCCTCACGAGGACGCCGAGGAGACCGTCGGAAGGGCTCGCGGTGAGGTCGAGGTGACCATCCGCGAGCCTGCTGACGAAGGCGGCTCTTCGGAGGGCCGCCCGTTTCCCACGGGAGAGATCGGCGAGGTGTGCCTGCGATCGCCGGCGGTCATGGCGGGCTACTTCGAGGACCCGGCCGCCACCGCTGCCGTGATGACCGGCGACGGATCCGTGCGCACCGGTGACCTCGGCTGGGTCGACGACCAGGGCAGGTTGCACCTTTGTGGCAGGGCGAAGGAGATGTACGTGCGCGGCGGATACAACGTCTTCCCTCTCGAGGTCGAAGCGGTGTTGTGTGAACACCCCGCCGTGGCTCACGTCGCCGTCGCGCCTCGCTCCGATCCAGTGATGGGGGAGATCGGCGTGGCAGTGATCGTCGTCCGAGACGGCGTCCAGCCGCCGGCTCTCGAAGACCTCAGACGCCACGCCGAGGGTCGACTCGCTCATCACAAGCTGCCCGAGGACCTGATAGTGGTCGGTGAGCTGCCCAGAACCGCCATGGAGAAGGTCGACCGGAGGGTTCTTCAGGCACTCGTGACCCCGAAGGACGCGCCGTCGCACAACGTTCGTTCAAACTGACCTCACCGGTAGCATCGCTACAACCCATCCGGTCCAAACCCCATCCAGCCCACGCCTATCGAAGGCAGGAGGACCCCCCATCGTGCTCGCAGACAGACGGGTCGTCGTTGTCATGCCGGCGTACAACGCAGCACTGACTCTGCGCAGAACGGTCGCGGAGATCGACCGCAGCATCGTTGACGAGATCCTGATGGTGGACGACGCAAGCACCGACGCGACAACCGAGGAGGCTCGTCGCCTTGGGCTCGCGATCGAGGTTCACGACCGGAACCGCGGCTACGGAGGGTGCCAGAAAACCTGTTACTCGGCGGCGTTGGCGCACAATGCTGACGTGATCGTCATGCTGCACCCCGACTACCAGTATTCGCCTCGTCTGGTCCCGGCGATGGCGTCGATGGTCGCCTATGGCGAGTACGACTTCGTCCTCGGATCACGAATTCTTGCGCAGAGCGCAATTGCGGGAGGCATGCCCCGTTACAAGTACGCAGCGAACCGCGCACTCACGCTGGTCGAGAACCTCATGGTCGGCTCGAAGCTCTCGGAGTTCCACACCGGTCTCCGCGCGTACAGCCGCGAACTGCTCGAGGCGATCCCGTACGAACGCAACTCCGAGGACTTCGTCTTCGACAACCAGGTGATCGTGCAGGCGCTGACAGCCGGGGCCCGTATCGGCGAGGTCTCGTGCCCTACGCGCTACGAGCCCGAGTCCTCGTCCATCAACTTCTGGAGAAGCGTCAGATACGGAATCGGGGTTCTCCGAACAGCAGGTCAATACCGGCGCCAACAAAGCGGGCGAGCCAGTTACCCATATCTGCAGGTGGAGCACCCGTTGCAAAGAGACAACCGTTCGACCGCGACCTTCCGCCCCTCTGTGTTTCGTAGTTCGAGTGCCGCGGGTCCTAGTTAGAGCGTCGTCCATTTCATGCGTCCGATATCGAGCTCGCAGACGCCAGTTCGGATGTGATTGAGCTCTGCCCACTGCTTGACGAACGCCAGATAGTTGCTCTTCTCAGGTAGCGCCAACCGCCATTTGCGCGGGTTCTCCCCGCTGTAGCCGTTAAGTGTCGGAAGGTCGATCTTCTGTGAGATGAGCATGGCGTCGATCTGGTACACGTAGGACCGCTCGCCGCGCTGCACGGAATCAGTGACGAAGAAGCTCGTGCATGCCCTGGGTGGTGACGGGACATCCCGCAGGAGAGTCAATTGCCACGGACGGGAGATCTGGGCAACCGGGTCGACGTTCAGCTGCTCGCAGCAAAGCGCCGTCGCCAAGATCACTCCAAGTGCGAGAACAGTCACCGACCGACGCGGGCTTCCCTGCCAGCGGCGAAACACGCTCGTCGCGATGCTGACGAATGCGATGGCCGCGATCATCCCCGTGACTATTTCGAGCCGATCACTTGCTCGGAGCGCGGACGCGCCCGGGAGATGCCAGACGGCAATCCAAAGAGACCCGAAGCGCGTCTTGATCGGAAGGATCAACAGGACAACGGTCGTGACGCACAAGGCAATCGTGACGAGGCTCTGTCTTCGACGGTCTTCGGATACTTCACGTCGATACATCCAAATGAATGCGACGCCGGCGACGACGACAAATGCGGACAAGAGCGGAGTTATCGTGTAGGTGGATTCGTACGCCTGCGGAATACGTCCCTGGATCCCGCTCCAGTACAGATTTGGCCCGACTGCAAGAACATCCTTCCAGGTCGGCGCGTAGAAGAGGACGGCACTGTACCGGCGTCCACCGAATTCGTGAATCGTAGGCACGTATGTCCGCAAAAACGGGATGATGGACAAGCCGAATGCGCCTACGCCAGCGAGGATCGGCAACCGCCCAATTCTGACTCCGCGCCCGATCTGACGCACCAACGACCTGGGCGACAATGCAAGTCTGACGATCAACAGAACGAAAGCGGCAAGAATCGAGAGCCATGCCACGTAGTAGAAGGAAAAAAGAAGCAGTCCGTAAAAGCAGCCGAAGAGCGCAAAGAGGACGGCAGAACGTTTCGGCCGATCGGTCAGCGATCGCAAAGCCAGAACCAAAAGGCATGCGGCCACGGGTACGAAGTAGACGCCCAGTAGCTGAGCGGAACCAGCGTGTATCGCAACATTGTTCGCAAAGGCGAAAAGCCAACCTCCGGCAATCGCAATTCCGAGCGGCGGCCTGAAGAGCAGATTTACCAGAAGCACGAAACTGACGAAACCGACGAAACTCGCGGCGATCAGTGTCAGCTCCAAGGCGACAAACGGGTCGGCGCCGAGAAACCGAAACGGGGCGTAAAACAGTTGGTACAAGAAGAACGTGTCGGTCCAACCGAGTACGCCCTTGGCGGGAAAGAAGAACTCGGGGTTCAGCCAGCTCGAGCGACCTGAAAGAACCAGGTACCAATGCTCGTTGAGGTAGACGGCCAGCCGTGCGTCGCCGAGGTTGCCAATGATGTTGTCGAATCCGCTGGTCCACGTATGGCGAAAGAAGACCAGAGCAAATCCAAGCCATGCTGAGCAGATCACAATTGCGTTTCTCAGGCGCCACCGGGCGGGCGTGGGTGTTGGTCTTGAAGACCCGTTCGAATCCGATTCACTCGGTTGGGTTGACCGAGAGTCTGTCCTGACGTCAGTGAGGATTGGGCCAGTCATTGCGGTGTGTTGGTCCACCAGTCACGTTCACAGTAGGTCATTGCGAGGTCAGACCAGAGTCTCGTCCTCTCCCCGCACGAGCAACTCGGATGGTCCGCTGTTCGAAGCGATCGCAGCGAGAACCTGCTCGGCAACCTCGTCCGATGTCATTACCCGATGACGCATCATCCCTGTTTCCAACCAACCCGCGAATGCGCTCTCGAAGAGCGCCGGATCCCAGCCGTTCGCAAACGACGTCGCGGTGTTCCCGACCCTCACGATCAGGACGCGGAGGCTCGGCTCCTCTATCTGCAAGCCGCGGCCGAATTCTTCTAGTGCGGCTTTGCTCGCCGAATAGGCCGCCAGCGAAGGCCAGGGATTGCCCACCGTGTGGGACGACAACAGCGTGACGGTGCCGTTCGGCGCGTGGCGGAGCTCAGGAAGGGCCTGCGAGACGACCATGGCCGCGCCTACGACGTTGGTTGCGAGCAGTCGGGCCCAGTTCCGGCCGTCGAGATCGGCGATGTCTGCCAAGGGCGCTGTACCGGTGGCGTAGACCACGATGTCGAGGCCCCCCAACCAATTCGTCGCGCTGTCGACCATCGAGCGCGGCGGCGTCCTCCTCGGCGACGTCACACTTGAACGCGCGCGCGGCGCCTGATGGGTTCGGGCCTAATGGGTTCAGGCCTGATGGGTTCGGGCCTGATGGGGCCAGGCCGGCCAACGACTCCTCGACGGCGCCCTGGAGAAGCTCCTCGCGTCGCGCTGCAAGAGCGACGTGCGCGCCAGCTCGGACCGCTTGGATCGCGATGGCCCTGCCGATCCCCGAAGAGGCTCCAACGACAAGCATCCGCTTTTTCTCGAAAGGCGCGAAGGGCTCGGAAGGTCCGTGTTCGGGCGGGCTCGCCACAATTGCCGAAGCGTACCTTTGGCGCTGCTATGGCTAGCATCCTCGCCCGTGACTGCGAGCGGACCTCCCATCAGGCTGGTGCCACGCCTCGACCAGGAGAATCGTTTCTTCTGGACGAGCGGGGCGGACGGGCGGCTGCGCATGCTCCGCTGCAACGATTGCCGCAGGTTCGTGCATCCTCCCTCCCCCATATGCCCCGAATGTCTGGGCCGGGATCTCGCGCCGGAAGTGGTGAGCGGCAACGCGACCGTCGCCTCGTTCACGGTCAATTTTCAGCAGTGGATCCCCGACAGCGATCACTACGTCATTGCATGGGTAGCGCTCGACGAGCAACCCGATATCCGGCTCACGACGAACCTCGTGGACATCGACGAGGACGATGTCGAGATAGGGATGCCGGTGAGGGTCGTGTTCGAGAAGGTCGCCGACGACGTGTACCTGCCACTGTTCGCTCCCGCCGCCAAAGTTCCAACTGGCGCGGCCGCGGAGGGCGCAGTCACGTCTGGGCCAGAAGGGAAAGCGCCGTGACGGCAGTCGAGCCGCTCGAACGGAGGGCGATCATCTCGGGCATAGGCCAGTCCGCGGTCGGTCGGAGGCTCGGACGATCTGAGCTCGACCTCACGGTCGAAGCGTGTCTGGACGCGGTCGCAGACGCCGGGCTCAACCGCGACGACATCGACGGGCTGGCCACCTATCCGGGAATGGGCCTCGGGGGCGGCGGGTTCGCCGGACCCGGAACGCCCGAAGTCCAAGATGCGCTGCGGCTCCGCCTGAATTGGCACGACGGGGGCGGTGAAGGACCCGGGCAGATTCGAGCCGTCTTCGCAGCATGTCTCGCGGTCGCCGCCGGGCTCGCACACCACGTCCTCGTGTACCGAACCGTCACGGAGTCCACGGCACAGGGTTCGGGCGGCCGCCAAGGAATCGGTGCCGGCCCTTCGATGCGCGTCGGGGGCTTCATGCAATGGTCGATCCCCTTCGGTGCAGTCTCCGCCGCCAACTGGCTCGCCATGGTGGCGCAGCGCCGAGTCCACGAGTTCGGACTCACTCGCGAGCAGCTCGCCCAGATCGCACTCAACGGACGGCGGAATGCCGCGCTCAACCCGAAGGCCGTCTACCGAGAGCCGCTCACGCTCGACGATTATTTCGCTGCGCGCATGATCTCGACACCGCTATGCCTGTTCGACTGCGACGCTCCATGCGACGGGTCCACCGCTGTGGTCGTGTCTCACTGCGATTTCGCTCGAGATGCTGCTCACCAAGTCGCGCACGTGAATGCGATCGGGACGGCACTGCGCGGAAGGCCGAGCTGGGATCAGTTCGACGACATGACTCAGATGGCGGCGCGCGATGCAGGCGCAAGCATGTGGGAACGCACCGATCTGACGCCGGACGACGTCGAGCTGGCCGAGCTCTACGACGGTTTCAGCATCCTCCCCCTCGTCTGGCTCGAGGCTCTCGGGTTCTGCGGGCGCGGCGAGAGCGGCGCCTTCGTCGAAGGGGGGCAGCGCATCTCGTTAGAGGGTCAGCTCCCGCTGAATACTGCCGGCGGCCAGCTCTCAGGTGGCAGACTCCACGGCTTCGGCCTATTGCACGAGGCGTGCCTGCAACTTCGAGGCGACGCCGGCGACCGGCAGGTGAAACGCGTCGGTGGCGTTCCGCCTTCTGTGGCGGCTGTGGCAAACGGGGGTGGCCCGATCGCCGGTGCGATGCTTCTCACGAGCGGTCCCTCCTGAGCGGTCCCTCCTGAGCGGTCCCTCCTGAGCGGTCCCTCCTGAGCGGTCCCTCCTGAGCACCCAGATACCATTCGCACGTGCGACTCCACTACGACGACGAGACCGAGGCGTTCCGTCTCGAAGTGCGCGAGTGGTTCGAGGAGCATCTCCCCTCCTCGGAGGAGCGCGCCGAGAAGATCAGATCGTCCGCTCACATACCCGAGTGGGCACGGCTCTGGCAGCGCAAGCTTTTCGACAACGGGTGGCTCGTCCCCGGATGGCCTCCTGAGCACGGTGGGCGCAACGCCACCCAGGTCCAGCAGATGGTCTACTTCGAGGAGCTGACCCGCCTCGGAGTTCCGAGATCCTGCAACCCCCAGGGCCTCTCGATCATCTCTCCGTCATTGCTCGACCACGGGACCCCCGAGCAGATCGAGCGCTATGTGTTGCCCACTCTTCACGCCGAGATCAGCTGGTGCCTCGGGATGAGTGAGCCCGACGCGGGAAGCGACCTCGCCGGGTTGCGGACCCGCGCGGAGGTGGTTGGCGACAAGTTCGTCGTGAACGGGCAGAAGGTCTGGACCTCGGGGGCACACGAGGCCGACTACTGCTTCTGCTTCGTCAGAACCGATCCCGATGCTCCGAAGCACGCCGGAATCAGTGTTCTCGTGATCGACATGCGCACGCCGGGCATCGAGACGCGGCCCCTCGCCGAGCTGACCGACAGACATCACGCCGATTTCAACGAGGTCTTCTTCACCGACGTCGAGGTTGACCGAGAGAACCTGGTCGGTGAGCTGCATCACGGATGGTCGATCGCGGGCGAATCGCTGGCGCACGAGCGCGGAATGCTCTGGATCAACGAAGCCACCAGCCTCGAGCGATTCATACAGCAGGTCGTGGCGACGGCAACGACGCCCCTGGACGACGGCCGACGGGTCGCCGATGACCCCGTGTTCCGAGACACGGTCGCCCGCGCATACATCCAGGCCCACGCCGTCAAGCTGCTCGGCTACCAGGGCTTCTCCAAGATCGCAAAGGGCCGTCCCGCTCCCGAGCACTCGGTTCTGAAGCTCCTCGGCTCGGAAACCCGTCGTGGTCTCGCGCTCGACATCACCGAGGCGCTCGGTCCGCCCGGGGTCGACCTCGACCGGCGCGACGCCCCCTCTGTGGGCCGACGGGACCACGAGGCCTGGACTCTGCACCACCTTCAGTCCTTTTCGGGGACCATCGCCGGCGGAACCTCGGAGATCCAGCGAAACATCATCGCCGAACGGGTTCTAGGCCTCCCTCGCAGGTAGCCGTCACCTCAGACGCCTTCGGCAGGGCGTCTATGACACGGGCTTCGCCAGGGCGTCTATGACACGGGCGTCAGCCACAGGGCTACCATCGGTCGCCCCGCACGACCGAACGACTGCACGACTGCACGTCAGCACGAATCAACGACCGCACGACACACGCCGAGGTCAGGAGGAGACGATGCCGAGCTACGGCCCCGAGATACTGGGACCGCCGCAACGCGATCCCGAGCAGCAGTTCTGGGACCCCGAGATCCAGACGATGGATCCGGAGAAGCTCGTCGGCCTCCAAGAGAAGCGCCTTCGCAACCTCGTGGGCAAGATCCTCGAGAACCCCGTCCCGCTCTTCGCCCGCAAGCTTGCCGAGGCGGGCGTCTCGTCCCCTGACGACCTCAAGTCCCTTGACGACATCCGTCACATCCCGCTCACGGTCAAGCAGGACCTGCGCGACTCGGAGACCGAGAACCCACCCTGGGGCGACTACCGCTTCACCGATCCGCGCAAAGCGGTCCGTATCGGCACTTCGACAGGGACGACGGGCACGCCCACGATCTCGCTTTGGACGAGGCGCGATCTCTGGATCGAATACGAGTCGGGCGCGCGGGTGTGGTGGCGCTACGGGCACCGGCCGGGGATGATCGTGACGCACGCGCATCCCGCGTATCTCTACAGCGGTGGCGCCATGCTCTCGGGTTGCTACGAGTACTTCGGATTCTTGAACATCTGGGTCCCGCCCCCCGACACCGATGAGCTCGCCGAGCAGGGTCTGCGCTTCTGGACGCGGGTCACCCCCGACATCCCTTTCATGGGCTTCTCGACGGGCCGCTTCTTCGAGGTGGCCGCCAAGCTCGGTATCGAGCCCGCCGAGGCAGGCCTCGTGTTCAAGGGAATGCCAGGTTTCGGCCTGGGCAAGGGAATGCCGCTCATGACTGCGGGCGCGGAGTGTTTCGCCTATCTCGGTGGCGGCTGCGGGAAGTCGCCTGGCGCCCATCTCGCTCAGGACTGGGCGATCGTCCAGGCCGTCGACCCGGCGACCGGCGCGGAGGTTCCGGACGGCGAGTGGGGAAACCTCGTTGTCACGACGCTCGACCGCGACAACGGAATGCTCCGCTACGACCTCGAAGAAGCTTGCGCCATCATGCGCGAACCGTGCCCTTGCGGTGAGACGACCATCCGCGGACTCTGGGGAGGTCGATTCAAGGACCTCATCAGCAGTCAAGGCCACTTCTTTCAGGCGAACGAGGTCGAATCGGCGCTGCGGTCGGTACAGCACGTGTCGGAGCCGACCGTCGAATGGCAGATGACGAGGCCCGTCGGCGAGCTCGAGAACCAGCCGCTCAAGGTCCGAGTCGAGCGCGGCGCGTCGGTGACTGCGGACGACGACGAGATCGCAGGTCGGTGCCGAGCCGCGATATCCGACGCGCTCGGCATCGAGACGATCATCGAGGTGCTCGAGCGCGAGACGCTGCCGCGCGCCGGATACAAAGCAGCGCGGGTGGTGGACCCGTGACGTCGGTGAACGACGCGCCGGCTCCCGATCTGCTCCACCAGGTGACGATGGCCGACGTGCTCGCACAGCACGCCGCTCACACGGTGCAGCTCGCGACGGTCTGTGGTGCGGACCGCTACAGCTACGCCGAGACAGACGCCCGTGCGAACCGTCTGGCGAACGCTCTTTCAGCCGTGGGCGTCGGTCACGGGGACCGAATCCTGTGGCTTGCTCAGAACTGCCACCGGCTGATGGAGTCGTTGCTGGCGGCGGCGAAGCTCGGCGCCGTGATGTGTCCGGTCAACTGGCGCCAGAGCGCCGACGAGCTCGCGTTCGTCATCGAGGACTGCGCTCCGGCCGCCGTCATATGGCAACAGCACGAGATCGGCGACGCCCTCGCCAAGGCCCGCGAGATGGCCGAGTCATCCGGCGCCGCGAAAGCGCACTGGGTGCAACACGACGGTGAAGGCGGTGAAGGCGGCTACGAGGCCATGTTGGCCGCGGCGGACCCGGGTCCCCGCGCCGGGATCACGGTCAACGAGGACGACGCCGTCCTGATGCTCTACACCGCCGGATTCAGCGGCCGTCCCGCCGGCGCGCTGCTGTCGCACCGGGCGCTCGTGACGCAGGGAGCACTGCTCGGCTCGATCCAGGGAATCGGAGCGGACTACACCTATCTGAACTGCGGACCACTGTTCCATGTGGCAACTCTCATGACCACTCTCGCTACGTTCGTCGCGGGCGGCACGAACGTGTTCACCCCGCGAGTCGATGCAGAGGAGCTCTGCCGGCTCATCGAGTCCGAGAAGTGCACCGGGGCGTTCATCATGCCGCCGACGATCAACCAGATCGTCGAGATGAACTCCGACGGGCGCTACGACCTCCACACGCTCCGGACGTTCGCGGGGAAGAAAGAGTGGACGGCGATGATCACCCCGGACGACTCGCCGTGGGGACGCCATCCGGGCGGTTACGGCCAGACCGAGGTCATGGGACTCGTGAGCTTCGGGGCGCTGGGGCCCTCGATCGGCAGCCACGGCCGGCCAGCGCCGTTTCTGCGGATCGGGTTTCTCGACCCTGAAGGAAACGAGGTCGAGCAGGGCGAGACGGGCGAGATCTGCGTGCGCGGCCCGACGGTCATGAACGGGTACTTCAACCGGCCCGAATTGCAACGCAGAACGCCAGAGAGGAAGCTGGCACCACACGAATGACCTGGGTCGAAGCGAGCCGGACGGATCGCTCACCTTCATCGGACCGAAGTCCAGGCTCATCAAGTCGGCCGCCGAGAACATCTACCCCACCGAGGTCGAAGCCTGCTTGAAGACGCATCCCGCCGTCGCCGACGCGGCCGTCATAGGGGTGCCCGACCGCATCTGGGGACAGAACTTGGTCGCAGTCGTCGTGTTGGCCGATGGCGCAGAAGCCACTCCCGAAGAGATCGTCGAGCACTGCCGCGCCCACATCGCCTCGTACAAGAAGCCGAAGGCCGTCGAGTTCGTCGAGTCCCTTCCGCGTCAGGGGTTCGCGGTCGACTACGACGCTCTCGACGAGCGTTTCGGAGGCGGCGGTTACCCGGGGACCGGCGGCTGAACTCTGGAGCCCGAGCCCGATCTCGAGGCGTGCCCTGCGCTACATGCGCTTCAGTACCTGACCGGCCATCTTCCTCGCAACCGAACGCGGGGCGAAACGGACCGAGGCAGCTCCGAACTTGTTCATGAGCCCAGGGACGCACACCGCCTGGTTGCGTTCCAGAGCACTCAGCCCCGCCTCTGCGACGGCCTCTGGCTCCGCCCAAAGAAGACCGGGAACGTTCGCCGCTTCCATGCCTGCGCGGCTCTGGAATGCGGTGCGGGTGAAGCCCGGGCACAAGGCGGTCACGTGGACCCCGGATGACAGGACCTCCTCGTGCAGGGCCTCGGTGAACGAGCGGACGAAGGCTTTGGTCGCCGAATAGGTCGCGTTCTTGGGACCCGGCTGGAAGCTCGCGGTCGACGCGACATTGAGCAGGTTCCCCGAATGGCGCGGCACCATTACCTCGAGCGCGGCATGACTGAGTGCCACAAGGGCGCTCACATTGAGCGTGATCTCGCCAAGCTCCTCGGCGAGCGGGAGCTCGTGGAACATGCCGACGCTTCCGTAGCCGGCGTTGTTCACCACCGTGGTGAACCCTTCTCGGCGAATTGTGTCAGCGACGGCTTCGAGACCGGACGGATCGATGAGATCGGCCACGAGGACCTCGCACTTCGAGCCATGACGGTCCGAGAGCTCGTCAGCGAGCTTCTTGAGCGCCCGCTCTCGACGCGCCACTAACACGAGCCCGAAGCCACGGGCGGCGAGGACACGCGCCAAGGCTTCTCCTATTCCGGAGGACGCCCCTGTGACGAGAGCCGAATTTCCGGGCATGAACGCACGCTAGCCCCGGGTCCGGACGAACGCTCTGGCTGTGGTGCCGTCGGTGGAACCCTTCTCCGATGCTTGTCAGAATCAACTCGTGAACACCGCGGCCGAGTCCCGGATTTTTGCGCTACTGCGGCGAGACCTCGAATTCCTCGCGGACGAGATGAGGCCGATCGCCGGGGGCTGGCTGGTTCGTTCACTCACCTTCGAAAGGTTGAAAGCACTCAACCATTTGCGACTGAAAACCCCGGTTGAGTTCGAGAGATGCGTCGCGCTCACTGACGAGTGCATGTCCGAATTCCCGTTCCGTAACTTGGTGATCGAGGACGGAAGGGCGGCCGGCCATCTGGATGATCCTTTTCTCGCCGCCGGATGGACCGTTGAACGCGAGGTCGTCATGGCTCTCGAGCGCCCGCCGGATCGCGAAGTCGACACGGGTGCCGTCGTCGAACTGGAAGAAGAGCAGATGGTGGCTCTGATGACGCTCTGGGCTCTCGAAGAGCACGTTGGAATCGAGCCGGCGCGCGTGGACCAGCTGATGGAGTGCAACCGGAGAGTCGGAAGATCCTGGAAGGAAACGTGTTTCGGCATCGTCGAAGACGACGGCACACCGGTCGCGATAACCAAGCTGCGTATGAACGACACCACAGCATGGGTCGAGGATGTCTACACGGTGCCGGAGGCTCGAGGACGTGGATACGCCCGAACGCTCGTGACCCACGCCACGGAGATCGCAAGATCGAGTGAGAGGGACCTGACCTTCATCCTCGCCGACGACGACGACTGGCCCAAGAGCCTCTATTCGCGGATCGGATTCGAACGCGTAGGACAGATGCGGATCTTTCGCAGGTAGGCCGGGCGGCGTTCAGGCGTTCAGGCGTTGAGGCGTCCAGGCATTCAGAGCCCTATCAGCTCGGCCACCTTCGCCCGGTGTTGGGAGGCTGTGCCGAGCAGTGCGGCGGCCGTCCTCACCCGCTTCACGTAGAGATGCATGTCGTGCTCCCACGTGTAGCCGATGCCCCCGAGACACTGGATCCCCTCGACACCGATCAGCCGCTCACAGTCCCCCGCGGCCGACTTGGCCATGGATGCGGCGAGCGTGCGGCGTCCGTCCTCCTCGGCGATCGCGGCAGCGGCGAAGCGCACGGTCGCGCGAGTGGACTCGAGCGACACGTACATGTTGGCGAGCTTGTGCTTCATCGCTTGAAACGAGCCGATCTTCACCCCGAATTGCTCACGCGTCTTCGCGTAGGGCAACAGGATGTCGACGATCCCCTGGCAGGTTCCGAGCATCTCGGCTGCGAGCGCTACCGTCGCCTCTTCGAGGATCCTCTGCAGGACCGGAGCGCCGGCACCGGGCTCGCCGAGAGCGCTGTCGGCTCTGACAAGGACCGAAGACAGATCGACCGAAGCAAGTTCTCGGGTGGCGTCGAGAGACGCCATCGGCCGGATCTCGACGCCCTCAGCATCAGCGGGAACCACGAAAAGTCCGATGCCTTCTACTCCTGACGACCCTTCGCGTCGCGCGACGACGACGATTTGGTTCGCTCTCGACGCTTCGAGCACGAAAGCCTTGGCGCCGTCGATGACATATCCGCCGTCCCGGGGCACGAATACCGTCCGCACTCCTTGCAGGTCGAAGCTCCCCGCCGTCTCTGCGAACGCGAAGGTCCCTGAAGCGCCGTTTGCGGCGATCGGGTCGAGATACCGCCTGTGTTGCTCCGCGGATCCCCCTTCGCGGACCGCCGTGACGAACTGCGAAGCGGTTGCGAGGAACGGGCCGGGTGCGAGCGCCCTGCCGAGCTGCTCCGACACGACCGCGAGCTCGACCGCACCGAGGCCCAGGCCTCCGTTTGCCTCGGGGACGGTGAGCGAGGGCCAGTCGAGCGCCACCATCCTGGTCCACAGCTCGTCGACCTCTTTCGCTGCGTCGTCTTTCTCTTCGACGACGCGCCTCGCCAGCTCGACTGACCGCTCACGATCCAGAACGTCACGAACCGACGTCTCGAGCTCGCGTTGCTCTTCTGACAGGTCGAGGTCCATCGGCGACGTAAAGGCCTTCAGCCGCCGGCGCCGTGAGGGGCGCCTCGTGATGCGCCATGTGATGCGCCATGTGATGCGCCCCGTGACGCGCCCTGGAGCACCACCAGCGAGTCGACTGCGACCGCACCGGCCCCTTTCTCGCGCACGACGACGGGGTTCAGGTCGAGCTCAGCGAGTCTGTCGCCGCAGGCGGTCGCCAACGACGCAACCGAAAGGGCAACGTCCACGAGCGCCTTGACGTCGCCCTTCGGGCGGCCGCGCGCCCCTTCCAACAGCGCGGCACCCCGCAGCGACGCGACCATCTCCTCGACGTCGCGCCTGTCGACCGGGAGCGGTCTCACCGCCACATCGCGGAGCACCTCTGCAAAGACACCGCCGGTCCCCACGAGAAGCACCTGTCCGAACACCGGGTCACTGGACAGCCCGACGATCATCTCGGTGCCGCCTTCGAGTTGTTGCTGGACCTGCACACCTTCGATTGTGGGCGCGGGTTTCATCGCTTCGGCACGCGCGATCAACTCGCGGTAGGTGGACCTGACCTCGGCTGCAGTGCCTACGTCGAGGCGCACGAGCCCGGCATCGGACTTGTGAGCGACGTCAGGAGAGGCGAGCTTCATCACCACCGGATAGCCGAAAGAGTCCGCCGCTCGGACCGCTGCAGCAGTAGACGTTGCAATCGTGTCGCCGGCAAGAGGCACTCCGAACGAATCGAGCAACCTCCGTGCGAGATCGGTGCCGGCCACCGTCCGCCCTTCGACGTGGTCGAGCTCGCCGGACAGACCCGCGTCGAGGCGCGACCTCTTGGCGCGGCGCGTGCGGAAGTGCTTTGCGGCTCGCTCGTAATCGGCGAAGGAGTGCAGAGCCGAGAAGCAGTTGCGGAACGACCTGAAGAGCGGCACACCGGCTTCCACCAGTGTGCGGAACCCTGTTTCGTCGGTCTTGAACGAGTTCCAGGTGACCACGACGGGCTTCGAGAGCTCGTCTATGAACGAGACGATGTCCTCGGCGAACCGGTCGGTCAACTTGCCGAGCGCTCCCGTGAGACCGACCACGACGACGTTGACGTTCTCGTCCGCACAGATGAGGTCGAACACGCGACGACGGTCCTCGACAGGGTTCGTCACGAGGAACTGCGCGCCGTTGTCGACGGGATTGGCGACGGTCAGGTAATCCGGGATCATCGACCTGAGCGATTCCTGAGTCTTGGCAGAAAGGGTCGGAACCGGCACGCCGTGCGACTCGGCGACCTCGGCCATCAGCGCTCCCGACCCTCCTGAGATCGAGTAGAGGCAGGCGTTCGGGCCCGTTCCCGCGGGAAGCTTCGCGAAGAGAGCGGCGGTCTCCAATAGCTCGTCGAGGTCACGCACCCGAACGACGCCGTATTGCTGGAACAAGCCGTTCACCACCGCGTCAGAACCGGCGAGATGCCCGGTGTGCGACGAGGCCATGCGCGTCCCGGCCTCTGTGGACCCCACCTTCAGCGCCACGACGGGCTTTCGCGCCGAGTTAGAGGCCTCGAGGGCTCGCCTGAGTTTCGGCGGATCCTTGAAGCCCTCGAAGTAACCGGCGATCACAGCCGTCTCGTCGTCGTGAGCGAAGTACTCGATGAAATCTGCTGCCTCGAGGTCCAGCTCGTTGCCCGTCGGCACCCAGCGGCTGAAAGAGACTCCGAACTCCGTCCCCTGGACGAGGGGACGGCCCTGGTGCCCGCTCTGAGTGACGAGACCGATGCTCCCTCCTCTCTTCTTGGGTGGTTCGGGCAGAACTTCGAACGCGTTCGTGTTGGTGTTCGGGCCGAAAACCCGCATCGAGTATTTGCGCGCCATCTCGCCCACGGCGCGCTCCATGCGGGCTCCTTCGGGCCCGACCTCGGAGAACCCCGCCGTGAAGATGAGCACGTAGTCAACGCCGTGCTCCCCGCACTCCTCGACGGTCTTGAGCACGTAGCGGGTGCCCACGTTCACCACCGCCAGCGGAACCTTCCCCGGGATGTCGGTCACGTGTTCGTAGATCGGGATGTCGCCGATCGAACCGCCCTTGGCATTCACGAGATACCACCGGTCACCCCAGCGCTCGCCGTAATGGGCGCGCAGCCTCTCCGGTTTCGCGTTGCGGTTCACGGAGCCGACAAGGGCAACCGCCGTCGGGTGGAAGAATTCGTCTAGGTCGGTTCGCTGTTGAGCCACTGGACTCTGCTGTCGATCCTGTCCGGCGTCGCTCAGCCGAACAGCGACGAAAGGTCGATGGCTCCGGTCGTCATCCCGCCGTTGAAGCCTCCGTCTGCGTAGATGTTGGCTCCCGTCACGTAACTCGCCGCGTCGCAGTTCAAGAAAGTGAGTACGTGAGCTTGCTCTTCGGGAGTGGAGTTCCGGCCCCAGAGGGGTTTCGGGAATTTGTCCATGAAGTCCTTGCCCATGGCCTGCTCGAACGACGGCATCATCGGGGTGTCGGTCGGACCCGGACTGGTGCAGTTGATCCGGATGCCCTTAGGTGCGTATTCGATCGCCGCGCGCATCGTCCAGATGATGATCACCTGCTTGGAGAGTAGGTAACCCTCGCCCACGAGATCGGGGGTGGCCTCGCACCAGGCTTTCGCCTCTGCGTATCCCGGGGTTTCCAACAGCCCGGAGACCGCCTGAATCATGTTCTCCCAGCCCATGCCGCCTGCAGAAGAGATCGTCGCCACGGCGCTCCCCGACGGCATCATCGGGGCGACCTTCGACGTCAGGTGCCTGGCGGCCACGAAGTTGACGAGCATGGTGTCGAGACCTGAGAACGGCGGCCCGGGTAGGCCGGCGCAATTGAACAGTGCGTCCAGGGATCCGCCGAGATCTGCGACCGCGTCATCGATCGCCTCGGGAGTACGCAGGTCAACCTGTCGGAAGCTCGCCACGTCCGACGTCGGCTCCTTCATGTCGAACACGTGCACTTCCGCACCGAGCTCGAGAAGGTCGCGGACCGTTGCCGCACCCATCCCCGATCCGCCCCCTCCGCTTACCAGGACGCGCTTGTTCTCATAGCTCCAGATGCTCACTGCCATCCTTTCCGATCGAGTCCTATCGCCGTTTCCTGGTCACCGAGGTTCTCGCCGTGCAGGCGCCCGCTGTGTGGGTCGTCGTCGTCTAGCCGAGGCGGTACAACTCGAGGGCGTTGTCACAAAGCATCCGGCGGCGCTCGGCTTCGGGCACCCCTCCCATGGAATCTTCGACGATCCGCCTGCTGTAAGGCCAGTCGTGCCGGTGATGCGGGTAGTCGGTCAACCACATCATGTTGTCGACACCGATCCAGTGCCTGGTGGCCACCGCGAAGGGCTCGCGTATGAACGTCGCCTTCCAGTTCTGGCGGAAGTACTCGCTCGGCAGGTGCTTCAGCGGGGACTTCGTCCACGTCCTGTTCCGCCAGTAGTGATCGTCCATGTGCTCCAAGAAGTGTGGGATCCACCCCACACCGCACTCGACCGCGATCATCTTCAATCCGGGGAAGCGGTCGTAGACGCCCGAGTAGATGAACTTCGACATGAACTGTGAAGCGTCGCCGACCGGGCCGCCCATCTCAGCGAGTCCGATCTCGCGGCCGAAAGACGCAGCTGCCTTCTGGAACGAACCCTCCGACTTGCGCTGCCCCGCCTGACGCAGGCCACTGTGGATGTGGACGGGCATCTGCTCTTCTTCTGCCGCTTCCCAGAACGCATCGTCTTCCTCGGACAGGTCAGCCTCGCCGGAGGGGAACGCGGAGATGATCACCCCGCGGTAGCCGGCTGCCTTTGCGTCGCGCAGCCACTTGATAGCGGTCGGGGTGTCGACGCCCGGCATCTGGGCCAGCCCGATGAGCCTGTCGGGATCCGCCGCCATGAATTCGTCGTGCATCCAGGTGTTGTACGCCTCGAGCCCGGCGAGGTGGTAGTCGTCGTCCTCCTGGGCCATGAACGCCCCCATCGTCCTTTGCGAGGGAAAGAGCACTTCGGCATCTACGCCGTCGATGTCCTGCTCTTCCAACCTGGCCTTGCCTTCGTACGCGCCCTTGCGCATCGATTCGTAGGTGGACCCGTACCACTCGAGCTCTTCGTAGCGCTTGCCCCAGGTGCCGGCGTTGGTCACGAGGCCGAGGGGCATGGGCGGCGTCCCGGGCACGAGCTCCCAGGCGTCGCCGCCCTTCTGGTCCTTCACGAGCTTCGGTGCGCGGTCCGCGAACTTCTTGGGGAGGTATTTCGTCCACATGTCGGGTGGCTCGACGACGTGCCCGTCGGCCGATATCAGCCGGTATTCGCGCCCCATCCCTTCCTCCCTGCTGCATCCCGATCTCGAAGTACGCCCGGCGGACCAAGCGAGCTGCGCCCGGTCGCAACTGCGGGGACGGGTCACGTAGCCCGGCTCAGAGCGTTCCGCGGCCGTTTCGGCGGACCGAAGTTCCCTGACTCTCGTGTCAGCTTAGTTCTTGCCTGTCCCGATCGCCTGAGCCCAAAGGGCTGTTCCGAGGGCTCGATGGCGGTGGGCGCTCCGCAACGGGTCGGTCCGTCGTTCCATTGGTTGTCACACCCTGTCGGTAGCTTTCAATCTGTGTTGAGTTCCAAGTCCACGACGACCCCAACGGCCGCCTCGCCCGAGGACCCCGCCCCGGCGGCTCAAGGCTCTGCGCCCCGTTCGGCCCAGGACCTGTTCGCCGCAATAGCTGCTGCGAAGCGGTTCGCCGCCTCGTTCGAACCGGGCCTTTACACCGGAGAGGACGCGAAGAAGCTCGTCTACGCAAGTACCGAGCTGAAGCGTGTGGCGACGACGATTCTCGTCTTATCCGCAAGGCGAGTAGAAGAGACCCACACCCATTGCCTCGACGGTCACAAGAAGGCTGGATCGTGGCTTGCGGGACTGACTGGAGAGTCGGTCGGATCCGCAGCTTCCATGCTCGAAGCCGCTAGATCCATGGAGGCCCATCCCCCGATATCCGACGCCTTTCGGTCGGGAAGGCTCTCTGAGGCTCAAGCGAAGGAGATCGCGTCAGCAGCAGACGCCTGTCCAGGTGAGGCAGAGAACCTCGTCGAGGCTGCAGAGAACATGGATTTCTCTTCGCTAAAGAGGCACTGCTCTGACACCCGATCGATTCGTGGTTCAGGATCAGAAGAGACCGAGCAGTTCGAACAGATCCGCTCCAGGCGGTATTGCAGGATCTGGAGCGACGCAGACGGTTCTGGACGCCTGGACGCGAGGGTCACCCCCGACGCCTTGAGTGTCTTGGTCGCCTGTTTAGAGCCGTTCGAGAACGAGGCGTTCGAAGAAGCGAGAAAGGCCGGTCGCCAAGAAAGGCACGAGGTCTACAGGGCCGACGCCCTCGTGGCCATGGCGAAGGCGAGCCTTTTAAGACGTGGCCCGGGTTCTACTGGCGGGTCGACCACTGGCCCGGCGTCGACGACCAAGAAGGCTCGCGGCGACAGAGCGCCTGGGACCACCCTCGTCCGCATCCGGGTCGACCTAGAGGCACTTCTGAGAGGACACCGGATCCCGGGCGAGACCTGCGAGATACCGGGGATCGCGTCGGTGCCCGTGAAGGCAGTGCGAGAGATCCTCGGAGATTCCCTCTTGGAGCTCGTCTTGACCAAGGGAAAAGACGTGACGACGGTGTACTCCGACTCCAGGTACATCAAAAAGGCACTTCGGATCGCACTAGAAGAACGGGACCAGACGTGTGTCGTTCCTGATTGCGCCATGTCTGACCCGTTGGAGGTCAACCACTGGACCACCGACTACGGAAAGGGTGGAAAGACCAGTCTCGACAACCTGGCGCGACTGTGCCCTTACCACCATCATCAAAAAACGCATAGAGGTTGGAGACTGGAGGGTGGACCAGGAGCCTGGCGGTTCGTCCGGCCCGAGCCACCACCGGATCAGGACCACCCCGAAGATCTCGACGATCCCGATCCCAACGCCAGGAGCAAGCCGCCCGCGCCCAAAACCCGAAACGGCAAGTCCGGCGCCAAGCCATCGCGGAACGGTTCGACCGACGGCCGGCCCGGCTCGGTGAACCGCCGAGGCAGCGCCAAGCGGGCGACGGGTCCGCCGGCGCAGGACAAGCTGCTCTAGAACCCCTTGAACTCAGGCTTCCGCCGCTCCGCGAAAGAGCGCATGCCTTCGCCGGCATCGGCGGTCCCGACTGTCAGCTCTTGAGCCCACGCCTCTTCTTCGAATGCAGTCCGACGATCCGACTCGAGTGACCGGTTGATCATCCACTTGGCGAGCCCGAGTGCCTTGGTCGGCCCGGACGCGAGCCGAGCGGCCCATTCGCCGGCCGCCGACTCCAGATCGGCGCGTGGGACCACGCGGTTCACGAGACCCATCGCGCATGCGTCTGCCGCCGGCAGGTCGTCGCCGAAGAAGATCAACTCCTTGGCTTTCTGCGGGCCGATCAGACGTGCGAGAAGGTAGGCGCCACCGCCGTCGGGTGCGATCCCCCGGCGGACGAAGATCTCTATGAACTTGGCGGTGTCTGCCGCGATGACCAGGTCACACGCGAAAGCGAGGTGGGCGCCGATGCCTGCGGCGGTGCCGTTGACGGCGGCGATTACCGGCTTTTCGCAATCGAGCGCCGCACCGATCAGGCGCTGCGCTCCGAGTCTGATCATCCGAGAGGTGTCGCCGACGATCCGATCTGGCGCACCTTCCGGCCGGGGAGGCCCGGGGGCGCGGGCCGATCCGCGAAGGTCGGCTCCGGTGCAGAAGCCCTCGCCCGTCGCCGTCAGAACGACGACCCTTATGGCATGGTCAACCGACGCCTTCTCGAGAAGGCTGATCACCCGTTCCCGTTGATCCGAGGTAATTGCGTTTCGCACCTCGGGGCGGTTGAGCGTGATCCACGACACCCCTTGATCGATCCTGTGCTGGACCTGCTCTTCGATCGGCGGCGCAGCAGGAGCGTCGTCGGGCACTTTGCAGCCTCCTCGGGAAGGGCCGCCAGTGTGTCCGGGGTCCGGGCGGCGGCGCCCTGAGTGCTACCCCGTCTTTGTCGCTCGCGTCAACGCCGCGTGCGTTCGCCATCCGCGCCGCGTGCGTTCGCCATCCGCGCACGCATAGTGTCCGGCCGTGACCGCCGAGGCCGAAGCATCACGCGAAGCGCTCCTGCAAGGACTCCGTGTCGTCAACCTTGCGGGCGAGCCCGCCGCGATGACAGGTCGCATCCTTGCGGACCTGGGTGCCACGGTCGTGAAGGTTGAACCGAAAGGCGGTGATCCCCTTCGCCGCGTACCGCCGTCCGGGGCCGACACCGACGGCACGTCCTTACGGTTCGCAGTGTGGAACACCGGCGAAACAACGATCGAGGTCGACGGACCAGACGACCCGCGCCTCACCGAACTCCTCGAACAAGCCGACGCCGTCATCGACACCCCCGGATGGCCCGGCTCGATCGCCGTCGACCCGGGCGCTGCGCCCAACGCGGTGTGGGTCTCCGTCACCCCGTTCGGGCTCGACGGCCCTCGGTCGGCGTGGAAGGCGACCGATCTCGGGGTCATGGCCTCGACGGGAAACATGTACTGCACGGGCGACCCGGACAGGCCCCCGGTGCGCTGTACCGAACCGACGGCTTGGGCACACGTCGGACCGGAGACGGCGATGGCCACTCTGACGGCGATCGCTTCGGGGAGGCCTCGAGCGCGTCGACGTCTCCGCCCAAGAGGTCGTCATGATCGCATCAATGGGTCACGCCGGCCGCTTCCCCCGTACCGGGAACCGGGGCAGGCGCTCGGGCGCCAACGTCGGCAACACGCGCGAAATCTGGCCGTGCGCCGACGGGTTCGTGTCCTTCGGGCTCCGTGGCGGCCGTGCCCGCGTCGCGAACCTTCAGACGATCACGCGGCTGGTCAACGAGGACGGTCTCGCCACCCCCGCGCTCACCGATCGCGACTGGACCACCTACGACCACACGAAGATGACCCCCGAGGAGCTCGAGGAGATATCCGCGCCGATTGCCGCCTACTTCGAGCGCCACAAGATGGCCGAGCTCTACGAGATCGCCTGCGACACGAACCTGATGCTCGCGCCGGCCAACTCGCCACGCGAGCTCGTCGAGAGCAAACAACTCGCCGAGCGCGATTTCTTCTGCACTGTCGAAGGCCTGGGAAGAGTCCCGCGATCCTTCGTCCACGTAACGAGCCCAGGCGATGCAGTCGCCAGGCCCGGACCCGCCGCCGCCGCGGGAGTCGGGACCCGCACGACTCCGCCTCGCGAATCAAACGCAGCCGGCTCCCGCGCACCGCGTGGTCCGGCACGACGATCATCGAGTTCGGAACGGGAGCCGCAGGTCCTATCGCGGTGCGCTACTTCGCGGAGCACGGTGCAAAGGTCATACGGATCGAGTCGCGGACGCGACCAGACTTCCTGCGAGCTTACGGATCGAACGGGCCGCACGGGCTCGAGGGGTCTGACATGTTCGACTCGCTCAACGTCGGCAAGCTCGGGGTGACGCTCAACCTGAAGCACCCCGAAGGCGCCGGCATCGCACGCAGGCTCATCGGGCTCGCCGACGCGGTCGCAGAGAACTTCGCCCCGAGAGCGATGCGCGGCTTCGGGCTCGACTACGCCTCTGTCGCCAAGGACAAGCCGAGCCTCGTGATGGTGAGCTCGTGCCTTCAGGGCCAGACCGGCCCGCACCGCGACTACCCAGGGTTCGGCGGCCAGGGATCGGCCCTCGGCGGCTACAACATCCTGACCGGCTGGCCCGACCGCGAGCCGATCGGTCCGTTCGGCACCATCACCGACTCACTGGCTCCGCGCTTCGTCGCCACCGCCCTCGCCGCGGGCCTGCTGTACAACAGGCGCACCGGCAAGGGCGTCTACCTCGACGTGAGCCAGGCCGAGTCGGCGGTCTACAGCCTGTCCCCGTGGATCGCCGACTACACCGTCAACGGGCGCATCGGAACCCGCCAAGGCAACCAGTCGGAACGCTTCTCCCCCCATGGGGTCTTCCCTTGCAAAGGGGACGACCGCTTCGTCGCGATCGCATGTTTCTCTGACGGGGACTGGCAGAAGCTGGCCGGCGTGCTCGGGATCGACGAGCGCGAAGCAGGTCGGCTCGGCTCGCTCGCTTCGCGCGAACAAGAGCGCGACAAGATCGCCGGAGCGATCGCCTCATGGACCTCAAAGCGCGATGCGAGCGAAGTCGCTGAGACGCTCCAGGAATCGGGCGTCGAGGCGGTACCCGTCGCCGATCTTGGTGACGCATTCGCGGATCCGCAGCTCGGTCACCGAGGGCACTACGTCGCGCTCGAGCATCCCCTCATGGGTGAGTGCTACTACGAGCGCAACGGCTTCCGGCTGTCGGATGCAGACGCGGGCTACGACCGGACGAGCCCCTTGTTGGGTGAGCACAACGAGATGGTGCTCGGCGAGCTTCTCGGAATGTCGACGGCCGAGATCGCACGGCTGCGCGACGAAAGCGTCCTCGAGTAGAACGCCCAGATGTAGAACGCTCAGCAATAGAACGCTCAGCGCGCAGCCAGCACCCCAGCCATCCCCCCGACGTTGCGGAGGAGGTCGTTCAGGTGGGTACAGGACGCCACTCCGAAAAGAGCAACCGGTACGACCGCTGACAGGTCCGCAATATTTGTCCCGCAGAGCGCACGGACCTCTGAGGCGGCTGCCGGACACTCCGTGAACGGCAGCACTCGCGGGTCGGCTTCTACCGAAACGAGGACCATTCCCTCTCCGGACATCTCGAGACGCCCCGAAAGCGAATACTCGTGGAGCACCAGTTCCGCGCCGCCCTCTTCGCCGACCGTGTCGCGGAACATCGCCCACAAACGCGCCGAGCTTCCGTCGTTCTCGTCGAACACCACGTCGACGAGTCGCCGACGGCGCATGCAGTCCGGACCGAGCGGAGGGATCGCGTGCCAGGAATCCGGGTCGTCGCCCGTCAGGTCCGGCGCCTCGGGACAGTCCTGGAAAGGGACCCCGTTTCCCGCCGCGATGCTGTTCACCGCAGTGCCGCCTTCACGCCATCCGGAGCACATGTCGGTCATACGCCCGAGAACGCCAGGCGGCGTCAGGTCCCCGGGAGGGACCTCGAGACGGCGCGCCAAGCGCAGCGACGCATACCCCGAAATGAGCGCGGCGGCTGGCAGATCCTCCATGAGCTGTCGGACCAGGGTGGCCCCGGCGTTGCGAGGAGCAACCTGATCAAGCTCCTTACGAAAGCCTCCACCGGCGCGCTGACCGACCATCGCCTCGGCCCAAGGCGCCGGGGGGTCGGTCTCGAGTGCGACGAGGACGCGCTTGCGGTCGAAGCGTGTTTTCACGCTTCCGGTTGCGAGCGTCTCCAGGCCGCGCACGTCGCGTGCTGACCCGCTTATCTCGAGCTCGCCACCGCCGAACCACTCGTTCGCAGGTCCGACGTCGACGTGCATCGTGCGACGAAGGGTGAGCGGCGTCATCGCCGGAACTGCTTGCAGAGGGTCGTGTGCCCCAAAGGTCCCGGTCGGTCCGCCACTTTCTGGTCCCACCGGTTCGACGCTACCGCCGAGCCGACCTGGATCCTTCAAGGGCAATCGGCGACATCCGAGCGTCAAGCCCCCTGCAGATAGGTGAATAGCATCATCTGCGTGGCGTAGGCGACGAGATTTCCGTCTTCGTCCCAGATCGTCGACTCGGCCGAAGCCCAGCCGTCGTCCGCCCAACGGGCTCGGTCGTGAGCGAGGAGCCACTCCGTGCGGGCCTGCTCGAACACGTGAAAGGTGAGGTCCGCGCTCGGCGAGAACCAGGGATCACCGTTGCGTCCGATGCGTTCGGCCACCGAACCCGGCATCCGGTCCGCGAGGGTGAGTATCCCGAGAGGGTCGAGGCTGCCGTCGTCTCCGCGGGGAGGATCGTCGAAGCGCACCCAGGTGGCGACCTCCGACCCGGCCGGCTCGTAGTCCTCCCAAGGCGGGTGGCCGAGGGCGGCCCGGCCCTCGACCCGGCTCCAAAACGGACGAGGCGGGAAGGGTTCCACCCCGGGCGGCGGTTGGTCGCGATACGACGGGCACTCCGAGGGAGGCGGAACGACGGGTGGCGACAAGTCGACGAAAGAGGGACCGCGCCTCGAAGAACCGAACACGGCGACTGTGGTGGTCCCGGATGACTCACCGAGATTGCGCACGGTTGCGAGCACCTGAGTCGCAGAACGACCGCGGCGCAGGACCGTGACGTCCACCTCGAGCTCGCCGGCGGCTACCTGGCCCGCGAAGACCGCCGTGCAGGTCCGGAGCTTCTGGGCCGGATCGTCTACCTCGGCGCCAGAGGCGCGCAGCGCGAACGACGCGACGATTCCGCCCTGCGGCAGAGGCAGCAGATCCCAGCTGTGATCGAGCGAGGCCCTGTATCGCCCGTCGGCGACCTTCTCGACGACAATGTCCTCGGCGAAGATCCCGCTCACGGTGGGTCAGGTTTGTTCGCTGCCGGCTCAGCGGTCAAAACAGCTCGGCGGTCAAACCAGCTCGGCGGTCAAAGCAGGGCCGGCTTTCGCGAGGCACGAACCGCACGGTACGGTCGACGCCACCAAAGCAAGAACACCAGACCGAGAAACCACAGAGCGAGAAGGGAAGCCAGATGGGCCGGAAGGTAGCGATCGTTGGGGCCGCCCTGTCGGAATGCGGCCGCGTCGACGACAAGACGGCCTACCAGTTGCACCACCAGGCGACGTCGCGCGCCCTCGCCGACGCGGGCATCTCGCGTGACGAGGTGGACGGTTTCATGTCCCATGGCACCGGCGCGCTTCCTCCGATCGAGCTCGCCGAGTACCTGGGGCTCGCGTCTCACGTCCAATACATCGACTCGACTGGCGTGGGCGGGTCCTGCTGGGAGATCTTCCTCGAGCACGCGGTTGCCGCGATCGCTCAGGGACAGATCGAAACGGTGGTCCTGTCGTACGGTTCGACCTCCCGTGCCGACCTGAAGCGTCGCACCAGGAACGCGAACCTCTTCTTCGGTAACCGCGGACCCGCACAGTTCGACGCACCATTCGGCCACACCCTGATCGCGAAACACGCGATGTCGGCGCGTCGCCACATGTACGAGTTCGGAACGACGATCGAGCAGCTTGCCGAGATCGCCGTCTCCGCCAGATACAACGCCGGCCTCAACCCGCTCGCCTACTACAGGGACCCCATAACCATCCAAGACGTGCAGTCGTCGGGGATGATCGCCGACCCGTTCACCAAGCTCCACTGCTGCATCCGGTCCGATGGCGGGGGCGCGATCGTCCTCACCAGCGAGGAGCGGGCACGCGACTGCGCCAGCAATCCCGTCTGGGTGCTCGGCGCCGGAGAGGCCATCTCGCACACCACGATGAGCGAATGGCCGGACTTCACCGAGTCGCCGTGCGTCCGATCGGGAAAAAAGGCTTTCGGACAAGCCGGGGTCACTCCCGAAGAGATCGACGTCGTCGAGGTCTACGACTCTTTTACCCTGACGGTTCTGCTCACACTGGAGGGACTCGGCTTCTGCAAGAAGGGCGAGGGCGGCTCGTTCGTCGAGGGAGGAACGCTTCGCGTGGGTGGATCGCTTCCGACCAATACCGACGGAGGCGGGCTCAGCTCGTGTCAACCCGGAATGAGGGGGATCTTCCTGCTGGTGGAGGCCGTGAAGCAGTTGCGGGGTGAGTGCGGGGAACGGCAAGTCGAAGACGCGCGCTTGGCCTGCGTCAACGCGACCGGCGGTTGGATCTCGTCAACTGGGACGGTCATCCTCGGGCGCGACTGAGCGCGCTCGGTATCCGGAGGAGCCGGGCCAGGGATGCTCAGCCAGAGGAGCCCAGGCCGGGCAAACTGAGCCGGAAGAGCTCAGCCGGCGGCGCTGGCCGGGAAGGCGATGGCCTTCGTCTCGAGGTACTCCTCGAATCCCTGCCTACCGTTCTCTCTTCCGACCCCGCTCTGCCTGTAACCGCCGAACGGGACGTCAGGCGCATTCCAGAATCCACCGTTCACCATCACGGTGCCGGCGCGCAGACGGCGTGCGACCTTGTCGGCGTGGTCCAGCGTGCCGCCGGTGACCACGGCCGAGAGCCCGTACATGGTCCCGTTTGCGATGCTCACAGCCTCGTCGTCGCCGTCATAAGGGATCACGCAGAGGACCGGGCCGAATATCTCTTCCTGGGCGATGGTGCTCGCCGGATCGACGTCTGCGAAGAGGGTGGGCTCCACGAAGTAACCCTTGGGCAGTTGAGGCGGCCTCACCCCGCCACGCACCAGTCTCGCTCCCTGAGCGAGTCCGGCATCGATGTAGCCAAGCACACGGGCGCGCTGTCGAGCGTTTATCAGCGGTCCCTGCAGGTTGGACGCGTCCCACGGGTCGCCGTAGGTGACGCTCGCCATCATCTGATCTGCCAACCCGAGCCACTCGTCGTAACGCGATCGGGGAAGCAGAAGTCGCGTCGCGATCGCGCACCCCTGACCGGAGTGCGTGCAGACCCCCACGGCGCTGATCCCGATGGCCCCTCCTGGGTCCTCCACGTCGTCCAAGACGATGTTCGCCGACTTGCCGCCGAGCTCGAGAAACAGCTTCTTCACGGTGCCCGCCGCGCTGCTCATTATCCGGCGGCCGGTAACAGTGGACCCGGTGAAGGTGATCATGTCCACCCTCGGATCGGCGGTTAGCACCTCTCCCACCAGGTGATCTGACGCGGCGACGATGTTCACGACCCCGGCCGGGATGTCGGTCTCCTCGGCGATCACCCGGCCGACGATCGTCGCCGACCACGGTGTGTCCGGTGCGGGCTTCAGCACGACTGTGTTCCCGGCAGCGAGAGCGGGCCCGAGCTTGGCGAGGTTCAGGTTGAGCGGGAAATTCCACGGGGTGATCGCTCCGACTACCCCAACTGCCTCGCGCACCACGACGCGGCGTTGCGCCTGCCCGAACACGTCGCGGTCAGGGAGGGTCTCCTCGTACTCGTAACGCTCCGGCTTGTCGATCCAGTAAGCGAGGTCCTCGAGCGGCAGGTCCACCTGGTTCATGTACGTGAGCGACAGAGGCGAGCCCACCTCGGCGACAGTGATCTGGCGCAGTTCCTCGACGTGCTTGGCAAGGCCGGCGTGAAGCTGCGAAAGGCACTTGCTCCTGAACGCCCTGTTGGTGGACCAGTCGGTGTCGTCGAAGGCGTTGCGCGCTGCGTTGATCGCGAGCTCCATGTCCTCTCGCGTCCCGTCGGACGTGACACCGAGGACCTCTTCGGTGGAAGGATCGATGTTCTCGAACGTGCCGCCGTCGTGGCGCGTTGACCAACTTGCCACCGATTAAGAGCCGCGGCTCTCCCTTCACTTGCGGATGGCTCACCTGCGGATCGCTCATGTGCGGACTCTCATTTGTCGCCTGCGGGCGGACCCGTCGGTGCTGTCACTCACTTGAACCTCCCGGGCATGTCTCGAGTCGGTGCGCGTACCCTGCGGCTGCCTCGCCAGGCATCCTATGGGGGTCGACGACCCCTCTGCCTGACACGGGTGTCAGGTATATGATCGCCAGTGTTCGTGGGCAATTCGCCGGCATTCACGCAGGTCCGGAAGCTCTAGAGAGACCGGAAGCCCGAGAGCGAGAAGGACCGAGGCCCCGAGCGGGACCGAAGCCCCGAGAGGGACCGCAAGCAGAGAAGGAGGAGCGATGCGAGCAGAGGACATGATCCTCGTGAGCGTCGATGACCACGTCGTCGAGCCGCCCGACATGTTCGAGGGACGGGTCGCCGCCAAGTGGGCGGACAGGGCCCCGAAGATCGTCCACAGAGAAGACGGCACCGACTTCTGGGTCTACGAAGGCAATCAGATCCCGAACATCGGCTTGAACGCGGTCGCGGGTCGCCCCCCGGAGGAATACGGGATGGAACCCACCTCGTACAGCGAGATGCGCAAGGGGTGCTACGACATCCACGAGCGCGTGCGGGACATGAACGTGAACGGCGTGCTGGGTTCGATGTGCTTCCCCTCGTTCCCGCAGTTCTGCGGTCAGCTCTGGGCGAGAACCGAGGACAAAGAGCTCGGCCTCGCCATGCTGCAGGCCTACAACGACTGGCACATCGAGACGTGGTGCGGCACATACCCCGGACGCTTCATCCCGCTCTGCCTGCCGCCTCTGTGGGATCCCGAGTTGATGGCCGCCGAGGTTCGCCGCGTCGCAGCAAAGGGGTGCCACGCGATCACCTTCTCGGAGAACCCCTCGAAGCTCGGGTACGCGAGCTTCCACGACAAGTACTGGTATCCCTTCTTCAAGGCGTGCGAAGACGAGGGGACGGTGATCTGCCTGCACATCGGGTCGTCCTCGCAGCTGATGATCACCGCGCCAGACGCACCGATCGACGTGCTCATCACCCTTTCGCCGATCAACATCGTCCAGGCTGCGGCCGACCTGATCTGGTCGCCGATCCTCCGTGACTTCCCAACCTTGAAGTTCGCCCTGTCGGAGGGTGGCATCGGGTGGGTGCCCTATTTCTTGGAGCGGATCGACTACGTGTACCAGCATCACAAGGCCTGGACCGGCCAGGACTTCGGTGACAAGCTCCCGAGCCAGGTCTTCTTGGAACGTACGGTTCTCTGCTTCATAGACGATGCGTTCGGGGTGGAGAACCGCCACCACCTGAACCTCGACAACATCACCTGGGAATGCGACTACCCGCACTCGGACTCGACGTGGCCGACGGCGCCAGAGCTCGCGATGAAGTATCTCCAGGACGTGCCGGACGCGGAGATCAACAAGATCACGTACGAGAACGCCATGCGCATCTTCAGCTACGACCCCTTCGCCTACCGCCCGCGCGAGAAGTGCACAGTCGAAGCGCTTCGCAGGGAGTCCGCGGACGTGGACGTCAGCTTGCGCTCGAGCGGGGTCGCCCGCAAGGCCGCGACGCTCGCCTCCGACCTGAGCGCCATCGCCAACAAGCGCGACTGAGTAAGCGCGACTGAGTAATAGCGCCTCGCGGAGCCGGACCTGCAGCGAGGCCCGTGTCATGGCGCGACGGGAGGAGTATCGGTGACGGACCTGACGCGTGTGCCGGTCGTCGTGGGTGGCGGCCAGTTCACCAACAGGATCGAGGACCCGGAGTCCGCTCCCGACCCGTTCGACCTGATGACAGAGGCGGCGAACGGCGCGGCGACAAGCGCTGGCTCGAAGGACTGGCTCACACGGCTGACCCACTGCTGGATGGTTCACTCGATCTCGGTGCGGCACGGTGATCCTGCGGGTGAGGTCGCGCGGCGTGTCGGCGCGCCGGCGAATGCGGAGAAGCGCACCTCGGGCATGGGGGGGAACATCCCGCAATGGCTGATCAATCGCGCCGCTGACCTCGTACGCTCCGGCGAACGACCGGTCGTGCTCGTCGTCGGCGCTGAGGCGCTCGCAACGCGAAGGCGCGCCAAGAAGGCCGGCATCCGACTCGATTGGCCCTCCTCCGACGGTTGGCCGGATATGTGGCCGCCGCTCGAGCCGGACATGGGGGTCCATCCCCTAGAAGACGCCCACGGCTTGCGCCAGGCCACCACCATGTACGCGCTCATCGAGTCCGCTATCGCCCATGCGGCCGGAGAGGACCGGGCCGCCCACAACCGTTCGATGGGCGAGCTGATGGCAGGCCTCAACGCGGTGGCCGCGGCGAACCCCTACTCGTGGTTCGGTGTGCGCCGCGACGCGGCAGAGCTCGTCACGGTCACACCGGACAACCGGATGATCTCGACTCCGTACCCGAAGTACCTGAACGCGGTTATGGACGTCGACATGTCGGCAGCGGTGATCGTGACCGACGCCGAGACCGCACGAGCGAACGGGCTCGCGCCGGACACCGTCGTGTACTTGAGGGGATGGGCAGACGCGAGCGAGGTCTGGTACCTGTCGCAACGCGAAGAGGTCCAGAGGTCACCCGCATTGGAGCGCTGTTTCGGCTCGGCTCTCGCGACGGCCGGGCTCTCTTCGGATGAGATCAGCGCGTTCGACCTCTACTCGTGCTTCCCGAGCTCGGTCGAGGTCTCGCGTGACGCACTGGGCGTAGAGCACGGTGATCCCCGGGATCTCACCCTCACTGGAGGACTCCCGTACCACGGTGGGCCCGGCAGCAACTACGTGACACACGCCGTGTGCAACGCCGTCGATCACGTTCGTTCAGGTTCGGGCCCGGCCTTGGTGCACGGCAACGGCTACTACCTCACCAAGCACGCGGTCGGCGTGTACGGCGGCGAGCCCCCCGACGCCGTTGCGGAACCTGGCGAGAAGCAAGATCTCGGAACACCGGTTCTTTCCGTCGATCCGGAAGCAAGCGGTCCTGCCCGCGCCGTCGCTTGGACGGTGCCCTACGGTCGCGACGGATCTGCCGAACCGGGGATCGTCATCGCGAACACGCCGCGGGGTACGCGGACGATCGCGCGAGCCGGCCCGGAGTTGACCTCGATGCTCCTCGGATCAGATCGCGACCTGGTTGGCGAAAGGATTTCGATCAGACACGAACCCGAGTCCAACGTCGCAACCCCGGGGAGTTGAGCAGAGAGTTGAGCTGCCCCCCCGGTTGTGCCGCCGGGCGGGCGAACCGACGACTGGTCTGGCAGGCGGATCGAGGACTGGTCTTGCAGGCGGATCGAGGACCGGTCAGGCCGGCGGATCGAGGACCGGTCAGGCCGGCGGATCCAGGACCATGACAGCGTTGTAGCCGCCCATTCCGAGCGACGACTTGACGACAGGTGCTCGAACCGCCTTGGTCACTCCGTCGAGAAGCCGAAGGTGCCCAGGGGCGACACGCCGCGGCGCAGGTATCAATCCGGTCTCGAAGCCGTGGAGCGTCGCTATCAGCTCGACCGATCCGGCGGCACCCTGACAGTGGCCGGCAAGAGGCTTGACCGAGAAGATGCCCTCGGCATTCGGGAACAACGTGTCGAACACCTCTGCCTCGCACGTGTCGCACTGCTTGGTCCCTGGTCCGTGCGCGTTCACGTAAGCGATCTCAGAAGCGTCGACCCCCGAGTTCACAAGCGCATCCCGGAATGCGCGGAACACCTGCTTGTGGTCCGGGTTGATCGAGATCGTGTGGAACCCGTCGTGCGACATCGCGCCGCCGCGGATGGTCGCGTAGGAGCCGGCGGGCTGCCGGGAGACGATCATTGCGATCGTCGCCTCGCCGCCGACGAACCCGCGGCTTCCCTCCTGGAACGGCTTGCACGACTCGAACGGAGGGGAATCCACGATGAGCACGCCCAGGTCGCTGAACGCCCGGATGTTCTCGGGGGTCCCGGACAAATCGGTCGCGAGCACCACGACGTCGGTCGCGAGGCCCGCATCGATCCACATCTTCGCCGTGAGGAGCCCGGCGACACCGGATGCGCACATGGCCGTCACCATCATGTTCGGGCCGTGCATGTCGAATTCCTGCATGATCCCCGACAGCACGGTCGAGGGCATGAGGTTCAACCATTCCTTCTTGGAGGTGTGGTAGCCGTGCCTTCGGTGAAAGCCGCGCCATGCGCCGACGTCACCAAGCACCACTCCGTTGATCAGCCCGACCACCTCGCCGGGGCGCCATCCCCGGTCGTAAGCGTCTCCGAACGCCTCGCGGACCGCGTGACGTGTTGCCCTGGCGTAGCGGCTCTTACCGTCGGCGTGGTCCCCGCCATCCTCGATGATGGAGACCCAGACCTCGTCGGTGTCGAAATGCGTGCCGAATCCCGGAGTGAGTCGCACGGCGGATTCACCAGACAAAAGACCTTGGCGGAGCAGCTTTTGCCCCCACCCGTAGCCGGTCACGGCTCCGACGCCGCAAATAGACACCCCGGCTTGCCGAGAGCTGGTGCCCATAGCCCTGGATCTCCTCCGCCTCCGGCGGCACCGTGCCACCCCGTCCGAGCACACGAGTCTACGTTGTGCTTCCGTTGATAGTAAAGGGCGGAGAGGCGGAATTCCCGCTTTGACAGTCGCGGGTTTTCCTCAATAACAGCCCAAATTCTGGTCACACCCACGCTTCGCGCTGAAAGCGAAACTCACGGATCGTGCTAGAGAGTGCTCAGGTCACGCCTACTTTGCTCCCTGAGTGAGCGAATCACATCTGCGTAATTCGGAAGAGAGTTCTTTGACGTGTTCCGTGACAACAGCAGCAACGTATTTTGGACACGGAGCGTGTGCGACAAGGTAAAGCTGCAGTTGGCAAACTCCGATAAAGAGGCATGGTGCAAGCGAATCCAGGCGTCGCTCCGTTCGACTCCGGACTGCCATATCCGGAATCCGGAGCGCTCAGCGACCCGCGTCAGCGCTTCGCACTCTTCGCCGACCTCATGCACGTGGTTACCTGGGAGCTCGAGATACCGGGGCCCGGTGTTCTCTGGCATTCTCCCGCAGCCGACCTCTTCGGCGACGACCTGCCCTCGGGATCGTTCAATTTGCGAAGGGCGCGCGACTCGGAGGAATCCGATCCGTTCGTGTCGGTTGCCCCCGAGGACCTTGGCGACGCGGCTCTTGGAGCCGCTCGTCACGGGTGCCAACACGGGACTCACGTGGGACAGCTACGAGCTGCTCCAGGAGGTGCAGAGCCCCGACGGCGAAACTCACCGCGTCCTCGTGCGGGCTGTCGCGATCCCCGACAACGGGTTGCGACGCTTCTTGGGAATCGTCGCCGACGTGACAAACTCGGGCGAGGTTCCCTGGGTCACCGTTGACGTGACCAGACGTCTGGAGCTACTCGTAGAACACTCCCCTGACGCAATCGTCGTCCACCAGGACGGTCGGATCGTCTACGCGAACCCGGCGGCAGCGAAGATCGTCGGCGAGGATCTGATGAGCGACATGGGCAAGCCCATCTCGTCGTATCTCCACCCGGACTACGTGCGTCCCACTCTCGAGCGCCTGACCCAGCTCACCGAACCCGGCGACGCGATGAAGGGCCACGAGGCGGTCATCATCCGGGCAGACGGTGCGCAGATCCCCGTCGAAGTCGCAAGCGTGCGCACGAGCTGGGGCGGCAAGCCGGCGTTCCAGGTCATCATGCGCGACATGTCCGAGCGCAAGTTGGCCGAGGAGGCCGCTCGCGCCCGACTCGCGGTGGAACGACGCTACGCAGCCGCGGTCGCCGCACTCGAAGAAGGCGTCGTCGTGATGGACCGAGGCGGCACCGTGCGCGCCGCCAACGAGTCGGCGGTCCGAATGCTCGGACGGCGTCTGCACGAGGCGCGAGGCGATGCGATATTCACCGGGTCAGACGTCGCACGCCACGATCCCGCGGGCACGTTCGCTCCCGACGAGCTTCCGATAGCAGCTGCACTCGACCGCAACGAGGTGACCACGAACGTGGTGCTCGGCGTTCGAGACGATGAGGGCAGAGACCAGTGGTTGTCTGTGAGCGCGCGTCCTCTCGAGGACCAGGACGACAACGAAGCCGCCGTCGTCTGCTCGGTATCCGACATCACCGAGCGCAAGCAGCTAATGGACCGGCTCGCCTGGGAGGCGCGCCACGACCCTCTCACCGGTCTCGCCAATCGGTCGAGCTTTGTCGCCGCGGCCCAACGTGCCCACGACCTCCGTCACCGCACGGGTCAGACACTCGCTCTTTTCTGCTTCGACCTCGACCGCTTCAAGCTCGTCAACGACTCGCTCGGTCACGCCGTAGGAAACGAGGTTCTGCTCACGGTCGCCGAACGACTCCGTCAGGCGATGCCCTCTGCTCTGGCGCTCTGCAGGCTGCACGGCGACGAGTTCGCAGCTCTCGAACCGGGCGTCGGCGACACCGACACCGCGTTGCAGCGAGCCGAGGAACTGTGTGCGCGACTCACTCAGCCGATGCGCCTTTCGACGGGTCGCACGCTCTCGATCACCCCGAGCGTGGGGGTCGTGCTCTTCGAGGACGGCCCGGCGGACGCAGCGGGTCTTCTGCAGGATGCCGACATGGCGATGCTCCAGGCGAAGACCAGAGGCAGGGGAAGGGTCGCCGTCTTCGATGCCGGACTGCGCGACGAGGTCGGGCAGCGCCTCGAGCTCGAACACGACCTCCGATCCGCCATCCCGAACGGCGAGCTGCGACTCGAGTACCAGCCGGTCGCGTCGTTGTCGAGCGGCAAGATCCTCGGCATGGAGGCGCTCGTGCGGTGGGAGCACCCTGAAAAAGGTCTTCTGCTTCCGCTCAAATTCATTGGATTGGCGGAAGAGTCCGACCTCATCGTCTCTCTGGGACGCTGGGTGCTTGAAACGGGTTGCACGCAGATGGCGCGCTGGAGGGCAGTGCACCCCCAGGCCGAGCATGCCTTCCTCGCGGTGAACGTGTCGCCCCGCCAGCTCGAGAGCACCGAGCTGATGCCGGCACTTCGCGAGGCACTCGCCAAGAGCGAGCTCCCCGCCGGCGCGCTGAATGCTCGAGATAACCGAGAGCGGCATCGTCGCAGACGACACCCGGATGCACAGGCTGTTGAACGAGCTGCGCGAGTTCGGTGTGCGACTCGCAATCGATGACTTCGGCACCGGCTACTCCTCGCTCAGCTACCTGAAGCGCCTGCCGGTCAGCCATCTCAAGATCGACCGCTCGTTTGTGAACGGCCTCGGTACCGACACGGAAGACGAGCGGATCGTCGCGGCGGTCACCGAGCTCGGGCATGGGCTCGGCCTACGAGTCGTCGCCGAGGGCATCGAGAACCGCCAGCAGCGCCAGCGTGCGCGCGAGCTCGGGTGCGACCTTTATCAGGGGTTCTTGCTTGCAAAGCCCGCCAGGCCGCGCGATGTTCCTGCGCTTCTTCGCCTGAACGTGTAAACGCTTAAGCGAGTCAATCCTTCTGGATCGTGAGCGCGAGCTCGGGGCAGTTGTCGACGCCGCTCACCGCAGCGTCCTCACGGCCCTGTGGGACGACGTTGACGAGAAGCACGCAATGGCCGCGTTCGTCTGCATCGAAGAGGTCGGGAGCCACCGAATAGCAGCGACCGTGTCCCTGGCAGCGTTCCTCGTCGAGAATTATCCGCATCGGTTCAGCACGGGGTGAAGACGAGCGGCAGCGTCTCCACCGAGCGCAGACCGGGTGTGTACTCGAGCACGGTCCCGTTGACGAGCGAGTACTCGGGGATTCGTTTGTGGAATTCGCGAAGCGCCACCCTCAGCTCGAGTCGAGCGAGGTGGGACCCGAGGCAGCGGTGCACGCCGCCGCCGAATGCGAGGTGCGGGTTGGGATCACGCGCCAGGTCCACCGTGTCGACTCCCGGATGGGCGCCGTTGTCGGTGTTTGCCGAAGCGAGAAGAAGCATGACCTGCTCGCCGGCGTGGATCGGGCAACCTCCAACCTCCACGTCGGACGTCGCCACCCGTGCGACAGCGGGCACCGGGCTCTCCCAACGAAGCAGTTCTTCGATGGCTGACGGGATCACCTCGGGATGCTCGACGAGCTGGCGGCGATGCTCCGGCTCTTGCGCGAGGTAGGCGAACATGCAGTCGAGAGAGTCGGTCACCGTGTCGAGCCCGGCGATCATGAAGAGGAAGCAGATGTCCAGGATCTCGTCGTCCGTGAGCTTCTCGCCGTCGAGCTCGGCATCCATGATCCGCCCGAGGAGATCGGACCGCTCGGCCTGGTCCCGGCGCTCGTCGATCACGACCTGGAAGTACTCGTAGATGTCCTGTGCCGTCTGCTTGCGGATGGGTTCCTGCTCCTCCATCGAGTGCCCCGGAGGCCGGATGATGCCGTCTTTCATCGCGAGGAACCGGTCGAGATGCTCGAGCGGCAGCCCCATCAGCTTGAGGAAGACCGTGCAGGGCATGGGCACCGCGAGCTCGGCGTGCAGGTCGCAGGTTCCGCGGCCGGCGAACCCGTTGACGATGCTGTTGAACAGGTTGACTACCTCACCCTCGAGCGCCGCCATCGCACGGGGTGCGAAGAGGGGGTCAAGGATGCGCCGGTACTTCACGTGCTTCGGGGGGTCGATCTGAAGAGGGATCAGCGGACGGGTGTTGCCGAGCTGGACGGCTTCCGCCCCGGACGAGAACACCCCGGGGTTCCTGAGCGCCGACTCGATGTGCTCGCGCCGGGTGACGATGGTGAACTCTTCAGCGATCCTCATCACCGGCTGCTCACGCATCATCCGTGCGACCGCGCGGGGATCGTCCGAGGCCGCAATATCAGGGATTATCTGGGAATCGTGCTCGGGAGATCCCGCCTCGGTTTCGATTGCCCTGTCGATTGCCATTGGGCAACCCCCTCTCGGTCCAGCGGATCGGGGCCCACCCGCAACCGAGTCGCGGTCACCTCAGTGGATGCGGTACCCAGGCCAAAGATTAGCGTTTCCTGACGCCCGTGTCAGCATGACGCCCGTGTCACCTGACGACTGCGTCAGGTGACCCTCCTACCCCGCCGGCGTAGGACTCAAGCCCCTCAGCCATGCGACTCAGGAGCCGCTCGGGCCGCCGGTAAGATTCAGGCGGCGAATACGCAGGAGGATCGGTGGGCGCGAACGGCGACAGGGCAACGAGCCGCCGCAGCAAGCGCCGCGGGGCAAGCTACTCATGCCGACCGAGGCGGGCGAGCTGCTCCGAAATGCCCGCACGGGTCTGGGCATCGAGTTAGCCGAGGTTCACGATCGCACAGGCATCTCGTGGAGGAACCTCGAGGCTCTCGAGTCCGGCGACGTACAACGGTTCTCGGACCCCGCCGCAGCCGCAGTCGCCATGCGCCGTTACGCCGAGCTCGTTTCTCTCGACCCGGACCCTCTGGTCCGGGCCGTGACAGCGCCGACCTTTGCGCTTGCCGGGGCACCTTCTCCAGGTGCCAATGGCTCGTGGGCGGCCGCGCCTGGCGAGGCCGAGATGTCTGGCCACCTGAGGCAGTACTACGGGGATCACTCCCACCTGCGGTCCTTCACCCAGACCGCCCAGGTACCCGCTGTAGGCGGGTGGACGTCGGGACCCACCACCGGAACTGTCCATTCGGGTGGCCCAGCCGGAGGGTACAGGGCTGCGCGGCGCAGGCGAAAGGTGCCGTGGCTGCTCCGATTTCTGATCTGGTTCGTCCTGTTCCTGGTTGTCGTCGGAGCTGCGGGCTTGTCCATCAACCATCTCCAACCGCAGTGGTTGCGTGACATCCACGTGCTCAAGAGCAACCCTCAGCAAGCCACGCCTCCAACTTCGAGCAGTCCCAGCCAGACCACCCGACCGACATCCCCTGGTACGACACATCCGATCGCTTCTCTCGTCACCACGTCTCGGATCGCGACCGGCACCGCCGCGGTCAAGGTCGGCGTGTCCCATTACACAGTTGTGGTCGGGGCATTCAATTCGTGCTGGGTCGAAGCTCGAACCCCCGGAAGCGTCAACCCGATAATCAACCAAACCCTGACGCCGGGGCAGATCGTCCGAATCCCGGTGACCGGCGGGCAACTCAGTCTCGAGCTCGGGGCGGCGGCGGCCGGAATCTCCGTCGAGATCGGAGGGATAGCCGTTCCGGGCTGGTCATTGCGTCCCAACACGGTCCCCTTCATCGCGAATTTCACCGACAATTGACCCGCAGGCGACCGGACGGTTGACTGCACCGATGACCTCGATGGTGGACCACCCCCTCGCGGCACTGAGCGCCGACGAGGTCAAGCTTGCGGTCGAGCACGTGCGTGCGACCGGTCGCCTGACCGACGATGCACGCTTCGCATATGTAGGGCTGCACGAACCGGACAAAGAGCTCGTTCGTTCTTTCATCGCCGGTGATCCTGTGGACCGCGAGGTTCGCCTGGTCATCGTCACCGGACCTGTGAGCAACGTCGTCGAAGCCGTCGTTTCTGTCCCGTCGGGACAGGTGCGTTCGTGGGACGAGCTCGAAGACGTAAGGCCGTCACTTCTGTTCGAGGAGTCGATGCGGGCGATCGAGACGGTGCGCTCCGATCCGGTGTGGAGAGCCGCTCTCCAGAAGCGGGGAATCGAAGACTTCGACAAGGTACAGATCGATCCTTGGCCGGCCGGGAGCTTCGGGCTCGACTTCGAGGCGGGAAGGCGCATCTGCCGCTGTCTGTCCTATCTACGCGACGATCCCGAGGACAACGGGTACGCCAAACCGATCGAAGGTGTGATCGCTTTCGTCGACATGGCGCGAGGGGAGATCCTCGAAGTCGCCGATCACGGCGTGATTCCGATTCCTCCCGAAAAGGGCAGTTACCTGCCGGAGGACAATGGCCCTCTACGCCAGGGCCTGCGGCCGCTTTCGGTCGTCCAGCCCGAAGGCGCGAGCTTCACGGTCGAGGGCAACCAGATCCGCTGGCAGGGATGGTCGCTTCGGGCATCGATGGACCCGACGGAAGGTCTCGTTCTGCACTCGGTGGGATTGGCAGACCACGGCAGGCAAAGGACCGTCCTTCACCGTGCGTCGGTGACCGAAATGGTGGTCCCGTACGGGGAGCCGGGTCCGATGCACGGTTGGAAGAACGCCTTCGACGCCGGGGAGTGGGGGCTCGGGCGAATGGCAAATTCGCTCGTCCTCGGATGCGACTGCCTCGGCGAGGTCACATACCTGGACGCGGTGTGCTGCAACGAGAAAGGGAAGGTATTCGTCCTTCGCAACGCGATATGCATCCACGAAGAGGACTACGGAATCTTGTGGAAGCACGTCGACATGCTCGCGGGACGAACCGAGGTCAGGCGCTCGCGGCGCCTCGTCGTCAGCTCGATCTCGACGGTCGGCAACTACGAGTACGGCTTTTACTGGTACTTCTACCTTGACGGGACAATGCAACTCGAGGTGAAGCTCACAGGCGTCCTGTCCACGATGGCGGTTGACCCGGAGGCACCGACTCCCCGGTTCGCTTCCATGGTCGCCCCGCAGCTCGCGGCCCCGTTCCACCAGCACATGTTCAACGTCCGGCTGGACATGGAGGTTGACGGTCCCGAGAACTGTGTCGAGGAGGTTGACGTCGTCGCGAGCCCTCGAGGACCCGAGAACCCGATGAACAACTCCTTCGAGACGGTCACGACGCTTCTCGCCTCGGAGAAGTCGGCGTGCAGGCGCATCGACCCGTCTCGGAGCAGAACTTGGAAGGTGGTGAACAGGAAAGTCTCGAACGGGCTCGGCTCGCCGGTCGCCTACAAACTCGTGCCCGGCTCGACACCCACGCTGCTCGCAGGCGACGAATCGAGCGTCGCTGCAAGGGCGGGGTTCGCGACGAACAACCTCTGGGTGACGCGTTTTCACCCGGCGGAACGAAGGGCGGCGGGAGACCATCCGAACCAGCACGCCGGCGGTGACGGCCTCCCGCGCTTCGTGAGCCAGGACCGCAAGCTCGTCGACGAGGACGTGGTTGTCTGGTACTCCTTCGGGGTTACGCACATCCCGCGGCCGGAGGACTGGCCGGTAATGCCCGTTGAATACACGGGATTCTCCCTCGTTCCCTTCGGGTTCTTCGATCGCAACCCGGCTCTCGACGTTCCTCCTACCGACGTGTGCAAGGGCGAGGAACACTCGAGCAATTGATCGAGCAGGTTCTCGATCAAGCTCCTTGGATGCCCCCCGGCGGACCCGAGGTCGATCCCCGCGGGTAGTAGGTCGTCCAGTTCGGCTTGGACGGCCGGAGCTTGCCGCCGGGACCGCTACCGAGCACCTGCAGCACGTTGGTGGTTATTCGGGTGAGCGTGCCGGTCACCTCGGGTATCGCGTCGAAGACGACGCCTGACGACATCCGTCCCACGTTGGCGGAAAGCTTGTTCACCCACCAGTTCGTCCCGGTTGCGAACACTCCGCCTGCGTCACGCTGCGTGTAATAGGTCATGTCGGCGAATCCGGGTACACCCCTGCATACGAGCGGCGAGTGCGCCCAGATCTCGAGGTTCGTCGGCGAACCGGCCAGGCCTGGCTGATAGGCGTCGTACTCACTGCCGATGACGTGTGTGAGGCTGTCGCCTCGACGCATGCCGGTTCCCTCGAGACCCCATGCCGATGCATCCGACGCAACGAGCGACGCGTCGACAGGGTTGGACTGGTACATGTTCCCGATGAGAACAGCCTCGGGCCGCGGGACAGGACCGGACGGCCAGTCCGACGTGACCTCGGAGTTGTCCACCCCGTACATCGGGTCCTCGTACGGGTTCTTGTAGCAGACGACCTGTCGGTTCGGCCCGAGTGGGCTGTCTTGAACGCGGATGTGCCGGAAGCACGCATTCGCACCGAGAAACGCGAAGTTGACGCCTTTCGCCCGGGCTTGCAGAGCTCCGTCCAGCATCGACGACGACCAATACTCGTCGTGACCGAGACTGACGAGGAGCCGGTGCCGCGTCAACAGCTGCGGATGGGCCGCGAAATCGAGGTCCGTCCAGTACGTGACGTCCAGACCCAGCTTCTCTGCGAGCATCACGAACGGGTAGTCGTTTCCGAGCCAGTCCCCCGCCCCGTCAGCCCAGTCGGAGTTCGCAAGACCATATGGGCGGTCGAAGGAGACGACACGAGAACGGGTGTCGTAGCTCTGACCGGAGCCCGAGACCCCGTAGTAAAGGCTGTAGCCGCCCCACAGGTTGTACGCCTGCCACGTCGTCACGGAGTTCTGCACCACGATCGCCGACGTGCTCGAGTCGTCTCGCACGATGAAGGGCATGAGCTTCTGCTGCCCGTTCGACCCGACGAGCTTCAACAGGTAGTTGCCGGCGGGCCAGTCCGATGTGACATCGAAGTGCAAGCTGGGAGCCCAGTTGCACTCGATGGTGTTCGTCGAAGGCGTGGGTCCTGGAATCGGCTGGACAGCCCCTGCCGTCTCCGCCGACCGCCAGATGAGGCGCCCCCCGTAGCCCTGGTACCAGCCCATCCTGTAGGCCTCGACATGAAACGTCCGAGCTGTCGAGCTCACGTGCACAGCTACCGTGTCCCCGGCCTTGGCGCTTACGTGGTCGGGATAACCCTCGATGCTGTGCGGTACCGGCACGCTTCCGACTATCCACGCATTCGTGCCCGGGCGCCGGTTCTCAGCCTGAAGCCACGCAGCCGTCGGAAGCTCCAGTCGGTCGCTGATCGGAGTCACTGGCTTTTTGGGATTGCCACGGTGACGAACGGTTGTCTTCGTGGAGGCTTTGGCTTGTGTCGTTCCGCAAGCAGCTCCGATTGAGGCCAGAGCTGCCGCGCCACCCGTGAGAAATCGCCGCCGCGAGATTCCAGACCGCGCGTTCTGGTCTGGAGAGCCTCCGCCGGGAGAGTCGGGACAACCTTCGGAGGCGGCTGGCACCGCGCAGGAGTCTACTTACCGGTTCGTCGTGATTTCGGGCGGCGGATTCGGCCACCCGAGCCGACAATGCGGCATCGCTGATGCAGATGACGCCGATCCGGATAAGGTCGTCCGACATGGACTATCGCTACCTTGGCCGCACCGGAGTCTCTGTCAGTTCGCTCTGCCTCGGTGCGATGATGTTCGGCTCGTGGGGTAATACCGACCACGACGAATGCATACGCATCGTGCGTCGTGCTGTGGATGAAGGCATCAATTTCATCGACACCGCCGACGTCTACTCCGCAGGCGAATCCGAGGTCATCGTCGGAAAGGCGATCGCGGAGATCGGTCGCGACGACATCGTTCTCGCGACGAAGGCACACGGTCCGATGGGTCGCGACCGAAATGCCCGCGGCAATTCGCGACGCTGGCTGATCGTCGAATGTGAAAACAGCCTCAAGAGGCTCGGCACGGACTACATAGATCTGTACCAGATCCACCGTCCCGAACCCGAGACTGACATCGACGAAACACTCGGGGCTCTAACCGACCTGGTGCGTGCCGGCAAAATCAGGTATTTCGGCAGCTCCACCTTTCCTGCGTCACAGGTCGTCGAGGCTCAGTGGGTAGCCGAACGACGAGGTCGTGAGCGTTTTGTCACAGAGCAACCCCCGTACTCGATACTGACGCGGGGTATAGAGGCCGACCTGCTCCCGATATGCGGCAAGTACGGAATGGGAGTGCTGTCGTGGAGTCCGCTTGCGGGGGGTTGGCTCTCGGGAAGGTTCGGCAAGGGGAAGGACAATACGAGCAGGCGTGCCGAGCGCATTCCCGCTCGGTATGACTTAGCGCTTCCTGGCAACCAAGAGAAGGTAGATATCGTCACGGCGCTCGCCGAGATCGCGAGCAAAGCGGGTATGTCACTCGTGGATCTTGCACTCGGGTTCGTGCTTGCTCATCCCCAAGTGACATGTCCGATCATCGGACCGCGCACCATGGACCAGCTCGAGACGTTGCTTCCGGCGGCTGAAATTCGGTTGAGCTCGGAACTTCTCGACCAGATAGACGCGCTGGTTGCCCCTGGGACCAATCTCAACGTCTCCGACGCCGGCTGGGATCCTCCCTCGTTGACTCAGGCGAACCTGCGCAGGCGCTGACCCGAGCTTGTCGCGGCAAACTCACCATGGTTTCCGCCTAGGGATTACCTAGAGCTCTTGCCGTTTTTCGAAGTCCTGTACCAGAGCGCGGGGCGCCATGCAGATCCAGGCATCGGCGAGGAGCTCGCCGAGCTCGTCTGTTTCGATAGCGGCCAACCGCACCAAGACGGCCGGGAAACCGTTGTAATGAGGTTCGGTGAAGAATTTCTCGCCGTCAGAAGCAAGGAGAAGTTCCTTGGTTCCAAGGTCGGGAACCCGAACCGCCAGGACTTCAGGATTCTCGATCCGAGGCTTCTTGGGATGTACCCGCTCATTCCATGCCCAGACGAAACCTTTGGGCTTCGTGCCATTCATGACAGAGAACGCGAAATGGTCTGTCGACTCCACGACCTCAGGTAGCTCCATTGCCAGGCGGCGCACATCATCTCGCGTGGACATCTGACCTCCGGTCGCCGCAGGCGCTCGGTGTGGATCGGGTAGAAGGGTATCTTCATCAGAACAGCCGGGGCATAACTCGAACCCAAGCCGATCTCTGGACGATGAGGCAGGATGGCGGCGTGTCTGCGCCCGTCAGCAATTCGCGTGCGGCGTTCCTTGAGTTGCTCGAGACTCTTCGCGAAGCGTTGGACCGGTTCGCCGGACCCGAGTGGGGAATCTCGACACCGGAGGACGAGGCAGGAGCACTTCGACTGATCGCGAACCTGCTCGAAGGTGGGCTCGTCGGTCACTTCGATGACGATCCCCGCCAGCCGGTATTCCGACAGATCGTCACCTCGACTCGCAAGAGTCTTGGCGACAACGCCGACGCGATCTACTTCGACGCTCCTGTCTCCTCCGAACACGCCTACCGCGTACGCGGTCGGATGGCCGGTGCCGTCTACGTATCGTTCACGATCGAGGCGGGAGGAGCTGGAGGTGCATTTCCGAAGCGAACCGCGGGAGTCCTGAACGATTCACAGTTCGATTTAGACGAGGAAGGTCGTTTCGAGTTATTCCTCGGCGGTCCCGAACGGGACCGCAACTGGATCGCACTCGCACCGGATGCGTCGCGGGTCACGACCCGCCACTACTTCGAACAGGTACGGTCGCCGGCGGTTCCTCCCATTCCGGACTTCGCCCTGGATATCGAGCTCGTTGAGCCGTCGGCACCGCTTCCCCCTCCATCGGATGATTCCGTCGCAGATGGGCTTAGACGCGTCCGCGACGTACGTGCGCTCGCGCTCTCTCGACCAGCCGAAACCTGGAGAGATCGAGCAACCGGCATTCGTCTCACAGGAGCTGAATGCGTTTCCCCCACCCATTCCGCCCGGCGACCACGCCCTCGCGGCCGCCGACGCCTCCTACAGCATGGCTGCCTACCTTCTCGGGCCCGAGGAAGCCCTCGTCGTCAAGGCGCGTTGGCCAGATTGCCGCTGCGCCAACGTGTCGCTATGGAACAGGCACCTACAGACCTACGACTATGCACACCGGCAGGTCTCTCTCAATAGGGCACAAACGCGCGTCGATGCCGATGGAAGCTTCCGCGTCGTGATCGCACATCGTGATCCCGGCGTCCCGAACTGGCTCGACACAGAGGGCCGGCCGTTCGGCTTGGTCTTCTGGCGGTTTCTGCTGCCGGTAGGCGCTATCGAGACTCCACGGGCGACAGTTGTCGACGTGGCCGATATCGCCGATCTTTAGAGGACGGGTTCAACCGAGACAGACTTCGGAAAGTCTCACTTCACTGGAGGTCAGCTGTAGTCGACCTTGCCGGCGCCCGCGACGCCGATGGCGAATGCCAGGCCGCGTAGTGGAGCGTTCTCACTCGCCGGCCAGATGCTGTGAGTCGTGTCGGGTGGCGTGTAGACGAGGTCTCCGGCGTGCACCTCGCGTTCCTCGTCTCCGATCTTCATGACTCCGCGGCCCGCGATGATGTAATAGAACTCGTGCGTCGGGTGTGAGTGCGGATCGACAGCACCGCCACCGGCGATCTCCCACTCGCTGACCAATTCGAGAAAGCCTCCCTCGGTCGCAGCGCGCATCTCCTGAGGCGGGACGAGCCACCAAACCGGTGTCGTACCGTTGTGCTCGATGATCGGGGCCATATCCTCGATCGACCGGACGTCCATGATCGCTCCTTTATCGATGTCAGGGGAAAAAGTACTGGACTACCGAACAAGCGGAGAGGAGCGGTGCGGGTTAAACGGACGTCATCGGGCGACCGACGAGTCAGTCCGGGGGCTGCCCGTAGCTCGTGAAGGCGTAGAGCTTTCCGTCTCCTGCCCCCACGTATACCGCCCCGTCGTTGATGACGGGCGAGGTCGATAGGCCGGCACCGGTTTGGTATTTCCAGACGTCAAGATCGCTGTAGCTGCGCGCGCTGGTGATCACACCTGAAGCGGTCTCTGCAAGGGCGACCCCCTTGACCGATGCGACTCCGGTCACGGCAGACCCGAGAGCCATGGTGTAGTTCACGGAGGCGTTCGACGCCTGGAGAAAGTAGAGATTGCCGTCCGCGTCGCCGACGATCAACTCGAGGACGTGGCCCGGGGTGATGTCAGCGGTGAGGGTGGGGGTGTCGCCAATGGCCCCGGCCGCCTGGTACGACCAAAGCTCTGAACCAGTGGTCTCCGACAGCGCGTAGAGCAGGCCGGCGCTGGTCCCGAAGTACACCGACCCGTGCGAGATCGCGGTGGAGGCGATGATCGAGCCCGAGGCTTGAAACGTCCATCCTTCTGCCCCGGTGGTCGGGTTGAACTCCTGAACGACACCTCCTGTGTCACACACGACTAGGGCGCCCCCGGAAACGTCGAGGCTCGGCCCCGCCTGGACCGAAGCCGCGAGACTCGCCGTCCAGAGCACCGTCCCTGTGCTCTCCGACAGCGCTTCGACCCCACCTGTGGTCGAGGTCGCGTAGACAATTCCCCCGCCGAACACAGGCGCCGAGACGTCTCCTCCGAGCTGCATCGACCAAACGAGCTGCCCAGTGGTCAACGAGATCGCGTCGATGTTGCCGTCATTCGAACCCACGAAGACGAGACCCAGGGACGTGTCGACGGCGGGCGAGCCCGCGATCGCGACTCCGGAGGGCGAAGTCCACGTCCACACGGGAGAGCCGTTGGCCGTGTCGACTGCGATCAGCTGTCCAGTTGTTGTCCCGAAGTATGCGACGCCGCGTGCGACTGCCGGAGACGTATCGACGGACGATCCGGTCTGATAGTTCCATGCCACATCAAGGAAGATGTTCCCGCCCGGGTGCACCAAGTCGAAGAGCGTGCCGTCGTTCGGCTCGAATCCGGTGTGCGAAGCGTCGCGACCGAACTCGGCCCACGCGTTCGCGACGGTCACGGCCGCTGAAGCAGATTTCCCCGAGCTCGCGCCGGTGGCGACGAGCGCGGTGGGTCCGAACGGAGACTTCGAGGGGACCTGCACCTTGGTCGACTTGAGGTTCCCGTTGGTCGTAGCGGTGGTCGTCCTCACCGAGCCAAAGAGGTCGAGCGATATGGCCTCGGACGCGCTGAATCCGCTCCCGGTCACGGTCACGGTCGCACCGGGGGACACATAGGCAGGCGACACGTTGATGTGAGGTCCCCTCTTGCTCGCGGTTACGGCGAAGGAGACCTGCGCGCCGCTCGTGTCCGACTGGCCCGAGGTGGACGCCGAGTATGCCGTCACCGAGTAAGTCCCTCCGGCACGCGGGACCGGATAAGAGAAGGTCCACGAACTCGACGTCGCCCCCCGATTCGCCAGGGCGGCGGAATCTCCGACAGGCCCGCTGCTCCAGGTATTGGTAGCGGCGTCCCACCATTCGCCGCCCGAACCGTTCTCCTGAACGGCGACCACCACTGCATTCACGCCGCTCGGATCCGTCGCCGAGCCACTGATGGTGAGGTCCCCGTTCGGGTTCGGGAGTGTCGGGAGCGTGCCTCCGGAGCCGGTTGGCGAGGTGATGGTCGTCGTGGGGAGACTGGCGTCGTTGCCGCCGCCGACAGCGAAGTCGTATAGGAAGCCGTCAGACGAGCAGATGAGGACGTTGCCGTCGGTGACAGCCGGGGAGGCGGTGATGTACCCGCCGGTCTGGTAGCGGTACAGCTGCGTCCCAGTGGCGAGGGAAACGACGTCGAACCCACCCCCGAGGTCGCCCACCGCGACGACCTCGTTCGGCGAGGCGCCGGCGATTGCGGGAGACGAAATGGACTCTGTGGAACTGGGGTCCTTGTAGAGCCATTTGACCGAGCCGTCCAGCGCGTTGAGGTCGAGGAGTCCGTGCCCGTATCCGAAGACGAGGTTCGTGCCGTCGAGCGCGGCGGTCGATCTGCTTCCCTCGGTGGTATTGGCGATCTGGTCGAAGTTCGTGCTCCAGATCTCCGCACCGGTGGTTAGGTCGAGCGCGTACATGATCCCGTACTTGCTCGGCACGTACGCCACACCCCCCGTGAACCCGTTCACCCCGGGCGGTGAGATCTCCACTCCTGCACCGACATCGAAGCTTCCCGGCGGTGGGTTGTCGATCGCGAATCGCCACACCTCCGTACCGGTGACCGCATCCAAGGCGTATACGGCGGAGTCGGGATCGGCGCTTCCGAACACGACGAGAGGCTCGCCGCTCGCGTCGAGCCCGTATGCAGCTGCCGTCCAGGTTCCGGACCTAACGCCGTAGCCGGTGAAAGCCCACTTGAGCGCGCAGTTGCCGGCGTCGACCGCCATGAGCGGACCCGACGCGGTGCTCGAGTCGTTCGTTCCGATGTAGACGGTCGGAGTGCCTCCCGGAGGAGTCACGACGAGAGGGGTCCCCTCGATCGGTTGAGGAGCGGCGACCGAGCAGTCCACGGCGCCCGTCGACGCGTCGAGCTTGTAGAGGTGGGGACTGTTGAAGGTTCCGACGTAAACAGCTCCACCACTCACCACGGGCGTCGTGCGAATGGGGGAACCGAGCCACTCGCCCCAACGAATCTTGCCGGTGGCGATGTCGACGGCCTCTACGTCGCCCGCTTCGTTGCCGACATAGGCGAGGGTCTTACCGAGGCTCGCGTCGTAGGCAACCACCGGTGAGTCCAACGCGGCGCCGTAGAGATTGGTAGCCCTGGCGACTCCGAGGCCCGGGGCGACGCTGGTCGACAGAGGGCTGTTTTGCGCGTACCCCGTCAGTCCGGGGTCGAGATGGAATTCGGGCCAGTCGAATGCAGAGGATCCGGCCACCTCGGTACTCGGCGTCGAGGTGTCACGGTGCATGGCCGACCCGGGCGTTTCGCCGATGCCCACGGCCAACGAACCGAGCAGAACAGAAAGAGATGCTGCCGTGGTGCGAAGGACCTTGGACATCCGATCTCCCTTCCCCGGACCGAATGCAGTGAGATCAGCTGCACGTTACCGAGCGGAGAGGTTCCACTCTCAGAGGCGGCGGAGGGGGCCGAAATGACCGCCTGAGAGTACGTCGATGACCGCGAAGTTGTCCACTTGAGCGGGATTCTGATGTGTTCGCCCCATAAGAAAGCGCTGCACCGTTTTCTTGGAGTGAACGTCCTCAGATCGTTCTGCGCAGGGCGAATCTCCAAGCCCTCTTGCCGATGAAGACGATGCCGGCGAGGAGGAGGCCGGTGATGAGAAGAGGTCCGAGGATTCTGATGAACCACTCGAATCCCGCAACAAAACCCCCCACTCCGTCATGCCAGGCGTTCTCTATTCCCGACGGCTTCGAGGGGGGTTTCGGCTTGGGCTTGGGTTTCGGCTTGGTGGGACCGGGCTCCGTCAAGGACACCGTGAGCGATCCGTAGGTGGTCTCGTTGTCGAGGACGTTCAGCTGCCCTTGCATCTGCTCGATGTTGCTCTGGATCGAGTCGATCTGGCTTTGGACGGTGAGAATGCTCGGGATCGTGGTGGCCTGCTTGAGGATGGTCAGGTACTGGCCGAGGCTTGCCTGTGCTGCCGCGATTCGCGCCTGGAGATTGACGTACTGGGCGGTCACGTCAGTAGACGTGGTATTCACCGATGTCGCCTTCCCGTAATGCTGCACTTGGCTGACCACTGAACCGAACAAAGACTCCGGGATGCGCAGCACGATCGTCCCCGAAGGCGCGGTGGGCGGCGTCGTGCTGCCGTACTGAGCCTGCGTACTCGCCACGAAGCCGCTATATGAAGCCGCCAGTTGCGTCAGGTCGCTGAGGACCTGTTGGAGCGAGCCGTGTTTGACGGTCAGGTCGACGGTTCCGTTCGCTTCGACTTTCGCGAGCTGCCCGACGTTAGGCGGGACCTGGGGGTTTGCATTGTTCCTTGAGCGGGCCGAGGGACTGCCTGCTGCCGGAACGAGACGCCCTGAAGAACCAGGTCCAAAAAGGGCTCCGCGTGACGCCGAGTGTTGCAATGGTGCCGGTCCCGCCAATGTCGCAGAAAATCCAGAAGGGTGGTCTATGGAACTGCTCGGTAGGGCGACGACAAATGTGATTCCGCCTGCCAAGAGGAGCACCAGTGCTGCTGCGACGAGAGAGCCTTTGCCTTTGCGAGTCGAAGGGACCAACGATTGAATCGGAGTCGACTTCTTGCGGCGCTCCCGTGGCTCGGGTGTGGCGGTCTCCACGATCGCGGCTCGCGCCTCGATGGAAACCTCGAACGAGTTCCCGAGCTCCTGGAGCAAGCGGACCAGTTCTTCCTCGTCGATCATCGTCACCGGAGCGCCTCCGAATCGCGTGGGCTTCGCGTCTCGATATCCGATCGAAGAGCCGGGTGCGCGGCCAACTGGCGGCGGGCCTCGTGCAGGCGCGATTTCACAGTTCCCTGCCGCTTGCCTATGGCAGTAGCAATCTCGCGCTCACTCAATTCCGCGAAGTAGCGAAGCACCACGACGACCCGCAGGTGCGTTGGGAGATCCCGCAGAGCGCGGGCGACATCGTTCGTTACGACGGCGCAAGCAGGAGGGTCGTCGTTAGTCGTTAGGTGCTCGAGCTCACCATCCGGGAGACGTCTGATCCGATGAGGTATTTCGGTGCGTAGTTTCGAATTGCACGCGTTCACCACGACCCGATACAGCCACGGCCTCACGTCGGAACCCGGGCTGAGAGAAGACCTGAACCTCCAGGCGCGCAGAAATGCCTCCTGTACAGCGTCCTCCGCATCGGAGCGGTTCCCGAGGATCAGGCACGCAGTGCGGTAGGACCGCGCGGTAACTATCCTTCAACCAACGATCAAGGTCGTGATCGTCCGTGTCGCCCTTCGGCGTTCGCCCGACTCTCGCCTGCACATAAGCAGAGACTCCCCGAGCGCTGGAAAGGTTCGAAATTTCTATCTCGGGGGCCTCAAGACGGGAAACGGTCAGTTGTAGGACAAGATTCGGAACTCAAGGGAATCGACCGGCAGGATATGGCAGTAGCCCGATCAACTTCAGAGGAGATGAGATGGAAGCAGAGGGCTGGTATGTGGACCCATACGGAATTCACGAGGCTCGATGGATTTCCGCCGGCAAACCCACGGAGCTCGTCCGCGACGGCGGCAAAGAGTCAAAGGACGCTCCACCGAGCAATCCGTACCCCGGTCGACTACAAGAGCTGCCCGAGACCGCCCCTCGCGATGGCATCGACCTGCGTCGCGCCGATGCTGCCGAGAGCAACTCGTTCGATCCCGATGACGTAAAGCAGGCTGCTTGGGACGCCTTCGGCGAGACGACTGGCGGGAACTAACCAAGCTGCTGCAAAAGGCACGCCTTGCACGCCCTCAGAAACCCTGCACGCCCCTGCGACGAAAGTGGGGGTAGCAAGAATCGAACTTGCGACCTCAGCATTATCAGTGCTGCGCTCTAACCGACTGAGCTATACCCCCGGCTGGGCTCCTGTCAGACTACCTCTCGGTCTGTCCTAGTTCTGTCCCACATCGCTCGCTACTAACGGTCGCTTGCCGGTCAAAGACTCGACCACCTATAAAGACGCACGGGGTTCGCGAGATCGATTTGGATGGTCTACGCGTAAAGGTGTCCCGGCCCGATGCGTCGACATGTCGACTCTGTATACAAGTCGACACCTCGACTCTCTATACAAACAGAGTCCCCGCTAGTCACGACCCTTACGTTCCCTCCTACAACGCGATTGCATGACCCTGACTCGGCGAACCCGGATAAGCGGAACCAGACCGGCGAATAAACACGCATCGTGCGTCTTCTTGGATCTCCCGAGTGTGGAAGGACTGCCTCGGTCCAGGTTCGCCAGCCGACGTAACCAGGCTTTCATCGGACTCGGCCGCAACATGGCCATTAGCATTGGATGCCGTGCAGCTGTGCCCATCGTGCGGGGTCGAAACTCTGGTTGACGCTCGATTCTGCGGCGACTGCGGCACGCCACTGGATGCATCCTGCCCTAGCTGTGGCATGGCGGTGCAGCCCGGAAAGCGGTTTTGCATAAGGTGCGGCACCCTACTCGACCAGGCCACCATCGCTTCATCCAGGTTGGCATCCCCTGCGCCGACCGAGCCGACGTTGACGATTCAGTCCCGACCCGAGCGTCCCGTGTCTGAGCTCCGGGTGTGCTCGGTGTTGTTTGTCGATCTGGTTGGTTTCACGCCACTCTCGGAATCAAAAGACCCCGAAGAAGTCCGGGAACTGCTGTCGGAGTATTTCGAGCGAGCCAAGACAGTCATCGGCCGCTACGGCGGAGTGGTGGAGAAGTTCATCGGGGACGCCGTCATGGCGATCTGGGGTACACCCGTGGCGACAGAAAGCGACGCCGAGCGCGCCGTTCGCGCCGCGTTGGACCTTACGGCAGCGGTCGAGGATCTCAGTGAGGAGGTCGGAGCGCCCGGACTTTGTGCGAGGGCCGGCGTCGTGACGGGAGAGGTCGCGGTCACCACTGGCCTCGGCGGTGAGGGGGTGGCCGGCGACACGGTGAATACCGCGGCGCGGGTGCAGTCGGTGGCAGACGCGAAGTCGGTCTGGGTGGATGAAGCGACGTACCGTCTGGCAGGAGCGGCAATCGGGTTCGCCGACGCCGGCGAGCACGCGCTCAAGGGAAAGTCCGAGCCGCTGCGGCTTTGGGTGGCAACCCGTGTGCTCTCCGCGATCGGCGGCAAGCAGCGGGCAGACGGTCTCGAGGCGCCCTTTACCGGCAGGGGCGCCGAGCTCCGAACACTGAAGGACCTCTTTCACACCGCAGTCGAGCGACGCACCCCCCGCCTCGTTGTCGTGTCTGGACCGGCAGGTGTGGGCAAAACCCGTCTCGGATGGGAATTCGAGAAGTACGTCGACGGCATCGCCGACACCGTGCTCTGGCACAGAGGACGCTGCCTCTCCTATGGCGATGGCATCGCCTTTTGGGCGCTGGCCGAGATCGTCCGTCAACGCTTCGGCATCGCCGAAGAGGACCCGACCGACGTCGCCGCAGCAAAGCTCGAAGAGGGTCTTGTGCGCTTCGTGGCCGATGAGTCCGAGCGCGACTACATAGGAATACGACTCTCCCGCCTCCTTGGTGTGCCTTATACCTCTGAGACCAGGATCGTGCTCTCAAAAGAGGAGCTCTACGCCGGCTGGCGCCTCTTGTTCGAGCGCCTTGCGCAGGTCGCCCCGGTCGTCATGCTCGTCGAAGACGCACACCACGCCGACGAGAGCCTGCTCAGCTTCTTCGAACATTTGATCGACTGGACCCGGGATCTGCCGATCTTCGTCCTCGTCTTTGCTCGGCCAGGCCTTAAGGCCATCGACTCTGGCTACGGAATCGGTAGGAACCGTTCCACCCTCTCTCTAGACCCGCTCGACGACCCATCCATGGAGAAACTCGTCGAATCCCTGGTCCCGGGAATGCCCACCGGGGCGCGTGACGCCATCACCGCTCGAGCGCAGGGCATCTCGCTGTTTGCCGTTGAGACAATTCGCTCGCTCATCGACCAGAAAATCGTGCAGAAAGATGGCGACTCGTATCACCTTCTGGGCGACCTCGGGGACCTAAGGGTTCCAGACTCCTTGCACTCCGTTCTGGCCGCCCGTCTCGATGCCCTTCCTGAAGAGGTCCGTTCCCTCGTCGCCGACGCCAGCGTGCTCGGTTCGAGTTTTCCGAAAGAAGCTCTCGTCGCAATATCGGCAACAGACGAGGACGCTGTTTTCCAAGGCCTCTCAGAACTCGTCAAGAGAGACGTGCTCCAAGTCTTTGCCGATCCACTTTCGCCTGAGCGTGGCGCCTACCGCTTCAGTCAGGAGATGCTCCGCCAGGTCGCCTATGAGACCCTCTCGCGAAAGGACCGCAAGGGCCGCCACCTGGCTGTCGCTGTGCACCTTCGAGCCACCTTCGCCAACGACGGCGAGGAGATCGCCGATGCCATCGCCCGCCATTACTTAGACGCGCTGGCTGCCGCGCCGAACGACACCGACACAGGGGAGATCACGACCGAGGCGCGAGAGTTCTTGGTCCGAGCGGCCGAGCGCGCCGAGCGTTCTGGCGCCTTGACTCGGGCGGCCGAGAGTTATGCGGAGGCGGCCACCATCGCCCCTCGCGACCAGGCTGCTCTCCTCCTTGAGAACGCCTCCCGGGTGTGTGACGACTTTGGCGACTTCGAGACGGCCATAGCTCATGCCGAAGCTGCCCGCGAACAACACCTCTCCCTCGATGAGATGCGCGCCGCGGCTCGAGCTCAGTCGATGAAAGGCAAAGCCTTACTTTCGGCCGGGCGATACGCCGCCGCCCGGACCGAGCTCTCACACGCCGTTGAAGTTCTCCGACCCGAGCCCGACGCAGACACGGTCATGGCATTGGACAACCTTGCCGGACTTGAGGTGAGGAGCGGCAACCAAGTGGAGGGTGACCGGCTCGCTGCCGAGGGTCTTGCCCTCGGCCAGGCGCTGGGTCTGCGCGCCGACGATCTCGCATCCCTCTTCATCGTGAGGGGAATGGGCGCTGTCGTTTCGAACCACCTCATCGAGGCCGCTGGTTTCTACGAGACTGCAGCACGCCTTGCCGAGCAAGGCGGGGACCTCGGGATGCTCAGTCGAGCACAGCTCAATCTTGCCGATGCGCTCGTCCGAAGCGACCCAATGAGTGCGGTCGAAGCGGCCCGCTCGGCTGCCGCCCACGCCCGCCGAACCGGACAACGCGACCGACTCGGCGTTGCGGTGGCTAACCAGGCGGTGGCACTAATGGAGCTCGACCTGTGGGACGAAGCAGAAACCGTATTGCACGAGGCGCTCGAGGTGGAGCATCTCGGCCACGAGCTCGTGGAGTGTCTCGCTGGATTACTTGCTGGACTCCGAGGCGATGGCGATCGGGCTGCTGCTGCCCTCAGGGCGGCGCCCGTCTACAGCAAGAGCGAAGATCCGCAGTCGTTAGCGGCGGTGGGTACGGTGGAAGCCGTCTCAGCGCTCTGCACCGGGGATCTCGAGGGTGCTCTTTCTCATGCCATGGAAGTACTCGAGAAACGGGAAGCGCTGGGCATCGGCCACGACTTCGAACGTTGGAGCTGGCCCGTTGCGGCACGAGCCGCCCGGAGCCTAGGGAACGAGGAGGCGCTCCACACACTTCTCGCCATGCTCGAGACCCAACCGGTCGGCCATCTTCCTCCGATCCTCCTTGCCGAGAGACAGCTCGTTTCCGCGCTGATGGGGGCCGACGCTCACGAGCCCGGCGCCCTGACGTCCGTGCAATCCGCCATCTCTGCGCTTCGCCCAGTAGGGAGCCATTACCAACTCGCCCACGGGCTCATCGACTACGCGGAGGTGCTCCTGCGCTTTGGAGATACTGGTGCCGACACGGCTCTGTCCGAAGCCCGGGAGATCGCCCAGCGACTGCGGTGTGAGCCTCTTCTTGCGCGCGCCGACACGGTGGCCACGTCAGCACCAGCCAGCGTATCGACTTGAGGTCCACCGGCTCGCCTGGAAGTTGACGTCACTCACGCACGCGAGGATCTGTCCCTAGATCTCTACGAGTTCGCTCTCGGTAGTGATGAGAGTTGCCGCCGCCGCGACGCTCTGACCGTCGTCGAGACTCATGAGCCGTACACCCGTCGCGTCGCGACCCTGAGCGGCGATCTCGCGCACCCCGGTGCGAATCACGACACCGCCCGAGGAGACGAGAAGGATCTGATCGTCGAGAGCCGCCATGAAGGCCGCCACGACCCTTCCCCGGACCGCAGTGAGCTTGATGGCGCGGACTCCCTGGCCGCCCCTTCCCTGGCGGTGGAAGTGTTCTGACTTCGTGCGCTTCCCGTAACCCGCATCAGTCACGATGATGACGTCCTTCTCAGATCCGACGACGTCGAATGAAACGACTTCGTCCCCCTGTCGTAGTCGCATCCCTCGGACTCCGGCCGCATCCCGACCCATGGAGCGGACCTCTTCTTCTGAGAAGCGGATCCCGCTGCCGTTCCTGGTCACCATCAGGATGTCGTCCTCGCCGGACGTGAACACGGCTCTCACCAGCTCGTCGTTGTCACGCAGCGCTATTGCGATGAACCCTTCTCTCCGAGACTTGTCGTACTCCGCCAGGGCCGTCTTCTTCACCTGACCGAACTTGGTGGCGAACATCAGGTACCCGCCGGATTCGAAGTCCCTCGTGGCAACGAGCGCCTGGATGGTCTCGTCGGGAGCCAGGGGAAGCAGGTTCACCACCGGTGTTCCGCGGGCTGTCCGCTCCTTCATTGGAACCTCGTGAGCACGGAGGCGGAATACCCGGCCCTTGTTCGAGAACAGAAGGAGGTGCGCGAGTGCCGTCGTGTGGACGGCGATGCTTATGAGGTCCTCTTCCTTGAGGCGTGCGCCCTGGACTCCCCTGCCTCCACGTCCCTGCGTCCTGAAAGCGTCCGAGGAAACCGCCTTTATGTAGCCGGCACGCGTCATCGTGACGACGATCTCCTCGTCTTCGATCAGGTCCTCCAACCCAAGTTCGCCGGGATCGTGGGTGATCTCCGTCCTACGAGGCTCCGCAAACTTCTCGCGTATCTTCCCGAGCTCCTCCGCGATGACGCCACGAAGCTTGGCGGGATCCCCCAGGATCGACTCGAGCTCGGCGATCGTGGTCAGCAACTTCGCGTGCTCTTCTTCGAGGTTGCTGCGACCGAGCCGGGTGAGTCTCGCAAGCGTCATATCCAAGATGTGATTCGCCTGGATCTCCGAGAACGAGAAGGGCTCTGACATGAGGGCGCTCTTCGCGGCCGCCCTGTCGTCGGAGTTGCGGATCGCCTCGATCACCGCGTCGAGCATGTCGATCGCCCGGAGCAGTCCCTCGTTGATGTGGAGTTCAGCGCGGGCCTTCGCCAGCCGGAACTCGGATCGACGTGTGACGACTTCTATCTGATGCGCGATGTAATGGCGCACGAGCTGAGAAAGATCCAGCGTGCGCGGGACCCCGTCCACCAGTGCAACGGTGTTCACGGGGAAGTTCACCTGCATCGGAGTGTGCTTGTAGAGGTTGTTCAGGATCACGTTGGCGTTGGCGTCACGCTTGAGCGTGATGACAAGTCGCGTCTCTCCGCCGGCAGAGGCGTTGTCGGCTCCTGAGATGCCCTCGATGACCCTCGAGCTCACGAGTTCGTGGATCTTCTGTTCGATCGCCTCCACGGACGTCTGGAACGGCAGATCCGTGACGATGATCCGCGTGGCCGGTCCGGATTCGTCGATCTCTGCGATCGCCCTCAGCTTTATCGACCCTCGCCCGGTGCGGTAGGCGTCCAGAATGCCTTGGCGCCCGAGGATCTGCGCACCCGTCGGGAAGTCAGGTCCCTTCACGAACTGCATCAGGTCGTCGGGAGTGGCATCGGGGTGCTCGAGCATGAAGGTCACCGCGTCCGATACCTCGCCCAGGTTGTGCGGCGGGATGTTGGTCGCCATCCCCACTGCTATGCCTTGTGACCCGTTCACGAGCAGGTTCGGGAACCGCGAGGGAAGTACAACGGGCTCTTCGGTCGATCCGTCGTAGTTCGTGGTGAAGTTGACTGTGTCCTCGTCGATCCCGGCAAGAAGCTCTAAAGCGAGCGGTGCGAGGCGGCATTCCGTATAACGCATAGCTGCAGGACTGTCGTCCGGCGCCCGGCCACCGAAGCTCCCGTGACCGTCGATCAGCATGTGCCGCAGGCTGAAGTCCTGAGCCATTCGCGCAAGGGCGTCGTATATGGCGAGGTCACCGTGAGGGTGGTATGTGCCCATCACCTCTCCCACGACTTTTGCGCACTTTGTGTGTGGCCTGTCCGGAAGGAGTCTCTGTTCCTCCATGGAGTAAAGGATCCTGCGATGTACAGGCTTCAGACCGTCGCGTACGTCGGGGAGGGCGCGCGCAACTATGACCGACATGGAGTACTCGAGGAACGAGCGCTCCATCTCCTCTTGGATCTCGATCGGCTCGATGGACCCGGAAACAGGACCGCCTGCTCCGTTACCAGAACCGTCATTTCCTGAACCCGAACCTTGCGAGCCGGATCCGTCGTCCGAACCGGTATTGCGAGCTCTACCTCGCGCCATCTCGCGTCAGTCCTCCATTCTGTATTGCAAGTCGCCGGATTCCTCTATGCCTGATCCCGCTGATTGCCGATCAGATATCGAGGAATCGCACGTCCTTGGCGTTCTTCTGGATGAAATGGCGTCGCTGCTCCACGTCGTCGCCCATCAAGATGGAGCACACCTCGTCGGCGAGCGAAGCTTGCTCGACGCTTACCTGCAACAGAGACCTGCGGCCCCGGTTCATGGTCGTGTCGCGAAGCTCGCCGTAGTCCATCTCACCGAGGCCCTTCAACCTGTTGAATTCTTTGTTGTGGTTCGGGTGTTCCTCGAGGAACCTCGCCTTAGCAGCGTCATCCTTCAAGTACACCTTCTCCTTGCCGACCAGAGTTGAGTAAAGAGGCGGTTGTGCCACGTAGACGTAGCCGCCCTCGACAAGGGGTTTCATCTGGCGGAAGAAGAACGTGAGAAGCAGGGTCCGGATGTGCGATCCGTTGACGTCTGCGTCGGCAAGCACGATGACCTTGTGGTACCGAACCTTCTCCACATCGAAATCCTCCGCCAGCCCCGCCCCGATGGCAGAGATAAGCGCCTGGATCTCCGTGTTGCGGAGCATCTTGTCGATCCGGGCCTTCTCTACGTTGAGGATCTTTCCCCGTATGGGAAGGATCGCCTGAGTCTGAGGATCCCGGGCCTGCTTCGCGGAGCTGCCGGCCGAGTTGCCCTCGACGATGAACAACTCGCTGTCTCTCGCTTCTCGAGAAAGGCAGTCGACGAGCTTTCCTGGAAGGCCGGCACCGTCGAGAGCCGACTTGCGCCTCGTAAGGTCGCGCGCCTGGCGTGCCGCCACACGCGCCCGCGCTGCGATCGAGCTCTTCTGCACGATCTGGCTCGCCTCGCGCGGGTTTTCTTCCAACCATTCCGCCAGCTTCTCGTTGGTAGCGCGCTCCACCAGCGAACGCGTCGACACGTTCCCGAGCTTTGCTTTCGTCTGGCCCTCGAACTGCGGGTCGCGGAGCAACACCGAGATGATCGCTGTCAAGCCCTCGCGAATGTCCTCGCCGAGCAGGTTGTCGTCCTTCTCCTTCAAATGACCCTTGGACCTTGCGTAGCGGTTGACGACATTCGTGAGGGCCTTCTTGAAGCCCTCCTCGTGCATCCCGCCTTCGACCGTCGAGATCCCGTTGGCAAACGAATAGATCGACTCGTGGAACGCCGTGTTCCACTGAAGCGCGATCTCGACCTGCTGATCGTCTTCGGCTTGACCGAATGAGCAAACCTTGCGGAACAGAGACTCCTTGGAAGAGTTCAGGTGCCTCACGTAATCGACGATCCCGCCTGTGTAGCGGAATCCGATCTTTTCCTCACGGCCCGGGCGCTCGTCGGAGAAGTTGATCTCGAGGCCCTTGTTCAAGAAAGCCATCACCTGAAGTCGTTCCACGATCGTCTGGGCGCGGAACTCCGTCTCCTCGAAGCGCGCGGCGTCCGGCCAGAAGGTCACGGTCGTGCCGGTCCGGTTGCGAGGAGCTGGCCCGGTCACCCGCAGGGGACCCACTGGCTCGCCGCCGTTTACGAATTCGAGCACGTGATGAGAACCTTCACGGTCGATCTCGAGAATCAGGCGGCTGGACAGGGCATTGACCACCGACACACCGACCCCGTGAAGTCCGCCGGACATCTTGTAGCCGTCCCCGCCGAACTTTCCTCCGGCGTGAAGTGTCGTGAGCACCAACTCTGCGGTGGACCGATCTGGGTATTGCTCGTGCGGCCCGACCGGGATCCCTCGCCCGTTGTCCGTCACCCGGCATCCGCCATCGGCAAGCAAGGTCACGTCGATCCGGGTGGCGCATCCCTGCATCGCCTCGTCGACCGAGTTGTCCACAACTTCCCAAACGAGGTGGTGAAGCCCGCTCGGCCCGGTGGACCCGATGTACATCCCGGGGCGTTGCTTGACCGGCTCTAGGCCCGTCAGGACGGTGATGTCGCTCGCGTCGTACGAAGGCGTTGTCGCCTGATCTTGCGATTTCGATCTTGTTGGTGCCTGTTCAGCTTTCAGCGCCACGCGCGCGCCCTCTCCATTGCCGATCTCACGGGACAAGCTCCTTTGCGACCAGGGTTTTTGACCGATTCATGTCGCACGGCGCCGATGCCTACAGTGTACCAGCGAGGGTGTCGCGCTCGGACGCTTTCGGCGGCACTTCCAGGGGGCTCAGACCCTGGTCAGCGCCGTTTGTCAGGGCTGAGCGCCAGACCCGCGACCAATGGCTCTCACGCGTATCACTAGCGTTGTAGGAGCCCCTTCGCCGGCGGCTTCGGACAACTTGCTCAGGAGTTCTGTCGCAAGGGTCCGTAGGTGGCTCGCCCACGCCGGCGAGTCGACTGTCACGACCAACGCGTGCCCATCGATTCTCTCGGGACGTGCATGGGCGGCGATCGTTTCGCCGACGGTCTCTGCCCATCGCGCAAATACTTGAGCGAGCGTGTCCGGTGGCGCTGTACCGATCCGCCGGCTGAGTTGTGCAAGGGATTCGCTCAGCCCCACGGTCCGTCCGGCTCTGCCGGGGTGGCTCGGCCGCAGCCCACCAGCAGGCGGCCCGCCGGATCCTCCTGCTCGCGATGGTTCTTCCGTCATAGAGCCTCACCGCCTTCGATACGACGATCTCCGGCAGTCCCGTTGACCCTTTTGCCGCTCTTACCGATCTCCGAGACGTTGACGACGCTGCCAGACAAGGCACTCGGGGGATCGACCGCGGTTGCGAGCAGGACCTGACCCGGCGGCAGGTATTCAGCCAGCAGAGCCGCTCGCTTGTCGTCCAGCTCCGAGAAGACGTCGTCCAGCAAGAGCGTGGGTGCCTCTCCGAATCTCGTCGTAGCGAGCTCGTGGGACCCGAGACGAAGTGCCAGAATTTTGTGGTCAGCGCGGATGCTGCTGCTGGCGGCTATTCAAATCTCTATTATCGCGCCCTGGAAGGCGGCAAGTGGAGCCGGATCAAGCTGATCACAGACCGCCGCGCCCGCCAATCAGAACGACGGCGCGATCTCCTCTTTCACCACGCTCGATCCCGCAGGAAAGGCTCAAGTATTGTGGAACGTGCTGCCGGACAAGTGGCATCTCGACTCCCTGGCCCAAAAGACGCATGCGAACAACGTATGTTACGGGCCGTCTTCCAGTCACTCTCGACGGCGCGACCCCGGGTCAGCCCCGCGAGATGTTTCTTACGCCGGTCCGCCGGCACCAACTGGACAGGAATGGGTGGGCCCTTCCTGCGATGGGTTGGCTACGATGAACGGTTACGTCGACACCGCGGGCCTGCACTTTGTTGCCAGTGTGGATCGGAAGAAACAGGATGGACTGGCCGCGCATCCATCGCACTACGCGTTAATCGAGAAAGGCAAGGAGGCGGTGACCTGGACTTGCCGAATGCGGGAACTCACGAATGGAAGGACGTGCCCACGCTTCTCGTCGATGCCAAGGGCAAGCAGCACCTCATTGCCTACTTTCCCGCCGGAGAGCATCCCAATGTCCGCGACTATCCCCTGGGCAGCGACGACGAGCCTACGGTGATCCGCGCCCCCTCGGGGCTCAAGGGACTGGTCGATGGATTTCAAGCCTGCCAGGGGCCACGCGGGCACATGGTTGTCATCATGCAGATGAATGACACCGGCGATCGCTTCAGCGGAGATAATTTCGTCTCGATCAGCAGCGGCGACGGCAAATGGAGCGAGCCGGTCAACATTACCAACAACGCTGGCCGAAAGTCGTTTCATAACACGCAGACCAGCGGCCAATCGAATACGGGCGTCGCCACTTCTTGCGTGCCGGGCCAATGTGCCGCCGCTTTCGACAATGACGGGCATTGGTCATGGTCTTGATAAAAGGCGAGTACAGAATCGTCCTCTCCACGGCGTTCGGCGTCAATACGGCCGGCGGCGACTCCATCACTCCCACGCTGCGCTCCTGCGGTTCTGAATTGATCAGGCCTGGATGACGCAATTGTTGCTTAAACGGTTGAACCAGGGCCTAAAATCTGGAGAATCTGGAAGGCAAAAATGCTGTAAGTGTTTGGCACTCGTAGCTCAATTGGATAGAGCATCGGTCTTCGGAACCGAGGGTTGTAGGTTCGAGTCCTACCGAGTGCAAATGTAGGTCAATCCTTCGCCTTGCGTGGCCTTCGCTTGAACATGACGCGGCCCCAAATGTCGCCGGGCCCTTCCGGCCGGGGCTGGCACCGGGGGCACCGAGGGCTTGGGGAACTGCGGAACCGCGTCCCGCACTCCGGGCACCTGAGCGGGGATGCTCGAAGGTCGTAACCGCACTCCTGGCAGATCCGCCTCGCTTCCCGGATGCGATGGTTCTCCAGCACCTTCCGAACTTGCCTTCGCTGGTGAGCGGTCCGCCACTCTTCGGCATAACCCTTGCGTTCGCCCCAATACCGTCCACCGCCAAAGATGAGCCACAGGAAGAAAACCGCAAAGATCGCGACGGCCACGAGCGGGCAGAAATAGCCGTTGAGGAAGTCGTCGAATCCGTCGAAGGGGTAGGCGCGGGTTGAGGCAGAGTCTGGGCGATGAGCAAGTGAAGCACGCTACTCCTGACCCTTCCCCTTCCGCGGCTGCTTGCACTCTTTGGACGTTGACGGCCGGCCGGGCTTGCGGTCCGCCACCATCTTCAGGTTCCTTTCGTCAATCATCCAGTCGCGGCCGAGTTTCTCGTTCCCTCTGGCGGACAGAGCGGGCGCCGAAAAGGAATATTTGGAATATATCTGAAAAGCCGGCGTCTTTCAGCGCATCGTCCCAGATCATCACGCTCTCCCAAGGGCAGTTGGAGCTGACGCAGGGGGCGACGACCCCCACCGGCTCCGGCGCCGAGCTGCTCACGATCAGCGGCAACCACGCCGGCCGCGTCCTCAAGGTGGACGCTGCGGTGACGGCCGCCGCCTCCGGCCTCACGATCAGCGGCGGCAGGTGCGCAGCGGTCCATGGTGGAGGACGTGGTTTACGCACAGTTTCAAGAAACGCTTCGGGCTGACCTTCACCTATACCTGAGCGGCGGAGACCTTCCGGCGGCGACGCCGGGGTGCGTGCGTGCTGGGAAGGTTGGGGGGATGGAGAGGATGAGACGCAACAACCGCGCCAAAATTTTCTTGATGAACTCGAAGGAAACTGGCTCCTTCAGGCTTACCGGGTCGGGCACCCGGGCCCAGGAAGGGAGACGATATGAAAAACCGGACTCTCATGCGCTTCGCCGCCGGGCCTGACCGCGGCCACCGCGGGCCATCCCGCGCAGGAACCCGTGCGGGAAGCTCGAAGGCGGCCGGGCCGGGCTGCCCGGCCGGGCGGCAGGAGGCGCTGGAGCGGCGGGTGCTGCTGAGCACCTACACCGTGAACAGCGCCGCCGACGTGGCCGCCAGCGCCGGCAATTACTTCGGCACGCTGCGCTGGGCGGTCGCGCAGGCCAACGCCGCCAACGCCCCCACCTCCAGCCCCAGCGTCATCAACTTCAACTCCTCCCTGTTCGGCGCCAACGGCACCACCGTGGTGCTCAGCTACGCCCTTCTCATCGGCGTGATGTACCGGGGCGGCGTGCGCCACGAGGCGGCGTCGGACCTTAAGAGAAGGCCACTGAGCCTGGGAATTCTTTGTAGCACAGGCGTCCTCGCCTGTGTTTTGTGCCCAAAAACACAGCCGGTAAGGCGGTGCCACGAATTGATTCCCAGGCTCACACGGCGATGTCGGCGGCGCGCGTCCGTTTGCCAGCGGGGGCATATCCCTGTACATTTCGCCGCTTTCCTTGTCGGAAACGCCCCGGAATCGGGGAATGACGAGCCTTTTAGCCATTGGAGGACCTTTCGTGTCGCCAGAATTCCGCCGCAGCACTCACTTGTTCACCAGCGAATCCGTGACCATGGGCCATCCCGACAAGGTGGCCGACCAGATTTCGGACGCCATCCTGGACGCCATTCTCACGCAGGACCCCAAGGCCCGCGTCGCCTGCGAGACGCTGGTGACAACCGGGCAGGTGGTGCTGGCCGGCGAGGTCACGACCACGGCATACGTGGACGCGGCCCAGGTGGCGCGGGAGACGATCAAGGAGATCGGGTACGTCCACCCCGACATCGGGTTCGATTTCCAGTCCTGCGGCGTGCTGACCGCGATCCACAGCCAAAGCCCGGACATCGCCCGCGGCGTGGACCGCGCCGAGGACAACGAAAAGGACCAGGGGGCCGGCGACCAGGGCCTGATGTTCGGCTATGCCTGCGACGAGACGCCCGAGCTGATGCCGCTGCCGATCCATCTGGCCCACCGCATCGTGGAAAAGCTGGCCGACGTGCGCGAGCGGCGCAAGCTGCCGTGGGTCCGCCCCGACGGCAAGAGCCAGGTGACGGTCGAGTACATCGACGAGCGCCCGATCCGCGTCCACACGGTGGTCGTTTCAACCCAGCACGATGAATCGGTGATCGACAGGAAGAAGGACGCGATCAGCGAGAAGGCCAAGCGCGAGATCATCGAGCAGGTGATCCGCCCGTCCATCCCCAAAAAGCTCTGGAACGACGACATCGTCTTCCACATCAACCCGACCGGCAAATTCGTGGTAGGCGGCCCGCACGGCGATACCGGCCTCACCGGCCGCAAGATCATCGTCGACAGCTACGGCGGGCGCGGCGCCCACGGCGGCGGGGCCTTCAGCGGCAAAGACCCCAGCAAGGTGGACCGCAGCGCCTGCTACATGGGCCGCTACATCGCCAAGAACATCGTCGCCGCCGGCCTGGCCCGCAGCGCCGAAGTGCAGCTTGCCTACGCCATCGGCGTGGCCAACCCCGTGAGCGTCACGGTCAGCACCGAGAACACCGCCCTTCTGCCCGAGGACGACATCGCCGAGCTGATCCGGGAGCACTTCCCGCTCACGCCACGGGGGATCATCAAGTACCTGAACCTGCAACGCCCGATCTACAAGCAGACGGCCCGCCACGGCCACTTCGGTCGGACGCCGGGCACTGACGGCGGCTTTAGCTGGGAGAAGACCGACAAAGCAGCGGCGTTGGCCCGCGCGGCGGGAATCAAGCCGGCGAGGTGATCGCCGCGGCCTTCACCAGAGCCAAACGACCCTCCGCGCGGAACTTTTGCCTTTCGCGGAAGTCCGGTCACTCGTATCTCAGCGCCTCGATCGGATCGAGCCGCGAGGCCTTCCATGCCGGGTAGTAGCCAAAGACGACGCCCACTGTGCCTGAGACCACCACGGCCGCGATGATCGCCGGCACGGAAAGGACCGTGGGCCAATTCAAAAGGGCGGTCAGCGTGATGGAAACCCCGCGCCCCAGCAGAATTCCCGCAAAACCGCCCGCAAGGCAGAGCAGGATCGCCTCGATCAGGAATTGCCGCAGGATGTCCCGTGCGCGGGCGCCGACGGCCATGCGCAATCCAATCTCCCGAGTCCGCTCGGTGACCGACACCAGCATGATGTTCATGATGCCTACGCCGCCGACCATGAGGGAAATCAAGGCGACGCACAAGAGCAGGTTGGTCATGAGCGTGCTGGTCGAAGCAAGGCTTTGCGAGATCTCGGTGAGGTCTCGGACCCTGAAGTCATTCGGTTGAGCATCGGCAATGTGATGGCGGTCGCGCAGGAGGCTGGTGATCTCGCGAGTTACCGCCGGAATGGCCTGCGGCGAGACCGCCGAAACCCAGATATCGTCCAGGTCGGAGAACCGAATGATTTGCGGCGAGTCCATCGCCTGCGCGGCGGACTGCTGGGCATAAAGTTGCACCTGCTGGCTGGGATAGGGCTGGTTGAGCGTATTTGGAACGGCTGACGATGAGGCTGAAGCCGTACCCTGGCTGCCGATTTGTCTCGAGACCGAGAGGCGGAATTTCACGGTCGTCAACGGGGCGACGAAGAAGTCATCCTGGTCCGCGCCGGTCATGTTGACGCCCTTGGCACTCACCAAGGCCCAATATCTTGACGCACACGCCGTTGATCACGACTTCTTTGCCGACCGGGGATTCGTCGTCGAAGAGGCGGCGGGCGGGAGTTTGGCCGATCAGGCAGACGGCGGCGGCGGCGCGGAGGTCATCGTCGGTGAACGACGCACCCTCCTGAATGGGCCAGTCGCGGACGAGCAGGAAATCGGCCGTGGTGCCCAGGATGTTGCGCGGATACCAGTTACGATTGCCAAAGATGACCTGCCTGCGGCAGTCGACGCTGGGCGCGGCCCAATGAACCCCCTCGCATTCCCGTGCGATAGCATCGCAGTCGGCCGGTGTGAGCGTGACCTTGCCGCCGCTGCCCGTGCTGACGCCGGCGGATGCCGAATCATCGGGGTCGATCTGAACGACGTTCGCGCCGAGTTTGGCAATGGTCCGCTGGATCGCGTCAGACGAGCCTTGGCCGATCTCCATCATCGCGATGACGGCAGCGACGCCGATGATGATGCCCAGGCAAGTCAGCAACGATCTCATGACGTTGCGCAAAGCGCGTGCAGGGCCGTCCGCAGGGTTCGATAGAGGCTGTGCATGGAATGGCTCATCTCCGAATCATCTGTGGAAGGAAAGGGCTTCTCTGGCTCGCCTCTGCCGACCGAACCGTTTCGCTGGTCACGACTTCGGCGCCCTCGCGCAGCGCATCGGCCGACACGGCCGTCCGGGTGCCGTCGGAAGTCCCCAGCTTTACGTCCAACGGCCGCACGTAGCGCCCATCCCGAATCCAGATCGTTCCGTGATGGCCTTTGGATCTGACCGAATCCCTTGTCTGGGGAGGAGACTTGAGTTGGGCCGCGGCGGCGTCGGGCGTCAATGTGGGCCGGATATCGGGAGCCAGCTCCGAAACCGATGCGGGGTTCCAGCGGAGCGCGGCGTTGGGGACGAGCAACACGTCGGTTTGTTTCTGTACCTCGAACTGGACCTTGGCAGTCAGGTAAGGAAGAAGGATATTCCTGGCGTTGTCCGCTTCCACCTCGACCGTGTACATGACGACGTTCTGCGTCATGGTCGCATTCAGCCGCACTTTCCCGACACGCCCCTGGAATACTTGATCGGGGAAGGCATCGCACGAAAACGTGACGGGCGCTCCGGTCGCGATCCGGCCGATGTCCGCTTCATTCACCGCGACCCAAATCTGCATCCGGGTCAAGTCCTTGGCGATCAGGAACAGGCTGGGCGCGTTCAGGCTTGATACCACTGTCTGCCCGACGTTGACCCGGCGATCGATGATGACGCCCTTCACCGGCGAGCGTATCGTGCAAAACTCAAGGTTTCTCTGCACCTTGGAGAGCGATGCCTCGGCAAGCGAAACCCCGCTCCTGGCCTGCGCGATCTCGGTGTCCGCCACGGCGACGTTTGCCTTTGCCGACTCGAAATCGGCCTGGTACATATCATAATCGCTCTTGGACAGGGCGTCCGACGGCCCCACCGCCTGGGCGCACGTCCAATTGTTCTGGGCCTGGAGAAGCTTGGCGTGGGCCTGGGCAAGATCGGCCTGCCCTTTCAACACCGCCACCCGCGCCTGTTCGAGCTGCGCGGTGGCAGTGTTGACGTCCGCCCGGTAGGTGCTGTCGTCGATTCGCGCCAGCACCATGTTTGGATCGACCGGTGATCGATAATCGATGGGACTGCCGTTGGCGTCCTGCCCGAAGTCAACTATCAGGCCGGCGACCTGCGCCCCGACATCCACGACTTCCTGGGGCTGAGCGTTCCAGTGGAATAAATCGTGGCGACCACATCGCCCCGGGTTACGCTGACCGTTTTGTAAACAGGGTCCTCCTGCGAACCGTGCCGCCAGTACCACGTGCCACCGCCGGCCAAAGCCAACAAAAGGAAGACCGCCAGGAAAGATCCGCATATTCATCGCCTCTTCGTCTGACCCTTGCTAGCCTACCTGCGCGGCTCCGCCGAGTCGCGTCGCATGTAATAGTTCAAGCGTAATACGTCGTTGAGACAAAGCCTGCTGTCCGCGATGCCTCCCATCGAGTATAACTTCGCATAAAGATGGCCGACCAAGATCTCTATTCCGGGCTCATTCGATGAATCTCGTCTTTTTCGCGCCTCGACGGCCCATATCGGTGCTCGTGCTGGTCATGGCGGCCGTGGCGGCGGGCCTCTTCGCGGTGTCGCGCATGCCGCGCAACGTCTTCCCCGACCTGGGCGTGCCCGTCCTCTACGTCGCCCAGCCCTATGGCGGGATGTTTCGGCCAGGCGGGTGGGCGGCAAGCCATTGCCGTCCGCGCTCGCGGCATTGTGTGTTGAAATCGGCCGGCTCGGGCGATGCGGCGACAGGGATCATTGCCGGGCGCCCTCGCGGGTCTTGAGGAGCCAGCGCGACCACATTTCGTCATCCCCCGGCAGCACTCGGCGCATCTCCTTTTGTATCGCGGCGCGGGTCCGAAGGCCGGCAGGCTGGCCGCGCGTGTCGCCAGCCATAAATGCCTCCGCAGCGCCCATCACGACTTCTGCCTCACTCGATCGGGCCTCGCGGAGGCCGAAGATCGGTGACGTGAGCCAGCCGAGAACGTCTCCCTGCTTTGCCCAACGGAAGCGCGGAAATGCACAGCTCCGTCGCGCAAGTCGAACCAGAAGAGTCGATCGGCTTCCTCGTCAAGCTTTGGATGTCGTAGTTGATCGTCGGAGACTTGTAACTCCCGCCCGGGATAGCTGTTCGACCCAAAGGCCATGTCCCGGTCAGAGACCAGAAACACACATCGAGAAGAAACGACTTGCCCAGTCCATTGTCGCCCGTGATGACGTTCAGCCTCTCGCCGAAATTGGCCGACAGATCATCGACCGGGCCGATCCCCCGGAGTTCGATTGATTTCAGCATTTAACCAGCCCTGTCTACCGCAACTGCTTGGCGCACAGCACACAGAGAATATAACGCCGCCGAGGCGTCATGGCGAACGTCAAGTTATTTCCAGGCTGCTAAAGCTTCAGCGTGAATGTG
>CAVOZT010000004.1:0-2010301 GCA_963701375.1 uncultured Acidimicrobiales bacterium | reverse complement strand
CCGGATAGGCCCTAAAATTGCTCGCCGGAAGATCAGCGCCAGAGCACCCAGGCAAGCGGCGACCGGAATGGCCCACACGAAGACGGAGGCGGACGGTACGCCGACGGCGAGGGTCGTGGCTGCAATCCCAAGCATGCGCACGCCGGCAAACGAGAGTACCGCTCCTGCGATCGAAACGCCTCGTCCCTGACGAGTTGTCCGCGCCTCTCCAAGCGCCGCAAAAGCGATGAGACCGCCTGCAACAGCGTAGAGCGGGCTGGCCAGGCGGTCGAGCAGTTCGCTGCGAATATGGCCAAACAGGGCTGGATCGGCTTGATCCTTCGCGTCGGGCGCATCAATTGCGCGGTCGTGCGCTCGCGCGGTCGTTTGATCGCGCTGACTGCGTGCATGAACTGCGACAGATCGATGGTGTAGTCGTCAAAAGTCACCATCGACGGTTGCCGGCTGACTGTGGCCGCAACAAGACGCCCTTGGACAGCTGAAGATAGCTCGCCCCGTCTCGATCGACTGTTTTTCCGGCCTCGGCGATGTACGTCGTGACCTTGGTCGTATCCCGTAAATCCTGCATAAACACGCCGTGAAGAGCCCCGTCGGGAGTGCGCTCACGAAAGTGAAAGATGAAACCCGATTCGAGTTCGGAGAAAGCGCCTGGGCGGGCAAAGTTGGTGATGAAATCTGCGTGAATGAAGGTCGTGAGATTCTCGATGGCGCCGAAACTCCAAGGCAGAACCTGGATATAGAGGACGGCCACGACCGCAAACACGGCTGCGGAGAGCACCGCCATCGGGCGCAATAGCCGAGCGGGCGAAATGCCTGAAGCGGCCATGACCACAAGCTCGCTGTCGCCATTGAGCTTGTTCAGGGTGTAAAGGATGCCGGCAAACAGCGCCACTGGCGCAATGAAGGCGACCAGCGAGGGAAGCGCGAGCGCCGTGATCAAGAGAAACAACAATATGGTCTGGCCTTTGCTGGTGATCAGATCGATCTGCCTCAGGGCCTGGGTCACCCACACGACTCCCGTCAGGACGACCAGGCCTGAGAGACAGGCTGTCGTCGCAGTCCTCAGCAAATAGCGTTCAATCTGGATCATCGCGGCCGCGTCGTCCGGAGATGCGGGGAGCGCGCATCAGCGCGCGCCGTCCCGGCGCAGCGCTTGCCCCATGTGCTCTTTCGTTGCAAGACGAACTGCTCCCGCTGGCGATGTTTGACCCGAACCAGCTGAAATGTGTCGCCCAATCGCGGCGGCTTATTGACGGGCGCGGCAAACCCCCTGATATGTCGGCGCCGCGGCCGGCGACGCCCCCGTCGGCTGGCCTCAAGTCGTCAAATCCGGACAAGGACACGCGTCGGTTATGAGCGGATCGGTTAAGATCGCCTTCGGGTCCCTGTCCGCCCCCAAAGGCAGCGCGCTGGTGGTCTTCGTCGGGGCCGACATGAAACCGGCACCCGCGGTGACGGCGCAGTTCGGCGATCTCGAACCCCTCATCCGCGCCGCGGCGAAGGCGTCCAATTTTCGCGCCGCCCAGCGCACCGCACTCGACATCTTGGCGCCCGCTGGCCTCGACGCATCGCGGCTGGTGGTTGTCGGCGTCGCTCCAAGCAAGGACAACGCCCCGGTCGACTTCATGACGTTTGGCGGCTCATCTTCGGCAAAGTGACCGGCGCGAAGCGGGTCGAAGTCGCTTTTGAGGCGCCGTCGGGAACGTGGGACGGCTCGGCGGCGGCCGATTTTGCGCTCGGCCTTCGCCTGCGCGGCTACCGGTTCGATAAATACAAGACGCGCAAGAAGGACTCGGAGGACAACGGCGCCGATACGCCCGATTTCGTTATCGGCTCGAGCCACGCTGTCGCCGCGCGCGCAGCCGCACAGGAGCGCTTCGCCGTCGCTGAAGGCGTTGAACTGGCCCGCAATCTGGTCAACGAGCCGCCCAATGTCCTCTTTCCCATCGAATTCGCCGATCGCGCCAAAGCGCTGGAGAAGCTGGGCGTTGTCGTGGAAACGCTTGACGAGAAAGCGATGGGCAAATTGGGGATGAACGCGCTGCTCGCGGTGGGACGAGGATCGGCGCGCGAGAGCCGCCTTGTTGCTATGCGCTGGAACGGGGCGCGGTCAAAGCGGACAAAGCCCATTGCCGTCGTGGGAAGGGGGTCTGTTTCGATTCCGGCGGGATCTCGATCAAGCCCTCAGCCGGTATGGAGGATATGAAGGGCGACATGGGCGGCGCGGCCTGTGTCGTCGGACTCATGCATGCGCTTGCCGCGCGCAAAGCGAAGGTCAACGTGGTTGGCGTCGTCGGCCTGGTCGAGAACATGCCCGACGGCGACGCGATCCGGCCCGGCGACATCATCACCTCCATGTCGGGCCAGACGATCGAGATCGTCAACACGGACGCCGAAGGGCGGCTCGTTCTGGCCGACGCGCTCTGGTACACGCAGGAGACTTATTCCCCGCGAGCGATCATTGACCTTGCGACGCTGACCGGCGCCATCATTGTCGCGCTCGGCGCCGAGGTGGCTGGACTCTTTTCCAATAATGACGAACTGGCCCAGCGGCTTGCCGCCGCGGGCGAGGCTTCGGGCGAGAAGGTCTGGCGCATGCCGCTCGGCGCGGCTTACGACAAGATGATTGATTCCAAATTCGCCGACATGAAGAATACCGGGGGGCGCCACGGCGGCTCGATCACCGCGGCGCAGTTCATACAGCGATTCGTCAAGGAGGCGCCGTGGGCGCATATCGACGTCGCCGGCACGGCGATGGGTTCGGCGCCGTCTGACATCAATCAGTCCTGGGGTTCGGGGTGGGGCGTGCGTCTCCTGAACCGTCTCATGGCCGACTCCTACGAAGATTAGGTTCTCATTGACGAATTGATTCGAGAATCGGGCGGAAGGGGTCAGGATGCGGATTTGGTCCACGATCTTCGCGCTCGCCGCCGCCTGGACCGCCTCAGTTGGGCCGGCGTGGGCGATCGCGGGATGCGACGCCTTTTCAAACGCCCTGCGCGCCGAAGCCAGCGACATGCAGGTCGAGTTGGGACGCGCTGTCGTCGTATCTCGGACCCGCTCCGGTTCGGATATGTTCGACATTACGACCAAAGTGGACGTGGACGGGACCCTCTCTTGTCGCGGCGATCAATTCCTGCGCTTCGAGGCGCGTATCGGCGAACCGGCCAATGCCCGCACAACCACCAATTTCGAGCGTTTTCAGGCGGCGGCCCTGAAGGCCGCGCTCGGGTGGGACGCGGCCAAGAGTCGCGGCGTCCTGCGCGGTATGAACAGCGATGCGGGAGAGTATCTCGCCGCCTCGCGCGAGCGGGGCGATGTCTATGTCGCGGGCAAGACTGAAGAGCACGAACCCGGCGGCGTGAGCCTCGGGCTGATCGCGAGCGGCTCCGACCGGACCTTCGTCATCGTCGGCCCAGCGGGCCAGTGACGGAGATTCGGTTCTACCATCTCGAGCAGCGACGCATCGACCAGGCGCTGCCGTCCTTGCTCGAGCAGGCGCTGGAGGAAGGCCGCCGCGTCCTCGTGCGCGCCTCTTCCGACGAAATGGTCGCCGCTCTCAACGAACGGCTGTGGACCTACGACGATGCGAGCTTTCTCCGGCATGGCGCGACCGGCGACGGCGATCCGATGGAACAGCCGATCTTTCTGACGAGCGAGCTTAAGAACGCCAACACCGCGACGATGCTGGTCAGGCTTTCCGGCGCTGAAACCGGTGAGGCGGATAATGCGTTCGATCTCGTCGTTATGATGTTCGACGGACGCGACGAGGCCGCGCTTGCTGAGGCGCGAGGCGAATGGCGGCGGCTCAAGGATCAAGGCGGCACGATCAGCTATTGGCGCGAGACCGACGGGGGCGGCTGGGAACGGGCGCGGTAAGGGCCCGGCGAGCAATTCTGCGCGCGACTCAATTCTTTCAGTTGCTTAACCTCATTTTTCTGCAACTCGACGCGTCACTCCAAAAGCAACTCGCTAGCCGAACGTCTGGCCGCGGACTTGATGGGGGTCGCGCTGTTTGGCCTTGACGGTTCGAATAAAGGTGTATATGCACGTTGGATGCAATTGGAAGAAGTTGACTTCGTCGCCACCCGCCAATGCGTGTGCACCGCAGCCCGCCGTCTGAGCCGAGACCTGACCCGCGCCTTCGAGAAGGCGATTTGAGGGTCGGGCGTTCGGAGCACCCAGTTCACCTTGCTGGCGACGCTCGTTCAGACCGGCCCTATTGCGACCACGCGCCTCGCGGACTTCCAAGGCCTCGAGCGGACCACGCTGACCCGGAACCTAAGTCGCCTCGTTCGGGACGGGTTTGTTCGGATCGATGAGGGTGAGGACCGTCGCGTCCGCAAGGTCGCGATCACGCCGGCGGGCGAAGAGGCCGCGCGGCGCGCCTTCCCGTTCTGGAAGAAGGCGCAGGACGCGGCTTTGGCGGCCGGGACGGGGTCGGGAGCAGCTCAAGGCTAAAAAAAAATTTAACCTATAGGTGTAACTACACTATAATGGAGGTCACCATGTTTGAGATCCTGTCCACTGTCGCACTCACTGTCAGCGCCTCGATCGTCGTCGGCTTTCTGTCGGTGACACTCGCCAAAGCAACCAGCGCGCGGGCTGCGGTTCTGGTGGCTCTCGGTGCGTGGTTCGTGCTGATTTTGGCGTTTGGCGCGACCGCCGCGCTCGGCCCGGCGGGGGGTGGCGCCCCGGCGCTCGGCCTCGCGGTCGTCTTGCCCGTCGCAGCGCTCGCTTCGGCGTATTTCGCTCTACCCTCTGTGCGAAATGCGATGGCCACAACGCCCTTGCCGGCGCTCATCGCGGTCCATGCGATCCGCGTGCTCGGGGTCATATTTCTCGTTCTCTACGCCGACGGCCGCCTTCCCGCTCCGTTTGCGCCGAGCGCGGGGTGGGGTGATGTCTTGATCGGCGCGACTGCACTGCCGTCGCCTGGGCAGTTACGAGGTTCGGCCAACGCGTGCGACCGCTCGTCTTCTTGTGGAACGCGGTCGGCGTCGCCGACCTTCTCGCCGCGGTCGCACTCGGGACTTTGTCGGCCCTGGTCCACTTCAGATTTTCGTCGGACCGCCGGACAGTTCGCCAATGACCAGCTTGCCCTGGCTCATCATCCCAGGCTTTCTGGTGCCAATCCTGTTTTTCATTCACATCGTCATCTTCGCTCGGCTGCTTGCCAAGTCTCCGGCCTCGGAGCGGGCGCAGGTGTGGGGCGGCGCTAGAGGGCACCCGAAGTCGGCCTGAAACGGCAACGCCGGAGCACAGGCCCCGGCGTCGGAAGTCGATTTTGGGGACGGGAAGGCGGTCCTTCGCCACCGCGTCTAAACGGCGGCGCGCCACCCTCCCAGCCAGCGCGCCGCCGCCCATCCCACGAGGCGTAGATTTGGTTACGCCTTGGGGAACGGGACAGCGACGAAGTGGGCGCCGTCAGCGGTCTGAATACGCATCATGACCGCCTTCTTGCCCTGGCTCTTCGCGCTCGCGATCCCGGCCTTGACGTCGTCTGGTGTCGACACCGGCTTGCCGCTGACGTTTAGGATGACGTTACCAGTCGCCAGTCCCTGCTCTGCGGCCGTTCCGTTGGGATCGACGCCGACGATGGCGACACCCTTGTCGCCTGCGCCGTCGACCTCCTTGGCCGGAGCGATCTGGATGCCGAGCTGCGCGCCCTGGTCCTTCTGCGACATGGAGCTATCAGCCTTGGCGAGCTTCTCGCTCTTCTGGTCGGCGAGCGTGATCTGAGCCGTCTTTTCGTCGCCGTTGCGCAGATAGGTCAGTTCGACCTTGTCGTTGGGTTTGAACGAGCCAATCCGCACGGTGAGATCCGACGCGTCCTTGACCGCCTTGCCGTCGAGCTTGGTGATGACGTCGCCAGCCTTGAGGCCCGCCTCGGCAGCCGGCGTCCCTGGCATAGCCTCGTCAACGATCGCCCCACCGGCGCTCTTCAGACCCAGCTTTCGGCCATCTCGCTGGTGACCGGCTGGATGTTGACGCCGAGATAGCCGCGCGGAACCATGCCGCCGTGCTCGAGCGCGCCAATGACACTATCGACCGTGGTCGCGGGGATGGCAAAGCCGATTCCGACGCTGCCGCCCGAGGGCGAATAGATGGCGGTGTTCACCCCGACGACTTCGCCCTTCATGTTGAAGGTCGGGCCGCCCGAGTTGCCGCGGTTGATCGGGGCGTCGATCTGCAGGAAGCGGTCATAGGGGCCATCGCCAATGTCGCGGCCTTCAGCCGAGATGATGCCAGCGGTCACCGTGCCGCCGAGGCCATAAGGATTGCCGATCGCCACGACCCAGTCGCCGATGCGGGGCTGCTCCTTCGAGAACGCGACGAAGGGATAATCGCCGGCCTCGTTGACCTTAATGAGCGCAAGGTCGGTCTTCGGGTCGGTGCCGACAACCTTGGCGTCGAGCGTCTTGCCGTCCTGCGTGGTGACGGTGACGGTCTTGGCGTGGTCGACCACGTGGTTGTTGGTGACGATGTAGCCGTCAGCCGAAACAAAGAAGCCGGAGCCTTCGCCCATCATCATCGGATGCCGGCCCTCAGGCATACCGCCTCCGTTGGGCAGACCACCGAACTGCTTGAAGAACTTCTGGATCTCCGGGGGGAGGTTGTCCATCTGGCCCTGGCTGGAAGAAGCGCCGCCCTCAACGTCGGCGTCTTCGGCTGCGATCTTGACCTTGACCGACACGACCGAAGCTTTGACGCGATCGATCAGGGGGGCGAACGACGGGGCGTTCTGGGGCAGGTCGGCGGTCGAGACGGCCGCCGCATAGGCGGGATGAGTTGGGTTGATCGCGCTCTCGCCAAGGACGCCTGCGACGCCGAGAGCGGCGACCGCGACCGAGGCAAGGATCGTGTTGCGCCGCCCTTGTGGGCTCGCAAGACCGGAGAATGACATGAGTTCGCTCCAAATTCGCTAGTTGACCGCCTTGGCGATCGATGGAGCGAACATGCGCCGAGACGCCTATCCGGAAATTGGCCAGCGCATTACGATTTCTCAAGGTAGGGAGCGGCGGCTCAGATACGTCCGTCCAGGCGTCTTCGCGGTGCTCCAGGGCGCGACCAGCTGTGGCTCGCGAAAAAGTGGAAGCCGGTTTGTCGCGAAAATGAGCGCGAAATCGAGGAATCGCGAGCACACTGCGATTCGACCGAGGAGCTGGCACGCTCTAAAGCGGCCGGCGGAACCGGGAGAGGCTTCGATGAACCGGACGGGTCGGCTGTTTGCGCGCGTCGTGCTGTCGGCGATCGGAGCGCTTGCGACCCATAGAGCGACGCGCAGACGGCGGACGATGCGGTTGTGTGTAGTGGCTCGCATTCGACGGCCGCTGCCGACGACCGCATTGCCGGGTGCACGCGAGTATTAATTCTGGCCAATGGCGTGTCGAAGCGCTTGGATGGGCCATCTCGATCGCTGCCTTGCGCAATACGACAAGCGGGCCTGGGACAAGGCATTGTCAGACTGCTCAAAGGCGATCGAAATCGATCCGAAAGTTGCGCAAGCCTTCATCAAACGAGGCTTCGTTTGGCAGGCAAAGGGCGATGACGAGAAGGCGATCGCCGACTACGACGAGGCGATCAGGCTCGATCCGAAGGACGCGGTCGCATTCGTCAATCGCGGGATAGCTTGGGGGCCAAGGGCGACAACAACCGCGCGATCGACGACTATGACGAGGCGACCGAACTCGATCCGAAATATGCTGGTGCGTTCTACGGTCGAGGCAGCGCTTGGCGCGCCAAGGGCGACAACGACCGCGCGATCGCCGATTATGACCAAGCGATCCGCCTCGATCCAAAATATGCTGGTGCGTTCTACGGTGAGGCAGCGCTTGGCTGATCAAGGGGGACAACGACAAGGCGATCGCCGATTATGACGAGGCGATCCGCCTCGATCCAAAAAACGCCGCCGCTTTCGCCGGTCAAAGCATCGCTTGGTTGGGGAAGGGCGACGACGACCGCGCCATCGCCGGCTCTGCAGAGGCGATGAGAATCAACCCGAATGACGCCTACGCCTTCGCGGCTCATGGAAACGTCTTGAACGCCAGGGGAGACAATGACGGCGCAATTGCCGACTACAACGAAGCGATCCGGCTCGGTCCGAAAAACGCCGGCGCCTATCTGGGTCGCGGCGTGGTCTTTTTCACCAAGGGCTCTTTCGCCGACGCGCAGGCCGACTTTGCGAAGGCGAATACGCTCGACCCCAAAGATGCCTTTGTCCTGTGGCTCGACATCATCGAGCGCCGCAACCGCCTGCCAAGTCGGCTTGCGGAACTCAGGGCGAAGCTCGACATGAGCGCGTGGCCGGCCCCCCTCATCCGCTATCTCCTGGGCGAGATCGACCCTGCAGCGCTCCTCACCGCCGCCGCGGACCCCGATCCGGGCAAGGCGCGCGGCCAGCTCTGCCAAGCGCGTTTCTTCGCCGGGGAGCTGGCCCTACTCAACGGAGGCAAAAACAACGCGGAAGGCCTCTTTCAACTCATCGCGCGCGAATGTCCTAACAACTACTTGCAATGGCCTGTGGCGAACGCCGAGCTGAGGGCGCTTGACGCTTCACCCTGAGAATCACGTTAGCGCGCTGGGATTCACCTAAGCCGACCTATCGAGGCCCGAGCGTCAGCCGCCGGCCGGCGTAAGGATCACGAGTTTGTAGTCAGGCCGCTCCGCCGGGGCGAATGTGTGCTGGATGAAGCTCACGAGACCGCCGTGGGGGTGATTGAACACGCGAAGGCCGCCTTCGCGGATCTGAACGGCCTGCTCGTCCCAGGCTTCGGCGAAGAAGGCGCTCTCGCCGCGGAGATTTCGACGAATTCTTGACCTGACGTCGCGAAAGGTGCGGGCGAAGTCGGCGCGAAATTCGGCGAGCAGCCGTCGCGCCCTGTCCTCCCAGGCGGGTATCAGCTCGCGAGCGGACGCCTCGAGGAACACGTAGCGCAGGAGGTTGCGTTGACAATCGCCGTCCAGCCAGCCGCGAAAAAGCCGCGCCGCCGCGTCGTTCCAGCAACACGCGTTCCAGAGGCGGTCGAGTCCATAGGCTGGATATTCAATCGCGTTGACGGCGGCGATCAGAGAGGGCGGCGCGTCCGCAGAAGGCCCGCGCGATCCTTCCGGATCCAGCCGCCCCGCAAGCTTGAATGCTCTGGCCGGCGTCGAGGCGCTCGTGCGAGAGCGGGTCCTCGTCGAGCACCGAGACTTCGTGGCCGGCGGCGAGCGCCGACTTGGCGACGGCCGCGCCGACGCGGCCCGCGCCGACGATCAGGACGAACATACGGGTGGCAGGTGGGGCTGGTGGCGGGTTGAGAACAGCAAGGACGAAGCGCAGCAGTAGCAGATGCACATAGGTGCGCAGGTTGACCATTGGGGCCCCGGCGCGGTTGACACGACGGGCCAGCTCCACCGGCGCGTCGCGGGCGGCGGGAGCGGTGACGATCACGCGACAACTCGCCTTGCGGACCACGTACTTGGTGATGTCTCCGACGTATCCCTCGAGGGGGCCGCCGCGACCTCCGAGGCGTCCCCCGCCCCGGATCAGCGACGGTTCCTCGGCCCCGAGCACGATCGCCTCGACTCCTCGCCGGCGGGCCTCGTCGACGATCGCGTAACCGGCGCGCGTGTGCGCACGATCGCCGTCGCGACGTGCACGCCGGTGTACTCCTCGCCAACGGCCTTCGCGCGCGCCAGGACCTGGCGTGCGTGCTTGAGCTGCGCCTCGGGCAGGCTCGCGTCGAGCGGCAGCGACATCGGGATCACGAACACCCACACCGCCTCGATCGTGCGCGGCGTCGATCGCCGCCTCGTCGGTCGGCTCGCCGGCGACGAGCCGCGCGGCGGTCTGCACGATGTCGTCGTCGAGCTCGGTCCCGAACAGCGGCACGAGGATCGAGCCGTAGTCGCGCTCGCTCGGCGGCTCCGCGCGCAGCGCCCGCGGAGAGACGGTCACGCGGCGCAGCAGCGAGGTCTCGTCCGCGCGCCGGTAGACGACGTACAGCACGAGCCCCATAAGCATCCATCCGAGCCCACGTAGCGCGCCTCCGGTGCACGACCAGCACCGCGACCATGCCGCCGGCGGAGACAAGCGCGCCGAACACCGCCGGCAGCGGCAGCTCGCCCTTGCCGAGCTTCACCGACAGCGGCATCCGGTACGGGCGGTCGCGATCCGGCTCGGAGTAGCGCAGGCGACAGATCGACAGGTGAGCGATCGTGAACGCGAGCGTCGCGCCGAGCGCGTAGATCCCGATCAGGAAGTCGAGGTCCTCCGTCGCAGCCAGCCCCGCGGCGATCAACCCGGCGAGCACGATCAGCACGTACGGAGTCGAGCGCTGGGGGTGCAGGCGCCCGAGACCGCTTGGAATCTGGCGGTTGGTGGACAGCGAGTAGGCCAGGCGCGAGAGCCCGAGCATCGCCGAGTTGGCGGCCGCGACGAGCGTCACCGCCGCCATCGCCGCCACCAGGTACATCAACGTCTTTCCAAGCCAGTGGGGGTGCACGTGTCTGACCACGCCGATCATCGGCGCGTTCAGGTAGCGCGTCGACAGCTCGTACGGCCGTCGTGCACGGGCAGCGCGGTCACCGCCACGAGCGCGATGCCGACGTAGAGGAACGCGACGGTCGCGGTCGTGCTCGCCACCAGGCGCTTCAGGCCGCCGCGGCCGATTCGACCTCGCCCGCGAGCCCCGACGCGGACTCGAGGCTCGTGAACGAGATCACCGCGACGGTCGCCGCGAACACCAGCCCCGACCACGTCGGCGCGCGTGCCGAGGTGGATCGGGCCGTGAGCGTGTGCGGGTTGAAGAACAGCACGAGCCCCAGCACCACGATGAAGCCCTGCAGCGCCAGATCGCCAGCGAGCAGGATGCCGACCCGCCGCGCGCGGCGACCGCCGAAGCCGCGGATGTTGCTAGCACGACCGAGCGCGATGAACGCCAGCGCCAGCCCGAGCGCCTCGCCGCGGTTGCCGAGCGGGCTCCAGAAGACCTTCAGGTACTGGGTCGCCGAGTACGCGGTGACCGCGATCAGGATCACGTAGTCGAGCAGGATCGCCCAGCCCGCGACGAAGCTGACGAGCTCGTTGAACGCGTAGCGCGCGAACACGGTCGAGCCGCCGCGCTCCTGGTGCAGCGACGCGCCCTCGGCGTACGTCATCGCCGTGAGCGCGAACAGCACCGCCGCGACCAGGAACACCACCGGCGTCAGCCCGAGCGCGTGGCCGGCGATCGACCCCGAGCGCGAAGTAGAGCGCGCTGGCCAGCGAGCGTGTAGACGATCGAGAACAGCAACGGCGAGCCGAGTGCGTGCGCAGCGACGCATCGACCGACGCGCGCGCGCGCCTCGGCGGACCGGCCTCCGCGCCGGCGCCCGCCCCGGCTGCGGCCCGGCGTCGGCGTGGCCGTCGCCGGCGGGGCGTGCTCGTTCGCGCACGCCCCCAGCCGTTTACTCGAGTACAGGCGCGCGAGCCCGCCGGCGATGAACAGCACGCCGAGCAGCAGCCGCACCGAAACGGCGCTGCCCGTCCCGGCGATCGCCTGCACGATCAGCGCCACGCCGATCGCGACCATCGCACAGAGAAGACGACCGTGCCCGAGCGGTGCACCTGTCGGCCTCTCATCTCCTGCTGAGCTTAGGTCGCCCGAGATCGCCAAGGTCGCATCCATGCTCCCGTCATCGCGCGGCGCGAAGCGCGGCCCGCATCAGGTGATCAGCGGAATGATCAGGATCGCGACGATGTTCGCGACCTTGATCATCGGGTTGATCGCCGGCCCGGCCGTGTCCTTGAACGGATCGCCGACCGTGTCTCCGGTGACCGACGCCGCGTGCGCTTCCGAGCCCTTGCCGCCGAACGCGCCGTCCTCGATCAGCTTCTTCGCGTTGTCCCATGCGCCGCCGCCGGCCGTCATCAGCACGGCGAAGAAGAAGCCGACGACGATCACGCCGATCAACAGGCCGCCGAGCGCCTGCTGGTCGATCAGGCCGACGATCAGCGTCAGCAGGATCGGCAGCAGCGACGGCAGGATCATCTCGCGCTGCGCCGTCTTCGTGACGATGTCGACGCACGCCGCGTAGTCCGGCTCTTCGGTGTAGTCCATGATCCCCGGGTGCTCGCGGAACTGGCGGCGCACCTCCTCGACGACGGCGCCGCCGGCGCGCCCGACGGCCTCGATCGACAGCGACGCGAACAGGCACACCATCATGCCGCCGATCAGCAGGCCGATCAGCACCGGCGGTTCGTTGATCCCGAACGAGATCGTGTGCCCGACCTTCGCCTCGATTTCTTTCTGGAAGCCGGCGAACAGGACGACCGCGGCGAGCACCGCGGAGCCGATCGCGTAGCCCTTCGTGACGGCCTTCGTCGTGTTGCCGACGGCGTCGAGGCGATCGGTGACTTTGCGCACGTCCTCCGGCAGCTCCGCCATCTCGGCGATCCCGCCGGCGTTGTCGGTGATCGGGCCGAACGCGTCGAGTGCGACGATCAGGCCGGTCAGCGAGAGCAGGCCCATGACCGCCACGCCGATCCCGTAGATGCCTGTCACGCCGCCGCCCGCGAGCTTCCACGCGCCGAGGATCCCGAGCACGATCACGATCGCCGGCAACGCCGTCGCCTGCAGCCCCGAGGAGAAGCCCTGGATGATGTTCGTCGCGTGTCCCGTGACCGACGCTTTCGCGGTCTTCTTCACCGGCGAGAAGCGGGTCGAGGTGTAGTATTCCGTCAGTCCGAACAGCAGCGCCGTGACGGCGATGCCGATCAGCGAGCACAGGTACAGGTGCGACCAAGCTCGGCGGGTTGACCGTGTCGCCGACCGACTTGAACGTCAGGTTGCGCATCAGCCAGTAGGTGATCGGCGCGAACGCGCCGGCCGCGAGCACGCCCGAGACGACGAGCCCCTGCAGCAGCGCGCGCTCGACGTTGCCCGACTTCGAGCGCACGGCGAACGTGCCGATGATCGACGCGATGATCGCGACGCCGCCGATCACCAGCGGATACAGCGCGACGCGCGTCGCCTCGTGGAAGGTCGAGCACGCCGAGCAGGATCACCGCGACCGCCGTCACCGCGTAGGTCTCGAACAGGTCGGCCGCCATGCCGGCGCAGTCGCCGACGTTGTCGCCGACGTTGTCGGCGATCGTCGCCGGGTTGCGCGGGTCGTCCTCGGGGATCCCCGCCTCGACCTTGCCGACGAGGTCGGCGCCGACGTCGGCCGCCTTCGTGAAGATCCCGCCGCCGAGCCTCGCGAAGACCGAGATCAGCGAGCCGCCGAAGCCGAGTCCGACGAGCGCGTCGACGGTCGTCTTCGGGCTGTCGTTGAAGACGGCCGTCAGCAGCCCGTAGTAGCCCGCGACGCCAAGCAGCGCCAGGCCGACGACGAGCATGCCCGTGATCGCGCCGCCGCGGAACGCGACGCTGCAGCGCCGGCGTGACGCCCTCCTGCGCGGCGTTCGCCGACGCGCGCGTTCGAGCGCACGGAGACGTTCATGCCGATGTAGCCGGTCGACCCCGACAGCAGGCCGCCGATCGCGAAGCCGCCCGCGACGGCGATGTTCTGGATGAAGATCAGCGCGACGAACAACACGACGCCGACGCCCGCGATCGTCGTGTACTGACGGTTCAGATACGCGCGCGCGCCCTGCTGCACGGCCAGCGAGATGCTCTGCATCTTCTCGTTGCCCGGCGAGAGCGACAGCAACGCGCGCGTGGTCACGAGGCCGTAAGCGACGGCGCATGCGGCGCAAACGAGGGCGACGACGACCCCATGGTTCGTCAGAAAGCTGCTCAAGTGAAATCCTCCGCGGTCTGATTGGCGTGCCGCGCGAGGATCTTCGCGCGCACATTTGTCGACCGGTTCGCTCGTTGCGAGCGGCGTCCGGTGCAAACGCGCGCGCAGTCTATCGTGCCTCGCAGCCGCGCGGCACAGCGGCGCGTCAGCGGCCGGGCACCCACAGCCTCCCGCTCGACTCCGCCGGGCCCGGACCCGGCGGTTTCTGCTCGCCCGAGCCCTCGCCCGCTCCCGGCGCACCGCCCGTGCCCGCACCGCCCGTGCCGCCGCCGCCGGCGCCGCCGCCGGAGGGCGTCGAGCCGCCCTCCCCGCCGCCCGGCGCGCCGCCGGGCGTCCCCGGCGCGCGCACGTCGGCGCCCGCCGCCTGCACCTCGCGCGCGTAGGCCATCTGCAGCTGCGACAGCGCATTGCGCAACGGCCCGATCTCGCTCGGGATGCTTCGCTCGAGGATCTCGAGCAGCGCTCGCGCGCCGTCGATCGCGTCGCGCGCCTGCTCGAGGTCGCGCTCGCCGCTCGGGCGGGTCACCGCTCGGCGGCAGGCCGAGCCGCCGCGCCGCCGAGGTTCAGCAGCGAGACGGCCGCCTGCAGCATCAGGTCGGCGCTCGTGATGCGGCTCAGTTCTGCTTCGTAGGCCGCGCGCAGCTCCTCCTCACTCGGCTGCCCCTGCGCCGAGCCCGCGCCGCCGCTCGACGGAGAGCCGGGCGCTCCGGATGTCGGGTCAGTGCTCATACGGTCACCTCCTCGGAGTATGTCTGTGCGTCTCGGCGACCGACGCGGCGAAGACCTCCTCGCGCGTGGCGCCCGACTCGATCAGCTGGCGCTGGCGCTGCGCTCCGTTGCGCTCCGGGAACGCCAGCTCGACGATGCCGAGCTCGGCGCGCACCGGCGCCGTCCAGGCGCAGCAGCCGCTCGATCGCCTCGCGCGCGGGATACTCCTCGGCCGCGCGCAGGTCGATCAGCCGCCCGTCGAGCCCGAAGCGGATCGCGCGCCACATGTTCTCCTCGACCAGCCGCGGCGCCGGGTCCTCGAACGGGGCGCCCTCGTCGACGTCGCGCGCGGCCTGCGCGATGCACGCGACGATCAGCGACGCGAGCGCGTCCGACTCGCGTGCGGTCGCCTGCGCGTCGCAGATCCGCACCTCGACCGTGCCGAAGCTGAAGTGCGGCCTGACCGACCACCAGACCTGCGTGAACTCGACGATCGAGCGGGTGCGGCAGAGGAACTCGACGTACTCGCGATACGCCGGCCAGCCCCCGAACGCGTCGGGTATGCCGCAGCGCGGGAAGCTCTTCGTGAAGCTCTGCGTGCGCGCCGAGTACAGCCCGGTGTCGCGTCCGTCGAGATACGGCGAGTTCGTCGAGATCGCCAGCAGCAGCGGCAGCACCGGGCGCAGCCGGTCGCAGACGCGCACCGCGCGGTCGAGGTCGCGCACGCCGACGTGCACGTGCAGGCTGAACGTGTTGTTGCGCCATGCGACGTACTTCAGGCCCTGCTCGACGCGGCGGTAGTGCTCGGTATCGATGATCGGCTGCTCGCGGTAGTCGGCCCACGGATGCGTCCCGGTCGCGCCGAGCGCGACGCCCTCGGCGCCCGCGAGCGCGAACAGCCGCCGCCGGTGCTCGCGCTGGCGCGCGAGCGCGTGCTGCAGGTCGCCGCCGACGCCCGAGATGATCTCGATCTCCGAGGAGATCAGCTCGCCGGTGATGTGCTCGTGCAGCAGCGGATCGCGCGCCGCCGCCACGTCGCGGAGCTGCTCGAAGCGCGGCACGAGGTCGAGCGTGCGCGGGTCGAGGATCGAGAACTCCTCCTCGATGCCGACCGTGTTGTCGGCGGCCTGCGCGAACGTCTCGGCCGCTCGGTCAAGGTCCAGGGTCATTGCGTTGGCGTTCGGCTTCGGCTCGTGCGATCGAGATCGCGCCCTACGTCGGCGCCTCGGTCCCAGTGATAGCGCTGGCCGGGCGGCGGGCACCGTCAGGTCAGGTAGAAGTACAGCGCGTACAGCAGATCGACCGCCGGGCTCGAAGTGTGAACCGTGACCTCCGGCGGCACCATCAACAGCGACTCCGAGTAGTTGAAGATGATCTTCACGCCGGCGTCGACCAGCTCGTCGGCGAGCCCCTGCGCGGCGATCGTCGGCACGGCGAGCACGCCGACGACGATGTCCTCGTCCTCGACCACCTGGCGCAGCTCGCCGGTGTGCCGCACGACCTGGCTGCCGACGTTCGTGCCGACCTTGCTCTCGTCGACGTCGAAGATCGCGACGACGCGGAAGCCGTGGTCGGCGAAGATGTCCGACGAGGCGATCGCGTTGCCGAGGTGGCCGGCGCCGAGCAGTGCGATGTTGTGCTGGCCGGCCGTCCGCAGGATCTTGCGGATCTGCGATACGAGCGCCTCGACGTTGTAGCCGACGCCGCGCTTGCCGAACTTGCCGAAGCCCGACAGGTCGCGGCGAATCTGCGTCGAGTTGACGTGCGTGTAGTCCGACAGCTCCTGCGAGGAGATCGTCTCCTTGCCCATCTTCTTCGCCTGCGTGAGCACCTGCAGATAGCGCGACAGACGGGCCGCGACGCCCAGCGAGAGGCGCTCGCCGGCCGCCGCGACGCCGTCGCCCTGGAGCTCTCGCGGGCGCGTCGTCGGTTCTCCGTAGCTCATGTTCGTGACTCTAGACGCTCTCGCAGGGCCGTCTCGTCGACGTGGTAATCGAACAGCTCCTCGCCGTCGAGCGCGACGACGGGGACCCGCTCGAAATACGCGCGCTGCAGCGCCTCGTCGCGGTCGATGTCAAGCTCGGTCAGCTCGAAGTCGAGCTCGCGCTGCATCCGCCGCAGCGTCGCCATCGCCTCCTCGCACAGGTGGCAGTCAGGGCGCGAGTAGACCGTCACCTCGCCGATCATCGCGCAGCGCGTTCGCCCGTCGCGTACGCGTCGAGGCCGAGGTAGCGGGGATAGGAGAGGCGCTCGCCGTAACGCGCCGCGCTCGCGATCATCGCCGCGTTGTCCGTGCACAGCACGCGCGGCGGCACGCGCAGCGCCACGCCGAGCTGCGCCACGCGCTCGCGCAGCGCGCCGTTCGCGGCGACGCCGCCGCCGAGCGCCAGGCGCCCGACGCCGGTCTGCTCCAGCGCGCGCTCGACGCGCTCGAGCAGGCTGTCGACGATCGCCGCCTGATACGACGCCGCGAGGTCCGCCGCACGCGCCTGCGCCTGCTCGTCGGAGAGCTCGCGCAACCGGTACAGCAGCGCCGTCTTCAGGCCGGCGAACGAGAAGTCCAGCCCGCGCGCGAACGCCTCGCGCTGGGCGCCACGCCCGCCCCGCGCGCGCTCCGCGCGCGAGCCGGGGAACGCGAACGCCTCGGCGTCGCCCTCGCGCGCCAGCCGCTCGAGCGCCGCGCCGCCGGGATAGCCGAGGCCGAGCATCCGCGCGCCCTTGTCGAACGCCTCGCCGGCCGCGTCGTCGAGCGTCCGTCCGAGCACCTCGAAGCCGTCGTGCTCGCGCACGTGCGCGAGCAACGTGTGGCCGCCGCTCGCGATCAGGCAGACGAACGGCGGCTCGAACGCGCCGGCGCCGTCCTTCGCATCGGCGCCGTCCGGCGCGCCGGCGCCGTCGCGCGCGCCGTCTTCGCGCAGGAAGTTCGCCGCGACGTGGCCCTGGACGTGATCGACCGGCGCGAACGGCAGCTCGCGCGCCGCCGCCAGCGCCTTCGCCGTCGACAGGCCGACGAGCAGCGCGCCGACGAGCCCCGGTCCCTGCGTCGCGGCGACGAGCTCGACCTCGTCGAGCCCGACCTTCGCCTGCTCGAGCGCGCGCGCGACGATCGCGTTGACGATCTCGAGGTGGTGGCGCGAGGCGATCTCCGGCACGACGCCGCCGAACTCCCCGTGCGCGAGCTGCGAGGAGATCACGTTCGCACGGATCGAGCCGTCGGCGTCGATCACCGCCGCGCACGTGTCGTCGCAGCTCGTCTCCAGCGCGAGGATGCTCATGCCGGCGCTCCGCTCATACTGGGCCCGGGTTGGGGACGTCGTCGAGCGTGCCCGCGCGCGTCGCCGGCGTGCGCCACATCACGAGCGCGTCCTCGCCGTTGTCCTGGTAGTAGCGCCGCCGCGTGCCCGCCGCGCGAAATCCCTCGCGCTCGTACAGGTGGATCGCGATCGCGTTCGAGCGGCGCACCTCCAGCGTGTAGCGCGCGCGCTCGTCGCCGACGCGCGCATACAGCTCGGCGAGCAGGCGCGAGGCGATGCCCGTGCGCTGGCGCACGCCGTCGACGGCGACGTTCATCACGTGCCAGACCGTGTCGTAACGCGAGCAGATCAGGTAGCCGACGAGCCGCTCCTCCCCCACGTTCGGGCGCTCGCCGGCATGCTCGGTCGCCGCCAGGCAGATGCCCGTCTGCTTCGAGAGCTCGAGCACGAACATCGCAAGCGACCACGGCGTCGGGAAGACGCGACGCTCGATCGCGAGCACCTGCGGCAGGTCGGGGTACGTCAGCGGGCGGATCTGCACGGCGGGAGCATTCTCTCCGTCGCGCAGCGTCGGCGAAGCGGCGTCGCTCACGAGCTCGCTCCTCGCGAGAGCGGCTCGTGCTGCGACGCCGGCGCCGGCCTCGCATCGGGCATGGCCCGCCCGGCGCCCGCGAGCGCCGCGTCGGGCGCGCGGCGGTAGTCGGGCAGCACCGCCTCGAGCCGGTCCGCCGGATCGGCGCGCGCGCCGAGCTCGCACAGCGCGCCCGCGTCGAGCAGATGCAGCGGCGAGTCCTCCGCCGCGACCTCGACGCCGGCCGCGCGCAGCTCCGCCTCGAAGCGCAGCGCGCCGTCGCCGACCGCCTGCCAGCCGCGCGCAGCGGCGCCGCGCTGCGCGAGTTCGGCGCCGATCCGCTCGAGCTCGCGCGGTCCGAGCGCACGCTCGAACCCGATCTCCGGCCCGTCGGGTGCATACGCCGCCGCGAACGCCTCGCCGCGCCGCGCGTCGATCACCGCGAGCGTCCCGCGCCCGGCCGCCTCGGCGCCCGCGCGGCGCGCCGCGCCGAGCGCGAGCGCGCGAAGCGTCGAGACGCCGACGAGCTCGCACGCGAGCGACTGCGAGAGCCCGCGCGCCGTCGCGATCCCCACGCGCAGCCCCGTGAACCGTCCGGGCCCCACGCCGACGGCGATCCGTCCGACCGCGCTCCAGCGGACGTCCGCCTGCTCGAGCAGCTCCGCGGCGATCGCGAGCAGCCGCGTCGCGTGCCCCGGATGCGCGTCGGCCGGCGGATCGTCGCGCTGCTGCATCGTCGTACCGTCGGCGAGTCGCAGCCCGACGACGGTCGCGTGCGTCGCCGTGTCGAAGCCGAGCAAGGCGGTCATCGTCATCTTTCGATCACCTCGATCCGCCGGCGATCCTCGCCCGCATGCTCGAGCGAGACCTGCACGCGAGCGCCCGCGAGCTCGCGCTCGGCGTCAGGCGGCCACTCGACGAACGCGATCCGGCCAGCGCCGAGATAGTCGGCCAGCAGATCCGGGTCCTCGCGCTCGAGCCCCGCGAGCCGGTACAGGTCGAGATGCGACACCGTCAGCTCGTCGCTCGCGCGGTAGCGATGGCCGATGCTGAAGCTCGGGCTCGTGATCGGGTCGGTCACCCCCAGCGCGCGCGCCGCGCCGCGCACGAGCGTCGTCTTGCCGGCGCCGAGCTCGCCGCGCACGAGCACGACGTCGCCGTCGCGCAGGCCGCCGGCCAGCCGCGCGCCGAGCGTTTCGGTCTCCGCGGGGTCCGACGTGTCGACCACGTGCACGGCCACGACGAGACTGTAGAGCCCAGCGCATCCGGGCCGTTAAAGGCGATCGGCCCGCGGGAGAAAGGGACGCGGGCCGATCGTTACTCCTGGAGGGATGGAGACAGGGCCTGTATCGGCGAACGCCACGACCGACTTGAGGCCCGGGGAAAGAAATCTTCGACAATCTTGCGAGATCCCCTCTTTGCAGGCAAAACGCGGGAAATACGGCCCCGCGGGGGTCGAACAGACGTCCAGCTCGCGTCCAGCGACGCTAGAACAGGCCGAGCTGGTCGGGCTCCGGCGCCGCTCCCACGTCCTCCGCGACGCCCCCCACGGGCACCGGCGTCCCGTCGGGCGCCCGCCGCTCGTCGAGCTCCGGCGGCTCGTCGAGCTCCGGCGGCTCTCTGGCTCCGGCGCCGCGAGCTCCGCCGGCGGCTGCTCCGGCGGGCCGAGCGCCAGCAGCTCCGGCAGCCGCGCGAAGTCCTCGCGCAGCGTCTCGAGCATCCGCGGCGTGTACAGCGCCGCCGCCGGGTGGAAGATCGGATAGAGCCGCACCGCGCGCCGCCCGAGCGTCAGCACCTCCGGCTGCCCGTGCAGGCGCGTGATCCCCGTCGGGTCGCCGCGCAGCAGCTTCGTCGAGAAGTTGCCGAGCGTGCAGATCACGGTCGGCTCGATCAGCTCGACCTTCTCGAGCAGGTAGTGCTGGCAGTTCTCGATCTCGATCGGCAGCGGATCGCGATTGCCCGGAGGCCGGCACTGGAGCACGTTCGCGATGAACACGTCGGCTCGCTGGAGCCCGACCTCTCCGAGCAGCGTCTCGAGCAGTTTTCCGGCCCTGCCCACGAACGGAACGCCCTGCTCGTCCTCCGTCGCACCCGGCGCCTCGCCCACGAACATCAGCTCCGCGTCGGCGTTGCCGGCGCCGAACACGACCGTCTTGCGCGTCGCCGCCAGCTCCGGACAGCGCGTGCACGCGCGCGCCTGCGCGAGCAGCTCCTTCAACGCCTCGCGTCGCTCCGAAGCCGTGCGTGCCACGTCTGTCGAGGCCATCGACGCTGATGCTAATCGCTGCCCGCGAGAGCTCGCGAGCGCGCGCGTGCTCGCGATCGAGCAAATTCCGAAGATTGCATGCAGTCCGGCCGCGACGGCTCGCGCGCCGAGCTGCGCAATGATCCCGCCGTGCCTTCGACCGACGAGCTGACCGTCAGGGCCCCGTTCGCGGGCGTCGTCGTGTCGATCGCGCACGACGCCGACGAGCGCGTCGCCGCCGGCGCGCCGCTGGTCGTGCTCGAGGCGATGAAGATGGAGCACGAGGTGCTCGCCGACGCCGGCGGCGTCGTGCTCAGCGTCGAGGTCGCCGCCGGCGAGGCCGTCGAGGCGGGTCAGGCGCTGCTCGTGCTGAGCACTGCCGCGGCCACGGCCGCGGCGCGTGCGGACGGCGAGACGTTCGGCGCGGACGGCGACGGTGTGGGCGCCGACGGCGCCGATGCCGACGACGAGGAGCGGGGCGGTGCAGGCGACGACGGGTCGCGGGAGCACGCGGCGCGCGCGAGTGAGGACGAGCCGGGCGAGCTGCGCGCTGACCTCGACGCGGTTCGCGCGCGCCACGCGATCGGCCTCGACGCGGCGCGTCCCGACGACGTCGCGCGACGGCGCAAGCGCGGGCGGCGCACGGCGCGTGAGAACCTCGCGGAGCTCGTCGACGACGGGTCGTACGTCGAGTACGGGCCACTGCTGTTCGCCGCGCAGGAGCAGCGCCGCTCGCGCGAGGAGCTAATCGCGCGCACGCCCGCCGACGGCCTCGTCGCCGGCGTCGGCGAGATCGACGGGCGCGCGTGCGTGGCGATGTCCTACGACTACACCGTGCTCGCCGGCACGCAGGGCATGCGCAACCACGCGAAGAAGGACCGCCTGTTCGAGATCGCCGAGCGGCGTCGACTGCCGGTCGTGCTGTTCGCCGAGGGCGGCGGCGGTCGGCCGGGCGACGTCGACATGCCGATCGTCGCGGGGCTCGACTGCCGCGCGTTCTCGCTGTTCGCGCGGCTCAGCGGGCTCGTGCCGCTCGTCGGGATCGCCTCGGGCTACTGCTTCGCCGGCAACGCCGCGCTGCTCGGCTGCTGTGACGTCGTGATCGCGAGCGAGGACGCGAGCATCGGCATGGGCGGACCGGCGATGATCGAGGGCGGCGGCCTCGGCGTGTTCGAGCCATCCGAGGTCGGCCCGATCGACGTGCAGGACGCAAACGGCGTCGTCGACCTGCGCGTCGCCGACGACCGCGAGGCGGTCGCCGCGGCGAAGCGCTACCTCTCGTACTTCCACGGGCGGAGCGCGCCCGGCGCGGTTCCCGACCAGGAGCTGCTGCGCGAGCTGATCCCGGAGCAGCGCAAGCGCGTGTACGACGTGCGGCGCGTGATCGACGGCCTGTTCGACGAAGGCTCGGTGCTCGAGCTGCGCCGCGGCTTCGCCGCGGGGATCGTGACGGCGCTCGCGCGTGTCGACGGGCGCGCGCTCGGCGTCGTCGCCAACGTGCCGACGCACCTCGGCGGCGCGATCGACGCGGACGGCGCCGACAAGGCGGCGCGCTTCATCGGCATGTGCGACGCGTTCGCGCTGCCCGTGCTGTTCCTGTGCGACACGCCCGGCTTCATGGTCGGCCCCGGCGCCGAGCGCACGGCGACCGTGCGCCACTTCGCGCGCATGTTCCTCGGCGGCGCGAATCTCGGCGTGCCGTGCGGCACGATCGTGCTGCGCAAGGGGTACGGACTGGGAGCGCAGGCGATGGCCGGCGGCGGCTTCAAGGCGCCGCTGTTCACCGTCGGCTGGCCGACGAGCGAGTTCGGCGGCATGGGCCTGGAGGGCGCGGTCAGGCTCGGCATGCGCCGCGAGCTCGACGCGATCGAGGACGAGGACGAGCGCGAGCGGCTGTTCGAGACGATGGTCGCGGCTGCGTACGAGCGCGGGCGCGGCCTGAACATGGCCGCGTACGGCGAGATCGACGACGTGATCGACCCGGCCGACTCGCGGCGCTGGATCGCGATGCTGTTCGACGAGAGCGCCGAGCAGTGGTGGGAGCGCCCCGGCAAGGCGCGCCCGTACGTCGACGCCTGGTAGCCGCGGCGAGCGCGCCCCCTTGCCGGCGACCGGCGGCGCTGTATCATTCGTCGCAGGCCGTCACCGAGCGAGCTCGGGTGGACCTGAAGACATCCACGCCACGTCTTTAGTCGCGCCGGTATCCGCGAGGAACTGGACCGAAATCGATGAGCAACCCTTACTCGAACCCTGCTTGCGCATGAGGACCGTGCGCGCAACCGACGATCTGCGTCTCGCGCTCGCGTCCGCGCGCCGCGACGGGCGCGCGATCGGCCTCGTGCCGACGATGGGCGCGTTGCACGAGGGGCACCTCTCGCTGATCCGCCGCGCGCGGCGCGAGTGCGACGTCGTCGTCGTCTCGCTGTTCGTCAACCCGACGCAGTTCGACGAGCACGCCGACCTCGAGCGCTACCCGCGCGACGAGCGCCGCGACGCCGAGCTCGCGGACGCGGCGGGCGCCGACGTCCTGTTCGCGCCGCCCGTCGAGGAGGTCTACCCTCCCGGCTTCGCGACGGCCGTCGAGGTGCGCGGGCCGGCCGACCGGCTCGAGGGCGCCGTGCGCGGCGCCGAGCACTTCCGCGGCGTGTGCACGGTCGTCGCGAAGCTGCTCGGGATGACGCTGCCCGACGTCGCGTACTTCGGCCAGAAGGACGCGCAGCAGCTCGTCGTGATCCGGCGGATGGTCGCCGACCTGAACCTGCCGGTCCGCATCCAGGCGTGCCCGACCGTGCGCGAGCGCGACGGCCTCGCGCTGTCGAGCCGCAACGCGCGCCTGAGCGCAGAGCAGCGCTCGCGCGCGATCGCGCTGCCCGAGGCGCTGCACGCGGCTGCGCGCGCCGCGGCCGACGGCGTGTGCGACGGCGCCGAGCTCGTCGCGACGGCCAGCGCGGCGCTCGCCGCGCGCGGCGTCGAGCCCGAGTACGTCGAGCTCGTCGACCCGGACTCGCTCGCTCCGTGCGAGCGGCTCGAGCGCGATGCGCTGCTGCTCGTCGCCGCGCGGCTCGGCGACACGCGCCTGATCGACAACACGACGCTCAGAGCTTCGGTCGCACCCACCCAAACGCAGCTCGACCAGAGAAAGGCGCTCGCCTGATGCAACGCACGATGCTCAAGTCGAAGATCCACAGGGCGACGATCACCGACTGCGACCTGCACTACGTCGGCTCGATCACGATCGACCCCGACCTGCTGGAGGCGGCCGACATTCGCGAGCACGAGCAGGTGCACGTGCTCGACATCGACAACGGCGCGCGCTTCGAGACGTACACGATCGCCGGCGAGCGCGGCTCCGGCGTGATGACGATCAACGGCGCCGCCGCGCGCCTGGTGCAGCGCGGCGACACGATCATCGTCGTCTCATACGCGAGCTACGACGAGGCCGAGCTCGAGCGCTACGAACCTCGCGTCGTGCACGTCGAGGCGCAGTCCAACCGCATCATCACCGTCGACGACGCGGTGGCGACCCTGCTGACGCAGGGCGTCAACTGACGTCAGAGAGGAACTCCCATGTCCAGCCACCCTGAGGTCCACGCCCCGTCCGACCCCGGCCGCCTGCCGATGACGCTGCCGCTGCTCGCCGAGAAGAAGCGGCTCGGCGAGCCGATCGTGATGGTCACCGCGTACGACTACCCGAGCGCGCGCGCGGCCGAGTCGGCCGGCGTCGACCTCGTGCTCGTCGGCGACTCGGCCGCGACGACGGTGCTCGGCTACAACACGACGACGCCCGTCGCGCTCGACGACATGCTCGTGCTCGCGCGCGCCGTGCGCCGCGGGCTGACCACGCCGCTGCTGATCGGCGACCTCCCGTTCGGCTCCTACGAGGTCTCCGACGAGCAGGCGATCACGACGAGCATGCGGATGGTCAAGGAGGCCGGCTGCGAGGCCGTCAAGCTCGAGGGCGGCGGCGAGGCGTCGGTCCGCCGCGCGCGTGCGATCGTCGCCGCCGGCATTCCCGTGATGGGCCACGTCGGGCTGACGCCGCAGACCGCGACGGCGCTCGGCGGCTGGAAGGCGCAGGGCCGAACCGCCGGCGCCGCCGCGCGGATCGCCGCCGAGGCGCTCGCGCTGCAGGACGCCGGCTGCTTCGCGATCGTCTTCGAGGCGATCCCGGCCGCCGTCACCGAGGAGCTGATGGCGCTGCTCGAGATCCCCGTGATCGGCATCGGCGCCGGCCCGGCGACCGACGGGCAGGTGCTCGTCTTCCACGACCTGCTCGGGATCCGCGACGGCCTCGGCGCGCGCTTCGTCAAGCGCTACGCGAACATCCAGCAGGAGATGAACGACGGCGTCGCCGCGTACGCCGAGGACGTGCGCACGCGGCGCTATCCGGCGCCCGAGCACACGTACAAGATCAAGCCGGAGGAGCTCGCCGAGCTGCACGAGCTGCTCGGCTGAGGAGCGCGCCGAGCCGGTCGTCGGCCGACGATTCGGGTTTACCGCGCCGCGTGGAGCGGGTACGGCTCGGACAGATGGGCGCAACCGAACCCACCGCACCGAGCAACGAGACGCGCTGGCAACGCGCGAACAGGCTCGGGCGCGCCAGCTTCGAGGTGCTGCGAAGCGACCGGCGACTGCTGATCTTTCCCGCCTGCTCGGCGCTCGTCAACGTGCTGGTCGGCGGCCTCAGCTTCGCGCTGGCCGACGGCCTCGTCGGCAGTCGCGGCCACAGCCGAACGCTGATCCTCGTCGGCGGCCTGATCGCGTCCTATCCGGCGACGTTCGTCGGGCTGTTCGCGGGCGTCGCGCTCGCGACGATGCTGCACCGCAAGCTCGACGGAGAGCCCGTCAGCGTGCGCGAGGGCTGGCGCACGGCGCGCGAACGGACGAGGGTGATCCTTGCGTGGACCGTCCTCGTGTGCACGGTCGGAGCGGTTCTGCGGGTCGCCGAGGAGTACCTGCCGCTCGGCGGCAAGATCGCGGCGCTGCTGCTCGACCTGTCGTGGTCGCTCGCCACGCTGTTCGCGGTCCCGGTGATCGCCTACGAGGGCCTCGGCCCGCGCGAGACGCTGCGCCGCTCGGCCCAGCTGTTCCGCGAGCGCTGGGGCGAGCAGACGGCGGGCATCATCGCGATCGGCACCGCTTACGGCCTGCTTGCGATTCCCGGCGTGATCCTGATCGGGGGCGGCCTCGCCGACGGAGGCGCAGGCGGCGTCCTGCTGGTCGCGCTCGGCGGTGCGTTGCTGCTCGCCGTGCAGGCGTTCACGATCTCGCTTGGCCAGGTCTATCGCGTCTACCTCTATCGCTCGACGCTCGCGCCGGAGCACGCCGTCCCGGCGGGTCCGTTCTCGCGCGCCGACCTCGAGGACCCGTTCCGCTCGCGCAAGCGCCGCTGGTGGAATTGAGCTGAGCCGTCAGACGGCCGGCGCCAATCGCGCTACAGCGGCTCGCCGAAGCGCTCGGCGAACGCGAACTGCTCGACCGGCCTGCGCGCGAGCCGGCGCGGCCACGGGTCGGCGCGGTGGCCGACGCCGACGTGCGCCGCGAGCGCCACGTCGCCCGGCATCTGAGCAGCCGCCTGACCTCGGCCTCGGCCGGGACGAGCAGCGTCGTCAGCGCCGCGCCGAGCTCCTCTGCGCGCAGCGCGAGCAGCAGGTTCTGCACGAACGGGTAGACCGACGCGCCGCCGACGATGCTCTCGCGCGGCAGCTCGGAGTCGGTCACGACGAGATCGTCGATCCGCACGCCCACGAGCAGGTGGACGGGAACCTCGTCGAGCCGCTGCGCATAGCCGTCGGCGCGCTCGACCATGCGCACGCGCGAGGGATCGAACTCGCCGGGCTCGCGCAGCATCCGCGCGCCGCCGGTCTCCTCCAGGTAGCGCTTCCAGTGCGGCAGGTACAGATCGCGAATCGCCCGGCGGCGCTTGGCGTCGCGGACGACGACGACGCGCCAGCCCTGGCGGTTGCCGCCGCTCGGCGCGAAGCGGGCGCTGTCGAGCGCCCGGCGAATCGCCTCCGGCGCGACCGGCCGATCGGTGAAGCGCCGGCTGGTCGGCGCGCCGCGCATCGCCTCGTGCAAGTCCATCGCCCGCAGCCTACTAACGGCCGGGCCGGGCGCCCGACGAGAGTCAGGACGCGTCGTACTCGACGCGCTTGATGACGCGCGCGGGCAACCCGACGGCGACGGAGCCAGGCTCGACGTCGTGCGTCACGACGCTGTTGGCGCCGATCACGCAGCGCTCGCCGATGCTGACGCCGCTCGTCACGACGACGTTCGCGCCGAGCCAGCAGTTGTCGGCGATCCGCGTCGGCCCCTTGCTCTCGAAGCCCTGCCACGTGATCGGCTTCTCCGGATCGTCGTGGCGATGGTTGGCGTCCGAGACGAAGCAGCCGTTCGCGAGCATGCAGTGCTCGCCGATCTCGACGAGCCGCTCGGACGCGATCATCACTCCCTGATTCAGGAACGAGCCGGCGCCGATCCGCACGCGCGCGCCGCCCGGCGCCGTGATCCACACGCCGGGCTCGAACAGCACTTCGGCGCCGACCTCCAGGCGCCCCTCTCGCAGCGCCTCGAGCACGTTGCCGTGCAGCGGCCAGCGCGCGAACGCGCCGCGGCGCATCAGCTGCCAGTGGATCTGCGCGCGGCTCCACGGCAGCGAGTTGCGCTCGTACCAGCGCCACTTCTGCGCCCACAGCCGCGCCTGCGCGGCGAGGAGCGGCGAGGACCCGGGCGGCGACGCCGAGCCGCGTGCCGCCTCCCGCTCGGGCGAGCCGCCCGCGTCGCTCAAGCGGCGACCTTCGCCGCGGTCTTTCGGCGCGTCGTGCCGTTGCTCGAGCCGCCGCGCTTGACCGTCGGCGTCAGCAGCTCGGCGAGGAACTGGCCGGTGTGCGACGCCGGCTCGCCCGCAACCTCCTCGGGCGTGCCGACGGCGATCGCCATGCCGCCCTCCTCCCCGCCCTCCGGTCCCATGTCGATGATCCTGTCGGCCGACTTGATCACGTCGAGGTTGTGCTCGATCACGACGACGCTGTTGCCGGCGTCGACGAGCCGCTGCAGCACCTCCAGCAGCCGCTGGACGTCGGCGAAGTGCAGACCCGTCGTCGGCTCGTCGAGGACGTACAACGTGCGCCCCGTCGCGATCTTCGAGAGCTCCGTCGCGAGCTTCACGCGCTGCGCCTCGCCGCCCGACAGCGTCGTCGCCGGCTGCCCGAGCCGCACGTAGCCGAGCCCGACGGCGTTCAGCGTCTCCAGGCGCCGGCGCACCTTCGGGATGTGCTCGAAGAACTCGAGCGCCTCCTCGACCGGCATGCCGAGCACGTCGGCGATGCTCCTGCCCTTGAAGCGAACTTCGAGCGTCTCGCGGTTGTAGCGCTTGCCGTGACACTGCTCGCACGGGACGTACACGTCGGGCAGGAAGTGCATCTCGATCTTGATCTGGCCGTCGCCACGGCACACCTCGCAGCGCCCGCCCTTGACGTTGAAGCTGAAGCGACCCGGCTTGTAGCCGCGGATGCGCGCCTCCTGCGTCTTCGAGAAGAGGTCGCGGATCACGTCGAACAGCCCTGTGTACGTCGCCGGGTTCGAGCGCGGCGTGCGTCCGATCGGCGACTGGTCGACGGCGATGATCTTGTCGAGCTGGTCGAGTCCGTGGATCGCGCGGTGCGCGCCCGCACGCGAGCGCGCGCGGTGCAGGCGGTTGGCGACCGCCTTGTACAGGACTTCGTTGACGAGCGTCGACTTGCCGGAGCCCGACACGCCCGTCACGCACGTCAGCACGCCGAGCGGGATGTGCACGTCGATGTCGCGCAGGTTGTGTTCGGAGGCGCCGAGGATCTCGACGTAGCCGCTCGGCGTGCGCCGCTTGGCCGGCGGCTCGATCGTCCGCGTGCCCGCCAGGTACTGCCCCGTCAGCGAGCCCTTGACGCGCTGCACCTGCGTCGCGGTGCCCTGCGCGACGATCCGCCCGCCGTGCTCGCCGGCGCCCGGCCCGAGGTCTACGAGGTGGTCGGCCGCGCGCATCGTCTGCTCGTCGTGCTCGACGACGATCACCGTGTTGCCGAGGTCGCGCAGGCGCTCGAGCGTCGCGATCAGCTTCGAGTTGTCGCGCTGGTGCAGGCCGATCGACGGCTCGTCGAGGATGTACAGGACGCCGACGAGCGACGAGCCGATCTGCGTCGCCAGGCGGATCCGCTGCGCCTCGCCGCCCGACAGCGTCGCGGCGGCGCGGTCCATCGAGAGGTAGCCGATCCCGACGTTCTCGAGGAACTGCAGCCGCTCGGAGATCTCGCGCAGGATCAGCCGCGCTACGTGCCGATCGGTCTCCGACAGCTCGACCTCCTCCAGCCACTCCAGCGCCCGGCGCGCCGAAAGCGCGCAGAACTCCTCGATCCGCGTGCCGCCGACGAGCACCGCGCGCGACTCGGCGCGCAGCCGCGCGCCGCCGCACACCGGGCACGGGCGCAGCGACATGTACTCCTCGATCTTCTCGCGCGTCCACTCCGAGTCGGTCTCGCGGTAGCGGCGCTCGAGGTTCCTGACGATCCCCTCGAAGCGCGTCGCGTAGGAGCGCCGGCGCCCGTAGCGGTTGCGGTACGTGACCTGGACTGGGTCGCCGTTGGTGCCGGACAGGAACAGGTCGCGCTGCTCGTCCGGCAGCTCCTCCCACGGCGCCTCGAGGTCGACGCCATAGCGGTCGGCGATCGCCTCGGTCACCTGCTCGTAGTAGTTCGAGGAGGAGCCCGCCCACGGCGCGAGCGCGCCTTCGCCGATCGACAGCGTCGGGTCGGGCACGACGAGCTCGGGGTCGATCTCCATCTGCGAGCCGAGCCCCGTGCAGTGGTCGCACGCGCCGTGCGGCGAGTTGAACGAGAAGATCCGCGGCTCGAGCTCGACCAGCGACGGGCCGTGCTCGGGGCACGCGAAGCGCTCCGAGAAGGTGAAGATCGTGCCCGGCTCGGGCGTCTCGCCGGGCACGATCTGCGCGACCGCCGCGCGCGGCGCCTTTGCGCCCTTCGCGCCCTGCGCCGGCTCGTCCTGCACCGGCTCCTCGCGTGAGCTGGAGCGACCGACGACCTCGAGCTCGACCAGCCCGTCGGCGAGCCCGACGGCCGTCTCGATCGAGTCGGCCAGCCGCTTGCGCACGTCGTGGCGCATCACGAGGCGGTCGACGACGACCGAGATGTCGTGCTTGTAGCGCTTGTCGAGCACGATCGACTCCTCGAGCATCCGCACGCGGTCGTCGATCTTCACGCGCGCGAAGCCGTCGCCGCGCAGCTCGTCGAGCAGCTTGCCGTACTCGCCCTTGCGCCCGCGCACGACCGGCGCGAGCACCATGAAGCGTGTCCCGTCTGCCAGCTCCATCGCCTGGTCGATTATCTGCTCCGCCGACTGACCGACGATCGGGCGGCCGCAGATCGGGCAGTGGGGCTTGCCCACGCGAGACCACAGCAGGCGCAGGTAGTCGTAGATCTCGGTAACGGTCCCGACGGTCGAACGCGGATTGCGCGACGTCGTCTTCTGATCGATCGAGATCGCCGGCGAGAGCCCCTCGATCGAGTCGACGTCGGGCTTGTCCATCTGGCCGAGGAACTGACGCGCATATGCCGACAGCGACTCGACGTAGCGGCGCTGGCCCTCGGCGTAGATCGTGTCGAACGCGAGCGAGCTCTTGCCCGACCCCGACAGGCCCGTGATCACGACGAGCGCGTCGCGCGGCAGCGACAGCGAGACGTCCTTGAGGTTGTGCTCCCTGGCGCCGGAGACGACTATCTGGTTGCCCGTTGGCATCGGACTCCCATTCTATGAGACCGAACAGATGTTCGGGTCGGCGCGCGCGCGGATTCCCGCATGTTGCGTTTAATCAGGCCCGCGCGGAGGGCAGCGACGTCAGCCCCAACGATGCGCGGCCCGCGATCGCACAACCGGCCGCGATCACGAGGCTTAGCAGCGACCCGATCAGGTAGTACTCCGCGAAATCCTCCTTCGAGAACTCGGGGAAGCGGGCGATCGACTTGCCTGCGATCACCAGCGCAGCGGCGTCAGGGGCTCCCGCGAGGACCAGCCCGTAGAGGAGCGTCCGCTCCAGCCATCCGATGTACCGCCCGGCGCTCTCCATTCCGGTCCCGATTACGTCGCGAGACGCTTTCGCCGCCAGCGGATGCAGGACGCGCGCAATGATCTCTCCACCAACGAAAATCGCACCCAAACCTCCGGCCAACGCCAAGACCGCTTCGCGGCTGTCAACTGCTTCCAGCGCGCTCCCAACCGCGGTCGTGTTCAACAAGAGAACCGCGCCGGCCGTTGCCACGAGAGTGAGCGCAAGAATCCGGGTTGCCGCGGCGACCGGCGAGCCCTGCCGAGAGACGTCCCTGCCAGGCATCAGGCACGCGGCAACGGCGGCTATTGCCGCGATCAGCCAAGTGCGCCAGGTATCGAGATGGTCGGAGAGCGCGAGCAGTGTCAGCGCGCCGCCGAGCAGGCCAGCGGCCAGGCGTAGGCGGACCCCACGTCCGAACAGCAGGCCCAGCAACGTCGCCACCGGCACCGCTGCTGCCGCGCGGGTGAGCTCGTCGTGCATCACGGCTGCTCTCCGGCTCGAGCCGTTGATGCCAGGTAGACGATCTCGCGCTCCACAGCCTGTTGCTCGCGAAAGCCTGCCGTGCGGATGATTTCGTTCGCCGTCTGGGGAGTTATGTCAAGCAATCTCGCCGCTCTCGAGCCCGATCCCCTAGCACGCGCCACATCGATCACCTCCCACTGCCGTTCAGTCCGACGAGCGACGAGAAACGCGACAACGTCGCACATCCCCTGGAGACGTTCGGAAAGCTCTGACGGATCCCCGATTACGGCGAGAGGCGGGTTCCGTCTCCTCTTGGCAGCCTCGATCGCCGCTCGTGCCGCCACGAACGCCGGTCCGCGAGAGTCCCGGGCAGTCTCCCCAAGCGACTCGATCCCACCGACCCCGATCCCCAACCACCAGTCGCCCCAACGAAGACACAGCTCGATTAGCGGCGGCAATATCGCCGGATCCCCGACGATGGCCTGCATCTCGTCGCCGGCCGTACGCACCGGCTTCCGCAGCAGACCAGGAGCCAGCGCCGACGTGAGCCGTTGTGCAGCCTCATCAACCCGGTCAGGCGAAGAGCTGCTCATCTGCTGATCAAGAACTACGACGATGCCCATGGCAATACCTACGAGTCGTAAGACTGCTTTGTGAAGGAAGAACCACCTTCAACTTCGACATGAAGGCTGTTGAGCCTTTAGCGGCAGTATAAAGGCTTGTCAGCCTTCGGTATCTACATGAAGGTCTAATGGCTTCAGGCGTAGACCACCGCGAAAGTTCAGGCTGCGAGAGTGTGCCCAGGCGTCCGCGTCCCGATGTCCATATTCGACGCCAACGCTAGGCGTCAATCGCCGCAAAAACCTCGTCGATCAGCTTCCGGCGGTCGTCCAACTCGTAGTTCTCGGCGAGAAAGCGCTCGGCGTCCTCGCGCGACTCCCCGTTGAGCGCCATGTTCAGCGCGACCAGGCGCGCGCTGTCGAGCTCGCCGTTCCCGGCCGCGGCCGGCGCCGGCGCCTCGGGGTCGACGTGGGCCTGCGCGTCGGCCGTCTCCTCTGGCGAGAGCGGCGGCGGGCTGCTCTGCGCGGGGCGAACGTGCGGCGCGGCTGCGCCCGACGGGGGCGGTGGCACCGGCGGCGGCGGCGCGGCGCTCGCTGCGGGTCGCGGGGTCGAGGGCGGCAGCGGCGCCGCGGGCACGAACGGCTGAGCGGGTGCGTCGCCGGCGACGGCGTGCGTCACCGTTCGCCCCGACGCCGCGTCGTACAACTCGCCGATGTTCGCGTCGAGCGAGGCGAGGTCGCCGGCCAGACGGCTCGCGCTCGCGCGCACGCTGTCGACCAGCGCGCCCACCTCGCCGTCCATCGAGCCGACGCGCTCGAGCAGCACGGCGGTCGCCTGCGAGACGGCGGCGACGTGCGCGCGCGCCTTCGCGACGGCGTCCTCGCGCGTGCTCGACGCATCACCCTCGGCCTGCTCGCGCGTCGCGCGCGCGTCCTCGCGCGCCTGCTGCTCGATCTCGGCCGCGGCGGCCTCGGCCGCGGCGAGGATGCTCTGGACCTGGGTGCCTGCGGTCGAGGCGAGCGACGGCTCGGGGCCGCCCGTCGAGCGTTCGCGCTGGAGCTCTTCGATCTCGCTCGCGAGCGCGCGCAGGTGGGCGTCGACGGCGGCCGGCTCGTAGCCGCGCCGCGTGATCGGGAAGTCGCGTCGCTCGATCGCCTGACGGTCGATGTCCATGGCGGCAATCCTAGGCGATGTCGGCGGCTTGGATCTCACGCAGGTCGCGCCGCAGCTCGCGCAGCTCGTCGCGCAGCTGCGCGGCGTACTCGAAGCGCAGCTCGTCGGCCGCCGCGACCATCTCCTCCTCGAGCTCGACGACCATCTTCTCGAGCTCGTGGCGCGGCATCTCCTCGCCCTTGCCGCGCTTCGCCGTGCGACGTTTGCGCCCCTTCGGCAGCTTCGACTCGGACTGCAGGAACTCGGCGATGTCGGGTGCCCTTGACGATCGTCGCCGCCGTGATCCCGTGCTCCTCGTTGTATGCGAGCTGGATCTCGCGGCGGCGGTCGGTCTCCGAGATCGCCGCGCGCATCGCCTTGGTCTCCTTGTCGGCGTACATCAGCACGGTCCCGTCGACGTTGCGCGCGGCGCGGCCGATCGTCTGGATCAGCGAGGTCTCGCCGCGCAGGAAGCCCTCCTTGTCGGCGTCGAGGATCGCGACGAGCGAGACCTCCGGCAGGTCGAGCCCCTCGCGCAGCAGGTTGACGCCGACGAGCACGTCGTACTCGCCGAGGCGCAGGTCGCGGATGATCTGGATCCGTTCGAGCGTGTCGATCTCGGAGTGCAGGTAGCGCGTCTTGAAGCCCATCTCCAGCAGGTACTGCGAGAGATCCTCGGACATCTTCTTCGTCAACGTCGTGACCAGCACGCGCTCGTCGCGCTCGATGCGCTCGCGCACCTCGTTCATCAGGTCGTCGATCTGGTTCTTCGTCTCGCGCACCTCGACGCGCGGGTCGACGATCCCCGTCGGCCTGACGATCTGCTCGACCACGCGCGTCGACTGCGTGCGCTCGTACTCGCCGGGCGTCGCCGAGACGAACATCATCTGCGGCGTGATCGAGAGGAACTCCTCGAAGCGCTGAGGCCGGTTGTCGAGCGCGCTCGGCAGGCGGAAGCCGTAGTCGACGAGCGTCTGCTTGCGCGAGCGATCGCCCTCGAACATGCCGCCGATCTGCGGCACCGTCTGGTGGGACTCGTCGATGAAGCAGATGAAGTCCTCGGGGAAGTAGTCGATCAGGCAGTACGGCCGCTCGCCGGGCTGGCGTTTGTCGAGGATCCGCGAGTAGTTCTCGATCCCGGAGCAGAACCCCATCTCGCGCAGCATCTCCATGTCGTACTGCGTGCGCTGGCGCAGCCGATGGGACTCCAGCAGCTTGCCCTCGGCCTCGAGCTGCTCGCAACGCTCGTTCAGCTCGCGCCCGATCTCGGCGACGCCGTCCTCGATCGTCCCCTCCTTGACGTTGTAGTGCGTCGCCGGCCAGATCGCGACGTGCTCGAGGTCGTCCTCGAGCAGCTCGCCCGTCAGCGGGTCGAAGTGCTGCAGCCGCTCGACCTCGTCGCCGAACAGCGTCGCGCGGAACGCCGTCTCGGCGTACGCCGGGAACACCTCGAGCGTCTCGCCGCGAACGCGGAAGCTGCCGCGCGAGAGCACCTGGTCGTTGCGCGTGTACTGGATCGAGACGAGTTTGCGCAGCAGCTTGTCGCGATCGATCTCCTGTCCTCGGTTGAGGATCTGCATGTTCATCTCGTACGTCTCCGGCGAGCCGAGGCCGTAGATGCACGAGACCGACGCGACGACGATCACGTCGCGGCGCGCGAACACGGCGGCCGTCGCCGCGTGGCGCAGGCGGTCGACCTCCTCGTTGATCGCCGAGTCCTTCTCGATGTACAGGTCGCGACTCGGCACGTACGCCTCGGGCTGGTAGTAGTCGTAGTACGAGACGAAGTACTCGACGGCGTTGTCGGGGAAGAACGTGCGGAACTCGTTGCACAGCTGCGCCGCGAGCGTCTTGTTGTGCGCGATCACGAGCGTCGGCCGCTGCACCGCCTCGATCACGCCCGCCATCGCCATCGTCTTGCCGGTCCCGGTCGCGCCGAGCAGCGTCTGGAAGCGCTCGCCCGCCTCGACCCCCTCCGCCAGCGCGGCGATCGCGTTGGGCTGGTCGGCGGTCGGCGTGAAGATCGAGTCGAGCTTGAACTCGGGCATCGTCCTACCGTAGCGAGACGATCAAGCGGCGCGGACCGCTCGACCCCACCGCAACCACGATGCGCGAACGCCGCTCACGGACGGCCTCACTGCAGCCCGAGCTGGCGTGCGTAGGAGGCGCGGTACTCCTGCTGCGCGCCGAGCACGCGTTCGACGTACGCGCGCGTCTCCGGGAACGGGATCGCCGCGACCGTCAGGCTCTTTCCGTCGGCGCGCGCCTGCGCGACCCAGCGGTCGACGTTCGCCAGGCCGGCGTTGTACGCGGCGACGGCGAGCATCTCGTTGCCTTCGTAGTGGTCCAGCAGGTAGCGCAGGTAGTACGTGCCGTAGGCGACGTTGATGCTCGGCGTCGACAGGTCGCTCGCCGTGAACTGCGTGCCGCCCGACAGGTGCGCGATGTAGTACGCCGTTTCCGGCAGGATCTGCATCAGGCCCTCGGCGCCGGCCGAGGACGGACGCGGGTCGAATTTGCTCTCCGCGTAGATCACCGCCGCGACGAGCGCCGGGTCCAGGCGCTTCTCGGCGGCCTGCTGGCGGATCACCGACGCATCGGTCAGCGGCAGCCCGAGGCGGTTGACCGCGTGGTCGACCTCGGTCGCGACGATCACCGCGAGCAGCGCGACGAGCGCGAGCGCCGCCAACGTCCCGAGCGTCCGCCGCCCGGCGCGCCGCGTGCGCCGCAGGCCATGGTGGGCGATCGCCGTCTGGCGGCTCATCGTCCTAGCTTCTCAAGGACCGATGACAACTCGCGCTCGAGGTCCCGCTCGCTGCCGTCGTTTCGGACGACGAACGTCGCGCGTCGCGCCTTCTCCTCCTGCGAGAGCTGGCGCGCGGCGCGCTCGTCGAGCGATGCGTGGCCGCGCGCAGCGGCCCGTTCGCGGCGAACGGCCTCGTCGGAGACGACGGCGATCGTCGCGTCGTAGATGCCCTCCTGCCCGGACTCGAACAGCAACGGCACCTCGACGACCGCCGCGCGAGGCGGCGCCGACCCGTCCGGCGGCTCGGCGCGGGCGTCGGTGAGCCATGCCGCGACTCGCGCGCCGACGAGCGGCCACAGCATCCCCTCGAGCCACGCGCGCTCGGCGGGGTCGGCGAAAGCACGCTCGGCGACGGCCGAGCGGTCGATCGCGCCCCGCGGCGCCACCTCGGGCCCCCATCGCCCGACGACGGCCTGGCGCAGCCGCTCGTCGCCGGCCCACAGCTCGTGCACGACCGCGTCGCTCGAGATCGTCGCCGCGCCGAGACGCTCGAGCGCTGCGAGCGCCGTCGACTTGCCGGCGCCGATGCCCCCGGTCAGCCCGACGAACGGCACGACCGGCGCGGCCTGCTCGGCGTCGCCCAGGGCGTGTCAGTCCTGCGTGGGCTCGGCCGCCGCCGGCTCCGCGGCGGCCTCCGGCTCCGCGGCCTCGTCCGGGGCCTCGGAGGCCTGCTCGGCGGCACGCTCGTCCGCGCCGGCCTCGGCCTGCGGCTGCTCGTCGCTCGCGGGCTCGGCGACGACGGCCTCGGCGCTCGTGTCGGTCGGCGTCGCCGCAGCGGGGTCCGCCGGCGCGGCGGCATCGTCCTCGGCCGGCGCCTCCGGGGCCGCCGTCTCCGGGGCCGCCGTCTCGGGGGCCGGCGCCTCGGACGGCGCGGCCGATGCGGCCTCGGCGCTCGCCTCGGCCGGCGCCTGCGCAGCCGTCTCCTCGGCGCCGGCGGCCGGCTGGGAGTCACTCGGGCGCGACACCGGCAGGATCTGGTCCTCGACGCGCTTGGCCGACAGCGAGAGGCGGCGGCGCTCGGAGTCGATCTCGAGGATCTTCACGCGGATCTCGTCGCCCGGATGCACGATCTCTCGGGGGCTCTCGACGTGGTGCGGCGCGAGCTCGGAGATGTGCACGAGCCCCTCGACGCCGTCGAGGATCTCGACGAACGCGCCGAACGTGACGACCTTCGTGACCTTGCCCTCGAGCTCGTCGCCGACGCTGTACGTGTCGACGATCCGCTGCCACGGGTCCTCCTGCGTCTGCTTCAGGCCGAGCGAGATGCGCTGGCGGTCGCGGTCGATGTCGAGCACCTTGACCTTGACCGTGTCGCCGATCGTGAGGATCTCGCTCGGGTGGTTGACGTGCGACCACGAGAGCTCGGAGATGTGGATCAGGCCGTCGATCCCGTCGAGGTCGACGAACGCGCCGAAGTCGACGATGTTGGAGATCTGGCCTTCGACGATCAGTCCGGGCTGCAGGCGGTCGAGGATCTGCTGGCGGACCTCCTTGCGCTCCTCCTCGAGCACCGCGCGGCGCGAGAGCACGACGTTGTTGCGCGATCGGTTCAGCTCGATCACCTTCGTCTCGATCTTCGTGCCCATGTACTCGTCGAGGTTCGGCACGCGGCGGATGTCGACGAGCGACGCCGGCAGGAAGCCGCGCACGCCGAGGTCGATGATCAGGCCGCCCTTGACGACCTCGATCACGGTGCCCTCGACCGGCTCGCCGGACTCTGCCGCCGTTTCGATGCGCCGCCAGGCCTTCTCGAAGCGGGCGCGCTTCTTCGACATGATCAGGCGACCGTCCTGGTCCTCCTTGGTCATGACGATCGCGTCGACCTCCTCGCCGAGGTGCACCTCGTCTTTTGGGTCGACCGACTTGCGGATCGACAGCTCGTTCGCCGGGATGACGCCCTCGGACTTGTAGCCGATGTCGACGAGGACCTCGTCCTTGTCGATCCGCACGACGTGACCGGTGACGACCTCGCCCTCCTCGATCGTGCGGAACGTCGCCTCGTAGTTGGGGACGATCGCGCCGTCGACCTCCAGCAGGAGCCCGTTGGACCCCTCGACCACGTGGGCTTGAGGATTCTCGATCACCGTTTGCACCGGCGAAGCCTAGCGCAGCGAAACATCGGCCGTCCGTATGATTGCTGGACAGATGCCTGTTCGAGCGACGACGCGGGGGCGGCGCGCACGCCGCTTCAGCGCGACTGCGACGTCTTGGTGTGCGGCGCGAGCTTCGCCGGCCTGGCGATCGCGCGCGAGCTGGCCGGCTCCGGCGCGCGCGTGCTGGTGATCGACCGCTACGAGATCGGCGAGCGACAGACCTCGGCCTGCGCGATGCCGACGCGCTGGCTGAACGCGATGGACCTGCAGGCCTCGCATCGTCAGACGTTCGACGAGCTCGTCGTGCACACGCCGTTTGCGACGGCGCGCTGGTCGTTGCCGTGGTCCTTCTCGACGTTCGACTACCGCGAGCTGTGCGCGCTGCTGTGGGCGCAGGCGGACGACGGCGAGGTCGAGTTCGAGACGGCGACCGTCACCGGGCGCGAGGGGAGCACCGTGCACACCGACCGCGGCGCGCTGCGCGCGCCGCTCGTCGTCGACGGGCTCGGCTGGCGGCGCGTGCTGTCCAACGGAGCGACGATCCAGCCGCCGAACGCGCGCCTCTCGCGCGGGCTGGAGGTGCATCCGCACGCGCGCGGCGAGGAGATGGAGCTGTGGGTCGACCCGCGCTACGTGCGCGCGGGCTACTCGTGGAGCTTCCCCGCCGAGGACGAGCTGCGCGTCGGCGTCGGCTCGTTCTGGCCCTCGCACCACGTCAAGGACCCGACCGTCAGGCTCGCCGGCGACCTCGGCGTCGCGGCCGAGCGCTATCAGGGAAACTGGATCCCGCACAAGCTCCGGGCGGCGACCGAGGACGGCGTGTTCTTCGTCGGCGACTCGGCCGGTCACTGTCTCCCATTGACGGCCGAGGGAATCCGCACGGCGCTGTACTTCGGACTCGCCTGCGGGCGCGAGCTGCGCGCCGTCGTCGAGGGGCGGCGCACGCGCGAGCAGGCGCTCGCGCGCTACGGCGCGTTCTCTGCGGCCCACGGGCGCAAGTTCGAGTGGATGCTGCGCGTGCAGCAGGCGGTCGGGCGGATCACGCCGAGTCGCTCGCTGACGGCGATCGTCCGCTGCTTCGAGAACCGCCGGCTGTGCGGCTGGGTGTTCGACCAGTACCTCGCGATCGCGCCGCCCGCGTTCGTCGCCGACGGCCCGCGCGCGCTGACCCGCTCGCGCCTGACGGCGCTGTCGGCCAGCGCGCCGGCCTCAGCCGCCTGAGGACTCCCCCTCCCACGCGCCCGGCGTGATCTCGAGGAAGCACATGTCCACGCGCAGCAGGTCCATCGCACGCTCGAACAGCTCCCGGCCGAGGCCGTAGCGGCGCGCCAGCGCACGCTCGGCGAGCGGCTCCCGGTCGGGCGCGAGCACGCGCGCGCTCGCCTCGAGCGGCGCGCCGAGCGGCTCGCCGCGCACGGTGCACGGCGCGACGAGCAGGCGCGCGTCGTTGCGCAGCCGCTTGACCTTGCCCGAGCTGCGCTCCGAGCGCACGTACAGCCGCCCCTCCGCCACGGCCGCCCACACCGGCGTCGGCACCCCCGTTCCGTCGCGGCGGTAGGTGATGAGCAGCGCGCGCTTGCAGCCGGCGAGCTGCTCGATCGCGCCGGTCCGCGGCCGCTCGCCGACCGTGCGCGCGCCGCGCGGCGCCGCGCGCGCGGCGATGCGCGCGCTGAGCAGCGCGGCCGGCAGGCGCCGCCCCGGAACCGGACGCGCGCGCCGGCGGGCCGGCTCAGAGCTCATCGAGCGCCTCGCGCAGCCTGCCCACGCCCGCGGCAATCGCCGGCTCGGACAGGTTCGCGTAGCCCATCACGAGCGCGTCGTCCTGCTCGCTCGGCTCGATCCGGTGCAGCTCGAGCGGGTACACGCCGAGCGAGCGTACCGCCGCCGCTCGCAGCAGCGCCCGCAGCTCGACGGCGCGCGGCAGGCGCACGAGCGCGTGCAGGCCGGCCGAGACGCCGCTGACGCGCGCCCCGGGCAGCTCGCGCGCGACCGCCGCGATCAGCGCGTCGCGCCGCTGGCGGTTGCGCCGGCGCGCGCGGCGTAGGTGGCGGTCGTAGGCGGCCGTCTCGAGCAGCCGCGCCAGGACGAGCTGCTCGAGCGCCGAGCAGCCGAGGTCGTCGAGCGCCTTCGCCTCGACGACGGCGTCGAGCAGCGCCGGCGGCAGCACGAGCCAGCCGAGCCGCAGGCCCGGCGCGAGCGTCTTCGAGACGGTCCCGAGGTAGACGACGCGTTCGGGCGCGAGACCCTGCAGCGCGCCGAGCGGCGCGCGGTCGTAGCGGAACTCGGCGTCGTAGTCGTCCTCGATCACGAGGCCGCCGTCGCGCGCCCAGCGCACGAGCTCGCCGCGGCGCCGGGGCGAGAGCACGACGCCGGTCGGGCACTGGTGCGCCGGCGTCGTCAGCGCGGCGGGCGCGCTCAGGGCCTGCACCTCGATCCCCTCCTCGTCGACCGGCGCGCCGCGCACGTCGAGCCCCGCGTAGGCGAGCACGCTGCGGTGCGGCGGCAGTCCGGGGTCCTCGACGTCGATCGACGCGACACCGAGGCGCAGCAGCGCGCGAGCGAGCAGCGCGAGGCCCTGCGTCGCTCCGTTGCAGACGACGATCGCGTCCGGCTCGACGACGACGCCGCGGACGCGGCGCAGGTAAGCGGCGAGCGCCGCGCGCAACGCGGGAGCGCCGCGCGCGTCGGGATACGCGAACGCGCCGTCGGGCGCCGTGCTCAGCACCTCGCGCGTTGCGCGCAGCCACAACGCTCGCGGGAACGAGGAAAGGTCGGGCGCGCCGGGGAAGAAGTCGAACTGCACCGCGCTCTGCGACGGGGGCGCGGGGGCCTCGCGCTCGAGCGCACCGGCGTCCGCGACGAACGTGCCGGCGCCGCGGCGCGCGAGGAGGTAGCCCTCGGCGAGCAGCTGCGCGTATGCCTCGACGACGAGCCGTCGCGAGACGCCGAGGTCGACGGCGAGCGCGCGCGAGGACGGCATCCGGCTGCCGCCGGCGAGCGTGCCGTCGCGCACGAGCTCGCGCAGGCGATCCTCGAGCTGCGCGCGGCGGCGCCCGCCGCGCAGCCGCACGAGCAGCTCTGGGCCATAACTGGTCCCCTCTTTTGTCTTGAGATTGGTCACTGTTTGGGAACCACCGTCGGAGTAACGTAGCGCTCGTGTCAACGGCCGGCAACACGTCGAGGACTCGCGCGAGCGGCGCGCACGGCGACGCGCGCGCAGGCGGCTCGACGGTCGCCGCCGGGCTCCTCGCGTTCGCGCTCGTCAACCTCGCGATCGCGGCGATGCTCACGTTCGCGCCGCACGCGTTCTTCGAAGACGTCGGCCCGTACGGCGCGCAGAACGACCACTACATGCGCGACCTCGCGACGTTCTACGCGGCGCTCGGCGCCGGCGGCCTGATCGCGTATCGCCGGGCGTCGTGGCGAACGCCGGTGCTGTGCCTGCTGGCGTTGCAGTACGGCCTGCACGCGCTCAACCACCTCGCCGACATCGGCGCGGCGCATACCCACTGGCTCGGTCCGGCCAACTTCGCCTCGCTCGCGATCGCGACGGCGGCGCTCCTCTGGCTGGCGCGCGAGTCGACTCGACCACCGGAGGTGCAGCGATGAGGATCGAAGGAGTGTCGGGCGCGAAGGCCGCACCGTTCACGCGCTTGCTGCTGTGGCTCGGACGCCGCGAAACGAGCAAGCTGACCGGCCGCGCGACGAGCACCGAGATGATCGAGCCGGCGACGGCGTTCGCGAACACGCCCGGCCTGCTGCTCGGGTACGGGATCTTCGAGCTGGCCGTCGCGCGCGCGCACCGCGTCGAGGAGCGGGTGAAGGTGCTCGCCGAGCTGAAGGCGGCGGCGTTGACGCACTGCGAGTGGTGCATCGACATCGCCTCGCCGATCGCGCGCCGCGCCGGGATCGGCGAGGCCGAGCTGCGCGCGCTGCCGCACTACCGCGAGAGCGATCTGTTCGACGAGCGCGAGCGGCTCGTGCTCGACTACGCGGTCGGCGTCAGCAGCACGCCGGTGCGCGTGTCCGACGAGCTGTTCGCGCGGCTGCACGAGCACTTCGACGACGCGCAGCTCGTCGAGCTGACGAACGTGATCGCCGTCGAGAACATGCGCGGGCGCTTCAACCTCGCGCTCGGGATCGGCGCCGCCGGCTTCAGCGACGGGATGACGTGCGTCGTGCCGGAGACGCTGCCCGCGGAGGCGGCGCCCGCCGGCGCGGCTGCCGCCGAGACGGCGCCGGCGCAGGCGCCCAGGGGGTCCGGCGCGCTCACCGCCCCCGCCCCGAGCGACGCGGGCGCGCGATGAGGGTCTTCATCGCCGGCGCAACCGGCGCGATCGGGCGCCCGCTCGTGCGCATGCTCCTCGCCGACGGTCACGAGGTCGTCGGCATGACGCGCTCGCCCGGCAACGCCGACGCGCTGCGGGCGGCCGGCGCCGAGCCGGCGGTAGCCGACGGGCTCGACGCCGCGGCCGTGCGCGAGGCCGTCGCGAGGGCGCGACCCGATGCGCTCGTGCATCAGCTGACCGCGATCCCGTGGCGCCTCGACGCGCGCAAGATCGTTCGCGACTTCGCGCTGACCGACCGCCTGCGCACGGAGGGCACGCGCAACCTGCTCGCGGCCGCACGGGCCGCCGGCGTCGCGCGCTTCGTCGCGCAGAGCGTCGCGTTCGCATACGCGCCCGGTCCGCCCGGACGCGTCCACGAGGAGGACGACCCGCTGATGGACGACCCGCCGAAGCAGTACAGGCGCTCGGCCGCGGCGATCGCCGAGCTCGAGCGCGAGACGCTCGCGGCCGGCGGGCTCGCGCTCCGCTACGGGTACTTCTACGGCCCCGGCACGGCGATCTCGCGAGACGGCTACGTCGGCCGCGAAGTCGCCCGGCGCCGCGTGCCGATCGTCGGCGGCGGCGCCGGCGTGTGGTCGTTCGTCCAGATCGAAGACGCCGCGCGCGCCACCGCCACGGCGCTTGCGCGAGGAGACTCGGGCCTCTACAACGTCGTCGACGACGAGCCGGCGCCGGCGCGCGATTGGATTCCGGCGCTCGCCGAGGCGCTCGGCGCGAAGCCGCCGCTGCGCGTCCCCGCGTGGCTCGCGCGCCCGCTCGCCGGCGAGTACGGGCTGCTGACGATGATGCACGCGCAGGGCGCCTCCAACGAGCGCGCGAAGGCGAAGCTCGGCTGGAGCCCGCGCCCGGCGAGCTGGCGCGAGGGCTTTCGCACGGCGCTCGGCTGAGCCGCCGCTTCGCCTGGCCGCCGCTTCCCCTGGCCGCCGCGTCGACCGAGCCGCTACTTCGCCTCGAGCCAGGTCGAGCCGACGCCGACGTCGACGGCGAGCGGCGGCTCGCGGTCCCACACGCCGCACATCTCGCGCTCGATCAGCGCGCGCGCCCGCTCGACCTCCTCCGGCGGCGCTTCGAACAGCAGCTCGTCGTGGATCGTCAGCAGCAGGCGCGTGCGCAGCCCGGAGTCGGCGAGCGCGGCGTGAGCGCGGACCATCGCGAGCTTGATGATGTCGGCGGCGGTGCCCTGGATCACCGTGTTGACGGCGAGCCGCTCGCCGAGCGTGCGCACCTGGTAGTTGCGCGCCCGCAGCTCCGGGATCTGGCGCCGGCGGCCCCACAGCGTCGTCACGTACCCCTGCCCCTTGGCCCGCTCGATCGTCTCGGCGATGAACGCGGCGACGCGCGGGAAGCGCTCGAGGTAGGCGTCGATGAACTCCTTCGCCTCCTCGCGCGCGATGTTCAGGCGGTCGGCCAGGCCGAAGTCGGAGAGGCCGTAGACGATCCCGTAGTTGATCATCTTCGACTTCGAGCGCATGCCCGGATCGATCTCCTCGGGCGCGACCGCGAAGACCTGCGAGGCGGTCGCCGTGTGCACGTCTTCGCCGCGCTCGAAGATCTCCTTCAGGACGGGCTCGTCGGCGACGTGCGCGAGCACGCGCAGCTCGATCTGCGAGTAGTCGGCGGCGATCAGCACGGCGCCCTCCTCGGCCTCGAAGCAGCCGCGGATCTCACGCCCGAGCGGCGTGCGGATCGGGACGTTCTGCATGTTCGGGTTGGTGCTCGCCAGGCGCCCCGTCTGCGCGCCGGCCTGCAGGAACGTCGTGTGGATCCGCGAGCGCTCGTCGACCTCGTGCGGCAGCACGTCGAGGTACGTCTTCGCCAACGTCGAGAGCTCGCGCCAGCGCTCGATCTTCGGCACGATCTCGTGCTCGGCGCGAATCGCCTGCAGCACGCGCGCGTCGGTCGAGTAGCCGGTCTTGCCGCGACGCTTGCGCGAGAGGCCGAGCTTCTCGAACAGGATCTGCCCGAGCTGCTGCGGCGAGCCGATCGTGAACTCCTCTTCGGCGAGCAGGAAGATCTCCTCTTCGAGCGCGATCAGCTCCTCGCGCACGCGCGCGGTGATCTCGGCGAGGCGCTCGAGGTTGAGCCTGACGCCGAGCAGCTCCATGTCGCGCAGGACGGCGACGAGCGGCAGCTCGATTTCGTGCATCACGCGCTCCAGCGCGCGCTCGGAGATCTGCGCGCGCTGCCAGTCGGCGAGCGCGCGCAGCAGCACCGCGTCGGCGGCGAGCGGGTCCTCGAGATCGCTCGCCAAGCCGCGCTCTTCGCACAGCTCGGCGAACGGGAAGCGCCGCCGCGCGGGCTCGAGCAGGAACGCGCCGAGCAGCGTGTCGTGCGTGAGGCCCGGCGGCACGAGCCGCAGCGACTTGGCGTCGTGCGCGATCACGGCGCGCGCGCCCGCGGCGCGGACGACCTGCTCGGGTCCCTCGCAGTCGCCGCTCAGCACCTCCGCGCCGTTGCCCCTGGCGACGGCCGCCGCGAAGCGCCACGGCGGCCCTTCGGCAAACAGCTCGCCCTCGGGCGTCTCGGCCTCGCGCACGACGAGCGCGAGCTCGTCCTCGGCCGCGCCCAACCGCTCGATCGCACCGGGCGAGCCGCTGCGCATGCGCCCGCTCAGCTTGACCTCGGCGGCGGGCGTCGGCGCTGCGAGCTCGGGGTCGCCGAGCGCCTCCTCGAGCCGCCGCAGCGGGTCGCGCAGCTCGAACTCGCGGAACACCTCGCGCACGCGCGAGCGATCCGGCTCGCGCTGCTGCTCGGCGGCGACGTCGAAGTCGACGGCGACGTCGCGCTGCACGGTCGCGAGGCGCTTTGAGACGCGCGCGTCCTCGGCGTGGGCGAGGAGGTTCTCTTTGCGCTTGGCGCCTTTGATCTGCTCGACGTTCGCGAGCACGTCCTCGAGCGTGCCGTAGCTCTGCAGCAGCTCGCTGGCCGTCTTGTCGCCGATCCCGGGAACGCCGGGGATGTTGTCGGAGGTGTCGCCCTTCAGCCCGTAGAAGTCGGGGATCGACTCGGGCGGGATGCCGTAACGGTCGATCACGGCCTGGCGGTCGTAGATCTTCGTCTCGGTGATCCCGCGCGCCGTCGCCATCACGCTGACGAGCCCCTGCTCGTCGATCAGCTGGAAGACGTCGCGATCTCCGGTGACGATCATCACCGGCACCGGCGGCTCGGCGAGCAGCGCGCGCTGTGCGAGCGAGGCGATCACGTCGTCGGCCTCGTACCCCTCGACCTTCACGTTCGAGTAGCCGAACGCCTCCACGAGCGGTTCCATCGCCGGCCACTGCTGCTTGAGCAGGTCCGGGCGCGAGCGCCGCTGCGCCTTGTACTCCGAGTAGACCTCGGTGCGCCCGGAGCTGCCGGCGTCCCACGCGACGACGGTCGGCTGCACGCCGTACTCGGTGACGATCTTGACGAGCATCGAGGCGAACCCGAAGATCGCGTTGGTCGGCACGCCGGTCGACGTCGCGATCGACTCGGGCAGCGCGAAGAACGCGCGATAGACGAGGCTCGGGCCGTCGATCAGGAACAGGCGCCGCCCCTCGCGCGCCTGCTCGGCGGCGGGCTGTGTCGCGCGTGTGCTCGTGCCGGCCATCGACCGGTCACTCTACGAGGACGCGCCGGCGCGCGGAGCGAGCGCGCAGGCGTTCTCGCCCGCCCCGGCCGCGCGCTGCGCACCCGCGGGTCGTCGCGCGGCGAGGATCGCCTGAGCCCTAACATGCGCTGCCGCCAGCTACCCAGGGGAGCACGTTGTCAGCAAGCGCCACACCGAGCGCACAGTTCAGGCTCACGATCCGCGTCAAGATCGATGACGCGCACGGGACGCTGAGCGCGCTGACCGGTGCGATCGCCGAGGCGGGCGCGGTCGTCGACGCCGTCGATCTCGTCGAGGTCGACGGCAGCCACAGCGTGCGCGACGTCGTCGTCGACGCCTCCGACAAGGACCACTGGGCGCGGATCCTCGCCGCGATCGAGGCGCTCGCCGGCGTCGAGCTGATCGACACGACCGACCGCACGTTCCTGCTGCACGTCGGCGGCAAGATCGAGCAGCACAACAAGCACCCGCTGAAGACACGCGACGACCTCTCGATGACCTACACGCCGGGCGTCGCGCGCGTGAGCCTGTCGATCGCCGACGACGAGGACCGCGCGTTCCAGTACACGATCAAGCGCAACACGGTCGCCGTCGTCTCCGACGGCACGGCGGTACTCGGGCTCGGCGATATCGGCCCGCTCGCGGCGATGCCGGTGATGGAGGGCAAGTGCTGCCTGTTCAAGGAGTTCGCCGAGGTCGATGCGTTCCCGATCTGCCTCGACACGACCGACCCGCAGGAGATCGTGCGCACGGTCAAGCTGATCGCGCCGGCGTTCGGCGGGATCAACCTCGAGGACATCGCCGCGCCGCGCTGCTTCGAGATCGAGGAGCGCCTGAAGGCGGAGCTCGACATCCCCGTCTTCCACGACGACCAGCACGGCACGGCGGTCGTCGTGATGGCGGCACTGCTGAACGCGGTCAAGCTGACGGGCAAGCGGATCGAGGAGCTGCGCGTGCTGATCATCGGGCTCGGCGCCGCGGGGATCGCGGTGACGAAGATGCTGCTCGCCGGCGGCGTGCGCCAGATCGTCGGCGTCGACTCCAAGGGCGCGCTCCACGTGCAGCGCGCCGACTACCTCGACGGCTCGATGAACGCGACGAAGCGGTGGTTCGCGGAGTCGACCAACCCCGACTGCCGCACGGGATCGCCGGCCGAGGTGATCGACGGCGAGGACCTGCTGATCGGCCTGTCGGGTGCGCGCACGATGCCGGCCGAGGCGCTCGCGCGGATGGCCGCGGACGCGATGGTCTTCGCGATGGCCAACCCGAACCCCGAGGTCTCGCCCGAGGAGGCCGCGAAGTACGCGCGGATCGTCGCCACCGGTCGCTCGGACTACCCCAACCAGATCAACAACGTGCTGTGCTTTCCCGGCGTGTTCCGCGGCGCGCTCGACGTGCGCGCGCCGGCGATCACCGAGGCGATGAAGATGGCTGCGGCGCACGCGATCGCCGCGACCGTCGCCGAGGACGAACTGCGCGAGGACTACATCATCCCGTCGGTCTTCAACCGCGAGGTCGCGCCGGCAGTCGCGGCGGCGGTCGCCGACGAGGCGCGCGCGGCGGGCACGGCGCGCGCGGGTCTCGAGGTCGGCTTCGCGCCGGGCGACACGATGACGCCGTCGACGGCGCAGGCCGACGGGCGCATCTGAGAGGGTGGGTCGATGGCTCAGCGAGTGACGGTGACGGGCGCGACCGGTTTGATCGGCCTCGCGCTGATCGAGGCGCTGCAGCAGCGCGGCGCGGAGGTGACGATCCTCTCGCGTGACGCCGGGCGAGCGCGCGAGCGGCTGCGCGCGGCCGGGCTGCAGCCGGTCGAGGCGTTCGACTGGAACCTGCTGGCCGAGCCGGCGCCGAAGGAGGCCCTCGAGGGTCGCGACGCGATCGCGCATCTGGCCGGCGAGAACGTCGCCCAGCGCTGGAGCGCCGACGCCAAGCGCGCGATCCGCGAGAGCCGTGTGAGGGGCACGCGCAACCTGCTTGCGGGTCTCGCGCAGACGCAGGAGCGACCGCGCGCGCTCGTCAGCGCCTCGGCGATCGGCTACTACGGCGCGCACGGCGAGGAGCCGCTCGACGAGGACGCGCCGGCGGGCGCGGACTTCCTCGCGGAGGTGTGCGTCGAGTGGGAGGCCGAGGCCGCGAAGGCTGACGAGCTGGGCGCGCGCGTCGTGCTCGTGCGCACGGGCGTCGTCCTGCACAAGGACGGCGGCGCGCTCGCGAAGATGCTGCCGCCGTTCCGCCTCGGCGTCGGCGGCCCGGTCGCCGGCGGGCGGCAGTTCATCTCGTGGATCCACCGCGACGACGTCGTCGGGATGTACGTCGCGGCGCTCGCCGACGAGCGCTGGAGCGGCGCCGTCAACGCGACGGCGCCCGACCCGGTCAACAACGGCGACTTCTCGCACACACTCGGGCGCGTGCTGCACCGCCCGGCGCTGCTGCCGGTGCCCGGCGCGGCGCTGCGGCTGCTGTACGGCGAGATGGCCGAGATCGTCACCGACGGCGCGCGCGTGCTGCCGGCGAAGCCGCTCGTGCTCGGCTACGAGTTCGCGCATCCGCAGCTCGAGGAGGCCCTCTCCTCGGCGCTCGCCAACGACTAGCGACTAGGTCGGAGCGAGCGCGGCGTCTGCGGCGCTCGCCTCGCGGGCGCGCGCCTCGCGGTTCTCGGTCTCGATGATCACGCGGCAGGGACGCTTGCCGAGCAGGTAGGCGGCGGTCGGCCCGATCCGCTGCTCGCCCGTGGGAGCGTGGATCGTCGACCAGTAGATCACGTCGGCGCCGACGCGTTGCGCTTCCTCGACGAGCGCGGCGCCGGGGTTGCGCGTGCGGATCAGGCCGGTGTGGATCTTGATCCCGGCGCGCCTGGCCTGGATGCGCGCGCTCTCGAGCACCGAGCGCCCGTGCGCCTCCTCCGCCTCCAGGCCCGAGTCGAGCGAGAGCTGGTTGGGCACCGGCAGCACGAACACGGCGTAGACGACGCCGTCTTCGCCGATCAGCTTGGCGGCGCTGCGCAGCGCGCTCGCGCTGACGTCGCCGCCGAAGATCGGCACGAGCGCGGTGCGGTAGTCGAACGCCTCGAAGTCCGGCGGCCGTTGCGCGCGCTCGATCTTGTACGACTTCCTCGGGTCGAGGCCCTGGCGCTTGCGATAGAGGAAGTACCCGGCCATCCCGACGACCATCCACGGAATGCCGATCGTGCGCGCCTCGCCGTGCAGCGCGACGACCGCGCACCACGCGCCGAACGTGCCGAGCCCGCCGAGCACGGCGGTCAGCGGGATCACGCTGCCGCGCAAGCGCACGTTCCACGGCATCCGGTACGGGCGCTCCTGGTCGGGTCGCTTGATCCGCAGGGCGACGACCGACACGTGCGCGGTCGTGAACGACAGCATCGCGCCGAACGAGTAGAGGTTGCCGAGCAGCGTCGTTTCGCCCGGCAGGATCAGGAGCCCCGCGAGGATCGAGAAGAACACGATCGTGAACCACGGCGTGCGGAACTTCGGGTGCAGGTTGGAGAACAGGCTCGGCAGCTGGCGGTGCTCGGACAGCGACCACGACAGGCGCGAGATCCCGATCAGGCCGGCGTTCGTGGCGATGAACAGGATCGTCGCCGCGAGCACGCCGACGTAGTCTTTGGCGATCGTCAGGACCGCGCCATGCAGCCCGAGGCGCGAGACGATGCCGAGCACGGGGTCGTTTTCGAAGTGGCCACCGAGCGCCGTGGCATAACCAGGCTTCGTATAGCCGTGTGCGAGCACGTCGCTGAAGCCGACGCCGTGGTGGATCACGGGCAACGCCGACAGCGCGACGACGGAGATGCCGGCGTAGACGCCGAGCACGGCGAGCAGCACGAGGTTGACCGACTTGGGGATGTCGTGGCCCGGGTCCTTCGCCTCCTCGGCCATGTTCGAGACGGTCTCGATGCCGGTGTAGGCGACCATCGCGACCGACAGCGCGAAGATCAGCTGCGTCCAGCTGGGCGCGATTCCCAGATGGACCTGATTGACGAGCAGCGACGGGTTCAGCACGAGCACGACGCCGAGGCAGACGAGCAGCACCTGCGTGCAGAGGTCGGCGACCGCCAGGAACAGGTTCAGTTTCGCCGACTCGCCGAGGCCGCGGATGTTCAGGCCGGCGAGCAGCACGATCGTCACGAGCCCGCCGATGATGTCGCCGGGGTTGTGCGTCAGGGCGGGGAAGAACGCGCCGAGGTAGTGCGGCACGAAGAACGCCGAGATCGCGATCGTGATGATGTAGTCGAGGCTCAGCGCCCAGCCGGCGAAGAACGAGACGACGTCGTTGAACGCGTGGCGCGCGAACGACGAGGAGCCGCCCGCTTCGGGGAACATCGACGCGCCCTCGGCGTATGTCTTGGCCGTCAGCACGAACAGCCCGCCCGCGAACATGAAGACGAGCGGCGTCAACCCGAGCGCATGCGCGGCGACGAGCCCGAGCGCGTAGTAGATCGAGGAGCCGACGTTGCCGTACGCGGTCGCGAACAGGCCGGGGACGCCGACCGAGCGGCGCAGGCCGTGCTCGGTGAGACGAGCCATCTAGCCCCGCCGCCCGGGTGGGGTTTGGCGCGAGAGCGTCACGAGAACCGCAGCGTATAGCGGGCGCCGGGCCCGCACGGAGGATCGCCCGCCGGCCCGCAGCGACCGCGCCGGCGATTCGCCAATGCAAAATCCCATGCATCGCAGCCGGCCGAGAAGGAACCGGCCGTATGATCCCGACGACCGGAGGCCCGACGCCGCCGGTCCTTTCGTCATGGACAGCTTGCGCCGAGGAAACTACGACTCCGGAGAGGACTTCGTCCTCGAATACGGCGAGCTGCGCTTCACCTTCAACGAGGAGGACTTCGCCGAGCGTTGCGAGCAGGCGGCGATCAAGGTCGGCTTCGTCGGCGGGCGGCTCGGCGAGGAGGAGCTCGAAGACCTCGTCAACCTCGCCGTCAACGGCGAGATCTCAGACCCCGCCTCGGCCCTGGGCGAACACGTCAACGACTGCTGGCCCGAGCTGATCGGGCCGGCCGAGCGCTCGCTCGTGCACTGGCTGCGCCGGCTCGTGTTCCGCGGCGCTTGGCTCGACCAGCGCGTCAACGAGGGCGAGCTGAGCGTCGCCTTCGACGAGGACACCGGCAGCTTCGCCTACGTGCAGCCGGTCGACCCGCTGACGGCGGCCGGCGGCGAGCCGATCGAGCTCGCCCCCGAGCCCTCGTGGGGCCGCGTGGCCTACCGCCGCTGATCAGAACGCCGCTGGCACGGCGCGAGGCGGCGTCCTCGGTCGCTCACGTGCTGTCCGCACGCTTCGCTCCCTGCGTCCTTGCCTCGCTTGGCCATCGACGTTCTGAGCGGCGGATTGCTAATTCGCGGCTTCGAGGGCCTCAGCGCGGGCCTTGGTGATCGCCTTCGCGCCGTCCTCGCCGACGAGCAAATCGGGGCGCAGCGTGCCGCTCTGGGCGAGGTCGAGGATCGGCTGGCGGCCGGTCGAGGTCAGCGCGACGTCGAGCGCGATCACGGTGCCCTCGCCGCCGAACGGCTGCGCGGCGGTCGCGATCAGCGTCAGCGAGCCGCCCTCGCGCAGCTTGCGCGCCGCCGCGAGCGCCTTGCGCGCGGCTTGCGGCGGGAGGCCGTCGAGCCCGTCGATCAAGACGACCGCGTCGCCCCCGCGCGAGGCGATCCGCTTGGCGGCGTCGAGCGCGCGCTCGACGGCCTGCGCGTGCGCGTCGGGCGACGCGGCGAAGCTCAGCGCCGCCAGTGGCGCCGGCTCGCCGGCCTGCCACTGGGCGATCTCCTCCGGGCGCACGCCGGCGAGCACGAGCGAGAGCTCGAGCCCGTCGCGGCCGGACAGCCCGCCGAGCAGCGCGCGCAGCGTCTCGCTCTTGCCGGCGCGCGGCGGACCGACGATCAGCACGCGCGAACCGCGCCCGAACGGCGTCAGCCACTCGATCGCCTCGAGCGTCGGGTCCTTTGACTCGAGCGCGAAGCGCTCGCTCGGGTAGTCGACCGGCAGGTCCTCGTAGCGCGTGCCCGCCGAGACGGCGTCGGCCGACGCGCCGTTGATCTGCTCGACACGCACGAGCGACGGGTAGCGCTCGGAGCGCCGCGGCGTGCGCACGGGGCCGGCGACGCGATCGCCGGAGACGAGCTCGCAGCGGCGAACTTGAGCGGCGGAGACGTACACGTCGCCGTCCGAGGGCTCGGGCGGGTCGATCCGCAGGAAAGCAGAGCCGTTGCCGAGCACCTCGACGACTCCCTCGACGGTCTCGCCGCCACCATCGCCGTCGCGCTCCTCCTCGGGCTCCTCCTCCACGGCCGCGCCTCGTCCGCGCCGTCCACGCGGGGCCGGCTTGGTCTCCTCGTCGGATCGCGCGCCGGAGCCGCCACGCCGCGAGCGGCCGCCGCGACGCCGGCTGCGTGCGGGGTGCTCGGCGCCGTCGCGCTCCTCCTCCGAGGAGCTCTCCTCGCCGGAGGTGTCGTCGCTGCCGGCGCTCGCGCCGCCCTCCTCGCCGACGATCCGGTCGATCAGCTCCGCCTTGCGCAGCCGCCTGAAGCCGTCGAGGCCGAGCTGGTCGGCGATTGCATGGAGGTCGGCGAGCGGGCTCGCTTCGAGCTCGGCGCGGTCGAGTACTGCTGTCATCGGTTCTTCTCCTGTGTGTGATGGGTGGTTGGCGTCCCGCGGCGTTGGACAGCTGCGGGCACCCGTGCGTTGGTCGAAGCCTAGCGACTCGCGCGGGCGGCTCGGCGGTTTCTCGCCGCGCGGCGAGCGGCGTCAGCCGCCGGACGGCTCGTGTCGCAGTTCCTCGGCGAGCGCCAGATCCCTGCTCGGCGGCGACTCGCCCGACAGCGCCGCGCGAACCGCGAGGAAGTCGGCGGCGGCTGCGACGTCGTGCACGCGGAAGACGTGCGCGCCGGCGTCGAGCCCGTGCGCGAGCGCGGCGAGCGTGCCGGCGCCGCGCTCGCGCGGCGCACGACCCGTGAGGGCGCCGACGAAGTCCTTGCGCGAGATCGCCAGCAGCAACGGCAGCCCGAGCTCGTGCAGCCGCTCGAGCTGTGAGAGCAGGCGGATCGTCTGCGCCGGCGTCTTCGCGAAGTCGGGGCCGGGGTCGACGAGCAGCTGCTCGCGCGCGACGCCGGCCGCGAGCGCCAGCGCCGTGCGCTCGCGCAGGAACGCGAGCACCTCCTCGGTGACGTCGCCGTACAGGGCGGGGTCCTGCAGGCGCTCGCGCGGCGCCGCGCTCGTGTGCATCACGACGAGCGCCGCGCCTGTCTCGGCGCAAACCGCCGCGAGCTCCGGGTCGCGCAGCCCGCTGACATCGTTGACGATGCTCGCGCCGGCGGCGATCGCCGCGCGCGCGACGGCCGGCTTGTACGTGTCGACCGAGACGATCGCGAACGTCGCGACGCGCTCGACCAGCGGCACGACGCGCTCGATCTCCAGGGCGGCCTCGACCGGCGGCCGACCGGTCGTCGCCGACTCGCCGCCGACGTCGACGATCGCGGCGCCGGCCGCGGCGTGCTCCTGCGCCAGGCGCACGCGCGCCTCGAGCGTCGCATGGCTGCCGCCGTCGCTGAACGAGTCGGGCGAGGCGTTGACGATCCCCATCAGCAGCGGGCGCGCGCCGAGCTCGATCGTGTGGGAGCCCGCGCGCAGGCGATGCGCAGGAGCCGTCGTTCGCGCTCGCGCGCCGCCCGCGGTCCCGTCCCGCGCGCTCACGGGCGCACGAGGCCCTCGGCGCGGGCCTCGCGGGCGAAGGCGTCGAGCTCGGCGGCGGTCCGCGCCGGGTCCCATCCGAGCTCGCCGGCGAGCACGTCGGCGACGCGCACGACCGGCGCCGGCGCCGGCGATCCTGCGAGCTCGCGCGCGGCGAGCAGGCCGAGGCGCGTGCGGCGCAGCAGCGCGTCGCCGATGCTGCGAGCCTGCTCGCGGCGCGCGGCCAGCGCGACCTCGGCGAGCAGGTCGGGCAGTCCGGGGACGATCGGCTGCGCCAGCTCGCCGCGCTCGCCGGCGAGCGCCAGCACCTCGTGCGCGGCGTGTCCGTAGCGGCCGGCGAGCTGCGCGTAGGAGCGCTCGGGCAGGCCCTCGACGCGCGGCAGCTGCTCGACGGCGATCGCCTGGCCGAGCGGGATCTCGTGCGTGCGGCACGGCGCGTCGCGCGCTTCGCGCTCGACGAGTCGGTCGACGGTCATCTTCGCCATCCGCCGCCACGTCGTCAGCTTGCCGCCGGTGATCGTGATCATCCCCGAGGAGGTCTCGTACAGCTCGGCCTTGCGCGAGATGTCGACCGACTTCTTCGGATCGCCGGTCGAGATCAGCGGCCGCACGCCGGCGAACGCGCCGGTCAGGTCGGCCGGCGTCAGCGAGCGCCCAAAGAACCCGTTGACCGCGTCGAGCAGGTAGGCGACGTCGTCGTCGGAGGGCTCGACGTGGTCGAGCGTGCCCTCGTAGTCGTTGTCGGTCGTGCCAACGAGCGCGTGACCGAGCCACGGCAGCGCGAAGATCGAGCGTCCCGAGCCGGCCGGCACGATCGCGCCGCCGACGAGCGGCAGGTCCTCGTGGCGCAGCGTGACGTGCGTGCCGCGGCTCGGCCTGATCCGCGGCAGCTCGGCCTCGTCGTGCAGCTCGTTCGGGCGCAGCTCGTCGGCCCACACGCCGGTCGCGTTGACGACGTTCGCCGCGCGCACCTGGAACGGCTCGCCGCTCTCGCGGTCGACGGCGTGCACTCCGCTCGCGCGCCCGTCCTCCTCGAGCAGTCCCGTCACGTCGACCCGGTTCGCGAGAACCGCGCCGAAGCGCTCGGCCTCGCCGAGCACGGTCAGCACGAGCCGCACATCGTCGGTCTGGCAGTCGTAGAACAGGTAGCCGCTCGTCGGCGCGCGCTCGGCGAGCGCGGGCAGCAGCTCGAGCACCTCCTCGCCGGAGATCACGCGGTGGCGCTCGGGGCTCCACGACTCGCCGCCGCTCGGCGCCGGCGCGGCGCCCGCCTCCTCCCCCTCCTGCGCGGTCGACTTCGCCGCGCGGCGCTCGGCGCCGAGCGTGCGCGTGCGCCTGCCGCGCCGCGCCCGGCGGCGGCCGCGCTCGACCGACATCACGTCGTACAGGTTCAGGCCGACGCCGACGAGCCGATCGGGACGCGCGCCTTCGAACGCAGGCACGACGAGTGGCAGCGGGCGGACGAGATGGGGCGCGAGCGCGACCATCAGCTGGCGCTCGAGCAGCGCCTCGCGCACGAGGCCGAGGTCGAAGTTCTGCAGGTAGCGCAGCCCGCCGTGGACCAGCTTGCTCGAGCGGCTCGACGTCCCCGCGGCGTAGTCGGCGCGCTCGAGCAGCGCGACGCTGTAGCCGCGCGTCGCCGCATCCAGCGCGACGCCGGCGCCGGTGATGCCGCCGCCGACGACGAGCACGTCGAACTCCTCCTCGCTGAGCGCCTTCAGCGCCTGGCTGCGCTCGATCACGCGCGCAGTCTCGCAGAGCGGCGCGCGGGCGCTAGAGCTGCTCGAGCTCCGCCGTGATCTCGGCGACGGCGCTCTTCGCGTCGCCGAACAGCATCGAGGTCTCGGACTCGTAGTACAGCTCGTTTTCGATCCCCGCGAAGCCGGGGTTCATCGAGCGCTTGATCACGATCACCGAGTTGCTCTCGTTGACTTCGAGGATCGGCATGCCGTAGATCGGCGAGGACGGCGTGTTCTTCGCGGCCGGGTTCGTCACGTCGTTGGCGCCGATCACGAGCGAGACGTCGGTGCGCTGGAACTCGGGGTTCGCCTCGTCCATCTCCTTCAGCTGGTCGTACGGCACGTCGGCCTCGGCCAGCAGCACGTTCATGTGCCCGGGCATCCGCCCGGCGACCGGGTGGATCGCGTAGCTGACCTCGACGCCGCGTTTCTCGAGCTCCTTCGTCAGCTCGCGCACGGCGTGCTGGGCCTGCGCGACGGCCATCCCGTAGCCGGGAACGATCACGACGCGGCTCGCGTACGCGAGCTGGATCGCGGCGTCCGCGGCGCCGATCGATTTGACCGTGCCCGCGTGCTCACCCGCGCCCTCGGCGCCGGCGACGGCGCCGCCGCCGCCGAACCCGCCCGCGACGATCGCCGGGATCGAGCGGTTCATCGCGTTCGCCATCAGGTTCGTCAGGATCGTGCCCGACGCGCCGACGATCATCCCGGCGACGATCAGCGCGGGGTTGTTCAGCGCGACGCCGGTCGCCGCCGCCGAAAGGCCGGTGAAGGCGTTGAGCAGCGAGATCACGACGGGCATGTCGGCGCCGCCGATCGGCAGCACGACGGCGTTGCCGAGCAGAGCCGCGACGATCAGCATGCCGATGAACAGCAGCTCGGAGTGCGCGCCGGCGACGAGGTCGACACCGGCGGCGAGCGCGAGCACGAGCAGCACGAGGTTGACGATCTGCTGGCCGGCACCGAAGGAGATCGGGCGACCGGGGATGATTTCCTGGAGCTTGCCGAAGGCGATGTTCGAGCCCCAGAAGGAGATCGAGCCGACGATCGCGGCGAACACGGAGAACACGGCGACGTACGTCGGCACGGCGCCGGTGTGGACGAACGCTCGCAACGCGGCGCCGCCGCCAAGCTGGTGGCTGATTTCGACCGTGTGCGACCCGTACGTCGAGCCGTAGTGGCGGAACTCGACCCACGAGATCAGCGCGACCGCGCCGCCGCCGACGCCGTTGAACAGCGCGACCATCTGCGGCATCGCGGTCATCTTCACCTGGCGCGCCGCGGGCACGCCGACGGCGACGCCGAGCGCGACGCCGAGCGCGATCAGCCCCCAGTTGCCCTCGCCCCTGTTCAGCAGCGTCGCGACGACGGCGATGCCCATGCCGATCGCGGCGATGCGGTTGCCGCGCACGGCCGTCGTCGGGCCGGCGAGCCCGCGCAGGCCCTGGATGAAGAGCGCGAAGGCGATGATGTAGAGGACGTAGATGAAGCTGTCGCTCTGCAGGAACGTGCTTGCGAGCGGTGGCGCGATCACGACTCGCCTCGCTTGCCCTCGCCGTCCTTCTCGCCTGCGCCCTTCGGGGTGTCGGCCTTCGGCTTCGGCTTGGACTTGAACATCTCGAGCATCCGGTCGGTCACGAGGAAGCCGCCGACGACGTTGATCGTGCCGAACGCGACGGCGATCACGAGCAGCGCCTTGCTGAGGCCGTCGAGCCCTGCGAGGCCGAGCAGCAGCAGGCCGCCGAGCAGCACGATCCCGTGGATCGCGTTCGTGCCGGACATCAGCGGCGTGTGCAGCGTGTTCGGCACCTTCGAGATCACGACGAAGCCGATGAAGCCCGCGAGCACGAGAATCGCGAGGTTCGTCGTCAGCGTGCTCGCGAGAACCATCAGGAGCCCGCTCCCGCGGCGGCGGCCTCGACCGTCGCCTTCGCGCCTGCGTTGACGATCTCGCCGTCGCGCACGACGCACGCGCCGGCGACGATCTCGTCGTCGAAGTCGAGCTTCAGCTTGCCCTCGTCGTCGATCAGCAGCTCGAGCAGCGCGAGCACGTTGCGCGCGAACAGCTGCGAGGAGTGCTCGGGCATGCTCGCGGGCAGGTTCAGCGGTGAGACGATCTTGACGTCGTGCTTGACGACGGTCTGACCCGGCTCGGTCAGCTCGCAGTTGCCGCCCGTCTCGCCCGCCATGTCGACGATCACCGAGCCGGACTTCATCCCTTCGACGGCCTCGGCCGTGACCAGTTTCGGCGCCGGGCGCCCGGGCACGAGCGCGGTCGTGATGACGACGTCGAAGCCCTTGATCGCGTCGGTCAGCGCCTGCTGCTGGCGCGCGCGCTCCTCGTCGGTCAGCTCGCGCGCGTAGCCGCCCTCGCCGCTGGCCTCGAGGCCGAGGTCGAGCCACATCGCGCCGAGCGAGGAGACCTGCTCGGCGACCTCCGGGCGGACGTCGTAGCCGGTCGTGCGCGCGCCGAGGCGCTTCGCCGTCGCGAGCGCCTGCAGCCCGGCGACGCCGACGCCGAGCACGAGCACCTTCGCCGGCGGGATCGTCCCGGCGGCGGTCATCAGCATCGGGTAGAAGCGGCCCATCTCCTCGGCGCCGAGCAGCGCCGCCTTGTAGCCGCCGACGTTCGCCTGCGAGGACAGCGCGTCCATCGATTGCGCGCGCGAGATCCGCGGGATCGCCTCCATCGCGAACGCCGTCGCGCCGGCGTCGGCGAGCGCCTTCGTCGTCTGCGGGCTCGACAGCGGCGCGAGGAAGCCGATCAGGATCGAGCCCTGGCCGAGCGAGCGGATCTGCTCGGGGTCCGGCGGCGCGATCGTCAGCACGACGTCGCTGCTCCAGATCTCGCTCGCGCTCTCGCTGATCTGCGCGCCGGCCTCGGCGAACGCCGAGTCGGGCACGAGCGCGTCGTCGCCGGCGCCGCTCTGGACGACGACGTCGAGGCCCTTCGCCTTCAGCTTGCCGACGACCTCGGGAACGAGCGCCACCCGGTGCTCGCCCCCCGCCGTCTCCTTCGGAACGCCGATCCGCATGAAGGGCGGGAACGTATCCGATCGCGCCGACGGGCGGTGTGCCGATCGGCACAGATGCGCTCGGCGGGCCTATCATCAAATGGCCGGCTCCGGACGGCGCGCAGCGATGACCGTCAACCTCACCCGCATCTACACGAAGCTCGGCGACGGCGGCGAGACGCACCTCGGCGACATGAGCCGCGTGTCGAAGCTGCACCCGCGCGTCGAGGCGTACGGCACGGTCGACGAGCTGAACGCGACGATCGGCCTCGCGCTGCTCGCGCCGGGCATGCCGGCGCGCTTCGGCGAGTGGCTCCGGCGCGTGCAGAACGACCTGCTCGACGTCGGCGCCGATCTGTCCGTGCCGCCGCCGGCCGGCGCCGGCGCGGAGCAGGGCGAGGCGCGCGAGCGCCTGCGCGTCGGGCCCGACTACACCGAGTGGCTCGAGCGCGCGTGTGACGAGGTCAACGCGACGCTCGCGCCGCTGCGCTCGTTCGTGATCCCCGGCGGCACGCCCGCGGCCGCGCACCTGCACGTCGCTCGCACCGTCTGCCGCCGCGCCGAGCGGCGCGCGATCGCCGTCGGCGAGGAGGGCAACGCCGAGGTCGTGCGGTACCTGAACCGGCTTTCTGACCTGCTGTTCATCCTCAGCCGCGCGGCCAACGACGAGGGCGACTCCGAGCGCCCGTCAGAGCCGCTGTGGCAGCCCGGCGCGCACCACTCCGCCGAGCCCGAGCCCGGCTCCTAGCCGGCGCCCGCGCGCCTCTGCTCGTCTCCGCCTCGCGCGCGCCGCGGCCAGCGCCGCTCCGACGCGCGCACCGCCGCGAGCGCGAGCGACGCGAACAGCGAGCCGAGCAGATAGCCGCCGAGCACGTCGCTCGGCAGGTGCCATTCGCGGATCAGCAGCGCGGCGCCGACCGCGAGCATGAACGCGATCGCGGCGAGCAGCGCCGGGCGCCGCCAGCGCGCCGGCGCGACGAGCACGGCGCTCAGCGCGAGCGCCGTCGCGGCCGTCGCGTGCCCGCTCGGCCACGAGGCCGCGCCGATGTGCGTCCAGCCGATCGTCACGTGCGGGTGCGCCAGCGCTCGCTTCAGCAGCTCCGCGCTGAGCGGAGCGAGCGCCATCACGGCGACGACTGCCGCGGCGATTCGCGGGCGCGAGCGCGCGATCGCGAACAGCACGAGCGCGAGCCCCCAGATCGTGTACAGCAGGGGTTCGAGCAGGCCGAGCAGCACCTTGCAGACGTCGCCCACGCGCTGGCCGTCGAGCCGCGTGAAGTCGCGCAGCAGCGCGGTGTCGCGGATTTCGACCGCGTAGACGTGCTCGGCGACCGCCCACAGCGCGAGCATCGCCAGCGCGCACAGCGCCGCGAACGCGAGCGGCCCGCGAGCATCCGCGCGCGCGGTGCGAGCGCTCTGGCGGGTGCGCGGCAGCGTCGCCGTGTAGGCGTGTGCGGGCATCCTCACAGGGTAGGAGCAGCGCTAAAGCGGCGCTGAAGAGTCGGCCGGCGCCGCTCCCGCGGCGACCGGGTGGCGCTCAGGCGACCGGGAACGTCTTGCCCGCGAGCGCGACCATCGCCTGCGCCGTCACCCACACCGGCGTCTGCGCGCTCGTGCGCGAGTAGCGCACGCTGCCGTTCGGCGCCTGCAGGCTTTCGAGGTAGCCGACCGGCGAGCGGCTGCCGCCGCGGCGGACCGACGCCGGAGCGACGCCGCCGGCGATCAGCCCCTGCACCGCCCACGCAGTCGACTGCGCGTTCGATTCGCCGCCGTACTGCTGCGGGAAGCCGCCGTCGACGTTCTGCGAGCGCCTCAGGTACGCGCTCGCCGCGTCGAGCGAGCGCCTGTCGCGCGCGCCGGCCGCCGCCAGCGCCTGCAGCGCGGCGCCCGTGTCGTCGACGTCGCTCGGCGAGCCGCGCCCGCCGAAGCCGAAGCCGCCGTCGGCGTTCTGCTGGTGCTCGATCCAGCCGGCCGCTCCGCGGATCGCGCCGAAGCTCGCCGAGTGCCCGACTGCGCGCAGCGCGAAGATCGCGAACGCGGTCAAGTTGACCTGCTCGTCGAACGACCTGTCGCTCGCGCGCGCGGCGAGCACTTCGGCGACGAGGTCGCGCCCGGCGAACGAGTACGCCGACGCGCCGCACGCGCGCGCCGCGAGGATCGTCCGCTCGGCGTCGCCCAGCCCGCTGAGCGTCGACGCTTCGCCGCGCAGCGCGTCGAGCACCGAGCGCCCGCCGCGGCGCACGCTCGCCGGGTCGCGCCCGGCGGCGGCCAAGCCGATCGCCGCCCAGCCCGTGTACAGCTCACTGCTGCGCTGTCCGGCCGCCGCGCCGAAGCCGCCGCCGGAGTCCTGCGACGAGGACAGATAGGAGAGCTCACCGCCCAGCGACGCCGCCGAGGCAACGCGCGGCGCGCCCAGCGCGAGCGCCAGCGCGAGCGCGAGCAGCAGCGCGAGCGGCGGCGCGGAGGCGCCGAGCGAGCGCCCGGCGCCGCCCGGCGGCGACGTGCGGGACTCGGCCGGCTCGGATTCCCACGCGACGTCCATGCGCGCGCGCGTGCGCGCGAGCAGCCGCGCCAGCTCGGGCGCGAACGCGAGGCCGAAGAGGAAGCTCGCGACCGTGTCGGTGACGTCGTACGGAAGTCCCTGGCTGACCGTCAGCAGCAGCGCCGCCGAGCTGTGGCTCGCGCCGATCGACCACACGTACACGTTCATCACCTCCTTCGCCGCGAGCGCGGCGAGCGCGCACGCGAGCGCCAGCTGCAGCCGGCCGAGACGGCGGCGGCTGGCCGCGCCGAGCGCCGCGCCGGCGAGCCCGACGACGCCCCACGCCGCCATCTGCCACGGCGTGTACGGACCCTGGCCGAGCATGAAGTTCGACGCGAGCATGCCGAGCGCGCCGACGCTGAAGCCGGCGACCGGCCCGAGCGAATAGCCGACGACGAGCGTCATCGCCGTGATCGGCTTGACGTCGGGGATCGCGACGAACGCGTCGCGGCCGAGCGCCGCCATCGCGGCGAGCGTGCCGACGAGCGCGATCGTCCTCGCCGACAGCCGCGCGCGCTCGTACGCGAGCCAGCCGCACGCGAGCACGGCGGCGACGATCGCGAACGACGCGAGCGGCCAGCTCACAGCGCGACCTCCACGCGCGTCTCGCGCAGCAGCAGCTGCGCGCCCTGCTCGGGCAGCAGCGCGCCGCCGGCGCCGCCGAGGATGCGCGCCGTCTCCGTCGCGAAGTACCAGCCGCCGCTGAGCAGCTGCGCGGTCGGTCCGTCGGCGATCACGCGACCGTCGGCGAGCAGCACCGCGCGATCGGCGCACGCGGCGGCGAACTCGGGGTCGTGGGTGGCGACGATCACCGCCTCGCCCGCGCCGGCGCGACGGCGAAGCTGGGCCGCGAGCTCGCCCTTCGCCGCGCGGTCCATCCCGCGCGTCGGCTCGTCGAGCGCGAGCACGGCCGGCGCATCCGAGCCGGCGACGATCGCGAGCGCGAGCCGCTGGCGCTCGCCGCCGGACAGGTCGCGCGGGTTGCGCGCGGCGAGCGCGCCCAGCCCGACCGCGGCGAGCTGCTGCGGCGAAGCCTCCTGCTCGACGCGCTCGTGGATCAGGTAGTCGCCGGGGTTCTGCAGCAGCAGCGCGACGCGCCCCGCGCGCTCGACGCTCCCGCGCGTCGGCTCGAGCAGGCCGGCCGCGTGGCGCAGCAGCGTCGACTTGCCGGCGCCGTTGCGGCCCATCAGCGCGACGCTCTCGCCGGCGTCGAGGCGCAGCGAGGCGCCGCGCAGGATCGCCGGGCCGTCGCGCAGCTCGTGCCAAACGCCGCGCAGCTCGAGCGCCGGCCGCGGCGCGCGTGCGCCGCGCCCGGTGAGCCGTCGCCGCGCAGGTCGCGCGTGGGTGGAGGGCGGCTCCGGCGTGGGTGGCTCCTGAGCCGGCCGCTCGCCAGCGTCGGGCAGCAGCCCACGTGTGCGCAGCGTCGCGCGCGCGCGGCGGACGCCGACCGGCGGCGGCTGCACGCCGGCGAGCGCGAACAGCCTCGCGCCCGGCGTCTGCAGCGCCGGCGCGCGGCGCTCGGCCCACCGCAGGAACTCCGTCGGGTCGCCGTCGCACGCGAGCGCGCCGTCGGCGAGCGCGATCACGCGGTCGGCCGCGCCGAGGCAGCGCTCGAGACGGTGCTCGGCGAGCACGATCGTCGTGTCCCACTCTTCGTTCAAGCGACGCAGCAGCCCGATCAGCTCATCGCCGGCGACCGGGTCGAGCTGCGACGTCGGCTCGTCGAGCAGCACGATCTGCGGCCGTCCGGCGAGCGCCGCGCCGAGCGCGACGCGCTGCTTCTCGCCGCCCGACAGCTCGTGCGTGGAGCGCTCGAGCAGCGCGTCGATCCCGAGCGCGAGCGCGACCTCCTCGACGCCGCGCGCGACGGCCGAAGCGCCGGCGCCACGGCTTTCGAGCGCGAGCGAGAGCTCGGCGCGCACCGAGCCGGTCACGAGCTGCGTCTCCGGGTCCTGGAACAGCACGCCGGCGAGCGAGCCGAATCTCGCCGGCCCGTGCTCGCGCGTGTCGAGGCCCGCCAGCTCGACGCTGCCGGCGAAGCGGCCGCCGTGGAAGTGCGGCACGAGCCCGCACGCGGCGCGCAGCAGCGAGGACTTGCCGCTGCCTGACAGCCCCGCGAGCAGGCAGAACTCGCCCGCGCCGATCTCGAAGCTGACGTCGGCGAGCGCCGGACGCTCGACGTTCGGGTAGCGGTAGGAGACGCGATCGAATGACAGCAGCGTGCTCATCGCTCGACCCCACGACGATCGCAGAACGGCAGCAGCACGGCCGCGGCGAGCGCGGCGCACAGCGCGAGCGTGCCGGCGTCGAGCCGCAGCTCGATCCGCGGATAGGCCGTGAACGCGGCCACGTGCGAGAGCCTGCCGACGAGCGCGATCGCGAGCGTCGCGAGCCCCGAGGCCGCGAACGCGAGGTCGTGGCGCGAGAGCGGACGACGCGTGCCGCGACCTGCCGCTCGCGTGCGGCGCGCGGCGGCGTATCCGCGCAGCTCGAGCGTCGCCGCGACGTCCATCGCGCGGTCGAGCGAGCCGCCGACGACGGCGCTCAGCAGCGCGACCCGGCCGCGCGACCCGCGCGCCGCCCCGCCGGGGCGCGTGCGCTGCGCCTCGGCGAGCCGCTGCGAGTCGGCGGCGAGCAGCGGCAGCATGCGCGTCGCGAGCGTCGCCGTCAGCGCCGAGCGAAACGACAGGCGGCGAAAGCCGCGCAGCAGCTCGTCGGGGTCGATCGCGAGGCTCGCGAGCGTCGTGACGAGGATCAGCAGCGTCACCTTCAGCGCGATCACGGCGCCGTACACGAGCGCCTCGACCGTCAAGTCGCCGCGGCCGAACGGGCCGAGGTCGCCGAGCCGCGCGAACACGGTCAGCCCCTGGCGGCTGACGAGCACGTTGACGAGCACGATCGGCACGGCGACGATCGCCGCCGTGCGCAGCGAGTGCGCGAGCGCGCGACTGACGCCGGCGCCGCGCGCGGCGCCGAGCACGGCGAGCGTCAGCGCGAGCAGCGCGAGCGGGTGGAAGAGGATCAGCGCTGCCGCGATCAGCGCTGCCGCCCACGCGGCGGCGACGCTCGCGCGCGTGGCGTGCAGCGGGCTCGCGAGCCGGCGGTAGAACAGGAGCGAGCCGATCACGACGATCCCCTTTGCGGCAGCGCCAGGGCGCCGGCGGAGCCGACGGCGAGCGCGAAGCGGTCCTTCAGGCTCGCCTCGTCGAACGCGCGCGCGGCGCGGGCGACGCCGCTCGCGTCGGTTCCCGTCACGACCCACACGGGCGCTTCTTCGCCCGTGCGCGTCGCCGCGATCAGCCCGGCGCCGGCGCCGAGGCGCTGCACCGCGCGTCCGGATTCGTCGAGCAGCGCGAGCGTCGCGCCGTGCGCTTCGAAGCGCGCGTACACGCCGCTCGCGCGCGGTCCCTGCGCGATGTTTCGTACGCCCGGATCGGTTTCCAGCGAGGCGAACGGCGCGACGGCGATGCGCAGCGTCTGCAGCGCGCCGATGCCGCTTCCCAGGCCGGAGATCGCCGCCGGGACGCCGGCCGCGCGCAGCCGTCCGGTGACCGCGTTGCACGCCGCGGCGCCGACCGTCGCGCATTCGACGCGGACCGGCAGGCGCTTGCCTTCGATCCCGTTGAGGAACGGCTCGGGGAACGAGCCGACGACCGCCGGGACGTCGTCGGTCTGCGACCAGTCGTGGCGATCCCACCAGATGTGGTCTCCCGGATGGACGTTCGTGGACGCCGCGCCCTTCGCGGCCTCGATCCCGTTGACGTAGTAGAACCAGTCGACCGGCGCGCCGCCTTCCTGCCCGCCCGACAGGCCGTCGATGCCCTGCACGAAGCCGCCGCCGAAGCGCGTGTCGACGTGCGCGTTGCGCGTCAGCAGGCTCATCACCGTCTCTTCGCCGCGCACCTGCGGCGCGCTCCACGTGTGCACGACCGACGCGCCGAAGTCGCGCGTGACGAGCAGCTGCACGGCGGTCGGCGCGCTGCCGGGGCCGAGGCCGCAGCCGAGCGCGAACGCAGTCACGGCCAGCAGCGCCGCGACTGCGGCTCCCGCGCGAGCGACCACACCGACGGTCGCTCGCGCCTCGGCCGCACGACGCGGACGGCTCATCACCTGTCGCGCCGCCGGCCGCGGCTCGCACTAGCGGACATAGAACACGATGCGCGATGTGCCACGTGCGAGGCTCGTGCGGTTACCGGCGACGTCGGTCGCCTCGATATCGAGCACGTAGCGACCCGGCGCGAGCGCACCGGGGAGCAGATAGGAGAAGCTCGACGTCGAGGAAACCTTGAAGAAGCTGCCGCGTCTGCAGCGGACGCGCACGAAGCGCTCGCTGACGCCATCGTAGGCCCAGCAGTGCCCGCGATAGCTGCGCCGGAGGCGCAGGCTGACGGACTCGACCTGCGAATGCGACGCGACGGTGCCGCTCAATACGCGCGGCGCGCCCGCGCGCGGGTAAACATGGTCGTCGAGCACATCTGTCGCGCGCGCGACGAGCGCGTACGGACCGTGGTACGCAGCGGCGGGCAGCTGAGGAGCAAGGCCGGCGCTCAGCTGTATCTGCGTGTGCGTGCCACAGGTGCCGTCGTTGCCGTTGTGAACACAGACGGTCGCCTCGTCGCGCACCGAGCCAGGGCCGCTCGCCTGCAACACGACGTTGCCGGCCTGTGCGAGCGACAGCGTCGCCTGCCCGGTCGCGCCCGTCGTCGCGCTCGCGCCGCCGCCGGCGACCGTGACGCCGGCCGCCGGGGAAGCGGCGCCGGTCGCGTTCGCGTAGGAGATGACCGACACGGTGATCGGCGAGCCGCGTTCGGCGACGCTCGGCGCCGACAGCGCGAGTGGGCTCGGCGCCGCCGGGCACGCTTCCGATTCGCTGGAGCATTCGGGGAAGAACAGGATGCTGTCGCCGGCGCTGAGTTCGCCTTCGCAGATGCCGGCGGTCGCGGCTTTGTGATCGAGCCAGTACGCCCAGAAGTAGTTGGCCGGTACGCCCGGTTCGAACGCGTGCGTCTCGCCGAGGATCGTTTCGACGCTGTACCCCAAGCCTTTGAACCACGCGCCGTTCCAGTTGCCCGATGTCGCCTGCTGCAGTGCGCCGGCCGCGCTCGCGCCGCTGCACGTGTGTTCGGGGTTGCCATCCTTCTCGACGGCGACGCCGTTCGTCGTCACGGTCGTTTCCGGCAGCAGCGTCTGGTTGGCGCCCTCGACGCGCACGGTGACGCTCGCCGGCGCGGCGTGTGCGAGCGAGGCGAGGACGAGCGAGAGCAGACAGGCGAAGAGCAGAGCCTTCGGAACAGCGCGAGACTTGAGCATGGAGCCAACCCCTTTCCACGAGGGCTTGTGGGCTTTCGGCCGGAGGCTGGTCTCCTGGCTCCCGGGCCTACTCCTTCGCGCCTTCCCGCGCCGCGTGGCGAAACGGTGGCTGCGCGCTGTCACGCGCTGCGACGAGCACCCCCGGTCACAGTGGCGGGTCCGCGTCGGATTCGCACCGACTTCCCTCGACCACCGACCGTTGTACGGCCGCATCCTACATCCGACTCAGTCGGCGCGCTCGACGGCGTCCTTCAGGCGCGAGAGGCGCCGCTCCCACGCGGACTCGGCGTGCGCGAGCCACGCGTTGGCCGACTCGAGCGCGCCGTCGCGCAGGCGGTAGCGGACCTCGCGCCCGCTCGCGCCGGCACGCTCGACGAGGCCGGCGTCGTCGAGCGTCGCGAGGTGCTTCGCGATCGCCTGGCGCGTGATCGGCAGCTCGGCGGTGAGCCGCGGCACGCTCGTCTCGCCCTCGCGCAGCAGCGCGTCGATCATCGCACGGCGCGTCGGATCGGCAAGCGCCGCGAAGACCGCGCCGAGCTCGTCGTCCGCGCCGGCGCCGGTGCGGCCGTCACGGCCGGCGGCGACTCCGGCGCGGCGCGGCGAGCCGCTCAAGCGGGCACCGGCGCGAGGCCGCGCGCGAGCATCGAGATCGGGAACGCGGGCTCGCTCTCGGTGACGATCACGCGCGCGCCGCCGGGCGTCGGCGCGATCTCGAACTCGACGCGCGTCGCCGGCTGATCGTCCTCGCCGCGCCACCACCAGACGAGCCGGCTCGGCTGCTCGACGACCTCGACGTGCACCTCGCGGTGCGGCTCGTCGAGCCACATCTCGCGTCCTTCGTCGGTCGTGAGCGCCTCCCAGACCTGCTCCGGCGACGCCTCGACGTCGACCTCTCTGCGCACTGGCACGTTCCGCACCTCCTTGACAACCAATTGGTTGCTATGGTCTTTTGACAACCGTCAAGTTGTCGAAAGGATAGCCAAAGATGCCACTGATTCCGATGGTCGTCGAGCAGAGCGCACGCGGAGAGCGCTCGTTCGACATCTACAGCCGCCTGCTGAACGAGCGAATCGTGTTCATCGGCACGCCGGTCGACGATCAGATCGCGAACCTCGTCGTCGCGCAGCTCTTGCACCTCGACGGCGAGGACCCGAGAAGGACATCTCGCTGTACGTCAACTCGCCGGGCGGCGTCGTGTACTCGGGCCTTGCGATCTACGACACGATGCAGTTCGTCAAGGCCGACGTGCGCACGATCTGCTTCGGCGTCGCGATGAGCATGGGCTCGCTGCTGCTCGCCGGCGGCGCGCCGGGCAAGCGGATGGCGCTGCCGAACAGCCGCATCCTGATCCACCAGCCGTCGGGCGGCTTCGAGGGGCAGGCGGCCGACATCGAGATCCACGCGAAGGAGACACTGCAGCTGCGCCGCCACATCGACGAGATCTACGCGCGGCACACCGGCCAGCCGCTCGAGCGCGTGCACGACGACATGGACCGCGATCGCTACTTCACGGCCGAGCAGGCGCGCGAGTACGGACTGATCGACCGCGTGATCTCCTCGCACGAGCTCAACCGCGCGCCGACCGGCTTCGCCGGGCGCGTCGGCGAGGAGGTGTAGAGAAGAAAGGATCGACGCCGGCGCCCCGGCGCGCGCGGGGGCGGGCTCGCGGGCCCGCCTCTCGGCGCGCCGGCGTGAGCAGCGCCGCTCGTCAGCCCTCCCTACAGATCATCCAAGTCGGAGTCGACGTCGGCGAGCTTCGCGCGCTGCGCGTCGTCGAGCGATGCGCCGTCGGCGATCAGTCGGCGCGCCGCGTCGAGGTCGTCCGAGCGCCCCCACGTCAGCGCCGCCGCGACCTTGCCGGCGTCGAGGTACCAGACCGTGAACTTGCCGTCGGCGAACGAGCCGCGCACGATCTCCTCGTCCCACTTGTACGCCGGGCCGACGTACTCCAGTTCGCCCCAGTCGGCGAACACGGAGTAGAAGTACGGCACGACCGTGTGCGGCACGCCCTTGCCGAGCATGTTCAGCGCGGCCGTCTTGCCGTGGTTGAACGCGACGTCCCAGTGCTCGATGCGCACGTGCGCACCGCCGTGCACCGGCGACTCGTATTCGCAGATGTCGCCCGCCGCGAACACGCCCGGCGTCGAGGACTGAAGCAGCGAGGAGCAGCGCACTCCCCCGCGCTCGCCGATCTCCAGGCCGGCGCGCTGCGCGAGCTGCACGTCGGGCGTCACGCCGGCGCCGACCACGACCGCGTCGGCGTCGAGCCGAAGACCGCCGCGCGTGATCACCGTCTCGACGCGCTCGTCGCCTTCGAAGCGCTCGAGCTCATCCTCGCCGTGGACGGTCACGCCATGCGATTCGAGCAGCTCCTGGAAGAAGCGCCCGGCGCTCGCGCCGAAGCCGCGTTCGAGCGTCGCCGACTCCTGCATCACGATCGTCGCGCGTTTGCCGAGCTTGCTCAGCGACGCGGCGACCTCGCAGCCGATGTACGAGCCGCCGATCAGCACGACGTGCTCGGCGTCCTTCGTACCCTCGCGGATCGCATCGGCGTTGCCGAGCGTGCGCAGGTAGTGGATCTGCTCGAGATGGCACCCGTCGACGTTCAGCCGCCGCACGTTCGCGCCCGTCGCGAGCAGCGCCTTGCCGAACTCGATCTCCTCCTTGCTCGACAGCTTCGCCGTGCGCGCGCCGAGGTCGAGCGCCGTCGCGCTCGTGCGCAGCGAAAGCTCGACGTCCTGCTCGCCCCACCACTCGTTCGGCCGGAAGAACGTCTCCTCGCGCGTCTCCTCGCCGCGCAGGTACCCCTTCGTGCACTCCGGCCGGTTGTACGGCGGGTCCGGCTCGCGCCCGACGAGCACGATCGAGCCGTCGGCCCCTTCCTCGCGCAGCCAGCGCGCGCAGTTCGCCGAGGCGAGGCCGCCGCCGATCAACAGGTAGTCGACGTTGCGCGTCGGCATGTGCGCACCATACCCGCGCGCGGCGTCGCTCTCACAGCCCGTTTCACAACCCCGGCGGATGGCGCACCGACCATTCGGCCCACGTCGGGATGTGATCGAGGATCCGCCAGCGCGGGCCGTCTTCGCCGCGATTCGGCCCAACGTCTGTGCCGTCGTGGCTCGTGTCCAGCCTGAGACCGGCGATGACCATGAACGTGTGGTCGCTCGGCGTCGTCGTCGAGTAGATCGTCACCCACCGGCCGGGGCCCGGCGCACCCCAGCCCACGTAGTCCTGCGCGAGCGGGTTGTCGCGCACGATTTCTGCGATCGGGCGCACGCCGGAGCGATAGAGCACGTAGTTGACGGTGCTCGAGCAATCCTGTTCGAGCGCGCCTCTCGGGTCCGGGTGCCCTCCAGGACCATACGGGAGGCCCTGGAGCTCGTTGCCGGCGACGATCATCGCCTGGACGACGCTCGGCGCGGCCGCCGGCACGAGCGCGACGTGCCCGTCGCCCGGCGCCAGCGCGGCGCGTTCGCCCGCGATGAAGCGGACGGGCGTCGACGTCTCGGCCTGCAGCTCGGCGTCCGGTCGGGCTGCGCCCGCCTGTGCTGTTTCGGACAGCGCGCTGTCGGAGGTCTGCGACAGCGTCGAGCCGCGGTAGCGCGCGGCCCAGGTCTCGACGTCCGCCACGTACCAGTCGGCGTGGTTGTACGCGAGCAGCGCTCTACGGTAGTCGCCCGGCGCGCCGCTGCTCGACAGGTAGTTGGCCGCCGCGAAGATCGCATCGGCGGGGTCCCACCGGTCGATCCTGCCATCGCCGTCTCCGTCGACGCCGTATCGGGCCCACGTCGAGGAGATGAACTGCATCGGCCCTCCGGCGCCGGCTCCGTTCACAGCGCCCTCGCGGCTGCACGACGGGTCGGGGTCGCGCCCGTGATCGCACTCGACCTTGCCGATCCCCGCGAGCACCGCCCAGTCGAGCCCGTAGCGAGCGGCCGCCTGCCCGTAGAGCTGGAGGTAGTCGGCTGGGATTTCGCGCCGCGCGAGCGCCGTGGGCAACGCGCCGGAGGGCGCCGCGCCGCGTTCGGCGCCGATCGTGACGCCCACGCCGCCGAGCGCCGTCAGCACGCTGAGCGCGATCGCGACGCCGAACAGCACGGCGCCGCCGAGCGGAGCCAGGAGCAGCGCGCCGACGGTGCGTCGGCGCGGAGCTGCGACGAGCGAGCCGCCGCTCATGGCCGCCCGATGCCGAGTTGGCGTTTTCGTCGTTCGGCTACCGCACGCGCGTCCTGCATCACGCTCGACTCCGACGCGCCGTCGCGCCCCGGACGCGCCGCTCGTGGCGCGCGCCACGGAACGAGCGGCGCGTCTCGCCCGCTCGCCGTGCGCTCGCGCGCGCCCGTCGCTTCGCGCGGTGAGGTCGCACCCGGTCGCGCCCACGCTCTCGGCTCGGCGTCGACCGGGACGACCGCGCCGGGGCCCGACGTCGTCAGCAGGCGCTCGCGGCGCACCGCCAGCTCGCGATCGATCGCAAGCCGCGCGACGCGCTGCTCGCGCGCGCCGAGCTGTTCGTATTCGCGCGCACCGTGGCCGGCGAGCCCCGCCAGCGCCACGTAGTCGCGCCGCATGCTCGCGTGCGTGCGATGCGCTTGGATCGCACCGGGCAGAGCGGCCTGCGCGTCGAGGAAGCGCGCGCGATCGCGCCGCTGCTGCGCGAGCTCGTCGGCGGTCGCGCTCGAGCGCTCGGCCCTCGTCGCGCGGCTCAGCCGGTCGCGCTCGCCGCGCGCGGCGCCGGCGTCGAGCTCGATTCGCGCGGCGCGCGAGGCGAGCCTCATCGAGCGTCGAGGGTCGCCGGTCGCCGTCGCCGCCGCTTGCTCGTTGCGGATGCGCCGCAGGCGCGCGTCGGTCGCACGCAGCCGCGCGTCGATCGCTGCCACGCCGGCTCGATCGTCCTCGGCCTCGCGCGTCTCGGCGTCGATCATGCGGCTCGCCTGTCGATCGGCTCGCGGCGACTGCGGATCGCTCGCCGCCGAGCGCGTCGCCGCGCTCGCGTGCTCGGGCCGAGGGAGATCGCGTCGCACGCCATCCGCGGCACGCTCGGAGGAGTGGCGCTCGAGGCGCTCTTTCGCGATCCCCACCCGTTCGAGCATTCGTCGGCGCGCGCCGAGCGCGCTCATGCGACGCACGACCGGGCGCCGCCCGGCGGCGCGCTCGTGCTCGCCCGCGAGGCTCGCCAACGCGAGCGCCTGGTGGCGGTGCATGAACGCGCCCCACCAGAACGCCGACATCAGCAGCCACTGCGTCCACCAGCCGAGCGCTTCGAGCGATGCCAGGATGCCGAGCACGGCGAGCACCGCGCCGAGCACGAACGAGAACAGCAGCTTCGACAGGACGGCCGCGAGCAGCTGTGTAGCCCACCGGCGAAACACCGCGCGCCCGCTCTCGCCGAGCGCCGGCGCAAGCGCGACGAGCGGCGCCAGCAGCAGGTACAGCAGGCTGAACAGCGCCGCGGTCAGCAAGCGCAGCGCGATGTAGCCGAGCAGCAGCAGCATGCCGAGCGCGCCCGCCGCGATCAGCATCAGCCCTCCGACGCGCGGCCACGTGCCGTGGTTCGTGCGGAACTCGGCCTCGCTCGCGCTCGGCCCGCGACAGCGCGTCGCGTCTTCGCTCTGGCAGATCGCGCGCAGCAGCGAACGCGAGTCGTTGATCGAGTTCCGCTCGGGGCCGTTGGCCGGCAGCGCGAGGAAGATCGCGCCGTTCGTCCGCGCCGAGCGCAGCAGTCGCGCGCTCTGCGCGAGCGCTCGCGCGTCGGCGCCGTCCGACTCTTCGGCGGCGAGCGCGAGCGCGGCCGCATGCAGATGCGGGTCGAGGCGACGCGGGTTGCGGCACCATCCGACGTCACCGAACTCGAGGTAGCACCACGGCCCTTCGATCACCGCCGCGAACACCGTTCGCATCGCTCCGTCGAGCGCGCCGCCCGGCCTCGCCGGCGAGCCGCGCGCGCTGACCGCCAACGTCCCGAGGCTCGCCTGGTTCGCCCATCCGCCGAGCGCTCCGATCGTGCCGAGTGGATCGAGCATCACCCACAGCCCGGCCGCGGTCATCGCCAGCGCGAGCAACGCATGGCCGAGCGACTCGCCGATCCGGCGACGGACGAGGCCGTCGTAGGCGAGCGCGAGCGACGCCACGGCGAACACCGCCGCCAGCCATGGGACCGTGAACGCGGCCTGCGCCTGGCGCAGCCCGCGCGCGAGCCCGAGCTGCGCCGACGGGCTGTCGAGCAGGTCGATAGCGAAGCACCACTCGAGCATCACGACGAGCGCGTGGACCGCCCAGACGATCGCCATCCACAGCGGCGTCACGCACAGGTCCTGCACGCTTGCAAGCAGGCTCCCCGAGCTGAGACCGAGGAAGCCGGTGTCGATGTGCACGTCGAGGCCGAAGTCGCCGGTCGGCGCCGCCGCCGCGACGAACCCCGACGTTTCGCAGTCCTGGCGAGACCGCGCCGGCAGTTCGCCGCCGCCCAGTCCGTCGCGGCACGACGGGCTGCCGAGACCGTTGCTGACGAGCGGGTCCGCTTCGCCGACGGACCCTTCGGCGCTCGCCTGTGCTTCGTCGCTCGCGCCCGCGAGCGCGGCGCCGTCGGTCAGCGGCGGCCCGCTCTGCGAGGTCGATCCGCTCGCCGGCCGCTGCACGTTCGTCGCGACCGAGTCGGCACGACGCGCGGGACGAGCGGATGCGGCGCTTCGCGGCGACGCCGTCGGGGGCGTCGCGGCCCGCGCGGCCGGTGCGCCGGCGAAGCCGGCAGCCGCCGCCGGCAGGACGGCCACGGCGAGGAGGAGCGGCAGGACGGACGGTCGGCATGCGCGTCTCCGGCGTGCGCTCACGCTCGCGCGGGCGTCGTCGAGAAGGCACGCAGCAGCGACGGCAGCACGACGTCGACCTGGATCGCCTCGACCCGTCCGTGGTGGTCGCGGAACAGGCAGCGGCCTGCGTCGAGCTCGAGCAGCACCTGGCGCATCCGACGATCGTCGGGATCGAGGCCGAGCAACGCGAGCGCCCTCGTCGCTTCGGCGTCCGAGCGCATGCCGAAGACGAACGTCGCGCCGATCAGGTTCTCGAGCGACTCGCGCTCGCCGATCAAAGCGTCGGTGACGAGCTGCGTGCTGACGATCGGCACGGCGAGCTCCGAGCGTCCCATCCGCTGCAGCGACGCGAGCAGGCCACGACCTGCCGGATCGCCCAGCAGCCGCCAACCCTCGTCGAACGAGAACAGCTTCAGGCGCCCGCGCTCGGCGCTCATCAGGTGCATCGCGAACATCGCGATCAGGCGCACCAGCTGATCGCCGATTCGCTCCGCCTGCGAGTACTCGGCGCGCGGCCTGCCCGGCTCCGGTCCCGGGAGGTCCCTGATCGGGAGATACGTCACCTGACGATGCCCGACGGCCGGGGGCCTCACGTCGGGATCGGCGAAGCCGAGCTGCGTGAGGCCGGAGCGCGCGTAGACGTCGAGCGTCCTGCCGACCTGCCGATCGACGCCCTCGCCGCCGCACAGCGCACGCACGACCTCGAGGCACGTCGGCTCGCCGCTGCGGCTCAGCACGCGATCGACCGCCGCGACGACGGACGTCTCCCAGGCGGGGTCCGCGCGTCCGGGCAGCAGGTCGCGCAGGAACGACACCGCCGCGTCCTGGCGCAGGTGCGCCGGCGCGACGCGCAGTGGGTCGAGCACGCCGCGCAGCGACGGATCGGGTCGCAGCGTGACGCACTCGGTCGCCGCGGCGACGTCGTCGAGCAGGTGGAAGCGATGGTCGCCCTTCGGGTCGCAGTCGACCACGCGCGCGCCGAGCAGGAAGCCCTCGTACTTGAGCTTCTGGTCGAGCGTCGTCTTGCCGGACCCGAGCGCGCCGACGCTGAGGATCGTCGTGTTGCGATCGCTGTCCGAGCCCTCCCTGAGGTTGAAGCGGACCGGCCGGCGCGAGCCGGTGAGCGTGTGGCCGAGGTAGAAGCCGGTGCGCGAGCCCGCCGTGTGGGTCGCGGTCGGCATCATCGCCGCCACCTGCTCGGTCGTCAGCATGTCGTCGTAGCCGGCGATCCGCGTGCGCTGGCCGGGCAGGTGCTGCAGGAACAGCTCGAGCTGGTCGCCGAGCGGGCGGTGCAGCACGATCTCGCCATACGCGCGCCTGCAAGCCTCGACGCGCTGCTCGAGCTCGTCCTCGCCGCGCGCCGCGACCGCGATCGCGAGCGTCGCCCGAAGCAACGGCGGCCGGCTGGAGGACTGCAGGTACGTGAGCAGGTCGCGCGCTTCCTGCGTCCTCGCGTAGCCCTGATCGGAGGCGCCCTGCTCGCCGTCGGACTCCGCGCGGAAGATCTGATCGGCGTCCTGAATCCGTTTGCGCGCCAGTCGCAGAGCGAGCTCGTTCGGCAGGTAGCGAGCGTTCAACGAGAGGTCGATCGGGAACGACAGGCTCTCGGGCGGCGCGAACATCAGCTCGGCCGAAGCTCCCGGGAACGGCGCCTGATCGGGAAGCGCGCCGAGCACGAGCTGCGCCTGCCAGCTCGTGCCCCGCTCGGCCTCGATCCTCAGGCAGCGGACGCGCTCTTCGACGAGGCCGTCGGCCCAGCGCATCACGTCACCTTCGAGCGGCGCCAACACAGCCTCGCCGTTGCGCTCGAACACGAGCGCCCGCGGCTCGTGCAGCCCCTCGACGCTCGGCTCACCGATGCCGCGACAGAACGAGCGACGCACGAGCCATTGCAGCTCGACGCCGCGCGCCGCGCGCACCGGCAGGAACTCGGCCAGCCGCGCGTGCGCGCGATCCGCGCGGACGCGCACGCGCTCGAGCGCCGCCGGCGCGAGGACGCGATCGTCGCCGCTCGAGAAGACTGCGCGCAGCGAGCGCCACCACTCCGACGGGCCGCGCTCGGCGAGCTGCGAGACGTACGTCGCGACGTCGCGCTCGGGCTCACTCAAGCTGACGAGCAGGAACAGCGCCGGACGGACGGCGCCGAGCATCGCGACTCGGCGATCGTGCGCCTCCACGTACGCGCGCAGCGAACGCGGATGCGGACCGACGGGCTCCGGCGGCGGCGCGGCGGAGTCGCCCGCCACGCGCAGGATCTGGATGTCGGCCTCGGTCGCCTCGAGCGCGCCGAGCAGCGAGAGCAGGCGTGCGCGCTTGGCGCCGTCGCCGAGCCACTGGTAGCTCGACGACTCGACCGCGAACGCCGCCCACGCGTCGTTCGAGCCGGTTGCGAACACGCAGTTGCCGTAGATGAAGCTGAGCGGCGGCCGCATCTCAGCGTGCGCTCAGGCGCGTCCCTCGATCGAGCACGACGAGCGCACCGCCCGCGTCGCGCGCAGGCGCCGTCCTTCCCCCCGCGCGCACGTTGACGTGCGCGCGCAGTCTCGCGCCCACGAGCGGGCCGCGCGCGGTACGAAGCTCGTGCGCGAGCGCGACGCGCACCGCGCCCGGCCCGGCGTAGCGAAACGCGCGCATCTCCGCCTCGGAGCCGTCGGGGATCAGCAAGAGCGTGGGCGGCGTCCAGCGCGAGCCGTCGAACGCCCGACGCGCGTGCAAGCGGACCGACCGGCGCGGGCGACCGTGGAACCGGAGGAGCGCCTGCGCCGCCACGTGAAACGGCCGGCCGTCGACACGCACGACGGCCAGCAACGCGGCAAGCGCGCCTGGAAGCAGGACGTCTCGCGCGTACCACGGGATCGAGCGCGCGGCGAGCGACGCGACCGGGATACGCGCGCCGACGACCACGACGGCGAGCAACGCGAGGAAGTAGACCACGCCGCGAACGGGCACGCCGTTTGGATTCAGCCGAACGCGATCGACCCGATAGATCCGCCGCTCGAGCTCGAACACGCGTCGATACGAGCGAATCTCCATCGTCATGCGCCGAAGATCGAGTTGACGGTGTCGCGCAGCAGGTTGACGCCGGCCGGCGTAGCGAGCAGGATCGACACGATCCCGACGGCGAACACGCCGGCGGCCTCCTTGAAGTCGCGGCGGAACGCGAGCACGGTCGCGGCGACCGCGAGCGCCAGCCCGATCAGGCTCATCGCGACGGCACGGCCCGTGGCGCCCGCCTTCGCGGCGGCCGCTTCCAACGACCCGGCCGTGCCTTTTTCCGGCGTTCCTGAGCGTTCGACGCCGGCCGCCGGAGTCGTCGAGCTCACGGCCGCGCCGGCGTTCGTCGCAGCGGCGAGCGACGCGATCGCGAGCGTCGCGCACAGCACGCCGCTGGCGAGCGCGATACGGCGCATGCCGCTGCGGAAGCGCCCGATCCTCCTCGCCCGCCAGGCCCGTTCAATTCGCTGCATCGCCGCTCCTTTCGCTCGCCGTCGGTCGATCGCTCATTCGGTCGGATCCGTCTGAATCGCCGAGATCTCCCAGCGCCCGTGAACCTGCTCGACGTCGGCTTCGTAGCCGAGCGTGTACCGCGCGCCGCGCTCGTCCTGCGCGTCGACGAGCGCCGCCACCGAGCGCCGATCTGGAGACCAGAGGAGGCGCTGGACCGACTGGAGCGTCAGAGGCAACGCGGGCAACGAGACCTGCGCGCCCTCGGCGAGGTCGGCGGCGAGCTCCTGCTGCGAGCCGGCGAGGTAGTTGCGAAGCGCCCGTTCGACGACCGTGCTGAGCGCCGGGGAGGCTACTTCCGCTCCGGCTCCCGCCGTTTGCGCCGAGGCGGAGAGCGGCGCGCCGACGAATGCGGGGTAGCCGACCACCGCGACACGCCCTTCGGCGTCGCGCACGACGGTGACGGTGATGTACAGGAGGCCCGACGTGTCGGTCTGGGCCGCGACCGTGTAGACGTGTCGCCCGAACGACGGCGTCCGTTCCTGCACGACTTCCGCCCACAGCACGTGCTGGGACCCGTTCGCCGGAAGCGACAGGCCCGCGTCCGGTTCGATCGCCGGGCCGGTCATCGACGCGAGCGCTTCCTCGCTCGACTGCGGCTCGGCGGCGTCCCAGGAGAGGTAGCGGCGAACGAACAGAACCGCGTAGCCCCGCGCCGCCAGGTCGGGCTGCATTCGGCCGGCGGCGTCGACCACCGTCGCCGCCGTCCGCGGCGGAGCGATCGCGAAACGCGCGCTCGCGAGCAGTCCGAACGCGCATGTCGCGTAGAGCAGGCAGCGCGGCAGTCGCCGGACGAGACGAAGCCGCCAAAGCGGTCGCGTGGTGATCTGCACCGACGCGGCGCGACGCGTCCCGGACGATGCGTCGCGCTCAGCGCTCAAACCCGAACTCCCCGCGTCCCTCGTTCGAGCCTGCGAGGGACGCCGATGCGGCCACCGTCGTCGTCTCCTCGGCCGGCGCCGGCGCCGACGGACCACCGCTTCGCACGTCCGAGACGCTCACGTCGATCGTGGCCGGTCGATGGAGGATCGGTCGCGCCGACGATCGCGATTGCCGAGGCGCCGGCCCGCGCGAGATCGCCGCGCGCCGAGATGACGCAGCGCGTCGCGCGGCGCCGGCTCGCGGCCGCTCGACGTGTGCCGACGCGCGAACGGCGCGCCCCGTCGCAGGTGGCGCGAGCCCGACGGCGCGACTCGTGCGCACGCTCGACGCGACGAGCGCCGGCGACTGCGCGTGCGCGATTGCCGCGCGACCAGCTCGCGAGTGGCGCGCCGTCGCGAGCAGACGCGCTCCGGCGGCGACGACGGCGACCGACCCGGCCGCGCCGATCAGCAGCGCCGCTCCGGCGATCCGCCGGCGACGAGGATCGGCGCGGTGCGGCGCCGGCAGGTCGGACAGCCCGATGTCGGGATCGACGCGCAGCTGATCGTCCGTGTAGACGCGAAAGCGCTCGCGCGCGCGGCGTGTCACCGCAGCTCGCCTCCAGCGTGCTGCGAGCGCGTGCGAGCCGGCCGCGTGGCCTGAGCTGCACGCTCGCGCACGCGTGCAACGAACGCCACGCATGCGACCGGAAGCCGGGTGGGGAGATCCGAGGCTTCCGGCCGCGTGCGCGCGAATGGGCATCGCCGCGCCGTCGTCCATCCGACCGACAGGCGGTGGCCCTGGGCGCTCGGCCTATGAGTGGGGGTTCGTTCTGTCATAGGTCGGTCCCATCGCCTCCTCCGACGCGTCGACGTCGATCGGACACGGGCGCGATGCGCTCGTCTCGCATGTCTCGCAATCGCAGCCGCGCGCGCTGGCCGAGCTTGCGGTACTTCTCGAGCGACCAGCCCATGCGCTCACAGAGCGCGTGACCGCTCTCGCCGGCGAGCTGCGACGCGAGCGCAAGTCGCTGATCGTCGGTCAGCCCACGTGCCAGCCGCTCGAGCTCACGCAGTTCCTCGCGGAGGATCACGAGCTTGTCGACGGCCGCGCGCTCGTCGAGGACGTCGACGCCGAGCTCGACCGCCGGACCGATCGGCGCGGCCTGCTCGAGCGCCGCCTGCATCGGGCTGCGTCCGCTCAGCGCACGGCGGCGATCGCGAACGCGCGACAGGAACCGCAGCTCGAGCACGTGCGCGACGTGCAGGCTGCTCGCGTACGTGCTGCCGTGCTGCGCCAGCGCCACGAGCTCGAGCGCGGCCTGGCTGTAGCAGTCCTCGAGATCCTCCCGGCGCAAGCGAAATCGGTGCGCGCGCAGCAGCAGCTCGCGCTGCTCGCACGCGATCGCCGCCACCTCGTCGACGCCACCGCGTCGCGAGTCACGCCGGCCGGCGCCGCCCGCGCCGAGGGCCGTACGTCGTTTCTCGCGTGCACATCGGGTAGACACACACGCATGTCGCCGCTCGACGCGTGCATCCCCCCCTCCCAATTCGCCCGACGCAGCTGCGCAGGCGAGCGCACGGGCGAGCAGCGGAACGACTCGCCGCCCGGCGCATCATCATCGGTGCCATCGCGATGAGCATCGGCGACGCCCTCCACACGATCGACCGCCGCCAGCAGCGCGCGCGCGGCGTGCGCTTCGTCGCGGCCGTCTACAAGAAGTTCACCGACGACCAAGCCGGCCAGCTCGCGGCGCTGATCGCGTACTACGCGTTCGTCTCGATCTTCCCGCTGCTGCTCGTGTTCGTGACGATCCTCGGCTTCGTGCTGCAGGGCAATCCGAGCGACCAGCAGAAAATCGTCCACGGCACGCTCGGCCAGTTTCCGGTCCTGTCGGATTCCCTCAAGGTGCAGTCGCTGAAAGGCAGCGGCGTCGCGTTGGCGATCGGCATCGTCGGCGCGCTGCTCGCAGGCATGGGCATCACGAGCGCCGCGCAGAACGCGTTCAACCGGATCTGGGCGGTCCCTTTCAAGAGCCGGCCGAACTTCCTGCTCACGCGCGCGCGCAGCCTCGGCATGCTCGCGATCCTCGGCACGTTGACGATCGTCTCGACCGCCGCCGCCGGCTTCGTCGGCGCGAGCTCGCACGGCGTGGTGACGATCGTCGCCGGCGTGCTCGTCGCGTTCGTCGTCAACCTCGTGCTGTTCATGACCGCGTTCAAGCTGCTGACCGCGGCCGACGTGAGCTGGCGCGAGTACCTGCCCGGCGTGATCGTCGCCGCGTTCCTCTGGCAGCTGCTGCAGCACCTCGGCGGCTACTACGTCGACCACACGCTCAAGCACACGCAACCGCTGTACGGCACGTTCGCCGTCGTGCTCGGCCTGCTCGCGTGGCTATACCTCGGCGCGCAGCTCGTGATCTTCGCCGCCGAGATCAACGTCGTGCGCACGCGCCGGCTGTGGCCGCGCAGCTTCTTCTCCGAGCCGCTGCTCGACGCCGACAGGCGCGCGCTGACCTCCTCGGCCGAAGTCGAGGAGCGACTCGAGCAGGAGAACGTCGAGGTCAGCTTCGACGAGCCGTCGGGCTAGCGGGCCGAGCGCTCGCGACGAAGCCGTCGTCGATCGAGCGCCGGGATGCGGGGTCTGGTCCTCGGGTCCAATCCGACGGGGGACTGTTTTGGCTCTACGAAGCCATCTCCGCGATGACCTGCGACTACTTGCACACACAACTACAGCGCGCTATACTAACTAAACTTTCGTAAGCTCATATGGAGCCATAAGCACATGACCGCACCTGCAGACACCCCTCAGACAGAGTCTTCACAGGCGAAGCAATTGCTCCGGCTGATCCCGCTCGACGACACCGTCGTCTTCCCGAACATGGGCATCACGCTGACCGTCGACGTCGGCGACGACGAGCGTGTCGTGCTCGTGCCGCGCCACGAGAACGAGTTCCTCGAGGTCGGCACGATCGCCGAGGTCACCGAGAAGGTCCGCCTGCCCGGCGGCGGCCGCGCGATCGCGATCTCCGGCGAGCACCGCGCGCTGATCGGCGCCGCCCAGACCGGCCCCAACGGCGAGCTGCGCGTCGAGGTCGAGGAGCGTCCCGACGAGGTGCCCGTCGACAAACGCACGCGCGAGCTCGAGCGCGAGTACCGCGCCGTCGTCGAGGAGATCCTCGAGCTGCGCGGCGACGACGGGCGCATCGCCGCGTTCCTGCGCGCGATCGCCGAGCCCGGCGCGCTCGCCGACTCCGCCGGCTACTCGCCCAACCTTTCCTACGAGCAGAAGGTCGAGCTGCTGCGCACGCTCGACGTCGCCGACCGGCTGGCGCTCGCCGTCAGCCTCCAGCGCGAGAGCCTCGCCGAGCTGCAGGTGCGCAAGCGCATTCGCGAGGACGTCCAGGAGGGCGCCGAGAAGCAGCAGCGCGAGTACTTCCTGCGCAAGCAGATGGAGTCGATCCGCAAGGAGCTCGGCGACGACGACGCGTCGGTCGCCGACGAGTACCGCGCGAAGATCGACGAGGCGAAGATGCCCGACGACGTCGAGGAGCAGGCGCTGAAGGAGCTCGCGCGCCTCGAGCGCATGGGCGAGCAGACCGGCGAGTCGAGCATGATCCGCACGTACCTCGACTGGCTGATCGCCGTCCCGTGGAGCAAGCGCTCGGACGAGCGCCTCGACCCCGTCGCCGCGCGTGAGGTGCTCGACGCCGACCACGCCGGCCTGGAGGACGTCAAGGACCGCGTCACCGAGTACCTCGCCGTGCGCAAGCTGCGCGAGGACCGCGGCATCGAGGCCGACCCCAAGTCAGGCGCGATCCTCACGTTGATCGGCCCGCCCGGCACCGGCAAGACCTCGATCGGCGAGTCGATCGCACGCGCGACCGGCCGCGAGTTCGTGCGCATGTCGCTCGGCGGCGTGCGCGACGAGGCCGAGATCCGCGGGCACCGTCGCACGTACATCGGCGCGCTGCCCGGACGCCTCGTGCGCGCGCTGCGCGACGCCGGCACGATGAACCCCGTGATCCTGCTCGACGAGGTCGACAAGGTCGGCGCCGACTGGCGCGGAGACCCCTCCGCGGCGCTGCTCGAGGTGCTCGACCCCGCGCAGAACCACTCGTTCCGCGACCACTACCTCGACGTCGAGCTGGATCTCAGTCAGGTCATGTTCCTCGCGACCGCGAACGTCGCCGACACGATCCCCGGGCCGCTGCTCGACCGCATGGAGGTGATCCGCTTCGACGGCTACACCTCCGAAGAGAAGCTCGCGATCGCCAAGGGCTACCTGTGGCCACGCCAGCGCGACCGCAACGGCCTGCGCGAGGACGAGGTCGGAATCTCCGACGACGTGCTGCGCACGGTCATCGGCGAGTACACGCGCGAGGCCGGCGTACGCAACCTCGAGCGCGAGCTCGGCACCGTGCTGCGCAAGACCGCGACCAAGATCGCCTCGGGCAAGGCCGAGGCTCCTGTGACGATCGACGTCGACGCCGTGCGCGATGCGCTCGGCCGGCAGAAGGTCTTCCAGGAGTCGGCAGCGCGGACCGCGACGCCGGGCGTCGCCACCGGACTCGCCGTCACCGGCGCCGGCGGAGACGTGCTGTTCGTCGAGGCCAGCGCGATGAAGACCGGCGGCACCGGCGGCGGCCTCGTGCTGACCGGGCAGCTCGGCGACGTGATGAAGGAGTCGGCGCGCATCGCGCTCTCCTACGTCCGCGGACACGCCGAGGAGCTCGGCATCGACGAGAGCGCGTTCGAGAAGACCGAGTTCCACGTGCACGTGCCAGCCGGCGCGATCCCCAAGGACGGCCCGAGCGCCGGCGTGACGATGGTCACCGCGCTCGCCTCGCTCCTGAGCGGACGCCCCGTCAAGCACACCGTCGGCATGACCGGCGAGGTCACGCTGCAGGGACGCGTGCTGCCGATCGGCGGCCTCAAGCAGAAGGCGCTCGCCGCCAACGCAGCCGGGCTGACCGACGTGATCATGCCCGAGCGCAACCGCGGCGACCTCGACGAGATCCCCGAGGAGGTCAGAGACCAGATGACCTTCCACCCGGTCATGACCGTGCAGGAGGTGCTCGACCGCGCACTGGAGCCCGCACGCGATGTCGCGCACGTCTCCTAGCCGCTGCAAGCCCGTTCCCGAGGAGGTCCGCCAGGCGGCGGACCTCCTCGAGCGGCGCTGGCAGCTGTCGATCATCTACGCCGCGCTCAGCGGCGCGCTGCGCTTCAACGAGTTCGCCGAGGCCGTCGCCGGCATCTCCCCGCGGATGCTCTCCGAGCGCCTGCGCGACCTCGAGGCGGCCGGTCTCGTCGAGCGCACCGTCATCCCCTCGAGCCCGCCGACCGTCGAGTACCGCCTGACCGACCGCGGCGAGCGCCTCGCGCCGATCATCGACGCGATGCGCGCGTACGCCGGCGCCGTCTAGCGCACGCTACGCCGCCGAGCCGGTCGGCTGAGCCGTGCCGCGCTGAGCCGCGCCCGCCGACTCGTCCGGCCACTCGATCTCCGAGCTCGCGCCGACGAGCTGGCCGCCGGCGCAGCTCTGCGCGTGGATCTCCTCTTCCTCGCGACGCGCGTTGCGAACGCCGAGGCCGCCGACGATCCCGCCGAGCGCGACCAGCGCCGCGGCGATCGCGAGGCCGAGGTGGAAGCTGTGCAGCGACGCCGCTTCTGCCGCCGCCGTCACCGCGTGCGCCTGCGGCGCCGGCATCCCGCGAACGCTCGGTCGTCCGAGCGGCAGCCGCTTCGCTTCCTTGACGGCCGCGCGCGCGGCCGTGCCGAGCGCCGTGCCCGACAGGCGGCCGTCGATCGACGACGCGAACGACGACGCGATCGCCGCTCCGACGGCCGCCGTGCCGAGCAGCCCCGCGACGCGCGCGATCGCGTTGTTGACGCCCGAGGCGATTCCCGCCTCCTTCTCCGAGCCCGCGAGCACCGCCGCCGTCAACGGCGCCACCGTCATCGACAGGCCGAGCGCGAAGATCAACAGCGGCGGCAGCACTTCGGTGAGGTATTCGGCCTTCACGCCCGTCAGCTGGAACAGCAGCAGCCCGCCGGCGCCGACGAGCGGCCCGACGCCCATGAAGAAGCGCGGGCCGAAGCGGTCCGCGAGCGCGCCGAAGCGCCGTGAGAGGAAGAACATCACGAGCGTCACCGGCAGCGTCGCGAGACCGCTCTTCAGCGGCGTGTAGCCGCCGATCTGCTGCAGGAACAGGATCAGGAAGAAGAACACGATCGACAGGCCGGCGTACATCGTGAACGTCTCGACGTTGCCAGCCGAGAAGTTGCGCCGGCGAAACAGCACGAGCGGCAGCATCGGGTCCTTCGCGCGCGACTCGTACCACGTGAACACCGCCAGCAGCAGCACGCCCGCGATCAACGGTCCCGTCACCGCCGCGCTCGACCATCCCAGCCGTGGCTGCTCGATCAGCGCGAACACAGGCCCCGCGAGCCCGAGCGCGCACAGCAGCGCGCCCGGGTAGTCGACGTGCCTGCCGCCGCGAGCGCGCGCCGGCATCGGCGGGATCGCCGCGAGGATCAGCCACACGCACGCCGCCGCCAGCGGCACGTTGATCACGAAGATCCAACGCCACGACGCGATCGCCAGCAGCTCGCCGCCCGCGAGCGGTCCGAGCACGCCCGCGATCCCGCCCCAAGCGGTCCACGTGCCGATCGCCCCGCCGCGCTCGGACGCCGAGAACGTGTTGACGATCACCGCCAGCGAGCTCGGCACGAGCAGCGCGCCGGCGACGCCCTGCAGCATCCGCGCGACGACCAGGAACGCGATCGACGGCGAAGCCGCGCACGCCGCCGACGCGACGCCGAAGCCGGCGACGCCGATCGCGAACACGTTGCGCTCGCCGTACAGGTCGCCGAGCGAGCCGCCGACGAGGATCAGCGAGCCGAGCGTCAGCAGGTAGCCGTTGACGACCCACTGCTGCGCCGCCAGCCCGCCGCCCAGCGCGCGCTGGATCGTCGGCAGCGCGACGTTCACGACCGTTCCGTCGAGCAGCGCGATCCCCGAGCCGAGGATGCACGCGACGAGCGTCAAGCGCTTGATCATCGCCTCGTCGCGCACCGCCATGCGACCACCGTACAGCCAACATTCGTCCGCGTTCACAAGCTCGCAACGCAAACGCGCGATGCGCGTCTAACTTGGTCTCAGATGCCCGAGCCCGAGCACCTCAGCGTCCGGCAGTCCTCGCGCAACTACTGGGTCGTGCGCAGCGGCGCCAGCGAGCTGTCCGGCGGCATCACGCGCCACGCCGCCGAAGCCGAGCGCGAGCTCGTGCACCGGCTGCGCCAGCGCGCCGCGCAGATCCGCTCGAGCGCCCCGCGACGACCGCGCGCCGTCAGACCGCCGGCACGCTGAACGCCCCGCAGCCGCGCGTTCTGGCGGCTGGAGCGTCGTCGCGACCCTCGCGCCAAGCTCGCGACGCATGCCCGTGCGCCGATCCGCCGCTCGCAGCGCCACGGCACACATCTACACTGTTTATACACCCACGGTGTATGATGCGTGTATGAGCACGACGCGCACGAACATCGAGCTGAACGACGCGCACATCGAGACGATCATGGACCGCTACGGCGTTCGCACGAAGACCGCCGCCGTCGACCTCGCCCTGCGTCACCTCGCCGGCCAGCCGATGACGCGCGACGAAGCGCTTGCGATGCGCGGCGCGAACGCGATCGGCGAGACGCCCGCCGACGTCGCTCCGCGCGCCCGCGCGTGATCCTCGCCGACACCTCCGCATGGGTCGAGTACGACCGCGCGAGCGGCAGCTCGGCCGATCACCGCATCGCCGAGCTGATCGAGACCGAAGGCCCGCTCGCCGTCACCGAGCCGGTCGCGATGGAGCTGCTGGCCGGTGCGCGCGACGAGCGACGCGAGTCGGCGTTGCGTGGGCTGCTCGCGCGATTTGCGTTGCTGAGCTTCGACGTCGTGAGCGACTTCGACGGCGCGGCGCTGACCTACCGACGCTGTCGAGCATCCGGCGTGACGCCCCGCGGGATGATCGACTGCATGATCGCGGCCGTCGCGTTGCGCACCGGAGCGGCCGTGCTCGCGCACGACGCCGATTTCGATCGGCTCGCGAGCGTCGTCGGCATCAGCCTCGACGATGCGTCGGCGAGCGCCTGACGGACGTCAGAGCCGCGCGCGCTCGATCAGCGTCGCAGCGGAGATCTCGAACGCACGCGCGATCTTCACGATCGTGTCGAGGCTGACGTTGAACTCGCCGCGCTCGATCGCGCCGTAGTAGCTGCGGTCCATCCCGGCGCGCGCCGCGAACGTCTCCTGCGCGAGACCGCGTTCCACGCGCAGCGACCGGACTGCGGCGCCCAATGCGACGCTGGCGGCGGATTTCTTCGAGGGCATGAGTGCGCGATTTGCAGGGAAAATGTCGACGGTTTGCGGTGCATTCCGCCACGGGGTATCATTCTCGGCGGTGCTGACGATTGTCTGCAAGCAGCTTATGCAACTGGACGGCGGAATGGGCTGGAGCCGGTGACCGCCTTCGAGCCGCTCGTCCTCGCCCTGGCGATCCGCGGCGCCGGTCCTTCGCGCTGCGCGACGACCGCGCCCGGCAGGCCGTCCTCCGCGACGCCACACGTGCGCGCGGCGCGCGAGGCGGACGTGGCGAGACGCACGGCAGCGCCGCGCTGACGCGCACGGTAGAGCTGACGATCGTCGTTCGCTTCCAGATCGCTCGCGCGCGCGACGGGCTCTGCCGCCCGCACGACGTACAACCGGATCGCGTCGGAACTCCTGCGTCGACTGAACATGCCCACGCCGATGCATCCTGAGACGCCCGACCCGGCGATCGCTCGCGCGTTCGGCGACGCGATCCGCTCAGCCCGCGAGCAGGCTGGGTACACGCAGCGATCGCTTGCCGACCGCGCCGGTGTCGACTTCGACGACTACGCCGCGATCGAGCGCGGCGAGCGCAAGCTCGAGCTCGACACGATCGTGCACGTCGCGGCCGGCCTTCGCGTCAGCGCGGCCGAGCTGTTCAGGCGCGCGGGGCTGTAGCCATCGGCGCGTCTCGCGCGACAAGAGCGGGCGGTGATGCCATACGTTATGTGTGGTAGATTTGGGCTCGTGGTAAAGACGACGATCTACCTGCCGGACGAGCTTCATCGGGAGGTCAAGCACGCGGCCAGGGAGCGAGGCACCAGCGAGGCTGAGCTGATTCGCACGGCCGTCCGCCACGAGCTGCTCGGTGCACCCGCGGGTCAACAGGAGCGCGCCAGGCGGCGCGCTCGCCTGCTCGCGGCGATGGGCAAGCTCGACAGCTCCGTCTACCCCGCCGGCTATCTCGACGGGCTCCGCGCCGAGTGGCGCGGCTGATCGTTCTCGACGCGAGCGTCGCGATCGCCGCGCTCGCGGCCGACGATACGCACCACGATGCGGCGGTCGACGCGCTTGCCGGCGCAAGCGACGCCGAGCTCGTGCTCGCCGCCACGACGCGCGCGGAGATCCTCGTCGGCCCCGCTCGCGTCGGCGGCAACGCGCTGACGGCCGCCCGAGATTTCACAGACGGCTGCGAGACCGTCCCCGTCGGCGCTGCCATCGCCGACGACGCCGCGGCGCTGAAGGCTCGCCATCGCGGCCTCAGCCTGCCCGACGCGATCGCGCTCGTAGTCGCTGAGATGATCGACGCCGACGCAGTGTGGACGTTCGACCTGCGCTGGCGCGACGTACATCGGCGCGTCACGATCCCGTAGGCGGTTCGCCCTCTCAGAGAGCCGAGGTGGGCTGTGTCATTCGGACAGTCGATTTTCGGACAATTCCAACAACGGAGGTCAGCATGAGCACCATCGACCAGCAGATGGTCTTGGCCCACTTCATCGTTTCCGACGATGTCGAGCGTTCGCGCCGCTTCTACACCGACGTGCTCGGCGGCAGGACCGTCATCGCCGGCGAAGGGAACGACGAGGTGACGTACGTAGCGCTCGCCAACAGCTGGATCATCATCAACGTCGGAGGAGGTCCGACCGACGACAAGCCGACCGTCACGCTCGAGACGCAGCCAGACCCGGATCGGGTGAACAGCTTCCTCAACATCCGCGTTGCGGACATCCAAGCCGTGTACGCCGAGTGGAGCGAGCGGGGCGCCGAGTTCCTGACGCCGCCGAAGCAGCACGCAACCGAGATTCGCTGCTACATCCGCGATCCCGACGGCTACCTGATCGAGGTGGGGCAAACGACGTTGGCCAGGGGTTGGCGCCCACCGTCTTGATCGCATCAGCCGTGCGGGGCGCGCTCGTGAGCGGCGACTCTCGTTCGCAGACAACTCGCTGTATCGTGGGGGGACGCCGCACATCGTCCTCGACTTCTCAGGAACGCTCGACGGGATCGCCACGGCCCGGCTGACGCGACGAAGGCGGCCGCGCGGTCTCGCCCGAAAGACTTCTGGCTATGAGACCTCGATCGGCGCCGGGCGTCCGGTGTAGAAACCCTGAGCGAAGTCAACGCCGTACTCCTCGAGGAGCGCGAGCGTCTCGGCGTCCTCGACCCCCTCGGCGATCGTCTGGTAGCCGAAGCCCTCAGCCAGACCGACGATCGCCTTCACCAAGACCTGGTTAGCTGGATTGGCCTTCAGGTCCCGCACGAAATCGATGTCGATCTTCAGATATGAAACGGGTACCGACTTCAGGTAGGTGAAGCTGCCAAATCCGGTGCCGAAGTCATCGAGCGCGAGCTGACAGCCGATCCCGGTGAGCCCGTGCGCGACGACCTTTCCGATCTCGATGTCCTCCATCAGCGCCGTCTCGGTGATCTCAAAGACGAGGTTCGACGGATCGGCGTCCGCGTCGCGCAGTTCACGCTCGATTAGGGGCAGCAAATCGGGGTTGGCGACCGATGCGGCCGAGAGGTTCGCCTCCACCCTTTGGCCGATCGCCGCCAAACGGACCGCCTGCCGGATCACCCAGCGATCGATCTCGCTGATCAGCCCGTACTTCTCAGCGACAGGCAGAAAGCTCCCGGGCGGGATGATCTCCCCGTCTTGCCCGACCATCCGGAGTAGCAACTCCTGGCTCGGCTGGCCACCTGCCAAGGGAACGATCGGCTGAGAGTAGAGCACGAGCCGATCCTGGTCGAGAGCATCTCTGATACGACCTACCCACGCCAGGGCGTCCAGCTCTCGTCTGGCTCGGGCCTCGGCCGCTTGCTCGACCGTGGTATCGCGAAACACCACAACCACGCCACTGACGCTCTCGCCGCTCATCAGGGGCGCGGCCGAATAGCCGACGGGACAGATCGTGCCGTCCTTGCGGGTAAAGGCATCGTGTGTCACCCGTACCGCCCGCCCCTCCGTTCGTACCTTGAGAAGCTCACAGTCCTGCTCGGGGTAGGGCGAGCCGTCGGCGTGCTGGCTGTGGATCGCCGCATGCATGGGCCTCCCACGCAACTCCTCCTCGACCCAGCCGAGGATCTTCGACGCGGCCGAGTTCATGAACTTCAAGCAGCCCTCGCCATCGAGAACGTAGAGCCCCTCCACCATCGTGTCCATCACTGCGGCGCGGAAATGCTCCGCCTCCTGGCGCTCGGTGATGTCAGTGACGATCACGCCTACTCCGACGATCTCTTCCTCTGGGCGAACCGGGTAGTAACTAGCGAGCCAGAAACGTGAAGTCCCGTTACCGCTCGTGTGACGCTCGACCTCAAGATTCGTCGCCGCCTCGCCGGTCTCCAGCACTCCACGGTATACATGCTCCATTTGACGCCACACGTCGGGGACCACTTCGGCGACGGTCCGTCCGATCTGCTCGTGCAGCGGAGAACCGTTCACCTCGGCTAGCGTCTCGTTCATACGCACGATGCGGAAATCGCGATCCACGAAGGCGAAGCCCACCGGTGCGGCTGATTGGAGCGTTTCCATTAGGGTCAGCGTCTCACAGGTGCGTCGCTCGGACTCGCACAGAGCGGTCACATCCTGGACTGCGCCGACCAGTCGGCGAGGGCGAACCTCGTGCTGTTCCGCCACGGCCGGGTAGGAACGCAGGACGTGGACGGTTCCGTCGGGCCATACGGTCCGATAGGTGGGTCCGGGTAGCCTCCCCTCGCGTCTGGCTAGAGCGATCTCCCGCTTGACCCGCTCACGGTCATCTGGATGTACGCGCCCGATGACGTACTCGGGCGTTGGCGTGACCGAATCCGGCTCAAGGCCGAGGAGTCGCCACATGTTGGTCGACCACAGCAGAACGTCATTGTTGAGGTCCCACTCCCAGGTGCCGGTCTGGGCGAGTTGCTCCGCTCGTTCGAGTGCCCGGTTCTCAGGGCGTGCATGATCAATGTCCGGCCTGCGCGCCTGGTGTCCATCACCACCCTCGCTCAGGCGAGGTGGACGCTGTGATCGCTGTCGCGTGGTGTGCGTTGGTCGGATGCGCACCTCATTCTCTAAGACGGTCGCAGAGCCGTTGGGCTTGAGCGCACACCGATGAGTCCGCTCGATCGTCCAGGTGATCGCCCTCGTTTAGGGCGCCTCCTGAGAGCGATCTTGGCTATGGCTCGCTGGCCATCGAAGACCACAGCTCGCTCCGGTCCAATCCCACGAACAGCCGCGAACAGCCTGCCGCAAGGCTCAGCGTTTCCCGGCTTTTCGCCCCTGTTCGCTTGTGTTGGCGGTGCGGTAAGGAATCGGGGCGGCCGGATTTGAACCGGCGACCTTACGGACCCAAACCGTACGCGCTACCAGGCTGCGCCACGCCCCGTGCCGACGAGTCTAACGGCGGCTCGGCGCCCCTCCGGCCACCCGCCCGCTGCTAGCCTCCGCCCCCGCCCATGGCCGACGTCCAACCGCTGCGAGCGCTCCACTACGACGAGACCGTCGCCGGCCCGCTCGCCGACGTCGTCGCGCCGCCGTATGACGTGATCGACGCGTCGCAGCGCGCGGCGCTGCTCGCGCGCTCGCCGTTCAACGTCGTCGGCGTCGATCTGCCGCAGGCCGAGGCGGGCGCGCGCGACGCGTACGAGTCCGCGCACGAGCTGTTCGAGAGCTGGCAGCGCGAGGGCGCGCTCGTGCGCGACGAGCAGCCGGCGCTGTGGGCGCACGCGCAGGAGTACACCGGCCCGGACGGGCAGCGGCGCACGCGGCGCGGGTTCTTCTGCCGCGTGCGGATCGAGGGCTACGGGCCGGGCCGCGTGCGACCGCACGAGCGCACGCACCCGGGACCGAAGGAGGACCGCCTGCGCCTGACGCGCGCGACGCGCGCGAACATCTCGCCGATCTTCTCGCTGTACTCCGATCCGCAGAACGCGGCGTGGACAGCGCTCGAGCCGTTCACGGCTGAGACGCCGTGGGGCGACGTGAGCGACGCCGACGGGACGCGCCACCGCGTGTGGCGCGTGAGCGACGCGAGCGCGATCGCCGCGGTGCAGGCGGCGACGCGCGAGGCCGAGCTGCTGATCGCCGACGGCCACCACCGCTACGAGACGATGCAGTCCTACGCCGAGGAGGTCGACGCGTCGGGCACGGCGCCGAACGACGAGCACCGCTACATCCTGATGTGCCTCGTCGCGCTCGAGGACCCGGGACTGACGGTGTTCCCGACGCACCGCCTCGTCAACCAGCTCGACGAGGCGCGCCGCGCGGCACTGGCGGAGGCGCTGCAGCGCGATTTCGAGATCGTCGAGATCCCGCTCGCACAGCTCGCGCCGACGCCCGGCGACGGCCCGCTCGAGCTCGGCTACGTGACGAGCGCCGACGAGCGCGCATACCGCCTGACGCTGAAGGATCAGAAGATCGCCGACGAGGCGCTCAGCGGACATTCCGACGCCTACCGGCGCCTCGATACGGGCATCCTGGAGACATTGCTGCTGAAGCGCGCGCTGGGCATGAGCGACGAGGACATCTCGCACTTCAACGGGCTGTTCTACGCGCGCGACACGGACGAGGCGGTGCGGTTCGTGCGCTCGGGCGAGTACGAAGCGGCGTTCGTCATGCGCCCGACGCCGATCGCACAGGTTCGCGATGTGGCCGCCGCAGGTGAGAACATGCCACCGAAGTCGACGTACTTCTTCCCCAAGCTGCTGACCGGCCTGCTGTTCAATCCGCTGTCGTAGGCCGCCGCAGTATGATGTAACTAGGAGTTCTCGAAAGGAGCGAAATGGGTGGATCGGTCGGGTTGAAGAGGATGAAAGCGACCGCGCGCCGCGACGGAGCAAGCCTTCGCCACACCGTCCAGATGCGCGATCACGAGCTGATCGTCGACGAGCCGCTCGACGTCGGCGGCCAGGACGCCGGTCCGAGCCCGCAGGAGCTTCTCGCCGTCAGCCTCGCGTCGTGCACGGCGATCACGATGGAGATGTACGCCGCGCGCAAGGGCTGGGACATCGGGCACGTCGAAGTCGACGTCGAGTACAGCGCCGCCGAACGCGGCTGTCCAACGAAGTTCGAGCTCGTCACGCGCCTGCCCGACGACCTGCCCGAGGATCAGGTCGAGCGGCTGCGCGCGATCGCGACGAAGTGCCCCGTGCACCGTGCGCTCGAAGGCGAGGTCATGTTCATGGAGCGCGTCGAGCTCGTCCACATGGTCGCCTGACGGGGCGCGAGGACGAGCCCACGACGCGAGCGTCCGTCGGTGAGCCGGGCTTGACCTCGGCGCCCGACAGCGCCGCACCGACGTCCGGCGGGCAGGCGCCGGACGGCCAGACGCTGGCTGCCGTGCTGGTGCCGCTGTTCGTCCCGACGAAAGGCGAGCGGCCGCACGTCGTGCTGACGCGCCGGCGCGCGGACCTGCGCCGTCACGCCGGCGAGATCTCGTTCCCGGGCGGGCGCAAGGATCGCGAGGACTCGGACCTCGCGGCGACGGCGCTGCGCGAGGCCGACGAGGAGATCGGCCTGTCGCCGGCGGCCGTCGAGCTGATCGGCGAGCTGCCGGCGATCTCGACGTTCGCGACCGGCTATCGGATCCATCCGTTCGTCGGCGTGATCGAGCCGGGGCAGCGCTGGCGGCTGTCGCCGCGCGAGGTCGACGCCGTGCTCGAGCTGCCGCTCGCCGAGCTCGGCGAGAGCCGGACGCGCACGCGCCTGGAGCGTCGTGGGATCACGTTCGAGACCGACGCGTACGTGCTCGACGGGCACATGATCTGGGGCGCGACGTTCCGGATCATCGAGAACCTGAGCGAGCGCCTGCGGGAGGACGGCCCGTCGGGCCGCCTCTCCCTCGGCTAGCACGCCGGCGCGCTCCGCCGGCGCGCGCGTCGACGCGTCAGCTCGTCGGCTGCGGCACGATGCGGATGTACGGGCGGGGCTCCTCCCAGCCATCCGGATACTGCTCCTTCGCCTCGTCGTTCGAGACCGAGCCGGCGATGATCACCTTGTCGCCCTCTTTCCAGTTGACCGGCGTCGCGACCTTGTGCTTGGCGGTCAGCTGCAGCGAGTCGATCACGCGCAGCACCTCGTCGAAGTTGCGCCCGGTCGTCATCGGGTAGACGAGGATCAGCTTGACCTTCTTGTCGGGGCCGATCACGAACACGTTGCGGACGGTCTGGTTGTCGGCCGGCGTGCGCGCGCCCGAGTCGCCCGACGTGTCGGCCGGGAGCATGCCGTACAGCTTCGACACGTTGAAGTCGCTGTCGCTGATGATCGGGTAGTTCGGGGCGGTGCCCTGCGTCTCCTCGATGTCCTTCGCCCACTCCTCGTGCTTGCCGAGCGCGTCGACCGACAGGCCGATGATCTTGACCCCGCGACGGTCGAACTCGGGCTTGGCGCTCGCCATGTAGCCGAGCTCGGTCGTGCAGACCGGCGTGAAGTCCTTCGGGTGCGAGAACAGGACGGCCCACGAGTCGCCGAGCCAGTCGTGGAATTTGATGTGGCCCTCGGTCGTGTCGGCCTCGAAGTCGGGGGCTACATCGCCAAGTTGCAGCGTCATTTGTGTGTTCCTTTCTTGACAGGCAGCCGTCGCGAAACCGCGAGCGATGACACCGATCTCCTACCTGTGATGAATCCCGATCGGCTTTAGAGAGATTAGTCTCAGGATAGCGGACGAGCCGCGCTGCGCCGCCGCCGACGCCGCGTCGGCGCTCAGCTCTCGGGCGTCCAGCCGGACAGCTGCGTCCAGGCGGCTTGCGAGCTCTCGGGCGTCGCGCCCGGAGGCATGGCGTGGGCGGCCGGCGAGCGGGTCGGCCAGAGCGCGCCGGCGACCATCGCGATCGAGCCGAGCAGCGCGATCCAGCCGCCCTCGCGCAGCGACAAGGCGAGGAAGCCGCCGTCGGGCGTCGGCGGGTCGATCATGCGGTACAGGACGCACGCGCCGGCGAGCGCGCCGAGCACGGCGAGCGGCAGGCGGTTGGCGTCGGAGGAGGCGGCGACCGGTCCGGCGAGCGCGAGCAGCGCGATCGCGCAGCCGAGCCCGGCGAGGACGAGCAGCGCGACGTTGACCGTGCTGAGCGCTTGATGCGCGCTCAGCGAGAAGACTTCATGGCCGGCGAGACCGCTCAGGTGGGAGTGCAGCGAGGCGATCTCGCTCTGCAGCGCGGCGTTGCCGAACTGCGCGGCGGCCTGCTCGCCGATCCGCTGCGCGAGCGCGAGGCCGCCGGGCGTGAAGCTGACGCCGTACCACGGCAGGAACACGGCGATCGCAAGCGCGACGGCGCCGAGCGCGGAGAGCGCCAGTCCGTATCGGGAGCGCGTGCCGGGCATGCGCGCCCATCATCGACGCTTTCGGCGACGAGCTTGACCGCTCTCAGCCGCGCTCGACAAGCGAGCGCACGCGCCCGGCGAGCAGGTCGTCGATCGCGCCGGTCGCGGCGGCGAGCCACGCCGTCGCCTCCCGCTCCTCCCCCACGCCCTCGCCGGCGAGCACGACGGCGGGGATCGCGTTGAGCCCGGTCAGCCGCGTGACGATCGCGGCGCCGTCGGCGAGCACGTCGCGACCGACTGCGTCGGGGCGAGCGCCGCGGGGCGTCGCGTCGTAGAGGAAGCCGCGCACGGTCGTGTCGATCGCCTGCGTGAGGAAGAACTCCAGACGCGAGCCGTGCAGCGCGCGCAGCGACTCGCGCTCGCCGCGCGCGCCGGCGAGCATCCAGCAGGCGACGGTCACGTGGTCGAGCGCGCCGCGCATCGTCGCGAGCCGGTCGGGCGTGCCCACCCAGCACTCGGCGCCGCCGCCCTCGATCTCCGCGCGTCGGCGCTCGTCGCGCGTCGTGATCCGTACGGCGTGGTCATGCTCGACCAGCTGCGCGGCGAGGCGCCGGCCGGGGCAGCCGCCGCCGACGATCAGGATCCGCGCCACGGCGGCGCATGTTAACTAGAGTCACGAGCCGCGATGAGTACGCCTCCGACAGAAGACGTCGTGACGATGGACAAGATCGTCGCGCTGTGCAAGCGGCGCGGCTTCATCTTCCCCTCGTCGGAGATCTACGGCGGCGTCGGCTCGACGTACGACTTCGGCCACTACGGCGTGCTGCTGAAGACGAACGTCAAGAACGAGTGGTGGCGCGCGATGATCACCGAGCGCGACGACATCGTCGCGATCGACTCGGCGATCCTGCAGCACCCGCGCGTGTGGGAGGCATCGGGCCACCTCGCCGGCTTCACCGACCCGCTCGTCGACTGCAAGACGTGCGGGCAGCGCTTCCGCGCCGACCACCTGCTGGAGCTCCAGTGCGGGCGCAAACCGTCGAAGCACCCGGGTGAGGCGGAGGAGTGCGAGCTGACCGACGCGCGCGACTTCAACCTGATGTTCGAGACGACCGTCGGACCTGTGAAGGAGTCGGGCTCGGTCGCCTACCTGCGCCCGGAGACGGCGCAGGGGATCTTCATCAACTTCAAGAACGTGCTGCAGTTCGCGCGCAAGAAGCCGCCGTTCGGGATCGCGCAGGTCGGCAAGTCGTTCCGCAACGAGATCACGCCGGGCAACTTCATCTTCCGCACACGCGAGTTCGAGCAGATGGAGATGGAGTTCTTCGTGCCGCCAGCCGAGGCGCAGCGCTGGTTCGAGCACTGGCTCGCCGAGCGCGAGCTGTGGTACACGAACCTCGGCATCCGCCCCGACCACCTGCGCCTGCGCGCGCACGACGCCGAGGAGCTCTCGCACTACTCCTCGGGAACGAGCGACGTCGAATACCTCTTTCCGTCCACCGACTCCGTCGGCGGAGCCCGCTGGTCCGAGCTCGAGGGCATCGCCAACCGCGGTGACTTCGACTTGACGCGCCACGCCGAGTACTCGGGCGAGAAGCTCGAGTACTTCGACCAGTCAAGCGGCGAGCGCTACGTCCCGCACGTGATCGAGCCGGCGGCGGGCGCCGACCGCGCGACGCTCGCGTTCCTCGTCGACGCCTACGACGAGGAAGTCGTCGCCGGCGAGGGCGAGGGCGCCGGGGAGACGCGAACCCTGCTGCGACTGCATCCGCGTCTGGCTCCGGTCAAGGTCGCGGTGCTGCCGCTGCTACGCAAGGAAGGACAGCCGGAGCTCGCGCACGAGGTGCACCGTGAGGTGCGCGCGATCGTGCAGGCCGAATACGACGAGGGCGGCTCGATCGGCAAGCGCTACCGCCGCCAGGACGAGATCGGCACGCCGTTCTGCCTGACGGTCGACCACCAGAGCGTCGCCGACCGCACGGTGACGCTTCGCGACCGCGACTCGCTCGCGCAGGAGCGCGTTCCGATCGAGGGGATCGCATCCGAGATCGAGCGGCGCGTGACGGCGCCGTGGAGCACGCCAAAGCTAACCCGGGAGGGATAGGAACAAATGGATTTCGACTTGACCGACGAGCAGCGCCTGATCAAGGACACCGCACGCGAGTTCACCGACAAGGAGATCGTGATGCAGGCGCGCGAAAACGCGCGCAACCACCACTTCGACCTCGAGCTCGTCAAGAAGCTCGCCAACCAGGGCTACCTGGGCGCGATCGTGCCGAGCGAGTACGGCGGAGCGGGCCTCGACTACCTGTCGTATGGGCTGATCGTCGAGGAGATCGGCCGTGGCGACTCGGCGATCCGCACGGTCGTCTCGGTGCAGACGTCGCTCGTCTGCTCGGCGATCCTCAAGTGGGGCAGCGAGGAGCAGAAGCACGCGTACCTGCCGAAGCTGTGCTCGGGCGAGTGGCTCGGCTGCTTCGGGCTGACCGAGCCGGACACGGGCTCGGATGCGGCCAACCAGAAGACGCGCGCGAAGAAGACCGACAACGGCTGGCTGATCAACGGCGCGAAGATGTGGATCTCGATGGGCAACTACGCGAAGGTCGCGCTGATCTTCGCGCAGACCGACCCGGAGCTCGGCTACAAGGGCCTAGCGTGCTTCCTCGTCGACACCGACCAGGACGGCTACAAACCGCAGACGATCGAGCACAAGATGGGGCTGCACGCGTCCGACACGGCGTCGATCTCGCTCGACGACGTCGAGGTCTCCGACGAGCAGATGCTCGGCTCGATCGGCGACGGCTTCAAGGTCGCGATGTCGGCGCTCGACTCCGGGCGCTACTCGGTCGCGGCCGGCTGCGTCGGGATCTGCCAGGGATGCGTCGACGAGTCGGTCAGCTACTCCAAGGAGCGCGAGCAGTTCGGCCGCCCGATCGCGAGCTTCCAGCTCGTGCAGGCGATGATCGCCGACATGGTGCTGAAGACGGACGCCTCGCGGATGCTCGTGTGGCGCGCGGGCTGGCTGAAGGACAAGGGGCGCCCGAACACGCTCGAGACGTCGATCGCCAAGCTGCACGCGACGGAGGCGTCGCTCGAGTGCGCGAACCTCGCGATCCAGGTGCACGGCGGCGCGGGGTACGTCGACGACCACCCCGTCGAGCGCTACTACCGCGACGCGCGCGTGACGACGCTGTACGAGGGCACGTCGCAGATCCAGAAACTGATCATCGGTCGCGAGAAGACCGGGATCGGCGCGATGGTGCCGGCTTAGCGAGCGGCCGCTGACCGCGCGAGCCGACCGGATCGGTGGAGGTTTTTATGGATGGGACGATGACTGGTGCGGCAGGCGTGATCGGCGTGCTCGGCGCAGGCACGATGGGCTCGGGCATCGCCCAGCTCGCCGCGCGCTCGGGTGCGCGCACGCTGCTGCACGACCCGGTTCCGGAGGCGCTGCAGCGCGGGCTCGAGCGCGCGCGCGACGGCCTTGCGAAAGAAGCGGCGAAGGGGCGCCTCTCCGAGCAGCAGGCGAGCGACGCCGCGGCGAGCCTCGAGGCGGTCGCCGAGCTCGAGCAGCTCGCGCCGTGCGAGCTCGTGATCGAGGCCGCGCCGGAGCGGATCGAGCTCAAGCACGAGCTGTACCGCCGGCTGTCGGAGATCGTCGGCGAGCAATGCGTGCTCGCGACGAACACCTCGTCGCTGCTCGTCACGGCGATCGCGCCGGCGGCGAGCCACCCGGAGCGCGTCGTCGGCATGCACTTCTTCAACCCCGCGCCGCTGATGGCGCTGCTCGAGGTCGTCGCCGGCGAGCAGTCCTCGGCGCGCGCGCTCGCGCTCGCCGACGCGACGGGCGTGGCGATGGGCAAGAGCGTGATCCACGCGAGCGACGGCCCGGGCTTCCTCGTCAACCGCTGCAACCGCCCGTTCGGGCTGGAGGCGCTGCGGCTGCTGGGAGAGCGAATCGCCGACGTGGAGACGATCGACCGGATCTGCCGCGTGCAGGGCGGCTTTCGGATGGGTCCGTTCGAGCTGATGGACCTCGTCGGCGTCGACGTCGGCTTCGAGATCTCCAAGAGCTTCTTCGAGCAGAGCTTCGGCGAGCCGCGCTGGCGCCCGTCGCCGATCGCGGCGCGCTACGTCGCGGCGGGGCTGCACGGCCGCAAGACGGGGCGCGGCTACTACGCCTACCCCGACGACGGCGCCGGCCATCGCGAGCAGGACGCGCCGGCGCCGGAGCGCTCGGCGCCGAGCGGCGGCGAGGGTGTCGTCGTGATCGGCGGCTCGGGCGTGCTCTGCGAGGAGCTGCGTCACGAGGCGTCGCAGGCGGGCTACGAGGTGCGCTCGCCGCACGATCCGACCGGCGGCGTGCTGCCGGCGCTGGTGATCGAATGCGATCGCACGCCGGCGTCCGGCGAGGCCGCGCACGACGGGGCTCGCGAGCGCGGCGAGCCGAGCGTGCACGGCGGCGCGCACGTCGTGCTCTGCCAGGCGGGCTCGCTCGGCGCGCTCGACCCGGCCGGCAGCGCGGTCGGCTTTCACGTGCTCGCGCCGTTCGCCGACGCGCGCCTGGTCGAGCTGACGCGCAACGAGAGCTCCTCGCCGCTCGCGGCGGCGCGCGCGGAGCGCTTCTTCGGCACGCTCGGCAAGCACGTCGCGTGGGTCGGCGACGCGCCGGGGCTCGTGCTCGGGCGGATCGTCTGTCAGGTGATCAACGAGTGCGCGTTCGCGCTCGGCGAAGGCGTCGGCGGCGCGCACGACATCGACAAGGGGATGACGCTCGGGCTCAGCTACCCGCGCGGCCCGCTCGCGTGGGCCGACACGATCGGCCTCGAGCACGTGCTCGACGTGCTGCAGGCGCTGTGCGGCGAGTACCGCGAGGAGCGCTACCGACCGGCGCCGGAGCTGCGGCGCCTGGTGCACGCGGGACGGCTCGGGCGCGCGAGCGGCGCGGGCTTCTTCGACTACGACGTCGAGACCTGACGCGGCGACCTCACGTTCTGCGCGCGGCCGTCGTTATACGTACGTGAGCGCGACGGCACCGCCCCCGTTCCAGGTCTTCCTCAACGCCGAGCGCGACGTCGTCTGGCGCTATCTCGTGTCGATGCTCGGCGCGCTCGACGCCGAGGACTGCTTCCAGGAGACGTTCATCGCGGCGCTGCGCGCGTACCCGCGCCTCTCGACCGGCTCGGACCGGCGCGCGTGGGTGCTGACGATCGCGCACCGCAAGGCGCTCGACGCGCACCGCGCGCGGGCGCGGCGCGCACAGCCGGTCGCCGACGTCGCCGCGCTCGAACAGCGCGGCGCGGCGAGCGCCAACGCGGGGGCGCCGGCGCTCGCGCATGACGAGGAGCTGTGGCGCGCCGTCGGCGCGCTGCCGGCGCGACAGCGCTCGGCCGTCGTGCTGCGCTACGTAGCCGACCTGCCGCACCGCGAGATCGCGAGCGCGATCGGCTGCTCGGAGGACGCCGCGCGGCGCTCTCTGCACGAGGGACTGACGAAGCTGAGAAAGGTGGTCGAGGCATGAACGGTCGCATCGCACAGAAGCCGGAGTCGATCGAGCGCGCGTTGCGCCGCTCGCAGCCGGGCGAGGGCTCCGCGCAGGCGGCGCGCCGCCTGCAGCGGCGGATCGCCGCGGAGGGGCTCGCCGACGTCAGCTACGCGCGGCTCGACTCGCCGTTCGGCCCGCTGCTGCTGGCGGCGACGAAGCGCGGGCTGGTCAGGCTCGCGTTCCCCGAGGAGGACGTCGATCGAGTGCTCGCACGTCTCTCACAGCGCGTCTCGCCGCGGATCGTCGCGGCCGACGGGCAGCTCGATCCGATCCGCCGCGAGCTCGACGAGTACTTCGCCGGCGCTCGCCGCGAGTTCGAGCTGGCGCTCGACTGGACGCTCGTCGGTCCGTTCGGCCGGCGCGTGCTGCGCGCCGCCTCGGCGATCCCGTACGGAGGCGTGCTGAGCTACGCCGAGGTCGCCGCCGAGGCCGGCAGCCCACGCGGCTCGCGCGCGGCCGGCAACGCGCTCGGCGCCAACCCGATCCCGATCGTCGTCCCGTGTCACCGCGTCCTGCGAATCGGCGGCGCGCTCGGCGGCTACGCCGGCGGCCTCGAGCGCAAGCGCTTCCTGCTCGAGCTGGAGGGCGCGCTCTAAGACGCCCGCGGGCCGTCTACAGGCTGTCGACGGGCTCGACCGCGGGCGCGGCCCACTGCGCCTCGGCGAGGTCGCCCTCGGGCATGCCCTCGGGCGTCGGCACCTCGGGCGTGTCACGCAGGTACCACTCGGCGTCGAGCGCCGCCTCGCAGCCCGAGCCGGCGGCGGTGATCGCCTGGCGGTATGTGTGGTCGACGAGGTCGCCGGCGGCGAACACGCCGGGGCGGTTCGTGCGGGTCGAGGAGCCGTCGGTCTTGACGTAGCCGTTCTCGTCGAGCTCGATCTGTCCGGCGACGATCGCCGACTGCGGCTCGTGGCCGACGGCGATGAACGCGCCCGAGACGAGCAGCTCGCGCGACTCGCCGGTCTCGGTGTTCTTCAGCTTCGCGTGGCCGAGCGCGCCGTTCTCGCCGGCGACGAACTCGTCGACGACGTACGGCGTCAGCAGCTCGATGTTCTCCTGCGCACGCGCGCGCTCGAGCATGATCTTCGACGCGCGGAAGTCGGCGCGCCGGTGCACGACGGTCACCTTCGAGGCGAACTTCGACAGGAAGATCGCCTCCTCCATCGCCGAGTCGCCGCCGCCGACGATCAGCGTCGAGGCGCCGCTGAAGAACGCCGCGTCGCACGTCGCGCAGTAGCTGACGCCGCGACCGGAAAGCTCCTCCTCGCCGGGGACAGCGAGCTTCTTGTGCTCGGCGCCCATCGCGAGCACGATCGTGCGCGCGCGGTGCACGTCGTCTCCGACCCACACCTCGTGCACGCCGCCGGGCTCGCTCGCGAGCTCGACGCGGTCGACGTCCTCGGTCTCCAGCCGTGCGCCGAAGCGCTCGGCCTGGTCGCGGAACTTCTGCATGATCTCCGGACCCATGATCCCGTCGGGGAAGCCGGGGAAGTTCTCGACATCGGTCGTCTGCTGGAGCAGGCCGCCCCACGCGAAGCCCTCGAACACGAGCGGGTTGAGGTTGGCGCGCGCGGTGTACAGCGCAGCCGTGTAGCCGGCCGGGCCGCTGCCGATGATGATCACGTTCTCGACGTCGCTCATCTCATCTCCAATCGGTACTTCACTAAGTAAAGTATAGCCAACAGCAGGGGATCTGTCACCCGGCGCCGACAGCTCCGGCGGTTCCGACCGCGCCCTCGTGGCCGTCGGTGGCGGGCGTGTCGTCCTGCTCCTCGCGCCACTGCGCGACCTTGTGGCGCAGCTGGAAATAGGCGATCGCGCCGGGCAGCGTCGGCAGCCAGAACGAGATCGCACGATAGGAGATCACGGCGAGCACGGCGAGGTTGAAGTCGACGCCGAACGCCGCGAACGCGCCGATCATCCCGCCTTCGACGCCGCCGAGCCCGCCGGGCAGCGGCAGCAGGTTGCCGAGCGTGCCGACGAAGTACGCCATCCAGATCACCGTGAACGGCGGCGCCGAGCCGAACGCGTGGAACATCGCCCACAGCACGCTGATGTCGAAGCCCCACCACGCGACCGCGCCGAGCAGGCGCGGGTCGCGCGAGCGGATCAGCCCGATCGCCGTGCGCACGCCGCTCGCGCCGAGCGCGGGAACGGTCGCCGCGCGCGCTAGCCAGTGCGCGAAGCGCCCAGAGCCGTCGGCGCGGCGCTGCAGGCGGCGCTCGAAGTCGCCGGGCAGCGTCGCGACGGCCGCGGCGGCGGCGAACAGCAGCGCCGCGACGATCGCCGGGATGATCGTGATCGCGAACGGACCGCCGCCGGGGAACAGGCCCGTGCCGAGACCGATCCCGTCGATCAGCAGCGAGCCGGCGTAGACGACGTACAGCAGCACGAGGAACGCGACCATCCGGCAGGCGACGAGCCGGCGCTCCATCCCCGAGCGCCGCAGCGCCCATGCGGTCAGCGCGACGCCGCCCGCGCCGGCGGCCCCGAACAGGCGCGTCGCGGCGAGCCCCGCCATCGTGATCTCGTAGCTCTCCGACCAGCCGATCCGACCGTGGCCGCGCACGAACACGGCGCGGAACAGGACGACGTAGCCGCCGAACGAGAGCAGCTCGAGCACGACGCCGATCGCGATCCACCAGCTGTCGCCGCCCTCGATCCGGTGGACGGTCGAGCCGACGTTCGAGAGCTTCGGCAGGACGAAGTAGAAGAACGCGATGATCGTCAGCACGAACAGCGCGAAGCCGATCGCGCGCCGGCGCGTGAGCACGACGCGCGGCATCTCCTCCTCGTGCGAGCCGCGGCCGTTCCCGGCCGGGACGGCCTGCTGCATCGGCGGCTCGCTGAGCTCTCCGCTCACGCCCCCGCCACGGCTCCCTCGTGCGCGATCGCCTCGAGCGTCGCGACCGAGCGCGCGATCCGGCGCGCGAGCGGCGCCGCCGACGGCGCCAGCCGGCGCACGCCGCAGGTCAGCGCCGCGCCGGCGAGCAGATCGACGGCGTAGTGCTCGCCGAGGTAGACGAGCGCGAAGCCGAGCGTGATCGCGTAGCCCGCGCCGAACGCGCCGGCGAGCGGGCCGACCTCCAAGAGCAGCAGCGCCGCCATCAGGGATGTCGCGAAGTGAAGCGAGGGCATCGCAGCCAGAGGATTGCCTCCCAGGACACTGTAGAGCGGGCCCCAGCGGTCGCGCCAGAAATGCTCGCCGTACTCGGCCATCATCCGCCGCACCGCCTGCGCGCCGGCGGCCGGCCGCCCGGCCATCACGCCCTCGCGTTCGGCCGGCCCGGCGTCGGCGTACCACGGCGGCGCGGTCGGCAGCACCCAGTAAATCATCGCGCCGACGTCGAACACCGCGTACGTCAACGCCGCCGCGCGCGGGAACCGCGCGGGCCGGCGCAGCAGCACGTACGCGACGGTGCCGTGCGGGACGGCGAACCAGACCCAATGCGTCCACACGAGCACGCGGTCGAGCGCGCGCCATTCGGGTCCGTCGGGGCCGACGCGCGCGAGCGCGTGCTGCAGGCGCACCGACGGCAGCTCGCCGAAGCCAAGCACGCGGTCGGCGACGACCGGGTAGCGGAAGTGCGTGCGCCGCTCCTGCGCCTGCGGGTCGTCGTGCGGCGTCTTGTACGCGGCGACGTACGCCCACATCTGCAGGCCGCACGCGGCGACGTCGCGAACGCGCGTGCGCCGCGCGGCGACGCACAGCCCGGCGGGCGCCGCGAACGCGACCGTCTGCATCAACAGCGGCGGCGCCTTGGTGTGCTTGCGCAGCAGCGGCGCCGCGACGCCCGCGGCGACGACCCCCCAGGCGGTGGCTCTGAGGACTGTCGAGCGCCGCACCGACGCGAGTATATGCGCGCCCTCGGAGGCTTCCGCGAGGCTCGCGCCGCGCCGTCGGGCGCTAGGAGACCGCTTGGCGCGCGTGCGCGTGCGCGCGAGCGGCCTCGACGAAGCCGCCGATCACGGGGCTGCTCGGGTCGGCCTCCGGATGCCACTGCACGCCGAGCGCGAAGCTGCGATCGGGCAGCTCGATCGCCTCGACGAGCTCGTCGCCGACGGCCGAGCGCGCGCTGACGCGCAGGCCCTCGCCGATCCGCTGCACGCCCTGGTGGTGGTGCGACTTCGTCGAATGCCGCCCGCCGCCGATGACCGAGGCGGCGAGCGTTCCGTCGAGCACCTCGACGTCGTGGTCGGAGCCGTCGAACGAGCCGATCACGCGGCGGTGCTCCTGGTGGCCGACGTGCTCGGGCAGGTGCTGCTCGAGCGTGCCGCCGAGCGCGACGTTGATCAACTGCATCCCGCGGCAGATCCCGAGCAGCGGCAGGTCGCGCTCGATCGCGGCGCGCGTCAGCGCGATCTCGAACGCGTCGCGCTCGGGCACGGAGTCCTGCGTCTCGGCGTGCGGCGCCTGTCCGTAGCTCGCCGGGTCGATGTCGGCGCCGCCGGCGAGCAGCAGGCCGTCGAGCAGCTCGAGCGCTTCGTCGGGCTCCTCGACGAGCCGCGCGTCGGGCGGCAGCAGCACGGCGAGGCCGCCGGCGGCGTTGACCTCCTCGACGTAGTTGCGCGGCAGCATCACGGCCTGCTGGTCCCACACGCTCCAGCGCGCTCGTTCGAGCGCGGTGCAGAGTCCGATCACGGGTCGCTCCATCGCACACACCATAGGATCAACGCGCGCCGGCCGGCGCCCGCGCCGCCGCCGCGCGCAGAACCCCGCGCGCCGAAGGAGAGCGAATGGACGAGTCGAGCGAGCAACTGCAGACGGTCAACACGCGCCGCGACGGCGGCGCGATGACGATCGAGCTGAACCGCCCGGAGGCGCTCAACGCGTGGAACGCGCAGCTCGGCGCCGACCTGCTCGCGGCGCTGCGCGACGCCGGCGCCGACGAGTCGGTCCGCGCGGTCGTGATCACCGGCGGCGGGCGCGCGTTCTCCTCGGGCGCCGACCTGAAGGAGATCGGCGCCGACACGACGCCCGACGGGCGGCCCGACGTCTACCGGACGCTGACCGAGCGCTACCACCCGATCATGCTCGCGATCCGCGAGATGCCAAAGCCGGTGCTCGCGAGCGTCAACGGCCCGGCGGTCGGGATCGGCTGCTCGCTGGCGCTGTGCTGCGACTTGATCGTCGCCGCGCAGAGCGCGTACTTCCTGCTCGCGTTCGTCAACATCGGCCTCGTGCCCGACGGCGGCTCGTCGCTGTTCGTGCCGAGCCGCGTCGGCGTCGCGCGCGCGAGCGAGCTGATGATGCTCGGCGAGCGCCTGGCGGCCGAGCAGGCGCTCGCGTGGGGGTTGATCAACCGCGTGACGGGCGACGAGCAGCTCGCGCAGGAGACCGCGGCGCTCGCGGCGCGCCTTGCGAGCGGGCCGACGCGCTCCTACGCCGGCGCCAAGCGCCAACTCAACAACTGGCTGTACACGCGCATCGACGAGCAGCTCGAGCTCGAGGCGCAGATCCAGCGGGAGATGGCCGGCAGCGACGATTTCGTCGAGGGAGCGATGGCGTTCGCGCAGAAGCGCGCGCCGCAGTTCAAGGGCGCGTAAACGCACAACGACCAACGAGCGAAGCGTCGACGTTTCGCTCGTGGCATTCGTCATCAAAGCGCCTCCCGCCCGGGCCTGAATAGAATCCCCGCCGCCTTGGGCCATCTCCTCACAGCGACGCTCGCGTTCTTCACGCCTCAGTCGGGCGGCTCGTCAAACGCGAACCAGATCGACAGCCTCTACAAGATCGAGCTGGTGATCGCGCTGGTGATCTTCATCGCGGTCGTCGGCGCGATGCTCTACGCGCTCGTCAAGTTCCGCGCGCGCAAGGGCGCCGTCGCGGCGCAGATCCGCGGCAACACGCGCCTGGAGGTCGGCTGGACGGTCGCCGCCGCCGTGATCCTGCTGGCGCTCGCGATCGTCACGTTCGCGAAGCTCTCCTCGATCCAGAACCCGCCCAACTCGAGCGCCGAAGGCGACCGGCTCGCGAGCGACGACGTCGGCACGCTGTATGCGAGCTCCGAGCGCAAGCTGCCGCCGAACGGCAAAGCGCTGAACATCAAGGTGATCGGCCGCCAGTACATCTGGCAGTTCGTCTACCCCGGCGCGAACGAACCGGACGGGCTCGGCGCGCCGTACTCCTACGAGGAACTCGTCGTGCCGACGAAAACGACGATCACGCTCGACATCGTCTCGGCCGACGTCGTGCACTCGTGGTGGGTGCCGCAGCTCGGCGGCAAGTTCCAGGCGGTGCCCGGCTACCACAACTACACGTGGTTCAAGGTCGAAAGGCCGGGCGTGTTCCGCGGCCAGTGCGCGATCCTCTGCGGTCGCGGCCACGCGCGGATGATCGCGACCGTCAAGGCCGTGCCGCCGGCGCAGTTCGACCAGTGGCTCGCCTACCAGAAGAAGGAGCTGCAGGAAGCGAACGAAGACGCGAAGGTCGCGCGCGCGAAACTGAACACCCAGACCGGGGCCGGACAGGTCGAAAACCCCTAGGACACCGAGGACACCGCACACGCCATGGCCGCCACCCAGACAGCACCGATGCCGCTCGTCGTCGAGCACCAGGTCAAGCCCGAGCCGCGCGGCTGGACGAGCTGGGTCACGACGACCGACCACAAGCGGATCGGGATCATGTACATGGTCACGACGTTCGTGTTCTTCTGCCTCGGCGGCGTCGAGGCGCTGCTCATGCGCCTGCAGCTCGGCGCGCCGAACAACACGCTCGTCACGCCGACGACGTACAACCAGCTGTTCACGATGCACGGGACGACGATGATCTTCCTGTTCGTCGTGCCGATGATGGCCGGCCTGGCCAACTACTTCGTGCCGCTGATGATCGGCGCGCGCGACATGGCCTTCCCGCGCCTGAACGCGCTCTCCTACTGGCTGCTGCTGGCCGGCGGCATCGTCTTCTACGCGTCGGTCTTCTGGAACCCGCCGGAAGCGGGCTGGGTCAGCTTCGTGCCGCTCGCGAGCTCGACGTTCTCACCGTCGGGCGGCGAGGACGCGTGGATCTACCTCGTGCACCTGACCGGCATCTCGTCGATCCTCGGCGCGATCAACTTCTACGTGACGATCGCGAACATGCGTGCGCGGGGCATGAGCTGGGGACGCCTGCCGCTGTTCATCTGGACGATCCTCGTCTACTCGGTGCTGATCATCTTCGCGATGCCGGTGATCGCCGGCGCGGTCACGATGCTGCTGACCGACCGCCACTTCGGCACGCACTTCTTCGACCCCGGCAGCGGCGGCTCGGCGATCCTCTGGCAGCACCTGTTCTGGTTCTTCGGCCATCCCGAGGTCTACATCATGGTGCTGCCCGGCTTCGGCATCATCTCCGAGATCCTGCCGGTGTTCGCGCGAAAGCCGATCTTCGGCTACAAGGCGATCGCCGCGTCGACCGTCGCGATCGCGTTCCTCGGATTCCTCACGTGGGCGCACCACATGTTCACGGCGCCGATCCCCGAGGCGATCCTCGTGTTCGTGATGCTCAGCTCGTACTTCATCGCGGTGCCGACGGGCGTGAAGATCCTCAACTGGGTCGCGACGCTGTGGCGCGGGTCGATCGAACTGCGCACGCCGCTGCTGTACTGCGTCGGCGCGATCGTGATCTTCCTGATCGGCGGCATCTCGGGCGTGTTCCTGGCGACGTTCCCGATCGACTGGCAGGTCAACGAAACGTACTTCGTCGTCGCGCACCTGCACTTCGTGCTGATGGGCGGCGCCGTGTTCACGATCTTCGCCGCGATCTACTACTGGTTCCCGAAGATCACCGGCAAGATGCTCGGCGAAGGACTCGGCAAGTGGAGCTTCGCCTTGATGTTCGTCGGCGTGCTGACGACGTTCCTGATCCAGCACGTGATCGGCCTCGACGGGATGCCGCGCCGCGTATACGAGTACGACAACGTCGGGCACCTGGCGCTGTACAACCAGATCTCGACGGCCGGCTCGTTCATCCTCGGCCTCGGCGTGCTCGTGACGATCGTCAACGCCGTCGTCAGCCTGAAGAGCGGCGTCGCCGCCGGCCCCGACCCGTGGAAGGCGAACACGCTCGAGTGGTTCACGAGCTCGCCGCCGCCCGTCAACAACTTCGACTCCGTTCCCCAGGTACGATCGGTCGAACCGATGAAGGACATCCGCCGAGAGATCGAGCGGCGCACCGGCGCCGTCCCCGTGTCCGGGGCCGTCGTGCCCACGGGCGCGACGCAGGTCGGGGTGTAGCGTGCCCGGCGTCGCGCCCACGCTGCAGGCCCCGGCGATCGGAGTCGCTCCGCGCGCGCGCCAGCTGCTCGGCGACTATGCGGAGCTGACGAAGCCGAAGGTCCAGTCGCTGCTGCTGCTGACGACGATCGCGACGATGTACGTCGCCGGCGATCCGTCGCCGCTGCTCGTCTTCCTCACGTGCCTCGGCGGTTACCTCTCGGCCGGGGGCGCCGGCGCGGTCAACCACTGGTTCGACCGCGACATCGACGCGCAGATGGCGCGCACCGCGACGCGGCCGATCCCCGCGGGGCGCGTGTCGCCGCGCGCCGCGCTGACGTTCGGTTGCACGCTCGCCGCGCTGTCGCTGCTCGAGCTCTCGCTCGCCGTCAACCCGCTCGCCGCGGCGCTGTCGTTCTCGGGCTTCCTCGGCTACGTGCTCGTGTACACGGTCTGGCTGAAGCGCCGCACGCCGCAGAACATCGTGATCGGCGGCGCCGCCGGCGCCGTCCCGCCGCTCGTCGGCTGGGCGGCCGTCACGGGATCGGTCAGCGGCACGGCCGTGATCCTGTTCTTCATCGTCTTCTTCTGGACGCCGCCGCACTTCTGGGCGCTGTCGCTGCTGATGAAGGGCGACTACGAGAAGGTCGGCGTGCCGATGCTGCCCGTCGCGCGCGGCGAGGCCGAGACGCGCCGGCAGATCCTGCTCTACTCGGTGCTGCTGTACGCGGTCACGCAGCTGCCGTTCTGCGCCGGCGGCTTCGGCGCGATCTACCTCGTCGCGTCGCTCACACTCGGCCTCGGCTTCATCGCGGGCGCCGTGCGCCTGTACCGTCGCGCCGACCGCGCCTCGGCGCTGCGCCTGTACCTGTTCTCGCTCGCGTACCTCGCGCTGCTGTTCTGCGCAATGGTCGCCGACGCACACCTCTAGCGTGATCGATCGCTAGGCTTTGCGCCGATGAACCGCCGTCTCGCACGCAAGAACCTGCGCACGGGCCTGATCGTCGCGGCGATCTGCATGTTCATGTTCGCGGTCACGTTCCTCGTCGCCGCCGTGTACGTCTCGTGAGCCCGCTCGACCCCGAGGTGCCGCCGGTCGGCGAGGAGATCCACCTCCCGGGCCCGTCGATCCTGCCGGTGCTGACCGCCGTCGGCGTGACGCTGACGCTCGTCGGCATCACGACGTTCATCGAGCTGACGGTGATCGGCGGCGTGATCACGATCTGGTGCGTCTTGCGCTGGGTCAAAGACACGCGCGAAGAAGTCGACGAGCTCCCGCTCGACTAGCGTCGCATGCGAGTTGCGTCAGGGCCGCATGCGGCCCTGACCCGACCGGCACATGTGCCGGTCGGCCGGACCGTGCATGCACGGTCCGGAACGCGGAGGGCGCATGCGCCCTCCGAACGACGAGCACGATCAGATCGATGGGGGCGTCGCGCGCGGTCCCCAAACCGCGCGCGAACCCTCACTCACCCCACCCCTGCGCTGACCGGGACCGGACAGATCGCTCCGTCGTCGGTCCAGCAGCGCACGACGTCGCGAACGGAGAGAATGCCCACCGTCTCTCCCCTCTCGACGACGATCAAATGGCGGAAGCCGCCGCGCACCATCGCGGCTGCCGCCTGCTCGAGCGACCAGTCGGGCGCGGCGTACACGACGTCGCCGGTCAGGTGCGTGGCGACGAGCTCCGCGTCGGGATCCTCGCCGGCGCCGAGCGACGTGAGGATGTCGCGCTCGGTGATGATCGCGGGCCCGTTGCCGTCGGGGTCCATCACGACGGCGGCGCCGACGCGGCGCGCCGACATCAGCTGCGCGACCGCGCGCAGCGTGTGTGTCGGGCCGACGGCGAGGACCGTCGGGCTCATCCCTTCGCTGACTTGCATCGCCCCTCCTTTCGCCTGCCGACTGAGCCAGTCGGACCCGCTCGAGCATTTGCAACGATTGGCTCAATCTATTACCCCGATGCGCGCCAGTCAAGCGTCGAGCCGTTCCCGTGGAGAAGGCATTAGGATCACGCCCGCGATGGAGAGGATCGCGGCACCCCAAGCCCTGAGGCCCGTCCGGGACGGAGCCCGCGCGGCGCATGTCTAGGCAGCGGTCGCTGATCTACACGATCATCGCGGCCGTGATCGCGATCGCGATCGGCATCGTGCTCAGCTTCGTGATCCACTGGTTCCCGGTGCAGGCGTCGACGCAGGCGCACAACACCGACCGCCTCTACCACGTGCTCGTGATCGCGTCGGTGCCGATCTTCGTGCTCGTCGTCACCGTGATCCTGTACTGCGCGTGGCAGTTCCGGATGAAGCCCGGCGAGGAGCTCAAGGACGGCCCGCCGATCCACGGCAACACGCGCCTGGAGGTCGTCTGGACGGCCGCGCCGGCGATCCTGCTGCTCGGGCTGATCTCGTACTCGTTCGTCGTGCTGCACGACAACGAGAAGAAGCCGGCGAGGGAGATCAACGTCGCCGTCACCGGCCAGCAGTTCGAGTGGAGCTTCCAGTACCCGCCGTCCGTGACCGGCGGCAAGCCGCTGGAAACGCACCAGCTGTACCTGCCGGAGGGCGAGTCGGTCAAATTCGACCTGCGCTCGAAGGACGTGATCCACGCGTTCTGGATCCCCGCGTTCCGGATCCAGGAGGATGTCGTGCCGGGGATCACGACGCACTGGCGCGCGACGCCCGACCGCGTCGGCAGCTACCCGATCGTCTGCAACCTGCTGTGCGGCGTCGGGCACTCGACGATGCGCTCGAAGGTGCACGTGATGCCGGAAGCCGACTTCAAGGCGTGGCTGAGGAGCGAGCTCGCCTCGAGCACGGCGAGCGCCTCGACCGGCGCCGGCGCGAGCGCTGGCACGACGGGGACCGCTGCGGGATAATGGCGGGCATGAGCGTGCGAGCGAGTTCGATCGTGGCCGTTCGGAGGTCGCGCTGATGGCGACCGCCGTGCACGCTCCCGGCCCCTCGCGCCCGAGCCCGTCCGGCTACGGCGGCGGCTCGAACGTCTCGCTCGGGGCGAAACTGCGCGCGCCCGGCTTCTACCGCGCCGCCTGGATGATGCTGCTCGGCGTCGCGTTCGCGTTCGGGCTGACGTGGCTCGTGCGGATGACCACCGGTCACACGACGTTCAAGCACTACATCGACGGCGAAGCGATCCTGACGGTCTCGCTGATCGCCGCGCCGCTGCTGTTCCTCGTCGGGATCGGCGGCTTCGACTACTGGTTCTACTGGGCGATCGGGCGCCCGACGCGCCCGGAGGACCACTCGGGCCACGGCGCGTACACGTGGAAGGACTACTTCCGCATCAACACCGACCACAAGGTGATCGGCATCCAGTACACGGTCAGCTCGTTCTTCTTCCTGCTCGTCGGCGGGCTGATCGCGATGCTGATGCGCGCCGAGCTCGCCGCGCCGGGCGCGCAGTTCGTCGATGCGAACACGTACAACGGCCTCTTCTCGGTCCACGCGTCGCTGTTGATCTTCCTGTTCGTGATCCCCGTCTTCGCGGGCCTCGGCAACTTCGTCATCCCGCTGATGATCGGCGCGCCCGACATGGCGTTCCCGCGCCTGAACGCGCTGTCGTTCTGGCTCCTGCCGGTCGCCGGCGCGCTGATGATCGGCAGCTTCTTCGCGCCCGGCGGCGCGTTCGCCGACGGCTGGACGGCGTACGCGCCGCTGTCGACCGACGCGCCCGTCGGGCAGACGTTCTTCTCGCTCGCCGTGCAGTTCGCGGGCGCCTCCTCGATCATGACCGCGCTCAACTTCCTCGTCACGATCATCACGATGCGCGCGCCGGGGATGAGCTTCTTCCGGCTGCCGCTGCTCGTGTGGGCGAACTTCGCGACGTCGCTGCTCGTCGTGATCGCGACGCCGTTCATCGCCGCGTCGCAGTTCTTCGTGCTGCTCGACCGCGCGCTCGGCTTCAACTTCTTCAACGCGGCGAAGGGCGGCGACGTGCTGATGTACCAGCACGTCTTCTGGTTCTACTCGCATCCGGCCGTCTACATCATGATCCTGCCCGGCTTCGGCATCGTCAGCGAAGTGATCGCCGTGAAGGCGCGCAAGCCGATCTTCGGCTACCGGATGATGGCCTTCTCGCTGCTCGCGATCGTCGGGCTCGGCTTCACCGTCTGGGCGCACCACATGTTCACGTCGGGCATGGCCTCGTGGATCCGCATCCCGATGGCGATCACGACGGCGATCATCGCCGTGCCGACGGGGATCAAGGTGTTCTCGTGGCTGGCGACGCTGTGGCGAGGCGTGCTGCATCTCGATACACCGATGCTGTTCGCGCTCGGCTTCATCACGACGTTCACGCTCGGCGGCATCAGCGGGATCATGCTCGCGATGATCCCGTTCGACATCCACGTCTCGGCGACGTACTTCATCGTCGCGCACATCCACTACGTGCTGTTCGGCGGATCGCTGTTCACGGTCTTCGCCGGCGTCTACTACTGGTTCCCGAAGATGACCGGGCGGATGTACGACGAGCGCCTGGGCAGATGGCACTTCTGGACGACGTTCGTGTTTTTCAACCTTACTTTCGCGCCGATGCACATCCTCGGCCTGCAGGGCATGCCGCGTCGCGTCGCCACGTACCCGGCGCAGTTCGCCGACCTCAACCTGTTCATCTCGATCGCGAGCTGGATCCTCGGCCTGTCGACGCTGATCTTCCTCTACAACATGGTCACGAGCTGGCGCGGCGGTCCGATCTCCGTGAAGAACCCGTGGCGCGGGATGACGCTCGAGTGGCAGGTCTCCTCGCCGCCGCCGGTGTTCAACTTCGACAAGCTGCCGACGGTCGTCGGCGGTCCCTACGAGTACGGCATCCCGGGCGCCGTGCACGGCACGTTCGCGCCGACGCCGGCGCCCGCGACGGCCGCCGCCGGCGCCGGAGCCGGAACCGTGCAGGCATCGAGAGAATGAGCGGAGGAGCACGCCAATGAAGGAAGTCCTCGTCGTCGCCAACCGAACGCTCGGCGGCGCCAAGCTGCTCGACGCCGTCCGCGCGAGCGCGGCCGAGGGCGACGTGCGCTTTCGGCTCGTCGTGCCGCAGAGCAACCCGTCCGCGGGCCTCGTGATCTACGACGAGGCCGTGCGCGAATCGGCGCAGGCGCGCGTCGACCTGGCGCTCTCGCTTGTCGCCAGCGAGTCGATCGACGCGACCGGCGAAGTCGGCGACGCCGACCCGTTCCTCGCGACGATGGACGCGATCTCCGCGCACCGGCCCGACGAGATCATCGTCTCGACGTACCCCGCGCTCAGCTCCGGCTGGCTGCGGCGCGACCTGATCGAGCGAATCCGCAACGCGTCCGGCCTGCCGGTCGAGCACATCGTCGTCGACCTCGAGCACGAGGGCCTCCCGTTCGAGGTGACGCTCGTGCTCGCGTCGAAGACGCTCGAAGGCGAGAACCTGCTCGACCGCCTGAAGGAGAAGGGCGCGGCGGACGGCCGCCGCCTGTTCGTCGTCGTCGTGCCGCAGCCCGACGGCACCGGCGACGCGCCGCGCCAGGCGCGCGCGCGCCTGGCGACGATGCTCGACCGCCTGCACGACGCCGGCCTGCTCGCGTCGGGCATGATCGGCGACCCCGACCCGTACACCGCCGCCGTCAACGCACTCGAGCTGTTCCGCGTCGACGACATCGTCATCTCGACGTTGCCCGGCGCGCGCTCGGGCTGGTTGCGCTCGCACCTGATCGAGCGCGTCCAGCACACGACGTCGGCGCCGGTCGAGCACGTCGTCGTCGACGTTCAGGCCCCGACCGCGGCCCCGGCCGCCTAGCGGAGGAGCGATGGAGGCAGCGAGCATCGCGCACGGCGCCGGCGACCACGAGCACCACGGGCCGCCGCCGGCGCACAAAAGCTCGCGCGTCGAGCCGCAGCTGCTCGGGATGCTGCTTTTCATCATCTCCGAGATCATGGTCTTCGGCGCGTTCTTCACCGCGTACTTCTTCATCCGCATCGCCCAGGGCGATGCGTGGCCGGCGCACGGCACGAAGCTGCCGGTCGAAGTCGCCGGCGTCAACACGGCGATCCTCGTCTCCTCGTCGTTCACGATCCACTGGGCCGAGCAGGCGATCAAGAAAGGCAACCGCTTCGGGCTGAAGGCGGGCATGCTGACGACGTTCCTGCTCGGCTGCACGTTCCTCTTCATTCAGATCAACGAGTACGCGAACATCGGCTTCGCGCCTCAGGACGGCGCCCAGCAGACGATCTTCTACTCGCTCACCGGCCTGCACGGCGCGCACGTGTTCATCGGCCTGCTGCTGCTGCTGTTCGTCACGATCCGCTCGTTCCGCGGCCACTACAGCCCCGAGTCCCATCGCGGCGTCGAAGTGCCCGGCATCTACTGGCACTTCGTCGACATCATGTGGTTGGTCGTCTACACCACCGTCTACATCCTCTGACGAACGTAGGCGCTGCGCGCTACGGCGTCCTCAGTCGCTCATGTGCAGAGCACATTTCGCTCCTTGCGTCCTTGTATCGCTTGACCTACGTCCGTCAGGGCGTACGGCGTGCTGAACCCGCTGCGCAGCGAGGGTGAGGCGTTTCGGCTGCTGCTGTACGTCCTCGCCGTCGCCGTCGTCGTGATCGCCGTGATCTTGATCGTCCGCGCGATCGCCTAGCGGCGGACGCCGCTCGCGCTCGTGTGGCGGCGCGCGTAGACGAATGGACCCGCTCGGGCAGGGCAAGCGCGACCTCGTCGGCGCCGTCGAGGCGATCGCGACGCTGCTCGTCGTGCTCGCGATCGTCGCGTTCGTCGTGTGGTTCTTCTTCTTCGCGCACGACCCGCTGCTGCGGGTCTAGCTCGACTTAACCGTGAGCGTGCCGTACATGCCGGCCTGACGGTGCCCGGGCGCCTCGCAGAAGAACGTGTACGTGCCGGCCTTGAGCGTCACGTTGACCTTCGCCGTGCCCTTCGAGACGAATTCGCTCGCGCCGAGCTTCGTGCCCTTCGCGCTCGCGCCGCCTTCGCCCGTTTCGATCGCGATGTTGTGCGAGACGCCGGACATGTTCGGCATTTCGATCGTCACAGCGCCGGCTTTCGCCGACGCCTTGTTCGATTCGTACGCGAGCTGCCCCTGCGCGTTCGCGGCGATCGACAGCTTGCCGCCCTTCTCTTCCGCCGGCTTGCCCGAGCCGGGCGCCTTCACGGCGCTCGCGAGCAGGCCCGTGTCCTTGCCGGACTTGGCGGCCGATTCGGAGACGTACGCGGCGACGTCCTGCAGGTCCGCGCCGCTGACGAGGTTCTTCGGCATCGCCCCTTCGGGATTCGGGATCTGCACCTGTTTTTCGACGATCCCGCGAACGGTGCTGCGCTTCTCGCCTTCTTCGAGCGCGACGCGGAACGCTTCGTCGAGGTTCGGGCCGACGAGACCTTTCGTTTCGGCGCGCGCGAGCGTGTGGCACGAGCCGCACTTGGCGACGAACATCTGCTTGCCGACGATCACGTTCGCGTTGTCGGCGCCCTTGACCGAGCAGCCCGCCACGCCGAGCGCGAGCAGCGCGAGCGCGGCGAGCGTCGACGCGCGCACGGCCATGCGGCGTCTGGCGCCAGCCGCTTCTCGCGCGTCGGTCTGAGCTTGCTCGCTCCCCATCGGCCGGCGGAACATTATCCGAAGGGCCGGGCAAGTCGACGCCCGCCGAAACGCGCCATCGCCCGCGGTCACGGGCGTTGCAGCTCCTCCAGCTCGCCGCGCGCGGCCGCGAGCGCGCCGCGCGCCACGCCCTCCCACGACCAGCGCTCGCGCACCGTCTCGACGAGCCCCGCGCGCGCGCGGGCCTTCAACCGCGGATCCGCCGCCAGCCAGCCGGCGACGCGCTCGGCCAGCGCCTGCACGGCGCCGTCGTCGACTGCGAACGACAGCAGCCCGGCGACCTCCTCGGGGACGGCGGCAGCGAGCGCCTCGCTGACCTCCGCGAGCCCCGAGTGCGCGGCGCTGACCGGCAGCACGCCGCACGCCGCGGCCTCCGCGGCGACCATCCCGAACGCCTCCGGGAACGTGCTCGGCACGACGATCGCCTCGCACGCCGGCAGCAGGTCGGCCAGCTCGTCGTGCTCGAGGCGCCCGCTCAGCACGACGCGCTCGCGCAGCGTGCGTGCGGCGGCGAGGTAGCGCTCGCGCTGCTCGCCGCGCAGGCCGAGCAGGAACGCCAGCAGGTGGCGCAGCGGGCGCGCCGCGCCGGTCTCGCCCTCGAGCGAGCGCCCGGCGCGCGCGATCTCGATCGCGCGCTCGATCGCGCCGCCGGCGAGCGCGTCGCGCAGCTCCTGCAGCGGCTCGCGGTAGGTGCCGAAGCCGACGATCACGAGCTTCGCGTCGGGCGCCGTTCCGAGCACGAGCGGCCACGCCGCGAGCAGCAGGTCGACGCCCTTGCTGACGATCAGCTTGCCGACGAACGCGACGAGCCGCTCCTCGCCCGGGCGAACGCTCGCGAGCGCCGCGCCGGCGGCGCGCTCGTCGCGCGCGAACGCGTCCTGCCCCTCGCCGTCGCCCGCCGCGGCCTCGGCGCCGGCGCTCAGCCGCGCCGCGAGCGCGTGCACGCCCGCGGCCGCCGCGCGCGGCTCGCGCGGCGCGAAGCGCTCGACGTCGACGCCCGGCGGCCCGAGGCGCGTGCGGCGTTCGAGCTCGGCGTCCGCGAGCGCCGCCCACAGGCTCGCCGCCGTGTGGTGCGAGCCGACGAGCACGCCGCGCGCGCCGCGCACGCCCTCGCGCGCGAACGGCAGGAAGCGCTCCGGTTCGGGCTTGACCGTGTACTCGAGCGCGCTGCCATGGACCTTGACCGCGTACGGGACCGCGCCGGCGAGCGCGCGCGCGAGGATCGCCGGGCCCATCACGAGATGGTTCGCGAGCGCGACGTCGGGGCCGACGAGCTCGAGCACCTCGCGCACGGCGGCGACGTTCGCGGCGACGTAGCGTGCGAGCTGCTCATCGTCGCACTCGGCGAACGTCCGCGCCTCGATCCCCTCGTAGCGGTCGGCGACGTAGACCGGCAAGAGGCCGCCGATGTCCGGGCGGTAGACGACGCACCGCGCCCGGCCCGGGGCGACGACGTCGCGCAGCTCGCGCACGCGCAGCGCCCCCTCGTCCCAGTCGCCGGCCGCGTCGACGAACGGCTGGCGCTCGGGATGACGGTCCTGGCAAAGCAGGTGCACGTCGTGCCCGAGCCGCACGAACGCCGCCGCCAGGCGCGCGTTGTAGACGTTCGATCCGGTCCCCGCGAGCAGGTAGCCGTGGAACACGAGGATGCGCACCGCGGGAGCCTACCGATCGGCTCCCGTACGGCCGCTCCGATAAAGTCCTGCACGTGAGCGCGAACCAGCGGTACCGCATGCGCAATCCGGCGAACGGGCGCGAGATCGTGATCGAGGCGGAGCCGGAGGAGATCTACCTCGACCGCGAGAGCGGCGACGAGCTCGAAGTCGTCGGCAAGGTGCTGCCGCTCGCGCCGTCGAGCTCGCGCCTGCCGTGGGCGGTCGAGAACCTGCGGTTCTGCTCGTGGTGCGACCAGCTCGCCCAGAAGGACCTCAACGACTGCCCGACGTGCGGCAGGCGCATGGGGCCGCTCGGGGCGCGCGCGGGGGATCGTTGAAGGCCAGCGCCGTCGCGCTTGCGCTCGCGCTGCTGCTCGGCGCCGCGACGCTCGGAGCATGTGGCGGCGGCAGCAGCGCGTCCGACGCGATCCCGAAGAGCACGCCCGAAATCACGCCGCCGAACGACACGAGCGCCGAAAAGGCCGCGGCGCAGACGACCTCGACGTCGACGACGAGCACCGGCAAAACGAGCAGCTCGAAATCCGAAAGCCCCGCGAACGAATCGGGCGGCAACGAAGCGACCGAAGAACCGGCCAGCGGCGGCAGCTCCAGCGGCGCCGGCGAATCGAAAGAAGCCACGCCTTCCGGCGGGTCCTCGGCCGAAAAAGAAAAAGAACCCGAAAAATCCGCCGCCGGATCGAGCCCGTCCGGCGGCGCCTCCGCGCCGTAGCGCGCGGCGCCGCTCAGCCCCGGGCGTCTACGGCGTCGAGATCAGCGTCGCGCTGTAGGTCAGGCGCGCGGTCTGATACAGGCAGAAGTACTGCACGGCCGTGCCGACGGAGGTCTGCGTGCTCTGCGAGCTCGTGCTCGCGCACTGCTTCTTTTCGCGGCTCGCGCGCCACGAGGTGTCCTTGCCGAAGCCGAGCGCCAGCGCCGGCGCCCACGTCGGCACGGTCAGCGCGACGATGTCGCCCTTCTTCACCTTGATCGACGTTTCGAGCGGGAACTGCGCCGACTTGCCGAAGTACTTTTCGAGTTTCACGGTCGGGCTCGCCGCGACCAGTTTGTACGTCAGGTTCGGGCTCTTTTCGGCGCGCAGGATCGCGATGCCGGCTTCTGCGGGGCCGCCCTCGTTGGCGTTGAAGAACTTGACCTGCGTCGCGTTCGGCTTGCCGAGCGTGATCGCCCAGGCGACGACCGAGCCCGCCTTCGGCGCGTCCATCAGCGTCGTGTTCGTCGCGACCTTGACCTGGAAGCCGGTCGTGCGGCTGACGGCCAGGCAGGGGCTCGCGGGACAGCTGGGGACGGTTTCAGGCGTCGTCGCCGGGATCACGCCGACTTCGGCGATCGTCGCGGGCGCGACGCCCGGAAGCACGAGGACGAGCGCGAAGCTCGCGAGGATGGCTGCGTATGTACGTTTCATTACTGCCCCCCAACACGCCTGCAGGCCGGATGTAGCGTTCTGGGCATTCGCTATGCGCCGCCCAGTTCCTGCGCCGCGGCGGCGATCTCGTCGGAATCGCCCGCCGACGGCACCCACGGCAGCCGCAGCGAATCGCCCTCGTAGCGCGGGATCACGTGCATGTGGAAGTGGAACACCGTCTGGAACGCGGCCGCGCCGCACGAGTTCAGCAGGTTGACGCCGTCGGCGCCCAGCCGCTGCTTGATCCGCGCCGCGAGGCGCTGCGAGGCGAGACCGACGGCCGCCAGGTCCTCGGCATCGATGCCGAGCAGGTCGGGCGAGTGCTCGCGCGGGACGACGAGCGCGTGCCCGCGCGTCGCCGGCGCGATGTCCATGAACGAGATCGTCCGCTCGTCCTCGTCGACGATCGTCGACGGCAGCTCGCCGGCGACGATCTTGCAGAAGATGCAATCGGGGTCGCGCATCGGCCGAAAGCCTATTCGGATCGCCGCCGAGCGTCGTGCCGACGGCGCGCGAGGTGCGCGAGCGCCTGCTCGCGCGTGAAGATCTCGCCGGCGTACTGCGCCTCGGCGAGCTCCTCCAGCAGCGCGCCGATCTGCGGGCCGGGAGCGATCTCGAGGCTCGCGACGAGCTCGTCGCCGCGCAGCAGCGGCTCGGCCGGCCCCTCGGCGCGCCAGCGCAGCGCGTCGCCGAGCATCGCGCGCGCGACGTCGAGGTGCGCCGCGATCGCCTGCTCGGCGCGGTCGCCGCGCGTCGCGATCCGGTCGGCGACCGACAGCAGCGTCACGTCGACCTCGACCGGCTCGGTCGCGCGCAGGTACGCGAACGCGGTCCGTCGCGGCAGCGGCTGCGGCTCGTGCACGAGGAAGCCGAGCCGCAGGTGATGGCGCACGAGCGAGGCGACGTGCGCGCGCAGACGCTCGCTCGTGCGCAGGCGAGCGAGGGCCGTCGCGCGCGAGCGTCGCCCCGCGCTCGTCGTGCCCGAGGAACGTCACGCGGCGGTCGATCGGGCGCACGGCACGCGTCAGCGGCTTGGCCGCGTCGTGCAGCAGCGCGCCCCAGCGCAGCCCCTCGCCGCGCGTCATCCCGTCGGCGAGCGGCTCGGCGAGCAGCGCCGCGGCGGCCGCGCGGTGCGCGCCGAGCGCGCGACCGAGCTCCTCCGCGCCCTCGACCTCCTCACCCACGGCGAACCGCTCGAGCTCGATCGAGCGCGCGAGCACCTCGAGCGTGTGATCGTGGACGTCGGCGTGGTGGAAGCGGTTCTGCTCGACGCCGCGCAGCGCCTCGAGCTCGGGCAGCACGATCGCCGTCGCGCCGAGCTCGTGCATCAGCTCCAGGCCGCGCAGCGCCTCGCGCGCGGCGACGATCCGGCGCAGCTCGACGAACACGCGCTCGGGCGAGACGTCGACGAGCTCGATCGCGTGCGCGCGCGCCGCTCGCAGCGCCTCCGGCTCGGCGACGAGGCCGAGCTCGACCGACACGCGCGCGAGGCGCAGCACGCGCAGCGGGTCGTCGACGAACGCACGCGGCGAGGCCAGGCGCAGGCGGTGCGCGGCGAGATCGTCGAGGCCGCCGAGCGGGTCGATCGCCGGACCGCCGGCGAGCGGCTCGGCGATCGCGTTTACGGTGAAGTCGCGAAGCGCGAGGTCCGACTCGAGCGAGCCGCCGCGCAGCGGCTCGACGTCGACCTGCCACGAGGCGTCTCGCGCCGACACGCGCCACGCGCCGAACTCCTCGGACAGCGCGAAGCACGCGGCGCGCCCGGCCGCGCGCGCGATCGCGCGCGCGGCCTGCTCCGGGTCGCCGTCGACGACGACGTCGAGGTCGAGCGTCTCGCGCCCGAGCAGGCGGTCGCGGATCGCGCCGCCGACGAGCCACGCCGGACGGTCGGCGAGCGCCGCGCGCGCGGCGTCGAGCGCGTCAGCCATCGTGCGCGGGCAGCCACGGCGCCGAGGCGGCGGCCTCCGCGCCGCCGCCGGCAGCGAGCAGCTGCAGGGCGACGCCGTCGCGATGGTGCACGCGCGGGACGCGCGGGGTCAGCGCGCACGTGATCTCGTAGTTGATCGTCTGCAGCCGTCGCGCGAGCTCCTCGGCCGTGATCCGCTCCTCGCCCTCGCCGCCGATCAGCGTCGCCGGCTCGCCGCGCAGGCGCTCCGCGCCGGGGTCGGGGCCGAGGTCGATCGTCACGTTGTCCATGCTGACCGTGCCGACCAGCGGGCGGCGCGCGCCGGCGACGAGCACGTCGGCGTTGTTCGAGAAGCCGCGCCGCCAGCCGTCGCCGTAGCCGATCGGCAGCACGCCGAGCTGCGTGTCGCGCTCGGCGACGAAGCGCCGCCCGTAGCCCGCGCTCTCGCCGCTGCGGCAGCGCTTGACCTCGGCGACGTACGAGCTCAGCTCGAGCGCCGGCTCGAGCGTGCGCAGCGCCGGGTCCTCGCCGAACGGGTCCATCCCGTAGACGGCGATCCCGCAGCGCGCCATGTCGAAGTGTGCGCGCGCGTCGCGCAGCAGCGCGGCGCTGTTCGCCGCGTGCGCGATCAGCTCCGGCTGCACGCCCTTGCACTCGCCCACCCAGCGCGCGAACGCGTCGAGCTGCCCCGCGAAGAAACCTTCGTCGTCGAGTTCGTCGGCCGTCGCGAAGTGCGTCATCAGCCCGACAGGGAGCACGCCGCGCGCCTCGCGCGCGGCGTCGAGCACGCGCGTTGCAAGCGCCGCGTCGCGCGTGCCGAGGCGGCCCATGCCGGAGTCGAGCTTGACGTGCACGCGCCCGCCGCCGGCCTCGGCGACGCCGCGCACATAGCGCTCGCTCCAGACGACGACGTCGGCGTCCAGCGCGAGCGCGTCGCGCAGCTCGGGCAGGCTCAGCGCGCCCATCACGAGGATCGGCGCCGTCGCGATGCCCGCCTCGCGCAGCTCGCCCGCCTCGGCGGCGGTCGCAACGGCGAGCCAGCTTGCGCCGCCGGCGAGCGCCGCGAGCGCGCTCTGCACGGCGCCATGGCCGTATCCGTCGGCCTTGACGACCGCGCACAGCTCGCCGCGCTCGCCCAGCTCGCCGCGCAGCCTCGCGCAGTTGCGCTCGATCGCCGCGACGTTGACGCTCGCCTGCGCGCGCGGCGGCGTCACGCGCGGGCCTCCGCACGCGCGGCCGGCAGCGCGGCGATCACGTCGCTTGCGATGACGCCCTCGGCGGCGCCCTGCCGTCGCGCCGCCTCGCGACCGGCGGTCGCATGCAGCCAGACGCCGGCGCTCGCCGCGAGGAACGCGTCGAGCCGCTGCGCGAGCAGCGCGCCGATCACGCCCGTCAGCACGTCGCCGGTCCCGGCCGTCGCAAGCGCCGGGCTGCCGCCGCGGCTGACCGCCACGCGCCCGTCCGGCTCGGCGACGAGCGTGTCGTCGCCCTTCAGCACGACGACCGCGCCCGAGCGCGCGGCGGCGTCGCGCACGTGGCGCAGGCGCTCGCGCTCGACCTCGGCGCTGTCGAGCTCGAGCAGGCGTCCGAGCTCGCCGGCGTGCGGCGTCAGCACCGTCGGCGCCGTGCGCGCGCGGAGCTCCTCCAAACGCCCCGCGTGCGCGTTCAAGCCGTCGGCGTCGAGCACGAGCGGAGCGTCCGCCGAGCGCGCCAGCTCGCGCGCGAACGCGACGGCGCCGTCGCTGCGCCCGAGGCCCGGGCCGAGCGCAAGCGCGCCGCCCGGCCTGACGTTCTCGAGCACGCCCGCGACCGCCGAAGGCGCGAGCGATCCGTCCTGCTCGGGCAGCCCGCGCGTCATCAGCTCGGGCGTCGCAGCCGTTGCGAGCACGTCCTGCAGCGAGGCGGGCACGCATGCGATCACGTAGCCGGCGCCCGCGCGCATCGCCGAGTGCGAGGCCATCCGCGGCGCGCCGAGCAGCCCGCGCGAGCCGCCGGCGACGACGAGCTCGCCCGAGGCGAACTTCGTCGTGTCGCCGGCGCGGCGCGGGAGCCGCTCGCGGACGCTCGCCTCGATCAGCCCGATCCGGGCGTCGCTCGGCGCTCCGCGCGGGATCCCGATGTCGAGCGTCCGCACCTCGCCGGCGTGCGCCTTGCCCGGGATGATCCACAGCCCCGGCTTCGCCGCGTGGAAGGTGACCGTGACCGCCGCGCCGACCGCCGCGCCCGCGACGACGCCCGTCGAGGCGTCGACGCCGCTCGGCACGTCGATCGCGACGACCGGCGCGTCGGCGGACTCGATCGCCGCGATCGCGTCTGCGACCGGCCCATGCGGCTCGCCTTCGAAGCCGGTCCCGAGCAGCGCGTCGACGATCGCCGCAGCGCGCGCGATCGCCTCGGCGCCTTGCGCGAGCGCCAGCGGCGCATCGCCGGGCAGTCGCTCGAGGTTCGCCGCCGCGTCGCCGCGGAACTCCGCGGGTGGCGCGACGCAGACGAACCAACGCCTTTTGGTGTGTGCCTGTCGTTCCTTGAAAACGGAATAGTGAATGCCAAAAGCCAGTGCGGGCGATCCGCGGGCGCGCAAGCGCTTTCGGGTCGAACCTTGTAAGTATTTGCACTGTACGGACAACAATCCGTGCTGTGCCAGTCGGCGAAAACGAAGCTGCTTGCAGTGACGTTTAGCCGGCTCTCCGATTTTCGCCACGGCCGCAAAGCCGAAAGGCCTTAAAGCTGTGGTGGAGGTCTTGATGGAGAGTTTGATCCTGGCTCAGGACGAACGCTGGCGGCGTGCTTAACACATGCAAGTCGAACGAGGTCCATCCGGTGGCAACACCGGTGAAGACCGAGTGGCGAACGGGTGAGTAACACGTGAGCAACCTGCCCCGAAGACCGGGATACCACCGGGAAACCGGTGCTAATACCGGATATCCCTACCGGGCCGCATGACCTGGTAAGGAAATGGATTCCGCTTCGGGAGGGGCTCGCGTCCTATCAGCTTGTAGGTGGGGTAACGGCCTACCTAGGCTCCGACGGGTAGCTGGTCTGAGAGGACGATCAGCCACACTGGGACTGAGACACGGCCCAGACTCCTACGGGAGGCAGCAGTGGGGAATCTTGCGCAATGGGCGAAAGCCTGACGCAGCAACGCCGCGTGAGGGACGAAGGCCTTCTGGGTTGTAAACCTCTTTCAGCAGGGACGATAATGACGGTACCTGCAGAAGAAGCCCCGGCCAACTACGTGCCAGCAGCCGCGGTAATACGTAGGGGGCGAGCGTTGTCCGGATTCATTGGGCGTAAAGAGCTCGTAGGCGGCTTGGCAAGTCGGGTGTGAAACCTCCAGGCTCAACCTGGAGCCGCCACTCGATACTGCCATGGCTAGAGTCCGGTAGGGGACCATGGAATTCCTGGTGTAGCGGTGAAATGCGCAGATATCAGGAGGAACACCAGTGGCGAAGGCGGTGGTCTGGGCCGGTACTGACGCTGAGGAGCGAAAGCGTGGGGAGCGAACAGGATAACTAATCTTGTCCTCTTCGACAGTAATGTCGATGACGAATAGATACCCTGGTAGTCCACGCCGTAAACGTTGGGCACTAGGTGTGGGGTCCTATCGACGGATTCCGTGCCGCAGCTAACGCATTAAGTGCCCCGCCTGGGGAGTACGGCCGCAAGGCTAAAACTCAAAGGAATTGACGGGGGCCCGCACAAGCGGCGGAGCATGTGGCTTAATTCGAGGCAACGCGAAGAACCTTACCTGGGCTTGACATGTAGGGAAAAGCCGCAGAGATGCGGTGTCCTTCGGGGTCCTACACAGGTGGTGCATGGCTGTCGTCAGCTCGTGTCGTGAGATGTTGGGTTAAGTCCCGCAACGAGCGCAACCCTTGTCCTATGTTGCCAGCGGGTAATGCCGGGGACTCGTAGGAGACTGCCGGGGTCAACTCGGAGGAAGGTGGGGATGAGGTCAAGTCATCATGCCCCTTACGTCCAGGGCTGCACACATGCTACAATGGCCGGTACAACGGGCTGCTATCCCGCGAGGGGGAGCCAATCCCAAAAGCCGGTCTCAGTTCGGATTGCAGTCTGCAACTCGACTGCATGAAGTCGGAGTCGCTAGTAATCCCGGATCAGCAACGCCGGGGTGAATACGTTCCCGGGCCTTGTACACACCGCCCGTCACACCACGAAAGTCGGTAACACCCGAAGCCGGTGGCCCAACCCTTTTGGGAGGGAGCCGTCGAAGGTGGGATCGGCGATTGGGGTGAAGTCGTAACAAGGTAGCCGTACCGGAAGGTGCGGCTGGATCACCTCCTTTCTAAGGAGTCACTATCGGTCCACTTCTGGATCGGTGAAACTCCCAGTTGATCACTGGCTACTCGGCTTATTTCTATTCCGGTGCTTGCCGGTCCGAGATCTCCGTTTCGGCGGTGGTCTCCGGCCTTTCGAGGCTCCGACCGGCCCCATCGGGCTCTGGCAGTAAGTCGGGCAATCACTATTCCGTTTTGAGGGAACGACCCTCCGGCTTTGATGGCCGTGAGACGGTTCCCGCGATGCCGGCACTGTAAAACGTCTCCGGCCTCTCGCCGCTATGCGGCACAGGGTTATTTCTCCTTGCCGATTGCGCGCGCCCCTTGAGAATTCCATAGCGAGCACGAGCATCTTTGTTTTCAAGCTACGAAGAGCCAACGGTGGATGCCTTGGCGCCTGAAGCCGAAGAAGGACGTGGGAGGCTGCGATAAGCCACGGGGAGCTGCCGACCGAGCTTCGATCCGTGGATGTCCGAATGAGGAAACTCGGCACCCGTAATGGGGTGTCACTCCTGCCTGAACACATAGGGCAGAGAGAGGGAACCGGGGGAATTGAAACATCTGAGTACCCCGAGGAGAGGAAAGCAACAGCGACTCCCTGAGTAGCGGCGAGCGAAACGGGAAGAGCCTAAACCGAGTCGGTGCAATAGCCTGGTGGCGTTGCCGGTTCGGGGTCGTGGGATCTGACAGAAGGGGCACCAGACCCTTCACGGAGTTACAAAGTTATGCACCTAGCAGAAGCGCTCTGGAACGTCGCGCCATAGCGGGTAAGAGCCCCGTATGCGAAAGGTCATAGCCTCCGGTCGGATATCCCGAGTAGCGCCGGATCCGGGAAAGCCGGTGTGAATCTGCGAGGACCACCTCGTAAGGCTAAGTACTCTCAGGCGACCGATAGCGGACTAGTACCGTGAGGGAAAGGTGAAAAGTACCCCGGGAGGGGAGTGAAATAGTACCTGAAACCGTTGGCTTACAAACAGTCAGAGCGTCGTCGGCGCCCACCTACGCGTGTGCGGCTTCACTTCGGTGGAGCTAATCACCAACACGTGGGCCTACGCCGGCCGTGATGGCGTGCCTTTTGAAGAATGAGCCAGGGAGTTACGGTGTGTGGCGAGGTTAACCCGGGAGGGGGAGCCGGAGCGAAAGCGAGTCTGAATAGGGCGTAGAGTCGCATGCTGTAGACCCGAAGCCGAGTGATCTATCCATGGGCAGGCTGAAGCGGGGGTAAGACTCCGTGGAGGGCCGAACCCACCCTGGTTGAAAACAGGGGGGATGACCTGTGGATAGGGGTGAAAGGCCAATCAAACTCGGTGATAGCTGGTTCTCCCCGAAATGCATTTAGGTGCAGCGTCGGGCGTTCAGCATCGGAGGTAGAGCACTGAATGGGTTAGGGGGCCTACAAGCTTACCGACCCCAATCAAACTCCGAATGCCGATGCTCAAGAGCCTGGCAGTGAGACCACGGGGGATGAGCTTCGTTGGTCGAGAGGGAAACAGCCCAGACCGCCAGCTAAGGCCCCAAATTCTTGGCTAAGTGGAAAACGATGTGGGAACGCAAAGACAGCCAGGAGGTTGGCTCAGAAGCAGCCATCCTTGAAAGAGTGCGTAATAGCTCACTGGTCGAGTGGTCCTGCGCGGACAATGTAACGGGGCTCAAGCCAAGAGCCGAAGCTGCGGATTTCCGTTCCGCCTCTGTCCCCACCTTCGGGTGGCAGACAGGGGGATTCCGGGCGGGAGTGGTAGGGGAGCGTCGAGCTCAGCCGTGAAGCACCGGTGTGAACCGTTGTGGAGCGTGCTCGAGTGCGAATCCTGGTATGAGTAGCGAGAGAGGGGTGGGAAACCCCTCCGCCGAAAGCCCAAGGGTTCCTGGGGAAGGCTAATCCTCCCAGGGTGAGTCGGGAGCTAAGGCGAGGCCGAGAGGCGTAGTCGATGCACAACCGGTTGATATTCCGGTACCACCGTGTCCGCGCCCAACCCAATTTCGGGACTCCTAAGGGGCTGGCCTTCGGGCCGAACCGACCGAACCCGAGGCGGGTAGCGAAGGGGGGACGCAGGAGGGTAGGTGAGCCCAGGCGTTGGTTGTCCTGGGGTAAGCGTGTAGGGAGAGGTCTAGGCAAATCCGGACCTCATACATCCTGAGACGCGATGCCGAGCCGTCAAGGCGAAGTCACTGATCCCATGCTGCCGAGAAAAGCCCCTAGCGAGCTGACATGGTGCCCGTACCCCAAACCGACACAGGTGGGCGGGTAGAGAATACCAAGGCGATCGGGAGAACTGTGGTTAAGGAACTCGGCAAAATACCTCCGTAACTTAGGGAGAAGGAGGGCCCCCATAGGGTGACGGACTTCGCGTCCTGAGCTCGAAGGGGTCGCAGAGAATAGGGGAAAGCGACTGTTTACTAAAAACACAGGAGCGTGCGAAGTCCTAAGACGATGTATACGCTCTGACGCCTGCCCGGTGCCGGAAGGTTACGGGGAAGGGTTAGCCTTCGGGCGAAGCTCTGAACCTAAGCCCCGGTAAACGGCGGCCGTAACTATAACGGTGGAGTTACTACTCGGCCGTTAGTAAACCTCGCTATATGCTGGAACATCCGAGCATCCGGCGGTACTAGTTCGTGTGACACCCCGTTATTTTGGGTTGCACATGGACAGTGACAATCCGACCGGTGCGGACAATCAGCAGGAAACCTTGTAGTACTTGAGGGATCCTCAGAGACTGTACGCGAGGCTCGTCGCAAGTGATTCCCGCTTGCGACGTGAAGAGACAGTCCGACCCCTATGGCGACATAGGGAGCCAGGCAGAAATGTCCTGGCCAGCTCCGCGAGATTCGTCGAAGTGTTTGACGTCATCGCGTTGCGAGTAACAAAGTGCCTAAGGTAGCGAAATTCCTTGTCGGGTAAGTTTGGCTTGCCCTGCACGGGAGCGATCCCGTGTGAAGACCCGCTCATAACGGCGAAGCCCCACCCGGTGGTCTCGACCAAGGACGAGACGACGACCGGCGGGTAATGCCGTGGGAAGCCCTCTGCCGCTTCAAGCGGTATGGCCCCGTAACGACTGATCCCTTCGGGGTGAGGCCTCAGTTACTGTCACACCGATGACTTACGGTCATCGCGTGACAAATCTACAACTGGGGCAATACGCGGGCTCTCTGCAACAAGTTGATGTTCCTTCGTACATTTCCGGATATGTCGATGGTGAAGGATGCTTCACAGTCTCGATCTCACCCAGGCCCACGCTTCTTGTGGGATGGGAAGTGAGGCCGAGTCTGTCGGTCAGTCAGAATGGCGATCGTTCGGAAGTCTTGCTGCTCATGCAGCACTACTTCGGATGCGGAACCATCAGACCCGACCGAAGCGACAGAACGTTGAAGTGGGAGGTGAGGAGCCTTCCGGTTCTGGAAGCTTTGATTATTCCGCACTTCGAGGCGTATCCACTGTTATCTGGCAAGCGTTGCGACTTCGAACTGTTCGCTCATATCTGTGAGCGGATGGTACAGAGGGAGCATTTGACGCCTGTCGGCTTGCAGGAGATTGTACGAATGGCAGCTCGTATGAACCCGAGCGGTAAGCGAGGGTACAGCGCTGCTGAAATCATCAATGGACTTGGAGAGATGAAGGCATAGTCTGCCCCCCTCGACGAGAGGGGAATAAGGTGAAGTTCCGACCTGCACGAATGGCGTAACGACTTTCCTACTGTCTCAACCACAGACCCGGCGAAATTGAACTACGAGTAAAGATGCTCGTTAGCTGCATCAGGACGGAAAGACCCCGTGGACCTTTACTGCAGCTTGATGTTGAGCTTTGGTACGGATTGTGTAGGATAGGTGGGAGCCTTTGAAGCTTCGGCGCCAGCCGAGGTGGAGGCAACCTTGAAATACCACCCTTTTCGTGCCGGGGCCCTAACCTAGGTCCGTAATCCGGATCAGGGACAGCGTCAGGTGGGTAGTTTGACTGGGGCGGTCGCCTCCTAAATTGTAACGGAGGCGCCCAAAGGTTCCCTCAGGCTGGTTGGCAATCAGCCGTCGAGTGCAATGGCACAAGGGAGCTTGACTGCGAGACCTACTAGTCGAGCAGGTGCGAAAGCAGGGCATAGTGATCCAGCGGTTGCTTGTGGAAGCGCCGTTGCTCAACGGATAAAAGGTACCCCGGGGATAACAGGCTCATCTTCCCCAAGAGTCCATATCGACGGGAAGGTTTGGCACCTCGATGTCGGCTCGTCGCATCCTGGGGCTGAAGCCGGTCCCAAGGGTTGGGCTGTTCGCCCATTAAAGCGGTACGCGAGCTGGGTTTAGAACGTAGATAACACTGCGTCCCCAGGAAGTAATTCCTGGGTGCCCACCGGCTCATATCGGTGAAACCCCAACGTAACAACCGAACAATACGGTGGGGCAATACCGAGGGAAGGCCAACACATGAAGCCAACGGAAGCGTCCTATGTTGCAGGATTTCTGGATGGAGATGGAAGCATTCACTTTCAACTTGTCCGACAGAAGGAATACCGGTTCGGGTTCTACATCCGGGCGAGCGTCTCGTTCTCACAGAGTACGAGTGCTCGAGCTGGGCTGGAGAGCCTATGGCCCTTGGTAGGAAGTGGCTACTTAAGGGACCGTGGCACGGGGATAAGTGACCTCGTGATCACGAGCCGCCCAGTTCTTCTGAATCTCCTGTCTGAAGTAGAGCCGTATGTGGTCTTCAAGCGAGAGCACGTACGAAGGGCTCTTTCTTTGATTCCTCGTCTTGAGGGAGTCAGAGGCGGTCAGGAATTTCTGCAACTAGCGCGCGAAGTTGACGCGTTTTCAACCCTAAACTATTCGAAGACGAAGCGGATATCCGCCGTGGATGTTGAGCGACATCTACGTAGCACGGGAGTGTTGTGCCCCTGTAACGACTTCCTCGCAGGCAGCAGCGAGGGGATGGCGTAAGCAGTACAAATGCGGACGGAAAGCCCGTACGCGGTTAGAGAGCGCCATGACACGCCGGCCCCTAGAAATAGGGTGAAGGTATAGTCTATGCCCGTAGTAATACGGGAGAACATGCGTGAGACAGTGGGTCAAAACCGCGCTGTCTTTAAACTTGGCTATATGCTGGAAACACCGAAGTATCCCGCACTACTCGTCCTCGCAAGAGTCGTGGCTGTTAGGTTCCAGAGTCATCTGGGGTCGCCATGACGGCGAGAGCAGTGACAATGTGTCGGGTGCGGTCAATCAGCAGGAAAGGCTGGATTCGCAAGAGTTAGTCATCAAGGCGGCTCAGGATCCAGAATCCTCAGAGACCATATGCCAGGCGCCGTCTTCGCTGATGCGAAGCGGTAAAGAGATGGTCCGATCTGCATGGCGACATGCAGAGCCAGGCAGAAATGTCCTGGCCCCCGGCGCCACCTGGCGTCGGCGGTAACAACAATGTCGGTCCCTATCCGATGCAGCCGCAGGAGACCTGAGGAAGGCTGTCCCTAGTACGAGAGGACCGGGACGGACGTAGCTCTCGTGTGCCAGTTGTCCTGCCAAGGGCACGGCTGGTTGGCGACCTACGGATGGGATAAGCGCTGAAAGCATCTAAGCGCGAAGCTCGTTCCAAGATGAGGTCTCCCACAGGGTAAACCTGGTAAGGCCCGTGGCCAGACGACCACGTTGATAGGCCGGAGGTGTAAGCACGGCAACGTGTTCAGCCGACCGGTACTAATCGGCCGAGGGCTTGGGACTTTGCTCGTGCTCGCTATGGGACGCTCAAGGGCGGCGCTTTGCGCTGCCGTACGAGCCGATTTGAAATGATCGGCCGAGCGCACAGTTTCCGGTGACCATGGCGGCGGGGAAACACCCGTTCCCATCCCGAACACGGAAGTTAAGACCGTCAGCGCCGATGGTACTTGGGGGGCGACCCCCTGGGAGAGTAGGACGTCGCCGGATTTTCTAATGAAAGAGCCCCCGCGTTGTCGGGGGCTCTTCTTTTAACACCGCCTTCCAGCGAGGTGGAGCTACGAGCGACCATCAGGTGGGCGCATCACAACGTTGAGCGCCGGCCACGGCGTACCCTGGCGTAAGGCGCTGACGAGATCTCGGGCTGCTCGTTGCCCGTTCGGGAGTTGGTCGCCCAGTTGCCAACGCCACGCCGCGACCATCGCAAGCACGAGGACCCGGCACTCGCCAAGGAGTTCTTGATCGGCGTCCGGATAACGATCGCTTACCTCTTCAGGCACATGGGCGAGGTCGAATTCGACTGGCCCACGGCAACACGTCTCGAGGTCTACGAACAGCAGCCCGTTCTTCGTGCTGAGCAAGTTGCCCGGGTGGGGCTCGCCATGCAGCAGCTGCTCGGCGGCGCCGCGGTCGGCGATCGCGTGTCTCCGGCTTCGTAAGGTGTCGCTCAGAAGCTCCCGGTCCGCGTCGGTCAGCGCTGGCGTCTGGTCGCGGCTCGCAACGAGTTGTTGGGCTTCTGCGACTCGATCCGTGAAGTGCGGCGTCGTGAAATCGACCTTCCGCATGCCGGCATGCAGCCGATCGAGCGCATTCGCGTAATCGGCTGACGAAACCTCTCCGAGTGTCACGGGTTCGTAGTAGGTCCACAGCGTGACCATGAAGCCGTCACGCTCGTATACCCGCGGCGCCACTCGAGGCTCAAGAGATTGCACAGGGCTTTCGGTTTCGGCGAGCCGTTGAGCAAGCTGGACTTCGAACTCTGCGACCTGATGTCCCGCGTGTGCGACGCGGGCGACGACGTCGCAAGGCACCAGGCGTACAGCGATCCTGTTCGAATTCTGCAGTACGATCGCGTCGCCGACGGTCAGGTCAAGCCCCGAGGCGGTCGACATCGCCGCAGCCACCGCACGCGAAACTTCTGATGCCTCCATTTTCGCCTTACTCTTGCCGCTTTGGGATCCAGTCGTGGGTGGAAGAGGAGCTACTGAGGCGACTTCTCGAAGACAGCAACCTGTCCAATGCTGTCGGAGGTGAAGGCACGCTGACTCCATCCGTCCCATCGGTCCCTGATGCGCAACCCAGCCAGTTGTGCCATCAGGTCGAGCTCGGATGGCCAGACGTATCGGTACGGAGCGGCATGGTGTACCAGTCGTCCATCGAACTGCATCCAATGATGTGACGAGGAAATCTGGCCGACAAGGTCGTCGAACGTCTCGATGCCCACGTGGTCAGGCTGACGAGTAAAGACCCAGGCGGTCTCGCCAGGAGGGACCCGACGGAGCTGGGGGACGATGACCTCTACTACGAAACACCCTCCCGCCTCGAGGTGATCAGCGGCATTTTGGAAGATGGCCACCTGCTCTTGTTGGGTGGTCACATTCATGATGGAGTTGAACACCAGATAGACCAGCTTGAAGTTTCCGGGTACCCGCGTAGTCGTCATGTCGCCGATCGTCACGTCTATGGCATCGGCGCCTTGCTTGTTGCGCAATTGATCCACCATGTGAGGCGACAACTCGATCCCTCGAACCTCGATCCCCTTCGCACTCAAGGGCAGGGCAACCCGGCCGGTACCGATCGCGAACTCGAGTGCCGGACCACCGCGGGAGAGTTCGAACAACAGGTTGACCGCCGGGTCGAGCACCTCGGGCGTGAACATCCCGGCGGAGGTGGAGTCATACGCCTCTGCGATTTCTTTACCCCAAGTGATCGTCGCCACGAGGACAGATCCTCTCACGTGTCTTCGATCGAGGTGCCAGTAGCGGTTCGAACTCGGAACCTTTGGTTGCTGCCGCGCTAGCTGGATCGAAAGTTCATCCCTTGCTCGTCCCGATGGCGAGCGTACGCAGGCAACATTGACCGGACATCTCGTCTGCACCCACGGCGAGCAGGTTGCCGCCCCCTGCGCTACCCACTGAGTCGAGGGAGTTGACGACCAGGTTGCCGATCATCCCTGGATTGGGACTGGGTATCACGGTCCACGAGGATCCGTTGAACTGCTCGGTGAGGGTGAGTATGGATCCGTTGTTCTTTTGCGTCTGGCCCACTGCCCATGCATCCGTCGGCGACAGCACTTCGATGGAGTTCAGCATGCTGCCTTCCTTGGTGGCGTTCGGGTCGGGGACGTTGGTCAACTTCCAACTCGTGCCGTTCCAGTGAAGGACGTACGGCGCCCTCAGATTCTTGTCGTTCACGTTGTTAGCGAATCCCGACGCCCAGACGTTGTCAGCACCAGTTCCGCTGACGCCGGTGAGTTCGTTAAAGGCAACGGGCCCGCCATTGAAATCCGGAGTAGGTGTGATCGACCACTTCTTGCCGTTCCAGTGTGCGGCCAACGTCACTCCCTGACCGGACTCGTCTTCTCCTACAGCCCACACGTCGTTGGAGTTGATGGCCGTGACAGCGAATGCGAATTGGAATGCCCCGAGCGGCGTGGGGGAATTGACAGCCTGCCAAGAGGTTCCGTTCCAATGCTCGAACAGCAACGAGATCGTGTTCGAGTTTTGGGCACTGAACCACCCGGCAGCCCACAGGTCGTCGGGACCTGAGCCACTGATCCCCTCGAGCACGTTGTCGTCTCCGTTCGCACTCCCTGCCGGATTCGGGCTTGGCACGATCGACCAGACCAGCCCGTCCCAATGTTCGATCAGCGTCGGCCCGGCGGGCGTTGCGCCAACACCGCCGCTGAAGCTGGTCCCGACCGCCCAGGCATTGTTCGGGCCGAGGTCCAAAACACCATGGAACACCGCCTGCTGGCCCGTCGGTTGGGGGAGCGGCGTTCGGGACCACGCCGAACCGTTCCAATGTTCTGCAAGCGGATGGTCGAGGGCGTGCTTGTCCAAGTAAATGCCGACCGCCCACGCCTCGTCGGGTCCGGACGCTGACACCGATCCGAAAGTGGAATCGTTCACCTGCCTGTGCTTCGGGTTGATGGTGGTCTCCACGCTCCAAATCGAGCTCGAAGCTGCACCGACCGACGAGTTCGGGCCGCCCACTGCTGACGCGCCCCAGGCGCCCCCCGCTGAGGCCGCCGGTCCGGCCAGGATCGTCGCGCTCGTGATCGCGGCGGAAGCCAGGAGCGTCACGACAGAAAAACGCACGGATCCCACGGAACGCATCAGGCCCCTCCCTGCTGGTCGGTTACTCGTCGGACTCGAGTTGGGTTCGGCGACCGGCAGACCGCGCCGGCTCACGCCGGTTCGATGAGCCGGCGAGAATGAATACCGCGCGGGCGCGGGCTGCGTTCAGACGAGGCCGGCCTGGCGCGCTCACAACTAAAGGAGAGATCCGCGAGCACCTGTCATGCCCGCTTGGCCTGAACTCGTTAGCTAAAGATGGCCGGGCGGTTCTGGCGGACGGGCCCAAGGGTCGGTCGGAGGAGGGGGCGCCGGCGGAGGAGTCCAAGTGTTCGCAGACGGCGTTGTGCCTGGAGCAGGTGGTGCGGGCGGCGGAGGAATTCCGACTCCTGGAGGCATCGGCGGCACCTGAGGAGTAACCGGGGATGAGCCAGGCGGAGACATGGAACCGACAGCACCCCCGGAGTGTCCATTCCCGCTCGGTTTCGTATCCAAGTCAATTCTCACGACCGTCCTGTCCTCCGATGCGAAGTGGCACGCGACGGGGTGGTCCTGGCCGCGATCAATCAGCGCAGGTTCTTCGACGGCGCAGATCTCCTGAGCCTTCCAACACCGGGTCCTGAACCGACAACCGCTCGGAGGGTTGACCGGGTTCGGCACGTCGCCCTCGAGCACGATCCGCTTTCTCGACCTCTCGGCTCGGGGGTCGGGCAACGGGATCGCTGAGAGCAGAGCTTGTGTGTAGGGGTGTGACGGCCGTTCGTATATGTCATTCTTCGTTCCGATTTCGACGATCTTTCCGAGGTACATAACCGCCACGCGGTCCGAGATGTGGCGCACCACCGACAGGTCGTGAGCAATGAAGAGGAACGCGATACCGAGCCGGTCCTGTAACTCCTCGAGAAGGTTGACGACCCCTGCTTGGATCGACACGTCGAGCGCCGAAACCGGTTCATCCAGGATCATGAGCTTCGGGTCGAGCACGAGCGCCCGTGCGATCCCAATGCGCTGGCGCTGGCCGCCCGAGAACTCGTTGGGATAGCGGTTCGCGTGAGAGCCGTCGAGACCCACTTGTTTCAGGACCTGGGCGATTGTGCCGGGGCCGGACTTGTCCCACATGCCGTGGATGCGGAGGGGCTCGGCGATTGACTGGCCGACGGGCTGCCTGGGGTCGAGGGATGCGTAGGGGTCCTGGAAAACGACCTGGATGTTGCGGCGCATCCTTCGCATCGCGGGACCCTCGAGCACGGACAGCTCCTGGCCCGCGTAGCGCACGGAGCCAGATGTCGGCCGGAGGAGCTGCAGCACCGTGCGCCCCGTCGTCGACTTTCCGCAACCGGACTCTCCCACGAGACCGAGTGTCTCGCCGGCGCTCAACTCGAAGGAGACTCCACAGACTGCATGGACTTCGCCCACCTTGTGACGGACGAACTTGCCGCCTCGAACAGGGAAGTGCTTGACGAGGTTCTCAACCTGTAAAAGAGGCGCACCAGAAGCCAGAGGCGCAGAAGGCGGGGTCAACCCGACATCAGTCGCTGTCACTGCGCAACTTTCGCTTGAGCGCCCACCAGGCCTTCGACATCAGCGGACGTGGCCGCGAACTCGGGGACCAGCTCGCCCGTTACGACCTTGTCTGCGAAGTGGCACGCCGCTAGGTGGGGATTGCCCAAGGCGTCTTCGCCGCCCGGAACCGCTCGAAGCTCAGGTTCCTCCTGGTCGCAGATCGGCTGGCGCAAGGGGCAGCGCGGAGCGAATGGGCATCCGACCTTTTCTCCCGTCATCGAAGGCGGGGAACCTGGAATAGGTCGGAGCCGCTCATCACCCTGGGCGTCGATGCGGGGGAGCGAGCCGAGAAGCCCGATCGTGTAGGGCATCGCGGGCCGGTAGAAGATGTCGTCCACAGTCCCGAGCTCGACAGGTCGTCCGGCGTACATGACGAGCACACGGTCGGCGAGCCCCGCGACAACCCCGAGGTCGTGCGTGATCAGCAAGAGAGCGGCATGTGTTTCTGAAAGAGCGGTCCGAAGAGCCTCGAGCACCTGGGCCTGGACGGTCACGTCGAGCGCCGTCGTCGGCTCGTCGGCCAAGATCACGTCAGGGTCGTTCGCCATCGCGATAGCGATCACGACTCGTTGACGCATGCCCCCCGAGAACTCGTGGGGATAGCCGGTCACCCGCTCCTCGGGATTCGGGATACCCACTGTGCGGAGCAAGGAGATCGCCCGCTCTGTCGCCTCGGCCTTCGACACATCGTTGTGGGCTCGTATGGCTTCGGAGATCTGCCAACCGACCGAGTACACCGGGTTCAACGACGTCATCGGGTCTTGGAAGATCATGGCGATGCCCTTGCCGCGCACCGGCATGAGCCGCTTCTCCTTCAGGCCCAATAGTTCGGAGTCGTTGAAGCGCACGGAACCCTTGACCTTCGCGTTCTTCGGCAGCAGACCCATCGTGGCCATCGCGGTAACCGACTTGCCCGAACCCGATTCGCCGACGATGCCGAGGACCTCGCCGGGGGAGAGATCTGCGCTCAAACCCCTTACGGCGTGGACGGTGCCGTCTTTGGTGGGGAAGTCGACATAGAGGTTTTCAACTTTGAGAATCGGTTCGGGCATGTCAGGCGCGAACGCGTGTCTTCTTCGGGTCGAACGCCTCGCGTAGTCCGTCTCCGATCAAGAAGACCGACAAGATCAGAACGACGAGGAAGATCGCAGGGAAGGCGAAGAGCCACCATTGCGTCGTGGCCGAATCCTGTGCTCCTGCGACGAGTAGCCCGAGGGACACGTCTGGCGCTTGGATCCCTAGACCGAGGAACGACAGCGTCGATTCGAGCACGATCGCAAGTGCGATGGTCAGAGTTGAGTTCACGATGATCGTTGCGACAGCGTTCGGCATCAGGTGGCGCACGATGATGCGCGAGTTGCTGGCCCCGAGGGCGCGGGAGGCCTCTACGAAATCTCGCTCTCTTAGGGACAGGAAGTCGGCTCTCACGAGGCGGGCCATGTAAGTCCACGACAGGACGCCGACGATTACGGCGATCAATACCCAGCTCCCCGATTGTGTCGTCCAGATGTTGGAAAGGACGATCAGCACGGCGAGAAGTGGGACAGAAAGGATCAGGTCGACGATTCGCATCAGGAAGCTGTCGACCCAGCCGCGGAAGAATCCTGCAAGTGCTCCTACGGTTACTCCGATGAACGCGGAAAGGAGCGCGACCAGAAGGGCTGTTTGGATGTCTTTCTCCGTTCCCCGGAAGACCTCGGCGAACATATCGTGGCCGATGTCGTCCACCCCGAAGGGGTGCAAGGACGTTGGGCCTGTCGCGAATTGATTGGTGATCTGGGCGTAGTTGAACTTCCAGAAATGGCCCACGAGCACAGCTGAGATCCCAAGAACTGCGAACACCACCAGTCCGAAGACGGCCAGAGGCTGGTGGAAGAATCGACCGAGGACGATCCGGGTCTGACTCTTCGTCTGGCCAGAAAGGCCGTGCTCGTCCCCGACGGGGAACGAGGCGCCGGGTCCGAGTTGCTCGATCGTCTCGAGCGGTGGAGCGCCGGGCAACCCGCTCTGGGTCGGGTAGGTGACGGGGCTCGCCTCGAGACCTGCGCGGAGCAGCGGCTCAGTCATAGCGGATCCTCGGATCCAAGAAGGCGTAAAGGATGTCTGCGAGGAGGTTGAACAGGATGATCGCCGTTGCCGTGACGATCAAGAAGGCGAGCACAATGTTGATATCTCGTTGGATCACGCCCTGCAAGAACCATTGCCCCATGCCGTTCCAAGCGAAGATCGTCTCCGTGACCACTGCACCGCCGACGATTGTTGCGAAGTCGAGCGCCACCACGGTCGTGACGGGGATCAGAGCGTTTCTGAGCACGTGGCGGACCAGAACCCTCCTTGGTGAGAGGCCTTTGGCCCTCGCCAGGCGGACGTAGTCGCTGTCAAGAGCCTCGAGTACGGACGATCGCTGATATATCGCCCATGCCGGATACGTCACCAGAATCAGGGTGATAACCGGCAATATGGTGTGAGCGGCGTAATCCGGGAGACGGCCCAGGAAGGGGCCGGAGAGTAGCGGGTTCTGTTCGCCGATCGTGTAGAAGATCGGTTTCCCGGCGGCCTGGTTGATCGGGATTGCCACGAACTCTTTCAGCAGCGTTCCTATGACGAAGGTCGGGATCGCAAGCAATAAGAAGTTGGTGATGTTGGCAACATGGTCTGCAGGCTTGCCCTTGCGGACCCCCGACCAGACGCCGATCGGGATGGCGACGAATACGGCGAGGACCGTTGCAAGCGTGACCATCCTCAACGTGACGAGAAGATGCTGCTTGAGCTCCGAGCCCACGGGGAGCCCGGAGATCTCGATCCCGAAGTTCCCCCTGACGGCGTTCGAAAGCCAGATCCAGTACTGGTCCCAGATAGGGACGTTCAGGTGGAGGATTGCTTCGCGGGCCTTGATGACCGACGGCGGTGGCGGCGGAGTTCGCTGCCTGAGAAGGGCGAGCGGGTCACCCGAATAATGGACCAGGACGAAACAGAGCATCGAGGCCAGCAGTAACAGCAGGACCCCGATGGCGAGCCGCCTGAGCACATAGGCGAGCATGGCGAGATTGTACGACCATCCGAACGCCGAAGGCGGGCCGGACCCGAAAGAGGGACCGGCCCGCCCTTGAGCGTTACGGTCTTGTTACGACGTCTTCATTCCCCACAGGTTCGCGTTCCAAGGAACACCTGTGGAGGAAGCGTTGGGCACGATGTTCCCGTAGGTCTGGGTCCATGCGTAGAACTGCGGCTTCTGGTACAGCGGCAGGGTGTCCATGTCAGCCCAGAGCTGTGCGTCGGCCGCGTTGTAGTCGGCGATCTCAGTCTGCGGGTTGGTTGCCTGCGCGCCGTTGAACACGTTCGTGTCCACAGTCGCGTTTCGCGTAGTGGTTCCAGTTGCTCGAGCAATTGGTCGAATTGGTGTACGAGCAATAGATCGACTGGTTACCCGACAGGAACGGCGTGGAAACCCAGGCGAACTCGGCGATGTCGAAGTTGCCACCAGGCAAGTTCGTGCCGAAGAAGGTGCTGGCATCGTAGTTTTGGATCTTGATCTTGATGCCGATCGCCTTCATCTGGGCCTGGAACAGCTCCTCTGTGCTCTGGCGGAGCGCATTACCGGTCGTCGACGAGATCCTGAGGCTTATGTCCTGGCCTCCCGACTGGAAGTAGCCGTCAGATCCCATCGTGTAGCCCGCTCCGCTCAAAAGCGACTTCGCCTTCGAAACGTTCACCGTCGCGTAGGCGCTGCCGTTGTTCACGTACCCGGGCTGGTTCGGCATGAGCATGCGGTTGCCGAGAGGGTTGATCCCCGTGGCGAACTCGCCGACCGTGCGTTGGATGAGCTGCTGGCGGTCGGTGCCGTATGCGATCGCCTGACGCACCGCAAGCTTCGAGAGGTACTTGTTCGCCTCGTTGAAGTCGAAGTGCTCGAACTCGAGGCCCGGGATCGTCTCTTTGTTGATGCCGGTTACCTGGTTCGCATTTTGCACGATCGACAGGCTCACACTCGCGGGGTTGATCAGGTTCACCTCGTTGTTCTGGAGCGCGGGCACTTCCTGCGTGTCATCGGTGATGAACGAGAAAGTGATCGTGTCGAGCTTGCCCGGAGTGCCCCAGTAGGTCGGGTTCCTCTGAAGAACGAGGGACTGGTTCGGTGTGTAGCTCTTGATCTCGTACCAGCTAGCCGAGAGAACCTTGCTCGACGTGCTGAACCCGGTGTTCCACCCGGACACCGACGCGATGTGCTGCGGGACGATGTCACCGAACAAGGATCGCCAGTCGGCGAAGGGCTTCGAGAAGACCACCGTGAGCGTGTCGCCATTACCGCAAACCGCATTGCCGAGAGTGGCACCGAGGTTGACGGTCTGGCACGCGGCGCCGTTCGGAGGATTGCTCGCCGTGATGCTCTTGATCTGGTTGTAGCCGACCGTCGAGGCGGCGTCGAAGGCCTTGCCACCGACGTCCTTGAACGCCTTGTTCCCGCTCTGTGCCTCGTAGTTGTAGATGTAGTCAGCGGCGTCGAGCGGCTTTCCGTCCTGCCAAACCGCTTTCGGGTTGATGACGTAGACGATCGTCTGAGGACTCGTCGACGTCTGTGTCGCACTATTCATCAGCTGCGTGTTGAGAATCGGTTGCAGCGCAGCATTGGTGATGAACGTCTGCGGCCAGACCATGTCGAGGATCTCTTGTAGAACGAAAAGAGCTGCTGCAGAAGTGTTGATGTTGAAGCCGGCAAGGTTCTCGTCGATAGCCATCGTCGCGTTACCACCGGTTTTGACACCGACAGTTGTGGCTGTCGTGTTCTTGCTGCTCTGGGTGGTTGTGGTGCCTCCCGAGCTGTTGCTGCTGCAGGCAGCAAACACAAGCGCGCCAGCGCTGACAAGCGCGCCGATCGCGACCCCTCTTCTAAATCTTCTCACTCGTTGGACCTCCTGTGTCCCTCGCCCATAGCTGGGCTGGCCTTCCAACGACGAAGGTTACGCCAACGTTACCGTTTGTTGAAGACCCTGGCTGGGATTTTCCTGAGAGGGGTCGCGAGCCCCCTGTTATCCCTGGTCACGGCCTCAGGGTCTGTGAGACCCGAGATTTCCCACCGCTACACTTCTTCGCATGCCCGCAACTGGACGAGACCGCTCAGCGCGCCCAGACAAGGGCTCCAAGGTGGATTCTCCTCGCGGGAGGCCGCCTCAGCCGGGCGATCGGAAGAGGAGAGATCCGAAGGGCACGAGTCTGAAGGGCACAGACAGGGCAGACCGGACCGACAGGAATGACAGGAATGACAGAGGCAAAGCCCGGTCAAAGGCACCCGCGAGCGCAGGAGGCTTTCAGGGTCGCTCGAAAAGTTCTCAAAAGAGTCCGTCTGCTGCCCGCGGGCGTGGAGTCGAGGGACCGCGGAGCTGGGGGAGCGTGGCGCGTCGGGGCGCGCACGTTCTGGGCGAGGATCACACCAGCGAAGAGAACAAGCTCGCCATGCGAGCGTCGGCTCAGACGCTCGCGTCTCGTGCATCTGCACAAAGGAACGGCCGTCGACGCGCGACGAGACAATTCGTCGAGCGGGGCGCGAAAACCGTCCGAGATCACTCGTTGAGAGGGTCTTCAATCCCGACTCGGTGAGCTCGGAGCCCGCAAGCTCGTCGGGCAGCGTAACGAGCGCGAAGAGCTACCCGCAAAGAAACCGCGCAGTAATACGCGGAGTAATAACAGTGTGTCCGGCGGGCCGCATGGTCCACGCGTCTTGCGTTCGGACTTGCCCGAGCTTCCCGAAGAAGTGACAGAGGAACTCCATCGAGCATCTGTCGGTGGCAGGTCTCCTCGCTACGGCGAGGGCCCGGGCGCGCCGGTTGGCCGCTGCAGCAGGTGCATACGAACGCGACAGGTATGCAGACGCCGCCAGGATGACGAAGGCGTTGCTCGCCATCGCGCCAGGATCCGTTGCGGCAAGAGAGCTGCACGGGCTCGCCTGCTACCGGTTGGGTCGGTGGGAGGACGCGATCAAGCATCTCGAGCTGGTGGTCTCGTCGTCTGACGACCGGAGCCAGCTTCCTGTCCTGATGGACTGCAATCGCGCGCTAGGTAGGAACGCCCGGGTAGAAGAGCTTTGGCTTGAGTTGAAGCGGTCCTCACCGGACGCCGACGTCCTCGTCGAAGGGAGGCTCGTCCTCGCCTCGGCGCGTGCCCAACGAGGCGACCTGGACGGCGCGATCGACTTGCTCGTCGCGGCCGGAGCCGCACGAGGGCTCAGGCACCCGGCCGAACGACATATAAGACAGTGGTACCTCTTGGGCGACCTGCTCGAAGCTTCAGGCGACATCCCCCGCGAGAGAGATGTTCGAGAGAGTCGTACGCAGCGATCCCGGCTTGGCCGATGCCCCAGAACGCCTTGCCGCTCTCGGGCGTCCGCGACGGAAACACCCGCGTGCTGCATCGCCCAAAACACGGCCGGACGGTGGGGCATCGCCCGATTCGGGCGCGCGAAAGGATAAGTAGGCTCTCCTGACCGGCCCCGACGAGTCGAGCATCGACGGAGGCAATCCAAACATGGCCACAGACCTACAGGCGTTGCTGGGTGACGAGGCGGACTCGTTGCTCGGCCATCAATGCAAGGGCATCACGAAGGACGAGCTCGTCCTGCCGGGACCGGACATCATCGACCGGGTATTCCGGGACACCGACCGGCCGGCCCCGGTGCTTCGAAACCTCGGCACGCTGTACTCCCACGGAAGGCTCGGCGGAACCGGGTACCTCTCCATTCTCCCCGTCGACCAAGGAATAGAGCACTCGGCGGCGGCGAGCTTCGCTAAGAACCCGGCCTATTTCGACCCCGCGAACCTGTGCGAGCTGGCGATCGCGGCCGACTGTTCGGCGTTCGCTACGACGCTCGGGACGCTCGGGGCGGTCGCTCGCCGCTACTCGCACAAGATCCCGTTCATCGTCAAACTGAACCACAACGACTTCCTTCACTACCCGAACACTTACGACCAGGTGATGTTCGGCTCTGTCCGCCAGGCCTTCGATCTCGGAGCTGTCGGAGTGGGGGCGACGATCTACTTCGGCAGCCCGGAGAGTGACCGCCAGCTTCACGAGGTGTCGCTCGCCTTCGCCGAGGCTCACCGTCTCGGCATGTTCACGGTGCTCTGGTGCTACCTGCGCAATCCGGCGTTCAAGACGCCCGACGTGGACTATCACCTGTCGGCTGACCTGACCGGTCAGGCGAACCACATGGGGGTGACGATCGAGGCAGACCTGATAAAGCAGAAACAACCCGAGAACAATGGTGGGTACATCGCATTGAACTTCGGGATGACAGACCCCCTCGTCTACGACCAGCTCACGACGGACCACCCGGTCGACCTGACGCGTTGGCAAGTCGTGAACTGCTACGCCGGGCGGATCGGGCTCATCAACTCGGGCGGCGCGTCGAAAGGCGCGGACGACCTGGCTCAGGCGGTACGTACCGCCGTGATCAACAAGCGGGCGGGAGGAACCGGCCTCATCGTCGGTCGCAAGGCGTTCCAGCGGCCGATGGCAGAAGGAGTCGAGCTCATCCACGCAGTCCAAGACGTGTTTCTGGACAAGAGCGTGACGATCGCCTGATCGACGGCGGCCGGCCAGGCCGGCGGCTCAATTCAGGACCCGAGGGGTCCCGGACGCTTCTGGCATCGACGGTATGCTCGTTCGTGCAGACGCGGCCAGCGGGGTCGCGCTCGCCCCGGTGACCTCGGGGACTCCGGTGCGCCGTCCCGTCCGAACCGCGCTGGACCGACGACGAACTGAGAACTGAGGAACCTTGTCCACCACGACGGACCAGCCGGGCACCGACCATCCCGCCTCCAACGGCGATGGTGCAGGGAACGGCACCGCAAAGAGCGCACCCGCCGGATCGAAGCCGCAGGCAGGTTCCCGGCCCGCGTCGTCCAAATCCGAGCCGCAGGAGCTCGACCGTGTCGTAATCCGCTTCGCCGGCGACTCCGGCGATGGCATGCAACTCACGGGAACCCGTTTCACGACGGTCAGCTCGCTCTTCGGAAACGACACCGCCACGATGCCCGATTTCCCTGCAGAGATCCGCGCGCCCGCCGGGACGCTCGCAGGGGTTTCGGCGTTCCAGGTCCACATCTCGGACCACGACATCCTTACCGCCGGCGACGCACCGAGCGTCCTGGTCGCGATGAACCCCGCCGCGCTTCGGGCGAATCTCGCAGACGTGTCGCGGGGCGGCACACTGATCGTGAACGTTGACGCCTTCGAGCAGCGCAACCTCGACAAGGCCGGATACACGGAGAATCCGCTCACCGACGGCAGCTTGAACGGGTACACGGTCTACGAGGTACCCATGACCTCGCTCACGTTGTTGGTGGGGAAAGAGGCCGGCGTAAAGCCGCGCGAAGCCGACCAATCGAAGAACTTCTTCGCACTGGGCGTCGTCAGCTGGATGTTCAGCCGGCCGACCGAAGGAACGCTCGATTGGATAGCGAAGCGTTTCGCCGCCAAGCCCTCGGTACTCGACGTGAACACGAGGGCGTTCAAGGCGGGGTATCACTTCGGCGAGACGGCCGAGCTATTCGAATCGTCGTACCAGGTTCGCCCCGCTGCACTCGACCCCGGCACGTACACAGATGTGACGGGGAACACCGCGCTTGCGTGGGGGCTCATCGTTGCGTCGCAGCGAGCAGGGCTACCCCTCTTCTTGGGCTCGTACCCGATCACCCCTGCGTCCGACATCCTCCACGAGCTGTCCAAGCACAAGCACTTCGGCGTCAGAACGCTGCAGGCCGAGGACGAGATCGCCGGTGTCACCGCTGCGATCGGCGCAGCATTCGGCGGCTCCCTCGGGGTGACCACGACGAGCGGTCCGGGAATCGACTTGAAATCAGAGGCGATCGGGCTTGCCGTAAGCCTCGAACTGCCTCTCGTGGTGGTCGACATCCAGCGCGGTGGACCGTCCACCGGCCTTCCGACCAAGACCGAGCAGTCCGATCTCCTGCATGCGATGTACGGACGCCACGGCGAAGCGCCCGTGCCGATCGTCGCCGCGCGTACCTCGTCGCACTGCTTCGAGGCTGCGATCGAGGCGGTTCGCATCGCGGTCAAGTACCGCACCCCGGTGATCCTGCTGTCCGACGGCTCGCTCGCAAACGGCGCAGAGCCGTGGAAGCTGCCGGACTTGGCCGAGCTCCCGGAGATCGATCCCGGCTTCGCCGAGACGGCGAACCACACGAACGACGACGGAACCGAGACTTTCTGGCCGTATGCGCGTGACGAGACGACGCTTGCTCGTCCGTGGGCGATACCCGGGACCGCAGGCCTCGAGCACCGTATAGGTGGACTCGAGAAGGAAGACGGCACAGGCAACGTCTCGTACGACCCGCTGAACCACGAGCGAATGGTCCGGTTGCGGGCGCAGAAGGTCGCAGGGATCGCTGCGGACATCCCGCCGGTGTGGCTGGACGATCCCGACGGCCGGGGCGGGGCGCCGCTGCTGGCGCTTGGCTGGGGGTCGACTTACGGGTCTATCCAGGCGGCGGTCAGGCGGGTGCGCGCACGGGGATTGAGCGTCGCGCATGCCCACCTGGTGCACCTGAACCCGTTCCCTTCGGACCTCGGCGAGGTGCTCAGGGCGTACCCGCGTCTTTTGGTCCCCGAGGCAAACCTCGGCCAGCTTTCTCGCCTGGTGCGGGCAGAATTCCTGGTGGATGCCCGGTCGCTCACGAAGGTGCAAGGCGTGGTGTTCCGCGCCGCTGAGATCGAGCAGGCGATGCTCGCGATGCTGAACGGCGAGGACCCGCCTCAGTACGCGGCTGACCAGAAGGTGGAGCAGTAATGACTGACGTTGTGGTTCCCGTAACGACCAGAAAGGACTGGACGTCCGATCAGGAGGTCCGGTGGTGCCCAGGGTGCGGCGACTACTCGATCCTGGCGGCGGTACAGATGCTCCTGCCGGAGCTCGACGTGCGACGCGAGACGACAGTGTTCGTATCGGGGATCGGGTGCGCGGCGCGCTTTCCCTATTACATGAACACGTACGGCATGCACTCCATCCATGGCCGTGCTCCTGCGGTTGCTACCGGACTGGCGGTGACCCGTCCCGACCTCGACATATGGGTAATCACGGGGGACGGGGACTCGCTTTCGATCGGTGGCAACCACCTGATCCACGCCCTGCGCAGAAACGTGAACCTAACGATGCTGCTCTTCAACAACCAGATCTACGGGCTCACGAAGGGTCAGTACTCACCGACGTCCGAACAGGGCAAGGTCACCAAGTCGACGCCGTTCGGCTCTCTCGAGTCCCCGTTCAACCCGATCAGCCTTGCTCTGGGAGCCGAGGCCACGTTCGTCGCGCGGACGCACGACATGGACCGCAAGCACATGCAGGAGATCTTCCGCCGCGCTCACGCGCACAAGGGCGCGGCGTTCGTCGAGGTGTACCAGAACTGCAACGTCTTCAACGACGGCGCCTTCGAGCAGATCACCGGACGCGACCAGCGCTCCGAGATGCTCGTGCCGCTCGTGCACGGCGAGCCGATCCGCTTCGGTGCCGACAACCAACGCGGAGTGGTAGCCGACCGCGAGGGGAAGGTGCGCGTGGTCGAGGTCGCAGACGTCGGCGAAGATGCGTTGTTGGTCCACGACGAGAAGCGTGATGACCCCGGTCTCGCCTTCCAGCTTTCCCGTCTGTCGCGAGGCCCCTACGAACCGACTCCGATCGGCGTGTTCAGGGCGGTCGAGCGCACCGACTACGGCGGCGCGATGCAGGAACAGCTCGAAGAGGCCCGCAGGCGCTCAGGCCCGGGCGACCTAGAAGCGCTTCTTCACTCTGCCGGAACCTGGACGGTGGGCTAGTCCTCTTTCGCTGCGTGAATACCCCAAAGTAGGACCACGACCGCAGAGGGCATCAGACCGATCACACCTACCGCCGTCATTGCCGCGTGATTGGGATCAGAGACGGCGCCGACGGTGACCATCACCATGCCGAACAGGCCTGAGACAACCAGCCAAGTCAGGTAGTTGTCCGGCATCGGCCGTGGACGCAGCCTGCGGTTCACGGCTTTCGTATCGGCTTAGAGGTCCACCTCCTTGAAGATCTGGAGGCTGTCGGTCAGTCCTCGAGGGTTCTGTAGACCATCCCCGTGCGTGGCTTCGGGTAGAAGAAGGTGGACTTGGGAGGCATGAGGCGCCGAGCACGTGCCCACTCGCGGATCTGTTCGACCGTCACCGGACGGACCAACAGGGCCACCTCGGCGTCGCCCCGTTCGACCGCAGCTGTGGCCTCGTGCGCGGTGTGGAAATGGCTCGAGGTCGCCCCCGGCAACATGTCGAGCAGAAGTGCGACGAAGCTCGAGTCGAGATCGGAGTCCGCCGCCTCGTAGGCTTCGGGTCGGGGCGTCAGCAGCCAGATCTTGTCCTTGGAGACCATCGCCAGCGCATGCGACGTGGTCACTGCAGACAGGAGAGCGGGTTCGTTAGGCCCCGCCTCGACGACCTCGAACAAGGCTCTTACAGCGTCGAGGAGCTCGTCGCGTCCCGGTATGCCCGTGAGCGCCCTGTGAATGGGGCCGACCCGGAGCCCTCTCTCCTCGAGCTCCACTACGAACGTCATGACGAAGTCGTAGTCCCCGGCGAGGCCGTCGTGAGCCGCACGCTGCTCGTCGCGATACCTGCGCGCCACGCTGTAGCGGTGGTGACCGTCTGCGAGGACGACCGGGTTTGCAGATATCGCAAGGCAAATCGCTTCGATCGAAGCGGCGTCGTCGACCACCCAGAGCTCGTGGAGCACGCCGGTATCGTCGGTCGCCCTCGACGTCGGATCGCCGTCGGGCTCCAAGAGGTCGCTCAAGCCCTCGGTGAGCGAGAGTCCCCAGATCGGCGAGAGGTTGGCGTGGGTGGCCCGGATCAACTCGAGCCGGTCGGTCTCGTCCTTGGAGATTGTCTGCTCGTGCGGCAAGACGTCGTTTCCGGGTGGTTCCAAACCGAGTGCGCCGATCACACCCGTGGTCGAGGGGCCGGCGCCCGGCAGAGTCATCCGGTACCGGTAGACCACACGACCTGGATCGCTCTTCAACAAGCCCGAAGATCTCCAGCTTTCGAGCAGGCTGGCGGCGTTCTCGTACGCCCCGAGGCCAGAAGCGCGGTCCGGTTCAGGAAGCTCGATGTGGATCGCGTTCGCCGCGATGGCGGCCGGCCAACTCGGCCCGCTCCGTAGGCCCGACGACGTCGTACGGAGGCGCGATGAGGCGATCGAGGTCCAGTGACGGTTCGTAGCGCAACCCGGCGAAGGGTTCGAAGCGGGGCACCGCCTTTACGTATCACGCCGGGGCCTCCTCGTGCTATTCACGTTGACGTAGACGTAAACTATTGAGATGACCCGGGTTCCCCGGTCCCAGCGGCCGATCACCAACCCTGAGCGCTACAAGTGGAACGCGCTGTCGAACACGACGCTCGGGTCGTTCATGGCGCTTCTGAACCAGTCGATCGTGATCATCTCCCTGCCTTCCATCTTCCGGGGGATCCACCTGCAACCGTTGGCACCGGGAAACTTCGGCTACCTGCTCTGGCTGCTTCTCGGATACCTGGTCGTCACGGCGGTGCTGGTCGTGGCGCTCGGCCGGATCGGCGACCAGTTCGGCAGAGTGAAGATGTACAACGCCGGCTTCCTGGTCTTCACGGTCGCCTCGATCGGGTTGGCGTTCTCGCCGGTCACAGGCGCGAGCGGGGCCATCGTCCTCATCGCACTGCGGCTCGTCCAGGGCGTCGGAGGCGCCATGCTGATGGCCAATTCGACCGCCATCCTCACCGATGCGTTCCCGGTGAATCAGCGCGGGACGGCGCTCGGTTTCAACATCATCGCCGGTACGTTCGCGTCGTTCCTAGGCCTGCTCGTCGGCGGCGCGCTAGCGGGAATCGACTGGCGTCTCGTCTTCTTAGTGAGCGTCCCCTTCGGCTTGTTCGGCACCGTCTGGGCGTACGCAACGCTCAGGGAGACGGGGGAGAGAGCCCCGGCCCGCCTCGACATCTGGGGAAACGTGACGTTCGCCGTAGGTCTGGTCCTCATCATGATCGGCCTCACGTACGGGATTCAGCCCTACGGTGCGCACACGATGGGATGGACGAGCCCCGTCGTGCTTTCCGAGTTGATCGGGGGCTTCGGGCTTCTCGCCGTGTTCGTCTGGATAGAAAAACGCGTGCCCGAACCAATGTTCCACCTCTCTCTGTTCAAGATCCGGGCGTTCGCCGGCGCCGGGAGCGCCAACCTGCTTGCGAACATGGGCCGCGGCGGCCTGCAGTTCATGCTCATTCTGTGGCTCCAGGGGATATGGCTGCCGCTTCACGGTTACTCGTTCGAACAGACCCCGTTGTGGTCGGGCATCTACATGGTCCCGATGTCGATCGGGTTCCTCGTCGCGGGGCCCTTGTCAGGAAAACTCTCCGACCGCTACGGGCAACGGGGATTTTCCACGGCCGGCATGGTCGTAGCTGCTGCGTCGTTCATCGCCTTGATGCAGCTTCCGATCAACTTCGACTTCACGTGGTTCGCAATCTTGTCGCTGATGAACGGGATCGGAGTGGGCCTGTTCGCTGCCCCGAACACGACGACGATCATGAACGGGGTGCCTGCGGATCAGCGCGGGGTGGCGTCGGGCATGCGCGCGACATTCATGAACTCGGGGTTCGTTCTGTCGATAGGCATCTTCTTCTCGCTCATGGTCGCCGGTCTCGCTGCAAAGCTGCCGTCGACCCTTTCACGGGGCCTCGTGGCACAGGGCGTCTCGCCGTCGGTCGCTCATCACGTGGCGGGCCTTCCGCCGGTCGGGACGTTGTTCGCCGCTTTCCTCGGCTACAACCCGATGAGGACGTTGCTGGGTCCTCACGTGCTCGCGAACGTCGGCCCGCAGCACGCGAGCGTTCTCACGGGGAAGACGTTCTTCCCGAATCTCATCTCCGGACCGTTCCACTTCGGATTGGTGATCGCGTTCTCGGCTTCGGCAGCTCTTTGCGCCCTCGCCGCGGTGGCCAGTTGGTGGGCGGGGAACTGCGACGGGGCTCAATTGCCGGTGCCGGTTCCGGCGGCGGATTCGGCCGAGCCCGAAGCGACCGCCGAGCCAGGGGATGCCGACGTTGGACTCGCCAGGTTGGGATCATGACGGCAGTGGAAGAGTCGCTGCTGCGCATAGGGGAGGCCGCCGAGCGAGCCGGCGTGTCGAGCAGGACCCTTCGCTACTACGAAGAGCTGGAACTGCTCGTTCCTGCCGATCATTCGGCCGGTGGAGCACGCCGCTACACGGCGGACGACATCGCGAGACTCCTTCGGATCAGGGAGCTCCAAGAGTTGCTCGGCTTCGATCTCGGCGAGATCCGGACGATCCTGAGGGGCGAAGACCAACTCGCCGACCTGCGCTCGGAGTACAACTCGGGCGCGACCTTGGAGCGACGCAAGGCGATCCTGACCGAGGCGTCCGCAATAAACGAGCGGTTGAAGGAGACGGTTCGGGTCAAGCAGCAGAGGCTCGAACAGATGATGCAGGAGCTAGAGGCGCGGACCAAGCGTCACAAGGTCGCTGCGAGAAAGCTCGAAAGAGAGGGGTCCCGTCCTCGTTAACCGTCACGTCGGGCCTCGCGAAATAGGCTTGGCTGGTGTCGGGAGATAGGGTGCCGGGAGAACCAGTCGCGCTGACCGGGGCGCCTTCCCCTCCGCTGGGAGAGGACAGGATCCTCACCGCGCCGAACCTCGTGACGACGGCGCGCCTCGCCGGCATAGGCGTATTCGTCTGGCTCCTGTTCGGGGTGCACCAGCAGACCGCAGCGGCGATCCTCCTGGCGGTGCTCGGCGCGACGGACTGGGTGGACGGTTTCGTCGCCCGCCGCTTCAATCAGGTCTCCACCGTGGGCAAGGTCCTCGACCCCGTCGCGGACCGCATGCTCGTTGCGACGGCCGTCTTCTGCGTCATGATCCAGGGCTCGGCCCCGCTCTGGTTCTGCTTGGCGACGATCGCGAGGGAGGTCGTCGTCTCGGCCGCAGTCCTGCTTCTCGCTTGGCTCGGAGCCGAGCGAATCGACGTCCTCTTCGTGGGGAAGGCTGGGACCTTCGGCCTGATGTTCGCATATCCGACATTTATCCTTGCCTACGGTCACGCCGGGTGGCAGGACCCGATCCGGATCGTCGCCTGGATCTTCGCGATCCCAGGACTTGCTCTCGCCTGGGTCGCCGCCGCCGCGTACATTCCTGTTGGTCGTCGGGCCCTTTCATCCGGCAGGGAGGGCAGGTCGCGCGCCGCAAGCGGGCCGATCGAGCCAGGCAAGACAGACGAGGCAGTTAACAAGGCTGACAAGGCACTTAAGACGCCTGAATCTCAGGCTGGGGGGTAGGGTCGGTCCGGTGGTCCCGCGAGCCAAAGGCCGGTGCGCGCCTGTGGTGAAGCGATGAAAGCGGTCATCATGGCCGGCGGCGAGGGAACCCGGTTGAGGCCGCTCACCTCGAACCAGCCGAAGCCGATGCTCCCGCTAGCGAACCGGCCGATGATGGAGCACGTCGTTGCCCTGCTTCGCAGCCACGGCTTCGAGGACGTTGTGGTCACGGTGGCTTTCATGGCAAACGCGATCCGCAACTACTTCGGCGACGGCTCCGAGTTCGGTGTCCACATGGCGTACGCGACCGAGCCGACGCCGCTCGGAACGGCAGGGTCGATCTTGAACGCCCGCGAACAGCTCGACGAGAGGTTCCTCGTGATCTCGGGGGACGTTCTCACCGACATGGACCTGACCGCGACCGTGAGAGCTCACGAGGAGAGCGGTGCCATCGGCACGATCGCACTCAAATCTGTAGACGACCCGCTCGAGTTCGGGATAGTCATCACGAGCGAGGATGGCGCGATCGAGCGATTCCTGGAGAAGCCCACCTGGGGACAGGTCTTCAGCGACACGATCAACACGGGCATCTACGTTCTCGAGCCCGAGATCTTCGACTTCATAGAGTCGGGCCGCCCGGTCGACTTCTCCGCCGACGTCTTCCCCGACGTGCTGGCGGCCGGCAAGCCGCTGTTCGGTCACGTTTCCGACGGCTATTGGGAAGACGTGGGAACCCTCGAGGCGTACCTGAGCGCGCACCAAGACGTCATGGACGGCAAGGTGCAGGTGGACGTCGCCGGCTTCTTGCTTCGCCCAGGTGTGTGGCTCGGGAAGGGCGCAGAGGTCGACCCGACCGCGCGCATCGACGGTCCAGCGATCATCGGAGGCAACGCTCACGTCGGGCGTGGAACCCACCTCGGCTCGCACTGTGTTCTCGGCCAGAACACTCAGATTGGCGACAACTGCTCGATAACCCGCTCGGTCGTGCACGAGAACAGCTTCCTCGGTTCCGGCGTGAGCGTCGACGGCACGGTGCTCGGCCGTTCGTGTGACCTTAGGCAGGGAGTCCACTGCGAAGAGGGAGTGGTCCTAGGAGAAGAGTGCTTCGTTGGGGCCGGTGCCGTGATCACCTCGAACGTGAAGGTCTATCCGTTCAAGACGGTAGAGGCCGGCGCGATCGTGAACACCTCGATCGTCTGGGAGTCGCGAGGCGCAAGGTCACTGTTCGGCCGCACGGGCGTCACCGGACTTGCCAACGTCGACATAAGCCCCGAACTGGTAATGCGCCTGTCGATGGCCTGGGCGGGAACACTCGAGAAGGGCTCGACCATCACGGCGTCGCGCGACACCTCGAGGGCCTCCCGAGTGCTGAAGAGGGCCGTCATGGTCGGTTGCAACGCCGCAGGAGTGAACGTAGACGACCTGGAAGCAGCGACCGTGCCTGTGACGAGGCACCAGGTCCGATCGTCATCCTCGATCGGTGGCGTCACCGTGCGCCTTTCGCCCGACGACGCCCAGTCCGTGAACATCCGATTCTTCGATCGGGGGGGTCTCGACATCGACGAGGCGACCCAAAGAAGGATCGAACGCCTGTATCACCGGGAGGAATTTCAGGCGGGCCTTGGCGCCCGACATCGGCGACATCGGCTTTCCCGGTCGTGCCCTCGAGCACTACACGTCGGCACTCGTCGATTCGATCGACGCGGGGCCGGTCGGGATGTCTGCGATCGCAAGTGCCGGATTCAAGATGGTCCTCGACTACTCGTTCGGCACGACGAGCTTCGTGATGCCGAACGTCCTGGCCAAGCTCGGCGCCGAGGTTCTCGTCGTTAACCCGTATGCGTTGACCGCAGCGGTCATGGCCAGCGACAGGACGTCCGCGGCAAAACACGTCGCAAGCCTCGTCACCGCATCCGGGGCGCACCTTGGAGCCCTACTCGATCCCGGCGGCGAGTTGTTGGTGCTCGTCGACGACGAGGGCCGCGTTCTCACCAACGACGAGGCGCTATTGGTCCTGTTGAATCTGGTCTGCGCCACAGCGGGGCCAGGAGCCCGCGTCTGTTTGCCGGTCGCAGTCCCGAATGTAATGGAGAGAGTGTGCCGCGAGCAGGGAGTCAACATCGTGTGGACGAAGCTCTCGCCGGCGCACCTGATGGAGGCTTCTTCGACCCCCGGTGTCGTCTTCGGCGGTAGTCAGAACGGGGGCTTCATATTCCCTTCGTTCCTACCGGCATTCGACGCGGTAGCGACGCTGGTGCATCTGCTCGCAATGCTCGTCAAGTCCGGCGACCGCCTTTCGAAGCTGACCGCCGACCTGCCTGCGATACACATCGCCCACCAAACGGTCGTAACTCCGTGGGACCAGAAGGGCGCGATCATGCGCACCCTCGTAGAGCGGTCTTCGCGCCGGGACCTCATACTTGTGGACGGAGTGAAGTTGCCGGAAGCTGACGGATGGGTGCTCGTGCTACCGGACCCCGAAGAGCCGCTCACCCACATCTGGGCCGAGGCGCCGACCGAGGCGGCGGCCTCGGCGAGGGTGCTCGAGCAGGCGGCCCGCATTCGCCAGATGATGCGCTGAGAAAACGCGTCCTCTGGGCGGGAACATGAGCAATCCGGTAGGGTCCCGACCCATGCGCTATCCCGACGACGTCGTCTATACGCGGGACCACGAGTGGGCGCGTAGCCAGCCCGACGGGAAGGTGCGGGTGGGGATCACCGACTACGCGCAGGACGCTCTCGGTGACGTGGTCTTCGTCCAACTTCCGTCCGAGGGGTCGACTTTCGCCGCCGGAGACACTCTGGGTGAGGTGGAGTCGACCAAGTCTGTGTCAGAGCTTTATGCACCCGTCGGGGGAGTCGTCGTCGCGGTCAACTCTTCATTGTCGGAGGCTCCGGAGCAGCTGAACGACGACCCCTACGGCGACGGGTGGATCTGTGAGATCGAGCCGACCGGGAAGGACCCGCTGGAGGGATTGCTCGACGCCGCGGCGTACCGTGCGCTCGTAGAAGAGCCGTGAGACCCGGGCGAGGCGTCGGGGACGAAGGGGTAGCGTGGTTGCCGTGTTCTGCAACAACTGTGGGCATCGGAACCCCGTCGGCGCCAACTTCTGCTCTTCTTGTGGATCGGTGCTGACGACGCCGGGTACGGAGACCACGGTCACCCTGCACCCGATCGACCAGCAAGGAGAGGTCGGTGAAGAGGAGCTGTCGGTGACGCTTCCCGACCGCGCGGAGGGTTCGGGCTTGCTAGTGGTCGAACGCGGACCGAATGCCGGAACACGATACGTACTCGACTCCGAAGCGACGAGGGTCGGCCGCCATCCGGAGAGCGACATCTTCCTTGACGACATCACAGTCTCGAGGCGACACGCCGAATTCCATCGAGGACCCGACGGCGACGTGGTGCGCGACGTCGGTTCTCTCAACGGTACCTACGTCAATCGCGAGCGCATCGAAGAGACCGTGCTGAAGAGCGGCGACGTGGTGCAGATCGGAAAGTTCAAGCTCGTCTACCTGCCTGCCGCCGAGGAGTGAACCCGGCGAAAGGCAACGAGGTGATTCATGGTGCTGGGGCGCTGAGCATGGTCGTGGCGGCCAGATGACGAACGGGCGGACCTACCTGTCCATTGGTGATGTCCTGACGCTCCTCCGTCAGGAGTTTCCCGACGTCACGATCTCGAAGATCCGGTTCCTGGAAAGCCAGGGCCTCGTCAATCCCGAGCGCACGCCCTCCGGCTATCGGAAGTTCTACGACCACGACGTCGAGCGGCTCAAATGGGTGCTCAGCCAGCAGCGCGAGCACTTCCTTCCGCTCAAGGTCATAAAGGGACGGCTCGAGGACGAGACCACCGGGGGCGACACCCGCCAATCTCGGGGCTCCGCCCGCACCGGCACCGCCACGCGCCCAGCCGCATCGGTGGGCAGCTCAGGTCGCCCGGGCGGCCGTTCGGACACCGGCGGGAACGGGCGGCTCGGTGGTTCCGGCGTCGGTACCGGGGTCGCGACCGGGGGCGCCTCCGGCGGCGGCAGACACGCAGCCGGCACCAGTGGGACGACCACGTCGCGTACGTCTCGGGTGATAGGCCTCGACTCGCGAGCCGGCGAGGTCCCGGGCAAGCTCCCCGGCTTCGATCGATCGGACGGCGATGACCGGCGTGGCGCGGCCGACGGCGGCCGGAAGACCAGGTCAGAGACAGTGGGTGCCTCAACCGGGACATCCGGGAGCGGTGTCGCGCGTCCCGATGCGAGAGCCGGCGTCCCGGACCGTCGCGGACTGCACGGCGCCGGCGGTGGGGCGACCACAACCGTCGACCCGGGTCGTCACGTGTCGGGGAGGACGGGACACCCGTCTGAAGGGCCTCCACGAGCGGACGCTACAGGCGAGGGTCGTACCGGAGCACCACGACCCGGTGGACCCGGTGCGACCACCTCCGAGGCCCGAAGCTTTTTGAGGACAGCGTCCGGGAGCCTCACGGCAACCGAGCTCGCAGCAGCTTCCGGCCTGAGCCAGGCGGCGATCGAAGAGCTCGAGGCTTACGGGATCCTTGGGGGCAGGGCCATCGGGGGAGTCGTGCACTACGACGAATCCGAGGTCGTCGTCGCGGAGCTGGCCGCAGAATTCGCTCAGTTCGGCATCGAGCCGCGCCACCTTCGCCTCTACAAACACGCCTCGGAGCGCGAGGCCGGTTTCGTCGAGCAGTTGGTGCTTCCGCTCTTGAAACAGCGCAATCCCGAAGCCCGCATTCGCGCCGCGGAGATGGTCGCCGACCTGACCCGGCTCGGACAGGGACTGCGCGAGGCGCTGGTACGACGCAACCTGAAGGACCTGCTCGGGGGGTGACGCCGGAGGCCCGAGTGGTGCACACGCGGGCCGAGGTGGACGCCGCATTGAAGCGCCTCGGCAAGGAGCTCCAGGCCGCCTATCCGGCGGGCGCACTCCTGGTCGCCGTGCAAAAGGGCAGCATCCTGGTGCTCGCTGACCTCATCCGCAGGATCGACGCGCCCTGTCGGGTCGACTTTTTGTCCATCTCGGACTACGCCGGCGGCAGCGGTCGTGCCCGCATCGTCCAGGATCTGGCAACCGACGTTCACGACTGTGACGTCGTCCTGGTCGAAGACATCGTTGACACGGGTTTGACGTGCGCATACGTGCTCGAGAGCCTGCGTGGGCGCGGCCCGCGGAGCCTGGCGGTATGCGCGCTGCTGGACAGGCCCTCCAGACGAATCGTGCCGGTACCCCTCCGATTCGTCGGGTTCGAGGCGACAGACGAACTTCTCATAGGTCGCGGTCTCGGCGTTTCGGGCAGGTATCGCAACCTGGATCTTGTCGCGAGCGCCGATTCGGCTGTGCTGCAAGCCGATCGCGACGCGTACGTCTCACAGTTGTACGCCCCGAGGGTCGAGCGACCAGGTACCCGGTGAGGCGGTATCTTGCAGGCATGGTCGAAGTGCGGCTGAGTGCGGTGCGAGTGGACCTGCAGTCGAACACCCCTGTGCTTCTGCTCATGGAGATCGAAGGCATCGGCCGGACGCTGCCCATATTCATCGGAGCGCCGGAGGCCACTGCGATCGCCTTCGCCCTCCAAGGTGTCCCTACGCCGAGACCGATGACCCACGACCTGCTCCAGGACCTGCTCGACACGCTCGACGTAAAGCTCGAGCGGATCCTCATAACCGAGCTGCGTTCGGCCACGTATTTCGCGGAGCTGCATCTGTTGAGAGGAACCCAGAGCGTTTCGGTCTCGAGCCGACCTTCTGACGCGGTAGCTCTCGCAGTGCGCACTGGGAGCCCGCTGTTCGTCGCCGACGAGTTGATGGACGCAGAGGGCGTCTTGCTCCCGAGCGACGACGACGACGAAGACGCAGACGACGCGAATCCCGATGCGCTGGTTGGGGAGTTCCGCGAGTTCCTCGACACCGTGCGGCCCGAGGACTTCAGCTCCTGAAACCGCGTTCGACGCGGGGTGAACGCATGCGGCCGCGAAATATGACAGCGCTGTTAGTGGCGTCGGCTGTGGTCGCGTCGGCGATTCTTGCAGCGTGCTCGACCAACGCACCCAAGGGGTCCGCCACTACGCGGACATCGCGCTCGTCGTCGACCTCGAGCCCCGCAACGACGGTGACCACGTCGTCGCCTTCGACGGGTTCAACGACTTCCACGACCTCCACGACCGGAGGATCCGGTACGACAACCACGGTTCAGCCGGGTTCGACGACGACATCGACGCTTCCGAGCAACTACTGCGACGTCTCGGATCTCCGTGCCGCGATCGAGGGGACCCAGGGTGCGGCGGGGACGATCGAGGTCACTTTCAGCTTCACCAACACCTCACCGTCGGTGTGTGTGCTCTACGGATATCCCGGAGCGCTCCTACTCGGATCGGCGGGGACTCCTCTGCCCACGATCGTGAAACGCGGTGGCAATCTGTCTTTCCTCGAGATCGCCGTTTCGACCGTCGACATCGCGTCCGGGGGGTCCGCTTACTTCAACCTCGGCTACAGCGACGTCGTGGCCAACGGTGAGACCTCGTGCCCGACCTCGTCCTCCATCGAGATCACGCCGCCCAATGACACCCAGCAGCTCACGCTCGCCGCCGCAATCAATGCGTGCGACGGCGGCCTACTTTCAGTGTCGCCCGTTTTCGGGTCCGGCAGTCCCGCCACCTCGACCACGGCGCCTCCCGGTTGACCGTTGAGAACGATTTGAGCACTAACAGCATTCGACTGCGCGCTGTTGGTGCCTGAAAGGCTGCGGCCCAGCGGGACCAGCGAGTGCAACGTGGTCCAAGGTGGTCCAACGTGGTCCGAGTGGGTCCAACTGCTTTTTGTAGGCCCGACGTAGAATGCGGAACATGGAGGTCGCCCTCTTACGGCGCGGCGCGCGTGCCGTCAGATCGCTGACGCCAGACGTCCGCTCATGGACCCCGGAGCAGCGCGACACCGTTGTGTACGCGTGCGGCGCGGTGTTCGCCTTGGCGACGATCCGACTCTCCACGATCGAGCTCTACAGGCAGTGGGCGGAGATCGCCATCGGTCCGTACGTAATAGGGGCCTTCATCTCCGGGATGACCGTCCGAAAGGCGCGGAGACGCGATCGCAGCGTCCTCAGTACCGCACGTGTCGCCATCTTCCTCTTCGTGCTTGCTGGGGCGACGTTCTTGCCGCTCACCCTCGAGGTGTTCCTACAGTCCCAGACCGGCGGCACGACTCACGTGCAACCGGAGGTGCTCGTCGTCGAGAGGTCCGGGAAGTCGGTCGCCGCCGGAAAGGACCCTTACCCGGCGGTTGTGAGCAAGCATCCGACGGGGCAGACCGCGGCCGAACTGCGCGGTGAGCCGTCGTACGACCAGTACGACCCCTACGGGCCGCTCATGTCGCTGTTCGGGATCCCGAGCAGCTGGCACATGCCTCCTCGACTCTTGGACGCTCGGGTCTACTTCTCGATCGTGTCACTGCTGCTTGTCGCGCTCGCGCTCGCGTTGTGCAGAGGAAGCTACGAGCCGCGCATCCTCGCCCTGCAGGGAATGACGATCTTGCCCACTGCCGCGCTTCCGATGGCTACCGGCGGGGACGACCTGCCCGTCGCAGCGGTACTTCTCCTCGCGATGCTCTTCTTACACCGACGAAGAGCGCTCGGAGCCGGTTTGATGCTCGGGTTCGCGGCCGGGCTGAAATTCACCGCGTGGCCGTTGGTACTGCTGGCGCTGGTAGTCGCCCGCGATCGTGACGGACGGCGCAGTCGGGGGATCGCCTGGGTTCTTCTCGGAATGGCCCTAGTGCTCGTACCGTCCGTCGTGCCGGTGTTCATGCACGACCCGACGGCGTTCCTGAACAACGTCGTCAGATTCCCGCTCGGCCTTGCCAAGATCAGCTCGCCGGCCGCCAGCGCCCTGCCAGGGCACGTGATCGTCCTTGCCTTCCCGGAGATCAGACGCGGATTCCCATTCATACTTGCGATCGTCGGCTTGATGGTCATCGGTTGGGTGCTCGCGCGGCACAGGCCGCGCACCGTTTCCGACGTATGCCGTCTCGGGGGATGGGCGATGACAGCCGGCATCCTCCTCGCACCCGCAACTCGCGTGGGATACCTGCTCTATCCCATCAACTTCTTCTTCTGGGCGTGGCTCTTGCGCTCGGAGGAAGAGGCTGAGGTCACTCTCGAGGCCGAGAGCGTCATCGCATCCGCACCAGTCCGCGACGGGGCGGCCGTCGCAGCCTGAGTACGTTCTGAGAATTTTTCGGGACTCAGGTCGTCGGAGGCGTCGTAGTCGTTGACGACGACGTGGTTGACGACGAGGTCGTGCCGGATGACGTAGTGGAAGTCGTCGAGTTCGTGGAAGTCGTGGAAGTCGTTGAAGTCGTGGACGAGCCGGTCGACGAGCCCGTCGAAGACGGGACACTAGATGTGGTCGTCCCGTGAGAGGCTTTCGACTCGGGTTTCAACGTGGTCTTGGTAGTGGGCTCGGACTTTGCCACGACCGTCGTCGTCGTCCCGGGTGCGACGCCGTTTTGGTCTCCGGCCGGTACCTGCGCCGGACGAACCAAGATGTACAAGACCAAAGTCCCAATGAACAGAGCGAGAATCAGCAGAGTCGACGGTCGGACACGCAGTCTCTTCACGCTCTTCAGATCCTTCACGCTCTTCACGACGGCAGTGTTGTAGCGGCGTCCGGTTCCGGGCCTGGCGAGGCTGCCGGATCAAGTGACGCCGGGACCATTATTCCCGCCCCGCGAAATGCATTTGCGATCCGTGATCTCAAGTCCCGTCCCACTTCGAATTGCTTGCCTGGAAGCGTCCGGGCGACGAGGCGGACAACGAAACGGTCCACGTCCATGCTTTCCAAGCCCATCACCGAAGGTGAGTCGAGCAGGAGCGGGCGAAGTGTGGAATCGGCAAAGGCAGCTTCGCCGACGGAATGCAGGAGCTCGTTAACTTTGTTCATGTCGGCGGTCGCCGGCACCGGAACGTCTACGACCGCCCTGGCCCAGTCGTGTGACAGGTTCGTCACCTGGACTATCTGTCCGTTCGGAACGAAGACGACCTCGCCGTTCACGGTACGCAGGCTCGTGACCCGCAACGTGACGTTCTCCACGGTGCCGAGCACGCCCGTCGTCTCGCCGAGAGCAGAGATCCGGATCACGTCGCCGAACCCATATTGGCGTTCCGAGATGATGAAGAACCCCGCCAGGATGTCCTGGACGACTCGCTGCGCACCGAACCCGACCGCGACCCCCGCAACGGTCGCCGGTGCCACCAGGCTGGTGATCGGGACACCGAGCCGCTGGATGATGAGCACCCCCATAACGGAGTAGACGAGAACGAGCAGCGCCCAGGTGACGACCTGCGCGACCGCATGACGATGCTTCGCCGCCTCCGACCGTACGAGCGTGTCACCGCCTTTGGCGCGCTCGTCGATCTTGCCTATGTACCTGTCGCGTATCCAGGTAACGAAACGCGTAAGGAGTATCGACCCGGTGACGATGAGCACGATCTCGAGCGCGTTGCCTCGCGCCCAGCGACCGAAGTCCGAAAGTGGGGTTATCGCCCCCGTCGCCAAGCTGAAGTGGAGCTCAGTCAAGGCTGACCTGGAAGAGGCGTACCTCGAACTTGGTGATCCCCGAGGTGTGCGCACTCCCGGATGACGGGAACGTCGTCGGCGCCACTACCGCCCCGATCTCCCAGTAATACCCGTCGCTGCCGGGCCGTTGGGCCAACACTTCGAACCCTGGTTGGTTCTTCGGCTTCCCGGTGCTCTCGACATGCCATCCCTGAGCGGCGAGCTCGACCTCGAAGAACGTGATGACCTTCTGCTCGGGTGCGTCGATCGTGAAGAGGCGTTGCTCGTCGTAGCTCTCGGCGGCGTTCGAGTCGTTGATTACCGCTCCCGGAACAGATCCGAGCGGCAGGACGATTGCGTTCACGATGTCGTTGGGAGGCTCGCCGGAAGAGACGAGGGGTGCGAGTGCGGCTCCTGCGGGAATCGCCTTGAGCGGGGATCCCTTCGCCGTCGGGACCGAAGTGGGGGCAGCGATCGGGGGGTTGGAGCCCGTGAAGACTTCGGCGATCAATCCGGCGACGATGATGCCGACGGCCAGAATGATGACCACCAGGGCCAGCTTGACGCTCGGTCCGGGCATCTCCCGACGTGGAGGGCCGTCTGCTGTTGGGGGGGTCGGACGTGGGTCCAGCGTGGAGGCCCTGTTCGGCGCGGTCTTCGGCACGGTCGTGCGGGCGGGGTTCGGCAAGGCGATAGGTGCGATCGTTGCGCTCGATCGAGGCTCTTAAGCGGCTCTTAAGCGCCTCCCAACTCGGCCGAAGCATACAGGTGAAGCTGGCAACGCCCCCAGAGCTGCGGGCCACGAGTTGGGCACGCCTGTTCGGGCAGGCCTGTCCGTGCACCGGAGCTTCGGCCACACAAATTCCAAATAAGTGAACGTCCGCGTTTACTTATGCTCGAAATACATAGGCCAACCCGTGCGATCGCGCTTCGTCGTGTCTGTACTCTCGGTCTCCGTGGATCCGCGGATCGCCCTCACCATCGCCGGATCCGACTCAGGCGGCGGAGCTGGCCTGCAAGCCGATTTGAAGACTTTCGCGGCGCTGGGCGTATTCGGTACCTGCGCAGTGACCGCCGTCACCGCTCAGAACACCGCTTCGGTGGTCGGATCGGCACCCATGCAGCCTGAGCTCGTACGGCTCCAGGTCGAAACCGTGCTGTCCGACCTGCCCGTCCGAGCGGTCAAGACCGGGATGCTCGCTACCTCCGCGATCGTCCGAGCGGTCGCAGACATGGCCGAGGCCGGCCGGCTTCCGAACCTGGTGGTCGACCCGGTCCTCGTTTCCACGACCGGGCGGCGCCTGCTCGACGAGGACGCCATACCGGTTTACATCGAGCGACTTCTGCCACACGCTGAGGTGGTCACTCCGAACTTGCGCGAAGCGCGGCTTCTTGCCTCGATGCCGATCATTGACACGGACGGCATGATCGAGGCCGCTCGAAAGATCGCTGAAGCCGGACCAAGGACGGTCGTAGTCAAAGGCGGCCACCTCGGCGGCGACGAGTCGCCCGACATCGTCTTGTCTGCTGGTGAGGTGACGATGCTCAAAGGCGCACGCATCCCTACCGCGAACGACCACGGCACCGGGTGCACGCTTTCCGCCGCCATCGCCGCTTTCCTCGCTCGCGACGAAACGGTGCTGGTCGCCATCGAGCGAGCAAAGGAGTTCGTCGCTCGAGCGATCTCCGGCGCATCCTCCTGGAAGCTCGGGTCAGGGCACGGGCCCCTCGACCATTTCGGTTGGGGAGCACACAGCTAGCTCGGCCCCCGTTTGGGCTGCCCGTCATTCCATTGGTTGTTACACCCTGTCTGTAGTTTTCAATCTGTGTTGAATGCCAAGTCCACTCCGACCACCCCGGCGATTCCGTCGGCCCAGGACCTGTTTGCCGCCATCGACGTAGCCAAGCGGTTCGCCGCGTCGTTCGAACCGGGCCTTTACACACGAGAGGACGCTAAGAAGCTCGTCTACGCGACTACCGAGCTGAAGCGTGTTGCGACGACGATTACCCGAAACGCTAAGACGGGCGCCAAGCCGTCTCGGATCGGCTCGACCGACGGCCGGCCCGGCTCGACGAACCGCCGAGGCAGCGCCAAGCGGGCGACCGGTCTGCCGGCGCAGGACAAGCTGCTCTAGACCGCGGAAGGCGGCGAGTGCGAGGGCTCGCGCATCCGCCCGGCCAGAAAACACCAGAAGAGATACGAGGGATCAGGTCTCCGGGGGATCGCCGCTCATCCCGAAATCGGCCATCCCGGCGAATGGACTCGATGCGAGCGCGTGCCAGCGTTCGAGGAATTCGTCCCGCTCGCCGCGCGAGGTAACCCGCGTCGACAGCCAGGCGCATCGCCGCTGCCATCGCAGGCGGATCTTCGGCCCTGGTGATTGCCGACGCGACCAAGACGGCATCGCATCCGAGCTCCATCGCGAGCGTTGCGTCCGAGGCAGTTCCGACTCCGGCATCCAAGATCACAGGGACGTTCACGGACTCAACGAGTAGGGCGATGTTGTGAGGATTGCGGATACCGAGCCCGGAACCGATCGGGGATCCAAGCGGCATGATGGCCGCACAACCCATCTGTTCCAGCCGGCGCGCAAGCACCGGATCGTCGGTCGTATACGGGAGAACGGTGAAACCCGATTCGCACAGCTGTTCGGCAGCAGCGACCAGCTCGACCGGATCGGGCATCAGGGTCCGCTCGTCGCCGATCACCTCGAGCTTTATCCAGTCCGTGTCGAACGCTTCGCGCGCAAGCTTGGCGGTCAGCACCGCCTCAGCTGCCGTGAAGCACCCAGCGGTGTTAGGGAGCACGCTCACACCGCACGAGACGAAGACGTCGAGGAGCGATCCTCGTGCGTCCGGGTCGACCCTTCTCAGGGCGACGGTGGCCATATCCGCCCCCGAGGCTTTGAGCGCACCTGCCAACGAGTGCAGGCTCGTCATCCCGCCCGTACCCATGATCAACCTCGAGCCCAGATGCCGACCTGCGATCACCAGGTCAGGTATCTCGCCTTCGGGTGAATCCACGGCTTCAGGGTACTGGGCTCTTACGGCCCCTAATAACCGTCGATCGAACCCGCGGTGGCGAGTCCCGCTAACCGCCCGCCGCAGCCGAGACGATCTCTATCGCGTCTCCTGTCTGGACGCTCTCGACGTCCCAGCGCGACCGCGGCACGACCTCGCCGTTGCGTGCGACCGCGACCCCGCGACTCGACGGACACCAATCAGAGACGACGTCGGCAATCGTCGCGCCGTCTCGAAGGTCGGCGGGTTCTCCGTTCACAGTCGAGCGCGTCACGGAGTCACCGCCGACGCGAACGTGGTGCGGTCGGCGCGAAACGGTTCGATCACCTCTGGGACGCTTCCCCCCAAGAGGATCGCGCACACTGCGTCAGCCGTTATGGGTGCGAGAAGGATCCCGTTCCTGTAGTGGCCGGTCAGCGACAGCCAAATTCTCGACCTGCGTCCAGCCGATGAACGGCCCGTTGTCGGGTGAGCCTGGGCGCAGACCGGCAAGGCATTCCGCTAGCTCGAGCTCGGCGATTCCCGGCACGACGCTCCGAGCATCGCGAAGCAACTCGTAGACGGCCCCGGTCTGGACGGTCGTGTCGTAGCCCTTTTCTTCCACCGTCGCACCCACGACGATCGTCCCGTCGGCGCGCGGCACCAGGTACAAGGACGCGCCGTGCACCATGCACCTGACATTCCGGTCGAGCAAGGGCCGTGTCTTCGTACCTCGAAGTCGCAGGATGTGTCCTTTGACGGGTCGGACCGGCGGCAGCACCCCTTCGGGTACCCCGCCGAGCTTCGAGGTCCAGCATCCCGTTGCGATTACGACACTCCCGGCACGAATCTCGCGCCCACCGGCGAGCGTCACCCCACTCGCCTTACCGCCCGTGATTTTCACTTCGCTCACTGGCTCTGCGATCCGTTCGACTCCGACAGCGTCGATCGCCCGCGTCAGAGCGTCGACCAGCAGCCGATTGTCGACCTGATGGTCCGACGGAGAGCTCGCCCCGCCGCGCACCCCCGGGGCGAGAGCGGGAACCAGGTTGCGGCACTCGCTCGCGCTCAACCTCGACGAGGTCAACCCGAGCGAGCGATGGAACGAAAGGATGCGGTCCACCACCGCCATGTCCGAACTGTCGACGGCGACCACAAGGGTTCCACACGGCGTGTAGCCGACAGAGGTCCCCGAAGCCTGTTCGAGCTCGGCGGCGAAACCCGGCCATCGGGCCGCCGCCGAGAGATTCATCCGAACGAGTTGCTCTTCTCCGATGTGCGCCTCTGTCACCGGTGCGAGCATCCCGGCGGCAGCCCACGTCGCACCGTGCCCGGGCGTGGGGTCGCACAACGTGACGCGGAGACCTTCGGCCGCCACCCTCCACGCGATGGTGAGTCCGATGACGCCTCCGCCGGCGACCAGTACGTCGGATCCACCCTCCACCCGATGTATCCTAAAGAACGCTGCAGCTGGGCCAGAGTCGTCCCGGGCGGTCGCCAGGCATCCCACCAGGGAGTCGCGTGCAGGGCACGCGACCTCGAGACGAGACAGGAACAGCCCGATGCGCGCTGAAGACGACTCGACCCGCTCAGTCGGGCCGAAAGGCGCTTCGCCCCTGGGTCGCGCCATCCCTGTCAAGAGCGGTCCACGTCGCGCTAGCCGAGAGCCCGGCCTCTACGATCCTTCGTTCGAGCATGACGCTTGCGGGATCGCCCTTCTGGCCGACCTTTCGGCAAGGCGCTCCCACGAGCTCGTGGAACAAGCAATAACCGCTCTGGAGCACCTCGATCACCGCGGAGCCAAGGGCGCTGACAAAGACACAGGCGACGGTGCGGGCATCCTCGTCCAGGTTCCGCACGAGTTCTTCGCCGGCGTGGTCGACTTCGATCTGCCGGGACCGGACATGTACGCGGCCGGCCTCGTGTTCCTGCCGCAGGACGCCGACGACGCCGCGAAGGTGCAGAGACGCATCGCAGACCTGGCAACCGAAGAGAACCTCCGCGTCCTCGGCTGGCGCGACGTTCCGGTCGAACCGACGGGTCTCGGCTCTGCAGCTCACATGGCGATGCCGGTCATCTCGCAGGTGTTCGTGGCGCCGGCAGTTCCGGCAAGCTCCGGGGATACCGCGCTCGAGATCGACCGTCTTACGTTCTGTCTCAGAAAGCGAATCGAGCACGAGATTCCCGGCGCTTACATCCCGTCGTTGTCCGCCCGGACGATCGTGTACAAGGGCATGCTCACGACGGGCCAACTGCGCACGTTCTTCCCGGACCTTTCCGACCCCAGGTTCGCTAGCGCTATAGCCCTCGTGCACAGCCGGTTCTCGACCAACACGTTTCCCTCATGGCCTCTCGCGCACCCCTACAGGTACATCGCACACAACGGCGAGATCAACACGTTGCAGGGCAACCGCAACTGGATGCGAGCGCGCGAGACGCTTCTTCGGTCCGACGTGATTCCCGGAGACCTCGAAAGACTCTTCCCGATCGTCGACCCGGAAGGCAGCGACTCGGCGACGTTCGACGAGGTGCTCGAGCTTCTGCATCTCGGCGGCCGCAGCCTGCCGCACGCCGTGTTGATGATGATCCCCGAAGCTTGGGAGAACCACACCGAGATGGATCCGTCGCGGCGTGCTTTCTACCAATTCCATGCCGCCCTCATGGAACCGTGGGACGGCCCTGCGGCGGTCGTGTTCACCGACGGCAGGCTTGCCGGCGCGGTCCTCGACAGAAACGGTCTGCGCCCGGCACGATTCTGGGTCACCGACGACGGGCTCGTCATTCTTTCCTCCGAGGTCGGCGTGCTCGACGTGGACCCGAAGAAGGTCGTGCGAAAAGGCCGGCTGCAGCCGGGGAAGATGTTCCTCGTCGACACCACCTTGGGGCGCGTGGTCGAAGACGACGAGATCAAGGAGCGTCTCGCCGCCGAGCACCCTTACCAGGAGTGGCTTGAAGCCGAACAAGTGCGGCTCGATGATCTGCCACCGCGCGACATGCTTACTCCTCAGCACTCGAGCGTCGTGCGCCATCAGCGCGCTGTTCGGATACACGACAGAAGAGCTGCGGACAGTTCTCGGTCCGATGGCGCTCACCGGAGGCGAGCCTCTCGGTTCGATGGGTAACGACGCCGCGCTCGCGGTCCTGTCCGAGAAGCCACGGCTGATCTACGACTATTTCTTCCAGCTGTTCGCGCAGGTGACCAACCCGCCTCTTGACGCAATCCGCGAGGAGCTCGTCACCTCCGCCGGCGCCACTCTTGGCCCGGAGCAGAACCTCCTCGACCCGGGCCCGAAGTCTTGCCGTCAGATTGCCCTTCCGTATCCGGTGATCGACAACGACGACCTGGCGAAGCTGCTGTACATCGACGACGACGGCGGGACCAACGGTTTCCGAGCGTTCGCAATCGACGGGTTGTTCGATCCCGAGGGTGGCGGGGATGCGATGAAGCGGGCTATCGACCAGGTGTGCACGAGTGTGAGCCTCGCTATCGCAGACGGCGCAAACATCGTGGTGCTCTCCGACCGCAGCTCGAACGACGTTCTTGCTCCGATCCCTTCGCTCCTGCTGACCGCAGCGGTGCATCACCACCTCGTCCGCGAGAAGACGCGTACGAAGGTCGGTCTGATCGTCGAGTCAGGCGACGCACGAGAAGTCCACCACATGGCGCTTCTCCTCGGATATGGCGCGGCAGCGATCAACCCGTATCTCGCCTTCGAGACGATCGACGACATGATCGCCGTGGGAAGGCTCGAGGGCGTCACTCCGCGCCAGGCGCGCCGCAACTACATAAAGGCCTCGTGCAAGGGCGTGATCAAGATCATGTCCAAGATGGGCATCTCGACGGTGGCGTCGTACACCGGTGCGCAGGTGTTCGAAGCGGTGGGGCTCGCCCCCGAGGTCGTGGACGAATACTTCACGGGGACCACGAGCCGCATCGGAGGGGTCGGTCTCGATGTGCTCGCGAAGGAGGCGGCATTGCGCCATCGCGACGCTTACCTCCCTCGTCCGGCCGAGCACGCGCACCGAGAGCTCGCAGTCGGCGGTGAGTACCAGTGGCGGCGCGAAGGAGAAGTGCACCTTTTCAACCCGCGCACGGTCTTCAAACTGCAACACGCGACCAGGGCCAAGCGATACGACGTCTTCAAGGAGTACTCGACGCTGGTAGATGATCAGGCGAGGAGACTCGCGACGTTGCGCGGCCTGCTCAGGTTCAAAGGTGAGGGGCAAGGTGGAGACGGGTCACCCGTTTCGATCGAGTCCGTACCGATCGAAGAGGTGGAGCCGGTCTCCGAGATCGTGAAGCGGTTCGCGACGGGCGCGATGTCGTACGGGAGCATTTCTGCCGAGGCCCACGAGACGCTCGCCATCGCCATGAACCGCCTCGGCGGTAAGTCCAACACGGGCGAAGGCGGGGAAGATGCGCGGCGATATGTCCGCGAGCCCAACGGCGATCTCCGGCGCAGCGCCGTCCACCAGGTCGCTTCCGGTCGTTTCGGGGTGACGAGCGAGTACCTCGTGAACGCCGACGACCTGCAGATCAAGATCGCTCAGGGTGCGAAGCCGGGAGAGGGCGGGCAGCTCGCGGGAAAGAAGATCTTCCCGTGGATCGCGGCGACCCGGTTCACGACCCCGGGCGTCGGCCTGATCTCGCCGCCTCCGCACCACGACATCTACTCGATCGAAGACATTGCGCAGCTCATTCACGACCTGAAGTCCTCGAACCCCGCCGCGCGCGTGCACGTGAAGCTCGTGTCCGAGGTCGGCGTGGGCACCGTCGCTGCAGGAGTCGCAAAGGCGAAGTCCGACGTGGTTTTGATCTCCGGACACGACGGCGGGACGGGTGCCGCGCCGCTCACGTCGATCAAGCACGCCGGTATTCCGTGGGAGTTGGGGCTCGCCGAAACGCAGCAGACGCTTGTCAGAAACGGGCTTCGCGACCGCATCGTGGTGCAGGTCGACGGTCAGCTCAAGACGGGGCGCGACGTGGTGATCGCAGCCCTGCTGGGTGCCGAGGAATTCGGTTTCGCGTCCGCACCGCTCGTCGTGTCGGGTTGCATCATGATGCGCGTCTGCCATCTCGACACCTGCCCTGTCGGCATCGCGACGCAGACGCCGGCTCTGCGCGAACGGTTCAACGGCCGGCCCGAGTTCGTGGAGCACTTCTTCGAATTCATCGCCACCGAGGTGCGCGAGATCCTGGCCTCGTTGGGGTTGCGTTCGATCGAGGAGGCGGTCGGCAGGGTCGACCTGCTCGACACCCACGAGGCGACCGAGCACTGGAAGGCCGCCGGTCTCGACCTGTCACCCGTGCTCGTGTTTCCGGAGTCCGAGACCGACCTTCCCTCTGCCCGACGGTGCACGACGACCCAGGACCACGGTCTCGAGCGTGCGTTGGACCACCAGTTCCTCGAGCTCTGCAGACCGGCACTCGAGTCCGGCGAGCCGGTAGAGGCTTCTCTACGGATCTCCAACGTGGACCGAACCGTCGGGACGCTGCTCGGCTACGAGATCACCAAGCGTCACGGGGCAGCAGGACTCGCAGACGACACGATCTCGCTCACGTTCACGGGTTCGGCCGGACAAAGTTTCGGGGCGTTCGTGCCGAAAGGCGTGACGATGCGTCTTGTCGGGGATGCGAACGACTATCTCGCAAAGGGCCTCTCCGGGGGTCGCGTGATCGTGCGTCCTCCCGAAAGCTCGCCGTTCGCAGCCGAAGAGCAGATCATCGCCGGCAACGTCGTGCTCTACGGAGCCACGTCGGGAGAGGTGTTCCTTAGAGGCCAGGTGGGGGAGAGGTTCTGCGTGCGCAACTCCGGTGCCATCGCGGTCGTAGAGGGGGTCGGAGACCACGCGTGTGAGTACATGACCGGTGGGATCGTCGTCGTGCTCGGCTCCACCGGGCGGAACTTCGCGGCCGGCATGTCCGGTGGAGTCGCCTTCGTCTGGGATCCCGACCGGCGGCTCTCGCGACGGTTGAACACCGAGCTGGTCGAACTCGAGGAGCTCGATGCCGAGGATGTGAGGCTCATCGCCGATCTGGTCTCTAGGCACCGCGAGCTGACGGGCTCGGAGGTTGCGGGGCAGATGCTCGAGCGGTGGGCTCGAACAGAAGGCGGAGCCAATGCTTCCACCAACGGCGCCGGCGAGCTCGGCGGGCCCGCCGCCGAGTTCGTAAAGGTCATGCCGAGCGACTACAAGCGTGTCCTCGAAGCGACCCGCCGTGCGATCGAGGTCGGCACCTCGGTCGACGATGCGGTCATGGCCGCGGCGCACGGCTGAGCAGTAGCGGAAGATCGACGGACACGACGGTGGCAAAACCCACAGGTTTCTTGGAGTTCGGCCGCAAGCTGCCGCCGCGCCGGCCCGTACCTGTCCGGCTCCGCGACTGGCGGGAGGTGTACGAGGCTTTCCCGGACACCGACGCGCGCGACCAGGGAGCGCGCTGCATGGACTGCGGGATCCCGTTCTGTCACGAGGGATGCCCGCTCGGGAACCTCATCCCTGAGTGGAACGACCTCGTGTACAAGGGGGAATGGCGCGACGCGGCGGAGCGCCTGCATGCCACGAACAACTTTCCTGAGTTCACGGGACGACTTTGTCCCGCACCGTGTGAGGCGTCGTGTGTGCTCGGCATCAACTCCGACCCGGTCACGATCGAGCGGATCGAATACGAGATAGCCGAGCGCGCCTGGTCGGAGGGCTGGGTCACACCCATCGCTCCGGACGTCAAGACTGGGAAGTCCGTCGCGGTGGTCGGCTCCGGGCCGGCAGGCCTGGCAGCGGCTCAACAGTTGGCGCGTGCAGGGCACAAGGTCACCGTGTTCGAGCGCGCCGAGATGCCGGGCGGACTCCTCCGGTTCGGCATCCCCGAGTTCAAGATGGAGAAGGTCGTACTCGAGCGGCGGTTGAGCCAGCTCGCGGCCGAGGGAGTGGAGTTCCGATGCGGCGTGAGTGTCGGGCTAATAGACCGCGGCACTCCCGACGTCCCTAGGGCCCCCGGCGTCCCGAGCGCTCCTGGTGTGGAGCCCGGCCTCGAACGGGGGCTCGGCACCGCGTGCCGCGGAGGGCGTGGAAGTCATCCCGCGCAGGACCTTCTCGACCGGAACGACGCCGTGGTCCTCGCGTGTGGAGCGACGCTGCCGAGGGAGCTGGAAGTGCCTGGCAGGACGCTCAAAGGTGTTCACCTGGCTCTCGAGTACTTGAAGCCGTCAAACCTCGTGCGAGAGGGTCGGCTCGACGGGTCGCCGATAAGTGCCGCGGGCAAACGAGTCGTGATCATCGGCGGCGGGGACACCGGAGCGGACTGTCTCGGCACTGCGCATCGGCAAGGTGCCGTCGAGGTACGTCAACTCGAGATACTCGAGCAGCCTCCTGATTTCCGCGCCGAGAACAATCCGTGGCCGACCTGGCCTCTCATCATGAGGAGCTCTGCTGCTCACGAAGAAGGCGGCGACCGGATCTACGCAGTCGAGACGACCGAGTTGGTAGACGACGGGACGGGCGCCGTCGCCGGTCTGCGTGCTCACCAGGTCCGGCAGGTCGTCGAAGACGGAAGGGTGCGGTTCGAGGCTCTTGAATCTTCCACGATCGAGATTCCCTGCGAGCTTGTGCTTATTGCAATGGGCTTTGTGGGCGCCGAACGGTTGGGAGTCGTCTCTGAGCTCGGGCTGCAACTCGACCCGCGAGGCAATGTTGCATGCGACTCCGAATGGGCGACCAGTCGCGAGGGCGTGTTCGTCTGCGGCGACGCGACCAGGGGCCAGAGCCTGATCGTCTGGGCGATCGCCGAAGGACGATCATGCGCCGCTGCGGTCGATCGCTGGTTGATAGGGGAGTCGGAGCTTCCGTCTCCGATCGTCCCCGGGCAACTCGCAATCAGGTGATCGGATCGCCTCGCGACGACGGGACGTCGTGATGTCGAGACTTGTCGGCGTTGCGACTCCGCGGCGATCCGCGGGTGCATCACAGGGCATTTGTATCGACAGCGAAGCGTCGCTCGTGGGTATGCTCACGCCGGTCTCGGGCCAAGCGGCCTGAACCAAGCGGGCGAGATCTTCGAGAAGAACGGCGGATAGCTGCGATGAGCGACGGGCCTCAGGAACAAGGCGACGCCGACCCGGGTTGGGGCACTCCGGTCGACCCTTACGCGGTCCCACCGCCGCCACCTGCGCCGAGTGGTCCGTACGGTCCGGGCGGTCCGAGTGGGCCTTATGGTCCAGGTGGTCCCGGAGGGCCGTTCGGTCCAGGCGGTCCAACAGGTCCAGGTGGTCCGAACCGCCCGAACCGACAGAGGACCATCCTGATAAGTGTCGTCGGCATTCTTCTTGCGGCGGGTCTGGCGGCGGGCCTTTATTTCGGCCTGCGCCATTCCTCCTCCAACAACACGCCGCCTCAGACGACGTTCCACCCCTCGACGTCGTCCACGATTCCTGCGACGACCAGTCCTACTTCCGGCACGACAAGCACGACGGGATTCACCGGGACCACCGCGCCCACGACTGCCACCACTTGACGCAATAGACCGACTCAGGCAGACCAACTCAGGCGGGACTCAGGCTGGATGAGTTGGAGACTCCCGCTCGCCCGACGAACGACGCCGGCGGCGGGCCACCGCGACGACGATCAGCCAAGTGGTCGGCGCGACCAGCACCGAAGCGGCAATGGCGAAAAGCAGGCCGTAATAGGGATATCCGACGTAGTCGAACTTCAAGGTGTGCGACCCAGGTCCTACCGTCACTCCGAGAAGAGCAGGGGCGAGCATCTCGGTCGGGGTGCGGTGCCCGTCAACCCATACCGTCCAGCCCGGGTCGTAGGTAACGCTCAGTGCGACGACGGCACGACGGGACGTGTCGACCCGCAGTTGCACCTCGCCCGAGTCGAGATCGTCGACTTCCGATACGACGCTGCCCGGCGGGTTGGCGGGCGCAACGGACTGAGTCGTTGGATTGGGGGCAATGACCTTGGGGGCCCCGGGGATGAGGGGAAGCTTCAGGGGGACGTTCGGGGCCAGGTTCGGAGCTGTCGGGTTGGCGGCGGGTTCGCCCTCGTAAGCGACCGTCAGGTAGAGCCCAAATGCGGCCAAAGGGGAGTCGACGTAACCCCGCGAGTTCGGCCCGATGTCGGCGCGGTTCTCGTCCAGCGAGCCGACGGTGTCGACGACCCTGGAATATCCGACGCCGTCAACCTGCCACAACGAATACTTCTGCACCGAAGCGACGAATCTCGCTGGGACGAGGGGGTGCCTGGCAGTCGGGAGGAGGAGGTATTTCACACCTAACAGGGCGTAGTCGGCGGGGATGCGCTCGTTGAAGTAGTACTGCGGGTCGTCCATGAGTGTGGTGGTGGTTGCCGAGTAGACCATCACGTCAACGCCCTGGGTCTCGAGGTACTTGAAGACCGGGACGATGCCAACTTTGAACTTGGAACCCCAATTGCTCACAGTGCCCGCGTAGACCCGTCCAGGGCCGAGCGATTTCATCTTGGCGACGAGGCTGTCGACCTCAGGCCCTTGTTTTCGATCGGCGACGACCTGGTTGGCGATTGCCCTTCCGTTCTCGAAGTCGAGCGATGTCAGCCGAGCCACGGCGGCACCCAGTCCTGACGCCAGAGCCGCGATGATCATGACGGCAAGCGCCCAGCGACCGACGATTGCCGGCGTTTGTGAGCGCTGGCGAGGTCCCGGGACTGACCGAGCGACAACGCTCCGACTGGGGATCGCCGGCACCGGTCCGGCTACTCGCAGCTGCCGCGCCGGCGGATCCGTCCATTCCCGAGCGCTCGACTGGTCTGCTCGTACCAACTTCGTTACCGCTCCTGCCAATGCGAAAAGCCCGTTCCCCGCGAGCAACAGCCACGCAAGCTGGATGCCGATGGCGAATCGACGGAAATAGATGTCCTGGTGGCCCGGGACCAAGTCAGCTAGAGGCCCGAAAGTCGTAAGTCCGAGCTCGAGCAGGAACGAGGAAACCGCGATGCTCACCATCGCCCGCTCGGCCGGGCTTCGTCTCCAGTCCGCGATCGAAACAACGAGGCCGACGGCGCCGAGCAGAGTCACAATCGGCATGGCTGCGCCCGAGTCGAAGATGCGTCCTTCCGCGAGCCACTTGAGCATCGCGGTCGCTCCGTAGCCCTTCTGGTACTGGGTTCCGGCGAGCACGGAGTTGATTGCGGACCATTTGCGCTCCGCCAACACGGGAACCCAAGCCCACGCGGAAACGAGAAAAGCTCCGGCAGCGATGCGAATGGCGGACAGGATCCGCCGTTTGGTGTGTTCGCTCACGATCCACGGGAAGACGATCAATGGCAGTAACGCCAGATAGCCGGTCTCGAAGTGCAGGCAGATCGTGAGGCCGACCACGAGGCCCGCCGCGATGTGAAGTTTGTCGCTGTTGATCGCGCGCCACGTGAGCCCCCAGGCGATCGGTAGGCACCACATGGCGAAAAGCTGCGTCCACAACCCGTATCCGAGAAATATGTATGCCCGTTGCTCGTATCCCGACATGAAAACGCTCGAAAGGAACGGGCTTGCGACGGCGGCACCGGCCGCCGCCCAGGGTTTCATCGAGAACATGCCGCGCACACAGGAAGACGCAGATCGGCCACGTCCCGAGAAGCAGATAAATCGACCACGCAACTGCGGTGCCCGGCGATATGACTCGGGAGAGGGCGCCCGTCATGACTGCGGCGAGGCTCTGGTAGTGGAGGAACTGAGGAGAACCGAGCCCGATGTAAGGAAACCAACTGCTCCATGGAAGGTGACCCGCGGCAATTCTGTTGCCGGCGAATTGAACCATCGCGGTATGCACCGAGGTGTCGCTCGGGTAGGCGACCGGAGTTCGCTCGAGCGCGCAGCGTCCAACAATCGAAAGCCACGGTGGCGAAAACCACCACGAGCGGCCCGCTCAGCAGCCGGCGCTGCGCCCAGAGGCGCGCCCGTCTGCTCAAGGCGATGCTCGGTTGGTCCAGTTTCCCGGGCTCAGGTCCCGGGCTCAGTATCCCGGGCCGCTGTCGAGAAGCCGCCTCGGCGCGTCGACCATCATGGTCTTGACTTGGGCCTCGGTCACGCCGCTATCTCGCATTTTCGGGATCACGTCGTTGGTCAGGTGCAGGAAGTGCCAGTTGGGTGCCGCGGCTCGTAGAAGGTCGTCTTCGAACCAGTCGATGTGGCACGAGGCGTCGTGCGACAGTACGAGTTGCGGGGCCCATCCCATGTCGCAAAGCCTGACGACGGTCTCGATCCGCTGTTCTCCGGGGCAGTAGACGTCGACGCCGAAGCGGTCCATGCCCAGAGTGGATCCGGACGCAAGGAGCGCCTCTAAGTATTCGAGGTCGGTGCTGTCACCGCTGTGGCCGATGATGACCCTCGACAGGTCCACTCCTTCGGATTCGAAGATGCTTTGCTGCTCGAGTCCCCTTCGGGTCGGTGCGTCCGTGTGAGTCGAGATCGGGATCCCCGTCCGTCTGTGGACCTTGGCGCACGCGCGAAGCACCCGTTCTACTCCGGGAGTGATCCCGGGTTTGTCGGTGGCGCATTTGAGGACGCCGGGTCGAACCCCCGAACCCGCTATACCATCTTCGATATCACCGAGGAAGAACTCCTCGAGCGCGTCGATGCTGTCGGGACGCATCGCAGCGGAGCGGTAGTCGAAGTAGTGCGGTAGTGCGTCATAGGTGTACAGGCCCGTCGCGACGACGATGTTCAGGTCGACCTGCTCGGCGACCCTCTTGACGAGCCTGATGTCGCGGCCGAGACCGACGACGGTCAGATCGACGATCGTCGAGACTCCGGCGGCTGCCAGTTCGTTCAGGCGCACGACCGCTTTGGCCACCGCCTGTTCCTCGTCCCATCCGGTCGGCCAATTCTGTTGGACTTCGGGCGAAAGGATGAACACGTGCTCGTGCATGAGGGTGACGCCGAGGCGGTCGGCGTCCACAGGCCCGAGAACCGTCTGTACCTGACCCATCAACCGCCCTCCGTCCGATGTTCTCCCCGATGCCCGCCGTGCCGCCGCCGGGTCAGCCCGCCTTGTTCGGTCCCACCCTCTCGACGGTCATTCGAAGCACCACCCGCTTCTCTTCCTGCATCGCCTTGCGGTACTCGTCCCAATCTGGGTGCTCTCCGGAGATCGAGCGGTAGTAGTCGACCAGCCCGTCCATGGCCTCGGGCAAGGAGACGACCTCGACCGGCCCCTCAGCCTGAATCCATTTCCCGAAGAACCCGTCTTCGAGAACGCACAGCCATGCTCTCGGCCGCTTCCTCAGGTTGAGGGTCTTCATGGCCGTCTCGCGGGAGCTGACGACGATTCGTCCAGCCGCGTCGGTGGTCGCGGCAATGGGCGACAGCTGAACACCACCGTCACTCCGAGTGGTGGCCAACACCGCGTGATGATGGTCGCGAACGAACGCGAGCGCTTCCCCGATGCCCATGACCGAAGGCTATAGGTGCGGCCCGTCGGTATGCTCAATCAATGCAGAGCACCATGCAGGAAGGGCCGCTTCTGATAAGCGGCATACTCCGACACGGGCAGCGCGTCTTCGGAAGCTCTGAAGTAGTGACCGAGACCCCCGGCGGAGCCGTGCGCGCCACCTTCAGCGAGGTCGCGGCCAACGCCGAGAGGCTCGCCAAGGCCCTCGGCAAACTCGGTATCGGCGACAGCGACCGGGTGGGCACCTTCTGCTGGAACGACCAGGCTCACCTGGAGGCCTATCTCGGGATCCCGTCGATGGGCGCAGTCCTGCACACGCTCAACATCAGGCTGTTTCCCGAACAGCTCGCTTATGTCGTGAACCACGCCGAGGACCAGGTCGTGATCCTGGACGGGTCGATCGCACCGCTGTTCGCCAGGGTCCGGGCAGACTGCCCCACGGTCAAGCACATAGTCGTGGTGGGTGAAGGCGACACGTCGGGGCTCGGTGACACGATCGGCTACGACGAGTTGATATCGGGCGAGGACCCCGGATACGACTGGCCCCTGTTCGACGAGAGGCAAGCCGCCGCCATGTGTTACACGAGCGGCACCACCGGCGACCCCAAGGGTGTCGTCTACAGCCACCGCTCGACTTACCTGCACTCGATGGCGGGCATGACCACCAACTGCGTGGGAGCGGGGGAGAACGACAAGGTTCTCGTCATCGTCCCGATGTTCCACGCAAACGCGTGGGGGATTCCGTATACCGCTTTCATGGCGGGGAGCGACCTGGTGATGCCCGAACGCTTCTTGCAGGCTGAGCCGCTCGCGCGGATGTTCGTCGAGCACCGGCCCACAATGTCTTTGGGTGTGCCGACCATCTGGAACGATTTGCTTCGGTATTCGGAGAATCATCTCGTTGATCTGTCGTCCGTCCGGATGCTGACCGCCGGCGGGTCCGCAGTGCCGAGGTCGCTCATGGAGGCCTACGACGAGCGCTTCGGGGTGACCATCGTTCAGGGTTGGGGCATGACAGAGACGAGCCCGCTGGCGGCGCTCGCCAGGCCGCCCAAGGGAGTGCCGCGACAAGACGAGATCGAGTGGCGCTCCAAGTCTGGGAGAGTCGTCTCCGGCGTCGAAGTGCGGATCGTCGACGAGGAAGGCTCCGAGATGCCGAGCGACGGGGTCTCTGTAGGGGAGATCGAGATCCGCGGACCTTGGATCACCGGTTCGTACTACAAGGATCCCTCTCCGGATCGATTCTCGCCCGAGGGGTGGTTGCGCACCGGCGACGTCGCCACTTTGGACGAGCGCGGATTCATTCAGATCTCCGACCGGACGAAGGACGTGATCAAGTCCGGCGGGGAGTGGATCTCGTCCGTCGAGCTCGAGAACCAGGTCATGGCCCACCCGGACGTATTCGAGGCGGCGGTGATCGGCGTGCCCGACGAGCGCTACGACGAGAGACCGCTCGTGGTGGTCGTACCGTGCGAAGGCCGCAAGCCGGAGCCGTCAGACGTACTCGGGTTCCTGACCTCTCGGGTGGCACGTTGGTGGCTGCCGGAGCGATGGGCTTTCGTAGACGAGCTGCCCAAGACGAGCGTGGGCAAGTTCGACAAGAAGTCGCTCAGGAGCCAGGTCGCAGACGGCACGATCAAGGTGGAGCAGGTCGAGCTTCCGGCGCGCAGCTGAGTTGATGACGGGTTCGGACGACTTCGAACGCCTGGCCGACCGGCTCGAGGCCATCGCAGAGGAGCTCGACGATCTGATCACGGACCGCCTCCGCACCGCGGTCGCGCTCGCGGCCGACGGCACCGAGCCCGATCCTTTAGTGCTGAAAGAAGAACGGCAGATCGCCCGGGCCCGGCGCTCCGTCGCAAAAGCCGCCGCCATCCTGCGTCCCGTGCCGATCGACTGAGCAGCTGAGGAGGTGACCAGCTGACCAGCTGAGAAACGACCGCTGAGCCGGCCGTTCCTCGAGCGAGTCAGTCGACGAGTGCGTTGAGTGCGTTGATCAGCATCCGGAGCCGCCCGAAGTGGATCCTGTTGAACCGGAAGGCGATCCGCGGGAGCTCCAGGTGGTCGTTGCTCGAACGCTCGGGAGCAAGAGGTTTCGTGGACCGGATCCGTCCCTCCACGATGATGTCCTCGAACCGGCCGCTCAGCTCGGCGAGCGCCTCTGCGGAAGGAGCCTGCTGCAGCCGGATGACGAAGAGGTCGCCGACCCATCTGCACGAGTGGTAGTTGCGGTAGAAGCCGAGGATCTCGTCGGCTGATTCGTCGACGTGGGTCGTCACCTTGTAGAGAGCGTGGTCTTCCGGAGAGATGAGCCCGCGACCCTCGAGGTCGTGCTTCACGAATCGTTGCCACGCCTCCCAGTACGAGCCGCCGTGGACATCGAGCAGCACGAGCGGAGCGGGCTGGGCCTTGCCCGTCTGCAAGAGGGTGAGCAACTCGAACGCCTCGTCCTGAGTACCGAACCCCCCGGGCAGGACCGCGTATCCGTGTGACTCCTTTATGAGCATGAGCTTGCGGGTGAAGAAGTAGCGCATCTCCACGAGCTTCGGGTCGTGGGCGATGAACTCGTTCGCTCCCTGCTCGTGGGGCAGGCGGATATTCACGCCCAGAGAGCGCTCCCGGCCAGCTCCCTCCATCGCCGCCGCCATGATCCCGGGTCCCGCGCCGGTCACGATCATCCAACCTTCGACTGACAACCGGGCAGCCAGTCTGCGTGCCTGGATGTACAAGGGGTCATCCGGTAGCGTCCGCGCCGAGCCGAAGAACGTCGCCTTCAAGGAAGATCGGTACGGGTAGAAGACCTTGAAGGCTTCGGCCATCTCGCCGAGGGCGGCCGCCGCGATCTTGAGGTCGAGCGTGTCGGTTTCTGCGTCGACGAGCCCTAGCACCGTCGAGAACACCGAACGGTAGAGCTCGCGATGCTTCTTGACGTTGGCGACCTCGAGAAGGCGATCGAGCGTGGCAGGATCCCGGCCCGCCCCATCCGGGAGCTCTTCGGCCCCGGCAGCATCGATCGGCCCGGTGCCCTCGACCTTGAGGGGTGGGTCCGTGGTCACCGAGCCACCTTATTGGACCTCCGCCGAGCCAGCTACGCTCCTCGATCCGTGCCGTCAGCAGGTGGAGTCGAAGGTGGAACCGAGTTCGTCGTCGCTTCGTTCAACGTCCATTCGGGCGTCGACGGGTGGGGCCGGCGCTACGACGTGGTGGCGGCCTGCAAGCGGTGCGACGCAGACGTGCTCGTCCTGCAGGAGTCGTGGACCCCTGAAGGGGGCAGGGGCATGGCGCAGACGATCGCCGAGGAGCTCGGGTACGAAGCGCACGAGCTGCGTAACACCCCCGGGCGACTGAGCGGGCCCCATCCTCATCCGGGAGCGCGCTGGAAGCCGTCGTCGGGACGCTTCGACGGACCACGCGTGGTCCTACCCGACCGGACGCGTGCGGCTTCGAAGACGGTCACGAGCACGACGAGCCCTACCTTCCCCGCGACCCGACGCTGGCCTCACGGCACGGGATCAGAGAAAGGCACCTGGAACACCGCGGTCCTGTCCAGGTTGCCAGTCGAATCGACCGAGACGATCGCCCTGCGCCAGCTGCGTTACGACATCGCGACCCGCGGCGCACTGCGTGTGGACGTTGTGACGAAGAACGGGATCGTGGCGGTTGTCGGAACACATATGGCCCACATCTCGAGGGGTTCCTCTTTTCAGATCTGGCAGCTCCGCCGCGAGCTCGCGCGGATACAGGTGCCGGCGGTTCTGGCAGGGGACATGAACCTGTGGGGGCCTCCCTTGGTGGCGCAGTTGCCCGGGTGGCATCGTGCTGTGAAAGGGAGGACCTGGCCGTCGTGGCGGCCTCACAGCCAACCCGATCACATCCTCGTGCGCCCACCGATCACGGTGGTCGATTCAGAGGTGGTCGACGAGCTCGGTTCGGACCACCGCCCGGTGCGGGCCCGGCTTACCATCCCCCCGGCTGCAACCTGAGCTGAGACCTGAGCCGCAAACGGCGTCTACGTTCCTGCGAGATCTCCCATTGCGGCTCGATCCACGAGCCACAGAACCTCTTGCGCGGTCGCCTGTGCAGCGGGGAGGTTGCCACCTTTGAAGATGGTCTCGAGCGCCCGGCGCTTCTCGGCGCCGGCGATGGTGAAAACCATCAGGCGCGCCCTCGAGAACGCCCCGAGGGTGAGGGTCATTCGAGGGTAAGGGTTCTCGCCGCTCGGGTCGGTCGTGAGCAGGACGAGCTCCTCCGGCCCGGCCTGTAGCTCGGGACCTCCGGGGAACAGCGATGCGGTGTGACCGTCCGGCCCCATACCCATGTGAACGAGATCGAGCTCGCCGGCGACCTTGATCAACATCTCGTAGGGACCCGGCCCGGCCTCGCAGGACATCGGGTGGAAGGAACCGACATGACCCAGACGCTCGATCAGGCTTTCTCGTACGAGTTGCTGGTTGGCTTCAGGGTCGTCGGGTGCGACGCAACGCTCGTCACCCATGTAGACGTCGACGAGCTCCCAGTCCACGCGGTGCCGGTCCACGTGCGATAGCTCCTTGTAACAGGCGCTCGCGGTGGGCCCTCCCGAGCACACGAGTGAGAAACGAGGACGCGGTCTTGAATGGAACGCGACTGCGACCTCGGTGGCGAACGCCACGTGGACGTCGTCAACGACGCGCAATGTTCCCGGCGCGCCCCACGGCAGCACGCGCCCGGCGCTCACTGATTCCGCCAGCGCCTCAGCCCGCGTCCGAGCAACAGGTCGGAATCGCGCGGTCCCCACGATCCCGCCATGTAGAAGCTGAGCGGTGCGTCGCCGTCGGACCAGGCGACAAGGAAGGGGTCGACGATCTTCCACGCGCGCTCGACCTCGTCGGTGCGGATGAACAAGGTGGCGTCGCCGATCATCGCGTCGTGAAGGAGCCTCTCGTAGCCGTCGGCCTCGGGCCCCGGGAACGCGGTTGCGTACGAGAAGTCCATTCCCACCGTTCTCAAACGGAACGCCTCGCCGGGGACCTTCACGCCGAGCTCGAGCGTTATGCCTTCGTCGGGTTGGATCCGCAGCACCATTGCGTCCGGACGGAGGTCGCGCGCTAGCCGGTTGCCGAACGCGAGATGAGGCACGGACTGGAACTGCAGAGCGACCTCGGTCGACCTCTTGGCGAGTCGCTTGCCGGTGCGGACGAAGACGGGCACGCCGGCCCATCGCCAGTTGTCGACGGAGAGCTTCATCGCCACGAAGGTCTCCGTCGTGCTGTGCGGGTCGACTCCTTCTTCCTCCCTGTATCCCGGCACCGGCACGCCGTCGATCTCGCCGGCTATGTACTGCCCTCGTACGGAGGCGCCAATCGCCGCGTCCGGGGTCGGGACCTCGACGGCCTGCAGGAGCTTCACCTTCTCGTCGCGAATCCCGGTGGCGTCGATGGAGACCGGCGGCTCCATCAAGGTGAGGGCGAGCACCTGCATCACGTGGTTCTGGACGATGTCACGGAGCGCTCCGGCGTGCTCGTAGAAGCCTCCGCGGTGCTCCACACCCAGTTGCTCGGCCACGGTGATCTGGATGTGGTCGACGAAACGACGGTTCCACACCGGCTCGAAGATCGCGTTCGCGAATCGCAGGGCGAGGAGGTTCTGAACCGTCTCTTTGCCCATGTAATGGTCGATCCGGAAGAGCTGGGACTCGTCGAACGATTGGTGGAGCGTGGCGTCGAGGTCGAGAGCCGAGCCGAGGTCGCGCCCGAACGGCTTCTCGATCACCAGGCGCGCGAAGTCGCCGTTCTCCCTCGGAACGTTGCAGCCGTGCTTGGCGAGCGCGTCCACGACCGCGGCGAACATGTCGGGGACGGTGGCGAGGTAATAGACGCTGTTGCCCGCGGTCCCGAGCTCCGCATCCACGCGGGTCAACAATTCCTTCAGCTTGTCGAACGTCTCAGGGGATCCGTAGTCGCCCGACACGTACCGGAACGTGGAGACGATCGAGGGCCACGTGGTGCAGGTGGAGTCGGGCGTCAACTCGAGGACGTGGTGGCGGAACTCCTCGTCCGTCCAATTGCTGCGGGCCACCCCTATGAGGGTGAAGTGCTCGGGGAGCGCGTCGTGCGCGCAGAGGCTCTCGATAGCCGGCATCAACTTCCGGGCAGCCAGGTCGCCCGATGCGCCGAAGACGACGAGGGCCTGGTCGGGAGGGCGCTGCACGGTCTCGAGCTCGTGGCTCACCCGCTCGACGACACCGGTCGTGTCTATCGTGGGAACCTCGTCGGAAGACGCGTCTAGATCGCTGTCGCCATGGATCTCGGTGTCCATCGCCTTAGGACCGCCTCTCAACTCGCGGCGAGAGACCGCGCTTTGGATTCGAGCGCCTCGAGAAGCTCGTCGAACGATTTCGTGAAGCTCGCCACTCCTTCGTCCTCGAGTACGCGCGCCACGTCGGCGAGGTCGATGCCGAGACCCGTCAGTTTCTCGAGAGTCCGGCCTGCCTCGTCCGGGTCGGCGTCCACCGTCCGGGCGATCGTCCCGTGATCCAGGAACGCTTCGACCGTCTGATCCGGCATGGTGTTGACGGTTTCGGGACCGATCAACTGGTCGACGTACATCAGGTCGGGGTAGGCGGGGTTCTTGGTCGAGGTGGACGCCCACAACAGGCGTTGCACCCGGGCGCCTTTCTTCGAGAGAGCCTCCCATCTCGGGCCCGTGAAGCGCTCGGTGAAGATGCGGTAAGCCTCACGGGCCTGGGCGACTGCCGCAGATCCCGCAGAGGCCCTCAACTGGGCGGCGTGGTCGGCGTCACTCGTCTCTGTCGCGAGCTTCTCGAGGCGCCTGTCTATCTCGGTGTCGACGCGGCTGACGAAGAACGACGCCACGCTCGCCACGTGCGAAAGGTCGGTCGCACCGCCGGCCGCGTAATCTTCCAGTCCGCCGATGTACGCCTCGACGACCTCGGAGTAACGATCGAGCGAGAACAAGAGCGTCACGTTTATGTTCTTGCCCTCTGCGATCATCGTTCGGATCGCGCTGACTCCCTCCGTGGTACCGGGGATCTTCACGAAGAGGTTCGGCTTGTCGATGCCGCGCGTGGAGGTTGCGCGCCGCTGCGATCGTCGCATCCGTGTCGTGTGCGAGCGCAGGCGCGACCTCGAGGGACACGAAGCCGTCGCCACCACCGGAGGACTGGTAGAGGGGTGCGAGCATTCCGAGAGCGTCGGTGATGTCCGTTATCACGAGCTCCCAGTACGACTCCTCGACGGTGTGGTTCGCAAGCAGATCGGAGAACTGCGCGTCGTAGTCGGGCTCACTCTCTATTGCCTTCGCGAAGATCGTGGGATTCGAGGTGATGCCCCTGATCCCCTCGTCGAGAAACTTCGCAAGAGCCCCGCCGGTGAGAAAGTCTCGCCTCAGGTTGTCGAGCCAAGGGCTCTGCCCCTGCTGCTCGTAGAGATCATGAAGTCGTGTCATCCGGGCCTCCTCGAGCATCGATCTCCCAAGAGCTGCCGATCAGATCGGTGGCGCGCTCGACGAGAGCGTCCGCTGTTATCCCATACTTCTCGAGCACGACCGAGCCTGCGGCCGACGCGCCGAACCGGTCGATCCCGATCACGTCGTCTGCGTAGCGCTCCCACCCGAACGGGCTCGCCGCTTCGATGGCGATCGTCGGAACATCGTGCGGCAGTACCGACCTCTGGTAGGCCTCGTCCTGCTCCTCGAAGAGATCCCAGGACGGGAACGACACGACCCTCGCCGAGATACCCGTTTGTTTCAACGTTGAGGCGGCGGCGACGCACAACTGAACCTCACTGCCGGTTCCGATCAGGACCACGTCCGGCGGATCGGTGGATTCCTCCAACAGGACATAGGCGCCGCGCGGCAGACCTTCAGGTGCGAGCTCCGCAGTGCCGTCGAGCACCGGGACGTTCTGGCGGGTGAGCACGAGACCCGTGGGCCCGTCTGAGTCGACGGCGACTCGCCACGCCTGGGCGGTCTCGTTGGCGTCCGCCGGGCGGATCAATCGCAGGCCGGGCATCGCACGAAGCGACGCGAGGTGCTCGATCGGTTGGTGCGTCGGCCCGTCCTCGCCCAGCCCTACCGAATCGTGCGTCCACGAGAAGACGACGTGCGTCTGCGACAACGCCGCCAGCCTCACCGCGGGGCGCATGTAGTCGCTGAACACGAAGAACGTGCCGCTGATGGGCAAGATCCCTCCGTGGTACGCGAGCCCGTTCATCACCGCCGCCATCGCGTGCTCGCGGATACCGAAGTGGATCTGCCGCCCGCCGCCGTTGTCACGCTCCTGGTTCTCTGCGTTGTCGAGCTTGACGCCGGTGTTGCCGGTCAGGTCTCCTGAACCCGCGACGAGTCCGGGAATTTCGTCGGCGGTGGCGTTCAGGCAGGCGTTGATCGCCCTTCTGGTCGGGACGTCCTCGCCGGCTTTCCATTGCGGGAGCTTGGATGCCCATCCGTCGAAGCCTCGTGACCGCATGCAGGTGTCCCACGCCCTGCGGTCGCCGGTCCATGCATCGAAGCGCTTCTGCCACTCGTCTCGCATCTCGCGTCCTCGCGCGACGCTCTTGCGGTAGTACGCGAGCACCTCGTCGGGGACGTAGAAGGTCTCGTCCGGCGGGAGACCAAGGATCACCTTGGTCGCGCGGACCTCATCCTCCCCGAGAGGGTCGCCGTGCGCCGCGGCGGTGTCTGTCTTGTGCGGCGACGGCCAGCCGATGTGACTGCGGAGGACGATGAGCGAGGGCTTGTCTTGAACGGCGACCGCTTCTCGCAGCGCCGCCTCGAGCACGAGCGTGTCGTTCGCGACCTCGCCGATGTAATTGGTGTGCCACCCGTAGGAATCGAATCGCCTCACTGGGTCGTCCGAAAGAGCGAGCTCGGTGGGCCCGTCGATCGAGATGTGGTTCTCGTCGTAGACGTACACGAGCCTGCCGAGCCCGAGGTGCCCAGCGAGCGAGGCGGCCTCGTGGCTTATGCCTTCTTCGAGATCACCGTCGGAGCAGAACACGAAGGTGTTGTGGTCTACGACCTCAGGACCGAATCGCGTCCGGAGCCACCGTTCTGCGATGCCCATGCCGACCGCGTTTCCGAACCCCTGACCGAGCGGGCCGGTTGTGGCCTCGACACCGTCGGCCAGATGGACCTCCGGGTGTCCGGCGGTCCGGCTTCCCCACTGACGGAAGGCCTTCAGGTCGTCGAGCGTGAGCCCGTAACCGGTCAGGTACAGCATCGAGTAGAGGAGGATCGCCGCGTGACCGCACGAAAGCACGAAGCGGTCGCGATCGGGCCACTTCGCGTCGCTCGGGTCGTGTCGCATCACCTTCGTGAAAAGCACGTGAGCGAGTGGGGCGAGGGCCATCGCCGTTCCCGGGTGCCCGTTTCCGGCGCGCTGGGGGGCGTCCATGGCGAGGCCGCGAATGACGTTGATACCGAGTTGTTCTATTTCGTTTGTTGCGGGATCCTTTTGTCCGTCCGGAGCGTCGGTGGTTCCGTGGTTTGCGGGGTCGCGTTCGGCGGCTGCATCCGTCACGAGGTCACCGTATCTCCTGCCGCAAGTCGTTTGTCCCGGGCAGTTCGGGTCTTGTCCGAAAAAGAGCCAGTGACGCCGTGAACCCGTGCAGGAAATTCCGGCCCGCGACAGGCCCGATCTCACCGGCCGCAAAGCATCCCGCGGTCGGGATGGGGCCGAGGTGATCGACGATCGCTTCAGCGTCGTGATCCGGGGCGCCGAACATCAGCGTGCCGCGGCCGGTGCAAGTGAACAAAAGGGCGGCGTCTGCAGTGACGCCGGCAAGACGCTCGCTCAGGTCCTCATCGGCCGTCGCGGCGTCTCGCAGGTGGAACTGGACCGTGACACCGACCGGTACGACGTCTCCCACTGCAACTGCTCCGGTTCGCCTGTCGGTGCCGATCACGTTGCGGATGAGGAAGTCGCCCCTTTCGAATTGCTCGAGGTGCTCGTCGATCACACGGCCGAGTTGGAGGCCACCGGCCGCGAGCACCTCCACCTCGTCCTCGCTCAGGTCCGAGCTGGCTTGTGTGACCAGGCGCTCGAGAGCCGGTTTGCCGCCGAGCTCGTAGATGACGTTGCCGTCCGCTTTCGTTACGACGAGCGGGCGGCCGAAAGGCCTCGAGCCCTGTGACACGACAGGCTGAACCGCGACGTCCGGACCGAGCAGGACCCCGACCGCTCCCGTGCGTTGAAGCGACCTCCCGAGCGCGAGCGTGTTTCCGCCGGGCATCTGCGCAGCGGACGCCATCGCGCCCACGACCGGCATGCCCGGATGGTGACGGTCGAGCCACGAAAGCAGGTCCTCGATCGGGAAGCTGAACGGGTCCGCGAGCAGCAAGAGCGCGGAAGGGTCGGACGGCATCTCTGCGAGGGCGGGCCAACCGGTGATCATCGGCGGCCCCAGTTGATCGCCTCCTCCGGGACCCGAGCCGTTAACTGCTTCGAGGCTCAGTCCGGTCACCGAAGGGATGGCCCCCGCCCACAGCGAGATTCCCGCACCGCGCTCGACCTCGCGCCCAGGCCCCACCACCGATCGGGCAACCGCGCCGAGAAGCACGTCGGGGCGGAGGATCTCGTCGACTGTGCGCACGACGTCTTCGAGTGCGCCACCGTGAGCCGGGGTGACGAAGGCCACCACGAGACCTGGGTTCTCCCCGACTGCCTCGAGTACTTGTCCGACGACCTCGCCCGTGGCGATGGCGGTCACCGGGTGCTCGCTTATCGCAGAGCCGAATCGCACGCGGCGGACCATACCGTCGCATCGGTGCCGTCGCATCGGTGCCGTCGCATCTGCCACCCTCGCATCCGCCGGTCAACCTGGCGGCGCGCTCCACGCAAGACGTCCGCCCAGCCATACAGCGTCGACGCGAAGTGCCGGCTCACCGTCGCGCTCTTCCCAGTTGAGCCCGACCAGGTCGGCACGCCGGCCGACGGCGATCGCGCCGCGGTCACCGAGACCGAGCAACTCGGCGGGGGTGGTGCTGGCCGCACGTATCGCGTCGGCGGCGCCGATCCCGGCAGTAGTGACGGCGTTCGACACGGCGCGCTCCATCGTGAGAACAGATCCTGCGAGCGTCCCGTCGGCGAGCCGGGCGGCCGCTCCCGGCTCGCTCACACCGTCGAGCGCGACCGGCCCAACCGTACGTGCCCCGGCGGCGACGCTGTCGGTGACGAGGACGACCCGACCCGGTGGCTTCGCGGCGAACGCCAGTCGGATGAGGTCGGCATGAACGTGCTCCAAGTCCGCGATCAGGCTCACTGCGAGGTGCCCGTCGGTCAGGGCCGCACCGAGGAGGCCCGGAGCGCGCTGATGGAACGAGCCGGTGGCGTTGCCCAGATGCGTGACGAGCCTGGCGCCGGCGTCGGCGGCGTCGTGCGCAACTTCTGCGGTGCACGCCGAGTGTCCGAGCGAGACCAGGACCTGGTTCGCCGCGAGCTGGCCGATGGCTTGGCGCGCGCCTGGCAGCTCCGGAGCGAGGGTGACGACCTTCACGACCGGACCAAGGCGCTCGAACCACCTGCTTTCGACCGTCGAGCGCACGTGTTCGACGCGGTGCGCCCCGGGAACGGTTATGAACGGACCCTCCAAGTGGGCGCCCGCGATGTCGGGTAGGTCGCTCGATGCGACGTTCATCGCAGCAGAGATCCGGTTGCAGGCCTGCTCGGTGTCCTTGTCGGGAGCGGTGACGAGGGTCGGGCACCAGGTCGTGACCCCCTGGCTCAGAAGGGCCCTACCCAGGGCGACCCAATCCTCACCGTCTGCTGTTGCAACGTCGATCCCACCGATCCCGTTCACCTGAAGGTCGACGAAACCAGGCGCGAGAAGGTCGAAGTCAAAGACGTCTGTTTCCAGCGGATCGACCGAAGCGATGAGCTCACCGTCGAACGACACGACGCCGGGGGAGACCACTTCGGTCGCCCCGACCACGACCTTGGCGGTCAGCGTTCCGGTCACGTCGTGATCGGGATCGCGCTCGGTCGGCCGTGGTCAACCATGTCCGGCTCAAGGTACTCGGCAGGGGCCGATACGGTTCTCGGATGCCTGCGCCCAGGGTCCAGGTCCCGCCCAACTGCGACCTCACGCTCGGGATGGTCTGCGTGGACAAGTCGGTTCCCGGGACCACGACCTGGCGTGCCCGGGCGGACGAGCGTTTCTGCAACCCTGCCGGGATCATCCAGGGCGGGTTTCTCGCCGCTATCTGCGATTCCGCCATGGGGGCTTCGGCGCTCACTTTCGCCCAGGGGCGCAAGGTCTTCGCCAGGAACGCGGAGATGAAGGTCAGCTTCCTGGCCCCGGCCGAGGTAGGCAGGTGGCTCGAGTGCGTCGCCAGGGTGATCTCGGGAGGAAGGAGCGCTGCGTTCGTCGAAGCCGAGCTCACGGAGCTCGCCGAGCAGGGTGCAGGGCAGGATGCCGTGCAGGGTGCTGGGCAGGGCGGACGGCTCGTGGCGAAGGCCAGCTCCACCTACCTGTACGGCGATCGCTGAGGAGCCCCGTCATGGTCCTGATCAGGGAGCTCGAGGAGCTACATTGCTTGCCAGCGGCGACGGTCCCGGGGGAGTATTGCCGTTCCTCGGCGACGGACGGCAGCTAAGGAGGACCGTGCCGATCAGACGTGAAGAGCGCGAACGCGACCGGAGCGCGAGCGCCGGGGGTGGGGCGGGCGACGTCGTCCAGCTCGTCTTGGACTACGCCAAACAGGAGACCCTGGAGCCGCTCAAAGGAGCCGGCCGTTTCGTCGCCTTCGGAGTCGTCGGTGCGATCGCCATCTCGGCCGGGACGATGCTGTTGCTTCTGGGTGGGCTCAGGGCTCTTCAGACCGAGACCGGGTCGACATTCCGGGGGAATTGGTCCTGGGCGCCGTATCTCATCACGGCCGCAGCAGCGGTGATCGTGGCCGGACTTGCGGCGTGGCGGATCAGGAAGGGCCCCGCCGCGAGGCGCAAGCTAGTTCCGAGGGAGGGGGCGTGATGGCAGTTGCGGCGAAGAAGATCACCCGTGACGACATCGAGCAAAAGCTCCGCGAGGTCGCCGGCGATCTAGATACCGGGGTAGAGGCTGTAAAGCCGAAGCTCATAACCGCGGGGATCGCCGCGGCAGTCGTGGCGCTGCTGGTCGCGTACCTTCTCGGTCGCCGCGGTGGAAGGCACCGCTCGGCGACGGTCGAGATACGGAGACTCTGACCGTGCTCGGGCCACTCATCGACCGGTTGCTCGGCCGGCTCGTCTCGCGAAGCTTCCGAAGGGGTCTCGCGGGCGAACCTGTATGGCTGGCGGTCGGTGCAGCCGCATGGTTGGTCGTGCGTTCGCGAAAGCGTGACAAGCCCCTCGTGTGGTCGGGCACGCTCGACGAGGGCCAGTCGCTGGTCTTGACCAATCAGGGGCGCCTCTTAAAGGCTCAGGAGTCGGGCAAAGAGCAGCCGGGCTGAGCAGGGTGGAACCTGGCTCCACGCCCGGCCTACTCGGCGCAGGCGAGCGGGTGCTGCTGATCGACCACAAGGGTCGCCGATACCTCGTCGGATTGCAGGCTGGCGGCGCGTTCCACACCCATGCCGGCATCGTCTCGCACGACTCGATCATCGGGCGCGAGGAAGGTTCGACCGTCCCCGGTTCCACCGGACGCAGCTTCGTGGTCGTGCGCCCCACGCTCTCCGACGTCGTAGTGAAGATGCCTCGCGGTGCTCAGGTCATCTACCCGAAGGATCTCGGAGCGATCCTGCTAGCGGTCGACGCGGGGCCCGGCATGACGGTGCTCGAGGCTGGCGTCGGATCGGGGGCGCTTTCGATGGCGCTCATAAGAGCGGGGTGCCGGGTGGTCGGCTACGAGATCCGCGAGGACTTCGCCCGCACCGCGAGGACCAATGTGGAGGCTTGGGTCGGAAAAGAGGCGGGTGCCGACAAGTACCGGGTGGAGATCAGAGACGTCTACGACGGGATCTCCGAGGTCAATCTCGACCGCATGGTTCTGGACCTGCCCGAGCCCTGGAGGGTTCTCGATCAGGCGGAGTCCGCGCTTCGTTCAGGCGGGATCCTCTGCAGCTATCTCCCGACGATCAACCAGACTGCTCAGCTTCGAAACGCGCTGGAGCGCAGTCGCTTCGGCCTCGAGCAGACCTTCGAGGTGCTGCACAGGACTTGGCACATAGAGGCGCGCTCGGTCAGGCCGGATCACCGGATGGTCGCTCACACAGGCTTCCTTACCACCGCGCGACTGCTCGGGGGCGAGTGACCTCAGTCTGCGAGTGACCTCAGTCCGCGAGTGAATTGAGCATGTTGAGGGTCGACTGGTTCACAGCCGAGTAGTCCGACGCAGTGTCGGAGACCGTGTAGATCTCGGCCCCGATGTGCGTCCGAGGATTCAGCAGTGCGAATACCTGCCCGAATACCGGTTGAGAGGCCTGGGCCGTGGTGAGGGCGCCGCTGATCGTGTACACGTGGATCTGCGAGAAGGTCGTCCAGGTCAGGTTCTTGGAGCCCTGATCGGTCACTTGAAGGTTCGTGACCGCTTGGGAAATCGTCGAACGAGAGGAACTGCTGTCCCAGAGCGGACGCAGATGTAGCCGACGTCTGACCAACCTGGATGATGAACACGGCCCCCGGGCCCGAATGCTTGAGGACTATCGGAGAGCTGCTCGCGCTCCCGCTCCAACCCGGCGCGACCGTCATCCTGATGTTGCTGCCCACGTCGATCGTCTGGCCCGGCGTGGGATTCGGATTCGGTGAAGTTGTCGGTGGGACAGGCGACGTGGTGGGAGGGACCGACGACGAAGTCGTCGGGATCGACGACGAAGTCGTCGGGATTGACGAGGACGTCGATGACGATGCCGGTGAGAAGGTCGTCGAGGTCGGAGAGGAAAAAGAGGTCACCGGGCTGCATTTGCCGAGTGCTCCGCCGCTGCAGGAGACGGCTGCCGCCGCGTTGTGGGAGAACGCGAAGTAGCCGCCCAGCCCACCCCCGGCTACCACCACCAGGACGACGACGGCGATCATGGTCGGGCTGAGACGACCGTGAGGCTTACCCGGCCATCCGGGACCGCCAGGTCCACCCGGCGGACCACCTGGAGCGCCGAACCCGCCGAATGGCGGCGTGCCCCCCGGCGGCCCGTAAGGAGGCGTGCCCCCCGGCGGCCCGTAAGGAGGTGTGCCACCCGGTGGCCCGTAAGGCGGTGCGCCACCAGCAGGGGGCGGGGCATAGGGAGGAGAACCTGCGGACGACGGCGGCCCGTAGGGGGGTGGGTTTTGAGACGAAGGCGGCCCGTAAGGAGGCGGATTTTGAGACATGGTTGGCTCCTCGCCGCTCACGTGGCTGCCGCGCCGGCCGGGCCGGTCGCCGGAGTTCGTTCGTGCGCCTGTTTGGGGAACGTCGCGACGGCGGTCCCGCACGCGACGCAGAACGAGGCTTCCTCGAGGATCAGAAGCCCGCAGTGCGCGCACGGCGTCCCTGCTGCAGTCCGCCGCCTCGGTGGGCCGCCCGCGAGCACCGTCGCGTTCGCTTCGTCGAGGAGGGACGAGTGAAGGGTGGTCCGCAGTAGAAGTACCGAAACGCCGGCGAGAAGCACTGCGACCAGGAAGGTGAGCACCACTCCCCGGGGGCCGTAGGGGGCCAGGAGAGTGGCCGCCAGGTGGTACGCGACGACGAGGAGCAGCCCCTGGGCCGCCCCCTTGACCACACGCGGGTTCCAGCCGTGACGCTGCTTGGCGAGCAATGGGATGGCTGCCGCGCCCGCGTAGATAACCGGCTTGGCGAACCCGAGTGCAAGAGCGATGAAGGCGTCGGTCGCCGGGTTCGTTGACGTGAGCGCGAGGCCCGAGAACGCACCGTGCTGCACGGTGAGGCTCTCACCGAGAGCCAGCGCCGCGGCAGCTCCGGCTCCGAAGTTGACGCAGTCGACGGAGTGCGAGAACGACGGCCTGGCGACGAGCAGGCCCGTCACCAACATGAGCGCGGCGAACACGATCAGAGGCACGAGCACCCCGGTCGCGAGGATCGATCCTGCACTCGGAAGCGAACGCGTCGCGAAGTAGCCGAGAGTCTGAACGTTGTTGAGCGAGTTCGACAGGAGGCCGATCGCGACGCCGAGCCCGGCTGCGACGATCACGCCGAGACCGACGGCGAGGAAAGGCTCTCCCTCCCAGACGTCGTGGTCGTGCTGATAGAGGAGAAGAAGGAGTGGGAGTGCCACGGCCGCACAGAACAACGAGACAGCGAGCGCCCCGAATGCTGCGGCCGTGACGGTCGCAGCGAAAGAGATCGCCAGCGCCTGGCGGTACGCGTGGCGATGGTTTCCCGACAAGTGCGGCATGAGAGTGGTCAGCAGCGCGAGCGCCCGGACCGGCTCGTCGGGGTGAGCCGCGTAGTGATGCGAACGAACCAGGTCGACTTGAAGCGTGTTCCCGCAGTGGTGGCAGAAGCGCGCGGACTCAGGTGTCGAAGAACCACACTGTGAGCAGGTCATTGGTTCCAACCTCCTTGATGCGCAGGCGTGCCGGTCTCACGTGCATCGAACACGATGAGCGATTCGTCGCCCGCAACCGCCAAGCTGTCACCCCGCCGCCGCCCGGCGACCCACCGGACGCCGGTACGGACAGTACACCCCGGGGATCAGAGTTCCGGAGTACCCGCGACCGCCCGCAACTCGGCGACGGAGTCGCGCATGATGTCGGCGAGATCCCGCGCGTCGTCTCCGCCGGCCCACCGCTTCACGGCAACCCGCAGCACCGTCATGCCGGCTTCGGCGGCGAGGGTGGCCTGCGGCTCGCTCACGCCGCGCTGACCCAGGGCCGCTGCGACCGCTGCGGCGTAGTCAGCCAGCTTGGCCAGTTCTCTCTCGCGCAGTTCGTGGTTGGCGGCGATCACGTCCTGGCGCTGGCGCGCCAGGTCCCTGCGAGACTCGCCCAGAAAGGTGGCGGCGGCGTCGAGCCCTCGCGAAACGGCTTCGAGCGGGCCGTCGGCTGCCGGTGCGCCGGCAACACCCTCGACGATCCGCTCCTGGAGCAGGACAGATCCGGCGAAGAGCACTTCTCGCTTGTCGGCGAAATGCCGGAAAAAGGTGCGCTCGGTCAGCCCCGCTCGGGCGGCGATCTGGGCGGCCGTCGCCTCGTCGAACCCTCTCTCTGAATACAGGGCGAGCGCCGCTTCCTGCAGCCGCCCCCGGCTGTCCGGCTGCCATCGACCCATGACGCCATCCTAGGCGTTGACAGTCACTGACATCGGCTCTATCGTGATAGCAGTCACTGACATCATGTTTGTTCCGGGAGGTGCCCGTCATGAAGATCTTCGTCACCGGCGCATCGGGTTGGATCGGCTCGGCCGTCGTGCCCGAGCTGCTCGGAGCCGGCCACGAGGTGGTCGGTCTGGCCCGCTCCGACGGATCGGCGCAGCGGTTGGAAGCTGCAGGCGCCGTGGTTCATCGAGGCGACATCGACGACCCCGAGGGCATGGCCAAGGCGGCCAACGAGTCCGACGGGGTGATCCACCTGGCTTTCCAGCACGAGGTGGCCTTCGGCGGGAACTTCGCCGCCGCCGCGGCGGCCGACCGCTGCGCCGTGGAGGCAATTGGCGTGGCGCTGGCCGACTCCGACCGGCCCCTGGTGCTCGCCTCGGGGATTCTCGGGCTTGCGCCCGGTCGAGTGGCGACCGAGAACGACGGGCTGGTCCCGAGCGCCGAAGTTCGGGCCAACCCCGCAGGGCGGCGCTCGGCTACTGCCTTGCTCACGCTGTCCCTGGCGGGCACGGGTGTCCGCTCGTCGGTACTCCGCTTCGCCCCGACCGTCCACGGGGACGGGGACCACGGGTTCGTCGCCACCATCGTCGGCATCGCCCGTCGGCGGGGCGTCGCCGGATACGTGGGTGACGGCACCAACCGTTGGCCCGCCGTTCACCGTTCCGACGCGGCGCGCCTTGCTCGCCTAGCAGTCGAGGCCGCCCCGGCCGGGTCGGTCCTGCACGCGGTCGCCGACGAGGGCGTCGCGTTCAAGGAGATCGCCCAGGCGATCGGCCGCCGACTCGGCCTTCCCACCGCTTCAGTGGCGCCCGCCGACGCCTTCGAACACTTCGCGCACCTGGGCCACTTCGTCGCATTGGACAGCCCCGCCAGCGCGGCTGTGACGCGGGAGCTGCTCGGGTGGGAACCGACTGGACCGACCTTGCTCCAAGACCTAGAGGCGGATCACTACTACCGCGACTAGCTCGAGGCGTAGCTCCGGGAACTCTGGCAGTTCCGGGAGCTGGGGGAGCTCAGGGAAACTGTCAGCCCGGCTCTATGAAGATGCACTCCCCGGGACACTCCTCCGAGGCTTCTTGGACGGCCTCTTCGAGATCCTCAGGGACAGCGGCCATTCCAGCCGAACCGCCGGGTTCGTTCTTGACGTCGCTTCCTTCTTTCACGTAAGCGAGCCCGTCGTCGAGCAGGGTGAAAACCGCAGGCGCGATCTCCTCACAGAGACCGTCGCCGGTGCACAGGTCCTGGTCGATCCACACCTTCATCGTTCTCGCGGCCCCTCGTGTCGCTGTGGGCTGTCCTCCGTCGCCGTACGCTCCAGTTGTACAGAAAATCCATCCAGGAGTCGATACAAGGTCAGCCGGCCCGGAAAACCAGGCCTTCGCGAGCCTACTGGGTCGTTAGGAGTCCCGTGCGTTGTAGGCGGCACGGTGCGCCTGTGGCGCCGGTGTATGGTCGGATTCTGGCGTCAACCGAGCCCGCGGGAGGTGGTTCCGACGGCCGGAGCGGACGAAGACAGCGAGCGGTCCGAGCGCAACGAGCTCGAACAGCTGACCGAGCGTGCAAGGCGCTCGGAAGAGGAGGTCGCGGCCTTAAGAAGGCGACTGAGTGAGGGTCCTGGTCGTGTCCAGACACTCGAAGAGAGACTGCTCGAGACGAAGGGACAGCTCTCGCAAGCGGTCTCGCAGAACGAAAAACTGACGTTCACGCTGCAGCAGGCGAAGGAGCACATCGCTGCGCTTCGCGAAGAGGTCGACAAGCTCACGCAGCCGCCCTGCGCCTACGGCACCTTCCTCGCGGCGAACGACGACCGCACGGTGGACGTGTTCTCCGGTGGTCGCAAGATGCGCGTTGCGGTGCATCCCGAGATCGACGTCGAGGAGATGCGCAGCGGCGAAGAGGTGGTGCTGAACGAGTCTTTGAGCGTCATCTTGCATCGCCAGGGAGACGAGTCGGGTGAGATCGTCACCCTGAAAGAGGTGCTCGACGGCGGTCGGCGCGCCATCGTCTACGGCCGAGCGGACGAGGAGCGCGTCGTCGAGCTTGCCGACTCCCTTCAGGGAGTGAAGGTGCGTGCCGGTGACGCCCTGCTGATGGAACCGCGTGCTCAGCTCCTCGTCGAGAAGCTCCCTCGGCCCGAGGTCGAAGAGCTCGTCTTGGAGGAGGTTCCCGACATCACATATGCGGATGTCGGAGGACTCGACGAGCAGATAGAGGCGATCACCGACGCGGTCGAGTTGCCTTACCTGCATCGCCGGCTCTTCTCGGAGTACAAGCTTCCTGCTCCCAAGGGCATCTTGCTCTACGGGCCTCCGGGGTGCGGGAAGACGCTGATCGCAAAGGCGGTCGCCAACTCGCTCGCCAAGAAGGTCGCCGAGACGACGGGAAACGACAAGATCCGTAGTTACTTCCTGAACATCAAGGGCCCGGAGCTGCTCAACAAGTACGTCGGCGAGACCGAGAGACAGATCCGACTCGTGTTCCAACGCGCAAGAGAGAAGGCGGACGAAGGTGTCCCCGTCATCGTCTTCTTCGACGAGATGGATTCTCTCTTCAGGACGAGGGGCACCGGGATCAGCTCGGACATGGAGTCGACGATCGTCCCGCAACTGCTCGCCGAGATCGACGGTGTCGAGGCGCTGCGCGACGTCATCGTCATAGGCGCGTCGAACCGCGAAGATCTCATCGACCCTGCGATATTGCGCCCCGGCCGGCTCGACGTGAAGATCAAGATCGAGCGACCCGACGAAGAAGCCGCCGCGCAGATATTCGCCCGTTATCTCACGTCTGACCTTCCCCTCGACGCAGACGAGGTGGAGCGTCTCGGCGGCGGGGACGCCGACAAGGCGGTCCGGAGCATGATCGAGGCAACCGTCGAGGAGATGTACAGGGCCGACGACGACAACCGGTTCCTCGAAGTCACGTACCAGAACGGCGACAAAGAGGTGCTGTTCTACCGTGACTTCGCTTCGGGGGCGATGATCGAGAACATCGTGAGGCGCGCCAAGAAGGGGGCCATCAAGCGGGCGATCGCGAAGCAGGGAAGCGGGGTCCGCACGAGCGATCTCTTGGAGTCGATCCGCCGCGAGTACAAGGAGAACGAGGATCTCCCGAACACGACCAACCCTGATGACTGGGCACGTATATCGGGCAAGAAGGGGGAGAGAATCGTCTACGTTCGAACCCTTCTTGCGGACAACAAAGATTCTGAGGGACGCGGTGGCAGGTCGATCGAACGCGTGGGTACAGGCCAATATCTGTAGCGGCGGGGGGCCCGATGCCGGGTCGACGTACGTAAAGCACGCCAGGCGATAGGGTCGGGCTCGTGGCCGTCCCCAAGGTGTGCGGGATCGAGACCGAATACGGCGTACAGCACGTCGGTGGGGACCAGAACCCGGTCGCGTCTTCGTCGATGCTCGTGAATGCCTACGTTTCGGATCTGGCCCAGGCGGGGTGGGATTTCGAGGACGAGGCGCCGGGAAACGACGCCCGGGGTTTCGCGGCGAGGGCTCCATGCCCCCCGAGATCGAGACGCATCTTGTGAATGCGGTGCTGACAAACGGAGCGCGCTATTACGTCGACCACGCGCATCCCGAGATGTCGACGCCGGAATGCGCCGACGCGCTCGAGGCCGTTCTCTACGACAAGGCGGGCGAAGTCGTCTTGATGCGCTCGATGGCCGCCGCGAAGAGGATGCTCCCCGAAGGCCAGTCGATCGTCGTCTACAAGAACAACTCGGACCGCAAAGGCAATTCGTACGGCACCCACGAGAACTACCTGATGGACCGCTCTGTCCCGTTCTCACGGATAGCGCACCTCATAACGCCTCACTTCGTGACGCGCCAGATCTACACCGGAGCGGGGAAGGTGGGAACCGAGACCCCGACCGTCGGCGGCCGCTCGGTTCCGTACCAGCTGTCGCAAAGATCCGAATTCTTCGAAGAGGAGATCGGGCTCGAGACCACGCTCAAGCGGCCCATCGTGAACACTCGCGACGAACCACACGCCGACCCCCAGCGCTATCGCCGGCTCCACGTGATCGTGGGGGACGCAAACCTCGCAGAGGTGGCGACCTTCTTGAAGATCGGCGCGACCTCTCTCGTGTTGGCGCTGATCGAGGACGACGGATTCGAAGGCGTCGACCTCACCCTCGCCAATCCCGTTCAGGCAATAAGGCTCGTGTCTTACGACACAACCTTGAACACGACGTTGGAGATGGCCGACGGCACTGTCTGCACTGCTCTCGAGATCCAGTGGGAGCTGTTTTCACTTGCCAGGAAGTACGCAGAGGATCGCGGCCTCGAATGCCTCGGCGACGAGACGGTGGGTCGCGACGTGCTCGAGCGCTGGGAGTCGGTTCTCCACGGACTGGAGACCGATCCGGTGAATGTCGCGAGACAGGTCGACTGGGTTGCGAAGCTGCAACTGGTCGAGGGTTACCGGGACCGGCACAAACTCGATTGGGACGACCACCGCCTCGCAGCCGTGGACCTGCAGTATCACGATCTGCGGCCGGAGCGCTCGTTGTTCGCCCGCCTCGACACCGAGCACCTCGTCACCGAAGCCGACGTGTTGTCTGCGGTGACCGAGCCGCCTCGGCGAACGAGGGCATACTTCAGGGGTCAGTGCCTCAAACGCTGGGCGTCTTCTGTTGCGAGCGCCAACTGGGACTCGATCGTGTTCGATCTCGGTACGGACCCGCTGCGTCGCGTCCCTATGATGGATCCACTTCGAGGTACGGCCGAGCACACAGAGGAGTTGCTCAAGGCGAGCTCATCGCCGGCCGACCTTCTGACAAGGTTGAGCGCGTGAAACCAGAGTGCGCAGGAGAGTGCAGGTAGGAGAGAGAGATGGCAGAGCGGGAGCAGAAGCGGCGGCAAGCGCCGAGCACCCGTCAGGAGGAGGCACCCGAAGAGGCGCCACAAGCCTCCGAGGCGGGCGAGAGGCTCAAGTCTGAGCTCGACGACCTTCTCGACGAGATCGACGAGGTCCTCGAAGAGAACGCGGAGGAATTCGTGCGGAACTATGTCCAGAAGGGCGGCGAATAGCCGCGTGGTCCAGGAGGTCTCCCCAATGCCGGCGGGACGCGTGTGAGGCTGCCCCTGTTCGACCCCTCCGACGATCCAGGGCCTAGCTTCACCAGATTGCTCAGGCGACTGGACGTACCGGATCGTCAACCCGAACACTCCGAGAGCCAGGCGCCGGCAAATCTCCGCCACGGCACGACGGTTGTCGCGCTTCGCTTCGAGGACGGTGTCGTCATGGCGGGCGACAGGCGCGCGACCGAAGGAAACTTCATCGCCCATCGCGCGATGGAGAAGGTGTTCCCGGCCGACCGCTATTCCGCTGTCGCAATCGCCGGTGCAGCAGGGCCCGCCGTCGAGATGGTGCGGCTGTTCCAGACCCAGCTCGAGCACTACGAGAAGGTCGAGGGAGTGGCGCTCAGCTTGGAGGGCAAGGCCAACCAACTCGGTCAGATGGTGCGCGAGAACCTGATCATGGCGATGCAGGGACTCGTTGTCGTGCCGCTGTTCGCCGGATACGACGTTGCGCGGGACCAGGGGAGGATCTTCAGTTACGACGTCACCGGGGGCCACTACGAAGAGGCTGACCACGCGGCGACCGGCTCGGGCGGCCGCGATGCGCGTACATCCATAAAGCTCGCTTGGCGCGTGGGAATGGGCCGCGCCGACGCCGTCGAGCTAGCCGTGCGAGCGCTCTACGAGGCAGCCGACGAGGACTCCGCGACAGGTGGCCCCGACTTGGTGCGTGGCATATATCCGGTGGTCGCCACGGTCACCCGCACGGGATACGAGCAAGTTCCGGAGACCGAGGTGGCCGAGCGCTTCGCGACGACGATCGAACGGCTGCGGGGGGTCAACCGACCGTGACGATGCCCTTCTACGTCGCTCCGGAGCAGGTCATGAAGGACCGCGCCGAGTACGCGCAGAAAGGGATTGCGCGGGGACGCTCACTCGTGGCGACGGTCTACTCGGGCGGCATCCTCATAGTCGCGGAGAACCCGTCGCGGTCGCTTCACAAGGTGAGCGAGATCTACGACCGCATCGCGTTCGCAGGCGTCGGCAGGTACAACGAGTTCGACCAGCTCCGCGTTGCAGGCGTGCGCCACGCGGACACGAAGGGCTACGCGTTCAGCCGCGAGGATGTCGACGCGCGCTCACTCGCCAACGTCTACGCCCAGTTCCTCGGTCAGGTCTTCACGCACGAGATGAAACCGCTCGAGGTCGAGATCCTCGTTGCCGAGCTCGGCGCGGAGCCAGATGGCGACCAGCTGTACCACATCGCATACGAGGGAACGATCACCGACGAGGACGGTGTAGCGGTGCTCGGCGGAGAGACCGACACGATCCTCGAACGCCTCAGAACGGTGGCAAGGCCCGACTGGACACTCGACGAGGCGCTAGTGGCTGCGGTAGCGGCGCTCGGGGATCCGGACAGACCCCTCGGCCCCGACGACCTCGAGGTGGCGGTGCTCGAAAGAGGAAACGGCCGACGCGCGTTCAGGCGCATCGAGCGGGCCGAGCTCCTCGAGCTACTCGAGCCACGCGCTCCGACGAGGCGCCAGCCGCGAAAGCGTGCGGGCGCTCCACAAGCGGCCGAATCGCCGGACGCCGACGACGTAGACGGCGGGTGAACGGGTAGCAGGATGGGTGGCTGAACGTAATGCTGGACGGGTCCCCGCGGGTCGCCCGCCGGGTCGCCGCCGGCCGCTAATTCGCGGAATTAGGGAACATCACTGCATACTTAGGCGGGATATTTCACCCGAAGGCTCGGCTGTCGATTCGCCAGTGGGCGTTGCTCAGGATCCCGGGTCTTCGTCGAACACGGCCTCGACCTGGTCGACCAGGAGCAACTGGCGAGCGTCGTCGGCCTGGTCCGCCTCGACTAGCACCGTAACCAGGCCCGGCAGCGGGTAAGGGCCCTGGGAGGCGCCTCGCATCTGGGTGAGGATCCCGTCAGCTCCGAGCCGGGCGCAAAGCACCTGAGCCTCGAACGCCGAGGAGGTGACGACGAGCGGCACCATTGCGAACGCGGCCACACGACAAACGCTACATGCCAGACCGTTCGCGCGGGACCGCGCGGAACCACGGAGAGGCACCGGAAGACCGCTAGCGTGACCTTGAATGGACCGGCGCATTTTCGGGCTCGAAAACGAGTACGGAGTCACGTGCACTTTGCGCGGGCAGAGACGACTGAGTCCTGACGAGGTCGCCCGCTACCTGTTTCGGCGGGTTGTCAGCTGGGGGAGATCGTCGAACGTCTTTCTCGAGAACGGTGCTCGCCTGTACCTCGACGTAGGTAGCCACCCTGAGTACGCGACACCCGAGTGTGACTCCATCACTGACCTCGTTGCTCACGACAAGGCGGGGGAGCGGATCCTGGACGCGCTGGTCGCGGGTGCAGAGGCGCGGCTGCGCGAGGAGGGGATACGAGGCGTCATCTACCTCTTCAAGAACAACACCGACTCTGCCGGGAATTCCTACGGCTGCCACGAGAATTATCTCACTGGCCGCCGCGACGACTTCGCGCACTACACCGAGGTCCTTATCCCCTTCTTGGTGAGCAGGCAGATATACGCCGGTGCCGGGAAGGTCCTCCAAACCGCTCGCGGCGCGGTTTTCTGCCTCTCTCAACGCGCAGAGCACATCTGGGAAGGCGTCTCGTCGGCGACGACCCGCAGCCGGCCCATCATCAACACCAGGGACGAGCCGCACGCCGATGCCGAGCGATTCCGCAGGCTGCACGTGATCGTGGGTGACTCGAACATGAGCGAGTACGCCACGTTCTTGAAGGTCGGCGCGACGAGCATCTTGCTGCGCATGCTCGAGGATCCTGGGACCGTGCTGCGGGACCTGACGCTCGAGAACCCGATCAGGGCGATCCGCGAGATAAGTCATGACCTGACGTGCAGGCGCAAGGTCCGTTTGGCGAACGGCAGGGAGCTGAGCGCTCTCTCGATCCAGTCGGAGTACCTGACTCGAGCTCTTCGCTTCAGGGACTCGCACGGGCTCTCGCCGCAAGAGGACAGGGCTCTCGACATGTGGGAGCACTGTCTGAAGGGTCTCGAAGCCGATCCTCTGAGCCTCGGACGTGAATGCGACTGGGTGGCCAAGTACCAGCTGATCGAGGCCTACAGGGAGCGGCACAACCTGAGCCTTGGGCACCCGCGTGTCGCGCTCGTGGATCTTCAGTACCACGACGTCAACCGGACGCGCGGCCTGTACTACAGGATCGCAGCGCGAGACCGGGTGGAAAGGATCTGCGACGACACTCAGATCACGACAGCGATGAACGAGCCCCCCTCGACCACCAGGGCGCGCCTACGCGGTGAGTTCATAAGAAGGGCGAAAGAGCGCAGACGCGATTTCACAGTGGACTGGGTGCACCTGAAATTGAACGATCAGGCGCAGCGAACCGTGCTTTTGAAAGACCCCTTCAGATCGCACGACGACCGCGTGGAAAAGCTCATCGCGGGCCTTTGAAAGAGCTGCGGGCACCAGCCCCGCCGGGTCTCGTCGGGCCGCTCGAACCGACAACCCTCAAGTGGGCGCTCGAGCCCGCGCCAGTGACCGCGGCAACCGAACCAGAAGCGCTGCCGGAACCACCCGAACTTGCCGAAAGAACTGCACCGGCGACGGGAGGACCGGGGAACCGTCGGAACATTCCGGAGGATCGGAGAGCCCTTTCGATTCGCCAGGCCTCTTGCTCCGCGTGGCGAGCATCGCGGCTAGTGCAACGACCCGGGCAATAGCACGCGAGCTCGGCGAGTTGCGCGAGCTCGGTATAGCCGTAGGTCGCCGCACCCAATGCCGCCGAGTCGGTGCGCTTGGCGGCGGGCACTCCGTCGACGACTGCCGCGCGGACCTCGGCCGCGTGCGCGGCCGGCGTCTCCCACTGCGGCCGGCGGAATCCGGCGCGCCCGAGCGCCGACGACGCGCGGAACCAAGCGCGCAACACGACGTGATCAGGATCGGACGATCCGCGGCTGAAGTACGCGCTGTAACGGACGGAGCGCTTGGAGCGCCGGAACAAGATCAATCCTCCGACGGCCAGCACGAGGATCACCACGCCGGCGACTATCAATCCGGCGGGGAGAGGAGCAGACCGGCGAGCGTGGTGCGCCGTGCCCGCAGGCGACGAGCTCGGGTTGGGAGGAAGGGGGAGTTTGACCTTGTTCTTCCTCGGGAGCGTCGTCCCGCTGGACGGGCCGTTCGGGCCTTTCGGTCCGTTCAGCGGCCGGTAGTTCATGACGCCCGCGGCGGTCTGCTCGCCGTTCGCGGGACTCGGCGTCGGGTCAACCGAGATCCAACCGAGCTCCGGGCCCATGTAGACCTCGGGCCACACGTGGGCGTCGGAACCCGACACCTGGTACACGTCGCCGCCCTTTTGCACGGCGTGGCCTGGCGTGAACCCGACGGCGAGCCTCACCGGAAGGCCGAGCTCTCTCGCGAGCACACCGAAAGCGCCGGCGAACTGCTGGCAGAAACCGAGCCGGGTAACTGTGAGGAACTCGACCAGCGCGTTCTTGCCTTTCGGCACCGCAGGCGGGTAAAGCGTGTAAGAGAAGTTGCCGGAGCGGAAGTAATCGACGAGCGCCTGAACCTGTTCGATAGGGGTCTTCGCACCCGCCACAGCCTGGCGCGCGATCGTCTTCACTTCAGCCGGGATGCCGGCGGGGAGCGCCAGGTACTGCGGCCCGCTTCCCTCGAGACCGAGGTCGATTTCGGCGAGTGACTGGGGACCTGAATTCAACGAAGGAACCTGCGCACGCTCGGAGACGATCTGGTAGTTCTCGCCCAACGTCAAGGGCGAGCTGACTGCAAGCCCGATCCCGTCAGCTATGCGGATCGCCTGGATCGGACTGTTCACCGTGGGCAGTAGCGCAATAGGTGGCGCCGGAAGGAGCCGTGTCGAGAGGTTCTGGATCGACACGGACGCGATGAACAACGTCGCGGAGGGCCCGGACTCGATTGGCTGAGGGAGCAGTGGCGCAGGCGGGGTCAACGCATTGCTGCCGTCGAGTGCCGCCGCTTCATCGGGACCCGGGGTCCACTGACCTTTGGTCTCGTCGAACACGGTGAGAAGGCCGACTTGCCAGTAAGTCGGGATCGGAGATGTCCCCTGGAACATCGGTACGTTCGCGGACTTTGTCTCGTCGCCCTGCAAGTTCGCAACGAGAGAAAGTGCGGTCACCATGCTGTGTGACGCGCCCTTGCCAGAGAGGTTCCCGTCACCAGGGGTCTGGCTCCACCACGGGAAAGCCAAGGGCTGGGTGTCCGCGAGCGCTCCTGCTGCTAGCACCACTATGAGAAGAGCCGCACCAGCGTCGGCGAACGAAGGCAGATGAGTAGCGAGCACGCTTCTGAACCGGTCGTACGTCCCGGCAGGACGAAGCGCCAAGCCGCCCGAGTCTGAAGCAGCGACGAAGACCAGAGCTGACGCGAGATAAAGGATCGTGATCTGCGGTCGGTCGATACGTGCGCTCAAAGGCGACGAATAGCCGAACATGCCGAGCGTCGGAACGAGGGCGAGAAGTCGGGGCCAGCGGGCGTGACGCCTCGACATCTCGAACAGGATCCGCGCCGCCACTGAGACCAGTCCGGCGGAAAGCGACGCGATCAGGACCACCCCGGCCACATCGGGAACCGGGGTGCGGTGCGATCCCATCACGGCTCTCGCGGGTGGATCTCGTTGGCCACCACGTGACCGGTCGTGATCGTTGGAAGGCCGAACCGCGTGGCACCCGGCACGACCGTCCACAGCACAGCAAGCACGCTCGCGACGACACCGAGCGCGGCGACCACGAGCAAGGGGAGGCCTTTGCGCGCGGATACAGCCGTGACGGAGCCGCCGGCGAGCACCGTCACCATGACCGGGATCAAAACGGCGTGGCCGAGTCCGCCCTGTATGAGGCGCGCAACTCCGACAGAGGCTGCCAACGCGACTGCGATCATTGCGAGCTCGACTACGAGATCCGCCACCGGGCTGCGTCGGGTCCGGTCGTCGGGACGGATCGCCTGTTCGGTTTTGCCTTCCGGAGCCTCTTCGTGCTCAGCGCCGGCGCGGAGCGTCGGGAGTGGGCTCGCGCCCCGCGGAGACGCGGGCGGACGAGGGGGTAGATACGGCCGAGAGGATGGGGAGGGTGAAGACGGAGGAGTGAGGACGGTCACACCACTACCACCGTGCTCGAGCGCCTGAGGAGCTCAGGCAACGTGTCGAGGGCAGCCGCCGTCGTGACCACGACGCGGTGCTTGTCTGCATCGTTGACGTCGCCGGTTCCCATCTTGGCCAAGCCGTAAGTGCCGATCGAGCTGCGACCCGAACGCGACGCAACCGGATCGACTGTGGCGAGAACGCGCAGGAGCGATTTCGAGAGCAGCAGTTCGGCCTGCAGGTCGAGATGCACACCACCCGGCGACCGCAGCTCGACGCCGAGACCGAGACGGGCCGCTTCCACGCCTATGCCGGCGGTGGCCGAGACGACCGCTTCGAAGTGAACCGGGTCTACCTTGCCGGCGCGGTCGTCCATAATCAGCGTGACTGCGTCGGTTCCAGAGCCCTCGAAGTCGCGCACGAGAAGGTCACCGGTACGGGCGAGCGTCGGCCAGTGAAGGAGCCTCAGGCGATCACCCGGGACGTAGGGCCGCAGTCCGCTCAAATCGAAACCCTGCCCTCCCGACGCCTCGCCCGACTGGGGCGGTGACCAGACGAGACGCCCAGCGGGTTGCAGGACCCCACCGACGAGGCCGCGCGGGGGAGTGGGGTCAGGAACCACCACGATGCTCGCCTCGGTGGTGACGACCATCTCGTATGCGAACAGCTCGAACGGGTCGAGGCACCAGAGCCGGAGGCTCGGAACGGTGAGCACTCCGCGCTTCGAGGTCGGTATGGCGAAACGCAGCTCCGCGTGCTCTCCGGGACCGAGAGCAGGCACCCTCACACCGCGGGCGATCCTCCTGCGCCACCCGGGCGCGCGCCTGGACCGCCCGGCGTCGTTCGAGGTGTCGATCTCAGCTTCGGCTTGGCGACGAAATCCCGGACGTGTCAGGCGGAACGCGTCGTCGGGGCGCTCGAGACGCATGGGAGCGCAGGTTCTCTGCCCGTTGTTCGCCACGCTCACGGACAGCCATCCGTCGCCACCGACCTGGACCTCGTGCGAAGAAGGGCGCAGCTCGATCTGAAGCGTCGCCACCGCCCTCTCTGCACGGTGCCACAAGATGATCGGCCCCGCCGCGAGCAGGACACCAAGGGCAACCGCGAACAGCACGTATTCCTCTACGCCTGCGATCCGCCCCCCGATGCCCATACCGGCTGCGACGGCAAGGCAGACGAGACCCCTGTTGGTGGCGCCGAGGCGCCATCCCGCGGCCGCTACCAGGACCGCGAGGATCCCTACGGTGATACCGACTGCCACCCGGACCCGTCACCCGTAGGAGGGGTCGAAACCGTAACCGCCGGCAAGACCGGCCCAACCGGCAAGACCGGCAGGGTCGTCAAGGTTTGGAGCCTGGCCGAACAGGTACAGGAACCGACCTGACGATCTGGCGGACCACGGCAGACGCATCCACGCCTCCAAGCGCGGCCGCGGCGTCGACAACGATCCGGTGCCCGAGCACCGGCTCAGCCACCGACTGGACGTCAGCCGGAGTGACGTAGGGGCGCCCTTGGGTGACCGCCACCGCGGTCGCCGCTCGCATGGTTGCGAGCGCAGCGCGGGGCGATGCACCGATGGACAGGTCAGGGTGGGACCGACTGGCTTCCACCAGGTCGAGGACGTATCCCCTGACCGCCGGGTCGACGTAGAGACGTTCTGCGGCGGCAGATGCTTCTTTTAGACCGCGCACGTCGGTCACCGCTGGAAGCGCGTCCACCGCGGCGCGCGAGTCACCGGTGACGAGGAGGGTGTCTTCTTCGGTGCGCGAGGGGTACCCGATGCTCACGCGAAGTAGGAACCGGTCACGCTGGCTGTGAGGAAGAAGGTAGGTCCCCGCCGCGTCGAACGGGTTCTGCGTCGCTATCACCATGAAGGGAGCCGGCAGCGGGAAGCTCTCGCCGTCCATGCTGACCTGACGTTCCTCCATCGACTCGAGGAGCGCCGACTGCGCTTTCGGGGACGCACGGTTGAGCTCGTCGGCCAACAGAACGTTTGCGAACACGGGGCCTGGCCGGAAGACAGGTTGGTTCCGGTCGCGGTCGAAGATCATCGCCCCCGTCACGTCCGAAGGCAGCAGGTCCGCGGTGAACTGAACGCGGCGAAACTCGAGCCCCAGAGATCTTGCGAGAGCCTTCGCGAGGGTCGTCTTTCCCACGCCCGGCAGATCCTCCACCAGGAGGTGGCCTCCGGCCACCAGACATGCGACCGCGAGCCGGACGACCTCGTCCTTGCCGTAGAGGACTTTGCCCACGTTGCCCACGACCTCGTCGAGCATCGAGGCAACCTCTTCGAAGCTCGGCTCGACGCCGGGATCGTTCGAGACGGCGCCCAGAGAATGAGCGGCAGGACGCTGGTCTTCCGGCCGCGGATCGGAAGCGGCCGAATATTGAGCGCTTGTCACCGGGCGGAGCCTACGCCCGCGGCAACCAGGACTACTACCAGGTTGGCGCAATATTCCTGCAGAGCAGTATTCGGGTTGATAAGTACGAGGGCGTACCACCGGGACCGATCAGGTCGGGTAACCTCGAACCTCCGTGGCGACCGATCCTCTCCAGGCCGGTCCCGCTGTGGGGGGGGCGAGCACCGTAGCCGCTTCGGGGGTCACCGAGGGCATCGATTCTCCCGCGGCAGTGGACGGCCAGCTCGAACCGCCCGGCGTTGCAGCGCCGGCTGGTAACGGCACTCCGCCGGAGGTTCCGGTCGCGCGCTCCGAGGTGAGACGCCGCCGCCGCAAGCGGGCGATCATCGAGTGGGTAATCGTGTTGCTCGTCGCGCTCGGCGTAGCCGTAGGCATGCGGACGTTCGTCGTCCAGACGTTCTTCATACCCTCCGGTTCGATGGAGCCGACGCTCAGCGTCGGTGACCGCATCCTCGTCGACAAGCTGAGCTACCGCTTCCACTCGGTCCACCGCGGCGACATAGTCGTCTTCTCGAGACCTCCGGGAGAAACCCTCGAACCGGGCGTGAACGATCTCGTGAAGCGGGTCATCGGCCTTCCGGGCGAGACGATCTCGGGCCAGGGAGGTCACATCTTCATCAACGGCAAGCAGCTGCCCGAGCCCTGGCTTCCGAAAGGTGTGGAGACGGGAAACTTCTCGCCGGTCAAGATCCCCAAGGGCGACTACTTCGTGATGGGGGACAACCGGAGCTTCTCGTCCGACAGCCGGGTATTCGGCCCGATATCGGGCTCGCTCATAGTGGGCCGGGTCGTGATGCGCATCTGGCCTCTGTCGCACATCACGATCTTCTGACCCTCCGCGCGCCCTGATCCAGGGTGACCCACGACCCGACTAGGGATCGTGCGGCGTCCGGTCGTAGAATCCTTTGCGGTGTTCCTCGACCCGGCGAAACTCATCGTGATCCTGATAGTGGCGCTCGTAGTCCTCGGCCCAGACAAGCTGCCGACAGTGGCCCGCCAGATGGGGGCCGCCTGGGGTGAGCTGAGACGCTTCAGGGAGCGTCTCGAGACCGAGGTTCGCGGCACCTTTCCTGACCTGCCCTCATCCCAGCAAGTCGTGCAGGCGGTCCGATCGCCGCTCGCGTTCTTGGACCAGCTGGCCGACGCGGACGAGCGCGAGCAGACCGACGTGCTGGACGTAACGCAGGACGGGACACAACCGTTCGGTGCCATTCAGCCGTCCATGCCCGCAGCGGTGAGCGAGCCGCCGTCGGGCGAGACGCCTTCTGAGACACAGCCGTCGGGCGAACCGATTTCCGGCGAGGCGCCCGGATCCGACGCCGTTCCTGCCGTCTCAGGTGGACCTCCTCGTCGGGTCAACCGACCGGTCGGTCGCACGAGGCCTTGGCGCGGGGCTGAGTCCGGAGAGTCAGGCGTCATCCCAGACGACCCGAGCATGAACTGAGCACGTGCCGAGCACGCAGGCCGTTTATTGAGGCCTGACGTGTCGGGGCGTACTGGAGCGCCGGACCGACGAACATGGCGATGACCCTTCGACGCAAGGCGAAGCCTTCGCCGGACGCGATGACGCTCGGGGAGCATCTCGCGGAGCTACGCAAGAGGCTGATCATCTCGGTCACCGCGTTCCTCGCGGCGGGGATCGCGGTCTTCATCGTGTACTCGCACGTCCTCCACTTCTTGCAGTCGCCGTACTGCAGGATCGTCCCCAAAAATCAGTGCACGCTCTACGTGACAGGTCCTCTGGACCCGTTGGCGCTTCGTATCCACCTCGCCACCTACGGGGGCCTGGCTCTCGCCGGACCGATCATCTTGTGGCAGTTCTGGCGATTCGTGACGCCGGGCCTCAAGAGAAACGAGAAGCGCTACATAATCCCGTTCATCGCGGCATCGATCGTGCTCTTCTGCGGGGAGCGGTTCTCGCGTACTACACGTTCCCGCACGCACTCCGGTTCCTAAACGCCATCGGCGGGCCGACCCTGAAGGACATCTACAACCCGAACAGCTACATCGGGTTGATCGTCGCGCTCATGTTCGTCTTCGGGATCACCTTCGAGTTCCCGGTGGTGCTCGTATCCCTCGAGCTCGCCGGAGTCCTCTCCCCGAATCGTCTTGCGTCGTGGCGCCGGTGGGCGATCGTTCTGATCACCATCGTGGCTGCCGTGATCACCCCGAGCGGTGACCCGTTCTCGATGCTCGCGCTCGCCCTTCCCCTGTACTTCTTCTACGAGGTGTCGATAGTCCTCGGAAAGCTGTTGCGACGCAACCGGTGACGGCAGGCCCGGGCGAATTGCGGGCGAGCTTCACGAAGAGACTCGGTTTTCGACTTGACCCCTTCCAAGAGCGCGCGATCGAAGCTCTCGAGGCGGGACTGTCGGTGCTCGTCTCGGCACCCACCGGGTCCGGGAAGACCGTGGTTGCCGACTACGCGATCGCGCGCGCCACCGAGTCGGGCAAGCGGGCTTTCTACACGACTCCTCTAAAGGCGCTGTCGAACCAGAAGTTGGGCGAGCTGGCACTGACCTACGGGGACGAGAACGTCGGCTTGCTCACGGGGGATATCTCGCATCTTCCTGATGCGCCCGTGGTCGTGATGACGACAGAGGTGCTCAGGAACATGCTCTTCTCGGCACCTCAGGGACTCGGGGATCTCGGGCTCGTGGTCCTGGACGAGGTCCACTTCCTGCAAGATCCTTACCGGGGTTCTGTTTGGGAAGAGGTGCTCATTGTCTGCCCTCGCGACGTCGTGTTCGTCTGCCTGTCTGCGACTGTGTCGAATGCGTCAGAGCTCGGCGCCTGGATGCGCGAGGTCCGAGGACCGACCGAGGTGGTCGTCGAATCCAAGCGGCCCGTGGAGCTGCGCAACCACTTGGCGGTCTCAGAGCGGGGCTCGAGGCAGGTTCACCTGGTACCTCTTTTGTGGAAAGGGCAACTTCACAGAGACGCGCTCGCGCTCGACAGGAGGTTCAACCAGAAAAGAGGCGGCTCGGGATACCGCCATGGACGCAACCGAGACGTCAGCGCTCGCAATTCGGGGCTCGCTACGCCGAGGCGGACCGAGCTCGTAGATTCGCTAGCCGAACGAGCGATGCTCCCCGCGATCGTCTTCATATTCAGCCGCGCGGCGTGCGACGACGCGGTGGCACAATGCCTGCGCGACGGGCTCAGGCTCACCGAGCCGGCCGAGCGAGTGGAGATCCGGCGTCTGTGCGAAGAGCACACAGATCAGATCTCCGACGAGGAGCTCCGCGCTCTTGACTACGGGCCGTGGTCTGCGGCGCTCGAGGCTGGCGTGGCCGCCCACCACGCCGGGATGGTGCCGGCGTTTCGAGAGGCCGTCGAAGAATGCTTCGCCTCGGGCCTGCTCCGCCTCGTCTATGCCACAGAGACGCTCGCCCTCGGTATCAACATGCCGGCGAGGACGGTGGTGATCGAAAGGTTGACGAAGGTGCGCGAGCACGGACGTTCTGCGCTCACGTCTGGCGAATACGCACAGCTCACGGGCAGGGCAGGGAGAAGAGGCCTCGACGAGCTCGGTCACGCGGTCGTCGTGTGGTCCCCCCGCGTTCTCGCCGGCGAGCTCGCGCGACTTGCGACGTCTCCGGCGCCAGAGCTGCGCTCGTCTTTCAGGCCTACCTACAACCTGGCGGTGAACCTCGTGAGGCGCTTTCCCAAGAAGAGCGCGAAGGAGGTCCTCGACAAGTCGTTCGCTCAGTTCCAAGACACCCGCCACTCTGACGCCCTGTCGGCCCGCTTGGACAGGATTCTCGAGGTTCTAGAGCGACGAGGTCACGTCGACCTGGAGCACTGGCGTCTGACGGGATCGGGTCAGCTTCTCGCACGGATCTATCACGATTGCGACCTGATGGTAACCGAGGCACTCGATCGAGGGTTGCTCGACGGCCTCGACCCCTCGAAGCTTGCCGCGACCGTCTCGGCCTTTACCTACGAGGCCCGGTCCGGGCGTTGGCAGCCCGAACCCCGCCTTCCTGATGACGTGGTCGATCGCATCCGCTCGCTCGAGTCGGCCGCGGACCTGCTTCGCGTGGAGGAGTCGGAGATGCGGATCGCAAAGAGCCGGAGACCCGAGCCCGGGTTCGCCGAGGCCGCAATCAAGTGGGCGTCGGGCGAGCGCCTAGAGCGGGTACTCGAAAGAAGCGCACTGTCTCCCGGGGACTTCGTGCGCAATGCGAAGCAGCTGGCCGATCTGCTTCGCCAGCTGGCGGTCGTGGCGCCTGTGACGGAAACGGGCCAGGCGGCTCGCGAAGCCGCGAATTCGATCCAGCGCGGTGTCGTCGCGGCCGGCTGGGTGGGCGCGCTCGCAGACGGGTCCTGAGGCGGTTCCGACGGTCCGCCACAGTGCGGGGTGACGGGTCGTAGTGTTGCGCCGGATGTTCCCGTACTTGGATGAATCCTTCACAGCCGAGGAGGCTGACATCCTCCGCAGGTACGTCACGACCCTCGACGGACCGGTGTTTGCCCTGGTCAACCTGCCTGAAGTCGTAAAAGGTGCCCTGTTCGCAAGGTACTCTCGATCGGCCAAGACGCTGCGCCGGCTGTTCCTGGACGAGTTCGTCGGCGACCTGGAGCTGAGCGGGGACGCGGGCGTCGATGCAACGGTCGGTCTGCGCAGGGCGGAGGAGCTGTACGACCGGGTGTTCATGGAGTACGGCGACGATTCGGTCGCTCAACTCGGCGGGGTGCACCTGGCGTGCGAGCAGGCGTCCAACCTGCTCACGAAGGTGCTCGAGTGGGGCCGTCTGATGGCTTACCTAGAGCAGTCAACCCGCTATGTGGCCTACGACAGCAGGCTCGCGGCGGGTCGGTACCGCTACTACCGAGATCCCGAGATACTCGACTCTCAATTCGGCGCTCGTTATGTCGGAGAGATGGACCGTCTCTTCGAGGCGTATGCGGAGCTTCTGCCGGTCATGCAGGCCTGGCTGACCCGACGCTTCCCGAGGGTGCCGGGAGACTCTGATTTCGTGCACCGGCAGTCGATCAAAGCGAAGGCGCTCGACTCTCTTCGAGGGCTGCTTCCCACCGCTTCGGTCTCGAACGTCGGGATCTACGGGACCGGCCAGTCCTACGAGCAGCTCATCCTCCGCATGCGTGCCCATCCGCTGCCTGAGGCTCGCCGTTACGCCGAGTTGATGCTCGAGGAGCTGAAGAAGGTGATCCCGTCGTTCCTTCAGCGCCTCGACCGTCCCGAAAGAGGGGGAGCCTGGGCGGCGTACCTGGCGTCCACCAGGCGCGAGACCGAGTCGATCGTTGAACGGCTGTGGCCAGATGCCGCCGACCGTCTCCAGGACGACGCGCCTCTGGTGAGGTTGGTGGACCACGATCCGTCCGGCGAGGACAAAGTGCTCGCAGCCATGTGCTTCGCGTCTAGCTCGCTCGACGAATCCGAGCTGCTCCGGCGCGTGCAGAAGTTGGGCTCCTCCGAGCGCCTGGCAATCGCCCGCGCTTACGTAGGCGAACGGACGAATCGAAGGCACCGTCCTGGGCGAGCATTGGAGCGCACGAGCTACCGCTTCGAGATCGTTTCCGACTACGGCGCTTTCCGAGACTTGCAGCGCCACCGCATGCTCACCGTCGAATGGCAGCAGCTCACTCCGAACCTCGGATACGAGTTGCCCGAGCCTGTAGCGGAGGCGGGGCTCGAGGACCGTTTCCAAGACTCGATGGCCCGCTCCGCCAATCTCTACGGGGACCTGGCGACAACGTTCCCCGAACGAGCGGCCTACGCGCTAACCCTTGCGCACCGTCTGCGTTACGTGCTCGACATGAACGCCCGCGAGGCGATGCACGTGATCGAGCTTCGAAGCGGTACGCAAGGTCATCCCGTCTACCGTCGCATCGCCCAGGACATGCACCGCCTGATCGCAGAGCAGGCCGGCCACCGGATACTTGCGGACGCCATGACATTCGTAGATCACACCGTGCCTGACCTGGAACGGCTCGAGGCGGAACGACGCGTGGAGAGTAGGCGACTGGGTTCAGGAATTGACGTTACTGACGGTGCGAACAACGACAGAGAGCCCGAGCTTTCTTGTGACGCGGTCCCCGGGAGCTGAACGGAACGAAAACTCTCCGCGAATTCGCGTCGACATCCACCACGTAGCTACCTGCAGTTACGCGAGGAGATCCTGGTCAGAACGTTGAGATGTCGCTTGACTCGAAGCAAATGAAGACGCATAGTCGCGCAGTCCCAAAACGCCCCGAGGCCCTGTCTGATGATCATCAGCAGGGACCTGAGGGGGGGATAGCTGTGAGAAGGCGGAGGGAGGCCCGCGGGACCGAGTAGAAAACTTTCGCTGCCGTCGCGAGGCGAGAAGCGAATGGCACCAAAGGTCCCCGGGCCCGGCCGCCGGGACGCGTAGCTGCCGGAAGTTCGGTGCAGCGCCCGGCGTTGCCGAGCGAAGGGCGCCCGGTCCGGGCGCCCCGCCGCCTCTGCACTGGCACGAAAACTCGGCTCGGCATGTCCGGGGCGCCGCGAGAAGCCGCTGGTGAGAAGCATTGTCGATTCCCTGCGGGCAAGCTCGCGCCACGAGGAAGGGTGTGATCGGAGCCCATGGAGCAACCGGTTATGCTCCGGCGCGCCGATGACGGACCGAAGGGTGTAAATGGCCGACGACTTGGATGACGTAGTTGATCCCGAGGATCTCGACGAGGTCGAGCTCGAGGAGCCTGCTGACGAGTTGCTCGAAGACGACGACATCGACGGTGACATCGAGGACGTCGATGTGGTTGCCGACCTAGACGTGGAGGATCTCGACGACGTCGTCGACGTCGAAGACGAAGAAGACGTAAACGTCGTTCGGGCGGTTCCTGTAGTGGCTGCCGTCTCGCCGGCCGCGCCCGCGGAGGAAGCGGACGAGGAAGAAGACGAGGCCGACGACGAGGACGTCGAGGCGAGCTTGGACGAGATCCTGAAAGAGCGACTCGTCGTCGAGGAAGCTGACGAGGAGGACGAGGAAGTACCCGAGCCCGACGACCGGTCGGAGATCGCAGACCGGGTACTTCCGAAACAACCGGACGAGTTCGTCTGCCGGTCGTGCTTCTTGGTCAAGCATCCCAGCCAGTTGGCGGACGCGAAGCGGGTCCTCTGCAGGGACTGCGTCTGACCGAGAGCATGCCGGCCCCCGACAGAGAATCTGCCAAGGATCGCTTGCTGGACCTGTTCGTGTTCGCGCCGGCCGGGCTTGCGCTCACGATCGCCGAGGAATTGCCGAGCCTCGTCGAAAAGGGCCGGAACAGGATCGAGGGTCGGAGCGCTACGGCTCGTGTGGTCGGGCAGTTCGCGGTGCAGATGGGTTTCCGAGAAGTGTCGAAGAGGTTGCGACACGTACTCGAGCCCGAGCCTGAGCCTGCGAAACCCGAGAGAGGCTCGCGGCGCGCCGCACCTCCTCGCAATATCGGCACGGCCAGGGAACAACCTCAACCCGGGCACCTATCTGACAGCGTCTCTGCACCCACCCCCCCTGTAGACGTCCACGCAGACACCTCGAGTTCGAGCAACGGACAGGCCGCCCGGGGAGACCTTGCGATCCCGGCTTACGACACGCTCTCGGCATCCCAGGTCGTGAAGCTTCTGGCAGGTCTGTCGACGGACGAGCTGCTCGAGGTTCAGGCACACGAACGCTCCAACCGCCACCGCGCCACCATCCTGAACCGGGTGGAGCAGCTTCTTACCGGCGAGCCTTCACTCGAGGGTCCCTGAGACGCCCGGCCCATCGGGTCGCTAGGCGGGCCAGTTAATGGAGAGCGTGCGGCCGGCGAGTGTCGCGGATGCTGACGCATGCGCCGAATTGTGCGTGCGAGCACTCGAAGAGATCTCTGGCGTAAGAGGTGGCTCGTTGTTCGCCCGGCGCGAAACGGGATTGCTTGCGAAGGCCCTGATGCGGCCAGGAGGCCTGTCGCTCGTCCTTTCCGACCCGCGCCGCACGGTCGTGGTCGGGCTTCTGGAAGACGTGGTCGTCGGCTTGGCGTCGGCTCGCGCCGAGTTGGTCGGAGAGACCTCGCTCGGGGTCGTCGACGCCTTCTACGTGGAGCCCGATGCGAGGGGGGTGGGGGTCGGCCGGGCGATGCTCGACGATCTGATCGCCTGGCTAGGAGCCAAAGGTTGCAGGGCGATCGACGTGAGTGCGCTCCCCGGGCAGCGCGCGACGAAGAACTTCTTCGAGGCAGCGGGTTTCAAAGCGCGCCTCATCACGATGCATCGGGAGCTCTAGCTACTAGGCGGGAGCGGCGCGTCGAGCGGGGCCAAGTTGTCTCGGAGGACGCCTAGGACCGGGAGGCGGCGGAATCGGCAGCCCGAGAAGCCGGGCAAGTTGAGGAACGCTCCCGGCGGCATGTCTCGCCGCTTTCAGAACCGCCTCGCTTTCGACCGACGGAAGGCCGGCAGGTTTGACCGTTCGCCTGACCGGCGAGCCGACCACGGCTTCGAGGATCTGGAGCCATTCCTGATCGTCGAGGTCCGAGCGCATGGCAGACCCCGCAACGTCAGAGAGCCTCACAGCCAATTCGGCGGGCAAGCGCATCGCAGGCTCCGGTGCGCGGCTCGCAACGTGAAGCCCCTCCACGATCCGACCTTCGTCGAGGGCGCGAGAGATGCGGTTGAGCCAGGATTCGCGCAGGGCGGTCACGCGTTCGTCGAGCGACTTGCGCAGGGTCGCAAGAAGCTCGCGACCCTCGTCGTCGACGTTGACCGTCGATGCGGCTGCGACCACGGCCCGAAGTTCGCGCAACGGGCAGTCACGGTCTGCCGCTCGTGCGGCGACTGCGCGGTCCTTCCACGCCGCGAGGTTCATCTTCGGAAGAAGCTCGTCGGCCATCGAGAGCAAAAGCTCTGGCGCGACCTCGGCGCGCCCTTCAGCACGGGCGCGCGAATTCTGATCGTCAATTGCCCGCCGCAAAGCGGGAATTCCACCCTTCAGCAACTGCTCCGCAACGGGAAGCTGCTCCGGTCGCAGTAATGCCAACGCAGCGTTGCGGTGTTCGGTCGAAGCTTGCAGGGCGCGCGGTCGCCCGTTGCGCTCCCCGGACCCAGGGCGCGCTCCGGCGGCGCGAGGACCCCGCGTCGAGTCCACCCGCGGGCGCCGGTCCGGTGTTGACGGGCGCGATTGTGGAGAGCGCGCGTCGCGAGGAGGCGCGCCGGCATCGGGCCTTCGTCCGCGCTCACCGGAAGACCGCGAAGAAGGAGCTCGATCGCCGTCGCCCGGTACGGTTCTGTCCGTACGGCGCGGGTGTGTCGAGGCTTTCTGATCCCGGTCCGTTCTGTCCCCCCGAGGAGCGCCCCGTCTCGCGGGAGGGCGGTCGTCGAAAAGGCCGGGTCCCCGACCGCGTCCCTTGCCGCCGGGAGAAGCAAGCGACACAGACACCGTGCTCTGTTTCATCGTCGAGCCGAGAATCTCGATGCGCTCGCCCTCGCGACCACTGTGTTGTGCAGTCTTCGAGCCCACGACCGAGGTGACGAGGATTCCTTCGAGTTCGAATTCCGCCTCGGCGCGAAGGACGGTGCCGGGAGTGGCATCCGGAGGAAGCAGCCCGCCGTCGACTATCCCGCGCGGCTCGCGCGCTCCTGGAGCGCGCCACGTCCACGTCCCGTCGTCGCGCTTGCTCGTTAGCTCGATGTCGATCCTGCGCCCCATGCCGAGGGACAACGCTAGCAATGATGGTGCCAACGACTTTCTTGAACGCATCTGATGCGGCCGGCGGCCGCCCAGTTCTCGTCCGATCGAGCGCGGGTTTGGGTGGTCGCGTCCGGCAGGGTCCCAGGTGTCCGTATCCTGGGACAGTTGCAGGGAGCACATAGCGGCTCAGAGCTGGGGTCCCGCCTCGTGGGTCCGGGCTCTGTCAGGCACGGCTAGGGCGATGGCCGGGGCCGCGATGCCTTGCAGGAGGGAACGAGGGTGGACCAAGACGGCGGCGCGATGATCGACACAGAGCACCCCGCCGACACTTACGCGCCACCGAGCGGTTGGCGGGAGTGGGCGGTGGACGAGCGCGAGTCTCATGCCCGGACATCAGTTCCCGGTCGCGACGGCGCGGTGTCCCATCTGTGGGGTGCGGGCGGTCTCGCCCCGTCGATCGCGTTGTTCAGAACTGGTCCGACCTCGCGCAGACGCTCGAAGTGGTGGACCAAGCCGGAGTCGAACAAGGGGTCCCGACCGGGAGCGAAGAATGCAACCGGGGGCAAACCACTCGCGGTCGCGCTCGTGGCGTTGGTGGCAGGCGTTGCGGGCGGTGCGGTTGGCGCAGTGGTGGTCGCGGTGTCACATCTGTCGGAGACTCCCGGTGCCGTCCAGGTGACGGTGGTACACGGTTCTGCGGGCCCGGCTCTCGCAGACGGCAGTTCGATACCCGCGATCGTGTCGAAGACACTGAGCTCGGTGGTCACCATCACCGCAACGGGACCGAGCGCGTCGGAGTTGGGTGGCGGGTCGCCGAACCTCGATCAGGGCACCGGCATGATCGTCGACGACGAGGGCGACATCCTGACGAACAACCACGTGGTTGCCGGATCGGTAGCGGTGTCGGTGACGCTGCACGGGCAGATCCAGTCCGTTCCCGCTTTCGTTGTCGGAACCGACTCGAACCAGGACATCGCCCTGATCCGGATTTCCGATCCGCCACCTGGTCTCGTGCCGGTCATCTTCGGCGACTCGGACAGCCTCGTGGTCGGAGATGCGGTGATTGCGATCGGGGACTCGCTCGGCCTCTCGGCCGGCACGCCGACCGTGACGTCGGGAATCGTCTCTGCGCTCGGCCGCACGGTCCAAGCGACCAACGCCACGACTTCGGGCACCACCTCGAGCATCGGCTCGAGCACACCTGGAACAGCTGGGGATGCCCCGCTCGTCGACATGATCCAGACGGATGCCCCGATCAACCCGGGTAACTCTGGTGGTCCGCTTCTCGATTCCGCCGGTCGAGTGGTCGGGATGAATACTGCGCTCGCGTCTTCGAATCCTGGCGACACGCCCGCTCAGGACATCGGCTTCGCCATTCCCGCCGAGCGCCTCGTCGGCGCGCTCAGGGGTCTCGAGAAAGGGACCCAGCCCGGAAAGGCGATGCTCGGGGTCGAGGTCATCTCCAACACTCCGGGGTTACAGAACCAGTACGGCCTGGCGGTGTCGAACGGGGCGGTGGTCGTCTCGGTGGTGAGCGGCTCGCCGGCAGACCTGGCAGGCGTGAAGCTCGGCGACGTCATCGTCCGCTATGACTCGCGAGCGGTCTCTTCGTCCGAGGACCTTCAAGCCGACGTGGAGAACGGCCAACCGGGTCACCGGGTGACGCTCGAGCTTTGGAGGCAGAAGCGCGAGCTCACGATTCACGCCACACTGGAATCGTCGACCGCAGCGGGCTGAGCCCGCGTGCGAGGGCGAGTGACTCGCACCTATTCGTCAGCCAGGTCTAGTCAGTCAGGCCTCGTCGACGAGCGATGTAGAGATTTCAGCGGAAGGTGATGACCCGAGCTTTATGTACCACTCGGTTCCCCAAACCAGTTCGAACAGATCGTCGGGCAGCGACAAGAAGAACGAGTCCTCGGTGATCTGGCTTGCGTGAGCCCGCATCGCCTTGCGCTTCGCCCCGAGGAACGCGGTCACGTCCACAGCGGTCGTGATTCGCTCAGCCGGTTCGCCGAACGTGTCGACGTCGATTCCGTCATCCTCGCCAGGGGGTTGTACTCCCAGTTCGGCCGCATTCGACATCAGTTCCCGAACCCGGTCGCGGTTCACAGTCGCCATGAACACGGCGGGAGTACCGGCGATCTGTGCCGCACGCACCCCGACCCGGTGGACCTGAATGTGGTCCGGGTGTCCGTACCCTCCGTGCTCGTCGTACACGGTGAGCACGTCGGCGTTCTCCTCGTCAAGGATCGAGGCAAGCCGGCGCGATGCTTCTTCGAGGTCGGCCTGCCAAAAGGAGGCGGGGTCGTCGTTGCTGGGCTCGCCCGCCATGCCCGAGTCCTTGTATTCGAGGTACTCCCCGCGTGCCACGCCGAGAGTACGGCACGACTCCTCGAGCTCGTGCTCTCGTAGCTGCACGATGGTCTGGCCGTCCTTGAGCATGCCTTCTGGCATCTCGCCGAGCTCTCCGCGAGTCGCAGTGACAACGATCACCCTGTGACCCTGAGACGCCATCTTCGCCATGGTCCCGCCCGTCGCGATCACCTCGTCGTCAGGGTGGGCGTGAAAGAACACTGCGGTAGCCACGAACCGAGAAACTACCGTCGTGCCCGCGCCCGGCGTACAACCGAACCGAGCAGAAGAATCACCGCCAGCAACGGGATGGCCACTATCACGACCACGCGGGGGGCACGCTGGTGAACTACGAGAGCACCTGCGCCGATCACGATCAGAGTTCCGACGAGGAGCTCAGGCGTGTCACCCACCAAGAAGTCCAGCCAGAACTCTCCGAACGAGCGGAGCGCTGCGGTCAACCGCTTCGAGCCCTTAGGCCCCGGCTCACCTGCATCGTCACGCGGTGGCATCCGCCTCCGTCAGCTGACTGTTCATGTAAGAAGCGAGCCGAGTGAGAAGGGCGGCAATTGCTGCGTAGATCCCGACCAGAACGAGGATCGCAAGGTCGGATCCAGGCCAATGGACACCTAGTCCTTCTCCGGACCAGAAGGTGCCGAAGCTCACGAGCAGGATCCCGACGAACATCTTCAGAGCGTTCTCGGGTACACCAGACAGCTGCCGGCTGAGTGCTGCACCCACCCCCGTGACGATCACGACGGCGGCGAGGGCGGCGAGCGCCGACACCCCGAGCTCGCGATTGGTGGTCCCCAATGTGACGACTATCACGACCACCTCGAAGCCTTCTAGCAGCACTCCCTTGAAGGCCACCGTGAACCCGATCCGGTCCCTGACCGGTCGTTGCTTCACCCTTGTCGTCCCGTTTTCGGTTTGGGCACTTTGCTGTGAATCCGGATCTTCGAGCCGCGCGACCTCGCGCTCGAAGATGGCGTCCTCGTCGTGCTTGGGGATGACCCCGGCGGCACGAAGGATCGCCTTGCGAAGCCATTGCATGCCGTAGACGAGCAAGAGGGCGCCGATGACGATGCGCAGCCCGTTGAGCGGAGCCCTCACGACGAGGGGGCCGAGAACCGCGACAATGGCTGCGAGGACGACCAGGGCAACCGCAGCCCCCTCGAACGCAGACCGCCATCCGCGGGTCACACCCGCGGCGATGACGATCGTCACGGCCTCCACCGACTCGACCGCACTGGCGGCGAATACGGCGAGCGCGATGGCAGCAGTGGCGCCGCTCACGAGCCGCGGTTCCTCAACTCCGGCGGGCCCGTTCGAAACAGGGCTCCAACAAGTCGAGCTGAGGCGCAACGTCTGAGGGAGCGAAGGCGACGAGCATCACAGAGAGCTGGTCTATCCCGGTCTCGGCGTACTGGTCGACCATTTCGGGAGTAACACCGTGCATGTACGGACAAACAGTGACTTGAAAGTCGGCGCGGCTCCGGCCCGCCTTGTCGAGCTCGTCGTCCAGGCGAGCCAGCGCTCCCGGAACGTCTGCCGGCAGACGACCGAACGAGTGCCAGCCCTGGCCGATGCGTGCGGCACGGCTGATCGCGGCGTCGCTCTCGCCGCCGATATGGACAGGAGGGTGCGGCTGTTGCAGCGGCTTCGGGTTCATCGTGCAAGCTGGGACAGTAACGGTCTTGCCCTCGTACGACGACACCTCGTCGCACCAAAACGACTTCAGGACGTCGACACACTCCTCTGTTCTCTCGCCGCGGCGAGCCCAAGGCACGCTTACTGCTTCATATTCCTCGCGCAGCCAGCCGATGCCGACGCCCAGGTCCACGCGTCCACCTGACAGCCAGTCGAGCGTCGAGACCTCTTTGGCCGCGTACACCGGGTTTCGCTGGGCGAGAAGGCAGATTGCAGTGCCGAGGCGCACGGTGGTCGTGGCTGCGGCCAGGAAAGCCAAGGTCGTGAAGGGATCGAGCATGCCCGAGCTGGGTGGGATCGGGATCTTCCCGTCCGGGGAGTACGGGTATAGCGACTCGTACTCAGCGAATTGCACTACGTGTTCGGGCACCCACACAGTGTGCAGGTCCCTGGATTCCACTTCGGAAGCGACGGCGTGAAGCCATTCCCCTGTTGCAAACGGGCTTGCAGTGGGTAAGAACACGCCGAGTTGCACGGATGCACGCTACCCGGGGGGAGCCCGGCCGACTCCGAAATTCGGCGCAGGCGGCTCTGACGCGCAATGTGGAGAGGCGCCTGGTGGTGTGGCGCATGCAACCGACCGTGGCGCCGGGCCGCCCGGGATCGACCGCCGGACAACACAGGCCCAACACAGCTGCGGAGCCTCGCCTTGGCCTGCCGTTGTTCATAGGCTTGTGAGGTGGTCCGCGGACGGGATCGCTCCCACTCCCACGCGCCGACGCGGCTCCGGCTGCTCCGTTTGAACACAGCCGCAGAGGCGACCGTCAGCCCGGGTCCCGTGCCGGGCCGGAACGGGAGCAACGAAGCGATCGGGAATTCGAGAACGCCAGAAGCCAGGAGGCTCTGTGGCGAGTTGTTGCGCCACGCCGTCGTGCCCTTCCGTGCCGAGAGCGCTGCCGTCTACGCGGTGGTCGGCGACGACCGGGGTGACGACCGCTTGGTCCTGGTTGCCGCTACCGGAAGTGGGCGGTCACCTGCGCCTGTGGAGGATCCGGCGGACGAGACGGCCGTAGAGGCGATGCGATCAGGTCGCCGCGTCGTCCGGTCGTTCGAGGACCAGGGTCCGGCGCTCGAAGTCGTGGCCATGCCGTGTTCGGTCGACGGCCTGGTCGCGGCCGTCGTGGTCGCCAAGCGGCTCGCGGCAGGCCGGCCGATGTCGAGCGTGGAGGCCGACGGGTCTTCATTGCTTGCACTCGGCCTCGCGGTGGAGCGCTACCGGGTGCAACTCATTCTCGAGGAGAGCCTCGCAGAGGCTGAGGCGATACGCCGGCAGCTCGATGCTTACGCGGTGGACCTACGTTCCACATACCTGGCCGAGCGCGACCGGTCCCAAGAATTGGCCGACGCACTGAGCCAGCTCACGCAGACCTACGAGTCCACCGTCCGGGGGCTCGCGATCGCAGTAGAAGCGAAGGACGCGTACACGGGTGGGCACCTCCACCGTGTCAGCTTGTACGGGATGGCGATCACCGCCGTGGTCGCGCCCGAACATGCCGAAGACCCACAGTTCGAGTACGGGTTCTTGCTCCACGACGTCGGGAAGCTCGCAGTGCCAGACGCGGTTCTCATGAAGGACGGGCCACTCGACGACGTCGAGTGGGCGATGATCAAAGGGCATCCCGAAGCCGGACGGACAATTTTGGACAAGATCCCGTTCCTAGCTGCGGCGAACGAGATCGTCCACGCCCATCATGAAAGATGGGACGGGACGGGATATCCGAGGGGTTTGAAGGGCGAAGAGATACCGCTCGGGGCGCGGATCTTCCCGTTGGCCGACGTCTTCGACGCCATGACGACAACGCGTCCGTATCGCAGCGCGCTCTCCATCGAGGCTGCGCGGCTCGAGGTCCAAAGGGGTAGAGGCGCCCAGTTCTGGCCAGATGCGGTTGACGCGTTCATGAGCATCCCTGTCGCCGAACTCGATTCTGTCCGCCGCACCGTCCGGCGGGAATCCTCGCTGTGAGGCCCAGGCTGTGAGACCCAGACTGTGAGACCCAGAAGATCGCCTCGCATGCGCGCTGCGATCACTGCGCTCGTGCTCGCGGTGCTGGTGGTAGGAGCGCTGGGCGCATGGCAGGTGACATCTGCCCGTGACTCGCAACGAACGCAGATCGTGAACGGGGAGGAGACGGCTGCGCGGCTTGCTGCCAGCGCCGTCGGCAGCGGAATATCGAGCCGGCTCCAGCTCGTGTCCAACCTCGCCGCTCAGAACGGGATCGCGGAAACGATCGCTGACACTCCTCCGGCGGCTCTCCAAAAATTGGCTGCCCAGGTCCGAGGCCTCTATCCCCAGTTCGATACCCTCGCAGTGGACTCGGCGGCCGGAAAACTGCTTGGCGTATCTCCCGCAAGCGCTGCGCCGTTGGGCACGAACGTATCGGGCAAACCGGCTTTCGCAGGGGCTTTCAGGACCCGAGGTCCCTACGTATCGCGGGCGCTTCAATTGTTCGGCAACGGCCCGCTGGTGATAGGTCTGGCAGCTCCGTTCTTCTCGGGCAAGACGCTCGCGGGCGTGATCGTCGCCACGATCCCGGTCACGAACTTCGCGTCGATCATCGGGTCCCCGGTACTGAAAAGCGGTGCGTCGATCGTCGTGCTCGACCAGACCGGAAGACCCCTCACCGGACCAGCGGCTGTCACCGGGGCGACGTATGCCAATTCTTCAGCTGCGACGCGGGCACTTCACGGCTTCGAGGGAACCGGTACTGCAAATCTGCCCGGCTTCTCCGGTAACCGACTCGTCGCGTACACGCCTGTGCCAGACCTCGGCTGGGGAATCGTCGTCGAGCAGCCGATGTCTTCGTTGAACGATCCGATAGCCACGCTCACCGGGCATCTTGCGCTCATCGACGCGCTGGTCGTTCTGATCGCGGTCGTGACGGCCGTGCTTCTTGCCCGGCTGCTGGGTCAGCTCGCCAAGGAGCGCGACGAAGCCGCCGCAGTCATGGCGAGCGTGGGGGAGGGGGTTGCGACGGTCGACTCGGCCGGCCGGGTGGTGCGATTGAATCCTGCACTCGAGAGGCTCTCTGGTCACACGACCCATTCGGCGAGAGGCCTCCATTGGGTCGATGTCTTCCCGTTCGTGGACGAACGCAAGAAGGCACTCGCCTGGGAGGACTCGGTCGTCGCTCGAGCAATGTCCGAGCGACGGGTCGTCGCGAGCCACGGATTTTCTCGCACCCTGCTTGCGGCGAACGGTGCGAACATCTCAGTGGCTGTGACCGCTGCTCCGCTCACGACCGACGAAGGACAGGTAAGCGGCGCGGTGGCGGTGATTCGCGACGTGTCACACGAGCATGAGGTCGACGAACTGAAGTCGTCGCTCGTGTCGACGGTGTCCCACGAGCTACGTACCCCCCTCACCATGATCCGAGGTTTCTCCGAACTACTCCTCTCACGTCGAGACCTCGACTCGAAACGCTCGAAGGAGGCTCTCGAACACATCCATGACTCTTCGAGGCGGCTCGGGCGTCTCATCGACGACCTGCTCTCGGTGTCACGCATCGAGTCGGGTGGTCTCAGATCCGATCTCCGACCGGTCACCCTCAGAGATGTGGCGGACGAAGTTGTCGTCACGCTCGAATCCGCCGGCGGGAACAGGGTGGACGTCGAGTTGTCCGAAGGGCTGCCTCTCGTTCTCGCCGATCCCGACCAGCTGTTCCAGGTGCTCACCAACCTGCTCTCGAATGCGCTCAAGTACTCCGCGCCCGGATCGCGGGTGAAGATGCATGCGGCCGTGTCGCGTGACCAGATGCACGTCTCAGTGAGCGACAAGGGCATCGGCATGACGCCGGCGGAGGCCGCTCAGGTATTCGGGAAGTTCTCGAGAGTCGACCGGCCCGAGGTGCGCGAGGTTGGTGGAACGGGACTCGGGCTGTACATAACGAGCCGGCTGGTCGACATGATGGGCGGCAGCATCTGGGTGAGGAGCAAGGCCGGGGAGGGGAGCGTGTTCACCTTCTCGTTGCGCATCGCGCCAACCGAGGATGACGGCGTCGTCCTGAAGGAGCAGGTGTATGCGCAAGCTGCTGATCGTTGACGACGAAGAGGGGGTGCGCTCGCTGGTGCGCATGACCCTCGAAAGTGACAAGTACGAGATCCTCGAGGCAAGAAGAGGCCAGGACGCGCTGAAATTGGTTCGCGAGCACCTTCCGGACCTCGTGCTCCTGGACGTGATGTTGCCCGACACATCAGGGGTAGAGGTCTGCCGCGCGCTCAAGTGCGATCCCGCCACCGCGGCTGTGACAATCGTCATGCTCACTGCGAAGGCGCAGAATGCCGATCTCGAGGACGCCGAGAGCGCGGGCGCCGACGGCTATTTCATCAAGCCCTTCTCTCCTGTGGCGCTTCTCAGACGCGTAGACACGATCTTCGGCACTTCTCGATGAGCCGGGTGCTGATAGTCGACGACGAGCCGGACATGGGCTCACTCGTCGCGCAGTGTCTCGATCCGCTCGGCGTGGAAGTGGTGCAGGCATCCGGACTTTCTTCAGCCAGGTCGATAGGCGAGCAGCAGGGAGTCGACGTCGTACTGCTCGACTTGGCGCTCGGCGACGAAGACGGTCTCGAGATACTCGACGAACTCCGTGGTTCGCCGGGATTGTCAAACGCACCTGTCGTGGCGTTCAGCGCGCACGACAGCAGACGTGCCGAGGCGCTAGAGCGCGGAGCCGACGAATTCCTCGCACGGCCCTTTGCATTTCGTGACCTCCAGTCGGCGGTAGCTCGTCACTTGAAACGCGACTGAGTCCGACCATTTCGTCAATGAGGCTTGTTGCAACATTTGGCGTAGGCGACATGAGCCGTTTGCTTCTACGTCTGAAAGCAATTGAAAAGGTCCAAGTACTTGGCAGTCCGCCTATGTATCCTCGTCAGGCGGCACGGCGATCCGGACCCGAGCCCCCCCAGGGTCCGCCGCCGTGCCGCAATTGCACCGGTGCGCTGCGATCAAACATTGCCTTGTGGCTCGCGCGGTGCCCGTGACGGTGTGTCAGCCTTCGTCGATCTGGACTGCATGGTCACGTAAAACCGATATGACTTTGTCCACATCGTCCGGCGTGATCACGGGCTCGACCCTCTTTCCCATGTCGATCACGAGAGCCCACTCCTTTCGAGGACGGCGGCCATCGAGGTTGAACCAGTGCTTGAAGTCGCCGCTGCCCCAGATACGCCACTTGCCACTCCAAGTACCCATCTGGCGTCGCTTTACGGACCGGATCCGCTCGTAAGGGATTCTCTTCGCGCCCCAGGGGTAGTAGATGCGAATGACGAGACCGGTATCGCCGCACGCGATCCGACCGTCGTCGTACACGGAAGGTTTTGATCCACTCGGTCCGTTCACGACTGCAAGGTTTAGCCGAGCGTGCGCCGATCCAGGGGGCGAGCCGGCACCGACGGGGGAGAGGGGCACGGATCGGTGACGGAGCTTCCTGGCCCGGGAGCCATACCTCGTGCAATCTTGATGCGGTGGCCGGAGTACTGACATTCGACGGCCTGACCCGTCGATTCGGGTCGGTCGTCGCCCTCGACGGTCTGACCTTCTCGGTCGCCTCCGGCCAAGTGGTGGGCTTTCTCGGACCCAACGGAGCCGGGAAGACGACAACGATGAGGGCGCTGTTCGGCCTCGTCGATCTTGACGGCGGAACCGTCACGTGGAACGGGTCCGTGGTCGGGCAGGCCGAGCGGCGCAGATTCGGGTACATGCCCGAAGAACGAGGGCTGTACCCCGCAATGTTGGTGGGGGAGCAACTCGAGTATTTGGGCCGGCTTCATGGCATGACTCAGGGTAATTCTCTTGCCGCGGCAAAAGCCTGGCTCGAGCGTCTCGGTGTCGCAGCGAGGATCACGAGCAGAGTCGACACCCTCTCGCACGGGAACCAGCAGCGCGTGCAGCTCGCCGCAGCCTTGATCCATGGACCGGAGTTGCTCGTGTTGGACGAGCCGTTGGCGGGATTGGACCCGGCGGGGATAGACACGATCGGCGCGGTACTCGTCGAGCAGGCCAAGGCGGGATGCTGCGTTTTGTTCTCCAGCCATCAGCTCGACCTCGTCGAGGATCTGTGCGAGTCAGTGACGATCATCGACCATGGCCGTTTGGTAGTTACCGGACGGGTCGACGATCTCGCCGCGGGCGGAAAGCCAAGGCTGGTAGCGCGAGTAGAAGGCGACCGGGATGCCAACTGGGCGCGCGGTATCAACGGAGTCCACGTCTCAGAAGTCTCGAGCGGGGCAGCGCGGCTCGTGCTCGATGAGGGCGTCGACAGTCAGGCGGTGCTCAAAGCTGCAATGGCTGCCGGGCGGGTCACCGAGTTCGTATTCGAGCGGCGCAGGTTGTCCGAGGTGTTCCGGGATGCGCTCAGGTGACGGGATACATCCGTCTCGTGGCGGCTCGTGAGATAAGGGAGCGGACCCGTGGACGCATCTTTCGCGTCGGGACCGTGATCATCCTCGGCGCAGTTGCGGCAGCGATCGTGATACCGGTTTTGCAGTCGAGTGGATCGAACGTGGAGAAGGTCGGCGTCTTTGGTCCCCTTCCTGCTCAGTACCGTGGAGCGATCGTCTCTGCGGCCTCCGCGAGCCATTTGAAGGTCGAGCTCGTGAGAGAGCAGAGCACAGACCACGCGGACCAGGACCTTCGGGCCGGGCGTGTGGACCTGGTGATCGTCGACTCGCGCAAGATCGTCGTGGCAAAAGCGATCTCGCCCGGCGACACGTCGGTGACCGCGCAGCTGGCGCGGATCGTCTCCTCGGTCGTGGGGCTGGAAGCTGCGATCGCGGAGGCGCACCTCTCACCCCGGCAAGCAGATCTGGTGACCCACCCTCTGCCGCTACCGGTCACAAGCCTCCAACCGGCGCCTGCGAACAGGGGCCCGAGAGGGACGTCGCTCCTCGCCGTGATCCTCGTCTTCGTCCTTCTCAGTCAGTACGCCACTTGGACCCTGATGGGGGTCGCCGAGGAGAAGTCGAGCCGGGTCGTGGAGGTCCTCCTGTCTGCGATCCGGCCCATTCAGTTACTCGCAGGCAAGGTCCTCGGGATCGGAGTCGTCGCGCTCGCACAGGCGGGCGCGATCGTGGCTTTCGCCCTCGTGCTCGCCAAGGCCGTGGGGTCGAACGTCCTGACGGGCGCAGCGCCGCTCGAGATCATCAGTTCACTTGCCTGGCTCATCCTCGGGTATTCGTTCTATTGCTGGGTCTACGCGGCCGCAGGTTCGCTCGCAGAACGCCAGGACCAATTACAGAGCCTGAGCTTCCCGCTCACCATTCCGATGCTCCTCGGCTACCTCACGTCTCTGACGGCCGTCGTCTCCGGGAGCCCCTCGACGTTCGTGAAGGTTCTCGCGTACCTTCCTCCAACGGCGCCGTTCGCGATGCCCGTTCTCGTCGGCCTCGGAAAGGTCGCCTGGTGGCAGTTCGCCGTCTCGGCCGCGCTGAGCATCATCGCCACGTTCGCGGTAGCAAGGCTCGCAGCGGACGTGTACCGCAGGGCGATCCTGCGCACGGGCCGGGGCGTCAGGCTCCGCGAGGTGCTGGGAGGAACCCCGAAGCAGCCGGTTCGGCTCGGTCGCCGCAATCCTGGATAAACCGCCGATAATGTATCTTATGTCAAGTTGACGGTCCGGAAACAGGAACGGAACTCGCCTCTCTCGAAGACATTCGCCGGGACTCGGGTAAGTGTGAGGTCGTGACCACAGCCCTTTTGATGGTGGACGTGCAGCGCAACATGCTCCAAGGGGAACAGCCCGTTCCCTCGGCCGCAGATGTGACTGCTGTTTTCGGCGACCTCCTCGACAAGGCCAGAGTTGCCGGTGCCGTCGTCGTACATGTGCAGAACGACGGTCCTCCCGGTGACCCCGACGAACCCGACACGCCCGGCTGGGAGCTTTTCTTCGATCCCTTGGACGGTGAGATTGTCGTCCGGAAGGATCAGTGCGACGCGTTCGCCGCCGCCGGCCACCTGGCCGAGACCCTCCGGGGCCGTCAGGTCGATCGGGTGGTAATCGTGGGAATGCAGAGCGAGTTGTGCATCGAGGCCACCAGCCGGGGTGCCATGGCCGAGGGGTTCGGTGTGGCGCTCCCCCACGGCGCCCACGCAACTTACGACGGCGAGCAGAGCGCGGCCGAGATCGCTTCGGGCGTGGAGGCTGCGCTCGAGTCGGAGGGTGTGGATGTGGTCGGCCTGTCAGAGGTCGTGTTCGGTTAACTGAGCAGGGTCGTGCGATCCTGCTTCACGAGCAGCCGATACGAGGCGAAGGTTCCGCGTTGCAACGTGATCGTGCTCCCGGTTCCGAAACCGGTCGTGATCTTGCCCGACTCGTAGGTAGCCGTGAACTGCGTGCTCTGCGCCCGCCCTGTGACTCCTGTCAATGTCAGGTGAAGCGTCGGTCCAGAGATGGTGCCTGTGAGGTGGTAGTGACGAGCCACCAGGTGCTTGTGGGTCGGTCCCGAGGTGGTCACGATCAGGGTGCCGCTAAGGGTCGATCCCGACTGGACGAGCGTTGCGAAGACCAGCCTCGAGTCTTGGACCGTGGTCGTCAGGTATGAACCGGTGACAGACCCGTTCGCCGGCGCAGTCGGAGTGGGCGTGGTGGACGACGAGGATCCGCCGAGCGTCAAACCCAACGCAATGGCGAGTGCCACGAGAGCAACGACAATGGCTGCGATCCAGGGCAGCCAGGGCCTGGGTATTCGAGAGCGGCGCGTCGGAGCAACCTTCGGGACCTCGTTCGCGGTTGGGAAGGACGGGCCGCCGGGATTCGCCGGGTGTGCGGGCGCGACAACGGGGACCGCCGGCTGTTTTACGCCCTCCCCCGCCCGCCTGGTCGGATCGACTTCCGGCACTCTGCGACCTCCCGCCACGCCGTAGCCAGCATATTCAGGGGCCTCGGCGCCTTCGCCTTTGTTGTTACCGTCAGGGCGAGAACGCGAGAATCGTGCTCATGTCACGATCGCATCCGGCCGAACCCGAGTTGATCAAGCATTGGATCGACGGAAAGCCGAGTGACGAACCTGCTTCGAGGTTTGGCGACGTCTACGACCCGTCCACGGGAGAGGTGACCAAACGGGTGGCCTTCGCTTCTGTCGCGGACGTCGATCACGCAGTAGACGCCGCATCGCTCGCCTTCACCACGTGGCGCCATTCCTCGCTGGCGCAGCGAACGAAGATCCTGTTTGCGTTCAGGGAACTCTTCGCAAGTCGTGCCGGGGAGCTAGCGGCGATCGTCACATCCGAGCACGGGAAGGTCCTCTCAGATGCCGCCGGCGAAGTGTCACGGGCTCTCGAGGTCATCGAGTTCGCCTGCGGAATACCTCAACTCTTGAAGGGCGGCTACTCGTCGGAGGCGAGCACGCAGATCGACGTCTATTCGATACGACAGCCCCTAGGCGTGGCAGCGATCATCAGCCCGTTCAATTTCCCGGCGATGGTCCCAGCCTGGTTCTTCCCCATCGCCATCGCGTGTGGCAACACGGTCGTGTTGAAGCCGAGCGAGAAGGATCCCTCTGCTTCGATCTGGATGGCCGAGCGATGGGCGGAGGCCGGGCTCCCGCCAGGGGTTTTCAACGTGGTGCACGGCGACAAGGTAGCGGTCGACCGAATCCTCGAGCATCCGGACGTGAAAGCCGTCTCGTTCGTCGGGTCGACGCCGATCGCGCGATACGTCTACGAGAACGGGACGCGCGCCGCGAAACGCGTCCAGGCATTGGGTGGTGCCAAGAACCACATGATCGTGCTGCCCGACGCTGACCTGGATGTCGCGGCGGACGCGGCGGTGAATGCGGGATTCGGCTCTGCAGGCGAGCGCTGCATGGCCATCTCGGTCGTGGTGGCGGTGGAGCCCGTTGGAGACCAGCTCGTCGACAAGATCGCCGACCGGGTGACCTCGCTCAAGATAGGTGACGGCCTGAAAGGCACCGACATGGGCCCACTCGTGACCGGTGTGCACCGTGACAAAGTCGTCGGGTATCTGGAAGCCGGCGTGGCCGACGGAGCGACACTGGTCGTCGACGGTCGAAAGAGCGATGTAGACGGAGATCCTGGAGGTTTTTGGCTCGGACCCACGTTGTTCGACAACGTGACGCCGTCGATGTCGATCTACGCCGACGAGATCTTTGGTCCGGTGCTCTCTGTCGTCAGGGTCGACTCTTACGACGAAGGGCTCGAGCTCGTGAACAAGAATCCCTGGGGCAACGGCACTGCGATATTCACCAACGACGGACGCGCCGCGCGCCGCTTCCAGAACGAGGTGGAGGTGGGCATGGTGGGTGTGAACGTGCCGATACCTGTCCCTGTCGCCTACTACTCATTCGGGGGTTGGAAGAATTCGCTGTTCGGCGACACGCACGCCTACGGGACCGACGGCATTCATTTCTTCACTCGCGGAAAGGTCGTGACGAGCCGCTGGCCGGACCAGGGACACGGGGGCATCACGCTCGACATGCCCGTCGAGAGTTAGTCCTTCAATGTCAGGTGCCAGCGAGCGTCGATCGCGCTGATCACGGCTTGAGCAAGGAGCTCGGAACCCGGAGTCGTGAGGTGAACGCCGTCTGGGGTGCGAACGACCTCGGACCCAGCGGACGAGGTGGTGACCGAGAACGTGAATTGGCCGTTCGGACAAAGGACGGAGGTAGAGGAAAGGTATAGAGCCCCTGGGAATTTGGCGGCCTGCTGGCTGAAGATCGCGTCTATCTGAAGCATTTCGGAGTTGAGAGCCGGATCCTGCATCAGGGGCATCCCGACCCACACGACTCGGGTTCCGGCTCGGTTTGCTGTAGTGAGCATCGCGTCCACGCGTTGGGTGTAGGCAGTGATCCATTCAGGAGTGCCGTATGCCTCGGGCACGCCGTTCACGTCGAAGCCCTGCCCGTCGTTTGCGCCGAGGAAGATCACCACGACCTGCGCTCGGGTCGATGTCAGATCGGTCTGCAGATGAGCCGGCCAGTCGTAGTAGTTGACGTTGGACAGCCCCGTGTCGCCCACAGAGTCCATGGTCACGGTCGCTACGCCTGTAGCGGGGAGATCGGCCTGCAATCTGAACCCAAGGTCCTCACCGAGAGAGTCGCCGATCTCGAGAACTCTCAAGGGGTCAGAGGCGGTAGGAGTGCCGATCGAGGGAAGACCAGCGTCCGGGTTGGTCGTTGTCGTCGAGCGCTCAGTTCCCTTCGTGGACGAGGTTCCACCGGTCCCCTGGGTGGTCTGCGAGCTCCCCTTCGGATCGAGTGCGTTGCTCTGCTTGTTCTTCGGCAGGAGGACAACGACGGCTACCGCAACGAGAACGACGAGCACGGAGCCCGCGATAACGACCAACCTGCGGCGGCGGCGGCGCTGGTGCCGGAGTGCGAAGCGCGAGGGGTCGGGGGGCGGCATCGGCGGTCACTTTACGTTCTTGGAAGCGGTCCCCCACGTGACCCCAGGGGTTCGAAGTCGATGACCAACTCCGCACCGAGCGCCCGTGCGATGCGGTCGAGGCTCAGCACCGTCGGAGCTACCAGGCCTTTTTCGAGCCTTGCTATCGCGGGCTGGCTCGTTGCGCACAGCCTCGCCAGTTCCGCCTGAGTCACCCCGGCCCTCTTTCGAGCCACGCGTACCGTGCCGCCGATCATGATTGCGGTGCGTGCCCGCTCGTAACGAGACCATGCTTCGGGCGACGAGCGAGGCTGCGGCTTGTCTCCACCCTTTCGGGGGCCGGACATATCCTGGATGATATAGATCACAGATGGTCTATCGGCGGATGCCCGGCTCTCCGGCGCAGGTAGGCGCATGTGCGCGAACACCCCGGCACCGCGAGGTCGGCGTGCCCGGTCGTAGGATGGACTTCGAGCGCTCTGTGTGCTCTGTTACCGGCTGAGCGAGGAGTGGCAATGGGGATAACCCTGGAGGAGATGTCGACGAGGATTCCCGTGCCTCCGACCTTTGACTCGCTCGAAGACGAGCGCCTGTACCGCAAGCAGAGGCTCGCCGCGGCCTTTCGCCTGTTCTCGAAGTGTGGGTTCGACGAAGGAATCGCCGGACACATCACAGCCAGGGACCCCGAGCACACCGAGTCCTTCTGGGTGAACCCGTTCGCCGAGCATTTCGGGCACATCCGCGTCTCCGACCTGATCCGGGTGAGCGCTACGGGCGAGGTGGTGGAGGGAGACAGACCGGTCAACGTGGCGGCTTTCGCCATCCACTCGTCGGTCCACGCGGCGCGGCCGGACGTGGTAGCCGCGGCGCACGCTCACTCCATCTACGGGAAATCGTGGTCTTCGCTTGCGCGCCTTCTCGATCCCCTGACCCAGGACGTCTGCGCCTTCTACGAGGATCACGGCCTGTTCGACGATTTCACAGGCGTGGTCGTCGACGTGGAAGAAGGTAAGCGGATCGCAGTGGCTCTCGGAGAGCACAAGGCGTGCATCTTGCGGAATCACGGCCTACTCACTGTTGGCCACAGCGTCGACGAGGCGGCATGGTGGTTCATCACCATGGAGCGCTCGTGCCAGGCCCAACTGCTCGCCGAAGCCGCAGGCAAGCCACGGCTCATCGACGAAGACGACGCCCAGCTCACAGCGAAGCAGGTCGGGGGCCACTACATCGGATGGCTCAATTTCCAGCCTCTGTACGAGCGGATCGTGCGCGAGCAGCCCGACTTGCTCGACTGAATCCTGCAACCCCTTGAAGGAGGGCTGAGAGTGGACGCGCCGATGCGTTTCGGCATATTTCTCGCGCCGTTCCATCCGGTCGGCCAGAACCCGACGCTTGCTCTCGAGCGGGATCTGGAACTGGTGGTCCGGCTCGACGAGCTCGGGTTCGACGAAGCTTGGATCGGTGAGCACCACTCGGCGGGCTTCGAGATAATCGGCTCTCCCGAGGTCTTCATAGCCGTCCTCGCAGAGCGCACGCGTCATATCCGGCTCGGAACAGGCGTCAGCTCACTCCCCTACCACCACCCCCTGATACTGACTGACCGGATGGTCCTGCTCGATCACCTGACTCGGGGCCGGATCATGATGGGCGTCGGGCCAGGCGCACTGCCATCCGACGCATTCATGATGGGGATCGACCCGATGGCTCAGCGGCAGATGATGGAGGACGCGCTGGAAGCGATCCTCGCTCTGCTCGACGGCTCGAGTCTCGTGACGCGCGATTCGGGATGGTTCACGCTGCGCGATGCGCGGACCCAGCTGAGGCCTTATTCGCATCCACGTTTCGAGATGGCCGTCGCCGCACAGATCTCGCCCGCAGGCCCACGCGCAGCGGGGCGGTTCGGATTGTCGCTCCTTTCTATCGGTGCGACATCGGCGGGTGGCTTCGACCTTCTCGGGAGCCACTGGCAGGTCATGGAGGAACGAGCGCTCGAGTTCGGTACCAACGTTGACCGGCGCAAATGGCGTTTGGTCGGGCCCATGCACCTGGCGGAGACCGAGGAGCAGGCGCGCGCGGACGTTGAGTTCGGGTTGGCGCAATGGATCGACTACTTCGAGCGCGTTGCCGCGCTTCCTCTGGCGCCACAGACTCTCCACGTCGAGGAGATGGTCGACGCGATCAACAACACCGGATTCGCCGTCGTGGGAACACCGGAGATGGCGATAGCCCAGATCGAGCGTCTGCAGGAACAGTCAGGGGGCTTCGGGACCTTCCTTCTCATGGCTCACGAGTGGGCTGATCGCGAAGCGACGCTTCACTCGTACGAGCTGTTCGCCCGCGAGGTCATGCCGAGATTCCAAGGCTCGCTCCCCTCGCTCGCCTCTTCGCGTGACTGGGCCGCGGAGAACCGGCCGACCTTCATCGGCGCGGCCGGCGGTGCTGTCATGCAGGCGATCCAGGACCATGCCGAGGAGCGGGCTAAGAAGCAGCCTGCCGACGAGCCGCAGGCCACACCCGACGAGCCGGTCGTCAGCCGCTAGCGAGCGTCCTCGGTCGGTACGAGCCGTCGAGCGGCTCGCGCCTCGTCCACCCTGCGAACCGGAGTTTCATGCGGAGCGCCTTGGCGCGCGCGAGCCCGCCTTCTGTGACCGAATCCGCTGCGATCCTCTCGAAGGCCTGCGCCAAGGCTTCGAGAGTCTGGGGACTTTCGGTCTCGGTGGGTTCGATCATGAGAGCCTCGTCGACGATGAGCGGGAAGTAGACCGTGGGCGAGTGGAATCCTTCTTCGATTAGACGCTTCGCGACGTCGAGAGCGCGCAGCCCCGTCGCCCGCTTGAGGGACGAAACCGAAATGACGAGCTCGTGCATGCAGGGACGGTCGAAAGGCGTGTCGTAGACGCCACGTAGACGCTTGCGCAACCAGTTGGCGTTCAGGACAGCCAACTGTCCGACGCGCCTGAGGCCGTCACCGCCGTTCACCTCTATATAAGCGAGCGCGCGGGCAAGAACCAGCGCGTTGCCGTGCCAGGAGTGAACTCTCCCAATGGTGCGATCGGGGGTCTCCCATCCGTAGCCGGGCGACTGCGCGGGCTGATCGTCGCGATCTGGGATCGCCCGAAGGCGGACCGGGCGAGGCCCCGGCAGGAAGGGCACAAGACGTTCCGACACTGCGACCGGCCCGGCCCCCGGCCCGCCGCCGCCGTGCGGGGTGGCAAACGTCTTGTGGAGGTTCAGATGAACGATGTCGAACCCCATGTCGCCGGGGCGGACCGTTCCGACAATGGCATTCAGGTTCGCCCCGTCGTAGTAGAGGAGCCCACCGACTCTGTGGATCGCGGCTGCAATCTCGGTGATCTCTTCCTCGAACAGCCCCAGGGTGTTCGGGTTCGTCAACATTATTCCGGCGACGTCGTCGTCGAGCACAGAGCGAAGCTGGTCGAGGTCGACAAGACCGCGATCGTTCGAAGAGACGGTGACAACCTCAAACCCGCCTAAGGAGACCGACGCCGGATTCGTGCCGTGAGCCGAGTCCGGGATCACGACCTTGGTCCGCGGTCGGCCCTGAGCCGCGTGCCAGGCACGCATCAGCAGCAGACCCGTCAACTCTCCTGCCGCGCCGGCGGCCGGCTGGAGTGTGGCGGCGGCCATCCCGGTGATCTCGCAGAGGATCTCTTCCAGCTCGACGAGCAACTCGAGCCAGCCCTGGGTGCATCGATCCGGCGAATTTGGGTGGACATCGGACAAGCCCGGTAACGCCGCGACCGCGTCGCAGAACTTCGGGTTGTACTTCATCGTGCAGGATCCGAGTGGGTACGCCCCTAGGTCGACGGAGTACTGCCGATGAGAAAGCCTGGTGAAATGGCCGACCAGATCGCGTTCAGATACCTCCGCTAGCGCGAGGTGAGATTCCCGGCGGTGCGGCTCGGAGACGAGCTCTTCCAGTGCGAGCTCTGGGATTCCTGTGGAGCGAAGCTGCCACGCCTTACGTCCCGGGTGCGAGAGCTCGAAAAGGGTGGGCTCAGTTTCACGGCCGACCAAAGGAGCTGAGCTTGCACGGCCACCCGGCGGAGTCTCATTGCCTGCAGGCGCGTCGGCATGGTCGATCGTCATCTGATCGCCTTGTCCATGGCCGCCACGAATGCGTCGATCTCGACTCTGGTGCGCCTTTCGGTCAGCGCCACCAACAGAGCGTCGTCTCTGCCCTCCGCTTCCGCCGGCTCGAGAGGGATCCCCGCCAGGAACCCTTCGTCGACCATGCGATCCACCAAGGTCGCTGCGTCGAGGGGGAGCCGCAACGCGAACTCGCGCAAAACAGGGGCTTCGTAGAGAGGTTCGATGCCGTTCAAAGAGAGGAGATTCTCCCTGCAGTAAGCAGCGGCGCGAGCGGACCGCAACGCGACCTCCGCCAGACCGTTCGATCCCAACCAGCCGAGTTGGATAGCCGCGGTCACCGCCATGAGAGTCTGGTTGGTGCAGACATTCGAGGTCGCCTTCTCCCTGCGGATGTCCTGCTCTCGTGCGCGGAGTGTCGTCACGTAAGCGCGACGACCCACAGCGTCGACTGTCTCGCCGACCAGCCGTCCCGGCAGCCTCCGGACCTGTTCGAGGGTGCATGCAAACAAGCCGAGGTATGGACCGCCGAAGCTGAGCGCCGTTCCGAGCGACTGACCTTCGCCGACCGCCACGTCTGCTCCCCAGTCCCTTGGTGAGCGAAGGATCCCTGAGCAAACGGGGTCGAACGCCACGACGAGCAATGCGCCCGTTCGGTCGCACACCGCCCTCGCGTGCGAAGGGTCTTCGAGGCAACCGAGATAATTGGGGTAGGCGACAACCAGGACGCCAGGTGGCTCTGTACCTGAGGCTGCGATGTCGGGATCGCCCCATCGGGTCGAACCGTCCGATATGGGCACCTCGACGAGATTGTGTCCGGTTCCCGCAGAGAAGGTACGTAGGACTGCTCGCCACGAAGGATTCAATCCAGACGAGACCCAGACGGTGTTTCTGCCCGAGGACCCGACTCCCAGGTTCACGGCCTCTACGACCGATGCTGCTCCGTCGTACAAAGAAGCGTTCGCAACCTCCATTCCGGAAAGCCGCGAAATAAGCGTCTGGAACTCGAAGAGGGCTTGCAGTACCCCTTGGGCCACCTCTGGTTGGTATGGCGTGTAGGAGGTGACGAACTCAGATCGCGAAGCAAGAGAGCGCACGACCGCCGGTACCTCGTGGTCGTAGGCCCCACCACCGGCGAAGCAGACAAGCTTGCGGCCTGTCGGGATGTTCTTGTGAGCCAGGTCGTCGATGTGAGCCATAACGTCGGGCTCGGGCTCGCCTTCACCGAGGTTGAGCCCTGAAGCGAGTCGGAGAGCTTCGGGGACGGTGGAGAACAGATCGTCGAGCGAGCTCAGGCCCAAGAAGCCGAGCATCTCCTCGATCTCTGCGTCGGTGTGAGGCGTGTAGTCGGGCATCGGCGGAAATTGATACTCGGAAGCTCAGAGCGCAGCCAGCTCGACTGCCGGCAGGCCGTCGCGCACGAAAGGGGGCTTGTTTACCCGGACGGGTAGCTCGCTCTCCCCCACCCGGACAACTACATGATCGCCGTATGTGACGTCTGCAGATCTATCCATCAGAGCGAGGGCGATTCCGCGGCCGAGTATCGGTGAGAAGTTGCCGCTCGTGACGCGTCCAATCTGACGCGTGGCGAGCTCTACAGGATTGCCTTCCCGGGGTGGTCGTCGGCCTTCGGCTACAAGCCCCATGAGGGTGCGCTTTGGTCCCTCTCGGCGTTCCCGCTCGAGGGCTGCCTTACCCCGGAAGCTTTCCTTCTCCCAGCCGACCACCCAGCTGAGCCCACATTGAAGTGGAGTGATGCCAGGCCCGAGCTCGTGCCCGTGCAATGGAAAACCTGCTTCCAGCCTGAGGGTGTCCCTTGCCCCGAGCCCAGCCGGCTTTACTCCCCGGTCAAGTACTGCTTCGAAGAACGAGGTCGCAACCTCGATCGGGACCGAGCACTCGACGCCGTCCTCTCCTGTGTAACCGGTGCCCGCGACGGTGCACTCGCATCCGCGCCAGTCGAACGAGCCCACACCGAATCGGGCTATGGACGCCGCATTCTCGGAGACCGATTCCAACTTGGCTCGGGCGCGGGGACCTTGAATCGCGAGCACGGCCCGCTCGCTCGTGGTGTCGTCTCCGCCGAGCGCGTCGAGGACCCTGGTTGTGTTCGACGCGTTAGGCATCACGTCGAACAAGTCCTCGCCGAGCCACCACACGATGATGTCGTCGGTGACGGAGCCGTCGGCCTCGTCCAACAGGTGCGTGTACTGCGCTCGACCCGGGCGAACCTTTCTCAGATCGTTGCTCAGCTCGTTTTGGAGCAGATCGAACGACGTCTCTCCTGCAACGCGCACCGTGCCGAGATGGCTCACGTCGAAAACGACTGCATCCGTACGGCAAGCCCGGTGCTCAGAGATCGTGCCGCCCGGATAAGAAAGCGGCATGAGCCAGCCTCCGAAGCCCACCATCTTGGCCCCGAGAGCCAGGTGCGAGCTTTCGAGCGGCGAGTGCTTATCGGGACCCGCCGCCACACCCGCCTGAGATGTAGTGGGGCCGGATTGCGTCACGGCCTCGGAGCCTAGGCCGCAGGCGACGAGGTCGGTTCGAGGTTGTACTTGGCGTCCAGGGCGAGAATGTCGCGCTGGTAGAGCAGCTTTACTGTGATCTCGGGATATAGCTCTTTGAGCCTTCGTACCTTGGCGTTCTTCCGGGTCACGAGACGCTGGTTGAGAGTGGTGACCTCGATGAAGCAGTCGTGATCCGGAAGGTAGAAGTCGGGGCGGAAGGCGCTCGTGGGCCTGCCGCGGTCGTCCCAGTCGAGCACGAACTGCACAGGTTCGTACTCCCAGCGAACGCCGTAGAAGTCCAGTAGAGCGGCGACGTGACGCTCCGAGTCGTGAGCGAATGTGGTGACTCTTCGACGCGCCCTGCGGCGCGTGCGGATCTTGGTCAAGCGCCCCGCGCCGCTGCTCGGGCTTGTGCCCCGTCGGCGATCTCAATCGGGCCGCCCCGCCCGAAACGGATGATGTCGGTTTCGAGCTCCCGGAGAAGTCCGGAGAGCGGCACGATGTTCAGGACGCCTTGTCCTCCGCGCAGGAGGTCCACCACTTCGCCCTCTGAGTGCGCGAGCACTGCGTCCGACCCGGCGAGTACGAGGTTCGCCCTGGCGAGGTCGGCACCTAGGTCTTCGCGCAGGCACTCGACAGCGCGGCGAGCTTGGCGCAGCGACACGCCGGCATCGAGAAGCCGCTTGATCACTTTGAGGTCGAGAACATCGTGGTACGAGTAGCAGCGCTGTGTACCGCTGCCGCGAGCGTCGGTGATCGAAGGCCTGAGCAAACCGGTTCTGGCCCAGTAGTCGAGCTGCCGATAGGTGATTCCGACGATCTTGCAGACCTGCGGGCCTCTAAAGCCCCGTTCTTCGAGCTTGGCGCGGCCCATCTCGCTGCTCGGCGCGCTTCGGCCATCCTCGTTCGCCATCGCCCCTCCTCCACCTCAAGTGCAGGTGAATCCTAACGCACAAGGCGACATCGTGGTAGTTACGGAGGTGTAATAATGTCTAACGCTGTTGTACAGCTAGAGGCTTTGTAGGCACGAACGACTCAACTCGCTCGGCTTCTAGGAGTCGATGAGCCTCCCGTGGAGGTAGTCGTCGTAAGCACCGAGGTCCAACAGACCGTGTCCGGAGTACCCGAAGAGGATCACCTTCTCTTCTGAGCGCTCCTTGGCTGCGAGCGCCTCGTCGATCACGGCTCTTATGGCATGGGCCGTTTCCGGAGCTGGGACGGTGCCCTGGGTGCGTGCGAATTGGAGCGCCGCCTCGAAAACCTTGCCCTGTGGGTAGGCGGTTGCTTGCATCCGGCCGTGTTCGACGAGGTTGGAGATGATGGGCGCGTCGCCGTGGTATCTCAGACCGCCCGCGTGGATTGGTGGCGGGATGAAGTCGTGGCCGAGTGTGTACATGCAAAGCAGCGGAGTCATCCCGGCCGTGTCGCCGAAGTCGTATTCGAGCCGGCCAGTCGTGAGCGTGGGACATGAAGACGGCTCCACTGCGAGAAGAGCCACGTCGGAGTCCGGGACGAATGGGAGTGCGAGACCACCGAGGTTCGATCCGCCGCCGCAGCACCCGATCACCAGATCGGGTCGGTCCTCGCCTGCAGCACGAAGTTGCTCTTTCGCTTCGAGCCCGATCACGGTCTGATGCAGAAGAACATGGTTCAGCACAGAGCCGAGCGAATAGTGGCTGTCCTCGCGGCCGACCGCGTCACGAACTGCGTCGCTGATCGCGCTCCCGAGTGACCCGGGATGAGTCGGGTCGTCGACGGGAGATGGTTCGACGTCCGCGCCCCAGACCTCCATCATCACCCTGCGATACGGCTTCTGCTCGAACGACGCCCTGACCATGTAGACCTTGCACTCCATGCCGAACAGGCACGTCGCAAAGCCGAGCGCGCTTCCCCACTGGCCCGCGCCCGTCTCGGTCGTCAGCCGCTTCACGCCCTCTTGGTGGTTGTAGAACGCTTGCGGAATTGCGGTGTTCGGCTTGTGAGACCCTGCCGGCGAAACGGACTCGTCCTTGTAATAGATCCGCGCCGGTGTTCCAAGTGCTCGTTCCAACCTCTCTGCTCGGACAAGAGGCGTGGGTCGCCACAGCTTGAGCACGTCGAGCACCTCGCCGGGGATGTCCACCCACGGGTCGGCGGTGACCTCCTGGCCGATCAGGGCCATCGGGAACAGAGGTGCTAGGTCATCGGGTCCTATCGGCTCGCGGGTCGCCGGGTGCAGCGGCGGGCTGAGTGGCCCTGGAAGATGAGGCACGACATTGAACCAGGCCTCGGGAACCCGGTCAGAGGGAAGGTTCCAACGCATCTTCTTCGCTCCTGTCCGCGCCGGCGGCGATCCGGTCGAGTGGCCCGTTCGAGCTTCTGGCGCAGGCTACCGCTGCCGTCTCGATCGGTGCCTGGCTCCGCGGTTCCGCGAGGGGCAGACTCTCAGAATGGAACCTCTTGGGGTGCATCACGTATCTGTCAACGTCCCGGACGTGGATCGGGCATTGCCGTTCTATACGGGTGTTCTTGGCCTGACCCAGCGATCCGACCGGCCGGATTTCGGCTTCGGCGGGGCCTGGCTCGACGCCGGGAGCCAACAACAGGTCCATCTGATCGAGGCCAAACCGCCTCCTGACTTCGGTCAACACCTCGCGTTGGCGGTAGGCGACCTCGGTGCAACAGTCGAAGAGCTCCGCGGGTCGGGTGTTGAGGTGACAGATCCGGTCGAGGTCGGTCCCGGATACCAAGCGTTCCTGCACGATCCCGACGGGAACATGATCGAGCTCTATCAAAGAGGCGGGACTCTCAAGAAGTGACGTGAGCGCTGACCGCGGGTCGGGGCAAACGGGCCGGTCGGAGCGATCCGTGCGGTTGCCTCACGGGTCTGTCACGTTTCTGTTCACCGATATCGAGGGTTCCACACAGCTCAACCGAGAGCTCGACACTGAGTATCCGCATCTCTTGATGCGGTATCACAGAGCTGTCAGGTCCGCAGTCGCGATGCACCATGGAGTCCTGATCCAGACTCAAGGTGACGGCTGCTTCGCTGCCTTTGCCGATGCGGCCGAGGGCGTCCAGGCCGCGTTCTGCGCTCAGCTGGAATTCGTTTCGTGGCATCAACAGGGGCATCGGGCGATAAAGGTCCGGATGGGGCTTCACACCGGTAGAGCGATGCCAGTAGACGGGGATTACTCCGCGCTCGCAGTGCATCGTGCCGCCCGTGTGTCTTCTGCGGCACACGGTGGCCAGATCCTCTGCTCTGCCGCAACGCTCGCCTTGGCGAGCGCCGCGCTCGGCGATCCGCGGCCGCTTTCAGCAGAGGACCTCGGCCCCTTCATCTTGAAGGACTTTCCCGAACCCGAGCACCTGTACCAGATCGTTCATCCGGACCTGCCCTCAGAATTTCCACCTCTCAGGGCGAGCTCCCCAAAGCTCCACAACCTCCCTATCAGGAGAACTGCGTTCATCGGACGCGAACGGGACAAGACAGAGATCAAGAAGCTCCTCGAAAGCGACCAGCTTCTTACGCTGGTCGGCTCCGGCGGTGCCGGCAAGACGAGGCTCGCCATCGAGGTTGCGGGCGAGCTTGCCTCCAAATTCTCCGACGGTGCCTGGTTGGTGGAGCTCGCCGGCGTTACGGACGACTCGCTCGTTGCGAACGCAGTGGCGCAGGCTCTCGCAGTTCAGCTCACGTCTGACCGTGCTCCTCTACAGACCTTGAGCGATGAGCTTGCCGAAAAGCAGCTCCTCATAGTTCTCGACAACTGCGAGCACCTGCTCGATGGGTGCGCGGCGGTCGCAGACCAGTTGCTCAGCTCGTGCCCGGGCGTGAGCATCCTCGCCACCAGCAGAGAACGAATAGGAATCCCTGCCGAGGTGGTCTGGCGTATTCCGTCGATGGGTGTCCCGGCGCCTGGAAAAGACGACATAGCCGAGCTCGTCGACTACGACGCAACAAGGCTGTTCATCGAGCGCGCGTCACACACCTTCTTTGGGTTCTCTCTCGACTCGGACAGCGCGTCGGCGGTGGCGGAGATCTGCCGGCGCTTGGACGGCATACCTCTCGCCATCGAGCTTGCAGCCGCGCCGCGTCGGCTCCATGCGCCCGCGCCAGATCGCGGAGCTGCTCGACGACCGTTTCCAGCTCCTGAACGAGGGGAACCGAGCGGCGCTGCCGAGACACAGGACATTGCGGGCGGCACTCGAATGGAGCTTCGAACTTCTGGGAGAGCAAGAGCGCAACCTGTTCGACTCACTCGGTGTTTTCTCCGGCGGTTGGACCGTCGAAGCGGCAGACTCGATATGCGGTCCCGGCGTTGCGGGCTCTGTCGCAGTTCTGCTCGGCCGTCTCGAACAGTGCTCCCTGGTGGCGCGAACCACTGACGACCCTCAACCGCGCTACGACATGCTCGAGACCGTAAGGGAGCTGGCGCGCGCCCACCTGCAGGAGACGAACAAGGGGGAAGAACTCCGACGCGTCCACTTTCAGTGTTACCTGCAGCTGGCCGAAAATGCCGAACTCGAAGGCGAAGGACAGCGCCGGTGGATCGACGCCCTTCGTGCCGATCATGACAACCTGCGAGCGGCCTTGGCGTTCGGATGCTCTTCTGCAGATCACGCGGATGCGACCCTGAGGCTCGCTTCCCGCCTTGCACCATTTTGGAAGATCCGCGGCGACCTGGTTGAAGGATTGTCGTGGCTCGAGCGACTGTTCGCTTCCTCGGAACCGAACAGTCCGGATCGACCTGCGGCCTTGCTAGGGGCGGGAGGCCTTGCGGTCATGCGCGGCGAGTATCCAGCCGCAAGGGCTCTGCTCGAACAGAGCGCTGACCTCTTCAGGCTCCGAGGCGACCTTGCTGGAGCAGCTCGGACTGGGCTCGATCTGGCCTGGGTGGCTTGGCACGAGGGGAACATAGGCCAAGCGGCCACGTTGCTCGAAAGCTACCTGGCCATATTTGACGACGCCGGTGACAGCAAAGGCCTTGCCGATGCGCACCGGATGCTCGGGGTGATCGCTGCCGAGCGGCACGAACTCGACGAGGCGACGATGCATCTCGAACAGGCGCTCGCCTCGTTTCAGAGAAGCGGGGACGAGCTGGGTGCTGCCGCCGCTCTGGCGAGCCTCGGGATCACCGCGGAATACCGGGGCGATCTCGAGTCGGCGTGCGAACTGATGGAAGATTGCCTGTCGATCTCCCGGGAATGCGGTGACTCGCGGCGAATAGCGAGCTCCATGGACAACCTCGGCTTCTTCTGGCAGCAGCGAGGCGATCTCGACAAAGCCCGAGGTCTTCACCAAGAGAGCCTCGAGCTGGCGAGGAAGGTCGGCGACCAGTCTCTAGTGGCCGCCAGCCTCACGAACTTGGGTTCTACGTCACGTCAACAAGGTGCGTTCGCCCGCGCTCGGGAGGCATTGACCGAGAGTCTCATGATCGCCCGCGAGACTGCCGATCGCAGTAGGGATGTTGCTGACGTCCTCGAAGAGTTCGCCGCCCTCGAGGTTGCACAGGGCGACGGACGGAAGGGACTCGAGCTGTTCGCCTCAGCGGAGAAGATAAGGCAGGCGGTGGGCTATCCCCTGCGTGACTTCTTTCATGCGATGTACGACCCACTCATCGAAGCAGCACGAGCAGTGGTAGCCGATCACGCCGAGGTGTGGCAGCAAGGCCGCTCGATGTCCATCGACGAAGCGATCCAAATTGGCGCTCGGGGAGACCTGACCAAAAGGTAACCAACTCACGAGCTCACTTGCTTCCCGGACGGGTTCTCTATGCGGTGGAGGCGATGTGCTCTGATGCAGGTTCGGTTCGAGAAACCAAGGCCGAGCCGTAACCGTTGGCCTCCAGCCAGGCGCGCGCAGCTCCCTCGGGATCCTCGCTCCGATCGAATCGCCTTTGTGCAAGTTTTCCGAGGCTCGTAATCGCCAGAGATCTTGTGTGCGCGTCGAAAAGCGAACTGCCTAGAAGTGCTTCCAGGCTAGGTATCGCCCTCGCGTTCCCCATTTCGCCGAGACACACAGTGATGGCTGTGATCGTGTCAATGTCTTCGGCGTCACAAAGCGACGCGATCAACGAGTCGACCACCTGATCTCTGCAGCCCATCTGGCGGAAGACCCCGCGGGCATCCGCGCGCTCGTCGACGTCAGTGCTCGCGAGCATCCGAAGGGCGAATGGAACGGACTCCTCTCCCCCGGTGGCGAGAGCGCAGATTGCGCGGGCTCGGCGCTCCCGGAGCTGAGCACGGGCCGCGCTCCGTTCGACCTCGCCGTTGAGTAGCCCCGACTCGAGCGCTCTCACTGCCGCCTGGTAAGCCCGGTAGGCGTCGATGTAAAAGGACGCTGGGTAGGCGAACCTGTTGAAGTCCGGATTCACGGTGCGACGGTCGGGAAGACGACCGGCGACGCTGCGCCCGCGGAGTCGAAGCACGCCGAGAGAGTATTCACTTCTGGAAACCTCGGCCGGACCGTTTCACTGTGGCGATATTGCAGATAGTGACGATGCCGGCTCGGAGTACGTAGACCCTGTTCATTGAGGTCTTTACGTCTCCCGGATCGACGTTCGGCTCCGGGGTGTATAACGACGGGCGATTGTTTGGTCACGCAAAGTATTCTTTACCGGGTTTCCGATTTCCCAGCTATCGCAGATATGGTCGAGTGCTCGCTCGGCCAAGATTCCAGGGCGCCGTGCGGCACGCAGGAGGGGTGGGTGCATGAGTAAGGACATGAGCGAGTCGGAGTTGCGCTCGGCCATCGAAAGCTTTCCCGTATGGCATTACGAGTTCGATCTCAACGGCATCAAGACGCCGGCCAGGAATTCGTACTCCGCCAACCGACACCAACAAAGGGCGAGGCACTTCTTCGAACCGCTGGTCAAGCTGACCGGCGGTCTCGGGGGCAAGCGCGTTCTCGACCTCGGCTGCAACGCCGGATACTGGTCGCTCAAGGCAATCGAGGCGGGCGCTGACTTTGTGTTCGGAATCGATGGGCGTCAAATGCACGTCAACCAGGCGAACCTGGTATTCCGAACCAAGGGTATTTCCCCCGATCGGTACAAGTTCATCCAAGGTGACATCTTCGAACATGACTTCGCGTCCGAAGGGCCTTTCGACGTCGTCCTTTGTCTCGGCCTCCTCTATCACGTGAGCAAGACCGTAGAGTTGTTCGAGAAAATCGCGCCGGTCAGCTCCGACCTACTTCTCGTCGAGACAAAAGTGTCGTTGCTCCCTGGAGCCGTCCTCGAGATGTACCACGAGTCGTTGGGCGACACCCGCAATGCAGTCGATTATGAGCTCGTCCTCGTTCCTAGCCGGCGAGCGGTGGCTGAGCTCGCTCAGCAATTCGGATATCGAACGATCGTCCTGCCAGTTGACTCGATCACCGACTTTGTCGGCATGAAGGACTACAGAGATGGCAAACGCGCAGCGTTCCTCTGCGCGAAGAAGACGGACCTCTCGTTGCTTCAACACGGAAAGATTGATCTCGCGATACACCCCCTGCAGCTGGCGCTCGACCGCCGACTGAACGGCCTCGACATGCTCTTGCACCGGCGTCGGGTGCAGCGTAACAACGCCGCGTCCAACGGCCAGAAGTAGTCGAGCGACGGCTCCGGTCAGCCGGGGACGAGGGGTCTCGCCCGAAGGCCCGAGGGACGTCCAAGAAGGCCAAGGGGGCCCGGGAGGCGCCTACGTCGAAGAGGCTCTATCCTCTTGCGAGCCCGCTGGGGGCGAGGAGAAGAACATGTTTGGGGGAACAATGTCAATGCTCGGAAGGCTCTCGCGCCGGACGGCGTTCATGTTCGCGGTGGCAACCGTCTTGGGGTCAGTAGCGCTCTTCAGTGGAGCTGCGCCCTTGTCGTCGGCCTCCTCTCCTCCGCACCTCAAGTACGGGGACTTCCTCGTCAGCAACTGGGCGGGATACATCGCTCCCGGAACGGTCGGCAAGTTCACCACTGCCACTGCCAGTTGGGTCGAACCGTCCGTTACCTGCCTCAATCACAGCGACCTGTATGCCCCTTGGGTCGGGATCGACGGGTACGGCGACGGAACGGTCGAGCAGACAGGCGTTCAGACCGCCTGTTCCACAGGATCGCCTAAGTACTCTGCATGGTACGAGATGTACCCGGCGGCCCCCGTGTACTACTCAGACCCGGTGAGCGCCAACGACGCGTTCACGGCCAAGGTTTCAGCGAGCGGCACAAAGTTCACATTGACGATCAAGGACACGACAAAGGGCTGGACGGAAACGACCCATGCCACCCTCAGCGGCGCGACTCTTGCTTCGGCGGAGGCTGTGATCGAGGCGCCAGGCGGTTACCCGGCCATTACCAGGGTGAACTTCACAGGCGTCAAGTTCGACGGTGTGGCCCTCGGCAGCTACACCCTGGTCAAGTCGAAGTCCAACAGAGGTCCCGGTACGACGCTCTACCACCCGACAGCCATCACCAACGGGGACGACTTCAGCATTGTTCCCAAGACGTAAGGCTTGCTGGAACAATCGGCTTATACTTAGACGGACGTTCGAGACGACACGAAGGAGGTGGGGCACATGAAGGCTGAACCGCACAGTCCCCAACCTCCACAGCCGTGCCCCGGCGTCCTGTACGCGTCAAGTTGATCGTCGGATCTCTCTGACGCTGTTCCTCTCGACGCACTGACGTCGGGGTCTCGGCTTTCCACTGTGCCCCTGTTGGTCGCGTCGCGCGTCCGCGGGCGGGCATAATCGCAGCCCTCGTTCGCGGCTGCGCACCCTGAAATCATCGGCGGAGCCGTCATTCGACGTCCCGCGCACCGCGGTTGTTCGCGAGCCGTCGGGGCGTCGAATGAGGTGCTCCCCGCGGAAAAAAGGAGAGCCTTGTTATGAAATTGCACCTCGCACCACCCGGCACGAAGCAGACAGTTGCGGCCGACACCGCTGTCCTCGATGAGGCTCTTGTTGGTCACATCAAAGGCGCGCTCGGCACCATCTCCTACGGTGACACGGCGGCGCGCCCTGGGCTGTCGCTCAAGTGGAAGACCTTGTTGGCCATCGTTGGGCCCGGACTCATCGTTATGGCTGGCGACAACGATGCCGGCGCCTTCAGCACATACGCGCAGGCCGGCCAGAACTACGGCACCCACCTCCTTTGGACGCTGTTGCTCCTTGTCCCTGTGCTCTATGTGAACCAGGAGATGGTGCTGCGGCTGGGCGCGGTGTCAGGGGTCGGCCACGCTCGACTCATCTTCGAGCGCTTCGGCAAGTTCTGGGGGGCGTTCAGCATCATCGACCTGTTCATCTTGAACGCGCTCACCATCGTCACCGAGTTCATCGGAATCTCCTTGGCCATCGGCTACCTGGGACTTCCCAAGGTGCCGACTGTGATGATCGCGACGGTGGCGGTGATAGGAGCGGTCAGCACCGGAAGCTTCCGACGTTTCGAGCGGCTGTGTCTGATGCTCATCGCCTTCTCGTTGCTGTTGATCCCTTTGGTCCTGATCGTCCACCCGCCGGCAGGTCAGGTGGTCAAGGACTCGTTCGTTCCCGGTTTACCGCACGGGGCGTCTTTGTCGACGGTGATGTTGCTCATAATCGGCATGGTCGGCACCACCGTGGCACCGTGGCAACTGTTCTTCCAGCAGTCATACGTCGTGGACAAGCGCATCACGCCCCGTTGGATCAACTACGAGCGGGTCGACCTCGCAATAGGCATCGTGATCGTCATCGTTGGTGGGTTGGCGATCATGGCCATGTCTGCGGCCACCTTCGCCGGGCACCCTGGGTTCGGCAACTTCACGGACGCCAGCGGCACCGCTGCCGGGCTCGCGCACTACACATCGCGCGCGGTCGGTGACCTGTTCGCCATCGCCCTCATCGACGCGGCGATCATCGGTGCGGCCGCGGTTGGCCTGTCGACTGCGTACGCGACGAGCGACGTGTTCGGCTTGAAGCACTCTCTGCATCATCCGGTATCAGAGGCAAAGGGCTTCTACGTCTGCTACTCGCTCCTAATGGTGCTTGCAGCGACGTTGGTCCTCACACCGCATGTCCCCCTCGGCCTGCTGACGGAGGGTGTCCAGGTGCTGGCCGGCGTCCTGTTGCCGAGTGCCAGCGTCTTCCTCCTGCTGCTGTGCAACGACAAGGCTGTTCTCGGGCCCTGGGTGAATGGCAAGAAGCTCAACGTCCTCACAGGTGCGATCGTCGGGGTACTCGTGCTCTTGTCGGTCGTCTTAACAGCGAGCGTCCTGTTCCCCAAGATCTCGGGCGGCCGGATCGAAGCTGTACTCGCGGGTGGCGTTGGCATAGGCGTGGGAGTCGGTCTGTACTTGGTCGTCCAATCGCGCCGGAACCGTGACCGCGTCACAGTGGACGACGCGCTGGCCGAAACGGGACATCGAGACACTTGGCGGATGCCGGCACTCACGCGGCTGGAACGCCCGGCCATGAGCCGTCAGCGCAAGCTCGCACTTCTTACACTTCGTGGCTATCTGCTGATCGCATTCGTCCTCGTGATCGTGAAGATCGTCGAGGTTGCGGTGCACTGATCTCCTCGGTCGCGGCGGCAGAGAGGGTCAGCCACTCTCTGCCGCCAGCACCGCGTTGGTGCAACACAGATCAAAATGGAAACAACGAGGCGACGTTACCGTCGCCAACATTTGCTTAGGTTTCCTGACGTTCCGATTCTCTTGATGCCTGGCCGCAAAATCGGGTATCCTTCTTGTGTTGGCAGGACGGACTTTGGTTCGCTGACAGTATTGGGTTCGCAGTCGCGTTACCCCGGACCCCGGTGGCGCCCGAATAATTGGGTTTCAATTGGGGAGACGCTATGAGGGGACCGGGGCTTTATCGGAACCTCACTCGAGTGCGTCAGTTTCTGGCTGACAACCTTTCCCTGAATCCGCTTGATCGCGCCTGTTCAGCGTCCTCGAGTTTTGCAAGTCCCGATACTCTGAGGACGTTGCGCGATCTCATAGTTGTCACGTGCTCCCGACGGGTCTGCGTGCCCCCCCGCTCTTACCCGTCGGGAGCCGTGATGCACGGACCGTGAGGTTGAACCCGGAGCCGGACCGCTGAGCACCTTCGGAATGTGCTGTGCTCAGCAGTCCATTCCCCGGGGAGTGCCCCCCATTACGGGTAACCCTAGGGTCGATCGTTCAACCTAGCCAGAGGTATCTCTTCGCTGACGGCCGTGTCATTTTTCCGAGGAGATTCATGACGCCTCCCCTCAGCTTGCGAGATCTCGTAACAGTGGTTCGGGTGAACAGTCGGCCCGTTCGCTCCAAACGCCGCCGGCGAGCGTCTCGATAAGCCCGTCCTTGTTTCGGCTCGCATCCGTATGGCTTCCGATCGCGACGCACCATCGCATCGCCGGACGCGCGGGCACGGTTATCAAGGTTGTGGGGCGAGCTTCTGGCAGTCATGACAACCGTGGAGATGTGGTCACAATGCCAACCGGCCATCTACCGCGTTCCGTTGGTCCGTACCTGCCTTTTTTCGTCACCAGAATCAGGGATGACGTTCGGAGAGGTGCTCAGTCCCACGCGGACATGACAACATGCCACGATCAGCACTGGAGGTGGCGGCTCGATGCGGAGCCTTGTTATTGCCGAAGACTTCCCTTGGCCGCCAACCACAGGGGGCCTACTTCGACTGGCACAGGTCATCGAGACGATCGCACAACTCGGTGAGACAGATCTCTTTGCACTCACGTCCCCCCGAAGACGCGACCCCTGCGATCTTCCGACCGGCCTGGAGTTGCGGCGGGTGAGGACGATGATAGGTCCCAAGCCCGACTTTTCTGTGTCCAAGAGACTGAAGTGGTTGGTTTCCCCTGGCACTCCGCTGGAGTTGGCCGCAGTACTTCCCGTTCCGATCAAGGCTGAGTTCACCTCGTGGGCTGACCGCAAATACGACTTTGTCTGGTGTAGCCGAGTAGCGACCTTCGACCAGGTGGGGAGGCCTCATTTGGGTCCGACCGTCGTCGACATCGACGATCTCGAGGACCAGAAACTGCATTCGCGGTTGGCACTCATGTGGAAAGACGGAAACGTTCGGAATCTTCGCCACGTAGGCCACAACCTTGTGGCCTCGGCACAGTCGACACTCAATGCACGACGATGGCACAGCCTCGAGACTTCGGTTGCTCGCTCCGTGGACCGGGTCGCCGTCTGCAGTCAGCTAGACGCAACGCGTCTGGGCGAGCCAAACGTCACAGTAATTCCAAACGGCTATGACCCCCCCGATCACCCTGCTGGTCGGGTCGAAGTCGGAAGCCCCCCCACTCTGTTGATGCAGGGCTCTCTCAAATATCCCCCGAACTCCGATGCCGCTCGTTGGCTCGTCCGGGAAATCCTCCCTCTGATCCGAGCCGAGATCCCAGACGTTCGGGTCAGGCTCGTTGGCGATCCCGACGATGGGGTCATCAACCTCAACGATCCACCGAGGGTGACTGTGACCGGCCGTGTCCAATCTATGATTCCGGAACTCGCCCAGGCTGACCTGGTGGTCGTTCCGATCCGCTACGGGAGTGGGACCCGAATCAAAATTCTCGAGTCATTCGCTCACCGGATCCCAGTCGTTTCGACGGTCGTCGGGGCTGAGGGTCTTGACCTAGAAGACGGTCGCCAACTGTTGTTGGCGCAGGACGCCTCCAGCTTTGCGAAGGCATGCATCCGGGCACTGAAGGATCAAGACCTGCGTCGAGACTTGGTCGAGGCCGCTCAACGACGGTTCCTCGACCGCCATCAGTGGTCGACGGTGCAAGCTCGCATCCGTGACCTGGCGCTGGAAAGAGCGGGTCCCGTAGGCGGGCCAAGCGAGCGCGCATGAAGCCAGCATTAAGTCGTTGGTCGTGCCCGTGCAAAGCGCTTTTCGAGCTGCGCTGAAGAGAGTTCCTGTTATAGCCCCGCCGCCGTGGTAGACAGGCCGAGGCGCGTCGATCTGTGAAATGGTCTTGTTGACGAGAATCGCGCTTTCTTGCATTGCCATACCGCCGAGAGGGGTGCTGCCAAAACGGCGACGTTGTTGCCATCGAGTTCTCAGGAAATTCAGCACGATTACGTTTTGGACCCGGAGTGTTTGCTAGTGGGGCTGTCGGGATTTGAACCGGGGATCTCTTGACCCCTTCAATGCCCTCTTCGTGCGGGTCAGATCGGCCAACTAAGTTTGAGCAGGTCAGCCGGGGCGTCGCCCATCCTACATGGCCCATGAGGTTCCGAAACCCACCGGTCCCTTTCAAACATCAGACGAATCGGAGGACTCAACGCCTACTATCCACCCATTAGCGATGTCCGGCTGACGAGGGAAAGGCCACAAGCTCCTGTCGCCTCGTCCTACAGGATCTGTTGCTCCGAGAGGCTTGCCACAACGAGTTCGGCAAATCGAGCACGCTGAAAATGAACGTCCGGCGAGTCCGGATTACGAAAGTACGGACGCAGTAGCCCTGTTTCCGGATCAATCGTTTTCTCCTCGTACCGGAGTACTTTCAAGTGATGCGACGCGGCGACAGATCGAACCATTTCATTGAATCGTCTCGTTAGGGCTGTACGGTCCTCTATGGAGGCTGACACTGTGGATCTTGCGTTGCCGCGCGGCCAGGAAGAGTAGTCCACCACGGTTGGCAATGGAGCATCCGCAAGTACAAGGTGTTTATGCCTTCTTAAGCACTCAACTACAAAGGCCTCATATGCCCGAACAGTCTTGTCGAATTCACGTCCGATGTCCGTTCCATATCTGGAGGACAGGTACCAGATCAAAAACCCACAATCAACCTCGCCCAATAAAATCAGAATGGTAGCCCGTTTTGGAGTTATCTTTAACAAGCGCAGAAAGACTCTTCGTGCGTTTGTCTGGGCATTCGGATTCGCAAGCCCTCTCGCTGTAGCGCCCGTAACTGGTACACCAACGATGACCCATCCGGGGATCAGATTTTGCCAATGTATCTCGTGAAATACACCCACATGGCTATCACCCAAGCAAAGCAAAAGTGGCTTGCCCGAAATGAGACTTGTTAAGATGGCGCGGACCAAAAGTCGATATCTACCGACGCTCTCACGCCATGCTGCCCGTTCAGTCAAGATGGCCCTGCCGGTCCTGGTCTCAACCTCCAACGGACCCGAAAGTTTGAGAAACCTGTCCAGCGTTTATCACCCATCAAGCTCAACACGGCGAGGCCAGATTTACAAATTGACACATCCCTCTCTTCCGAAACTTCGGTTCGTTGAGATGGCTATTTGCCGCCTTGGACACTCCCCGTATGTTTGTTGGTCGGCGAGGGCGCTGTCAATCACCCGACGGGGCGCTCAGTGAGAACACGAACGAACATTCCCACGTCTAGCCGTGACTCGCCGGACGACCCGATGGCCCAGGAACACTCAGCACCTTGACACCGGAGAATTCGGTGGTCGCCATTCGAGCCTTCAGATCGCCGAAACGTTTCCGGGTGGCGGAAGTCGTGCCTAAGCGGTCCGAATTGCGTGACTTCGGTCCAAGAGAGGAATGGACCGCAGATGGCCGGGAGCGCAATCAAAGGGAAAAGGAGACCACCGTGATCGGTTCTCCGGGGCGTCGGGTAAGCGCCAACAGCGGCGCGTACGTCGAGACTCGCCGGGGCACGCCAGCAGCTTGAGTGACAGCGATCACCGGACCCTGCGCGGACTGAGCTTCACGCGCTGGCGGTCAGGGAACTTGCGGCGGTGACCGATCCTCCGTCGGGGTCGGTGACTACGAGACCGTCGGTCCCGATGCTCGTGCATGTTGCCGTAATGCTGATCTGGGTGGAGCTGAGCCAGGTCCACCCGTCGATGATGAAGTGCCCGCCACTGTCGGCCACGACGGCGCCGTAGGCGAATTTGGTCCCGACGGCGGTGAACGTCCTCGTCTGATTGGCCGCGAACACCTGTGAACTTCCCGACGACGGCGAGGAGATCGTCGGCGCTGCAATGGTCACGTTGAACGTCGAGCTGCTAGCGCTGGTCAGCCCCGACGCGGAGGCAGTCACCGTGTAGTTGTTGGCGGCGGTGGTGATGGCGCACGCGCCGAAGGTCACCGAACCGTAGTTCGCAACCACGGTGGCGCCGCTTCGAGGACAGGACAGCGTATTCACGCTGGGGGCGAGCGTGATCGAGGCGGCGCTGGCCGTCACCACGTGACTGCTGGCGTCTTCTACGACAACGACGGGCTGCAACAAAAAAGCACCCGTCCCTCCGTCGCCTAGTGGCTGGAAGGAAAAGGCGAGCTTGCTCGCCGCGCCCGTGATATCGAATGAGGCACTCACCACGCTTCCCGCAAAACCACCTGACGCCGTGGCGGTGAGTGTGTCATTGACGATGTCGACGGTGCCGGTGACCTTGCAGGCGCTAAAGGCGGCCACTCCGCTGCTCGTGTTCACAGCGATGGTGCAGCCTCCGAGAGTCCCTGAGCCGTGGAGCGTCAACGTCACCGAGGCCGAGGCGCTCGTGACCACGTTGCCGTAGGCGTCCTCGATGGCCACCGTCGGCTGTACAGGGAACACCCCACCTGAAGAGGTTGCTCCGCCGGGTTGAACGATGAATGCGAGCTTGGAAGTCGAGCCCGGGTTGACGGTGAGGGAGGCCGTCCCTTCGTCCACCTCGTAGATTCCGCCGCTCACACTGCAGTCGTTCGCGTCATTCCAGCGGGTGGCAGTGACCGTCATTGCGTACGCCGACGCGGCAGCGGGCGTGGCCGTGGTGGAGGTCACCGTGAGGGTGAACGTTGACGTGGCGCTGCCGGCGGTGACCAAACAGGTTGAGCTGCTATTCCAGGAGGCTCCGGCGGGGAGGCCGCCCACATTCGTCAGGCTGTACCCGTGGGTGTTGCCGCCGGTGTTCTTCACCTGTACCGAGAAGGTTGCCGTACCGTTGGGAGAGAGGGCGCCCGATTGGGTTCCCACGCTCACGGTCGTGTTCGACCCGGACGCGTGCATCGCCTCTATCTGAGTGGCGCTTTGCATTCCTGTGGCCGATGCCGTAACCGTCTTCGGAGTCGTGTCGAGGATGTCGCTGATGGTAAAGCTCACGGTGCTCAACCCGGCGGCGATGGTCACCGAGGCGGAAGGCGAGAAAATCACGTTGGTGCTACCTGCGGAGAGAGAGACAGTCACTGAGGCGGTGGCGTTGACGGGGTTACCCAAGCCGTCGTCCTCCTGCACAATGATCGTTCCTGAGGAGCCGGGGGCGCTTTCGATCACTTGCGGAGTGGTCACGAAAACCAGCTGAGTGGCCGGCCCGGTCCAGTTCACGCTTGTGAAGTTGTTGGTCTGGGCATTGGAGACGACCCACGCCGCGCCCGCGGTCAGTATGGGAACGGCGGCGGCGCCCAGCATGATGATCACGCAGACCAGCGCCACTCGCCGCCAGTTCGCCTTGCGCTTTAGTCGTGACCCCTTCACCGCCATGACCGCCTCCGAGCACGCGTCAGCGGACGAACGCCCAGAAACCCGCTCACCCCGCGGCGGAGTACCCCGTGGGGGGGTCGGCATCCGACGGGCGTCCTCGTGGCAGGGCACGGGCCGGCGTGAACCAGATCCAACGCAGTAGAAGGAAAGCCAGAAGCAGCGTCGTGGTCAAGATCTCGATGACCCGCGCCAAGGGGAGGTTGAGGGTCGTCATCCAACGGCCGACGCCGGGGATGACGAGAACCTCCCGACCAATGGTGCCGGTAACGGGGACGGTCCAATGCTCGGTGGTGTGATTGGCGTCACCCTTGGTGACGAATGCGACGATCTGGCCGTCCTGGTGCATCTGCACCACCCGGTGAGTGACGAGCTGTTGACCCAGGGCCGGGTCCCGAAAGGTCACAATGGCCCCGGGCTTCACCTGCGACGGGTGGACCGAGACGCTCACGACGACGGAGCCGACGCCGATTGTCGGCGTCATCGAACCGCTCTTGATGACGAGGGATCGGTAACCGAGGGCCCCGCCCACGACGACGCCCAGGAGAACCACCGCGACCAGGCACAGGACGGTGGTCCCGGTGGTAGTAGCAACACGGGCCAGACGACCGGCCCCGCGCTGACGGCGATCGTCCCGGCAGCGAATGGCGCCCACGTTCTCGCCGCCGGGGTGCGGTGTTGCTCCGAGCGCAGTGTCGAGGATCATCATGTCGTGGTCAGTGTCCACGTAAGGGAGATCGTGATCGTCTGGTTGCAGTAGGTGGCGCAGCTGGTGTCACCGGCTGGCAGGCCGCTCACGGTGAACTTGTACCAGGTGTTGGTGACCGGACCTGAGATGGTGTAGGGAGAGGACGTGGACCAACTCTGCAAGGTCGCGCCCTGGGTCCCAACGCTTGTGTTGGTACCACCTGCCGGGTAGTTCGTGCAGGACCCGCTGTTGGTGTTGCTCCCCGGTGTCACGGTCACGGTGCCACTCGTGTTCAGCGTGGCCGTGTTCATCGTCAGCTGACTCTGTAAGGTCGCTTGTCCGGCTCCACCGAGGGCAGCCGTCAAAGTAAGGCTGGAAACGGTGGCGGTCCCGGAGAAGTCGACACCGATGCACTGTGTGGTGGCTGCCGACCCAGGCTCCAGGTTGGCGACGTTAAAGATGGCGGTCCCTGTCGTCGTCGCCGAACCGCCCTGGCCACCCTGGTTGTCGTCTATAAGCACAGTGTTGGTAGAGAACGAGTTCCCGCTGTTGCTGTCGGAGACAGTCCATGCCGCCCAGCTGCCCATCGACGCGACCATGGCGAGCAGAATGAGCCCGAGCGCTGACAGTGCCAGCTTCTTCTGTAGGCTCGGGCCCCGTCGATACGCATCCGCGCCGCGCCGTCTCCTGACGGTGCGATGTCCACGCTGTGCATACCGCGCTCCTTCGTTCGGATCCGAACGTCTTCTCCGGCTGAGGAGATCAGTGTCGACACACCGTTTTCGGTTCTTGAGACGTCTCCACCATGAGGACGAGCCATTCGCTCGCTCGAACTCTCTTTTGACCGCGCTCAGTGATACAGCCGTACAAACTGATGTCGGCGACCACGCGGAGCGGGCGACGGTGAGCAGACCTCACTCACGCGCTACAACGTTAAGAACCGCCCCGGACCGTCTACCCACCGAGTGGCCCTGTAGTCTGAGACCCGAGGGCAGCGGTCGGCCGTGGCTACGGCCGGGTTCGTTTCGGTTTCTAGACCTCGATCCAGGAGATCCCGTTCGCCTCGAGCAGCTCGTCGAGACGATCGACCTCGGCCATCAATACGTCGCCGGTGGTGTGCAGGCCGTGTTGCACGCCGGTCGCCTCAAAATGCTCGTGACAGCACTCGATCTCAGCCAATAGCGCGTAGATTGCTCGCCACTCGAAGCCGGGCGAGCTGGGCGGTGTGGTCATCGCGCGAAATCGCCGGCGCTCACGCTGAGAGCTGTCTGACGATCTGGAGCGCCCCGGCGGGGTGAGTCGGGTATACGACTGGGTCGTCGCGACCGAAGCATGCCCGAGCATTTGTTGAACGAACAGAAGGTCTTTGGTCTGCGCATAAGAGGTTGGTCGCAAACCAATGGCGCAGTTGGTGATAGGTCCAAGACATCCCGAGCGACTTGAAGTGATCGACGACCGAGTCGCTGATGAACCGGTTGCGTACTTGGTCCCCGTACAAGTTCTTTCCGTACTGGTTGAGGATCAGCCGCCCGGGCCGGAATCCGTAGGCGAACAAAGCCACCACGGTTGGGGTTGGAGACAAGACAACCGACCAGGCGGTTCCGTTCCAGGACTCGATCAAGGTCTGGGACACCCCAGAAGTGTTGACGTTGGAACCCACCGCAACGCAGTCGGAAGCGCTTACGCACGATACGCCGTTGAGCTTGCCGCCATCGACCGGACTAGATGTGACGGACCATGCACTTCCGTTCCAAGACTCGACCAAAGTCCCGGCTCCTAAACTTGCGATGTTATACCAACCCACGGCAACGCAGTTGGTGGAGCTGGTGCAAGAGACTCCCGGGAGAGCGTCACCACTGTCGCCCGGATTTGGACTCGGAGTGATCGACCAGACCGACGGGGCCGCTACAGCGGTTCGATCCTGCAGTACGCCGAGAACTGAAGTCCCCAGCAGCGAGAAAGCGATGACAATTGCCACCTTGCGACACGCGTGCGCTGACGTCTGCAGGTGACGGAGCGGAACTCACGAAGGCCTACGCCTCTCTCACCTGGGCTTTGAGAGTCGGGCTGCCGGGATTTGAACCCGGGACCTCTTGACCCCCAGTCAAGCGCGCTAACCAAGCTGCGCCACAGCCCGCGTTTTGCTCACATGCGGTCCCCCACCTTACGTCACCTCGATGCAGAGCCGTTGCCGACGACCCAATTGACATTGACGAGGCCAGCGACTACTGCGGACCAAACAAAGCACATTGCTACGACCGGGTTCCAGGTCGGTCCCCAAGAGACCGCTTCGTAGGCGATCGGAATTAGTTCGTCGAGTCGTCATATCGAACGGCGGACCTCGCGTTCGAGGTCAGGCGAACTCGACCATCGAATCTGCGGAGTGAAGCTCCGCGATCGCTCGGAGCAACTCTGAACGCAGGTCTGCATTCGCATGGCGGTTGTACAGAGGACCCGCACCGTCGCTGAGCAAGCGGCTTACCATGGCGACTCCCCGCGCTGAAGACGGTCGAGAGGCGGAAAGAACGCTGATCATCTCGTGAATATCGTCTTCCGCTGCAGCTATTCGGTCGCGGCAGAGCGGCACCCGTGGATTCCGTTGCAGTGGCTTGCTGGCTCGCTCCAACAGGGCTTGCCAGTTCGACGCGAGCGCCGAGCGCGTCTGAGGCGAAACGAGCTTCTCGGCGCGGGCGGCCGACAGCGGATTCGACTCCGGGCGTACTCCGGAGGCCAGCAGGCGATCCAGGGAGTAGGCGAACAACCGGGAGCGCATACGGAGCCAGGGATTGCTGACGCGGGGAAATAGTTGCTCCGAGCCGACAGGATCTTGGATCAGGAGGATGGTGGATTTGCTCATGGCTAGATCTTGAGCCAGGCGCTTAGGCAGGGAAAGTGGCATGATTGACATCGTGCGCGACAAAGCTGCCAATCGCTCGACCAAAGAACTCCGTTTCGGATACGCCGATCGACAGCCATCTCTCCGGGCACCTCGTAAGTCTCGCACCGTGGCGATCGTGATCTACGACGGGGTCGCGCTCTTCGAACTAGGGGTCGCGAGCGACATATTCGGGCCGAACGACCTGACACCCGACGACGACTGGTACCGGCTGGCGATCTGTGCGCCGACTCCGGGCCCGGTGACGGTGGACGCCGGTCTCCGGGTCTCTGCGCTTCACGGCTTGGAGATGATCCGCCGAGCCGACACCGTCGTGGTACCTCCGACAGATCGGCTCGAACAAGTGCCTCCCGCGGTGTTCGAAGCCCTTCGCCGAGCGCACAAACGAGGATCTCGCATCGTCTCTTTGTGCACCGGTGCCTTCGTCCTGGCCGAGGCGGGATTGCTCAACGGCCGTCGAGCCACCACACATTGGTCGGAGTGCGACGAACTAGCCAGGCTCCATCCCGACATTTCGGTCGATCCCGGAGTGCTCTACGTCGATGAAGGCGACATCCTTACGTCGGCCGGCAGCGCCGCGAGCATCGATCTGTGCCTCCACGTCGTTCGTCAGGATTACGGCACCGAGATCGCCACGCGGCTGGCTCGGGACTTGGTGGTCCCACCACAACGCGACGGAGGCCAGGCCCAATTCATCGATATGCCGCTGCCCAGTCTCGAAGACTCGAATCTCTTCGCCGATACCGTCGCATGGGTGCAAGCTCATCTGAACGAGCCGCTGACAGTCAACGATCTGGCCGCCCGGTCTGCGATGAGCCCCCGAACCTTTGCGCGTCAGTTTCTGGCCGCAACCGGGACAACCCCTCACCAATGGTTACAGGCCCAGCGCGTTCATCTCGCTCAACGGCTTCTCGAGACGAGCGACCTGTCGATCGAGCTCGTCGCTGAAAGCAGCGGCTTTTGTACGGCGGGCAATCTCCGCAAGCACTTCACCCGGATCATCCGCACGAACCCCCAGGCTTACCGTCGGGCCTTCCAGGACCGGTAGGACAGCTGAGGCTGCGGTCGCACCTAGCCGGACGTGTCGGCCTCACCAACCCGGAAAGCGGATTGATTAGCATCGCCGTGGTGAGCCACAAGCTGGTATCTCGAGCGACTGCCCTCATCCGTAGATCGCTCGGTACTACAGATCTGGCACTGAGACTCGACGCTGTCGAGCGCGCGCTCGACGAACGCCCTAGGCCTGCGTACCTTGGCGACAACACCGCACTTCTCCGGACCCGTTGGGGCGGAATGCTGCTGATTGACACCCGCGACGCCGTGCTCGGCCCGGCGTTGTTGCTGAACGGGTTGTGGGAGACCGAAATAACCAAATGGTTTCAAGCCACACTTCGGCCCGGACACGTCTTCGTCGACGTCGGTGCGAACGTGGGTTACTACACCCTTCTCGGTTCCGACCTCGTGGGCGACAGCGGACATGTCTTCGCCGTCGAAGCACATCCCCGCATGATGGAGCTGCTTCACCGCAACGTGATCGTGAATGGGCGTTACAACGTCTCGACGTGGCACAGGGCAGCATGGTCACGCTCGGAGACCCTCAAGTTTCACATCCGTCGGCACTTCATCAGCAACTCCAGCGCCGGGTCCCTTAGCGACCACGGAAAGGAACTGCTCGACGACGACGAGGACATTGTCGAGGTCCAGGCCGTCACGCTCGACGAACTACTGGCCGAGTCTCCCCGTGTGGATCTGATCAAGATCGACGTAGAAGGAGCGGAACTTCAGGTCGCAACAGGCTTGACGAGGACGTTCGCTTCGAATCCGGCAGTTACCGTGATGTTCGAATGGTCGCCTGGCCAGATCGCCATGGTCGGCGACGAGCCTCGTGCTCTTTTGGACTTGATGCGCAGCCACGGATTCCAATTTCGCCTTATGGAGCGCGGGCTCGCGCCCATAAGCGACGCCGAGCTGTTGCAGGTCCATCACGGCAACGTAGTTGCCAGCAGAAACAGCTGAATACTCGCGCAGCGCGATGGTGGGCCGAAGCCGCCGAGACAGCACACGAGCTTTTATGCATGGTGAACGATCCAGGCAATTCCCTGATACGCGCGATAGCCCAGATAGACGACGGTGGCAGCGAGCATGAACTTGAAAGGCCACGGTACGTGTCGGCGTCCTGTGAGCAGGTCTCCGCATTCGGGGCAGTTGCCTTCGTCGGTCAGTTCCTCGTCCTCGACGAGCTTGTCGCACTCGTCACACCAAGGCACGGGTCCGTCCTAGCTTCCTACCTGCACCCTGATCTTTATCGGGGTAGGACCGATGCTGAAGCGCTCCCTCAACGATCGCTCCAGATAGCGCAGGTACGTAGGCGGCAACCGCCGGCTCGCAAACAAGGTGATCGTCGGCGGATCGGTCGCGCCCTGCACCGCGTAGCGGATGCGGCTACCAGGTGCAGGATGAGCAGCTTGGATAACTTTCATCGCGCGATTCAGTTCGCCCGTCGGAATGCGCAAGTGGTACGCCTCGACGGCGGCCGCCACTGCGCGAGCGATGCGGTGCACACCGAGACCGGTTAGCGCACTTACCTTCAGAACCGGTGACTCCCCCAGGAATCCCAGCCTGTCCCCCACGTCGAACGTGATCTGATCGCGCTCGTCGCGTCCGATCTGGTCCCACTTGTTGAGCAGCACCACTACGGGGCTGCCCGACGCGGCAACTCGCTCTGCGAGTCGCTGGTCTTGATGAGACACGCCCTCGGTGGCGTCGATCACTAGGAGAGCAACGTCCGCCTGGTCGAGCGCTCGTAATGCCCGGACCATTGCGTAATATTCGGTCCCGTCAGCATTGTGAGACTTTCGCCTCATGCCAGCGGTGTCGACGAACCTGATGGCGCCTTCGGGGGTCTCAACGAGTGTGTCGATGGCGTCTCGCGTCGTGCCAGGCAGGTCGTGGACCACGGCGCGATCCTCACCGATCAGACGGTTGAACAGAGTCGACTTCCCGACGTTGGGCCGCCCGACGATCGCGACTGCAGGAACGGAGGACTTTCCTTTGCCGCGTTGGTGCGTGGCAACGTCGTCTCCCTCGTCGGCTTGGTCGTCATCAGCTTGAGCGACCGAGTCGTCGCTCTCCACCTCTGCGATTGGTGGGAATCGGCGCACGACCTCGTCGAGGAGGTCACCGCTTCCCCTGCCGTGCAGTGCGCTCACCATCCAGGGATCGCCGAGACCGAGCGACACGAACCTCCACGCCTCTATCTCGCGCCTTGTGTTGTCGACCTTGTTCGCCACGACGAGAACGTCGCCACCACTCCGCCTGAGTTGCCTGGCGAGCGCTTCATCCTCTGTGGTCACACCGACCGTCGCATCCACAACCAGCAGCACGACGTCCGCAGCCGCGATCGCCCGCTCCGCTTGCGCCGTCACCTTTGCGTCGAGGGGTTCACCCTTTTCGATCCAGCCTCCCGTGTCGACGATAACGAAGGATCTTCCCGACCACTCTGCTGCGAGCTCGAGCCGGTCGCGCGTCACTCCAGGGCGTTCCTCCGTGACTGCTGCGCGCCTTCCGACTACCCGGTTGACGAAAGTGGACTTGCCTACGTTCGGCCTGCCGGCGACCACCACGACGGGGATAGACCCCGCCGTCTGAGAGGGCCGTTCTTCGGAGTTGCCCGTATTGCCACTTCGCGAATTCATGTGCGCGTCGCCCCGACGCTGACAGGTACCGGTTGTGAGCGTTGCGATTCTCCATCACTGCGAGGCAACAGCGCGCGTCTGAGCGACAGCCCGTCGGACGGGACCACCTCCACCGTGACAGGCAGGTCCGTCACGCTCGTGCCGTCCAGAAATAGACCCTGTGAAAGGCAGACGTCGGGAAGAAGCACCCTTCCTGTCGGGCGTCTCTTCTCGAGTGCGGCGGCTATGTCCGATCCGACCAGAAGACCTGTCACCGCGATGTTCCCGCCGAACCAGGTATTGGGCACGGCAAGAACGTCGACTCCAGGGTGCCCTTCGAGCAAGGGATGAAGGACCATGGCTCCATACTCGCCGGTGATTACCGTGACAGGCGTTTCGCTGAGATCTGGATCGTCTTCGCCCCCGCGAGGCGCCGGAGAATAGCGAGGAGCCCTGTATCCCGTTGCAGGCGCGCCGTCTACCCAAGAGAAGAACCCGCTTTTCGTGCCCATTGCGGCTTCTTCATCGCCACCGAAGGCAAGCTCGAAGGACCTCGCCATCCCGACACCGTTTTCGTGCTGTTTGAACCCGTCGTAGGTCCCAGCTTCGGGAAAACCTCGACCGGCAATCAGGTAGTACTCGTCTGCTGCGTAAACGAGACGTCGGCCGAGCATCGAAAGAAAAAGCTCTTGCCACTCGTGGATCAGGTCCACAACCACGCGCGCCTCTCCCGTCGAGTGTGGACGGATCTCGGAAGCAGACGAGTACCGGCTCACACCGACAGGAACGCAGGCGACCGTCGCCAGCTCCGGGTACTGGCCTGCTATTCCGGCCAAGGTGTCCTCGAGTGCCGCTCCGTCGTTGACACCGGGGCAGACAACTACTTGGCCATGGACCTCGATTCCGGCGTCGAGCAGTGCGCGGAGCCAGCGAAGGGAGGTGGCCCCCCTGCGATTCCTGACGAGCGTCGCGGCGCAGCTCGGGATCCATGGAATGGATCGAGACGTAAAGAGGGGAAAGTCGCTCGTCGATCACCCGCTCCAGGTCGAGCTCGGTGAACCTCGTCAGCGTGGTGAAGTTCCCATACAGGAACGAAAGGCGGTAGTCGTCGTCCTTCAGATACAGGCTCTTTCTCATCCCTTTCGGCAACTGGTAGATGAAGCAGAAGTCGCAATGGTTGTCGCAGGTCCGCACTCGGTCGAACACCGCGGAGGAGACCTCGACACCCATCGGCTCGCCGGCGGGCTTCGAGATCTCCAGGACGATCTCTTCGTGGCCCCTGCGGATGGCGAGCTCCGGGTCGGGCTCGTCGGTGAGCATCTGGTACTCGATCACGTCGCGCGGGACGCGTCCGTCGATCGAGATGATCTCGTCCCCGACGGCGAGACCGGCCTCCTGAGCAGGGGACGCAGCTGCCACCGAGACGATCCGGGGCGCCGTCACGCCTAAAGGCTAGTCGTCGGTAGCCTAGAGGCGTGCCGGTCGACCGAGTGCTGCTGGCTGCGCCACGTGGGTTCTGCGCAGGCGTCGAGATGGCGATCAAGGCCCTCGCGTGGATGGTGCGCGTGTTCGAGCCGCCGGTGTACTGCTATCACGAGATCGTCCACAACCGGTATGTAGTGGAGCAATTTCGTGCCCGCGGGGTCATATTCGTCGACGACGTGAACGAGGTTCCGCCGGGCGCGCCGCTCATGCTCTCCGCCCATGGTTCTGCGCCACAGGTGGTGACCGACGCAAGGGCCCACGGCCGGGTCGTCGTGAACGCGGTATGCCCCCTGGTGACCAAGGTCCATCACGAGCTGAAAGTTCGGGCGCGTGACGGCTACACCGTCTTGTACGTGGGCCACGAGGGACACGAAGAAGCGATCGGAACCATGGCCGTCGCTCCCGACTCGGTGGTTCTCGTACAATCCGACGAGGACGTGGATCGCGCTGCCAGATCGCTGCCGGAGGGGTCGCCCGTGGCGCTTCTCGCCCAGACAACGCTGAGTCACGACGAGTGGAGCTCGATTCTCGGACGCGCAAACGAGCGATTCCCGGCTCTGTGGATGCCCGGGCGCTCGGACCTGTGCTTCGCGACGACGAACCGGCAGGCGGCCCTTAGGGCGATAGCCGGTCGGTCCGATGCGGTAGTCGTCATCGGGTCGCTCAACTCGTCCAACACTCGGGCCCTCGAGGCCGTGGCCAAAGCCGCCGGATGCCCGCGCGTGGTGAGGGTGAACGACGCAAGCGAGCTCCCGGGCGACCTTTCTGGGACCATCGGGGTCACAGCCGGAGCGTCTGCGCCGGACGAGCTCGTCGACGCCGTCGTCACCGCTCTCGACCCGATATCCGGAACCGAGGAAATCCGGGTCACCGTCGAAGACGAGTATTTTCCTCCGCCTCCCGAGTTGCGCGAGCTGCTCCGTGGCCTCGGTGCTGCCTTGCAACTAGGCCTGGGTGCGCCATCCCCGGGAGGAGCGGCCGAGGGGGCCAAGCCGTTCTCCGCCGACCGGGAGTCCTCGGCGGCCGAAGTGCTCGCCGTTCTCGCTGGCTGATCGCGAGGCGGCCGGCGGGCACGGCAGCAGGTGTGTGGACCCGGTTGGCGCGAGAATGTCCCCTATGACCACGACCACCAGCTTCCGCAGCATGGACGAGTCCACCGCCGAGCAGTGGGCTCTCATTGCGAGTGAGACATTCAAGAACCAGGACCGGGTCGCGACCCGCATCCTTTCGATGCTGGACGAGCTCGCTGGGATCACGGACGGCTTCGCCGTCGACCAGCGGACTCACTGCCTGCAGACCGCCACCCGGGCAGAGCGCGACGGGGCGGATGACGAGATCGTCATGGCCGCTCTGTGCCACGACATCGGAAAGGTCGTGTCGGTAGCCAACCATCCGGGCATCGCGGCGGAGATCCTGAAGCCGTATCTGGGGAGCGATGTGATCGAGATCGTGCGTGCACACCAGGACTTCCAGGGCCGGCATTACTACCAGCACTTCGGGGCGGACCCGGACTCCCGCGAGAAATACCGTGGCGCCGCGTGGTTCGACCTCTGCGCGCAGTTCGCAGACGATTGGGACCAGAAGAGTTTCGACCCGGACTACCCGACGGAGGAGCTCTCTCATTTCGAGCCTCTCGTGCGATCGCTGACGGCGTCACCAAAGAGCCTCTGAGACGTGCCTTCCCTCATTACGTCGCTCAAGAAATCGGCAGCGGCGAGCGGGAGGCGCCACGACGAAATTCGACGCCTCGTCAAGAAGTTGGCTCGCCAGGATTTCGAACGTCGCCATCCTGACGTCACGATCGGCCCGGTTCTCGCTCTCATTGCCAGCTACCTTGAGGCGGACAACATAGGCCCAGTTCTGAAAGCCGTTCCCGACGAGGTGGACGGGCTCAAGGTGACAACTCTCGTCGTCGTCGATGGCGGTGACGACGGCACGGAGGACATCGTCGAGGCGGCAGGGGCCCTGTGTGCCGTGCTTCCTGTGAACATGGGCCAAGGGGTGGCACTGCAGATCGGCTACGAGATAGCTCAAGCTCACGACTGCCGGTACGTGATCACCATCGATGCCGACGGTCAGAACGACCCCGGCGAGCTTCCTGACCTTTTGGGTCCGTTGATTGCAGACAATTCGGACTTCGTGATTGCGAGCCGCCGTCGAGGGACCGACGAGACCACGGACTTGATGCGCAAGTCGGGAGTGGTCGTGTTCGCAAGCTTGATCAACAAGATCATCGGCAAGAATCTGACTGACACCTCGAACGGTTACCGGGCGTTTCGGACCGAGGTTCTCTCGGACCTGACCTTGGAGCAGGACCAGTACCAGACGGCTGAGGTGATCATCACTGCGGCCGCACGAGGGTGGCGGATCACCGAGGTGCCGACCGTCTGGCACCCCCGATCGTCAGGCGAGTCGAAGAAGGGTCACAACGTCTACTTCGGCATGCAGTACGCACGCGTGATCCTCCGCACCTGGTGGCGCGAGCGGCGACGCTGAGCGGCTTGCCCGTATCGCCGGCTCAGGCTTGGTAGGATGACTCGGCGAGATCGTAGAGATCCTGCAGCTCCGATCGAAGCTGCTCGGTTACGGCGTGAACCTTGCTGCGGGCCACACGGCCGCCTCCCCCACGCTCGGGGGCCGCTATTGGGTTGCCTACGACGAGTCTGACCTTGACGGGTCGGGGGACGTGCGCCCCTTTGGGCATGGCCAACGATGTTCCACCAACGCCAACCGGCACGATCGGAGCACCAGTCCTGGCGGCAAGGAACGCGGCACCCTCGTGCAGGTCTTCGATCTTCGGGCCGGACCGGCGTGTGCCCTCGGGGAACAAGATGAGCAGCTCCCCTTGCTCCAGCACCGCCCGGGCGCGGTCGAGAGCAAGGCGGTCCGCCCCGGCACGGTTCACGGGAAAAGCGCCGAAAGTTTCGAGGAGCCTGCCGAGAAGCTTGGTGTCCCAAAGGTCGTCCTTGGCCATGAAGAACGCCTTTCGACGCGTGACGGTCGTGCCCACGATAAGAAAGTCGATGAAACTCCGGTGATTGGGCGCCACGATTACCGCGCCTGTGTCCGGGATCTGATCCGCCCGCTGAACTTTGACGCGGAAATAGGCGAAGCAAAGCAGGCGCAAGAAGGCCTTCACCGTCCTGTAGACGAAGTCGGGAGCGCGGACGGCGAATCCGCGCTCGGTCGCCACTCCGCCCGGGTCAGCTAGCGGGCCTGCAGACATCGGAGCACCTCCTCGAGGATCGACGCCGCGCTCTTGTGTGTGGAGTCGACGACTATTGCGTCGACTGCTTGCCCAGGAGGCGGAAGTGGGGAATCAGAACGTGTCGAGTCGAGCCGGTCGCGGCGTTTCAGCTCGGCCTCGACCTGTTCGACACTGCGGCGGTCGCTCCGCTCTTGAGCTCTGCGCCTTGCTCGCTCGTTCGGGGCCGCCGTCAGGTACACCTTCAGATCGGCGTCGGGAAGCACGACGGTTCCGATGTCGCGCCCCTCGACAACTCCCCCGCCGTGCTGATCGACCCACTCACGCTGTCGTCGGACGAGCTCGGTTCGTACCTCTGGGTTCGCTGCAACCGCAGAGACCGCGGCGTCCACCGACGCTGTCCTTATGGCCGTGGTGGCATCTTTCCCGTCTACCGTTACTCCATCTCCGAGGTCGATATCGAGAGTTCGCGCCAGAGTGCCGATTGCTTCGGAGTCGTCGACATCCACTCCCCTATCGAGCGCCGCCCAGGCCACTGCTCTGTACATGGCCCCTGTGTCGAGACGTTCCAGATCCAGATGCTTCGCCAAATTCACCGCAAGGGTCGACTTTCCTGCTCCGGCAGGACCATCTATTGCAACTGTCCGCACGGAGCTACGAGGACGCGAAGTGATGGGTTCGGAGCCGGACTCCGAGACCGGATCAGGGTTTCTCACTCAGCCACCAACTTGTCGCGATCAGCTTCGAATGTGGGATAGCTGGTCGAGACACTGTCCCATCCTCTGATCACGCTCGTCGTGTTGCCAACGGCTGCCGAGGCCGCCACGGCCGCAGCCATAGCCATCCGGTGATCGCCCGACGCACGGAAGTCACCTGGCGAGAGGTGATGCGATCCGTGGACCACCAGGTCGTCCCCCCGGATTTCGGCCCTCGCCCCGAACGAGCTGAGGAGGTCAACGATCCCGGATAAGCGGTCGGACTCCTTCACACGCAGTTCGGACACGCCTCGAAACGTCGTAGTTCCCTCGGCAACAGAAGCTGCGACTGCGAGCACTGGCACCTCGTCCAGGCCCGTTATCTCCGCCGCGTCGACGTCGGTTGCCGCGAGAGGTCCGTGCTTTGCGAGCAAGTCCGCCGTGCCGGCGATTCCGCCATCGCCTGGGGAGGTCCCGACCTCGCGCACATTTGCACCCATGCGAGCCAGGACATCGAGGAATCCCCTTCGTCCCTCGCCCACATAGATACCGGGAAGACGCACCTCGCTTCCGGCGACCAGGCACGCTGCGACCACCCAGAATGCTGCCTGCGAAGGGTCCCCCGGCACGTCGAGCTCGAAGGGCTGAAGAATCGAGCGCCGAATTCGCACTACATGAGATGCGCCTTCGAACAACTCCTCGATGTCTGCCCCACAGAGTTCGAGAAGCTCTTCGGTGTGGCGCCGCGTCGCAACAGCTTCGCGAACGACGGTCTCGCCCGAGGCAAGGAGCCCGGCGAGGACGACACAGGACTTCACTTGTGAGCTCGCCTGCGGGGGTGAGTAGTCGATGCCCTGAAGACCCCCACCCTTTATGACCAGAGGAGGTGTCGATCGAGGTCCGTGTCCGTTCACGCTCGCACCCATGAGCCTCAGTGGAATTGCGATTCGGTCCATCGGTCTTGACGACAGCGACTCGTCGCCGTCGAGTGTCACTTGCCAGTCTCGGCTCGCGACCACGCCGGCAAGAAGCCGTATCGTCGTGCCCGAGTTCCCGCAGTCGATGTGTCCAGATGGTTCACTCAGCCGGGAGATTCCGCCTTCGATGGTCGTGACCCTGTCCCTTGCCGTACCGGAGGAGCCCATCCCGTGCCGAACCACGGCACCGAGGTCCCTTACGGCAACCTCCGTGCGAACGACGTCTTCACCCTGCGAGATCCCGCGCGCAACTGACGACCCTTCGGCCAACGCGCCGATGAGCAGCGCCCGGTGCGAGATGGACTTGTCGCCGGGGACTTGGACGCTTCCGACGAGCGGGTGTCCTCCGGAGATCTCGAGAACAGAGCTCATTCGAGACCTCTTCGTGTCGACCGGTATCCGCGATCCGCGAGACCCTCTTGGAGGATTGAGGCTGCGTCGGCGGCGACGACGAGGACGAGCACCCCGTGGTCCCCCTCTGCGCTGTGCGCGATTTCGAGGTCCGAGATGTTCACATCAAGGGTTCCGGCGAGGGTCGTTATCTCGGCGAGCACACCCGGTCGGTCGGGAACGGGGATCCGCAGCTCAGCGAGGCGCTCGGGCCTCACAGCTGCTGCCGGAAGTGATCGGCGTGCAATGGCGGCACGTTCGAGAATCCCGAGCAGCCAATCACGATCGCCTGACGAGACTCGGTCGCGTACAGCAGACAGCTCGACAAGGAGCGCGTCGAGAGTGGTGACGATGGCCTTGCTGTTCGCCGTGCAGATGTCGGGCCAGATGCCTGGATGCCCTGCGGCGACGCGGGTCATGTCACGGAACCCGCCAGCGGCCAGCCTCAACAGAGCTGCATGCTCGTCCGATGCACGGTCAGCGAGGTTCATGAGCGTGGCGGCCGTCAGATGGGGGACGTGCGACACGACGGCGACGAGAGTGTCGTGCTGGCGGGGCGTAAGCGATACCACTTCGGCACCGAGCGATCCCACCACCTGGCGGACTGTCGCGAAGGCGCCGGCGTCCGTGCTCGGCGTCGGTGTCAGAACCCATGTCGCGCCGACGAACAGATCTGGGTCTGCGCCGTCGAGACCCACCTGCTCCGAACCGGCCATCGGGTGTCCGCCCACGAATGCCGGATGATCGAGCTCCCGCGCAACCGCTGCTTTCACGCCTGCGACGTCGGTCACGACGCCGCCCACTCTCGAGCGCGCGAGAGCTCGCCGGGACTCTCCGACCGTCGCAGCCAAGGGTGTCGCTATGAACGTGACCGAGGCGTCAGGATCCTCCCCTACCGCGTCGAGTGCCCCGAGCTCCAGTGCGCGTTGCGCAGTTCGCGAATCTGAGTCGCTTCCTGTCACGTTCCATCCCCGTGCCCGAAGTGCGAGACCCAGTGATCCGCCTATCAAACCCGTGCCTACAATCGCTGCGCGCCCCGGCTCACTCCGGGAGGTCATCGCGCAGCTCCCGAGCCCCCTCGAGGTAGACGTGATGTAGCTCGTCGCGGGCGCGCGTCGTCGACAGGTGCATGAGCACGCGCAAGCAGTGAGGAGTCGCGCCGACGACATCGAGCTCGCGGGCACAAAGCAGAGGAACATCGCCGAGCCCGAGCTGTCTTGCAGCTAACGCGGGGAAGATGGACACGACGTCGGGCGTCGCGGTGAAGACGATGCTGATCAGGTCTTCGTGGTCGACGCCGTTGCGCTCGATCATGGCGGTGAGCAGCTCTTGGATCCGAGCCGTCACCTGCTCGGGTGTGTCGGAATCCACGGTCGTCGCGCCTCTTAGGCCCCGGACGGCGGCAGCTGGTGCCATGGCGCCGCATGCTAGTGGGGCTTCCGGTGAGCTCGACCTGCTCGGGACGCACGACCCGGCGCCGTCGATGCGGACTCAAGAGCGCGAACCTCTGCGACCGTGAGCGCACGCCACGATCCCGGCCTGAGGGACGAGTCGGAGATCGGGCCAATTCGCGTCCGCACCAGCCGGCGTACCGGATGACCGACCGCTTCACACATGCGCCTAACCAAGCGATTTCTGCCTTCGTGCACAACTATTCGCAGCACGCCGGGAGCGACGGCACCCACCGTTGCTGGTGCGGTCCGGCCGTCGTCGAGCTCTACCCCCTGGCGCAGCCGGCGCAGTGCACCCGGCGAGGGCACTCCCACGACCTCGGCGAGGTACTCCTTTTCGACCCCGAACGACGGATGCGCGAGCCGCTGGGCGAGGTCCCCGTCGTTCGTGAGCAACAGAAGTCCCTCGGTCGAGACGTCGAGACGGCCGACGGGAAACACACGGGGATCTGCGGGCACCATGTCGACGACCGTCGGGCGCCCCTGCGGGTCGGACGCCGTGGTGACGACCCCGGCGCGCTTGTTGAGGAGATAGCAGACGAGTCCAGGTCTAACCGTGAGGGTTACTCCGTCCACCTCGACCACATCGCTGTCGGGATAGACCTTCCGGCCGAGCGTGGCGGTCTCGCCGTTCACCTTCACCCGCCCGACAGAGATCAAGATTTCGCAGGCTCTACGGCTCCCGAACCCGCACCTGGCGAGCGTCTTCTGCAAGCGCTCTTCTGGCGTGCCCACATCGGGTGACGAATTGGACCTCCCTCGGGGCTCCGAAGGAGTGGGCACGATCAGGAGTGCCGTTCAGCTGTCAGCGGGCGAGGGCCTCAGGCTCTCCTCGAGCCCCCCGACCGCTTCTGCGGTCGGAAGAAGATCGCTGATCGGTGGTAGCTGGCCGACGGTGTCGAGGCCCAATTTCTCCAGGAACGCAGCAGTCGTGCCGTAGAGCACGGCCTGACCGGGACCTGGAGCCTGCCCTACTTGTGCGATGTAGCCCCTCGCCTGCAAGAGGCGGACTACTCCGTCCACGTTCACTCCACGGATCGCCGCCACCTGAGCCCTTGAGACGGGTTGGCGGTACGCGATCACCGCCAGAGTTTCGAGCGCGGCAGAGGAGAGCCGAGTCGAGATGCCCTCGGTTGCAAATCGTTCCACGAACTGTGCAAGTTCGGGATGGGTCTGCAGCCGGTAGCCACCGGCGATTCGGACGAGCTGGAACCCTCTGTTCGACTCTGCGTAGTCGGATGCCAGATCGGTACAAAGCGCCTCAACCTGCTCGACGGGCCGTTCGATCAGCTCGGCGAGCAAACTGGAGGGCACGGGCTCGGCGGCGCACAGCAGAACTGCCTCGATTGCGCGGTGCTCTTCTGTCACGCTCAGCAACTCGCGTTGGTCACCCTCGCGGCCCGAGGAGCCGATGCCATCCGACAAGCCGGTGGTCACCCGTCGTACTCGTCTGGTGACCCGTCTCGGTCCGGGTCCCGCTCCGTGCCCGGAGCCCCGGCAAGGACCAAGACAGGTTCACGGTCGAGCCACGTGACGTGCAGGTCGCCGAAAGTCTCTCCCTGATCGAGAGTGAGGACCCCGCGCTTGTGCAATTCGAGAAGAGCCAGGAACCGGACGATCACCTGCATCCGGGTCTTCAAGTGAGAAGTGAGCTCCTTGAAAGTCACCTCACCCCGTCCTGGCAGAAGACTCTCGAGCTCCGAGACGGCTTCTGCGACCGAGACCTGCTCGACCGTGACGTGTGACAGGTCGAGGACGGGTTGGGGACGAGCGATCATCGCTCGCCGGAACGCAGCAGCGATGTCTGCTGGTCCGACGCCCGCCAGAAGATCGGGTGCAAGATCCGTGAACCGCTCTTCGAGTCCCGCGGTCCGAGGCAACGACCTGGCCGCTTGCTCGATCAGCAAGGTGAAGTCGAGAGCGACGGCCGAATACGCCTGAAGTTCGACCAAACGGGCGAGCAGCAGATCCCGCTGCTCGAGTCCCGCGAGCTCCTCGTCAGCATCCACCTCGTCGGGTCCCGGTAGCAGGCGCTTGGACTTGAGTTCGACCAGTACCGCGGCGATGACGAGGAACTCAGAGGCTTCTGCCAGGTCCATCTCAGTGGACTCGGCAATATGCGCGAGGAACGCGTCGACGACCGGCGCGATCGGCACGTCGCAGACGTCGACCTTGTGATCGAGGATCAGTTGGAGAAGTACCTCGAAGGGGCCCTCGAACACGGGTGTGTTGACGATTGCAGCCACACCTGAAAGCTAGTGGCTCGGTTGGCCGGGAGCGCGCATCGGTCGGGGCGCCGTCCGGATTGCCTACCATGTGCTGCCATGGCGGTGCTGGCGGCGTGAGCAGGGTCTTTTCGGGCATGCAGCCCTCTGGCGATGTGCATCTCGGGAACTATCTCGGAGCTCTGCGCAATTGGGTCTCGGACCAGCACGTGAGCGAGGCCTTTTACTGCATTGTCGATCTTCATGCCCTGACGATCGAGCACGATCCGGAGATTCTGTCAGAGCGCACCCTCGACCTCGCGAACTGGCTGCTCGCCGTTGGGATCGACCCATCGGTGTGCACGATGTTCGTGCAGAGCCACGTCGTCGAGCACTCCCAGCTGACCTGGGTCCTGGGAGCGACCGCCACCTTCGGGGAGCTCCAGCGGATGACCCAATTCAAGGAGAAGGCGGCTCGCTCGGAGGTGATACGCGTCGCCCTGTTCACGTACCCCGTGTTGATGGCGGCCGACATCTTGCTATACGACGCTGACCGCGTTCCGGTCGGCGACGATCAGCGCCAACATCTCGAGTTGACCCGGGACGTCGCGGTCCGGTTCAACAACCGCTACGGCAAAACCTTCGTGGTCCCGGAGGCAATGGTGCCGAAGGTAGGAGCACGAGTCATGGACCTGCAGGAGCCGACGAAGAAGATGTCCAAGTCGGAGTCGTCTCCACTCGGCACCATCCTGTTGGACGACCCACCCGAGGTCGTAGAGCGCAAGGTGCGGAGGGCGGTCACAGACACGAGCTCAGATGTCCGATACGACCCTGCGACCAAGCCCGGCGTGTCCAACCTGCTCGAACTTCTCGCCGCTGCAACTGGTGGGGACCCCGCGCAGCTGGCTTTGGGGTATCCCGATTACGGCTCCCTCAAGAAAGATACCGCATCCGCATTGATTGAGATGCTCCGACCGATCCAGGAGCGCCGCGCCGAACTTGTGCGGGACCCCGCTCAAGTTCGCTCGGTGCTCAGAGACGGCGCAGCCAAGGCGAAATCGATTGCAGGTCCTACATGGCGTCGTGCGGCGGCCGCAGTCGGGCTGCTTGCTCCGTAAAGTGACCGAGGGCGCCGACCAGCGCCGCGCCTGGATCAGCGCATCCGGGCTACCTAGTTTCATCAGGGCGTCCCTGGCCCTCTCGTGCCGCCTGTTCGGCTCAGATAGCAATTTTCCGAGTAAGGGCCGCCGATATCGTGCGCGACTGTCTCCCTTTCGACGTGGTACTTCGCAGTTCGGAGGAAAAGCCCGGTTCTAGCGATTCGACCGCAAGGCGACCGTCGTCGATCCGAGACGCGGCATCGTGCAGCGGAGCTTCGTGCCGGTCGGAAAGCACCACAGGGCGAAGGTAAATTGCCGCAAGTCGCTGACCTGCAAAATCACATAAGCCCACGCTGCCCACTTTTACGCGCACGTTCGCGCACGTATCAACCAGGATCCGATCGGGTTCTTGTTTTAAGAGCCGTAACAACACGCGCCGCACAGCTCAGAACGCCGATACCGGACGATCCTTACGGCGGTGCGTTCAAGGGCTCAGTAGATCGTTAGGAGAGACGACCGGTTGTCGGAGAGGATTGGGGCATCGCCGTTTCAAGGCAAGCCCATTTTATGGGAACGATTGGGTGGGTTTATACTCCGCGACCATGAGTCCCATCCCAGCTAGGCTCCACGATAAGGCTGCGTCCGCTACGTTTCGTGGCAGAACTGTGCGCGAATGGCACAAGAACGCACTCCTTGCGCGGCTCATGCTTTCAGAGCCTCTGAGCGCGCATCCTGGATGGGGGGAATCCCCCATCGTTGGTAAGAATGACTGGGAACAAGCCGAGCGTCCACAGCCCGCGATTGGTGGAATCGATTTTCGCTTCGATGACCAGGTCCAGCTCATCAACGACCTGGCCCAGTATTGGTACGGTATTCCTCACGATGCAGTTGAAGGATGGCGTTACCACTCGTCCATGATGTTTCAGCCACCGGACGCGATGGTCTATCACGCCATGCTTCGACACTTTCGGCCGAATCGGGTGATAGAGAGCGGATCCGGATTCACGTCAGCACTCGCGCTAGATACCAGAGATCGCTTCATGCCCGATCTCGAGCTCACATTCATAGAACCGCATCCAGATCACAGGCTCGATGCTCTGATCCGCGACACGGACCGTTCCAACTGTCAGATATACCCGCAGCCTATTCAGGATGTGAGCCTAGACCTCTTCGACAAGCTCCAAGCGGGCGATTTCCTCTTTGCGGACACGGCACATGTTGCAAAGACTGGCTCTGAGGTGAACTGGATCGTCTTCAACGTACTTCCTCGGCTGGCTGCAGGTGTGATCGTGCACTTCCACGATGTATTCTGGCCGTTTGAGTACCCGACTGATTGGCTCGAGGATGGACGTTCCTACAGTGAGATCTACCTGCTTCGGGCGTTGATGATGTACAACGACACGTTCGAAGTCTTGCTCTTCAGCAACTGGGCTTGGAAAGAGCGACGAGAACTTTTCGATGCTCTCCCTGGCAATTACCCGGGTGGACCACCTGGCAGCTTATGGCTCAGGAAGCGTCAATGACCATGTTGCCTTGATCTTCTCAGGATTACCATTCATTTTTGGCCTCCTCTATAGCTCTACCCAAAACCGCAGATCGATCGCTCCTACCCGAGCCTTACGGGTGGCCCGTCGGCAAATGCCACAGCCAAGCTTATGCGGAATACTCGTTCAAGGACGTTAGGCTTCTTCCCGTGTCATTTCGTGCCCATCATTCCGGCGATGTCGACCACTGACGATTCGCCGTGCACTGGTCTTTTGTCGGTCGGCAGATACGCGAGCGAAGCGATTGGTGCCGTGGGATGATCAGGTCCATCGCGACTCAAATGGGCATACAAGAAGTTGTCGTTCGCAGAAGGAACAAGTGGAGGAAGTTCAAGCGAAACGCAAGAGCTCGGACCCTTTCACTTCCTGCAACCCATCGGTTGGCGCGCCTTCGCGGACGTCGGATACTTCTCTGCTTCGGTGACAGCCACGTAACGGACATCTCGTATCTTCAAGCTCGGTTCACGCAGACCTTGATCGGGGTCACCTCCGTCGTTGCAGGTACCGCTCTCGGGATGAAGAGCCGGAACTCCAAGACGATGGCATTACCGATCTTCGAGGAGGTGCTTGCTCGCGCTCCGAAGGATACGTCACTCCTGTTCTGCCTCGGTGAGGTGGACTGTGGGTCGCTGGCCTGGCTCCGCGCGCAAGGCAACGGCACAGATGTTTATGACGAAGGCCAAGCCTCTCTCGACGCCTACTTCTCATTTCTCGAGTCACTCCAGACTGATGGGCACTCGGACCTCATCGTTATGACGGTTTCGATGCCCACAGTTGTCGACTACGAGACGTGGGGCGGCCTCAACCGCGGTCGGTCGAAAGTTCGCGCCACAATCGAAGAACGAACGGCACTCAGTCGCTGGTATAACGATCAACTTCGCCAGTGGGCCCGTCTTCGGAACGCGCGCCTCCTCGACTACGAGGACGACATTCTCGACGCCTCGACCGGCCTGATCGACCACAAGTACCGCCGAAACGATCCACTCGACCATCACCTGGAACCAGTCAGATTCCAAGATCTTCTTCATTCAAAGTTGAAAGATCTGGGGTTCGTCTAGCCATCGAGCCAGATGCCGTCCCGTCTGATGCCGTCACTTCCGACCCGCAACACGTCTCCAAGGTTCGCGAACCAGACCTAATCGGGTGTGCCATGAACTCGTAGCAGGACTCCTCGCGAGGGCGAAATCTCCCATCAGGCCCAGGCACAACGGAGTCCAGGCAGGTACTCTCTTTCGCCGGTGGGGCCTTACGTCTACGGAGGCGTCCAATGCTAGAGCGAACAAGGACTACTTCATCAGAGCCTCTGCTTTCTGTCGTGGTGAGCGGGTACCGTAGCGAAGCGACGATTTTGCAGGTTGTCGGCTCCCTCCTAGCCCAGAAATGCGAACCGTTCGAGGTGATCGTTGCCACGTCGGCGGGCGACGGGACAGGGGAACTTGTTCGTCATAACTTTCCTGATGTCCAGGTTCTAGAGTGGCCCACTCGGCTTCTTCCCGGAGGCACCCGAAACCTGGGTGCGAGCCGGGCACGCGGCAGGATAATCGCCTTCCTCGAAGGCGATATGGTCCCGCGTCCAGGATGGGTGATAAGCCGGACCAGGGCGCATCATGCTGGCCACGAAGCAGTTGCAGGGTCTGTTGGGATCAATCCGACTGATAGTCGGGTGTCGCGCGCAACGACCTATTTGGCATTCGGCAACCTGCTGCAAGGTCGGCCCGCCGCTCCCGCAAAGTTTTCGCGCTCGTACTTCTTGTCGTACACTCGAAAGTTGCTCGATCGGGCTGGACCTTTCGATGAGTCGGTCCGGACTGAGGAGGACACCCTGATGGCAAGGCGCATCGGGGAGTTGGGGGTGGAAGTCTGGTTTGATCCCACGATCTGCGTGGACCACATAGGACCCAACCGGTTCGTCGATATGCTGCGAGACCAAAAGACGCGCGGTCGCCATGAAGCCCGCGCCGAATTGCTGAAGTGGTCTCCAAGTGGGGGTCGTGCGAAGTGGGAGAACCGGAGTCGAAGCGCCGTGTTGTCAGTTGCCCTAAGAACGCTACGGCACTCTCTTCTCAAAGGTCAGTGGCTTGGTAGAGACCTGCGAGAAGGCGCGCCGGACCGTCGCGATATCCTCCTCACGCTGCCTTGGATCATCTGGGGTCTTATCGCAAATAATCTTGGCTGGGGACAGGAGCAGCTCGAATTCGTCCGCGCTGATGCATTCCACAGACCAACCGATGCTGTATTCGTCCATACGCCGTTTCGTTCGCGGGTTGCGACGAATGGAGAGAAAGTTGTCGCCCTAACTTTTGATGACGGGCCGTCGGAGTACTCGAAAGACGTGCTAGACGTGCTGGATGGCTTCGGGATCCCCGCAACCTTCTTCGCTTTGGGCACAAAGGCAGAGTCCATGCCGGAAGTCGTGCGATCAATCGCCTCGGCCGGGCACAGCGTGGGAATCCATGGTTGGTCTCATGATCCGTTCGTCGATCTTGAGTCTTCGAGACTGAACGAGGAGATAGACAAGACGGGAGAGCTGCTAAAGCACCTCACCGGGGAAGAATGCAAACATGCCCGGCCTCCGTACGGTGGTTATAACGCCCAAGTCATTTCGGAACTCGCTCGACGGGACCTGATCACTTGGCTTTGGACGACAGATGCAAAGGACTATTTGCCCACTGCTGATGCTAGTCAGATCGCGAATGACACATTGAGTGCACTTACGCCTGGTGGGATAATTCTGTTGCATGACGGAGGCGACCATCGCGATGTAATGGTCCGAGCGTTGCCTGAAATCATTGAAAGAGTACTCGCACGCGGGTTCCGCTTCGTTTCGCTAGATTACGCTCAGGAACACGAACATCTCGCCTCCTCAGACGTAATGCTCTCCCCTTTGGCAAAGAGGCCTGACGAGCCTGGGACAATTTAGTGGATTACGTCGAGTTGCCCAAGAGCGACACGTAGTCTGCGACATTCTGGCAGCCGGTCGAAAAAAGCATCACGAGGAATCCCTGGTGGGCTCGTTTCGACGTCGTATCGAACTATCCGCGCAAGCCGGACGTATTCGTGGTCGGCGCGAAATCGGAGGCGCCACGCGCCGAACGAACGATCGAGAGAAGGACTACACCTCCGCACTCGGTGAGCGCTGTGACCGTGTTAGTGTCCGTGGCCACGAAAAAGTCCCCGGTTATGGCCAGCTGATGTCCCCGCTGGTGGCCAGAAAAGTCCCCGCTTCTGGCCACTAGAGGTCCCCACCCCTCACTGAGGTATCCACCCGAGTTGTCCCCCGGCCGGTGACGGTTGCGGTGCTAGCCAACATCCGCACCGACCAAGGGACTCCTCCATGAAATCAGTGAGGGAACGCATGGACATGAATGCTGCCTACAGAGAAGTGGGCTCGTATCGGGCTGCAGCCGACATCTGCGGGACGACGCCAAAGACCGTGAAGCGAGCGATCAAGGCCGCAGAGCAAGCCGAGGCCGGGATCGAAGCGGTGAGTCACAACTACGACGCAGTCGCTGACCTCGTGGCCGACTCAGTCGATAGAACCAGGGGCCGGATCACAGCCAAGCGCCTACTGCCTGTAGCGGTTGCTGCGGGCTATCGCGGATCTGCTCGCAACTTCCGTCGCCTGGTGGCACATGCCAAGACCACATGGCGATCGGACAATCACCGAGGAAGACGACCGGGGATCTGGTCTCCGGGAGAGGTGGTGGTGTTCGACTGGGGCGAGATCGGTCCGCTGTTCGTGTTTTGCGCGGTCGTCGCTTGGAGCCGTGTGCGGTTCGTCAGGTTCTCGGACAACCTCGGAGCCGAACAGACGATGCTGTTTCTAGCCGAGTGCTTCGAGGAGATCGGCGGTGTCCCTGCCACCGCACTCACAGACCGGATGGGGTGCCTGAAGGGCGGGTCGGTCGCCGGCCTCGTCATCCCGACACCGGCCTACGTGCGCTTCAGTGCCCACTACCGGTTTCGTCCGGACTTCTGCGAAGGGGCGGATCCTGAGTCCAAGGGTCTCGTCGAGAACCTCGTCGGCTACGCGAAGTCCGATCTCATGATCCCCGAACAGTTGACCGTGGCGGACCTGGCCGGGGCGAATGTCAAGGCGAGGATCTGGTGTGACGAGGTGAACAGCGTCATGCACTCTGAGATCTGCGCCATCCCGACGGATCGACTGGCGACCGAACGTGAACTGTTCTCGGAGCTGCCGACTTTAAGAGCCACGATCGGAAAGACGGTGACCCGCAAGGTGGACCGCTTGAGCTGCGTGCGGTTCGGCTCTGCGCGCTATTCGGTGCCCATCACGGCGATCGGTAAAGAGGTTGAGCTGCGCATCTGTGACGGCGTGATCACGGTGGTGTCACTGGGCCAGATCATCGCCGAGCACCTGGTCGTCTCACCTGGTGAGACCTCCATCAACGACGACCACTACGGAGGACCGAGACCCAAGCCCGCCAGATTGGTCCGACCGAGAAGCGTTGCCGAGAAGACTTTCTGCGGCCTCGGTCCGGTTGCCGATGCCTTCATCAAAGGAGCGGCTGCACAAGGGATGACGGGACTGGCCCGCGACATAGAGGAGCTTTCTGAGCTAGAAGCCATCCACGGGCGGGCCCCTGTCATTGCAGCACTCGAACGTGCAGTCGCATTCGGGCGGTTCAGAGCAGCCGATGTGGTGTCGATCCTCGCCTCCAGCCGAGGTGTCCCGCGTCCCACACGTCCCGGTGAGGCGTTGATCGTCTCTTTGCCCGTCGTCCCTGTGCGGTCATTGTCCGACTACGCGATCGGATCGAGACCATGACCGCCACGACTGCACCACCACTTCCGTCCGACCTAGAAGCAGGACTTCGCAGATTGCGTCTCTCTGCGATACGCAAGCTCTCGCCCGAGCTGTTGGTGACGGCGAAGACCCAGCGCTGGAAGCCAGAAGAGTTCCTGCGAACCTTGATCGAGGCCGAGCTCGCATCGCGGGACCTATCGAACGCGAGGGTCCGCATGAAGGTGGCCGCGTTCCCGGTCAGAAAGACCCTCGAAGAGTTCGACACGAAGGCGTCATCGGTCCCACGCGAGACCTTCGAGTACCTCGCCAGCCTCGAATGGATAAGGGCAAAGGAGAACCTCTGTCTCGTGGGACCGGCGGGGACCGGAAAGAGCCATCTTCTGGTCGCCCTCGGCCACCACGCGATCGAGACCGGTCACCGGGTCCGCTACTTCACCGCGACTGATCTGATCGAGACTCTCTACAGGGCTCTCGCCGACAACTCGGTCGGAAGAGTGATCACCCAAATCCTTAAAGCCGACCTCATCGTCATAGACCTATGCCGACATCGCAACTATCCCGACCCTTTACATGGCGGTCAACGAAACGTCTGCTGAGGTAGGCCTCTCGCTGAAATGGCCCGCTCGAGTGTCGGCATAGTTCCTCGTCGGACTAGAGCCTCTGAAGGTCGGAGCACGGTGCTCCGACAAGGAGGCGATCAAAGTGCCAGCAAACCGAAGGCAGCCAGGGAATCTTGGCCCCTACGTTGACGGCTACATAGCGCGACTCTTGGAGCTGGGGTACACCCCACACTCTGTAAGGGCCCAACTCAAAGTGGTCGGTCATCTAGGTCGATGGATGGCGAACGAAGAGCTGGAGGCCGCAGAACTCCAACACAGCGTCATCGAGGCATTCCTTGCCGCACGCCGTGAGGAGGGACATCTCAGGGTGCCGACCGCGCGGAGTCTGACGTCTCTTCTCGACTATCTGAGAGACGAAGCTGTCACCGGGCCCGATGAGGAGGGACCACCACCCACGCCACTCGGGGAGTTGATAACGCAGTACCGGGAGTGGCTGATCGTCAACCGGGCACTGGCCGACGCCACAGTGCACCGATACGAGACACTCGCCCGCAAGTTCCTGGGTGGACGGAGCTCTGCAGGGAACGAGCTCGGTGTGAAAGACCTCGACGGTGGGGCGGTGTGCGAGTTCTTGCTTGCCGAGTGTGCTCGACTCAGCGTCGGATCCGCTAAGGGACGCGTCGCCGATCTGCGATCGTTGTTGCGGTTCCTCCACTTGCGAGGTCTGACAGAACGGTCACTGGTTGGTTCGGTGCCACCGGTGGCGGGATGGCACGAGACAACCGTCCCGCTCGGTATTGCTCGCACCGACGTGGAGAAGCTGCTTGGTAGCTGTAACCGCTCGAAGCCGGCGGGAGCTCGTGACTTCGCCATCCTGATGCTGCTTGCACGTCTCGGCATGCGCTCGGTCGAGGTGGCTCGCTTGCAGCTGGGCGATCTGAACTGGCACATGGGCGAGATCATCGTGCGCGGGAAGGCCCGCCGCGAGGACCGTCTTCCCATGGGCGGCGACGTTGGTGAGGCTCTCGTTGAGTATTTATCCCTTTGCAAAAGGGGTGAACTTCGGCCGGTCTTTCTGACCATCCAACCCCCTCAGCGCCCGATCGTTCCGGCTCTTGTCGGTGAGGTGGTCGAGCGAGCCTGTAGACGAGCAGGGGTTGCCCGTGTGGGTGCCCACAGCCTCCGCCACTCGCTGGCAACCGAGATGCTTCGCCAAGGCGCCTCGCTGATCGACATCAGTCAAGTCCTTCGACATCAGGACCTTGCCACGACGGCTGTGTATGCCAAGGTCGACATTGGTCGGTTGCGGCAGGTCGCAGCACCGTGGCCGGGGGCAGGACGATGAGCACGTTTCGCCTTGCACTCGATGACTACCTGAGTCTGCGTCGATCGCTTGGTCACGAGCTCTCCGACGCCGCTCGCCTCCTCCCACGTTTCGTCAACTATCTGGAGGCGACAGCAGCAGAGTTCGTCACCGTCAACGCCGCCCTTTGCTGGTCCCAGGAGCCTCAGTCGGCGCCCGGAACAACCGTGTGGCCCCGGAGAATGATGGCTGTCCGAGGCTTCGCTCGCTACATGAGCGGCATCGACTCTCGAACGGAGGTTCCACCTGTGGGGTTGCTGCCGTTCCGAAGGAGTTGGCGGCAGCCGTTCATCTACTCGGAGGCCGACATCCTGGGGCTGATGGCTCAGACACGTCGCTCGATCCCCACACCTTTCGCGCGGCTACCTACGAGACGCTGATCGGCCTGCTCGCTTCGACCGGCCTACGTATCGGCGAGGCGATACGTCTCGAATGCAAGGACATCGACTGGTCCGAAGGGATCCTGTTCGTTCGACAATCCAAGTTCGGCAAGTCCCGACAGGTCGCAATGCACGACAGCACCATGGACGCTCTTAGCGTTTATGTGCGAACAAGGAGCAGGTTCCGTCCAAAACCGAGTAGCGAGAGGTTCTTCGTGTCGTTGCGGGGCGGTCCCTTGATCTACGAGACCATCTCTCACGTATTCCGCCAGGTGCGAGACGAGTCTGGTGTCGGAGCAGATTCACCAACTCCTGCCGCGTATTCATGACCTGCGCCACAGCTTCGCTGTGCACGCCTTGTTGACCTGGTATCGCGAAGGTGTCGACGTGCAGAATCGGCTTCCCTGGCTCTCAACCTACCTGGGCCACCGCGACCCACGTTCAACATATCTGTATCTGTCGGCGGCCCCTGAGCTACTTGGTCATGCGGCCAAGCTGCTCGAACTGTCTCAGGTTGTGACGCTGTGAGCCGCGTTGCTCCAACCCTGGAGGCGTTCTTCACAGAGAGGCTGGCCAAGCAGCGTCAAGTCAGCCCACGTACTGTCGCCTCCTACAGGGACACGTTGCGGCTACTCCTGTGCTTCATGCAGGAACAGACGGGCACAGCGCCGTCGTTGCTCGAGTGGGACGACCTGGACGAACCCGTGATCACCTCGTTTCTTGATCACTTGGAGATTGACAGAGACAACAGCGTGAGAACACGCAACCTCCGGCTCACCGCTATCCGTTCACTGTTTCGCTATGCAGCTCTGCGCCATCCTGAGCACGCCGCGGTCATCGCCCGCGTGCTGTCGATCCCCCCGAAGCGCTTCGAAAAGCGGACGATCACCTACCTGACTGCCGATGAGACCGAGGCACTTGTGAGAGCGCCCGACCAGCTGCGCTGGGAAGGTCGGCGAGACCGCGCTCTTCTTCTCCTGGCAGTTCAGACAGGCCTTCGCGTCTCGGAGGTGGTCGGACTCAATTGCGGAGACATCGCACTAGGGACCGGAGGACACGTTCGCTGCGAAGGCAAGGGCCGAAAGCAGCGAGCCGTTCCTCTCACTGAGCCCGCCCAAGCTGCACTCGCCACATGGCTGGAAGAGCGACATGGTCGCCGGGAGGACCCTCTTTTTCCCACGCGCAGCGGACGACGGTTGACACGCGATGCCGTCGAACGTCGTGTGCGGACTCATGCAGATGCTGCCGTCCAAGTGTGTCCGTCTCTTCGGTCAAAGAATCTCCACCCACATGTGCTCCGACATAGTTGCGCGATGTCTCTTTTGCAAGCTGGGGTGGATACAACAGTGATCGCACTTTGGCTCGGCCACACAGACCCTCGTTCCACCAACGCTTATCTCCACGCAGACCTCACGATCAAGGAGCGGGCGCTCGCGTTAGTGACGCCGACCTCAGTCCCACCGGGCCGATACAGGCCAACGGACGAGGTATTGGCATTCTTAGAGAGCCTGTAACTATGCCGACACTGGAGCGGGCCATTTCAGAAAGAGGCCCACCTGAGCAGACGTTTCGTTGACCGCCATGTAAAGGGTCGGGATAGTTGCGATGTCGGCATAGGTCTATCTATGCCGATGTCCGCATAGATAGACGAGATCGGCTTCGCTCCGATGGAAGCGACGGGTGCCGAGCTGTTCTTCAGGGTGATCGCTGCCGCCTACGAACGCCGGTCGCTCGGCGTCAGCTCGCACTGGCCGTTCGAGGAGTGGGGGAAGTTCCTACCAGAGCACACAACAGCGGTGAGTCTGCTCGACCGCCTGTTGCATCACGCAGTGATCGTGGTCACAGACGGCGAGTCATTTCGGATGAAAGAAGCGCGTCAGAAAGGAGATCACCTACGCTAACAACGACCTGAACATCCGCTCCGAGGGGTGGGGACTTCTGGTGGCCACAAGCGGGGACTGGAAACTGGCCACGGACAGTTAGCGAGTCGCAGTTTTGCCCGGCGCGTCTAGGCCAGGCTTATCGGCAGCGATGACGTGGATTCTCACCAAAGTGCGGGCGAAAGGTTCCGAAAACTTTTTGATCTCACATAACTGTGTGGCCCTTTATGTCCATAGAGACGGAATCTCGTCCGTGATCGCAAGAAATATGTCAGGCCCGGCTAGGAGCTAGTCGGATCCACAGGTCTAGAACCCGGGTCCGAGCAAATGGGCCCACATGTTCAGGAATGGATTGAACACGTCGTTGATCCACTGAGGGTGGAGCCATAGAACGAGGAACGGCAGGAAGATCGTGTATGGCCGAATGCTCAGGTAGCCTGGTAACCACCGCTTCGGCAAGAGCCGTTCCAACACGGAAGAACCATCGAGCGGCGGTATCGGGATCAGGTTGAACGCGGCGAGGATCACATTCACATACCCGAGGGTGAACAGATACTGGGTCCAGAGTGGCTGCCCGAACCCAGACTGCAGCCCGTTGAACAAGATGTTCAACTTGTCGATCGAAGGCACGGTCAAGCGGAACAGCAGGCCGAAAATCACCGCCAGCACGATGTTCATCGCAGGACCTGCAAGAGCGACGACCACGTGTTCGTTGCGAGGATGACGTAAGCGCGAGACGTTGACGGGGACCGGCTTCGCCCACCCGAACGGTGGGTAGCCAGCCAGGACGAGGATGGCGGGAACGATCAGAGTTCCATAGACGGATACGTGTACGAGCGGATTAAGCGAAAGCCTCTTTGCGCGTTTTGCCGTATCGTCGCCGAATGCGAGGGCCACCCATCCGTGGGTCACCTCGTGAAGGATGATCGAAGGGACTACAGCAGCGAAGAAGAGAACTTCTTGCTGGCTTATGTGGATCTTCTTCTGGCGAACCAGCACGATGACGACGATCACGCCAACAACGATGACCGTGAGCCATCTCGGATCCATGCGGCGCCTCGGCCCCTGTGGGGGGCTCGAAGGCCATCCAGCGCTCACGCGTCAGTGTCTCGATGCGCAATCGATGCAATTCCGCGCTGCGGGCATTGCCTCAAGGCGGACCGGGTCGATCGGGCGTCCGCACGACTCACAAACTCCGTAGGTGCCCTCATCGAGCTTGCCGATCGCCCGCTCGACGTCCTCGAGTGTCTCCTGGAGAGATGCGACGAGGGCTTCGGCCTCGCTACGCTCAGCGGTCACTTGACTCGAATCAGCGAAATTTGAGTCGTATGTGAGGCCGTTGCCTCCACCAGCACCGAGCTCGGCAAGCTTCGATACGAGGTCAGAGCGTTCCTCCTGCAGAAGGTCGCGAAACTCAGCGGTCGGCGTGTCGTCCGGCACGCCGGAAGACTACTTCTCTGCACGCCGCCGATTCGCCCGCCCTCCAGAGCGTGGGTGTGCCGCCTCGTATACGCCGCGCAGATGCTCGACGGTGACCTTCGTGTAGACCTGGGTCGTTGCCACCGAGGCGTGACCGAGAAGCTCTTGGACCACGCGGACGTCTGCTCCTCTTCCAAGCATGTGAGTCGCACAGGAATGCCTGAGCACATGAGGGTGCACCTTGTCGCCAAGTCCCACCGTGCGCGCTCGCCGGGCGATTACCTCCCAGGCGCCTTGTCGCGTGAGCCGTCCGCCCCTCGCGTTGATGAACAGAGCCTCGGCGTCCCCCTTTCGGGCCCAGCGTCTGGGGGCCAGCTCGGGACGTCCTCCTGGGTCCAACCATCGTTCGAGTGATTGAGCCGCGAACCTGCCCAACGGGACCAAGCGTTCTTTAGAGCCCTTGCCGAACACCCTTATGAGCCCGCTGTCTGAGGCGATGTCGCCAATAGACAGACCCACGAGCTCTCCCACCCGCATCCCCGTCCCGTAAAGCAGCTCGAGCATCGCCGTGTCGCGCAGGTCGCGAGGTCCCGTCCCGCTCGCCGCCTCGAGCAGCCTCAGCACCTCGTCCTCGCTTATGGCTTTCGGAAGGCGCTGGCCGACCCTTGGTGCTGGCAGGTCCAGAGTGGGGTCGGAGTCGCCCAGACCCTCCTCGGCGCGGAACCGGTAAAGCCCTCTCACCGCGGTGAGCGCTCTGGATGCAGACGCCGCTCCGATACCGGCTCTCATCATCGCGGCCATGTGCCGCTCTACGGTGGTTCGGGTGGCGTTTCCCACATCGAGGCCTGAAGAACGCAAGAATTGCTCGTAGGCGACGAGGTCTCGTCTATAAGCAGCGATGGTGTTCGCGGCACGTCCCCGTTCGACTGCCAGCCACGTCAGGTAGTCCTCCGCGCTCGGATCGAGCGCCGGCTTCAGTTCGTCGAGCTCGGCGAGGTCGGTCACCGACGAGCGTAAGCCCGATGGGCAAGCAGGATCCCCACGTGGGTCTGGATGTCGACGGTCCCTTCTCGCGTCAGGACCTCCTCGACCTGATCGAGCGGTACCTCGACGACCTCGATGTACCGCTCCTCGACGCCTTCTCTTTCCGGCTCGCAAGCCACCAGGCCTGTCGCGAGATAGACGATCGTTTCTTCGTCGCAGAAACCTGGGCTGTTCCAAAAGCGTCCGAGCTCCTCGATGCTTCCGGCTCGAACGCCTACTTCCTCCGCGAGCTCTCTGAGAGCTGTCTGTTCCGGAGCCTCGCCTTCGACGTCGCGGGTGCCTGCCGGGATCTCGAGCAGAGCGCGCGCGATCGGGGCGCGGAATTGTCGAACGAGCAATACGCCGCCCGCCTCTGTGACTGGCACAACCGCCACGGCGCCGGGATGGCGAACCACCTCGCGCTCGAACTCCGAACCGTCGGGACCCTCGACAGACAGGCGCTCTACGTAGATTCGCGGGCCTTCGTATACACGTTTCGCGGCGAGAACTCGAAAGCCTTCCCCGCCAGTGGAGAGCGGGGCCGCCTCAGGAGACGGCACCGACGTCAACGTCGAGGTCGATAAGGCGCGGGAGGCGCCCATCGGCGCGAGCAAGAGCGGAGGCTACGAGCTCACGGAAGAGCGGGTGCGGTCGATCCGGCCTGCTCTTGAATTCCGGGTGAGCCTGTGTCCCCACCCAGAAGGGATGCCCAGGGAACTCGACGAACTCCACCAATCGACCGTCGGGGGATTCTCCCGAACACAAAAGCCCGGCTTCTTCGAGCCGCGGCCGGAAGCGCGGGTTCACCTCGTAGCGATGACGGTGGCGTTCAGAAACGACCTCCGTTCCGTACGCCTCGGCCACCTGCGAGCCGGGAAGGAGCCGAGCAAAGTAGGCACCGAGTCGCATGGTGCCCCCGAGGTCGTCGACGTCGAGCTGGTCGGTCATGAGATCGATCACCGGAGCCGGAGTCGTCGGATCGACCTCCCTGGAGTTGGCGCCCCTCAGTCCGGCCAGGTGACGTGCCACGTCGATCACCATCACCTGCAACCCGAGGCAGAGTCCAAGGCACGGGATCTGGTGTTCGCGGGCGTAGCGAGCGGCGGCGATCTTTCCCTCGATGCCTCGCTCACCGAACCCACCAGGGATCACGAGCCCGTCGAGGCGGTCGAATCGGTCTGTCTCGAGCATCTGCGGAACATCCTCGGCTTGGAGGAAGTTCACATCCACCCTCGCCCAATGGTGGAAGCCGGCGTGACGCAGCGCCTCTGAGACAGACAGGTAAGCGTCTGGAAGATTCACGTACTTGCCTACCACCCCGATTCGCACCGACCGGTTGGCGGACGCAAGACGGGCCACCACCTGCTCCCACCCGGAAAGGTCGATATCGCGCTCGGGCTCGTCGAGACGCAGTGTCCGGCAGACGACCTCGTCGAGCCCTTCGTCGTGAAGCACGAGCGGAATCTCGTAGATGCTCGGAGCGTCGACGGCTGCGATCACCGCTTCCATCGGCACGTCGCAAAGAAGCGAGATCTTGCGCTTTACTCCTGGCGAAATCGGATGGTCCGATCGGCACACGATGACGTCAGGTTGGATCCCTCTGCTTCTGAGCTCGGTGACCGAGTGTTGCGTCGGCTTGGTCTTCTGCTCACCCGAAGGGGCGATGTAAGGCACGAGAGTGAGGTGGACGTAGCAGACGTTGTCCCTGCCGACGTCGCGTCGGAACTGTCTAATCGCCTCTAAGAACGGGACGATCTCGATGTCGCCGACCGTGCCTCCAATCTCGACGATGACGACGTCGATGGCCTCTGAAGCAAGCCTTGTCACACGCTCTTTGATCTCGTCGGTCACGTGCGGGATCACCTGCACGGTCTTCCCGAGATAGTCGCCTCGGCGCTCTTTGGCTATGACAGCCGAGTAAATGAGTCCGGTAGTGGCGTTCGAATCGCGGTGCAGATTCTCGTCTATGAACCTCTCGTAGTGACCGAGATCCAGATCGGTCTCCCCCCCGTCCTCGGTCACGAAGACCTCGCCGTGCTCGAAAGGGTTCATCGTGCCCGGGTCGACGTTTATGTACGGGTCGAGCTTGATCATGGTGACCCGGAGGCCTCGGCATTTGAGCAGTCGACCGAGCGATGACGCGGTCAGGCCTTTGCCCAGTGAGGAGGAGACACCGCCGGTTACGAACACGTACTTACTCACGCGTCAACCTCGTGGTGCACCACATAACGCTAGTCCATCGCTGAGGGGGTCACGCGGACCTTCTCCGCGTCCTCGAGCAATTCCTCCGCATGACGCCGGGCCGAAGCAGATGAGGGCCGCCCAGACAGCATTCGTGCCAACTCGACGACACGCTCCCCGTACCCGAGCGGTCGAACGGCTGCGCGGGTGCGTCCGAGGTGGACCTGCTTTTCCACGACGATCTGGTGATGGGCGAATGCGGCCACCTGAGGCAGGTGGGTGACCACCAGGACCTGGTGACGTCCGGCGAGCTCGGCGAGGGCTCTGCCAACTGCGTCTGCGGCAGTTCCACCGATTCCGGCATCCACTTCGTCGAACACCAGGGTGGGTCGACCGCCAGCGACGACCAGCCTGAGAGCGAGCATCGCCCGCGCAAGCTCCCCGCCCGATGCAACCTTGTGGAGTGGTAACGACGGTTCGCCGGGATTCGCCCCGAGCATGAACACCACCTTGTCGCCTGCAGGATTGTCGTCGACAACGACGTCCAGCCGCGCCGAGGGCATTGCCAGGTTCCTCAGATGCCCTTCTACCGCCCTAGCGAGCCGCGGTGCCGCTTGTCTCCTTGCGTCGCCGACCATTGTCTGCGCCTCAGTGAGATCCCGTTCCGCTTCGGCCAGCGCGAGCTCGAGGGTTTGAGCGCGCTCGTCCGCTGATTCAAGTTCGTTCAGCCGTCTGCTCGCTTCGCGCCCATGTTTGGTCACCTCTTCTAAGGTGCTCCCGTACTTCCGCCGCAGGTCTGCAGAGTCGCGCCCGACGCGCAGAGACAACTGCAAGGCGTTCCGGATCGTCCTCCCACGTCTCTACGACCATTCGGAGCTCGGATGCGAGGTCGGCGGCATCCGCCTGAAGTCCGTGCGCACGCGCTCGAAACTCATCCAGCTGTTTGTATCCATCGAAGCGTTCGACGGCTCGCCCGAGCCCCTCGAGAACTCCCCCGTTCTCCGAGTCGAGATCCGCGAGGGCTCTGGCGGCTGCTTCGCGTAGCGATGCGGCATCCGAAAGACGGGCCTCTTCCGCAGTCAAGATGTCGTCTTCCAAGCGGTCCGAGATATCGGCACTTTCGATCTCGCTTACTTGGTGTCTCAACAGGTCGATCTCACGAGCACGTTCGGTCTCGTCTCCGCCGAGTGCTCTCATCTCGGCGGAAAGTGCCCTGACGCGGATTCGAGCGCGGGAGAGATGGTCGAGGTCGATGCCAGCGAACGAATCGAGTGCAGCGCGTTGAGAGACCGGATCGAGCAGCGACTGATGGGAGTGCTGACCGTGAAGGTCCACCAGACGCGAACCAACCTCGCTCAGCGCCGATGCCGTAGCCATCCGGCCATCCACCCACGCCCTCGAGCGGCCGGATGCAGGTAGTGAGCGGGCGAGAACCGTCTCCCCAGCGTCTCCATCCTCTACTAGACGCTCAGCATCATCCTCTACTTCACCGTTAGAGAACCGTCCCTCCACCAAGGCTTCTCGAGCACCTGAACGCACCAGCTCCGGATCAGCGCGGCCCCCGACCAACAACTCGAGGGCCTCAACGACGAGTGTCTTGCCGGCCCCGGTTTCGCCTGTCACCGCCGTCATACCATTTCCGATATCGAGGGTCGTATCCTCGATGACTCCGAGGTCCCGAACTCTCAGTTCGACAAGCACCAGATGGCCCGCCTAGCGGTCCGAGAGGTTGAATCGGGTGCGGAGAATGGAGTGGAAGTCGCGTGGGCCGAAGGTCACCAGATGGACGGGTCGGTCCGCGGCGCGGCAAGTGACGGTGTCGCCGGGCTGCAGCATCGCTACAGATCGGCCGTCAACCACGAGCACACCAGGCCGAGGTCCTGCGACGGTGAGCTCGAGCCACTCCGCTGGGTCGAGCACCAGAGGCCGGTCGAACAGCATGTGGGGAGATATCGGAGCCACCACGACCGCTCTGAGACACGGGCTCAGGATCGGTCCTCTCACCGACAGGTTGTACGCGGTCGAGCCGGTCGGTGTCGCCACGAGTAACCCGTCCGCCATATAGGTCACGAACGGGCGCATCGCGATTGTCGTGGTGAGGCGGATCGTATGACCAGGGACCGTCTTTTCGACGACCGCCTCGTTCAGAGCGAGGCAGTGAGTCTCTCCGTCCGACATCTCACCGCCCAGGGTCTCCCCGGTCCAGGCGACCTCTAGCATCATGCGGTCCTCCAGGGCGTAGTGCCCCGACAAGAAGCGCTCGAGGGCGGCCTCTAGTCCCGGCGGCTCTACCTCGGTCAGGTACCCGAGCCTCCCGAGATTGACCCCGAGGACCGGTATCTCGGCGGCCCACGCGAGGTTGACCGCTCGGAGCATCGTCCCGTCACCCCCGAGGCTGACCGCGAGGTCGGCTCCTTCCAGGGGACCGGGCGCGACGCCGTCGTCGGCGGGAACGAGGACCCGGTGATTCCGCGCGGTCAGCCAGTCGGAGGCTCTGGCGGCGAGGGTGACCGCGTCCGGGCGGTCTGGGTGTACGAGAAAGGCGATCGTCGACATGGTCGCGGGCCTACTCCCCTGCCTGGTCGGTTGCCGAGTCTCCGATTCCGGAGACGCACTGGTCGACCAGGAGTTCCCAGGCAGAGTCTGATTGCGGGGTCGCGGCGAGCGCACGCATGAAGAACTCGACGTTCCCCGCGGGTCCGACAACGGGCGATGCCATGACCCCCATGATGGCCGCACCATGTGACGCGAGCGCGATCCCGACCCGCAGGATCGCCTCTCGCCAGATCGCCGGATCCCTGATCACTCCTCCGCCGCGACCCACTTCTGCCCGGCCAGCCTCGAACTGCGGCTTTACCAGCACGACTAGTTCGGCACCGGGCCTGGCGAGTTCCCCAGCAACCTTCGCTGCCACGGCGGTGAGCGAGATGAACGACAAGTCCGCCGCGACGAGGTCGAACGGTTCGGCACCGAGGGACTCGAGAGTCGCATGTCTCAGGTTGCACCGTTCCACCACGACGACCCTTTTGTCGTCACGAAGCTCGGGTGCGATCTGACCGTGGCCCACGTCGACCGCCCATACGTGCGCCGCTCCTCGCTTCAGCAAGCAGTCCGTAAAACCTCCGGTCGAGGCTCCGGCGTCGAGGCATGTCAAAAACTCGACCTGCGTTCCGAATGCCTCGAGCGCCGCGTCGAGCTTGTCACCACCCCTCGAAACGAAGCGGCGAGGCGCCACGACCACGAGGGGCTCCGCGCGTGCGACGAGTCGCGAGGACTTGTCTGCGACCGCTCCGGAGACGAGGACCCTTCCCGTCTCGACGAGCTGCTGAGCCTCGCTCCGAGTCGCAGCCAGCCGCCGTTCAACCAGCTCCTGATCGAGCCGGCGTCGAGATCCCGTCGAGCTCAGGTGGCGGTCCCGCTCGTCTCGGCTCCGCTTTGAGCTGGCACCTTCTTTTCGGTCTTCTTGGAGCTCGAGCCCTTGCCGCTCTGCTTGGGCGACGACCGAGCGCCAGGCGATCCGGCAGAGTCGTTCTTCTTCGCCGACGGTTTTCCGGTTGATGACTTGGCCTGTGATTTGGCAGAGGATTTCTTACGGGACGACGCCTTCTTCGCGGTGCTCCCGCCGCTGGCCTTCCCGTTGCCGTCTCGCGATCGCTGACTCGTGACCGTTCGACCCACCGTCCCTGCTCTTCCGATGATCGCTGCGACGCGTTGGGCGAGGTCATCGAGGTCGAGGTTCTTCACGCCAAGATCCCGCAGTTGGCGGTCCACCTCTGAGGTGACGGTGGAAACGAGCGTCTCGGAGGCCTCGCGGCTGCGCTTGACCAGGTCCTCGATCCAGTCTTGGGCCCGGCTTCGTTCGAGCTCGCCTGAAGCGACCAGATCTCTAACAAGCTCCTCCGCACGGGCACGCGTGATCAACGTCAGCGTGGTGGCGGCTTCGATGTATCGCCTGAGTCCATCTAACTGGTTCACGACCCCAACGGTAGCGACGGGCCGAGCACCAGGTCCACCACGCCGGCAAGGTTGTCCGCTTCGAGGTCAGGGTCCTGTTCGAGCTTCCCGTGGTTGGCCGGGGTTACCCCCGAGTGAACGAGTGCGAACGGGACCCCCATCCTCTTGGCGAACAGGCCATCCGTTGCGGGCCGGTCGCCGACGACCAGGGCCGTGTCTGGTGCCCTGTCGTGCACCAGCGCCGCCATCGGTGCGTACGGCTTTCCCGCAACCTCAGGCTCAACCTGCGAGGCTCGGGCCACTGCGGCCAGGATCGAGCCCGCGCCGGGGATGAGCCCGGTGGGAGTGGGATACGTGGGATCGTCATTCGTGCCTATGAGCCGTGCCCCCGAGCGGACGATGGTCATCGAAGTGGCCAGCAGGTCGAAGTCGAACGACCTCGTCCAGCCGACCAACACGGCTGCGACAGGTCCATCGGTGACCACCTTGACGCCCCTGTCGTTGAGCGCCTCACGAACCCCGTCTCCCCCACAAACGAAAGCTCTTGCTCCCGATTCGAGCAGATTCGCGGCCGCTTGCGCTGATGAGACGAGGTCCTCCTTTTCCACGGGTATCCCTGTGGCCGCCAGCTTTTCGATGAGCTCACCGGAGGTCGTCGCCGCGTTGTTCGTCGCGAAGAGGACGCGGATTCCGTTTGCCCGCAGCCGCTCGACCGCTGAAGCCGATCCCGCTATCGGATTGGTCGCCAGCCAGATCACGCCGTCCAGATCGACCACCCAGGTTCCAGACGTCGGGCGGACGGGCATTTCGACATGTTGGCAGAGCCGCGAGGCTGCGAGGCTCTATGGGATGAGAGATCGTCAGAGGACTTCCAGGCTTCTCATCGTCTACCAAAGCCGGTCGGGAGGGACTGAGCGCCTCGTGGACGCTGCCGTCAGGGGGCGCGCCTTGCTCTTGACGTCGGAAGCGATTTTCCCGGGGGCGACGCTGGAGCTCTCGTGATAAAGCACGCTTTTGATGCCACACCGCAGGATGTGAACGCGGCATCGGGAGTGCTTATCGCGACGCCCGCGAATTTCGGGTACATGTCAGGAGCTGTGAAGGACTTCTTTGAAAGGGTGTACCACCCGTGCCTGGAGCAGACCGCGGGTATGCCGTACGCGATGATCGTGAAAGGTGATACCGACGTCGAGGGTGCGGCTTCGAGCATCCGGAGAATCGCTACAGGTATGAAGTGGCGCGAGGTGCTCCCGGCCCTTCTCGTCGTGGGCGAGATCTCACAAGACGTCGAAGATGACGCTCATGAGCTCGGAGCGACATTGGCCGCAGGCCTGGACGCGGGGATCTATTGATGGACGACAATCAGATGCGAGGAGTCGTTGGGAAGGGCGCCGACGGCCTCGAGGAGCTCGAGAGCGCCGTCGCGTTCTCGAACCTCGACAAGGTTCTCTACCCGCGTACCGGCTTCACCAAAGGCGATGTCATCAGGTACTACGTGGCCATAGCGCCGTTCATGCTCCCCCACCTGAAGGGCAGGCCCCTCACCCTCAGGCGGTACCCGAACGGGGTGGAAGACAAATCTTTCTTCGAGAAGCGCTGCCCGACGCATGCGCCGAGCTGGGTCAAGCGTGTGTCGTGGAAGCCTTCCAGCAAGGACGACCCGATCCTCGCTTGTGATGCGCAGGACACGCGTACCCTCGCGTGGCTGGGAAACATGGCGGCGATCGAACTGCACCCGTCGCTCGCACTCGCGAAGAACGCAGACCAGCCCACGGTCATGGTCTTCGATCTCGATCCCGGCGCGCCGGCCGCAGTCACCGAATGCCGCGATCGTCGGCCTATGGCTCCGCGAGAAGCTCGAAGGCATGGATCTGCATTCGGTACCGAAGACTTCGGGGTCCAAGGGCTTACAGATATACGTGCCGCTCAACAGCTCGGTCGACTTCGACACGACCAAGACCCTGTCGCATGCTCTTGCTCTCATGCTCGAGTCCGAGCACCCCGATCTCGTCGTGTCACGGATGAGCACGCAGCTTCGCAAGGGTAAGGTCTTTATCGACTGGAGCCAAAACGACCGCTCGAAGACAACTGTCGCGGTGTACTCGCTTCGAGCTCGCGAGAGACCCACTGTTTCGAGCCCCCTGTTCTGGGACGAGGTGATCGCTGTGGCCGAAGGCGCCGACCCGAACAGTCTCGTCATCGAAGCCCCAGTTGCGGTGAAGCGAGCTGCAGAACACGGCGATCTGTTCGGACCTGTCGAGTCGATGCGCCAGCGAGTTCCAGGTGCCGTCAAGCGAGCTCTTGCCGACCTGGTAGAGCGCGAGACGTGAGCTCTGACCCTCACCGCGGTGACATCGGTCCCACGCCTGCCGAAACCAACGGACAAAGCAAGAAAGAAAACCCCATTCAGCGCGTGATGCGTGCCATCGACACGGCGCAGCGAACGCATCGTCCTGCGGCTTTCGCATTCGGGGTGGTGAAGAAATATGGCGACGACAATGGAGGGTCGCTCGCCGCTCTCCTCACCTATTACGGTTTTCTCGCTGTTTTTCCCTTACTGCTTGTCCTCGTGACCGTGCTCGGTTTCGTGGCCGGCTCGTACCCGGCACTCGAAAGGCACATCGTCAATTCGGCTCTGGCGCAGTTCCCCGTCATCGGCGACAAGCTCGGCTCGAACATTACGACGCTTCACCGCAATAGCCCCGTGGGGCTCTCGATCGGGCTCATCGGCCTGATCTGGGGATCCACCGGCATATCGCAAAGCGCCCAGTACGCGATGGCACAGGTATGGAACATCCCGAAGATCCATCGTCCGGGATTCCTGCCACGTCTCGGACGGTCCGGACTGTTGTTCGCCGTCGGTGGTGTGTTCTTGCTTGTGTCCTCCGGCCTTGCCGCCGTTGCAACGGTCAGCGGATCTCAGAGCGTGGTGTTTCGGATCGGGGGAGCGTTGCTCAGCGCGATCGCAGATGTAGCGCTCATGGTGATCGTCTTTCGCATTCTCACCCCGGCGGAGATCAGATCGCGCGAGCTCGTGCCGGGTGCGATTCTCGCCGGAGTCGTATGGTCCATCCTTCAGACCCTTGGCGTTTTCTTGATGGACCACGAGCTCAGGAATGTCAGCCAGGTGTACGGGTTCTTTGCCATCGTGCTCGGGATACTCTGGTGGATCTATCTGGCGGCGCAAATCGTCGTCTATTCGGCGGAATTCAACGCGGTTCGAGCCCTGCATCTATGGCCTCGCAGCCTCGTGCAGCCACCTCTGACAGATGCCGACCGCAAGGCGCTCAGCCTGTACGCGTTGGCGGAACAGCGGAGGCCCGAAGTGAACGTCTCGGCATCCGATACGGCCGAAACTTGAGGTCCGCCCGTCCAACCGGACGTTTCAAGTCGCAATGGAATCGGTCGCGACGACGACCGAGATTGTCGCATTCATGCGTGACGAGCATTCTGAGCATGCGTAACCCTGAACTCAAGAGTCCTCATAGCGCCGATATCTCACGGCAAATCATCACGTAGCCTCGAACGTCCCTTGTGCTCCGATGAGAACGTGCTCCTACTGAGAGTTCAATAGATGTTTTCTGGCGCCTTTAACGGACCTTGCTGGGTATGCCAGTGTCGGAGGCGCTCCAATCATTGGTCGGTGATATCCCAGGTTCTAAGCGGAAACGTGCGGAGCACCCGCTTGAGCGTTTCCACCTCCTGCTCCCCGAGACGGTGGCGCCAGCTATCCGCCAACCCAGAAGCCTCTCTCTTAACCGCGAAGCCGGACCCAGCCTTGTCGCTGCGCCTCAGCAAGTCGATTGCTGCATCGCCCAGCGTGAGCCCGAGATCGGCCGCGAGACTTTGGAACTGAGCTTGTGAGTTGGAGCAGAGTTGCTCGTGAGTACGTACGTGCCATTCGGGGTGCCGGGAAAGCGCATCCTCGAGTGCGCAGGTCAACAAACCGACCTGCCAAACAGCTCGATCTAAGACTCGGTGTCCCACGACAGGAACACCCCACGGCTTCGAGTACTTTTCCTGAATCTCGATCAGCGAACCCAGATCGCGGTCGCGATCCGGTAACTCAAGCTCCAACCAACTTGCAAGTACGTTGGCAGGGTGACGCAAGACGATGAGAACGTCTACGTCGAAGCGCGCCGCCAACCATTCGATGGCGAGACATGCGTGGACGGACTTGGCTATGACGACACCCGTCGCAGGCGCCGCATGCGGATATGATCCGAGAATCCCAGACATCCGAAGTGCCATTGGTTCGCGGCCCTGGACCAGTGCCTCGAGATCCTCGCCCGTGGCATGGCGAACGAGACGTTGCGCGAGGCGGAGCCTGCGATTACTCCCAGCCCCGGACAGTGCCCAGCGCCAAAGTCGCGCGTATCGTCGCGCATTGTCACCTGCACCAAGAACGGGAAAACGCCCAAGCCCTGCTTTGGCCCAGATGGCCGGGGCAGATAACTTTTCGTTGTCGGGCTCCATAACGACACTCGCACCTTCAGAAGCCCCGAGCACGTTGGCTGTCCACGTGGTCCCCGATCGAGGCACGCCCACCACAAGTACAGGCCTTGGGCCGAGCCGCCGACCAGTTAGCATGGACGTGTCGCGACGAGGCACTGCCGCCTTGTTGCCCTCGAGATCATCGGCCCTCCTGTGACTGAAACGATAAGTCGCCGACTCACCAACACATGGTTGGCCCAGTATTGCGGGCCTTTGACGACCGTTTCGTGAATACCTGTCGACGTTGACCTCGACGTCACTCGTGCGGTGGATGACGCGAGCTTCCCCATCGTAAGCGCGCTCCTTCCCGGAGTCTGGGCAAGAAGGAGGATTCGTGGGCCAATGCAAGAGAAGCATGTCCCGGTCAGATTCGCATACTGAAAGCCGTTACTCGTAGTCCGCGATCTGCTGAGCTCAGGGTCGTCGTAGTCGGCGAACGTTCCGATCCAAGGTCTCGCGATCGGCCCAGGCGAAGAGCAAGACCATCGCCTAAGAGACGGCGAATAGCGTAGGCAAGATGACGTTCGAAGACGTCATGACCGGTCAGGGCGGTGGGATGACGGAGAACTCCAGGTCGTCGGGCGAATTCGCCAAGTCGAATCAAGAACGCCCGAGGTCGGTTGGCCGGCCCTGAAACACCGGCCAAGACCAACAACGTGACGTAGGACCCCGCCAGTTGGAGCACTTCAGGACCCTGCTCGGAACGGCTCCGCCTGGCAAGATGTACGAGATCTTCATGAGAATCAACAACAACGGCACTGCGACCCGTCGCGTCGCCTTCGGCACAGAACTCGAACGAAGGGCTTCCACCGTCCCTTACAAGGGGGCTCTTTCTCCCTGCTCCGAGCTGAGCTTGCGACTGAACAAGCGATGATCGACCGATAGGTGCAAGAACCACTCGAGACGGGCAGGGATGCAGGTGGCGGAGTCTTTCGAGGCCTCCGCGTGGTCGACCTAACGCGCAATCTCGCGGGGCCCTACTGCACCATGCTCCTCGCCGACCTTGGTGCGGATGTGATCAAGGTCGAACAGCCTGGTGCAGGCGACGACACGCGGTCTTGGGCTCCTCCGCATTGGGGCGGCGTGAGCGCGACGTTCCTTGCCGCCAACCGCAACAAGCGCAGCTTGGCGGTTGACCTAGACCGCCCAGAAGGCGTCGAAATCATAAGAGCTCTCGCATCTCGGGCGGACGTGCTTGTGGAGAGCTTCCGTCCTGGTTCCCTCGATCGGCGCGGGCTCGGCTACGGGACGCTTCGGGCTGCGAACCAGCGGCTCATCTATTGCTCGCTGTCCGCCTTCGGGCAGGAAGGTCCTCAAGCGGGCAGGCCGGGATACGACCCGGTCCTGCAGGCTTACTCGGGGATCATGAGCATCACCGGCGAGCCCGACGGGCCGCCCGTAAGGCTCGGGATCGGAGCCATTGATCTCGGAACGGGACTTTGGGCTGCCGTCGGCATCCTCGCCTCGTTGGCGGCACGCGAGTCGAGCGGTGAGGGATCGCGAGTCGAGACCAGCCTCTACGAGGTCGCCACGTGGTGGCTCTCCTACCACATCGCGGGATTTCTGGGCTCCGGCGTCGTACCCCACAGGCAGGGCACCACAGCGTCCTTCATCGCCCCTTACGAGGTGTTCGAAACAGCGCAAGGCGGCCTAATGGTCGCGGCTGCGAACGACAGGCTGTTCGCGACTTTCGTCGAAGTGCTCGGCAGGCCCGACCTAGTGAGCGACCAGCGCTTCAGTACGAATCCATCGAGGGTTGCGAACCGCGGCGAACTTCGCGAGATCCTCGTCGGGCTCCTCGCCGCCCGCAGCGCGGAAGAATGGTACGAGCAGCTCACGGAACGCTCTATTCCTTGCAGCCCCGTTCGTTCCGTCGCGGATCTGGTGAACGACGAACAGCTCGACGTACTGGGTCTGATGGGAACCTCGGTGCACCCCGAGGCCGGACCCCTGCGCCTCGTAGGGATGCCCATGAGGCGAGATGGCGCCAGATCACTCCAAGAGAGCCCGCCGCCGCTTCTGGGACAACACACCGACGACGTGCTCGCGGAGCTCGGCTTCCTTCCTGACGATGTCGACCGCCTCCGAAAGTCGGGCGTCGTTTGTTGATCTCTGGGTGATCCAAGCTCAGTGGCGACGCAAAGTTCCGGTGCAGGTGGGTTACGTTGAACGAGATGAAACGCAAGCGATTGCGCCGCATCGCCCTCATAACCGTCGCGATCCTCGTCGTGGCAGGCATCGCGCTGGGTACATATCAGGTGACCGACAACGGCGGATCTCCCTCCGGTACCAATCCCGCGTCGCAAGTTCAAATGATCACGGTTTCGGGCAACCAGTTGATGCAGAACGGCCAGCCTGTACGGCTGATTGGTGTCGATATGAGCAACTCTCAATACTATTGTCTCGGGCATAACGCGCAGCCATTTGGTATGCCAGCCGACAGCGCTTCGATCACCGCTCTTGCCTCGTGGCACGTCAATGCGGTTCGTATTATGTTGAATCAGCAATGTTGGCTGGGTCTCGACGGCGAACCCCACGCGACCACGAGTACCAACTATCGCGAGAGCATCGAAAAATTTGTCGCGATGCTCAATTCAGCGCACATCGAGACAATACTGGCACTGTACTCGAACTTCCCCCTCACCTATGCGGCGAAGGGCAACCACTCAAAATTGAAGGCGATGCCGATGGCCGACGCATCGCATTCCAAGGCTCTGTGGACGTCAGTCGCTACCGCGTTCCGCAACTACTCCGGAGTCATGTTCGACCTCTACAACGAACCCCAGGAAATCTCGTGGGCGTGCTGGAAGAACGGCTGCACGATCGGGGGACAGCTTTATGTAGGCATGCAACAACTAATCGACACCGTACGACAGGCCGGTGCCGGTCAGCCACTGCTACTTGGTGGAGTTGATTTTTCGAACAATTTGTCGGAATGGCTTGCGTACGAACCAACCGATCAGTTGCACCAGCTGATAGCGAGCGTCCACATTTATGCGTCTACGACCTGCAGTATTGTTAGCTGCTGGAACAAGGAGGTGGCACCGGTGACTCGCCACGTTCCGGTCGTTACTGGTGAGTTCGGGGCGGCCGGCTGCTCGACGACGCTCATGAAGCAATACATGAAGTGGGCAGACAAACATGCCGTCTCGTACTTAGCGTGGGCATGGTCCCCCGGACCGTGCACGACCATCGGACCCCTCCTAACGAGTTATTCGGGAACCGCTACTCCGTATGGGTCTGTGTTCCAGAGCCACCTGGTTGCCTTGTTCAACGCTGGATCCGGCAATGTCGGCTTGGTGAGCGCCGGGAAAGCCGTGGCCCGGAGCGAATCGAAGAAGAAGATAAAATAAGAACCGCGCTTCATCTATCTAGCTCGAGCGGCCCGAAAAGCCTCCCAATACTCTGAAGGCCCACGTTCATATCCAAGTTCACGTACAAGAGGTCGCGCTATTCGTTCGAGTTGGATCAAATAGGGGGCGTTCACGAGGAGGTTCCAGCCGCGGGAACCCACTCCGATGGAAGTCGAAACGATCGTGCTCGGATCTACCGTCGAAGGCCACCGGAGTTCGGGGTCTGGCGCGGTCCTGAAGTGCAGGATCCTTGCTAGGTTCGATAGAAACTCCGGCTGAATCGGCCTGGAGGGTGGCTGAGCTGTCATCCTCGATCGGATTTCCGAGCCACCTAGCTCGTTGGCGGCGCGTTCGCTCGGATTGCTCCAACGGCTTAGTGCGCTTGCGCGGAGGAAGATGCAGGATTCCGTCGTCCCACGATTCGCCCAACCAGTTCATCGTAGGCCTCATCACCTTCTCCGGTTGTGCCACCAGATCCTCATAGCGGATCTCCATGTAGCGATCGCCAGAGTGCGCGTCACCGAACGCCCTGGCCGCAGTAACGTGCTCTGGCCACGCGTGCACCGCCTGTCTGGCCTTGATATTGCCCACCCTCCTCCGCCAGGAGTCGATCACATCGAGAGGATCGCGGATCACGTGGATGACCTGGCAGTCCGGATACAAATCGTCGATGAAGTCGAGGATCAATGCGTAAGCAGGGGTCTTGTCAGCCCACCTGCTCTTGTTCTTGGCTTGCGCCCTTTGCTCGTGGACCGAGGAGAACAGGTCCCGAACGTGCGTCCTCCACTGGGATTGGGTAACTCCGAGATTGGCGAGGTCAACCCACCTTCGTCGCTCGATGTGGTGAAGCGACTCCAGGATAAATGACTCCGGCCCGCCGCTGATGCTCGGGTGCTGGTCCAGAATCCTTTGAACGAGAGTCGTCCCTGACCGTGGGCAGCCTACAACGAAGATCGGAGCGTTCATCGCTGTCCGATGATACTGGGAAGGCCTGCTTCCAGCTTTGCACAACTCACATTCTGCCTAGCGTATTGTCGCGTCATGGGCTTGTTTTACCAACATGAGGATGTGCAATTCTTGGACTACGGGATGGTCCAGTTGCACGGTGAGTGGTTCCGAGGCCCTTTGGACCACGGACCAGATGCCATCGCCTGGCTGGGAGCCGCGCAGACCTTCGGCCGCTATGCTGCGGAGCCCGCACCAGCCATAGTCGGAAAGCGCCTTGGTCTTGGCACCTTGAACCTGGGCTCCGGCGGAAAGGGTCCCGAATATTTCCTGCGGCGCCCAGAGATACTCGAGGAGGTGAACCGTTGTCGTATTGCGGTCATTCAAGTCATGTCGGCGAGAGCGTCCGACAACAGCCTGTTCCAGTCCAAGAGGGGCGGATCGTCCGGCGTCCGTGTTGACACTGGAACCCGCAGCCCCAATGCGATTGAAATCGTGAAAGACCTCCTCGCCCAGGGTAGGCGCCGTGAAGCGAACCAAATCGTACGGGAGTCACAACAAACATATGTACAGTCCATGACGAGGCTATTTGAGGCAGTCAAGCCTCCGAAGGTGTTGTTCTGGTTCTCTTATCGGACCCCTCCGTCTGCGATAAAAGGGTATCGAAGGATGATGGACGTATTCCCGCACCTGGTAAACCGCCGCATGGTAAGTCAGATACGGCACTCAGCCGATAGATACGTCGCGGTAGCGTCGCGTGTAGGTATTCCACAAGTACTTCGGGATGAGGCTGGAAATGAGGTCGCGGTAAATCGCTATTATCCGAGTCCCGAGATGCATCGGTTGGCCGCCGACGCGCTCACGCGAACTCTGCAAAGTCTTCTTCCATGAAGGCGCGATCGAAATCATACATTCTTAATAGCCGAATTTCCGTACGAGGTCACGTCCCCGCAGGCGAACGTAGACAAGGGGGATCAATGATCCTGTTCTTTTGCCGCGCCCGATTGATCGGTCATGAATAGCGAGCTTCCGATTCTCCTTGTGCGCCTTGACTGTCGCCGGGTATTGATGAGTCCGATCACCGAATCGTAGGACTTCGTCACTCCACGGTTCACCGAGCCACGCGATCAGGTCTTTGAGCACTCTCTCAGGACTGGTCACCAGATCCTCGTATCGAATCGTCCGGAACCTGTCGCTTCCGAGTCGCGCTCCGTCCAATTCGGCGCTTCGGACGTGCGACACCCAACGTCCCCCATAGAACGCGCCCTTCGCCTTGCCAAACTTGACTCGATTGGAGGCGATGACGTCACGTGGGTTCCGCACGATATGAACCACCTGACAATTGGGGTACAGCTTGTCGAGGAAGCCGATTATCAGTGAACTCTGAGGGGCTTTGTCGGCCCAGCGTGTTTTGCCCTGGCTTTGAGCGTAACGGCTCTGGAGGTCCTCGAATATGCCTCTTACCTTCGTTAACCACTCATCCTCCGTGAAGCCATACCCTTCCAGAGTAGAGCGCCAGTAATCATTGTCGAGTTCGGACAAGTAGTAGAGCAAGGGGTCTTCCGGGCCTGCACTGATGCGCGGGTGAGAGTCAAGCAGCGTACGCAGCAACGAAGTACCAGATCTGAAGCATCCGACCACGAAGATTGGGCGCTCAATCTCTGATGGCTCGCCCCTCACTGCGGAATTGGCCGATGTTTCAGAAGCTGTCTCGAGTCTCGTGACCTCAGGCACGCCGTTCCTCTCCCGAAAATTACCTAACAAGCCTTGTAGCCAACGCTAGCCTTTCGCTGGGTTCAATTTTCGTGGTCCAGGTCTAAGGTCTAAATTTTTGGAAGACCAGGCTCACATCCGAACCCCGACTGTTGTCGGTCGGGCCACGGACGTTTCCTGCGAAGTGGTCGATCTGGCATTAAGAGGAGGCAGGTGACGAACACCGATCCCCAAGGCCATTGGTCCGGCGTCGGTCAGCGGATCCGGCAGCGAAGTCAAGGCAGAGAGATCGCTGGCGACGACTCTCTGTACTTCAGGTATAAGCGAGCTTTGTTCCTCAGCACCTTGATGCCGCTCATGCCTGTCGACGGACGCTCAATTCTCGAATTGGGGTGTGGTCCGGGTGGCAATCTTCGCTAGCCCACCGGAATCCGACAAGGTTGCTCGGGTGCGACATCTCTCCGGGAATGGTTGATCTGGCGAAGCAGAGCGTCCCTGCAGCTTAGATCATCGTTGTCGACGGCGAGACACTCCCGTACTCCGATAACGAGGTAGACCTGGTCTTTACGGTAACCGTGATCCAGCACAATCCCGACGAGCGAGCCCGAGCGTTGATCGGTGAGATCTGCCGTGTCGCGCGTGACTCCGTGTACCTCTTCGAGGACCTCGCCGAACCTGCGCCGACACCAGCGGTGCGTACCACAACTTTTTCGGCAGGCTCGCGCCTTGGTACGAGAGTGCATGCATCGAGCAGGGATTCGAGCTCGTGGCCTCAGAGGCGCTCGCTACCTACGTCAGCCAGCGCCTCTCCATCTTCTTGCGACGGCTCGATCGCGGGCCACGGCTCGAAGGCGTCAAACCGACAACCGCACACCGTGTGTTGGAGTCTGCGGCCCTCCCGCTCACCCGGAACCTCGACAAGGCCATGAGACATTACAAGGGAAGGCTTCCTCAGGGTTTTGCTCCTCCCGAGCTCACGATGGTGGCGTTTCGCCGTAAGTGAGAAGGTAGCTGGGCGGATCCAAATATTCACAGAACGGGACTTGCGACCGGCCACATTTCCTCGGGCTCGCGACCCTTTGTCTCTGGAAGTAGGAAGAACCCAAGCGCGACGATAACGGCGGGCAGGAAGGTGACCGCTCCCGCCACCGCGAAGCGGTTTCCGATGTCTGCGACGGCCCCGAATGCGAGAAGGCCGACGCCGGCACCGAGCACAGCGGCCGCGGCCTGCCATCCACCGATGGAAGCACGGACCTCGGTCGGAAAGAGCTCGTTTGCGAGCGCTCCTGCGGCTGGCGCGAGCACCGATGCAGCACCTACCGCCGCGACGTACCCCGCGAAGAGCGCCACCTTGGACCCGCTGTAGGTGACGACTGCGAGAACTGCCACCGTCATCATGGCGATCATCCCGGTGGGTCGCCTCCCGAACCGGTCAGCTGCCCAACGCCCGAACACCAGCCCGAAAAGCCCGACGGCTCCTGCACAGGCCACCATCGCTGCCGTGACGATCCCGGCGAGGTGCACCACGTTCTGCGCGTAGAGGAATATGAATGTATTGGCGGGTCCGGTGACCGTCGACAGGAAGAACCCAAGCAGGGCCACCTTGGCGAGGCGCCGACGGTACTCCGGGGCCAGCGCCGCGAAGACCGTCCGTCGCCTGGGCGGTCGCGCGGGGCTGGTGGGTTCCTGAGACCCCAACGGATCCGTAGCCCCGGCTGTTGTGTGGCCGACCTTCGTCAAACGGTCGTTGGCTCCGGCGAGCCGATGGAAGCGCTCAGGTTCTTCGAGCTTGCGTGCAACGAACGGCAATGTTGCGAGCGGTACGAACGCGAGAAGACAGATGCCCCTGAAACCGAGAGAAGACGCAGCCAGGCTATGGATGACAGCGGTTGTCCCGGCGCCGAGCCCGTAACCTGCCGCCACTAAGGACATCGCCTTCGCCCGGTCCTTCGTGGAGGTCTCTTCGGCTGCGGAAACCGAGCAGAGTGAATTCGTAGCCGTGAGCAGTGGCCGTGCCGTCGCGAATATCACGACGAACCACCAGTACCCGGGACTTGCGGCTGCGAGCAGGGTGATCATCAACCCGACGGAGCAAGCTGCAATGAGCATCACTCGCCTGCCGACACGGTCGGCAAGAGCGGCAAGGGGCAGCGCGCCGAGGGCGGCCAGGCGTATGCAAGCGAGTCCGAGCCCGAGAGACGTTCCGGACAGCCCTGCTTGAGCGGCAACGGACGTCCCGCTTCCCAGGTGGCCGAACGTGCGAGCTACGTCACCAAGTGCGGATACGACCCCGAACTGGCCCACTCCAGAAGCGAACGAGATCCACGCCACGGCGAGAACCGGGGCGTCGTTCCATTTGTGCAGCCGCAGAGGCGACGCCGGTACCTGCTCCACCTCCCACGTCTACCAGCCTCGGAACGGTTAGGGCACGACCAGCTGTCTCTCAGCCGGCCCCAGACCGAGTTTCCGAGTACACGTACTTGCCGCCTCGGAGTGCGGATGCGCCGGCAGCCACCATGCACGCGATGACCGCGAAGATCAGAGCCTCGTGTAGCCCGTCACGGAACGGGGTCGATATGAGTGAGGGGAAGAAGCTGCGGCTCGTGATCGACGCGGCGCTCGAGGCAGGAAGGTGTGCGAGCACCGACGGACCGAGGAGATGCTGCATCGGGTTGTACCCGAGAAAGGCGGCGAAGAGGATCGACACCGGCGGAAGGTGAGAGACGCGCGAGGCGGCCGACGCAGGGACTCCGTGTGCAACGAGACCATGGAACAGCGCACCCGGAAGAGTCCTCGAGAGCCCGATGATCATGAGAGTGAAGAAGATCCCGATCGAAAAGACCTGCGCCGAGTTCTGGAATGTCGAGTTCATCCCCGAGCCCACACCGCGGTGTTCCGGGGGGAGGCTGTTCATAACTGCCGCCCGGTTGGGTGCGGCGAAAGCGCCCATCGCCAATCCGTTGAGCACGAGGATCGACGCGAATGCCGGGTACGAGAAGTTCACCGGAATGAACAACAGGAGCAGGAAGGAGATCGAGGCGACCACCATTCCGCCGGTCGAGAACGGACGCGAGCCGTATCGGTCCGACAGGAATCCGGATATGGGCCCTGCGACCAGGAACCCCGCGGTGAGCGGGAGCATGTAGATGCCCGCCCACAGTGGCGTCGCGTTGAAGTCGTACCCGTGCAGCGGCAGCCAAATCCCCTGAAGCCAGATGATCAACATGAACATCAGGCCGCCGCGTCCGATACCGGCTAAAAGGCTGGAGAGGCTCCCAGCCGTGAATGCACGGATCCGGAAGAGCTTCAGGCGGAACATCGGGTCGGGCACTTTCGTCTCGATGACGGAGAAAGCGAACAACATCACCGCTCCCCCGCCGAGACACCCGAGCACGAAGGGACTCGTCCATCCCATGCTGTTGCCGCCGTAGGGCTGGATCCCGTAGGTGATTCCGACCATGAGCGCGATCACACCGAGCGCGAACGTGACGTTGCCCGGCCAGTCGAGCTTCGCCTTGTTGTGTCGAGGGACCTCACGCAGGCTCTTGTAAGCCCACACGGTCCCGAGCAGACCGAGAGGCACCGAGACCAAGAAGATGAGCCTCCACTGAATCGGGCCGAGCAGACCTCCGAGCACCAGGCCTATGAAGACGCCGCTTATACCCGCCACCTGGTTGATCCCGAGAGCCATTCCGCGCTGGTCCTCTGGGAACGCGTCTGTGAGTATCGCCGAGGAGTTGGCGATCAGGAACGCCGCTCCCACACCCTGGAAGACACGAAAGACGACGAGCCATATCGCGCCTGCGGGACCGCTGAGCCAGGTCACGGTGAGGACGAGCGAGAACACGGTGTAGACCGCAAATCCGAGGTTGTACATCCGCACCCGGCCGTACATGTCTCCGAGCCGGCCGAGGCTCACGACCAGAACGCTGGTCACTATGAGGAAGCTCAGGATCATCCAGAGCAGGTAGAAGCTGTTTCCCGCCACCAGAGGATCGATCCGGATCCCTCGAAAGATGTCCGGAAGTGCGATCAGCATGATCGACGCATCGATCGTCGCCAACAACATCCCGATGGTGGTGTTGGTCAGGGCCACCCACTTGTAGCGGTCGTGGCGTTGGTGCTCGGTGTCCGATACGTCGGTCGAGGGTCGGGCCGGTTCGGCGACGGCCCCGGCGTCAGACCTGACCCGCTGCTCCTCTCCCCGGACTGTCGCCATGCCACCTTCCGCTCGGGCGCCCGATCGGGCGTTTCGTTCGAGACGGATCCGTCTGTGTGCGATGGATCTCTGCCGTCACCCTACCTTCACCCAGAACCTTCCGTTGACGTGAACGTTCTACTAGAGGGAGGATTTGGCGGAGGTCGGATCGGCGGAGGTGGAGATGATGAGCGTGGTCGAGAGGTACCTCCAGGCGGTCGTCGAGCACGACTGGGCCGGCCTCGCTGAATGCCTGGCTGAGGACGTCGTGAGGGTCGGACCCTTCGGAGACACTTACACCCCGAAAGCCCCGTATCTGGCCTTCCTAGAGGAGGTAATGCCGAGCCTCGAGGGTTACTCCATGGAAGTCGAGAGGATCGTTGACGCAGGTCCTGTCGTCGTTGCGGAATTGACCGAGACGGTCGAGATCGGCGGGAAGGTTCACGTCACGCCAGAGGCGCTCGTGTTCGACCTCGACGCCGACGGACGCATCGCCAAGGTGGATATCTTCATAAAGCGCCTGGCGGACCAGAGTTGACCGGGCCGCTCAGCATGGGCGGCGCAGAGAAGCTTTGGACGAGACGTGGTGTGGGTCAAGCGTCCACTTCGACGCTCTGGCCCCCCTCCCACCGACGCAGGACCAGATAGGGGCCTTTGAGGGCTCCGTGGTCGTAGTGGCCGAACCCCATGGTGGTGCCCTCGAGCCCGCTCGAGGCAGGAAGCCGCTTCACAGACTCCAGTCCCTCGCGCAAGCCGTCCCTCGTGAGGTGGGTGGTGCACGCCAGCCCTTCGCCGAGCAGGCGGCCGATGTCGTAAGCGGCCACGCCTACCGGACCTCGGCCGGTTCGCGGTGAGATCTCGCGCAATCGAGAAAGCGTGAGGTTGCCGTCCGACAGCGTGTCGACGTACGTCCAGCCCTCCCACAGCTCGCGCCAGTCGCGATGCAGGTACGCGAACATGAGTGCCGAGTTCGCGACGACGGGCAGCTCCCACTTGGCTTCGTCGATGGCTCGGGCGAGCCCACGAGCGGCCACGCCCATCCCGAGGTAAGCGAGAGCGCCCGGGTCCGCGGCACGGAATCTCGCTACGGTCGCCTCGAGCCCCGCAGGCGAGTCGGCAAGCGGATCGACCGCTGCGCTCGCCACCACCTGGAGACCGGCCGCGTCCGCACCCTGGCCGAAGGCATCGGCGTACCGTTTTCCGACCGGAGTCCGGTCGTAGGCAACGGCTACTTCACGATGACCCTGGCGGCCGAGCAGATCGACCAGGACGAGAGGCTCCTCTTCCAAGGAGCCCACCTGGTAGTGGAACATCCACGCGGTTCTGGTGTGATCGCCTCCCGTGTAGTTCACACAGGGGACCCGAGCTTCCTCGGCCAACTTGCCGACGACGAGCCCGTTGTCACTCACCGCGGGACCGACGATCGCGAGCACGCCCTCCGCGGCGAGCTCGGCGAAACAGCGCTCGACGTCATGGATCGTCCCCGCCGGGAGCCCGTGGGCCTGACGCGCGACCAGGGCGACCGGGCGGTCCAATCGCCCTTTGGCGGCAACTTCCGAGATACCGAGACTGATCGCTTCTTCGACCGACGCGCCGCCGTCATGCTGCGGAAAGTCGTAGAGGACGCCGACCATGACGGGGGCCCTGCTTCCGGCAGGATCGGTCGCCGGTGGCCGGCGGGTGACCCGATCCTTCGACGGTTCCACCTCTTCGGACTTGCTCAGCGGTCCAAGCCCCTGCGACCCGTAAGGTCTGCGACCTTCACGTGCTTGGCTGCGCGCACCTCGTTTGCATCTGAAGATCCGTTCCGTCCGTTTGCGTGAGCCAAAGGATGCTGTGCCGTGTCCACGTCGCGGGCACCCGCCCGCAGGGCCCCGACAGTGCACTGCTCCCGGGGTCGAACCGCGAAGGGATCGAAGCGGAAATGGCGCATCGCGTTGGCGTGCGTGATCGCCGTGATGTCGTCGTCGGAGACACCGTCGAGCGAGCGCATGAGCCGTTCAGGGGACACCGGCCAGGTGGAGTCCGAGTGCGGGTAATCCGCCTCCCAACAGATGGTCTCGAGCCCTACTTTGTCGCGCTGGGCGACCCCCGCAGGATCGTCGATGAAGCAGGTCACTATGCGGTCACGGAAGAGCTCGCTCGGTAGACGATCGCCGAAGTCCTGTCCCGTCCACCCGTGCTGACGCTCGTACGTCCAGTCCATCCGCTCCAAGAAATAAGGGATCCAGCCGATCCCACCCTCCGACAACGCCACCTTCAGGTCGGGGAATTTGCGCAACACCGGGGACCAGAGCAGGTCTGCGGCCGCTTGGATGATGTTCACCGGTTGCAGGGCGAGCAGCACGTCGATGGGCGCGTCGGCGGCGGTCATGACAAGCGAAGAAGACGAGCCGATGTGCAGGCAGACGATGGTTCCGTCGTCCGCGCAGGCGGACCAGAACGGGTCCCAGTGGTCGGAGTGGAAGCTCGGCAGCTTGAGCTTGGCGGGGTTCTCCGAAAACGACACGGCGTGACACCCCATCTCCGCGAGGCGGCGCACCTCGACCGCCATCTCGACCGGGTCCCAGATCGGGACGAGGCCGAGTGGGATGAACCGCCCCGGATAGGTCCCACACCAGTCGTACACGTGCCAGTCGTTGTAGGCATGCAGAACGGCGAGAGCGAGATCCCTGTCGTCTGTCGCCCTCGAGAAAAGCTGCCCGCACAGATTCGGGAACGACGGGAAGCACATCGAGCCGATCACCCCGTTGGCATCCATGTCGCGCACCCGTTCGTGGATGTCGTAGCAACCTCTGCGGATCTCAGCGAAGGAAGTCGGCTCGATGCCGTACTCCTCGACCGGGCGGCCCACCACGGCATTGAGCCCGATGTTGGTTGCGTCCATGCCACAGAAACGCCAGACCTCGGTTCCGTCCTCACGCTGAAGCACGCGAGGAGCGTCGTCCGCGTAACGGGCCGGGAGCCGCCCTTCGAACATGTCGGGCGGCTCGACCACGTGGTCGTCGACGCTCACGAGCACCAGGTCCTCGAGCAGCACGGCGCCCTCCGCAGATCCGCGGCGTGCCACCGAGGGCCCCACCGGAGGGTCCGTTCTATGACACGCGTGTCGGGGATCACACTATCGTCGCCCCGGTGAGCGAGGCCCCCATGGCGCTGTCGGGAGTGCGCATCCTCGACTTCACAAGGCTCGGGTTCGGAGCTCAGGCGACCCTCATCTGCGGGTGCCTCGGGGCCGAGGTCATCCGCGTCGAGAGCACGACCGCGTCCCGACCCGATCAGGGTGATGCCGCCTTTCGTGCCGGATCCCGGTGAGCGCACGGTCGGATTCGGGAGCGCAACTCTCTCGGACACCGCCGGGGCTCCGAGCGCCAACAGAGGCGCGGTGTTCTACAAGTACAACACCGGGGGAAAGAAGAGCATCACGGTCGACGCAGCGAACCCGAAGGGTCTCGCGTTGCTTAAGGATCTCGTCTCGGCCTCTGACGTCGTAACCGAGAGCTTCGCGGCCGGGACGCTCGATCGGTGGGGTCTGACGTACGACGTGATGCGCGAAGCGCGCCCGGACGTCGTCTACGTGTCGATGTGCGGGTTCGGCCACCAGGGTCCCGACTCTTCGCACGTGACGATGGGCCCGACCGCTCAGGCACTCACGGGGCTCACGTTCCTCGTCGGACTTCCCGGACGACCCCCTGCAGGGTGGACGTTCTCCTACCTGGACCACGTGGGCGGATATCTCGGCGCGGTCGCGATATTGACGGGGCTGATGCACCGCGCCCGGACCGGTGAGGGCCAGTACGTCGACGTTTCGCAGCTCGAGCCCGCAACGGCGCTGTCCGGGGCGATCCTTCTGGATGCGCTCGTCAACAACCGACCTGCCAGGCGCGAAGGGTTCCCGACGGGAAACCGTAGGAACCACCCGCCCACCTCCCCCGGAGGGGCATATCGGACCCGGGGAGACGACAAATGGATCGTCATCTCGTGTCGCACGCAAGCGCAGTGGCTGTCTTTGGTAAAGGTCATGGGCGAGCCGAAGTGGTGCCGCGACCCGCGCTTCGAAACGCTCGAATCGCGCGTCGCGAACGCTGACGAGCTCGACCTGCTCCTCGAGGAATGGACGAGCGGTCTCGAGCGCTACGAGGCGATGGACCTGCTGCAGGCGGCCGGGGTGCCGGCCGGCGTTGTCCAGGATGCCGCCGACCGCCTCGAACGCGATCCGCAGCTCGCGGCGCGTGGCCACTTCAAGATGCTCGGCAATGCAGACGTCGCCCCGATGCCCCTCGAGGGGGTGCCGTTCCGTATGAGCACCACTCCTCCAGACACCGGAGGCGCGATCCACCGCGGTCCGCCTTTGCTGGGTGAGGACACCGATGATGTTCTCGAGGGGATTCTCGGAATGGGTCGCAACGAGATCGCGTCACTCGCGCGTCGAGGGAGTGCTCCGATGACTGGGGGCCCGCTCGAGGGGGTGCGGGTGATCGAGTTGGCTGACGAGTCGGCCGAATACTGCGGCCGTCTACTTGCGGGCCTTGGCGCCGACGTCGTGAAGGCCGAGCCACCCGAGGGGTCCCCTTCCCGCTCGTTCGGGCCGTTCGCCGGAGACGAGCCGGGGCCTGATCGCAGCCTCGCGTTCTGGGCCGACAACGTCGGGAAGAGATCGGTCGTGATCCACGACGACGACGATGTGATCCGTCTTTGTGGCGCGGCGGATGTCATGCTCCACACGCTGCGCGCGTCCGAGTCAGCTGCGCGCGGACTGGACTTTGCGTCTCTTTCGGCGGCGTTTCCCGGTCTCGTGGTCAGTGCGGTGACGCCGTTCGGGCAGTCAGGTCCTTGGGCCGACTACCTAGCCGACGATCTGGTGCTGATGGCGTTGGGCGGATCGATGGCGGCCTGCGGGTACCGGCCTCTCGCAGACGGCTCCTACGACACTCCCCCGCTCGCCTCGATGGGCGACCAGGCTTGGCGGACCGCGTCGACGTACGCCGCAATCGCCGTGTTGGCGGCCCTCTATTTCCGGTCGACCTCCGGCGCCGGCCAGTTCATCGACGTGTCGGCGCACGAGTGCTCGGCGAGCATGACCGAATGGCACCTTCTGTCGTATATCTGCTCCGGGTTCTCGTACAGGCGAGCCCCGCATCCGACCCTGACGGCATCAGACGGCAGGAGAATCGCAGCCCTGGTGCCGGATTTCCTCGGACCGCACGTCTTCGACCGCCTCCTCGCGATGCTCGAGGACAACGGGGTGGCCGGACCCCTGTCGGACCCGGCGTTCCGCGACGCTTCGTACAGGGCAACGAATTACAACGAGCTTTGGCAGGCGTTGAAGCGACTTGCCGCAACGGCCGACGGCGAGACTGTCTACCGCCTGGGCCAGTCGGCCGGGCTCCCGTGGGGAGTGATACGCAGTCCCGACGAGGTGGCAGACGACCCCCACCTCAAATCGCGCGGGCACTTCGTGACGCTCGAGCACGGCGAGCTCACCGGCGAGCCCGGGTTGTCCGCCGAGGTCACGTATCCGGGAGCGCCTTTCATCGCGCACGGATCGCCGTGGGTGATGAACCGCCGGCCACCACTTCTCGGCGAGCACACCGACGAGGTGAACGCCGAGTGGGGTGCGGTTTCCTCCGGCACGAGAGCCCGAACTGGAGGGGATGCTTGAACACAGACAAAAAGGGCCGTCAGGCGGTCATATGCGGGGTGGCGACGTCGGACTACCCGTATCTCCCCGATATGTCCGAACACGCTGTGCACGCGCAGGCCGCCAAGAGGGCTCTCGCCGACGCAGGCCTCACCTTCGGCGACATCGACGGCCTGGCAACCACGGGCTTCTTCCCGATGTACGCGGTCGGGGTCGCCGAATACCTGGGAATGCATCCCTCGTACCTGGACGAGACGAACATCGGTGGCGCGTCCTTCGAGGTGCTCGTCGAGCACGCGGCCACGGCGGTGGAAGCGGGCATGGCCGAGACGGTGCTCGTCACGTACGGAAGCGTCCAGCTCTCGCAGATGGGCAGAAGGCTGGGCACGGGCGGGCGAAACGCCATGCCGTCGGGGCCGATGGCCTTCGAGTCACTCTGGGGAAACACACTCGTCGGCAGCTACGCCCTCGCCGCGAGGCGCCACATGCACGAGTACGGCACCACGCCCGAGCAACTGGCGGAGGTGGCCGTGACCATGAGGTCGCATGCATCACACAATCCGATGGCCCAGTACCGGGACCCGATAACCATCGCGGACGTGGTGTCGTCCAGGCTGGTCGCCGATCCGCTCCACAAGCTCGACTGTTGCGTGATCTCGGATGGCGGAGGTGCGTGCGTCGTGACTACTGCGGAGCGCGCTGCGGACCTGCCGTCGAAACCCGTCTACATCGTCGGCGCGGCTCACGGGACGACGCACCACACGAACATCTCGCAGATGCCGGACCTGACGGTGACAGCTGCGTGCGAAACAGGCCCACGTGCTTTCCGGCAAGCGGGGATCAGCGCGAGCGACGTCGACGTCGCGCAGCTCTACGACTCTTTCACGATCACCGTCTTGTTGACCCTCGAGGGTCTCGGGTTCTGCGCCCAGGGCGAGAGCGGGGAATTCGTCTCGGACGGGGGTCTCGGGTTGGGTGGACGCCTGCCCACCAACACCGACGGGGGCGGCCTGTCGGCGTGCCACCCCGGGATGCGCGGGATGTTCCTGATCGTAGAAGCGGTCCGCCAACTGCGCGGACAGGCCGGCGAGACCCAGGTTCCCCACGCCCGCATCGCAATCGCCCACGGCACCGGCGGGATGCTCTCGACCGGCGCCACCCTCGTTTTTGCCACGGAGCCTCGATGAGCGATCAACCTGCTGTCGCCGCGGAACCTGCCGCCGACCCCCGGCCGCCGAAGCCGCGCCCGGCGCCCGTACTCGACCCCGATTCGGCTCCCTACTGGTCCGCGGCACACGAGGGTCGCCTGGTGGTCCAGAGCTGCGAGTCGTGCGGCAAGAACCAGCTCTACGGACGAGCGCTCTGCAAGTTCTGCGGAGGCGACGTGCGGTGGGTGGACGCAAGCGGGAAGGGAACGGTCGCGACGTTCACAGTCATCCGTCAGAACTACTCGAGGCCTTTTCGCGACTGGATCCCGTACGTCGTGGCGCTCGTCAACCTCGACGAAGGACCACGGGTGATGACCAACATCGTCGGGTGCGAACCCGAAGACGTTGCGATCGGGATGAGAGTCACGGCACGTTTCGAGCAGGTATCCGAAGAGGCCGGCATCGCACTTTTCGAACCGGAGAGCTAGTGCTCGACGACGTCGGCTGGGCTTCGGACTCGCGCATCAAGGAGATCGTCGTCGACCGCCGCGCGATCGAGCAGCGAGTCACCGAGATCGGCTGCCAGGTGACCGAGGACTACGCAGGCCTTCCCTTGTTGCTCGTAGGGGTGCTGAAGGGCGCGTTCGTGTTCATGAGCGATCTCGCGCGCTCGATCGACCTACCCGTGGAGATCGACATCATGGCTATCTCCTCGTACGGCGGTGGCAGCTCCACGAGCGGCGTGATCCGGATCGTGAAGGATCTGGACGCAGATCTGACCGGCCGGCACGTGCTCGTCGTCGAGGACATCGTGGACAGCGGAACCACGCTGTCGTACCTGAGACGAAATCTGCAGGCTCGGCATCCGGCCAGCCTCGAGGTTTGCGCTCTGCTCGTCAAAGAGAGCGCCCGCGCTGCGGTCCCCTCCTTGCGGTACGTGGGCTGCCTGATCCCGCCGGAATTCGTCGTCGGCTACGGGCTCGACATCGACGAGAAGTACCGAAACCTTCCCGATGTCCACCGATACGACGTGAGTGGCATGTGGTAGAGCGCGACGGCACGTACACGACGAGAATCGGCTCAGAGGCGATCGACCTCCCGCTCGTGCGCATCGCCGACGATCTGTCCATTGCTCTCTTCATCACGGTGGACCACGGGGTCGCCTTCACGGAGAGAGCTGCGAGGGAGCTTGCGGAACTTCTACGGGACCTGGAGGTGGACATCGTCGCCTCGGTCGCCACGATGGGCATCCCCCTTGCGATCGAGGTGAGCAGGGCGCTCGGGATCGACGACTACCTCATTTTTCAGAAGACGCAGAAGATCCACCTCGCCGACGCCATCAGCGAGCCCGTCAAGTCGATCACGACCGGTGGAGCCCAACGTCTCCTTTTCGACCGCGCCAGAGTGCCTGTAGCGGCGGGACGCCGCGTCGTGCTGGTCGACGACGTGATATCCACCGGCGCGTCCATAAGGGCGGCGCTCAGGCTGTTGCGTCGGGTGGGGGCTGAGCCGGTCGCAGTGGGCGTGCTGCTCACAGAGGCGAAGGCGTGGCGAGACACGCTCGGAACGGACGCCGATCTTGTCCGGTCATTGGGGGCAATTCCCCTCTTCCGGCGCCGGGCCGACAACACCCTGGTCGAGGACTGGGAAGGAAACGCAGGAGAGGTAGGGGCCGCCCAGTCTGCATCTCCGGCTCCGGGAGAAGCGGTCGAGCCCGACTAGACGGTGGACCTCGGTTAGACAGGACTGGCGTTGTCGAGAAGCTCGCGGTGCGCCCTCTCCTCGCGGCGCACGGACCGACCCGCGAGGAGCAAGTAGCTCACTCCCCCGACGGCTAGCCCCGTGAAGATGCTGAAGTCGGCCCCGCCGGTCGCGTGCGAGACGGGGCTCACGTAAAAGGACGTGTCGAGGGCCATTACGGCTGCCAGCGAGCCGAGCGCCTGGGCGATGATCCCCGGCCAATGGACGCCCCCGTTGCTCCAGTACACAGAGGACCGGTCGGTGATCTGCAGGTCCGCCGGAACGTACCTGTACCGGCGCAGAACCCAGTCGACGAGGAAGATGGCGCAGAAAGGCGCGATCCAGCAGATGACGACTTCGACGAAGTCTGTCAGGAGTTTCGAAAACGAGGAATCGAAAACTGCGTAGAACGTGATCCCGCAGCAGATCACCGTGTCTACGAGTACCGCCTGGTAGCGCTTCACCCGAAGACCGAGGGCTTGGAGCGTGACGCCCGAGGAGTACAGGTCGAGGCTGTTGACTGCGAAGAGCTGGACTATGGCGAACGCCAGGAAAACCACGACGAAACCACCGGGAATGGCCCCTGCGTGGACGAACGCCGAGAACGGGTTGGCCGATGTGCCGAGCGTCGTCAGGTAAGTACCTACGACCGCGCCGAGGATCATGATGAGGATCTCGGGCACGGCCGTTCCGAGAAACACCCACATGACGATCGCGGGCTTAGAAGCGTCCCGAGGCAAATAGCGCGAGTAGTCGTTGCCGTTCTCGGTCCAGCCGAGGCCGCTCAAGGCGATCGTGAAAGCAAGACCGACCATGAACAGCTGCCAACCCGGGCCGTGGGAAACGGCGTTCAGATGAGCGTGGTCACCCACGATCACCGCAAGGACCACGAAGAGAACCACGAAGGGCAGGATCAGGTACCGCAAGACCTTGACCATCGTGGCGTGCCCCAAGAGAGGCAGAACGGCCTGCACTGCGACCGCAATCAGGATGACGATCACTTTGAACGGCGTGCCAGGGTCGAAACCGGCCTTGGCCCCGAGGACCAGGGTCGCGCCGACGATCAGGATGATCCCCTCTGTCTCAAAACCGATCTGAGTCAGCCAGTTGAACAGCGCTATGAGGCGCGACCCGTTGGTCCCGTATGGAGCACGGCTGATCGCGAACACTGTCGTCCCGGCGTCCGGCCCCTGCAGGCTGCACAATCCGAGGAGCAGGAAAGACAGGTTCCCGAGCACGATGAGTATCACGGCCTGCGAGAAGGTGAACCCGAACGTCATCAAGATGGCGCCGTAGACGAAGTATTCGATCTGGACGCTCGCCCCGGCCCACATGCCGAAGAGGTCGCGGGGCTTCGCCCACCTCTCGGAATCGGGGATGTAGTCGATTCCGTGCTGCTCGATGTGAAACGGCCTGTCAGAGTCGTTCACGATTCGATCACGCTTCGCTCACGCCGCAAACCTCGCTCAGAGGGCCGCCCCAGTCAAGGAACTCGTCTGGCCGGGTAGCTTGCGCTTCGTACGCGAGCAGTGCTTCTCTTGGGCGCCGAGCGGGCGCCGAACGCGGATGTGGTCGGCGGTCACATGGGAAGTCACATGGGAAAGGGAGAGGCTGATGGTCAAACCGGTGGAGCGCGTCCGCCTCGGGATCGTGGGCACCGGCAACATCGCGGACATGAATGTCGCGGGATATCTCGAACACCCGAAGTGTGACGTCGTCGCCGTCTGTGATGTCGACGAGGCGACGGCCAGGTCGGCGGCCGAGCGTTGGGGCTCACCCTCGGTCTACACGGACCTGGACCGGATGCTCGACGACACGAACCTCGACGCGGTAGAGATCCTGACGCCCACGCATCTGCACCACGAGCATGTCCTCGAGGCACTGAATGCCGGAAAGCACGTCTCGGTACAAAAGCCCGTGACCAACAGCGTCGAAGAGGCCCGGTCCCTGGGGAAGGCAGCGACTGATGCAGGGCTGACCCTCCGGATAAGCGAGTGCTTCGTCCACTACCCGCCGCTCGAGCTCGCCAAGAGGCTCGTTTCAGAAGGGGTGATCGGTCGTCCGACCGGAATCCGGATCAAGACAGTGGTCGGGCAGACGGACTCCGCCTTCCAGGCGAACCTGCGTCCCGAAGGCTATGGGTGGAGGCTCGATTCGCGCAGTCCCGGAGGTCACCTCTTCGACGACATGGTGCACAAGTTCGCGATGGCGATGTGGCTGGTCAACCAGGACATCACCTCGGTGCAGGCAGTCGTGAAGAGGCGGGACTACTTCTTCGAGCCGTGCGTCGCCCTCTTCGAGTACGAAGACCCCGGATTGTTGGGGGTGATGGACGTCCAGTACGCGCCGAAGATGTGGATGCGATCGAAGTACTACGGAGCCGACGAGTTCTTCGAGATCCAAGGCGACGAAGGGCTCATCTGGGTGACTCGTGCTACCGGCGAGATGCTCGACCTGGCGCCGGTGGTGCTCTACAACGGCAAGCAAGGCGAATGCGGCACGGTCGAGATGCGGGACGTCGACGCGGACTGGGGCTCGGGCTTCAAGAGATCCTCGGCCCACTTCGTGGATTCGCTGCTGGCCGGAACCCCGGCCGCAATGACACTCGACGAGGCGGTCAAGGTGCTCCAGCTCTGCTTCGCGGTCTACCAGTCAGCGGACGAGCGCAGGCCTGTGGACCCGGCGACCATCACCGGTTTCGTGGTTCCCTCCGGATGGCCCGGAGGTCCTGAGCCTGCCGCTGGTTGAACCCTCGGGTAGCTGATCCGTCCCGGAGGGACGGGGTCAGCCGCCCACGATCGTTGCCCCGGCCGGCAGGGCAAAGTCACTCGCCGACGCGCTGGTCGAGTACGAAGTCAACGAAATCGACCCGAAGCTCTTGGCTTCCGAGCCGCCGGCGTATGCGAGAACGCCCGAGTTGGTCAAGCAGTATTTGAAGGAGTTGCCCTGGTACGTCCCCGAGGCGCATTGGGACGCCTGTCCGGCGAATGTCTGGTTCGAGAAATTGACCTGGACACCTTGGAGCTTCGCTGCGAGCCCGGACTGAAGCTTGTGGAATTGAGTGAGGACGCTGGCCCCCGTGATCAGGTTGAGAAGGGTCGCGAACGGATTGGCCGAGGAGCTATATCCGTAGCAATAAGTGTGACCCGACGATCCCGAGCACACGTAGGTCTTGGTGCCCGTGTTTACGATGTCGGCGGCGGTCGCACCACCGACGCTGAAGCGGTACTTCGGGGGCATCTGCTCGAAGGTCAGGGTTCCGCCGGCAGAACTGGAAGACGACATCTCGGCATAGGTCAGCTTGAACGTGCCACCCCTAGCCGACTGAACGTTGGTCTCCAACGCTGAGAGCTTCGACGCAGCGGTGGATCCACCGGAAGTCGTCGAGCTCCCGCCTTGATTGCCTGTCCCGTTCGGCGAGCTGCTGGTCGAGCTCGTAGAACCAGTCGAGCTGGTCAACGAGTTGCTCGAGGCGCCGGAGCTGCAAGCTGCCAAAAAGAGCCCGGTGACGGCGATCGTCGAAGCCAGAGTCAGCAACTTGCGAGCAACGGGAGGGCCAGAAGTTACGCGCATTGAATCCTCCTGGATCTGGTCCCCGTCGTGTGCGCACACTCGCCCGATGAGGGTCGAGGTCCTCGGGGGAAGTGGTTAGACGGTACACCGGGGATGACCGAAACATCCGCATGTCCCTTGGTCGGTGGCCCGATTGCAAAGGATCCGTCGCGCGATGACCACCCAGGGCTAACCTCTCTGTGCCCGCACAGGTTGCAATTCGTCTCGTCGCTTGGCGGCAGATCGGAGAAGTGGCATGAACTGTTCCCAGTGTGGCCACGAGACCCCGGAAGGCGCCAACGCCTGTCCCAACTGCGGGGCCTTGCTCAGTGGACAGACCCAGACCGTAACAGGAGCCCCTGTACCACCAGGTGCGTCGGCGGCTCCTCCGGGTGCCGGGGCGGCCATGCCGGTAGGTGGTGCGCCTGCGGCTGCGACGCCCGGCCTGAACTTGCCTCCTTTTGCGTTCGATATCAACCGGCTCTCGCGAGACGAAAGGATCATCGGAGTTGCAAGCCTGGTGCTCCTCATCTCCATGTTCCTACCGTGGGACAAGTACGGCGGTTCCGAGACGACCACCGCCGCAGGAGTCACGACCACCATCCACAGTGCCAGCTTCTCGTTCAGCGGGTATTCCTTGCACGGCTACTTCTGGGTCGTGTTCATCCTTAGCCTTGTGGTGATCGCCTTCTTGGTCATGAAAGCCGGATGGGCCAAGATGCCGTTCCGCTTGCCGATACCGGACGACACGGCTCTTCTGGTCGTCACTGGACTGTCGTTCCTCCTCGTGTTGATCGGGTTCCTGACGAGGAGCTACGGAGGCGGTGGTTCGGCTTCCGGACCGGGCTTCAGCTACAAGTACGGATGGTCGTACAGCTATGGATCCTTCATTGGACTGGCAGCCGCCATTGTCGCGGTGGCTCCGCTCGCGTGGCCCCTGATCCAAAAGCAGTTGAACAAGAGCTCCGCCTGAATCCTTAGCGCTGAATCCTTAGCGCTGAATTCCTAGCGCTAACCGACCAACGCCCGATTGCCCGGCGATTGGATCGTGCTCTCGAGCACGACACTGTCCGCCGGCATCGGCCTGCCGATGAAGTAGCCCTGGGCGAGGTCGCAACCGAGCTCCGACAACAGTTCGAGAGTGGCGTGGTCCTCGATCCCCTCGGCGACGACGCGCAGCCGCAACGCATGAGCGAGCTCTATCGTCGACCTGATAAGGGCAAGATCTCGCGACCGGTGCTCAGACGCGAGACCGGTGATGAAGATGCGGTCGAGCTTCAGTTCGCCGACCGCCAGGTCACCCAAGTACGCGAGTGAGGTGAACCCGGCTCCGAAATCGTCGATCGACACAACCAGCCCCAGATCGCGCAGGTCTTCGATCACCTTCTTGGAACGCTCGTAGTCGGAGATGATGCACGTCTCGGTGATCTCGAGAACGAGCGCGGAGGGTGGGACGTGGTGCCTCTCGAGCATCTGGCTCACCAGCCCGGTGAATCCGGGATCGAGAAGGTTGGAGGCCGACAGGTTCACCGAGACCGCCAAGTCGTGCGATTCGGCTCGCCATACTGCGCACTGCTCCAAGGCGGCGTCGAGAACAAGTGGAGTCAGAGACGGCATGAGTCCTGCCTCTTCCGCCACAGGCAAGAACTTCAACGGCGGAACCATGCCTAGCCGCTCGTTGGGCCAACGGAGCAGTGCCTCGACAGCACAGATGCCGCCGGTTCTCAAGTCCAGTTGCGGCTGGTAGTGAAGGACGAATTGCTTTTCGTCGACCGCAGTTCTCAACTCCTCCGCCATCAGCAGGACGTTGTGGTCGTCGATGTTCTCGTCGTAGAACGCAAAGGACGTGTTTCCCGCCTTCGCACGGAACATGGCGACGTCTGCGCACCTGAGCAACCCTGCGCTGTCGTCGGCGTCCGTCTCCATGATCGAGATCCCGATGCTCGCACTGATCCGGGCACTCACCATGTCGAGGACGAAGGGTTGCTCGATGCTCGCAGTTAGCCGCTCGGCGACTCTCCTTGCCTCGTCAACGTCGGCACCGATCAGAAGGACCGCAAATTCGTCCCCACCAAGACGGACCACGACGTCCGAGCTCCTGACGACCGACGTGAGACGCGGCCCCAACTGCCTCAACAACTGGTCGCCCGCCGGATGCCCGAACGAGTCGTTTATCTCCTTGAAGTGATCGAGGTCCACGAACAGGAAGGCCAGGCTCCGTGCCGTCGTCGGCGACCAATCGGCTTCCTCGAAGAGAGTCTCGAACACGTTGAACAGCTTGCGTCTGTTTCCGAGTCCGGTCAGCTCGTCTGTCACCGCTTCGTGATGGCGAAGTTCGGTGATCGATCGCAGGCCTCGCGCTCGAGAACGCGAGCCGGATCCCCGCGACAACGAGTGTCGTGGTCGCCAGTCCGATCGCAACGCGACTGGTTTCACGGAACGTGGCCACGAAGAGAACGACAAGCCCCGCCGCGGTCGCGAGGCCCGGCATGAAGAAGCCACTCGCCCGTTCTGCTACCAGGCGTGTCGACGGAGGCTTGCGCAGCCAGACGGACGCGGAGATGAGAAGGATCGCCGTCGGCCACGCGATTGCATTGAAGGTGCTTCCGACCCGGCCGCCTCCGAAGGAGGATCCGAACAGGTTGAACGTGTCGCCGACGACGTTGAGACCTATGCCGGACGCGAGGAGCGCCCAGGAGGCCCGTCCCCTGCCCGATAGGAGTGTTGTAGCGGCAACGACGAGACCGAGCAGGAGTACGTCACCGATCGGGTATGCGAGGTTCGCGGCCACGCCGATGGCGCTTCCTCCGGCTGTGTGCACGATGCTGTGGAATGCGAACGCCGCGCACAACGTCGCCGCGCCGAGTCCGGCGACTGCGCCGTCCAGCCAACTGGGTGGAGAGATCCTCTTAATCTCCTTGCGCATCAGCAGTACGACTGCAACGTAAGTGCACGGATAGAAGAGGAGATAGAAGACGTCCGCAACGCTCGGGCTGGGTGGAGTTGCACCCCCGAGAGACTGGATGGTCAGGGAGATGTCACCCACGCTCCACGAGAGAAGACCGATCCCGAGGAGCAGAGCCACGGAGCGACCGGGTCGCCTGAGCAGACCCCGGGATATGCACAACGAGGCAAGAAGCACCTCGAAGGTGTCCACCCCCCAGCCGTCGAGCCAGGTCCAGCGCGTCCCCGCCCTCCGGGCTAGGACTAATACGAAGAAGACCAGGAGGAGGGCGCCCAGCACCCCGTAGGTTGCCCACAGGATCTTTCGCCGGGCGCCTCTCTGGCCCGGAACTGGCTCCAGCCGATCCAAAGCTGCAACGGGACTCACCCAGATAGGTTCGGCCTTCGGCGGGAGGTCCTGAACAATCACCCTGGTGGCGCCGGTCAATTCCGCCACAAAACGTCTCCTATCGGTTCCACTTTGGACCCGGAAGCGGCCGGTCTCATGTTGCTGCTTATACGGGACTTAGTGATTTATAGCTATCTATCTATAAATGAGAGGGTCAACCGTCTCGGACGGGTCGAATCGCCGCACAGAATTAAATTTTAAGGGAACACCGCCGTGTACTTCTTCTCAAGTAGAAGAAGCAGACGCCGACGCGGAGACGGACGCTGTGGCGTCTGCGAGCAGCCTGTCGTCGTCGGCCAACAGCTCGTGTGCCAATCGGCGCACCATGTCGGCGATCTCTGGGTGGGCTTCGGGGTCCCAACCTTCGAGCAGCTCGGTCAGCCCTGCCCGCCTCGCCGCCTGAAGGCGGCTGATGGCGTCGTCGCCGAGTTCGGTGAGGACGAGCTCGCACCCTGCGGGAACTTCCGCCTTGGAGATCAGTTGCGCCCCGACGAGTGCATCGACGCCCTCGGATATGCGTTCGGGTGAGACCTTCAATCTGCTGGCAATGCTCTCGACGGTGCAGTCGGGGCGATCTGCCAGTCGATATAAAAGCCAGCAGGAACGCGGTTCGAGTTGGAGGCCCGCTCGCGCGGCGAGCGAGGTATAGAGCTCTCTGCGGTTCTCGCGTTGACTAAGGCGCTCGAGGGCGAGCTGCATCTCCTCGAGCGAGGTCCGCGACTCGGGCATCCCGAATCCTGCGCCGGGATCGACCGAACGTACCGTCTTGCGCAGCTCGATCTCCGGAAGGAGCCACGAGAGCGCGAACGCCACCGCCGCGATGGGTACCGCTATGAGGAACACGGTCTGAATGGTGTGAACCATGCCGGACACCACTCCGGCATGGATCGCCGGAGGAAGACGAGCGAGCGAGGTCGGGTCGGCCGCACTCAGGGACCCTTCAGTGTGGACGGCGCTCTCTTCAAGTGAAGTGCGTGCACCACGTTGGTCGCGAGCAGGTTGGAGAAGATCGCTCCGAACACCGCTGTGCCGAAGCAACCACCGATGCTGCGGAAGAACGTCGCACCTGATGTGGCGGTTCCGAGCTGTTCGTAGGGCACCGCATTTTGGACCGCGACCACGAGGATCTGCATGACGAGCCCGAGGCCCACACCGAACACGAACATGTACTCGCCGATGACCCAGCCGCCCGTGGTGAGGCTTATCCGAGACATCAAGAGGAGCCCCACCACCATGAGGAACGTGCCAACGACCGGGAAGACCTTGTACCTGCCCCAGCGGCTGACCAGCTGGCCCGAGCCGATGGACGCCAACAGCAGACCGCCCATAAGAGGAAGCAGCCTCAGGCCCGACAAGGTCGGGCTCACTCCTCTCGCATCCTGGAAGTACAGAGGCAGGAATGTGAGTGCTCCGAACATAGCGAATCCCACGACAAAACCCACTGCGCCCGCAGCCGAGAAAACCCGGTTGCTGAACAACCCGAGAGGGATGACGGGCTCGGCGGCCCGGCTCTCCACGAAAAGGAACACCGCCGTCAGCGCGACCCCCGCGACGGCCATTCCGATGATCTCGGGAGAGCCCCACGCATAGGTTGTGCCACCGAGGCTCGTGAACAAGACAAGTGCCGTCGCAGCGAGCGCGAGGAGGACGGAGCCCAGGTAGTCGATCACGTGATGGACCCTCTTCAAGTGACCGGGGAGCTGCGCGGTCGTGACGAACAGAGCGAGCACCCCGATGGGCAGGTTGATGTAGAAGACCCAGCGCCACGAGAGGTAATCGACGAAGAATCCGCCCAGTAGCGGGCCGAGCACGGTAGCGACACCGAACATCGCGCCGAATAGGCCCATGTAGCGACCACGATCTCGCGGGGAGACGACGTCGCCGACAATTGCCTGTGCCCCGATGATCAGGCCGCCGGCCCCCAATCCCTGAGCTGCCCTGAACGCGATCAGCTCGAACATCGAGTGGCTGAAACCGGCGAGGGCCGACCCGACCAGGAAGACGACGATCGCCGCGATGAAGAACGACTTGCGCCCGTACTGGTCGCCCAGCTTGCCCCACAATGGCGTCGAGACCGTGGAGGCCAACAGGTAGGCGGTCACCACCCATGTCAGGTGTGACGCGCCGTGAAGGTCGCCCACGATCGTCGGTAGCGCAGTCGAGACGATCGTCTGGTCGAGAGCGGCCAAGAACATGCCCAGGAGCAACGCGCTCATGATGAGGAGCACGCGACGCCTGGGCAAGCCCAACGTCGGGGCGAGGTCTTCTACGGCCGTGCTCACTCGAGAAGGTCCGGGTCGGCTCTCAGCTCGGCCCGAACGGCGGCTTCCCAGAACCCGATGAATCCCTCGCCGTCGGTGGACGCCATGAAGTCCAGGAAACCCTTCGGAAGCAACGACTCTCCCGTGCCCCCCGCTGCCCTCACGCACCATGCGTGCTGACAGCGCTGTTCCAGCGCCACGGCCCGCTGGTGAACTGCGCGTGCGGAACCCCCCAGCACGAACACGCCGTGACCGCAGAGCAGGGCCGCCGATGCACTTCCCATCTGCTCGATGGCGCGGCGGGCGCTCGCAGGATCGTTTACCGGGCCCGAGTACTCGTTCACGAGCGCGAGCTCACCACCGCCCAACGACGAGCTCTGGTCCAAGATGGCGGGAATCTCGCCCATATCGGCCCACACCGTTCCGTAGAGGGGATGGTTGTGAGCCGCCCATTTCACACCCGGCCGAAGCTTGTGCAGCTCGAGGTGAAGCGGGATGCCGAGCGGCACCGGCCAGTCGCCTTCGACGATGTTTCCTTCCAGGTCGATTCTGAGCACCTGAGCCGGTCGCAGCTCCGCCCAGGTGATCATCCACGGGTTGCACAAGAGCGTTCCGTCGCTGAGGTTGACGGTGATGTGCCCGGCAAGATGATCGTTGTAGCCCTCGCGCCAAAGAGCGCGGGCGAGAACCACGAGCTCTTCGCGTGGAGACAGGTCAGGTATCAGCTTCTCGGCGGTGGGAGTGAAGTCCACGAAGCCTCCTAGATCTCAGGCAGAACCAGTGGGGGCAACGGGTGACGGTAGAGCTTGGCGGCGTTCTCGCTGCATATCGCGCGAAGCTCGGCAGCCGGCAGATGACCCCAGCATTCCGCAATCACCCTCTGCGTGTCGGGCCAGGTGCTGTCGCCGTGCGGGTAGTCGACCTCGACCATGATGTTCTCCACTCCGATGCGGTGACGGGTGTCGATAGTCGACGGGTCGTCGATGGTGCAGAACCAGAAGTTGCGCTTGAGCACGTCCGCAGGCCGAACGTCCCAACCCATTCCGTAGCGCGAGCGATCAACGATGTTGTCGAGGCGGTCCAGAAGCATCGCGACCCAGCCGATCCCGCCTTCGCTCATAGCGATCTTCAACGTCGGGTAACGATTCGGGTAGCCGGACCACAGCCACTCGGCGCACGCTGTGAGCGAGAGCTGTCCGAACAAAGTGGCCCCGAGTTGTAGTGCGGGCGCGCCCCGAGGTGCGGGCGTGAGACCGGAGCTACCGACGTGCAACGAGATCACGGTGTCGGTCTCGACGATCGCAGCGATGATCGGATCCCAATGCTTGCGGTCCCAAAGTGACGGGAGGCCGATCTCGTGGGGACGTTCTGGAAGGGTGACGGAGGTGAAGCCCCTCTCCGCGTTGCGGCGGATCTCACTTACCGCAAGCTCAGGGTCAGTGAGGTATGTGATTCCGAGCGCCACGATGCGCTCGGGGTACGGAACGTGCCAGGCTTCGAACAGCCAGTCGTTCCACGCGCGGATGCAGGCCAGACCGAGCTCGCGGTCCTCCGCCTGGAAGAAGACCCTCCCGCAGAAGCCGGTGATCTGCGACGGGAAGTTGACCGATGCCCATACGCCGTTCAGATCCATGTCGCGCACCCGCGCGTCGACGTCGTAGCAACCGGCACGCATCTGGTCGAAGCGGAAGGGCTCGAGACCGAACGTGTCGGGGCGGCGGCCGGCTACAGCGTTCATTCCAACCTGCGTGTAGTGACTGCCTTCGAACTCCCAGACCTGATGTCCCTGCTCAGTCTCGACTATCCGGGGCGCCCGATCGGCCAGCTTGGCGGGCAAGCGCCCCTCGAAGGTATCGATCGGCTCCACCACGTGGTCGTCGACCGAGATGATGGTGGTTCTGACCTCCCGGGGTTCGGGGTCAGGAAGGAACAGGTCCGCGCCGTTCGTCGTGATCTCAGTGGGCGGCATCGTCACGGACCTCGGAACTGAAGGGTATCAAGTGTCTCCGAGCGGATTTATCGGGCTGCGGAGCGCAAGTCCCCCGTCGCATACGACGACCTGTCCGGTCATCCACTTCGTCTCGTGTACTGCGATGACCGCGTCGGCGATGTCGTCGGCGGTTCCCAGCCGGCCGAGCACGGTGCGCTTCGCGACCTTTGTGAGCCAAGTTCCGTCGCGGCGCGCCGGGCCAAGCATCGGAGTGTCAGTGACTCCTGGGGCTACCCCGTTTACCCGCAATGTCGGGCCCCACTCTGCTGCTGCAACCTTGATAACCATTTCGAGGGCAGCCTTCGACGCGCAGTACAGACCCATCGACCGGTCGACCAGGTGAGCACTGACGCTGCTGATCGCTATAACAGAGCCGCCGCCGGCGGAGAGCATGGGTCGGGCGAATGCGCGCATTGCGAGCCACGCACCCTTTGCGTTCACGCCGACCACGCGATCCCATTCCTCTGGAGTCGCATCGAGAAGCGCCCTCGCGTGCCCGATCCCTGCGGTGACGGTCACCAGGTCCGGGACGCCGAACTGCGAGAGTGTTGCTTCGGCCGCCGAGTCCACCTGGCCCGGGTCAGAAATGTCACAGACGATGTCGCCCGCGTCGGTGGCGTCCCACACGACGACACGGGCACCACTTTCACGCTGTCGGGCAGCGACCGCGGCACCGATGCCCGATCCACCTCCGACGACGACGGCAAGAGTGGGAACCGGAGGCAAGGTTAAACTCTAAGCCGGGCATGAGTGTGATCCACCATTCGGCGATCTGCGTGCACGACCTTGACGCGAGTCTTCGCTTCTGGCGGGACGGCCTCGGCTTCGCTGTTCTGATGGATCGCCGGTTCGAGGGCGACTGGCCGACGCTCTTCGACGCGCCTTCGACGTCGCTGCGGGCGGTGTTCCTCGGAGACCCGGCAAAACCCGAGTCGGGGATCGTGGAACTGCTCGACCTCGGTGAGGCAGTCGACCCGACGACGACGGCGAATCCCTCATTGAACGGGTTTTTCCTGCTCTCGGTGTTCACCGACCTGACCGCCGTACTCGGACGTCTCGCGGACCTCGGCCTGGGCGGGGTGCCGCGGCGGATCGAGGTATCGGGGACCGCGATGGCCGTCGTCCACGACCCGAACGGAATCCGGGTCGAGCTGGTGGATTCAGGCGCCGCCGCGAACCTCGAACGGTTGTCAGAGCCCCAAAACGGCTCGACGTGACGCTCAGGACACCAACGGACCGCGGCAGCGCGCTCGAGGCTCCAGAGGCTTTCGAGGTGGCGGTCATCGGGGCCGGTCTGGGGGGCCTTGCAGTGGCGCACCGCCTCGCCGAGATCGGCGTCGACGACGTGATCATCTTCGAACGCGACGACGGCGTCGGGGGCACCTGGCGAGCCAACGGGTATCCCGGGGCCGCCTGTGACGTGCCCTCGCACCTGTACAGCCTGTCGTTTGCGCCTAATCCGAACTGGTTGACCACCTATGCGAGCCAGCCCGAGATCCTTCGATATATCGAAGAATGCTTCGACCTCTTCGGCATCCGAGAGAAGGTGCGATTTTCGACTTCGATCTCAGGTGCAAAGTGGCTGGAAGATCGTCAATGCTGGCACCTCTATGACTCGGGAGGAGGCGAGTACGAAGCGAGGGTTCTTGTTTCGGCGGTCGGCCTGTTCAACACCCTCGCAACACCAGCGATCGAAGGCCTCGATGACTTTCGAGGGGAGGTCTTCCACTCCTCGCGCTGGAATCAGTCCCACGATCTGAACGGTCGCCGCGTTGCCGTGATCGGCACGGGGGCGACGGCGATTCAGGTTGTTCCTGCGATCGCCGACCGGACAGAGCACGTCACCGTGTACCAGAGGACACCCGCATGGATCCTTCCCCGGAAGAACGAGAAATTCACCGACGCGCAGAAAGAGACCTACGCGAAAGACCCCGAAGCGCACCGCCGGCATCGTGAGGAGCTCTATGAGCTCTTCGAGGAGAACACGGCGTTCATCTCGGGTAGCCCGGTGGCGGAGTTGCTCGCCGAGGTTGCTCGCAGCTACCTGGAGCGAAAGGTACCGGATCCTGTCCTCAGGGCGAAGCTCACGCCCGACTATCCGCTCGGATGCAAGCGCGTCCTTGTCTCGAGTGACTTCTACCCGGCAGTGCAACGAGACGACGTCGAACTCGTCACTGACCGGATCGAGCGCATCACGCCCTCGGGGATCCTCACGCAAGACGGGACCGAACGGGAATGCGACACCATCGTGCTCTGCACCGGATTCCGCGCGGCCGAGTATCTAAGAGGACTGGAAATCATCGGCGTGCAGGGGGAAAATTTGCACGACGTCTGGGCTGGAGTACCCCGCGCCTACCTGGGAATGGCTGTTCCGGGATTCCCGAATTTCTTCATGCTGTACGGTCCGAACACGAATCAGGGTGGCAACTCGATCATCCTCATCCTCGAGGGCCAAGCCCAGTTCGTCGCAGCCGCCGTCGAGTCCATGCGCGCGCTCAGAGCTTCGAGCGTGGACGTAAGACCCGAAGCGATGAAGAGATACATCGACGAGTTGAGGACCGCGCTCGAGGACACCGTGTGGCATGGCGGGTGTGCTAGCTACTTCCGCGCCGCCGGCGGTGAGATCGTCACCCAGCTCCCCCACACGTCGAGGTGGTACTGCGACAGGACGATGCGCTTCGACGCCGACGACTTCGAGCTCAGCAGCTGTTCGGCGGAGCTGCACCGCTGAACCGGTTACTGATCCATTGGACGGCAGCGACCTGAGCCTCTATCTGTGTCGAGACGTGGTCGCCCGCGAACGGGACAAGCTCCGACGTCGCTCCGAGAGAGCACCAAGCATCGTGTAGGGAGACCTCGAGCGAGTACGGGATCACCTCGTCCGCGAGCCCGTGATACTGAAGCACCGGGACGACAGGTGCGACGGCGCCGGCGTCGTTGGCGTTCAGGACCTGCTCGACGGGCGGCAAGGTCAGCGGATCGATCCCGCCCTTGGTGTAGTCCTGGATCGTCTTGCCTGCGTATGTTGCCAAACCCTGCTCCTGGCACATAGTCGACAGAGCCTTGAAAGCCTGCTTGCCGGCGGAGGTCAGGTATTGGCCGAAATGAAGCTGCGGGTATGCGGCGTCAAAGCCGATCCCCGCTCCACCCAGGAACGCGAAGAACGCGCTGCCGTTGATGTTGTTCGCGACAGCCTGCAGGTTGGCAGGCGTTCCTCCCATGGCCACTCCGAGGAGGTCGAGCGACTTTGCGTAGGCCGGGGCTTCCTGGGCCGCGAACGCAGCCGCTCCCCCACCTTGGGAGTAACCCTCGATGGCTACCGGCGCGCCGGGCGAGAGTTGGGCAGGGGCCAGATTCAAAGCGGCCTTCAACGAATCGAGAACCGCGTACCCTTCTGCCATGTTGACGGCGTAGAGCTCGTTGCCCGGCGTGCCGAGACCCGGGTAGTCGGTGACAGCCACGGCCCAACCCTGGTCCAAGAGGTTCTGAACAATGAAGTCTTCGTCATAATCGCCTGCCGCCATCTCGACGCTCGGCGCACACTGATCCCCCCAACCCTGGGTCCCGGTCCCGTATGCGACGACGGGTCTCGGCCCGCTACCGGTCCAGGCAGATGTCGGGACCAGGACTGTTCCCGAGACCGCTATGGGCTGTTGGTTGGCATTGGTCGACTTGTACAGGACGTTCCAAACGTGCGCGGGTGCGGCAACACCCGGCGCCAAGTAGTCACACCCGACCTGCCAGCGGATGACGGTCCCAGGCTTACCCTTCGGAAGCGGAGAGGGCGGGGTGTAGAACGAGCTTGACCCGCAGCTCGAGGTCGATGCGGCTCCTGCGGGTGTTGCAAGGTCTGGTGCTAACCCGACTGTGAACGCCGTTGCGGAAACGAATGTCAGGAACGCCGTCGTCAAAAGGGGCAGTCTGGTGGTTCGGATCACCGCGGCTACTTACCCTCGTGCCGCGGCGTGTATGCGGCGACCCGAACGGCCTCAGGGCCTGAAGACCACCTTGATCGCCTGCGATCGCTCCCTGTCGATGGCGGTCTCGATCGCAGTTCGGTAGTCGTCGAGCCCGAACTCGTGCGTCACGACAACGTCGGGCGGAAGGAGACCAGCGGCGAGGATGTCGATGGCCCTGTCCACCGAATGTCGATCGGGACCGCCGGCCAAGCCCGGCGCAGGGCCTTTGTCGACGGTGTGATCTATCGAGCCCACGATCGCTGCTTCCTTGTACCAAAGCGGAGTCAGGTCAACCTCGCTTACCCCGGCAGCGCCGAGAAGCAGGACCGTTCCACGGTGCGCAACGGCGCGAAGAGCTTCGGTCACCGATTGCGGCGCACCTACGGCCTCGATCACGTGAGGGAAACCGCCCATCAGCATCAGGTTTGCCTTGTGTCCGACGACGCGGGACCCGGTCAGTAAGGCGAGCTCCTCGAAGTGGACGCTCCGATCCTGGCTGAGAACGACGTGGTCGGCACCGCACGCAACGGCTGCTTCCACCTGATGTCCGTGACGGGCCAGCATGGTGACCGGGCAACGCGGAAAGAGACCCTTCAGTGCCGCGAGCGCGGCAAGCCCGATGACCCCCGCTCCGACAATCAACACGGGCTCGCCGTCGCGCGGAGGGGACCTGAGCACTCCGTGGCAGGCGATCGATACCGGCTCATAGAGGCTCGCACCTCTATCCGGGATCGAGTCCGGAATCTCGTGCAGCATCGACTTGTGAGCCAGCACCTGCTCCGCCCATCCCCCACCCAGGTCCTGCGTATAGCCGAGCGACCGTCCACCGCTCAACACCTTGCTGTCGAGGTTCAAGCAGCACGGGGTCCATCCCAGCGCGCAATTCGCGCAGACAGGGTCGATCCCACGGACGAGGCACGGGATGCACGGGTCTACAGCGACTCGTGTCCCCAAAGCTCGTTGACAATCGGTCCCCGCCTCGACCACCCTTCCGGCTATCTCGTGGCCGAGAACGAACGGGAACGCTCCCAACGACATCAGTGTCGGCGACGGGCCGGTGTTGTGAGCGAAGAGATGAAGATCGCTGCCACAGATTCCGCCGACGGATACTTCGATCCGCGCCCAAGCCGGCCCCGGAAGCTCCGGAAATGGAAGGTCGACGAGCGATGCCGGGAAGGAAGGATCGGCAAAATCAAATTGAACTGCTCGCACGATCGAAGCGTACGCGGTGCCGCAGCGCCCGCGCGAGTCGTCCAAGAGCATTTGCCGACGCGGACGTAGGATTCGGAGCCATGCGGGTGACAGACACCGCCATCGAGCGGCTGCGGGATGACGGGCACGTGCTTGTGGAAGGTTTCTTGGCCCCCGACGAGCTCGAGGCCGCGCAACGGGCTCTCTGGCTCCATTTCCCTCGGCCCGAGCAGTACTTCGCGAACCCCGACGGGTTCTCCCAATATGCAGGAAGTCAGTTTGCCGGTGTCGAAGAATTTCCGTACAAGTCCTGGGACCTCAACCACTTGGCAATTCACCCCGACCTTGTAGACGCAGCGGAGCGATTCTTAGAGACGACCGAGTTGCACCTTTACAAAATCGAGCTCTGGGCCAAGTACTCGGGTGCTGCCGACTACGACCAGCCGCACCATCGCGACTACGGCAGCCACAGCCTGGTCGTCCCGCGCACCGACGGTCGTTATCAGCAGCTCACCACGTTCATATACCTGTCCGACGTGACCGAGCAGGACGGACCGACCCGGATTGTTCCGTTCGATCGAAGTCGTGAGATCCCGTTTACTCCGCTTTACCTGAATTTCGGCGAGCTTTCCGACATCGAGCAGTCCGCGACAGGTCCAGCGGGCAGCCTGCTCATGTACCGGACCGACATCTTGCACCGGGGATCCAACTTCTCGGCTGCCGGGCGCTCGCGCTTCTCGCTGCTCGCCGACTACCAGCGGAGGGGAACCACCTGGGGAGGCAAGATGTCGTGGCCGAAGCAGGCCCCGCATCGCTGGGCGAAGCTGATGCCGCAGTGCAGCGTTCGAGAGCGGGACCTGTTCGGCTTTCCGAGGCCCGGTGACGCGTACTGGAACGAGCAAACACTCGAAGACGTGGCTGCCCGCTACCCCGGAATGGACATGGGACCCTACCGTCCGACGAGTTCTTAGCGATCTACCTCGTCTTCCATCAGGTCGCTCGCCCACTTGTAGTCCGCCTTGCCCGACGACGATCGTCGGACCTCGTTGACGAGGACGACGTGCCTAGGCACTTTGTAACCGGCGAGAAAACGGCGGCAATGAGGGGTCAAGTCGTCCAGAGTGGGCGGAGTGCTGACGTCGGCGGGTTGGACGACTGCAGCGACGCTCTGGCCCCATTGTTCGGACCGTCGGCCGACGACCACTGCGTCGGCGACGAGGGGATGCGACTTGAGCACCGCCTCGACCTCCTCGGGGTAGACCTTCTCTCCGCCCGTGTTGATGCACAGAGAACCCCGGCCGAGGAGACGGATCGTCCCGTCGGCGTCGACCGTCGCCATGTCACCAGGCAACGACCAGCGCTGGCCTTCGATCTCGACGAATGTCTCCGCCGTCTTGACCGGGTCGTTGTAGTAGCCGATCGGAACACGTCCCGTGGTGGCAAGACGGCCAACGGCACCGGATCCCCGTGTCACCGGGCGAAGATGTTCGTCAAGCACCGCTGTGACGCCAAGCTTCGGCGCAAAGCTCAAGGACGGCGCGGGCGTGACGCGGCGCTCACCGATCGCCACCGCTTGCACAGGCGCCTCAGAAGATCCGACTGCCTCGCTGATCGCAAGCACGCTGGGCAGATTCGCGAGCAGGCCGTCTTTGATCTCCCCTGACAGGATGCTGCCGCCCGATCCAAGGAGTCGTAGCGATGAGGTGTCGCGAGACCCACCATCTCGGCGGAGCTCCTCCAACAGGGGACGCCCGCTCGCGTCGCCGACCAGTGTGAGCATCGTCACCTTCTCGCGCTCGACCAGATCGAGCACCAGGCTCATGTCCATGCTGCGCTCGGGATACAGGACTGCCCTGCCACCTGCGAGCAGCGAGCCGAGTGCCGACCACTGCCCGCTCGCGTGCACGAGCGGCCCGAGAGCCATCGAGACGAATTCGTCCGGCCCGGGATCGTCTGCGGGGAGGAACGGCGTCAACCGTTGTGCACGATTGGAATGAACGGTGACCCGGATGTCTTCGGACTTCGAGACGGGCAGCCCACCAGGGTTCCCACTTCCAAGCGTCGCGAAGAAGATGTCTTCCTGACGCCATACGACGCCTCGTGGAAGCCCCGTTGTACCTCCGGTGTAGAGGATGTACCTGTCGTCTGCTGACCGAGGCCCGAAGTCGCGTTCCGGCGAACCTCCCTCGACGATTGTCTCGTACGCGACGCAATCGAGCGAAGAGACGTCACCGGCACTTCCGTCTTCCCGGACGATCAGGGACTGCAGCTTTTGGGGGCGACGCGGAAGTGACTCGACGTGCGGCGCCAGGAAACGATCGAAGACGAGGCTCGAGACATCCCCGTTGTCTAGAAGATATGCGAGCTCAGCTCCCAAGTATCGAAAATTGATGTTGAGGGGAATCGCCCGGATCTTGTAGCACGCCAGCATCGCCTCGAGAAACTCCACACAGTTGAAGGCGAAGATACCGACGTGTTGGTTGCGGCGCACTCCGATCTGCTGCAACCCATGAGCGAGACGGTTGGCGCGTTCCTCGAGCGCGGCGAACGTGCTGCGAGTCTCTCCACAAGAGAGAGCCTCGCGCATCGGTACTTCGTCCACCACGCACTCGAATATGTCTGCCAGGTTGAATTCCGTGCGGGTCACCCCCCGGATCGTTCCTTCGCCCTACCTGCCCTCGTTCGTCCCGTCCGAGCGGTAGATTCTGATCGCGTCAGCGTGAAAAAGACGAGTCTTCCACAAGGGGTTGGCCTGCCGTGGGTTCGACGAAGCTCGAAGAAATGCTCGTTGGAGAGGATTGCCTCGTATCCAAGGAGCGCTATGTCTCTCGGGAATTCGCGGATCTGGAGATGGAGCGCTTGTGGCCCCGGGTCTGGCAAGTGGCCTGCCGGGAGGAAGAGCTCGCCGAGGTAGGTGACTTCGTCGAGTATTTAATTGGCGACCAGTCGATTCTTGTCGTCCGGTCGGACGCTCTGACAGTTCAAGCCTTCTACAACACCTGTCTGCACCGCGGAACGCGCCTGGCCGACGGATGCGGGACCTTCTCCGACTGCGAGATCCGGTGCCGCTACCACGCTTGGCGCTACCACCTCGACGGTCGGGTCAAGGAGATCGTCGACCAACACGAATTCAACTCTGTTCCTGCAAACCTGCGTCTGCGTGAAGTCCGGGTCGGCCAATGGGGCGGATTCGTCTTCGTCAACATGGATCCTGACGCTCCTGGACTCCTCGAGTTCCTTCACCCGATACCCGACTGGCTCGGCAGCTACCGGCTCGAGGACATGCGCTTCTACTCCCACAAGACGACGGTGCTCCCGGCTAACTGGAAGGTGGTGGTCGACGCCTTCAATGAGGGATACCACGTTCAAGGAACACATCCACAGATCCTTGCGTGGACCGACGACGTCAACATGGAGTACGAGCAATTCGACACCCACGCCCACTACGGGCGACTTCCGGCCTCGCGTCGGCAACTTCACCCGAGCCCGCGCTTAGGTCTAAAAGACGACGAGATCGATGAATGGGAGATTCTGGCGGCTCTCGTGGGAGGCCTCGGGGGTCTGTTCTACCGCGACGAGCGAAGGATCGTGGACGAGCTCAAAGATGCTCCGCTTTCACCGGGCCGGACGCTTCTCGAGGAGTACCAGCTTCGCCGGCGCGACCTGCTGGCGGCTCGTGGACTCGATGTATCGCACTTCACCTTGGACCAGATGACGAGCGCGGACGACTTCTATTGGTTCCCGAACATCCTCGGGCCGATCTACCCGGGCACCGCGATCATGTTCCGGATCAGGCCCAATGGCCTTGATCCTGACAGCGCGCTCATGGATCTATGGACCTTGCAATGGCCGGGCGACGGCTGGCGCCCGTGTGAGCACAAGACGTATCCGGATTGGACGAGCAAGGATTGGGGTCTGATCACCAATCAGGACTTCGCAAACATGGCGCACATCCAACAAGGAATGAAATCTCGCGCATGTGTGGATCTCCGTTTGAACCCGAGACAAGAGTCGAACATCCTCCACATGCACCGGGTCATCGACCGCTATCTGACGACTTGACGCTTTCTACGTCGAAACCCCCTCGTGGGCCGAGCCGCCGCCCAAGGCGGTTTCACAGGTACGTGTGTTAGGCCTTCAGGGTGACGGTCGGTCGTTGGGGAGGAGCGGCCGGTCGTCGGGGGGATCAGCCTGGGAATCCTCGGGTCAGGCCGTTGCCTCTCTCGCCCACTTGAACGACCTGCTCGGAGCTGCGACCGAAGAGAGGCCCGCTGTGGCGGCCAGGTCACTCGCTTCGCGCATCGTCCCTTCGCGGTGCTCCTCGTCGCCGTCCGAGTAGGTGACCACGAACCACGTCACCTGAAGGTCGTCGCCCTCTGCGATGTGGCCGGCGATGCTCTCGATCTGATCTGCCGCCACACAACGACCCTAGCCCCAAGTTCGCGTCCGCCTGACGATCCTCGAATTCGCTTACGGTCGGCGACACAGGCGATCTGTGCCTCGGGCCAGCATTGATTGGCCAGAGCAACTGCAGTCTCGAGGTGGTAGATCCCTGCTGAGGCTGATCGAGCTTGGCTACGCCCGAATTGCGATGTCGCTTTCGCGTCGTCTAGGTGACACCGACTGCTTGGACTCGTACATGGCCGAGTCCGACCGCGAGATCAGGTCATCCACAGTCGCACCGGGGCCTCCGCAGGCGACTCCAAGACTGGCGACGACGCGGACTGTTGTATCGGGCAGGCGGAACCCCTTGGCGAGCGCCGCCTGTAGGCGCCGTGCAATTTCGTCGGCGACTTTGGGTTTGGTGACGCCCGGACAGAAGATCAAGAACTCGTCCCCGCCGAGCCGACCTATCCGGTCTCCCGGTCTGAGAGCAGAGCTCAACCTTGCCGCCACATCTGCCAGCAGCTGATCCCCGACTTGGTGGCCGTATTGGTCGTTAATCTGTTTGAAGCCGTCAAGGTCGGCGAAAATCACGCTCACGTTCCCTGAATGACGCGCAAGCTCGGACTCGAGCAGCCTGACGATCGATCGGCGGTTCTGAAGGCCCGTGAGAACGTCCGTGTCGGCGAGGCTCTTCAACTCGGTTACGTCCACCACGCAACCAAGCACACCGAGCACCCTGTCGTCGTCCGTCACCGCGCTCAACGTCACCATTGCAGAACGCCCCGTCGCTCCGGCCAGTCCCAACGCCAAGTCGGCGTCAGTACCGTCGGTCATGACCTTGTCGATAGTGCTGATCAACAGGTCGCCCTCCGATGACATCGCCCCGGCGAGATCGCGATACGAAGTGAAGGAGACGTCTCCGAGGAGTTCGGTCAGAACAGGGTTCACGAACGCCACGCTGCCGTCGGCCGCAATGTGGAAGAGTCCTACTGGTACCGTGTCGGTCACTCGGCGCAGGAATTGCTCGCTCTGGCGCAGCGCATCGATCGCCGACATCTCTTCGGAGACATCTATGAGTTGTGACTCCACGCGTGTAGACCCGTCTTCAGCGACCTGGAAGTCATTGGAGGTCTCGATCCACAGCCATGTGCCGTCCTTGCACAAGTAACGTAGACGCACGGCGTGGACGCTTTGACCACGGTCTCCGGCGAAACGACTCATCCAGTTGTCTATGGCGCGTACGTGGTCGTCCGGGTGAATGAAGTCGAGCGTGGAGTGTCCGACCATGTCATCGGCACTCCAGCCAAGCATGAGGGTGGTTGCGTGGTCGATTGTGACGATCGTTGCAACTTCGCTCTTCGAAATGAAACAGAGACGTGGTCTCGTCGAAGTCAGGACTGACGGACCTATCGGGCCGTGGTTCTCGTCGCCGAAGTCATCTCCGCGGACCACCATTCTCAAGATCACGCCGTAGCGCTCGCGTAGGTCGAGGTATTGGAGCAAAAGTGGTTGGTCGGGATCGCTCGACATATGGATCCTTGCCACGCCTACTCCTCGAGCGAGGGAAGAGACGAATGCATCGGTCACGGCCCGCGAGTCTTCGGGTATCACCAATTCCAACAAAGAGCGCGATTCGGTTTGATGCTCATGTCCGATAGGGATCGCGTCCGGCATGGGCACGGCCTCGCCGTTCGGGTTCACCGCCCCCACCAAGGCATCGGCGTGGGCATTCAGCCACGAGATCAGGGTCTCCTGCGTGTCGAGCGGAAGGATCTGAGGTCGGCTCTGCGTGCCTACTTCCCCCTGTTGACCCTCGGGATCAGGAGGCGACCCCGCATCTCGGTCTTCGGGCCTTGCACCCACGCTCACTCCAGTCATCGGCAGTCCCGACGAATATCGGCTCTGAGACGCTCGGCATTGAGGTATCAGTTGCCACAGTTGGGGATGCCGACGATGGCACGAGTCCTAAGCAGGACATTCACGACCGACGAGTCGCCCCTCACGTCGAGGCGGCTTTGCTCTGCGACCGGCATGTTGTTCGTAAGAAGACGCCAGGCCTCACCGGAGGTGAACACTGCTCGTGCGACCACTTGACCACCGAGTGCATCAACAAACTGCCACGTCCCCGCGAGGTTCTGGATCGGCCATCGCCTTTCGATCGCACCAGTCACGACGATGTCGACCGTGTCGCCGTCCCGTGCCTGGAGCGATTGCAGCCGGTACGGGTAAGCCCAACGAAGAGCGTCCAGCACCGCCTCGGCGGTAGCAGTATTGGTGTCGGCAGGACGACCGAGGGCACTTTGAATCTGCTGTCTGTGAATCCAGTGCTCGCTGAGCTCGCGAGCCTGATCGAGCCAACGAGGGACCGGGTCGCGGCTCGCCCAACTCACGCTCGCTGTCCGCTCCGTAAGGTCCTGCCCCGCGAACATCTCGACTACTTGTGGTCCTGTCCAAGCGAGCAGGTCGACAACCAGACGCGGGCTCAGGCGTCGAGATGTACGGACCCACGCATCTTGGAGCGCATCTATCCAGACGGCCAGATCGTCGTCGCTCCGGTTCTCTAGCGGAGGGCGAGTCCCGAAGTGTCCGTCTCTCTGGCGCGCCAATACTCCGAGATCGTCTCCCAGCAAGTGGCAAGCCAGGTCGAGCACCGACCATCCGGGACATCCCGTAGGCGTATTCCAGTCCTTCTCGCTCAAGTCACCCAGCAGCGCGAGCAGGACCCGTCGTTCCTCGGCAAAAAGATCCCCGTAGTCTTTCTCGCAGTGCTCGGGGATCGTCGCCATCCATCAACTCTGGCATCTCCGAGACAAGCAGATGACCGGCAGACAGCTCCCAGGATGCGCCGGACGGCCGGAATTGCTCGCTCGGGCGTCTTTGCCATCTTGTCGCTCGGAACGATCGCGACGGCATGCGCGTCCACTACCCCACCGACGACCGCTTCGCTCACGACGGCGACGCACAACTACTGGACCGACCTCGCGCTGCGGACGACGGGGAGTGTCGCGGACGCCTACGGCTACCTGGATGCCTCTGAAAAGGCACACTGTCCTGAGTCTGTTTGGCAGAAAGCGGCGAACAACACGAACAGGTTCTCAACGGTCGAGGTCTCCGGTGCTCATGTCACGTCAAATGACGGTTCGGCATTGGTAACGGTCACCTATCTGGTTGTGAATTTCATGGCCCGCGACCCGGACCTCCCGACCGCAACGTTCGCCACACATTGGCGTTGGGAAGGTTCAGGGTGGCACATCGAAAGCCCGGTTACCTGCACGACGACAGGGTAGGAATCAGCGGATGCCGGTGTCGCATCTGATGTCGATACGCTGAGAGACGCCTCTCCCAACCGTGACGGTTTTCTTTGGGCAAATCGGGAATGGGCCGCCCGCAGTTACCACGAGAAAGGTGTAACTGCCTGGCGACAACTTGAGGGTGTAGCGACCGTGAGAGTCGGTCTGAGCCCCGGATATACGCGCGCCCCCAGAGTTGTCGGCGTCCACGGTTCCGTGGACGGGCGCCGGCGGGCAGGGGTGTCCGACCCGTTCAACCGGGCAAGCCGGCCCTGCTGTGACCGTACCGAAGACCGATACAGGTGGCAGCGAGCTCCCTCCTGTGCCGCTCCCGGAATCGCTCGCAGGCGACGTGGTGCCAGACGTGCAGGCAGCCAAGAGCAGTGCCAGAAATATCGTGACGATGACGAGCGGCCCAGTCCTGCCGCAGTTACTGGTCGACAAGTCGGTTGGCACAACGTAAGTCTGCTACCGAACGCGCGATGCCCTGTTCATCACCGGATTAAGAGCTGCGTTACGGCCTAACTGCGCCCGTCAGCGACGGACAACCTCCCGATGCCATACGCTCCCCCGGGACATATCGGCGAGCGACTTGATCGGACGGCATCATGAAAATCGGTATCGCACTCGGTACGGTCCGACCCGAGCGGTGGGCCGAGGTCACCTCCGAGGCTGACCGTCTCGGTTATGAGTCCGTATGGATGCCCGAGCATCTCGTCTTGCCTTTGGCTTCGGACGGGAGTCCCTACGCGGGTCAACACCATCCCCCCATCCCCTCTGACGTTCCTGTCTTCGAGCCATTCGCCTACCTGTCTTACCTCGCCGGCCGGACCGAGAGAATCCGGTTTGGAACGCACGTTTACAACATCGGACTGCGGCACCCATTCGTCGTGGCACGGGCAGTGACCACACTCGACATCGTGTCCGGTGGTCGAGCTGAATTCGGGATCGGAGCAAGTTGGCTCGAGGCCGAATGGGATGCAGTTGGACTCGACTTTGCCAAGCGGGGCGCCCGCGTCGACGAAGCCATCTCGGTTTGCCAGCGCCTTTGGACTGATCCCGTCATCGAACACCATGGCGAGTACTTCGATTTCGGCCCCGTGATGTTCGAGCCGAAGCCGATCCAATCCCCCTGGCCTCCCATGCACATCGGAGGTGACGGAGCCGCTGCCCTGCGGCGTGCGGCTTTGTTCGGCGACGGGTGGATACCCATGAATCATGCCGTCGAGCAGATCCCGCGAGACGCCGCCCGCATCGCTGAGTTGCGCGAACAAGCCGGCCGACCCGGCTTGGTCGAGATCACGATGGGCGTTCCGGCCGATTTGGAGGCACTCCGGAACGCATCCGAGCTTGGCGTCGGACGAGCGCTCGTGCGGCCCTGGTCGAGTGGGCGCCAGACCATAGACGGTTTGCGCCGATTCGCTGACGAGATCCTCTCTGAGGCGACGGCGTTGCCGGTGGGACGTCGAAGCAACTGAGTTCGCTGAGTCCTACGTCGAGTCTCCGTCTACAGACTCCGACCGGGTTTCGCGCTGGCTCTGTTCCACATCGAGCATTACTTCCTTCGAAGCTTCTTCCAACATCATCAGGGATTCCTCTGCCCCGGGAAGGGCCCTGATCAGCTCGTCCAGCTTGCGTTGGGTAGCGGCCTGCTCTCTTCCCTGGGTGTGCTGAATGACAAAGACCATCGCGAGGGTGATTGCCGAAGACGTCACCTCGAATCCGTTGACCCAGCGAACGGGAAATGCGAGTGCCGCTTCCACCGCTACGGCACAGACAAGCACCGCGATGGTCGCCACCGCCATGCCCGGAAGCGAACTGTAATGCTCGGCCCGGTACAGAACCCGACTGACCAGAGGAAGCTGCGCAGTCCGGTGATCGATCCGGCTATTCGGCGTCCTTTTGTCGTCCATATGGCGCCTGTACCCGTCATCTCTGCGACCCCTAACCGTTTCGAGAAAAATACGTAGCGGTCGAGTGCTTCGACGCGAGTCGGCTCTCTAGGTGCTCCGATCAGGCAAGGTCGAAGCGATCGAGGTTCATGACCTTGTCCCAAGCAACCACGAAGTCACGCACAAACTTCTCCTCCGAGTCGTCACATGCGTACACCTCCGAGATTGCCCGGAGCTGGGAGTTCGAGCCGAAGACGAGGTCGGCGGCGGTGCCGGTCCACCTGAGCTCGCCAGTAGTGCGATCACGACCTTCGAACACGTTCTCAGACGAGACGGATGCCTTCCATTCCGTGCTCATGTCGAGCAGGTTCACGAAGAAGTCGTTGGTCAGCTTCTCGGGCCGGTTGGTGAGGACGCCGTTTTGGGATTGCCCGAAGTTGGCGTTCAGCGCCCGCATGCCTCCGACGAGAACCGTCATCTCCGGGGCCGTTAGCGTCAACAGGTAGGCCCGGTCCAGCAGCAAGGTCTCCGGCGGCAACTTCTCTCCGGCTCGGAGGTAGTTGCGGAACCCGTCTGCTGGGTGTTCGAGCACGGCAAACGACTCCACGTCGGTTTGATCCTGCAACGCGTCAGTGCGCCCTGGCGCGAACGGGACCGCGCTGTCGTACCCGCCGTTCTTCGCCGCTTGCTCGACCGCTGCGCACCCTCCCAGCACGATCAGGTCAGCTAGCGAGACCTTCGTCCCGTCGGACTGGGATTGGTTGAAGTCCTGTTGAATCTGCTCGAGGGTCCGCAACACCTTGGCTAGTTCAGCGGGCTCGTTTCCCTCCCAGTCTCTTTGCGGTGCAAGGCGAATCCGCGCCCCGTTGGCCCCGCCACGCTTGTCGGTTCCGCGGAAGGTCGCCGCCGACTTCCAAGCTGTGGAGACAAGCTGAGAGATGGACAGGCCCGAACCGAGGATCTTGGCCTTGAGCGCAGCGACGTCCTCGTCCCCGATCAGTTCGTGATCGACTTCGGGTACGGGGTCCTGCCACAACAGCGCCTCCGAGGGAACCAAGGTGCCGAGGTAGCGCGAGACGGGTCCCATGTCGCGGTGAGTCAGCTTGAACCAGGCCCTGGCGAACGCATCAGCAAGCTGCTCCGGGTTCTCCCTGAAGCGCCTGGCGATCGGCTCGTAGATCGGGTCCATCTTCAGCGCGAGGTCCGTCGTGAGCATCATGGGCGCGTGCCGCTTCGACGGGTCATGAGCATCGGGCACGGTGCCCTGTGCCGAGGGATCCTTGGGCGTCCACTGCTGCGCACCTGCGGGGCTCGTCGTGAGCTCCCAGTCGTACTTGAACAGGTTGTCGAGGTAACCGTTGTCCCACCTCGTCGGCTCGTTAGTCCACGCGCCCTCCAGCCCGCTGCTGAGCGTGTCGGCGCCGTTGCCCCGGCCAAAGGTGTTCCTCCAGCCGAGACCCTGCTCCTCGAGGGGGCAAGCTTCGGGTTCGGGACCGCCGTATTCCGCTCCGACTGCACCATGGCACTTGCCGAAGGTGTGGCCTCCCACGATGAGCGCCAAGGTCTCCTCGTCGTCCATCGCCATGCGAGCAAAGGTCTCGCGGATGTCCCTCGCCGCAGCAAGCGGATCCGGGTTGCCGTTAGGCCCCTCTGGGTTCACGTAGATCAGGCCCATCTGCACCGCGCCGAGAGGATTGGCAAGCTCCCTGTCCCCGCTGTAGCGCTCATCTCCGAGCCACGTGTCCTCGGGTCCCCACAGGATCTCGTCGGGCTCCCAGATGTCCACTCTTCCGCCACCGAAGCCGAAAGTCTTGAAACCCATCGACTCAAGGGCACAGTTGCCGGCGTAGATAATTAGATCGCCCCACGAGATCGTCCGGCCGTACTTCTGCTTGACGGGCCAGAGCAATCGGCGCGCCTTGTCGAGGTTCACGTTGTCCGGCCAACTGTTGAGAGGGGCAAAGCGCTGAGCGCCGGTTCCCCCACCGCCGCGGCCGTCGGCGATGCGGTACGTGCCTGCGCTGTGCCACGCCATCCGGATGAAGAGAGGCCCGTAGTGGCCATAGTCGGCGGGCCACCAATCCTGAGACGTCGTCATCACCTCGATGATGTCCTGCTTGAGCGCGTCGAGGTCGAGGGTCTTGAACTCCTCTGCGTAGTTGAAGCCCTCGTCCATCGGATCGGACTGCGGCGAATGCTCGTGGAGCATCCGCAAGTCCAACTGATTCGGCCACCAGTCCTGGTTCGACCTGGGTCGAGTCGACTTGGGGGTCAAGGCGGGGATTGCGGGGCTTTCGCTTTCGCTGCCGATGTCGGACACGTCAGTCGTTCTCCTTCCTCGCTCTTAGCGATCAAGCGCCTGGTTCCGTGCTTGCACAACTGTCGCAGAGGCCAGCAAAGACCACGTCGGCTCGTCCTATCACGAAGTGGCGCCGCTGGCTTGGCGGTACGACCAAGTTGGGATAGTCCGCCTCGACGTCACATACTTCTCCGCACTGGTCGCATACAAGATGTCCGTGATGATGGGCCGGCTTGAGCTCAACCCGCCAACTCCCGGTCCCGAAGCGAGCAAGCCGGATCTCTCCGACCGCCTCCAACTCGTGGAGGGCCTCGTAGACGGTCTTTAGCGATACCGTCGGGAGGTCGGCGCGAACGTCGTCCCAAACTGACTCGACGCTGGGATGGCTGTCGCTTTCAGCCAGGACCCGAAAGACGGCTAGGCGCTGCGGTGTGATGCGGAGCCCCCTACTACGGCAAACCTCGACGAGGTCCCCAACCCCCTGCATCGATTGGTGACTCTATCCCCAGAGCCTTCCACTTAACAATGGTTGAGTTTGCGTTCCAGGGCCGTGGTGACACTCCAAAGGGTGACATCAGATCTCGCTCGAACTAAAATCTTTTAAGGGTTCTGGTGTCTTGACGGATGGCCAGGGGCTACTGCGAGAGGAGGTGGTTCCACCGGGCCAGATGAATCTACGCAGCCCAAGAGGCAGGTCGCGGGGGATTGTCCGGCAACGGACTGGCCTCAGGTACAAGGGCAACGGCTTGAAGTTTTGAAGCGTCTGCAACGGATATGCGATCCCGCATGAGTCGCTGAGTCGCCACTCCCTTCAGCGTTTGCCTGCTTGGGAAACAATCTATGAAAACGCCCGGTTCCTGCTGTGGCGGGACGGGCGTTTTCGCGTCGCGGATCAATTCTTCGTGCCGTTATCCCGCATCAAGCCGCGCACACGACAATCGTCTCGAACGGCCAGCTATTGGAGTCGCCGTCGTTCATGAACGTCACCCAGTCGGGGCCTGAGGGGAACGACGAGCTGAGATCGAGGTTCATGACCGCGCCGGTGAAGACCCCGCCGCTCAGCGGGACCGATCCTGACGGGCAGTCCGCTCCGAGAGGCGACTCGGCCCCGCTCGGGACCGTCGTGATGGTGAATGGCTCGCTGTACCCGGCCGGCTGCTTCTCGCATACTGCGTATGCGACAAACCTCGTGTCTTGAGTCGACCCGTTGTTCATCACGACCCTCCAAGTCGACCCTGTAGGGGTGTCCACCCCGACATTGACGTTGACGTCGCCGCTGTTCGAGAACGCGCCACCGCCGACCAACGCGCGGTTGCTCGGGCAGGTTGCCGTGGCCAGACTCGAGGAGCCGGGAGGGTTGTCCACGAGCCCGCTGTTCACTATGGAGTACGAGGCGATCGCATCGACGCAAACCGCGTAGACGTCGAAGTCCGCATCCGCGCCACTGCTGCTGTTCGTGTTGACGTTGACGACCCATTCGTGGCTGAGGGGGTACGAGCTGTTGATGCTGGCGAAGAGAATAGGGTTGTTGCTTCCGGCGGGACTGATCAAGGCGCCGCCTCCCACCGGCACCTCCGTGCCCGGACATAGGACTGTGGCTTGTGACTGTGTGTTGCTGGGCGAGTTGAAGGGTCCGGCCTTCACGATCTTGTAGCCGGCGGGCTTGGCCAGGGGTACAACAGCACCCGACACAGCCCGTGCCGCTTTCACAACCTTGCCAAATGGGATGGCCGGGTTCCCTGCGGATTCTGCCCCGGCCGAAGTCTCGACGAATGCGGCGATGCACGCCAGCAGCAAGCTGGTCGCGAGAGCACATGCCAAGAAACGCAAGCGAGATACTCTCATCGGACCTCCCTGTTCGCCCGGACCTTGCCCGGAACCAATATTTGCCTAGTGATCCTTGTGCCTTTCTGACGTGTTTGCAACGGATCCGCGGCCGGGCGAGGGCTCGGTGTATGAGGAAGAATTCGATGATGGCTGACGATGCGGTTGCGACTGGTCAACGGACCGTTCCCGAGCACGATGATCTCTGGCGCTTGGACGGCCGAGTCGCCCTGGTTACCGGTGCCTCCTCCGGCCTCGGTGCACGGTTCACGCGAGTCCTGCACGGGGCAGGTGCCTTCGTCTTTGCAACCGCACGGCGCGCTGACCGGCTGGACGATCTGGCCACAGAATGCGGCAATCGGATCGAAACGATCGCCGGAGACATCACCGACCCCGACCACCGAAGCAGGCTCATCGAGCAGGTGCAAGACCTCGGCCGGCTCGACGTGCTGGTCAACAATGCGGGGATCTGCGACGACGAGCCGATCGAGGATCAGTCACTTGATGACCTGTTGCGGGTCATCGACGTCAACCTGATCAGCGTCCTCGACACGTGCCGGCTTGCAGCTCCGTTGCTCGTGGACACTCCTGCCGCCAGCGTGATCAACGTTGCTTCCATCTACGGCATCGTCAGCTCCCGTGCGCCGATGGTCGCCTACAACGCCACTAAAGGCGCCCTGATCAATCTCACACGACAGTTGGCTGCCCAGTGGGGCGGACGCGGAGTGCGAGTCAACGCGCTCGCTCCCGGCTATTTCCCCACGGAGATGACTGGCTTCTTCGAGGATCCCGCTTTCGACCGCTCGATACGCGAGCACACGCTGCTTGAACGCTCCCCCGCCCTCGATGAGATCGACGGCCCACTGCTCTTCCTCGCCACAGCCGCTTCCAGTTACGTGACCGGACAGGTCCTCGTTGTCGACGGGGGCTGGACGGCCGTCTGACACAAATATCCAGATCTGGAGAAAGAACGGACACGCAAGGAAGCAAGTCAGTGGCAGGTCACGACGAAGGTGACGGTCGAAGTCGCCGGAACCTCTTTCTGCACTGCGCGACCAGGCCTTCAGCTGCCGGCACTATCCCGGCGGCGGCCAACACGACCAGCGACACCTCGAACTCCGCACGAAACCGCACGAGCCCGTAACTCGACGCCGCGATCACCGTCACAGCCAGTGCCGAGACGAGCAATGGCCAGACCTTGACCGCGCGCCGCCTGAGAACAACGACGCCGGCCACAGCGAACGGCAGCAACAGGTAGTACGAAAGAAGGCCTGCGAAGGAGGCGGGCGCCGGTCGCCCTTCGTTCACGTCGCCGTTCACCATCTGATTAGGTTCATACAGGTCCCAGACTCTGCCGACTCGTGCAGCGGTGACGACCGGCAGCCGGCTCGAGTGTTGTTCGAGATAGTGAAGGCCGGCGGCAAACTGCAATGCCGACTCGACTGACTGATCCTGGGCGGGGCGGACATCAATCGAGCATTGGATGCTCCAACTGCCGAGTCCTGGCCCGTAATAGGTCTTTGGGCAGTTGGCGCCGAGGAGAACCGGGCCTTCGCCAGTCGAGAGGAGTGTCGTGTCCTGAAAGGAGGCGAGGTTCCGCCCTACCCACGGAGACACGACGAGGAAGGCCGCAAGGAGACTGGTACTTGTGAGCATTAGCCGTCGGCCCCACGGAAGACCCTTCAGGCCGAGCGTCGCTGGCACGAGGAGAAGAGGCAGGAAAACGACGAGCTCGGCCCGGGTCAGAATCTCGAGCCCGCATCCGATGCCGACTAGAACGCCATTGGCGATCCCCGGCGCGTCCAAGAAGCGGTACGTGGCGAGCAGTATCAAGACCATCAGGAGCATGCTGACCGTCTCCGACATGACGATCCCGTTCGGAATCCACATGTTCGGGTACAGCGCGGCCACGACTGCTGCAGCAAGTCCGACGCGTGGCCCTGCGAGCCTGCGCCCCAGCAAGCCCACGCACAGCACGACCGCCGTCCCGAGCACTGCCATTGTGAGCAGCTGGGGAGTTTCGCCGGGTGGCAACCCTAAGAAGTAGGTCACAGGCGTGATCACGAACGAGGTCATCGGCGGATGCGCCGCATCTGGCCCGTGCCCGAACAGCACCGGGAAGAAGTGGCCCGTGGAGAGAGTGAGGGCTTGCAGCTCGTAGTACGCGGCGTCATAGAGCTTGTAGCCCTCGTGGCGTGTCACCACGAGCACGTACATCACTCGAACCACAAGCGCGCCCAGGGTCGTGAGTCCCAGCCAGATGCCGAACCGATGCCGCGCCTCACCCTGGGTGTCGGAGGCGCCAAGTCGAGGGCCCCTCTGCGCTTCGAGGAGCAACGACGAGCCGGGCACGGGCGTAATCATTGTCGCTCCGTCGAGGCGGTCGGCGTTTCGACCGTGGCTAGGCAGGCGCCGGTGACTTCCGGTACTACGTGGTCAAGAAGAACTCGACTCACCCGTTGTCGTTGAGCGTGCCGCCGTCGACGTCGAGACGGTCGTCCGGTTCCACCCGCACAGCCTCGATCCGATTGTCGGCTAACAAGGCCGCCGCGCACTCTTCGGTTGCGGCAACAAGGGTCGAGTCGAAGTCAATCTCGGTGGCAACACACCATGCGCGGTCGTCGGGCCATGCGAGGCTCGGGGTTATGCCGTAGGGGAATCGGGATAGTTTCGGCACCGTAGCTACCGGAGCCTGGGCCAGGAGATAGCTCCGGTTCGGATGCTCGAACCTCGGGGAAGCAGCGATACGGGCTCCAAGTTCTCCCAGTTCGCCGTTGCGGTCGGGATCCTTGTCAGAAAAGGAGCTCGGCTTCGAAGTCGGATGGTGGAGTATCCCGTGCCCTTCCCAGATGCCGAGCCAGACATGCCGGTTGGTCGTCCACCGCGCGAGGGACGCGTACAACGCCTCGCATAACGCCCAATTCAAGTTCCCCGTCCGGGGTGATTGGTTGAACGGTGGAGGACCTTGCGCCAAGCCTCGTGGCACCGAAATGCGCTCGAACTGCATCGTCGGATGGTATTTACGCCCGCTCCAATCGGTTACGTCGCGCCAAGTTCAACCCGGTTGGGCGTCCAGCGGCCTCCACGCCCTGTGCAGGACCCTCACGTAGGCCGCGAATCCTGTCGGTACGACCATCGTTACCGGCGACCCTTCGACTCCCTTCCACGGCAGCAAGCGAGGACCTATCCATCGGCTGGGCTCGAGGTCGGTGTGAAGTTCGACTTCCGGCGGCCACGCCCGGTCGCGCGAGTCGTTGGACACCTCGTTTGGTGCGCGTTCGCTAGGTCAACGTGAACGTCGTCTTGGAAACTGTGAGAGAGGTCATCCCCTTCGCCTTGATCTTGTGCGCACCCTGGCTACCTGCGTTCGATCTGGGGGTGGCTCCCGTGCAACTGAATGTGCCGTCGGGATTGGCAACGATGCTGCAAATGCCGACGGTCGAGGGACTCGCGAGACCGGTTTTGTAGCTCACGTATACCTGCTCGCCCGGCTGGTATCCCTCACCGTTGACAGTGACTGATGTACCGGGGGGACCTGACGTCGGGGAGACGGAGATGATCGGAACGACCGTGATGCGCCCGATGGTGTTGTTTAACACGTTGGTGAACCAAAGTGCCCCGTCAGGACCGGCAGTGGTCCAGCGCGGGCTGTCCAGACCAGGACCCGTATAGTTAGTCACAACTCCGGCAGTGTTGATCCGCCCTATCGAGTTGCCCTTCTGATTCGCAAACCACAGCGCCCCATCAGGGCCAGAAGTTATTCCTTCAGGAACGTCGACTCCGGTGCCGGTGTAGTTGGTTACCTTCCCCGACACCGTGATCCGCCCGATCGACTTGCCAAGGTAGTTGGTGAACCAAAGTGCATCGTCGGGGCCTACAGCGATACCCATTGGGCCGTCGATTCCCGCGCCCGTGTAGTTGGTCACCTTTCCCGAGGTCGTGATCCGCCCAATGGAGTTGTTGCCGTAGTTGGTGAACCACAATGCGCCGTCGGGACCAACGGTGATTCCCTCCGCGTCGGAAATGCCGGTGCCGGTGTAGTCCGAAACCAACCCCGAGGTCGTGATCCTTCCTATACCGTTCGAATTGGTAAACCAGAGCGCCCCATCAGGGTCACTAACGATTCCAACGGGATGGCGGATGTTGCTACTTCTGTAGGCGGTCACCACACCAGACTTGGTGATCCGACCGATCGCGCCGCCGTCGATGTTGGCGAACCACAGTGCGCCATCAGGACCAACAGTGATGCCCTCGGGACCGTTGATGCCCGTGCCCGTGTAGTTACTGACGACGCCCGCAGTTGTGATCTTGCCGATCGAGTTGTTGTTGAAGTTCGTGAACCAAATCGAACCATCGGGACCGGAAGTGATGCCTTGCGGATTGTCGATCCGGTGCCCCGTGAAGAAGGTCACCACACCACCGTGGTTTGCGGTCGCCGCGGCGGCCGATGACACCATCGGGTCGACCAGGAACAACGGAGCGGCCACGAGTCCTATCAGACCGACTCGCGCCAGGAACCTCACGTTGCGCATCGTTACCGTCTCCTTGCTTCGGAGGTCACCGTACCAACAGGCCGTTGGATCGTCAGTACCGCTTCGATGATGACTTCGTGGCTTTGGGCAGCTTCTGCGTTACGGCCGCCCGTCGTTCGGCTTCCGCCTTGACTGAGGTCACCGACACCTCAACAGTCTTCTCCCACTTGGATGCCACCTGGTCGGCCCACCACCCCCCGAGCGCCCAAAGGTCCGCACCCATCTCGCCCGTATAAGTGAACACGGTTCCACCGTCATCGGGTCGTAGGTCGAACGTCTCGGTGACGTGTGGCACCGGTCCACGTACGAGACGAAAGCTGACTGTGTGCGGACGCTCGAAGTAGACCGTCTCCACGGTGACGGCTGTCTGGCCCCGACCCACTTTGGTGAAATGTTCGGCGAGTACCATGTCGCTGCCGCGCTCGAGAACTCGGAGCTTGGTCTCCATGGCATGAGGCGTCTTTTCTAGGTAGGGCGCTGCGATGATGTCGAATACGGTCTCAGGATCGGCGGCGATCTTGACCTCAATGGGTCCGAGTGGCCGAACGCGCCGTCCTATGCCGAGGTCCAAGGTGAGCGCACCGCGGACGATTAGGACATACACCTTGGCCACACCAAGCAGGCCGAGAACTACGGAACCGAACAGAACGCGTCGAATGCTCAAGATCGCCTGCGGCTCACCGTCGATAGCAGTTGCAGTTGTCCGTGGGCAACGACATCATCTTGACGAGAGTAGCTCCCGGTAACGTCGTCATCATGGCATCCACCGACAGGCTCGAGGCGTTCCTCGCCGAGCCCCGCAACATCATCGTCGCCGGTATCCGCAAGGACGGGCGACCTCACTTGAGCCCGAACTGGTTCTCATGGGACGGCAAACGGTTCTACGTCTCGACGACGCGCTACCGCGTCAAGTACGCCATCTTCCGTCGCGACCCGCGGGCGCAGTTGGCCATCGACGACTCGACCGGTTTCCGCTCGGTGCTCGTATCCGCCACCGTTCAGATACATGAGGATATCGCCGCCGAGCTGCCCTACTTCCGTGCGATACGCGAAAAGCACGGGATGAAGGTACCCCACGACGATGAGTACCTGAGGGTGTTGACCGAGGAGGGTCGCGTGTTGTTGGCCATCACGCCTGACGGTCCGCCGTCGACATGGACCGTTTGGGGTCTCGACTAAAGCAAGAGGCGACCCATGGCTGACACCGAGGACGTGGGCGCCGACGGTCTACCGCTGTTTCGGTAGCGGAGAAAGGTGATGCAGCGGACCTGACGTCACCGAGCTCGACGGCACGGTGTAGCCCGATACGGATGCTTCGGCTGCCACGCTCCCTAGAACCTGACCGCATAGTGCGTCCCCGGCCGGTAGGCCAAGCCCAGGAGCAAATGGGACGTCTATCTCCCCGATGGAGTTTGGGTTGATTATCTGCCCGTACGATCCGACAAGCGAACCCGAGCAGGTGGTCCCGGTCACTATGAAGAAAGCGACAGCTTGTCCGGAGCCCGGTGAAGGGTCGCCGTACACGTCGAGATGGATCGTCGTGACGACCAGGGCCAATCCGGTGGGCGGGGAGGTCACCGGCGTGAGGGTGGTTGAGATGCCTTGACTCGAGCTCTGGAAGAAGCTGCTTGGGTTGGCCGTCGTCGTAAGCAGTTGCCCTGCCGCAGACACGTCGGCCTTGTTGCCGCTCGGGCTCCCTTTGATTGTGACGGCGTTCGTCACCGCCACAGCCGCCGTCGGCACGAGCACCAGGGCTGCCACGACCCCGGTGACGATCCAGCCGGCCCGGGACATGTTCTTGATCTTCGACACAGTTGCCTCCTGTCCTAGTCGTCCGACCCGACGGTGGCGTCCTGAGCCTGCGATCCAGTCCCGATTCGCCCCCCGGGAATGAAGACCGTCCTAACACGCGGAGTACCGAGAGTTCTAGTGGGCGTTCAACCTTGGCGGGTACCTTCTATGTGAGCTGAATCGCTCAACCGCGGCTGTCCGAATTGACTTTCTCGGCATCGGCAGCCGATCTAGGTAGTCGGAATGCCCCGGATTCTCGGTTCCGGCGCGTTCGTAAGCAGCTACTGAACCGGTGAATATGCTACCCGCTCGCAGAGCTTCTCAAAAGGGAGCTTGGGTGACGATGCGTATGCGGTTTCGATCTCCACGTGCACGATTTGGCAACCAAGTTCGCGCGCTTCAGCGAGACGAACCAGGTTGATGCTCCGCCGAAAGCTGTGACCCCGGTAGTGGGGGTGGGTAGCGGCGAAGCCCACCCATCCAAGGGATCCGGTGACGGCGAGCGCCCCGACCGAAACGAGCCGGTCGCCGTCAAAGATCCCATAGTGACGGAACCCTTTCGTTCCGACGGTGGAGCCGAACCAGAGTCTGAGGGAATCTGCCGCTTCCCAAGCTCCCCATGCGATGACATTCAGCTCGGCGACGGCGTTACGATGCTCGCGGCCAAGTCGTCGCACCTCGACCTCCTTTGACGGCGACGGCACTTGTTCGGTGGAACACCACATCTTCGTGACCGTGTCATCCTCGAGTCGGAGTCCGGCCATTTCGAGCGCCTGTGCAAGGTCCGGTGGAGACGCGGCTGGCGACAGCTCAATCCGAAAGGTGGATTGACCACTTAACCGGTAGAAGTCCATCACGGCAGACACGGTCTCCTGGGTGGCGGGCGAGACGAGACCCAGACCTACGACGCGGTTGATCTCAACAGAGCCAATCGACCTCGACAACGCCAACGGCGGTGTGGCTGACCTGTCCACCGTGGCTCCCAACGGATTTCCCGGGAGCGCAGCGGCGGCATCGAAGCAGTCCGCCCAGACTTTCGCTTCATGCATCTCGATCGCCACCGTCAGTCGGCGCAGATCATCGTTCACGTTCGAAAGTGTCACACACGCAATCCTCCGGGTGCCTGCGTGCGGCTCCCCTCGAGAACGTCAACCGCTGCTAGTACCACTCCTTGAAGATGTCGACCAGCTTCTTCCGACGAGGTGACCTGTAGTTTCGTGGACGGACCACCTTGACCAAAGTTCCGCCAAGAGGATGGGACCACCCTTAGGCCAGTAAAGGGACCACTTCCGGGGATCCAGCGCCGGTCCGGTCAACCAAGGGCTCATTATTTTGCCCTAGGCAACCGATTCCTTCGTTGCTACCGTTGGCTTTAGCTGTTCCTCTCTTCGGCGATCGAGGGAGCAAGTAATGGTCAACGGACGTTGCTTCATATTCCGAACGAGTCTGTTGTTGCTCCTGGGCTGCGTCACCTGCTTCGTGGTCGCGCCGACGTCTGCTGTCGCAGAAAGCGAGTTATCGAACCACGGAGGGGTCTTTTCCATCTATCCGGGCACTCCGGTGTACTCGCCACTTGGGATTGTGACAGGCCCCGATGGTGCATTGTGGTTCACGAACGGGGAGAGCATTGGAAGGATCACTACAGGCGGTGAGCTCTCGAACTTCTACGAACCCGGAATCATTCCACAGGGTATTTGCGTCGGATCCGACGACGCGCTCTGGTTCACGGATGGCAATTCGATCGCACGGATTACGACATCGGGAATCCTCAGCACGTACACGGGGTCTGGAAACAGCACTTCCCTATCACAGGAAATTACTGCCGGTCCCGACGGTGCGCTGTGGTTCACGGTATCAAACGGGACTAGCAGCTCCATCGGTCGCATCACGACATCAGGAACGTTCACCCGCTACACCGATCCTACGATCTACGATCCGTACGGAATCGTCACAGGTCCCGACGGCGCCCTGTGGTTCACCAACGACGGGAACAACTCGATAGGCCGCATTACGACTGCCGGCGTGATCACGAACTATACGAGTCCGAGCATCGACAATCCGGGGACGATAACCGTCGGGCCAGATGGCTCACTGTGGTTCACCAACAGCGGAAACAACTCGATCGGGCACATCACAACATCGGGAGTTGTGACGAGCTATAGCTATCCCAGCATCAACAAACCACAAGCCATAACGAGCGGCCCCGATGGAGCGCTGTGGTTCACCAATCAAGGAAACAACACGATTGGACGCATCACGAGCACGGGAGTTGTAAGTAGCTATGCAGACTCGACGATCAACTCGCCCTTCGCGATCACTAGCGGTCCGGACGGGGCATTGTGGTTTTCGAACATCAATCCCCCGAATGACGACAGTTCGATCGGTCGATTGACGACATCTGGGTCGTTCTTCAATTATCGGGGGAGCGGAATCTTCCGACCCACATCGATCACAGCCGGTCCGGACGGGGCACTGTGGTTCACGAATAATCAGAACAACTCGATCGGTCGAATGACGACCGCAGGCGTTGCCACGAACTTCACCGCTCCGAGCATCGCCGAACCCGAAGAGATCACGGTGGGTTCTGATGGAGCCTTGTGGTTCACCAACTACAACTCGATCGGACGTATCACGACGTCTGGAGTTGTGACGAGCTATACGGGCACCGGTATCGACGATCCGATTGGCATCACTTCGGGACCCGACGGGGCGCTTTGGTTCACCAACAGCGGAAACAACTCGATCGGACGTGTCACGACGTCTGGAGTTGTGACGAACTACACAGGCACTGGCATCGACGATCCATTTGGCATCGCGACGGGATCCGACGGGGCGCTGTGGTTCACGAACCACTCCAACTCGTCAATCGGTCGGATCACCACTAGCGGTGCCGTCACGAACTATACGGGTAGTGGAATTTTGTATCCGGCAGGAATCACTTCTGGACCAGACGGAGCGCTCTGGTTCACGTGTGCCGGGTCGACTGACCGCATTACTACGACCGGGGTCCTCTCAAGTTATAGCGGCGGCCTAGGAGCCAGCATCGTCACAGGTCCCGACGGAGCGCTGTGGTTCACAACCGGCCTGAGCCAATCAATCGGACGGGTCACGACGAGCGGAACGTTCTCGAACTATCCCATTCCAGGACCTAGCCCTCCAGAGGGGGACGATCCCACAGGGATCACAGTTGGCCCAGATGGTGCATTGTGGTTCACGAATTTCAGTATGGGCGCGAACACGATCGGACGAATTACGTCAGTCCCAACCGTGACGGTGACCCCCGCGTCTGGAGGCCCCCGTACTCCTGTCACCGCCGATGGACAGGGGTACACGCCCGGTGAGCAAGTCAAGGTGACCTACAAAACGGGCCTCACGAACCCGGCAATCGTGACTGTCTGCAGCGCCACGGTGGATTCTGATGGCTCGTTTGGCTGCTCGGGCACCGTTCCCGGGTCATCCAAGGCGGGGTCGAGTGGTTCTCACAAGATCACGGCTAAAGGTGTGACCTCACACGCCACCGCGAAGACGACGTTCATGCTGACGTGATTTGGACTAGACAAGAACGACCAAGGTCAAACCGATGGGTCTTCCCGCGATCAGCTCTTACGGCGGCGCGGCGCCGAGCCTTAGCCCCGATCTTCTCCGCAGGAGCGTTGATGCTCCTAGTAGCCGTGATGCCAGCCACCTCTGCCGTTGCCGGACAGTTGGCACGGGGACGCCTAGATGTATTTGGCTTAACCCCTCGTCGCCCCTCCCGCCGTCCGTTGTCCCCTACGCGATTCGAATCGGCAATTCCCGCATGAAGAGCAAGATCGGATTGAAGATCCCAAGGGACGTGTAGGAGGGCGCTCCTGCGAGCTCGATGTGCTTGGCGCGTTCGAACAGAACCTCCAAGAGTGTGGCAAGTTCACGACGGGCCAAGTGGGCGCCGAGGCAGAAGTGAACGCCCCCACCCCCGAAGGTGACGTGGGGGTTCGGGCTACGGGTGATGTCGAAGCGATAGGGCTGATCGAAGACCTCCTCGTCCCGGTTGGCGGATGGGAACCACATGGTCACCCTGTCGCCCCGGGCGATGGGTATACCGCGGATCTCAGTGTCCTCCGTAGCCCTTCGGGCAAAGTACGAAACCGGCGAGGACCACCGAAGAATCTCCTCCACTGCGAGCGGAATCGCCCCGCGGTCGCTACGGAGCTGCTCGAGTTGTTCGGGATGGTCGAGTAGCGCAACGAGACCTTGGGATACGGCGTTTCGAGTGGTCTCGCTCCCGGCAATCGTTAGCAGCATGAAAAACAGATCAAGCTCCATCTCGCTGAGCGTGGTCCTGCTCCCGTCATCGGTTTCGATGTCGACCGTCGACAGGACTGTCCAAACATCGTCCTGCGGAGTGATGCGCTTCTCCTCCCCGAGCCTGTGCGCATAGTCGAACATTTGGATTTGGGCTTCGAGTTGCTGTTCTGGTGGTAGGGGGTTCTCGGCCAAACCGCCTTGCAGAGCTTGACTGGTAAGAGTGAACAACCAGTCGCGATCTTCAATTGGTATCCCGACGATGTCGGCGATCACGTGCATGGGAAGCTTGTAGGCGATCTCGGCTACGAAGTCGCACTCCCCCTGCTCGAGAGCAAGGTCCACAATCGACTCCGCCCATTGCCGGATTTGCAGTTCCAGAACCTTCACCATGCGAGGTGTGAACCCGGCACTCACGAGCCTCCTCAACCGGACGTGGTCTGACCCGTCCATGCTGACGAGCATCGCCCCGGCGATCTCGGGTTGGTGGCTGAGTTGAGGCCCGTCAAAGGCACTGAAGAGTTCGGGGTTACGGCTTACGGCCTGGACGTCCCCATGCTTTGAGAGAACCCAAAAGCCATCGTCGTGATTACCAGGCGAATCTTCGGGGAACGCTTGCCACATCACGGGAGAGTTCTGTCGAATAGAAGCGAAAGCCTCGTGCGGGAATCCATCGGTATAGAGGGCACTTTGGGTGAGATCGACCTCGAGCGGATCATTGATGGCGCGTATCATTGCCGACGCCCCCGCAGATGGAGTGATGCGTCGTGCTGATGACAAATGGGCGCATCGTCCATCTTTTGATCTCCTCCGGTTCAGACTCCTCGCGTATTCCAGCCCGAGCCTAGCTATCACTCGCCGAGGTGTAGGGCAAATGTTCCCCCAATGCCTGAAAGGTAAAACAATCAGATCCTGATCCCGGCAGGACTGCACAAACAGGGTTGCCCTCGAGGCGCTTACAAGTGGACTTATCCGGCTGAGCTGTAGTCGAAATCAGTCATGAAGGCTGCGTTTCGCCGGCCCCTGACCTCCCAGCGCAATGCCGAATCGTGCGATTGCAGCATGTCTCCGTGCAGTTCGGTGCCTGGGTGATCAAGCCCAGGAATGCCGCATTGCACGTCACCCGGAACGGACGCTTCCCCCTCGGCCTCGACGGTCAGGTAGCCCAACACGTCGATCCGCTTGCGTGGTGCCGTGTGCTCCAGAGTGATCCGGGCCGGGCGAACTGCGTGGATCTCACCGATAGCTGGCCCGTACTGTTTGGCGACGGTCCCACCGACGCGCCCGAGGAAGATGTCGGCCAGGGCCCCGCGTTGAGCGTCGTCGGCTTGGTCGTCGACGTAGAGCACGACCTCCCACCGAGTGCTCGGTTGCACGTTGTCGTAGTAGCGAATCGAGAGCACCGTCCGAAGATCGGACAGGTCCAAAAGGTTGGAGTGGCCCTCGTGAACGTGCCAGGACAGGGCACCAAAGCATTCTCCGAAACTCGACGAACCTCCGGGTACACCCCCAACCCTGCGACACGGGCAGATGGCCTCGCAGTTGCAGGCCTCGAAGTACGAACCTTGGACCCGCCATTCGGCGGTGAGGCTGTTCTCGACCGCCGTCACATGCGCCCCATACCAGGTTGAACTGCGGGATGGAGCCCTGGCGCGACGCCAGGTGCGAAGACCACTACCACCGCCAGCACGAGAGCCACGATGCCCAGCGCCCAGCTGAAGCGGGAGCCCCACGGCGATGTCTTTTCGACCAAAACGATCGCGGCGAGCACGACCATCGCGGTCAGATTCATCAGTCCGAAGGCGACTAGAAGAGCCATCAGTCCCCAGCAACACGCGAGACAAAATGCGCCGTGGTACAAGCCAACGCGCAGATCCCTGGTGCGCCCACTGTAGGCACCGAACTTGAAGACGAACCCCAGTGGCGAGCGACGAGCGCGCAAGGCAGCGGTCCTTTAGGGGGGTCAGCTGGTAGATGCCACACGCTGCAAAAATGGCCACCGCCAGGCCGGTCGCCGCTGAAGGATGAGCGCCGCCGATTCGGTCCGCGAGCCACGCCAGCCCGTAGGCGGGGATTGCAGCGAGGCTCCACACGAGTAGATAGCCGGAACCGAAGACAGCCAAACGCAGTCCACGGCGTTCGGTGAAGCTTCGCGTGTAGAGCGAGGCGAAAGGGGCCACCGACGGCAACATCATGGCGGTCATCATGAGGGACCACACGGCAACGAACGAGCCGATTCCGAGCCCCATAGTTCCCGGCATCGGACCCATATGTCGTGCAACGACGACCACGCCCACCCAGGCGGCCGAGGCTCCGAGGAGCAGGAGTGAAGCCGGGGGTGTCAGACGACGGAGGGTCGGCGCAGCTGTGTTCATGAGGCCCAGGAAAATGGGGCCGAGTGTCCGTTCTTCCCTTTGTTGGCGAATGACAAGCCGAACGCCTCGACGTGGGATCTGTTGGCCTTGGCGATCGTCAGTGTGGAGTTGGCCGGGTGGAAAATGCCGGTCAGGCGCTCGACTTCGCCTCCCGGATTCATCGGCGACACGAAGTCCTCGATCTCGATGTCCACCAGATCGCCGATCTTGATGGAATGCCGCCGACCATCATCGACATAGTCAATCGGCGCGGACTCCATTCCGAGCATCTCGGTGATAAGTGGGCTGAGCAGCGCCATGGGAGCACCGGCCTGTCCACCGAACACGGCGCCGAGCTTCTCCGCCTGCTCGGGAGAGGCGGCTCCATCCATGATCACACCAACGCGCCAGTTACCGTCTGCCATCACGGGAGGTGTGTCGACCACGAGGACGACCGTTTTGTCTCGAACGTCCACGCCTTCGACCTCGCCGCTCACGACGTGGAAGGCCAGGACCACGCGGCAGCGGTCTTGGTCGGCGGCCATCGTGAGCCCGGAGGTCGTACAGGGGCAGACCATGTCGCAGTTGCAGTTCTCGAAGTAGGTCCCCTCCAGGTGCCACGTCACGGCATCCTCCCTTCGCCGGTACCGACCCGCGTATCGTGCCATTTCGGCGGCCCGACCGCTAGGAGAATGGTGGATACGCGTCTGTCATTCTTTCGAGAACTGACGCCGTCATCGTGCCTCGCACTCGCCGCGCGCGATTTCGGATGCGCGTCGCCGCTCGCCGCGACGTGGCTACCTCTGGTTCAGGAGTGAAGGCACGCGATGCAGTGGGCCTGATGTCACGCTGCTTGACGGCACGGTGTAGCCAGACACCGATGCTTGGGCCCCCACGCTCCCGGTTTGAGCTCCGCATAGTGCGTCCCCAGCCGGGATGCCGAGCCCCGGCTCGAGTGATACCTCGGTTTCCCCGAGAGAGTCGGGATGGATGATCTGGTTATACGACCCGACTTGTGAACTCGAGCAGCTGGTCCCGGTCTCGATGATGAACGCGACGATGTCAGGGCCCCCCGGCGATGGGTCGCTGTACACGTCGATGTGGATCGTCGTGACGACCAGAGCCAACCCCGTGGGTGGTGTCAAAAGGAAACCGTAGGCGCCGGCTCCGAGGCCTGTGGTCATGTTCTGGTAGAAGCTGCTCGGGTTGGCCGTCGTAGTGAGCAGTTGACCTGCAGCAGTGACGTCGGCCTTGTTCCCGCTCGGGCTCCCCTTGATTGTGACGGCGTTCGTCACCGCCACAGCCGCCGTCGGCACGAGCACCAGGGCTGCCACGACGCCGGTGACGATCCAGCCCGCCCGGGACATGTTCTTGATCTTCGACACGGTTGCCTCCTGTCGTAGTCGTCTACCCGACGGTGGCATCCTGAGCCTGCGATCCAGTCCCGATTCGCCCCCCGGGAGAAGACCGTCCTAACACGGGGAGAAGAAAAGTTCTAGGTGCCAGGCCCCCCTCGACACCTGGATTGGTGTATGCCGAAATTTTTCGTGTCGGAGGGGGGACTTGAACCCCCACGCCCTTGCGGGCACCGGCCCCTCAAGCGGGCCGAGCGGATATCAGCGAACTACGGCGGTGAATAACCGCAGTTCATTCGACAATCCGTGCATCGGCGAATGTGGCGGGTCGTTGGCGTCCGGGCAATGGACGCGCTATGGACTTGACATAAATTAGGGCGTTTGACCGTCCAGGATGGAGAATGTTGGGTCCCTCTTCGTCGGATCGTCCTAACCGCCAATTCCCTACTTCGAGCCCCTCATCAGCCTTTGCCGCATTGCACAGATGTGGAACGCGGTGTCACCGTGGGACCCGTTCGCGGCGATTGCGAACGCTCAGCCCGAACCGCTGCGGTCCACGGTCAGCAGGTGACGCCGAAGGTGACGACGTCAGTGAATGAGAATGGCGATCCAGAGCCCCGAACATTCTTGATGACGAGGTTCTTCGATGCCCCAGGAGGACACGAATAGCCGGGTGTCGTGACCGTGTAGGTGCCCGAGGCGTTGGCCTGCGTCGGCAACAGCGGCTTGTTTGCGAACCGGATGGTGCCCGAACCGTTCGCATCGAGGTCCGTGGCGACAACCTCAAAGCTGACGGTTCCGGTGCCGGTGCCGTTTTGTTGGTCCAGACAGTACGAACCCTCGTTGTAGATGTCGGTAGTAGCGGCCGACCCGCTCGTAGCCATCACCAAGGTCCTGTAGATGCCGGACTCGGAGTTCGCTGTAAAGCTGAGCTGTGCCGAACCGCTGCCGTCGGTGGTGCCTGATGCGACCTGGAGACCGTCGTCGCTGAGGGTGACCGAGGTGGTAGCCGGGAACCCGGTCCCGTTCACCGTCACCCCGTCGTTGAATCCGCTGCACCCCGTGGTATCGCCCTCCACGAAGGTGGTGGTCGTCACCGCCGATGGGGTTGAAGAGGTGGACGTGAAATGCCCGACCGCGGTGAGGTTCTGTGTGACCGCCTCGTGACAAATAGGTCCAGGGACAGAACTGCAGGCCGCCGTCCAATGCATGAAGGTTCCGGCGGTGACCGGCTGGGCGACGAGAAGGATTCCCTCGCCGGTCGTCACGTCAACCTTGCATTTCGAGGTACCGGGGGAACTAGGGCCCTGGCAGGTTGCGAGCACGTTGCCGCTGGTGTCCTGGACCTGGATGTCGCCCGGATTCGCTGCTGTGGATTTGACCTTGATCGTCAGGACGCTCGTCGTGCTTGGGGTGCTCGCCGATACCGCAGGAACTGCCCAGATCGCTCCCAGCACGATGAAGGCTGCGCCAATAAACGCAAATCCACGGAACTTCATATCGCCCACCCCTTTTTAATTCTCTATTTCTTTCGCCGCCGAGACATCGAGCGATGCACGATGTGGCCCCGAGTGTCGTTGGCTGAGGGGTTTATGTCAACCCCTTTGATAACAGGCTGTTCAACAAAACCGGTGTCGAAGCCCAAGACAACCGGGCAGGTCGGGCGTCTCGCGATTTCGATAGAGCTGCACATGCACCGAAAGCTTCATGCCGTGACCGGTTACCCACCCGCGTGGCGTGAGGTCCTTCAACCTTGCTGCGAGCGATTGGTCCGGTTGGGATTCCCGCGAGGCCATGCCGGGACTACGGCCGAAGCCAGTCAGCGCACACAACCCTTCAGTGGCGGCGGCAATCACGCTTGCCAGAGGTCCGTTGCTCTGGTCAAATGCCATCTAAGTCCACGCGAACGACTCCGGGATGGCGGGGGGCACATCCTGGGGTCGTGCGTGTACCGGCCGATCCCCCGCTATTGCACCGGTGCGCGTGTACCTGCTGGACTAAGAGCGCAGGAAACGGCGGGAGGCGTCCCGGGGCCTTTGCCCCCCCAGAGCCCTGGGTGCCCGCCGCCGCCCTTTCGCCCACACTCGCGATTCCTTCGTCCTGCGTCGTCACGACTTCCCTCGAGCTACACCGGGTCCGACCGCACGCATTAGAGCACTCAGACGCTGCGCGAGGTCGGGGCCGGGTTGGAGGTGCTCTTAGCCCAACTGAACGCCGCCCCCGGGCGCTGGATACTCGTCGTCAAGGAGCCGATATGTCCGAGCCGCTACGTCCAGTTCTTTTGTCACGAGCACGGTTCGCTCATCAGCGAGGTGACCTCCAACTACTACCTCGACACGTACGACGAGGCTCGTCGCAGTTGGACCGAGGTGCAGAACAACAACCTCTTCGCGCTCGGCTGCGAGCCGCGTGAACCGCCGGGTCGTCCGAACTGGGTGGACATCTAACCAGTTCTCCCCACCGGTCGGTGTCGTTGCTACGCGCCGCGCTCCGCACACTACGCGCGGTGTTCGGGTTGAGCGACGACGACGCGGAACTTGTGGTGAAGGTGGACCAGGAGTGTGCGGTAGACATTTTCCTCGCTCGCGATATCGCGAGCGGTTGCGATCAGCCGCGGATGAGCGGTCTCAGCCAACCGTCAGAACGGAGAGCCGTTTTCCGTAACAGAACCGTTGATCCCGGAAATCGTTCCATCGGACGGGGGACTGACTAACCCTGGGTACGTAGCCTGGTTGAAGGGTGAAACGAACGTTCCACTCCCATCAGGACACGCCCAACCTGCGGGAGCGAACACGATGTGGACGCCGGAAGTGGGAACGCCACTGATGCTGTAGGTGCCGTCGGTGCCTGCGCAGACGGTGAGGATGGTCTGGAAGGCGTTGTACAGGTGGGCCTTGGGGATTTGGGCCTGGACCACGAGCGGCCATGCTGGCTTGTTCGCGGTGGTGTCTGTGACGGTTCCGGTCACGGTGCCTCCGAGCGGGATAGGCGTTATACCGAGGTCGGTTGTTTGTCCGTTCGCGACCGTGATGAGAAGCGCTTTGTTGGGGTTGAAGGTCTCGCCGTAGAAGATGGTCACGTAGTTGGGGTCGGGAGACCCGCTTGTGTTGGCTCCACAGTTGAAGAAGAGACCCAGGTAGTGACCTGCTGGAACGCTCGCCTGAGTGAAGAAGCCCGATTGACCGGTTGTCCCGCTCGCGGCAAAGTCGATCTTGTCTTTCGTGTATTTCTTGTTGTAAAGGTGCAGGCACACGCCGTTGAGCGGCTGACCGCCCTGCGTTGTGACATTGCCCTGTACCGTCCCGGAGCCGGTTCCTGCCGGACGGCTAGGAGCACTCGCAGCGGCCACAGCCGTTTGGCCGAGAAATGCGACCAGTCCCGCGACAACAAACAAAATAGAAAGACGGCGCATAAGAGCCCCCAGATCGTTGATTTCCGCCGCATCTGTGATGCTGCGAAAAACACTAGCGGCACTTCGTGGCCGCTGTCGAGCGCGACCGTAGATAACGTTGACATGAATTTCGTTTTACCGAGCGCCAGCCCCGTTCCGCGTCCAGTGCCACAACGCAGACCGAGCGGTACCCCCCCTCTTGGGAACCGTCGCTCGTCGCCGCGCATTGTCGATCCCGAAAAATCAAAACCGAGGTCAACCTCGTCACCTACCTCGACGATGACGAGGTGGCCGCGCGCCTTGCGGCCTGCGACCGGCAACGTTGGACACGCCGACGATGAGCCACAAGCAGGAAGCGATAGTTCGCGTCACCCCGCTCGTCGTGAAGCCTGGTCGTTATCGGCCGTCGGATCCGCTCATCGCTTTCCTGGAGGCGCGACCTGAGACACACGGGACTCACCTGGTCAGTAGCAACTGGTGCGACCCAGGCCGAGCTGATGCACCGCGCCAAGCACAAGAGTTCGGTCGATGCTCAGCGCTACCTAGGCGGCTACCGACAAGATCGGGCCGCGCGATGGACGCGCGATGCAGCGTAAATCGGAAGGCGTATCGAGAACGGCCTCGCGGAAGAAATCCCTGGTCAAACTCCGTGTCGGAGGGGGTGTCTGAAATCAGGACATAGGCGACACCCCTGGCCTGGGATGTGTCAAGACTGTGAGAATCCCACTCGCAGTTCAGAGACGCTGCTGGGCTGTGGGGCGGTGATCGCGAGCGTGACCCCTGTCAAGACTGACTTCGTGTCTTTCCTTATGACCTGTCCGGTCGCGGTTGCCGGCCCCGGCCCGGTTGGAGCATTGGCCTGATCAGGAGCTTGACCGCTTCCGTCTCGCCGGCGGCGTGTCCCATCACAGTCCTGCCTGTCTCCATCCGGACCGGAACCGACTACGTCCCTCCGGGCAAAGGAGCAACGCATGGACAGTCTGTCCGAGATTGTCGACGTCGTGATCGGCGTTGACACCCATGTCGCGACACACAGCGCGGCAGTCATCGACGCTCGCACGGGTGGGGTACTCGGGGAGCTCACCGTCGAGGCGAGCCCCTGCGGATACGAGTCCCTCGTGCAGTTCGCGAACGAGCACCCTGGGGTTCGAGCCTGGGCGATCGAAGGCACCGGGAGCCACGGTGCGGGCCTGGTGCGCTACCTCGGGAAGTGCGAAGGGCTCGTCGTCGAGCTCGACCGGCCCGAGCGGCAAAGACGTCGCAACGGGGCGAAGTCCGACCCGCTCGACGCGATTCGCGCAGCACGCGAAGCGCTTTCGCGGACGCAGTTAGCCACACCGCGGATGACCGGTGAACGCCAGGCGCTTTCGGTCCTTTTGGCAGCCAGACGCTCGGCGGTCGATGGGGCGAGGATCGCTCAGCAGCAGCTCTTCTCCCTCGTCATCGCCGCACCCGAGCAGCTGCGCTCGAAACTTCGAGGGAAGCGCACCTTGTCGATGGCGCGCAGCGCTTCACGCTTTCACCTGAGGGCCGAATGGGATCTGGAGACCCGCACGACCGCAGCAGTGCTGCGCGACTTGTCGCGCCGCGTCCTGGAACTCTGGGCAGAGGCCGACCGCCACGAGAAGGAAATCCTCGAGATCGTTCGCGTCTGGCGCCCGGAGCTACTCGAGCGGTGCGGCGTCGGGCCGATCGTCGCGGCGACGGTGCTATGTGCCTGGTCACACCCGGGGCGAATCCGCTCCGACGCAGCCTTCGCCATGCTCGGCGGTGCAGCACCGATCCCGGCGAATTCTGGTCAGGTAACGACTCACTACCGCTTGAACCGGCATGGCGACCGTCAGCTGAACCGTGCCTTCCACACGATCGTGCTTTGCCGGATGCGCTGGGACGAGGACACAAAGGCCTACGTCATGCGCCGAACCCAAGAAGGCAAGACCCCACGGGAGATCAAGCGTTGCCTAAAGCGCTACGTCGCCCGCGAGCTGTTCCGTCTCCTCGAAAGCGAGCCGTTTGCGACTTGACGGTCCATAGGAGCGTCATAGGAGACACCGAGGTGGAGGTCTCCTATGGACTTGGGCCCGTTTCTGATCGAGACGCACCTGCGCACGGGGCGGCCGATCGCCGAGCTCGCGAAAGCCCACGACGTACACCGCAGTTGGCTCTACAAGCTCCTGCGCCGTTACCGCCTGGAGGGACCATGCGGGCTCGAAGCACGCTCTAGGAGACCGCTTCGATCGCCGTCACGCATACGGCACGGGTACGAAGACGAGATCGTCACCTTGAGAAAGGAGCTCTCGGACTTGGGAGTCGATGCCGGGGCCGAGACCATCAGGTACCACCTCCAAAAGGCCCACACAGAGGTCGTTCCTTCTATATCGACGATCTGGCGGGTGTTAAAGGCACGGGGCTTCGTCACCGCCCAGCCGCACAAAAGGCCCAAGAGCTCCTACAAGCGCTTTTGTGCCGACCTGCCAAACGAGACCTGGCAGGCGGACGTGACGCACGTCACGGTCGCCGACGGCGTGGTGTTCGAGGTCCTGAACATCATCGACGACCACTCGAGGCTCTGTGTGGCGTCGCATGCGTTCGTCACCACCAGGTCACCCGACGTCGTGCGCACCTTCTACAATTCTGCAGCCAGACTGGGCCTTCCCCAGTCTTTCCTCACCGATAACGGTCTCATATTCACCAGTCATGCGAGGCACGGTTTCGCCGGTGCCTTCGAGATGGAGCTCGCCGGCCTCGGCATACATTCAAAGCACTCGCGTCCATATCATCCGCAGACTTGCGGAAAGGTAGAGAGGTTCCACCAGACCCTCAAGAAGTACCTCGCCCAACAGGACCCGATCGAAACGAAGAAGCAACTGCAGCACCAGCTCGATTGGTTCGTCACCTATTACAACGAGGTCCGTCCTCACCGCGCCATCGGCAGGAGGACACCTGCACAGGTGTATGCCGCTCGAGAGAAGGCCGGGCCTTCGTCAGAACCAATCGACTTGAGCGGTGGCCGCAAGATCCGCCACGACAAGCTCGACAAGAAGGGGACGGTGACCTTGCGGATCAACGGCAAGATGCACCACATCCCCTGCGGTCGTGCCTACGCGGGATGGCGAGTCCGGGTGCTGGTTGACGACCTCGACATCCGGGTCATCGGTATCGACGGTTCGCCGCTAAGGCATCTCACCTTGGACCCGATCAGGAACTACCAACCTCTCGGGCGGCTCTGACTCAGACTGTCTACGATGTCTCGCGACATCTGTCTCCGATGTCTCGCGACATCACACCGTGAGGTCTTCACAGAAGGCTCCACCTGGAGAAACGCGTGGGTTCTGGGTCGGCTGTCACGCTATAAGCGCCGGCTGATCACACCTGATTCGTTGCCTTGTTGGCGCTCCTGCCGCGGCGCTCGTCGCTCTCCAGAGTTTCGAGCCCGATCTCTTCCAGTCGCTTGAGCAGCTCACGGATGCGCCTCGAGTTGTAGACCCAGGGTGCATAGTCGTCACGCTGCTCCTTCGTGAGCCAGCGCCCGACGGTTTTCGCTGCGACCTTGCGGGTGTATTGGAAGTAGGGGCCATGAGGAACAGGCGGCTCTGCCATGCAGTGACACCCCGGTCTCCCACAGTGCGTGCGGCGTTCTGTGATCGAACCGGGAAGCACCATCCCGGTCCGGGCGATCCCTTGTAGCTCGCTTGCTATGGCGCGTGCCTCTGCGCGCCGAGCCGCATCGGGTCGCATTCACCTACCTTCCCACGGAGGGTCCGCCACTGGAGGGGGGATCGTACTGTATATCTACAGTGATGGCCTCCTGCTTCGATGTGATCTCGGGCTGGGAGCCGAGGACCGTGAGCCCAGAAGCGGCACGGTTCGCAAAAGACGTCGTCGTCTGTCTGTGCCCGATCGCGCCGGCCAGGGCGAAGGACCTGCTGTATGCCACCTCGAAGCTGGCTGAGTTCTGCATCTCGGTCGGCTTGGAGCTCGATCGCGAGACCGTGTTCTCCCCATTTGTGATCGAACGTTTCGCCCGAGTGGGGACCCCTCGAGCCTCGCCTGCCACGACGCGCACCTTGAGGACCAACCTGCGCTTCGTCTCTCGGCGCGTTGTTGCTCAACAGGTCCCCGAAGCGGCACCGCTTGTCCGCCAGAGGGCCAAGGCCCCCTATAGCCGCGACGAGATACAGGCCCGCCTCGCTGCAGCCGCGCACTGCGGGGGGATCGACCGCCAGATGCGCGCGACGGGGCTCATCTGCCTAGCGGCGGGCGCAGGGCTCGTCGGACGCGAGCTCTCATCGATAAAAGGTGACGACGTCCAATGCCGCTACGGCGGTGTCGTTGTGGAGGTGGGCGGCAGAAAGCCGAGGGTCGCCCCTGTTCTTCACGAGTTTCACGCTCCGCTCCTTTCCGCATCTAGCCACGCAGGAGCGTCTTATGTCATAGGCGGCACCCAGCCGGACAGAAGGAACGTGACCTGGAGGATCTCAGCGTCCAGTCGCACGATGCACCTGGGTCCTTTAGACATCTCGAGGCTCCGTTCGTATTGGCTGGCCGAATGTGCAAAGCGAATCGGGCTTGCGAACTTCATGGCTGCAGCAGGCATCACCTGCTCCCAGCACTTGGGCGACATCGTCGCTTTGTTGAATCCGCCGCAAGACCGAGACACCGTCCATCTGTTGGGGATGTGCGATTGAGCCAGTCGGCTCGCTTGAAGCAGATCCGCCGGGTCGTCTCCGACTCGCAAATAGCATCCGTATTCGAACAGAACATGCCAAAAGGCGGCAGGCCGAGGCGGCTTTCTGCAGAGACGGTCGTAGTCGGGATCCTGCTCGCCATCTCCGACCACCGCCCGGCTCACCTGACGGCCGCCTATCGGGCGCTCGTCTCGCTCGACGTGCGCGACAGGATCTCCTTAGGCGTGTCGTGGCATGAGCCAACCGGGATCCACACCATCACCTACCGGCAGTTCGCAGATACACACCAGGTGATGGTTCGCGCCGTCGATCCCTCTCCGGTCCCATCGTTTAGAGGAGTTGCGCCCGAAGAGCGCGCGGCCCACCTAAACGAGCTGCGATCGACGATCGACCAAGACATGGCGGTCTCCAAGTTGAACAAGATCACCGACGCGATCGTGGAACAAAGCATCCCGGCTCGCTACCGCTCGAAAGCGTCGGACCTAGCGATCGACTGGACCGACTACGAGACTTGGAGCAGGCCGAGAGCAAAAGACGATCCCGCTCCTTCAAACGACTGCGACGCGTCGTGGGGCCACGCAAGAAGGAACGCTCCCGGAGCAGTCGAGGTGTTGTTCTTCGGCTACTACGCCCAGGTTGCGACGATGGTCGCAGATACAGGATCCGACCCGATCCCCGAACTCGTCAGGCGGATCTGCTTCGAGGCACCCCACCTCGACCCGGCTCGTGTCATGGCCGAGACCCTCCTGCGGATGTCTGCCACCGTCTCATTGAAAAACGTGCTCTGCGACTGCGGCTATTCGAACCGTGATCCAGAGAACTTTGCAACGCCTCTGCGGTCCGCAGGAGCCCAGTTGGTGATGGACCTGCACCCCCATGATCGTGGACCGAAAGGCAGCTTCGAGGGTGCAGTGATCGCAAACGGGCAGCTGTACTGCCCGGCGACCCCGCACTCGTTGTTCGAGCTCGGGCCTTTGTTAAGGGGAGCGTCGAAGGAGGACACCGAGCACCACGACACGATGGCAAGCGAGCTCGCGGCGCTACAAGCTGTCTGCGATCTGCCGGCCCGACGAAGATGGATATCTGCGCGTCCGCTGCCCGGCGGCAGGGGGAAAGGTGCGTTGTCCGAAGAAGCCCGGGTCCTTGGCGCTCGAACCAGACCGACCGACGGTCAGCGCACCCGATGACGGCGTTGACCGGCGTTGTTGCTCGCAGAAGACGATCACCGTTCCCCCGCAGATCGCGGAGAAAACACGCCAACTACACGACTATCCGAGCCGTGAGCACCGCCTGTCCTACCAGAGGCGCACAGCGGCCGAGCGCACCTACGCGTCTTTGAGCGACCCTTCGGTCGGTGGGATCAGGAGGGGCTGGTGCCGACTCTTCGGCCGTGCGAAGAACCAGCTGATGTACACGTTCGCAGTGGTTGTTAGGAACATGCGCATCGCAGACCGCTTCGAGGAGAACCTAAAATCGACAGCACTCAGGCGCACAAGGCGCAAGCGTGAGCGGCGCTACCAGTCAAATCCCGATAAGCAGCCACCCCGGCACGAAAGACTGCCTCTTCTTAACCCCGACTAACAGAAGTGTGACGAGTCGCGAAGCGGCGCGGCCAGCCTCGGAATAATCGGAAGACCCGAGCTCTTGCCGTCCTCGGCGCCGGAGAAGGCACCTCCACCGGACAGACGCCTCCCAAACCAGCCTCCGACGAGGCACTCTCGGACTACACCGCTACTTATGTGAACCCGAGAGCGGACTTCAGTGAAAATTTTACCGTGTCGGAGGGGGGACTTGAACCCCCACGCCCTTGCGGGCACCAGCCCCTCAAGCTGGCGCGTCTGCCTATTCCGCCACTCCGACAAGTGACCGGAGCCGCCCCGAGACGGCCTGGAGCCCGACTCTACTAGTGGGTCCCGGTTGACCGGCACCCGATTTGATCAGCGCCACCGATCTACCTCTGGACCAGAGATACGCTCAAAGTAATGGCGTCGCGCAGACCAACGAAAGGGCCTTTGTCCTCGAGCGCTCTCGCTGAACAGTTGCTCGCGAGCATCGCCGTTATCAGGCGCAGAAGCGTATACATCGCACGAGCCAACAGTGACGAGCCACACCTCACCACAGCGCAGATTGAGCTCCTCCGGCTGGTGGACAGGCAACCCAAGCTCACCGTCGCGACAGCTGCAGCCGAGCTTCATCTTGCTCCCAACACCGTCAGCACCCTCGTCGGCCAGTTGAGCCGTCTCGGACTCCTCGACCGCGCCTACGACACGACGGACAGGCGCGTAATCCATCTGGACGTCACCGATGCCTCGAAGCGACGGCTTTCGGGCTGGCGACGCAGGCGCCTGAATGCCGTCACAAGGGCGATGAACTCCCTGGACGCCGCCGATCGCGATCGCATCGCAGCGGCGCTCGCACCGCTCGAACACCTGGGCGAAGCCCTCGAACTCAGATAGCGAGCCCGGGCGTCGTCTTTAATGTTGCTTCGTGGCGGTCCTTCTCGGTGCCGGCACCAACCTTGTCCAGCTGGCCGCATCCCAAAGAGGCCCTGTTCCCCAAGCGTCTCCCTGGACGCCTGTCACGTAGGCGCTCCAGACGAGCAGGGTCGGCTCGGCGAACAACGGAACAGCAGGCATCGCCTGCCAAAGAAGCCGGTCCGCTTCCTGGTAGAGAGATGCCGCCCGTGCCGGGTCCAGGCTTGCGGAAGCTTGTTCGAACAAGGCGTCCGCCTGCGGCGCATCGAACCCCGACCAGTTGAGCGACTCCCCCTCCCCGACCACCGCGGCCGTCGTCGAGTAAACGCGAGCCATCTGGCCCATGTACGGATTAGCCAGCACAGGCACCAAGGCAACGTCCCAAGCGGCGTCGGCGAGTCTTGACGCATCGAGTTGAGGGCGCGTTGATCGGATCGGCTCGGACTTCGAAGCCGGCCTGGACCAACTCGGCCTCGATGGCTGGCGCGATCAGCTCCGACCACGGGTCGCCCGAAGCCCACCGCATGTCCAGGACGACCGGCGCTCCTCCCGACCTCCACGACCCGTTCGAGTCTCTGGACATCCCAGCTGACCCGAGCAAGGTGGCAGCTTCGGACGCATTAGGCGAATCGAATTGCTGCCCGTCGCGCGTATAGGAGTGTTGCGAGTTCACGGCCAAGAAATCGTCGTTGACCTGCACAGAAGGGTCGAGCGAGCCGACCAGGTCACCGACGATGGCTTGCCTGTCGAGCTCGAACGCGACTCCCTGCCGAACGGCCGCCGATTGGTCGACAGGCTTGTGCATGTCGAACAGGAGCTGCAGCATCGTCGTACCGAGGTTCTCCTGACTGTTCGTGCCAGGTGAGGAAGACACGGTCTGCAGCAACGACGCGTCGAACGTCGTGGTGTAGGCCACCTGAGCGACGTTCTGGGAGACCAGACCTCCGACATCCTGCGACGTGTCTCGCTTCTCGATGACGATTTTTGCGACCTTTCCAGGCGTCCCCCACCACATCGGATTCCGTCGGAGCACGACGCGCGAGCCGGGAACCCACGATTCAATTTGATAGGGACCTCCGGATACCTCGACGGATGCCCCGGGATGACCGAAACCCTCGTCCCACCCGAGTTGGTTCGCGACGTGAGCGGGGATGAGGCTGCCGAAGAGCCCGGCCCAGTCGGCGTACGGGTGCACGAACACCACGCGGACGGTGTGGCCGGTGCTCGATCCAGTGATCGTCGCGATGTCGCCGTAGCCGAGTGCGGAGCTCGCCTGTTCCTCCCAATTCAAGATGAAGTCCTGCACACCGATTGGCACGCCGTCTGACCAAGTCGCTTGCGGGTTGAGCGTATAGACAACCGTCTGCGGGTTCACGCTTTCGACTTCCGCGCTCTGAACGAAGTTGGTGTCCAGCACGGGGGTAAGGCCGGGGTTGATCCGGAACACCTGGGGATCTGTGAGCGCCGTCACCATTTGAGTCGCGGCGCTGTCCCCCGCCGCGATGTGGGGATTCAAGTTCGTCGCCACGGAAGGCACGACGACGGTGACGCTGGCTCCCGACTGTGCGACGAGAACGTTCCCGACCGTGGCGGAGGACCGAGTTGTCGGTGTCGCGCTGTTCGTGCCGCCACACGAAGCGAGGAACATGCTCGCGGCCAACCCACCCGCGACGAGCGCTGTGCATTCACGTCGTACTCGGGCCGCCCTGAGCCGGGCCGCCCAGCGCTTCACTGCAGGCGCAGGGTCAGGATCAGAGTCGAGAAGGCGAATATCACAGCGACGGTGACCGTGATGCGGTCAAGGTTCTTCTCGACCACTGTCGAGCCGGCTGCCGCCTGTCCCACCGAACCCCCGAACATGTCGGACAGCCCGCCGCCTTTCCCTGAATGCATGAGAATGAGGAACACGAGGGACAGGGACGCGAGGAGGTCGATCACCAGTATCGCGATCGTCAGCACGGGCCTGAACCTCCGTCGAGCACTACAGAAACAGGAACCCTTCGACGCTACCAGAGCCGCGATCGGAGCTTGTTTCAGACCTGAGCTTTGCTGCGCCTCGCCGGCGCCGCCCCACGCACGATCGCCACGAATTCGGCGGCCCTCAGGCTCGCCCCCCCGACGAGAAAGCCGTCGACGTCCTCGCCCGAAATGAGCTCCGCAGTCGTGTCTGCGGTGACCGACCCGCCGTAGAGAACCCTTAGCGAAGCGGCCGCGTTCTCGCCCGCCAGCTCGCTCACCACAGCCCGCACGTGGGCGCACCCGGCCTGGGCGTCGCCGGCACTGGCCGTCTTGCCGGTACCGATAGCCCAGACGGGTTCGTAGGCAACCACCATTGCGGCGATCTGGGCTGGAGGAAGCCCCTTCAACGCAGCCGTCACCTGCCCGGTCAAGATCTCCTCGGTTTCGCCGCGTTCGCGCTCTTCTCCGTCCTCACCGACGCATACCACCGGTTTCATCGAGTGCTTGATCACCGCCGGCACGATCGCCCTCACCTGCTCGTCGGTCTGGCCGAAAAGCCGGCGCCTCTCTGAGTGGCCGACGATCACATAGCTGACCCCGAGCCTTTCGAGCATTGCTGGGCTCACCTCGCCGGTGAAAGCGCCTTCCTCCTCGAAGTAACAGTGCTGAGCCCCGAGAGCTACCGGGATGCCCCGGTCTTCGAGGACGGTCTGCACGGACCGCAGGTCTACGAACGGGGGGTGCACCGACACGTCGACCGAAGCCACATCCGCAGAATCGAGACGCATTCCAATGTCCTGAACCGTCCTGATCGCCGCGAGATGGTCGAGGTGCATCTTCCAGTTGCCGCTCACGAGCGGACGTCGTGCTGGTGAGGACACAGTTGTCGTCAGCCGATTTCGTCCTGTGCGTGTGGCGCGTTCGATGCGGCCCTGAGCGCCTTGAGCCCCGGCAGGTCGCCGTGCTCGATCAACTCGAGCGTCGCACCCCCTCCGGTCGAGACGAAGCCGACCTTCGACGTGAGCTTGAGCTCGTCCAGAGCCGCAACCGAGTCACCCCCGCCGACGACCGTCATGCCCGTGCTCGCTGCGACCGCCTCGGCCACGGCCTTAGTCCCCGACACGAACCTGTGGTCTTCGAACGCGCCCATCGGCCCGTTCCAGAGCACGGTCCCCGCTCCGCGAATGGCGGCAGCGAACACCTCTTGCGACTTCGGCCCGATGTCTAGGCCCATCCATCCGATGGGGATGTCGACCCCGACGACCTGCACCTCGCCCTTTCCCGACGAGCCGCACCCGATCTCACCGTCGGGACCAAGTGCTAGCACGTCGACAGGAAGGATCAACCGGTCCCCCGCCTCCTTGAGAAGTGCCTTGCACTCCTCCAATTTGCTCAGCTCCATGAGCGACGAACCGGTCTTGTGACCGAGCGCGGAGGAAGGTGAATGCCATCGCGCCTCCGACCACGAGGAGGTCGACACGGTCGAGAAGCGTCCGTAGCACACCGAGCTTGTCGGACAGCTTGGCGCCACCGACGATCGCCACGAACGGCCTCGCCGGTGCCATCAGCAGCTCGCCGAGCACCTCCACCTCGCGTTCCAGCAAGCGGCCCGCCGCCGACGGGAGGCGCGTCGGGGTCCGACGATCGAGGCGTGAGTGCGATGAGATGCCCCGAAGGCGTCGTTCACGTACACGTCGAACCCGGACACCAGGCGGTCGACGAACTTCGGGTCGTTAGCGGTTTCTCCGGCATCGAACCGCAGGTTCTCCTCGAGTTCCACCGTGGGCGCGAACGTGGCGAGCACCCGGCGCAGCGGCTCGACCGAGAAAGCAGGATCGGGAACTCCCTTCGGCCTCCCCAGATGCGTGCAAGCCGTGACGTGCGCACCGTGCTCCAACAGCCACGAGATCGTCGGCATGGCTGCCCTTATGCGGAAATCGTCCTCGACCGTGGGAAGACCGTCGTCATCCAACGGCCCAAGAGGGACGTTGAAGTCCACGCGGAGAAGAGCGCGGGCACCGTCAAGTGGCGGCAGGTCCTCTAGAAGCGGCAGTCCCGCGAGGGGTCCTGATATTGCTCTCTCGAGAAGGGGGTCTCCCCCTGCCGAGGACCCCTCCGACATGGCGTTCTAGTCCCGCCCTACGAGAAGAACCAGATCCACCAGTCTGTTGGCGTATCCCCATTCGTTGTCGTACCAACCCGACGTCTTCACCATCGTGTTGGTCGCCGAAGCCGGAACGGTCAACGTCAGGCCCGCATCGAAGACGCACGATGCAGGATTCCCGAGAATGTCCGACGACACGAGCGGTTCTTCCGTGTATTCGAGGTAAGGCGCGAGCGGACCCGACTCGGATGCGGAGCGGAAGGCCGCGTTCACGTCGTCGGGGCCCACGGTGCCGCTTACGAGCGCGGTGAAGTCGGTGATGGATCCGTCGCCCACCGGTACTCGAAACGACATGCCGTCGAGATGCCCAGCCATCGCCGGAAGAACCAGACCGGTGGCTCGAGCGGCTCCCGTCGAGGCCGGAACGATATTCAGAGACGCTGCCCTCGCCCTCCGAAGATCGCGATGCGCAAGGTCGAGCAGGTTCTGGTCGTTGGTCATCGTGTGGACGGTCGTCATCAATCCCGCTTCGATCCCGAAAGCATCCTCGATCACCTTGACCATTGGCACGAAGCAATTCGTCGTGCACGAGGCGTTCGACACCACGACGTGGAACTCGGGGTCGTACTCTCCATCGTTCACACCCATGACGAACGTGGCGTTGACCCCTTTGGCAGGTGCGGAGATCACGACCCGGCGTGCACCGCCAACGAGATGTGACGCGGCCCCCTCGCGGTCGGTGAACCTGCCCGTGGACTCGACTACGACACTGACACCTAGCTCCCCCCACGGAAGCTGAGACGGTTGCTTCTCAGACAGGACCTGGATCTTCTGTCCGTTGACGAGGAGGTGGCCGTCCTCGGCCTGGACGTCGCCCGGGAACTTCCCGTGGGTGGAGTCGTACCGCAGCAATACGGCATTCGTCTCGGCGTCCGTCAGGTCGTTGACCGCGACTATCTCGACGTCCGCCTTGCGGCCGTGGGCCGCTCGCAGAAAGTGCCGGCCTATGCGGCCGAAACCGTTGATCCCCACCCGAACCGTCATGTCCCCCACCCCGTCATGTCCGGCGCTCAATCATCGCTCACACTCCGGGCGCAGATCCCGCCCACCTCTATGCGACCAGATCGGCCAACACGGCCGCCAGTCTGCCAGGATCATGGGCCAAGCCGTTTGCTTTGGCGAGCTCGGCCGTCACCACCTGGACCCCGAGGCCATCCATGGCCCCGAGGGCTATGGCAGAGGTATCGGCAACCACGACGTCGATCTCCACGCCGTGATCCTGAAGGGCGACCAGATGACGCGCGACGTCGTAACCAGCAGTTTCGGATCTCTGGGGCCGGAGGTTCGCTACGTAGACCCTCCGGGCTGAGCACAGGCCGAGGCACCTTGTCAGCTCGGGCACCGACAGGGCTGCGAGAACGCTCGTGTAGAGCGAACCCGGGCCTATGACCACCTGGTCCGCATCGGTCACGGCTTTCAGCGCCTCAGGAGCTGCTGCGACGTCGATCGGGTCGAGCACGACCCGCCGTATTCCGGCGGTCCTCTGTACGGCCGTCTGACCTCGGATCTCTCCGGAGTCGGTGGTCGCCACGAGTACGACGGGCTCGGTGGAGGCAGGTACGACCCGTCCCACCGCGCCGAGAAGGGCACCCGCGTCGTCGAGCGCCTGTTGCAGGTCTCCCGTCGACGCAGCGAGTGCGGCGATTACGAGATTCCCGAGGGCGTGCCCGGACGGTTCTTCGGAGGCGAATCGGTACTCGAACGCTGACGCGAGAGTCCGCGACGGCTGCGACGTCTCGTCCGCGAGCGCCACGAGACACTTGCGAAGGTCTCCCGGGGGGACGATCCCGAGCTCGTCGCGGAGCCTCCCCGAGGACCCGCCGTCGTCTGCCAACGAGACGATTCCCGTGATCGTCCCCGCGTACCGCCTGGCTGCGCGCAAGGTGACGGCCAGACCGTGGCCTCCCCCGATCGCCACGACGTTGGGTCTCAACGGTCCACGTCCCTATGGAACACCGTCGGCTCCATCTCGAGCTTCGCGAGCCGCCGGGCGACCTCTTCCGCGACGACGACCGACCTGTGTCGGCCACCGGTGCACCCGAACGCGATCGTTAGGTACGACTTCCCTTCGGCCTGGTAGCCGGGAAGCACGAGCTCCCACAAGGAGTCCAGTCGGTCGAGCAGTTCCGCGGTCTCCGGTTGGGCCAGGACGTATTCGCGCACAGGAGCGTCGAGCCCTGAAAGAGGGCGCAGGTTCTCCTGCCAGTGCGGGTTCGGAAGAAAGCGGCAGTCGAAGACCACGTCAGCGTCCATCGGCACTCCGTGCTTGTACCCGAAGGAAACGACCGAAGTCTGCATCCGGTTTTCTGCGCTCTCGCCGAAGAGTGCGGTGACACGAGCTCGGAGCTGGTTCACGTTCAGCTCTCCGGTATCGAGCACCATGTCGGCCCGGTCACGGATGGGCCGAAGCCGCTCCCGCTCGTCCGATATCGCTTCTTCTACGTTGCTCCCCCCGAACGGGTGGCGGCGGCGGGTGCCTTCGAACCTGCGGACGAGCACGTGATCCGGTGCGTCGAGATAGATGATCCTGACCTCGTGTCCCGACGCGCGCAGGTGGTCGACCGCAGGAAGGGCTTGCTCGACCTGCGCGCCGCCGCTCCGTCCGACGACGAGTGCGACGCGGTCCTGGCCCGATCCAGGAGCCCCGACAACGTCGACCACCTCGCCGAGAAGCGACGGCGGCATGTTGTCGATCACGTACCATCCGGCGTCCTCTAGGGCGTCCGCGGTGGTCGAACGACCCGCACCCGACATCCCGGTTATGAGGAGGTAGTTGCTCACCTTGCAGCCTCCGTGGTGACTCGTTCTCCGATATCGGACTGCTCCCCGCCTTCGGGGGTCTCGACTCGCTTCTTGGCCACCGGCAGAGGCAGCGGGGTGCGGCCAAATCTGGGCGGGAACGGATCGTGAAGGTGGCGATACAGGGCGCGCGCAGTCGTTTCAGGAAGCCAACCGAGCGCGAGAAGGTCCTCGATCGGGGCTCGCCGTATAGCTGCGACACTCCCGAGCTCGCTCTGCAGGCGCTTCCTTCGAGCCGGTCCGAGCCCGGGTACACCCTCGAGTGCACTTCGCGTCATGCGGCGACCGCGGAGTTGCCTGTGGTAGCCGATGGCGAAACGATGCGCCTCGTCGCGGACCCGCTGCAGCAGGAACAGTGCGTCCGATCCACGCGGGATCCTCACCGGGTCGGGACTGCCCGGCCTGAAAACCTCTTCGAAGCTCTTTGCGAGAGCTGCGACAGGGATCTCCTTCGACAACCCGAGCCGCTCGAGCACCCGCACCCCGACTCCGAGCTGGCCCTTGCCGCCGTCGAGCAACAGCAGCTGCGGCGGGTAGGCGAACTTCCGCGGCGTCTTCGAGTCAACCGGCGCATTTTCCTCGCGCTCCCTGGCCTGGAGCAGAGCAGTGAACCTTCGCGTCAGAACCTCCTCCATCGCCGCGTAGTCGTCGTTGCCTGCGACGTCGCGCACCTTGAAGCGCCTGTACTCGGACGGCCGGGGCAACCCGTCTTCGAGCACCACCATCGAGCCCACGTAGTCGGTTCCCTGCAGGTGGCTCATGTCGAAGCACTCGATGCGAAGAGGTGCATGCTCGAGCCCGAGAGCCTGTTGGAGGGCCTCGAGGGCTCGCGTCTCGAGTTGTGGTCCTGTGCGCGCCGCAACCTGTGCCTGGTGAGCTCTTCTGACGCATTTCTCGTCACCGTCTCGATCAGGGCCTTGCGCCCGCCACGTTTGGGTACGGCGAGCGCAACGGGTCCGCCCCGCAGCGCGGCGAGAAACGCTTCGTAGACTCCGGGATCCTCCGGCAGCTCGGGCACGAGCACTCGTCGCGGCACACCCGGCTCTTGCGTCCCTTCGAGCCCCCACTGCCAGGGATCGCTGGCACCCGAAGCCCATCCCTCGTGATCCGAGGAGTTGTTCCGCCGGGACCTACGCGCTCTGTCTCTGGTGTCGGCAGGGTCTCTGGTGTCGGCAGGGTCTCTGGTGTCGGCAGGGTCTCTGGTGTCGGCAGGCAATTCCTCGGCCGGCACCGAATCTCCGTAGACCTGTTCGATGACGCGCCCGATCAGCCTGGGACGGGACAGGTCCTCGACCTTGTCCACGATGAAGGCGCGACGCCCGACCACCCGCCCTCTCCTCACGTGAAAGACGCAGACCGCCGCTTCGAGCTCGTCGTCGGCGAGACCGATGACGTCGAGATTTTCGGGCTTCATGGACACGACCTGCTGGCGCTCGATGGCGAGGCGAACGGCACCCAGGCGGTCGCGAAAGGCGCGCCGCTTTCTCGAAGTCGAGATCGGTTGCGGCTTGCCGCATCTCTCTTTCGATGCGACGCACCACGGGATCCGTGTCGCCGGACAGAAACGCCATCAGGTCGGCGAGCATCCCCGTGTAGGTCTCGTGGTTGACCGCTCCGATGCACGGACCGCTGCATTTCTCGATGTGATACAGCAGACAAGGGCGACCCAACCTGACGTGTCGCCCGAGCTTCGTGTCCGAGCAGGTCCTGACTCCGAACGATCTCAATAGAAGGTCCAGGGTCCCGCGGATCGCCCCGGCGTGGGCGTAGGGACCGAAATACCTGTTACCCGGCCTGCGCTTGCCGCGCACGACCGCAGCTCGCGGCCACTCGTCGCCGAGGGTGATCGCCAGCCACGGATAGCTCTTGTCGTCGACCAGCCTGATGTTGAACCGTGGCCGGTGCCGCTTTATCAACGAGTACTCGAGCATCACTGCTTCGACGTCGTTGGAGACCTGGATCCACTCGACGTGGTCGGCTGCCGCGACCATCTGCGCCGTGCGCGGGGGCAGCGTCGCCGGGTCGGCGAAGTAGTTCGACAAGCGGGCACGAAGGCTCTTCGCCTTCCCCACGTACAGGACCCTGCCGGCGGCGTCCACGAACTGGTAGGAGCCGGGCGTGTCGGGTATGGAGCTCGCCGGCGGGCGGGTGATCACTGCTCCACTGTGCCGCATCCGGGCCTCGGCCCGTACACCGCGTCCGGGCGTGACCCTCCGGGCCCGGCACCTCGGGTCGCCTTTTCGATGCTCCGACACCATAGGATGGAGTGCAGCGCCGGCCTGGTATCCCGGCGTGCATACCACTCCGAGGCCGACAACCCCGCGGATGGGCGACCAGGCTGTCCCCGCCGGCCACGATCGGAGCGCTCCCCGAAGGGGGTCAGATCAACATGCTCCGCTTGCAACAGGCGCTCCCCGAGCGCTACAGCACCGCAACGCCCGAGGAACTTGCCGACAGGATCGGTGCGGCGAAGGACGAGCTCGGGTCCCGCGTCGTGATCCTGGGCCACCACTACCAACGAGACGAGGTGATGCGCTGGGCCGATGCCAGAGGTGACTCGTTCGGACTGTCGCGGATCGCTGCTGAGAGGCGCGACGCGGATTTCGTGGTGTTCTGCGGCGTCCACTTCATGGCCGAGTCCGCCGACGTGCTCACCTCCGAACGCCAGCAGGTCCTGCTTCCCGACCTCAACGCCGGCTGCTCGATGGCCGACATGGCGGATCTCGACTCGGTCGAAGAGGCGTGGGAGTCCCTGAGCGAGGTGACGGACATCGAACGGGTGCTTCCGGTCACCTACATGAACTCCTCGGCCGCGCTGAAGGCCTTCGTCGGACGCAACGGCGGCGCCGTGTGCACGTCTTCGAACTGCAGGGCCGTTCTCAGATGGGCTCTCGACCCCGAGCGCACGGCCGACCGGGGTCCCAGGGCGGACAAGGTCCTTTTCTTCCCCGACCAGCACCTCGGACGCAACACAGGCTTCGAGCTCGGCTGGACGGCGTCGGACATGGTGACGTGGGATCCGCGCCGCGAGCTCGGAGGACACGACGAACGAACCGTCAAAGAGGCGACGCTGATTCTCTGGAAGGGACACTGCTCGGTCCATCAGCGCTTCAGGCCCGAGCACGTGGCGGCCTTCCGCGCCGAGCATCCGGACGGGATCGTGCTCGTCCACCCGGAGTGTGCCCATGAAGTGGTGGAGATGGGCGACATGGTCGGGTCCACCGACGCGATCATCCGGGCCGTGGACGCTGCGGCTCCGGGCAGCGTCATAGGAGTGGCAACCGAGATCCACCTCGTAAACCGGTTGGCAGCTGAGCATCCCGATCTCCACGTCGAGTCGCTCGATCCGATCGTCTGCCCATGTTCGACCATGTCGCGCATCGACCCGGCCCACCTGTGCTGGGTGCTCGAAGGGCTCGTCGAGGGCGAGGTCCGCAACAGAATCACCGTCGACACCGAGACCGCCGCCTGGGCACGCGTGGCGCTCGAGCGCATGCTCGAGATCACCTGAAATTCAGACGAGCCGTCTCAGCCCCCTACCGCCGCTCGAGCCTTCGAGGTCGTCGAGGTCAACGGTTTCTTCACAACGGCCTTGGCGGCCGGAGTCTTCGTGACGCGAGCGGCTCGCTTCGTGGCGCGCGTCGTCGGAGCCGAACGCCGGATCGTTGGCCGTGTGGCAGCCACGCGCGCTCCGGCTTTCGCGAGCACCCTTGCGAGCTCGGCTCCCGTCGCGCTCTCTGACGTCATTGCGGCCAAGTCCTCGGGGGTGCCTTCTGCGATCACCGCTCCCCCGCGCTCTCCGCCTTCGGGTCCGAGGTCGATGATCCAATCGGCCGTCTTGATGACGTCGAGGTTGTGCTCGATCACGATCACCGTGTTGCCTTGGTCGACGAGCCGGCTGAGCACGTCGAGGAGCTTTCGGACGTCGTCGAAGTGAAGTCCCGTCGTCGGCTCGTCGAGCACGTAGAGCGTGTGACCGGTCGATCGACGCGAAAGCTCTGAGGACAGCTTGACCCTCTGCGCTTCGCCTCCCGACAGAGTCGGAGCCGGTTGGCCCAGACGGATATAACCGAGCCCGACATCAACCAGTGTCTGCAGGTGACGGGCGATCGTCGGCTGGTTGGCGAAGAACGCGAGTGCCTCCTCGCACGACATGTCGAGGACGTCTGCGATCGTCTTGCCTTTGAACGTCACCTCGAGCGTCTCGCGGTTGTAGCGCGCTCCCCCGCACACTTCGCAGGGCACGTAGACGTCGGGAAGGAAATGCATCTCGATCTTGATCGTGCCGTCGCCGGCACACGCCTCGCACCGCCCGCCCTTCACGTTGAACGAGAAGCGGCCAGGGAGGTAGCCGCGAACCTTCGCCTCCGGTGCCTGGCTGAAGAGCCTTCGCACGTGGTCGAACAGGCCCGTGTACGTGGCGGCGTTCGACCGCGGCGTGCGCCCGATCGGCGACTGGTCGATCGCCACCACCTTGTCCACGTTCTTCGTACCTTCGATCCGCCTGTGCAAACCCGGGCTCGTCTTCGCACGGTGAACCGTGGAGAGCATCGACCTGAGCAGGATGTCGTTCACGAGGGTCGACTTGCCCGACCCGGACACGCCTGTCACCCCGACGAGACAACCCAGCGGGAAGGCGACGTCGATGTCGCGCAGGTTGTGCTCGCGCGCTCCGCGCACGACCAGATACTCGCCCGAACCCGCCCTTCGCTTGTCGGGAACCGGGATGGAACGCTTGCCCGTCAGGTACTGCCCCGTGAGCGATTCCTTCGAGGTCAACAGGCCCGGGACCTTCCCCGCGTAGACGACGGACCCGCCGTGCTCGCCTGCGCCGGGACCGATGTCGACCACGTAGTCCGCCTCGCGGATCGTCTCCTCGTCGTGCTCGACGACGATGACCGTGTTGCCCAGGTCCCTCAAACGGATGAGAGTGTCCAAGAGCCTCCGGTTGTCCCGCTGGTGAAGGCCGATCGACGGCTCGTCCAACACGTAGAGCACCCCGACGAGCCCCGAACCGATTTGGCTTGCGAGGCGGATCCGTTGGGCTTCGCCGCCGGACAACGTGGCTGTCCCGCGAGCGAGCGACAGGTAGTCGAGGCCGACGTCGAGGAGGAACTGCATCCGTGCCTTCACCTCGCGAAGTACCCGGTCGGCGATGAGGTGCTCCCGCTCGGTCAACTCGATCTCGTCCACGGCGTGCGCAGCCCGTGTGATCGACAGGCTGCACAGCTCGAAGATGTTGCGCGACCCGACCTTTACGGCAAGGGATTCCGGCTTCAATCGGGCCCCTCCACACACGTGGCACGGAACCTCGCGCATGTACGCCTCGATCGATTCTCGAAACGATTCGGAATCTGCTTCTGAGTGCCGGCGCTGGAGCCAGGGGACAACCCCCTCGTACCGGCTCTGAAAGGAACGTTGGCGACCGTATCGGTTCTTGTACTTGAGCTGAACCTGGCGCCCACCCGCGCCGAACAACAGGACCTTGCGGTCACTCTTGCGGAGCTTCTCCCACGGCGTGGAGACGTCGAACCCGAACGTGTCGGCCACCGCCTCGAGCAGCCGGTTGAAGTACATCCCCCTGGGACCCGACCAGGCGACGATCGCTCCGTCGGCGATGCTTCGGGATCCGTCGGGGACCACCAGCTCGGGGTCCACCTCGTAGCGCGTCCCCAGACCGTCACACGTCGGACACGCCCCGTACGGCGAGTTGAACGAGAAGTTGCGGGGAGCCGGTTCGTCGAAGGAAAGGCCGCAGTACGTACAGGCGAGGTGCTCCGAGAAGGTGACCGGTTCCTCCTCGCCGTTCTCGCCGACGATTCCGATCTCGGCGATGCCGTCCGCCAGACGAAGCGCCGTCTCCATCGATTCGGTGAGGCGCTGGCGGATCCCTTCGCGCCGGATCAGGCGGTCCACGACCACCTCGATCGTGTGCTGCTCGTACCGACCGAGATCGAGAGCGGAACGGTCCGACAGCTCGATCGCCTCGCCGTTGACCCTCACCCTTGCGAATCCCTGCTTGGCGAGGTCCTCGAGGAGACCTTCGTATTGACCCTTGCGTCCTCTCACCACCGGTGCGAGGACGCTGAATCGCGTGCCCTCGGGGAGATCGAGCACGCGGTCGACGATCTGCTGCGGGGTCTGTCGCTCTACCGGACGGCCGCAGTTGGGGCAATGGGGCCGCCCTATACGGGCGTAGAGGAGCCTCAGGTAGTCATAGATCTCGGTGACCGTGCCGACGGTCGAACGCGGGTTCCGGCTCGCAGACTTCTGGTCGATGGAGATCGCGGGCGAGAGCCCCTCGATGAAATCGACGTCGGGTTTGTCCATCTGACCGAGGAATTGCCCTCGCGTACGAAGACAGCGACTCGACATAGCGACGCTGGCCCTCCGCGTAGATCGTGTCGAAAGCCAGGGAGCTCTTTCCCGAGCCGGAGAGCCCGGTGAAGACGATGAGCCGGTCGCGCGGGCAATTCGAGCGAGACGTCTCGCAGGTTGTGCTCTCGCGCACCGCGTATGACGAGGCGATCGGCCATTGTGGCGAGAATACCGGGGCCCTTGGAGGGGCTCTTCGGGGATCTCGGGGTCGGCAGCGGAGTACCGGGCGCGCTCAGGTCGGCACCGGGGCGCCGTCGGTGTCGGCCACGATCGCAAGGCGAAGTTCGGCGATCTCGTCGCGCAACAGGGCTGCCTCCTCGTATCGCATCTCCGCGGCCGCCTCGTTCATCGCGGACTCCATGCGCTCGACCAGGTGGCGCAGGTCGCTCGACTCCATTCCTGTCAGGTCGCCGCCCTCGTCGTCCACTGCGTCCGCGGCTCCGATCGTCGGCCGGCCGCCTCGACGGTCCCTGATGCCACGCGCGCTCTGGGCGTATCCGTCTTCACCGGTGAGAACCGGGCGGCGACCGCCGGGCCGCGACGTCATTCGGCCGCGCCCACCGCGGGCGTTACGTTCGACTCGCGCCGTCGCTACCGGACGGACGGATGCGCTCGAGTATGTCGGTCACCGCCTTGCGGACAGTCGAAGGGTCGATGCCGTGCTCGGCGTTGTAGGCCTGCTGCTTCGCGCGGCGCCGCTGGGTCTCGGATATCGCGGCGCGCATCGCGTCCGTGATGGTGTCGGCGTAGAGCACGACCTGACCGTCCACGTTTCGCGCGGCCCTGCCCATCGTCTGTACGAGTGACGATGCGGACCTTAAGAAGCCCTCTTTGTCCGCGTCGAGAATCGCCACGAGCGACACCTCGGGTAAGTCGAGGCCCTCGCGCAACAGGTTGATCCCGACGAGAACGTCTATCGAACCGAGACGGAGGTCACGCAGAAGCTCGATGCGGGTGATCGTGTCGATGTCGGAGTGCAGGTACTGAACCCTGACGCCGAGCTCCAGGAGGTAGTCGGTCAGGTCCTCCGCCATCTTCTTGGTGAGGGTCGTGACGAGTACGCGACCGCCCCGCTCGGTTGCCGATCTGATCCGCGAGAGCAGGTCGTCGATCTGCCCGGTGGTCGGCTGGATGATCACGTCCGGGTCCACCAGGCCCGTCGGTCGGATCACCTGCTCGGCGACCCTGCCCGACACGCGCAGCTCGTAGGCGGCCGGCGTGGCCGACAAGAAGAGCACCTGGTTGAGCCGCTCTTGGCATTCGTCGAATGTCAGAGGTCTGTTGTCGAGTGCCGAAGGGAGCCTGAACCCGTGCTCGACCAGGACGCGCTTACGGGACTGGTCGCCCTCATACTGCCCGTGCAGCTGCGGGACCGTGACGTGGCTCTCGTCCAGGACGGTCAAGAAGTCGTCGGGAAAGAAGTCGAGAAGCGTGTGAGGTGGCTCTCCCGCCTTCCGGCCGTCCAAGTGCCGGCTGTAATTCTCGATCCCGCTGCAGACACCGACCTCGGCGAGCATCTCGAGGTCGTGACGTGTCCTCATCCTGAGCCGTTGAGCCTCCAGGAGCTTGTTCTCGGACTGAAGCTCCGCCAGGCGCCCGGTCAGCTCCCCCTCTATCGACTCGATTGCCCGCTTCATCGTCGCGTCACCCGCGACGTAGTGGGTGGACGCGAAGACGATCAGCTCCTCGAGCTCCTCACCGACCTCGCCCGTGAGAGCGTCGTAGCGGCGTATGCGCTCCACCTCGTCGCCGAAGAGCTCGATGCGCACCCCGAGCTGTTCGTATGCAGGGTGCAGCTCGACGGTGTCACCCCGGGCCCTGAAGCGGCCGCGGGCGAGAACGTGGTCGTTCCTCGTGTAGTGCAGTTCCACGAGCCTTCGAAGCAGCTCACGTTGGTCGATCACGTCGCCTGGGCGAACGACGAGGATCCGGTTCTTGTACTCCTCAGGGGACCCGAGACCGTAGATGCACGATACGGAGGCCACCACGATCACGTCGCGCCTGAGCAGCAGGCTCGAAGTCGTCGAGTGCCGGAGCCGATCGATCTCGTCGTTGATCGACGAGTCCTTCTCTATATAAGTGTCGGTCGTGGGCAGGTACGCCTCGGGCTGGTAGTAGTCGTAGTAGGAAACGAAGTACTCGACCCTGTTCTTCGGGAAAAGCTCCTTCAGCTCCGATGCGAGCTGCGCCGCAAGGGACTTGTTGGGCTCGATCACGAGGGTCGGGCGCTGTACCGCCTCGATCGTCCACGCGACGGTGGCGGTCTTGCCGCTTCCGGTTATCCCGAGCAGCGTCTGGAACCGCTCTCCGGCCTCGACACCCTCCGCCAGGGCGCGAATAGCAGCCGGCTGGTCGCCAGCCGGCTTGAACGGCGAGATCACCTCGAAAGGCGCCACTGGAAACAGGGTAGCGACGAGGTGTATCGGTCCCTTCCTGGCGGACCGATTCGCTGGCCAAGCGCTGTCCAGGGGCCGCCGGGACCCCTCCGATAGCATCCGCGAGCGTGTCGGAAGGACCCGAGGGCTGCCCGTGAAGACGCTGATCCTGTGTGGTGGAAAAGGGACGCGGGCGTACCCGCAAAGCCTCGAGATGCCGAAGCCTCTTATGTCGGTCGGCAACCAACCGATCCTCCGCCACCTGATGGGCATCTACGCCCGCCAGGGATTCACCGATTTCGTCCTGGCCGGCGGATACAGGGCCGACCTGCTCGTGAGCTATTCGCAGGACCTGCCCCGTGATTGGACCGCTCAGGTCGTCGACACCGGAGAGGACACCGGGACCGCCGGACGGATCGTCGGATGCGCGGGCGCGGCTCGGAAGCACCTTCTTCGTTACGTACGGAGACGGCCTAGGGTCGGTAGACCTCACCTCACTTCTCGACTTCCACCGATCGCACTCCGGGTGTGTGACGGTCACCGCGGTCCCACTTCCCTCTCCGTACGGCACGATCGAGTGGGACGAAACGGGGCGGGTGTCGCGCTTCGTCGAAAAGCCCAAACTGCTCGACCACTGGATCAACGCAGGTTTCTTCGTGATGGACGAGCGCGCCTTCGAGCAGTGGAGCGGCGACGACCTCGAGCGAGACGTTCTCCCCTCGCTAGCCGAGGCAGGAGAGCTCTACGTGCACCCTCACCTCGGGTTCTGGCGCTCGATGGATACCTACAAAGACGCATTGGAGCTGAGTGCCCTTTGCCGGGAAGGAGACGGCCCGTGGACGACCTTGCCGGCGTCCGAGTCCTCGTCACAGGTGCGACTGGCTTCATCGGATCGCATCTGACCCGGCGCCTCGTAGAGGACGGTGCCCAGGTTCATGCGCTGACGAGCACCGTCTCGTCGGTCTACCCCGTACGCCTCGTCGACCTGAGGGACAAGATCACGCTTCACGGCGGCAACCTCAACGACAGCGGGGCCATGGACTCGGTCGTCGGGCGCGCAGAACCGGAGATCGTCTTCCACCTCGGCGCGTACACCCACGTCGGCAAATCGTGGGACCGCATAGACGAGTGCATCCAGACGAACATTCACGGAACCGTGAACCTCCTCCAGGCACTTGCACGAGGCGGGTACGACAGATTCGTGTACACGAGCACGAGCGAGGTGTACGGCGACGTGGCCGTCCCGTTCAGGGAGGATGCGCTCGTTGATCCGCTGTCCCCCTATGCGGTGAGCAAGTACGCCGGGGAGCGCTTCTGTCGCATGCTCGGCAGGGGTCGGTCATGGCCCATAGTCCTCCTGCGTCCGTTCAACGCCTACGGGCCCGCACAGAGCCCTGACCGGGTGGTCCCCGAGATCATCGTGAAAGCGCTGCGCAAAGAACGCCTCGCCATGACCGAAGGGCTCCAGACCAGAGAGTTCAACTACGTGGAGGACCTGATCGACGGGTTCATCCGCGCGGCGACCGTGCCGGGCGTCGAGGGGGAGGTGTTCAACATTGGCGGTGGCGAGGAGATCTCCATGCGCGACCTGGCCACCACGATTCTCGACCTGATGGGGAACCCCATCACCCCCGAGTTCGGCGCGCTCGCCAACCGGCCGACCGAGATCTGGTCGATGCGTAGCGACGTCGAGAAGGCTCGCACCACCCTCGGTCTTCCGCCGGCCCGACCGCTCACCGATGGTCTCGAACGCACTATCTCGTGGTATCGAGGAGAGCTTGAGAAGTCCGGCTCTTTGTTCTCGGCCTGAGGCTGACAACCAGCATCCATGGGTGGCCCGGCGGTTGCCGAGACGGTAGGGACGAAAGGAGCCCGGCCGGCGACAGCGGACGGCAGCCTGCAAGCATCAGCCGCTCCGCTGTCCGGAGGGCGCCACGTTGCGGCGAAACGCCGGGCGTTCTGCAGGAACTACGGCCCTCGCATTCACCGGTTACCTTGCTCTTGCGGTCGGCCTCTGGTGGAACGTCTGGTCCACCCATCCGTCGAATGTGACCAGTTGCGCCTGCGGCGACGCTTCACTCTTCATCTGGTTCCTGGAATGGCCCGCGTACGCGCTGTCGCACGGCCACAGCCCGTTCTATTCCGCTGCGCTGTTCCATCCCTCGGGAATCAACCTTCTTTCGAACACGAGCGTTCTCGCGGTCGGCACCGTGCTCGCGCCTGTCACGTGGTTATTCGGACCTGTTGCGACCATGAACGTGGCGTCGACCCTCGGTCCGGCGCTCTCCGCACTGGCGATGTTCTGGCTCATGCGGCGCTGGGTGAGCTGGACCCCTGCGGCTTTCGTCGGGGGACTCCTGTTCGGGTTCTCGCCATTCGTGTTCGTGAACGTCGCCGGCGGGCATCTGATGACGACGTTTTTGTGCGTCGTTCCTCTCATCGTCGCGTGTCTCGACGAATTGTTCGTACGACAGACGAGAAGACCGGTGTCGGTGGGTGTAGCCCTCGGCCTGCTGGTGACGGTTCAGTTCTTCTTGAGCACGGAAGTGCTCGCCATCGTCGTCGTATGCACCGTCGCAGCTCTGGTCCTTCTCGCCGCCTACGCGACGGCGAGCGAACCGGGCCGTATCGCTGAAAGAGTGGCTTACTCGCTTCGCGGCCTCGGCGCGGCCGCCGCCGTGTCGATCGTCCTGCTCGGCTACCCACTGTGGTTCGCCCTCGACGGCCCGGCGCACTTCTCGGGCCTCGTTTGGCCCACTCTCGCCCCTGGGACAGGGGGGATCACGCTGGGCAACGTGTGGCACGCCGGCTCGCAGACGGCGTTGCGGAATCTGATGCAGGTGGTGGGGGGATACGAAGGGCCGGCCCTGCCCCAGGCGGAATTTCTAGGTCTCGGACTGCTCGTCGTCCTCGCCGTAGGGATCGTGGCGTGGAGACACGATCGACGTCTCTGGTTTCTCGCCGGGTTGGGGGCCATCACGACCGCGCTATCTCTCGGTGTGAACAACCACTACTGGGTTCCATGGAACGCGCTCGCGCACATCCCCCTCGTCCGGAGCATCATTCCCTCGCGCTTCGTCTTCGCGACAACCCTCTGCGCTGCGGCAGCCGTCGCGATCCTCGTCGACCGCGCACACGGTCTTGTGGCGGTCGTCACCCGACGGCTTCTCGAGTCTCGATCCCTCACACGATTTACGACTCTGGTCACGTCCCTCGCCGCCCCTGCAATCGCTCTAGGGATTGCCGCCGTTGCCGTGATTCCGATCACGACATCGATCGCCCCAAATGTGCCGCTCACGACCCGTGAGGTGAAGCTGCCTCAATGGTTCGCCGAAGCTGGGCCGCACCTCGCCCGCGGCGAGGTCGTCCTCGCCTACCCTGCACCGTTCACGCTCGTTCAGTCGGCGATGGCCTGGCAGGCAATCGACTCGCCTCGCTTCGCGATGGTGGGGGGCGGGGGGCCAGGGGGAGTTCCGGCACGTGCCGGCAGCGAGCGGGCGGGCTTCGAGGTGATCGCCGCCGCGTCCTTCTCGTTTGTCGGTCCCCCTGCACCCAGCCGAGCGAACTTGAAAGCGATCAGGGAGGCGATGGCCGGCTGGGGTGTCACGACCGTCGTCGTGCCCGACCCTGCAGGGCTGCCCCGTTACGACCAGGGCACCAACGCGGCATCAGCTCTAGGCCTGTTCACCCTCGCAATCGGCCGCCGTCCCCAACCCGTCGACGACGCCTGGGTCTGGACCGGCGTGAAGTCTCTGAGCCCGAGCCACGTGATCTCAGTGCCGGCATTCGATCGCTGCACGAGCGCGCCCTTGATCGGCATGGCGTCGGGACAAGCTGTGACGTCGTGCGTCATTGACGCCCCGAGCGCTGGCGCATGAGCGGGCGATGACGGACGAGGAAGCGTCCGTCGCGACCATCGAGCCGACCGTGGCACGAAGCGATGACCGCGCCGCCTCGCACGACTTGAAGCCGCCAAGCGGGATACGTAGATCGGCCGCGACGTTAGGCGCAGCCTTCGCCGGGTACCTGGGGCTGTCGGTCCTGCTCTGGTGGAACGTCTGGTCGACGCACCCAACCAGCGTCGCCAGCTGTGGTTGCGACGACCCTTCGCTGTTCGTCTGGTTCATGGAGTGGCCTGCGTACGCGCTGGCGCACGGTCACAACCCGTTCTACTCGAGCGCCATGTTCTATCCGACCGGCATCAACCTGCTGTCGAACACGAGCGTTCTGGCCATCGGCATCCCACTCGCCCCCGTGACGTGGCTCTTCGGGCCGGTAGCCACCTTGAACGTGGCGTTGACCCTCGGACCTGCCGTCACCGCTCTCGCCATGTTCTGGCTTCTCCGCCGGTGGGTCGACTGGACTCCGGCGGCTTTCGTCGGAGGGCTCGTGTTCGGATTCTCTCCGTTCGTCTTCACGAACCTCGCCGCGGACCACCTGATGACGAGCGTCCTTGCTCCTCTGCCTCTGATGGTCGCTTGCTTTGACGAGCTTTTCGTGCGACAGCGGCGACGGCCCGAGGCCGTGGGCGCTGGCCTCGGACTGCTCGCAGTGATCGAGTTCTTCGTGGGCACCGAGCTTCTCGTCATCGTCGCGCTGTGCGCCATAGCCGGCTTGGTAATTCTCGTGGGGTACGCAGCTGCGAGCCGTCTACCGGACCTCGCGCGAAGAGCCCGGCACGCCGTGCGAGGAATCGCAGCGGCCGCTGTGGTCGCCCTCGTACTGCTCGCATACCCTCTATGGTTCGCCCTCCTCGGCCCTGCTCACTTCTCGGGCCTGGTGTGGCCCGCGATCACGCCAGGGAGCGGCGGCACGACGCTGAGCAACGTCTGGCACCTCCGCTTCTTGAACCTGCCGGCGCTGCATCTGTTCGCCGGATACGAGGGCCGAGCCCTCCCCGAAGGCGAATACCTCGGGATCGCCGTGCTTTTCGTCCTCGGCGTGGCACTCGTATTGTGGCGACGAGACCGGCGTCTGTGGTTCTTCGGGTGTCTCGGGCTCGTGACCCTTCTGCTGTCGCTCGGGGTGAACAACCCCTACTGGGTGCCGTGGCGGGTATTCGTCCATGTGCCCATCGTCCAGAACGTCTTGCCCCAGCGAGTGTTCGCCGTTACGACCCTGTGCGTCGGTGCCATGCTCGCGATCGTCGTCGACCGGACCCGCGCGTCGGCGACGGTCCTGATGAACGGCGTTCGAAGCCGGCGCGCCGCTCCGAGCAAAGCGGTGAGCATCACGGCCTGCATCGCCGCCATCTCCGTCGCCGCTGCCGCGCTCGTGCCGATCGGGACTGCGATCGCCACCAACGTGCCTCTCACGGTCGAGAGCGCGGCGATCCCGCCGTGGTTCGCCGAAGTCGCTCCGCACCTTTCACCCGGACAGGTCATCCTCCCGTTCCCGCCTGCCGTGGCAGGTGGCGCCGCGATGACATGGCAGGCGATCGACTCGCTCGATTTCGCCATGCCCACGGGCGGCGGGCCCGAGAGCATTCCCGCCCGAGCGGGACCCGAGAAAGCCGGCCTGGACGTCATCACCGAGTCGTCCCTCGTTCTCTCCACCCCGGCTCCTGCGACGCGGACAAACGTCGCGGCGGTACGCGCCGCGCTTGCCGGGTGGGGGGTCACGATGGTCGTGGTGCCGTACCCGACGCAGACGGACCCTACGTACAACCAAGGAACAGGCGCCGCTTGGGCGCTCGGCATGTTCACGCTCGCCATCGGCCGCAAGCCGCAGTATCACGACGCCGCGTGGGTCTGGTCGGGCGTGCGGACCCCGAGCCCGATGCTTGCGATCCCGCTCGCGGAATTTGTGCGTTGCACCAACGAACAGAAGTGGCGAACCGGAGGTCCTCAGGCGGTCCCGGACTGCGTGACCAACATTCGAGGCGGTACATGAGCCCGAACGCGCCGTCTTCGCAGGCCGATGATCACGGCGCCGATCACGATGACCGCGGCGGCGAGGCTTATGGCCCAACCGGTCTTGAAGCTCTGCGGGTCGTAGGTGAACACGATCCGATCCTCGCCGGCAGGCACGTGCACGCCGCGGAACAGGTAGTTGACCTCGTCGATGCGCGCAGGCCGTCCGTTCACCGTAACGTTCCAGCCCGGGTAGTACGTATCTGACAGCACCAATTCGGAGGACCGGTTCGCGTGCGGCGTGCCGATCGTCACCTGTTCGGCGCCGTAGTCGGTGATGCGTGCGGTCCCAGGCGAGCCGCCGCCCGGATCGTCCGCAGCGAGCCCCGGCAACACTTGACCAGTGATGACGACGCGGCGGGGATCGAAGCCCAGGGCCCCGACGGCGTTCAGTTGGGCGTGGTCTCCGTTCACAACCTGCTCGCCGCCGACCAACCACGTGCGCGGCAGAGCGTTGTCGTTCGCGTAGATGGTCGTGTCGGGTCCGTCATAAGCGAGGTGCACCCCGGGCATCTGTAATGGCACCTCGCCTTTCGGTTCGAGAAGGCTTGTCACACCCATCAGAGACAGGATTCTGAGCGACGCCGGCTCGAGAACGAGCTGAAGGATGGGGACCGCCGCGGTGTCGAGCGGAAGCAAAGGCGTCGGTGGGCCGACATACCGGCTCCACAACTCGCCGATGCGCTTGATGACGGGAAGGTCGTAGCCGCGTGCGTTGTACAGGCCGAAGTCGATGTTCACGTCGGGCGGCAGTGGGTTAACACCGACGTACGGTGCGACCGCGACGAAGCGGGCGGGTCGCTGTTCTTGGAGAAAGCTGATCGCCGGGGTGACCGGCTGTACCGCATGGGAGTCCGGAATCGCCGGGTTCTCCCCGAAACCGGCCTGGAAAAGGTCGCCCACGACCAGAAGGATGGCCAGGACCGCGAAGACGCTCGGTGCCAGCTTGCGGCCCAAGCGCAGATAGAGGAGAAAACACGCGGCCCCGGCGACGGTGACCCAGATCACGAGGGCGGCGAGCCGAATGATGGGCCCCATGTGAGCCGATCCGGCGGAGGGGCTCTGCGTGAAGTCCCACGCGACTTCCACTGCGTGACCGAAGTAGCGCCACGAGGACGCGTGAGTCGAGACCACGATGATCACCGGGAGCAGGAACAGGGAGCCCGCCATGCCTCCCGCGACCAAGGCGCTCCGCCCGGCAGGGCGCCGCTCGACGAGATCGTCGAGCCCCCATCCCGCGAGAAGCGCAACGCAGAGCAGATAGAGGATGGTCAAGCGGCTCAGGTATGTGGCGTCGAAGCCCGGCAACCGCCCGACGAACCCGAACAGCGGTTGGATCCCGAGAACGACGATCATGCAGAACACGGCGAACAGCGCGATCACGATTCGTTCGACGTGGGCTCGAATCAGAGCCATCAAAGCGAGCATCAACGGGAGAGCGCCGGCATAGAAAGCCGTCTCGATCTCGAAGCTCGACGGATCGGCGTTGAAGTATGTAGGCAGCAGCGAGGCGAAGAAGTACTTCGGTTGCACGTACACCAGGCTCCGTGGGCGCGACGAAAGGTCCGACGAGCTCCTGAGAAGCTCGACGAACGGAACGATCACGACGGCAGCGAGCGCTGTTCCGACGATGATCGCCAGCACGAAACAGATAAGAGGTCCACGAGTCGATCTGAACAACGCGCCGAGTCTCGAGACTCCACGACGCCTCGCCGCGACCATCGCCTTCACTCCGCCGCCTGGCTCCTGAAGGACCCGAAGCACGAAGAAGCAGGCAACTGCGAACAAGGCTTGGAAGCTCGACTCCGGATGGCCGCCGAAGAACTGCAACGCGACGACGATCGCAAGCCCGGCGCCAGACAGCGGCCCCGGACGGCGGATCAATCTCTCGGTCGCAAACAGCATCCAAGGGATGAACGCGAACACGTTTACGAGCGGCCAAGGGAGCCACGCGATCATGAACAACCCGAAACCGAAGACGATGCCACACGTAAAGGCCCCCGCAAATCGCATCTTCAACGCCCTTGCCAGCAAGAAGGTGCCCATCGCGGCCACCACAACCTTCATTACCGCGATCACGCTCAGCGACCACCAGAAGGGCAGCACGTATGCAGGCAAGCTGAACGGCGAGAAGATCGCCGACTGCATGTCTCCCAGGTAGGGCGTTCCGCCCATGATGTAGGGGTCCCACAGAGGGATGTGCGGAAGCTGGGATCTCGTGTACTGCAAGAAAGGCTCGAAAACAGTCGTGGGATCGACAAGCTGGGTGTTCGAGCCGACCACGAGCGGGTGCCTGCTCGCAACGAAAAGCCCGCTCGGCATCGAGGTGTTCCACGGAGCAGTGCTCCACAAGTAATCGGAGGCTGAGGTCGTGTGGCCGGGAAGTAGCCCCGGCCCGAAGAAGATCACGCCGAGCAGCGTGTAGAGACCCAAAGCAACAAGGGTCGGATGGGCCCGTGCCCAGCTCAACAGGCTGGCGGGGACCGTCCGGCGCATAAGTGGCGCAAGGCTAGCGACGCGCCGCGCGTCAAGTACATTCACAAGCTTGTGGAAAGTGGCGCTTACTCGGAGATGTACCAACTCGAGGATCGCCACTGGTGGTTCCGTGGCCGTCGGCATGTGATCTGGGCGTTGCTCGGCCAGGCCGACCTCCCGCCTGAGCCACGCGTCCTCGACGCAGGGTGTGGCACGGGTCGGAATCTCGTCGAGTTCGGACCTCTTGGGCCCGTCTCAGGAGTGGATCCCTCTCCTGAAGCTGTCGCCTTCTGCCAACGGCGCGGTCTGCCCGACGTGAAATGTGCGGGACTCGAAGCATTGCCGTTCGGCGCCGGAGAATTCGACGTACTTCTGGCGTGCGACGTACTCGAGCACGTTCTCAGACGATTCGATCGCCCTCAAGGAACTTCTGAGAGTCGCAGACGTAGGCGCAAACTTGATAATCACTGCACCCGCTTACAAGTGGCTGTGGACCGAGCACGACGTCCAACTTCACCACTTTCGGCGCTACACGATGAAGACCTTGAGTACGCGAGTGAAGGCGGCCGGTTGGAACGTGGTTTACGCGACGTATTTCAACTCCATCCTGTTACCGGTCGTCGCCGCTGCTCGCTTCGCAACGCATGGGAGATCGCGAAGCGGTCACACTGATCTGGACCGCACCCCCGCCATGCTCAACGGTGTGCTGGAGCAACCGATGAAGTTCGAGGCCGCCCTGGTGCGGCGCGGCGCCCGGTTCCCGGCAGGCGTCTCGCTCGGGCTGGTCTGCAAAAGAGAACTTTAAGTAGCTCCCACTCGTGCAAACCGCGAGAACAGATGAGGGGCGCACCGCGACACTAGATGAGAGTCGCAACGACTCACCGACGGGCTCCAAACGTTGGCGCCCCTACATTGCGCTCGCCGCGGCAGAGGTGGCCACGTGGTTTGGCGCATACGCTTTCGGAGTCCGGTTCGATATCTCGCGGCTGAACGGTTCCACCACCTCTGACCCCTGGCAGCTACTCGATCGGCATCTGCTCAGGACTCAGTTGCTGTCAAGCATTTGGCACCTCCACAGTCAGCCCCCGCTCTTCAACCTTCTGTCCGGACTTCTGCTCAAGCTGCCCGCGGGATCACAACAGAGCGTGGGAGCACTGCTTTTCGTCGGATGCGGCTTGGTCCTGGTCCTGAGCACCTACCAGGCAATGGTCGATTTGACCGTGCCCAAGTGGCTCGCATTCTGCGTGACCGTTCTTCTCATAGTCGAGCCGTCGAACATCCTCTACGGGCACTGGTATTCCTATGAGTACCCGACGGCGACGTTTCTCTCGCTTGCAGCCCTGTCCTGCGTGCGCTATTTGCGAACGACGAAAAGGCTATGGGGATTCGGCTTTCTGATGTCGATGGCGATCGTCATCCTGCTCGACAGCACCTACCAGGCCTTGTGGCTGATCGTGGTCCTCGTCTTCCTACTGGTGACCTTGCGCCAGCAATGGCGAAGTGTCGTCGCGGTCTGCGTCGTTCCCGTCATTCTCGTCGGAGGCTGGTACCTGAAGGACTTCGCACAGTTCGGGACTCTCACAACGAGCAGCTGGCTCGGAATGAATCTTGCCGAAGCGACGCTCGCAGCCGCCCCACCCGGTCTCGTTGACCGATTGGTCCAGCGCGGGACGCTCACGCCGATCGCCAAGATCTTCCCCTTTGCTCCAGTTGCTTCGTACGTCCCCCGATGGGCTCCCTTACCGCACACCGGGATACCCACACTCGACGATCCGATGCGGTCAGACGGGACGACGAACTACAACAATCTGGTCTATGTGAGGGTCTCGGAGCTCTACCTCCCCGACGACGTGGCATACATCCTGGCCGAGCCCGGAAGATACGCCGACACAGTCGCCAAAGGGGTCGCCCTATGGTTCGTGCCAGGTGATGAGTACTTCATCGTCGCCGAGAACGAGAAGAGGATCGATCACTGGACCCGCCTCTACGACGGCGTTGTCCTCGGTCAGATTTCGAATCACGAGAATGCTGCCGTTTCGGCGATCTTCTTCGCGCGCGGACCGAGCCTCACTCAGATTCCCTGGGTGACGTTGGTCGAATGGCTCATCGTCCTGTTCGGAGTACCGATCGTGGGTCTTCGGCTCCGAAGACGCGACCCCGCGACGGCGGTGGCCCTCGTCGTCATCTGGTTCACGATGGTCTATGCGTTCGTGACTACCTCGTTGGTCGAATTCGGCGAGAACGAACGTTTTGGATTCGAGCTCGGGCCTCTTCCCGTGATCGCCGCTGTGGCGGCCGGCGCGATCTTCTACCGATGGATAAGGGGTGACGAAAGAGTACCCCCGGCGGACGGGGGCGCTTACACTGCCGCCATTCCACCTTCCCTGTCCCCACCTTCTCTTTCCATAATCATTCCCGTTCTCAACGAAGAGGACGAGATTGCGCGCATCCTCGACGGGGCCACGAAACACCTCGAAGAACGGGGCGGCGACTGGGAGATCATAATCGTCGACAACGCCAGCACGGATCGAACCCTCAAACGAGCGGAGCCGTTTCTCGAGGACGAACGGGTGCGGTTCCTGAGCAACGAAGTGAACCGCGGCAAGGGATTCTCGATCCGCAGGGGCATGCTCGAAGCCCGCTGCGATCTGCGTCTCATGTGCGACGCCGACTGCGTCACCTCGCTTCGATCACTTCCTTTGCTGGAGAAGGCCACCGAAACCGCCGATGTTGCGGTCGGCTCGCGATTGAGCGCCGGTGCCCGGGTCTCCCGTCAGCAGCCCATCCGACGGCGGATCGTGGGAGTGGGCTTCATCACGTTGACCCGCGTGGTGATGGGTCCTCTTCCTCGCGACGTCTACTGCGGGTTCAAACTCTGGCGCGCCGAGGCCGCAACACAGGTGTTCGAACGCGTGCACCTCGACGGCTGGGCCTTCGACGCCGAGGCACTGGCCATGGCGCGCCGCTTCGGTTACGAGGTACGCGAGGTCGGCATCGAATGGACAAACCGACCCGATTCGCGCCTTTCCATCCGCGACGTTCTGGTCCCGGTCACGCGCGAGCTGTTGGCTGCGCGACTCAATGTCCGCCGGGCTGCGCTGGCCGGCGAGAAGGCTAGGAGCCGGTGACGGGAGACGGTTCGAGCTTGACCAGCCGCAGGACGTCCGGACCTCTGCGCGCCGGGAGCCGGAGCTCGAACAGAAGCTGATACCCGAAGAGCGTCGGCCAGAGACTGATCGCCGCGCCGCTGACCCCCGACAGGGCCTTCGAGAGCAGTTTGACCGCGCCCCGAGACGCGGCGCTATTAGAGGCAGAGCTATCTCCTCGAGATCCCGCGCCCCTGGAGAGCACGTTCACTATCGGCGTGCTCGTCGCGCCGAACCGGACGATCTCGAGTTGTTCGACCGCCACGATCCGCTGGAAGTTGACGCGGGTGAAGAAGCGGAGGTGGCCGGAATCGAACAGACCCCTTCGGTCGTACGAGAACAGGCCGAAGCCGACCTTGAACCGGCCGTACCAGTGACCGATGTTCGGGATGCTCACCAGGATGCTTCCGCCGGGCTCAAGGAGGGCTCTTGCGCCGCGGAGCAGGACTTCGGGTGACCTGACGTGTTCGAGCACGTCCGCCAGAACGATGACGTCGAAGAGCTCCTCCTCTTCGAAATGCCCGGCAAGGCCTTCTTCGAGATTCGCCGCGACGAAGTGCGAGATTCGCTCCTCTACTCCGGGTGAAGCCTTGATGTCGACACCGGTGACCGTGTGGCCCATCTGCTCGAGAAGTTGTCCGAACTGACCGTCGGAGCACCCGATGTCCAGGACTCGACCCGGGGGAAACTCCCTCAACCACCGAAGCAGGCTGTCGTGAGAGGAATTCTCCTCCACCTTGACCTCGTAGGTGAGGCTGTTGAACGCCGTCGATCCCGTCCCGAACCCCATCTTGTGGAACCTGTACCGGAGGGTGGCAATGACCGAGTCCCTCGCAAGACGAATGCAGTCGGTGAAGCTGAATCCGGCATCAGGTTCGACCGGAACCCGGACTTCCTCGAGTCGTTCGTGCAACTCCACACATCCGACGAGCATCTCGAGGTCGAAGACGTGGTCGTCCGAGTTGTTGAGAAACGGCATCGAACCGAGCACAGCCGTCGAGTAGGCCCGGAACGGGCAGAGCCACTCGTGAGCCGTGTGCCCGACAATCCGGTTGAGCACACTGCACAAGTACCGATTTCCGAGGACTTTCCACCACGAGATACCTCTTCCCGCCTTCGCCCGACCCGCCTTGACGCGTCGGGCAAAGACGCCACCCGCCTCGTTGGACGCGATCGGAGCGATCATCTGGTCGAGTGCGTTCAGCGGAAAGTGTCCCGAGGCATGGACGACGACCGTGATATCGAACCGTTGATCGATAGCCCAGCTGAACGCGACCTTTTGAATCGCACCGTATTTCGCGCCTTCCTCGGGCAACGTGACAACGGTGATCGGAAGGTCGCACTGCTCGGCTAGACGCTCCAGGTCCTTCACGTCGTTCGTGCGCGCATGACCATCGAGCTGGCGACCGTCGGCAGGCCCTTCGAGCACCGGGATGAGCAACCCCTTTATCCACGGCTTCACATCCGGGGGAATCTCGGAAAGTGATCGGGATAAGAGCCCGTAATCGTACGACCCGATGGCTATCAAGCCGACCGTCGGCTGCACGGACGCGTGCAGAGACTCTGGATCGTTCACACGCGGAGTCTAGAGTCGCTTCGTGCAGAGCGAGGCAGGCAGGTTCGCTCGTAGTTGCGCTGCTGCCATAGCGATCTGCGGAGCCGCGTTCGCGTGGCTCGTCACGGACGGCACCTTCAACTTTCTCCAGTCCGCGCCGTTCTCGAAATTTCTACGATGCGCAGGCGCGCTCACTGTTGCGCGGGACTTGGAGCATGCCGGCAAATATCCTGACGATCGAGGGTATCCGGACGGGCAGCCGGACCGACATGTACTACGGACCGGTGCCGGCGTTCCTTCGCATCCCGGTGCTCGTGTTCACCCATCGCCTCGACGGTCGTCTCACCCAACCTTCACTGCTGATCGGTTTCCTGCTTGCGCTCACGTTCGTCGCTCTCCTCTGTTGGCGAATACGTGGAATGGTGCGGGGTCCCGCCGATCTGCGTCGGTCCGAGTGCCTGCTCACCGCCGCCCTCATCGTGGTCATCGGCTTGGGATCGATTCTGTTCTTCCTCGGCTCCACCGCGCAGGTTTACGAGGAGGCCGAGATGTGGGGTGCTGCGTTCACCCTCGGTGCATTCTTCTCACTGCTCGGATTCTTGGAACGACCGGTAGCAGGGCGGCTCGTTTCCACCGGGGTCTTCGCGACGTTGGCGATGCTCACCCGGGGATCGGTCGGCGCCGGTCCCCTCGTTGCCCTGGCGCTCGTCGCGTCGGTGTACCTGCTCGCCTGGTCGGCGACTCGCCTCGAGCGCTTGGAGCCGGCGGCGCGACGCACGGTGCGCACGCTCGGTGTCCGGTTGGCCGACCGGCCCGGCCGATTCTCCATAGGACTGATCGCAGCCACGGCGGTCCCACTCGCTCTGTACGCCGCGGTCAACGACGTCAAGTTCGGCTCGCTGTTCAACATCCCCGTTACCCGACAAGTGTTCTCGATGGAGAACGCCCACCGTCAGGCCGTGCTCGCGAGCAACGGCGGAAGTTTGTTCGGGTTGAAGTTCCTGCCGACCAACATGCTCCAATTCGTGAGACCCGACGCGCTGGCGGTGACCCGGCTTTTCCCATGGCTGTTTTTTCCCGGAAAAGCTCTCGTTCTGGGCAACGTCCTCTACGACTCCAGGGATTGGACCTCGAGCGTCACGGCCTGCATGCCCGCACTCTTCATCCTGGCAGTGGTGGGCATCGTCAAGGTCTACAAGCCGGGCTCCGGCTCTCGCACGGGCACGCGCACGGACACGGACACGGACACAGGCACGGTTTGTGAGGCACCGGGGGTCGCGACACTGCGACTCCCGCTCGTCGGGGCCGCCGCCGGAACCTACGGCATCTTGACCATCGCTTTCATAGCTCAGCGCTACCTGGCTGACGCCATGCCATTCCTGTTGCTTGCCGGATTGGTCGGATGGCACGTCGTGATACGCCGCGTCGCGACGATCGCTCCTGTAGCACGAGCGGTAGGCGCGGTACTGCTCGTCGTTCTCGCGCTGTTCGGTCTGTGGGCGACGTTTTCGCTGAGCCTCTTCTACCAGCGCGAGCTCGGACCGCTCGTCTCGATTCCCCGAGCGCGCCGGCATGGTCGCGTTCCAGCAGCAGATCGACAGGTCGCTTTTCGGCGGGCCGGGATCAGGCGTGCTGTTCGTCTCCGGCCTACCGGCGAGCGCCCCACCCCTCACCCTCGCAGTGGTCGGGAGGACCTGCGACGCGGTCTACCAGTTCGACGGCAACGTCTGGCAACCGGTCGAGCTCGGGGCCGGTGGCGGTGCCGTGCGCCTCCAGGTCACTTTCTCTCGCACCGATCTGGGTGAGCGCCAGCTTCTGCTCGTCACCGGCGGTGCCACACCCCAGGACGTGGTCGCTGTCACCTGGGAGGGCGGTGACCTCTTCAGCTTCTCCTACATATTCGATCAGAAGCTGCCAGGCGCAACGTCGCTTGCCTGGTACCAGGAGCAGGCGGTCGCCGTCTCACCCGGCCCACACCAGGTCCAGGTAGATCTGGTAACCCAGCTCGGAATGGTCTTCGTCACCATGGACGGGAACCCGGTCTTCTCCTTGCTCTACCCGGTGGCGCCGCCGGCGGCCGTCAGGCTCGGCTCGGTGCCGCCGGCGGTCTCCACCACCACGATGTTCGCCGGATCCGTACGTTCGATTCCGGTGCCGACCCCGATCTGCCACGGGCTCGAGCAACGCAGGGCCGCGAGCACTGGGGTGCCGTCCCGCTAGCCCTTCAGGGACACCTGCAATCCGAGAGCGCCGATCTCGGGCAGTAGCAGGGGCTCGAGCCACTCTCCCCCGTCGATTGTCACGTGAATGCCGTCGGTCGGTTTGCGTACGTTGACGCCGTCGATGGTGGAGGTGTAGTGGCCGTCGGGATCGAGGATGTGGTTCAGATCGATCAGGGTTGTCGTCTTCGGGTTATCGGCCGCCGCCTGCCTCAATACATTGTTCCACGCGTCGACTCGTGACGGCACGTTCTCCGGCCACGGGCCTCCGCCCGGCTGCTCGAGGGGAGGGTCGATATAGGGGAACGTGAAGATCACGACGTGCGCGCCACCGGCCGAGAGGATCTTCACCGCAGCGCCGAGCTCGCTCAACAGATGAGCATCCCATTCCGGCTGCCCGACGTGCCTCCAGCTCCCTTGGTAGAAGTGGTCGGCGAGCTCGAAGCGGCCGATCAGCAGGCCGGTTACCTGCGGCCGGTACGAAGCGACCGTCTGCGCCCAGCTCGTCTGCCAATCCCTGCAGTGCCAGCTCACGTACTGCGATCCACCGAGCAAGCTCGGTATCGCATCGAAGTCGCATCCGAGGACTCCCACGTTGTGGACCATGACCCCGTAGCGTGGGATGGATTCGAAACTGAGACCCACTGCGGCGGACAAAGCTACCGAGTCACCGAAGAGTTCGAAACGTATCGGCTGTGTCGTGAACGCGTGCGCTCGACTAAGGGCCGCGTGCTCCGCTCTCGGCTCCCCTTGCGAGCCGTTCACCAGTGCGACCGGAGCGGCAGCAAAGGCGGGCGGTATCGTCGCCAGCACCACCACGGCCGCCGTGGCGAGCGCGCCTCCCGTCGCGAACGGCAGTCCCCGCCAGCTCCGCGCCAGGTGCGCGCGCCTGATCGGTTGCTCGACCAGATGGAACGACGCGACGGCAGCGACGAACGTAGAAGAGAGTCGCGCGGCGAGCAGGGTTGCCCCGGACAGACCCGTGTGGGCGTGGTCGAGGGCGAGGAAGAGCGGCCAGTGGTACAGGTAGAGCCCGTACGAGATGCGTCCTATGTAGACGACGGGTCGCAACGACAGGACCCGTGCGAGCACGGATTTACGCCAGCTGGTGACGCTCGTGACGACCGCACCGGCGGCGAGGGCCACCAATAGGAATCCGCCCTCGTACAAGAACGCGTTTTGACCGTTCAGGCTGTGCCAGGACCAGAAAAGCACCCCGGCGCCGGTCAATCCGATCAAGGGACCGACCAGGCGCCCGCGGCGTGTGGACGCCCACTCGGCGGGCACCACTCTCCACTCGCGACGCGACGCCACCGCCCCGAGCACCGAACCCACAAGAAGCGCCTGAGCCCTCGTGTCAGTCCCGTAGTACAAGCGGTCCGGCCCGACGCCGGCCACGAACATGGCGGCCATCAAGGCTGCAGAAGCCGCCGCACCGACCCCCGCCACTCGGGCCAGGAGCCGCGGGCCCCTCGTGCGAAGGACCAACACTGCGACGAGAGGCCAGATGACGTAGTACTGCTCCTCTACGGCCAGAGACCACATGTGGAGCAACGGCGAAGGTGCCGTCGACTGCGCGAAATATCCCTGATTCGAGAATATGAAATGCCAATTGGCGAAGTACAGCAGTGTCGAGATCGCGTCGCCGCGGATCGCAGTTACGTCGAGGGAGTCCCTGTAATCCCACGCGTAAACCGCGACGCCCAGTAGCAGCAGCAACAACGCGGGCAGGAGGCGCCGCGCTCTCGCTCCCCAGAACTTCGAAAGGCGGATCGTGCCTGACGACCTGTGCTCCGCGCAGAGAAGGCTCGTGATGAGGTACCCGGACAGCACGAAGAACACATCGACACCGAGCAGTCCGCCGCTCACTCCTGCGACGCCTGCGTGGAACAAGAGCACCGCGCAGACTGCGAAGCCCCTTATCCCGTCTAGGAAACGCAGTCGCTCCATCTCAGACGGCAGTTCCGGTGCGCGCGGCCAATTCGGGCCAGATCCGGTCCACCTGAGCCTGAAGAGCGTCGACATCCCCGCCGTTGTCGAGCACTATGTCTGCGAGCGCGCGCCTTTCTTCTCTGCTGATCTGTGCCGCCAACCTCGCCTCGGCATCGGCGCGGTCGAAGCCGCGCTGTTCGACCAGCCTCGACACCGCCGTATCCACCGGTGCGTCCACCACGAGTACCACGTCGAATCCCAACTGAGCGCGGTGAATCGCCTTCAGGAGCGGGATATCCATAACCACCACGGCGCCCGACGAAACGGCCGCCTCCCGGCGTTGCACCATCAGCTGCCCGATAACCGGATGGGTGACCGCGTTCAGGTCGGCGAGCGCCTCAGGGTCGTTGAACACGATCTCCGCCAGGGCCTTGCGATCGATGGTGCCGTCGGCGGCGAGCACAGCGTCTCCGAATCGTTCGACCACCGGTTGATACGCAGCGCCCCCCGGGGCGACGACCTCGCGCGCGATTGCGTCCGCATCGATCAAGACGGCGCCCTTTGACTCGAGCATCCTCGCCACCGTCGACTTGCCCGAGCCGATCCCGCCGGTGAGCCCGACCGTCACGGCGCTCACCCGAGCGCGCTCACCCTCGCGGACTGCCCGCCACCGCGAACAGCACGAGGGTGGTGTCGTCGATCTCGTCGGTCACGAAGAAATCGTCGGCGGTGATGCCGCTCGCGCCTCCGGTATCGCGCCGCGCCATGATCCTGTACGCGAGCGGCAGCGCGCACGTGTAGCCCGCTACGTACCAAGAGCGCGGGATCCGGTGGCGCATGTCGAAGACGTCGAGAGAGAGGACCTTCGCGGCGCGCTCGCGGCGTCCCCTGAAATCCTCTTTGACCGCCGGCGTCGCGTCGAGCCCACCGACCCAGACCTCGGAGAAGTACCCCGACAGCATCGATCTCAGCTCGTCTGCGTCGAAGAGGTGGATATGGAAGGGATTCTCGAAGTCCGCCGGTGCGTTCGGAGTAAGGATCAGCGCCCGGCCTTCGGGCTTAAGCACCCGTGCCATCTCGGAGACGTGGCCCTCGGGGCGTTCAAAGTGCTCGATCAGATGGGACGAGCACACGTAGTCGAAGGTACCGCCGCCGATGCACAGGTCCAGTGCGTTGGAGCGTGCGACCGACAGCCCGGAGCCCCGATGGATCCTCGCCGCGTGCTCGACGGCGTCGAGGCTGTAGTCGACGCCGACGACGCTTCTTCCCGGCTCGATCAGCTTGACGGACTCGAATCCCTGTCCGCACCCGAGATCGAGGAGCCTGCCGGCACCGACGTGGCCGGCCACGGCGGCGTACCCGGCATGGTGGAGGGCAAGCAACGAGTCGGGAGTCACCCCCTGGACAGGGCGCTCCCCGGTCAGCCTGGCCAAGTCACCTCCTAGAAAGCGCGGCCAGCAGCTCCGCGACGGCGCCCCGCATCCGGCGGTGCGTACACTACCGGGCCGGACAGGGCCGGGACCTACCCGCCCGCAGCGCCGACCATCCCCCGCGCGCAGGAGAGGACCGTACCGAGACTCGTGGCGCGAGAAGCGGCAGCGACCACGCCACAACCCACTGTGAGCACTGCGCACTCGGTGCGCACAGCTGCGCTCGCGTGGTTCGAGTACCTGGTGGTGGCGCTGTTCGCGTTCGTCCCGCAGCTCGCCTCCCAGCCCGGCGTCGTGGACTCAGACACGAAGTCATACCTGTTCATCGACCCGGCACGGTTCATCACCCAGTCTGCGTCTTTGTGGAACCCCGACATCGCTCTCGGGACCGTGACCCACCAGCAGCTCGGCTACCTGTTCCCGATGGGCCCGTTCTTTTTGGCGACGCACGGTCTCGGGATCCCGGTGTGGGCGGCGGAACGCCTATGGGTCGGAGCGACGCTCTTCGCCGCAGGCACAGGTGTCGTTTATCTGGCTCACACGCTCAAGATGCGCGGTCCCGGCGTTCTCGCCGCGGGGATCGCGTACATGCTCTCGCCCTACTTCTTGCAGTACGTGGGCAGGATCTCGGTCATCCTCCTTGCGTGGGCCGCGCTTCCTTGGCTCATCGCTCTGGTCGACCGCGCGCTGCGGACAGGGGGGTGGAGATACCCGGCGCTGTTCGCTCTCGTCGCGCTCACCGCCGGCGGGGTGAACGCGAGCTCGCTCATCTACGTCGGTGTCGGCCCACTTCTCTGGCTCCCCTACTCGGTGCTCGTAAGCCGCGAACAGACCTGGCACCGGGTTTGGGGCGTGGTGTGGCGCACCGGGCTGCTCACCCTCGCAGTCTCGTTGTGGTGGATCGTCGGACTCACCATCGAAGGCGGATACGGGCTCGACATCCTCAAGTACACGGAGACGGTCAAGGCCGTCAGCCAGACCTCGTACGCGTCCGAGGTGCTTCGGGGTCTCGGGTACTGGTACTTCTACGGCTCTGACCGCATCGGGCAGTGGGTCAGCACCTCGACGCAATTCACCCAGCAGATTTGGCTCATCGCAACGAGCTTCGCGGTGCCGGTCGCCGCATTCGTGTCTGCGGTCGTGGTGCGCTGGCGTCACCGCGCCTACTTCGTGCTGCTCATCGTCGTCGGGCTCGTACTTTCCGTCGGCGCGAATCCGTTCACGAACCCGTCGCCTCTCGGGGCCCTTTTGAAATGGGTGATGACCGACACCACCGCAGGGCTCGCGATGAGATCGACCGACAGGGCTTCGCCGCTCATGCTGCTCGGCACGGCGATGCTCCTCGGTGCGGGAGTGAGCGCACTGGCAGCAAGGATCCGCCTCGCCGGGCTTGCGTCAGCTGCGGCAGCGATCGGGCTCGTATGCGCAGCGAACCCCGCCGTGTTCAACGGGACCACGGTGGCCGACAACTTCACGCAACCGTCGCCGTTGCCGACGTTCCTCACCGATGCAACCGGTGCCCTGAACGCGCAACCGGGAGGATCCGGCCCGGATGCCACGCGGGTGCTTGCGATACCCGGTCAGAACTTCGCCGCATACCGATTCGGCGACACGGTCGACACCGTCTACCCGGCTCTGCTCACCCGGCCGTTCGTGCAACGTGAGCAGCAGGAGTACGGGTCCCTCGCAACCCAGGACGTGCTCTACGCCGTGGACGACCCGATCCAGGAGGGGTATTTCGACCCGAGCGGCCTCGCCTCTATGGCCGGCCTGATGAGCGCGGGCGACGTGCTCGTCCAGAACGATCTCGCTTACGAGCGCTACAACCAACCGACGCCTCTGCAGGTTGAGCAGTACCTGACCCCGACGCCGACCGGCCTCGGCAGACCGACCCCCTACGGGCCTAGGCAGCCGAACGTGTCGCTCATCCCGCAGATCGACGAGGTGACCGAGGCCGAATCCCCCGGCGCGCCCCAGCCGCCGCCGCTCATGGTCTACCCGGTCGTCGACCCGCGCCAGATAGTACGCGCCGAGACGCAGGCCGCCCCTCTCGTCGTCGACGGAGACGCGGAGGGCATCTCGGCTGCGGCAGACGTCGGCCTGCTCGCCGGCAATCCCACGGTTCTGTACGCAGCGACGTTGGAGAGCCAAACCGGCGCGATGCAACAGACGGCCGCAAGCGGGGCGACGCTCGTCGTCACAGACTCCGACCGCAAGCGAGGGTTCCGCTGGAACTCCGTCGCACAGAACGCCGGTTACACCGAGACCGCTACCGAGACGCCGGCTAACGACCCGACCGAGGAGCCGATCGACAGCTTCTTACGGCAGTACCCGGGGTCTCAGACCGTGACGGTGTTCAAGGGGGTGCAGTCCGTCACTGCGTCGGACTACGGCAACGACGTGCAGTTGCTGCCCGAGGACCGTGCGGCGGTCGCCCTCGACGGCGACACGCAGACGTCGTGGCAGACCTCGGCGTTCTCTGATCCGGTCGGCCAATGGTGGCAGGTGACCCTCGACCACCCGACCACCAGCGATCACGTGAACCTGCTGCAGGTCATAACCGGTTCGCTCACGCGCTGGATAACGAACGTGACGCTGACCTTCGACGGCCGCAAGACCGTGCACGTCGACCTGACCCCTGCGTCGCGATCGGCGTCGGGTCAGGGCCAGACGGTGACGTTCCCCATGACGACGTTCAAGACCCTCCGCATCACCATCGACGGCACCAACCTCAACCAGGTCGGGAACACCGCGAGCCTCCCCGGAGTCGGATTCGCGGAGGTGAGGATCCCGGGGGTGACGGCGCAGGAGTTCGTCGCGCTCCCACAGGACATGCTGCGCGCGGTCGGCGCAGGGTCACAGGGCAACCGTCTCGTCATCGTCCTCACGCGTCTGCGCGTCGCGCCCGAACCCCCGAGAACCGATCCCGAGATCAGCATGTCGCGCATCTTCTGGCTGCCGACATCGCGCACCTTCACGCTGACGGGAAAGGCGTCGATCGACTCGCTGATCCCTGACGACGCAATCGACCGCCTCGTCGGAAGGCACGGGTCGGACGGAACCGGCATCGTCGCCTACTCGTCTGGACGACTGCCGGGCGACCTGCGCGACGGGGCGGAGGCAGCGCTCGACGGCAACCCGACCACAATGTGGTCGCCCGGTTTCGGAAGCAAGCCTCTGGTCGACCCCTGGCTCGAGGTGAACCTGCCGAGGCCCGTGAGGCTGGACCATCTCGACCTCCAGGTGGTGGCCGACGGCCGACACTCGGTGCCGACGAGCGTCCGCGTGACGGCGTGCGACACGCTGCCTGTTAGCTCACACTGCGTTCCGGACGCGTCCAACTCCGTCGAGCTAGCTCTTCCCCAGATTCCAGACGGCCGCAGCCAGGGGAACACGGTGAGCGTGCCGCTCAGATTCCGCCCGCTGACGGGCCGTTTCCTCACCTTCACCTTCACCGGCGTCAGGACCGAGACGAGCGTCAACTACTACTCGGAGTCCCCGCTCGCCATGCCGCTCGGAATCGCGGAGCTCGGCATCCCAGGAGTGAAGGTGCCGGCCCCGCCCGCAAGCATCCCCGCCGTGTGCACCGACAAGCTGCTCACCGTCGACTCCAAGCCCGTCTGGGTGAAGATCAGCGGACCGAGCGCTGCGGCGCTCGACGGAGGCCAACTCCCGATCTCGCTGTGCGGGCCCGAGGCCCGTGGATTGACGCTCGGGTCCGGTACCCACACGGTCGTGGCGACCTACGGCCACGCGAGCGGGGCGCACTCGACGGGTTGGGACCTCAACCAGCTGACCTTCGACTCCCGCGCCGGGTGGCGGCGCCGAGCCCGACGCGGCGGGCAGGCCCGTCGTCGCACCTGCGGTCGGCGGTGGCACTCCGAGCGTGAAGGTCATCTCGTCTACGGCGACGACGTGGAACCTCAGGGTGACCGGCGCAACCAAGCCGTTCTGGCTCGTGCTCGGCGAGACGCAGAACCGCGGCTGGCAGGCGACGGTCGACGGCGGACCGGCGCTCGGCGGCTCGACGTTGATCGACGGATTCGCCAACGGCTGGAAGGTCGACCCGTCGTCTCTCGGAGCCTCGGGGCACTCGGGAACGTTCGACGTGACCCTCGACTGGACGCCGCAGCACCGCGTCTGGGTCGCCCTCGTGATCTCGGGCGCAGCCGCGGCCGTCTGCCTGATGCTCGCCGTACTGCCCCGCCGGCGCCGCCGATCGACTGCATGGGAAGCCTGGCGTTCGCGCCGGAGTCGGGGCCGGGCGCAACCAGAGGTTGCCGGGGGGACTGAACCGGAAGTGGGCGGCGAGACCGACGGCTCGAGCTCTTCTCATACCGACGCCGCTTCTCGCCCGGACCAAGGCCCGGTTCTCGCTTCGCCGTTCAGCTTCCAGCGATCCGTACGAGCGCCTCTTTGGGTCGCCGGACTGACCGCCGTGGCGGCAGGCCTCGTCGCCGCGGCGTTCTCGACGCCATGGTCGCCTTGGGCGGGTCTCGTCGTCGGACCTGCCGCGGGTCTCGTCGTTCTCGCGCGACGGGCCCGCGTCGTCGTGTCCTTGTCTGCCGTCGGGCTCGTCGTCGCCGCGGCCATGTACGTGATCCTCGGCCAGGCCCACAACCACTACGCCGTCGGGGCCACGTGGCCCGGGCAGTTCCAACCCGCCGCGATCATGACGTCGCTGGCCGTTCTGCTGCTCGGCGCCGACGCCTTGGCCGAGAGGGTCCGCGGCACTAGCGCCGGCGAGGACCTCGCGTCAGACGTTGCATCCCATGCTCCGGACCCTGCGATCGCTTCCGGGCCTCGTCGACGAGGATTCCGAGCGTTCCGCTCGCAGTCGCCTCCCACGTGAACCTCCCGGCGTGCCGGATGGCGCCCGTAGCGAGCTTCTGGCGGAGCGACGCATCTGCCACGAGGCGTGAGACCGCAGCGCCGATCCCCGCTGGATCGTCCACGAGAAGCCCGCTCACGCCGTCCTCGACCGCGTCTTCGTGTCCAGCGATACGAGTAGCGACGGCCGGGGTGCCGCAGGCGCCGGCCTCGGTGACCGTCATCCCCCACCCCTCGCGTAACGACGAGCTGACGAGGACCCACGCGCGCCTGTAGACGTCCACGAGCTCGACGTCCGACAGCTTCCCCGGCATGTCTATCCAGTCGTCTGCACCGAGCTCGTGCCGGCGCTGCTCGAGGCGCTCGCGTTCGTAGCCCTCGCCGACGATCACTGCACGCAGTCCCGGATGGTCGGCACGGACCTTGGCGAGAGCGTCCATCAGGGCGTCGAAACGCTTCACCGGCACGAGCCTCCCGACTGCGACGACGAGGGGCCACGCCGAGCGCTCGCCTCCGGGGCTGAAGCGCGCCTCCACGCCCGGCGGGACGACGCTCACCCGCTCGGGCCGCATCTTCAACATCGACACGATCTCGTCGCGCGAGGAGTCGGACAGGGTGATCAGGCTCGTTCTCCTGTACAGCGGTGGGGCGAGCCTCTGCTCGACGAATCTGCCGGCCCGGGCGAGGTTCTCCGGGAGGGCCATCTGCCACATCTCGGCGTGTACGTGGTGGAGGAACACGACCCTCGGGCCTGTCGCCCAGAGAGGCGAGAAGAACGGCATGCCGTTCCATATCTCCACCCACCCGTCGTTGCGCCCGTGCCGGCGCAGCGCCCCGCTTAGCGTGCTCCTGGCGAAAACCGCGTACCTTCCCGACTTGCGGACCACCCTGTAGCCGTCGCGCTGGGTGAACGTCGGCTGGCCCTCCGCCCGCGAGGCCCGCATCGTCACCTTCAGGCCTGCGCCCGCCCACAGCGATGCGATGCGGTGGGCGTGGAGCTCGGACCCGCCGGCTTCCGGGTCGTCTAAGTCTCGCCACGCCAGGATGTGGACCTGGCCCATGTCGAAGCGGCGAGCCTCTTCGACCAGCTCCTCGAGTGGACGATGGCGCAGGGACGGCAATCTGCGATCGTCGTCCGAGTCCCTGGCGGCGACCGATGACACCCGTGCAGCGCTCCCCTGGCCCACATCGGCCCGTGCGGCCGCCTTGATGCCCCTTTGGATCACGGCCGCCCCACCGGCCGCCCTCTTCGTCGACCGGAACGTCTCCCGGGCGCCGATCACTGTAGCCCGGGTCGCCTACCTGACACCTTGTGGACCCGGAGGAATCCGAACCCGACCACGGCCGCCAGCAGGCACTGGATCACCAGGTCGGCGCGAGCAGTCCTCGCCGGGTCGCCGTGAGCCTCGTAGAAGACAACCGCGGCGGCCGCCGTACCCGCACCGAGGGCGACCACGATCCACCGCCTTCCTGCGCCGAGGAGGTAGTTGGTCAAAAGGACGGTCGCGCACAAGAACGCCATCGCCGCCACGAGCGTCGCAAACGACCCGGACGCCCCGACCAACCGTTGGCCGAAGGCGATACGTATGAGCGGCGTCGGCGCGACGAGCGAAGCGACGAGAAGACCGAACACGGGGATCGCCAGGATGACCGCGGTCGTGGCGAGCTGGCGCAGGGCGTGCTCACCTCTGTGCCACCTGATTGTCGCCTCGGGAAGCAGGTAACCGCCGAGAGCGATCGCACCGAAGACGATCGCCTTCGCCGCAACCGAGATGGCTGCATAGGCGCCCGAATGCTTGGGGGATTCGCGGCCGAGCAGGATCACGTCCAGGTTCTGGAGAAGCGCCAGGAAGGCGAGGCACCCGAAGGCCGTGGCGACGTCGGTGGCAAGATGCCGTCTCGAGCTCACCGCCGGCGCTTTAGACGCTCCGTCGCTCGATTCGGGCTCGGCCGCCCACTTGCGGGTCGACTCGAAGCGGGCGTGGGCCGCCGCGGCAACCTCGCCCAGCAGGACCCCGACGCACGCTCCCGTCACCCCGAAGCCAGCTCCGGTGAGGACGAGCACGAAGCTCATGCGCATGCCGCCCTCGACGAGGAGGTTGGCTGCGAGCGCCTTGTAAGCGCGGCGCGCCTGGAGGAGGCCCCTGTCGACAGAGAGAGCCAGCCAGATTCCGCCGGCGGCGACGATCGGAACGATGCCCCCGGGGTTGTCGAGCGAAAGCGCGTGCCGCGACGGCGTGCTGCAACAAGAGCGCGAGCAGGGTGAGCACTACGACGCCGGCAAGGGTCAGCCGGTGCAGACGAACCGCGAAGAGCCGGACCGTTCCGCCGAGGCCCGCGGTTCGAAGCGCCGTCGCGCGCCTCACCACTCCGACGAGCAACGCGGAGCCGGGCATCGACAAGAAGAGGAAGATCCCGTTCAGCTGGGCGAGCTCCCCGTAACCCCTCGAGGTGAGCAACCGGGCGACGACGACCGTCACGACGACGTTCGCACTGTTCGCAATCAGGCCGGCGATCGCGATCGGCCCTGCGTGACGGATGCCTGCCGCCACCCCGGAGTCGCCGAGGTCGCTCTCGGCAAGGTCTTCTGCCGCTCCGAGAGGGACCATCCCGCTGGGCCTCACCGCGGCCTCACTGCTCGTCTCTGCGGCCTTCTCGCCTGTTCATCCGAGGGTGGTGCCGGCGGTTACGCGCCTGGGAACAACGGGCGCCTTTCTACCGGTGCCCTCCCCGGCGTCGAGCGCCTTCTCCTCGTGGTACTCCTCTTCGACGTTCACGACCCAGATGTCGTGCTGCGCGCCGTCGACGATGTTCTCGACGGTGAGCATCGCGGTGTACATCGAATGGTCCTGGTTGTTGTACTTGTGCATGCCGTTGCGGCCTACCGCGTGGACGTTCGGCACTTCTTTGGCGAGCCAGCCCCTTATCGTCTCCACCGCCCGCTGGTAACCCTCGTCGTATACCGGATAGGCCTTCGGCATCCTCACGACGAAACCGCGTTCAACGTCGGATCGTTCGACCAGCCCGAGAATTGCGAGCTCTTCGGTCGCCATATCGATCAGCGTCTTGTCGTCCGCCTCCCACAATTCGTCGCCCTCGAAGACGAAGTACTCGAGACCGAGGCACGTGCGACCGTCTTTGACCATGTAAGGGGACCACGAGCCGAAGTTCTGTATCCGTCCCACCTTCACGCCCGGGTAGTGGACGTAGATCCAGTTGTCGGGGAACCCGGCGTGTTGCGGCACTACGAGCGCGACCGTGAGGAAGTCCCGGTAATGGAGGTCCCCCGCCGCCCGCAGCACCTCGGGCGGAGCGGGCGGATCCATGACCCTCACGAGCGCCGAGTAAGGCATCGACGAGATTACGTGGCTCGCGCCGGTCACGTCCTGCCCCGTTTCGACCTGCCCTGTGCCGCTTGTGAACCCGACTGCGTACGCCCCGCCGTCGCGCCGGTAGACCTTGGTCACCGGACTTTGCATGCGGACCTCACCGCCACCGGACTCGACGAGCTCGCGGCACCGTTCCCACATCATCCCCGGGCCGAATCTCGGATACTGGAACTCGTCGATCAGGCTGGTCACGTCCGTCCCGTGTCTCTTCGGCAAGACGGCGTTCGCGATCGCCTTCCCGAGCGACAACGTCTTGATCCTCTGAGCGGCGAAGTCCGCCTTGAGCTGGCTGCCGGGAACGCCCCAGACCTTCTCGGTATAGGTCTTGAAGAACGTGCGGTAGAGCCGCCACCCGAATCGCGACGCCGTCCATCCCTCGTAGGAATCCAGGTCCTTCGGTGGCCTAACCCTCACCCACGCGTAGGACAGCACGCACAAAGACGCCTCCAGGACGCCCAGATTCTTGAGAGCGTTGAAGGCCTTGAGCGGGTAGTCGAAGAACTTGCCGTCGTAGTAGATCCGGCTCATCCTCGGACGCAGGAGAAAATCATCGTCCGCAAGGATCTCGTGCCACAGATCCTCGACCGCCTGCACCTTGGTGAAGAAGCGGTGCCCACCTATGTCGAACCGCCAACCGTCGCGTTCGACAGTGCGGCTGATCCCCCCGACGACGTCGTCCGCTTCTAGGACCAACACCGGTTGCGAGGCCTTCGTCAGTTGGTATGCGGCCGTCAGCCCTGCGGGACCCGCACCTATGACCACCACGGGCGCCGCCGATGTGCCGTTTGCTTCTGCTGTCGGTCGCACCAGTGTCAAGAACTCCCAGTCGGTCGCCGGACACCCCCGGTGCGGACCCGGCATTCGTGCCGAGCCTCACCTGGCGGACCCCGAGGGAGGATATCGGCTCACGCGTGCCTAGGGCACGTACAGGCCCGTGAAAGCCAGAATCGAGTAACAGGCAAGGCCGGCGGTGGACAGCACCAGGACCGCCGTCTCCACGCGTGCAGATCGGTATAGCGAGGCGCCTGCGATCACGAGTGGGAATGCCGAGAGCGCATAGCGCTCGAACGAGTCCAGGTTCGAAGCTGTCAGCGCCACCGCGAGGACGCAGAAGGCGAAAGCCGCATACGACGCGGGCAATCTCGCTGCCGCGACCGCGACCAGTGCCACAGCGAGAAGAACCCACGGCAGATGGACGGCGGTTCCGAGATGGGTGCCGTGCACTAGAAGCGAGGCGTCGTGCCCGAGCGTGCGAAGTGGATCAGCGAGGGCTCCGCGATGACCCGCCTCCTCCTGGATGCGAAGAGGCGCGAACGCGTCACCGTAACGCCAGCCGATCCACGCCAAGAACGCGCCGGACCCGAGCGGTCCCGCTATCACCGATACGAGAGCGGCAGACCGGCTCGAGCGGCTGGTGCGGAGCGACATCGTCGAACGTGCCGGGTGAGTCTGTCTCCATGCCCTCGCACACTCGATCGCCGCCGGCACGACTAAAAGCGCGCCGAGCGGACGGGCGAGGCCTGCGAGCACCGACAGCGCGGCTGCCAACCACCAGCGTCGGCTTCGCATGCAGAAGAACGCGCCTACGCAGAGAAACACGAATGTCGCTTCGGCGTAACCCATCACGAGGACGAATGCCGGAGGAGCGAGACAGAAGAGCCACGCGGCTCTCCTCGCCATCTGGCTGTCGCCGGTCTCGCGGCGCACGAGGCACGCGATCAGAGCCGCTGCCGCGAGCGCAGAAAGATTGGACACGACGACGAGCGCTGCACCGACCGACACCCCGGGCAGCTCGGCGAGCCCGCGGGCGACAGCAGGAACGAGCGGGAAGAAGCGAAGCGATCCGGCACCCGCGCCCGCGTACCCGTGCTTGGCGATCGCCTCGTACCAGCCGGCGTCCCAACCAAGCAGGCCTTGGTGCACCCTCGCCGCGGATTGCGCCGACAGTCGCCCGTCGTTCGTGAGCTCTCGTGCGACCCCGTAAGACGCGAGAACGACTGCTCGCGCCAAGAGCCACGGCGGCGTCGCCGTACGCACGCCCCAGCGCGCCCCGAGCATGGGGCATCGTAGCTATCCGCGCCGCCGTTCCTCGGGGACCGGACTCGGCGGACTCCCCCGCTCGGTGAAGGTCCAAGGTCTACGATGACCGACGCGTCGGCGGCAATGAAGCTACCGTCACGCCGAGGACTGGCACGAAAACCCAGGGGGATGCCCGTGCATCAATTGGCGGTTGTAGGCGGTGAACCGGGTCCGGCGCGGCGCAACGCCATGACGCTCCCCGATCTCGGCCCGATGCTGCAGGGGCACTCCCCCTGCACGGCCTGAGGCCCACGAGGAAGATCGGTGCGCCGATACCTGCTGACCCGCTTCGGCCAGCTCGTCGTCATCGTCTTTCTCATCTCGATACTGACGTTCCTGCTCGTCCATCTGCTCCCCGGCAATCCGACAGACACGATCCTCGGGCCGAACCAGACGCCGGCGAACCGGGCGGCGCTGCTGAAGCAGCTCGGTCTGAACAGGCCGTTACTCGACCAGTACTGGATCTGGCTTAAGAACGTCGCTCAGCTGAATCTCGGCGAGTCGTTCCTCAACCACCAGAACGTGACGACCATCATCGGTAACGCCTTCCCGTTCGACATCGAGCTCATCCTCATCTCGCAGATCATCTCCTTCGCGGTCGCCGTACCTCTCGCGCTCATCGCGTCGCGGCGTCCGAACCGGGCGTTCGACCGGGTTGCGGGAATGTCCACGTTCGGCATGCTCGCAATGCCCGCGTTCGTGATAGGCCCCATCCTCGCCCTCGTCTTCGCGGTGAAGATCCATGCCTTCCCCGCCACGGGAGCGCCCTCTTTCACTTCCGCTCCCCTGACGAACATCCACGACATGATCCTGCCTTCGATCGCCCTGGCGTTCGGGTCGATCGCGGTCTACTTCAGGCTGCTGCGAGGTGACCTCATAAGCACTCTGCAGGAAGACTTCATCACCATGGCGAAGTCGAAGGGCCTGTCCACGCGCTACATAATGGTGCGCCACGCCCTCCGGCCGTCTTCCTTCTCGATGCTGGCGTCGGCGGGCCTCAACATCGGGACCCTCATAACCGGTGCCTTCGTAGTCGAGTACCTGTTCGGACTGAACGGGATCGGCTACCAGCTCGTGAACTCGATCAATCAGCGCGACTACTTGGCGGTCCAGGGCATGGCGCTCGTCGTCGCCCTCGTGTACGTCGTCGTGAACTTCTTCGTCAATTTCCTCTATACGGTCCTTGACCCGAGGATCGCCCGTGCCTGATCTCGTGCACCCTGACCTCGTTCACTCAGGCACTCCCGGCGATCGGCTCCTGGAGCACCCGCCTCCCCTTCTGCCCGGTGGAGCGCCGACGGCGGTTCTGGAGGTGGAAACCGAGTACCGAGCGACCAAGAAGCTCGGCGTGTTCTTCTGGATCTGCGTCGGCTGGGTCGCGTTCATCATCCTGCTCGCCATCTTCGCGAGCGTGCTGCCGCTCGAGACGCCGACGACGATCGGCGCTTCTGCGTTCACCGGCCCGAGCTCCGGTCACCTGCTCGGCACCGACGACCTCGGCCGCGACCTGCTGTCGAGGATCATCTACGGGTCGCGGCCGACGTTGGTCATCAGCTTCGCCTCGATAGCCGTCGGGCTGGTCATAGGCGGAACGGCCGGGATGCTCGCCGCCTACACCGGCAAGATCGTAGACACCGTCGCCAACGCGATCGCGTTCGTGATCATCTCGTTCCCCCCGCTGCTCGCGATCCTCGTCATCATCGCTTTCTGGGAGCCCCCGACCCTGCTCAAGCTCACGCTCATCTTTGCGGTTGCGTCGGTACCGCAGCTGTTCGTGGTGCTCCGCGCCACCTCTCTCGCATACGTGAACCGCGACTTCGTGACCGCCGCGCGGACGATGGGGGCCAAGACTCCTCGGATACTGGTGAGAGAGATACTTCCGAACATCGCTCCTGCGGGACTCTCCTACGGCCTCATCGGAGTGGCGTCGGTAGCTATCATCGAAGGCTCCCTAGCCTTCTTGGGACTGTCCATCCCCGAGCCGCACCCATCGGTCGGGAACATCATCTCCGAGGGCCTCCCGTACCTGCAGAACAACAGCGACATCTGGATCACCCTGTTCCCTTGCCTATACCTCTTCTTCCTGCTGGTATCGATCAGCTACATCGGCGACCGTCTCCGTTCCCGATTCGACGTCCGCGAAGGAAACGTGTGATCGGGTCCAGAACGAGACGGCTCTCCTTCCCCTCCGCAGAGGAGCTCGAGGGTCCCATTCTGCAGGTCGAGGATCTGCACACGTCGTTCGTCACCGACAGAGGTCTTGTGCGAGCGGTCGACGGCGTGTCGTTCGAGCTCGATCGCGGAAAAACCCTCGGCGTGGTCGGCGAATCCGGGTCGGGCAAGACGGTTCTGTCCAGGTCCGTCATGGGCTTGGTCCCGTCGACGCGCGTCAAGTGTTCGGGAACGGTTCGCTTCTCTGGGCACGTGATCTCGAATCTGTCTGCCGCCGAGCACCGCGACGTGTGGGGCACGCAGATAGCAATGGTGTTCCAGGATCCCATGACTGCTCTCAACCCGGTCGTCCGTGTCGAGCGGCAGATCACGGAGGGCTTGCGCAAGAGGCTCGGGCTCGACCGCAAGGCGGCTCACGACACGGCGGTAGCCCTGCTCGATTCGGTGGGGATCCCCGATCCGCTCAGGCGGTTGCGCGTCTACCCGCACGAGCTGTCCGGGGGGATGCGACAGCGCGTGATGATCGCGATAGCGCTCGCCTGCGGGCCCAAGCTGCTCCTTGCCGACGAACCGACGACCGGCCTCGACGTGACGGTGCAGGCTCAGATCCTCGACCTTCTCTCGGACCAGCAGCGCGAGCGCTCGATGGCGATGGTCCTCGTTACCCACGACCTCGGCGTCGTTGCGAACCGCACCGACGAGATCGTCGTCATGTACGCCGGACGCGTCGTCGAGCAGGCCCCCACCCGCGAGCTGTTCGAGCACACCCGGATGCCGTACACGGAAGCCTTGTTGCTCTCCATCCCCCGTCTCACCGATCCGAGCCACGTCAGGCTCCAGTCGATCCCGGGTCGACCACCGGACCTCGCAAACGCCCCGAAAGGATGCAAGTTCGCCCCGCGCTGCCCGTACGCGCAACCTCGCTGCGACCAGGAGGAGCCACCGCTTCGCAACGCGAGCCCGGGTCACCTCTTCAGGTGCTGGTACCCGGTCGGGTCTCCCGAAGGCGACCAGGCCTTCGCGAGCAACTTGCGCGCGGGGCTTCCCGCAGCCGTGGTCTTCAACGCCGGAAAAGGAACAGACCGAATCTTGGAGCCGGCCCATGCAGTGAGCTCCCCGACTCAACCCGAATACGACGCCGGAGGAGCTTGATGGCCGGCAGTGGGACCGCTCACCTGCGTGGGCCCGACATGTTGCTTTCGGTGCAGAACCTTGTTGTCGAGTTCGGCCACGGACGCCGGCGGGTCCATGCCGTCTCCGACGTGAGCCTCGACGTCGCTGCCGGCGAGACGCTCGGACTCGTAGGCGAATCCGGATGCGGGAAGTTGACGACCGGCAGGGCGATCGCAATGGTGCACGCTCCGACTTCTGGGTCGATCAAACTCGACGGAACGGACCTGACGTCGCTCAACCAGGGTGACCTTCGACGGACACGCACGAAGGTCCAGCTCATATTCCAGGACCCGATCTCGTCGCTCAACCCGCGACGAAAGATACGAGACGTGGTCGCAGAGCCTTTGAGCATCTGGGGGATCGGTACGAGGGCCGAACGCCAGCAGAAGGTCGCGGCGATGCTCGAAGCGGTCGGGATCGACGCCGAGATGGCGGGGGGGCGGCATTCCGTCGAATTCTCCGGCGGGCAGTGCCAGCGAGTCAGCATCGCCCGGGCCTTGATGCTCGAACCGAAGCTCTTGGTCTGCGACGAACCGGTCTCGGCCCTCGACGTTTCCGTTCAGGCCCAGATCCTCAATCTGCTCGAGGACCTGAAGGTCCGCATGGGGCTGACAATGGTCTTCATCGCTCACGACCTCGCCGTCGTAAAGCACGTGAGCGACCGTGTCGCCGTGATGTACCTGGGCAAGCTCTGCGAGCTCGCGCCGCCCGACGTTCTGTATCGCCGGCCGGCGCACCCGTACACGGAGGCGTTGCTGGCTTCCATCCCTGAGCCCGATCCTTCGGTTCCTGCCCACAGGGTGCCCAAGCGCCTGGCCGGGGACCTGCCTTCGCCGATCAACCCTCCTTCGGGTTGCAGGTTCCGCACGCGTTGTCCGTACGCGCAGCCCGTCTGCGCCGAGGAAGAACCGCAGATCCGGGAGCTTGCGCCCGGACAATTCGTGGCGTGCCACTTCCCGGTGAGCGAGCCGGCGAGCGCAGTGGCAACGGGGCCTTCCACCACTGTGGGCCACGCGCCTTTCAGCGAGGATGCCAAGGCCGGGTGATCCAGGGACCCGGGATGTCAACCCGGGTCTTGGGACGGATTTGCTTGCATATGCGCGCTAAAAGCGGCAGGTTGACCTGGAACACGCCCGTCGGCCAGGCACCGGGCCGCGGAGCATCCCGACCAAGGAGCCATGCGCATTGCGGAACCCGTCCCTCCGACGCGGCGGTGACACCCGTTGCTCGCGTCGTGTCGCCTGGCTCGCTGCGGCTGGTGCTTCTGTAACTCTTGTCCTCGGGACTCTCGGACTCGCAATCGCCCCACCGGCGGACGCTGCCGCCCGAGGCGCGCAGCGGTCCGTCACGACACGAGAGTTCATCGTGGACACGTCGGCCGACGGGCACGACGCTCACCCGGGCCTCGGGTTGTGCGCCGACTCCTCGGGAGCTTGCACGATACGAAGTGCAGTCGAGGAGGCCGACTTTCTCGGAGAACCGGTGACGGTGGTCGTGCCCTCAGGAGTTTTCCGCCTTTCGCTCGGCTCACTCGTCGTTACCGATCCTGCCGGTGTTCACATACAAGGCGCAGGAGTCTCGAGGACGACCATTACCGCGGCGGGTGCGTCCCGCGACGTGGTGGTCAAAGAGGCCGGGTCTGGCAGCCACCCGTTTGCCGGAGCCGTCGCCACGCTGTCGCAGATCACGATTACGGGCGGAAGCGCTCCGTCCGGAGGGGACATCGACGTCATGGACGCGAACGACACGCTCGTTCTCGATCAGGCTTCCGTGTCGGGAGGTCGCGCGGCAAACGGTGGCGGGATCGCGACGGCGGGGCAACTGTCGATAACGGGGTCCTCGATCAGCAACGACGCTGCGACAAACGAAGGCGGTGGTATCGCCGCGTCGGACGCCTCACTGCGGATCGTCGGTTCCTCGCTCGACGGCGACTCTGCAGTGTTCGGCGGTGGCATGTTCCTTCAAGACTGCGTGACGTCGCTGCAACAGACGGTCGTCGGCTCCGACTTGGCCTCGTCCTCGGTGTCGGCCAGCTCCGGTGGAGGAATATACGACTCCGGCCCTTTGAACATGGTCGCAGACACCTTCTCCTCGGACACCGCACAGGGATTGGCGACCGAGAGCTCTTTCGGCGGAGCGTTATACGACGCGAGCGGCGGAGTGACCGTCACGAATACGACGTTCTCACAAGACAGGGCGACCGCATCCTCGGGTGACGCATCCGGCGGAGCGGTGTTCGCGCACGGACCGCTCCAAGTCACAAGTTCGTCATTCCGAGACGACACCACTTCGGGACTTGGTTCGGACATCGGAGGGGCGATCTACAACGAATCGTTCGTCGACATCGCTTCGTCGGCGTTCACGGCGAACCGCGCAGACGGCGTTACGAGGTCGAGCTTCGGCGGTGCGATATACGACGCCGGGGCCGGCGCGGACATCGAGAACACCTCGTTCGACGCAAACGTCGCGTCTAACGGGAACGGTGGCGCAATCGCCGGATCAGGCGGTGGAGAGCTTCTGGCCCATGACGTCTTCACCGGCAACGAGGCGACCGGCGCCGCGAACGGTGAAGGAGGAGCGCTCTGGGCCGAATCCGCCTTCACAGCCGAGGATTCGACGTTTACGCAGAACCACGCACAGGTGCTCGGCGGTGCGATATGGGAGAACGACTCCGCAACGCTCGTGCGCACGACCGTCGATCACAACACCGCAAATCAGGGCGGCGGCATCTACGTCTTCTGGGTACTCCAGGTAACCGATTCGGCACTATTGGACAACTCGGCGACCGGCCCGGACAGCATGGGCGGCGCGATCTTGATCTCGGGGACGCACGGCCACTCACGGGTCCACCACGTTGACCTGCAATATGTGACGATCGCCGGCAATACCGCCGACGTCGGTCCTGGTATCGCGGATCAGGCGGGCAAATCGCAGGCGGCAGGGGGAACCATTAGCGACTCGGTGATAGCCGCCAACATCACGCCCGCCGGCCGAGAGGAGGACTGCAGCATCGGTGGCGGCTCTGATCCCCCGCTGCCGTTCAGCTCAGCGGGCGGAAATGTCGTCGGCGACTCGACATGCGGTCTCGATCAAGCGACGGATCGGGAAGGCGAGGTGGAGCAGGGTTACGCGGAAGCGGGCTCAGACGGCGGGGTGTTCAACTTCGGCACACAGTATTTCGGCTCGATGGGAAGCAGGCACCTGAACGCCGCCTGTCGTCGGCGAGGCAATGCGACCAGGAAACCAGGGCTACTGGGAAGTCGCAGACGACGGAGGCGTCTTCGCGTTCGGGGCGGCTGAATACTTCGGGTCCATGGGCGGGCGGCACCTGAACACTCCGGTGGTCGGGATCGCCGGCGCCCCCGACGGAATGGGTTATTGGATGGTCGCCCGCGACGGTGGGATCTTCTCGTTCGGGGACGCTTCTTATTACGGATCGATGGGCGGGCGGCACCTGAACGCTCCGATAGTCGCGATAGCCCGCACCCCCGACGGCAGGGGCTACTGGCTCGTCGCCTCGGACGGCGGCGTGTTCTGTTTCGGCGACGCCAGGTTCTTCGGATCGACCGGGAGCTTGCGCCTCAACAGGCCGATGATCGGCATGACGATTGCACCCGACGGCACCGGCTACACCCTTTTCGCCTCCGACGGAGGCGAGTTCAATTTCGGGACCAGCTACGAAACGAGGAGGTTCGTCTCCGCCACTCCGATCGTCTTCGTCGCGGCGACGCCCGATGGTCTCGGCTACTGGGAGGTCGCGTCCGACGGTTCTGTGTACGCGCGTAGGCGACGCCGCGTTCAAAGGACCGTTCGACTCGCTTCAACCAAGGGCTCCCGTGGTCTCGGGCGCCTCCACCTGACCTCGCAGCGCTCCGTCAGATCACAAAACTCGAAGCGGACCACCCGGCTTGAAGTACCTGTAGAGGCCGTCGACGCCCGAGCCGTGCAACGTCATTCCCCCGTCGACCACGATGTTCTGACCGGTCACGAACCGTGCGAGATACGAGCACAAGAAGACCACAACATCGGCGATGTCCTCCGGAGTTCCGATCCTTCCGGCGGGAGTCTTGTCGACCATCCGCTCGACGAGGTCGGGAAAGCCATCGATCAGCGGCGCGGTGAGCGCTGTCGCGATCATCCCAGGAGAGACCGCATTGCAGCGGACCGCCGGTCCGTACTCGAGTGCGACGCTGGCACAGAGAGCAGCGACGCCTGCCTTCGCTGCGGCATAAGCGGCTTCGCCCTCTGCAGGACGCACTCCGCTTATCGACGCGGTGCACACGACACTTCCGGCACCGGTACGCATCAAATGGGGCAGACATTCACGCACGGTGTGGAAGACCCCAGACAGGTTCACGTCGATGACCTTGCGCCATTCGGCTGGATCCATCTCGTCCACCGCGCCGAAGCTCCCTATTCCGGCGTTGGCGAACACGGCAGAGATCCCGCCGAGCTCGCGCGCGGCGTCGGTCACGGTCTGTCGCATCTGTTCGTGGTCGCTCACGTCGGCGACGAAGGCGCAGCCCCCGATAGCACGAGCTATCTCGTGAGCCGACTCGGCGTCGCGATCTACGACTGCGACTGCCGCGCCCTCGCTCGCCATACGGCGGCACGTCGCGGCTCCTATCCCTGACCCGCCCCCCGTGACCAGAGCCCGTTGCGACTCGAGTAGACCCATTGCAACTCGTCTCGGACGGGAACGCCTGACCTGCTGGAGCTCGACCTCAGCCGACGACGGGCGACTCGGGCAGCGGGTCCGCGGAATCTGCAAGCGGGACGGTCCCGGGGTCCGCCGCGCTTTCGGATGCCTCGTTTTTGTGAGCTTCAGCGGTCAATGCGGACTGGTCGGGCGCGTGCTCCGTAGTCGACGCGTCCGCGGGCGGTGCACTCGGCACCGAAGGCTGATCGGTGTGCTCGACAAGATCCGCCCAAGCCGCCTGGGCTTCTGTCTCGGGCGTGAACTCGGCGTCGCCGTAATTGAACCCGATGTAGTTGCCTTGCTCGTCGTAGGCGTGCTCACCGAAGGCTTCGCGGTATTCCTCGGAGACCTCGCCGCCTTCAGCTGCTTGCTTGATCGACAGGCTGATGCGGCGACGCTGCAGGTCGATGTCGATGATCTTCACCCACAGCTCCTCGCCGGTGTTCACCACCTGCTCGGGCAGGTCCACATGGTGGACCGCCATCTCGGAGATGTGAACCAACCCTTCGATGCCGTCGCCGACCTGTACGAAGGCGCCGAAAGGAACCAACTTGGTGATCCGTCCGTAGACGAGCTCACCGACCTGGTGGGTGTTCGCGAAGTCCTGCCAGGGATCGGTCTGCGTCGCCTTCAGCGAAAGGCTGATCCGCTCCTTGCTCAGGTCGACATCGAGAACTTCGACATCCACCTCGTCACCGACCGCAACGACCGATGATGGATGGTCTACGTGCTTCCACGACAACTCGGATACGTGAATAAGGCCGTCCATGCCGCCGAGATCGACGAAGGCGCCGAAGTTGACGACAGACGACACGACGCCGCGACGCCTCTCCCCCGGCTTCAGGTTGGCGAGGAAGTCACCGCGTTGCTCGCGCTGCGTCTCCTCCAGCCACGCGCGGCGTGACAGGACGACGTTGTTGCGGTTTCGGTCGAGCTCGATGATCTTCGCCTCGATGGTCCGACCCACATACGGCTGAAGCTCGCGCACCCGGCGAAGCTCCACGAGCGAGGCGGGCAGGAACCCACGAAGGCCGATGTCGACGATGAGCCCGCCTTTCACCACTTCGATGACGGGGCCCTTCACGACACCTTCCGAGTCCTTGATCTTCTCGATGGTGCCCCATGCGCGCTCGTACTGCGCGCGTTTCTTCGAGAGGATGAGCCGGCCCTCTTTGTCCTCTTTTTGCAGAACGAGTGCTTCGACGTGCTCCCCCAAAGAGACGATCTGGTCCGGGTCGACGTCGTTGCGGATCGACAGCTCGCGAACGGGGATAACTCCCTCGGACTTGAAACCGATGTCCAAGAGGACTTCGTCCTTGTCGATCTTCACGACCGTTCCCTCGACGATGTCGCCGTCGTCGAACTCGACGATGGTTGACGCGATCGCGTCGTCGAGCGACGTTCCCGTCAGATCGTCTTCGGTTACCGCACGCGGTATGTAATTCCCTTCAGCATCGAAGGTGCCCATCGGCATCTCCGGAAGTAGGGCGACTCCACCCGGCGAGGAGGAGATGTTTCGGTTCTCGGGAGCACCGGCCGAGCCGGCGTCGTGGTCGGACATAAGTAGTAGGAGCTCGCTTTCAGGACACGACCCGTCCGGCAAGATTCGTCCTCACCGGTTTGGGCCTCGGATTCCGGTCAGCCTGTGGGCAACCGGGTGTCAATGCTAGCCGGTAGGTCGCTCTCCGCCACCTGCTCACTTGCGGACACGTGATCCTTGGCTTCCGCCCAAGATTTGCCCCACGCGATCGACACCTCGAGAGGCACCGAAAGCCCGACCTCGTCACCGACTCCCGCTAGCACTGCGCGAGTCAGGTCTGCGATCGATCTCTCCTCGCTTTGCTCTCCCGTTGGGACTTCTACGATCACCTCGTCGTGAACTTGAAGTACGAGTCGCGAGCGGAAGCCGCCCTCTTCTAAAGCACCGTCGAGACGAACGAGCGCCACTTTGAAAAGGTCGGCGGCCAGTCCCTGGATCCCTGCGTTCATTGCCTGGCGCTCCGCTGCCATCCGTAGCCCTCGGTTCGGCGAGTGCAGGTCCGGGAGAGGCCTTCTGCGTCCGAGCAGCGTGACCGTGTAACCGCGTGCCGCCGCGTCGGCCACCGAGCGATCCATCAGATCGCGTACTAGCGGGAAAGCAGCGAAATATGAGCCGAGGATCTCAGCTGCCTCTGGCGTCTCGATTCCGAGCCGTTCGCGAGCCCGTACGACTCCATGCCGTATGCGAGCCCGTAAGAGACCATCTTCGCCCGGCTTCTCTGCGTGAAGGTGACGTCCTCGGGCGCTACGCCGAAGACCTTCGCGGCAGTCGCCCGATGAATATCTCGGTGCTCGTCGAATGCCTGGACGAGACCGGGGTCGCCCGATAGGTGTGCGATTACACGGAGCTCGATCTGGTCGTAGTCGGCTACGAGGAGCAGGTGCCCCGGTGAAGGGACGAACGCGCGTCTGAGCCGGCGTCCCTCTTCGGTACGCACAGGGATGTTGTGGAGATTCGGCCGATCCGACGAGAGCCTGCCCGTCCACGCGACTGTCTGGTTGAAAGATGCGTGGATGCGACCGTCCGCCGCGACCTCCGACAAGAGGGACTCCCCGTAGGTCAACCGCAGCTTCTCCACCTCGCGGTACCGCAAGATCGTGTCGATGATCGGATGGGTTCCGCGAAGTCTCTCGAGCGTTGCCGCATTCGTCGAGAACCCGGTCTTCGTCTTACGACCGGTCTCGAGCTGCAGGCGGTCGTAGAGCACGGCCCGGAGCTGTGGGGTCGAGTTGACGTTGAAGGTCTCGCCGGCGTGGCGGTGGATCTCGGCCTCGAGGCTCTTGCACTCAGCCGCGAGTTCGGCCGCGGTGTTCCTCAGCTCGTCTGTGTCGACCGCGATGCCGGTCACCTCCATTCGCGCCAACGCCCGCGAAAGCGGCCTTTCGATCTGATCGTGCAGCCGCTCCATGCCGTCTGCGGCGAGCCTGGCCGTGAGGACCGGCGCGAGAAGAGCGACGGCGACGGCACGCCGTCCCCTCGTGACGGCGATGTCGTCTGAGGCGGACTCGTTCTGCTCGATGTCCAGCTCGAGTTGTCCCGTGACGACCGAGCCCGAGTCGATGGATGCGCCGAGGTATCTGTCTGCAACCGACTCGAGGCTGTATTGACCCGTCGAAGGGTCGAGCAGGTACCGCGGCAACGCCTACGTCGAGGCGGAGCCCCGTCATGTCCACGCCGAGGCCGAGAAGCGAGCGCTCCAGCTCCTTCGCCTGGTAGACGACGACCCCGGGACCATCGCTTCCGAGCAGCCTCCCCAGTTCGGCAGAGACCGACGGATCGGAGAGCGACGAGCCGCTTATCCATAGCGCGTCGCGCCGGGATCCTCCCGGTGAGTTCTCCGTTTGACCCGGGGGGTCTGTGACGGTGAGCGTCATTCCTTCCAACTCGGAGCGTCCCGGATCGCCCGACCAGACAGGGACGACGGCTATGGACGCGACCGACTCGACGAGGTGGTGCAGGGTCGACTGCAGATCCCCGCCCACCGGGCTGCGGACGTCCACGGAACCGAGATCGACCTTCGGCACCTTGACCACAGGGGCAACCGGCTGCTCCACCCATTCTCCTGTGAGCTCGCCGCTCGAGAGCATCGGCTCCAGGCGTCCCCAGGCCGTCCTCAACTCCAGCTTCTCGAACACCGCTCGCACGTCGATCGCGTTCCAACCGCCCATCTTCAGGTCGTGGGGCTGTTCGGTGAGAGGCGCATCGCGAACCAGGGGGATCACTGTCAGATTGCGCCGCACGACCTCTTCTGATGCCGCGAGGTTCTTCCTCAAGCTCGGGGTCTGCTCCTCGAGGTGGGAGAAGATCTCGTCGAGGTTCTTGTACTTGTTCACGAGCTTGGCGGCCGTCTTCTCCCCCACCCCCGGCACTCCGGCCAGATTGTCGGAGGGGTCGCCCCTAAGAGCTGCGAGCACCGGGTAGTCAACGGGCCGCACGCCGGTCCGCTCCTCTATCCCCCTCTCGTCGTACATCGTGGTGTCCGAGGTGCCTCGCCTTGTGTAGAGCACGGCGACGTGCGGGTCCTCGACTAGCTGGAACGCGTCTCGGTCGCCGGTCACGACGACGACGTCCTCTCCGGAGTCGCGGGCTCGCGTCGCGAGCGTGGCGAGAATGTCGTCTGCCTCGTATCCCTCGAGGTCGAGGGAAGGGACGCATAGAGCGTCGAGAACCTCGCGGACCATGCCGAACTGAGGCGCGAGCAGATCCGGCAGTTGCGCCCTGTTGGCCTTGTAGTCCGGAACCACCGAATCACGGAAAGTCGGCTCTGGACGATCCCACGCAACGGCGATCCCGCTCGGGTGGCGCGTCTGAAGAAGGTAGATCAGCATGCTCACGAATCCGTGCACCGCATTGGTGGTGATGCCGTCAGACGTGCGCAGGTCCGCAGGAACTGCGAAGAAGGCTCGGAAGACGAGCGAGTTTCCGTCGAGCAGGTACAGGGCGCCATCGCCGGTCGCCGGATCACCGGCGCCACCAAGAGCGTTCTGCATCCCGGCGGAGGCAGAAGAGATGTCCGGATCCTTACGGGGTGAGCGTGCCGTCCAAAACCTCGCGGGCAATTTGCTGCATGCGGACCCTTCGGTCCATCGCAGTGCGCTGGATGAAGTTGAAAGCATCCATCTCGGAGAGCTCGTGCCTGTCCATCAGAACCGCCTTTGCGCGGTCCACCACCCGACGAGTCTCGAGCTTGTCCTCGAGACTTGCGGGACCGTCGCCGGCAGACGCCGCCTCGTCCTCGATGGCACAGTGCTCGGTGAACCTGGCAAGGGCGACCTCGATCGCAGGGACGATGTCTGCGCTTTGAAAGGGCTTGACGAGATAGGCGGCCACTCCTGCGTCACGCGCCTCTTCTATCAGGTTCCTCTGGCTGAACGCGGTGAGAATCAGGACGGGGACCCTGTAGTCCGCGACGACCCGTCGGGCGACCTCGATCCCGTCCAGTCCCGGCATCTTTATGTCGAGGATCGCAAGGTCGGGAAGGGTGCGCTTCACGAGCTCGAGGGCGTCGTCTCCGCGGGCCGCCTCACCCACCACGTCATAGCCCTCTGATTCGAGGATCTCCTTCAGATCGAGACGGATGATCGCCTCGTCCTCCGCGATCACAACTCGCTTCGGCATGCAGCCAGCCCTCCTTTCTTGAACACGTGGTCGGTCGACCGGCGTCGCGATCCGAGCCTTCGGCGACTCAGAGTCATGGCACCTGCTCTGCGTTCGTGCCGTGCCGGCCTATTCGTCGGGCGCTTCCCAACAAAGGCGTATCGGGACGCGGAGCCTAGTATCTGCGTCGCCCCTTGCCGTCCTGAAGAGCCACATGGGCATGGCCGATCTCGGGGTTGGGTATGGCCGGTGGCATCCGAAGCTGGAGGTCCGATGTACACGAACATCGTCGTTGGCACAGATGGGTCCGATACGGCGACCAAGGCGGTGTGCTCCGCCGCAGACCTGGCGGCCATCGCTTCGGCGAACTTGGTCGTCGTCTCCGCGTACCGGCCTGTCCCTGAGGAACGTCTGCGTAGCGAGAGAGCCGGGGCGCCTGCCGACGTGGCGTACATGGTCAACCGGCAAGAGGACGTAGACAGGATCCTCGACAATGCAAGGAAATTGGCCGAGTCGAGGGGCGTCAAGAAGGTCATCACCGAGGGCGTCGACTCCGGACCGTCCGAAGCCATAATCGACGTGGCGGAGAGAATGGGGGCCGAGCTGATCGTCGTCGGCAGCCAGGGAATGACCGGCGCGAAGCGGTTCCTTCTCGGAAGCGTTCCCAACCGAATCGCCCACCACTCTCCGTGTGACGTGCTGATCATAAAGACGGATCCAGAGCAGGGAGCGGCTTCTTGACCCGCTGACCGGGCTCAGAACGTAAGACGATCGATCAGTTCGTCCTGGCGTCTTTCGAGCTCGGCCACAGTCTCGACAAGTGCGGCGCGCGCCCTGTTCGCGGCCTCGAGATGGCGCTGTGCGTCGCTGTGCTCGTGAGCGGCGAGCGGGGTCTCGGACACCAGGGAGCGCAGTCTCAGGTCGTCGGCTATGTCGTTTATGACCACGAGCTGCTCGTCGAGCACCGAGAGCTCCTGGCGCGCTTTCGTCAGGCGCCCGTGGACGTCGCTGAGAGATCGTTCGACGAGGGAGCGCCGCATGGTGGTGCCAATCGTACTCTGCGCGCGCAAAGCAACTCTGAGCGCTCTAACCAATAGACGCCCAGCGCCTCCGCGTCGTGACCTTGTCGAGGAGTACGAAGTCCGGTGCCGGCCCGACACCGGCCCCACGGTGCACCGCCACGACGGCGACCGCATCGCGGTGGACATCGGGTCCGGCGCCCGCCAGGAACGGGTCCGACTCCACGAACCGCTCGCCCCCGGAGAGATCGCCGGGGAGCACGAATCCGGGCAGGCCTGCGACCGCCGCGTTCGCAGACCTTGCCAGACAGGTTTCGAGCATGCCGCCGCACCAGATCGGGATCCCCGCAGCGCTGCATATCTCGCTTGCGGCGACGGCTTGGAGCAGGCCGCCGAGGCGGGCGGGTTTGACGCACACCATGTCGCACGCTTGAAGTGCGATCGCTTCTCGTAGGCGGCCGAGGGAGCTCACCGACTCGTCGAGACAGACCGGAGTTTCGATATCGCGTGCCAGCCGGGCGTGCCCGACGAGATCGTCCGGGTCGAGTGGTTGTTCCACGCAAAGAAGAGCCAGCTCGTCCAGCGCCTGCAGCGCCCTCAGGTGGTCGGGGTCGTCGAGCCGGTAGGCGCCGTTGGCGTCCGCCTGCAACCCCAGACCCGGAAAGGCGCGGCGGACGGCCGCGAGCGTTGTCAGATCGAACCCCGGAGCGATCTTGATCTTCACCCTCGTGTAGCCCTGAGTTGCTCTGGCTTCGACCTCGTCGAGCAACGGTCCGAGGGCGTCCGGGTGAGCGCGGAAGTCGAGGCCGACGACGGCTCCGGCGCGCACTTCGTCGCGCCGGACCCCGAGGCGGTCTGCGAGAGACCGACCGCTGTCGCGCAACTCGGCGTCGAGCACTGCCATCTCGATGCACGCCTTCGCCATGGCGTTACCCCTCACCGGGGCGAGCAGGCTGGAAATGGATGTGGCCTCCGCCAAGCGGCTGCCGTCGCGTCGGGACTCTTCGAGCAGAAGAGGAACCAGGTGATCGTTGAGCACCGACCAAGCGCCCTCCGCGTACTCCTCGCTGTAGGTCGGTGCCTCGAGCGCCGCACACTCGCCCCAGCCGTCGGCGCCGTCGGTATCGACGCGCGCGACGACTACCGGCCTTTCGAGCGTCGAGCCGAGAGAGCTCACGTGAGGTGTCCGCAAATGGAGCGTGAGCCAACGAAGCTCGACTCCGTGCATTCGGACGGTCGCACGTGTCACCGAAGGAGACTATGTGCACGTGTCACCGAAGGAGACTATGACGACTCCAGCGGCATCACGGGCGCCAGTAGGCTCGCCCAACGCCGGCCCGGATGGCGGAATGGCAGACGCGGAGGACTCAAAATCCTCTGCCCGCAAGGGCATGCGGGTTCGAGTCCCGCTCCGGGCACGGTGTTATGTCTCAAGACATCAGAGACCGATGTCTCAAGACATCGTATAGCGCCTCTCCCGGTCAGGGAATTCTCTGGTAGTCCCTGGTCGGATCGAGGGTCAGCCGCCTAAGCGGCGAGCCGTCGAGTCCCACGATCTCGATCTTGAGGCCGTTGACGAGCATGGCCACTCGCCACCCCGCGTATGCGTTTCCGATCCCGATGTGATGCAGGCGACCGCGGTGGCGAAGTGTGATCCGGCCGGATCGGTCGACTCGGTCGAAGCGCAGCTTGCGGTCACCGACTGTCACGAATGATTTCGTGGGACGAGCTCTCTCCCGGGCGGCGTAGACCTGAGCCGGGGTGCGGCGATTGATCCCTCGGTGCGGACGTACCTCGTTGTAGTACACGACGAAGCGCTCGAGTTCACGCTGGAGCTGTTTCTTCGTGGTGATGTGATCTTGGGCGGCCAGGAACTTCTTCATGGTCTGGTGGAATCGTTCGACCTTGCCGCAGGTCTGGGGATGATAAGGGCGCGAGTGCTTCGCCTTGATACCGAGCGAGAAGAGCTCCTGCTCGGTCACCCCGGCCACGCCGTACTTGCGCGTCGTGGAGAAGATGAGCCCGTTATCTGTCAGAAACGACGCCGGATAGCCCCAGGTCTCGGCAGCTTTGTGAAGGACGCGCACGACGTCTGTGGCCCGCACGACGTTCATTGCCCTCGATGCGACACAAAGCCTCGAGTGGTCGTCGATCATGTTCAACACCTCGAAGGCCTGGCCGTCTCGGAGCTCCACATGGGTCATGTCCGCCTGCCAGCACTCGTTAGGGAGGTCGGCACAGAAGCGCAGAAGTGAGCTCTTCGGGCGTTTCTGGGGCTGAAGAGTGACGAAGCCCCGGTTCTTTAAAACCCGAAAAACCGTCGAGGAAGACGGCGGACGGCTATGTCTTTTGCAGAGGTGGTAGTGCACGGTCTGCGCCCCGGCGTCCAAGCCGTCGTCTTTGAGCGTCTTGTGCAACGCCACGATCTCGTCTTCCCACAGATCGGCGATCCTGCTCGGGCTCGAATGCGGCCGGCGAGAGCGAGCCTCGAGGCCGGCCGGTCCCTCTAGGCGGTAGCGGCGAAGCAACTTGAACAGCCAGCTGGCGCTCACGCCGTGCGCCCTCGCCAGCTGCTTGATCGACTTGCCTGTCCGCAGGTGCGTCTCGATCAAGAACGGCCCGAGCTCCATCGAAGACCTCCCTCATCGTGGTCTCCGATGACGCTCCTATGGACCGTCAAGTCGCAAACGGCTCGCTTTCGAGGAGACGGAACAGCTCGCGGGCGACGTAGCGCTTTAGGCAACGCTTGATCTCCCGTGGGGTCTTGCCTTCTTGGGTTCGGCGCATGACGTAGGCCTTTGTGTCCTCGTCCCAGCGCATCCGGCAAAGCACGATCGTGTGGAAGGCACGGTTCAGCTGACGGTCGCCATGCCGGTTCAAGCGGTAGTGAGTCGTTACCTGACCAGAATTCGCCGGGATCGGTGCTGCACCGCCGAGCATGGCGAAGGCTGCGTCGGAGCGGATTCGCCCCGGGTGTGACCAGGCACATAGCACCGTCGCCGCGACGATCGGCCCGACGCCGCACCGCTCGAGTAGCTCCGGGCGCCAGACGCGAACGATCTCGAGGATTTCCTTCTCGTGGCGGTCGGCCTCTGCCCAGAGTTCCAGGACGCGGCGCGACAAGTCGCGCAGCACTGCTGCGGTCGTGCGGGTCTCCAGATCCCATTCGGCCCTCAGGTGAAAGCGTGAAGCGCTGCGCGCCATCGACAAGGGTGCGCTTCCCTCGAAGTTTCGAGCGCAGCTGCTCGGGTGCGGCGATGACGAGGGAGAAGAGCTGCTGCTGAGCGATCCTCGCCCCATCGACCGCCGAGCGTCTGGCTGCCAAAAGGACCGAAAGCGCCTGGCGTTCACCGGTCATCCGCGGTGTGGCTAACTGCGTCCGCGAAAGCGCTTCGCGTGCTGCGCGAATCGCGTCGAGCGGGTCGGACTTCGCCCCGTTGCGACGTCTTTGCCGCTCGGGCCGGTCGAGCTCGACGACGAGCCCTTCGCACTTCCCGAGGTAGCGCACCAGGCCCGCACCGTGGCTCCCGGTGCCTTCGATCGCCCAGGCTCGAACCCCAGGGTGCTCGTTCGCGAACTGCACGAGGGACTCGTATCCGCAGGGGCTCGCCTCGACGGTGAGCTCCCCGAGTACCCCACCCGTGCGAGCGTCGATGACTGCCGCGCTGTGTGTCGCGACATGGGTGTCAACGCCGATCACGACGTCGACAATCTCGGACAGACTGTCCATGCGTTGCTCCTTTGCCCGGAGGGACGTAGTCGGTTCCGGTCCGGATGGAGACAGGCAGGACTGTGATGGGACACGCCGCCGGCGAGACGGAAGCGGTCAAGCTCCTGATCAGGCCAATGCTCCAACCGGGCCGGGGCCGGCAACCGCGACCGGACAGGTCATAAGGAAAGACACGAAGTCAGTCTTGACAGGGGTCACGCTCGCGATCACCGCCCCACAGCCCAGCAGCGTCTCTGAACTGCGAGTGGGATTCTCACAGTCTTGCCACATCCCGGGTGCCGGCGGTCTCCTATGTCCTGGAGCCAGACACCGCTCCGGGCACGGTCGACTACCCTCGGGTCGTGAGCGGGACAGGCGTGCGATCCCCTCAGGTGCAGTTGACCGGCAGGTACCTGCCGGGGCTCGACGGACTGCGCGCACTTGCGATCGCAGGCGTGTTCGCCTACCACCTCGGCTACGGCTGGGCCTCGGGAGGCTACCTAGGGGTCGATCTCTTCTTCGTCCTCTCCGGGTTCCTCATCACGACCCTGCTCGTCGAAGAGTGGTTGGGTTCCGGCACGGTCAAGCTCGCCCGTTTCTGGGGAAGGCGCGCGCGACGGCTGCTGCCGGCACTGCTGCTCATGGTCACCGCAGTAGTTGTGTTCGTGGCGACGCAGAGCGGGGGACTACCCATCGATTGGGCAGGACTGCGGGCACAATCGCTCGCCACGGTCGGATACGTGGCGAACTGGCAACTGCTGTTCACCCACCAGACTTACTTCTCCCAGTTCGCAGTCCAGTCACCTCTGAAGCACACCTGGTCGCTTGCGATCGAGGAGCAGTTCTACCTCGTGTGGCCCCTCGTGATCCTGGGGTTGATGCGCCTGGTATCGAAGACGCGAGGAGCACACTGGCGCACGGCTGGGCTGGCGCTCACAGTCACCGGGGGCATCGCGTCAGCCGGTTGGATGACCTTCCTCTGGTTGCACGGTGCCTCGCTCGACCGCGTCTACTACGGCACCGACACGCATGCGTTCGACCTGTTGGCGGGAGCGACTCTCGCAATGATGACCGCTGGGCGACCGCAACCATCTCTCCAGACGCGTCGCCGGCTCCATTTGGCGGCATTCGGCGCCTTGAGCGTTCTCGCCGTCTGCTGGATGACCGCCGGTAGCGCGAATGAGTTCCCGCGTGCGTGGATGTTCGAAGGCGGAATGGCTCTGTTCGCGATCGCCGCAGCGGTTGTCGTCGCCGACGTCCGGTGCGCCGAGCCGGGACCGCTCAGCTCCGTCCTTTCTGTTCGTCCTGTCCGGTACATCGGCAAGATCTCCTACGGGCTCTACCTATGGCACTGGCCGGTAATCGTCGAGCTCACCTCGGCCCGCAGTCATACGACGGGAGCAGCTCTGTCCGTCCTCCGTGTCGCCGTTACGTTGGCGCTCGCAGTAACGAGCTATCACCTCGTCGAGCAGCCCATCCGACGCGGATGGCCTGCAATACGGTTGAGCTGGCCACGAGTGGCGATGGCTCCCGTCGCGATGACGGCAACCGCCGTCGTGATCCTGCTCGGGACCATGCCTCCCGCGGTCGCGACCGCACCACCTGGTCAATTGGTGCGCACCACATCCTCGGTCTCCGGCGCCGGGGGCGTCATCGGCCGGCCGATCCGGATCGGGCGTGCTGTAACGGTCAACAGTCCGTTGCGGATCATGCTGATCGGTGACTCGGTGTTGATGACAGAAGCACCCGCCGTCGAGGCGCTTTTTGGTTCGACACGTGAGGTGGTCGTCACCGACGAATCTCAGTGGGGCTACGGACTCACGAGGACTCCCGACTGGTCGACGAAGCTTGCTCAGTGGCTCGCTCAGGCTCGGCCCGATCTGGTCGTCGCCATGTGGAGCTGGGACAACGCTGCACTCGCGACCGACCCCGTTGGATACCGTGCCGAACTCGACCGCTTCGTGAGGATCGCTCTCAACCCGACCGACGGTGCCAGAGGCATCGTCTTCGAGCAGTTTCCCGCCCCGGGACCTGACCCGGCGCTCAACTCCAACCAGCCCGACTACCCGGCAAGGGCCCCCGGGCTGATCGCTGGGTTCGACGCGCTGTCCAGGGCGCTCCCGACCCAGTTCCCTGGGCGCATCCTGTACGTGCCCGTCGCAAGTTCGATGCTCCTTCACGGCCAATTCGCAACCTGGTTGCCGCCCGAGGGAAGACCCGATGCGCCGAAGAGCTCGTGGATACGCGTGAGGCAAGTCGACGACGTCCACTTCTGCCCCGCTGGTGCGGCCCGTTACGCAGCGGCTCTGATGGCCGACCTGACCCCGATGCTCGGACTCGGCCCGCCGAGCACGAGCTGGCTCGAGGGAGGTTGGACGCAGAGCCACCTGGCCTACCGCTTTCCGAATGCCGGCGTCTGTCCAAATGATCACCCGTAGACAACCCCGTTATCATCCGAGCGTGGACGCTCCGCCTCGCCGGTTCGTTCGGCCAGGCATATGAGGAGGAGCTGATTGCTGGCGTTCACGTTCCCGGGGCAAGGCTCTCAGCGTCCAGGCATGGGCGAGAGCTGGACCGGCCACCCCTCCTGGGAGGTGGTGGACGAGGCGAGCGCCCTGTCCGGTCGCGACGTGGCGTATCTGCTCACCGGTGCCGGTGACGACGAGTTGCGCCAGACGGCGAACGCGGAGTTGGCCACCTTCGTGCTGAGCCTCGTGGCGCTGGACGCGATCGAGCGAGTGGGCCTTGCGCCGACCGTCTGCGCCGGCCACAGTCTCGGCGAATATTCCGCACTCGCGGCGAGCGGAGCGATCACCTTCGAAGACGGGGTAAGGCTCGTATGTGAGCGCGGCGAGGCCATGCAAGACGCAGCCGACGAGAACCCCGGGACGATGGCCGCGATCTTGGGCCTAGAGGATTCGGACGCGGAGTCGGCGTGCGCAGAGATCGACGACGTGTGGATCGCGAACTACAACGCCCCGGGACAAGTCGTGATCGCAGGCACCCAACAAGGAGTGGACGCCGCGTCGGACGCCGCTCGGGCCATCGGAGCCCGGAAGGTCAGCGCCCTCAACGTCGCGGGGGCCTTCCACACCCCGCTCATGTCGCCTGCCGCGAGCCGTCTGAGAAAGGCGCTTTCTGCGACGAGGTTCCTCCTTCCAGAAGTACCTGTCGTTGCGAACCTGGATGCTCGTGCTCACAGAGGGGCCGGTGAGTGGCGCAGCCTTCTGGCGGGCCAGCTCTGCAGCCCGGTTCGTTGGCGCCAGAGCCTTCAGACGCTCGGCGGTCTCGGAACCACGTGCGCCGTCGAAGTAGGTCCCGGCGGGGTTCTCGCTGCACTGGCCAAGCGCGGGTTGCCCGGGGTGACGACACTCGGCGTCTCGACTCCCGACGACATCGACGTCCTGGTTCAGCAGCTCGCCGGGTCTGATCATGTACCGCCCGACCTGTCGTCGCACCAGGGGGAGCACCTCTTCAGCTCCGAGCGGGTGGTGGTGTCTCCGAACGTGGGGGTCTTCTCCCCCGAAGCTCACCTCGAGGCGCCACACCCCGGACGCCAGGGGACTCTCGCGCCGGACACCGGCGAGTCGTCCGGGGATCCGGGCAGGTACCCGGTATCTGTGGGGGACCTTCTGGGCATGGTCGGCGCCGAAGAGGTTCGCACACCATTCGCCGGCCAGCTCGTAGCCTTCATCGCTCATCCCGGAGAACGCGTCGTCAAAGGACAGCCCGTGGCCTGGTTGCACGTGCCACCGGACGAAGGCACAGTCTCAGGAGGCACAGTCACTGGAGGCACAGTCACTGGAGGCACAGCCACTTGAGCCGCCCGCCCGCATCGGACAAGAAGGTCGTTCTCGTTACCGGCGGTGCTCGCGGTATCGGTCTTGCCTGCGCGCGTCGGTTCGAAGAAGAAGGCCACAAGGTGGCCGTGACTTACAACGCGTCTACGCCACCGGAAGGCGGTCTTCTGGCTGTGCGCTGCGACGTCCGGTCGACGAAACAGGTGGAAGAGGCATTTGACGTCGTGGAAGCGGAGCTCGGCAACGTCGAGGTCGTCGTAGCGTGCGCCGGCATCGTGCGCGACGCCCTGCTGTTGCGGATGCCCGAAGAGGCGTGGACCGACGTCTTGGACACCGACCTCACAGGCGTATACCGGGTCGTGCGCCGAGCGCTCGGGCCGATGGTCCGCTCCCATCGCGGCCGAGTACTGCTCATCTCCTCGGTGGTCGCCTACTCAGGTTCGGTCGGTCAGGTGAACTATGGAGCCGCCAAGGCGGGGCTCGTCGGCATGGCGAGGTCCCTTGCGCGGGAGGTCGGGAGCAGGGGGATCACGGTGAACGTGGTCGCTCCGGGGATCGTGGACACAGATATGATCTCCGGGCTGGGAGCTAAGCGAGTCGACCAGCTTGTGTCCATGGTGCCGCTCGGACGCGCAGCCCGACCCGACGAGGTCGCTTCGGTCATCGCATTCCTGGCGTCCGACGACGCGTCCTACGTGAACGGCGCTGTGCTGACGGTGGACGGCGGTTTGGCGATGGGTCTCTAGCCACCGTGGATCTTGAAGCAGAGGAGGCAGACAAGTGAGCGACGATGTGACCTTCGACAGGTTTCGAGCCTGTGCGGTCGAGGTGCTGCAGGTCCCGGCCGAGAAGGTCGTCCCGGACGCACGGTTCGGCGACGACCTCGACGCCGACAGCCTCGACCTGGTCGAGCTCGTGATGGCGCTCGAAGAGGCCTTCGAGATCACCGTGCAGGAGACCGAGCTAGAGGGCATAGAGACTGTGGGCCAGGCGTACGAGCTCGTGACCTCAAAACTCTGATGCTTCTCGGGGTCGGACCCGACGGGCCGGTGCGCGCCAGGCGGGTCGCGATCACCGGCATGGGAGTGCTCGCGGGATGCGGTACGGGACTGGCCGACTTCTGGACCGGTCTGCTCTCCCCCGCACCCGACGGCATGCGCCGGGTGCGCGACTTCGACCCCACGGATTACTTCGGACCGAAAGAGGTACGACCGCGTCGACCGTTTCTGCCAATTTTCGGTCGCCGCAGCGGAGATGGCGATCGAGGACGCCGGCGAGACGTCTGTAGACCCGAACAGAGCCGGCGTCATATTCGGCACGGGGGTCGGCGGGTTCGAGACACTTCAGGAGCAGGTTCACGTCTTCTACGAGAAGGGCGCCCGGCGCGTCTCGCCTTTCCTCGTTCCGATGATGATGGCGAACGCAGGTGCGGCCACGATCTCGATGCGGGCCCGCTACAACGGGCCGTGCGAGTCGATAGTCACCGCGTGCGCGGCCGCCACTCATGCGATCGGCGCTGCGGCCCGCCTCGTGGCCTCCGGCCGCTGCGACGTCGCGATCGGCGGAGGATCGGAAGCCGCGATCACGGGGGTCGGCGTTGCGGCGTTCACGAACATGACGGCTACGTCTACGAGCGGAATGTCCCGACCATTCGACTTGAGGCGCGACGGCTTTGTCATCGGTGAAGGAGCGGGGGCGCTATTGCTCGAAGAGCTCGAACATGCGCGTGAGCGCGGCGCTCATATCTACGCCGAGATCGCCGGTGCGGCGTCCACCGCCGACGCATTTCACATCACTGCCCCTGCACCCGGCGGGGCGGGGGCAGCGGCCTGCATGGAGCTCGCAATGGAAGATGCCTGCATCGAGCCGGGCGAGGTCGGCCACATCAACGCCCACGGCACCTCGACGGAGCTGAACGACCTCGCCGAGGCGGAAGCGATCAACAAGGTGTTCGGAACCCCTGGACCGCCTGTGACATCGACCAAAGGCGTGACGGGACACGTCCTTGGCGGGGCAGGTGCGGTGGAGGCCGTGGCCGTCGCTCTTGCGATCGAACATCGCCTCATCCCGCCCACCGCCGGCCACGAGCAGCCCGACCCGCAGATCGCGCTCGACGTCGTGCACGGCGAGGCTCGCCCCTGGGAGCCCACGCCCAGCCTGTCGAACTCCTTCGGCTTCGGGGGGCACAACGGCTGCCTCGTGATCTGCCCGGTCACCGGCTGAATCTCATGTGGAGAAGCGCCCGGTCAAAAGGGCACCGGGCGACTCGGAGGTGGGTGTCTTCTCGCCGGAGGAGCCGTGGACGGTGGACCTCGACAAGCTCCTTTGGAGGACCGGGCTCGAAGCTCTCCGTGAAGCCACTCGTGCCGAGGTACCTAGGATGCTCACCCGTCGCAGGGTCCCCCCTGTCGGACGCGTCCTGACCGTCGCAGCGAGGCTCGGCACCGCTATCGGCGCTTGGTGGCTGCTCGACCGGCGAAAGGGCCAGCGTGCTTCGCGAGCCGGGCTGTCTCGCAGGCTCCGTGTCGAGTTCGAGGAGCTGGGCCCCACGTTCATCAAGCTCGGCCAGATCATCTCTTCGGGCGAAGGGGTGTTCCCCGCCGAGCTCGTGGCCGAGTTCCGGCTCTGCAGGGACCAGGTGCCGCCCGAGCCGTTCGCCGAGGTCCGCCGGATCGTGGAAGCCGACCTCGGGCGCCCGCTCACCGCCGTATTCAGCGCATTCGATCCGGAACCGGTCGCGGCCGCTTCTATTGCCCAGGTACACGCGGCCACCCTGCACAGCGGCGAGCAAGTGGTAGTGAAGGTCCAGCGCCCGAGCGTCGCTTCTCTGGTACGGAGGGACCTCGCAGCAATGAGCTTCATAGCTCCGTTGCTCGTCGGGAGGATCCCCGTGACGGCACTGGCCAACCCCCCGGCGCTCGTCGAGCTGTTTGCAGAGACGATCTCGGAGGAACTCGACTTCCGCCTCGAGGCTGAGAACATGCTCGACGTTGCGGCCGTGCTCAGGCGTTCGGGGCAGCGCGCGATCGTGGTGCCTCGGCCGCATCCCGAGCTAGTCACGCGACGGGTGCTCGTGATGGAGCGGCTTGACGGCTTTTCGTGGGACGACGCGGCGAAAATCCGCGAGGCGGGCATCGACACCGCAGAGGTACTTCACTCCAGCCTGATCGCCTTCTTAGAAGGGGTCATGCTCTACGGGGTCTTCCACGGCGACCTTCACGGCGGGAACATGTTCGTGCGCCGCGACGGCAAGGTTGCTCTGCTCGACTACGGCATAACCGGCCGCCTCAACGAGCCGGAGCGTCTGGCTTTCCTGAGGCTCGTGGCGGGCGCAACCGCCAACGACGTCCCCGGCCAGATAGAGGCCCTGAGGGATCTGGGTGCCTTTCCGCACGACGTCGAAGTCGCGACTCTGATCGTCAACCTCGGCCTTGACCGCCCGCCGCTAGATCCAATGCAGATGAGCGTCGAGCAACTCACGACAGAGATGCGGGAACTGACCAAGCGGCTTCTCGGGTACGGCGCACGCATGCCCAAAGAGTTGATGCTGTTCGTGAAAGACCTTCTTTTCTTGGACGGAGCTATGGCGACGATGGCGCCCGACGTCGATCTGCTGGCCGAGATCATGAAGGTGGTCATGTACTTCCACGTGCGCCACGGCGAACAGATCGCTCGCGACATAGGAGTCCCGCTCGAAGAACAACCGATAGTGGACCTGGACGCGATCCGAGCTTCCTTCGGATTCGCGGAGACGCCGGGCCCGATCACCCACCGGGAGCTCCTCCGCCGACGTCAGGTGATTAGAGAACGTTTCGAGCAGTCACGAAACGACCGCGAGCGCGGCAGGCGTGTCGGGCCGTCACCCGCGTCGCCCGACGAACCTCCTCAGTCCGAAGCGATCTCCTGAGGATCAGGCCGCGCCTTGGATCCCATCGCGTAGCTCGGCAACGAACGCCGCGGCACCGTCGGGCCCCGCGCCGTCGAGCAGCCTACGAACAAGCGCGGAGCCGACCACGACGCCGTCCGCGTCGCGCGCACACGGCGGCCGCCTGGTCAGGAGTCGAGACGCCGATTCCCATGCAGACCGGCCGGTCTGTGTAGCTCTTCAAGCGGGTCGCCAATTCCGTGGCGCTCGAGGCCAGCTGTTCGCGCACTCCGGTGACTCCCATTGTGCCTATCCCGTAGACGAAACCCCGCGAACGGTCGCAGATCTTCCTTGCCCGATCCTCGGTCGTGGTCGGCGCAACGAGCAATACCGTCGCTACACGGGCGTCGTCGGCCTCGTCGCACCACTCGCCGGCCTCTTCGAGCGGAAGGTCGACGACGATGGCACCGGACACACCCGCGTCGGAAAGCCTGCGAGCAAAACGCCGGCTACCCGCCCGGAAGACCAGGTTGTAGTAGGTCATCACGACGAGCGGTATGGCGACGTCTGCGTGCGAGAGATCCGCCAGGACGCTCTCGGGTGTCGTTCCCCGCTCGAGAGCGAGCTTGCCGGCCTGCTGGATCACGTGCCCGTCGATCATCGGGTCGGAAAACGGTATTCCGACCTCGACAGCGTCGGCACCCGAGGCAGCGACGTCGCGCAAGACCTCGATCCAGTCTTCGGACATCCCTCCCATCACGTAGGGCACAAGCAGCTTGCGGCCCCTGTCGCGTGCAGAAAGAAAGGCCGACTCCAAGACGGACCGCACCTCGGTCTTGGCGCCGTTCGCCGAGGAGCTCGTCAACTTCCACCTTCTCGTAGCAGGTCTCGCACCTGCGCGACGTCCTTGTCGCCTCGCCCCGACATCGTCACCAACACCGTCGAGCCGGTCGGGATCCGGCGGCCGGACTCGCGCACGACCCAGGCAAGGGCATGAGACGGCTCGAGCGCCGGAATGATCCCCTCTTTCTCGGACAGCAACCGAAAAGCACGGAGCACTTCATCGTCCGCGGCTCGTTCGTAGGTGGCACGCCCGATCGAGGCAAGATCCGCGTGCTCTGGCCCGATCCCCGGATAGTCGAGACCGGCGGAGATCGACTCCGCTTCTAAGATCTGGCCCGCCTCGTCCTGCAAGAGATACGACTTCATGCCGTGGAGCACACCCGGCGCTCCGTGTCCCATGGCCGAGCCTCCAGAAGCCTCGACACCGACTAGCCGGGCGTCTGTATCGGCGAATCCCGCGAACGTCCCGGCAGCGTTGGACCCGCCGCCGACGCAAGCGACGACGAAATCAGGGTCGGCTCCGTTGAGCATTTCGCGGCACTGACGTCGCGCTTCTTCGCCGACGACTCGCTGCAGCTCGCGCACCATCCACGGGTACGGATGTGGCCCCATCACCGAGCCGAGGCAGTAATGAGTGTGGTCGACGGTCGCAACCCAGTCACGCAACGCCTCGTTCACGGCGTCTTTGAGCGTGCGGCTCCCCGAGCTCACAGCTCGCACCTCGGCTCCGAGCAACTCCATTCGGAAGACATTGAGCTCCTGGCGCTCCATGTCCACCTCGCCCATGTAGACCGTGCACTCGAGGCCGAGAAGAGCAGCCGCAGTAGCCGACGCCACTCCGTGCTGTCCCGCCCCTGTCTCCGCGACGAGGCGGCGCTTACCCATCCTGGCTGCCAGCATTGCCTGCCCTACGACGTTGTTCAGCTTGTGCGAACCAGTGTCCGCGAGATCCTCACGCTTTAAAAGAACGTGGACACCGAGCTCGCGTGAAAGGCGCCGCGCACCGCGTGACGGGGGTGGGCCTCCCCCCGTACTCGCGAAGAACCTCGGATAGCTGGCCACGGAACTCAGGGTCGGCCCAGGCTTCCCGGAACGCCACTTCGAGCTCCACGCACGCCTGAACGAGCGACTCGGGCACGAAGCGCCCGCCGAATTCCCCGAAGCGCCCCTCTTTAGTCGGCTCTCCCACGAGCACCGGCGCACGACTGCCAAAGGAGTTAGGGCCGTCGTCCTCCCGGCTGGATCTCATCTTCTCGTTCTCTTTCACGGCCGGCTCAGTCTTCGCGCCAGTCGTACGGTGCGTCCTGCGCATTCTCCGCGGAAGGATCCATCTGCTCCCCCGCGACGCCCCTGGCACTCGCCTCCGCACGTCGAGCGGCTGCGACGAACTCGCGTACCTTGCCCGGGTCCTTCGATCCAGGTGAGGACTCGACTCCGGACGACACGTCGACACCCAAGGGGCGGAGGTGTGAGATCGCGTCACCGACGTTTCCCGGGTTGAGGCCTCCCGAGACGATTAACCGCGACGGGTCGACGATTCCCTCGACGAGCCTCCACTCGAATACCTCTCCCGAGCCAGGCGACGCACCGTCAACGAGCACCGTCTTCACTCCGAAGTCGTCCGATCTTGCGATATCCGGATGCCCTGCGGGGAAAGCCTTGATGGTGATCTGCACACGCTCGGCGACGTACCTCGTGTCGGCAGACGACTCAGACCCGTGGAGCTGCGCTGCCTTCAGACCTATTCCGTTCGTGATCTCGACGACCCGTTTCGGTGACTCGTCGCGAAACACGCCGACAGTGAGGATCTCGCGGGGAAGCCTGTTGATGATCCGGTCCACCGCCTGCGGCGTCACCTGGCGAGGCGACGGCGCGAAGATAAATCCGACGGCGTCCGCGCCCAAGGCAACTGCGAGCAGGGCGTCGGCCTCCGAAGTGATGCCGCAGATCTTTACGATCACTCAACCACCCGCCATCGCACGCGAGGGCCGGCGTGGTCCGACCGGGTGTCCGGTGAGCTCTCTCGTCGCCGTCACAGGATCTTCCGAGGTTACGAGTGACTCCCCCACGAGCACGGCCTGGTACCCGCAAGAGGCGAGCCGCGACACGTCTGCGGGACCACGTATACCTGACTCTGCAACCGCGACGACCCCGTCGGGGATCAGCGCCGACAACCTGACGGCCAACTCGGGGTCCACCTCGAAGGTGCGCAGGTCACGCTGATTGACCCCTACGAGACGGGCGCCGCACGCGAGCGCTTCGGAAAGTTCGTCTTCGTCGTGGACCTCCACCAGGCAGTCGAGCTCGAGTCTCGAGGCGACGTGGACGAACGACGCGAGCTCTTCGCGGCTCAACGCAGCGACTATGAGCAGGATGGCGTCTGCGCCGATCAAGCGGGCGTCCGCTACGTCATTGGCGCAGACCGTGAAGTCCTTGCGCAGGACGGGAAGGGTGCAGGCGCCCCTCGCAGACTGCAGGTCCGAGACCGAGCCACCGAAGAACTTCTCGTCGGTGAGCACCGAAAGGCACGCAGCGCCACCTGCTTCGTAAGCGGCGGCCAGTGCGACCGGGTCCAGATCAAGTGCGAGATCACCCTTGGAAGGAGAACGTCGCTTGATCTCGGCGATCACCGCAGCTCCGCGGCCGGCGGCCATCTTCGACAGGGCCGTCCCGAAGCTCCGTGGCGAGGGCGATGTTCGCGCCTTTGACTCGAGCAGGACGGGATCGCGAGCATCGAGAGAAGCCCTCTCCCTGTGAGCTGCGACGATGCCGGACAGGTAGGTCGCTCCCGGCGCGCGGCCCTCGGTCATCTGTAAACACTACGGCAAGGCACCGCAGGCTCAGAGCCACGACCGTGCGGAGGGTCGCTCGTCCGTTCGCAAAACGCCCATCTCAGGGAGAGAAGACGCGGTTCTCCGCCGACCCGATGAGCCTCCCCACCCGGACACCTGCAACGCGCAGCCAGAGTCGACGGCGCCCCGGGTCGAACAGCCGCGGTAACTGGAGCACGAGCCAACCCCATGACTTCAGCGCTCCCGTCAGATCGCGCCTGATTCCCTCCTCACGATGTTTCCGGTAAGAGGCGCGGAACGCTTCTGCCATGGGAAAAGCCCTGTCGAAAGACCAAAGAGCCCGTTGCCCGCTCCCGCTTGGCAACCACCGCGTCGAGTTGGGTGGCGAACTCGAAGCCGGCGAGCTGCAGGCGCCAGCAAAGGTCGATGTCCTCTCCGACCCGGAGCGTCTCGTCGAATCCGCCAACGGCCTCGAACGCGGTCCGCCTCACCCCGAGGTTGGCCGCCAGCCCGGCGGGCAGGTGCCCGATCTGGCTTGTGACTGCCGGGGCAGGTTTCCCCCGCTCGCCGCCGTTGAGAGAGCCCAGCTCGAAGGCCCCTGCCACGACATCGGCGGTCTCCAGCGAGGAATGCATGGCTTGGAGCCATCCAGGCTGGACGACGTCGTCCGCGTCGCAGAATGCGAGCATGTCCCCGCGTGCCAGCTGCGTGCCGATGTTGCGGGCGGCGGCCGGGCCCCGGCGCGCCGACACGTCGACCAGGCGGATCGCACCGCAACGGTCTCCCCAAGAGCGGGCTGTGGCTGCGCTTGCGTCAGTCGAGCCGTTGTCCGCGACGATCACCTCCCAGTCTGACGAGCACTCTTGAGCTGCCAAGGCCGAAAGCTGCTCGTCCAGCCAGGGGAGGCCGTCGAGCACGGCCACCACGACGCTGATCATCCGATTGATGCTGGCACACCGGCAAATCCCCGGTGACAGACTGTCGGCCATGATCCAAGACCGGGACACGATCGTGGTAATCGAAGATGATCGCAACATCTCGGACCTGGTCAGCATGTACCTCCAAAAGCAGGGCTTCAGAGTTCTCCAAGCTGAGGACGCCGAAAAGGGGCTCGTCTACATCGCGCGTGAACATCCGCAACTCGCGATCGTCGACGTGGGTCTGCCCGGCGAGCTGGACGGCCTCGACGTGTGCCGCAAGCTGAGGGCGGAGCGAGGACCGCCCGTCGTGATGCTGACGGCCCGCGACGACGAGGTCGATCGCGTCCTCGGCCTCGAGCTCGGGGCGGACGACTACGTCGCGAAGCCGTTCTCGCCGCCGCGAGCTGGTAGCGCGAGTTCGCGCCGTGCTCAGACGGACCCAAGCACGCGAACAGACGCCGTCGGCTGTCATGGAGATCGGCCGTGTGACGGTGGACACCGGGCGCCGCGAGGTGAGGGTCGGTGAGTATGTGGTCGCGTTCACGACGCGCGAATTCGACCTTCTCGCATATCTCTTCTCCAATCATGGACTTGCGCTGAGCCGTCGTCAGCTCTTGGACGGCGTGTGGGGCGAGGGCTGGTACGGCGACGAGCGAACTGTCGACGTGCACGTGCGTCAACTCCGCAAGAAGCTCGGTGCCGACCTGCCGCTCACCACGGTCTGGGGCGTCGGCTACAGGCTTTCGTAGGCCAAGAGATCGTGCGCCGGCGGCTCACGATCGCCATACTCGCCGTGGTGGTCGGCACCCTCGTGCTCACCGTCGGAGCGAGCGTCCTTTTGGTCCAGCGGGCCGCCATCTCGACGAGCGAGAACGAGCTGACTCCCGAGGCCCAGGCTCTCGGCGAGCTCGTCTCGTCGTACACGACGAACGACCGCAAGATCGCGAAGGCACTCAGGCAGGTTCTCAAGCAGGCAGGTGGATTCGACTCGGTCAGTGTCGCAAGCGTCTCCCCGCAGGGCACCGTAAGCGGGTTGCCCCTCCCTCTGTATCCGTCCGTCGTGAACTCGACAGCCCTCGTCGCAGGAGAGACGGTTTCCGGAAACGTCGGCCACGAGGTGTTCGCAGCCGTCCCGATCTCTTTGGACTCGATAAGGCGACAGGCCCTCGGTATCTCAGCGCAGGACCAGCCCGTGCTCGTGATCACTCGACACGTGAAGAGCCCGGTGAACGGTATCGGCTACTTCCTCCTCGTGGCGGGCGTGGTGCTCGTGATCGGGGCGGCTGTGGCAGCTTTGCTGGCACGGCGGATAAGCGCGCCTCTCGAGGAGGCAGTGAGCACCACGGGGAAGATCGCAGGGGGTGACCTGTCGGCCAGGGTGCCGACGAATCCTCACGACTACCCCGAACTGAGAGAGCTTGCCGAATCCATGAACACGATGGGAGAGAGCCTTGCGCGGGCGCAGGGACTGGGTCGGCAGTTCCTCCTTTCGGTCTCCCACGAGCTGCGCACTCCGCTCACGTCGATCAGGGGCTACGCGGACGCCATCACGGACGGCGCGACAGAGGACGTCGCCGGCGCTGTCCGGATCATCGGGAGCGAGGCGAGACGCCTCGAGCGTCTGGTGGAAGACCTCCTCGATCTTCCGCGGCTCGACGCTCGCCAATTCTCGCTGCACATGGAGCGAGTCGAGTGCGCCGAGATCGTCGAGGCGGTGGCCGTCGGGTTCCGGCCCGAGGCGGACGCCAATTCGGTAGAGCTCGAGACCGTCGTGGCCGGCGACACACAGCTTTGGGTCGACGCAGACCCTGACCGCCTCGGGCAGGTCGTCGCCAATCTCGTCGAGAACGCCTTCAAGTTCACGACCTCCAAGGTCCAGATCGGTGCTGGAACGGTGGGTTCCGAGACCGTCATCTGGGTCGTAGACGACGGACCAGGGATCATCGCCGCTGACCTTCCCCACGTTTTCGAACGCCACTTCAGCTCGGACCGAGTGCCTACCCGCAAGCTCGGGACTGGACTGGGGCTCGCGATCGTGGCCGAGCTCGCAGAGGCCATGGGGTCGAGGTGCACAGCAGAGTCCCCGGTCGCAGACGGATTCGGCACCCGGATGACGATTTGGATGCAATCGAAGGCGCCGCCCGCGGGCCTCGACGGGCACCGGCCGAGCTCATCTTCCTCAAGTGCCGCCAGAGTTCCCGACCGGTAGGATGCCCGCCCATGTGGAGCGAGCTTCAAGCCTGGCAGAAGGTATTGACCCTCTTGTTGGTGATCGTGGGTCTTCTCGCCATCGCCGCCGGCGTCATTTACCTTGCGCTCCCTGCGCACTCGTACCCGCATTTCTTCCCGGCGTACGCGGTGCACGGGACCAAGCACGGGACCAAGCACGGCGTCGCGGCTCTGGTGATCGGCGTCGTGGTACTCGTCGTCGCTGCCCTCATTCCCATCACGGCCAGGCGCCGGGCGGAATTCTGATCCGGGTTTCGATCCTGTAAGAAGGAACACGCAACAAGAACTCCGCGAAAAAGCCGGGCCCGAAGGCCCGGCTTGTTTCATTCGTGCTCGAGCGTCGCTGCTATCGGAACTGCTGCGGTGCAGCGACGCTCACGGTATGAACCCGATGTTACGGAGTCAACCCGAAGGCAGTTGGCCCCGCGATAGGCGCCATGGTCGTGATATTCGCCAGAACTATGGCGCAGACCTGGCCGGAATTGCAGGTCCCGTCCCCGACGGGCCCACTTTCCACCTGAATCACATCCGACCCGTTCGAGTGCTGGTCAGCCGGAACCCAAGGCCCACCCGGCTGGTCAAGGTTGTTCGGGTTCTCGTTGCACGCGGCTGCGTCCCCGGAGTACACGTTGAAGTTGCACTCCACGAGTACCAGTCCACCTTGTACGTTCGAGTGGTGAGCGTGCGCCCAAGTGACCGTCATGTTGCAACCCGTGGTGGGGGCGCAAGCAGTTGCCGAGACGATCTTCGGGTGCAATTTGAGAGTCGTAGGACCTGCTGCAGCTGCGATCGACGCGGAGCCGAGTACGAGCACTCCGGCAAGGCCGATCGCCGACAACGTGGTCATTCCCATCATGCGAAGACTGTGATTGCGGATCATTTTCCCCCTGCTAACTCGTCGACCGGCGCCTGCCGCCGGTGGCTTCGCCCAGTATGTGTCACACAGGCTTCACGCGGCATCACCAGAAGTGGGTATATTGACGAATTGGGGTCAACACCTGCAAGCATTCCTTTACCATTCGCGAACGATTGGCAGGTGCAATCCTTATTTACCGGCTGCTCCATCCAGGCGGCGGTAGAACGAGGGGTCGTTCAGGATCTCGCCGAACATCCGGTCCGACTGCTTATCGGCCCTCTTCACGGTCCACCTGGTGCGCACCTGTACCAAGGTGCGCCGTACGGCTCGTCTCGCAGTGGTGAGATGGCGGGGCCGGATCGACAAAACGAGCGAGGGCTTTCGTCTCAGAGCCGTGACGAGCATCCCCAGGCTTTGCTGCTCCATAGGCCTCCAAGGCCCAGAATACGCCTTGTCGATGTCGACCCTGCTGATCGGCGGGCGGAAACCGGCGCCGTGGTGGTAGATCCGATGGCCGTACACGGCGAACCAGACCGGGTGGACCTCTTTGGTGTTGGTGCGGAGCATCGGTTGCCAATCGATGCCGCGCTCTTCTAGCTCGAGCATCAACCTGGACCCCACGTCGTCGTGCACCCGACCGTCGGGCGCCACCCATTTGGCTCTCCTCCAATCCCCCCGATCTCCTGCCAGAACCCGACGGTGGTCGCGCAGAAGCAAGGATGAGGCCGGCGGTCGTCGAGGATCTCGCGCCGCTGCACCGCCACCAACGGATGGCGGGAGAGAGCCTCGTCAAGCCATGGCGTCAGCTTTTGGACCGGGAACGCATCACCGTCCAAGAAGATCAATACATCCGACGGGTCGGACTTACCGGCAATGACACCCGCCAATGCATTGAGCTTCTCGGGATGTCCCCCCTCCATGTCCTCGGCGAAATCGAAGCGGTCCCAAAGAGCCCCGTCCTCGATCCCGTTCAAGGCAGCAAAGACCCGGAACGGGGCGTCGATGCTCCGCTCGAGATAGTCGAGTTGGACGCCTATCCACTTGGGCGACCGCCAATGAACCGTCGCGATGTTGATCATGTCGTGTAGGCGCTCTCGAAACCTTCTGTTCCGCTCGGAGACGCCACTGTGAGCCCCACGATAGGCTCGCTTTCCGCTCGACGACGCCAGGGAGCGATGTGGCACCCCACCCTTCTTCGATTCTGTTCATCACCGTCGACTCTTGCCGTTTCGACACGTTCGAGGTTGCCGACGCCCCGAACCTGAAGAGTGTCGGGCGGCTGATCAAGGCGCAGGCACCAGGATCCTTCACATTCAGCTCGCACGCCGCGATGTTCATGGGTTTCACGCCGGGGATCGACCTGCCGGAGCCGTACGCAAACCCGCACTACGCCCGCATCTTCCGGCTTGCGGGCGGCGGTGGGGCGGCCCCGTCGTGGGTCCGGTTGTCCGGGCGCAACATCATCGACGGGTTCCGTCGCCTCGGGTACCTAACGATCGGTACCGGAGCGGCCGGGTGGTTCAATCCACTGATGATGACCTCGAGGCCGCTCATCCGCCCCTTCGACAAGTTCCTCTACGCGGGCGAGACATACCACATCGACCGGCAGATCGACTTCGTCATGAGGGAGACGAGCGGCGTCGATCGGCCCATGTTCGTCTTCATGAACATCGGAGAGACACACGTGCCGTATTGGCACAAAGGCGCTTCTTGGGAGCTCGACCAAGGACCCTGCCGAGCATTCGTGGACGGGAACGACCCGGAATTGTGCCGCGAGAGGCAGCGCGCCTGCCTCGAATTCGTGGACGCCCAACTGGCGCCTGTCCTCGACCGGTTCGAGGGGGCGAACGCGATCATCTGTGCCGATCACGGCGATGCCTGGGGCGAAGACGGACAGTGGGGTCACGGATTCCAGCACCCGAAGGTGATCGAGGTGCCGCTGATCTACCGCTTGTCTACACCTCCGGTCGTCGACGGCACGCCGACCGGACCGCGACCGAAGCTCGCCGACAAGCTGCTCGACAACACGACTGACGCTCTTGTCGATGCTGCCAGGGGGATCAAACGAAGGGTGAGGCGCCGCTAATCGGTGCGGCCCGAGTGCAGGCGCGCACTTTCGGCGAGAGATCCCAAGACCCGCTCGACCGCCTCGTTCAAATCCACGTCTGCGCGTAGCTCGAGCTCGGGATCCTCGGGGGGCTCGTAAGGGTCGTCGACACCTGTGAACTCGGGGATGCCCCCGGTCGAGGCGCGCGCGTAGAGCCCCTTCGGGTCACGCTTCGCGCAGACGTCGAAAGGCGCAGCCATATGGACTTCGACGAACGGGAGCCCACACCGGCCGTGCTCCTGCCTGGCCCGCATCCGCGCTTCTCGATACGGGCTGATCAGCGCCACCAGAGCCACCGCCCCGGCGTCCGCGAAGAGGCATGCCACCTCCGCCACCCTGCGTATGTTCTCTTCACGGCCTGCCCGGCTGAAGTCCAGGTCGGCGTTCAGACCGGACCGGAGGTTGTCCCCGTCGAGCCTGTAGGCCGCCCGGCCCTCTTTGACGAGCCTCGCTTCGACCGCGGCGGCAAGCGTCGATTTTCCCGATCCCGAGAGGCCCGTGAACCACACGGTCCCCCCTGAGCACCCGAGCGCACTCCAACGTTCGGAGCGGCTGATGCGACCCGCGTGCCATGTCACGTTTGCCGGCGAGCGGCTCTCCACTGTCATCAGTCCTGTCCGAGGATCATCCCAGCTCCGCAGGTGACGTTTGTGTCCTCTGCAGCAAGCACGAACGATCCCGTCGCACGGTTGCGCCGGTAGCTGTCGTAATAGAGGGGTTGGGTGACCCTGAGGCTGACCCGCCCCACCTCGTTCAAGTTCAAGCTCGTCGCCGACTCGTCGCGGTGAAGGGTGTTCACGTCGAGTCGGTAATGGATGTCACGCACCACCGCCCGGACCCAGCGGGTGGTGTGCTTGAGAGCCAGGAAGTCACCAGGCTTCACCGGCCGGTCGATCATCCAGCACAGCATGGCCTCGATGTCCTGGCCGACCATGGGCTTGTTGTGCGGTCGGCAGATGACATCGCCGCGTGAGATGTCGAGGTCCTCCTCGAGCCTGATCACGACCGCCATCGGGGGAAAGGCCTCGTCCTTCGGACCGTCGAAAGTCTCTATCGCGGTGATCCTCGTCGTGAGCCCGGAGGGGATCACGGTCACCTCGTCGCCAGGACGGAAAACGCCGCCCGCAACCGTGCCGGCATAACCCCGGTAGTCGTGATAACTGGACGACTTGGGCCTCACGACCCATTGGACCGGTAGCCGGGGGTCGATGAGATTGCGGTCCGAAGCGATGTAGACCTGTTCGAGGTGGTGGAGCAGCGAGGCGCCTTCGTACCAACTCATGTTGGGCGAGCGCTGGACGACGTTGTCGCCGTCGAGCGCAGAGATAGGTACGAACGAGAGGTCCGACACCTCGAGCTTGCTTGCGAACGAAGAGAACTCCTCGCGGATCGCCTCGAACACGCCTTGGTCGTAGTCGACTAGGTCCATCTTGTTGACGCACACGAGCAAGTGCGGCACCCGTAGCAGTGAAGCAAGAAAGGCGTGCCGACGGGTCTGCTCGACGATTCCCTTGCGAGCATCCACCAGGACCAGAGTGAGGTCTGCGGTCGAGTTACCCGTAACCATGTTGCGCGTGTACTGCACGTGGCCCGGCGTGTCCGCGATGATGAATTTCCGCAATGGAGTGGCGAAATATCGATACGCCACGTCGATCGTGATGCCTTGCTCGCGCTCGGCTCTCAAGCCGTCGGTGAGCAACGCGAGGTCGGTGACTCGTCGCCGCGTTCGCGGCTCCACGCGCTCTCACCGCTTCGAGCTGATCCTCGAAAATGGCTTTCGAATCGTACAAGAGCCGGCCGATCAAGGTGCTCTTGCCGTCGTCGACGGAACCCGCGGTCGCAAAGCGAAGAAGCTCCACCTCAGAAGTACCCTTCCCGCTTACGGTCCTCCATGGCTGCCTCGCTGAACTTGTCGTCAGCTCGCGTGGCCCCACGCTCGGTGATTCGAGAGACGGCGATCTCGTCGATGATGTCCACCAGAGTGGACGCCGTCGACTCCACTGCACCCGTACAGGTCATGTCGCCGACAGTCCTGTAACGGACCGATATCTCGAGCAACTCTTCGTGATCCGCCCGGGTCACGAAAGGCCCTGTGGAGATGAGCATGCCGTCGCGGCGGAACACCTCGCGGCGGTGGGCGAAGTAGATCGACGGGATCTCGATCTTTTCCTGGGCGATGTACTGCCAGATGTCGAGCTCAGTCCAATCAGACAACGGGAAGACCCTGATGTGCTCGCCTGGGTGGTGTCGCCCGTTGTACAGACCCCACAGCTCTGGACGCTGGTTCTTCGGGTCCCATTGACCGAACTCGTCCCGGAACGAGTAGACCCTTTCCTTTCGCGCGCCTTTTCCTCGTCGCGCCGTGCCCCCCGAACACTGCGTCGAATTTGTTCTCGGTGATCGTGTCCAGGAGCGTCCTCGTCTGGAGCCTGTTGCGCGAGGGGTTGCCTGGCTGCTCGGTGACTCTGCCGTTGTCGATGGAGTCCTGGACCGAGGCGACGACCAGGCGAGCGCCGAGCTCCTCGAGCCGGCGGTCGCGGAACTCGAGCACCTCGGGGAAGTTGTGACCGGTGTCGACGTGCATCACTGGAAAAGGCAGCCGCGCAGGCCAGAAGGCCTTTTCGGCCAGGCGCAGCATCACGATCGAGTCTTTGCCCCCGGAGAACAACAGCACAGGCCGTTCGAATTCGGCCGCCACCTCGCGCATCACGTGCACTGACTGCGCCTCGATGCTCTGCAGGTGCGACAGCTGGTACTGCCTCAGGGCTCCCGCCCCCCCTGTGGTCATGAATGGGCAGCTTACCGGGCGCGACAAGGCCCCCCTGAACGGACGAAGGCCCAGATCCCGCTCGGGGCCGTCCACGGGTGGGGGGTACAAAACCCAAGCTGGCCGGCAAGTCTCGCCTGGTTTACGTTACGTCGGCCTACAGACGTCGGCTACGGACGGGTTTTCGACCAGGGAGCGAATCGGTGGAATCGGACGACGAACTTGCCTCGCGCCTTGCGACCGAGGCTGGCCAGTTGCTCATCCAGCTTCGTTCCGGGTTCGACGGGGACGGGAAAGCCCTCGCGACCCAGGGAGACCGCAGGTCTCACGAGCACATCGTCTCCGAGCTGCGCGCGCTGCGATCTGCGGACGCAATCGTGTCCGAGGAAGACGATCCGGCGGACCGACCTTGGCCGCGGCCGTCGCGTCAGTGGGTGATCGACCCCCTCGACGGAACGCGGGAATACTCCGAACGGCGCGCAGACTTTGCTGTGCACGTCGCGCTCGTCGTCCACGGTGCCGCCGTGATCGGCGCAGTCTCTCTGCCGGCGGAGGACGATGTGCTCTCGACACTTGCGCCTCTCACTCTCGGACCGCGGCCAGATGGCCCGATTCGCATGCTCGTGAGCCGGACACGGCCGCCGGCCGAAGCGAGCGCCCTCGCCGAGCTGTTGTCCGCGGAGCTCGTACCGATGGGATCTGCGGGCGCAAAGTCCATGGCGGTCATAAGGGGTACAGGAGACATCTACCTCCACGCGGGCGGCCAGTACGAGTGGGACTCGGCGGCGCCGGTCGCCGTCGCCCTCGCATGCGGCGTCCACGCTTCGCGCATCGACGGCTCGCCCATCCGCTACGGGCAGCGCGACGCGTGGCTTCCCGACCTACTCGTGTGCCGGCCGGAGCTCGTGAGTCAGGTCCTGGACGGTCTCGCTCACCTCCGATAGGGGTCGGGCCGCCGTACACTCGTCTCGTTCGTGCGAAGCTTGGATCCCACACCTGGCGGGGACGAGGTTGTCGTCCGGCCCGGCACCGTTGCAGATGCGAGCGCCGCCGCGCGCCTTCACTCGAGTCAGATTGACGAAGGGTTCCTGGCGAGGCTCGGGCCCCGGTTCCTCGGCCATCTCTACCGAAGGATTGCACGGTCGCCGAATGCATTCCTGCTGATAGCCGAGCGCGACGGCCGAACTGCCGGATTCGTCGCAGGCACAACCGACGTCGGCGCGCTCTACAAGCAGTTCTTGCTCCGCGACGGTGTTGTCGCGTCTGTAACGAGCGCTGCCCAAGCTGCTCAAAGCTTGGCCTCGCGCCCTCGAGACCCTTAGGCACGGCGCCCGCCCTCGTGGAGCGGACGTCGAAGCCGTCGCCGAGTTGCTGGCGATCGCAGTTGACCCCGAGTTCCGCGGACAGGGAATCGGGGACGTGCTCGTGAGCGCCTTCCAGCGAGTGACCCGCCGGCGCGGGTTCGAAGTCGCGGAGGTCGTCGTCGGGCGTGACAATCACCGCGCGGTCGCGCTCTACGAACGTGCGGGGTTTCGTCTCGTTGAGTACTTCGAGATGCACCCCGGCACCACATCCATGCTCATGGAGTGGTCGCCCTCGCGTCCGGACAGCACGTGACCCGTACCGAGGTTGTCGCGGCCGCAACTCTCGTCGTATCGCTCTTGGCGACCCCGTTGGCCGCGGCGGCTGCCGCCAGGATCGGTGTCGTCGATCGACCGGGCCCACTCAAACCGCAGTCAAAGCCTGTCCCGTATCTCGGCGGCCTGGGAGTCCTGGCGGGATTGCTGGTCGGGGCGGCCGTGGCTCGCCCTCTGCTCGTAATTCCGCTCGCAGCCGCCGCCGCGCTCGGTACAGCTGACGACATTGTCGACCTCACACCGTGGATCCGATTGGCGGGTCAGGTCGCCATCGGGGTGGTCATAGCAGCCGTCCTGCCTACCCGCTTCGACCGGCCTGTCGGGTTCGTTCTAGTCACTGTCGCAACCGTCCTTCTGATCAACGGGACGAACCTGATCGACGGATTGGACGCCCTCGCCGCAGGTGTGGCGGCGGCGGCGGGCGGCGCCTTGGCGCTGATGCTGCACGGTGACGCAAGGATGGTTGCAGCTTGCCTCGCCCTGTCGGCCGTGGGGTTTCTCGCTTACAACCGTCCCCCCGCACGCGTCTATCTCGGCGACGGTGGCTCGTATCTGATCGGCACGGCGCTCGCGATCTGTCTGGCCTTTGCATGGGCCCGAGGAGTCCGGACGGAGGTCGGTCTGTCCAGCTTGCTCGTCATGGTCGTGCCTGCCGCCGAAGTCGTTCTCGCGGTCGCCCGACGAGCACGCTCGAGAAGCCCGATGGCGGTAGGCGATCGCAATCACCCCTACGACCGCCTGGTAGCTCACGGATGGGGGACGGCTCGAGCAGCGGCGGCGTACGTGGCCGCCGAGGTCGGGCTCTCGTCGGTCGCCTTGTTCGTATCCAAGACAGGTACTGTCTCGATCCCTGCCATCACTGTCGCTACCGTCGCAGTAGCCATTGCGGTGGTCGCGCTCAGCACACTGATCTCGATTCCCCACCCGAACAGTCCGGACCCATGACTGCGATGATCGACTGGAGCGACGACCGATGACGCGCGTTTACCTTTCACCGCCGGACGTCGGCGCCGAGGAGCGCAGGCTCCTCCTTGACGCGTTCGACTCCAATTGGATCGCCCCACTCGGCCCTCACGTCGACGCGTTCGAAGAGGAGCTCGCTCTCCGCGTGGGCGTCGGTCATGCAGTCGCCTTGTCGAGCGGGACCGCCGCATTGCATCTGGCACTTCTCCTGCTCGACGTCGGCCCCGGCGACGAAGTCCTCGTCCCCACCTTTACCTTCGTCGCCACCGCGAGCGTCGTCACTTACGTAGGCGCGAAGCCGGTGCTCATCGACAGCGATCCGTCGACCTGGACGATCGACACAGGGCTGCTGTCCGAGGAGCTGAAGCGCAGAGCGCAGATCGGGCGTCGGCCGGCGGCGGTCATCACGGTCGACCTGTATGGTCAGTGCGCCGATTACTCCCCGATCGTGGCCATGTGCGAAGAGTACGAAGTCCCCCTGATCGAGGACGCCGCCGAAGCGCTCGGCGCTTCGTACGGGCAATACGCGGCCGGATCATTTGGGGATTTCGCCGCCTTCTCCTTCAACGGGAACAAGATCATCACCACTAGTGGCGGGGGGATGCTCGTCTCGCGCTCGTCGGATCTCAGTGCCAGAGCACGCCACCTGTCCACGCAGGCTCGCCAGCCCGTGCCGCACTACGAGCACCTCGAAATCGGCTTCAACTACAGGCTCAGCAATCTCCTTGCGGCCGTCGGGCGCGGACAGCTCGCCAGCCTCGACGAGAGGATCCAGCGTCGCAAGCTGGTGAACGAGCGCTACCGATCTGCGCTCTCAGGGCTTCCGGGGCTCGAGTTCATGCCGGTCGCCTCCTACGGAGTGCCCAATTACTGGCTGACTTGCGTCACGATCGATCCAGGCGAGTTCGGGCCCGACCGCGAGGCCATACGGCTCGCGCTCGAAGCGCAGGACATCGAAGCCCGGCCCACTTGGAAGCCGTTGCACCTCCAACCGGTCTTCTCGGATCTCGACTCGGTCGGAGGATCGGTGGCGGAAGGCGTGTTCGCTTGTGGCCTCTGCCTTCCGAGCGGTTCCAACCTCTCCGAAGCCGACCAGGACCGGGTCATCGCGACGGTCAAGGACGCCTGTAGTTCCCTTTGAGCGTCCCGGGCCCCGGAACCTTAGCCGGGAACTTTTAGCCGGAACCTTTAGCCGGATCCGCTCGATCTCCTGGGAGTTTGGCCTTAAGCGCGCTCCTGTTGGCCACGTCTTGTGGCAGAAGACCTTCAGACGGTCACTCAAGGTGTCGATCCGGAATGCATGATCCATGTAGATACGAATGATCGTTCTAGACAAGCTTGGCGGCCCGACTGGACCCGCTTGGTCATTGTCCTCGGAGCAACTTCGGCATTGTTCTTCGCTCTCGTGTTCGCCGCTTCCCCACAGCCCACCAGCCAAGCGGGCGCGGGGAATCACACCTCCGGCCAACCAGTTGCCGGGAGTCCCAAGGTCGCCGGGCCCACCGCCCACGTGGTCGTCTCGGCGCCTCGTGCCCTCGCCCAGGATTGCTCCGTTGACGTGAGCAAGCCGCTCCGCCAGTGGTTGCAGCACCTCGGCCCTGGATCGACATGGAACGTGCCCTCCGGTGCCTGCTACCTGATCAACGAGGGTATCAACGTGTACAACCCCGACGGCTTGACGATCAACGGAGGAACATTCGTCGAGCGCACTTGGGGCCATCTCTCCCGAATCGGGATCAACGTGCAGGGCGGCAGGAACGTGACGCTCGAGAACCTGACCATCCAAGGTCCTGCGAAGAGACACTTCTACGACAAGAACGTCGAGTTCCAGGGTGGCATCGAGCTTCAGGGAACGATCGACGCTGTCATCCAGCACGTGAAGATCTTCGACGTCAGGGGTGACGGCATCACCCTCGTTCCGCTAAGGGCACTCAGGTGGAGAAACCTTGGTGCCTCGGGCACGATGGTCCGTCCGGTCTCGAACCTGACGATCTCGCACGTCTACATAAACGGAACGGGCCGTATGGGTATCAGCCTTGCCGGCGTCCGCAAGGCCATGTTGACCGACATTGCGATCCGCAACGTTGCCACGGACGATTTCGACCTCGAATCGGACCAGGCGACAGAGGGCGTCAAGAATCTGACGATCAACGGCTGCACAGTCGGCGGCACCGGGGCGTTGTTCTTTGCGAATGCCGGACTCGGCGCGGGCCCGTACACGAGCGACATCACGGTCGAGAACTGCACCATGGTCAACGAGCAGGCGGGTTCCGCAGTGCTCGTGCGCAACATTCCCAGATCGCACAGGGCACGCGGACCCTTCTACTTCATCAACGACAACCTGTGGTGCGGGAACAGCGCCTTCGTTTCCTGCTTCTGGCTCGTGGGCGCGAACGTCTCGGTGACCAACTCGAATCTCAAGTTCATGTGGGAGCCGGCAGAGCCGGTCTACAACGTGAGCGACGTCTCAACCGTCTCGTTCAATGGGGTGAACGCCTCCAACTACTCCTGGAAAGGGCCCGTTGGAGGACGCAGCACGGTGACCATCACCGGTGGAAGCTGGGTGCCCGCAACGAAAGCGTCCTGAAGAGTCTGGCTCAGGTAGGTCCGTCCCCGATCTGCCCGACGGTCCTTTCGTATCGAGGGTCTTTGCCGAGCTTGCCACGCAGACCGTCCCAAAGGCCGCGCAATATGGCCCCCCTTTCGGCACGGCTCTGAGCGAGCTGCATACGCCGGGCGGAATAGACAAGGTGCGCCAAACTCCAGATCGGCGTCCCGTGACGCCGCGCCAGAGAGAAGTAGTTTCGGGCTTGGTAGTAGGCCCTCCACGGCTCCTCTGAATCTGTCGGCCGGTGCTCCCTCAACGCCTCGTCACGTCCTAGGAGTGTCTGGCGCCCGGCCACCGAGCGCGCTGCGATCGAGTCGACGAGCAACGCGAACCCCCCCGAGCGCAAACGGCAGAAGAAGTCGAAGTCCTCGAACGCGAAGAACCAATCGGGATCGGGCAGAATTCCTGCCGTCACCACACGGCGCGAAAGAAGCGTCGAGCCCCACGCGGCCACGTCCACCTCGTCGAGGTCACCCGGAGACCCCGGCTCGGGAACGAGGTTGACGGTATGGCCCGTGTTGCCGGAGAACACTCGCCCGTACGCGACGACCGCTCCCACCGGCGCCGTGGCGGGCGGGAGAGCCTTGATCCGCTCGAGCAAGCCCCCTATCCGTGGAGCAGGAAGCGACATCAGCCCGACGTCGTCTTCGCACAGGTAAGCCCAATCGGTACTCGGGTCTGAGAACGCTTCTGTCATCCCTGCCCGGAATCCTCCCGCCGGACCAAGGTTCTCGGCGAGCCGGACCATCCGAACGGCCGACTCGAGCTCCGGATCGTCAAGACCGCCCGCTCCGTTCACCACGACCACGATCCGTTCGGGCGCTATGCCCTCGGTCTCGATCAACGACCGGACGACCTGTCCCGCAAGGCCGGGTCGGAGATGCGTCAGCACCACCGCCGTAACACCAGCAGGCGCCGGCACCGCCGAACTCCCGATGTCCATAGGTCTTGGCACTCTAAGACCTTCTCGGCGCTAACTACGATCCCCACGATGAACCACAGCGAGTCGGACAACGCCGGGTCGACGCGGCGCCGTTCGCGGGTTCTGCACGTCATCAAAGGACTGGGCCTCGGCGGCGCCGAGCGCCTTCTCGTCGACATGCTGGCGGGGGGCGATCGGGAATCCTTCGAGTACGAAGCCGCATACGTCCTCACGCGCCACGACGACCTTGCTCCCGCCATGAGAGACTCGATGACGCCTGTTCACGACCTCGGGGCACGCGGCGACTGGGATGTCGGATGGCTGCTCTCGTTGCGGCGCCTGATAGTTGACCGCCGGTACGACATCGTCCACTTTCACCTGCCGTACACGGCTGCGCTCGGGAGGCTCGCGCTGCGAACCATCCCGCGCGGCGCACGACCCCGCGTCGTCTACACCGAGCACAGCATGTGGTACGAGGTCACCCTGCCCGTCCGTGCGCTCAACCGCGCTGGAATCGCCTCCGACGACGCGCTCGTCGTCGTGTCGCAGGCCTCACGACAAGCACTCCCCCGCGCGCTCAGAGATCGGGCGCGGGTCGTCGTGCATGGAATCGACCTGTCCGACTCCCCCAAGCTCGTCCACGACAGAAACCGGATTGCGCTCGAAGTCCGCGAAGAGCTGGACGTGCCACCCGAAGACGTCCTCGTGCTCACGGTGGCCAATTTGCGGATCGAAAAGGGCTATGACGTTCTGCTCGAGGCGGTCGACATCCTTTCGTCTCGTGGTGTAGCGGCGCGGTTCATATCGGTCGGGCACGGCCAACTCGACGAGGATCTGCGAGCACGTCACCGCGAGCTCGGTCTCGGAGACCGGTTCAAATTCCTCGGCTTGCGTACGGACGTCCTGCGCCTGATGGCAGGGTCGGACGTGTTCGCACTGCCGTCACATTTCGAGGGCTTGCCCGTGACCCTGATGGAAGCGACAAGTGTGGGCCTTCCGATCGTCGCGACCGCCGTGGGGGAGATCCCTCGAATCTTCGCGGACGGCATCGACGGGTTGATCGTTCCCCCGGGACGCAGCGACGTCTTCGCAGATGCGGTCGAACGCCTGGTGCGCGACGCATCCTTGCGGAAGCGCATGAGCGCGAGCTCGCTCGAGCACAGCAAGCAGTTCGACGTGTCGGCGGCCTCACGCCAAGTCGAGCAGATCTACCGTGAGCTGCTGGATCAGACTTCCTGACCCGACCGTCTCAACCTGATCGCTGGGCGCCGACGGCCGCGCGTCGCCTCTCCCTGCGGCTCTGGACGCGCTTCTCCCAGGGGAATTGCGGCGGCGAACTCCGTTTCGACACCGGGATCGACAAGAGCACGAGCACAAAGGGCAACAAAAGGGTCCGTTCCCTGTAGATCAACCCAAGGTTCCCCAACGCTGCGAATGCATACATGAATATGGCCGAGTAGACGAGACACAGAAGAACGTAGGGCCGGAGCCTGCCCACTCGAGGCACGCATCGCAGCTGGCGCAGCGAGGTAAGGATGATGACCAAGATCACCGAGTTCTCGAGACCCGCCAGGAGCTCGCTCTTCCCGTGCGCCGTTATGGGCAGAGGATCGAACATGACGGTATAGATATCGCGTGGGTAATAGAGGGGATTCGTCGAAAACGGGACGTTGCTCGATCCGAACCCTGCGCCCTTACCGGAGGAGTTGTTCTTGCTGAGTTGCTGAAGGACGTTCGCGACCGACCCCGTGGTGTGAAAGATCTTCTGGGTCAAGTACGCAGCGAACCCGAGGCCCGCCACGACGGTTACGAATGTCAGTACCCTCCTCGCTCCGCGAAGGCGTTTCCGAGTGTCCGTCGTGCGGAACAGCATCGCAACGGCGAACCCGGCGAGGAGCAAGACCACTTCGTTCGGCCGCAAGATTATTCCGATCGCGACCCCTGGGACCAGGAACCGGTATCCGCCGTTCACCCTCATCAGGACGCGCGAAGCGCCGTAGGCCGCCAGACCGAGGGCGAGCGTCATGATCGTCTCTTTGCTGATGTCCGCTGTCCAGAAAAGCAGCGACGGCAAGAAGAATATGAGAATCGCGTATCTCCGCGGATTTACCTCAGGAAACGAAGTTGAGAATGCGCGCAGAAAACAGACCTCACCCAAAAAGGCGACCCCTGAGAAAAAGACGAATTCCGCCAGTTTGTTGATCCCGAGCACGGTCTGAACTATGCCTGACGCGATATAGACCATATTGTCGCCGGTGAACCCCACGATCCTCGTATTGGCGAAGGTGAACATTCCGGATCTGAGGTTTTGAGCGAGAAACGCGCCCCTGTCGACATATGCGTTGTAGTCGGCCACACCGTTGTATATGTGGTCGACCACCAAGATCTGTGCGGGAGCGCAGAGCACGTGGATCACGAGGCTGAACATGAGGAGCTTTACGAGACGCGAATCTCCTTCCACTCGAGCGACGTGACGGGCCACCCGTAGCCCCACGATAAGAACCACAATGGCGACAAGGAGCGCGACAAACGGGTCCGAGGCGCCCGGAGGGTGAGTGGCAGCGGTCATTTAACTCGGAGTCCGGCGAAATTCGGCCAGAGAGACAAGTCTAGCTCCGGGTAACGCTCTACCAGGGACGCCACGTCAGGCGCATAGAGGTCGATCAATCGTCTGCGAACGTCCCCTTCGATGCTGATGGAGCTATTTGTCTCGTTGACCCTCCCACCGAGGTTGTCCGGGCGGTGTCCATCGTCCAAGCCGAGATGCCTGTACGTGCGTACCAACTGCTTCTCGGGATCTCGTGCACACAATTTCATATTGAAGAACGAGCAGGTTTCCGCGATCGGAGAACGACTTCCACGAAGAAAGCTGCCGATCGTAGAAGCCGCGCTCGACGGCCTCCGCGACTGTTGATCCCGTACGCCTCGCACCATTACGAAGCTGATGGGCGACACCAGAAGTAAAGCGCTCCACCGGGTCCCTGAGCACCACGAGCAACCGGGCATCCGGCGCCGCCCGCTCCAACAGGTCCGGCACCCACGGATACCACAGGTAGTCCGGGGTCCACTCCCCCGCAAGGGTCCCCGGCAGTCGCGGGAACCATCCGTGATATCGCTCGATCTCAAATTGGGAGAAAGGCTCGGACCCGAATCGGGACAAGAAATGGCGCTCTTTGTGGATGTCGGGCCGCTCGCTCACGTCAGGATGCGCAACGATCAACGAGTACCACCAGCTCGTCCCGGCCTTTTGGACTCCTATGCCCACGAAATCAGGAGGGCCCGACTCCTCGCCAGGATGAAGCGGCGGCGGTGTGAAATCGAATTGCTCCTCCCAGGGCGCGAAGCGGCCGAGGCTGTGGAGCACCGCCAACCTCACCGGCAGCGGCAACTTGCTGAACCAGGCCGCTGCGCTTCGGGATCTCACTTCGCGCTCCTCCGGGTCTCCGGCGTAAGGTGACAGAATACGTTGACCATGACAACGAGCGATCATCACTCATGACGATTGATGGATTTCCAGTCTGAACCTGAGCGCGGAACCGCAGCGCGGCCAGAAACCCTGATCGATGACACGCAGCGCGTTCCACCTCATAGCGTCGACGGACAGGCGGGGAGCCGAGACCTTCGCGGTAGACCTCGTCGGGCTTCTTGATCAGGCAGGTTCAAAAGGGACTGTTGCCGCATTGGCACCCGGGCGTAGCGGGGCGCCGCTTCCGGTACCGGTGCTCGGCGCCACCCGCTGGGCGGTCGGAGGGTTCAGAGAGGTTCGAAGGCGGACCAAGAGTGCCTGGGTCGCAGTAGGCCACGGATCGGACACGCTGCTAGCCCTCGCCGTCGCCGGGATCGGTACTCGGACACCATTCGTCTACCGCAACATCGGAGACCCACTCGAGTGGGCCGGTACCCGGTCGAGGCGGGCGAGGGTCTCCATGTTCCTGAAGCGGGCACGCGTGGTTGTGACCTTGTGGCCCGATTCCGCAGTAGCACTGTCCGAGCACTTCGGAGTCCCGCCGGACCGAATCGTCGTCATACCGAACGCGTGCGTGGGCAATCGCTTCCCCGAGGTGACCGACGCAAGTCGTTCTGAGGCCCGGCGCGGGATCGGCGTAGCAGAAGACCGCTGTACGGCGGTGTATCTCGGAGCACTGTCACCGGAGAAGTCGGTGGACACGGCCATCGCCGCTGTGGCCGAGTTGCTCGACTGGACCCTGGTCGTGGCCGGGGACGGCTCGGAGCGGGAATCGCTCAAAGCTGTGGCCGACTCGACTGCGCCTGGCCGCGTCATTTTCCTGCCTTCTCGCGAGGACCCGGCGTCGGTCCTCGCGGCTGCCGATGTCGTCGTCCTGCCTAGCCGCACAGAAGGCATGCCCGCGACCGCCATCGAAGCCGGGATGAGCGGGCTGCCGATCGTGGCATCCCGGGTCGGCGGAATACCCGAGATCGTGATCGACGGTGCGACGGGGATCCTCGTATCACCCGGAGACGCGGGCTCGTTCGCCATAGGCATCGAGCGTGCGTACTCGAAGAGACGCGAGATGGGAGCTGCGGCCAGGCGTCGCTGCCTGGATCACTTCGAGATGGGAGTCGTGGCCTCCGCCTGGAACGACGTTTTGAGGAACCTGGACTGACCCGGCTTCAACGACCCGACCAATGAATCCTGGCTACGTGAGCGTGGCGTCGAAGTCCCGGTAGAACCTCTGGTCACTTTCGATCTTCTCGAAGACCTCGTCGGACTCCGCCTGCGCCTTGGCCGCGTACCACCGTGTGAACCTCCGGAGAAATGTCCTGCGGGCCGCTTTGGCGACCGCCACGACGTGGCGCAGGCGCAGGCGCTTGAGCACCGACGGGTCCTTTCGAACGACCATGCTCAACTGACCCACGCTCGGCCCGTCCCAGGCAGAGTTCACCTTGTAGAGCGCCGGCCTCTTGACCTGATCAACCTTGCTCACACGGTCCCTGAAGCCGGCCCCGTGGTGGTAGATGCGGTGGTCATAGACGGCGTACCACAACGGATGCGGGTTCTCAGTGTTCGTCCGCAAAAGCGGCAACCATTCGATGCTCTGAGCCTCGAGCACGTTGGCCAGCCTGCCTCCGGCGTCTGTGAAAAGGTCACCGGTGGGCGTGACCCAATCGTTCGGCGTCCAGTCACAACCGAGCTCTTTCCAGAACCCGACCGTGGTCGCACAAAAGCTCGGGTGTGGTCGTAGGTCTCCGCAGTTCTCACGTCGTTGGATGGCAACTAGCGGGTACGTGAGGAGTGTCTCGTCGAGCCACGGCTGAATTGGTTGAACCGGGAAGGCATCGCCGTCCAGAAACAAGAGCAGATCCTCGGGTTTCGAGCGTTCAACGGCGACCTCGGACAAGATGTTCAGCTTTACGGGGTGGGCAGCGACCTCCACGTCCTGGACGTAGTCGAACCGCCTGCGCATATTAGGGTCGTCGATTCCGTTCAGCGAAGCCAAAAGCCGGTACGGGGTGTTGAGGTTGCGCTCGAGGTAGGCGAGCTGGATCGGAATCCACTTGGCGGACATCCAGTGCACCGTTATTACGTTGATCATCCGATCTCTGCTTTACGCGAGCCCACGCAGGCGTGCTCGTCCCGTGAATTCATCTCACTCCGTGACGGCCGACGTCTAGACCCGTGCACCTGTCCCACCCTCATCTGCGCGAAGCTACCCCGGTTCTCCCGGAAGCCGTACCAGCCGTCTCGCACTCGGCAAAACGTTTTAGACCGGACCACCACCACCGACGACCCGACCGCTCCTGGCAGGTAGCAACGTTAGCTGATGCAACGTAGACTGACGACCAGCGGGGATGACCACATCGGCCCCGGACCTCATGCGGACCGTGACGATGACTGACAGCCCTGCACTGACCGGCCAACCGGGAGCAATTCCTCGTGTGGAGCCTCCGCGTGCTTCGGGTGATACCTGCGTGTACGTGGTCGGGATGCACCGGAGCGGCACATCTGCGACATGCGGCTTGCTTTGCCATCTCGGCCTTGGAGCACCGCGTGAGGGGGACCGGCTAAGGGCCACCGACGCCAACGAGCGCGGCTTCTGGGAGAGCAAGAGTCTCAACCGGTTCGACGAGAGACTGCTCGCCCATCTGGGTGGGAGTTGGCTCGCGCCGCCCACCCTTGCCCCCGGATGGGAGGACGACTCTGCACTCGATGCGTTCAAGGTCGAGGCCGCAACTCTGTTCGCAGCGGCCTTCGAGGCGCGGCCGATTGCGTGGAAGGATCCGCGCTCGAGCATCGTGCTGCCCTTTTGGAACTCGGTGGTGAAGCCTCCGCTTGCCGCCGTCTTGGTCTACCGTGATGCGTACGAGGTCGCGTCCTCCCTGCAATCGCGCAACCGGCTGAGGATCACCCATGGGTTCGCCTTATGGGAGCGGTACATAAGGTCATCGATTGCGAATCTCAACGGAATACCAACCTTCGTGATGAGCTATGCCTCGCTTCTCGAATCCCCTGACAAGCGCTGCGACGAGCTCATCGCATTCTTGGACGACGTGTCGGTGAAGATCGACCGATCACTGAGCGCGACGGCAATCGGCTTCCTGGACAACGAGCTTAGGCACGAACGCAAGCCGCACTCGGGGCATTCTGCGGTTCCAGGGAGCGTCCAACAGTTACAGGAGATGATCGAGTCTCTTCAAGGTGCACACCATCCATGGGTTGTTCCTGATCTCGGCGAGGAATCGCCCTGGGTCGAAGACACCCTTGCTTCGTGGCTCGAGCTTTTTAACCTGAAAGCCGAGCATGCCGCCCTGTACTCGTCGCGTCCGATGATGCTGGCACGAAAGCTCAACAGCCTGGGCCGGCTCTCCAAAAGAAAGCGTTGAGACTTCGCTCCCTTTTGGGGTACATACGAACCACGCTTACGAATCGAACGTATAACCTGCCAACACCGCGTGCCTTGCGATGATCTTCGACACCATCTCGCGATCTTGTTGCGTCCATTCAACAAGATCGCGAGCTCGCTTCGCCGTCGGCTCTACGATCGAGGCGCAGTCCCTCAAATAGTCAGGCTCGGCGAAGACTCCGAGGAATTTGCAGATCGACGCGAGAGACGCTGAAGCATCGCCCAAGAAGTCCTCGTAGCGAACATCGAGCAGCTCGTCTTCTGAGAGAACAGCTCTGACCGCACTGACCCCGTCGCAAAGGCCCGAGTACCGCTCGATCGTGTTTCGGAGATCGAACCTGCTCTTCACTGTCATCCTCGCAATGTTGTCGAACGGATTTCGCGTGACGTGCAAAACCCGGATAGGCACGCCGACCACTCGACGCAGGCGCTCGATCAATCCGAGGTCGTCTCGGAGCCGCCGTGTCGAGCCGCCGCCTTGCTTGTCGCCGATGACCCTGAGTCGGGTGAACCTCCCTTGGAATTGGTTCGGCACCGAGTAGTCGTATCCGGTCCAGAGTCGGCCCATGTTGCCGAACATCGCGTCTCGGGCGAGCACCAGAGCGAAAACCTGGTTGCGGCGGAAGCCGTGCTGCACGAACCGCAGAGAATTGAGCTCGTTCGAAACGACCATCTCGTCGTGAGCGTTGAGCAACGAGCCTATGAGCGAGTGGCCACTTCGTGCGTATCCCACGAAGAAGCAGTAACGCTCGACGTGCGCGAAGTCACCGCGGTGACGAATCCCCGAGGCGGCTGACCGCAAGAACACCTCGGCCCACTGACGCCGCGAGCGCGGGTTGAAAGGGATCTGAGAGCTCATCAACGGATACGAGGACCCGCCCAGCCAGCCTCTTCCGTACGCATCGCCGGAACGCTACCAGCGCCGAAATCCTGCTCATCAGGGGGAAGCGACCGTCCAGACCCCTCGGATTGGGACAACCTCGAGCCTCGCTCGCGTCGAGCACCTTTTCGCTGGACCAGTAAAGCCTGTGCTATTTATCGTGCCAGTGCCGTTTCACCCGACCTCGATCCTCTTCGTGACCCTCGACTCGTGCCGTTACGACACGTTCGCCGCCTCCGAGACGCCGAATTTCGACCGAGTCGGCGAGCTGCACCGGGCTATGGCCCCAGGTTCGTTCACCTTCAGTTCCCACACGGCGATGTTCATGGGCCACACTCCCGGAATAGCCGGACTGAAAGAGCCCTACACGAACCCCCGCTACGGACAGGTCTTCCGGCTCGCAGGCGGTGGTGCCGGCCTCAAGCCCTTCGCGTACCTGAGGGGTCGCAACATCATCGACGGGCTCAGGCGGATCGGTTATCTGACGGTAGGAGTCGGAGCGGTCAGGTGGTTCAATCCGAGAACGCTTACCTCGCGTACGCTCGTCACACCATTTGACAAGTACTTCTACCCCGGCAATCAGTACTCGCTCCGTGCGCAACTCGACTTCGTGAACAGGACCGTGCAAGGGGTGGAACAGCCTCTGTTCTTGTTCATGAACATCGGCGAGACGCACATTCCGTATTGGCACGAGGGTGCCGATTGGCCAGTCGACGTAAACCCCTGCCGTGAGTTGGCCGACGACAATGACGCCGACGAGTGCAGACGGCGACAGACGGCTTGCCTCGAATGGGTCGACCAAGAACTGGAGGGCGTTCTGCGGATGTTCGACGGGGCGAATGTCTTCATATGTGCCGATCACGGAGACGCCTGGGGGGAGGACGGCCTGTGGAGCCACGGTTTCCACCACCAGAAGGTCCTCGAGGTTCCGCTTATACACAGACTGGTGAACCCCCCCGCGAATCAGCCTTCTCCGGGTCACTACGCGCCGCGAGCGGACCAGTTGTTGAACGCGATCTCGGACAGGGCCCGAGGCCTGTCGAGGAGCTTCAGGCGCATCGCGTCCAGGTAGCGCGACCGGGCGCGAGTGGGACTCACTGAGACACCTCCCGGTGGCGTCGGCTTCCTTATAGTCGGGAGCGCACGCTCGGGAACAACGCTCGTCCAACGGCTCGCGTGCGAGATCTCTGGCGTGGGTATGCCGCCCGAGACACACTTCTTCTCTTCGTTCGCATCTGATCTGCTGCACCGCCGCGCGTTCCCACTTGCAGGATCCGATCTTCGCGAAGAGCTCGACCGTTTCAGCTCCCTCGAGACCTCGAAGGGGATCGAGATCGACCAGAGCGTCGTCATCGACGAGCTCGGGAACGTCGCTGGGTCGCCGTTCGAGTTGTTCGAGGCGATCGTGCGCGCCCTTGCGGGTCCAGCCGTTGTCTTGGGCGAGAAGACGCCCGGGCATCTCCTATGGTGGCCGGCGATCGCGCGTCGAGCGCCATGGGTGCGTTTCGTGGTCGTCGTGCGCGACCCGCGAGCGGTCGTTGCTTCGAACCTGTCCATGCCGTGGACCGACAACGAGGATGTCTCCGCGTTCTCGGATCGACTCCATCTGCCGTTCGCAGCCCGCTGGGAGTTCGACCAGGAGAACGCGTCGTCCCTACTCGCGACGCTAAGGGACCGCTCGCTGCTTCTGCGTTACGAGGACGTCGTCGCCGACCCGGACGCTTCGCGTAAGACGCTCGCGTCGTTTCTCGGGCGCGATGCCATGGCCCCGCTCCAGACCGCCCCCGGAGGGATCGTGCTTTCGTGGGAGCCATGGAAGCAAAAAGCGCTCGATGAGGTCACGAGCGATCGCCTGCGGGCGTGGGGCTCCGACCTTCCGGCTCGGGAGGCCGACGAGGTCTCGGCAATCTGCCGGAGAGGGATGAAGGAGTTCGGGTATTCCGAAGGACGTCCGGGCGCTCTACGAGCGGCTCGCATAAGGGCACGGATCGGGCCCGACGACACGCGAAACCTCCGGCGCTTCTTGGACGCCTACCGCGAGTATCGCAGTTACATAACCTCGACGATCCTCTGACGCATCGCGGAGTAACGAATCTGAGACGAACCTCGGCCGTCGTTTCGTTCGTCTTCACCCGATAAATGCCCGTGTACAGGGTGTATGGCAATAGCAACAGACGTAAACTAGCCTTGTGTGGGCGGGCCTGCGACCACCGGGGGAAGAGACGCGACCCAATGAGGACCCACCGTGCTTTTGAACGCTAACGAACCGACTCAAGGCGCGGCAGACCTGGCCGATGACGATGAGGCCACTCTGTCAGCTTCCACGCGGTCCGCGAAGCTCCCTCTGAAGGTGTTCGACCCTTCCACTGTCCCGGCCAAGCCGCCGCCCGAACTTCTCCGCTACAGGCACCGGCCCGGCTTCTTCTCATCTCTTCGCGAGCTGTGGAATCGCAGGGAGATCACATACACACTTGCCGAACGCGACATCCGGGCCAACTACAAGGATGCCGCTCTCGGAATCCTCTGGGCTCTTCTGACTCCCGTCCTGACCGTCGCCGTTTTGTCGGTCGTCTTCTCCAGAGTGCACGTCTTCAATTCGGGCACCCATATTCCATACCCTGTTTACGCGTATAGCGGCCTAATCTGCTGGTACTTCTTCGCTAACTGCGTGAGCGGAGGATCGTCGGCGGTACTGGGCAACAAGGGTCTGCTCGGTAAGGTCCACTTTCCTCGGGAGTGCTTCCCGATCTCGACGATCGCTCAAGCTTCGGTAACCACAGCACTGTCGATCATCCCGTTCGCAGGGTTGATGGCGATCCACCACATCGCTCCGAAGATCGAGGTCCTGTGGTCTCCATTGTTCATGATCATCGAATTGGCGTTTGCTCTGGGTGTTGCTCTCGGATTGTCTTCGATCGTGGTGCACGTCAGGGACGTCAACCAAGTCGTGCCGCTGATCACCCAACTCGGTTTGTTCGCGACTCCCGTCATCTGGCCGTTCTCCAGGATCTCGCCGAAGATCCAACCGTATTATTCGTTCTTCAACCCCGTAGGACCGATAATCGACAACGTCAGGCGCACGATGCTCCTCGGATTGTCGCCGGACTGGAAGCTGATCGGCCTTGCAGGCGCCGGATCGCTTGTTTACCTGGTCGGGGGCTACAAGCTCTTCAAGCGGCTGGAGGGGGACTTTGCCGACATCTCCTAGAGGTGCGGCTCCCACCGGGACGGTACTCGCCGAGCGCGTCTGGAAGAAGTTCCGCGCCGACGAGGTCGATCCATCCTTCTTGGGACAGATGTCGCACCTCGGAAAGCGGCTGCGAGGACACCGTCGAGAATTTCGATGGGTCCTGAAAGACATCAATCTCGAGATCGAGCCAGGCGCGACTGTGGCTTTGACCGGAATCAACGGCTCCGGGAAGTCCACGCTTCTCAGAGTGATAAGCCAGGTCACCTACCAATCGACTGGGCGAATCCAGGTGGAGGGGCGCATTGGCGCCCTTCTCGAGTTAAGAAGCGGTATTCATCCGGAACTCACCGGACGCGAGAACGTCTACCTCTTCGGCACGATCCTCGGGCTGACGCGGCGCGTGGTGGCTGCGAAATTCGACGAGATCGTCGAATTCGCCGGCCTCGCGGAAGCGATCGACCGGCAGGTCAAGTACTACTCGAGCGGAATGACCGTTCGTCTCGGCTTCTCGATCGCAGCCTTCTTGGACCCAGATGTCCTCCTCGTCGACGAGGTGCTCGCGGTAGGTGACGCCAGCTTCCAGCAGAAGTGCCTGCGGAGGATAAGTGAGGTAGTCGCCACAGGTGCAACGCTGATATTCGTCTCGCACGACCTGGCGGCGGTGGAGGCCATGTGCGACCGGACCATCTGGTTGGCTGATGCGATCGTCAGGGCCGACGGACCGAGTCGCGAGGTCCTGGCGCTCTACCGGAAGTCGGTGGAGATGGAGGCCGAGCAGGCGATCGCGGTCGAGAAGGACCCGATGCAGATCGTGAAGGTCGATATCGCTGCGCCTGACAAGGGCCTCATCATGACCGGAGGCGAGCTCGAGGCGCGAGTCGTATTGAACTCACCGGAGTTCGGCGACGCCGCTTTCATCTTCGGTGTCACCGAAGGTCCGGCCATGCCGATCTTCGTGGTGCGTCACCGGCTCTCGTTTCCTGCTGGTCAGTTCGAGGTGCGATGCCTGTTGAGCAGCCTTCCGCTTCCGATGGGGAACTACTACCTGTGGTTCGCTGCCCAGCCTCGCCGTATGGAGAAAGGTGCGGCTAGGCACTTGGTCTGGCGGTCGATCGGTTCGTTCGAGGTGTTCGGCCCGTCACCCAACAAGGCCCCGAAGGGGGTCATGGTTCTGTCTCCGGTCCACGTAGACGCCTCTTGGGAGATCGCGTAAACGCAATCCCTCGAACGGGACCGACTTTATTACGAATAGGACCTCGTCGAAGTAGTGCGTCAGGCGGGACGGGGACTTCTTACTCCCATCCCCCTGAGCTCCTTTCGGGTCATGTCCACTTCGGTGAGCACCACCCCCAACGTCGGAGCGGCAACGCGCCGGAGAAGCTCACCTGACCGTCGGGCGTTGTTCACCGTCGTGACGTAGGACTCCGCCACGACGAGCACCGCGTCGACGCAGCGCACGAGAGCCTCAGCGTCAGGTGTCCCGAGAACTGCGGGTGCGTCCACGATGACAACGTCGGCAATCTCGCGTGCAGTGGTGACAACGTCGTTGCCGCGGGTCGCAAGCTCGCCGGGACCACGAAGTAACTCGCCGAGCTGCAGCTTCGACACCCCCGAAACCCGTTGCGGGACGCACCGGGCCACTACTTCTTCGACGGTGACAGAACGGTGATCATGGTGCGCTTCGCGAGCAGACGCGGCGTTCACTGCCGGCACGGGCTCGGTTGGGGGGTCCGACCCCATTCCGGGCGCGCCGACGGAGGTCACGGGCAGCTGCTCAGTCGGGTTCTCCGGGACGCTCCCGGCCGGCACCCCGACGGCAGGAGTGCGAACCGATTGGGTTGCGGGCAGGCTCACAACTCCGCTGGGCGCAAGCTCCCGGTTCGATCGCAGATCCGTCGTACTTACGATGAGGACGCGCTCTCCGGCCTCCGCGTAGGCGGCAGCCAGGTTCAGTACCACCTCCGATTCGGTCCGCTCGGTTGAGGGCGAGGTCACGAGGATCACGTCACGAGTACCCACGGGCTCCGGACGAGCGCCAGGGATCGGACCGCCCGTCGGTACCAGGCCGCTACCAACTGCCTGACGGACTCCCCCGTCTGTACTTACGGGCCTGAACCCGTTGCTGCGGTCGTACGGGTCGGCTGCGAGGCCGCTCGCGCCGTCCTGCCGAGGTGCCGGAGCGAACATCACCGAGACGCGCAGTCTCCTGTACGCCTCTGCCACGATCGACGCGGGCGCATCGACGACGGCTATCTGTGACGTGGCAGCGACAGGTGGGAGCACGCCTGTGCCCTCCTTGCGCCTTCGCGTCGCTCTGGCGGATGGCGCAGCGCCACCTCGCCGGTTGCGCGGTCCGAGCCGGCGTCGTGGGATCTCGGCTATGACGGGGAGCCCGAACACCTCGCTCGTGCGCGCCGAAGCCCGCAGCCTCTTGTCCAGGCCGTCGAGCAGCAGCACGAGGGCGATACCAAGAAGAAGTCCGGCTGAGGAACCCGATCCCCGCCCTGACCGATCTGTGGATCAGGAGATTGCTGGAGGCCGGTACGAACTTGGCCTGACCGGGCGCAGCGGCCTGAAGGAGGACGAAGCCGGACTTAGGGGGTCCCGAGTTCGTCAACTGCTGCTGGTGTGCCAGTGCAGACGAGTACTGGGCTTGCAAGGCCTTGGCCGTCGCTTCAAGCACAGTGAGGTTCGATCCACCCGGGGCCGTCGTGCTGGTCGTCCCACTCGTCGAGGCCAGCATCAAGACGTCGCCGGTCGTCGGCGGCGCGCCCCCGTCGTGCTGCCCGTGGTAGCCGAGGTCGGGCTGGTCGTGGTGGACGAGTTCGACGACCCCTGTTTGGTCGTGCTCGTCGTCGTCGGAGCGACCGTTGTCGTTGTGGTCTTGGGCTCAGTGGTCGTGGTTGGTGGTGCCGTCGTCGTGGTCGGTGGAGCCGTAGTGGTCGTGGGGTGGACCCTCTGAGTCGTGGTGGTCGTGGTCGGAGGGGTCTTGGGTTTGGTGCCCGGCTTCTTCGAGCTCTTGGTCAGCTGCGCGATCTGTGCCTCCACGGACGTCAGCTGTGCATGGAGGCTCGTTACCGATGCCTGAGCGTGCTGGAGCGATGTGTGGTACTGGGCGGCAAGCTGTTGATCGGCGTATATTCCGAGCTGTTTCGTGAATGTATTCGCCAGCTTGGCGGCCTGAATCTTGGTGAGCTGCTTGGCGTCCACGTAGATCGAGCCGGGCGGCAGGCTCTTCTTCGGCTTCAGGCTGACGTCCTTTCGCAGGGACGCTCCCGAGCCTTTCTTCAAGCCGAGCACCTTCGCCGTGTTGACGTAGACCTGCTCCTGCTCGGCGAAGAACTTGATCTGATCCAGAAGGCTCGTGGAGTTGGCGTTACCGGACTTCGGAGGTGGCACGCCCGCGAGAGCCTGTGCCTGCCACATATTCTGCGTCTGGCCCGACTGGTGGACCGGGACCAGGACACCGATAACGGCGCAGACCACGCCGACGACCAGGATCAGCGGCCAGCGCCGCCGGATGGCTCGTCTGTAGTTGATCGGTTCCACTAGGCCCTGGCCTCCTGGGTGCGGCTCCGCCTGTCGCCGCTGATCGTGGTGGCCTCGTCACAAAGAGGTCCGAGTCGAGCCTCCCATGATAGCCCGCTCAAAGGGTGTGTCTGGGCGCGCGATACCGAATGCCGCCTATGGGGTCTTCGGCGCGCTGACATCGTCAATCCTAGACAATCCCCAGTTTTCAGCGCGTTCTAGCGCCGTCTAGGATGTGCCGATGTGAACAGGATCGTCAATCCTGACGATTGCGCGTGGTCGAATCACCCCGTACGGTGTCGTTCAGGTGACTCAGCGGTGCAACCAGGGTTGTCCCTTATGAGATCCGCCTTGCTTGGCGGATTCGCGGGGACGGGAACGCGACTAGCCAGGGGGGCAGGCAGGCATGTTTTGGAGTCGAGGCGGGGCACGACCCCAAGAGGCAGCCGTTAGGCACGCCGCCCCACAGCCGAACAGCTCGCGAGTGGCTGTCGCGGCCTCGCACGTCCGCTCGGGGATGCTTTTCGTATTCCTCGATGCCCTGATACTTATCACCAGTTACTCGGTGGCGGAGGTCGTCTACTTCCGCGACCGTGCCCCTTATTACTACTGGCAGCACTTTGCCCTGTTCCTCGTCACCGCTCTTGTCGTGCAGCTTTCCGCGAACCGCCTCCTCGGCCTCTATGGCCGTATGTGGCGTCACGCAGGCGTGGAGGAAGCCCGCCAGATTCTTCTTTCGGTTCTCTGTTCCATGGCGGTGCTCATCGCGCTGCACCCGATCGGAAAACTCCTTCGTATAGAGCTCGTCCCTTTCAACGTCATCGTCATAGGCGGCGTGTTCGCCATGATGGGAATGGGAGCTCTCAGATTCCACTCCCGCCTGTTCGCATGGCAGCGAGGCTCGAAGCGCATGGGTCTGCGTGTCGGGGTGATCGGCACCCGTGACGCGGCGGCGTCACTCGTACGCGACATGCTCCGCAGCCCGAAGGCGGGGCTGGTGCCCGTGGCTCTGTTCGAAGAGGACCGCAGCGCTCACGGCCTGTCGCTGCTCGGAGTTCCGGTAGTAGGGAGCGTCGCAGACATTCCTGCGGCGGCCGAGAGGTACTCGATCCAGCAAGTGATCCTCGCGGTTTCGTCGGCTCCTGCCGAGCTCGTCGACCGTGCACTCAAGGCGTCGGAGGCCGCCGGAGTCGCCATGAAGGTGATGCCGAGCGTCCGTGAAGTGGTCGGCGCCGTCGGACACCCGGCGACCGTCCGTCAGGCCCGCGAGCCGCGCATCGAGGACCTGCTGGGTCGCCAACAGGTCGCCACCGACCTGGCGGCGGTGCATCGCTCGCTAGCGGACAGGCGGGTCCTCATAACGGGGGCCGGAGGGTCGATCGGCTCGGAGATAGCTCTTCAGGTAGCGGCGTTCGGCCCTGCGACGGTCATCCTTCTCGACCACGACGAGACGCACCTCCACGACGCTGCGGGGGTGCTCACTTGCCCCCACGAGCTCGCTCTTGTTGACGTCGCCAACCGGTCGGCCGTGTTCGAGGCCTTCGAGCGCTATCAGCCCGATGCCGTGTTCCACGCGGCGGCACACAAGCACGTCCCGGTATTAGAGGCCCACCCGGTCGAAGCCTCGGCCACCAACGTCTTCGGGACGAGGAACGTCGTGGACGCAGCCGTAGCGACAGGCGTCGAGCGTTTCGTGTTCATCTCCACCGACAAGGCGGTCAGGCCCTCGAGCGTGATGGGCGCGTCCAAGTGGCTCGCCGAGCAGATCACCCTCGCACTCGCGCCACGCGGCGCTCCTTACTGCGCGGTGCGATTCGGAAACGTCCTCGGCAGTCGCGGAAGCGTCATCCCGACGTTCGCGCGGCAGATTTCCATGGGCGGCCCGCTCACTGTCACCGACCCGCGGATGACCCGCTACTTCATGAGCGTGCGCGAAGCGGTGCAGCTGGTTCTCCAGGCTTCGGTGCTGTCTGAAGGCGGCGAGATCTTCATGCTCGAGATGGGAGAGCCGGTTCGGATCCTGGATCTCGCTCAGCGGATGATCCGCCTCTCGGGGTTGAGCCCCGGCACCGACATCCCGATCCGGATCACCGGTGTCCGCCCCGGCGAGAAGATCGAAGAAGAGCTCCGCACCCCCGAAGAAGAGATCCACCCGACGTCTCACGCGTCAGTTCATCGCCTGGTTCCAACGGCAATCGATCACGACACGCTCGCAACCACATTGCTCGAGCTCGACGAGGCCACCGAAAAGAGAGAGAGCACGCTCGTAAGGGCGATGCTGTTCTCGCTGTTGGGCACGAGGTCGCGAAGCGTTCGGGCATGACCGACACGAGCACGTGGGCGACAGCTGTCGCCGCCTACGGCTTGGGACCGCCCCAAGGTGCGCTCACCGACGATCCTGTCGACGATTCCTCCTGGCCGCGACTTCTCGAGATGGCGCGTGGCCAGCGCCTCGTGGGCCTGGTGCGTGCCGCGGCACAGGACGGGGTCCTCGCCCTGCGTTCAGAGCAATGGGCAGGACTGGACAGGGCCTTTCGCGAGGTTACGACTGCATCTGCTGACGCCGAACTCGCGGTTGCAGGCCTCGTCGAAGCCCTACAAGACCACGACATCGAGTGCAGGGTCTTGAAAGGTCCGGCGCTCGCCCACCTCGACTACCCGTCGCACGACCTGAGACCGTTCATCCACGCGAATCTGCTCGTGCAAGGCTGTCGTTTCGTCGACACGGTCGACCTGCTGACCAAGATGGGATACAAGCGTGCGCACGCCGAACCCGCGGCGGGCTTCGATGCGAAATTCCGCAAGGGAACGGTGCTCGTATCGAGATCCGGATCGAGCGTCGAGGTCCACCGGACAATCGCCGACGGACCTTACGCAATGATCGTCGAACCCGACGAGCTCTTCCGGACCTCGTCGAGCGTTCAGGTCTCCGGCCGCCAGCTCGCAGCACTCGGACCGGAAGAGCGCCTGCTCCACGCGTGCTTCGAAGCTCGTGTCGGGGACACGAAACCGCTTCTCATAAGGCTCCGCGACATCGTGCAGCTGGTCCTCACCCATGACCTCGACCTCGGCCGCATCGAGCAGCTGAGTGGTTCATGGGGAGCCCAGTCGCTCGTGGCCGAAGCCGTTCGTCGTGCCTGGACACTCCTGGGCGTCACCGACATGGTGCCTCTTTCGTCTTGGGCGGCAATTCACCCGACGAGCCGAAGGGAGCGTCGCCGTCTGCTCGCCTACCACACCGCTCGTAGCCGCACTCTGGTGTCGGTCCAGACGCTCAGAGCAATCAGACCGAGAAGAGCGGTCCCCGGATACCTGAGGGCGGTCGCATTTCCCGACCGGGAATATCTCGAAGGCCACTACAGCGGGCACATGAGCAGATGGTGGCGCGCAGCGAGGTCTCTCACGCCGATAGGGCCTATGCACCGGCCCGTGCGTGACAAACTGACCGCTCGTGGACCCGACGACGAGCTCCTCGAGCTTTCGTGGGCACGCACGGCTCCTTATCCCGCATAGCCGTCAAGGCATCCCATGACAGAAGTGCAGAGTCAGGCGAGCAAGCTCGTCGTCGTCGGTCAGGGTTACGTGGGGCTTCCTCTTGCCATGCGTGCCGTCGAAGTCGGCTTCTCCGTCGTTGGATTCGACACCGACGCAGAGAGGATCAAAAGGCTGTCGGCGGACGACTCCTATGTGGAGGACGTGCCTTCCGAGGTGCTCGCCGCCGCGAACGCCTCGGGTCGATACGAGGCAACGAACGAGCCGAAGCGCTGTGCCGGTTTCGACTTCGCTGTCATAGACGTCCCGACCCCCCTCGACGACGGGGTCCCCAACCTGTCCTACGTGACGGGGGCCGCCGAGATGCTCTCGCGTTACCTTCGCCCGGGCGCCACGGTGATCGTGGAGTCGACCACCTACCCGGGAACCACCGAGGAGCTGGTCGGACCTGTTCTCGAGAACGGCTCCGGTCTCAGTGCCGGGAACGACTTCCATCTCGGCTACAGCCCCGAGCGGATCGACCCCGGCAACGGCAAATGGCGGCTCGAGAACATCCCCAAGGTCGTGTCGGGGGTCGACGAAGCTTCGCTTCAATCCGTCAAGGGATTCTTCGACCGCCTGGTCGAGCGGACGGTCACCGTGAGCGGCACGCGCGAGGCGGAGCTGACCAAGCTGCTCGAGAACACCTTCAGGCACGTGAACATCGCGCTCGTGAACGAGCTCGCCATATTCGCTGGCGAGCTCGGCATCGACGTCTGGGAGGCGATCGAAGCGGCGTCATCGAAGCCTTTCGGGTACATGCCTTTCACCCCTGGGCCGGGAGTAGGCGGACACTGTCTCCCGATCGACCCGAGCTACCTGTCGTGGAAGGTGAGGCGCACTCTTGGCAGGTCGTTCAGATTCGTGGAGCTCGCGAACGACGTGAACGAACACATGCCGGACTACGTCGTGCAACGGCTGGTGCTGGCCCTCAACCGGATGCGACAGCCGGTGAACGGTTGTCATGTGCTTCTGCTGGGTTTGGCTTACAAGAAGAACACGGGGGACGCTCGTGAAGCTCCCGGCACCATCATCGCCCGGCGACTCGCAGACCTCGGTGCGGATGTCCACGTGGCGGACCCGTATGTCTCGGTCGACCCTGGGCCGCACGTGACGCTCGTCGAGGCGACCCCCGAGGAGCTCGCAAAGGCCGATGCTGCGGTGATCATCACCGACCACGACTGCTTCGACTACGACATGATCGCGACGCATGCCCGTTTCGTGCTCGACACGCGCAACCGGATGCGCGGGGCCAACGTGGAGCGGCTCTGAGCCGGGGGGCTCGGAGCGGTCGGGCAGCAACAATGGACGTCCTCGTCACCGGCGGCGCCGGCTTCATAGGAGCCAATCTCTGCAAGGCGCTTCGCGAAAGCGACGACGTCGGGCGCGTGATCGTGATCGACGATTTGTCGAGCGGGAAAGGCGAGAACCTCCAAGGGATCACAGACGTCGAGTTGGTGACCGGGTCCATACTCGACCAGGAGAAGCTCGCGAAGGCGTCCGCCGGAGTCGACGCGATCGTGCACCTCGCAGCGAGACCGTCTGTACCGAGGTCCTTGGAGGACCCGGTCGCGACTCACCATGCAAACGCCACGGGCACGCTCGCAGTGTTGGAGTGCGGCGCGCCTCGGTACGCGACCGCATGTCATCGTTGCGTCGTCGTCGTCGGTGTACGGGGCCAATCCTGCGCTGCCGAAGCGCGAGGACATGGCCACCCTCCCGATGAGCCCGTACGGGGCGAGCAAGCTCGCAACAGAGAGTTACGCGCTGGCACACGGACGATCGTTCGGGATGGACGTGCTCGCTTTCAGATTCTTCAATGTCTTCGGACCGTTACAGGCCGCAGATCACGCGTACGCAGCGGTCATTCCGGCGTTCGTCGCTGCCGCGCTACGCGGGGATCCCCTCGTGGTCCACGGCGACGGGGAGCAGACCCGCGACTTCACGTACGTGGGGAGCGTGTGCGCTGTACTCGTCGACGCGGTCCGACGGACGGTCACTTCCGACAGCGCGGTCAACCTGGCGTTCGGATCACGGGTGTCGCTTCTCGAGCTGATCGCGACGTTGGAGCAAGTGCTCGGTCACCCGATCCCCCGCACTCACACCGAACCCCGTGCCGGCGACGTGAGGGATTCACAGGCGGACCAGACCCGGCTTCGCAACCTCTTTCCCGACGCCCGACCGGTAGAGCTGACCGAGGGTCTCAACAAGACCGTCGGCTGGTTCCACGAGCAGTCGAACATGCGAGCGGCCCCTCCCGTTTGAGAGGGGCCGCTTGCCGTTCAATCTTGTCGTTCAGTCGGGTCGTCTGATCGAGCGGCCCTCGGAGTGATCAGCTCCTACGCCTCAACACCCGGCTGCTCGTCTCCACCGCTCTGGCGAACACGAGTCGCGGTCCGGCAAGTAGGAGCATCAACCCTCCGAGCAGCATCAGCATCACGCCGATGAGCCCGAGCCACCAGACGCCAGGGCCGGTGCCGGTGAAGGCCAGCGACGAACCCGGGGCCGTGGTGGCGTTACTGGTCGTTGCCGTGGTGCCGCCCCCATGGGACGTGGTCGAGGTCCCGCCGGCCGCCGTGGTCGTGGTGGGCGGCGGCGCCTTCGAGTTCTGGTTGAACGAGATCGGAACGGGGACCTGGTCGCCCGCAAGGTCGCCGACCGCGATCACACACCCGTCTCCCTTGGATATTTCAGCGGCGGTCGGGGGGCAGGGATACTTGGCAGCATCCACGGCACCGGGGTTGCCTGTGCTGTCGTTGCCTGTGGACGGCGGGCCTGTGGTCCCTTCAACGACGCTGAAGGTGGTGCTATAGCTGCCGCTGCCGGTCGAGAAGATCTTTCCTAAGGCGCTCGAACAGCTGACCGGGATCTTCGCGCCGAACACGGTCTCGGTCGGCTGGCTCTTGTCGGTGTTGCACTCGAGCACGGAACCGGTGCTACCAGCAGTCAAGCCGGTCGCCTTGATGCTGACAGAGGTTCCATTCACGAGACAGGTCGCAGGGTTGACGGTGACGGTTCCCTTACCCGAGGTGGCTTTCGCCGTGTTGGAATCCGCGGTGCAAGCTTGGGTCGTGGTCGTCGTCGTTGTAGTGGTCGCCCCCGGGGTGACGAAGCCGAACGTGAGAGAAGCACTCCCTTGTGTGGCCGATGTCGTACCGAACGTCGCATACACGTTGACCGTGCTGCCCTCATCCTTGTACGGGGGCACCGGGTAGTTCTGCGCGTCGGTGTTCGCGAGATGACCAGCGCTATCCATCATCGTCGGAGCCCACTGAGCGATCACCTTGCCCGAGACCAGGGTGAAACTCGCGAACTTGAGAGTCCCGTTCCCCTTGGAGCTCAGCGAGTAGGTCTCGCAACCGACGGGCCATGTCCCGAGGCCTGGCAGAACGACAGTTGGTTCGCCCGCAACGATCGGGCAGATCAGCCCGGCTCCGACTGCCTTCGAGGGGTACCCCGACCCGGTCGGAACGATGCCGATGATCGCCGGTGACGGGACGTTCGACGGCGAGACGGACAGTGTCGGGTTCGCGGCCGAAGCAGCGAGCGAGGTGCCGAGAAGGGCGCCTCCTACGACGAGCGCCGCCGCTCCAGCCATGCCCACCCTTGTAGCGGTCAACCTGAAGCGCCTCACGTGTGCTCCCCTGCGTACCACTGATGTTCCCCCTTATTCTCCGGACCAGCCGAGGCCTCGGTCCGGTAGCCGTCTAGAACGAGCCAGTCAAATTGACTCAGCCCAACGTTGCCGCAAGCAACAATAGTTGGGTTGACGTTTAGATGCCATGAGTTTCCACTGTGCTCTAGGCGGATGTCAAGCTCGACGACCCCCTCCGAGCAGGAATTTCGCCCCTATCGGGACGTGCAATGAATCAGGGGCGGAGCCGCAGCCCCGCCCCTGATTCACATTCACCTTTACGACTTTCAGTCAGGCCCGGTACCTGCCCAAGGCAGGAACCCAAAAGCCGGACAGGGCCGGTTCAGGGTCCTACGTGGGTCTGTCCAAAGACAAACGTGTCACTCGCATACCCATTAGTGCCTGCACACAGGACCGCAATCTGCGCGGCGGTGTGGCTCAGGTACGCCTCCGCAACCGACATGGCACCGCCACCTGTGGCGAAGGAGCCCGTCCCGGTTGCTGTTCCTCCGGAGCCAGGCAGCTGGAATCCGGCGTTGTTGCTGGACCCTGCCCACGGCGGGTTGGTGGCCGAGTTGGTCGTGTACCCGGAGTAGTTGACAGTTGTCGGGTTGACGTTGGCGAGGGCCACGCCGGCAGTGTTCTTGTACGTCCACTTGATCACCAAAGACTCCGGAGCAGAGGTAGCTAGCCCGGTGCAATTGTTGGTCGAAGTAGGCGACGAGATGCTCTGCGAAACCTTGCCCTTGAGCTTCCCACCAGCGGGGAGGTTCGTGTTCCCTGTGGGGGTGCACGGCTTCAGCTTGATCTTCACCGAAGTCGTCTCATGTGCGGTACCGCCGTTTTTGAGCGGCGGCGCGAACGTGATGGTGCCCGTGATGCCGGAGGTGGCCGTGGTTCCGTTGTCGCTACCACAGCTCACTGATCCGTTCGCGGTCACGGTCGGGATGTTCCTTACGGCTGTCGATGCCGACGCACTGCCGCCCGACAAGGCCACTACGACCGTGCCCGAAGCGAGTGCCAGCGCGGCGGCACCAAAGATGTATTTGCGCAAGCGCACTATTTGTTCCTCCTAGTTGGTGGTTTGTCTTGGTGACCGTCCCGGACGATCGGGGTGGTCTTCCGGTCACGGCTCCGTAGTGGTGCTACCTAGCTGGTCTCTACGTTCCCCTCCCGATCACCGGGATGGGATTGGTTCCCCCTTTTCGGTCCGGTCGCGGCTCGACTCAGCGCCCCCTGATGGTTCCAGAGAGCCGTCCTCTCACCGCAAACCCTTCTATTCCACTTGCTCTTGTTACCTCAACGTACGTTACGAAACCCCGCTCGGCCGCGCATCGTCATGATTGACCAATTCGACTGTGAGCGCGCCGTCCCGCTCGCAAGTTGAGCCGCATTCGACCGTTCTATCTAACGGCCCCCGACCGCGGCGGGAGATACGCGAACCGCAGCACGTGATGTGTCGAGGCCCCAGTCAAGACCATTCACCATTCTTGAGGCCCAGCAGGCGTAGAGTTGTGCCCGCAGAGTGTGTAGCATTTCACTGGGAGGGGTTGGATGAACAAAAAGGGCCAGTCTGGGCGGACGAGTGTCCAGCCATTGGGTTTAGGACGCAGGTTCAAGCACGTCGCCCAACTGCTCGTTCTTGTGGGCGTCGCGTTGATCGGGACGGGCCTGTTCGCAGAGGCAGCATCAGCATCGGTCACCGAACCGGTTCTCACTGCCACAAAGGCGACTTTCCACATCAAGGCAGGAAATCCCCCAAACCGGGTCTGGAGGCTCTCGCTCTGGACCGTCTCGCCCCAGAAGGTCCTGGGTGAGCAGTCCGGCACCTCCGGTCTGCTGACGGTTCCGGTGCCTGCAGTATCCGGCTGTTACTTCCAGGTGGACGTGAGCCGCGCCGGCGTCTGGTATTCGGGATTCAAAGCCGTCGTTCCCGGATGTGGCGGGACCACCACATCCAGCTCGTCGAGTTCTTCCAGCTCGTCGTCTAGTTCATCGAGTAGTTCTTCTAGCTCTTCCAGTTCCTCGTCGAGCACGTCTACGACGACCCAGACCCCAACCACTGTCAAGCCGAAGACCTCCGGTGGTCACGGCGGCAAGACGCCCGGGACCACCGACGCGAAAGGCCCTGCAACCAAGCCGGCGACGTCGGTTCCCTCGTCCAAGCTCGCGTTCACTGGCGTCGGCATGACAATGTGGATCGTTGCGCTGCTCGGGCTGTTCCTGTTGGTGACCGGGTCGATATTGCTCGCCTACGCGAGGCGATACCCGAGAGAGCTTTAGTCCCCTCGGCTCACGGCCCAATCAGGGCGTGATGTCGACAGGAGTTCCAGCGTCGACCTGAGTCGCCACTGCCGTGATGTCGGGGTTGTCCAACCTGACGCAGCCGTGGCTCGCATACTGCCCGACCACCCAAGGCTGGTTGGTGCCGTGAATGGCGATCTGTCCGGGACCACCGTCGAACGAGTAAAAGGTGTTCGAGAAGCCCGACAGGCCCAGTGCGTAAGGGCCGTAGGCGTCACCGGGATCGGTCAGCTTGAGCACCTCGGTCACGTAGAAGAACCCCGTCGGGGTCGGCGAGTCGGGACTCCCGACGGCCACGGTTGCCTGGAAGACAACCCTTCCGTCGCGTAGCAACTCCAGGTGCCGTTGGCCGAGGCTCACCAATATGCGGTCAGGGTTCCACGCCATCGTCAAGTCGCTCGCAAGCGTCCACCCGAGCGACTCGTTGGGTCGTTCGGGCAGGTAGACCTGGACCCAGTTGTCCTCGACCTTGTTGACCAGCATTACGAGCGGTGCACCAAGGTTGTTTGGATTGGGCAGGCTCTGCGCGGGCTTCCGTGCTGGATCACCACCTGGCCTTGCGAAGATCGGGAGCGAGTGCAACTTCGCCCAGCCGACGAGCACGCCGAACGGCTTGGGAGGCTTCTTAGCCGGGTCATGCTTGACCGCCACGTGGCCAGGAGGCGGCCGTACCGACGGCTTGATGGAAGAGGCCGATTGGGTCTTGGAGGTCCAGACGCCGATCAGCAGGGCCGCAACCAGTAAGCCGGCTACCACGTACGGCAGAGCATGCCTGCCGGTCGGCCAAGTACGCCCCGCGAAAAGGCCTCCCACTCGTGGAATTCTACGCCAAGCGATATTGCACCCGATCGGCGTCGAGACGTTTGGACCATGGGGCGCAGGCGCTGACAATATGACGAAATGCGCAAAAAAGTTCTCCGTCCCGCACGCCCGCGTCTCCGCCGGCGCAAGGTTCTGGTGCCTGTGGCGATCTCCGCAGCGCTCGGTCTCGGCGCTTGCACCAGTTATGGCTCAGGATCCTCAACCAGCACCACACTCAGACACAAGGTCCCTGCCGGAGCTGAAGCGACACCTGCGTCCACAGTCTCCAATTATCTGGACGCACTCGCGAGTCATGACGACCCGCTGGCAAAGATGTTCCTCCACCCGAAAGCTCAAGCCGGCATCGTCGCGGCCGCAGGGAGCGGTTTCGATCACTTGTCGTCGATTGCCGACATTGATCTCGGGACCACCCAGACCGGCAAGCAGTTCCGGCCCAACGTGAACGGCTATACCTTTTCGAAGGATTCGCAATTCGCGCGCGTGATCGTGACCTACACAGCCACCTTCACCTCAGGCCAAGCAGGCGGTGGAACGCTGACGAGGATCGTCACGTTGGGCGAGAACACCCACTCCAAGTGGTTGATCCTTGTAATCAGATCCAGCTGACAAACGAACTGCGGTCGCGCGGCTACGGATCGACGATGATCGCCTTGTGCCCGGTTATCGCGAGTGTCTCGCCTTGGAGTGACGCCAGATAATTGACGAGGGTCCCGTACCTGCCTGGTGTCAGGAACGAAGGCACCGTGAAGGTTCCTGCCAGCACGGGTGGAGTGAAGGTCGTGCCGTTGTAGGTCGCCGGCGTGACTGTGATGTTGTTAGTAGCGGCCCCTGCAACCTTCTTGAAGTTGACCACCACCGACGGGGGCGGGGGCGGGGGTCCGCCGAGGTCAGCCTCGAGGGACGCCAGCGTGGCCAGCCACCAGAACGTCGTAGCACCGGGCTTGTCGCTCACGGTCACCACCTGGCCGACGGTCACGTGCTTGGAAGAGAGTGCCAAGGTCGGGTCCGGCGGGAAGAACGGGAATCCCTGGTATTCGAGCACAGCACTGCTGGCAGGAACCTCTTTCGCGGTCGTCAGGTCGACGAGCGCAAGGGCGCATCCGATGAGACCAGAGTTGAATTCCTGTGTGCTTGGCGGACAACTGGCGTTCGGATCGATCGCCTGAGTGGTCGGGGTCTTGTATGCCAAGTTCACGTTGCCGGAGGTGTCGGAGGTGGTGAGAGTCAGAGCGGCCGGGTTGATCTGAGGTAGCGCCGACAGCACCGACAGCAGAAGGGCCGGTGAAATCGTCCCGGAGAGCAGCGCAGACGTAGCCGGGTCGATCGCGATCACCAGGCTCAACTCGAGGACGAGGTAAGGGTGAAGCGCCGGCAGACCCGTGCAGTCCAACTGAACGGTGCCACCCGGGGTGACACCCGTGACGATCGGGAAAGTGCTCCCGTTAAACGTGCACGCCGGGCCAGTGGTGGCCGCGGCTGCACCCGCCGTGGCGGCGGACGCGCCAACAGCTCCTACAGAGATCAAGAGTGCAAGCGAAACCAGCGAAAGCGTGCGAAACCTGCGTAGACCGGTCATTCCCCGCTCCTTCCCGGTGCAATCCCCCAGAGTTACAGACCTTGCCCCCACCCCGGATCGGCCGTCTAAACGTAAACCAGCCGATTCGACCGCGTCCAGCCATCGTTGCCTAGGCGCGACGACCTGAATCCGCCGGTCTCCTACCCCGTCCTGGCTCCTCTAAACTCCATTTGTGAAACGAGCGAGGATCTGGTGGAGGATCGGCACGATCCTGCTCGCTTGCGGAGCCCTGCTCGTTTCGTTCGTTGCTTTCCAGCTCTGGGGCACTGCGCTCTACACCGATCACGCACAGAGCAATCTGCGCAAGCAGGTCGGACACGAGATAGGGCGCTCTTCGCTTCCGCTCAGTTCCCTTGGATCTGCGCGCCCCGGTGCCGCCGCGAAAGGCTCCGGCGTGCCGGCGGTGGCCACGTCCGTCGCTCCAACGACCGCGCCTCCTGCGGTGGGCCAGCCCATCGGACTGATTGCCATACCGAAGCTCGGGCTCGACGATGCGCTCGTCGAGGGGACCGGAGAGTCTCAGCTACAAGGAGGGCCCGGTCACTATCAGGGGACCGCCCTGCCTGGGCAGGCGGGGAACTCCGCGATCGCTGGGCACCGCACCACCTTCGCCGCACCCTTCTACAACCTGAACGAGCTGTCTCCCGGGGATCCAATATTCGTCCTGACGTCCCAAGGTCTCTTTCGTTACAACGTAAAGAGCTCGGAGATCGTTTCTCCTAACGACAATGCTGTGCTCGACTCGGCCAGCACTCCCGAGCTCACCCTCACCACCTGCAATCCTCGCTACAGCGCTTCGCAACGCCTTGTAGTCGTCGCCCTCCTCGACACGACCGTCGCGCACGGAACCACGACCACGACCACCCCCACCACCACCGACCCGCCGGCCTCACCCCCTCGGCTCACACCTACACAAGCCGCCGCTGCCGTGGCGGGTGGCGGCCGGGGCGGCGACGTGCTGCCCGCCGTGCTCTGGGGCATCGCTGTGCTCCTTGGGGCGATCGTCCTCCGCCTGGTGGCGCGAAGGCTCCCGCGCGTGTTCCGGTGGGGTTCGTACGTCGTCGGTGTCCCCTTGCTCCTTCTCGCCCTCTTCGTGTGCTTCGAGCACGTAAGCCTGGCTCTGCCAGCGAGTTTTTGATCGTCCACCCCCTCGCCCAGTTTGGCGAATGCCGGTTGACGGGCTATCGTTCGCTAAGGCACAGGCTGACCGGCGGAGCCAAAACCGGCACTGTGACTCGCAGGCAACGGGGGGCGCCGTGGTCGTGCTAGTTAGCAGCGGGAGTGAAGAACAACGCACTCAGGGGGAGAGCGCCGCGCTCACTCTGGACTCCAAACGGCGAGACCGCGGATTGAGGCGGTCCATTCACGGATCGTCCGCAAGCGCCGACCCGATCTCGCTGCGTCACCGGCCGACACCCGAAAGAGCCAGGACGGTGGTCGCATGTGTCGCGATTTCGGCAGGTCCTTCTTCGATGCTGGCAGCAGCTTCGGGCTCGCTTGCCGAGCACCTGAGCGGCTTCGTACGCACGGGCGACCACATCTGCATGATCGGAGGAGGCCGCGTTGTGGTGATGTTCCAGGACGTGGACTCGAGCCTCAATGCTCACGTCCTCGGTGCGCGCCTCGCACGCTCCGCCGCCCAGAGCCTGGAGGAAACCACCGTCAACGATGCACGAGTCACGGTCGGGATTGCAGACGGTGACACCGGCACTGATGCGTTCTCGATGACCTGCGCTGCGATCAACTCCGTGGACGAGGCGATTCCCGCCGATGCGAGCCTGTCTCCGGCGATCATCGTCTTCAACACGCCTGCATCTCCGATTGCTCCGCCGACTGCGCCTTCGAACGGGCACTCCCCGAGGTATGACCGAAGGGCTATGAGGTCCGTCGCGAGCCTGACCACTTCAGAGTTGCCAACGAACGGGCACCGCCTGCAGGGTCTGTCCAAGAAACTCGGAGGCGCGGTACTAGTCGTGGACACCGCTCCCCCGTCACCCGGCGTCCCCGGTCCCGCGGCCGCTGCGGTGAGATCCCTGGTAGAGGGAATCGGGCACACGGTCGCCGGCACGCTTGCTCCCGCATTGGAAGTCGATCCGAGTTTGGTGTCCTTGGCCGGCTCTGTGATACGCGAATCGATCGCACTTCTCGTCGTCCACCCTGGTAACGCGACCGAGACCGAAGAGGAGAACTCGGAACCCCTGGAGCGACCTGCCGCACTGGCTCAGATGTTCCGCCGGACAGGTATGCGAGTACTCGCCGTGGGTGTCGGAGCGAGCGACATCGCCCTTGCCGAGTGTGTGCTGCAGGGTGCGGAGAGCGCCTTCGCAATTGGCGAGCTTCCCGAGGAGATGAACCACGCCCTGTCGCAGAACAACGGTGACGGCTCCCGCGCCGAAGCCGCCGGCGTTCAGGGCGACCACACCTCGCTTCGTGCCGAGCGGCTGGGGAGGCTGCTACTTCTGACCAGAAGTGAGCGGCGGGTCCTGTACCACCTGACTACCGGCGCGACCGCAATCGAGATCGCAGAGAAGCTCGTCCTCTCCCTTGCGACGGTTCGATCGCACATCAGGTCCATTCTCAGAAAGCTCGAGGTGAGCTCTCAGCTCGCTGCGGTCGCGATCGCGCAAGGTCACCCTCCGCGTCCCACCGAGACCGACCAAGACAGGACCCTCAGGCTGAGCCAACAAGCGGGAGCTGTCGCACTTCAGCGCTGAAGTCACCGACCGTCAGGGTCGAACCCACGGCGACGCTCCTGTGGACGTACCCAAGCGCGACCATTGCGTCCAACCCCGGCGACCAAGCTTTGGACGTGACTCGCCCGACTGTCTTTCCGTCTGCGAAGAGTTCCTCGCCTGAGCTCACTGGCGTATCGGACTGCTCGCCGGCGAAGACAAGCCCTCGAAGTCGTCGAGCGACATTGCTTCCACGTGCGTCGAGTCTCGCAACGAGCTCCTGCCCGGTGAAACATCCCTTGGTGAAACTCACACAGCGCCCGACCAGTCCAGCTTCCTCGGGAATGGTCCTTTCGTCGATCTCGGAGCCCATGACCGGGATGCCCGCCTCGATACGAGCCGCCTCCCAAGCCGGCTCGCCGGACTGTTCCAACCCGTCGGGAACGCGGACGTCCTCTGCCAGTAGATCGAACCCGCCGAGTCCCGGCCAGTTGACGTCCAACCGCAGGACCCCAGAAGGCGAGCTGACCTCGGCGGCGTCAGGGCCACGTATTGCCACGCACCTCCATCCCACGAGCGAGATGTCGACCTTGACGCGCAGCTTGAACCGCTCGAGGCGGGCGACAACGCTCTCTCCCCACCCGGAGTCGGTGTCGACGATCAGCTCGTCTTCCCCTGTGCGCGTCACGCGGATCAGAGCGTCGACGCGACCTTGAGGCTCCAGGAGCAACGCGTCAGCGGAGTGACCGGGATCCAGTACGGATATGTCCTGACTGCATTGGCCCTGTAGGTACTGGACTGCGTCAGGGCCACTGAGTCGGATCACGTCGCGTTCGACCGGGGCGGACGCGACCGCCTCACGCAATCTCCTGTATCCCTCTTCGACTCCGAGAACTGCCGTCTTCTGTCGGGTCATTCGCATTCCGGTGCTGCGCCGTCATGCGCGAGATGCGCGTGCCTGTTCGACGTTATTCGCCGAGCCGAACGGACCGTGCTCAGGATCGTCGCCGCCTTGTTCTCGCACTCGGCCTGCTCCTCGCTCGGGTCGCTGTCGGCAACGATCCCGGCACCTGCCTGGACCGAAGCTCGCCCGTCTGGGGTGACCACCATCGTGCGGATCGCGATCGCAGTGTCCAGGTTTCCGGACAGATCCAGGTAACCGACCACGCCTCCGTAGACCCCTCGTTTGGTCAGTTCCAGCTCGTCGATCAGCTGCATCGCACGGACCTTCGGCGCACCCGACAGCGTTCCCGCCGGCATCGTGGCTCGCAGCACGTCGATGGGCCCCTTGTGCTCGGCGAGCTCACCCGAGACCTGGGACGTCAGGTGCATCACATGGCTGTAGCGCTCCAAGGTCATCAACTCTTCGACCCGCTCGGTGCCGAACCGCACGACGCGCCCGACGTCGTTTCTGGCCAGGTCGACGAGCATGATGTGCTCAGCCGTCTCCTTCGGATGCTCGACGAGCTGCGCACCGAGTTGCAGGTCCTCCTCTTCGGTCGCACCCCTCGGTCTCGTCCCTGCGATGGGGCGCGAGGTGACGATCCCGTCACGGACCCTCACCATGGGCTCGGGCGAGGTCCCTACCACCGTGCAGGCATCGCTTCTCACGAAGTACAGGTAGGGGCTCGGGTTCACCTGGCGTAGGACCCTGTACACGTCGAACGGATCGGCGTCCAGGTGCAAGTCGAAACGCTGCGACAGCACGACCTGGAAGACGTCCCCCGCGACTATGTGTTCCTTGGCGACGAGAACGGCCTGCTCGTACGTCTCGGGCGACATCGTGCGCGAAACCTCTGGCCAGTCTTCGCGCATGGCCGGGGCTGGCAACGCGGGTTGCGACATGGGTCTGAACAGGTCCGACGAAAGATCGTCGAGTCGCATACACGCGTTGTCATAGGCGGTGTCGAGCTCAGCATCGCTAGCGCCGTCGCGGACCGGAACGTTCTCTATGAGCACGACTCGCTGACGCCAGTGGTCGAAGGCACACAACTGTCCTATGAGGAACAGAGAGGCGTCCGGCAGCCCGAGGTCGTCGCGCGCTACGTCGGGAAGCCGTTCTATCTCGCGGACGACGTCGTAACCGAGATATCCGACGAAGCCACTGTGAAGCGGCGGCAGGCCCTCGACGAGGGGAGTGCCGAACGCACGGAGCAAGGCGTCCAGCGCAACAAGCACCCCCGAGCCGAGCGCGCCCGTGACGCCGTCGGGCACCGGCATGTCGCCCGACAACTCGACTCGTTGACCTCGGCTTACGATGGACATCAGGGGCCGTCGTCCAACGAACGAGTACCTGCCCCAGCGATCACCCCCCTCGACGGATTCCAGCAGGAATCCGGGCTCATCGCCGACCACCTGGGTGAAAGCTCCGACCGGAGTGATCGTGTCGGCCATGAGCTCGCGGCGCACCGGGACCACGAGGCGGTCCGAGGCGAGCTCGTGGAATTTCCGCCGCCCCGAGTCCTCCCTCTCGTTCACCGCCTGCCGTCTGGGTGCGCGGCGGACAACGAGCGGAAGAAGCACGAACGCTCACCGGTGTGGCACGCGCCCGAACCCTCCTGATCGACCACCACCAAAAGCGCGTCACCGTCGCAGTCGTATCTCACCTCGCGCACGTGCTGGCGGTTCCCCGACGTCTCGCCCTTGCACCAGTACTCGTTGCGGCTGCGGCTCCAGAACCAGGACCGCCCGGTCGACAGAGTCCTGCGAAGGGCTTCCGCGTCCATGTACCCGAGCATGAGCACGGCGCCGTCGTCCGCGTCCTGCACGATCGCAGGCACCAGCCCGTCGGGGCCGAACGAGACCTCTGCAGACGGGCCGGCATCGACCGCCGGATGCGTCGCCTTCTCGGTCACAGGTACAACCCCGTCCCGGAGTCCAATCGCTCTGTCGCGACCGCGTGAACGTCGCGCTCACGCAAGATCACGAACTCGTCTCCTTGGACTTCCACCTCCAACCTGTCTTCGGGATTGAACAAGACCTTGTCGCCGACCTTGATGCTCCGCACGTGCGGGCCGATGGCGACGACCTCCGCCCATGCCAGCCGACGCGACACTTGCGCGGTAGCGGGAATGAGGATGCCCGATCTCGACCTCCGTTCACCCTCGGACTGAGGTTGAAGCACCAGGACCCGGTCCGAGAGCATGGTGATGGGTTGCTTGCTGCCCGACGGCTGTCGGGGCGAGCTTTTCGCACTGGACGCCACAAAGGGCACGGTACCGCACCGCACAGGGGACCCTGACTCCGGATCACTCTGAAACCTTCTACGAGCGACTGTTACCTTGCGGGATGGCTGATCCGGTCCGCGTGATGGTCGAGCGGGGCAAGAAGAAGCGGGTGGTGGCTTGCGCTTTCGACTGGCCGGGATGGGATCGGAGCGCCAAGATCGATGGGGACGTCCTCGGGGTTCTCGCCGCGTATCGACCTCGCTACGCCGCGGTAGCCGAGTTGGCCGGCTTTGGCGCCGAGTTCGGAGCTACGGGCGAGCTCCGGGTGGTCGAGCGGCTCGAAGGGACCGGGATGACCGACTACTACGGAGTCTCCGGCAGGGCGGCCGCGCCCGAGCACGACTCGATGACCGAGGCCGAATGCGAGCGGAAGATCGCGCTACTCCGGGCCTCTTGGAGAACCTTCGACGACGTCGCCGCACGCGTCTCGCCCGAGCTCCGAAAGGGTCCTCGGGGCGGCGGCCGCGAGCGGGATCAGATCATCCGGCATGTGAACGGCGCTGAGATCCACGAATTCGCCCCGAAGGTCGGAGTCAAGGTTCCGCTGGAGACGAGGGACGACGCAAAGGCCCTCCGCGCGTATCGGGAGACCTTCGTCGAGGCGATTCGCGAGCACCATGTGCACGACCAGCCGGCGCGCTCATGGGCGCTGCAGTTCCTGGTCCGACGATGTACTTGGCACATGCTCGACCACGCCTGGGAGATGGAGGACCGGGCCTAAGTTTCAGTCTCCCGTCGGTCTCACCGCGACGCCCGCAGCCTCCAGACGGGACTTTGCCTCCGCGATCGTGTGCTCCCTCATGTGGAAGATCGAAGCTGCCAGGACGGCGTCTGCACCTCCTCGCGTAGCACCCTCCACCAGGTGCTCGAGGGTGCCGACACCTCCTGAAGCGATAACCGGCACGTTGACGCTGCTCGACACGCCCTCCGTTAGGTCGAGGTCATAGCCGAACCTGGTGCCGTCCCGGTCCATCGAAGTGAGGAGGATCTCGCCGGCCCCGGCGGCCTCGCAACGACGGGCCCACTCGAGCACGTCGACCCCCGTCGGACGCCGCCCGCCGTGGGTGACGACCTCGTATCGCCATCCGTCGGGCGTCTCGTCTCTCGCCCGTGCGTCGATGGCCACAACCACGCACTGGGTACCGAGCTCGGACGCGAGCTCTCCGACGAGCTCTTCGCGCTCGACCGCTGCCGTGTTCACGGCGACCTTGTCCGCACCGGCCCGAAGCAGACGCATCGCGTCGGGCACGGCGCGCACCCCGCCCCCGACCGTCAGGGGAATGAACACTTGCTCTGCGGCCCTCGCAACCACGTCGACCATCGTGGCGCGCTCTTCCGAGGACGCGGTTATGTCGAGCAGGACGACCTCGTCGGCACCCTCTTCGTCATATCGGCGAGCGAGCTCTGCGGGGTCGCCTGCGTCGCGAAGTCCAGCGAATCGGACGCCCTTTACGACCCTGCCTCCTTCCACGTCGAGACACGGGATCACCCTCACCGTTCGCACGCTGCGAGCGCCTCCCCGATATCGAGCGAGCCGCCGGCAAGGGCCCGGCCCACGACGACGCCCGCAATCCGGCGAAGACCTCCACCTGATCGTCGCAAGGAGATGGCGGAAAGCACTGAGAGGTCTTCAGCCGAACGAACACCGCCGGACGCGATGACCGGATGTGGACTGCGCGCGAGAACGTCCGAAACCCCTGTCGTGTCGGGCCCCGAGAGCATCCCGTCGCGCTCGATCGAGGTCACCACGACGGCGCCCAGGGGCACGTCTGCGTACATGTCCACAATCGCCTCAACCGAGACGCTGCCAACGTGCCCCCACCCCCTGACTGCGACCATCTGAACAGCGGGGTCATCTGATCGGTCATCCGGTGACGGCTGAGGGTGATGGTCGATTCCTAGCGCCACCTTTCCCGGGTACCGGTTCGCCAGCTCCTTCACAAGGTCTGGATCCTCCACAGCCAGCGTAGAGAGGACGACTCGCGCAACGCCGGCGTCGAGCAGGCCGGTCACGTCCGCGAACGTGCGCGCGCCTCCGCCGACCTGCACGGGGACTCCTGACTCCTCGACGATCCTTAGGACCGCCGCACGATTCACGGGCTTCCCGCCCCTTGCCGCGTCCAGATCGACGACGTGGAGCAGGCGCGCCCCCGATCGCACGTATCGCATGGCAAGTTCGACCGGGTCGCCGTGTTCCGTTCGGGTCCCGAAGTCGCCTTTGGTGAGCCTTACAGCACCACCACCCAAGATGTCGACGGCGCAGTAAAGGTCAAGAGGCGGCGTCACGTCGTGTCGCCGGCGGCAGCGTTCACGAAGTTCTCGAGCAGAGCGAGCCCCGCGTGAGACGATTTCTCCGGGTGGAATTGAGTGCCCCAGAGGGTTCCCTGCTCGATTGCGGCTACCACCGTCGATCCGTACTCACAGGTTGCTACGACGGCACCCTCGCAACTCGGCGCCGGTTCAGGTGCGAAAGAGTGGACGAAGTAGACCCAAGGCGAGCTGCCCAGGCCCGTGAGCATGCGGCACTGCTCCCCCGACCCTTTCACCCGGTCCAGGCGGTTCCATTGCATCTGTGGGCGTTTCTCGTCGGGTGAAAGAGCTCTCACCACTCCACCCAGGACCCCGAGACCTTCTGCGGAGGGGTCCTCCTCGGATCCCTCGAACAGGAGTTGGAACCCGATACAGATCCCGAGGAACGGCACGTTTCGGTCGAGAGCGTCACGCACCGCAGAGCTGAGACCCGTCTTGCGCAGAGCCTCCGAGCAACGACCGAACGCCCCGACGCCTGGCAAGACGACGGCAGATGCAGCGGCCACCTCGTCTGGGTCCGACACGAGACGCGCGTCAGCGCCCAGGTGCGCGAGCGCCTTCTCCGCCGATCGCAGGTTTCCTATCCCGTAGTCGACTACAGCGATCACTTCTCAGGCGGCCCCGTGCCGAGTGTTCCCTTCGTCGAGGGCACGCCGTCGCGCTCGACACGGATCGCGTCGTAAAGGCAACGGGCGACCCCTTTGAAGGTGGCTTCGAGCACGTGATGCGGGTTGCGTCCCGTCACCATTCGCACGTGCAGAGTGAGCGCCGCCCCTGCGGCGAATGCCCTGAAGAACTCCTCCGCTAGCTGCGGGTCGAAAGGAGGGTTGCCCAGTGGCTGCACCTCCGGCGCAAGGCCGACGTCGTACGCGAGGTAAGCACGGCCCGAGAGGTCCAGCGCGACGTCGATGAGAGCCTCGTCGAGCGGCAGGCTTATCGATGCGAAACGCCTGACGCCGGCCTTGTCGCCGAGCGCCTCGGCTAGAACCTCACCGACGACGATCCCGACGTCCTCCACGGTGTGGTGCGCATCCACATGGAGGTCGCCCGTGGCCGAGACCGTCAGGTCCCAGCCCGAGTGGCGCCCGAGCTGATCGAGCATGTGGTCGAAGAACGGGAGCCCCGTGTTCGCGGCAACCAATCCCTTTCCGTCCAAGCAGACCGACACCTCTACGGTCGTTTCCTTGGTGTGCCGGCTGCGTTCGGCCCTGCGACTCAACTTGGGCTCCTCGTGACTCCGAGGCTCTCGCGAAGTGCGCGGAGGAAACGGGTGTTCTCCTCAGGGGTGCCGACCGTCACTCGCAGACACCCCGACAGTCCCGGCCGACCAGAGCAGTCGCGGACGAGGACCTGATCGTCGAGCAGGTCCGACCAAACCGTCCGGGCGTCGCGAGACTTGGGGCGGAACAGGATGAAGTTGGCGTCCGAAGGCCAAGTCTCCAAGTCGAGATTTGCGAGCTCGCCCTCGAGTCGTTCGCGCTCGTCGACTATCGCGGCGATGCGTTCGCGCATCTCGGCTTCGTGGCGGAGCGCGAGGACGCCGGCCGCCTGGGCCAAAGCGTCGAGGTGGTACGGAAGTGATACCGCCTCGCACGCCACGACCACCTCGGGGTGCCCGATCATGTAGCCGAGACGGCACGCGGCCATGGACCACGTCTTCGAGAACGTCCGAGCCACTACAAGTCGTTCGAACCCGGGGACCTCGTCGCGAACAAGATCCACCGCGCTGCGCTCGGCGAACTGGCCGTAGGCCTCGTCGACCACGACGAGTCCGGGCGCGATCGTAAGAGTGTGCGCGACAAGTGCGTCAGGTTCTGCACGTCCGGTCGGGTTGTTGGGCGAGCAGAGAAACGTGACGACGGGCGAGGCGTCCGCCAGGACCCCGTCGACAACCGCGGGATCGAGTGAGTGGTCGGGTGCGCGCCATCCGGTCGCGACATCGGTGGCTGTGAGCATCGCAATGTGCCGGTGAAGCGCATATGTGGGCTCGAAGACCGCGACCGAACGACCCTTTCCGCCGTACGCGAGGAGCAGTGACTGGATGACCTCGTTCGAGCCGTTGGCGCAGAAGACCTGATCCGGCGCCACGCGTTCGTGCCTTGCGATCGCCTCGCGCAGCTCGCGGGTCTGCCTGTCCGGGTAGCGGTTGAAATCGACGCGGCCGAGCTCCTCGGTCAATTCGGAGAGCCACGCGGCCGGAGGCGGGAACGGCGATTCGTTCGTGTTGAGCCTCACCTCGACATCCACCTGAGGTGAGTGATATCCCGTCATCTCGACGAGGTCGCTTCGCATCGGGGGAAGCCGGCTCGCACCGCGGTTCGATTCCGGCTCTAGCGCCGACTCAGGTCCGTACTGCTCTTGTGATCCGCCCGTTGAGTCCGATTCGAAACGTGCCCGCACTGATCGTGCGTGCGCCGACAGGCCTTCGGCCTCGGCGATCGCGACGACGTGAGGCGCGAGGACCACTAGACCGTCGCGGGTGAGCGATACGACCCCGATGTGCTTACGGAAATCCTCGACTCGTAGAGCCGATGAGAACCTTGCGGTGCGGGCGGTTGGAAGGACGTGGTTGGTCCCGGCCACATAGTCGCCCACACTTGCGGGCGCCCACGGGCCGACGAAGACGACGCCGGCCGAGCGCACTTCGTCGGCAAGCGCGTCGGCGTCCGACACCTGCAGCTCGAGGTGCTCAGGGGCGATGATGTTCGCGACCGCTAGCGCCTGAGTTGGCCCGTCGACGCGCACCGAGTAGCCGCCGGTCTCGATCGTGGCCGAGAGCTCCGTCCTTCGAGGGTTCGCTGCGACCATCTCGTCGACCGCGTCGCTCACCCGGCGCACGACTTCGTCCACCCACGTGACGAGGAAGGCCAACCCGTCAGGTCCATGCTCGGCCTGGACGACCAGGTCTATGGCGGCCCATTCGGACGGAGCGCTCCCGTCTGCCACCACCACCACCTCTGACGGCCCGGCAAACGCGGCTGCGACGCCCACCGTTCCCGCTACCTGGCGCTTGGCCTCGGCCACGTACCGGTTCCCGGGGCCGACCACCACGTCGACGCGCCCGATGCTCTCGGTTCCGAACGCCATGGCGGCGATCGCCTGGGCGCCCCCCACCGGGTGCACCTCGTCGATTCCCGCGATTGCCGCCGCCGCCAGCACTTGTGGAGCAACCGTCCCGTCGGGTCCCGGCGGGACACACAAGACCAGTTCGCGAACACCGGCGACGGTTGCCGGCGCAGCGCACATGAGCACGCTCGAGGGATATAGCGCTCGGCCCCCTGGCGCATACAGGCCCGCCCGTTGCACCGGACGAACGAGATCGCGGATCCTCACGGTCCCGTCGTAGTACTCGGAGACAGTCGGCCCGGCCTGGTGTCGGTGATAGGCGACGAGCCTGTCCCAGGCGACCTCGAGCGATTCGCGCAGCGCTGTGGGGATTGCGTCCACTGCCTTGCGGATCTCGTCTATGTGGATCGCGAGGGCAGGCGCCTGAACCCCGTCGAGCTCTTCGGTCAGCTCGACGAGCGCCCGGTCGCCGTCTTGGCGCACTCGTTCGAGGATTCCCGCAACCGTGGCAAATACATCGGCTCCGGCAGCACCAGGCCCGGCAGCGGGGCGCGGAAGGACCTTCTCCAGGTCAACGCGGGAGAGCCCGCGGACATCGAGACGGGTCAGCGGCATGAGAGTGAGGGAATCGACATGGGGGCCAGACTTGAAGCAGCTTGCAGTGAACAATGTGCCAGGTGGTCGAAGGATCGTACCCGGGAGTTGCCCAGGCCCCGCTCGGCGGCCCATTGCCCGGTCGCCTGGTTCGCGGAGATCCGCGATGATCACAGATGTGCCCTTACCTTTAGCCGAGCTGTCCTCAGTCGCTGCTGCTCTCGACGATCTGACGAAGCGGGTGACCGACATCGCAAGGCGCGCGTCAGACGACGGGGACGATTCCGCCACCGAGCTCTTCGCCGCTGAGCGCGCTCTCAGAGGAGCGCAGCGCCGACTGTCCAAGCTGGCGACGCCGCCGAGACGCAAGTGAAACCGACCTCGCCTTCGAGCGAGGTCCACCCGAGGGCTCAGGCTTGAGCGGCGAACCTCCGCTCCGCTAGGAGCGGCAGTACGTATCTCGCCAGAAGGACACGGTCGTGCTCGTACGAAAGGAGCTTGCTCGCGCTGTCGATCGAGACCCATTGCATGTCGTCGACTTCTTCGGTGGGCTCGAAGACTCCGGCCAACGGCTCCATCAGCCAATAGTGGACGATCTTCGGCCTATCCCGCCGGTCCACGTACTGGGTTTGACCGACGTAAGCGCCGATGTTGCAGAGAAGGCCCGTCTCCTCCTCTACCTCGCGCCGTGCACAGAACAACTCGGACTCGCCGGGCTCGAGCTTGCCTTTCGGAAAGCCCCAGTCATCTCGCGACGCGTGGTAGACGAGCGCCACCTGCAAACCGCTTCCCGAGGTCCGCCGTACGACAATGCCGCCTGCAGCCCGCACCGGCAGACTTCTCACTACGGTCTCGGGCTTTCCCACGTGGCTGAAGCTACCGGTGCCTTCCATGTTCATTGGTGGATACCCAAGGACCCACTGGGTTCACTGGTGGATACCCAAGGACTCACTGGTGAACACAACCCCGCGGATCGGGCATTTGCCCGGACGCGACGACGGCGCCCGAAAGGGCGCCGTCGCGGAGCGGACCGGGCGGCGGATCCCGGCATCCGCTCTACTCGGAACCAGGTGGCGGGAACCGGTTCCGGTCCTCAAAGCAGATCACGCCTGGCGGGCAGATTCCAGTCAGAATCGGCAAAAGAATGACAAAAGTCCGACAACCCGTCCAAGCTGGGACGACGCGTCAGGTTCACGATTTACTCCGGGCTGGTCGCGGGGAAACTCGGCGAGTCGGCGGAGTAACGAAGGTGCCCGCAGAGGGGCAAACGTGGGCGAGAACGCAGACCTCACAGTTCGGATTTCGAGCGGTGCACACTCGCCTGCCGTGAAGTATCAGCCTGATGCTCAGAGCCCCCCTCTCCTCTTCGGGCACCAACGCGTCGAGATCCGACTCAACCTTCACGGGATCCTGCTCGGCCGTCAGTCGGAGACGGCGTGCAAGCCGGCCGACGTGAGTGTCGACCGGCAGACCGGGCAAGTCGAACGCGACGCTTCGCACCACATTTGCGGTTTTGCGCCCGACCCCCGGCAACGTCGTCAGGTCTTCCATCTCCGTCGGGACTTCCCCGCCGAAGCGCTCCACCAGAGCCGTCGCCATCCCGACCAGGTTTCGCGACTTGGCTCTGAAGAACCCGGTCGCGTGGATCAAACGTTCAAGGTCGTCGAGGGGAGCCGCCGCTAGCGCGGCCGCCGTCGGATACGCGGCGAAGAGATCAGGCGTAGTCATGTTCACCCGCTCGTCCGTGGTTTGCGCAGACAGAATTGTCGAAACCAGGAGCTCGAACGGGTTGTGGTGGTGCAAAGCAACAAGCTCGCTCGCGCTGCCCGGGTACTCGGCCGCGAGCAGAGTGATGACTTGGTCCGCTCGGTGCGCCGCGCCACGGGGCCTCACCATCAGTGGCGACCCTAGCGGGGATCGGTAGCCTCGCCGTAAGTGGCACACGTCGAGGTGAAGCGCAGGATGGGCGAGGATGACATCGCAGAGGTGTCGCTGCTCCTCGACGCGGCGACCCGCGTGGACGAGCATCGCCCGCTCGGGGAGCACAAGTGGCTCGACCTCGCGGACGGTGGGCGTGCCGGTTTTGCCGGTTTTGTCGCTCGCGAGCGCCGTGGCGGCCCGCTCGTCGGTTATGCCCAGGTCAGTCGCGGGCACGGAACTTGGGGGCTCGAGGTCGTGGTACATCCAGACCGCCGAGACGAGGCCGACCACGTGGGTCACGACCTGCTCGAGGCGGCGCTCGAGGAGATCGCCGTCCAAGGTGGGGGCCACGTCCACCTGTGGGTGCCCAAGCCCGGCCCCATGTCGGACAAGATGACGGCGTCAAGCGGCCTCGTCCGCGGGAGAGACCTCTACCAGATGCGTTGCGCACTCCCGGTGCCAGGCGACCATCCGGCGATCGTCACACGGCCGTTCGAACCCGGGGTGGACGAAGCCGCGTGGCTCGAGGTCAACAACCGAGCCTTTGCTTCCCACCCTGAACAGGGCGGATGGGACCTCGACACGGTCCTCGAACGCGAGCGCGAGCCCTGGTTCGACCCAGCGGGGTTCCTCCTACACGAGCGCGACGGTCGCTTGGTCGCTAGTTGCTGGACCAAGGTCCACGACGACACGGACCCTCCGGTGGGTGAGATCTACGTCATCTCGGTCGATCCGGACGCCCAGGGCCTCGGTCTCGGTAAGGCGCTCGTCTTGGCGGGTCTCGACCACCTTGCAGGACTCGGGCTCAAGACGGGAATGCTCTACGTTGACGCCGACAACCAAGTCGCCGTCTCTTTGTACGAGGGACTTGGATTCGTCGTGGACCACGTCGACAGGGCCTACGTGGGCGACGTCGCCCCGGCCTGAAAGCTCAGCGTTATAAGGGGCTTCAGAGCCCGTTCGTCCCGACGGCGCGACCTATCGAATAAGTGATCGCTGCGGCGACTGCCGAGATGCCGAGTTGCCTCAACGCCGACCACCACCAGCGCCGCCCGGTGAACAACGACAGCGCTCCACCGACTCCGAGCGCTGCGACTCCGGTGACTATCACTGACCCGAGGATCGCCGCAGTTCCCGACGTGATGAGCCACGGCAATAGCGGGACGAGAGCACCGATCGCGAATGTCGCGAACGACGACACGGCGGCCTGAATAGGCGACCCGAGGGTGCCGGGCGTGATGCCGAGCTCCTCGCGCGCGTGGGTCTCGAGCGCGAGCTCTGGTGTACGCATCATCTCGCCCGCGAGCTGAGCGGCGACCTGGGGTTCGACTCCGCGGTTCTCGTAGATCCGGACGAGCTCCCTGCGCTCTCCTTCAGGTCGGTGAGTGATCTCGTCGCGCTCGAGCTCGAGCTCGCGCTCGAGCAGCTCGCGCTGGGCGCGCATCGACACGTACTCCCCGGCTGACATGGAGAAAGCGCCGCCTATCAACCCTGCCAAGCCGGCGAGTCGAACGAGGCCTACCGCCGGATGCGCTCCGGCGATTCCGAGCACGAGCGACACGTTCGTCACCAGGCCGTCGCTCACCCCGAACACCGCGGCGCGTGCACCGCCCCCTTGGAGGTTGCGGTGATGGTGGTCGTGGGGCTGGAGATCTGCGACCGGGCGGTGCCTCCCACGACGGGTCGGTCTCACAGAGGCAGGAGCCCGGACCGGTTTGTCGGTTGTCGCCTGGTTCTCGGTAAACGCCGAGCGCGCGTCGTGTGCGCTTTCCACCTCGAGGAAGCCTATCGGTCGGACCGGGACCGGCACCCTCTACGGTTCACCGCCTGCCAGACTGGGCCCATGGACAGGCGCAAATGGTTCGACTCGAGCCAGCCTCAGACCCTTCAGATCGCCGTCATCCTGCTGTACATAAATGCCGTGTTCGCCGTGATCTACGCCCTCGGCTCCCAGGTGTTCTTTCTCCCGATGATCCTGGAAGGAGCGGCCGCCTACGGGATCGCGAACGAGCGGCGTTTCGCGTACATCGGGGCGATAATTCTGAGCGGGCTGTTCGCGTTCGGGGCCGTGGCCCTCTTCGTGTACTACGGCGGGATAGGAACCCTGCTCAACGTTGTGTTCTCCGTGGCCCTCTTCGTCGCCCTCGTCCACCCGATGAGCCGGGAATACCAGCGAATCTGGTTCAAGTGACCGATTGCGCCTAACGTCGACCCATGGCGACTGTCGTTAATGGACCGGAAGGAATTCGCGGACTGCAGGGCCAGCATCTCGGCTGGACCGATTGGCACCAGGTTGACCAACAACAGGTCAACCTCTTCGCAGACGCGACCGGCGACCACCAGTGGATCCACGTCGATCCTGAGCGGGCCGCGAACGGGCCGTTCGGCGGGACGATCGCCCACGGGTATCTCACCTTGTCGCTGGCGCCTGTCATGCTCGGGCAGTTGCTGACCGTCGAAGGCATGACCTTCGGCGTCAACTACGGCTGCAACAAGGTGAGATTTCCCTCCCCGGTCATGGTGGGTTCCAAGCTCCGGATGGGTGCCGAGGTGGCCTCGGTGGAGGACGTCCCGGGAGGGGTACAGGCCACCTACCTCCTCACGCTCGAAACAGAAGGATCCAGCAAACCCTCGTGTGTCGCAGAGGTCGTCTACCGCTACCTCGCCTGATTCCCGCTTCACGTCCCTGCTGGATGCACGAACTTCGCAGTGGCAACTTCGGGTATTAGGTCAGCCTCGCGTCACACCCAGCAAATACGGTCAATCTCGTGGCCCGTTGCCGCACGTTTCGCTATCTCCTCCAACCGACCACCCGCCAGGTGGGTGCCCTCGACGCGCTGCTTGTCGAGCAGTGCGAGCTCTACAACGCAGCCTTGGAGGACAGACGAGGCGCCTGGAGGTGGGAAAGAAGGTCGGTTTCGTACTTCTCCCAATGCCGTACCCTGACCGAGCTGCGAAGTGTCCGCCCGGAGATCCTCGAACACGGGGTGACGGTTTGCAGGGGGACGCTGAAGCGCCTCGATCGGGCCTTTTGCGCTTTCTTCAGACGTGTCAGGCAAGGAGAGACACCAGGGTTCCCGAGGTTCAAGTCAGTCAGGCGTTTCGACTCCGTCCAATGGGAGGACACAAAGGGCTGGCGTATTGACACCGATTGGAGACGGCTTTATCTGCTCGGCATAGGAGACGTGAGGCTTCGGCTCCACCGACCGATAAGAGGGACCCCGAAGGCGATCACGGTCGCCCGTGAGGGTCGTAGGTGGTTCGTCTCGATCCGCTGTGTGGACGTGCCGGCTCAACCACTTCCGAAAACGGGTCGCGACGTGGGGATCGACCTCGGAGTCTGTGCGCTCGTGGCGACGAGCGATGGCGAGCTGGTGACACAGGGACGCTACGGGCTTCGAGCAGCAGATGAACTTGCGAGGGCTCAACGAGCGCTCAGCACGAAGCGCCGTGGCTCCAAGCGCAGAACCAGGGCAGTCGAGCGTGTCGCCGCTAATCATCGGAAGGTCCGCAATCAACGTATGGATCTGGCCCACAAGCTGAGCCGGCGACTCGTGGACGACTACGACCTGATCGCGATCGAGGACCTGGCGGTAAAGAACATGGTGAGACGCCCAGGACCACGACCCAACGGACAAGGAGGCTTTGACACAAACGGGGCCGGAGCAAAGGCCGGCCTCAACCGATCGATTCACGACTCCGGGTGGAAGGTGTTGCAGTCGTTCATCGCGTACAAAGCGGAAGATGCTGGTCGCGAAGTGATCGCAGTCGATCCCCGTCACACGTCGCAGGCGTGCTCTAGATGCGGGCACGTTGCCAAGGACAACCGGGTCACACAGGCCGAGTTTCGATGTCAGGCGTGTGGCTTTAAGGCCCACGCAGATACGAACGCTGCGGTCAACATCCTTCGGGCCGGTAGGGCCCTACAGGCTTCGGCCTGTGCAGGGTCGAATTGACCCGCTACCCCTCGGTCGACTGAACGACTCTCGTGGGGGGGGTCGGTACCTATGACCGTCCATTCATTCTCAACAGCCCGTCGGGTGACTTCCGCGACAGTTCGGGTGGTTGACGGCAAAGACGATTATGGCGATGTAGATCGCTACGACGATAAGACCGATGATGATTCCCGCGATCGCTAGCCCCATGCCCTTGAGAGTCCCGCGACTGTTGTTGATCTGCGACCTTGCCACGAACCCGAAGATCACACCGAGCACAGCGGGCACCCCGATGAGAAGCAGCCCGCCGATCGAGAGGCACAAAGACGCGATGGCCATGCCGCTCGTACGTGCCGGTGCACCCGTCGCGTACCCGTAACCTCCCGCGTACGGCGGCACACTCGCGGCCGGCGGCCCGTAACCGGCCTGGCCGTATGCCGGTGGTTGACCGTAAGCGGGCTGTTGGCCATACGTGGGTTGCTGGCCGTAGGCCGGTTGCTGGCCGTACCCGGGCGGTCCGTAACCGGGCTGACCGGACGACGGTCCCTGCCCGTACCCCGGTGGAGGCACAGAACCCTGTCCGGGTTGAGGAGGTTGCGAAGGACTTCCGGCGCCGGGAGGTGGCGCTGCCCGTTCCCAAGCGTCCTGCTGCCCGCCGCCTTCGTCGTCGGTCATTTCATTCTTCACCTTCCCGGCCGCCTGCAGCCCGCCTCGAGGCTCCACTCGTCAGCTCAACATATCCCCAGCAGTCCCGATAACCACGCATCGGCGGGCGGGCGGCGCTAAAGCGGCAGATCCCCCGTCGCTGCTCGTGTCGTGCCGTGATCGCGCCATGCGTCGATCGCTGCTTCGGCCACTCGCCATTTGTGAATTTCGTCCGCACCGTCAGCAAAGCGCGCCCAACGTGCCTGGAGAAGCATGTCGGCCAACGGTGAGTCCTTGGAATAGCCGAGGGCTCCGTGAACCTGCACTGCCCGATCGACGACGCGCCACAGGGTGTTCGCGACATGGTGTTTCGCCATCGAGACCTCGTTGCGGAACTCGAGTTCGTTCTCGATCCGGAATGCGGCGTGCAACACCATCAGCTTCGCCTGATAGAGCTCGATCGTCGATTCGCTTATCAGCCACTGAATGCCTTGCTTTTCGGACAGGTACGATCCGTGCGCGAAACGCTTGGTCGCGCGTTCGACCATCATGTCGAGAGCAGCCTCGATCTGACCTATCCAACGCATGCAGTGCGCAAGACGCGCCGGGCCGAGCCTGTACTGACCGAGCCGGTGACCCTGACCGCGCTCCCCCAACAAGTTCTCTGCCGGCACCCTGAGATCTGTGATGAGGATCTCGCAGTGGTTGTGACTTCCGGACATCGTCTCGACATCTCTCACCAATTCCCAACCGTCTGAGGGGACGTCAACGAGGAACGCGGACGTCGCCGCCTGCGGAACCTCCGGTTGTTCCTCGGTCCGAGCGAGAAGGATGGCGAAGCGAGCGCCGCGGGCACCCGATATGAACCACTTGTGACCGTTTATCACCCACTCGTCGCCGTGCAGAACGGCCCGGGTCTGCATCAGCGTCGGATCTGACCCCGCCACCTCCGGCTCGGTCATGGCGAAGCACGACCGTGAAGTCCCCTCGCACAGCGGCCGAAGGTACCTTTCCTGCTGCTCGGGGGTCCCCCAGTGCAAAAGGGTGTGCATGTTTCCCTCATCGGGCGCATAGCAATTGACCACGTAAGGGCCCCACGTCGTGCGCGCCAGCTCGGCAGAAACGGCAGCAAGAGCCGTCGGGCCGAGCCCCATCCCTCCCCACGACGGCGGCATGTGGGGTAGCCAGACTCCTTCTTCTCGGGCTCTGTCCCTCAACTTGTGGAGGGCCACCCTCCATTCGTGATGGTCCGCTTTCTCGCTGATCAGCCGTTTCTCGGTCGAAGCGACCTCGTCGCGGATGAAAGCCTCGACATGCTCCCTAGCCTTTTCGACGTCGGGAGCGAACGTGAAATCGATCGCCATGGCGCCAGTCTCGCATGGGTCCAACGTCCGACCAGGCCCGTCGGGACCTTTCGAGCAAACACTCCTAGAGTGATCACCATGGAGATGCGGGTGGAGGAGCTTGCCAGGCGCGCTGGCATACGCGTCGACACGGTGCGCTACTACCAGTCACGCGGCTTGCTCCCTCTTCCCCGTCGTAGCGGCCGGGTGGCTCTGTACGACGATGACCATCTGAGATGTCTGGAGCGCGTGCGTTCACTCCAGGCCAAGGGCTTCACGCTCGCAACGATCGCCCGGGTGCTCTCCGGCGAGCTCGATGCCGCCGACCAGGCCCTTGTCGGAGCGCTCGCCGGCGAAGTGCTCAGCAGCGCCGGTGGCGAACTGCTCGACCTCGAGACCCTGGCGGAGCGGACCGGGGTGCCTGCGGGAATCCTGCGGGCGGTCGAGCACGAGGGACTTCTCGTTCCGAGGCGGGTCGGAGACAAGGAGGGCTACACCGAAGATGACGTAGCGGTGGCCCGCGCCGGGCTCGTGCTGCTCGAGTGGGGACTGCCTCTCACCGAGCTTCTCGACCTCGCGCGCGCTCACGACCGGGCGATGCGCGCGGTTGCCGAGCGGGCCGTCGGCATGTTCGACACTTACGTCCGCGCCCCGGCCGCTACTCCGGAGGGTGACGCCAGAGCCCGCAGGCTCGTAGAAGCGTTCGAGGCCCTTCTGCCCGCAACTGCCACTCTCGTGAGCCACCACTTCACTCGGGTGCTTCTCTCCGTCGCACTCGATCACATCGAGCACGTAGGAACCCCGGTCGAGCTGCGCGCCGTGAGGAGCTCCGCCGAGCACGGTGCGGCACGGTGAAGCAGTCGGGCCCAGATGTCGAGCAAAGCCCTCAGATCCTCGTTCTAGGTGACGAGAAGAGGGCGATGGTGCGTTCGATGTTCGATTCGATCGCACCGCGTTACGACTTCCTGAACCGGGTCATCTCCTGCGGGCTCGACGTGTCGTGGCGCAAGAGGACCGCAGACGCGCTGGGCCTGCCTCCCGGTGCCCGGGTCCTCGACCTTGCGTGCGGCACCGGCGATTTCTGCCGGCTTCTCGCCAAACGCGGGCTACGGCCCATCGGCCTCGACATGTCACCAGGCATGCTCGAGCAGGCGACAGGACATGAGCCGCTCGTCCTCGGAGACGCGTTGTCACTTCCTATTCGCGATGGTTCGGTCGACGGCGTCGTCTGCGGCTTCGGTCTTCGGAATTTCACCGAGATACCGCCGGTCGCCGCCGAGCTCGCCCGCATCGTTCGACCCGGTGGGCGCATCGCACTGCTCGAGGTCTCCAGACCTCCGGGTGTGATCTCGCGCGCCGGATACCGGGTGTGGTTCGAGCACGCGGTACCGGCGATTGGCAGCCTGATCTCCGACTCGGCCGCATACCGCTACCTTCCGGATTCCGTCGAGTACCTTCCGCCGCCGGAGCGTCTTCGTGCGATCCTGCGGTCTGCCGGGTTCGCAGGTGTCGGGCGGCGCACCTTTTCGGCAGGCGCCACTCAGCTGTACACGGCGACGCGGGCAGGCTCGCCGGTGAAGCCACCCCAGAGCGTGGCGGCAGAAGCATGACTCAGGACCTCGACCTCGAGCCCGGCCTCGCCGACCCGTGGCTCCGGGATCTTCATGCGCTCACCATTGTCTTGGAACCCCGACAAGCCGAGGAGCTTGGCGCCGCGGCCTCCTCGTTGTGCACGTCCTTCGCGGTTGACGATCAGACGAGGTCCGCAGGCGGGACCCTCGAGCGGCACGGTGTGCTCTTCGAGTCACCGGGGCGCCTCGTAGTCGCACTCGGTGTAGCCGGCCGCCTTCCCTTGGCCCACGGCACGTCGGACGTCGCGGCGGTGAGGTCGGTAACCCGGCTTCTCGCCGACATCCCGTGCGAGGACCCGGTGTTGAGGCCAGGATCGAGTGTGATGGCGTTGGGTGCGCTCGCATTCGATCCCTATTCGCCGGGGGAGCTCGTGATCCCCCAGGTGACATTCGTGCGCGATGAAGACGGTCTCTCGTGGATCACGATCGTCGGCACACCACCGCTCGAGATCCCGGATCTACGGGAGCTTGCGTCGCGCCTGCGGCGCGAAAAGCTTGCGTCGCAGCCGCGACCATCGCCGACGGAAACCGCGACGCCCGGTGTCCCGCACGGCGCGGTCATGGTCGAATCTGGAGACGTAGCCTTCGTGAACGCCGTCGGATCTGCGTTGAGCGAGATCTCGGCCGGCCGGATGAAAAAGGTTGTTCTCGCTCGAAAGGTTGTCGTCGACTTCGACGCCCCGATCGATGTCGACGCGACGGTGGCTGCTCTGCGCCGGCGTGAGCGGTCGAGCACGATCTTCGCCGTCACCTCCCAGGGGCACGCATTTGTAGGAGCGAGCCCCGAGCTGCTCGTCGCGCGCGACGGTCCCATCGTCAGATCTGTCCCGCTCGCGGGAACAGTCAAGATGTCCGGCAACGCGGCATCCGACGAGTCGGCCGTCGCTCGATTGGTGGCTTCGACGAAGGAGAACCTCGAGCATCGGCTCGTGGTCGACATCGTCGCCGCCCAGCTCTCGAGCTGCTGCACCATGCTACGGGTCCCGGACGTTCCCGAGGTCCTCTGGTTGCGGCAGATCGCGCACCTGGCCACCCCGATATCGGGTCAGCTCCACGGAGATCCTTCGCAGTGGCCGAGCGCCCTCGAGCTTGCGGCCGCACTCCACCCCACGCCTGCAGTGGGCGGTGCGCCGGGGCCGGTATCTCTCGAGATCATCGACGAGCTCGAGCCGCAGGGACGGGGTCTTTACGCCGGGCCCGTCGGATGGGTGGATGCCAGAGGTAACGGGCAATTCGTCATCGGTATCCGCTCTTCGGAAGTGAGTGGATCATCAGCCTCGGTCTATGCAGGCGCTGGGATCGTCGCAGGCTCAGACCCTGCAGACGAGCTGGCTGAGACCTCGTTCAAGCTGGACACGATGCTCGGAGCCCTCGCCACAGGCTGACCCCGGGCCATGGCTCAATCCCAGGGCTGCGGATCTTGCGTTCGGAGCCCGGCCTTGAACGCGGCCGTTCGCACTGCATGGGCGAGGACACGGGGCGCGTCTCTCGTCAGGAAATGCCCCGTACGCGGAACGAGCCATAGCTCAGCGCCGCGAACCGAGGCCGCCATCGTCGCAGAGATCGCCGCCGGGACGACGATGTCCCACGTTCCGGCGACGACCTCGACCGGAAGCCGGAGCGTCGGTGTGGACGCCTCGACATCGCCGATCTCTGCGAAAAGTGCCCGCTGCTCGGCGACCACCGAACGCCACACGCCACCTCCGCGCGTGGCCACTCGTGCGAAGCTCCCGTCGGGCAGATTGGCGGCCATCCACCTTCCGAGCCTCCCCGGCGCAAATCTGCCGGGCGCCCGCAACAGCGGCAGCACCGTTCCTGCGGCACCGAGTCCTCCGGCAACCAACAGGTCTCCTACGTAGGGCGCGGCAAGGATCCGGTCAACTGCACCGAGGTGCTCAGCTCGGCCAACCGAGGCCGCGAGAACCAACCCCGCCACCAGGTCCGGTCGCCTGGCGGCCATAAGCACGGCGATGCCGCCTCCGTAGCTGTGCCCGACAACGATCGCAGGACCGACACGGTGCTCCTCTAGGAGCGCGGCGAGGACATCGACGTTCTCGCGCATCGACAGCGGTGGTCGCCCGCTCGCTCCGTAACCGGGCCGGTCCGGCGCAAGAACCTCGAACTCAGGTCTGAGCAGTTCGGCAACCGGGTCGAAATCGCTCCCCAGACCCGGTTGGCCGTGGACGAACATGACCGGAACGGGTTGGTACCGGTCGTTCCCCGGCTCACCGCGCGGCGCGGTGCTCCACACGCTCTTCTCCCGGAATCGCGTCTTCGTACCCGACGCCGTCGCGAAGATTGCCCCCGTCGTCTTGCTGGTCGTCGACGGGCAACTCGAAGTAGAACGTCGAGCCCTCCCCTTTCACGCTCTCGACCCAGGTGCGACCGCCATGAGCCTCCGCGATCGCTGCGACGATCGACAAACCCAGGCCGGTGCCTTCCCCGCTGCGCGACGGGTCGGCCTGAAAGAACCTGTCGAAGACGTGCTCGGCTTCTTCTGCGTCGAGGCCGGGTCCGTTGTCGCTGACGATCAAGCGGACGGCGCCTTGAGCAGGTTCGATCTTCACCTCGATGGCGGTTCCGGCCGGCGTGTGCACCACCGCGTTTCTGAGCAAATTGTCCACCGCCTGCCGCAGGCGGCCGGCGTCACCTCTAACGAGCACTCCATGAGAAGCACGAAGCGAGATCGGACGCCCGGGATCCGCAGTTGAAGCGGCGGCGACCGCATCGGCGACGAGCGGGCGCAGTTCGACCGGCTCTCTGGCGAGCGGCCGCCCTTGGTCGAGACGCGCCAGCAACAACAGGTCGTCGACCAGCACCGCCATGCGGTCAGCTTCATGCTCGATGCGCCCGAGAGCTCGTCGGCGTTCGGCTTCCTGCGCGAACGCGCCCTTTCGCAACAGCTCTGCGTACCCCCGGATCGAGGTGAGTGGTGTCCTCAGGTCGTGCGAGGCGTCCGCCACGAACCTCCGGAGCCGCGTCTCTGACTCTTCTCGTTGCCCGAAAGCCGACTCGATCTGTACGAGCATGCCGTTCAGGGCGCGCCCGAGCCGTCCAACCTCGGTCCGCTCGTCGGAGAAGCGGACACGCCGTGACAGGTCGCCCTTCGCGAAGGCTCCCGCCGTCTCTGTCATGTCCTCGAGAGGTCGAAGACCGAGGCGAACCGTCCACAACACGAGAGCCGCCAGGACGAGCATCACCACCACTGACACGAGGATCTCGATGTGTGCCAGCGACGACAGTGTGGACTCTGTCGGTCCCGACGAAGCGGCAACCACCAGAACCCCACCCGGAACCGAAGTCACCTCGACGGTGTAGCGCGTCGAAGGAGCGCCGATCGCGCCGACTTCGAACGCCGGCCGGTCCTGTGGGTACTGGCCGAGGATTCCGCTCCGGTGATTTCGTGCCGTTGACGTCACTGCTTTCAGGCTCGAAGGGAGTTCAGGCGCAGGAGCGGGCGCGTCGATCGGGCCGATGGCGTGCTCGAGCAACAACGTCCCGTGCTCGTCTATCAGCTCCACGAACTCGTCGGGAGGGATGCGGTTCTTCAGGTCTGTCGCCGAAAGCGTGCCCGAGATGTTCGGGGGAACTGCGGGCAGATGAGGGCCGTGGATCGTAGGTTTGGCATCGAGCTCGTCGAGCCAAGCAGTCGCGTTGCTCTTCGCAAGGTGCCCGGAGCGCAACTGCGCTTCGTACACGCGATCGATGTAACCGACGATCTGGTCCTGTGACGCACTGATCTGCGCGTCGAGACGGCCGAAGAGGAACGAGTGCACCTCGGATGAGGTGACCAGGTCCACCGCAGCGATGGCCACCGCCATCAAGATGAGCATCATCACGACCAGCCGGTGCCTGAGTGACACCTGAGGTCAGCCTCGTTCGCGCGCCACGCGCATGCTGTATCCGACTCCCCGCACGGTGTGGATGAGTGGCGGGGAGAACTTGTCGATCTTCTTTCGCAGATAGGAGATGTACGTCTCGACGATGCTCGGGTCCCCTTCGAAGTCGTAATCCCAGACGTTGTCCAGGATCTCCGACTTGGACACGACGCGCCTGGCGTTCAAGAGCAGATACCGAAGCAGATTGAACTCGGTCGCAGTCAGCTCGACGAGCTCGCCTTGGCGCCATACCTCGTGCGCCTCCTCGTCGATCACCAGGTCCTCGAAAGACATTTCGAGATTGCCGTTGCGCTCCGCTCCCGACGTGCGCCTGAGTATGGCGCGTATCCTCGCAACGAGCTCCTCGAGGCTGAAGGGCTTCGTGACGTAGTCGTCTCCGCCAGCTGTCAACCCCGTGACCTTGTCCTCGGTCGCCTCCCTCGCGGTGAGAAAGACGATCGGGGTCTCTACGCCGACGGCTCGCAGTCTCCGGCAGACTTCGTTCCCGTCGAGATCCGGCAGCATCACGTCGAGCAGGAGCAGGTCGTGCCTCGCAGGGCGCGCCATCTCGAGCGCCTGTGCGCCACTTGCGGCCACGTCGACTTCGAATCCCTCGAACCGGAGCGCTGCGCCGAGAAGGTCGGTGATATAGGGCTCGTCGTCGACTACGAGTATCCGCGGTGCGCTCACCCCGATATGTTCGCAGATGGGCGCCTGACCCCACGCCTCGGCGCCATCAGGTGCGGAGCTCGAGCCTCCGCCAGAGCCGCTTTGCCGCCTCAGCCGCCCGCAGTGATCCCCACCACGTGACGAGGACGAACGCCTCTACGACGATGGACGTGGACATCTTGGAGAGGCCCTCCACCCGGTCCACGAAACGGATCGGGACCTCTGCGACGCGTCCCCCGTGCAGTAGCACTTGCCTGACCATCTCGATCTGGAACCCGTACCCTTCTGCCCGTACCGCTTCGAGGTCGATCTTTCGCAGAATCTCCGCCTGGTACGCGCGGAACCCGGAGGTCGAGTCCTTCACCTTGAGTCCGAGCAGCACGTCTGCGTAGATGTTTCCTCCACGCGAGATGAATCTCCTGCCGAACGACCAGTTGGGAATCTCACCGCCGGGCACGTAGCGGGACCCGACCGACAGATCGATCCCGTCGGAGAGGGGTGCCACGAGCGCCGGCAACGCACTCGGGTCGTGCGAGAAGTCGCAGTCCATCTCGACGAGTGCATCGAAGCCGCGGTCGAGCCCCCAGCGGAACCCGGCCCTGTAGGCGCTGCCGAGCCCCGCCTTGGCGCTCCTTCGAAGCACGTCCACGCCGCCGATCTCTGCGGCGACCCGCTCGGCCAGCTCAGCGGTCTGATCAGGACTGCCGTCGTCGACGACGAGCACTCCGGCGTCGGGGAGCGCGGCCCGCACACTGCACAACATGCGTTCGATGTTTGCGGCCTCGTTGTACGTCGGGAGGACGACGAGAACTCTCACGAGGCCCGCCTCGGTACAGCCGTCGAGCTCGGCGCGGTCTGCACCGGACCGCAGGACGTCACTTCTTGGTCACTGGTAGTTCGGTCGAGTGCGCGGCGGCTTGCCCGTTCCCCGCCTGCGGAATACCGACCACAGGACGTGGATGGCCGCGCGCCGACGCGGGATCGGTGGACGTCCAGACCTCGCGCACGATCACTTGCGCCGCGCCCGCCACCGGAATCGCGAACAGCACCGCTACGAACCCCCCGAAGAATCCACCGAGCAGGCCGCCGAGGTTCGCACCGATGAGAACCGAGACCAGGACGAGCAGCGGGTTGATCCGCACGGTCCTGCTCATGATGATCGGGTTGAGCACGTGGTTCTCGATCTCCTGATAGACGACGAACACCACGGCCGTGACGATGAACGCGACGAGGCCCCGGGTCAATCCGGCGATGATCGCTGTCGGAATGCCCGCGAGCGCGCCGCCGATCATCGGCAGGAAGTCCACCAGCGCAACCCAGAGCCCGAGAAGAAGCGCATAGGGAACACCGAGGATCGTGAGCACGATGAAGACGAGCACCCCTGCGATCACGGAGGTTATGAAGTCGCCGAGCATGTAGCCGGTGATGGATCGCGAAACCTCTCCGGACACACGGCTGAGCCTGAGCGCTCGCTCGGCCGGGAGCATCGCCATGAGGCCAACCCGGATCTTCGGGGCCTCGAGCAACAGCAGGATCACCAGCATGAAGATGATGACGACGTCCAAGACGGCGGTGAACGTCGCCTTGCCGAACCGGAGAACCGGACCGGAAAGGTTCTGCGCGTATTGCGTCAGCTTCGGCTCGTTCTTCTGGAGCCAGGACTGAAGGTGCAGTCTCTTGAGCTCGTGCCCGATCCATCCCTTTCCCTGCTCTGCCTTCTGGACGTAATCGGGGAGCTTGCTTATGAAGTGGGTGAGGGCGGTGACGAGAGGCACGCCGAACAAAAAGGCGATCCCGGCGAATACCGCCACGCCCGCAACCGTGACTATGGCGACCGCGTAGCCCCTCCTCATCCGGGCCCGGCGCTGCAACAGCACGACCGGCGGGTTCAAGATCAAAGCCAGGAACGCCGCGACCACGACCAGGAGGATCGTCGCTCGCAGCTTTTCCAGGACGATGACGGCCACGATCGTCCCGAGGATCACCCCGTCGATCGTCAGAATGGCGCGCAGGGGCACGCGCTTCGCCTCGGCGCGATCGAACAGGCGCTCCCGGCGTGTGCGCGCCGGTTCCGGCTGCATAACTCCAGCATGGCAGGTTCGGACGCAGCGGTCGTGCAAGCATGGAGGGGTGACGGCCCAGGGCCAAGCCCCGCCGCGCCACAAGCACCGGCTCAGGCGGGACGTCAGATGGGGCATCACCGTGTTCGTGGTCGTCCTGGTGGCGGAGTACCTGGTCGTGCCCCAGCTCGCAGGGGCACGAAAATCCCTGAATGCCCTCAGGCGGGTGAACGTGGGCTTCCTCGTCGTCGGAGTCCTGCTCGAGGCGGCCGCGCTCGTCTCTTATGCCCTGCTCACTCGGGCGGTCCTTCCGCCAGGAGTCATCCGGCTCGGCAGGCTTCTCAGGATCGATTTGTCGTCGTTCGCCACGAGTCACGTGGTGCCCGGCGGGAGCGCGCCGGCCACCGCACTTTCGTACAGGCTTCTCACCGAATCCGGTGTCGAGGGGCCTGACGCAGGTTTCGCGCTCGCCACCCAGGGGCTTGGGTCCGCCGTCGTGCTCAACGCCATCTTCTGGGTGGTGCTCGTGATCTCCCTCTTCATCCACGGCTACAACCCGCTGTACCTGGTGGCTGCGGGGTTGGGGGTGTTCCTGATCGGTGCCTTCGCGGCCGTCGTCTTCCTGCTGCTCGAAGGGCGCGAGCGAGCCGTTGAGATGGTCCACCGCCTCGCCGACAAGCTGCCCTTCTTGGACGGCGACCGGACGGCCGCATTGATACGCCGGGTGGCCGACCGGATGCGAACCCTGTTTGCCGACCCCGAGCTCCTCCGCAGGGCAGCCGGTTGGGCGGCGGCCAACTGGTTGCTCGACGCCGCGTCGCTGTGGGTGTTCATCGCGGCGTTCGGAAGGATCATCTCCCCGATCGATCTTCTCGTCGCTTACGGGCTCGCCAACATCCTTGCGGTCATCCCGATCACGCCGGGAGGGCTCGGTGTGATCGAGGGCGTGCTCATTCCCACCTTGAGCGGATTCGGGTTGGACAAGGGGGTGGCGACGGTTGCGGTTCTCGCTTACCGCCTGGTCAACTTCTGGTTGCCCATCCCCGTCGGCGGTGGGTGCTACCTGTCGCTGCGTCTCGAGTCGGTCCACGGCTTCAGGCAGCGAATCCAAGAGGTGCGGAACGTCGCGACCACCGCGGCCGTCGAACCGAATGTCCTCGAGCCACAAGGGACCCTTCCGGGGATCTCCGACTCTCCACCTGTCTCGACGGGCAACGGGAACGATCCGCACAACGACCCGCGTGCGACGCGTGGCAACCAGGTTGGCGACATAGACCGAAGACACGACAGCGCTGCGACCCCGGTGACACCGATCGTAAGGCCCGAAGGCTGGGGCGGCTGAGGTCAGGCTTGCGACGACCCGGTTGCAAGAGACTCCGGGTCGCGTCGCCGGCGTGCACGTTCGCGGGCGAGGTCCTGTAGCCGTCGTTGAACACTCGTGTCGGTGCGGCACGGAACGCGCTTCCACGAGCCGTCCGACGAAAGCACCCAGGAGTTCGTGTCGTCGGCAAGGTTCAGGTCGAGCACCTCGACAACGCGACTCTGAAGCTCGGGGTCGTCGACGGGAAACAGCGCTTCGATCCGTCTGTCGAGATTCCGTTCCATCAGGTCCGCCGATCCGATGAGAACCAGAAGAGGCCTGCCGCCACTGCCGGCGAACCGGTAGATCCTCGAATGCTCCAAGTAGCGGCCGACGATCGAGCGGACCCTGATGTTCTCGGAGAGGCCAGGCACCCCGGGACGCAGACAGCACACCCCGCGCACGACGAGGTCGATCGGCACACCGGCAGCCGACGCCCTGTAGAGGGCGTCGATGACCTCGGGGTCGGTAAGGCCGTTCACCTTTATGACGATCCGGCCCTCTGAACCGAACATCGCTTCCGTGTCGATCAGCCCGATTATCCGGCGACGGAATGCGATCGGAGCCACGACGAGTTTGCGGTATTCGTCGTACCGGCTGAAACCTGTGAGGAAGTTGAACAGGTCACCCACGTCGGCACCGAGGTCGTGATCTCCCGAAAGCAGGCCCATGTCCTCGTACTGGCGAGCGGTGCGCGGGTTGTAGTTGCCGGTCCCGAGGTGGCAGTACCTCCGTATCCCGTTCGACCTCCCGCCGCACGACGAGAGCGGCCTTGGAGTGAGTCTTCAGTCCGACGATCCCGTAGACGACGTGAACTCCGACTTCCTCGAGCGCACGAGCCCACAGGATATTGTTCTGTTCGTCGAAGCGCGCCTTCAGCTCGACGACCGCCGCCACCTGTTTGCCCAGCTCGGCTGCCCGGATGAGTGACGCGACGATGGGACTGTCGCCGGAGGTGCGGTAGAGCGTCTGCTTTATCGTGAGCACGTCGGGATCAGCCGCCGCCTGCGCGATGAAAGCCTCGACCGAGGTGGTGAACGAGTCGTAGGGATGGTGGACGAGCACGTCACGTTCGCGAAGAACGGCGAACAGGTCGGAGGGCTCGTTTCCTGCGTTGGCAAGCGGCCAAGGAGTCATCGGGGCCCACGCTTCGACCCGCAGGTCCGGACGGTCGAGGTCGGCCACAGAGAAGAGGCCAGACAGGTCGAGAGGTGCAGGCGTCGTGTAGAGGTCGGCCGGAGCCAGATCGAGCTCGCGTACTAGCAACTCCCGTATTTCAGGCGAGGCGGCCTCTTCGACCTCGAGACGAACGGCCCGTCCGAAACGGCGCCTTCTCAGCTCCAGCTCGACCGCGGCGAGAAGGTCGTCAGCCTCGTCTTCTTCGAGGCTCAGGTCCGCATTTCTCGTCACACGGAACGCGTAGTGGGCGCCGATCGTCATGTCCGGGAACAGCGCGCCGAGGTGCGCTGCGATCACCTGCTCGAGCGGAACGAACCGCTCGTTGTCGGGCATGACGATGAACCGTGGGAGAAGAGGCGGGACCTTGACCCTCGCCACGCGCTCCTCATTGCTTACGGGGTCCACGACTCTCAGCAACAGGTTGAGCGACAGGTTCGAGATGTAGGGGAAAGGGTGGCCGGGGTCGACTGCAAGCGGTGTGAGGACAGGGAAGATCTGGCGCTCGAAGACCTCCACCAGATATTCGCGATCGTCGTCGTCGAGCGACGCCCAATCGGAGAGCCTCACCCCTGCCTCGGCAAGCGTCGGCACGATCTGGTCCATGAAGATCCGGCTCTGGCGCTCCACGAGCGCGTCGACCCTGGTCTTGATCGACGCAAGTGCCTCGGACGGCCTCAGCCCGTCGGAGGATCGGGTTCTAAGTCCGGCGTCCACCTGGTCTTTGAGCCCGGCGACCCTGACCTGAAAGAACTCGTCGAGAGCTTCGGAGAAGATCGCGAGGAATTTCACCCGCTCGAGGACGGGCATCGAAGAGTCCTCGGCGAGGTCGAGAAGGCGTTCACCGAAATCAAGCCAAGAGAGCTCCCGGTTGGCGAACCTGGAGGCTCCGAATTCCGCCAGGTCAAGACCGTGAAGACCCACGTTCTCCTCGAGTCGCCTCGGGAGCACATGGACGTGCGGAGGTTGAACCGTCCTCACCGGTTCTGGCCTCACCGGTTCTGGCCTCGCTGCCGCTGGCGCAGGCACCTCGGCCGCAGCGCCTGCTGTTAGCTGTTCACCCGACAGGTCCGCAGGCAGCTGGGTCTCGGTACCGGTGGCGTCGACAGGGAGGGACATAGCGCGTTCAGGCTACCTCTCACAATGCGGCTTTCATCGCCGACCCGCAGATAGGCTCCCGACGTGCCTCAACTGTTTCGGCGCCCTGCGAACGCGGGTGCGAGCGAGGGCGCGACAACTGCCTTGGTCGACAGACCGCCACGGCGTTACGGGCCGAAACCCAATCGCCGTACGGAGCTCGGGCTCATCATCTTCGGATGTCTTCTCGTGGCTGCCGCCTATGTTCTCGCCACGGTCGGCACGACAGCAAAGATCCCCGCAAACCTTGGGGTCTTTCTTGCAATCGTGCTCGGGCTTGCGCTCGTCGCTCACGTAGCGACCAGGTTGCTCGCCCCCGACGCAAGCCCCGTGATGTTGCCGCTGGTCGTCTTGCTGAACGGGCTCGGCTACGTGATGGTCGCGCGGATCGACGCGCACTACGCCAAACTCCAAGCAGCGTGGACAGCCGCGGGTGTCATCTTCTACGTGCTCACTCTTGTCATCGTCAAGCGCTCGCGCGACCTCGACCGTTACCGCTACCTGTTGTTGCTCGCAGGAGCGGGACTTCTTCTGTCGCCTCTCATTCCCCACATCGGCGAGAACATAAACGGGGCGCGCCTGTGGGTACACATCGGACCGATCAACGGGCAGCCGGTGGAGGTGGCGAAGATCTTCCTCTGCATCTTCTTCGCCTCTTACTTCGTGGAGAAACGCGAGATGCTCTCGGTCCCCACGATGCGCCTTGGAAACCGTCTGATCCTGGACCCGAGGCCGGCCGGCCCGATAATCGTGGCATGGCTCTTCGCAATGCTGATCCTCGGTGCGGAGAACGACATCGGGTTCACTCTCATGGTCTTCGTTCTGTTCGTCGTGATGCTGTGGGTCGCCTCTGGACGACTCGCGTGGTTGGTGTTCGGCCTTTTGATGTTCGCCGTCGGCGCGTTCATTGCGAGCCATCTCTTCCCGCAGGTGAACTCGCGGATAGAAGACTGGATCGATCCCTTCAGCTCGGTGAATTACAACCGCATAAACGGGAGCTTCCAGATAGCGCAGAGCCAGTACTCGTTCGGAAACGGCGGCCTGCTCGGAACAGGCCTCGGCTACGGCTTCTGGGGAAGCCCGCCTCTGTTCACGTCGGGCGAGCTTTCGACGGACTTCATCTTCATAGTGTTCGGCCAGGAGATGGGTCTCATCGGGACGAGCGTGATCATCGCCGCTTTCCTCCTCGTTGTCGGGGCCGGCCTGCAGATCGCCCAGAAGGCGCGATCGGAGTTCTCGAGGCTCGCCGCGACGGGGCTCACTGCCATTCTCGGACTTCAGGCGTTCATAATCATGGCCGGGCTCGTTCGATTGCTTCCCTTGACCGGCATCACCCTTCCGTTCATGGCTTACGGAGGCTCGTCACTGGTCGCCAATTACATAATCGTCGCGCTCTTGATGAGGATCTCGGACGAGGGGAACCGCAGCATCATCGCTGCAGAGGCAACTGCCACCCGGGTTGTCGCGACCCCGGCCTGAAAGTTGCGCGATGTCAGGGCCTAAGGGCCCGTGAGGGTCTCGTCCGCCTGATCGGGTACAGGGTCGTCGAACACCCATGTAGCAACGATGATCGGAACTTCCATCCGTTGACGCAGAACTAGCGCCATGCCATCGGACGGCCTGCACGGGACGACAGCGCGACCATTCGGGCCCATCGTCTCGAGCTCTGCGAAGAAGACGCCGTTGTGACGCGCCGTCAGTCGCAGAGCTGCCACCTCTATGCGGTGTCGATCGAGGAGCTCGGCCATCAGGTCGTGTGTCAGCGGCCTCGGCACCTCTATGCCATGCAATGCGTAGGCGATCGAATTGCCTTCGCTGAACCCGACGGGGATGCGGAGCCTGCGCCACGGGGGAACCTTCTCGGCGAGCACGACCTCGGGATGAGCGCCCGGCAGCTCCATCTCGACCGATTCGAGCTCGACCACACGCCATACCTCTGCCTCTCCGTCCAAACGGGGAGTGGCTGCGGCCGCAGCCGAGTCGCCGTCGTGCAATTGGGTCACCGGCGCCTGAGGTTCACCGACAGCGCAACACCGACGGCGGCAAAGAATGCGACGGTCGCCGACCCTCCGTAGCTGAAGAAGGGAAGCGGGATCCCAGCTATTGGCATGATCCCCATGCTCATACCGGCGTTCTCGAAAATGGTGAATGCGAGGAGCGTGAAGATCCCCGCTGCGAGCAGACGCCCGAACGAATCGCGGGCGGTCTGCGCGGCGCGCAGAACCCTCCCCGCCACGAGGCTCAGCAGGGCGAGCACGATCGCCGTACCGACGAACCCGAGCTGTTCGCCCACCGCCGAGAAGATGAAGTCTGTCTTTTGCTCCGGCACGTACGACAGATTCGTCTGGGCGCCATGGAACAGCCCGGTTCCCCAGAATCCTCCGTTTGCGATGGCCGACTCCGATTGCCCGAGCGTGTAGGTGACCTGAGTCAGCTTGCCCTTTTGGTCGATGAATCCGGTGAGGCGCTGTACCTGGTACGGCTTCAACAAGTGCAGATGAATGACGCCCACCACCCCGATGACGGTCAGGGCGAGCAACAGCAGCAGGTACCGACCGGGGATGCCCGCGACCACCAGCATCACGAGCAGGACGACGCACATCACGATCGCAGAACCAAGGTCCGGCTGCTTCGCCACGAGCGCAATGGGCACGGCCGCGAGCGCAAGGATCTTGAGCAGGTCGGAGAACGTGATCCCTCTCGGTCTTCGCGAGCAGTACGTGGCCACCATGACGACCATCCCGAGCGTCGCGAACGCCGAAGGCTGGACCTGTATCCCGCCGGGTAGCTGCAGCCACCGGGTGGCACCGAGCTCGGGGCTGCTTCCGATCACGAACATGGACAGCAGGCCGAGGATCACCGCCACGTAGATGACGGCGCTTGCGTGCTCGAGCCAGTGATAGTCGAGGACGGCGACGACGCCCATCACCACGGCACCGACTACGACGAACGTGGCTTGCCGCTTCAGGTAGTACCTGGGATCGTCTCCGGCGAGAGCAAGGTTGTCCCGGGTTGCCGAATACACCATGAGGGCCCCGAGGGCGGCGACGAACAAGGTGCTCAGAAGGAGCACGTAGTCGAACCGCAGTGCCAGCTGGGCCTTCGTTACAGGACGGTGCCGCCCGGGGGCCGGCCGGTGTTCCGAGAGGATGGTCACCTAGCTGCTCCGACCGACAGGATATCCCCGGCGCCGGCTGCGCCAGGAGCGGTGCCCTCCACCGCTAGAGCGAAAGAGCATCGTTCGCAGCCGCCCACATCTGCTCTACCGGGGCCGGCAGTCCGGTCCAGTGCCCGATCGCCAGTGCCGCTTGATGTACGAGCATCCCGACGCCGCCGACGGTCGCAGCTCCCCTCTGCGAGGCGCCGCGCAACAGCGCCGTCTCGGCAGGCACGTAGACGAGGTCCATCACGACTTGACCCTGATGAATGAAACGCACCAGCTCAGACGGGGGTTCGTTCGGGGTCTCCTCGCCGGAGCGTGCCATGCCGGACGGAGTCGCGTTGACTATGAGCTCGGCCACGTCGAGATCCCCGGGCTCCCCGACCCGCCCGACGCGCCCTGCGAGCGCGGCCGCTTTCTCTGCGCGAGCCCGGGTGCGGTTGACGACCACGACTTCCGCGGCGCCGGCGTCGGCGAGCGCAGCGATCGCTGCGCGTGCGGCGCCCCCCGCCCCGATCACCACGCATCGGTGTCCGGAAGGGTCCAGGCCCGCGCCTCGGCGAAGTGCCTGGAGGAGCCCTTCGCCGTCGGTCGAGTCACCGACGAGTCGGCCGTCGCGATTGATCACGCAGTTGACGGCGCCGAGTCGTCTAGCGAGCGGAGTCAGGTCGTCGAGCAGCGACGCAGCATCGGCCTTGTGGGGCATCGTTACCGAAAGGCCGGCGATACCTAGAGCGCGCATCCCGCGGAGTGCTTCTGACACCGCACCTGGAGCAACGCAGAAAGCAACCGATACCCAGTCGAGCCCGAGCGCATCGAAGGCCGACTGGTGCAGAAGTGGTGACATCGAATGGGCGATCGGGTCCCCGATCGTTCCTACGACCTTCGATGACGCGGTCGGCCAGCGCGGCGAGCAACGCGGAACGGTGCCGGGTTCACCCATGTCCCTAAGGGAGCCCGCGCTGTCGGGCGAGCTTCTCGTTAGCGACCTGGCCGGCATACGTGTCGGAGAAGGCCTCCGTCCCGTCCTGGGACACGAGTGTGAAGAACAGCCACGCCCCCGAAGCAGGGTGCATGGCGGCTTCGAGAGCGCCGGACGACGGGAAGCAGATCGGGGTCGGCGTGAGACCGTTGTTCAGATACGTGTTGTACGGCGACTTGATCCGAAGATCCGCCTCCGTGACCGGACCCCCGTCCTGCCCGAGTGAATAGAGCACGGTGGAGTCCATCTGCAGGGGAATGTCGTGAGCCAGTCGGTTGTAGATCACCCTCGAGACCTTTGCGAGGTTCTTCGCGATAACCCCTTCTTTCTCCACGATCGATGCGACGGTGACGACCTGATAGGCATCGAGCCCGTTCACGTTTTCGCCGGCACTGAGTCCCGCCGAAGCGGCCATTTCAGTGAACTTCTTGATCATCGCGTTGAGAAGGGTGCTAGCGGTCTCGACGGGGACCACCTGGTAACTGCCCGCACCGAGCAGGCCGTCGAGATTCTTGGACCCGACGGGTTGGAACGCCGACCTCACTTGTCCCGATACGGCGAGTGATGCGAACGCAGTCGCGAGATCCCCGTAACCGGACGCTTCGAGCCGGTTCGACACCTCGCTCACGGTGAAGCCCGGCGGGATCTGCAGAGTGAGCACGTTCGGCGGGGCGCCGAGCACGCTCACGATGTCGCCGAAAGAGTCGTCCTTGCGGAGGTAGTACTGGCCCGGCTCTACCGAAGGGGTGCCGTGGATCGTCGTGTAGATCTCGAACGCGAGGTTGTTCGTCACGACGCCGGACTGGACGAGCGCCGAACGGACAGAGGAGAAACCCTCGCCCACGGACACCGTGAGAAGTACCGCTGCACCTGGCGAACCCGACTCTGCCGAGCTGAACCAGAGCCAACCGCCACCGGCCACGCCGAGCACCACGACTGCGAACGCGGCGGCGATGCTTCCGACGAGGTGGCGACTGAAGAAGCTCTTGCGCCGGCGGTGCGCAGGAGCATCCGATGCGGTTTCGACCTGTTCCGCGTCGCCAGTCCCGTCGTCGGGGACGCCTCCGGTCACCGGGCCGCCGTGGTCCAGGGGGTCGTGGTCCGTCGGCTCGTCAACCACTGGCAGCCGAACCCTCCGGGCGACGGGTACCGAGCCACGCTTGGAGAATCACCGCCGCCGCGGTCTGGTCCACGACCTGCCTGCGGGCCTTCCCGCTCTTGCCTGTAGCCGCCAGAACGCGATCGGCTTCCACGGTTGTGAACCGCTCGTCATGGGTCACCACGGTGACTCCCGATGGGGCGAGCTCGTCGGAGAGGGTCTGGGACTCGGTCTTCGCAGCGACAGCGGCCGGTCCCATCTTTCCGCTCATGCTTAGTGGAAGGCCGACCACGACCACACGCACGCTTCGCTCTTTCACGATCCTTGCGATCTCGGCGTGATCCGCACCCCGGTCGGTCGACCGCTCGATCGTGCAGAGCGGCAACGCGAGGACGCCGCCGGAGTCGGAGATGGCGACGCCGATCCGGCGCTCCCCGAGGTCGAGTCCGAGTACCCGTTGGGGTCCGACGCTCTGGCTCACCGTTTCGTTTGGTCCAGGCCCAGAGCGCTTCGCGCTACCCCGAGCGCTTCGTCGATCTTCGCCGCGTCACGTCCGCCGGCGGTGGCGAGCTCAGCCGTCCCTCCACCCCCGCCGCCTACGACCGCCGCCGTCTGCTTGACGAGCGCCACCGCGTCGACGCTCCCGTCTGTCGCCGAAGCGATCGCAACCTTGACGCCGTCTGGCGAGCCACCTATGACGACGCTCATCACGTTCGGCCTCCGACGGACCGCCTGGGCGAGCTCGCGCAACTGTTCGGTTGACAGCCCGTCTCGCCTTGCGACCACGACTCCGCCGACCTCGGTGGCACCTAACTCCTTGGCGTCCTGATCGAGCGATTTCGAACGCAGGAGCGCAAGCTCCTTGTCGGCCTGGCGCTGGCGCTCGGCCAGCTTGTCGAGAGCCGGCACCAATCCCTCCGGCTCGACTCGCAGCAGGCGCGACGCATCTTCGAGTATCCGGCGGTGCTCGGTGGACAAAGCGAGCGCCCCGGGTCCGGTCAGCGCTTCTATCCGGCGGGTGCCCGCGCCGATGGAGCTCTCCGAGGTGATCATCACAGGGCCGATCATCCCTAGCGCACCGACGTGGGTCCCGCCGCATAGCTCCGTCGAATGAGCTCCCGCCGCGGACGACCCTTACACGGTCCCCGTACTTGTCGCCGAAGAACGCGATCGCTCCGGAGCGGTCCGCCTCGGCGCGTGACATCTCGGTCACCTCGACTCGGTCGTCACTGATGACGTCGGCGTTGGTCAGGTCCTCCACAGCTTCGAGCTCCTCGCGCGCAACCTGACCCTGGTGCGAGAAGTCGAATCGAAGACGATCGGGCGCGACACTCGACCCTTGTTGGCGTACGTGGTCTCCGAGCACTCTTCGGAGCGCCGAGTGCAGAAGGTGGGTCCCGGTGTGGTTCCGCATGAGCGCTTCACGCCTGTTCGGATTGATCACGGCGAGCGCGTCCTGCCCTACGAACAACTCCCCCTCTATTCCCGCTCGATGGACGATCACCCCGAGAACAGGGCTCTGGGTGTCGTGCACCACTGCTCTGCCGGTCTCTGTCGTTATCACCCCGGTGTCCCCCAGCTGTCCGCCGGACTCCGCGTAAAAGGGCGTTCTGTCGAGGATCACTTCGAACTCGCCGGGCGTCGCGGTCTCGAGAGCCGCGACAACCACCGAGGGCTGTTCGAAGTGCTCGTAGCCCGTAAACCTGGTGGGTCCAGAGGCGTCGAGAATCTCCCGATACGTCGTCTCGTCACCGGCCGCACGCTTGCGGCGGGCGGCGTCGGATCTCGCGGCTCGCGCTGGGCGCTCATCTCGCGCTCGAAGCCCTCCAGGTCGACCGCGACTCCTCGCTCTGCTGCCATCTCGACAGTGAGGTCGATCGGGAACCCATGGGTGTCGTGCAACCGGAAGGCCACCCCGCCCGAGATTTTCTCGGGGGATCGGTCCAGTTCCTGTTCGAGGATCTCAGAGCCCGAGTGCAGCGTGCGGAGGAACTGCTTCTCCTCGCGCCCAACCGTCTGCTGCACCGTGTCGAGCTCGGCGGCGACCGACGGGTACGCGCCGCCGAGGACTGAGGCCACCGTCTCTACGAGGCGGGGCGTGACGTCGCCTGTGACGCCGAGTCTCTGGGCCCGGAGGACAGCCCTGCGGATGACCCGGCGAAGCACGTATCCGCGGCCTTCGTTCGAGGGAAGGACGCCGTCGGAGACGAGCATCGTCATCGCCCTCGCATGGTCGGCCAGTATGCGAAGCGACACGTCGGTCTGCTCGTCGCGGCCGTATCGCGTACCGGTGATCTGTTCGGCCGTCGCGACGATCGGCCGGATCAGGTCGGTCTCGTAAGGGGAGGAAACCCCCTGCAACACGGGAAGAAGGCGCTCGAGTCCCGCGCCGGTGTCGATGTTGCGCGAAGGAAGGTCCTCGAGTGTGCCGTCTTCTGTCCGGTTGTACTGCATGAAAACGAGGTTGTATGCCTCGACGTACCGCTCCTCGTTCCCTCCTGCAGGTCCACCGCCCGCTCCCGCCGTCTCGCCGCGGTCGAAGTAGATCTCCGACGACGGACCGCACGGCCCGGTGTCGCCCATCTTCCAGAAGTTGTCCTCCCCCATTCGCTGGACGCGCTACGTCGGGGACACCGACGACCTCGGTCCAAAGTGCCGCGGCCTCGTCATCGGATTCGTGGACGGTCACCCACAGCAGCCCGGCGTCGATTCCGAGAACGTCCGTAAACAACTCCCAGGCGAACGGGATCGCCTCGGCCTTGAAGTAGTCCCCGAAGCTGAAGTTCCCGAGCATCTCGAAGAACGTGAAATGCCTCAATGTCGTGCCGACCACTTCGATGTCGACGGTTCTGAAGCACTTCTGCACTGACGTGACTCTGGGAGAAGGAGGAACCTCCTCGCCGACGAAGTAAGACTTGAACGGCACCATTCCCGCGATCGTGAACAGCACGGTGGGATCGTGCGGGATCAGGCTCGCCGAATCAACGACCGTGTGCCCGCGCGCGGCATAAAAGCCCGTGAATGCGGACCTCAACTCCTCGGCGTTCATCCGTGCGATCCTACGGCTCCTGCCGTCGTTCGAGCTTCGTGCGGATCTCCGACTCGCGTCGCTGCGCCTGTGCCCGCCCGGCGCCGACGGCGGCTCGCACCCGTTGGCGCGCCGCATCGGCCAGGTCGCCCGCGACGCCGCGTCGGCTCGAGACGCCCTTGGAGCGATCCGAGCCGGCGTTTGGCCCACACCGTTCCCTCCAGCCCCGAGGGCGACACCCGTCGCAAGCCACCTTGCTCGTCGCATCATCTGGAGCTCCTTTTAGACGTACGCCGCGAATCGCGCCGACGCCCGCCGGTCGAACGGAGCGCTACCAGGCGTCGAAGCGCCCCGCTCAGGCCCGAACCGAATGCGACCGTCTTGACGACGGGGTTGGCAAATGCCCGATATGCAAGCCGCGATGCCGAGTCGACCGTCGCGGAGACTGCCTCGGCGCTACCTAGAACGTCTCCGACGCGCTCCATCTCCGTGGCAGCATGGTCGACGACGGTCCTGGCGTCGCGAACGAGCGGGAGCGTCTCGGCCTGCAACTTGGCGACGACGTCGGCGAGCTCGCGGGTCCGGCGGCCGAGCGCAACGGCGGCCGCGATGGTGGCGGTCACTGCGAGCAACGCCACGCACGACGCAACGAGAGCGACCACCGCTGTTGCTCCCATGGGTGCCAGATCCTACCGGCGAGCGACCGCGGCCCAGAATGGAACCGAGATCTCAGGTGGCGCCGGCGCCCACGACGTTCGCGACCAGTCGGAGGGCGCCCGCAGAACCCGAGAATTCCGCCGTGAACGCGAACACCCCGCCGTCCGCGGCCACCAGCCAGTATCCACCGTTCGATGCGCTCGAAGCGATCCCCACGATCGGGGCGTTCAGACGCTTTCCTCCCATCGATCCGTGGAAGCCGGCGTCGCCGAAGCTGAAGATCCCGCCGTCCGACGCCACGAGCCAGTAGCCGGCCGCGTCGTTGGTCTGGGTGATCCCGACGATCGGGGCGTTCAGACGTCTTGCGCCCATGGAGCCGTGGTACGTCGCGTCGCCGAAGCTGAAGATCCCCCCGTCTGAGGCCACTAACCAGTAGCCGCCTCCGTCCGCGGTCTGTGCGATCCCGACGATCGGCGCGTTCAGATGCCTTCCTCCCATCGATCCGTGGAAGCCGGCGTCGCCGAAGCTGAAGATCCCGCCGTCCGACGCCACGAGCCAGTAGCCGCCTCCGTCCGCGGTGGCGGCGATCCCGACGATCGGCGCATTGAGTCGCTTGCCACCCATCGAGCCGTGATAAGTCGCGCCGAAGCAGAAAACCCCGCCGTCCCTCGCTACGAGGCGGTAACCCGCGTCGTCGGCAAGAGCCGCGATCCCCACTATCGGCTCGTTCAGGACCTTCCCGCCCATTGACCCGTGGAATCCTGCCGCTCCATAGTTGAAGATCCCACCGTCGGCGGCGGCGAGCCAGTAGCCCGACGCCGGCAGCAGGTAGCGGTAGACGGCCGCACCCGATGGAGCCGATGCTCCGCGTGAGGTCACCACGGTCACGCCCACCAGCTGGGCTCCGTGTCGCGAGCCGGGCGCCGTCGCGACGATCGTCTCGGAGTCAGACACCCGGAAAACAGCGTGAATCCCGCCGAATTCGACCGCGTGGACTCCGCTGAAGTTCGCTCCGGTGAGCGTCACCGCCGTTCCGCCGCGTACCGTTCCCGACGCAGGCGCCACGACGGCGACGACCGGGTCGTACGTGAACTTGAAATGGTCCCTGGCGAATTTCGGGCTGGTGCCCAAGGATGTGGTGACCGTCACGTCGACCACGGTGCCGTTTCGACCCGCAGGCGATAGCGCCGTTATCTCGCTGTCGGACACGACCGAGAAGCGCTCTGCCGACGCGGTCCCGAAGTGCACTGCGGTTGCTCCGGAGAATCCCCCACCCCCGATACGGATGCTCACGCCACCGCTCGGAGCGCCGGCGGGCGGAACGAGGGTCGTGACCTCGGGTCCGACGTAGTCGAACCTGTCGAATCCGTCGCCGGCCGACGTGCCGTTCGCTGTCGTCACCGTCACGTCGACGGCTCCCCGCACCGCGGAGGCGGGAGAGGTGGCATCGACGACCTGCAGTCCGGCGTTGTAGGACACCGCGGTCGCGGCAACACCGCCGAAATGGACGCTCGTCACGCCGGCGAGATCAGATCCCCTGATGACCACGGCCGTGCCGCCGGCCGTCGGGCCACTGGACGCGGTCACCCCCGTGACCGAAGGACATCCTCCCGACGGTTGGAGGCCGGGGACGAGGGACGATGGCCACCGGGGTTCCCCACCCGGTGGCCATGTCGTAGTTGGTCGTAGCCGGGTAGCGACCGCCCGGGTTTCCAGTGAAGTCGTTGTTACCGGTGGTCACGTCGTTGAACGGCGGGGTTCCCGCCGACCCGAGCGCATACAGCTTCGGGTTGGCGAAACCCACCACGTGACTGTGTGCAAACGACGATCCCGTGACCAGGCAACCCTGGTCGGACACGGCAGTGACCGCGGCCCAGAGCGGCGCAGAGGCCGACGTGCCCCCGACCGCCTGCCAGAAACCTGCGAAATACATGATGTAACCCTGTGCCGGGTCGGCCGACGCCGATACATCCGGCACCTCGCGGCAGTACACACCGCTCGGTGGGCCACAGGATGACTTCGACGAATACGTGCTGATGACGCCGGGCCCCTGCTCCCAGGAAGGCATCCGCCAGTAAGAAGAGACGCCACCCCCACCGGCACCAAACGGGGATCCTTGGTCGGCGCAACCCTGTCCGCTGGCGCCCTGGCACGAGTTCCAGACCGTCTCACTGGGAGGCGGCCCCAACGAGGCGAGAGTGGTTCCTCCTGCGCTGGTCACGTAGGGCTGGCTGCCCGGATCGTCGACCCGCAGAGAAGTGTCTAAGTTATTGGGCGCGACGAAGCAGTCCTCGGACCCGGCGTCGCCGGAAGCGGCGAACACCGACTGCCCCTGGGCGGCCATCTGCTGGAAGACGGTCGATTCCGCGTTGGCGAATCCAGAGTCGATGTTCGCCTCACACAGTCCCCAGCTGGTGGAGACAACCGCCGCGGTGTCGTCGTCGGCGATCCTTCGGTACACGTCGAGCGCTTCGGCCGCGGTGGCGTTGAGAAAAGAAGGTCCTTGGTAAACGTGAACGGAGGCATCCGGGGCGAGCCCGATGACCTGCTCGACGTCGAGCGCCGACTCGCCGGTGCCCGCGCCCGTTCCGGGACCGCCGTCCACCGAGGTCACGGAAACTGCAGCGTGAGTGCCGTAGCAGGACTGATACGACTGGATGTCGGACGGGGCGAACGGCTCGAGCTCGAAGATCGCCACCTTGATCCCTGCGCCGAGGCGCGCCTCCGCGTAGACGGCGGGCATCGAGTACGCCGAGGCGATCTGGTTCGCTGTGTACGCGCCGCTACTGGAAGCCGCCACAGACGCAGCAGAGCAGGCCGTCGGCCCCGAGATCGCGCCCCTGATCGCGGGGCGACTCTGTCGGGACTCATCCACCGCCGCTCGCTTCGTGTGAGCGCCGCGATCGCCGACAAGCAACGGCCGGGGCGCACCGAGGTCGGTGAGGCCGAGAACGCCCTCGACCTGTGACGCGATCGCAGAGGGCACGAGCGGCTCAGAGCTCGGCGCGAAACGCGTCGCACCCCCCGGCAGCGTGTACCGCAGCAAGCGCACGCCGAATGCTGCGCCGATTCGCGCCGCAGTCGCGTGGAACGTCACCGACAAGTGGTCGCCGTCTGCGACGGCATCCGCCAAGCCTCGTCCGTGGAGCCACGACAACGCGGCGTCGATGGTTGCCGGCGAAGCCCCGAAACGCGGCCCGAATTCGCCGGGAGCGAGATAGTGCCGATAGGTGGGAGACGCAGGATCGGATACGGCCTCGACGAATCTTGCGAGCGCGCCCGGGTCAGCGGGCCGAAGTGCTACCTCGCCGGCGAGAACCGTGGAGTCCGCGACCGGACCTGACACGCGGGATCCTTTGGGCATCGGCGACGCCGCGGACGAAAGACGCACGAGCTGTCCCGGAGAGCCGGACGTCGACGCTGTTGCCGCTCGCATTGCCGCACCGGCGAACGAACTAGACGGCGCCAGAACGACTCCGAGGAGAACCAGACTGGCCGCGGCGAGGATCACATTGCGACCCCGCCGGATTTTTCTGGGCCGGATCATTCTGGACCGCATCATTTAGGTGGCTCCGGCTCGACCCCTGATCTCAGCTGCTCCAATCGACGTGCGATGCGGGCTTCCTCGCCGTGGGAGCTCGGCTCGTAGTAGGCGTGCCCTCGCACCTCAGGCGGCCGGTACTCCTGGCGGACCCACGCCTTCGGGTCGTCGTGAGGGTATACGTAACCCTTCCCGTGACCGAGGGCCGCGGCCCCCGCGTAGTGCGAGTCGCGGAGATGTGTGGGCACGTCAGCTCTCGGGCCTCTGCGAACATCTTCGAGCGCACGCCCCAACGCGGTGGTGACCCTGTTCGATTTCTCAGCTACCGCAAGGTGAATCACCGCCTGGGCCAGGTTGAGCTGCGCTTCCGGCAGACCGACGAACTCGACGGCCCTGGCGGCCGCGTCCGCCACGACGAGCGCCGTGGGGTCGGCCATGCCGACGTCCTCGCTTGCGAGGATGACGAGGCGGCGTGCCACGAATCGCGGATCCGACCCCGCCTCGAGCATGCGCGCGAGCCAGTACAGCCCGGCATCAGGATCGGACCCCCTGATCGACTTTATGAGCGCGCTCACCATGTCGTAGTGGTCGTCGCGGCCGTGGTGCACCAACCGGCCCGCACGCGCCTTTTCAACGTCCGACGACGCCACCGCGCGTCCTTGAGCGAGCGCGATCGCGATCTCGAGGGTTCCGAGCGCGGCGCGTGCGTCCCCGTCCGCCACCGAAACGAGCTCGTCGACGGCCGCTTCCTCGGCGGTGGTTCCCTCGGCGGCGAGTCCTCTCGCGACGACTTCGCGTATGTCGTCGTCGTTGAGCGGGTAGAGGCGCCAGAGCGTGGAGCGGCTCAGAAGAGGCGAGTTGACGCTGAAGTAGGGGTTCTCGGTCGTCGCCCCTATCAGGACGACCAGACCGGCTTCGACCGCCGGCAACAGTGCATCTTGCTGGCCGCGGTTGAACCGGTGGACCTCGTCGATGAAGAGGATCGTGCCCCTCCTGTGCTCGCCCAGGAGTACGCGGGCCTGCGAGACGGCCTCGCGCACGTCGGCAACGCCGGCGCTCACCGCCTGCAACGTCACGAATTCCTTGGCGCTGTGCTCCGCGACTGCGAGAGCGAGCGTCGTCTTCCCCGACCCCGGCGGGCCCCACAAGATGGCCGAGGTGACGCGGTCCTGCTCGACCAGTGCCCGCAACGGCGCGCCGGGGGCGACGAGGTGTTTCTGGCCGATCACCTCGTCGAGCGTCTTCGGCCTCAATCTCGCGGCGAGCGGACCCGTCGACTGCAAAGTAGAAGCGGCCGCCGCCTGGAACAGGTCGCCACCGTCTGATCGCGTGTGTCGCCCCGTGCCCGAACTGCGGACTCCGCCGCGGGCCGTCGCCATGTCAGTCAGGGACCTGGCGCCGCGGCTGGAGGTGCAGCTCCCTCAGCGCCTCCGCAGCGAGCGGGCGCGGCGCACCGGTCATCAGGTCGGCGCCCGACTGCGTCTTCGGAAAGGCGATTACCTCCCGGATGTTCTCCTCGCCGGCGAGCAGGGCGACGAACCGGTCGACCCCTACCGCGAACCCCGCGTGCGGAGGAGCGCCGTAGCGGAACGCACCGAGCAAGAAGCCGAATCGCGCCTCTGCTTCGACCGGTGTGATCCCGAGCGCGTCGAAGACGAGACGCTGGATGTCCTCGCGGTGAATACGAACGGACCCGGATCCGAGCTCCCACCCGTTCAGCACCAGGTCGTAGGCGGCGGAGCGGATGGCCAACGGATCGCTCTGCATCAAAGCGATGTCGTCGGGGTGCGGCATCGTGAAGGGGTGATGCTGGGCGATCGGACGACCCGATTCGTCGAGACCCTCGAACATGGGGAACTCGGTGACCCACAAGAAGCGTTTGGGGCCGGTCCCGGGTGGTGTTCGTCCCAGGTCCGCGCGCAACTGCCCGAGAACCGAGCAGGCTTTGCGCCACTCGTCTGCGACGACCAGCAGAAGGTCGCCGGACTCTGCGTTCATGGTCTTCACAAACGCAGACCTCGTCGCATCGTCGAAGAACCTGTCGAGAGGCGACGAGAGCTCCACCTCGGGCTCCAGAGCACCCACCTTGAACCACGCGAGTCCCTTCGCACCCAGCGAGATGGCGCGCTCGACCAGGCCGTCGAGTCGATTGCGCGCGAACTTTGCTCCGCCAGGAACCCTGATCCCCCTTCTCGTCGGTGCTTCGAATGCCCTTATCCCGGACCTTTCGAGCACTGCGTCGAGGTCGACCAGCTCCATGCCGAAACGCAGGTCCGGCTTGTCGCTCCCGAAACGCTCCATCGCCTGGCGCCACGTCATCCGCTCGACCTCGCCGGGTCGCTCACCCGTCGCCGCCTCGGTTGACTCGAGGACCGCGTCGTTGATGGCTGCCTGGACCTCGTCGGGCCCTGCGAACGACATCTCTATGTCGAGTTGGCTGAACTCGAACTGCCGGTCGGCCCTCAGGTCCTCGTCGCGCATGCAGCGCGCGATCTGGAAGTAGCGATCGAATCCCGACACCATCAAGAGCTGCTTCGCGATCTGCGGGCTCTGCGGCAGAACGTAGAAGTCACCGGGGTGCAGGCGTGACGGTACGGCGAACTCCCGCGCTCCCTCTGGGGTCGGGGTCCAAAGAAGCGGTGTCTCGACCTCTACGAACCCCTGCCGCACCATCGACACGCGCATGGCCGCGAGAACCCGGGCCCTCAAGCGGAGATTGGCCTGCATGCGCGGGCGGCGGAGGTCTACGTATCGGTAACGGAGACGCACGGCCTCGTCGATGTCCGACCTGTCGTCGGTCGGAAACGGCGGGGGCTCGGCCTTGGCCAGTATCTCCACCTCGCAGTCGCCGAGCTCCACTTCACCCGTCGCGAGCACATCGTTGTCGTGCCCTTCGGGGCGACGCCTCACGGTCCCTTCGACCTGCAGCACCCACTCGGGCCGGACGTCCACGGAACCGTCGACCACGCACTGGGTCACGCCCGAAAAGTCACGAAGGTCCACGAACGCAAGGTGTTCTCCGTGCTCGCGCCGGCTCGCCATCCAACCACACAGCCTCACCCGCTCTCCAACGTCTGCGATCCGGAGCTCGCCGCAGAGGTGGGTCCGCATCGACGTGGCGCTCACGCTCGTGTTCCTTCCAGGGCAGCAACGAGATCGGACCGCCCGACGCGCCTCTCCGGTCCTCCCGCTCGCAGCTCGCGGAACGTCACCTCGCCGGCGGCCAGCTCCTCCGGTCCCACGATCACCGCGATGCGCGCGCCCGAACGATCGGCGAGCCGCATCTGGGCCTTCGGCGATCTGTGATCGAAGGCGCGATCTGCACCAAGGCCGGCACGCCGGAGGTCCTCGCAGAGATCGCGTGCCGCTTCTCCCCCGGTCAGGTCCACGACGAACGCGTCCAGCGGTGGCGGCGCTACATCGAAGCAGCCTTCCGCGTCGCACGCGAGAAGCAACCGCTCAATCCCGATCCCGAACCCGATGGCCGGGGTTGCCGGCCCGCCCAGCTGCTCGACGAGACCGTCATAGCGCCCACCGCCACCGACCGCGTTCTGCGCCGCGTCCAGAGCCTCGGCGTTGAATTCGAACGTCGTGCGCGTGTAGTAGTCGAAGCCCCTCACCAGCCGAGGCTCGAGGTGGTGCTCGATGCCGAGTGAGTCGAGACCCGAGTTGAACCTGGCGAAGTGCGCGGCGCAGGCCTCGTCGAGCCAGTCGACGAGTTTCGGCGCGTTCTCGGTCACCCGACGGCATTCGGGCCTCTTGCAGTCGAGCACCCGCAATGGCCTGTCGAGCTTGTCGCGGTGCTCGTCGCAGAGCTCGTCGCGGTGCTCGAGAAGATATGCGCGCAACGCCTCCACGTAGCCGGCGCGGCAGTCTGCGCAACCCATCGAGTTCACCGCGAGCGCGACACGCTTAAGGCCTAGCGCCCGGTACAGCGAGGCGGCGAGCGCGACGACCTCGACGTCGAGATCGGGGTCCTCGCTTCCGATCACCTCGACGCCCAACTGGTGGTGCTGCCTGAAACGGCCCGCCTGAGGCTGCTCGTGGCGGAAGGCGGGCGTGACGTACCACGCCTTCCACGGGACGACCGGATGGTGCTCGATGAACACGCGTACGACCGGCGCGGTCCCTTCGGGCCTCAATGCGAGGCGCCGGCGGTCCCGGTCGTCGAACTCGTACATTTCCTTCGTCACGACCTCGCTCTCGTCACCGAAACCGCGGTGGAACAGGCGCGCCTCTTCGAGCACCGGTGAGAGAACGAGCCCGTACCCGGCGTTCTGTGCAAGACCGGTGAACGTGGCGACCAGTTCCTCCCAGCGGTAAGAGGCCGGCCACAAGACGTCCTTCATCCCCTTCAAGGCGCGCACAGGCGCCATCTCCGGCACTGGCTTGCGCCTACGCCCGGCGACCGGGAAGCGATCGGTACGCGTCGAAGACGCTGTCCAGACGCTTCAGCGATCCGAGAAGCGACTCGAGATGCGCCAGGTCGGCGAGCTCGACGTCGAACCGCATGCGGCTCACCCTGTCCGCAGCGGTCTGGCTCGACGACGACACGATGTTCAGGTGGTGCTCGGACACGGCGCGCGTCACGTCTGCAAGCAGGCTCGCCCGGTCGAAGGCCATGACCTCGATGCTCGCAAGGAAGGACGACTTGCCTCCCCTGTCCCACTCCACCTCGATGAGCCTCTCGCGCTCACCGGTAGCAAGCGCGAGAGCGTTCGCGCAATCGGCCCTGTGCACGCTCACTCCCCGGCCTCGAGTGACGAACCCGACGATCTCGTCGCCGGGGACTGGGGTGCAGCACCCCGAGAGCCTCACCATTACGTCGTCGAGGCCCTCCACGTAGACGCCGACCCGGGCGTCACGTCGGGTACGCACGTCCGTCGAGTTAGGCCGGACGGTCGTCGGCAGCTGCTCCTCGTTGTCGCCCCCGCGAAGCTCCCTCGCCACCCGTTGTGCAATCGAGCGCGCCGAGACGTGCCCTTCGCCCACGGCGGCGAAGAGTGCGTCGGTGTCGATGTAGCTCATGGTGGCGGCCAGGCGGTCGAGCGCGCCTGCGGTCACCTGCTTCTGGGTGGGCAGGCCTTCGCGGCGAAGGGCTTTTGTCAGCTCCTCGCGCCCGTTTTCGATCGCGTCCTCGCGGCGCTCACGGCTGAACCACTGCCGGATCTTGTTGCGCGCCCTCGGGGAGGCGACGATCTGCAGCCAGTCGCGTGACGGCCCCGCAGAAGGAACCTTGGAGGTGATGATCTCAACCGTGTCCGCCGAGGAGAGCGGCGTGTCGAGCGGGACGAGCCTGCCGTTCACCTTGCCGCCGATGCAGTGGTGCCCGACCTCGGTGTGGATTGCGTACGCGAAGTCGACGGGAGTCGAACGCGCCGGGAGGGCGATCACCTTTCCCTTCGGCGTGAACACGTACACCTCGTCCTGATCGAGATCGAGCTTCAGGGTCTCGAGGAACTCGAACGGGTCGACGGTGTCGGCCTGCCAGTCCACGATCCGCTGGAGCCACGCCATCTCGGTCGACGCCGCGGCTCCGCCGGCGACCGTCGCCTGAGCCTTGTACCCCCAGTGGGCCGCGATGCCGTACTCCGCTCGCCGGTGCATCTCCTGGGTGCGTATCTGCACCTCGATGGGCTTGCCTTCGAGACCGACGACCGTCGTGTGAAGCGACTGGTAGAGGTTGAACTTCGGGCTGTTTATGTAGTCCTTGAACCGCCCTTGAACGGGACTCCATATCGCGTGGATCGACCCGAGCGCGGCCCAGCAGTCCTTTTCTGAGCCGACCACGACGCGGATCCCAACGAGGTCGTAGATGTCGGCGAATTCCTTGCCCCTCACGACCATTTTCTCGTAGATGCTCCAGTGGTGCTTCGGGCGCCCGGTCACCTCCGCGCCCACCCCTGAGCCCGAGAGCCGGTCGCGCACCGCCACGAGCACGCGCGCCAGGTACTCGTCGCGCTCCGGGTCGCGGACCGCGACCATCTGCTCGATCTCGGCGTACTGCTTCGGGTGCAGCGTCGCGAACGCGAGGTCCTCGAGCTGCCATTTCAGCTCCTGGATGCCGAGACGGTGAGCGAGCGGCGCGTAGATGTCGAGCGTCTCCTGCGCGGTCCTGCGCTGCTTCCACTCCGGCATCACGGCGATCGTCCGCATGTTGTGCAGCCGGTCGGCGAGCTTGATCACGAGGACGCGCCAGTCGCTCGCCATCGCGATGAGCATCTTGCGGACCGTCGCGGCCTGCTGGGCTTCCTTCGAGTCGAACTGGAGCCTGTCGAGCTTGGTTACGCCGTCGACGATCGCCGACACCTCGGGGCCGAAGCGCTGCTCGACCTCCTCGAGCGACAATCCGGTGTCCTCGACCGCGTCGTGGAGGATCGCTGCGGCGACGGACCGCGGGTCGAGGCCCAGGTGGGCCACGATGCCTGCGACGGCGAGCGGGTGGGTTACGTAAGGCTCGCCCGAGCGACGCACCTGCCCGCGGTGGACCTCGTCAGCGAGGTGGCACGCACGCACCACCAGGTCGCGGCCCTCCGCGTCGAGACCGGAAGGACGCGCCTCGAGCCGCTCGAGGACCGCACCCAAGAGGCCCTCTAGACCTGCCACCTTGCGTGGCGACGCAGCCGAGCGCTCGAGGGTTACCATCCCTTCAAATTACCCGCCGTAGGGCCTGGTCAGAGCCAATGACCTGCTGATCGACCGCTCGGACGACCGATCTGGGGCTCAGCGCCGCCTACCGCCTTTGCCCTTACCCTTCCGAGGGCGCGGCGGCGGACGACGGGCGGACGACCCTCCCTGGGTGCGGGATCCACCGGTCCGAGCTGCGCCTGCACCCGTACGGGCCTGTCCTGCAACGCCCGGGGCGCCGCCGTTCGTAGCGAGTCCGTCGGGCGCGCCGACGCCGTCACCGGCGAGCTCGGCAGCACCCCCGTCCGCCGTCGAGCCACCTTGACGCCGTACCACCGGCTGTGCGGCGCGGGCGCCGGTACGCGCTGCCGGCCGGATCGTTCCGCTCTGCTTCTTAGCCACCGGCCGCGTCGCTGATCGCCGCGTCACGTCGGATGTGCCGGACATGGCGGCCGCAGCCGCCGGCGTGAGAAGGCCGACGCGTGTATCGCGGTTCGCCAGCTTCTGGCGGATGTTGACGTAACGGGGCTCGCGCTCTTTCAGCTGGGAGAGAATCGGCGAGGCGATGAAGATCGAAGAATACGCACCCGACGTGAGGCCGATCACCAGCGCGAGACCGAAGTACTGCAACGTCGTCGCTCCGAGCAGTTCCGCACCGATCACCAACACGGAGAGCACCGGCAAGATGGCGACGAGCGAGGTGTTGATCGACCGGGCGAGCACCTGGTTCATCGACAGGTTGACGACGTCCTGGTACGTCATGCGGCCCGACGCGCCGAGCCCCCTCGTCGATTCTCTGATCCGGTCGAAGACGACGACGGTGTCGTACAGCGAGTAACCGAGGATCGTGAGGATCGCGATCACGGTGTCCGGGGTCACCTGGAATCCGAACAGCGAGTAGATCCCTGCCGTGATCAACAGGTCGTGGATCACCGCGATCAGGGCGGCCAGAGCCATCTTCCACTCGAAACGGAACGAGATGTAGAGCACCACCACGATGAAGAAGACGATGACCGCTATGAGCGCTTTCTTCGTTATCTGGGACCCCCATGTGGGCCCGACGTCCGTTACGGCCACGTTCGACTGGGACGTGTGCGAGAGGCTCGCGAGAACGGCGACGACCTTGTTGGTGACCACCTGGTGCTGTGCGCCCGAGAGACTCGACAGGTCGCCCTGGACAGCGATCGTCGCGTTGCCCCCGGCGCCGAGCTCCTGAATCACTGGTTGAGGCACCCCGGCGGCCTGCACCGCCTTAGTGACGGTCGATATGGACAACCCGTGGGCGGGGACCTGCCACTCCGTCCCGCCTTTGAAGTCGATCCCCAGGTTGAAGCCGCGGGTCGTGAGCGACACCAGTCCGGCGACGATGATCACGGCGGAGATCAGGTACCACACCTTGCGCCGACCGACGAAGTCGAACGACGTCTCACCCCTGTAGAGCCGGATCAGCGCATTCGGTCGCTTGGTGGGAGCGCCGGGAGGTGCCGCGACGGTCGTCATGCCGGCTCCGAGGACATTGCGAGACCACGGGCGATCCCGATGAACCTCGCGTCGGTCACCTTGCGGTTGCGGCCGAGCCAGATGACAAGAGGCCGCGTGAAGAAGTACGTCGTAAACACGTCGAGCAACGTTGCGAGCCCGAGGAAGAACGCGAATCCGCGGACCGATCCGACGGAGAGCAGATAGAGCGTGAGTGCCGCGATCAGAGAGACAAGGTCGGCAGCAAGAACCGTCCGGAATGCTCCCTGGAATGCACGGTTGACCGTGCTGCGCACAGATCTACCCGCGCGCGCCTCGTCCTTTAATCGTTCGAAATAAACGATATAGGAGTCGACGGTTATACCGACCGACACGATCAACCCCGTGACACCGGAAAGGTCTAGCGTCAGGTCCAAACCCGAATGACTGAGGGCGGAGACGATCGCCCATAGCAACGCGCCGGTCAGCGCGAGGCCGGTCAACACGACTATTCCCAACGCCCGGTAATAGAAGATCGTGTAGAGAAGGACGAGTATCAGCCCCCCGATCCCGGCTGCGAGACCGGCGTTGAGCGACGACTTCCCGAGGGTCGGAGAGACGCTCGTCTCGGTCAGAGGACCACCGTGGGGACCGCCGCCGAGCGTCACCGGTAGTGCACCGAACTGCAGATCTAGAGCCAGGCTCTTCGCGGTCGACTCGGTGAAGTTTCCCGAGATCTGGATCTTGCCGCCGAAACTCGTGAAAGTGCCCTGCCCCGGAAGCGTGAGCGGTGCGGAGATCACCTGGGCGTCGAGGTCCATCCCGATGTAGGTGTGGAACTGCTGCTGCGCGAGCGTGTCCCACTGCGATCCCCCCTTCCCCGACAGGTTCAGGTTCACCACCCACTGCGAGTTCTGGAAGGTCGCCTGGGCGGAGGTGATCTCCTTGCCCGCGACCTGAGCGGGACCGAGAACGAGACGTTCGCCGCCGAATCCTGCGTTCGCCCCGGTTTCCAAGAGCACGGTCTTGGAAGCCACGTCCGGCGTCGGGTTCCCGGGCGTGGCGGTGCTCGGGTACGCGGCCAGAGCCGGGTCAGGCGGCACGTTTCCCTGCGGGGTGCCCGCGCTGTTCAGGTTGAGAGCCGCCGCCGTGAGCATGTACTGGGACCCGCACGTCGGCGTGCCGGTCGGCGGGTTCTTGCTCTTCACGTAAGGCGGAGCTTCGCAGAGCACGGGCCGGAACAGGAGCTCGGCGGTCTGCTGGATCGTGTTCAGAAGCTGATTGCGGTTGGCGAGACCCGGAACCTGGACGACGACATTGCCACCCTGGCTGTTGATCGTGGCGCCCGACACACCGAGAGCGTCGATCCGGTTCTGGAGGATAGAGATGATCGTCTGCATCTCGCCCGAAGACACCGCAATGTCGGGCTTGTACGTGGCCTGGAATCCTCCGGCCAGGTCGAGCCCGAGCTTCGGAGTCCACCCCGCCGCCACCGTGGAGAAGAAGGCGATCACCGCGATGCCCACCGTCACGAGCAGCGTCACCTTTAGAGACGTCTTCACCCTTCGTCGTCCTTGGCGCGCTTTTCGGAGGAGGGTGTGTCACCGGCGTGACCGTCTACCTCTGGAGCGTCGGTGGTTCCGGTGGTCGTCCCGCTCGCGATGATGGTCGGGTCATCGTCGGCTGTTGAGTGCTCTGTCGGGGCGTCTTCGGTGTCGGCGTCAACCGCGTGTTCCTGGTGTGCACGCTCGAGTTCGGCCGCGTCGTCGTCGTCCCACGTGTCGTGGTGCTCGGGATCCGTGTCGTCTTCTGAACCTTCTTCGACGTCGTCTTCGTCGAGCTTCCTCGCGATGGTTCTCCGTAGCACCGTGATCGTGCTTCCGGTACCCGTCCAGAGGGTCACGCGGTCGCCCTGGATGTGTTGGACGGTCCCGAAGATCCCGGCTCCGGTGAGGACCTCGTCACCCGGCTCGAGTGTCATGAGGGTGTCGCGCTGAGCCTGAGCGGCACGCTGGCGCGGACGCATGAAGAACCGGTACATGAAGAAGAACAGGACGACAAGGATGATCAGAAAGACGTAGCTGCCCGATGAGTTCGAAGCCGCGGGCTTACTGGCGGCAAGTAGTAGCAGCGTGGATTGGATGGCACTCGGCATTGGTTGGTGGGCTCTGCCGGGAGCTTCCGAGCACGAGACCAGCGCGAGACCTTAGTCCAGGCCAGGCCCCTCCTCTCGGACACCGGCCGTTCGACGAGCACCCGAAGGTGCGAAACGGATCTTAAGAAGCACCTTGCGAGTGGATCACCCGGAGCCGCCTACCAGGTCAGCCCATCCGACGAGCTCCTGAACTCCGAGCGCCGCACCCGGTGATCCAGGTAACGGTCCTGTTCCCATTCCGAGATGCGCGAATCCGCGGGGGGTCGCGACCCGGCCCTTTGGGGTGCGCTGAACGAGGCCCTGCTGGAGCAAGAAGGGTTCGTAGGCGTCCTCGATCGTGTCGGTCTCCTCTCCGACGCACTGGGCGACGGTCGTGAGACCGACCGGACGTCCCCCGAAGCGCCGGCAGAGAGTGTCGAGGATCGACCGGTCCACCTTGTCGAGGCCCAGGTGGTCGATCCCGAACAGGTCGAGACCCTCGGTAGCGAGCTCCTCGGTCACGATCCCGTCGGCGCGCACCTCGACGAAGTCGCGCACCCGTCTGAGCAAGCGGTTGGCGATGCGGGGCGTTCCCCTCGAGCGTTCGGCGATTCGTCGCGCTCCTCCCACGTCGATCGGCACCCCGAGTATCCCCGCAGATCGCGCGACGATCGCCTGCAACTCGTCGGCGCCGTACAGGTCGAGGCGCGCAACGAACCCGAAGCGATCCCGAAGCGGGCTCGTCAACAGGCCGGTCCTGGTCGTGGCGCCCACGAGCGTGAAACGGGGCAGGTCGAGCCGGATGGAGCGCGCCGTCGGGCCCTTCCCCACCAGGATGTCCAGCTGGAAGTCCTCCATCGCGGGATAGAGCACCTCCTCGACGGCTCGCGGCAGCCGGTGGACCTCGTCGATGAACAAGACGTCTCCCGACTGGAGGTCGGTGAGCAGAGCCGCTAGGTCTCCTGTGCGGACGAGGGCAGGGCCAGACGTGATGCGAAGCCCGACTCCCATCTCCGCCGCGACGATGCCGGCGAGTGACGTCTTCCCCAGGCCCGGTGGCCCGACGAACAAAAGATGGTCCACCGCCTGCCGGCGCTTGCGGGCCGCTTCGATAACGATCTGGAGGTGCTCGGTCAGCTCGGCCTGACCTACGAACTCCTCGAGGCACCTCGGCCGCAAGCGAGCCTCTTCGGCGTGCTCCGCCGGGTCGGCGAGGGGATCGACCGACCGGTGGATCGCCCCCTCGAGCACCTCCGCGTCGAGCTCTTCGGACTCTGCTGCCGGTCGTTCGGACGCAGACTCCGGCGCAGGAGTATCGGTGCCGACCACCTCGCGACGCGGGCTCACCTTCGGCTGCCGACGACCGCGAGCTCACGAAGAGCGCTTCGAAGCAGGTCCTCCACAGATCCCGCATCCGGAATGGCTTCGAGTGCGCGCCGGATCTCGTCGGGCCCGTAGCCGAGCTCTACGAGCGCGCCCCTCACATCTGCTCGTTCTGATGCGGGCGCCCCCGGCTGATGGCCAGTCGTCTCGTCGCCGGGCAGGTCGAGTTTGGACTTCATGTCGAGGACCAGCCGCGCGGCGGTCTTGCGCCCCACCCCGGGCACCGCGCAGAGCACGTCGAGATCGCCGTCGATCACGGCGCGGATCAAGGCCTCGGGTCGCAGAGACGAAATTACGGCGAGCGCAAGGGAAGGTCCTACGCCGTGAGCAGCTAAGAGCGCTTCGAAGCAACGCCTCTCGTTGGCGGTGGCGAATCCGTAGAGCACGATGGCGTCCTCGCGCACATGGGTATGAACGAACAGACCGACCGTCTGCCCGAGCTCGCCGATCGAGCTGAGCACTGGTGCGGGAACGAGAACTCGGTAGCCCACGCCTCCGACGTTGACGAGCACCTCTCCGTCCGCCCCACGCGAAATCAGCTCGCCGCGCAACCAGCCGATCACGACGCTGCCCCCTCGAGCCCTTCCGCCCGCAACGCATCGCCGATCGCTTTGCGCAAGGGCATCGTGGTGAGGTGACACACCGCGAGCGCCAGAGCGTCTGCGACATCGGGCGGACTCGGTGGAGCGTCCAGATGAAGCACCGAAGCCACCATCCTCTGCACCTGCTGCTTGGTGGCACCGCCGTATCCGACGAGCGCCTGCTTCACCTCGTTGGACGTGTAGCGGACCACCTCGCAGCCCGACTGGGCGGCGGCGACCATCGCAAGGCCGCTCGCCTGGCCGACGGACATTGCGGTCCTTGCGTTGTTCTGGAAGAACACGTGCTCGACCACGACCACGTCCGGCTCCAACTCGACCACCAGGTCCTGCAGCTCGGCCATCAGCGATCTGAGTCTCTCCGGCAGGGCCATGTCGGCGGGCGTAGTGACGACTCCACCGGCCACCGCCTGGAGATTCGCTCTGGCGTCGCGCCGCACGGCCCCGTAGCCACACCGCGACAGCCCGGGGTCGATTCCGAGCACGAACACGTGTTCGAAACTAGCGCGGGGTGGTAACGCAGGGGTGGACCGATCCGTCAGCGGTCGGCGGGTCGAGGGGGCGGATCTTTTGGCAGGTGGGCCAGAACGAACCAGCCGGCTTCGTCGCGCTTTGCGTTGACGACCATGCCGGCTCGCGCGAACCAGGGTTCGAGCTCGCTCCATACGTAACGGTGCTCCACCGGTGCGCTCAAGCGGTCGAAGGTGTCGAGCACCAGACTCCTGAGAGGCTTGCCTCTGTAGGCGGACATCGGCAGGCCGGCAAGGACGCGGATGCCGCGCCGCTCTCCGAGTACCCCAGGTTGTACTACGGCAAAGTTGAGCACGACAGCCATCGCGGTGCTGAAGGGTTTGAGCACGCGATGGGGCATCCGCACCGTCATACGGCGGACCGCAGCCGAGAGCATCAGCGCAATGCGGCGGACGTTCAATTCCTTGGGCCTGCTGTACAAGTAGAGAAGCATCGTGCCGCCAGGCGCCAGCAGGCTCACGAGCCGTTCGAATCCTGCGCGCGGGTCTTCGAGATGATGAAGCACCCCGAGACTGCTTACGAACCCGAACGACTCCTTGGCAAAAGGCGCGGTGCGCAGATCCGACTTGATCACCGCGACATTGTCGAACTGACCGAGGTTCTTCACCGCCGCAACAACTGCGTCCGAACCGTCCAAGGCAGCCAGTGCGTCCAAGTGAGGCGCGAGGAACCGGGTGTACCTCCCCTTTCCGCACCCGGCGTCGAGGCCGACCTTGCCGCGCAACTCTTTGAAATCCACATCTCGGAAATAGACGTCGGCGAACTCCGCGTCCTCGGGCCTCACGTCGTCGAAGGTGTTCCACTCGTAACCGAAGCTGGCGAACGTGCGGCTCGTGGCGTCGTCGGCCTTCTGCTCGCCCGACGCGTCCAGGTACCCGCCGTGCGCGGTGATCAGGTGACCTTCGGGGCAGGTAAACCCGGCACCCGGACCATCAGTGTGCTCGGTGTGCTTGGTCGACTCGACCGGGCGGCCACATCGAGGACAGCGCAAGCGATCGGCGATCTGCGCCGGTACCGGCCGAGAATCTTCTACCACGGCCGACGGCCTCCCCCTTGTAATCGACCCGGTAACTCACCCGTGTCGTTCGCTCGCGCCGGCATCGTAGCCCCGTGCTCCGTACCCACACGGCGGAGCCAGCCGCCCAGCGCGCGAACCATCACTCGGCTGCCGCCGCCAAGATGTCGTCAGGGATCTCGAAGTTCGACCAGACATTCTGGACGTCGTCGTGCTCGTCGAGCGCCTCGAGGAGGCGAAGGACCTTTCGCGCGTCTCCCAGGTCGTCTACTTCAATCGTCTGGCTCGGCACCATCGCGAGCTCGTCGAGAGAACCGGGATTCCCGCATCAGAAAGAGCCCTGCGCACCGCCGCAAGGTCCGTGGGCGCGCACACGAGCTCCCACCTGCCGCCGTCATCGGAGAGGTCTTCTGCTCCCGCGTCCAGTGTGGCCTCCATGATCGCGTCCTCGTCGAGGTCGCGAGACAGCTCCACCACTCCTTTGCGCCGCGAACTGCCAAGCGACCGCACCAGGTTCGGCAGTGGACCCGCCGTTCTTCGAAAAGATATTGCGTATCTCGGCACCGGTTCGGTTCCGGTTGTCGGTGAGGCACTCGACGATGATGCCGACGCCCACCGGTCCGTAGCCTTCGTACGAGACGGGCTCGTACCTCACTCCTTCGAGCTCTCCGGTGCCGCGCTTTATGGCGCGATCAATCGTGTCCATCGGGACCGACGACGCCCGCGCCTTGTCGAACATCGTCCGCAACGTCGGATTCGACTCGATGTCGGCGCCGCCTTCGCGAGCCGCTACCTCGAGTTGGCGGATCAACTTCGCGAAGAGCTTGGCGCGCGCCTTGTCGACGGCAGCTTTGCGGTGTTTGGTGGTTGCCCACTTCGAATGCCCTGACATGGAGTTACGTCCCTTCTTTCAAATCATCTCGATGAACATGCGGTGCAGCCGGCGGTCTGCGGTGAGTTCGGGGTGGAATGCCGACGCGAGAACGGCTCCCTGTCGCACTAAGACGGGCGTCGATCCCGTAGGCGACGTCGAGTTGTCGACCTCTGAGAGGACCTCGACACCCTCAGCGACGCGCTCGACGACGGGCGCTCTTATGAATACTGCCGGCAAGCCTGATTCGAGGCCGGTCACGTCGAGCACGCACTCGAAGCTCTCGCGCTCGGCGACCGAAACCGTTGCGCCGGACAGCGATGTCGAGCGTTCCGAATGTCTCTTGGTCGGATCGGCCCCCTATGACTTCGGACGCGAGCAGGATCATCCCGGCACACGTGCCGAAAGCAGGAATCCCTTCGGCCAGAAGCTTTCCAAGCGGCTCTTTCAGCTCGGAGGATTCGAGGAGCATTCCCAGTGTGGTCGATTCTCCCCCGGGCAGCACGACTCCCGAGATGCCAGGAAGATCACTGGGTCGCCTGATCAGGCGCGGTGACGCTCCCAACTCGGAAAGAGCGCGCGCGTGCTCAGTGAAGTCACCCTGAAGCGCGAGGACGCCGACTTTCACCTGGGGGCACCCAAGCGCTCGTTGACCCGGCGGTCATCTTTGAGTCACCAACCCCGGTCTGCCAACTTGACTTCGAGTGTGCTTTCTTCCAATCCGGGCATGGCAGAGCCGAGACCGAAACTCACCTTCGCGACCATCTGAGCGTCGTCGTGATGCGTCGTGGCTTCGACGATCGCCCTTGCTCGACGCGCTGGGTCCTCGCTCTTGAAGATGCCGGAACCCACAAAGACCGCTTGCGCTCCGAGTTGCATCACCAGAGCGGCATCGGCCGGTGTCGCAATTCCGCCGGCGCAGAACAGCGGGACGGGCAGCTGACCGGAATCGGCCACCTCCTCCACGAGGTCGATTGGTGCGGCGAGCTTCTTCGCCCACGCGTAGCGTTCCGCGGCGTCCGCCTGCGTCAGAGCGCGCGAGATCCCCGAGGATCGAACGCAGGTGGCGGACTGCTTCGACGATGTTTCCGGTACCTGCCTCACCTTTGGACCTGATGAGCGCCGCACCCTCGGAAATCCGCCTGAGAGCCTCCCCGAGGTTCGTGGCGCCGCACACGAACGGCACCTCGAACGCCCACTTGTCGATGTGGTGCGCTTCGTCGGCAGGGGTCAGGACCTCGCTCTCGTCCACGTAGTCAACCTCGAGAGCCTGAAGGACCTGAGCTTCGGCGAAGTGGCCGATGCGGGCCTTCGCCATCACCGGCACAGTCACGGCCTGCTTGATGGCTTCGATGAGAGCAGGGTCACTCATCCGCGCCACGCCACCCTGCGCGGTATGTCGGCAGGGACACGTTCGAGAGCCATGACCGCGACGGCGCCGGAATCCTCCGCAATGCGCGCCTGTTCGGCGGTGACCACGTCCATGATCACCCCACCCCTGAGCATGTCCGCGAGACCCCTTTTGACCGTGAATGTTCCGGTCCGCCTTGCGTCGCCAAGATTCGTGGGGGTTTGCGCCATAACTCAAGTCTATCTCCGCGCTGATCTGTGAGGCCCCCTGCGCGCAACGGCCCTCGGCCCGCTTAAGTGCTGCATCAAGGCCCTGTCGGACATCACGCCTCGTCGAGAGCAGCGACCCTGGTGGCAGGAGCATCCAGAATCCCGACCGTCGTGCGCGGCGTGAGCAGCTCGGGAACCACCGTCCAGACCCACCTGAGCACACGACCTGTTCCGGAGCTTGCGAGCGCCGAGGGAGGCGCCGGAGGTGGACCGGAGGTCATCTTCACCAGTGCGTCGCGAAGACCCGGCGGATAGCGCGTCACCGCGTAAGCGCGCTGGTCAGCGGCAAGCTCGCGGCCGGGTCCGGCGAGCCGTCGCACCAGCTCGGGCGATCCCGTGATCATGGGCGCAAGCGGCAATACGACGGTCGCGGCCATCGTGGCCGATGCCATGTCGCCGGATTTGACGTGTGACAGCTCGTGAGCGAGAACCCCTTCGAGCTCGACCGGGTCCAGTGCGCGGAGGAGCCCCGTGGTCAGTACGAGCGTTGCAGTTCGCTCGTTGCGACCGATCGCCAAGGCGCCACGAAACGGGTCGTCGATCAACGTCAATGCCGGCAGTGGCAGGCCCATGGTGGCGCAGAGCCCGTCGACCAAATTCGCCGCACGCGGTACGTCGTCCTCCTCGACGGGACGCCCCCCGAGGCGGGCGAGGAGCAAGCGTGGTGCGAGCAGCCAAACTGCCGCCCACACACCGGCGCCGAGCACGAAAGCGATGACAAGCGCTATGAGCACTTGCCCGAGTGCAGCTCCGATCGCCACCACCAGGACAAAGACGACGAGCGCCGGTATCGACGCCACCGCGAGCGCACGCCCACGCCAGGGTTTTTGTCCGTTGCCGTCGGAAACTGCCTTCCGGGCACGTTCGACAGTCGCCGTAGGCGGGGTCAGATCGGCTGCTTTTGCAGGCCTGGTCCCTGCAGCGACTCCTTCTGCTCCAACGTTGGGGCGGGACCGGCCGCCGGCCTGCGAGCGCTGGCCTTGTCCTCCTACGGTTCTTTGGGCCGATCCGTTGCCTCTGGCGTTCTTTGTGCCGCTGTTCCTGGCACCCCCGTTGCGGTTGCTGCCGCTCCGGTTACGGCCGCTGCGATTGGCGCCGCCTCCTCTGCCGGAACCCCGCGACGAGCTGCCTGACCCTTGGGAGCTTCCTCTCCCGTTCCCGGACTGACCGCCTCTATCCGCCCCTGGCACGCCCGAAGTGTACGGCAGCCTCCTCGTAGACCGATACGTATCGCTTCGCCACCGCGGTCATCGACCGCGACGACGCATGGGCGTATGCAGCATCGAGACGGCGCAAAGAGGAACCTCCGTTTGCGGACTCGGCGTCGGAAAGGGAGATCTCGAGCTGCCCGGCGAGAGCAGAGGCGTCGCCCGGTCTGACCAGCGCTGCATGTCCGTCCGCCGCGGCCCTGTAACCCGGGAGGTCGCTCGCGACGATGGCCGAGCGCGCCGCCATCGCCTCGAGCAACACCACGCCGAACGACTCTCCACCGAGCGACGGGAAACACGCCACCTGCGAGCCTCTCAACCTCATCGCGAGCTCTAGGTCGTCGATCCGGCCCAGCCATGAGAGCGAGTCGCTAGGCGGATACTGCTCTTTCAGTCTTTCGGTCTCCGGGCCCTGGCCCGCTACCCAGCAAGACGCGCGCGGGTTCTTCACGCGACTCATCGCGTCGAGCAGCACGGCAAGGCCTTTCCGTTTCTCGTGTCGCCCTACGAACATGACGGTAGGACCATCGGTCGGCCAAGGTTCGGCGCGGCTGAAACGCTCGACCTCCACACCGTTGCCGATCAGCTCGTAGGAGCCGCCGAGCGCCTTGGTCGCGGTGGAGAGCGCCTCTTGCGAAACCGCGCAACGAACTTGCAGGCGCCCGACAAGACCACGCGCAGGCGGCCCGAGCAAGGAATAGAACATGCTCTCGCCGCTTCGGTGAAACGTGCCGACCTTCGGCAGGTGAGCAAACGCAAGGCACGCGTAGGAAGCTCCCGGCGCGAGCGGTTCGTGAAGATGGAGAGCGTCGAACCTCCCCGCGCGAAGGGCCGCAAGTGCGCGGAACGACGCGGTCGGGCCGAGAGCGATGGGCGCAACGGAGCCGTTGGCTCTGATCCGGACGGATCGACCGAGCCCGACGACGTTCTCCGCGTCGACGAACGCACGGTCCAGCGGAGCAAGAACAGTGGCGTGGTGTCCGAGGGCACGCAGCTCGCGGGCGAGACCGAGAACCTGACCCTGGACGCCGCCTGGAACGCTCAGGCTGTAAGGACAATGAAGAGCGATCCGCAAGTTGACGACCGACCGTCAGGCCGCACCTGCGCGGCGACCGGGGCGCCCCGGCGGACCGGTGAAGTTCGACACTCGTGGATCGCCCTCGCGGGTATGGAGTGGTTCCTCGTCGCTCGGCCAATTCGGCTGAAAGAGGTGCCATTGGTCGGGGGCCCTGCGCACGAAAGCCTCGAACTCGTAGGCGATCGCTTGGGTGACGCGTAAAACGTCTTTCCTGAGCGACGCCGTACGTTGCGTGTCGAGGGGTGGACGAATGACCGCGCTGTGGTCGCGCCCCGGTCCGCTGTAGACCACGGTTGGGAGTAACGCAGCACCAGTCCTTAGAGCGAGCGTTGCGGGTCCCGATGGGAACGTCGTCTTTTCGCCGAAGAACTCGACCGCGACTCCGTTGCCGACGATGTCCCTGTCGCAGAGCAACCCGACGAGACGTCCCTCGCGAAGCGCCTTCAAAAGCGCAGGACCACTACCTGCACCGAGCTTCACGATGTTGAGACCCATTTGCTCGCGCTGACGGACGAACCATTCGTAGAGCTCTGGAGGTTCGATCGGCTCGGCCACGCTCGTCATCGGGTAACCCTGTAGCGCGAGCCATGCGCCTCCCCACTCCCAACTGCCCACGTGCGGAAGGGCCATGATCACTCCCTGGCCGGCAGCCATACCCTCGACCAGATGCTCCATGCCTTGCGGCCAGACCATGCGCGCAAGCACCTGCGACGCGGGGACCGCAGGCAGCCGGGCTCCTTCCATCCAGTAGCGCGAGTAGGCCAGGAAGGCTCGCCTCGTCCATCTGCGCACTTCGGCATCTGAAAGCTCGCTGCCGAGCACGCGGCGAAGGTGGCGTCCGTACATCGCGCGTGAATCGGCTCGTGCTGCTGTCAGAACCAGGGTCACGAGACGGCACGCGACTGCGGCCATGGGCTCGGGCAACGCCTGCATGGCTTCACCGAGCCGCCTATAAGCAAGGTACGTCGCGCGCCCCGCCAATTCGAGCTTCCGACTCAGCGCTCAGGACGTGGACGCCCACCTGGGCGCGTTCGCGGCCTCCTGGTGCCCGTGCGATCCGCCGGTCGCACCCGGGTCGGCTGCGTGCCGTCACGTCGCGTCCACCACTTGGCGGGTGCTTCGCCCGAGCGGCGGGTCCAGCTCACACGGGGGACGGCGGTCTCGCGCTCGCGCGGGCAACTCGCCACGCTCGCCAGCGAGAATCGGTGCGACCCTCGCGCCAACGGGCCACCGCACGTCGCGAGACGTCTGCCAAGTGGCCCGAGTGAACGGACTCGGGGTCGAAAGGTTCGGTTTGAACGCCGCGGGTTCGTGGCGTGCGCAACCTCGGCGCGGGTTGAACGGGCCCCTCAGCGACCTGGACGACCTTTGCGAACCTGCCCAGCGCCGTGGCGAGCACGAGGGCCAGGAAGACCCATAGAGACGGAACGAAGGCAGCGGATGAGACCGATCCGGCGATGAAGCAAAGTCCGAGGAGGATGAAACGCTCTGCTCGTTCCATGAGTCCGCCAGTGGCTTTCAATCCGAGAAGCTCGGCCTTGGCTCTCTGGTACGAGATGAGCGAGGTGATCGCCAAGATCGCGAACGGAAGGAGGACGGCCTCGCCGCGGTGCTGAGCGGCCAGATACCAGGCAACGCCTCCGAACATGAAGGCGTCCGAGACACGGTCGGCGACAGAGTCGAGGAATGCGCCCCGGACCGAGGCAGTGCCCGACGCTTTGGCCACAGGCCCGTCGAACAGGTCGGGAAGGCCCGTAGCGAACAGGAGCCCAACACCGATCAGAAGATGGCCGCTTCCGACCACCACGGCTGTCACCACGGACATGATCAACCCGAACACGGTGATCACATCGGCGGTGATGTGCGCCCGAACCAAGACCTTGCCGACGGGCTGCGTGCCGCGGTCTACGGCATGCCGCCACCGGCCATCGAACATCAATTCTCCTTTGGCCTCTTACAGCCGAGCGTACCATCGGGGCTACGAGGAACCGGCCATCGACACTCCTGCTTCCCAGGTGATCCACCAGGTCGGAAGGCGGCCCCTGACGTTTGTGGCTCGTGCCGATAGGCTCCGGCGCCGGGCAGCCCGGGGAGCTGCCAACCGACTCAGGGAGGTGCAAGACCGTGCCTAGCCACCCACCGTCGCGGATCCGCAACGTGGCCCTTGTGGGACACAACGGAGCCGGCAAGACGACACTGGCCGAGGCCCTCTTGGCCCAGACAGGCACCATCCCCCGGCAGGGCCGGATAGAGGACGGCACGACTGTCTCGGACTTCGAGCCCGAGGAAGTAAAGAGACATCTTTCGGTGTCGCTCGCAATGGCCCCGTTCTCGGTGGGCGACGTCAAGGTCAATCTCATCGACACTCCCGGTTACGCGGACTTCTTCGGGGAGGTGCGAGCCGCCCTATCTGTTGTGGACCTCGTCGTGCTGGTCGTCAGTGCTGTCGAAGGGGTGGAAGCCCAGACCCTCGCGGCGTGGCGTCTCGCAGGCGAGCTCGGGCTCAGTCGGCTTGTGTTCGTCAACAAGCTGGACCGAGACCGCGCCTCGTTCGACCGCACATTGGCGGATCTCCAAGAGAGGTTCGGAGCAGGGATCGCACCACTGGAACTTCCGATAGGCGAGGAAGCGGCGTTCCAAGGGATCGCGGACCTGCTCACCGACTCCGCCATCCACTACGGCAACGGAACACCAACGACAGGACCGATCCCCGACGATCTCGCCGACCTGGAGCACGAGGTGCGCGAGCAGCTCGTAGAAGGGATCGTCGTCGGTGACGATGACTTGATGGAGCGGTACTTGGACGGAGAGATGCCGTCGAGCGAGGAGCTCGAGCACACTCTTGCGACCGGCGTCGCAGACGGGCTCGTCTTCCCTGTTGTTTGCGGCTCGGCAACGACCGGCGTCGGAATCGACCGGCTTGCGACGCTCCTGGCGGAGCTCGGTCCGCCGCCCGGACGTAATCCGACCGTCGTTCGGGCCGGCGACTCGACCCGAGAGGTTGCGTCCGACCCCGCCGGGCAGCCCCTCGCCAGGGTCTTCAAGACGATCTCCGATCCTTATGTCGGTCACATCTCGTTGTTGCGGGTGATCTCGGGGACAATACGACCGGACACGGTCCTCACGAATCCGCGGAGCCATACTGACGAGAAGCTCCACGTCCTGCAGGTCTTAAGGGGCAAAGAGGCAGAGACAACTTCGGAGGCTCAGGCCGGTGACATCGTCGCCGTTCCGAAGCTCGCCAATACGGCCACGGGCGACACCCTTGCACCAAAGGGCACACCCGTGGTTGTCCCAGGCCCGGATCCCGAACCCGCAGTGCTGTCGATCGCGATCAAGCCGCGTTCGAAGGGTGACGAGGACAAGCTGATGACGGGGCTCAACCGACTGCGCGAGGAGGACCCGTCGCTCGGGGTGGCACGCGTAGACGAGACCCATCAAACCCTTTTGTCCGGTACGGGAGAGACGCACCTTGCAGTCGCCTGCGAGCGGCTACATCGCAAATTTGGTGTCGACGTCGACATCGAAGACGTACGGGTCCCATACAGGGAGACGATCACGAAAGAAGCAGAGGCAGAGGGCAAGTACAAGAAGCAGACCGGGGGCCACGGTCAGTACGGAGTCGCAAACGTGCGCATATCGCCACTCGGGCGAGGTGAGGGCTTCCGTTTCGTAGACCAGGTCGTAGGGGGAGCAATCCCCCGCCAATACCTGCCCGCCGTCGAAAAGGGAGTTGTGGAGGCGATGGGGATGGGCGGCGTATACGGGTTCCCCGTCGTAGACGTGGAGGTCACGTGTTATGACGGAAAGTTCCACAGCGTCGACTCCTCGGAAATGAGCTTCAAGATGGCGGGTTCGCTCGCTTTCAAAGAGGCGATGGCAAAGGCCGCTCCTGTACTTCTCGAGCCCGTCAGCCGGATCGCCATAACCGTCCCGCCGAGCATGCAAGGCGATGTGCTGGGGGACCTCAACTCGAGGCGCGGTCGCGTGCAAGGCACGGACACCCTCGAAGGTGGCGAGCAGTGCATTACGGGCCAGGTTCCCACTGCGGAGATCCAGCGCTACGCGATTGACCTCCGCTCTTTGACGGGCGGAAGAGGGCGCTTCCACGCGGAGCACGATCACTACGACGCGGTCCCCGCCAACCTGGTCGACAGACTCGTTAAGGCGAAGGCCGATTGAAGCTGAAGCTCGATCTGCACGACGTCTACAACAAAGGTCACGACATCGACCGAGCTCTAAACGACGTGATGGATGAAGCCGCGCGCACCAAGGCCAGCGTCGTGGAGATCATTCCCGGCAAGGGTTCGGGACAACTGAAGAAGCGCGTTCTCCGCTTTCTGGACCAGCCGGAAATGAAGGTTCGCTACCACCGGGTCGAGAAGGACTCGCGCAACTTCGGGCGAATCTTCGTACACTTCCGCTGGAAATGATCTCCGCCTGACCGCCTGATCGCCTGACAGTTCGACTCGCTGTTTCGCCTCAGCGACGTCGCCTCAGCGACCCGACCTCGGCGACCCCGACTTCGGCGACAAAATTCGCGTTTAAAGGAACGCGCGCGTATACCTGTGCGGATTTTTATGCGCAAGGTTCGCGTCCTGCACGCCGTCTGAGGGCGCTCGGTTCCAAGTGGACCCTGCCGTCAGACCCTACGTCGCAGTCCGACCGAGGGGCTCCACGGGGGTCGCCCCGGGACGGGTCCACTGCGGCACGGGCCGGCTGGTCGGGCCCCAGGTGACAACGCCGTCGGCGTCCGAGCGCCAGCAGGGCTGTCGAGACTCTGGCCAACCCTCGGGGTTGTCCTCCCACGCCTCGCGGCGGCCATAGGGCGTCATGTCGAGGAGGCCGAGTGACCCATTGACACGCTCGTTGCCACGACCGGTCGTGGAGTAGGTGAGGAACACGCGGTCGCCTTCGCGCAGGAAGCAGACGATTTGCCCCATTCCTTCGCCGACCGGTGCCTCAACACCTCGCACGGAGTACCAGGGCTGCGTGTAACCCATGAACTCGAGGTACGGAGCAACCTCGTGCCAAGGGCCCGAGGTCAGGATGGCGAACGAGACGCCCCGCGCGTTCAAGTAGACCGCGTCTTTCAGGTGCCAGGCCGTTGTGGTGCATCCCTCGCACTGCTCTTGGTGCGGCGCGCCGTCGGACCACATGTGCTTGTAGACCACGAGCTCGTCGCGGTCCTGGAACAGGTCGACGAACGGGACTGGCCCGTCTACGCCGGTTACCTCGACTGCACCGTTGAACTCGACCATCGGAAGCCTTCGCCGGGCCGCCGCGATCGTGTCGCCCTCACGTGTGTACGCCTTCTCGCGGACAAGCAGCTCCTCGCGCGCCGCCTGCCAGGTGGCGAGGTCGACAACGGGCGGCTTGCCCGAGAGATTGCTGCTCGCGTTGTCGAGCGTGGTCGTCATGTCGAGTTAGACCTCCATTGCGGGAGAAACTCATCGCTGGGTAATACAAACCGGTCAGTCACCTGCAGTTGCTGGAGACCGGTTGAATCCGCCTAGCGAGCGTCCCAGGCTGCGTGCACCTTGGCCCAGGTCTCCGAAAGCGATTCCGGCATGACCCTCACGCCGGCGACGGCCGTCATGAAATTGGTGTCGCCCGACCACCGGGGTAGCACGTGAAGGTGGAGATGCGACGGAATGCCCGCACCCGCTGCCCTGCCCAGGTTCGCACCGATGTTCGCCCCGTCGGGGTCGTACGCGTTCGTGAGCACCGACACCGCTGTCCGCGTCGTCTCCCAGAGAGACGTGCTCTCGTCACGCGAGAGCTCGTCCAATCCGCCGATGTGACGAACCGGCATGACGAGCAGGTGCGCGGTCGTGTAAGGGTAGGCGTTCAGAATCGCGCAGGAGACGTTGTCCCTCCACACGATCCCGTTGTCAGCACTTGGCGAGCCAGATTCCAAGATCCTGCAGAACACGCACCCGTCGTCATCGGAACGATCGCCGCCGGGGCGGTTCGCGACAGATGCCGCGGCCACGTACTCGCTTCGCCATCCCGCCCACAGATGTTCGAGCGTCATTCGGGTGAACCGCGCTCCGACACTTCTTTCCCGACGTTCTCGATGAACGTGACCAGATCGACCCCGCGCTCGGGATCGGAGGATCCCCTGCGGTTCACACCTACCGTCCCGGCGTCTACATCCTCGCCACCCACGACCAGGATGTAAGGGATCTTCTCGATCTTCTTCTGCCTGATCTGTTTTCCGATCTTGTCCTCAGCCGCGACGAGCTCTACTCGCAGGCCCGCATCGCGACAACGGGCAGTGACGAACTCGGCGTATTGGTGATGGGCAGAAGCGACCGGCAGCACTGCCACCTGGACGGGAGACAGCCACGTCGGCATTGCGCCCGCATAGTGCTCGAGCAATATCGCAAAGAACCGCTCCACCGATCCGAAAAGTGCCCGGTGGATCATCACCGGCTGGTGACGCGCATTGTCGCGGCCGACGAACTCGAGGCCGAATCTCGGCGGCGTCTGGAAATCGAGCTGAATGGTGGACACCTGCCAGTACCGACCTATCGCGTCGCGTGCCTGAACTGAGATCTTCGGCCCGTAGAACGCTCCGCCGCCCTCGTCCATCACAAGGTCCAGGTTCATCGCCTCGGCGGCGCGGCGAAGAGCCTCGGTGGCGTTGTCCCACTCTTCGTCCTTGCCGACCGATTTGCCTTCGGGTCTTGTCGAGAGCTCCAGATAGAAGTCGGTTAGCCCGTAGTCACGAAGCAGGTCGAGGACGAATCCGAGAGTCGACTCGAGCTCCTGGATCATCTGATCCGGAGCACAGAAGATATGGGCGTCGTCCTGGGTCATCCCCCTTACGCGGCTTAGACCGTGGACCACTCCCGACTTCTCGTACCTATAGACACTGCCGAATTCGAACAAGCGCATCGGCAGCTCCCGGTAGGAGCGCTGCCGGCTTCGATAGATCAAGCAGTGGAACGGGCAGTTCATTGGCTTCACGTAGTACTGGTGGCCCTCGTCGAGCTCCATGGGCGGGTACATCGCTTCGGCGTACCAGTCGAGGTGGCCTGACGTGGCGAACAATTCCGACTTGGCTAGGTGCGGTGTATTGACGAACAGGTACCCGGCCTCGTCGTGGCGGCGCCGCGAGTAGTCCTCCATCTCGCGCCGGATGATTCCTCCCTTCGGGTGGAATACCGCGAGGCCGGACCCGATCTCGGGAGGAAAAGAGAAAAGATCTAGCTCGGCACCCAGCCGCCTGTGGTCCCTTCGCTCTGCTTCCTCGAGCCTGGCGAGATGCTCCGAAAGGGCCTTTTCCGACTCCCATGCGGTTCCGTAGATGCGTTGCAACTGCTGGCGGTGTTCGTCACCGCGCCAGTACGCACCCGCCACGCGCTGGAGCTTGAAGTGCCCGAGATAGCCGGTCGAAGGGACGTGAGGACCCCTGCAGAGGTCTACGAATTCCTCGGTGTTGCGGTACGCGCTCACCACGGTCCCGTCGCCGGCCTCGATGCTCAGGTCCGGCTCGACGTCGCGTCCTCCGGCGCCGCTACTTTCGGCCGCGACGGTCTCGATGATCTCGACCTTGAAGGGCTGGTCGGCGAACAGCTGCAGTCCTGAGGCCTCGTCGTGCTCCTCGCGGTGAAACGGCTGATTCTCCCGGACGATCTCGCGCATCTGAGTTTCGATGCGCGCCAGGTCGTCGTCTGTGAAATGGGCGCCTCCTGGGAGCTCGAAGTCGTAGTAGAAGCCGCCTTCGATCACCGGCCCGATCGCAAAGTGCGCGCCCGGCCACAATTTGGTTACCGCCTGCGCCATCACGTGAGCCGTCGAGTGACGCAGGACGTCGCGGCCCGCATCGCTCGCCGCCCCGACCGGCTCGATGCTCGCTCCTTCGTGAACGGGAGTGTCGAGATCGACGAGCTCGCCGTCCAAGCAAGCGGCGACGATCCGGTCGTGCTTCTCCCTCTTTCGCTGTCCGGCGAACGCGGTGGCGACCGTGGCGCCCGCAGGAAGCTCGATAGGGCCGACGCCCGCAACCTCGACGCTTATGGATCCGCCTTCGTTTTCGCCAGCCACTTCACCTAGTCCTTGCTCGAGTCCTACTCCGAGAGTGGCACACCGAGAAGGGCCGCAGCGACAGCCACCTCAGCGGATCCGTCCGCGCCTCGTCCACGGACAGCTGCTTCGTCGATCACTTCGAGGGCACCGGGCACGTCGAGGTCGTCGTCGAGCCGGCTTCTCACGGCGCTCAACAAGGGAGAGTCGAGCTGCACCTCGCGACCGGGGAGCCCCGGCGCGGAGCCAGCCGACCCGGCCGCCCGCCCCCAAGATTCGAGGCGGTCATCTGCGACGTCGATGTGCTCGTCGTTCCAAGCCCAGTCTTCTCGGTAGTGGTGGGACATCAACGCCAAGCGGGCAACAGGTGGGTCGACTCGTTTGAGAAGATCCTCTACGAACACCAGGTTCCCCAAGGACTTCGACATCTTCTCGCCGTCGAGGCCGACCATTCCGGCGTGCATCCAGTGGCGTGCAAGTGGTTGGCCGGTGACTGCTTCGGACTGGGCAGCCTCGCACTCGTGGTGAGGGAAGACGAGATCGCTCCCGCCACCGTGGATGTCGACGGTCTTTCCGAGCTCTCGCAACGCCAACGCAGAGCATTCGACATGCCAACCCGGCCTTCCCGGTCCCCAACGCGACTCCCAGGAGGGTTCGTCGGGCGCGGAAGGTTGCCAGAGCACGAAGTCGAGCGGATCGTCCTTGTTCGGGTCGTCAGGATTGCCACCGCGTTCGCCGCGCTGAGAGCGAGCATCGCCTCACGCCCGAGGTGGCTCAACTGGCCAAAAGACCCGAAGCTCGACACGTCGAAGTAGACAGCTCCGCCTGCTCTGTAGGCGTGTCCGCCCTGCAACACGGCATCGACGAGAGAAAGGATCTCGGCGATCGCTGACGTCGCACGGGGCTCACTCCAAGCCGGGAGCAACCCGAGCGCCGACATCGACGAGTCGAACCTCGCCAGCTCCTCGACGGCAAGGTCGAGGTAGTGCACGCCGAGCTCGCGGGATTTTCGCAAAATGTCGTCGTCGACATCGGTCACGTTGCGCACACAGCGCGTGTCGTGACCGATGTCCCTGAGCCGACGCTGCAGCACGTCGAAAGCCAGGTACGTCGCGGCGTGCCCGAGGTGTGCCGAGTCATAAGGTGTGATCCCGCACGTGTAGAGGGTGACGACGGGACCGGGCTCGAACGGCACCACTTCGCGGCGGGCCGTGTCGTAGAGACGCATCACCGGCAGCTCGCTCACCTGGCCCGACCCGGATCCCGAGCCTTCGCGTCGTCGAGACCCCCGATCTTCAAAGTGGTGTGCACCTTGTACCGGACGTTCAACGTCACGAGGACCGCAGTGAAGGCCTCGATCGCCGCGGCAGAGGAGAGGCTGCCGGCGTTGAGGGGGCGAAGCCCTCGGATCGACGAGAGCATCTCGATCGCGGCGTCGGCCGCACCGGGTTCGTCGGAACACACGAGGACGTCGGAGTCGAGATCGGCATCGAGGTCCTTCAGCTCGCGGGCTGGGAGGTGGTGACACGCTGCGACGACGTGTGACCTCGGCAGGGTGGCCTGGAGCAGAGTCGCCACCGAACCCCTTGGTGGCGCGATCGCCTGGAACTCGCGTCCCTCTTTCACGAGGGCGTTGCCCACGGATATGACAAGCCTTCCTGCCAGATCGTCCGAGAACGGCCTGACCGTCTGGACGACGGCCTCCCACGGAGTTGCGATAACGACGATGTCGCACTTTGCGGCCTCGTCGTTGGCGACTCCCCTCAGGTCAAGATGACGACCTGGCCAAGCAGCCAGAGCTTCCCCGACGACCTCGGCCGCCCTCGCCGGGTCACGCGAACCGATGACGACCGGCGACCCAGCCGCTGCGAGGCGCAGCCCGAGTCCCACTCCGAGTGGTCCTGTGCCACCGACGATCCCGACGACCCCGACGGTCATCGTGACAGATTGGCACAACGGCTAACGCCCCCCGGCTAACCGGGGTCATTGCAGCAGGCAGGCTCCGTAGCGCTGTAACGTCCGGCCACGTGGGGCTTCTAGAAGGAAAACGCATCTTCGTCACGGGCGTGCTGACAGACGCCTCCTTGGCGTTCGAGGTGGCGAAGTGCGCGGAAGAGCAAGGGGCAGAGGTCGTCCTGTCGGGTGCCGGCCGAGGCCTCTCGCTGACCAAACGGACCGCGAAAGCTCCCGATCGAACCCGAGGTCATCGAACTCGACGTCACCCGGGCGGACCATCTAGAAGCGGCGGCCTCGCACCTGGCCGAGCGCTTCGACCGCCTCGACGGGCTTCTGCACGCCATCGGATTCGCTCCCGACAACTGCCTCGGGGGCGACATCTTTCGTGCCGAGTGGGAAGACGTGGCGGTCGTGCTCCAGGTATCTGCGTACTCGCTCAAGGCGCTCGTGCAGGCTTTCCGCCCACTCCTCGTCGCCGCCGAGGGCGCCTCTGTCGTCGGGCTCGACTTCGACGCCCGGCTCGCATGGCCCTCCTATGACTGGATGGGTGTGTCAAAGGCGGCGCTCGAGTCCCTGACGAGGTACCTGGCACGAGACGTGGGTCCCGAGAAGATACGGGTGAACCTGGTGGCGGCGGGGCCGGTGAGGACCATCGCAGCCAAGTCGATAAGCGGTTTCTCCAAGTTCGAAGAGACCTGGGCGACGCGCGCACCACTCGGATGGGACGTCAGCAACAGTGTCCCGGTTGCGCAAGCCTGCGTCGCCCTCATGTCCGACTGGTTCCCGATGACCACCGGGGAGATCCTGCATGTGGACGGGGGTGCCCACGCACTCGGAGCGTGAGCTTTTTCAGCGACGCGGCGAACGAGACCAAGAATCCGGCTTTGCCGAGCGGCGACACCCGGTCGACACGAAGACCGCAGTCCGACGCTAGGCCGGCGAGACGCTCTCGCGTATAGCCGTGGACATTGACCCCGTGAGCACCGTAACGAACCTTGCGCAATTTGAGCCGTAGCCCTGGTGCAGGGAACGACGCGACGACGCCGGGAGCAGCCCTGCCCATGCGGCTCAACAGATCCGCGGGATCGTCCACGTAGTCGAACACCCCGAGAGCGACGGCCGCGTCAAAGGAGTCCTGCTCGTCGATCTCCTCCCATCCCCTCTGCTCCACTACTACGAGATCCGGGTATGCCGCCGCTCTCTGCCGAGCCAGGGCGACCATCGCCGGAGCAGGGTCAATGCCGGTGACCTTTATGCCCCGTTCGGCGAGCGGTTCGAACAATGGGCCGCTTCCGCAACCGACGTCTAGGACCGACTTCGCCCCAAGGGTTGCCACCATGTCCACGGCCCCCCGCAGGCGGTCGAAGATGGGACCCCGGCCGATAAGCCTGGATACGGGCTCGCTGCGGTAGAAGGCGTCAAAGCGCGACGCCCTGCGGTGGAAGTAGGTGCGGAAGTCAGATGGCGACACGGCTACAGGTCTCGCTTCCGAATCGGCGGACAAGGCGCATGAACATAGGCGCGATGCGGCCCCTGCCGAGAACCTGCCTCGCAACCGCCTGGGAGCGGACGGCGCTCAACCCCGGGGTGGTCCCGTCGAAGTCGTACGAGTGGTAGTAGCAGACGGCGGTACTGGGGCTTCGGCGGATCGCTCCCGAGACGGCGGTGAACGGGAGAAGTCGCTGGTAGCTCCCCCCTCCGAGCCTCACCCCGCGCCACGACATGACCGGGGCCTCCCTGACGGGTGAACCGGTGCCCAGATGGTCGGCGTCCGAGACGTATTCGTACCCGGCTTCCGCAAGCTCGCCCCGGTACCGATGAAGATCACCGTGAGGTGGCAGGTCGAATCGCGGGGACCTGAATCCCGTCACCTTCACCTGGAGCTCGTCCTCCAGGATCTCGCGTCCCTTGCGAAGCCAAGGTTCGGCGTCATCGGGTAGCCGGCCGTGGTCGGGACCGTGGCTTGCGATCTCGTGGCCGGCGGCCGCGAACGTCGCCAGGGCGGGACGTATCCGCGCAACGTGGTTTCCGACCACGAACAGCGTGACCTTGGGCTTGCCCGTCACCTTGTCGAGCCCGTCGACCAATTGAGCGAGCTGCTCGACGAGGTCGGGAGGTCTCGGGACGTCGTGGCCCAACACGGCCATCCCGTCGTAGAAGTCCTCAACGTCGATCGTCATGGACAGCGTCGGTTCGGAGGTCGCGGTCACGTGCTCTCACCGGAGGCGACCTTGGCGTCGGGAGCCAGCTCCCGGTAAAAAGTGCGCAGCCGCTCGATCACTCCGTCTTCTGAGAACCGCTCGACCACGCGTTCTCGGCATTGCTCGCCCAACTTGTCGCGACGTCCGGGGTCACCGAGCAGGTCGGAGACGACCCTGACGAGCGCCGCTGTGTCTCCTCGTCGGACGAGCAGTCCGCTTCGGGGGTCGATCACCTCTCTGACACCACGCACGTCGTAGGCGACTACCGGTAGGCCGGCGGCGGACGCCTCCATGGCGACGCGTGGTATCCCCTCGCGGTAAGAGGGCAGTACCACTATGTCCGAGGCGGCGAGGTAAGGCCTGATGTCTTGTGTTGCACCCATGAACGACACGTTCTTCTCTGCGAGCGTCATCTCCTCGGCGGAGATCGCATCGCTCTGGTCCGTCTCTGCCGGTCCTACGTGCACGAATTTCGGCGCGATCCGAAAGTGCCCGCGCCAGCTCGAAGAAATCGGAGCACCCTTTTTCCTTGACTAGCCGGCTGACCATCTCCACGACCGGCAGAGAGTCAGTAGAAGAGTCAGAGAGCTTGGGTTCTGGTTCGACGTGTTCCAAGAAGTGGTCGAGCACGACGCCGTTGCCTATGTAGCGGATCTTTCGCCTCGAGCAGATCCCGACTCTCGGTAACACAGACTCGTCCTCGCGACTCTGCACCAACACCTTGTGCGCCCAGGCGCAGCACCACTTCTCGAAGATCCATCCCGCGATGTTGCCGATCCTGCTGTTGTCTGCGAAGTAGAGAGCTCCGTGGATCGTGTAAACGGCTGTGCTACCGGCGAGGCGCGCGGCAGGGAGACCGAGCAACGAGGCTTTCGGGGTATGCGTCTGGACGAAGTCGAACCGTCGGCGGCGGAACAGCCTCAGAAGAGTCAAGAAGGCCTTCAAGTCGGACAACGCGAGCTCACGCCGTAGCGGCACCACCTCGACCGAGATGTCGGCTGGCGCCTGATCGAACGAGTCCCCGCTCACCACGGTCCACGAGATGTCGGTGAGCGAACGCAGCTGGTTGCCGAGAAGAAGCTTGGCGGTCATGGAGGTGGTCACCACCCTGCACCCACGCAGGGTGTCTGCCTCTTCGGTGCCCATTGTCGATTGCATCCCCCCAGAGGGCACAGCGTCCATGATGACCGATCAACACGCGCAACCCTGCACACGTCGAGGTCGGGCCGTCCGTCGGAGATCGGCTCGTCTATTCTACAGAGCGTGGGCGTGCAGCGACTTGGGGCGCACGCCGTTAGGCCATGTGCGGGATAGCCGGTTTCTGGGATAGGCGAACCGGAGGCACCCGAAACCTCGAACCACCGCTCAAGGCGATGACCGATGCGATCGTCCACCGGGGTCCTGACGATTCGGGCATTTTCATCGACAGCGGCGCCGGAGTCGGCCTGGGGTCACGAAGGCTCGCCATCGTCGACCTGTCCCCCACCGGGCACCAGCCGATGGCGTCCGACGACGAGCGTTATGTCATCGCCTACAACGGCGAGATCTACAACTTCGTACCACTTCGAGCCGAGCTCGAGGCACTGGGTCAGCGTTTCCGCGGCTCATCGGACACAGAGGTCGTGGTTGCCGGCGTCAAGCGGTTCGGACTGCGCGAGATGCTCGAACGCTGTAACGGGATGTTCGCATTGGCGGTATGGGATCGGGTCGATCAGAGGCTCCATCTTGCCCGCGACCGCTTCGGAGAGAAGCCGCTCTACTACGGGTGGTCCGGTGGGGTGTTCCTGTTCGGCTCCGAGCTCAAGGCTCTCGTAGCTCACGGCTCTTTCCATCCACAAGTCGACCGGGACGTGCTCGCTCTGTATTTCCGACACAACTGCGTACCCTCGCCATACACGATCTACAAAGGCATCGCGGAGCTGACGCCGGGTTCGATCGTCACGCTCGGACGGGGCACGGCAACAGGCGTCATGCCCCGGCCCGAGGCCTTCTGGACCCTTCGCGAGACGGTCGACTCAGGCAAGACCGCTCGAAAGAATGCGACGGCGAGGCTCGCGGATCCCAACGATCCGGGCCTTATCCGTGAGGCCGCCGACGAGCTCGATTCGGTCCTCGGAGAGGCCGTGAGGATGCGCATGCACGCGGACGTTCCTCTCGGCGCATTCCTCTCCGGAGGAGTCGACTCTTCTGTGGTCGTGGCACTCATGCAGGCGAGGCACACGGAAAAAGTAAAGACCTTCACGATCGCCTTCGACGAAGCCGGATTCAACGAGGCTCCGGATGCCCGTCGGGTGGCCGAGCACCTGGGCACCGAGCATCTGGAGCTGGTCGTCACCGACAAGGACGCGCTCGAGACGATCCCGAAGCTCCCCCGTCTCTATGACGAACCCTTCGCAGACTCTTCGCAGATACCGACAGCTCTTCTGTCGGCACTCGCACGAGCTCACGTCACCGTGGCTTTGTCGGGGGACGGGGGCGACGAACTGTTCGGCGGCTACAACCGATACGCGTGGGGCGAGCGCTTCTGGCGACGCATCGAGCCGGTCCCGCGACCAGTGCGCAGCCTCGCTGCGATGGCCCTCGACGCCGTCCCGCCCCGGTTGTGGGACCGCGGATTCGAGAGAGCGGGTCCAATTCTCCCCCGATCGTTACGCGTGAGGATGCCGGGCACGAAGATCCACAAGATCGCGTCAGTTCTCCCGGCCGCCGATCTGAACGAGACCTACAGAAGACTCGCATCGCACTTCGACGATCCGACAGACGTCGTGCTCGGAGCCCAGGAGCCGAAGACAATGCTCACCTCGCCCGAACGCTGGCCAGACATCGGGGGCACCGAGCTGATGGTCTATCTGGACACGATGACCTACCTGCCGGACGACATCTTGACGAAGGTGGACCGGGCGTCGATGGGAGTGAGCCTCGAGAACCGGGTGCCATTCTTGGACCCGGAAGTCGCGGCCCTGGCGTGGCGCCTGCCGTTCGAGCTCAAACTGAGGAACGGCACGGGTAAATGGATCCTCCGTCAGGTGCTCTACCGGTACGTCCCCTCGGAGATCGTCGACCGGCCGAAGATGGGATTCGGGATCCCACTCGGTGCATGGTTGCGTGGTCCACTCCGTGACTGGGCCGAGGATCTGATCGGTTCTGGACGCCTCGAGAGAGAGGGATATCTCGCGGCCGAACCCGTTCGGCGGCTATGGGCGGAGCACCTCTCCGGCCGCGTGGACCGCGAATACGAGCTGTGGGACGTCTTGATGTTCCAGGCCTGGTTGGAGCACCAAGGAGCGACGCACTGATCAAACCCATTCGTTCGGCGACACTCGTTTGTCGTCAAGCACAGGCAGTGGAGCAGCACATCTGGCGTCACCCTTCGAACAAGGGACGCCGGCTCCGTCGACTTGCCTATGCGTCGGGATACCAGGTCTGGGCACGCTCCGCGGGGCGGCCGATAACGGTTGCAGTCGGGTCACGTTCCCACATGCGCGCGTACCTGCACTTCTCCGCATCTTCTGAGGTCGTGTACGCGAACCCGCCTGCCATCGAGTTGCTGACGTGGGCAAAGCATCTCAAACCCGGGGACTAGTTCATCGATGTCGGAGCGAGTGTCGGCGTGTACACGATCTTTGCCACCGAACAAGGAGCGCGCGTAACGGCATTCGAGCCGAACCTGAACGCTGCGAGATTGTTCGAAGAGAACATGAACTTGAACGGTTACGCTCCCGAGTTCCACCGGGCCGCGGTGAGCAATCGGATCGGGACGATGCAGATGACGTTCGATCTCGACGTGGCGAACCACCTCGTCCTGACCCCGGACGAGCGAAGCTCTGACGTGAGAGAGGTGCCCGTGGTCACCCTCGACAGTGTCATCGGTGACAAGACGGTCGCGGGTGTGAAGCTCGACACGGAGGGGACCGAGCGTCTCGTGCTCGAAGGGGGAGTGCGTGCCCTTACCGAGAAACGCATCCGCCTGCTGCAGCTGGAATGGAACTACGCCTCGGTCAAAGTCCTCGGTGAGGACCGCGCCCCGGTCGCCGAGATGCTGCGCGACGCCGGTTACCGCCTGGTGCAGCCCGATGCCCGAGGCCGGTTGTCGCGACCGGTGACCGACATTGCAGTTACGCACGAAGACCTGTTTGCCATCCCTGAGCAGTGAGGATTCAGTCTGAAGGGAGCAACCCTCGTACCGTCGAGGCGAGCCCGTCGGCGGTAAGTGCACCGGCTGTGACGAGCCTGGCTCCCATCTCGCGTGCAACCGCGCCGGCCAGGCCGAGCCGGAGGGTCCCGTCCTCGGCGTCGATGACGACCGCCGGGACGCGCATGCGCCTGACCTTTCCGGCGGCGTCGAGCGCCGCACGGAAAGGGTCGACACCTTCAGGCCCGTAGGTTGCGCGGCCGTCCGACACGAGCACGATGAGCGGCTTGTGCGCGCCGCGCGTCGCCACGAGCGACAATTCGAGCGCCGTCTCGATTCCCGCGGCGAGCGGCGTGCGCCCCCCGGTTCGCAACTCTTCGAGGCGGGCCCTTGCAACCTCGACGCTGCCAGTAGGGCGAAGGGCAACCTGAGCGTTGTCCTCGCGGAACGCCACCAGGGCGACTCGGTCACGCCTCTCGTAAGCGTTGACGAGCAACGACACGACAGCGCCCTTGGCGGCCGCGATCCTGCCTTCGACACCCATAGAGCCAGATGCGTCCACGACGAGCACGACCAGGTTGGCGGCGCGTTGTTCGCGCACCGCCTCGCGCAGATCTCCCTCCTCCACGATGAATGTGGGCGACGTTGCCGCCTCCGCGCCGGCGCGCGGTCTTGTCGCGATTCGGCTCGCCGCGGCGTCGATCGTGGGCATCAGGGCAATCGAACGCAGCGAACCCTCGGACGGCTTTGCACCAACCAGACGACCTCGGTCGGACAAGACGGCCGTTCTTCTGCCAGGCGCCTGAATATCCGGGTTGCCTCCCGACGTCACACCGAACCGGGCGCTTGCCTCGAGGTGCGGTGGTCGCGCGTGTGGTGCGGCGTGAGCGGGAATCGGATCCTCGTATCCACCGTCACCGCCCGGCTCGTCCGATTCCGAACCAGCTTTCGAGCCGACCGTTTTCGCCTGAGCATCCGAGGTCGCCGACGGTTCTGGAGCGGACGGTGCATCTCCAGTCAACTTTGCCGGTCGGGTCCTCTGCGCCTGCTCGGGTCTAAGAGCGCGATCCAGTGCATCTTCGAGCTCCTCGGAGTCGAACACCGGCGAGTCGAACGGACCGCGACGTGTGCGATGCGCGAGCGCCATCGGGGCGACCCTCCTCACGTGACCGGCATCCGCCTCCGGGGCTCCCTCGAACCCGGCGAGTGCGGCCGCCGCGCGGCAGCACACCAGATCGGCTCTCAGCCCTTCTGCGCCCGCCGCCGCACAGACGGACGACACCAACTCGAGCAGCCCGTCGGCGAGGGGAGCGGGCCGGGCGCTCGCCAGCCTGTCGCGCAATTTCTCTTCTTCAGGAGACCATCTCTCCGAGAAGCCAACGGGGTCGGCCTCGAGCTCGAGACGCCGGCGGACCGCCTCGGCGCGCGAAGCCGGATCAATTGGAGCTACTACATGGACGGCGAGTCCGAACCTGTCCAGAAGTTGTGGCCTCAGCTCTCCTTCTTCGGGATTCATCGACCCGAGAAGCACGAAGCGACTCGGGTGGCTGTGCGACACGCCCTCTCGCTCGACCCTGTTTATCCCGCTGACCGCGACGTCGAGAAGGACGTCGACAAGGTGGTCGGGCAACAGGTTGACCTCGTCCACATAGAGCACGCCGCCGTCTGCCTCGGCAAGAAGACCTGGAGCAAATCGCCTCTCACCCTCCAAGAGGGCTGCGCGCAGGTCGACCGAGCCGACCACGCGGTCCTCAGTCGCCCCGAGAGGGATCTCGACAAATGGCGCCTCTCCTGGGAGCACAGAAGCGAGGCCGCGCGCCATCGTCGTCTTGGCGCTGCCCTTCTCCCCGCGAAGAAGTACCCCTCCGATTCTCGGATCGATCGCCGCCAGCAGCAGCGCCAGACGCAGTTCGTCCTGGCCGACCACCGCAGAAATCGGGAACTGTGCACCGCCCGTGGGCGAGCGAGGTCCGACGCTCATCTCGCCTCCTCCCAACCTTCTGCCTCGAGCACAGCAGACCGGAGAACCTCGAGCGACTCGTCCGATGGGTCCCACATCCCTCGGGCGACGGCTTCCAAGAGCCTGTCGGCGATCGACCTGAGCGCCCAAGGATTGGACTCGCCGAAGAACTTCCGTACTTCCGGGTCGGCGACGTAGGCGCTCGTCACCCGCTCGTACATCCAATCTTCGACGACTTGGGCGGTCGCGTCGTAACCGAAGAGATAGTCAACGGTCGCTGCCATCTCGAATGCCCCCTTGTACCCGTGCCGTCTCATCGCCTCGATCCATTTCGGGTTGACCACGCGCGTCCTCACGACTCGCGCGGCCTCCTCGGCGAGCGAACGGACGACGGGTCGCGACGGGTCCGCACTGTCCCCGAACCATGCCTTCGGCTGACGGCCGGTGATCGACCTAATGGCGGCGACCATCCCACCGTGATCCTGCAGGTAGTCGTCCGAGTCGAATATGTCGTGCTCGCGGTTGTCCTGGTTCTTCACCGCGATCTCGACGTTGCCCAGCCGCCTCCGCATCGCGTCACCAGCGGGTGCACCCATCGCGCCGCGACCGTACGACCAGCCTCCCCACGCCAGGTACACCGCGGCGAGGTCGTCGTCAGAGCGCCAGTTGCGTTGTTCGATCAGCTCGAGGATCCCCGACCCGTAGGCGCCAGGCTTCGGGCCGAAGATTCGCGGGTCGGAGGTTCCGCTCTCGCGTACGGGATTCATCTCGGGGGGCTCGTCGAGGTTCGCGACGAGCGAGATGGCGTCGTCAACGAGGGCTATCACGTGAGGGAAGGCGTCTCTGAAGAACCCGGACACTCTTAGGGTCACGTCCACCCGGGGCCGGCCGAGCTCCTCGGGGGAAATGACCTCCAGGCCCTCCACGCGTCCCGAATCCTCGGACCACTGCGGCCTCACTCCTAGCAACGAGAGTGCTTGAGCCACGTCGTCTCCTGACGTCCGCATCGCAGACGTACCCCATACGACGAGACCTACGGACTTTGGCGCACGGCCCTCTTCTGCCATGTGACGCTCAACGAGCCGGTCGGCCAGTGCTCGCCCCACCTCCCACGCCAGACGTGAAGGCACCGCCCTCGGGTCGATCGCATAGAAATTGCGTCCGGTCGGAAGCACATGAGCTTGACCGCGCGACGGAGCACCACTCGGGCCTGGAGCGACGAATCCTCCGTCCAGGAAATGAGCGACCGACGAGATCTCGTTCGTAGTCGCGTGAAGCGCAGGCACCAGCTTCGAACACACCCAGGAGAGCACGGAAGCAACTCCGTCGGACATCTCGTCGGCGTCGCCCAACGCGGTCTGCGGGTCGAACATCCAGCCGGCCTTCTGGCAGTTCTCGAGGAACCGTCTGCACTTCGCCTCGACGCTCTCGACCGCGTTCCTGTGACCTGGTGCGCTGCTTTGATCGAGCGCAATCCCAAGCTTGGCCGCCACCGCCTGACGAAGTGACGGCACCGGGCCTTGTCTGAGTCGCGTGATGGCCAGCACCATGTCGATCTCGGCTTCTGCTTTCGGCGCGCAACCCAGGATGTGCAAGCCGCCGCGTATCTGCGCATCCTTCAGCTCACACAAGTAGCCGTCTACTTCGACCAACAGATCGTCGAAGGCCGGATCGTCGAACGTCTTCGCGACCCCCGCAGCTTCAAGGCCAAGATCCCGATGGATCTCAGCCGCGACAAGGCAGTCCCAGACCTGGCGTCGAATCGCGGGAAGCTTGGCCGGATCCAGAGACGAAACGCGAGCGTGCTCGTCGAGGAGTCCCTCGAGAGTCGCAAGATCGTCGTAGGTGTCGGCGCGGGTGAGTGGTGGCACCAGATGATCGACGATGACTGCGTGAGCGCGGCGTTTCGCCTGCGCCCCCTCGCCCGGATCGTTCACCACGAACGGGTACACGAGCGGGATGCTGCCAAGTGCGGCGTCCGGGCCGCACCCGGCCGACAGCCCAACTCCCTTGCCCGGCAGCCACTCGAGATTCCCGTGCTTGCCGACGTGCACTATTGCGAGGGCGCCCCAGACCTCGTCCAACCAACGGTAGAAGCCGAGGTAGTGATGCGTGGGCGGCAGGTCCGGTGAGTGGTAAACGGCGACCGGGTTCTCACCGAACCCGCGTGGCGGCTGCACGCACACGAACACGCCACCAAGGTCGAGACCCGAAATGACGAGGTCCGTTCCGGGTCCTCCGTCTTGGTTCCCGATTGTCTGCACGGTCCCGGGAGCCGGACCCCAATGTTCCTCCACGGAGAATCGAAGGCTGTCGGGAAGCCTGGCGAACCAGCTGCGATAGGCGTCCCCCGTGAGGCGCCCCGCAACTTTGCGCGGATCCCTCGGAACGGGCGCGTGTCGCGGTCGTAACCGAACGTGTCGGCGAGCTCCGACATCAGCTTGTCCCCGGAAGCCGGAATGCGGTCAACCCGATATCCCGCAGTGCGAAGAGAGTTCAACAGGACGATCACTGACGCCGGCGTGTCGAGCCCGACTGCGTTTCCGAGTCGGCTTCGCTTGGTGGGGTAAGCGGAGAGTACGAGCGCGACCTTGCGCTCGCGTACGGGCACCGAGCCGAGCCGTGCCATCCGGGCCGCGAGCTCTGCGACGCGGTCCACCCGGTCCCCGACCGTTCTGTATGCCGTGAGAGCCGCTCCTACGACCTCGTCGCCGGCGTCCACGGTCTCTTTGAACGAGATCGGAACGGAGATGATCCGTCCGTCGAACTCAGGTATCGCCACCGCCATCGCCACGTCCACGGGCGACAGCCCCATCTTCGATCCCTCCCACGCGGAACGCGCCGTGGTCGCGCACATCGCTTGGATCACCGGCACGTCGAGAGCTGCGAGCGAACCTGGGTCCCATGACTCGCTCTGTTCGTCCAACGAGCCGGCAGCAAGAGTGGTTGTGACGACCGCGTCCACACCTGCGGCCGCGAGCAGGTCAACGGCAGGCGTCGCCGACTCCGCGTCCTGCGGACCTGGGCGCAGCGAGTACGTGTAAACGGCCACGGCGTTGACGTCCTGGTTTGCCAGCGCATCGCACAGGTCGGAGACGAACTCTGTGTTGCCGGCGAGCACATGAGCCCGATAACACACGATCCCCACCACGGGACGCCGCTTACCTTCGAACGCGCCGAGCGACTGCCGCCGCATCAGCACGCCGTGCAACGGAACGACGCTCGGAGGGTCGAAGCCGAAGCCCTCGAGCAGCACCGTGTCTGCCACGAACCTGAGAAGGTTCTCCAGATTGGCGACACCTCCTTGCACGAGGTAGCCGAACGCTTCTGTGACCGTCGCGCTCGGCACATTCGACGCCACCGTCATATCGGCGTCGGGGACCGATTCGCCACCGAATGCCAGCAACGCGATGCCGTCCTCGCGGCAGCGTTCGCAGAGGCTGTCGAAATGATTGGGCCACGCACGTGAACCTCCGAGCAACCTCACGATCACGACCCGCACACCGGCGAGCGAAGGCGCGCTTCGGAGAGTCGACGGGTTGGCGGCCCGCACGAGCGGGAAACCTTCGGGCATCCGTTCGACCGCCACCCGCAGGGCGAGAAGCTCGGTGTCGGCGTTGGACAGAAAGAGGATCACGGAGCGAGCACCTCGGGTTGGCTGCGCGGCTCGCGTGCCGACTCGACGATCCGGAACAGCGCGTCGAGGTCCAGGTGTTCCTCGACCGCGTCGGCGAGCCGGTCAATACGTCGTTGCCGCTCCCGGGCGAACGAGACGCCAGAGGCTGCGAACCGCTTGCGCCGCCGACCGGCGACCATGCGCAAGAGAGCGACGCGTGCCGCGTCGCTCTCGAGGAGGCCATGAAGTGACGCGCCGAACACCCCGGCCGCCATGTCCGCTGCACCCTCGTCGCTTTGGCCCTTGCCGTCGTCGAGACGGATCCAAGGCGTCGCTGCACGTTCGAGAACGGTCACGCCGTGATGAATCTCGTAGCCCTCGACCGGCTCACCGGAACCTTGTCCGAGCCCCGCTAGATGTAGCCGGCCTCTACGGCGTGCCACGACCTTGCGGACTCCGAATTCGGTTCTCGCCGGCAGCCAGCCGAGGCCCGTCGCATTGGGGACACGGGCCTCGACGCCCTCGGAATCCGAGATCGTGAGCCCGAGCATCTGATACCCGCCGCAGATCCCGAGGACTACGGGGCCTCCGTCTCTTCTCGCTACGGCCTCCAGTGCGTCTGCGAGCCCGTTGCGTCGCATCCACTCCAGGTCTTCCACCGTGGTCTTCGTGCCCGGAAGCACGATGAGGTCGGGATCACCGAGCGCACGTGGGTGATCGATCATCCGCACCCGGACACTCGGCTCCAACGCAAGAGCGTCCACGTCGGTGAAGTTCGAGATCCGTGGGAAGCGGATGACAACCGCATCGAGAACGTCTTCTGTCGAGGCGGCGACGTCGCCCTGCGAGAAACCCGGGACGCTTCCGAGAGCCAACGAGTCCTCCGCGTCAAGACCCACACCTTCGATCCACGGCAGCACACCGAGAGTCGGTAAGCCTGTACGCCTTTCCAGTTCGGTCAGTCCCGATGCGAGCAGAGCCGGGTCTCCCCTGAATTTGTTGATGACGAAGCCGCGTACGGCTTGCCGCAGATCCGGCGGCAGCAACCCGACCGTCCCGTACAGCGCGGCGAGCACGCCGCCTCTGTCGATGTCGCCGACGATTACCGCGGGCATCCCGGCCCTGACCGCAAGCGTCAGGTTCACAATGTCGTGATCGAGCAAATTGATCTCTGCAGGGCTCCCCGCGCCTTCACAGACGACCACGTCGAAGCGTGATCGAAGGTCGGCCAGCGCTCCGTTGACGACAGGCACGAGCTCGGTCTTGACCTCGTGGTAACGCGCAGCGTCCATGTGAGCCCACGGCTCTCCGAGTACGACCACCTGGCTGTGGCGGTCGCCCGTAGGTTTCAGGAGTATCGGGTTCATGGCCGCCTCGGACGGCACGCCGGCCGCCACCGCCTGCACGCCTTGCGCGCGCCCGATCTCCGCCCCGTCGTCGGTTACCCAGGAGTTGAGCGCCATGTTCTGCGCTTTGAATGGAGCGACGGAGATCCCACTTCGCGCCATCAGGCGGCAGAGTCCTGTCACCACCGCGCTCTTACCGACGTCGCTTCCCGTTCCACAAACGAGAAGAGCCCCTCGCAAGGTTCCTCGCGCTCTGCTTGCTCCGTTTCTGCCGTTCCTTCTCCCCGGGCCTGTCGCAGCCTTGCGCCCATTCAGCGCGGCACTTAGCGCCAGGTCGAAACGTTCGAGGCCGCGAGCATTCGGAACCGACACCCTGAACACGCCACGGAATCCGAAGCTCGAACAGTCCCGAACGACGACACCGTGCGGTGCGAGAAGCGAACGAAGATCCGCCTCGCCGTCGACCAACACCCAGTTGGCATCGGACGGTCGCACGGACAGACCGTGAGATTCGAGAACCGCTGTCAACTCGCTGCGCGACGTCGCGATCGACTCTGACCACGAAGAGAGATCCACCTGGTCGAGCATGTCGGGAAGACAATCTGCGGCGATCGCATTCAGCGCCCAAGCGGGCCTGCGAGACGAGACAGCGTCTGCTGTCGACTGATCGGGACAGATGACGTATCCGGCCCGCAAGCCGGGACAAGCAAGAAGCTTGGTAAGCGACCCGACGACGAACGATCGCGAAGGAGACTCTGCGTCGCCCCGCGTCCATCTGCCCGTTGCGAGCGGATAGAACGCTTCGTCCCAGACACCGGCGCTCGAGTCGCCGGGGGCGAGCATGCCGGAAGGGTTGTGGGGGTTGGACCGGAAAAGTGGACCTTCCGGATCCAATACCGGGATCGCACGGCGGTAGAGCGAGAACTCGGGATCTTGCACCCAACCACGCCCTAAGAGCGCGGCCACGACGGCGATCGCCTCTGATCCACCGTTCGTCAGGACGAGGCGCTCGGGAACGATCCCAACTGCGCGAGCGAGCACGACAAGAGCAGAGCTCTCGTCGGGGTAAGACCCGCACACGCCTCGCTCGACTGCACGGTGCAACAACGGGCCGAGATCGGGGGCGAAGGGGTTCAAGCTGACGGACAGATCGAGCAGGTCTTCCTGCCGCACCCCGAGACCGCGCGCTATCGCGGCGGCGTCACCCCCGTGCTCGCCGGGCGGTGGCAGCCGAACGGTCATGCCGGCACCTCTGGAAAGCTCGGCGACGGACGACCGCCCTTGACGGCGACGAAAGCCGCAAATGCGAGCCCACCGGCAAGAAGCAGGCTCACGTCCCTGCTCAACCTGACGGCGCGTTCGATGTCGATCGCTTCCGGCGGCCTACCGTCTCCCAGGATCGGACGGTGTTCGAATCGTCCCTCGTAGGTCGAATCGCCCCCGACCCGAATTCCGAGCGCGCCCGCAAAAGCGGCCTCTCCCACTCCGGCGTTCGGAGAAGGGTGGTGACGGGCACCGCTCATGACCGCACGCCAGACGCGCGCAGACGCTCTCGGACGGACGGCCATCGCCAGGAGCGCAGTCAACCTTGCAGGCACCCAGTTCGCGAAGTCATCTGCTCTTGCGCTCGCCCACCCGAATCGCGCGTACCTCTCGCTGCGGTGGCCGACCATGGAATCGAGTGTGTTGACCGCCCGGTAAACGAACGTTCCGGGAGCACCGAAGACGGCCGCCCAGAGGACAGGGGCCACGATGGCGTCGACGGTGTTCTCCGCCACCGACTCGACGACAGCACGGACCATTTCCTTCTCTTCCAGATCGCTCGTGTCCCGCCCGACGAGCAGCGCGAAGCCTTGACCGTGCTCCCTCTGCGTCTCCCGACACGAGGAGGTCTCGGACCAGCGACGCCTCGTCGGCCAACGCGCGTCCGGCGGTTGTGATCGTTCCAGCCATCGCACAGCCGATAGCGATCCCCAACCAACGCGAAGACCTTGACGACCGACCGACGCCACGCGCCCGCGGACGGCGAGTCACCCATGCGAGAGTGCCGCCGCACGCAAGGGCGACAGCCAACCCGGCGCACATGAACTGCCGCGCCTGCTCTGCGGGAATCACGCCAGCACCGACCCTCGAGGGTTGCCATGCCCGAACCGAACCACGCCACCGGGTGAACGGCGGCGGGTGGCTCGCCGAGGAGGAGGTCGGCCAAGACGGCTGCGGCCGCCCCCGCCGCACGCGCGCTGATGGCACCCTTCACCACCTTGCCGCCGCCACGACGAGCGCAACCGTCTCAGCGATGATTCCCATCGCGCCGAGGACATCACCTGTGAAGCCCCCGATGCGGCGTCTGGCGAACCAGAGGACGACAATGGCCGCGAACAACTCGGAACCGAGCACCACTGCGCCGGGTCCCGGGCGCCAAGCGATGAGGCAAGCCAGCCCGGCCGCGAGCCCGACGATCCCAGCCGTTGCTGCAGATATGGCCGCGGACGTGCCCGACAGGAAGGCGGTTGCGATCCCTCCTCCATGACCTTGGCGCGCGTAGGGCATCGTCGTTGCGGCGACGGCCATCGCGGCAGCGCGAGACCGCCCAGATCCCGACCAGGAGGAGCACGGAAGGACGAATCGCAGAGAGCGCCGACCAACGGAGCAGCAGGACCGCACCTCCTACAGCCATCCCGAATGCTCCGACCGAAGGGTCCCGCATCACCTCGAGACGACGTTCGCGCTCCAGATGGGGCAACAGGCCGTCGGCGCTGTCCATGAGCCCGTCCAGATGAAGCATGCCTGTGAGCGCCAGGTCGCCGGCCACGACTATCGCGGCTGCCACCCCGACGGGCCAACCCTTCTCCGATCCCCACCAGGCGAGCCCGAGCAACGCCCCGATTGCGGCACCGACGACCGGGAACCAGCCGAGAGCCCTGGAACTGGGAGCTCTCGCCCCCCGAGAGGGGTAAGGAAGGCGAGGGCGCTACGCATCCAGCCACCGCTCGAGGGGATGCGGGTCGGCCAGCTCCACCACGCGCCCCGCTACAACGAGCAGGGCCAGGTCGGCCGCCGCGGCGACTGCTCGGTTCACGTCTCCGAGCGCATCGCGAAACCGCATCCCGGATTCGCTCGAAGGATGCACGCCCAGGCCGACCTCCTCGGACACGATGACCGTGACCTCGCCGCGATCGGCTCGGGCCCTGATCACAGATACGAGCGCGCCGGGGTCGACCGACATGCCGGGGGCGGAGGCGACCCACGTACCCAACGAGTCGACGAGAACGGTGCCGGTCAGTCTGTCGAGCACCGCGTCGAGGTCGGGGCGCCCGGCCGTCTCCACTGTCTGCCAATCCGGAGGGCGCCGACTCCGGTGGGCGGCAATGCGTTCCGCCCAGACTCCGTCCCCGGGAATCTCGGCGGCGGTCGCAACGTAGGTGACCGATCCCGCTGCACGAGGCCCGCGAGCCGCCGCACGGGCAGCCAGTATCTCGCCAAGCTCGGACTTCCCCGATCGGGCTCCTCCGAGCACCAGCACTGTTCCCAGGGCCATACGCCCTCACGTCCTCGCGTCGTCGATGCGCCCCGAAGGGCGTGCGGACGGGTCTCCTGGCTCTCGGATCGCAGCTCCCTCCGGCCTTCCAACCCCTTCGGGCCGTGGCCATCTTCGGAGGTCGCTCCCCGATCACAGTTGCGGGACAGCCCCGGATTCACACCGGGTTCCCCGCGCCGCAGCGAGGAGCCTACGTCAACGACGGATCTTCGAATAGTGCTGTCGGAGCTACTTGGATGCGGACGATGCCCGTAGAACCGGGACGCGGCTGCGCGCACGGCATGACTACCATCGGCCGCAGTGGCACGCGCCGAGTCGATCGTTCTCGTGAACACCGGCCACGGCAAGGGCAAATCGTCGGCGGCGTTCGGGGTCATGGGCCGCGGATGGGCAAGGGGCTGGCGCGTCGGCGTGGTGCAGTTCGTCAAAGGCGGCAAGTGGAAGGTCGGTGAGAGAAAGCTCGCCGACCATCTCGGAGTCGAGTGGCAGACCCTCGGCGACGGCTTCACGTGGGAGTCGACCGACCTGGACGAGACGGCAGCCAAGGGACGGCACGCCTGGGAGGTGGCGCGTCAGAAGCTCGCGTCGGGCGAGTACGACCTTCTGATCCTCGACGAGCTGACCTACGCAGTCACCTACGGATGGGTACCGGTCGAAGAAGTAGTGGCGGGAATACGCGACCGCGCGCCTCGGACCAACGTGGTGATAACGGGACGTGACGCGGCTCCGGAGCTCGTGGAGATCGCGGACACCGTCACCGAGATGCGCAAGATCAAACACGCCTACGACCTCGGGATCAAAGCAAAGAAGGGAATCGAGTACTGAGCTCCGGCCCGGCTTCGACAACCCGTCTCGGCCCGCGCCTCGTGATCGCGGGCACGCATTCCGGAGTCGGCAAGACCACGGTCGCAACAGGGTTAATGGCCGCCCTGGCGCGACGCGGGAACACGGTCGCGTCCGCCAAGATCGGCCCGGACTTCATAGACCCCGGCTACCACTCCCTTGCCACGGGACGACCCGGTCGGAATCTCGATGCGTGGATCTGCGGCGAGAATGCGATGGCGCCCCTTGCGGCGCGCGCGGGCGTGGGCGCGGACCTGCTCGTGGTCGAGGGAGTCATGGGTCTCTTCGACGGAGTGTCGGACCCGGCCGCGTTCGAGTTGCCCGACGAACGCGCGGACGGCGCGGCGCCACCGCGTCCGTCGAGCTCGACCGGCGAACAGATAGGAGTTGCGAGCACCGCAGCCGTCGCGATCGAAATCGACGCACCGGTGCTGCTCGTTGTCGACGCCTCAGCGATGAGCGGATCTGTCGCTGCGCTGGTCCACGGCTTCGACACATTCAGCCCGAAGATCGGAATCAGCGGAGTGATACTCAACCGCGTCGGAAGCGATTCTCATTTGGAATCCCTGGCTCGTGCACTCCGATCGGTCGACGTGCCTCTTCTCGGAGCTCTCCGGCGCGACGACGGCCTGCGCTGGCGGGATCGACATCTCGGCTTGATCCCCGTTGTCGAGCACGAGGCCGAAGCGCGGCGGTCGCTGTCGAGGTTGGCTGACGCCATCGTGGCCGGTTTGGACCTGCAAGCGATCGAGTCGGTCGCGCGGAGCGCTCCTTTACTCCGTACGGACCCTCTCGTGGTAGGGCCTCTCGGAGTCGTGGACGAAAGGGACGCGCCAGGATCGCCGTGGCGTCGGGCCCCGCGTTCAGCTTCATGTATCAAGACAACGTCGAGAGACTCGAAGAAGCGGGCGCCGAGATCCTTCCTTTCGACCCGATAGCTGATGAATCGATCCCGGACGCGGCGGACGGCCTAGTCGCCGGTGGTGGCTTCCCGGAGACGTTCGCCGAGGGACTCGCGGCGAACACCCCGCTTCTTCGAGACGTTCGCTGCAAGGTCAGCGGCGGTCTAGTCACGTGGGCAGAATGCGGTGGCCTTCTCTGGCTCGCCAAGAGCCTGGACGGGCACGAGCTCTGTGGCGTCATCGATGCGCAGGGTTCGATGTCGGCCCGGTTGACGCTTGGATACAGACTCGCCCGCGCGAGAAGCGAAAACCCCGTCGTGGCCGTCGGCCAGTCGGTGCGAGGTCACGAGTTCCACTACTCGACGATCGATCCGCATGGCGACGGGCTGGACCTCGCGGGACGTGAGGGAAGGACACGGGCGGGATACTGCGCCCCGAACCTCTTTGCGTCGTACCTCCACATGCACATGGGATCCGACCCGTCGCCAGCCGAACGCTTCGTGAAGCGGGCGAGCATCGAGAGGACCTCGAGACCGAGCGGCTCGCCCGAAGGTGGGCCCGAAAGGACCCCTCGGTAGTATCGCCAGGTGCCTGAGGTAGCGCCCCGAACCAGTCATCCCGAGCTCGTCGGTGTTGGCGTCGGCCCGGGCGACCCCGAGCTCGTCACCCTCGAGGCGGTTCGCGTCATCAAAGAGGCCGACCGGGTGGTGGCGCCCACCACGGGAGGCGACGAGCCGGGCAGAGCAGAATCGGTGGTGAGAAGTGTGCTGCCCGACGTGGCTATCGACCGGCTTGCATTTTCGATGGCGCCCGATTCAGACCCAGGAGGCCGAAAGGCGCGGCAGGATTCGCACAATCGCGCTGCGGCTTCGATCGTGGAGATGCTCGACGCAGGCGAGTCGGTCGCATTCGTCACGATCGGCGACCCGAACGTCTATTCCACCTTTCCGTCAGTGGCAGCGGCGGTGTCCGAGATGCGCCCGACGACCGAGATCCGGACGGTGGCGGGGATCTGCGCGTTCCAGTCGCTCGCGGCGCGGTCCGGGACGGTGCTTCTCGACGGAACCGAATCGCTCGCGCTCGTGACGGCGCTCGACGGAACAGATCACGTACGAGAGGCGCTCGAGGACAGCTCGCGGGCCCTGGTCGTGTACAAGGGCGGGCGGCACCTGCCCGCCATCGCGCGCATGCTCGAAGCCGCGGGACGCATCGACGGAGCCGTGATGGGTGAGCGGCTCGGCCTCGAAGGCGAGCGCGTCGTACCGGTCAAGGATGTGGCGCACGAAGAGGTCTCGTATCTGGCAACAGTGATAGTCCCGCCGGCGTTCCACTCGCCGGGCGATCCAGAGCAAGGTCCGATCCACAGAGCCGGCAATTCCCAAAGCACAATTCCCCAAAGCACAAATCCACAAAGCGCAATTCCCCAGAGCTCGGCCCGGACCCGTCATGACGCCCGTTTTCGAGCCGGGTGATTCGGATCCTTGCATCAGCTTTGTCGGAGCGGGCCCGGGTGCGCCCGACCTGATCACCCTCAGAGGAGCCGACCGGTTGGCGCGGGCGAAGGTCGTGGTGTGGGCGTCGTCGCTCGTTCCCGAAGCGGTGCTCGCGCACGCCGATCCGAGTGCCGAAGTCCACGACTCGGCGGCGATGACTCTGGAAGACGTGCTCGCTATCTATGCGCGCAACCCGCACGCGCCGATCGTGCGCCTCCATTCGGGCGACCCCTCCCTGTACGGCGCGATCCACGAGCAGATCGAGTGGTGCGTGAGGGAGGGCAGGAGCTTCGAGATCGTTCCGGGCGTCTCGTCTGTATCGGCGGCGGCGGCGATCCTCGGAAAGGAGCTCACCGTTCCGGGAGTCTCGCAAACGGTGGTTCTGACGAGGCTCGCATCGCGGACGCGTGGGTCGGTACCAGAGGGAGACAGCATCTCGGCGCTCGCCGCGACGCCGTGCACACTCGCAGTCTTCCTGTCCGCCGCGCGCCCGGAGGCTCTTCAACAAGAACTCCTCGCACCCCCGAGCAGCCTCAACGCCGATACGCCCGCTGCGGTCGTGGTACGAGCCAGCTGGCCCGACGAACAGATCGTGGAGACGACCATCGGAAACCTCGCCGAAGACATACGCGGGACGGGCGCAACGAAGACCGTCCTCGTTCTCGTAGGCGACGCACTCGCCGGTTCGACAGAAGCGCGCAGTCACCTCTACTCCCCTGACTTTGCCCATGCTTTTCGGCGCCGCTCCGCTCCAGGGACGACGGCGGGCAGGCCGGCGGCGGTCGCACCGGTCAGGGCCAAACGGCGAGCGACCGGTGGATGAACCGGGCCTGCGCAAGGGGTGGACGACCGGAACGTGCGCGTGCGCCGCTGCCAAGGCCGCGACCGTGGGGCTCGTGACAGGCGTCGTCCCACCGACGATCGAAGTCGCCTTGCCGAGCGGTCGCCGAGTCGAGTTCGGGGTCGAGGGCGCGGGGCCTCTTTCTTCGCCCGACGGTCCCGCGGTCGCGGTCGTTGTCAAGGATGCGGGCGACGATCCCGACTGCACCGACGGAGCCAGGATGACCGCGGCGGTGACGTGGGCGCACCCGTCACTCGGTGACGGCGGCGCGGGGTCGTCGGAACTTCGCGCCGGCGACGGAGTGGGGACGATAACCAAGCCCGGTCTCGGCCTCGACGTGGGAGCTCCTGCGATAAACCCAGTCCCGCGCCGGATGATCCTCGCTGCTGTCGCCGAGGTGACCGACCGGCCCGTCGTCGTGACCTTTTCCGTGCCGGGCGGAGAAAAGATGGCCGAGCGCACGACCAACGCGCGACTCGGCATCGTCGGGGGAATATCGATTCTCGGCACGACCGGCATCGTGAAGCCGTTCTCCACCGCCGCATACAGAGCGAGCGTGGTGCAGCAGATAGACGTCGCCGCGGCGCAGGGCTTCGGTCGCATGATCCTCTGCACCGGGAGCCGATCCGAACAGGCCGCTCTCGCGATGATGCCCGTCATCGATCCCGTCTGCTTCGTCGAGGTCGGCGACTTCACAGGCATCGCAATTCGACACTGCGTTTCCAAGGAGATACGCGACTTGGTGGTGGTGGCGATGGCGGGGAAGATCGCGAAGCTAGGTGCGGGCGTGATGATGACCCACTTCCACAGGTCGAAGGTCGACACCGAGCTTCTTGCTTCGGTCGCACGCGAGACGGGTGCACCCGAGGAAGTCATTGCCTCGGCTACGGCAACGGCAACGGCGCGGCACTTCGCCGAGACGTGTGACGCGGCCGGGTTCACCGAGCCGTTGCGCCGCCTTTGCGAGCTCGCAAGGGATCAATGCGTGAAGCACGCGGGCGGAGCGATCGCCTGTGAGGTCGTGATGGTCGACTTCGAGGGCTCGAGGGTTCTCGCACGTGCCTGACACCGCCGGCCGGGTGACAGTGATCGGGGTCCTCGGAGACACTCTCGCCTCTCTCGACGAGCAGGCGATAGCCGCGCTCCGAGACGCAACCACCGTCGCCGGGGGGAAGAGGCACATGACCTCGTGGCGCGAATGGCACATGCGCGACGAGCAACCGATCCCGCCCTCCGGCGCGACCCGCGACGTTCGCGAGATCCTCATATCGGACGACGCCGCATCGTTCGCTCGCGCCGTTGCGGGAGCCGCTGCGGCGGACGGCGACCCGGCCGCGCACGTGGTCGTTCTCGCATCGGGAGATCCCGGGTTCTTCGGAGTGCTGCGTGCGCTCTCAGACGTGATCGACCGGGATCAGCTCTGCGTCCTGCCGGCTCCCTCGTCGGTTTCCGTCGCCTTCGCGCGCCTCGGCATGCCCTGGGACGACGCTGTGGTGATCTCCGCGCACGGGAGGTCCCTCGCCGACGCCGTCGCTCTTCTCCGCCACGCACGCAAGGCCGCTGTGCTCACCTCACCCGACCAGCCTCCCGAAGCGGTCGGCAAAGCTCTCGTCGGGTTCGGAGCGCAGCCCGATCTCGTGGCCGTCTGCTCGAGGCTCGGGTGCAGCGACGAGTCGGTCACCGAGCTCGATCTCGACTTGTTGTCCAGCGGAACCTTCGACCCGCTCTCAGTCGTCGTGATCATCGGGCCCGGCGGCCTGCCGGGGGTCGGGTTCCAATCAGCCGGCGACCCCGCTCGGGCGAGACGCGAACCCCGCGACGGCGACCGCGTCCTTGCGTGGGGACTGCCCGAGAGCGCCTTCTCACACCGCGGAGAGATGGTCACCAAGGCCGAGGTCCGCGCAATCGCACTGGGCAAGCTCGAGCTGCCCGCCTCCGGAGTGCTCTGGGACGTGGGAGCGGGCAGCGCCAGCGTCTCGGTCGAGTGCGCGCTCCTCGCACCGGGTCTCACCGTGTTCGCCGTCGAGTCCGAACGCGACGACGCGTCGCGCGCTGCGGCAAATGCATCGGCGCATGGCGTCGCGGTCCACGTCATCGAGGGACACGCGCCCGAGGTCCTCGAACGACTGCCTGACCCTGATCGCGTCTTCGTCGGGGGCGGAGGAATCGAGGTGCTCGAGGCGGCGATTGCGAGGCTCCGCCCCGGGGGAAGAGTGGTGGCCACCTTCGCGGCACTGGAACGAGCCGCGGCCGCGGCCGACCGATTGGGGTCACTGGTGCAGGTGAGCGCGGCTCGTGGCGCGCGGCTCCCCGACGGCGGATGGCGCCTGTCGGGATCGAATCCCGTATTCGTGGTGTGGGGTCCGGAAGGGTGAGGGTGCTCGCGGTCTCCGTGACGGCTGCAGGGGCGGCCCTGGCGAAGAGGCTCCCCTACGAGCACGTGCACGGGGAAGCCGCTGAGACGATCAGATCCCGGTGGCGGGACTACGACGCCTTCGTCCTCTTGCTCGCCACGGGTGCGGCGGTAAGGATCGTGGCGCCCTTGCTCGAGTCGAAGGCAACCGACCCCGCCGTCGTCTGTCTCGACGACTCAGGCCGATTCGCCGTCTCGTTGTTGGGTGGCCACCGCGCAGGCGCCAACGACCTCGCCGTCGACATCGCTGAGCTAGTGGGGGCCGAACCTGTCATCACGACCTCATCCGAAAGAAGCGGGGTCGTCGCGATCGACGGCGCGACGGGCTTTGCTGCCTTCGGGGAAGTGGCAGCGGTCAGCCGCGCACTGCTCGACGGCTGCAACATCGAGATAGAGAACCGCGTGAACTGGCCTCTTCCCGAGTCGTGGGAACGCGCTGCTGTGAGCGGACCGACTGCGTCACAGAACCCTCTGCTCGTCGTCACCGACGAGGCGCTCGACACGCTCGTGCTCAGAAGACCCGCTGCGGTGATCCACCCCCCTTCGCTCGTGGCCGGTGTGGGTACCTCCACGGGCGCACCTCCCAAGGAGGTCGCACGTTTGCTCGCCGACGTACTGGACCAGGCGGGACTCGCCGACGAGTCCGTCACCGAGGTGGCGACGATCGACCGGCGCGCAAACGAGCCCGCCGTTCTCGCACTGGGGAGACCGGTGCGTGCGTATCCGGCGGCAACCCTGGCGGAGGTGGAAGTGCCGTCGCCCAGCGCGGTCGTCCTGGCTTCGGTGGGAACGCCGAGTGTGTCGGAGGCCGCAGCGCTGCTGGCTGCCGGGAGAGGCAGCGTCCTCGTAGCGCGCAAGCAGGCATCTCGCCACGCGACAGTTGCGGTCGCACGACGAAGGCAACCACGGGGATCGGTCGCGGTCGTAGGACTCGGCCCCGGGGCCTCCGATCACCGGACCGCGGCGGCTGCGAGGTCGGTGCGTCACGCCGAGGTGGTGATCGGGTACAGCGCGTACGTCGCGCTCGCCCGTGACCTGATCGGGCAGCACCAACAGGTCGTCAACTCCGATCTCGGCGCCGAGATGGACCGCGCCCGTGCCGCCCTTTCGCTTGCCGCGACGGGTCGGAGGGTCGCCCTCGTGTGCTCGGGGGACGCCGGGGTCTACGCGATGGCGTCGCCTGTGCTGGAGATCGCATCCGAACCCGAGTTTGCGGACGTGGAGGTGGAGATCGTGCCCGGGGTGACTGCCGCGCTGGCGGCCGGCGCACTGCTGGGAGCGCCCCTCGGCCACGACTACGCGACCGTGAGCCTGTCCGACCTGCTCACGCCCTGGGAAGACGTGGAAGCTCGGCTCGAGGCCGCCGCCTCCTCCGACTTCGCGGTTGTTATCTACAACCCGAGGTCCGCTCGACGCGACTGGCAACTCGAGCGGGCGCGCCAGATCCTGCTCGACCACAGGGCGCCGTCGACACCAGTGGGAGTGGTCACAGACGCCGGCCGACCCGGACAAGCGGTGGAGCACACAACGCTCGGCGACCTCGACGTCGATACCGTCACCATGACATCCTGCGTGATCGTGGGCTCCTCGTCGACGCGCGTGATCGCCGGAAAAATGGTCACCCGCCGCGGGTACCGGCGATGACCACCGCCCGGGCTCCTTGGACGACTGTGGCGGTCGACGACCGCTGCACCGCGTGCGGGGCGTGCATCGCGACCTGTCCCGAACGCGCTCTCGTCCGCTCAGCCAAGAAGCCCGCGGTGATCGACGCGCTCTGCACCGCGTGCGGCGAATGCATCGAGGTGTGCCCCGCAGGTGCGGTGAACGAGGTGATCGCGTGACGGACGCCGATCGCCTCGGGATCGATCGCCGCACACGTCATCCGATCGAAGAAGCCAGCCGCTCCATCGTCGAGTCCCGCCTCAGGCTCGGTGGCTGGCCGCCCGGCGCACAGCGAGGTCGTCACCAGGGTGGTCCATGCAACCGGAGACCCCGACCTCGCACGGACAATGGTCGTCGCGGAGGCCGCTGTACGGGCGGGGACCGACGCGCTCTTCCTGCGCGCTCCGGTCGTCTGCGACGTCGAGATGGTCGTCTCGGGCATTCGGAGCAAGCTCGAGCCACGGTCCTGGCTCCACGAAGTGTCCGCCGACCCGAGCGGGTACCCGACGCGCACCGCGACGGCGATACGTCTTGCCGCAGCTGCACACCCACGAGGCGCAGTCTTCGTCATCGGCTGCGCGCCCACCGCGCTCGACACACTTTGCGACCTGATCGAAGCCGGCGACGTCGAGCCGGCGCTCGTCATCGGGACGCCGGTCGGGTTCGTGGGGGCCGCAGAATCCAAGGCACGGCTGCGGGAGGTCTCCGCTCGGGCAGGCGTCGCCTCGATCACGAACGTCGGAGAGCGCGGCGGGTCGGCGATGGCCGCCGCGGTGACCAACGCCCTTGCAGACCTCGTTGCGAGACACACCGGAACCAGGGCGGCAGCAGAGACGGAGCGAGTCGCACCACACGAGCATTCTCCGGGAACAGCCGACTCTGCGCTCTTCTTGATCGGCCATGGCACGCGCTCCGATGAGGGACTCGCACAATTCAACGCGTTCGTCGATCAGGTCCGCCGTATGCGCCCGACCGCTCTCGTCGGATCCGGCCTCATCGAGCTTGCAGACCCGGACATCGACACAGGCGTCGACTCACTGGTGGCGCTGGGGGCCACGCACGTCGTCGCGGTGCCCGTCGTGCTTCTCGGCGCCGGTCACATGAAGAACGACGGACCCGACGCGTTGCGACGAGCCCGCAACCGCAACCCGGAGGTCGACTTCTCGTACGCGCGCGACATCGGGGTGCATCCCCTGACACTCCAGGTGGCAGAAGAAAGGGCGCGCGAAGCGGGGGCGGGTTCCGCCGATGCTGTCGTAGTCGTCGGCCGCGGATCGTCGGACCCCGATGCCAACTCAGATCTCTCCAAGGTCTCGCGCCTTTTGGCCGACAGGCGCGGCCTCGGGACCGGCGGCGACCCGACTAGAACGCTCGGCGTCGTTGAACCGGCTTTCGTGTCGCTCGCGCCGCCGGACGTCACCGATGCTCTCGACCGTTGCGTTCTCCTCGGCGCAACGAAGATCACGCTCGCCCTCTACTTCTTGTTCACGGGGGTGCTTCCTGAGCGCGCCGCTCAAGAAGCACGAGCCTGGGCCGGCCGCCATCCGGAGGTGACCCTGCAGGTCGCCCGCGTTCTCGGTCCGGACGAACGGATCGCCGAGCTCGTCTGGAGCCGCTACGACGAGGCGAGCGCAGGCGCGGCGGCGATGAACTGCGACGTCTGCATCCACCGGGTGGCACTCCCGGGCTACGAGAGCCGGGTCGGAGAGCCGATCCCCGCATCCTGAAGATCGCTCGCAGCGATCCAAGTGTCACACGGCACACACACGACACATGCGACACACGCACCAGAGAAAAAGAGAAGAGAGAAAGAGGGAGAGAGCGCTGATATGACACGGGCAGAGGACAACGTGAAGCTGACCGAGCGCCTCTGGGGAGCTCTCGCGAGTCAGGATTCGGACACCCTGTCGTCGCTTTTCCACGACGACGCCGAGTACACAGACGCAGCCACGCCCGACGACGACGTGGCGATAGGCGGCGCGGAGGTCGTGCTCAGGCTCGGGCTCGCGTTCGACGGAGTCGAGATCTCCACCAAGTCACGAAATGTCGTATCGAACGACGACGCCGTAATGGTCGAAAGAGTCGAGCGCTGGACCTGGAAAACAGGAGAGCAGGTGGACCTCCCCATCGCGTCGATAGTGGAGGTATCGGACGGGAAGATCTCGCGGTGGGTCGACTACTGGGACATGCAGACCCTTCTCGGCGTCGCACCGGGGTGGTGGATCGAGCAGGTCATGAAGGGCTGGAAGAACTGAGTCGCCAACTACGGTGAACCTGCTATGAGATCACCCGACGCTGTCGTCGTCGGATCGGGCCCGAATGGTCTCGCCGCGGCGCTGACCCTCGCTCGGGCGGGGCTCGCGGTCGACGTCTACGAAGGCAGCGATACACCCGGCGGCGGATGCCGCACCGAGGAACTGACGTTGCCGGGCTACCTTCACGATGTCTGCTCTGCTGTACACCCGTTGCTCATCGAATCGCCGTTCTTCCGAGGCGTCGATCTCGAGGGCGGAGGCGTGAAGCTCCGCACGCCGACGATCGCCTTCGCTCATCCCCTTGACGGCGGTCGAGCCGGCGCGGTTTCAGGGTCCGTGGACGAGACTGCTTCACGGCTCGGATCAGATGCCGCCCAGTACCGCCGCCTGTTCGCACCGCTCATGAGAAACAAGGAGCGGATCGTGCCGACCCTGCTCGCTCCGACGAGGATGCCCCCGAGACATCCTCTGGCTATGGCGCGTTTCGCGCTCAAGGGCGTGCCGTCGGCTCGCTCCTTGACAGGGCGCTTTGCCACCGAGGAGGCCCGTGGTCTGTTAGGAGGAGCGGCAGCGCACTCGATGCTGCCTCTCGACGAGTCGCTCACAGGCTCGTTCGGATTGCTGTTCACGATGCTGGCCCATTCATCGGGTTGGCCCATCGTGCAGGGAGGGAGCCGCCACATCACCGACGTCCTCGTGGGCGAGATCGAGCTGCTCGGCGGCGCGGTGTATCTCGGAAGGTGGGTCCGAAGGCTCGACGACCTTCCAGAAGCACGGATCGTCATGCTCGACGTGTCGCCCCGCGGGCTGCTTGACCTGGCGGGCGGCAAGCTCCCTGCGAGCTACCGGCGCTCCCTCGAGCGCTTCAGGTACGGCCCTGGGGTCTGCAAGGTTGACTGGGTCCTCGCCGGCCCCGTGCCCTGGGTGGCCGAGGCATGCAGGGCCGCCGGCACAGTCCATGTCGGAGGGACCTTCGACGAGGTGGCCAAAAGCGAGGCCGAGGTCGCCGCGGGCCGGCACCCCGACAGGCCCTTCTGTCTGGTAGCACAGCCGAGCCTCGTCGACCCGACCCGAGCACCCGAAGGCCGGTCGACTCTTTGGGCTTACTGTCATGTGCCAGCGGGTTCGACAGTCGACATGACCGACCGCATCGAGTCCCAAATAGAGCGCTTCGCCCCCGGGTTTCGGGATCTTGTCGTCGCCAGGTCCACCCGGACGGCCTCGGAGACCGAACGGCACAATCCAAACTGCGTCGGGGGTGACGTCAGCGGGGGTCTCCCCACCCTCCGCCAGACCGTCTTTCGGCCAACAATCGCGTGGAACAACTACCGGACACCCATGGAGGGTCTCTATCTGTGCTCAGCCTCCACGCCGCCCGGAGGCGGGGTCCACGGGATGTGCGGGTGGAACGCAGCGGCGCTCCGCCATCAAGACGCTCGAGAGGACCAACAAGTAGGCAGGTGGGTCCAGATCGCCTGCACGCGGCCAGCTCCCCGACCGCTTTCGCCCGGTGGTGCCAGCCCCACGAATGGACACGGGCCTTCACCCTTGGCCCGCCAGGTCCTCCGACTTACCTTTGGACCTATGCGGACAGATGCATCGGTCACCTCCATATCATGGATCCCTTCTGAAGCGATCACCGGTCTCGGTGCGAAGCTTCCCTTCGAGAGGGGGATCGCGGATTACGACGAGCCTCCCCCCGACGAGATCGGAGACCTCGACGAGCTGAGGGTCGCCGATCGCTTCCGCTTCGCGAACGTGATCAAGGCCTGGATCGAGGTCCGAGACGGGCGTATCGTGGACCACGGACAGTCAGGGGGCGGGCTGATCGGCTCGACGACGTTGCGGATGGGGCCGAAGCAGGTCGTGTTCCAAGCGGTATCCCTGCCGGATCTGCGAAAGCGGCCGGTCGTCACTGAGGATTCGGTCACTTTTGTCCAGACCGCCGGTGGTCGCACGGGGGTGCCGGCTCCGAGGCGGGTGAGGCGGGCCCCCTATGTGCAATTCTCCGCGCCCCTGGCATGGACGACCCTGTCGCTCACCCTCAACGCCGATGGATCCAGCCGTCACGAGCTCTTGGGGGCCAGCCCCTTCCCGAGGCACTGGGTCTACAGCGCAGAAGGAAAGCTCTCTTCGAAGAGTGGGCTTATCGATTTCTCGAGCTGGTACCGCAGGGCCTTTGGCAAGCACAGCCCGTGGGGCGATCGTGACTCCGACGCGTTGACGACCGAGGTGGAGTCCGCGCTCGAACGGCAGCTCTCACTCGAGCTCATGGGAGGTTCGGCCAAGCCCGCAATAAAGAAGGTGAAGGCAGGAAGCACGATCATCGGGGAGGGTGACGAGGCAGACGAGCTGTTCTTGGTGCTCGACGGAGTCGTCAGGGTCGACGTGGGCCGCGAGCGCGTCGCCGAGTACGGACCCGGATCTCTCCATGGCGAACGCGCTTCCCTCGAAGGAGGAAAGCGCACCTCGACCGTGCGTGCTGTCACCGCGTGCAAGTTGGCAGTCGCCCCAGTCGCTCAGTTCGACCGCCAGGCGCTCGTCGACCTGAGCGCCGGCCACCGCCGCGAGGAGAAGCGCTAGGTGAGGACAGCCGAGGGCGACAGCGAGCTCACCACTGCCAAGGCAGGTCCCGACGACGCCGCCACGATCAGTATCTTTCTGGCCGATGACAATTTGATCGTCCGGGAGGGGGTTCGCGCCCTGCTCGCGCTCGAGGCCGACCTCACAATCGTCGGCACCGCCGCGGACTTCGAAGAACTCATCGCTGGCGCCAGCGACCTCGCTCCACAGGTCGTCGTCACAGACATTCGGATGCCGCCGACGTTCCAGCAAGAGGGCATAGAGGCGGCTCACGAAATCCGGAAGCGTCATCCGGGCACCGGCGTCGTGATCCTGTCGCAGTTCGACGACCCAGAGTATGCAATATCGCTCCTCGAAGAGGGTGCGGCGGGCTACGCATATCTCCTCAAGGATCGCGTCGCCGAGGGTGACCAGCTCGCTCGCGCAGTGCGAACCGTCGCCGCAGGAGGCTCAGTGCTCGACCCTGCGATCGTCAAGGCGATGGTCGACCCCGTTAAGGATACGGGCGACTTCAGACGCGCCGGAGGAAGAGCTCCTTCGCCTCGTTGCCGAGGGTCGCCCGATCAAGGCGATCGCAGTCGCCTGGCGGACGACGACGACCGACGCCGCGGATGCCGTCGAAAAGCTCTTCTTGAAGCTCGCCCAGGACGCGAGCGCTGGTGGGCAGAGCTCCCTGCGGCGTCTCCGGATGCTCCACGAGGCCATCGTCAACCGTGAGGAGCAAGGCGAGACCCTGAGCCGCTTCCTCCCCGGAGGAGTCGCCGAGATGCTTCTGCGCGAAGGTTCGAGTGCAGGCTCGACGACGCAGCTGACAGTGAGTGTGCTCATGTCCGACATCCGCGGATATTCGACGATCGCCGAGCACGCGGACCCGAGCGCCCTTGCCCGTCAGCTGAACCTCCACCGAGCCGAGATGAACAAGGCGATACTCGACATCGAGGGAACCGTGATGCAGTTCGTCGGGGATGCCGTTATGGCTGTCTTCGGCGCGCCCGTCGCGACCCAGGACCATGCCGAGCGTGCAGTCCAGGCCGCCATTGCCATGCACGCGGCCCAGGTCGCCGTCAACCATCGGTGGCGTGCGGAGGGCCTCCCCGTGTTCGAGCTCGGCATCGCCGTTACTACCGGTCCGGTTGCCGCCGCGTTGCTCGGTTCGGATGAGCGGCTGGAATATACGCTTGTGGGGGACACGGTGAACCTTGCTCAACGCCTGCAGCAATGGGCGGACCCCGGCGAGACCGTGCTCAGTGACCCGACTTATGCAGCGCTCGCCGACCCGCCCGAGGCAGAGCAGCTCCCGCCGTCACTCGTGAAGGGACGCGAGACACTCGTCGCAGCGTGGAAGCTGCACGCCGGAACCACCCTGCACGAAGAAGGGGGCGCGTTGCGTGGACCGGGTTCGAAGGAGGAATGTTGAACGTCCTGGAGGTGCGCAGCGTCCGCAAGACTTACGACTCAGAAGGCGCGCCGGTCCGCGCACTGCGCGGCGTCGACCTCGAGATTGGCGCCGACGAGCTCGTCGCGATCATGGGGCCGTCCGGTTGCGGCAAGTCGACCCTCCTCAACCTCGTCGCAGGGCTCGACACCCCAACCGAGGGCGAGATCCTCGTTGCGGGAGAGTCATTGTCAGACAAGGGGGAGGACGACCTCGCCCGCATGAGGAGGATGCACATCGGCGTCGTCTTCCAGTTCTTCAACCTCCTCGAGGGGATGAGCGCGTTGGAAAACGTCACCCTTCCTGCAGTGATCGCCGGATCGAGGCGCCGACAGGCGGAGAGCCGCGCGCGCGACCTCCTCGACCTGCTAGGTCTGGCCGACAAGGCCTCAAGTGCTCCCGGCGTGCTCTCGGGAGGACAGCGCCAACGCCTCGCGATCGCGAGGGCGTTGGCGAACGCACCGACGCTCCTTCTCGCGGACGAACCCACGGGTGCGCTCGACTCGGAAGGGGGGATGGAGGTTCTGGAGCTGTTCCGCCGCCTTCATGCGGGCGGCCAAGCCATCCTCCTTGTCACGCACGACGAGGAGGTAGCGGCTCCCGCGACAGCGCGTCGTGCACATGCGCGACGGACAAGTCGAGAACCAGGCGCGCGTCGGAGACAGCACTACAGAGAGTGCCACCGGGGTGGCAGGTTGAGCGAACCAAAGGTGGACGAGATCGCCGGGCCTGCGCGCCTGCCGCCGCCCCGCCTCGACAGGTCGGCTCCCGTAGGCACCCCCATCGTCGTGGCCGACCTCGGCAGACCGCGCGAGCGCGCCACGCCGGCCACACGCCAACCGAGACAAGCCATCTCGGCGTCGAGGCTGGTCTCTGCGTCTATCCTTGGCGCGCTCTCGTTGGCAGGCGCGGTGGCGGCACCTGTTATCGATCTTCGAGGCGACCTGTACACCGAGGTAGTGCGCGCCGTCGTGGTTGGCGCGTTCGCCCTTGCGGGGATGGTCGCGCTGATCATGCGCCCGTCGGAGAAGCAGCCTCTCCTCATCCTGTTCAGCGCCTTCCTCGGGAGCACAGCGATCGCCTCTTCCGCGTTGGTGCAGGCGGCGGCGCACGGGTCGTCGGTCGGCCCGGGAATGCTCGACGCAGCGCACCTGCTCGAGCCGTTGGCGCTCGCCTTGCTGCCCATGGCGGCCATGCACCTCATGCTCGGTCTCCCGGACGGGAGCTGCCGGCTGAGCCGGGCCTTCACGGCAGGCGGCTATCTGGCCGGCATCGGCGTCGGCCTGGTGCTCTGGACGAGGCGCCCCGCACTGCCGCTGTGGCCCGTCGGCATAGAGATCGCCGTTGCGGCCGCCGTGGGCATCACGGGCGCCCAGAGGCGCTACGCGCGCTCCACCGGATTGGAGCGCCAGCGCATGCAATGGTTCGGGTGGGCGGTCGGGGTCGGCGCCGAGATCCTGCTCGTAGCGCTCGCGCTCCGCCTGTTGTGGGGATGGCCGACTCGCGCGCCGCTAGTTGTTGCCATCGCGTCGCTGCCCGTCGCCGTTGCCCTCACGATGGGAAGCCTGCGCCGTTTCGCCGGACGCATAGATCGGATCCTCTCGCACACAGTGTCGCTCGCCGGGCTAACGGGTGTTGTTGTGATCGTCTACTTCGTTGTGGTCGTGGCGGGTCTCGGTCACACCCCGACGACCTCGCAACGCTCGCTTCTCGCCCTTTCGATGCTCGCGGCGGCGTTGGCGGCGTTGCTGTACGGCCCTGCACGCGAGCGCCTCGGCCAGTACGCAAACCGCGTCGTGTATGGAGAGCGCGAGGCGCCCGACGCGGTGCTCCGCACCTTCGGGAGCCGCCTGTCGCGCTCCGTGCCGATGGGTGAGTTGCTCCTGCAAGTAGCGGAGTCCCTGCGAAAGACCCTCGCCCTACAAAGCGCCGAGGTCTGGACGGGATCCGGTGGGTTGCTCGAGAAGACGGTCTCCGTCCCCGACAGGCCCGTTGCCAAGCTGTCGCTAAGCCCGAGCGAGGAGTCGGTCGTGTCGCGAGCCGGGGTGACAGGTTCAGCTTGGCTCGAAGTGTGGATGCCGACCTTGTTAGAGGGAAGGGAGAGGTCGATCATCCGGGTCGTGCCGACCACCCACACGGGTTACGTCCTCGGGCTGATCGTGGCCGTCCGGCCCGAGAACGGCGACCAGTTCACCCCTGACGACGACACGATGCTCACCGAGCTCGCGCGACAGGTCGGCCTGGCGCTTCACAACGTCGAGCTCGACTCGGCCCTTCAGGCCTCCCTCATCGAGGTGCGCCAGCAGGCCGAGGAGCTGCGCGCCTCGCGGGCGAGGATCGTCGCCGCCTCGGACGCCGCGCGACGCCAGATCGAGCGGAACCTGCACGACGGCGCGCAGCAGCATCTCGTCGCTCTCGCGGTGAACGTCCGGCTCGCGCGCAAGCTGGCCGAGACCGATTCCGAGGCTTCTGGTGAGATCCTCGACCAGCTGGGTGACGAGCTGCAAGAAGCCGTCCAGGAGTTGCGCGCGCTGGCTCACGGCATCTACCCCCCGTTGCTGGTAGACCGGGGAATCGAGGAGGCGCTGCGCTCTGCAGCCGCTAGGTCCGCGCTGCCCGCAACCGTGTCGACGTCGGACCTTGGTCGCTACTCACCGGAGGTTGAGGCGGCCGTCTACTTCTGCTGCACGGAGGCACTTCAGAACGCGGGCAAGCACGCCGGTCAGGGCGCGACCGCGACGTTGAAGGTCTGGAGCGCCGCAGACACGGTCTACTTCGAGGTTTCAGACACCGGTGTCGGCTTCGACTCATCTGAGACCAAGGCGGCCGGCGCGGGCTTCGTAAACATGAGCGACCGGGTTGGGGCGATCGGCGGTTCGGTTTCCGTCAAGTCGGCGCCGGGCGCCGGGACGACGGTGTCGGGCGAGATCCCATTGAGCTCACCAGCGAACTAGCGCTCGAGGCGTCTTTCGGGATCGCCCGCCCACACTCCTTCGAGCACGTCTGGACCGAAGTGCTCCTTATGCACGTACGCGACCGCGCCGCATGTGCGCGCGTCAGAGGGGAGATCCTGCGCGTCGTATGTCGAGAGGAGCACCACCTGAGCTCCGGGTCGGTCCGCGGAAATGCGCCTTGTGGCTTCGATTCCCCCGATGCCCTCCATGTTGATGTCCATCAGGACGAGGTCAGGCAGGAGGTTCGCCGCCTTTTCCACGGCGTCCTCGCCAGAGGACGCCTCGCCAGCAACGAAGAACCCAGCAGTTGCCCGCACGACGGATCTCGCTGCTGCACGGAACGGGGCCTGATCGTCGACGATCAGGACGCCAACCTTTTCGTCAGGCACGGCCCAATCCTCCTAAAGCCCGGTGAGCAGGCCAACCCGGCCAGCACGTAAACCAAGGTGGTGGCAGCACCACCGCGCTACGGTCCCATTGTCGACCGGACCGGAATCGCCTACCCCTAGAGTCCCCGTCACGAGGAGCGGTCGGCGAGAAAGAGGAGTACCGCCTTGACCCTCCGGTGGACGTCGGGCTCCTGCGAAAGTGCCAGCTTCGAAAAGATCGAGTTGATGTGCTTCTCGACTGCTCTCTCGGAGAGCACCAGTGACGAGGCAACGGCGGCGTTGTTCTTTCCCTGAGCCATCTCGGCGAGGATCTCGGTCTCTCGCGGCGTTAGGAGCCTGAGCGGGGAGTCCTTCGCCTTCATTCGCGCTTTGACCAAGGCGTCTATTACCTGAGGGTCGATAACCGAGCCGCCCCTCGCTACCTCGCGAATTGCGTCGGCGAGCTGCCCGATGTCCGAGACCCTCTCCTTCAACAGGTATGCCCTCCCATTCGAGCCGCGTTGTAAGAATTCGAGGGCGTATGAGGGCTCCGAGTATTGGCTGAGCACGACGACTCCGAGATCGGGACGGCTCTCGCGGCAGCTCGTTCGCCGCGCGGATGCCCTCGTCGGTTCCCGTCGGAGGCATGCGGATGTCGGTCACGACGACGTCGGGCCGCTCCTCCTCCACCGCCTGCATGAGCGAGCCGTGATCGGTGCACGACGCGACGAGCTCCAGATCCGGCTCGGAGCTGATCATCCTCCCGAGGCCTTCCCGCATCAGATAGTGATCCTCGGCAAGCACCACCCGCAGAGCCACCGCCGAAGGCTAGGGCATCAGGATCGTGGAGAATCGCTCAATCGGCCCTGAGCAGCAGCCCGGTGGGCGTGCGCGCCGCGAGGCGGCCGGGAAAAGCCGCAACGACGTTGGACAGGACCAGCGCGCCGACAAAGATCAGCACCACCGACACGACCGGAACACTCGGGTACGGGACGGCGCGAATGTCTCGGGCGAAAAGGTCCCATAGCCAGCGTCCGACGACGACGCCGAGCGGGACGCCGACGATCGAGCCCAATATCACCGCGGTGCTCGATTGCCACATGACGGTCGCGGCCAGCTGGCGTCCAGTGAAGCCAAGCGTCTTAAGCACAGCCAGATCGCGCCGGCGGCGCCTGACCGAAGAGACAAGGGTGAGGCCGAGTGCGCCCATCGCCCCTGCGGCGAGGCACGCACCGAGGTACAGGGGAATACTGCCCAGGGACCCGTAACTCAGGATCTCGGCCGGCTTGAGCACTCTGACGGCCAAGACTCCGAAATTGGCCGTGTTGCTTGTCGCCGAGGCGATCTGGTCGAGCGAGGTCATCGCGTCAGCGGCGTTTGCCCCGGGGACGAACCGGACCGGGATGACGTTTGGACCGGGAATCGGGTCGGAGAACGGATTCCGCAGCGATGGCGGGACGAGGGTCGACGACAGCAGCGCGCCTGAACCCATCTCGAGATGCGCTCCCCCGCTCGTCGAACCGATTGCAGGCATTGCGACGGTCCCGACGACACGCAGCTCGACCGCAGGGGTGACCCCGCTCGAGACTGTGACGCGGTCGCCGACCCGCTTGTGCAGCTGAGCCAGGGTGTCGGGTCCGAGCAGCACTTCGTCCAGCGCCTCGAGTCCGTGTCCGCTGAGGGTGACGGGCTCGACGGGCGAGCCGACCTGGATACCCATGACGGCCACCTCCTGGCCGTCGATCTGCTCGTCTGGCGTATATACGCCGGAGAACGCCGACACGTACCGATCGTGCCGAAGCAGCGTGGTGACCTGCGCCTGCGGGATGTCGCCCCCGGTCACCAAGGCAGCGTCCCAGTTCCACCCATAGAGGCGGGGCTGCGACACGAGAGCATTCAGGCTCGCTCCGAAGGTGACGGTGGCCGTCAATACGAGCACCGCCATCGCTGCGCCCACTATGGCGGACCGAGCGGGAACGTCGGTTCGCCCGCTCCCGGGCTCGAGGGCGAAGCGCATGCCGGCAACTGCTGTCGGCGGCAGCCCGATCGATGCGACCATGCCCGCAGCCTGTGAACGCGCTCCCTGATCGGCGACCTGCCGCGCACGGAGCCTGTGCGGCGCCTCGCGATACGCCAGACCGATCGAGAAAGCGCCCAGCGCGACAACGAGAATCGCCGTGCCGATGGCGAGGACCGTCGAGTCGAACGACACGCCGAGATCCGGGTAGACGGGCCGGACCGGCCCCAGCGGAGCGAGAGGCGACGAACGCGATCGCGACGACAACGGCCAGGAGGGCCGCGGCGATCACGGCGGCAATGATCCCGACAAGCTCGTCGACCGCGACCGTGACAGGGCTGGCTCCGAGCGCGCGCAGCACCGCACGCTCTTCGGCGTCGCGGCGCAGGCGACGCGAGATCAGCTGCGCCGCGATGAGAATCGCTGCCAGCCCGGCGATGCCGCCGAACGCAGCAAGCGCGATCGAGACTGGCCTGAGAGCCCTGCTCGCCTTACCCTCCGAGCTGTTGGTGGCGCTGAAAGGCGGGAACCCCGGCGGCAGCACCCGTTGGATCTCCTGGCTCACGAGGACGACATTTCGCGGATTGTCGACCTTCACGCCCGCCCCTGAGTAGTTCGAACAGCAGGAGAGAAGCTGCCGCGTGAGAGCCGGGGTGAACAGATTGCCGCCGTTGCCGCCTTGGTCGGTCTGGTCCGCGATGACCGACGACGTACTCAGGACGCCGACGCCGGTCAGCTTGGCTTCGATCACACGGAAGGGCTTGACCCTGATGGTCCCGAACCCGGCCTCCGTCGTCTGTCGGTTGGTGTAGATCCCGATCGGAACCGTCTGGCCCACGTGTACGTGAAGCGCGGCCGCAGTCTGGGTGTCGAGCATGAACTCGTCCGCACGGTCTGGGTTCGGCAGGGTTCCGGACAGCGCGGTCGCCCGGTCTTGTGTGAAGCCGAGGCCGATCAGGCTCCCGTAACCGTTGCCTGCGGCGGGCGGGTAGAAGGCGGGCGAGCCGATAGGAGACCCATTCGACGTGAGAGGAACGATGTCGATGCCCGCCAGCGCTACCACGGATCTCACATGCGGGAGCCGGGCTATGCGCTGGACAAGACCCGAGTCGTAGGTACCGGTACCGGTCCGCGGGTTCAGGATTCCCGTGACTCCGGACAGCTGCGAGGGATTGGTACTGGCGAGGTAGACCGCGTACGACGTCTGTGTAGTCCTTGCCGCTGCGACCGAAGCCATCGAGAGGCCGCCGGCTAGCCCGCCGAACAACACGATGGCCAAGTAGCCGCTCCGGCGCCGCCTAAAAGTCGGCCCAAACCTGTAGAAGGCGACCCGGTATGCCTGCGCGTCCGCCATCTGCCCGGCGCTCCTGGTCCGCCCTGGACTAGCCGGAGTGGGCCGACTGCCCGATTTCCCTGATCAGGCGAGTCTGTCAGAGTCAGCCGTCAGCGCCAATGAAGCCTCCATGCATCGACCGTTGGTACCAGCACCACCGACCCGGTGCGATCGTGCCGGGATCATGGTCCGGTGATCGTCTCTCCCGTCCTCTGAAGCAGTGGCTACTCGGCGCGGAGTTCTCGCACAGGCAGATGGGACCGGGCGACCAGACGGCCCGGCCACAGTGCGAGCGTGTTGGCGAGCAGGATCGTGGCGGGGACGATCAGGAGCACTCCCCACACTGCAAGTGGGGTGACGTAGGCGAGGGGTACATGCTCGGCGATGAATCGCCATCCGATCCGGCCGACCACCAGCCCGATCGGGATGCCGATGACGATGCCGAAGAGCCCGATCGCGGTGCCATGTGCGTTCAGTATCAATCTGGCGCTGCGCCGGCTCATGCCCATGGCTCTAAGGATGGCGAAGTCCCGCTGCCGACGTCGCGGGAGCTGATAAGGACGTAGCCGAGCGCGGCCAAGCCCATCAGGCCGAGGAAGCCTGCGAGGACGTCGGGGAGCACACGAACGTTGCGCAGATTGATCAGCTCGTCGGGAGAACTGGGCGCGGAAACGCCCTGGGCCAGCGGGCCTAGTTGGCTCCCCAGGCGACCGATGGCCGCAGGGACGTTCGTCCCGTCTGCGAATCGAACCGCCACCAGACGGCCGTCCGTCGTGGAACCGGCGGGCGGCATCGGCGGTACTACGGCATCGAACTGTGCGGGTGAGAGCCACAGGCCCTCGTCGAATTCGGCGTGCACGTCGGCGGGAAAGAGGGCCTGGCCAACGATGCGGACCCGCGCGTTGGCGTCTCCGACGGTGACCGTGTCGCCGAGTTGCACGCGAAGGTCCCTCGCCGTGGCGGGGCCGATCGCTGCCTCCCCCAGACGCACGGGCGGGCGACCGGCGACCACCGTGAAGGAGATCGACGTCGAACGCGCGTCTCCCATCGGTCGGAGCGTGAAGGTGGGCGCCCCCTGTCCCCCTACGCCGATGACGTCGCGGTCCATCACAACCTCGGCCGCCCCTGGGCCCGAGACGGCCCTGATGCGGCTCGCCAGCACCGGGGTCACGTTGCGCCCGGTCTGAGCACTCGGGTCGGGCGTCACACTCGCGTCATACGTGACCCCGGCAAGTTCCGGATGGGCGAGCGTGTTCGTAATGTCGTGGTCGATGCTTAGCGTTCCGGTCATCCCGATCACTGCGACAGCTGCGCCGAGCAACCCCGGCACGACCGGAACACGTGACCGGCCGCGGCCCGGGTCGAATGCCATTGACACACCCAACCCCACACTGAGGGGGGCTCGCCGCCGGAACGCACTGAGAAGAGTCGAATTCCGGAAAGCACCAAACCGGTTGTCGCGTCGCTCGCGCGCCGACCGAGAAGGACTGCCGCCGCGAGGACGCCAACGATCGTGATTGCGACCCCTGAGCCGAGTACGGACCAGTCGATGTGGGTGCCGACGTTGGGGTCGACGCGCCGGCCTAGGCCAACGGGGAACCGCGAGGACAGGCCAACGGCCACCGCGAACGCGGACGCTCCTGCCACGACCGCCGTAATCACATGGGATAGGCCCGTGGCGAGTCCCAAGTCGCTTCGGGTCATGCCGAACGAACGCAGAGTGAGCGCATCGTCTCCGATGGTCGAAGCCGATCGCCCGAGCGCCTGCGAGACAAGGATTCCGCCTCCGAGCGCCACCGCGGCGGCGAGCATTAGTAAGGCTGCGCGCTCGACCTCCAGAGTGGTATTGATTCGCCGGCTGTCGGCGTGTAGGTCGAGGACGGGGGCGCCGCCCAAAAGAGAACCCGAATCACTTCGCAGCGCCCCGATGTCGGCCGCCCCGTGGCGGAGTACCACGTCCGCGTTCTGTAGCCGCAGTATCTGATTGCCGTACGTCGCAATGAAGGCCGGGGAAACAAGAACTTGGCCTTCGGTCACGAAAAGGAACTCCTGGAGCTCGCGCGCCACACCGACGACGTGCATCGTTACCTTCGGCCCGGCCGGCTGTCCGGTCGTGTCGGTTTGGGTCGGGCCATAGGGCTGAAACGTGAACGTGCTGCCCAGCGGCGCCTCCTTTGTGAAGTTCTCGTCCACCAAGACCTCATCGGCTGCAGCGGGGTTGAGGGCCCTCCCGCTCACGATGACCGGCTTGTCGACCCGGGTTAGGTACGCGCCGCCGTCCGAGCCGAACAACAGTGCACCGGGTTTGTTGTTTACGGCGCCGAAGAGAAGGTCCCAGACGCCGAGGCTGGCGATTTCCGGGCGCCGGGCCAGGGCGGCCCAGTTGGGCCGGAACAGGCCAACCTGGCTGGGGAACACGACCGCGTCCGACGAGTGCGTCTGCTGGCGGAGCCGAGCTTCGGCCGAGTCAGTTTGACGGGCTCCCACCAAGACCGAGATGGCGAAGCCAACCGTCACCCCAACGAGCACCCCGAGGAGCGCAAGAGAGCGCCAGCGTTGGCGCACATCGACGCTGGCCCAGAACAACGCGGCCCCGCGCCCGCCCTGGTCAACCATATTCATACGATACGTGGGGGCCCTTAACCCGAACAGGTGGGCACCTTGCAACCCGCGGTGTGGCAGGCACCACCAGAGATGTCGCCTGCCGTGTATCGAATTGGACGGTACAGCGGACGTGCCCTAAGCCAGGTGCAGCACGAAAGGTGCTCAGTCCTCCAGCTGCAGGGCGGCCGTATAGCCCGGAACCGACTGGAGCTGGGACTCTACGAGGCCGCGCTCCTCGGGGTCGTCAACGCTGTCGAGGAGCCTGCGGGCTGCCCGGATGTGCCGATCGCGCTCGGCCAGATCGCCAGAGCACGCATGTGCCCTCGCCATGCCCTCGTGGCACGAGGCAAGTCGCCAGCCCTCGAAACCCTGTTCGACGGCGCGGTCGAGCGCTGCTCTGGCGAAACACAGCGAGAGCGACGCGAAACCGAGGATCGACGCCACGTGGGCGATCTGCCAGTCCCCCACCACACGGTTCTCGTCGGTACCCACCGCTTCCCAGTGGTGGCGCGAAGCAAAGCTCGCCATGAGCATGGCGGCCTCCTCCTCGCTCGAGCGCTCTGACTTCTCGATCAGGTCCCAGGCTTGGTTGAACGCCGAGGCGGCGAAGATCCTGTGCCACGTGGTTGCGTCGTCGGCATTTGGTATCGATTCCACAACCCATTCTTCGGGGCTCCGAGCTCCAACCTGAAGTGGGCCGCGCTCAACTTTTGACGGTCGGTCGCAGGAGGCCGACGATTCCGGGGCCGATAGCCGGTCTCGTCCCGCCCGTCAGCGCTTCAGGAGATCACTTCAAGCAGGTCGACGCGTACGTGCAGTCGAAGAAGCCGTTCCCCTTTGCGTTCGGGTTTGACGGAGTGGCGATCGGCTGGCTGCTCGAATCGACCAATTGGATCGCGTCGGCAGGGACGAGCCCGGCGTTCGAACCATTTACCTGTGCGTGGCTGAAGTGCACGTCACCGAGATCGGGGAGGTAGGCAACGCCAGTTCCACCCGTCCCGACCACCACAGGGGTCTCGACGATCCACTCGGCAGTGAGCTCGCTCGAGGAGTACGGCGTGTTCACGTTGAAGCTCTGGCCGTTGGTGGCGTCGGTGAGGACGATCGACCATTGTCCCGAGCTCGTCTCGGTGATCGAACAGTGAATGACGTCACCAGGATTGACGGTGATTTTCTCGGTAGTTGACGTCTCCGGGATCAACTCGTACCAGGCGGAGTATTTGGCTTTTCCGGCCTTTGACACGTCCTGCTCCGTACCCGCTTGGATCAGTGTGTTGTCGGTCTGGGTGCAGCTCGTGTTCAGGCAGCCGCCACCTATTCCGATCCACGTGGCACCGTGCTCTGCCTGTCCCGCCGTGTGCTGACGGGCTGTCGGGACCACCCACGTGCCGCTGATCGACGTATAGAGGGTGTTCGTGCTGAGATAGCCGAGGTTGTAGCCGGACCAGTTGGTCGAAGTGCTGGTATTCAACTTGGCGCCTTTCACGACCACAACCGGTCCGTGCGCGACGACTGCGGCGTGCGCCGCCCGGATTCCCGGCCTTCCGGCGGCCGAGGCGGCCGTGGACCCGCTGAGAGCGACCACAAGCAGAGAGGCGGAACCGACTAACGCCCCGAGCAGAGAAATCGACGATCGCATCGACCGAGGCGAAAAGGACATGCGCATAGACCCGAAAGGCTCCTGTTTCAGGCCACCCACTGAATGTTCGAAGAGGCTGCTATCGGCCCCATGAGTGGCGACACTTTGGACGAGGTCTGTCTTTACCCCGTGCCCGCAGGTTCATGCCTTCAGATCATTACGGTTCTGTGAACGCTGTCGTTTCGGGCTCGACCACGTTCTTCGGAGCTAGGTGTCGGCGGTTGCTAACTCGCTCATTCGAGCTCGCGGAGGACCCACGACGATCGGTGAAGGGCCTTGGCTTCGTACATCGCCTGGTCGGCCTCCGCCAAGAGACGATCCGCCCCCAAGACACCGGTCGAGCTGAATGCGATCCCGATGCTCATTCCGAGCAGAACCGAACCCGTGCCGAGGCGAACAGGCACCTCGAGCGCGTCAAGGACGCGCTCGGCCGCAGAAACGACGCTGCCAGGCTCGCTCGGAGCCGCAAGCGCTACGACGAATTCGTCACCGGCAAATCGCGCAACGAGATCGTCTCCTCTGAACGTCGCTCGGAGACGCCGCGAGACTTCGGTCAGGGCCCTGTCCCCTGCATCGTGCCCGAAGCGGTCGTTCACGTCCTTGAACCCGAGCATGTCGCAGAACATGACGGCGACGGGCCTTGCACTGCGATTAGGTCCGGTGACCAGACCTTCGAGCTTCGTGGCAAGCGCCGACCGGTTGAGAAGACCCGTCAAGGGATCGTGCGACGCCGCGAACGTGAGCTCGCGCTCGGCCACCTCTTTCCCGGTCGTCAGCTGACTGATCTGGAACCAAACGAAGAGAATCGCAAAGACGTCCACCACCGCGAGCCCGTTGGCGGTCCGATGAGACAGGAGAAGCGGGACCACGCCGAGGTCAACCAGGAGCTGGCCCACACCGAGGCAGATCACCGGCCAAAGAGCGAGTGCCCACCGTCCTCGTCGGCCGACGAAGTAGCTGGTATTCAGCAATGGAAACGCGTAACCGATCGCGAGAGCTGGCCCCCACCCGACCAGATAGATGATCGCGGTCACGCTGACCGTCTGACACGCGACCCTCAAGTGAAGCGACTTGGTTGACGGATGCGACCGGTAAACCTTGTCCCCGATCCAGCCGGCGGCGGCGGATCCGGCAAGCACCGCCAGCAGGAGCCACAACGGACGATCTGCGACGACGTGAGTCCGTCCGAGGATCCACAGCTCGAAGATCCCGACAACTCCGGACGCGTAAGTAAGGATCTCCGTACGCCGCCTGGTGGGACCCCTGGCATTGCTTGGCTCCCAGTCCGCTTCCAGGATGACCCGGGAGTGATCACCTTCTGGCGACTCGTCGGGCTCGGGCCGCAGACGCGGCAGGCGCATCAGGGTTCGAACCGCTCCTTGTTCAGCCCTCGCCTGATCGTCTGTCACGGGCACCCCCGCGCTGGTCCTGGGTCGTGCCTTGGCGTTGCCCAGTTATCCCGGCGCCGCATACTCCCAGGCATCGGCAATATTCCGGGTGAACCTGAGAGAGGTTCTGCATCTCACAATGCCGACAGTTGTGGCGTAGTTGTTTGCGGATTGTTGATACCGGCCCGACTCATCCACCAGGCAATAGCGAACTACTGCTCGATGGAGGAATACGGTGTGAGAAGGGCGAGGATCGCAATGCTCGTCTCGGCGACAGGCGTCGTCGTGGCTCTCGGCGCCTGCAGCAACGTGGCAGCTTCCCACCTCCCGTCCACCACTCGACAGGGCCCGTCCGTCACGTCTCCGACTACGTCGCCAACTACGTCGCCGTCTACGTCGCCGTTGACGGACCCTTCGCCTACATCGACGACATCGAGCACTATCGCCAAGACCTCGCTAAATACCAATCAGACAGACAACGAGCTCACCGGATTGCAGACCCTGTTGGGCTATACCAATACCGACTTCATTGCCGGGCAGAAAGAAAACGCGTCAGGGACCGCTTCGGCTTCCCTCGCCTGCAAAGCCGCGACGCTGCGATCGGCGCGCCGATTGCTGGAACAGGAGCTCTCGACCCGCGCTACTCAACTTCAGTACCTCGCGAAACGGATCTCCGGGACGAAGGACATCGCGGCTGCTGACGTGACAAGGCTCAACAAGATCGTCTGGGCCGAACAGACGAGTACTGCAGGTGGCGGGATCAAAAGTCTGGAACCGAAGGTGGCAAAAGCTCCCAATTGCGGTGCACTGATCGCGGACGCCCGCATCATGGTCAAGGATTTCTGGGTGTATGCGCTGGTCTCACCGCAAGTCGACCTGACTGCGGCTGCCAGTGTCGAGAGCACCATCGAGACGCAGCTGATTTCCATGGAGCCAAAGGTCAATGCCGCGATCAACGCAGCTATTCAACGGGGAACTGACGAAAGCGCAGCGCAGGCGACATTCAGCGATCTGGCATCCAGACTCGGCGGCGCCGTGAGTGCGGACAAGGCGATCTCGATCTCGACTCTGCTTGCTCAGCAGCCGGCAGACTTTCCCGGAGACCTTTCCATGATCGGGAGTTATCGCAATTACATGCTGACTGCGGCTGCAGATCTCGGGGACGTGTCCTCCGACCTGCGGACCATACTCGGTGACCTCGCCTAGTTGTCCGGATGACTCTGCTCGAGCGCCCTCGTGATCGGGATCGAATCAGCTCGGGCGACCGATAAGAGCCTTGCCGTTCTGGTTCACCGCAACACAAATCTGAACGGTGGGACAAGAGACGGCGTTGAGGTTGACCGAGGCGTCGATGTCATCTGGTTGGGACCACTTGCCGCTCGCGAATGTGAACGCGCTGCCGTTGTCGTCGACCGCGATGCAAAACGCAGTTGAGGGACAAGAGACCGATGAGATCGTCGTCCCGGCGTCGATGTCGTCCGGCTGGGACCATCGAGCATTTTGATAGTTGAGCGCACTGCCGTTGTTGTCGACCGCGGCGCAAGAGGTGGGCGAAGCGCACGACACCGCATCGAGACTGTTGGAGCCGTCGACGTTGTTTGGCTGGGACCAGGTGCCGTTCGAGTACGTGAGGGCGTTGCCGCCGTCGTCCACGGCCATGCAGAACGTCGAAGTGGGACAAGAGATTCCGGCAATCGTGTTCGAGCTATCGACGTTGTTCGGCTGGGACCAGGTGCCGTTCGAGTACGTCAGGGCGTTGCCGCTGTCGTCCACGCCCATGCAGAACGTCGCGGTGGAACAGGACACCCCTTCAATTGTGTTGGCACTGTCGACGTCGCTCGGCGGGGACCAGGTGCCGTTGTCGAACGCGAGGGCGCTTCCGTTGTTGTCCACGGCAATACAGAACGTCGCCGTCGGACAAGAAACCGAATCGAGAGTCACTCCGGCGTCGATGCTCTTCGGATCGGACCAAGCGCCGTTGTCGTAGGAGATTGCTTTCCCGTCGTTGTCGACGGCCATGCAGAAAACAGGTGAATTACACGACACCGCGGCGATTCCTCCGTCCGTCCCACTCCCCGGGTCCACGCTTTGTGGCGATGACCAGACCAGAGGCGCGGGAGGCGACGGCGTCGTGGAGGTGACCGTGGAAGACGTCTTCGAAGGACTCTTGCCGGATGAGCTCGCAAGGAGCCCGATCGTGACTCCCGCAACCGCAACGACTACGACGATCGACGACGTGAGGATCGCCGTTCTTCGGCCACCCGTCGACGAAGTGCCGATGGGCCGAGCTCGAGGTTCTACACGCGGAGCCGACGCGGCAGGCGCTCCGACGGTGACGGTTCGGGGTATGTCGGACCCTGGGACGGGAACTGTCGGCGCCATGAGTGGTGCGTCCGGTTGCGGCGTAGAAGGGGTCGCGGGCTTGTCCCGGTATCCGAAAACTTGAGCGAATGCGTTCGCGACCCACGTGCACCCTGACTCGTCGAACGCCTCTTCCTCATAGAGAGCTCTCGCAGTGAGCCGGACGGTTGCATCTACGCCTATCCCCTCGGACATGTGCTCGGCGAGGAGGGCCGCCGCACCCCGCCGCGCCGCTGCGAGGACGAGTCGCCGCTCCCGGTGGAGCCTGTCGGGAGGTAGGAGGTCGCTCAGCCGGTTCGCCAAGCTTCCTTCGTCCGCGAGGGCCTCCGGGCCGAATGCAGCGACGACCTCTTCCAGTGCTTCTACAACGAGACCGTCGGGGTCCCAGGAATGGCCCGAACCTTCCTCTTGCGCCGTCGCCGGGACGGTGGTCGGCGGCGGACTTTGCGACGCCGGTTGCGGCTCGCCGTCAGGGCTCACTATTTCGACCTATTCGACCTTCGAGTAGCCCGATGAACTCGCTCCCGGGTCGTCATCCGACGCGGCGCCGGAGACGACCAAGCTCAAACGGTCGACAGCGGCAACGATGTCGGCGAACACCTTTTCGACGGGTTGCTCGCCGTCGATATCAATGACGAGGCCTCGCTCGGCGTAGAACTCCAGCAACGGTTCGGTCTCGGAGTCGAACACCTCGAGACGGTGCATGAAGGTGGCCTCGGTGTCGTCCGTCCGACCTTCTGATTCGGCGCGTGCGAGAAGCCGCCGACGCAGTTCCTCGCGGCTGACAACCAGATGGAGGACGGCTTGAAGTTCGATGCCCTCGATCTGCTTTGCAACCTGGTACGCCTCTTCCGCTTGGCGAAGTGTTCTCGGAAAGCCGTCGAGGACGTAGCCACCGTTGCGGGCAGCTTCCAGAATGGAGGGGGTCAGCATCTCGATCACCAACTCATCTGACACGAGGTCGCCGCGGCGCATGTAGTCCGCCGCGATCTTGCCGATCCTCGTTCCGGCGGCCACTTCCTTTCGCAGCAGGTCCCCACTGGAGAGATGTGCGATCCCGTAGTGGGCCGCCAGCCTTGTTGCCTGGGTTCCCTTACCCGCCCCCGGAGGAGCCACCAACAACAGGCGCATGGGAGCCGACGCTACTTCGGGACAGCTTTAGCGACCGGTGGCGCGACGAATCAGGGGTTGGCCGACTCGCTCGGACAGTCGTCTCACCGCAGACTCGCGCTGCGGAAGGTCGCCTTCAACCGTTGGAGCCACGATGGCGTAAGGCCCATGATGCGGCTACGGAGAAGCTAAGACGACGAACTCGCTATAGCTGAAGCCCCTTCAGCTCCAAGAACTCCTCGATACCGTATTTGCCGAGCTCGCGGCCATTCCCAGACTGCTTGTAGCCACCGAACGGCGACAGGACGTTGAAGCCTCCGCCGTTGACGTCGACCTGCCCGGTACGCATACGTCGGGCCACCGCGATGGCGTGGTCCTTGTCAGCGGACCACACTGCCCCGGCAAGTCCGTAGACAGTGTCGTTGGCGATCCGGACAGCGTCCTCCTCGTTGTCGGCAGGAACGATCGAAAGCACAGGACCGAAGATCTCCTCTTGGGCAATCGTCATGCTCTGCGACACGTTCGAGAAGACCGTGGGGCGCACGAAGTAGCCCTTGTCCAGCCCTTCGGGAGCTTCAGCCCCGCCCGTGAGGAGCGTCGCACCTTCGTCCTCGCCCTTGTGGATGTATCCGCGAACCCGCTCGCGCTGAGTCGCCGACACGAGAGGCCCGAGGCGCGTCGACGGGTCGAACGGGTCACCGGTCGTGAACGTCTCGGCGGTCTGAGCCGCGATCGCCTCGACGTCTGCGAGTCTCGACCGGGGAACGATCATCCGGGTCTGCGCAGAGCACGTCTGTCCGGAGTTCATATAAGCCATGGTGACGCCCGTGCTGACGGCGGTCTGCAAGTCGGCGTCCTCGAGGATGATGTTAGCGGACTTGCCCCCTAGCTCGAGAGCGACGCGCTTGACGGTGTCGCTCGCGAGTTGCATCACTCTCTTTCCGGCCCGCGTCGATCCGGTGAACGACACCATGTCGACGAGTGGATGAGACGCTATGGCCTCGCCCACGACGGGGCCTGTTCCCGAGACCATGTTCACGACACCCGGAGGAAGCTCCACCTCCTGGAGGATTTCCATGAGAATGAACGCATTGAGCGGTGCGACTTCGCTGGGCTTCAGCACGATGGTGCATCCGGCTCCGAGCGCCGCCGCAACCTTGGCGGCGATCTGGTGGAGCGGGTAGTTCCAAGGCGTGATCGCTCCCACCACACCTACTGGCTCGCGTACAACGAGGGAATTGCCGATCGTCTCTTCCCACCCAACCTGGGACAGGAGCGACGCGGTGTTGACGAAGCTCATCATCGGTAGTCCGACCTGGATCATGCTCGACAGAGTGATGGGCATCCCGACCTCGCGCGTGATGAGTGCTGCGATGTCGTCGGTCCTGGCAGCGATGGCCTCGGAGATGCGAGAAAGGGTCTTGGCCCGTTCTTCTACGGCAGTGGTCGACCAGCTGTAGAAGGCGTCGGCTGCGGCACGAGCGGCGCGGTCGACGTCCTCCGGTGACCCCTCGGGGATCGTGCCCATCACTTCTTCGGTCGTGGAGTTGATGACCTCGATCGTTCCCGACCCCTTAGAGGGCACCCACTCTCCGCCAATGAAGATCTTGTCCCGGACTTCCATGGGTTCCCTCCTGCTCTCGGACTGTTCGCCGGGTTCGTGGTGCCGGCGCCTACTCGATCCGCACAGGCTACGCCTCGGGCCACCCGGATAACGAGCGCTGCCCCACCAGCCCGGGTATGTAAGTTCATATCCTCGGTGTCGGACGGGGCCGATCCGAACGGACCGGATCGGAACGGATAGGAGCAGTCCATATGCAAACTCATCTGACGGCCAAATTTCAGGTCACCGGCTGGGACGAGAGTCCATTCGACGACGAGCAGGAAATGCCAAAGATCACGAGAGCACTGGTGACGAAGGCGTACTCCGGCGACATCGAGGGAGCGTCGACCACCCAATGGCTGATGGCATACGCCGAGGATGGATCGGCCACATTCGTCGGATTGGAACGTGTCGCGGGATCAGTTGCAGGCCGGAGTGGGACCTTTGCCCTCCGACACGTCGGATCCTTCGAGGACGGGGTCGCCAAAGGAAGCCTCGAAGTGATCGAGGGTTCCGGCTCGGGTGGACTGGCATCCGCAACAGGATCCGGTGAGTTCCTCGCCGACCCTGGCGGATCCGTCACGCTGAACTTCACTTTGGACGAAACGAGCTGACCCCTACGCGGTCCTCGGTGGTCCGGGTACTGCGAAGAGTTCGTGGGCAGATCCGTTACGCGTGTTCGAGGACCTCGCCGATCTCGACGCTGGTCATCGTGACTCCAGGCGAGTCCATTCCCTTCGACGGAGCCCCGGCACGTGCCTGACTTTCGGTTTCGAACACCACGAACGACGTGCCGTGGTTTTCGTCAAGCCGTATCCAGTGGCCGCTCACGAAACCGGGCGCCTCGCAAACCATCGGCACCACTTGTTCCTTGAGCGCCCGTGCGGCTACCGACGCATCCGTGATGTCCACTTCCACTACCACAGCCCACATCGATTTACCTCCTAAGCAGTCAAGCTGAGACACCTTCAGATTAGAGGTGCGCGCTCCCCCGTCTGCACTCGAGAGCGATCACCGGGACCGTAGCTCGAGCACCGCGAGGTCGCGGACCGCGTACCCATGGTGCTGCCACTCCTCCTCGAGGATCACGTGCAGGCATTGCAGAACAGTGCGTTTCTTCCGCGGATGACCGGGAGAGTCTGGAGGGACGCAAGTCCGCTCCAGCTCCTCCTCACTCGCAGAAACAATCACCTGGCGTACCTCGTCCATGCGCTCCCGGCGCAGATCGAGCACCTGATCGAGCGACGGATCGGCGTCCGGGTCGATACCCCAACGGCGAGGAATGGTGAGCCACGGCCCACCCAAGCCCCACGGGTGGTACGGGTGCGCCATCCCCTTCACCATCCGCCGCAGCCAGCAATCCGTGGCAAGCACGAGGTGACGGTGCGTCTGCACGAAGCTCCACTCGCCGTCCACCTTCTCGTGGAGGACCGGTTCGCGCAGCTTCCTTGCCCTGGCGACGGTTTCAGCCCAAATGTCTTCGATGATCGCCCAGGCGTCAGCCAAGCCCGCAAGGTCTGTCGCCCTCAGCTTGTCGCGCTCGGCTCTCCGCGTGGATCTTTACCTTCCGCTACGTAGTGAGCAGGAACAGGATATTCGCCTTTTTCTTGGACATACTTCCTTTAGCGTTCACGGTGTGCGTTCCGGCGCCTCCGGGTGACGCGGGGATGGTTGCGGTGCACGTATAGCTGCCGTTTGGTTTGGCGACAGCGCTGCACAACGGGATGCTCTTCGGGGAGGGTAAGCCGGTCAGCCACACGACGTTCACCGACTCGCCGCTACTGAAGCCACCTCCGCTGATTGTCACGGCAGTGGACGCTCCGCCCTGTGTCGGCGACGTCGTAACAGAGCGGGCTGTAGTTATGCGCCCAATCGAGTTGTTCCCCCCGCTGGTGAACCAGAGGTTGCCGTCGGAACCGGGCGTTATGGAGGTCGGACCGGAAATGCTCATCGACGGGTAGTTGGTGACCTTTCCGCTCGTGGTGATGCGATCGACCGAACCGGGTGACTCATCGTCGGTGAACCACAGAGCCCCCTCGGGACCGGCGGCGATCCCGTCAGCGCCGGCGGTGACCGGGTAGCTCGTGATGACGTGGGTGGTCGTGGTGATCCGTCCAATCGAAGAGCCGTTGCGGTTCGTGAACCACATGGCCCCGTCAGGACCTGCAGTGATGCCGAGAGGTGCTTGGACCGTCGGGTCGGTGTAGTGCGTCACTACTCCACCGGTGGTGATCCGGCCGATGCTGTTGTTGCTGTTCGTGAACCACAAGGCACCATCCGGACCTGCTGCGATCGATGTCGGCGTGTTGATGCTGGCGTCCACGCAGTGGCTCACCATGCCGCTAGTGGTGATGCGCCCGATCGAATTACCAACGTTGGAATTGTCACTGTTGGTGAACCACAGGGCTCCGTCGGGACCGGCGGTGATTGCGACTGGGCTGATTATGTCATTCGAGTTGGTGTACTCGTGGAAGACACCCGAGGTCGACATTCGCCATATCGAATTGGCCGACCCTCCCGTGAACCAGAGCGCGCCGTCGGAACCCGCTGCTATCCCGAACAATGCGGCGTTTCCTAGAGTGGGGTAGCTGGATACGACGCCGGACGTCGTGATACGCCCGACCGAGCGACCCGCCGAGCCGTTGCCCGGATTGGTGAACCACAGAGCCCCGTCGGGACCGGCAGTGATCGAGTAGGGGTCGTTGAGGGTCGTGCTGGTGTAAACCTTGATCTTGCCCGACACCGAGGCGGATGCGGATTTTGCGCCTACCTCCAGCCCAAAGCCCAGCAGAGCGAAGAGCAACGCGCTCAGCAGAATCGGCCGCAGCAACTTTCCAGCTCGGTACGTCGACTTTCTTCCCACAATGCCCCCTTCAACCCGCCCCGTGAGAACGCGAGTTGACGGTAGCCGTTCGCCAACGAGCCCGCACATACGGGCTTGGCGTGCCGGTGCCCCGAGTCAGGTCAAGTAACCCGAGTCAGGTCAAGTAATAGGAGGCATGCCGAAGTTCGCCCGCCAGTCGTTCAGGGTGTTCGTAATCGGGAATGGTTCATCTGGTACTTCGACACCCAACCTTTCGCAAATCGGTTCCCATCCGTCGCCGGGAGTCCACTCCAGCAAACGTTCGGACGAAATTGCACTACGAACCGACGCGTTGTGTTTCTCGAAGGCATCCATCATGGCGGTCGGATTGTCCAGTTGGTCACTGAACCGCTCGCGGAGAAGACGAAGCACCTTCTCTATCCAGGGCTTCATCTCGGGGGGGACAGCGTCAAAGGCTAAGAAGATCGAGTTGGACGCGCTCCGATACCACGACTCGGGATCACGGACGGAGAGCAACACGAGCGCGTCAGGATTGGCCGCTGACAACTCAGGCCAGAACGAGGCCCCCGGCCAATCAACGAGAGCCACATAGCCTGGAGGCATGGTCGACCAGTCGACCTTCCCGCCCTCGATCGCATTCGTCCATGCAGGTATTTGGGCGGGATCGCTAATGATCTCGTACATGTGGTGACACCGGCCTCCGAGCAATTGTTCCAGGGCGATCTTCAAAGAGTTCGTCCCCGTGCGTCCGACGCCTGCTCCTACGACCTTGAGTGACATTTCTATCCGCCCTGTGTGAGAAGCGAAGTTGAAGAGCTGAGAGTCCCGCTCCTAACCTCGGCCGGCGGCGCCGGCCGTTGAACTCTGTCACGATTCGCTTGTCACATGCTCCTTACACATGCTCGTTACCGTCGGCGGCGCCATCACTTGTTTGATCCCCTGGAGACAAGCCAACCGCGGCGTCTGAATCCCCGGGCAACGCTGGAGTTACGCCGGCGGAGTTCTCTGGCGGGTCCGGTTCATGGAGCTTTTCGAGCAGTTCATAAGGATTGCCGAGCAGGTTCCTGGCACTCTCGAACAACGAGGCACCGTCTGCGTCCTCGGTCGTGACCTCGCCTCCGAACAGCTTTCGGTCACGTTGTGTGATCTGGTCGTAGACGGAGTCGATGAAGCGGTTGCCAAGGCCGGCCATCCGGACGCGGCTTTGGCCTTCCGGTACCCACAGCCAGAACATGATCAAGGCTTCGAGGATGCCTGCAGCTGCCGGGAACAGCCAGATCGTCCGGTAGTTCCCCGTCTCGTTCACCACAAGGGCCGCAAGAAGCGAGAAGGCGATGCCGGCAAGGCTGAACGGCGCAATGAACTTTCCGAGAAGCTCCCCGAAACCGCCCGAGCGGGGTAGCAACTGGAGAAGCATCGGAGCGAGCGAAATGACGAACGCCACCAAGAGCGGAGCGCTCACAAAGCCGAGGATCACCGACTGCCAGATCGCGTGCACGAAGTACTGACATACCGCGAGCACCCCTCCTAGCGCCGGCATCAAGATCGCGACCTGCTTTCGCTTGAGCGACTTACTGATCAGGTAACCGAGCGGCAGTCCGATCGCGAGAGCTGGGAGTCCGGTCGCCCATCCGAGGATTGTCTGGGTGACAGCCCCGGCGTGAAGCACCTTCTGGAAGTAGACGATCGTCAGGCTGCCGGTCGCAGTGACGCCCGCCCAGAACAGGAAGATGCCACCCAAGAGCACCTTCCCGTTCGGACTCGAAAGGAGCTCACGCAACTCTGCGTGCCAAGACTTTTGGTTGTGCCTGTCGCGGTCGGCCATCTTCCGCGCAGCCGGTACCTCGCGGACGAGAAGCAGCACGGCTACTCCGACAGCCATCATCACGATCCCGGCCATGCGAAACGGGAGGTTCCAGGTCGAGGGGACCGATTGCTTCCAGGTGGCGATCACCGTCACCTTGATGACCAACCCGAGAGCGGTTCCGAGAAGTCCGATGATCGCCGCAGCCTTGAGGGTGCGACTCTTGCCGAACACCTCGGGGACCACCGCGATGTTGGTGAGGCCGCCGACGACGCTGGACAGCCGGACGAGGCCGATCAGCCCGACGATCGGCCAGTAACCGCCCACGAGCGTGTACGAAAACGTGCAAGCGCCCATCACGAACAGCCCTGCCGCCATGTACGGCGCACGGCGGCCAACCGCGGTGCGTGTGCGGTCGCTAGCGCGGCCGAGAAGCGGGTAGGCGAGCCAGCCGATCAGCTGGTTTGAGCTGAGCGCGAAAGCGACGGCAAGCGCATTTGCACCCGTGCGGTGGCTCACGAGCAATGTGAGCAGGATCCCCGACACCGCGAGGTTCGCCCTCGGCCCGACAAGACCGAGGACGAGACCGACGAAGCTGCGCAGCCTCAGCGTGTCGACCGCGTTCGAGCCCCCGACGACGTCGTCCGTCGCCAGACTCTCCACGTGCGTGTCGATCTCGCTCATGTGCGCACCGCCGGAACCACAACCTCCTAGGACCGGCGCTGGCGCGCCTGTCGAGCGATTCCTCGTCTTAGTGGCTCGTAGGCCCCCGCGACGCTACGTCAATCATCGGCAGCTGGGGCACCGGGCTATACGGCCGACAACTATTTGAGTCCCTATTTGAGTCCCAGCCGCGAAGAAGACGGATCAACCGTCAAGAAGGCGCAATTGCTCGGGCCGCACCTTCGTCGCCCTCGCCGACTCTGGTCCTGGAGACTCGCCGACCGAGTCTTGCGCTTCGGGATCATCCAGCCTCCTGGGCACGAGCTCGACCTCGGCTGAGGAGTTCTGCTCGCGTAGGACCCGCAACACAGGTGCGACGACACGGTTCCGATCGGCAGCGGACAGGTACGACCCTTTGTAGCGACGGCGCAACTCGCGGGCGAGACCCGGGTTGGCGGAGGCCAGGAACCCCAAGAAGTGTTCCTTCGTGCCAGCACGAAGGTGCAACGGGACCGGGCTCACCGACACCGCGCCCGCATCCATGCACGCCTCCGTCAGCTCCTCGAGCTCCGACGGGTCGTCGGACCAGCCGGGGATTATCGGCGCAACAAGAACACCCGTGGGTATCCCCGCTGCGTTCAACCGGCGCACGGCCTCGAGCCGCCTCCTCGGATGTGGGGTCTTCGGTTCGGTTGCCTTCCACACTTGCTCGTTGAGCGTTCCGATCGACAAGTTGCAGCGCACGTCGGTCCGTGAAGCCGCGTACACGAGAAGGTCCAGGTCACGGAGCAGCAGCGTCGACTTAGTGAGGATCGAAAAGGGGTTGCGCGCCTCTGCGAGGACCTCGATCACACCACGAGTCAGGTGGTACTTGCCTTCGGCGTGCTGGTAGGGATCAGTATTGGTACCCATTGCGATCGTTTCGCCGTGCCAGCGCGAGGAATGGACCTCCGCGCGGCACGCTCCACCGAGTTCACCTTCACCACGAGCTTCCGTTCGAAGTCCTCGCCTATCCCGAGACCCAGGTACTCGTGTGTCGGTCGGGCGAAGCAGTACTGACAAGCGTGGCTGCAACCTCTGTACGCATTGATCGTGTACCGGAAAGGCATCCTCGACGAGCCGGGCACCTCGTTGATGATCCGGCTCGCGTTCACGTGCAGGAACTCGAGCCCTCGGTACTCGCCGATCCCGACGTGGCGATCGACCAGGTCCTCCTCTGCGAAGAGACTCGGTTGGCCGCCGTCGTCGTCGCTCAACCTCCAGCGGAATTCGACGGGTTGCCCCACGCGGGCAAGGTTATCGAACATACGTTCGATCTTCCAGTGGGGCCGCTACCCTCCAATCCGCGTAACGGTCGCTATGTATGTTGTCCTTGCAACCGGTACAGTCCGACTCTGTGGCCGACAGGAGACGCCCCACTCAGCAAGAACGCAGGGCCTCAACCCGAACGAGGCTGCTTGGTGCCGCGACGGACTTGTTCGCAGAGCACGGCATCGACGGAGTGTCCGTGGACGCGGTGGCAGCGGCGGCGGGCCGCACGTCGGGGGCGGTGTACGACCACTTCGGCTCGAAGCACGGACTTCTTCTCGCACTTCTCGACGACTGGAGCGGTGCGCTCGTCGCGGTGATGACCGCCCAGTTCGAGATCTCGACCGACATGAGCGAACGGCTCGGCGCCGTCTGGGACAACGTCTGCGCCGAGCCGAGCGAAGGTGTCCGGAGACTCTTCTTGTTGGAGCACGAGCTTTGGCTGAGGGCGGCGCGCGATACCCGGCTGGCATCGGCTCTCAAGCAGAGAACGCGCACGTCCAATGAGCGCATCGCACGAGGGATCGCCCGCTGGCAAACCGAGGGACGACTTCAGCAAAAATCCTCGCCCGACGAGGTCGCAGTCCTGTTGAAGGCGTTTGTCCTAGGGCTACACATGCAGGTCCAAGCCGATCCCGATTCGGTCGACCGAGCGGCGGCGATCGACGCTCTAGCGCTTCTCGTCGGTGCACCGGAAACCGCGTCGGCAATCTCGACTCTGCCCATCCCAGACGTAGGTCCCATGCCGGAGGCCGTCGTCGGGCCCCTGCCGAGGGCAGACGTCGGATAGGTACAAGCAGTCGAGCCGGACCAAGTCGACTCGCGACCCACCGAAACGCAGCCACAGGCCGAAGAGCAAAAAGGAGACGCCACAGTGCACACCGAGATCTGCGACAAGCTCGACATCGAGTTCCCGATCTTCGCGTTCACCCATTGCCGCGACGTCGTCGCCGCTGTGTCCAACGCCGGGGGGTTCGGCGTACTCGGCGCAATCGGCTTCTCGCCGGACGAGCTGCAGATCGAGCTTGACTGGCTCGACGAGCACGTGGGCGAGCATGGCTACGGCGTGGACATCGTCATACCGGGCAAGTACGAAGGCATGGGCGAGCTCGATCCCGTGAAGCTCGAGTCGCAGTTGCAGTCGATGGTCCCCGAGGACCACCGACGCTTCGCTCGGCGCCTTCTGGACGAACACGGATGCCCGCCGCCTCCCGCGGACGAGCGCCGCAGCGGGATGATGGGGTGGACCGAAGCTACCGCCAAGCCACTACTCGAGTGTGCGCTCAAACACCCGAAGGTGAAGCTGATCGCCAATGCGCTCGGTACGCCACCCGCAGACGTGATCAGCCAGGTCCATGATCACGGACTGTTGTTCGCTGCGCTTGCAGGGTCCGTCAAGCACGCTCGCCACCACGCGGATGCCGGCATCGACGTGGTGATCTGCCAGGGCACAGAAGGTGGGGGCCACACCGGTGAGATCGGAAGCCTGGTGCTGTGGCCCGAGGTCATCGACGCGATCGCACCGACACCAGTCCTCGCGGCTGGAGGCATCGGCGACGGGCGCCAGATCGCAGCGGCTCTGGCGATGGGAGCCCAGGGCGTCTGGAGTGGGACGCTCTGGCTGACGGTCGAGGAGGCGGATACCGCTCCGAGTCAGATGAAGAGCTACCTCGCAGCTACGAGCGCGGACACCATCCGGTCGCGTTCTTACACCGGGAAGCCTTGCCGGATGCTCCGCAACGACTGGACCGATGCGTGGGAACGCGACGACACTCCCGACCCCCTTCCGATGCCGATGCAGATGCTCGTGGCCATCGAAGCCGTCGGTGCCTCGAGGCGCTATCCGGAACAGTCGGCGGGCATTGCGTTCAACCCGTGCGGCCAGATCATCGGTCGGGCTACTCACGTTCGCAAGGCACGTGATGTGGTGATCGAACTGGTGGAGCAATACGTCGAGGCGGTCGACCGACTGACCGATCTGGCGAAGGTCTGAAGCCTGGACGTCAAGCCTCGGTGTCGAACAATGCCTGCTCGGCCAAGCCGAGCGGCATGCACCCTGTAGCGCAGATCGAGTCATGGAACTGTCTCAGGTCGCCGAGCTTTGCGGCCATGAACTGTTCGCGGAGGCGCTCGATCTCCAGAGATCCCGTCAGATACGAGGGTGCCTGAGTCGGCCACGCGCAATACCTCGTGACCTCTGCACGCGCGACGGGCTCGGGAAGGCTCGCTCGTGTCCGCATGATTTCGACTGCGCCCTCGAAGTCCAGATCGCCGATGTGAAGCCCGGTGTCGACGATGATGCGCGCAGCCCGGAAGATCCTTGCGTCCAGATAGCAGAGCTCTGCTCGGGGATCCTCGAAGAAACCCTGTTCGCTCATCATCTTTTCCGCGTAGAGAGCCCACCCCTCCCGCGTAGTACGAGGACGTCACGAGCTGTCGGACCTTTCGCGGGTTCGCCTTCATCCACGTGAGATGCCAATGGTGACCCGGGTATGCCTCGTGCACGGAGATCGTGGGAATGCTGTGGAAGCTGTTCGAAGCGAGCCGCTTTTGAATTTCTTCGGGAGCGGTCCCGTCGGGCGGGTACGGCACGAAGAAGTGCCCCGTCAGTCCGGGCCGAAAAGCCGGGGGTTGCGAGTAAGAAGCGACGGCGAGCACGGGCCTCTGGAACGGTGGTGAAGGCTCCACCAGGCACCTCTCGCCATCAGGGAGGGTGACAAGCCCGTTTTCTGCAAGGAAGCTCCGGGCTCTCCCGGTCCAGTCCGTGTACGACTCGAGCATCTCCTCAGGAGTCGAGGGATGGTCGTTGTTCAAAGACTCGATCACCGAACGCCAGTTCTCGGCAGACGGATCAACGTCGCGCGCCAAGGCGCGCATCTGGTCGTCTATCTCCCCCCACGCCACCTCGCCCCGATTGCGCAATTCCGCTGCGCCGTAGCCGAGCAGCTCCTTGTCTCTGAGCAACTTCGAGTAGCGCTCCTCGCCGAGTGCGTAATCGCCCCGGCCGTCGGCCACCAGCGCCTGCAGGTCCCTCGTGAACGACTCCATGGCGACGGCCGCCACCTCGCCAGCCTCTGCCAGCTCGCTTCGACGTCCTTCGTCGGCCACCTCGGCCGGAAGGAGTCGTCGGAAATATGTGACCGCCGCGTTGCTCTGCCCGAGCGCCCGGTCACAGATCAACGGGCTCACGAGCTCCACGTCGAGGTTCGCCTTAGCGTCGGCGAGCACCTGCGGAACCTGGCGCAAACGGCTGGCCGCGTATGAAACGAGCTCCGGTTCGGGAAATATCCGGTTGAGGAACAGGGCGAACACGCCGTACAGACAGGGGTCCAGATATGTGGCCGGATCGCGGCGCCAGTGCGCCCAGCCGCTCATGACCTCTCTCCCCTTCAGTTCGGACACGAGCAACCCGAGGTCGACACGGCGCTCTCCGTCGAGCTTGGCGGAGTCGAGCTTTTCGAGCCGGCGGAGCCAGCGTCCGTCAGATCTCTCTCTGTCCTCGACGGCTACCGCAGACCAGTCTCCGAGCGAACCGTGTTCACCTTCGGCGCCGAGAACCGTGGCCAAGACAGGCGACGAGGCGAGCTCTTCAGCAACCCAGGACTCGACCAGCGAATCAAAGCTCGTGGCAGCCTCTTCGGCTGCCTCGCCCCCCCGGTTGGTGCTCCCTTGGTCAGACATGGCCGCGAGATTACGCCGGGCGGATGTTTGACGGCCTCCGAGCGATCGATCTTAGAGGCTACGTCGAGCGCAATGGAGTGAGAGAAGATGACCGCATATGGCAAGAAGGGCTCATGGCGCGTAAGGCACCTGCGCCGACAAGACCGGGAGGTCCGACGGATACCAAAGGCGCCTCACTGCTGGCCCGCTCGAGATCGCGAGGGAGCTTGATATGGCACCGCGATTTCCGGTTGCTGTGGGCCGGCCAATCGGTGAGCGAGCTTGGCAGTCAGGTAAGCCTGCTCGCCATTCCCCTCGTCGCCGTGATCACCCTGCACGCGACGACTTTCCAGGTCGGACTTCTCACTGCGTCGAGCACGGCGGCATTCCTGTTTGTCGGGCTCCCTGCCGGGGCCATCGTCGACCGCCTGCGCCGGCGCAGCGTGCTGATCTGGTCGGACGTAGGAAGAGCGCTGACATTCGCCTCGGTGCCAGTCGCCGCTGCATTCGGCGTTCTCACGATCGAACAGCTGTTCGCGGTGACGCTCGTCGCGGGAGTCCTCACCGTGTTCTTCGACGTGGCCTACCAGTCGTACCTTCCGTCTCTGATCGGAAGGGCCAACCTGGTGGAGGGAAACGCCAAGCTCCAGGGCTCTGCCTCGGTGGCGCAGGTCGTCGGTCCGAGCGCAGCGGGCGGCCTCATCGAGCTCGTCAAGGCAGCGAACTCGATCGCAGTGGACGCGGCGAGCTTCGTGATATCGGCGATCACCGTATTCGGGATCAAGGCGCGCGAGCCCGCACCAGAGAGCCACGAACGCCGCTCGATCGTGCCCGAGATAGGAGAGGGGCTTTCGTTCGTTCTACGCCACCCGATTCTGCGCGCCATCGCAGGCACCACGTCGACCGCCAACTTCTTCAGCGGCGTGCAGACCGCCGTCGAGGTGGTCTTCTTGGTGCGGGTCCTTCATCAACCGCCCGGTGTCATCGGATTGTTGTTCGGCGCAGGGAGTGTGGGCGGGATTCTCGGCGCCCTTTCCGCATCACGCGTTGCAAGGATCTTGGGGGGAGTAAGAGCGACGATATTCGGGGCGGGATTCTCGGGCCTCGCAGCTCTTCTTCTCCCTCTCACCGGTCACGGTGCTCGCCTCTCTTTGTTCGCGGTGGGCTTTTTCCTCTCCTCGTTCGGCGTGCTCGTCTACAACATCAACCAGGTCAGCTTTCGTCAGAGGCTGTGCCCCGAGCGGCTCCTCGGGAGGATGAACGCAACCATGCGATTTCTCGTCTGGGGAACCCTCCCGCTCGGAGGGTTGCTCGGTGGTTTCTTGGGAACCACCATCGGAGTCCGCAACACCCTCTGGGTGTCGGGGGGTTTCGGCACCCTGGCGGTTCTGTGGCTTTTGGCATCCCCTATGCGGGGCATGAGGGACTTCCCCGTGGAACACGACGACGCTGCCGGTGGACCACAGGGAACCGAGCCGGCGGGCGGTGAAGGGCCGTTGAACCGGGACCCGGAGACGGTCGGAGCTTTAACGTTCGGTGGTGCAATTCCGCCCGGCGTTCCGGTCCCGGACGGTGAGGAGGACCGGTGACCAGTGAAGGTGGCCGGTGACGAGCGACCCAGTGGTCGGAGCTCTCGAAGCCGAGGCCACCGCGCGCAGGTCTGTCCTCGTCGACCAACTGGTCCGGCGAGGAGCCGTGAAGGATGCAGCGGTCGAGCAAGCGCTTCGTTCGGTGCCGCGGCACGCCTTCATACCCGGCGTGGACTTGCAGACCGCGTATGCCGACGAAGCGGTTGCGGTCAAGTGGGACCACGGCAGGGCGCTGTCCTCGATATCGCAACCGACGATGGTCGCAAGCATGCTCGAGATGCTCAACGTCACTCCAGGAGCGCGAGTCCTCGAGATCGGGACAGGGAGCGGCTACAACTCGGCGCTGCTCCTCGAGCTTGCCGGCGAAACCGGGCTCGTAGTGAGCGTCGAGCTCGACGCTGAGCTCGCCGAGCTCGCCCGGTCGCGGCTCGAGTCGGCCGGGTACGGAGCGGTCGAAGTGCACTCGGGCGACGGACGGGCCGGTTGGCCCGAGTCCGCTCCGTACGACAGGGTCATCGTCACCGCATCTGCTCCTCGGCCCGAACGGTCGTGGGTACAACAGCTGGCCGAAGGTGGCCGGATGGTCGTCCCGCTTGCGCGCGAATTGCAGGCGGTGATATTCGACAAGGTGGGCGGGATGCTCGAGAGAGGCGGGTCGTGCCCGGCTCTGTTCATCCCTATGCGCTGACTCGCCCGATCCACGTCTCGAGGCAACTCTCCGAACAGAGAAGCACCGACATTCCGAACCGGTCGGTGCGGATCTCTACGGCCATCTCCTGAACGAGCGGGATACCACAGACAGGGTCAGGCACCGAGCGGTCTTTAGGCACTCCGAGGCCCAGGCGGACGACTTCGACCGGATGCTCGAGACCGCGGACGATCACTTCACCCGTCTCGAGCACCGCTGCCCACGGAGGAAGGTGCGGCACGAGATCCGGACTTGCGAGGACCTCGTTTGCGGCAGCGATATCGCAGAGCCGTGCGGCGACATTGACCGAGTGACCGATGTAGTCGTCGCCCTCGAGAAGGATTACGCGACCCGTGGTGATCCCACAACGGAGCGGCACGGATATCGCCGCCGATCGTTGAAGAAGTTCGAGAGCGGTGGCGACGACTGGGGTCGTCTCGACGCTGACCAACATCGCGCCGTCCCCCAGCCACTTCGCGATTCGCACTCCTCGACGCGAACAAGTGTCCCGAACGGCGGCCCGGAATCCCGTCAGGACCGAGACCGCACGCTCGTCACCCGAGGCCTCGGTCATCGCGGTGAAGCCCGACAGGTCGACGAAACAGAACGACCGCCGCACGCGCACGGCGCGATGGTTGCACAGCGGATCGACTCCGGGCTAAGCGAAGTCGGCAGCGTGCCTGTAGATGTCGACGAGCCGCGGGCCGACGAACGACCAGTCGAAGAGGAATGCCCGTCCGCGACATGCCGATACCACCTCGTCCGACCCCGAGCGCTCGATGACGCTGATGATGCTTCTGGCGCATCCTTCGACGTCTCCGGGCAAGAACCTGACACCTGCGCCGTTTGCGACGGCGTCCTCGTCGATCACCTCGGCGGCCGCACCGCCTTCGGCGCACACCACCGCGGTCCCGACCGCCAGGGATTCGACGACCGCCTTGCCCGACGACCCGGCAGCCGTTGGCACGCATGTCACCGTCGCGCGGCCGTACAGCGAGAGATTCGCTTTCGATCTGCCCGTTCGAGCACGAGAAGTTGGGCCCGATTGCGTTCCGGCATCCTCGCAATCAGCTCGCCGAGCGTCTTGGCTCCAACCGGGCCGGCGATGGCGAGCTGCGCGTCGTGGACGAAAGAGACGACCTGGACAAAAGAGTCGACGAGCAACTTCAGGTCCGTTTCGTCCACCTCGAAAGACGGACAGACCACGAGGGGCCTCACTCTCCTTGCGGGAACAGCCCGCAGACGCTCCGTGTCGACGCCGTCGGGCACCACCGACGATTCGCACCCGAAGTTCTCGAGAAGGTCCTTGGCGGCCGCGCGACTGGGAGTGATGACTCGGCGCGCGTTCGCGAGGCCCTCGTCGAACGCGCGACGCGCCTCGGTATCCGACGGCTGGCCGCCGTACGCGCGAGGCGCCCTTACCGAAAGCACGTAAGGCATACCCGCCATACGCGCAGCGCCGGCGTCGCTTTGATCGAAGACATGAACGAGCCAAGGGGCAAGGCGCCTCAACCGGTAACCCAAGCCGAGACCCTCGGTACCGGCCACTCGTGGCAATCCCACCGACGGCTCGTTCCCAACGACGATCTCGACCGGCCAACCGTAACCGTGCAGCCACGCTGCGAGCTCGCTGACCGTGCTGTGAGAGGGTCCACACGCCGGCTCCCGGGAGTTCGGCGGAGCGAGGCAAACGAGGCCCCGGGCCGTCGATCCAGGCGATTGGCTGGAGTGCGAGCTCTCTTCGACGAGGTGCCGCGACGGGGTGCCGTGTCTTGGTCGACGAGCCTCGGGCCTACGAGGGACGCGCGATACAGACAGCTTCGCCATACACGGTCAACGAGTCCGCGACCTCAATCTTGCGGTGAGCGCGTGGCTCAGGTGCCGAGCATGGCCGGCGTGACCCGGGTGGCGGGCAACACGGCGTCGAATCCTTCGCCCGAGAAGACGACGAACTTGACGTCGTGCGATCTCAGCCACGCCTCGAGACTTTCCACTGTCACGCCCTCAGGATCCACCGATGCGTGGCCCAGCACCCTTCTGCACTGCGCCGATTCATCCGCAGCGCACACGATCCATGCGGGGTGTGGCGAGGCATCAGCAGCCCGCAGGTACTGATCGTTTCTGACGACCCCGGGCGGAGAGGGGGTGAAGTGAAGCGAGCCTGCTCCTTCGAAGTCGAGCTCGTAAGCGACCCAATATCCCGCGTAGCCGATGTTCACGTGGTCACGTTTCAGATCTTGGGCAAGGACGCTGAGCGAGGGACGCGAGCCCGATAACGGGTGTGTCAGGTCTCCCACGCCAAAAGCGGGCATCACCTGTGGCAGCTCGTAGACCGTGACGATTGCCGCACCCAACACGATCACTCCGACTGCGGTGACTCGAAAGATCGCAGAGCGGATGAGCCACGAAACGAATCCGACAGCAACGACCGCGACGTAGGGCAGGTAGACGACGTAACGCCCGTCGTTCCAAAAGACGGTCGGAGCGAAGAGCACGTAGAACAGTGGGAAGAGCACGACGAAGGTTGCGAGCGGGATCACGACCCTCGCGCCTTCGGTACGGCGTCTCACTGCGAGAACGAATCCGACCACGATGGCTGCGAGAACAGCAACGAGAACCACCCGGCCGAGCGCGGCCCCACCGAGCCAGGTCCCGGTTATCGGCCTTTGGATTCCGGTCGCGATGGGGCCCGAATGCTCGACGAAGGCCGAGAAGCGAGACCCGGGGTTGCTGCCGGGGTACGTGGCACCTGAGGGATGAAGGACCGCCGAGAGCCCGCTTCTTGCGGCGACCCACAGGAGAGGAAGAGCTCCGACGACCGCCCCGGCCAAGAACGATCCGACCTCGATCGCGCGAGATCCGACCGTGGCTCGAGACTTGAGAGCCGGAATTGCAAGCAGTGCACACGGCAAGACGAAGTAGACGGACTCCGGGCTCGACCACACGCACGCACCGAGCGACAGGCCGAGTAAGAGCCATCTGACCGGTGTCGAGCTCCTGCAGCGGATCTGAGTGGCAAACAGAATCGCGGTCAGCCCCAAGGTGAGCGTCGCGTAGCGAAAACCACTCTCGTCGGTGCTGTAGACGACGACGGCCGCGGGCCACACCCAAGTTGCGATCCCGACGAGCGCCGCAACCGGTTCGGCGAGCACGTAACGAGCGATACGCCAGACGAGAACCGAAGCAACTGCGGACAACACTGCCGGCGCGAGGTTCAAGGTGACGTCTGACTGACCGAACACGCCGAACAGCGCCGCCGTCACGTAAGGCTCGACGCCGCCGTAGTCCTGGCCCCAGTAGAACGCCGAGAAATGGCCGTGCAGTATGTCGCGCGCCATAAGGCCAACGACTGCCTCGTCAGAGTTGATGCTCCTGTGCCACAGAAGCCAGAGCCTCACCAACAGGCCCAGAGCACCCAGCGCCGCCACGAAGACCCAGACCCAGAGTGTGATCCGCGGCCCGATTGAGGCCTGCTCCGGTGTCGACGACTCGTGCGGTTCGCGCCCGGCCATCTCGTGGCGACCGGCCGTCAGTTGCGACACCCGGCGAACCCTAACGGCCCTCAGGTCAAGCCTCCGGGTTTCGCTCGCTCGTCGCCGAGCGCAGAGGCGCGATACCGTCGGCTGCTTGACACAGACATCGATTTCCACTGGCGCACGCGGTCAGCGAAGGCGGAGGCTCGGTACCTCGGGTCTGCCCGTTTCCCTAGTCGGCCTCGGGTGCAACAACTTCGGCGGACGCATCGACGCCGATCAGACCCAGGCGGTCGTTCACGCCGCGCTCGACGTCGGAGTCACGCTGTTCGACACCGCCGACATCTACGGCCAGGGCCTCTCGGAGGAATTCCTCGGCAGGGCGCTCGGATCCCGTCGCGACGAAGTAGTGCTCGCGACAAAGTTCGGGATGGACATGCAGGGTGCGAACGGCCCGGACTGGGGAGCACGAGGGTCGCGCCGTTACGTGCGGCGCGCAGTCGAGTCCTCCTTGCGACGGCTCGGGACCGACTGGATCGACCTCTACCAATTGCACGCGCCCGACGTGCGGACGCCGATCGCCGAGACCCTCGGCGCCTTGACCGAGCTCGTCCGCGAGGGAAAGGTCAGGTACATCGGCTGCTCGAACTTCACCGGGTGGCAGGTGGCCGACGCCGAATGGACGGCGCGGACCGCCGTCTCCGAGCGGTTCATAAGCGCACAGAACCACTACAACCTGCTCAACAGAGCCGTGGAGACCGAACTTTCCCCGGCTTGCGAGCATTTCGGTCTCGGCATCTTGCCGTACTTCCCGTTGGCGAGCGGACTGCTCACCGGCAAGTACCGCAGAGGCGAGCACGCTCCCGAAGGCACACGCCTGGCAGGCCGGGAGGGCGCTCTCAGTGAAGAACGTTTCGACGCCGTCGAGACGCTCGAGGCGTTCGCGAAACAGCGGGGCCTGACGCTGCTCCAGGTTGCTATCGGCGGCCTCGCCGCACAGAAGTCCGTCGCATCGGTGATCGCAGGTGCGACGAGACCCGAACAGGTGAGAGCGAACGTGGAAGCTGGGGCATGGCGGCCGACCGCAGAGGACCTGGCTGCGTTGGACCAGGCGGTCGCCCCGGGAATCTCGTTGCCCTAAGGCCAGGTGAGTGCGGCTGTAGGTTCGCGACGTGCCTCGCCTGCTCTCTGCAGCGCCATGGACACGCGCGCCGCTACTGGCAGCGAGACAACCTGCAGTAGCCATCGCCGTTGCGGTCACAGTGGCGCTTCTCGGGCTTGCGACCGCGAGCTATCCGCTCTATCTGGCATCGTCGGCATCGGGGGCGCTCGCGCTCCAAGTCGCCCAGCGCTGCCCCGACGGACTCGACGCGTCCGTCACCGGCGCCGGGCCGAGGAACGGAGTCGACGCGGCCACCAACGCGTTGAACCGAAAGTCGAACGCGGCCCTGGTGTCTGCAGGCGCTCGACCGGGCGATCTTCAGGCCCCCATCATCACGCTCGGCGCAACCGGGATCGGCGCGAGTGTCGCAGGCGGGAAGCCGGCACCTCAGAAATTCGTACAGCTGGCGAGCAGGACCGGGGCGGTCGACAACATCACCGTGCTCTCGTCGGTCGGCGGTCCCGGCGTCTTCCTTCCCGACGACCTCGCGAACACCATGGGCGCGAAGCCCGGCAGCGAGATCTCCCTCTCCCAGGACGTTCAGGCGCAGCAGCCGATCCCGCGGGCAGGCTCGCCGTCGGCAAGGGTGCGCGTCGCCGGGATCTACCGCAGTCTTGTAGGCACCGTTCTTCCGCGGTTCTGGTGCACGCAGACCTCGATCTTCGGAACGTTCAACTCCAACTTCCCGCCTCCTCCGGTGGTGATCGCACCGTCGAGCACGTTGATCTCGGTTCTCGGCGCGTTGAAGGTCCCCGACGTGACCTCATACCAGTGGGAGCGGACGCTCACGCCCGGCATCAACGTGCCGGAGGCCACGAAGGTCCTCTCGGCTCTCGAGCACCTGAGCAGTTCCATAGGCATCGCGCCGCAGTTCGAAGGCGGCTTCGTCGAGCCCGCGATCGGCGGCGGGCTCATCGGAGTTTCCAAGGTCGTGAGCCAGCTCGCGTTCATCGTTGCGCACGCGGAGGCGATAGAGCATGCGCTCAGAAGCGGGATCCTCCCCGTTTCGCTCGCAGGGCTCGCCGTGTCCGCACTTCTAGTAGCCGCTGCAGGCAGCTACTGGGTGGACCGACGGCGCAACGAGGTTGCTCTCCTCTCGTCGCGAGGCGCCGGTCCCGTTGCGCTCGGAGGAAAAGCGGCCCTCGAGAACGTCTTCCCGGTCGCCTTGGGAGCCGTACTCGGATGGGCGGCCGCGTCGAGTCTCGTCGTCGCGATAGGGCCGAGCGGATCGCTTCCGGTCTCTGCCCGGCTAGACGGTCTTTGGACCTCGCTCGCCGGGGGTGCGTTCGCGCTCCTCCTGGTGTGGATCGTCGCAGGCCTGCGCGTGCGCAGCGGTACCGACGTGCAGCGCTTCGGCCGAAGCAGGCTCGCACGTGTCCCGTTCGAGCTCGTGCCTCTGGGCCTGTCGCTTTGGGCGTGGAGCACCCTGGGTCAGCAGGTGCTGGAGGCGAACGGCACGAGCGCGCCGGGCGTCGGTCCCGCATTCCTGGCGTTCCCGATCCTGTTCCTGCTCAGCCTCGCCGTGCTGGGCGCGCGGTTCACCGTCATGATCCTGTCTGCGCGCTGGTTCAGGCGCGCTACGGCGGGGCTCGGTAAACCCGCCTGGCTCGCCTCCAGGAGGCTCTCGGGGGCGGCAAGGATCGCGGCCGTCTCGGTTGCCTCCACGACGGCAGCGATCGGAGTGCTCCTCTACGGCTCCGCGCTCACCAGCTCGCAGAACGCGACGCTTCATGCCAAGGCCGCGGTGTTCGTCGGCTCGACGACGTCCGTCCAGCTGGCCTCCCCTGGCCCGGTGCCACAAGCGCTCGCATCGTCGACGACCGAGGTGCTCAGCCTTCAGAACGCCGAGCTCGGAGGGCAGACTGTGGACGTCATCGGCATCGATCCGAAGACATTCGCCCGAGCCGCATTCTGGGACTCGTCGTTCGCGAACGAGCCCCTCCCGACACTGCTCGAGCGGATCTCGGGCACTGGTCATCCGCGGTCGCCGCTTCCTGTGATCGTCGCGGGAGTGGGCGCGGCCTCCGTCACGGGATCGCTGCAACTCTCGAGCTACGGCATCCTCACGCCTCCGATCCCGGTGACCGTCGTGGACACGGCGACCGTGTTCCCCGGGGAGAATGCAATGAACCCCCTGGTCGTCACCGAGCGCGTCGCTGCTCCAGAAATTCGGTGTCCCGGGGGCGGATCTCCTTTGGTCCCGCGACTCGGACCAGAAGGTCCTCTCGATACTGGAACGCTCGGGCGAGACGACCGCGATCCTCGTCACCCTCTCTGACGTGCTCGACCAGACCACCTTCGCCGCCATCGCGTGGACCTTCGACTACCTGCAGGCTCTCGGTGTGCTGAGCGGCGCGGTGATCGTCGGCGGGCTGCTTCTCTTCGTCTCCACGCGTGCCCGCTCGCGCGCTCTCGCATACGTGCTTTCGCGCAGGATGGGACTGCGGCGAGTGACGCACCTGCTGTCGCTCGCATTGGAGCTCGCTGTAATGATCGGCCCGGGCTTCGTTCTCGGCGGCGCCGTCGGGTGGGTTGCCGTCGAGTTGGCGCAGCCGCATCTGAACCCGCTCCCCTATCTGAGCCCCGCTCCACTTCTCGAAGTCCCTTATGCGACCGTCGCCGCCGCATCGCTTGCGGCCTTCGTGGTCTGGGCCTCGATCTCGGGTTGGGCCCAGCACGTCGCGGACCGCAGCCGAGCATCCGAATTGTTGCGAGCCGATGACTGACGTATCCGCCGTATCCGCGATCGAGCTGGCTGCTCAGTGTCGTGACGTGGTCAAGCTCTACCGGACGAGCTCGTCGGTCGTCCGCGCTCTCGAGAGAGTCGACCTGGACGTGCAGCGCGGGAGGATCGTGGCTGTCTTCGGCCCCTCCGGGTCCGGGAAGTCGTCGCTCGCACGCATCCTCGCCGCGATAGATCAGCCCGACGGCGGCGAGGTGAGCGTGAACGGTCGAGAGATCACGGGGCTGCGTCCTCGTGCACGCAGAAGACTCATGCGGTCGGATATCGGTTACGTCTTCGCGGATCCCGCTCACAACTTGCTGCCATATCTCGATGCGGCGGACCACATAGAGCTCGCACTCCGGATGCGCGGTCGCCGTAGGGCGGCGGGCGGCCGCATCACCGACATCCTCGACTCGCTCGGCCTCGGACATCGTCTCCATCACTTTCCCGCGCAACTGTCGGGCGGGGAGCAGCAGCGCTTGGCGGTCGCATCCGCGATAACTGGCGGCCCGTCGCTCGTGGTGCTCGACGAGCCGACAGCCGAGCTCGATCAGACATCGGGAAGCGTCCTGCTGAGCCACCTAGCCGACCTGCGGACCGCAGGGACCACGTTCGTGATCAGCTCGCACGACCCCGCAGTCGCAGAAGCCGCCGACGAAGTCGTGGAGCTACGTCGAGGTTCGCGTGTCCGATGACCTGATCTGGGACAGGCCGGCCGATCCGTCACCCGCGGCGGCGACGGCTCACCAGGTAGTCCTCAGTGCGTCTGGCGTCACGCGCACCTTCAGCCGCGGATCGGAAGACGTCGTCGCGCTGAACGGGGTCGACCTCGAGCTCGTCAGGGGGGAGCTCGTCGCGCTCGTCGGGCGTTCCGGCTCGGGCAAGACGACGCTGCTGAACGTGTTGTGCGGATGGGAGAAGCCGAACACCGGGACGGTGCAGTGGCGCGGCGCCGGCGAGGCACCCGTCGCCGACGTCGATTGGTCCGGTATCGCGCTAGTTCCGCAGACTCCAGGGCTTCTCGAAGACCTGACCATCTCGGAGAACGTCGGTCTCCCGTTCCGACTGAAAGGACTGAAAGGACTGAAAGGTGAGTCCAGGCACACGACGAAACTCATAGTTGACGAGGTGCTCGCGTCGTTGGGGCTGTCGGAGTTGTCCGGCCGGTTCCCCGACGAGGTCTCGTTGGGTGAGCAGCAGCGGGCGTCGGTTGCCCGAGCGCTCGTGCTCGGGCCCGACCTTCTCCTCGCCGACGAGCCGACGGCACATCAGGACGCGGTCTCCATGGCAAAGGTGATGGACGCGATCAGGTCCGTGGTGACATCCGGGAAGGCGTGCCTGGTTGCAAGCCACAGCGCAGAGGTTCTCCACGTCGCCGACCGGGTGCTCGAGATGCGCGACGGCCGGCTGCGCGTCGCTTCGTGACGTCCTGACCCCTGACGTCATGACGTCGGACGCTTGACGAAACTGCGCGACGCGGTGGCTGGATACGGTTCGAACATGAAAGGGTGTTTCTCTGCAACGAGTGGGACGTTAGGAGCGAGATCTTGACCCCGATCCGCCTGCGCCGACACCGGCACGACAAGTCCGTGGACGCGGGCGATCTGAAAGCCGATGTTGAGGTTGTGGCGGAGGTTGTCAGTGTCGCTGACGTGGCTGACGACGCAGATGCGCCGGACGTCACGGAGGCCGCCGACACGGCTGACGCGGCCGACACGGCCGACGCGGCCGCTGACATAGAAAGTGTGCCCCTTGCGCAGATCGTCGCCGACTCGGAGGAGGTGGACTCCGAGACGGAGGCCGCGAGCGCGAAGGGCGAGGCCGCCTCGACATTGATGCCCACGACGGTGATCGTCGTCGGAGCGGGGAGCCCTGAAGGGGTGGCCCTGGTGCAGGGGCTCTCCAAGTCGGGACACCGCGTCGTCGCGGTCGACCACGACCCGTACGCCGCCGGGCTGCGCCTGGCATCGCTCGGTGCAGTCATACCCGCCACAGACGATCCCCTCTTCGAGAGGGCCCTCGCATCCGTCGCACGGCAAAGCGATGCCCGAGCAGTGCTCGCCCCGCTGGCCGAGGACATGTCGCGCCTGGTGGACGCCAAGGAATTGCTCGCACAAATAGGGGCTTCTTCGTGGGCCCCGAGTCCCAGCGTGTTCGAGCTGTGCAGGGACCTCACGTCGCTCGACAACGTGCTCACCTCGAGCGGGCTTCCCGAGGAGAAGACCGGGCTCGGGCCCGAATCGGATGTCCCTCTGAATCGCCGCGACTTCACAGTGGACGTGATCGTCGATCGCGATCACGACCTAATCACGGCCGTGAGCAGTTGGCGCGTCGCGTCGATCGGTGAGACGACGACCGTGGCAGAGACTTTCTTTGACATCCGCGTGCTCGAGCTGCTTCGCGCCGTATGCGCTGCGATGCTGATCGAGGGACCGGCCGTTGTAGAGGGATACGAAGCCAACTACAGGATCAGGCTGACCAGGATTCGACCCGGTTTTTCTGAGCTGTCGCCGCTCGCGCGCGCCGCGGGAGTCGACGTCGTCGCGCTCGCCCTGGCCGGGGCGCTCGGTCACCAGTTGCCGCCACCCCTGCTCACACACCGTTCTGGTGTGCGAATGCTCCAATATCTGGACCAGGTCTTCGAAGGCTGATAGAACCGTCGCACCGGAGCACAATCTGCCGGGACCACCTTTCGATCAGGGTCCGTGATGGGCCAGCGGGGGCATCGAAGTGGGCTACAAATCCTTCGAGGGGGGCTCGAGGTGGCTGAGCACATCCTGACGCGTGCAGATCTCCGCCCCCTCCGCCACCACGACATTCACCAGATTCGGGCTACGAGAGCGCCGAAGCGATGACTGCCGCCGGAGCTGCTCTCGTCGCGACAGGTGCGGCCTGCATCCTTCTCGGCTGCATCTGGTTTCTCGTCAACCGGCATCGAAGCCGCCGACCCGATTCCCCCGCGTGGTCTGCGGCTCTCGCCAACGGTGACAACGTCGTCCAACTCAACGCCAAACATCGCACCTCTCGAGGGATCGAGATCTACAACCCGGCCAGTCGATCTGTGGTCGACGAAGAGGCGCTGGCTCTCAGGGCGCGACAGCACGCCGAGTCGCGCCTCGCAGCATCGGGGGGCGCTCCTCCTCTCGGGGCTCCGGCTCCGACTCGCGCGCGCACTATGGCCGGCGCGATCGCTGTTGCGACCGCGGGTGACGGTGTTCCGGCGGACACTACGCAGGTGAACACGTCCTCGGAATCCAGGTCGCTGCCCGTCATGGTGACCGGCACGTCGACACCGAGCGGTGTCGCCGTGGTCCGCGCTCTCGTCGCGGCGGGATACGAAGTTGTCGCTCTCGATCACGATCAGCTCGCACCCGGACTTCGACTTGCGCAATTGGGCGCGGTGATCCCCTTGGCGTCGGCTCCGGACTTCGGAATCACTCTTGCAAAGGTCGCCGAGAAGACGGGAGCCCGAACGCTCGTTCCCGGCGACGGCGCCGAGCTGACGGCACTTCAGAGCGCTGCGGACGTGCTCGCAGAGGCCGGCGTCGCGACCTGGCTCCCGAGCCCGGAACTGATAGCAACCTGCGCAGACAGGAAGTCTCTGTCGGACACCTTGGTGAGATTCTCTCCAACTCGTTTGAGCGAGCTGTTGGTCGCAGGTCAACCCTCGGGCCGCCAATTCGAAGCCGACCTGCTGGCCGGAGACCCGGGCAATCTCGTTGCTGCGGTCCCGCGCTGGAAGCTAACAACCTGTGGCGAAGAGACGATGGCCGCCGAGACATTCTCGGACGACGCCGTGTCCTCGCTGCTCGAGGCGGTGTGCCGGTCCATCGATCTCGAAGGCCCCGCGACCGTCGCAGGATTCGTCGGGGATGACGACAATGCGGTGATCACAGACGTCAGTCTTGGTTTCTCCTCCAGCGTTGCTTTGAGCGCTGCCGCCGGAGCTGACATCGTCGTCGCTTATACGAAAAAGTTGCGAGGCGACCGCCTCCCGGAAGCCCCGATGCCGTACCGTTCGGGAGTGCGGATGGTGCGCCACCTCGACGAGGTGTTCGAAACGTGAGACCTAGGGTCCGAGTGAAAGGAAGCGCAATGGGCAGCTCGACTGAGTACGCGGCGGGACCGGGCGCACCGACCGCGTCGGAGGACAGCGGAGGTGACGAACCAGCTGCTCCGGAGGCCGCCAGTGGATTCGACGAGCTACGTCGCGAATCAGCGGCCATGTTGCGGAACCTTGCTGACAAGTACGACGCCGAATCCGAGGAGTCCCCGCGAGATCCGCTCGACTTCTGGCTGAATCGGAGGCAGCCGGATCGTTAGCCGTGCAACTAGCAGACGAGTCTGTTCGGATCAGGGTCGAGGCGGACCGCCTTGCGGCGCAACCGACATGGTTATCCGGACTTTCGGATGCGCCGGGGTCCAAGGTCGAACAAGGATCGTCGGCAGAAGAATCCCAGGCAACGGCTTCGGGCACCACGCCACCACCGGGCCCGGGCCCAGCGCGGGGTTTCGCTCCCAATGCAGCGGGTACTGCAGAGGGATCGCAGACCACGAATCCGAGCTCGGGCGCCACCCCGACATCAAGCTCGACGGCGTCGACCGTTCCGGGAGCCGCAAGCGGATCGGGACCCTCCACTTCGCCAACCAATGAATCCGACGACTGGGCTCCGAGACCGTTCGAGTCTTGGCGTAACCAAGCGAGTCAGGTCAACCCTCGGCTACTCGAGTTGTGAGGCCAGCTCACTCTCGCATTTACACCGGCGTTCGAGGGCGCACACAAGGTTGACGGTTCGTCGGCGCTCTCCGCTGCTCTCTGCAGCAGTCGTGGTGGCGAGCGTGCTTGCGGTGGGGATGCCACGCGCAGGCGCCGTAGGCGCCCAGCCAGATACCGCATGCCCTGACTCGCCCACCACTCTGCCGACACCCGGCGGAGGGAGCTTGACGATCCTGTGCAAGTGGAAGGTCTTCCTGAACGGTCACGTGGACCAGTCGTCTCCCGAGATCGCGACGCTCGACGCCCACGGCCCGAGCATCCTCGTCGGGACCCGCGACACCGGTCTCGTCTACGCGCTCAATCTGAGCAGCGGTCAAACCGTCTCGGGTTGGCCTGTCGCAACCGGGTCAGCGGTCGATTCCTCCCCGACAGCGGTTCCCGCCGCAGGCGGGCGTGACAACGTCGTCGTCGACTCGGGCGACGTGGTGACGCTGCCGCCCAGGTCCCTCGACACGGACCACGGCGCGGTGCAGGAGATAGCTCCTGGCGGACAGACGTTGTGGAAGCGCGGAATCAGCGACCAGTTCGACCCGACGTTCGGAACCAATCCCGCCGTTTACGCGTCGCCCGTCGTCGCGGACACGACGGGCTCAGGCACTCCGTCGATAGTCACGGCCGGGGTGAGCCTCTCCCAATACACGCTCTCTGCAGGTTCCGGCGCAACCGAGACCGGTTGGCCTCGTAAGACCGCCGACAGCACGTTCTCGACGGCGGCCGTGGCGGACCTGTTTGGAGGCAGGGATCCCGTGATCGTCGCGGGTAGCGACTCGAGCGCCGGGCCCGGTGCTCTCAACAACTGGAACGGCGGGGTCGTCCGGGCGGAGACAGGCGCCGGTCAGGTCCTTTGGTCCTACAGGACCAACGAAGTCGTGACGTCGTCGCCCGCGGTCGGGAACCTTGCGGGCACCGGGGAAAAGGTCGTCTTCGGGCACGGCCGCTACTGGTCGGATCGGGAGTTCGCACCGGACGCGACGAAGGTGACTGCGCTCAACTCGAACGGCACTCTCGCCTGGCAGTCGACGCTCGGGGGGTACACACCTGCCTCGCCTGCACTCGCCGATCTGACCGGGAACGGGCAACTCGACGTGGTGGAGCCGACGTGGACCGCATACGGTTCGCGGACCGGTGGGTCGGTTTACGCCATCCAACCGAACGGCCACCCTCTGTGGGGTCCCGCAGGACTCTGGACCGGAAACAGCACCGCCAACAGCGCCGAGGTGATCTACGGCGGTGTTGCGACCGCAGATTTCGGTGAGCATTACCAAGACGTCGTCGCGGCATCCGGCACCGGCTGGAACATCTTGGACGGCCGAACCGGCTCGTCGATCCTGCCGTACGGCCCGTTGTCGGGAGTGAACGTCGACTGGGACGGTCACCAGGCCGACCTCGCGATGCAGAACACACCGCTCGTCACTCCTGACCCTTCGGGCCACGGTCTCGACATCGTCCTCGCAGGTACCTACGCAGGTGTGGGCGACAACCGCGGGTTCGTCGCCGTCTACCAGGTCACGAGCGCTCCCTCTTCGGTAGGCGCGCGCGCGTGGCCCATGTTCCACCACGACCAGCAACACACCGGCTCTACGTCACCGCCCGCGTTGTCGTGCCGCGGCTGCGTGCCGGCGGATTCGTCGTCCGGGTACTGGCTTTCGGGAGCCGACGGCGGCGTGTTCGCATATGGCGCGCCGTACGCCGGCTCGATGGGAGGCAGGCGCCTGCACGCACCGATCGTCGGGATGGCGTCGACGCCGGACGGTCGCGGGTACTGGCTCGTCGCGTCCGACGGCGGGATTTTCGCCTTCGGGGACGCCGCATTTCACGGCTCGATGGGCGGACGCGTCCTCGCCCGCCCGGTCGTCGGGATGGCCCCGACTCCGGACGGTGGAGGGTATTGGCTCGTCGCGTCGGACGGCGGGATCTTCGCTTTCGGAGACGCCGGCTTCTACGGGTCGATGGGCGGAAGGGTCCTTGCGCGCCCGGTCGTCGGAATGGCGGCAGGCCCAGACGACCACGGCTACTGGCTCGTCGCCTCCGATGGTGGCGTGTTCAGCTTCGGAGACGTCGTGTTCCACGGTTCGATGGGTGGCCGGCATCTTGCGGCGCCAGTCGTCTCGATCGAGACGATCCCGGGCGCCGGCGGCTATTGGGAGATCGCATCCGACGGCGGGATCTTCGCTTTCGAGGCTCCGTTCTTCGGATCGATGGGAGGTAGGAGGCTCGTCGCATCGGTCGTGGATGCCGCAGTGCCGGCGCCCCAGCTCGGCGGCGGTTACTGGGAGGCGGCCAGGGACGGTGGCGTATTCGCTTTCGGCCTGGCCCCGTTTCACGGGTCAGCGGGCGGCCTGAGGTTGTCGGCTCCGGTGGTCGCGATGAGCGAGGCTGGCTGAGCCGCCTCTGGCTGAACCGTCATTTGTGGTCCGGGCCGGTTCGACGGCCTCCGGTCGACATCTGCGAAGCTACGGCCTCTGTCGTGTGCAAGCAGGAGGTGTCCGTAGTGGGTTTGCCAGACTTGATGCCCGCCGCCGTCTACCGGGGCCATGGCCTGGTCGAGGTGGACCACCTACCCGTGCCGCGCCCGGGACCCGGCCAGGTTCTGGTGGAGGTCTCGCACTGCGGAGTATGTGGGTCCGACCTGCACATGATGGTGGAAGGCTGGGGAAAGCCGGGCTTGGTCGGCGGCCACGAGACCTCCGGTGTCGTCGCAGCCGTAGGAGAGGCGGTCACGGTCTGGAAACCGGGCGACCGCGTGATCTGCGGTCCTTCCCCGCGATGCGGGACATGCCGACGCTGTCGTGAGGGCAAGCCGTCTCAATGCGAACAGCGCGTGCCAATGGGTTCCGGCGAGGAACATACAGGCGCGTTCGCCGGGTACGTGATCGAGAGCGAGAAGTCGCTCTGGCGTATGCCCGAGGGAATGTCCGAACGCGCCGCAGCCCTCACCGAGCCACTCGCCGTGGCGTTGCACGGCATAACCCGCTCCGGGGCAGTGCCTGGGGACTCGGTCATGGTCTTCGGCGCAGGCCCGATCGGCGCTCTGTCGGTGGCAGCACTCGTCGCCAAGGGCATCGGACCGGTGACGGTCGTAGAGCCCGGCGAGCACCGCAGGGCGCTGGCCATGCGCATCGGCGCATCCGAAGCCCTCGACCCGAGCGAGCTCGACCACTTCGAGCGATGGGAACCCGACAAGATCTCTACCCGGGCCGTCGACGTGGTGCTCGAGTGCTCGGGTAAGAAGCAGGCAATGGAAGCAGGTTTGAACCAGCTGCGCAGGGGCGGACGGCTCGTGCTCGTCGGCGCCGGGATGGAGCCACCCACCTTCGACCCGAATCGCATGCTGCTCAACGAGCTCGAGATATTCGGCTCGTTCATCTATGACGCCGACGGGTTCGACAGGGCGATCGAGCTGCTCGCTTCCGGTGACATCCCCGTCGACGCTCTCGTCGAACCCACCGATGTCCCTCTCGACCTGCTCGGTGACGCACTCAACGGTCTCGCCGACGGGAGCATCCCCGGCAAGGTGATGGTCGTGCCTTACGTATCAACCAACCAAGGAGCTACGAAGTGAGCCACCCCTTCTACGCGTCCGGAAAACCCAGGTTCAACCACGTTGCGATGAGCCTGCCGGCCGACCTCTTGGACGAGTCCAACCGGGCCGATCTGTGCCGGTACTTCACCGAGGTGCTCGGCTTCGACGTGATGCCGACGATGACGATCGACCGTAAGCGAATGATCTTGAGTTGCGTCCACTGGGACCAGTTCATCTTCTTGATCGCAGAGGACGACCCGATGAAATGCCCGCGCATGGATCACTACGGATTCTCCGTGTCGAGCCTCGAGGATCTGACCGGGGTACGCGACAGAGCCGTGGAGTTCAAGAAGGACGACGACCGGCTCGAGCTCATCGACCTCCACGTGGACGACCAGGGCATGGTGAAGATCCATTCCATCTACCTCAAGTACCTGCTTCCGATGATGTGCGAGCTGCAATGGTGGGAGTTCGCGGCATGAGCGCGGCGCAGTCGTCTTCAGAACTGCGCTTCGGGGTCTTCGTCCCTCAGGGATGGAAGCTCGAGTACTCCGGTTGGGAGGCGGCCGCCGCCTGGGAACGTTCCGTCGAGCTCGCGAAGCTCGCCGAGGAAGTGGGCTACGACCACATCTGGGTGTACGACCACGTGGAGACCGTGCCGCGGCGCGAGGCCACGCACTGCTTCGAGCCGTACACCATGCTCTCTGCCATTTCGCAACACACCAAAAGGGTGAAGCTCGGTCAGCTCGTCACGTGCGCCGCGTATCGCAACGCGGGCCATCTCGCGAAACAGGCCGCATGCCTGGACGTGATGTCGGGCGGACGGCTCATCCTAGGCCTCGGTGCCGGTTGGTACGAAGAGGAGTACGCCTCCTACGGCTACCAGTTCCCGGGCGCATCCGAGCGCCTGGCGATCCTCGACGAGACGCTCCAAGCGGTGCGCCTTCTTTGGACCGACGAGACCACGACGTTCAAAGGCGATCATGTGCACTTAGATGGCGCCTACTGCGACCCGAAGCCGCTGCAACAACTGCCGGCGATATGGGTAGGAGGCGGTGGAGAGAAGAAGACGCTAAGGATCGCAGCCCGTCATGCGGACGCAACCAACTGGCAGGCCGACATCGAGTCGTTCGTGCGGAAGTCCGAACTGCTAGAGCGCTACTGCGAGGAGATCTCGCGGCCGTTCGACGAGATAACTCGAACGCACGGACCTGACTGCCGCATATTCGATACAGACGCGGAGGCACGTGCCTGGTGCTCCGAGCCTGGAGGCGGAAGCCTCTGGGGACGCACTCCCGCCGACGAGTACCTGAGCGAGAATCTGGTTGGTACGGTCGATCAGGTGACCGAGAAGACCCAGGCGTTCGTCGATGCCGGTTGTCGCGAATTCGTCCTGTGGTTGAGGGACTATCCCTCGGACGAGACGTTGCGGCGGTTCGTCGCTGAGGTCGCACCCAAATTGGAGGTTCCCCGATCATGACGAAGTACGACGCAATCATGGCCGAGACGGTCATGATCACCGGTCACGAGGGAGCCGAGATCGCGGCTTACATGGCGCGGCCCCTTGTTCCCGGCCCCGTACCCGGAGTTCTGGTCATCCACCACATGCCGGGATGGGACGAAGGCTCGAAAGAGATCACGCGGACGTTCGCGACGCACGGGTATGCGGCGATCTGTCCTCACCTCCACTACAGGGAAGGCCCTGACGCGAGCCCGGACGACGCCGCCGCTGCGGCGCGTGCCGCGGGTGGCGTACCGGACGAGAGGTTCCTCGGTGATGCCGACGGCGCGGTCCGTGCCCTTCGAGCTCTGACTTCGTCGAACGGCAAGGTCGGCGCGATCGGCTACTGCTCTGGCGGTCGCCAGTGCTTCCTCGCCGCTTGCACCCTTCCCCTCGACGCAGCGGTCGACTGCTACGGGGCGTTCGTGGTGGCACCGCCACCGGAAGGAACCCCGCTCAAGGTGAAGCCCGTCATCGGTCTAGCGGGCGACCTGCGCTGTCCTTTGCTCGGGCTCTTCGGAGCCGATGACAATTTTCCGTCCGTCGAAGAGGTCGGTCAGATCGAACAGCGGTTGAAGGAGCTCGGCAAGGATTACGAGTTCCACATCTACGAGGATGCGGGCCACGCCTTCTTCTCGACCGACAGGACGAGCTACAGACCCGAAGCCGCGAACGACGGTTGGCAACGGGTGTTCGAATGGTTCGGCCGATATCTCGTTGGGTGAGGGAGGAAACACATGTGCTCCTACGTGACAGAGCGAGCCGCGGTTGTCGGAAGCGCGAAGGGCCCGACGGGTTGGTTCCCGCTAACGCACGCAACGGTGTACTTCGACCACCCTTACCATTCGCCGTACGAGCACACGCTGAACATCGACTTCGCCAACACAGACCAGGGTCCTTCTCAGCCGCGTGGCGGTGGAGTTGACCTCGAGCTCGGCGCGTGAGCTGATTGCGCGCATCGAAGCGGCACTCGAGGCGGCCGGGCCAGCGGCGGATTGAGGCGCCCGCACGTTCGCAAGCGTTTTGGAGTCGCGATCTCATCGGGTTGCGTGTTGCTCGCCGCGTGCGGGGCGCCGCATGCAGCACATTCGACGGCAACGAACGCTCCGAAGGCTCCGAAGGTGCCGGCGACCACCGCACCGCTCGCACCCACTACGTCCAAGCCCCGCGTCACGCACTCCACTCACCCGACTCCGGCGCGACCAGCTCCCACAACCACTACTGCCTCAACAACTACTACCTCAACAACTACTGCCTCCTCGTTGCTCGTCAACCGATTGATCGGAGTCGGCAATGCGAGCCAGATCGTCGCCGTGGTGGCCGGCGGCTACGGAGACACGACTGCCACGCTCACCGCATTTCAAAAAGGTCCCGGTGGCTGGACCCAGGTTTTCGGTTCGTGGCTCGCTGAAGTCGGCGAAGGCGGCTTCGCTCCACCCGGCCAGAAGATCGAAGGCGATCTCAGAACTCCGTCAGGCTCCTACGGGTTCGGGTTCTTCTTCGGTATCTACGCCGATCCGGGAGTGATGTTCCCGTGGCGCACGATCAGCCGAAGCGATGTGTGGGACGACGATCCTTCCAGCGCGAACTACAACCAATGGATCGATATCTCAGTTAGCGGGAGTGCGGCTGCGGGCTCGTCACCAGAGCCCATGTACGACGCGCCCGCCTACGACTACGGGGCGGTGATCGACTACAACACGTACCCCGTCTCGCACTCTCCGCCGGACGGAAGCGCCATCTTCCTCCACTACTCCCCCGGCCCGACGGTTGGTTGCGTCGCTCTGCCCTCCACTGTTGAGCTCTTGGAAGTTCTCAGGTGGCTCAATCCCGGCGACAATCCCCGGATCATCATGGGCACTGAGTCGGGGGTGGTTTCCTGACCGCCTGGGCGAGTCGAGGGGACGCCGACCTGGGGATGCCGACCTTCGGACCAGAAATGGCGTTCTCAAGCGGTGCGCGGAAATCCTCGGCGGGTCAGGAAGCCTTTGGCCGACCCGGGAGGTTGCGATGGCACGTCGTCTTACGTTCGATCAGAAGCGCCGGATCCGCCGGCTGTGCAGGGAGGGGAGGCCTCTAAAGGAGGTGGCCGTCGAGGTCGGGTGTCATCTCTCGACCGTCATGATCCACTCCAGGCGAAAAGAGCAGGCCGACTGGACGACGTGGTCGACAAGGGGTGGGTTGAAGCTCGCTGATCGCGAGGAGATCTCTTTGGGGATCGCCCGCGGTGAGACCTACACCGAGATAGCGAGACGCCTCGGGCGTTGCGTCTCGACCGTGACGAGGGAGGTGGCCAAAAACGGCGACCGCGACAGCTACCGGGCAACAGATGCCCAGCTCAAGGCCTACAAGTGCGCAAGACGTCCGAAGGGTTTCAAGTTCGAAGACCCGAGGCTCCAAAAGGTCGTCACTCACTACTTGCAGCGCTGGTGGTCCCCCGAGCAGATCTCCAAGCGCTTGCCAATCGAGTTCCCTGACGATCCGATGATGTGGGTGTCGCACGAGACGATCTACAAGAGCATCTACGTCCAGGGCAGAGGCGAGCTCAAAACAGAGCTCTACCGCTGTTTACGATCCGGGCGCGCGGAGCGAAGACAAAAGAACGCCCCCAGGGCCCACTGGGGCCCGGTGCCCGACAAGGTCATGATCTCAGAGCGCCCGCCAGAAGCCGCCGACAGAAGCGTCCCCGGACACTGGGAGGGGGACCTGATCATCGGAAAGGACCACGCATCTGCTGTCGGAACCCTGGTCGAGCGTTCGACCGGCTACCTGATGCTGCTCCACCTGCCCGACGGAAAGACCGCAGACAAGGTCGATCTCTCCATGAGAAACGCCGTCTCGAAGCTCCCCGGCCAACTCATGAAGACCGTCACCTGGGATCAGGGCGCAGAGATGGCGAGACACGCAGCCTTCACCGTCGACACGGGCATCGCGGTCTACTTCTGTGACCCTCACTCACCTTGGCAGCGCCCGAGCAACGAGAACACGAACGGCCTTCTGCGCCAGTACATGCCGAAGGGCACGGATCTCTCGAGGTTCTCAGAGTCCGATCTGGACGACATCGCCGAGAGCCTTAACGACAGACCTCGCAAACGACTCGGATTCATGAAACCATCGGAGCGATTCGCCGAGCTCCTTGCTCTGACCACTTGAATCCGCCAATTACGTTTTAGGGAACACCTGTGTGCACTTAGGGGATGAAAACCCTCGGCCGACCCACCCTCGACTTAATCTTGTGGTGTGAAGGGTGACAGGGTCGAGGTGCTGGTCGACGTGGGCGAGGGGGTGGAGCACTTCGAGGTCACTGCCAGCCGAGCGGGTCGCAGGGTTGAAATCTCCACAGCACGGGGTCAGTTCGAAGTGACGGAAGTGACCCGGACCGGAACCCCCGTTCGGACAGCGCGATTCATGACCTCGAGAGTGGTCGCCATAGTCGAGCACCCCGCGGAGGACCGCAAAGAGCCCTCGAACTGAGCCTGCGCTCCCGTCAGCGCCGAACGACCGCTGCGGCTCGGCCGGCGAGACCCTTGGACCCGAGCTGGGCACAGACGTCGGCGAATGCTTCAGTCGGTCCTCTCCATTCGAGCTCGTCGACATCGGTCAGCAGGTCGCTTTCCACCCGCAGGGTCGCCAGATCCAAGAACAACTCAGCGAGCTCGCGTTCTGCGGCCAGGACCGCGGCAAGCTTCGGAGCGCTTCGAACAGAGCTTCTGACGCCCTCGTCCCACTTGGAGATGTCGTCGGGGATGTCGGCAAGATGGCCGTAGTGCGCGAGTACCGAGGAGGCAGACTTCTTGCCCCAACCGGAAAGCCCCGGGAAGCCGTCCGCGCTGTCCCCCACCAGCGCGAGCCAATCCGGGATCGAGCCGGGAGCGACCCCGAACTTCGACCAAACACCTTCCTCGTCGGTGACCACCTCGGTTCTTCGGTCTAACTGCACGACTCGTCGTCCGATGACGCACTGTGCGAGATCCTTGTCGGGGGTGCACAGAAACACCTGTTCCACACGCGAGTCTGACGCCGCGGTGTGTGCGGCCGAGGCCATCGCGTCGTCGGCCTCGAGCTCGACCATCGGCCACAGCGTCACTCCGAGAGCTTCCACGAGAATCTCGAGAACGCCGAACTGATCCAGCAACGCGTCTGGCACTCCGGCACCGGTCTTGTAAGTCGGCCACAGGTCGTTGCGGAACGACTCGATCACGTGATCCGTCGCGACCCCGATGTGAGTCGCGCCTGCGGAGAGCATCGAGACGAGAGAAGTGACGACGCCAAGTGCGGCACCAACTTCGGTACCACCCGGAGAGCTCCGCGCGGGCTGACCGAAGAAGTGTCTGAACAACTCGTACGTGCCGTCCACGAGATGTACGCGCAGGTCTTTGCGACTCACCTCAGATCATCTCAGCACGCGACGACACACCAAACTGTCTTTCCTTCCGGCTCGGGGTCCACACCCCAGGAGAGGGCCTGCCTGTTCATGATCATCATGCCGTGCCCGCTCGGGGACTCCGGGGGAATCGGTTGGAGCACCGGCATCCTCGGATTCGAGTCTGTGACCTCGATGCGGCACGTTGTCTCGTCACGGATGAGGCGAACCTCGAAAGGGGTCCTCGCGTGGAGGATGGCATTCGTCGCAAGCTCGTTGGCGAGGAAGCCCACGAGCTCGTCGTCGACATGCCACTGAGAAAGGGCGGACTCCACGAAACGCCGGACGTCGACAGCTGAACTGACGAGAGGTTCGAACCTTCGTGACGTGTCCACTTCCGGCCTTTCAGGTACTGGCGGTTGCCTTCTGTGAGTACCCACACACTTGCACCCCAATGGAATCACCCTTGACAGGCCGCCTGGTGGATCCCGGGTACCAGAAGCGGACCCCGCATTCCGTTTGCATTCCGTTTGCGGTCCGAACTGCGCCGAGAGCGATGCCTCGGCGCGAATTCGGGTAAGTCTGTTCGGAACTCAGCATCTCGGGCACGAGTGGTGAGCCTCTTTCTAGGAGCGTGCCTTGACATTCTCGATAGTCGCCCGTTCGAACGACGCAACGAGCTGGGGAGTCGCGGTCGCCTCCAAGTTCCTCGCCGTCGGCGCCTACGTCCCCGCGGCGCAGGCCGGGACCGGCGCAATTGCGACGCAGTCGTACGCCAACCTCGCCTACCGGCTGGGAGGCCTCGCACTGCTCAACGCCGGAAGCGACGCCCAGCAGACCCTCGACTCACTCGTCTCCGGTGATGACCGTCGCGAGCAACGCCAGGTCGGTCTGGTGGACGCACACGGCGGCGCCGCAACGTTCACCGGCAGAGAGTGCAACCCGTGGGCCGGTGGCGTAGCGGGCGAAGGGTACGCCATCCAGGGAAACATCCTGACCGGATCCGAGGTGGTCGAGTCCATGCAAGGTGCGTGGCAGGACTCCGAAGACGAGCCGCTGCTTGCCAGACGCCTTTTTGCAGCCCTGTCGGCCGGAGACTCCGCCGGCGGTGACCGGCGAGGTCGTCAGAGTGCCGCCTTGCTCGTCGTGAGCCCGGGGGCCGGATATGGCGGCGGAAACGACGTGCTCGCCGATCTTCGCGTCGACGATCACCCCACACCGGTGAGCGAGCTGGCAAGACTGCTCGACCTGCACGATCTTTACTTCGGTAGCTCTCGCCCCGAAGACCTGCTCGCGCTCAAACCGCCCCTTGTCTCCGAAGTCGCGAGCCTTCTCGTCAGTCTCGGCCACCCGCCCAGGGGAGAACGGGCAGCCGACGTGAGAAAGGCACTCTGGGACTGGGCAGGCGTCGAGAATCTGGAGGAACGGGTTCCCGACGCAGAGGTGATCGATCCTGTGGTCCTGCGGGTGATGCGCGAGCCGCGTCGGTACCTGACGGAGCTGTTAGGAGAGGCGCACCCTCGGGTCCAAGAACGCATAGACGATGTCGACGATGGTGTTCATCACGACGATGAACACGGCCGCAAGCAGCACGACGGCTGCGACCACCGGCAGGTCACCTGCGAAGATCGAGTTCAGGGACAGCTGTCCGAGGCCCGTGAGGGAGAACACGCGCTCGGTGACGATCGCTCCTGCGAGCAACTGCCCGATGTCGATGCCGAGCTGCGTGGTGACGGGAGTCAGCGCGGCACGCAGACCGTGCTTGTAGATGACCATCCATCGTGAAAGCCCTTTTGCCCTCGCGGTCCTGATGTAGTCCTCGCCCAGCGTGTCGAGAAGCGAGCTGCGGATGAGACGCGTGTAGATGGCCGCTTGAGCGAGGGCGAGGGTGAACCAGGGCAGCAGGAGGTGAACGAACCACTGAGCCGGGCTCTGGCTGAACCCGACGTACCCAGCGGAGGGGAACCAATGGATGCCCGCCTTGGTCAGGTAGAAGTAGAAGACCAGCAGGGCGAGGACTCCGAGGACGAACAGCGGCAACGACAAGAACGTGAGAGCGAACAGCGTCCCCGCACGGTCCCGGATAGTACGCGGGTGCACCGCCGACATGATCCCTATCGGGATCCCGATGATCAGCCAGAGGACCACCCCTCCGACGACGAGCGACGCCGTGACCGGTAAGGCTCGCGAAACCTCGCTCGTCACGGGTACCTGGTTCTGGAAATCGAGGCCGAAGCTGCCGTGCACCAACCCGACGAGGTACTGCCAGTACTGGTACCAGAAGCCGTGCTCGAGGCCGAGCCGTATGTAGGCGGCGTGAACGGCGAGCGGCGTTGCGGCGCGACCGGCGAACCTCGCAGCCAGGTTCGACCCGTTGCCTGCGAAGAAGACGACGTAGGTGACGAGCGTGATGATGAGAACTACGAACACCAGGTAGACGAGTCGCTTCAGGATGAACTTCGCCATCGCCATCGGTCGTCACCCCACCTGCGAACGACCCTGGCGCGGATCGAGAGCGTCGCGCAACCCGTCACCGAGCAGGTTGAACGCGAGAGTCGTGAGGAACAGAGCGATGCACGGGAAGACCAAGAACCACCATGCGATCGTGTAGAGGTCGCCTGTCTGCGCCTCAGAGATCATGTTCCCCCATGAAGCGGTCGGCGGTTGGATCCCGAGACCGAGGTAGGAAAGAGTCGCCTCGAGGACGATGTTGACCGGAATCAATAGTGTTGCGTACACGATCGCGAGTGCGATCAGGTTCGGAAGGATCTCGACGAACATTATCCGCAGACCGCTGGAACCTAGGGAGTGCGCGGCTTCGACGAACTCGCGTTCGCGCAGGGCTATGACCTGTCCGCGAACCAGGCGCGCTATCAGCGGCCATTGGAACAGCGCTATGACGAAGAGAATGAGCGACAGACTCGGACCGAAGCGCGCGACCAGTGCGATCGCGAACAGGAGCACCGGGAACGCAAGAAGGATGTCGATGAAGCGGGCGATTACCGCATCGATCCTGCCGCCGTAGTAGCCCGATACCAGCCCGAGCAAAAGCCCGAAGACAAGCGCAAGAACGGTTGCGCCGATCCCGACTTCGAGCGAAATCCGGGAGCCGTAGACAAGGCGTGAGAGAACGTCACGGCCGAGATCGTCGGTACCGAGCAGGAACGCCTTGGACGGCCCGACAGGGTGGTCGTAGATCGACAGCCCGGTGTTCGAGTACTGGGTATTGGGTGGATGCCCGATGAGTGCGGTGAGCAACGGGGCGAATATGGCGACGAGACAAAGAAAGACGACGAATCCGAGTGAGATCATGCTCACCTTGTCGCGGCGGAGCCGTCTCCAAGCGAGCTGGAGCGGAGTCCGACCTTGCACCTGTGCCTCTACGAGATCCGGAACGAAATCCGGCTCTTTGCCGGTCAGCATCTCGGCGAGGCTGTAACTCACTTCTCGTTCTCCGATGCTGCGGGCGCGCCGAGGGAGTCGCCTGTGTCTTCCCACGAAGCCGCAGCGAGAGTGTCGTGCCTTTCCACCGGGAAGTGGCAGGCAACGAGGTGCTGAACTGCGCCTTCTTCGACCGGCCGAAGCTCGGGCTCCACCTGGCTGCAGATGTCCTGCGCCTTCGGGCACCTCGGGTGGAAACGACAGCCGGTCGGCGGGTTGATCGAAGAAGGGACGCCACCTTCGAGGATGACCCGCTCGCGCCTTTTGCCGCCTCTGGCAACCTCGACCGTCGGGACCGCCGAAAGCAGCGACGCGGTATACGGGTGCCTGGCTCTGCTGTAGATCTCCTCGACCGGTCCTATCTCCGCGATCCGGCCCAGGTACATGACAGCCACGCGATTGCTCACGTGACGCACCACGGACAAGTCGTGTGCGATGAAGACATAAGTCAGGCCGAACTCGACCTGGAGATCCTCGATCAGATTGAGAACCTGCGCCTGGATCGAGACGTCGAGTGCAGAAACCGGCTCGTCGCACACGATGAGGTCGGGGCGGAGCGCCAAAGCGCGGCGCAATTCCTATCCGCTGCCTCTGGCCACCGGAGAATTCGGCGGGAAAGCGGTTGAAATGCTCGGGGCTGAGTCCTACGACCTCCATGAGCTCCTGTACGCGCCGTTTTCGGTCGGCGCCTGACGCAATGCCGTGGACCGCGAAGGGGTCGCCAAGAATCGAACCCACTCGCCGACGAGGATTGAGCGACCCGTAGGGGTCCTGGAACACCATTTGGATGTGCCGGCGGATGGGTCGCATCGGCCCACGCCGGAGCTTCGTGATGTCCTGGCCCTTGAACACGACGTTTCCGGCGGTTGCCGGCTGGAGAGCCGTCATCACCCTGGCGAGCGTCGACTTCCCGCAACCACTCTCGCCTACGAGACCGAGCGTCTCGCCGGAGCGAACGGAAAGGCTCACCCCGTCGACCGCATGTACGCGGGGTGCGCTCATTCCTCGCAGCGCCCGGCCCTTGACCGGGAAGTGCTTCACGACGTCTTTGACGTCGAGCAGGACGGGTCCCTGATCGGTGTCGGTTGCGCTCACGACCACGCCGCCCCCGTGGAGCCATTCGTGTACGAAGGAGCCGAATTCTCCTCGTCGAGCTGGTTCAGCCCAACGTGATCGGCAGGAAGAATGCACGCTGAGATATGTCCTTCTGACCGTCCCACCGGTTTGAGAGGCGGAGGAGCGATGAGACACTCGTTGCGAACATGCGGACAACGAGGAGCGAACGGACATCCTTTCGGAAGTCTGAGCAACGAGGGAGGGTTCCCCCGTATCGGGTGAAGACGCCCGGAACGTGACGAGTACGCGGGTATCGACTCCAAGAGCCCCTGCGTGTACGGGTGGTGCGGTTCGAGGAACGCGGCCTTGACGTCCGCTCGTTCCATCGGCCGGCCCGCGTACATGATCACGATGTCGTCGGCCACGTCGGCGACGACACCCAGATCGTGCGTGATGAGGATCACGGCCGTCTCGAGCTCAGCCTGCAGATCGGCGAGAAGCTCGAGGATCTGCGCCTGGACAGTCACGTCCAGTGCAGTGGTCGGCTCGTCGGCGATTATGAGTGCAGGACGCAGTGCGAGCGCCATCGCGATCATCGCACGCTGCCTCATACCTCCTGAGAACTGATGCGGGTACTCGCGGGCTCGCCGCTCGGGTTGGGGGATGCCCACCTTCCCGAGCATGTCGACGGCGCGGTCGAGGGCGTCGTGGCGCGAGATCTTCTCGTGTGCCCGCACCGCCTCGGAGATCTGGTGCCCGACCCGGAAGAGGGGATGCAGGCTCGTCAAGGGGTCCTGGAAGATCATCGAGATCCGGGCGCCGCGGACCGAGCGCAACTGATGCTCGGTCATGCCGAGCAGGTCGACACCGTCGAGGTACGCATAACCGCTCACGTGCGCGCCCGGGCTCAAGCCCATGATCGCCTGGGTGGAGACGGACTTGCCCGACCCGGACTCACCTACGATGCCGAGCGTCCGGCCGCGTTCGACCGAGAACGACATGCCCTGCACGGCCTCGACGACGCCGTCGTCGGTGTCGAAGGAGACCCGGAGGTCGACCACCTCCAGCAACGCCACGTGCGGCCTCCTCGGCGGGCTCTAGGTTGTCGAGATCCTAGCTACAAGGCTCGGATCGAGTGCTGTCCTCCTCCTCCGTCCGGATCACTTCTTCCAGAGCGTCGTTATGTCGACGTAGCCCAAGTCGCCGTTGTACGTGGCTCCCTCAACGTTGGTCCCTACGAACTGCGGGAGCGCCTGGTAGATGAGCGGGATCCAACCCGGGTTCTTGGTCATGACGTAGTTGTCGAGGTTCGCCCAGTCACTGGCGGATTGCGCCAACGTCGGTGCCTGCTCAGCGGTGACGATGCCATTGGTGACGGTCGCGTCGTTGTAGTCCCCGTAGTCGGTGGACGACCCAGCGGCGTAGAGGCTCCCGTCGAGCAACGGGGCGAAGATCGACTGCGCTCCGTTTCCTTCCCAGTCCGGGAACCACAGACCGAAAGCCAGGTCCCAGTGCGCCTTGTTCGAGGACGTCTCGATGTAGTTGAAATAGGCACCCTGAGCAGGCTGCTCGAGGAGCTTGATAGTCACGCCACCTTGCAGGAAGTCGGACTGGAGCGCCGTCGCCTGGGCCGGCATCGGCGGGTTGTTCGCGTAGACCAGGGTGAGCGTCAACCCGTTCGGGTACCCGGCCGCCGCAAGCATCGACTTGCACTTGGTCTGGTCCCCCACGGAATTTGGAGACGGGTACGGATTTATCTGCTTGTAACCGGTGATCTGCGGCGGGAGGATCTGGTTCGACGCCACGTTGATCACCGGTCCACCGCTCACCTGCACGATGTGGCGCTTGTTGACGCAATATTCGAGCGCCTGGCGCACCGACGTCTTCTGGAGAGCCGAGTTGTTCGTAAGGCTCTTCATGTTGAAGACCAAGTAGGTGATACCCCCGATGTATCCCGCCACGAACTGCGGTGAGCTGGTGAGTGACTGGACGTCGGCGGCAGGAACGGTCGTGTCCCACTCGAGGTCGGCATCGCCGGTTTGAAGCTGCTGCTGGATCGCCGACGGTGACTCGCCCTCGGTCACGTCGATCGCGTTGAAGTACTGGTGCCGCATCGGGTCCGTGCTCTGCTGCCAATCCGGGTTCTTGGCGAGAGTGAAGTTCACGTTCGGCGTGTAGGAGGTGATCGTGTAAGGACCGTCGGAGATGAAGTGCTCCTCTTCCTGCACAGAGCCCGGGAGGTAATTGAGAATCTCGACCGGGACCGGAGAGCTCATCGGCATCGCCAAGATGTTTATGAAGCTGCTCGCCGGGTGCATGAGCGTGATGACGAGCGTCGACGAGTCTGGAGTCGAGAGCCCGCTTATCTGGTTGCTGGTGATGTAGTTCTTGAGCGCCGCAATCTGCGCAGCCGGGCCGGTCGGAAGCTTTATCGCAGCGAACCCGGTGCAGTACGACTTCATGCCGGCGATGTTGTTCTCCCAGTAGTCGAGGGGAGGAGCCGGGAGGACCGGGTTGCACAGCCTCTTGAAGCCGAGGACCTGGTCTTGAGAGGTCACCTGCCGGGCGCCGCTCGGCGCGTCCCACATGACACCCTGCTTGATCTTGAAGGTGTAGGTGAGACCGTCCGAGCTCACCGAGTAGGTGGCGATGTCCGAGGTGGGCGTGGCCGGAGCGGGGTTGTTGTGCTGCGACTGGTAGGAGACGAGCTGCCTGCTGACCGCTCGCAGGACCTCGTAGGTAGTCGTGTAATACGCGCAGCACGTGTCGAGGTGGTCGATGTCGCCGGCGCCGACGATCTTGAGGGTGCCGCCGGTGACCGGGCTGCCGGTCGCCGCAGGGGGAAGGATGTCGTGCTCGCCGAGCTGCTGAGCGGGGTTGACCGTGGGGGCAGTTGTGCCACCGGGGTTCGAGCTCGGGTTGCTACTGCAGGACGCCGCCACCACTGCCGTGACTGCCAGAACGCACGCAACCCTGATCAACCGGGCCCTAACTCGCATATCGGCCTCCAAGTTCGAGCGGGCGATTTCCGTCCGCTTGTCGAGATGGCCGAACAGGGCGATTAAGCCCCGCCAGACCATCTACTTGTTTCAGTTGCATTGCACTCTCGCGCACGAAAGATCGCGGCGCCAGCATTCCCAGGAAATTTTCAGACAATACCCAGACTCGCCCGCTAAGGCCCGGCTCGTGCGCATCCCCCTATCGATCCTCGACCTGGCCCCGATCCGGAAGGGCGAGACTCCGACCGACAGCTTCACAGCGAGCGTGGCCATGGCCCGGCGAGCCGAGGAGTTGGGGTACCGACGCGTCTGGTACGCAGAGCACCACAACATGGCGACGATCGCGTCTTCGGCGACGAGCGTCCTGATCGCTCACGTTGCGGCTCACACGAACCACATCCGCCTCGGGGCCGGGGGGATCATGCTCCCGAACCATGCGCCACTCACGATCGCCGAGCAGTTCGGCACGCTCGAATCCATGCATCCGGGGAGGATCGACCTCGGCCTCGGACGCGCCCCGGGCTCGGACCAAAAGACGATGCTCGCCCTCCGGCGAAGCGCCTCGTCGGCCGATCGCTTTCCCGAGGACGTACTCGAGCTCCAGGGCTACCTCACAGATGAGACCCGGGTCCCCGGTGTGCATGCGACGCCGGGAAGAGGCACGAACGTGCCGCTGTACATACTCGGCTCGTCCATGTTCGGGGCCCTCCTCGCCGCATCCTTGGGCCTCCCTTACGCGTTCGCCTCGCACTTCGCCCCGGACGCACTCGAAGAAGCGGTCACTGCGTACCGGTCCCGCTTCCGCCCTTCGGCTCAACTCGACCATCCCTATGTGATCGCGGGCGTCAACGTCGTCGTCGCGGATTCTGCTGCTCAGGCCCAAGAGGACTTCGTGGCCGCAAAACGGGGTCGGGCTGTCGCGCTCTTCGGCAGAGGGCGCACTTTCTCCGACGACGAGGCTGACGCGATCTTGGGCTCACCTGCGGGACGTCATGTCGAGCACATGGCGATGTACTCGGCGGTCGGGACGCCCGTCGAGGTAAGCGAGTACGTGACCGCGTTCGCGAAGCACGCGCAGGCGGACGAATTGATGGTGGCGCACCATTCCCCGACGAGTGACGCCCGGCTTCGTTCAGTCGAGCTACTTGCGAACGCGATGGGACACTCCGGTTGATTGTGCCCCCGTTGATCTGATTACGCCGCCGTCGTCAAGGTGGCCCCCGGAGCCGCCGATATTGCCGATGTGGACCCTGCGGACCCCGACGGGGAAGGCACGCCGGCACGGGCGCACTTCTTCGCGCGCCTGCGCAAAAACGCCTTCGACCGGTCTCTGATCGCCAATCCACCCGTCGCCGCCCTTTTCTGTCTGTTCCGCTGGCTCCATCTGATCGCTCCCGAGCCCTATTGGGTCTACGTGGCGGTAGTCGTCGTCGGCGGTGTCTTGAGCGTCGTGTGCACCACGCTGTGGCAGGCACCCCGCCGGCGATGGCACCTGAGCGCTTACGTCGGGGCGAACATGGCGGTCATCGCAGTAGTCGCGTACAGCACCGGGTGGGGACCGATACTGTCAATCGGCTTTCTCTTCGGCGCCGCTGCCGCGTTCCAACACTTCGGGTCGAAGGCCACATGGCCTTGTGCGATCTGGACGATCGTGGTCATCGGTCTAGGGCAGATGGCGATCGCCCTGCGCCTCGCTCCCAGCTTCCTTCACGAACCGCTCGTCTACGGAGTGTCGGCGCTCGGCATGATCGGGGCGGTGCTCGTGATCGAGTTGCTCGGGCGGGCGACGGTCGGTCGCGAGGCTGTCGAGATCGAGTTGCGGCAATCCGAAAGGCGATTCAAGGCGCTCGTGTCGAATGCCGCGGACATCATCATCGTGACCGACCGATCGGGAAGTGTTCACTACGTGAGCCCTGCGTTCGAGCGGATCCTCGGACGTTCGATGGAGGCGCAGAAATTCGAGTCAATCGGTGCCTTGATGCACCCCGAAGACCGGATGCGCATGGCCGCTGAGTTCCCACCACTGTTGGCCGACCCGGACATGGTGTTGAGGACAGTCGTCCGGTGCCAGGACGACCAGGGATATTGGAGACACTTCGAAGCGACCGTCACGAACCACCTGGACGACCCGGATGTCCTCGGCATCGTCGGAAACCTGCACGACATCACGGAGCTTCGTGAAGCCCACGAACGGTTCCGGTCCGCCTTCGAGAACGCTCCCATCGGGATGGCGATGGCCGATCTGGAAGGCAAGATCATCCGAGCCAACGACGCTCTCGGCGAGATCGTGGGAATGAGCACGGCGGATTTGGCGGGCAAGCACGTGGTCGACCTGACGCACCCCGACGACCGCGAACAAAGTTTGAACGAGATTCAGCGGCTCATCTCGAGCGGGTCGGTCGGGTACCAGATCGAGAAGCGCTACCTACACAGAGACGGGCACGAGGTTTGGGTGTCGGTGAGCGTTTCGTGTGTACGCGACGGAGAGGAAAGGCCCCTGTACCTGATAGGACAGATCGAGGACATCACTGAACGACGAGCACTGCGCGAGCGCCTTGCGTACGCAGCCATCCACGACCCCCTCACCTCACTGCCCAACCGCGAGCTGTTCATGGACCGCCTCGAGGTGGCCCTCCGGCGAGCGGAAAGGGCCAGGCACGAGGTGACGGTGATGTTCCTCGATCTCGATCGTTTCAAGCTGATCAACGACAGCCTCGGCCACGACGTTGGCGACCAGGTCTTGTGTGCGGTCGCGGACAGGTTGAGCAGCGCCATGCGGTCAAGCGACACATTGGCGCGATTCGGCGGCGACGAGTTCACGATCCTGTGCGAGGACGTCAACGACGATGCTGAAGCTCTCGAAGTGGCCCAAAGGCTTGTCGCAGCGATGAGCCAGCCACTGTCGCTTCAAAGCGGGGAGGTCTTCGTCTCGTTGAGCGTCGGCATAGCGTTGTCGCGCGCCTCTGAGCCTGGTGCAGTCGTGCTCCGCAACGCCGACATCGCCATGTACCGCGCGAAGGCGCGTGGACCGTCGCGTATCGAGATCTACAGAGACGACGACGAGCGACACGTCGTCAGCCGGCTTCGGACATCCAACGAGTTGCACCGTGCGATCGAACGCAGCGAACTGGAGCTGCACTACCAACCTGTCGTCGATCTTCATACCGAGACTCTCGTCGGGATGGAAGCGCTAGTGAGGTGGCAACACCCCACCCGTGGCCTTCTGTTGCCCCAGGAGTTCATCCCGCTTGCAGAAGACAGCGGGATGATCGTCTCTCTGGGTGAGTGGGTTCTCAACGAAGCGTGTCGTCAAACGGCGGACTGGTCCGTGTTGCGAGGGAGGTCGAGCCTCGACAACGCCCGACTCAACGTCTCGGTGAACGTTTCAGTGGTTCAACTCGGGGATCCTGGCTTTCGGAATCAGGTCGCCGGGGCGATCGAGTCTTCGGGCATCAACCCCGACAGGTTGTGGCTCGAGATCACCGAGAGCGCGCTGATGAGCGACGCCGACGATGCCGTGTCTGTTCTCCAGGAGTTCAGGAAGCTCGGGATCCACGTGGAGATCGACGACTTCGGGACCGGGTACTCCTCGCTCAGCTACCTGCAGCGCTTCCCCGTCGAGTGCTTGAAGATCGACCGGACCTTCGTGGACGACCTCGACAAGAGATCTGACAACGCTGCGATCGTGAGAGCGATCATCGGCCTCGGGGACTCGCTCGGGCTGTCGATCATCGCGGAAGGCGTCGAGCGTCGTGAGCAGATCGACAAGTTGCAGACGCTCGGATGCCATCTCGCCCAGGGATACTTTTACGGCCGGCCCCTTCCCGCCCGCTTGCTCGGGCCGTACCCGACCGACAACCTCAGTTCCTGGAACCAGCTCAGCGCCGTCGCCGTTTCGTGATTCGGCTCGCGCCAGTCCTGCGTCTCAAGACGAGCAGCTGACGCCGCCAAGCTGGACGGCCGCGCAAAGCGTCGCGTAGCTGACGCGCCAGTGGCTGTCGACGGCGATCGCCGTGCCGATCATGTCGAAGGTGAGTGTCGGGTCGTCGTGGAACCTGATCGTGTAACTGACGTCCGCCAAGGTCGGGTCGACGAACACGACCTGGTTGACGGTCGCATACACCGACTCCACCAGATTGGTGTAGGGCCCGACGTACAGCTGCTCGAGAGGGTTGGCGAACATGCCGTTGTCCTGAATGTCGCCCGCGCGCACGAGAGGAGAGTTGGCACAGGAGAACACCGTCTCGAACACCTGGTCGATAGCCTGCGTCGCCGCCGCAGGATCAGGGGGCGGTGTACCAGGAGGAGGGAGGGTCGTCGGCAGGCTAGATGCCGGTGCCGGCTCGCTCGCGTCGACAGCGAGCGGGATGCTTTCGAGGATCGCTCCTGACCTGTCGAGAACGTCGAGGCTTCCCCCTGACGGTCCGATCGCGTCGGATGGCGTACCGGAAAGGACTTCGTCAACTACACCCGTTACCGGTGTGAGCGATTTGGTCTGGCCGTCGCTCGTGAGATTCACGGTCTCGACTGCGGGACCCACCTCGGCGCTGACGACCGTTGCAGGCGCGCCTTCAGCCTCACCGACGATGGACAAGCCGACTGAGATCAGCGACGTGGAGTAATTCCCGAAGAGCGGTCCCGACTGGATTCCGACTGCACCCGGAGTCGTGATCTCCTCGACCGTTCCACCGGTCGGCATGCATTGCGGGGTCGGGGTACCGCTGCAGGTCTGCGCACCACACCCGGTTCCCGACGTGCCCGAGCTCACCGCGGTAGACCGCGACCGCCACTCCCCCGGCACCGGTGTGGACGAATAGGGGTCCTCCTGGCGCCACGGCTACGGCACCGTCCTGGTTCGCAGGCGCCACCTGAATCCCGGGTGCAACGGAGCCGAGCGACAACAACCACGTGCCGCGGACGAGAGTCGCATCGGCCTGAAGCGTCTGTGGTGTGGTGACTCCGGGCGAATCGACGCGGTATCGGACGGAGGCGGTCGTCTGGCTGTTGAAGACCACTCCTTCGACGACGATCCGGTCTCTCGCCGACAACCCCGAGCTCCCCGCACCGCCGAGCTCCTCGTACGCGCCACCGCCGTAGACCGCCTGCGCCTGCGCTACGGGAGGCTCGCTGCACGACAACGCAGTGTTGAGCGCATGACCGACCGCAATCCGAGAGACGCTCGGCGACTGAGGCTGCGACCCACCCGAGCCCTGGCCGGGCACAGTCGGAGGCCCGGGAGGAGAAGTCGAAGGAGGAGAAGAAGGCGGGGCGGCGACCCCAAGGGAGTATTTCGCTAACAATGTGCCTCCCGCGCCCAGAACCTCCAGATACGCCTGGCTCCCGTCGCCGAGCGTTGTGGACGCGTCTCCAACGTGTGCGAGGACCGCAACTCCCTTGGAAGGTGCCGCCGAGTCCGTTGAGCCGTCGGCGAAGTGGACCAGGACCTCGACGGCTTGTGGCCCGACCTGAGCCTCCACCCAGGTGGCCGGCTTCTGCTCGGTGACACCGAACTCCCCTATCTCCACGTCGATGAGCGCATCGGTGTACCCGCCGTAGAACGGCTCGGTGAATGTGGCGACCGCCTGAGTGTCGGACATCTCGAGGGTGAGCTCCGCCGTCGGCAAGCACGCGTTCGGAGGAGACACCGGCCCCGGCCGTGGCGCAGGCGGCACACGATTCTTGACGGGCGGCTCTGAAGGGGCAGTGCCTGTTCCGCCCCCCGAAGATCCAGAGGAGCCGGGTCCAGAGCCGGTTCGAGATGGTGCAACCGAGCCTGAGCTCGAGACGCCTGATCCCGATGTGGCTGTTCCCGAGCTGCCGGTTCCCGATCCCGAGCTGCCGGCGGCCCCTGAGGTTCCGACGTTCGTCCCCGAACCGGGGACTGTGGCCGGAGGGTTCACGACAGGCAGTGGGGTAGCGACCGGCTGGGCTACGGATCCCGGCGTGTAGAAGGTCGAGACGATCACACCGTCGGGAGAGACGTGCGTCGACAACCTGTCGAGGGTCTGGCCTGTTCCTGGTGGAACGTCCACCGACTGCCCGCCTGCCACACCGTCGCTCTTCGTCGACTTCGGAGCCACCGCACCCAATCGGCTAGGTCCAGATGTCCCCCCACCTCGAGAGGAGCCGGAAGCTGGTGTGAAGCCACCGCCGCCACTGCGTTCCAGTTGCAGGCCGTTTGCCTGGACGGTGCCGGTTAGGGGTAGGACGAGCGACCCCGTCATCGGTCCGCGGTTCGAGGTGATCGGTGCGCGGCCGAGAGCGCTGTGAGTCGTGGTGCGAGGCGACGAGCCGGCGACGAGCACTGCGGCAGCGACGACGACGAGCGCGGTCGACGCCAATCCCGCACCCTGCAAGCGGCGTTTGCGATGCCTTGCAGCGCGGGCTCCCACAGCTGTCAGATCGGGTTGATCAGGCGCGTCGGCGGCACGGCGACGAAGGCCGGAACGAAGCAGCTGCTCGAGAGCATCGTCGGGCGGCATGGTCATTGTTCTGCTCCTTCTCGTACGGGGTCGTCGTAAGCCCGCTCTCCCATTGCCTGACGCATGCGCTCGAACGCCCGGTGGACGAGCGACGCAACGGTGCCCGGCCGACAGCCGAGTACGGCCGCCACCTCGGCGTCCGACATGCCTTCGTAGAAGCGCAAGACGACGGCCGAACGTTGGCGAGAAGGGAGCTCCGCGAGCACGTCGAAGAGCTCGTCGGCGTGAAGGTTCGCCGACTCCTCGACGTGAGCCGAACGCAGGCGCTCTAGGCGGAGGCGGCGGCGCCAGGAGTTCGCAGCGTTGACGACGCTCCTGCGCAGATACGGGACCGGATCGTCGAGACGCTGCCATCGAGGCAGTACGCGGGCGAAGACGTCTTGTACCAGATCGTCTGCGGTCTCGGCAGACTGGGTCAGCAGGTAAGCGAGCTGTACGAGCTTTCGGTAATTGGCGCGATAGAGCTCTTCGAAGCCATCCGGCTCAGCTGTGGGCACGGATCTCAGAGGCTCTGATGCGGCGCTCAGCTCGGGCATGGCCGCAGTCGCTCCCATGCTCTTTTCACTCCGGGGCGCCTCCAAACCTTGCAAGGAATTTCCGGAACCGGCTGATTCAGAGCCGGAGTTCGTCGGGCTCCGAGCGCTGAGAAGGACTTCCTACAGACTTCCAGACGCACGAGAGAGCGCCAGGGTTCGCCAAGAGCGACGTTTCAACAATTAGAGAGGGCGGTCGGAATCCAGGCGATGCGCGATCTGGAAGACGTTGCCGGAGGCGTCGCTGACCATCGCGCGCCTGTCGCCGTAAGGAGTGTCGCGTGGCTCCTCGATGCTCACCGCTCCAGCCGCGATGGCCCGCCGGTACGTGCTTTCGGCATCATTCACGTACACATAGAGAAATGCCGGAAAGAGTTCGCGCTCGTCCGCCGACGAGACCATGACCAGCGAGTCACCTATGCGGATCTCCGACGGGCTGCCGCTGCGTACCTCCCCGGTGGCGTCGAAAACAGCACGCAGGAAGTCGACCTCGGCAGCTACGTCTGTCACGACCATACGGGGAGTGACCGAATGGAAACCTTCGGGAGGGATCTCGGCAGGCACGTCAGGCTCCTCGGCTCGACCTCACACCCGATCGCCGACGACCGTGAACATCGACATGGAGATCGGCGGTTCGTCGAGACGATGTCCGAGATGGTGTTGCTGAGTGTGGTACGAGACCCGCGTGTTGCCGAAACCCAAGCGCGTGAGCATCTCCACGACGGCACCGGGCGACATGGTCCACCAGTTCGTGATCGCATCGCGTCCGGCGGATGCAAAACGCAGCACGTTGGCTTCAGGATTGTCGGCGTCCTCGAGAACGTCGGTGACGATGATCTTTTGCTTGGTACGACGAGCGGTTTCGGCGAGAGCTCCCCACGGTTCGCGAAGGTGAAGCAGGATCGCTCCGAACACCGACACGTCGAAACTGCCGAGGTCCGCGGGTTGATGGTAGATGTTGCCGTGGACCAGCTTCGCTCGCGAGCCGAGATCCTCGTGCATCAACCACCACGAATTGTGGACGCGGTCGACGACTTCCATGATGATCCCCTTCTCGACACGCATATCACGACCTTCGAAGGGGATCAGGTCGACCGGCACGTCGAAGCCCGCTTCGAGGCCGACGACCTCAGCACCCGATCGCTCCATCCAGAACGTGAGGTAGCCAGAAGCCGGCCCTAGTTCCAAGACGCGTGCTCCGCTGAAGTCCACTGCGCCCAGGTAGGCGGCCTCTCCGCCGCGGAGATCCCACGCACCCCGGATGACCTCTCCACTTCTCAGAACAGAGGTGTGATACCACTCGCAGTCTTCACGACTGATGCCTTCGCGTTGCGCTTTGAGCCACGCCTGAAAGCCAGGATCAAGCTGGCCGAGATAGTCGGTCGGGGGGAAAGACGGCCAGCGCGCCACGTTGGTCACACCTCATGGATCGAATGAGAGAGTTCCGGATCGGGGCGAGCGTAGTCCGTGCTCTTTGCTAACCAGTGCCCTGAGCACTCTTGCCGTGGCTAGCCGTATCGGCACTGTCGGTACCACCCGAGTTCGGGGTCGTGACATGCGCGTGCTCAGAGGACTTTCCTGCCTTTGAAGGTTTGCCGTTGTCCTTGCCACTGTCGGGCCCTGTTTTCGTACCACCATTTGAAGGGTGGTCGGCTTTGACGAAGTGGTACTCGAGTTAATAGTGCTGGGGTTGCTCGAGCGATTACTTCCTAACGGCTGTATCCGCCATCTGGATCAACTGAACGACTTCCTTGGGGTGCGACACCATCGCAACGTGGCTTGACGGAGCTTCGAGGACGGTGGCGCCCATTCGCTGAGCGAACATGTGTTGCACTTCGGGCGGGATCGCCTGGTCTTCGGTGGCAACCAGGAACCACGACGGCACCGACTTCCATGCCGGCACGCCCATCACGTCGGCAAATGCACTCGACGCCAACGGTTGCTGTACTGCGAACATCACCTTGGATCGGGTTGGGTCCACGTCTGCAGCAAAATGGTTCGTGAAGTCTTCCTCGGCAAGCCAAACAAACCCCCTGCCGTCAACGAACTGGTGTTCAAGTGCTGGGGATACCGGGCCTTGTGAGAGCAGGCCGCCGAGCGACTCACCCTCGTCAAGTCCGAACGCGGCAACGTAGACAAGCGCTGATACGCCCGAGGTGTCGGGACCGAGCGCAGTCATTACCTGACCGCCATAGGAGTGGCCCGCAACGATCGTAGGGCCATCTTGCAATGCGAGCACCTGACGCAGCCGAGCCACGTCGTCTGCCAAGGATGTGAGTGGGAATTGTGGGGCAGTCACCTTGTAACCGCCGGCTTGCAACTGTTCTACGACGCCGCTCCAACTCGAGCCGTCCGCCCACGCGCCGTGAACGAGGATGATGTTCGGGAGATCACTCATCGCAGCCACTCCTTCCTCTTCAGGAATCGGACCTAATGATGAGTTTTATCATACAACTCATCGGGCTGCAACTGGAAACTCTTAGTTGTACGGTGCTAGGGATCGCGGAACGCGGCTATTGCTTGCGCGCAATGACACGCCAAGTGCTGGCCCCAGGGTCTCGTCCCGGACCGGCAACGAACTCCACCTCGTCGATGGGTACGGCTTTCGTCCCAGCGGGAACGAGTGCTGCGACCAGACGCTTTTTGTCGGCCTTCCTGCGGGCGATCGTCGGAGGTTTGTCGTACAGGTATTTGTCACCCCATTGACGCAGCCCTATGAGAGTCAAATGGAGATCTAATCCCTTCTTGGTAAGTCGGTAGTCAAAACGGTCCCCCCGGTCCCCGTAGGGAACCTTCTCGAGGACGCCCTCCTCCACCAGCTTCTGCAGACGATCGGCCAAGACATTGCGGGCGATTCCGAGGCTCTCTTGGAACTCGTCGAATCTCCGAAGCCCTAGAAATGCGTCCCGGATGATAAGTAGCGTCCAACGCTCGCCGACGACCTCGAGCGCACCTGCAATCGAACAGTTCTGTCCGTCGTATTCGTGCTTGAGCATACTGCCCAGAATACCCGAAGAGTTGTGTGATGCGACTCACTTCTGGAGCGATTGCGCGGGTGGGCGTCGTCCTCTCGATCTCCCGTCTGTCACGACGCGCTGCAGATCCAATACCTGTCTGACAAATCCGTCTGTTTCGTGGGTGGACGGGCCATTGTCCACGTCGCCCGACAGCGTCACTGGTGTGAGTCAGCGCCATCAGTTACTAATGCCATCGCCGTGTCGACGATCCAGGCTTCGACCTCGTCGAAGGCCCAGCCGTATTCCCCGCCGAGGGTCCGCCAGGTTGCTGGCAGCGACAAGAAGCTCAGGACGTCCCCGGCTTGAGTGGGAGACACTGTCGCTTTAACCTTTCCGAGCGCTTCAAGCCTCTCGACTGCCAGTCCACAAACGGCGCGATGGATGACCATCCCCTCCTCCCAAGCCTCGGCGGCAATAGGTTCGAACGGTGCCGCCGATTCGATCGTGTACATCAGCTCCCCCGAGGTCTCCAGCAGCCGCCTGACCCCAGCAACCGAGCCAGAGATCACTTGCAGGGGATCCTGGATCAGCTCGAAGGTTGCCCGCGTATCTGCTGGCACTTCGGCGACGACGGGGATCATCTTCCGCAACTCGCCGAGGATCGCCGGCTTCGTGCCGACGTCACATAGACGGTCGGCACCGCCACGCGTGCCGGGCAGCGATGTCAGCGACGGTCGTCCGCGGTAGCCACGCTCTATGAAGAGCGCCCGAGCGGCGTCGAGGATCGCCTGGCGTGTCGCCCCGGCTTGCTCCTGCCTGCGTTGGGAGTGGTACTTCGCCCTTGACACGAGCTCCATACTACAGGAACACTATTCATTAGATAGTCCCTCTTCCGAACTCTGGAGGTGGCGATGGCACGCTTCTTGGTAGCGACCTACCCGAGTCCGGGCACGTCGCCCCTGCCGCCGCGGTGGTGCGGGAGCTCTCAGCACGGGGCCATGACGTGCGCTGGTACACCGGGTCTCGTTTCGCCGAGGTGATCGCCGACTCGGGTGCGCGCTTTTGCCCCATGGCCAAGAGCCTCGACCGGGACTACAACGACTTGAATAGCTCCTTCCCCGGCCGTGCCAACTTGAAGGGGCTCAAGCAGGCGCAGTTCGACCTGACCGAGATCTTCGTGCGCCCCCTCCGTCACCACCTTCCCGCTCTCGCAGCGTTGACTAAAGAGGAACCCGCTGATGTATTCGTCTCGCACACCGGTCTTCTATGGCGGCGGGTGGCTGCACGAGATGGGTGGGCCGCCTAATGCTCCCTCGGCGACACCTGCCTCGCCTACCCGAGCCCCGATGTCGCCCCCTACGGGATGGGGCTGCAACCACGAGGGGGCTGGACCGGCCATCTCCGCAATAGAGCTCTTCGCGCCATAGGCCGGGTCGCTTTCTCTCCGGTGACTAAGGCTGCGCGAGAAGTCAGAGCGGAGCTCGGTCTTCCTTCTGTGCCGATACGGGATCTCGGTTTCGGCCTCTCCGTACCTGCACATCCAGCTCTGTCCCCGCGCTTTGAGTACCCGCGCCCGATCTCCCACTCCAGGTCCACTTCGTCGGCGCCCCTATACCGGCAGCGCCAGCGGGGTTCGCAGACAGCCAACCGAACTGGTGGCCGAGGCTCTCGGAGGCAAGGCACGTCGCCCTCGTCACCCAAGGGACGATCGCGACCGACCCCAAGGACCTTCTCGCTCCGTGCTTGAAAGGACTCTCCGGCCACGATCTATTCGTGGTGGCGACTACCGGAGCCGCAGACCTGGCTGTACTCGGGGACCTGCCCGCCAACGCTGTCGTCGAGAAGTTCGTTCCCTTCTCGGCTCTCCTGCCGCACGTCGACGTCATGATCTCGAATGGCGGCTTCGGCGCTGTGCAATTGGCCATTGCCAATGCCGTCCCGATGGTGGTGGCCGGCACGAGTGAGGACAAAAAAGAAGTGACCGCTCACGTCGGATGGTCGGGCATTGGGATCAACCTTCGGGCCAGTCGTCCCTCACCCGCTGTGATCGCTGACTCCGTGAGCCGAGTGTTGAGCGAGCAGAGGTTCCTTGAGCGGACCCGCGCGCTCCAGGCAGAAACGAACGGCAAGAGTCCAGCCCGAGCCGCGGGCTGACCTTCTCGAAGGTCTTGCCGTCAAGGGCAGCGATTCGGTTCGCAGTCGGGACACCCGATGAGCCAACCCCACCTTTGCATTTGCTTGCCGTGTCAGAGAAAGCGGGAACCGACTACCGCAGTGGGATGACTTCCACCTGGCTAATGCGCGATGACTCTGCCGACCGGTATACGTCTGATATACGACACGATCCTGAGCAGCATCGCCGGTCTACCAGAAGGGGACGCAATGGACATCATCAACTTGGGTGCGACGGACGGGCTTCCCCCGGTGGACTGGACGAGCATCGTCGAGAAACTCGATGCCGGATCGCCGCCGACTCCAGACGCCCACAACGCTCGCACGACGTGGCTCTCGACCGTGAACGAGGACGGGAGCCCGCACGTGACTGCGGTCGGTGCGCTCTGGCTGGACGGAAGCTTCTGGTTTCAGACCGGATCGGGTACCCGCAAGAGCCGTAACGTCGCCCGCGACCCGCGCTGCTCGATCGCGGTGTCGATCCGCGATGCAGACGTCGTGGCCGAGGGTGAGGCCGCGCGGGAGACCGACCCGGCCACACTGACGCGCCTTGCGAAGGCTTGGGCGGACCAGGGGTGGCCCGCCGAACTCGATAAGACCGGGGCCGGTATCACCGCCCCGTTCAACGCGCCGTCCCTGGGTCCACCGCCGTGGAACGTCTATCGCATCAACCCAAATTCGGTGACCGTGGTACTGGGCACCGAGCCGGGCGGGCTGACTCGCTTCAGGTTCTAACCTCGGCCAAGCGAGACGGCTTGCCAGAGACCGACACGAGGGACCAGATGCCTTACGAGAAGGGCCCAGCCCTGCCAGGTGCACGCCTGGAGGAGATCGACTTCTCAAACGCACGCTTGCACGCGCCCAACTTCGAGGGCGCCAAGATAACTGACGCGTGGTTCTACAACGCTGACGTTTCGGGCGATCTGGAAGGGCTGCGCCTGAACGGGGTGGAAGTTGCTCCGTTGGTGGCGGCGGAGTTGGAACGCCGCTTCCCCGAACGAGCCAAGCTACGGGCCACCGACCCAGAGGGCCTGGCCGACGCGTGGAGAATGATCGAAGACCACTGGCAAGCGACCCTTGCTCGCGCCGGCAAGCTACCGGAGCCGATGCTTTACGAGCGGGTTGACGACGAGTGGAGCTTCGTTGAGACTCTCCGCCATCTCGTCCTCGCTACCGACTGCTGGCTGCGGCGCATGGTGAAGGGCATGGCTCGCCCATACCACCCGTGGGGTATCGCCGGATCGTGGCTAACGGATCCCGCGAGCTGGGGGATCGACCGCGAGGCGCGCCCCTCACTCGAAGATGTTCTCCGGCTCAGGCGGAAGCGTATGGACGAGGTCGAACAGACGATTGGCGCCGTTACCGCCGTAGAGCTCGAAAGGGTCTGCGCGCCACCCGACTCTCCCGGTTATCCAACCCGCGAACATGGCGTTCGGGAATGCTTGCATGTAATCCTCAACGAGGAGTGGGAGCACAACTGCTACGCCAGCCGAGACCTCGATATCCTCGAAAATCGATGAACTACTGACGCGAACCATGTCCGCGCTAGTGACCGGGAGTGGGCTTCTGAGCGTTCGTGGATCACCCCGCCGTCACGACGCGCACACGGCAATCGTCACCTCCGGCTGACTACCTCCGGAGCCGTTGTTCATGAAAACGACCCAGTCGTAGCCTGCAGGAAATGTTGAGCCGAGATCGAGACCCATCACCGTACCGTTGAAATTTCCGCCGCTGAGCGGGAGCGTTCCTGATGGGCAGTCAACTGTTCCCGGAGACACAGCCCCGTTCGGGATCTCTGCTATAGCGCCAGCGCTTGGCTCGCTGTAGCCGCTCGGCTGCGTCTCGCATATGGCATATGCATTGATGCTCGAGTCCGAAGTCGATCCATTGTTCTGGACGGCCCGCCAACTGTTGCTGGTGGGCGCGTCAACGCCAAGGCTGACATTGACGCTAGAACTGGCAGAGGTCGCCCCCCCTCCGAGCAATGCGAGATTCGAAGGGCACGTCGCCGTGGCGAGAGTCGAGGAGCCCGCCGGGTTGTCGACGGCCCCGCTCGACACGATCGTGTATGAGGAGACCTTGTCTACGCAGACCGCGTAGACCTCAAAATCTGCATCGGCACCACTGCTGCTCGAGGTGTTGACGTATACGACCCAATCGTGTTTGAAGGGGTACGAGCTGTTGATAGTGGCGTAAAAGGCAGGGTCATTGGAACCTGCAGGGCTCGTGACCGCACCACCGCTGACCGGAACTTCTGTGCCTGGGCAGATGGCTTCGCCCATCGTCTGGGCACCGCCGGGAGAGTTGAACGGCCCCGCCTTCACGACCTTGTACCCCGCTGGCTTCGCCAATGGAGCGGTCGTGGCCGAAAGACGGGGCGCCATTTGCTCTCCTATGGCGCTTTTCGGCAAACGGATGGCGCCTCCAGCTGCAACCGCCCCTGCTGAGCTGTCGACCCAGATGGCGATCGAAGCGATCAACATGCCTGCTCCAATGGCACAAGGCAAAAAACGTGAGCGGAGAACACTCATCGGATCTTCCCCCTTCCTCCTCGGTCTGGGCCGAGGAGCACTCTCTTGCTTGTGATCTTTGCGCTCCTGTGACTTGCGGGCAACAAGAAAGTGTCCCGCCAAGTAAGCGTGGTGCAGCTGGATTTTGAGGTGCACACACTCCCGACAGCGACGCATTTGACGACTGAGTCGGCATCCGCTCGGTACCCCACGCGACCGCCCCGGTGTGCGTTTCTGACCAGGCCGGAGGCCTCTGTCCTCCATACCCTTCCCGCCTTGGTTGGTTGGTGGGCGCTAGAGGACTCGAACCTCCGACCTCAGCCGTGTGAAGGCTGCGCTCTAACCAACTGAGCTAAGCGCCCCGCGTAACCTGCTGCTCTTCCGGAGCAAACGCCGTCAAGGCTGTCCTGCACCGCTTTGGCAGAGTATTACCTTCGCTACCACGACCACGTGGCAATCGTCTCGGCGAGATGCTCTTGGACGCTTGGGTCAGTGGCCGCGTAGAAGCGACAGATTGGATTCAAGGCGGCGTGGGCGCTTGAATACCAACACCGGCCAATCATCCTTGGTGATGTCGGCGGAAACGAACTGCCAACCCTCGTCCGTGAGGCTGTGCCACGTCTCCTTGAACTCGATCAGCGTCTTCATGCCTGACTCGGTGCGCAGCTCGTCCATGCGTCGAAGACTACGGCCGTGCTTCGGTTTTGCAAGGTGGGATTCGACTACCCAGGTCGTCGGCCGTTTGAAGACAGTGACGACCGACGACCCTGAGTCGAGATGGAAGCTACGGCTCAGTCAGCACCTAGCTGCGGTGTTTCCGCACGAGAACAACCATGTGTCCTTGAATGCCGTGCCGTTGCTCTTCAACTTGCTGCTCTTGATCTCGACCGCACCTGCGGCGTCGGCGAGGTTCTCCCGCGTCGCACCTGCGGTGCCTAGATCCATTCCGTTGAAGGTGGTGGCAGAGAAGTTCGCGACGGTCGTGAGCATCGGAACCGGCGAACACTTCCCGTTCGGCTTGCAGTTGACTGCGATCGAGCCAACCTCGTCGCTGGTGACCGTCCCGCCGGCACCGGGCGCAGTCTGGTTCGAGGAACCGTCGACAATGGTGACACTCGCCGCAGCAGCGCTCTCTGAGACTGTTACAGAGACCGTGTCTCCTGGGAGCACAGTGACCGTTGGCGTGACTGACCCACCGTCCACCTCGATGAAGGCGAGGTAACTGGGCGTTGGGGCGCAGATAAGGGCTACTCCGCCCCCCGTATTGCCGCCCGTGACCTCGAGGGCCGCTCCGAGAACCACCCCCTGGAATCCGGTACTCGGAACGCCCGAGCACGATTCGGTCGGTACGACGAACTGTGTGACGACGGTCTGCGTGGGGGCCGCAGAAGCAGCCGCCGTGTACCCCGCTACATGCCCGAGCGCGGTAAAGGGTGTCGAGGCCCCGGCGCCGGTCGCCGATCCGAATACCAGAGCCGCGGTGGTGGCGCACACCGCGACAGAAATAGCCCGCTTCATCCTCATCTTGTTCCTCCTCCGCCGAGATGGCCTTCTAATTGCTTGGTCACGCTAACAGGCTGCTCCGAAAAATCACATACCCTTGATGCTTACTGTTGCTGCTGTGGCACGTGGGGGAACATTTCGGCACGTCGACGCCGGAGAATCAGAGGCCTGACATTCCGACAATCGGCCTCTGCAAGCCCATGGCCGACGTGGACCCGTCGTATCGCGTGTCGCCGTAGGTGTAGATACCTCCCCGAGCCGTGACCATCCAGTAGCCCTTTCCGTCGGCGCTACCGGCCATCCCGACCACCGCAGCGTCGGGCGTGGTTCCTCCGGTGACCCTGACCGCATTGCCGAAGGAATAGACCTGACCTCCGGCCGTCACGAGCCAATAACCCCCACCGTCGAACGTCGCGGCGAGTCCGACCACAGGTTGCGCTATAGCGCGACCTGTCGATGGCGATCCGACATAACGGGCGGTCCCGAATGCGAAGACTCCACCGTCGGACGCCACGAGCCAGTAGCCCTTGCCGTCAGGGGTGATCGCCATGGCGACGATGGGCTTGTTCAGTCGCATCGCACCGGTCGAGCCGTGGAACACGGCGTCTCCAAAGGCAAACACGCCACCGTCGGAGGCCACGAGCCAGTACCCCTTGCCGTCAGGGGTGATCGCCATAGCGACGATGGGTTTGTTCAGGCGCATCGCACCGGTCGAACCGTGGAACACGGCGTCCCCGAAAGTGAACACCCCACCGTCTGAGGCAACGAGCCAGTAGCCCTTGCCGTCCAGTGTCGAGGAGATACCGACGAGGGGGGCATTGAGCTCATGGGGACGCCCCGAACCGGCCGGCGAAAATCCGATCTGAGGCAGAGAACCGTAGAACTGAGCATTCCCGAAGCTGAACACCCCGCCGTCAGCGCCTAGCAGGCGGTAACCGTGCGTGACGCTCTGGTTCACCGACCCGGAGGAGCCTGCGAGCTCGGCGTTTCCTGAATACCTTGCTACGACGGACTGAGTGGCGGTGATGGGTATGCGGCTAGCACACGAAGCAGAACCCGCGTTGTTCAGGTTGACTCCGGCACACAACGTGGAAACCCCATCGGTGAACAGCACCGTTCCGCTCATCGTCCCAAGGCCTGGAGCGATAACAGATATCTTCGCCGTGAACGTCACGGGTTGGCGCGGTGCCGACGAGTTGGGAGACGAGCTCACGGCCGTGCTCGTGAGGCCCTTGCCGATCGTCTGAGTAACGGTGTTAGAACCGGAGGCTCCGAAGTTGGAGTCGCCGGAGTAATGAGCTCTGAACTGAATGCCCGACTGTGACATCACGAACTGCACGGTGCACTGCGCATTTCCGTGGTGCGCCGCGTGGGTCCAAGCAAGTGCATCGGTCAGGCACCCGGTCGCTTGCTGCCAAGTGGCACCGTGATTAGTCGAGCTCTCGAAGGTGACGGAGCCCGTCGGGCCAGTCGGGGCATCGCCCCCCGGTGAATTGACAGTGACGGTGACACCGAACGTGACCCTCTGCCCGTTCACCGACGGGTTCGTTGACGTTCCAAGTGCCATTGCGGTAGCAGCTGTGTTGACGGTCTGTGTGACCGGTGCAGAGGTAGACGTCGTGAAGTTGGTGTCACCTAAGTACACCGCTCGGAGCATGACCCCCGATGAGGTCTCGGCGAACGCCGTCGTGCAAGACGCGCTGCCTGTGTGGCCGATCGAGTCCCAGCCGAGGTTCTCGGTCGCGCAGCCGGCGACTGGGTTCCAGTTAGCCCCGCCGTTGGTGGAGTAGTCGAATTCGACCGAGCCCGAAGGTCCGGCCGGGCTGTCGGAGCCGGGCCCCGATATGGAGACCGTCGCACCAAGTGAGACGGCCTGTCCCGACACCGAGTGGTCGGGAGTGGCGACAAGCGAGGTGGTCGTGCCGGCCATCGTGACCGTCTCGGTCGCACTGGGCGACGTCGACAAGCTGAAGTTCGGGTCTCCCGAGTAGACGGCTTGGACCAGGACCGGCGAGGACCCAGCGTCGAACGCCGTGGTGCAAGACGAGGTGCCGGTGTGGCCTATCGAGTCCCAGCCGAGCTCCTGGGTCGCGCACGCCGAGATGTCGTTCCAGGTGTCCCCGCCGTTGGTGGAGTACTGGAAGTCGACAGTTCCGGTCGGTGCACCGTTTGCGTCGGAGCCCGGTGCGGTGATCAACAGGGTCGCAGTCGCGGTGACCCCTTCACCCGAGACCGAGCTGACAGGCGCGAGGACCACAGACGTGGTGGTCTGCGCCGCGTTCACGTCCTGGATGACGGGGATGGCAGATATCGATCCGGCGAAGTTGCCGTCACCTGAGTAGACAGCCTGGACCATGACCCCCGAGGAGGTCTCGGCGAAAGACGTCGCGCAAGCAGCGGTTCCCGTGTGGATCTCCGAGTTCCAGGCAAGTGTCTGGACTGAACATCCGGTGATGTCGTTCCAGGTGTTCCCGCCGTCGTTGGAGTACTGGAAGTCGACCGTTCCCGTCGGAGCCGTCGTGTCGGTACCCGGGGGTGTGATGGTGACCGTCGACGTGTAGTTGACGGTCTCGCCGGTGACCGAGGGGTTGGTGTCGATACTGATTGCCGTTGTGGTGCTCGCCTGGTTGACGACCTGGGTGGTAGGAGGCGAGGTAGAGCTCGCAAAGTTCAGGTCCCCGGAGTAGACGGCAATGAGCTCGACGCTCGAGACGGCAGGCGGCGAGGGCAGAGTGCACGTGGCGCTGCCGGCATGGGTCGTTACGTTCCACGAAGTTGGCTGAGACTCACAGCCTGAGACGGGATTGAACGTGATGCCCCCGTCGACGGAGATATCGAACTCCACATTGCCCGTTGGCGCGACTGCGGCATCGGTGCCCGGGTCCAATATCGTGAACCCTGCGGTCGCCGTGATGTTCTGGCCGGTGACAGACGGGTTCACCACCGACGAGATACTCGTCGCGGTTGAAGCGGGGTTGACGGTCTGTGTGACCGGTGCAGAGGTAGACGTCGTGAAGTTGGTGTCACCGGAGTAGACGGCGGTGATCGACCAAGGACTCCCTGCCGCTACTGCTGCAAACGACGAGCACGAGACTGTCGCACCGCTTTCTCCGACGTTGGTTGAGCACAGGGCGATCTGCGGGTCGTTCTGGGTGTCGACTGCGTAGAGAGAGACTGTCCCGGTCAGGTTTGCCGACTGAGTCGAACCTGGCGGGTCGACTGCGACCATGACCTGGTACGTGGCCCCTTGGCCCGTGACGACCGTTGGTGCACCAATGACGGTCGTCGTGGTCGATGCCATCTGGACGACCTGGGTGGTCTGACCGCTCGATTGCGCGAATCCTGCGCTTCCCCTGTATGCAGCGACGATCGTGTAGGTGCCGATCGGGTAGTCGATCGTGCATGTCGCGAGGCCCTCAGAGAGAGGGACGTTTACGCAGATGGGAATGATGCCGTTCGAGAAGTCAACCAGGCCCGTCGGCGTCCCCTGACCCGGTGCGACGGGTGCAACGGTCGCTGTAATGGTCACGGTCTCGCCGAGAGGCGACGGATTGTGAGAGGACGTCACCGTCGTGGTCGTCGCCGCCTGGTTCACCCCTTGGGCGAGCGTGGGCGAAATCGAAGAGCCGTAATCGGTGCTCGCGGCGTAGGTAGCAGAGAGCTGATGCGTCCCTGCAGTAAGCGTGCTCGACGAGCACGTGAACTGACCCTCGCCGAGAAGTCCAGTGCACAGCGTCGACCCGTCAACAGAGATCGTGACCGTGCCGGTAGGCGTGCCACCGCCAGGCGCGTTTGCCGTGACTGTTGCGGTGAAGTTCACGTTCTGGCCATAGGTGCTCGGGTTCGTGCTCGATGAAAGCGACGTGGTAGTTGCGTCCGGACCAATCGTCTGGATGAGGGGACTACCCGAGTTGTTGGACGATGCGTAGTCCGGCGCACCGCCGTAGAAGGCGGTGACCGAATAGGCGGGACCTCCGGCGACGTCCAGGTTCGAGACGGTGCAGGTAGCTGTTCCCGCCGTAACGGCTTGGGTCCCGCAATTCGTGACGGGCGAGCCATGGATATCGAAGGCGACGGTGCCGTCGTTAGGAGCGCCGCTTCCGGGCGACACAGCGCTCACCGTCGCGGTGAACACGATCGTCTGGTCGGTGACTGCGTTAGGGACCGACGTCGACACCGACGTGGTGGTCGAGGCCCCGGTGACCACCTGATTGAGCGAGGCTGAGCCCGACGCGTCAAAGTTCGAGTCCCCGTTGTACTCGGCCTGAACGTGATAGGGAGCACCGGCCGCCGTAAGGACGAGATTGCAGACGGCAGAATTCGAGGCACCGAGTGCGATGCTGTTGCCGCCCGAACATTGCGGCGCCGGTCCGGACGTCGGCGTCATCGTGAAGGTGACCGTGCCCGTCGGGGTGCCAGAACCGCTGAACAACACGTGAGCGGTGATCGCGACGCCCTGCCCGGTGACCGAGGGGTTCACCGACGACGTCTCGCTCGTGGACGTCACCTCCTGGCCGACCGTCTGAGTTAGTGAGCCGGAAGACGACAGGTAGTTGGCGTTCCCGCCGTATGCGGCGACCACCGTGTGGCCCGCCACGGAGAGACTCGAAGTCGTGCAGGTGGCCTGTCCTGAACCGTCCAACGAGACGTTCGAGCACCCGGTGATCTGACTCCCGTCAACCGAGAAGGCAACCTGTCCAACCGGCGTACCGCCGCCGGGGGGACCAGGACTCACGGTTGCCGTGAAGGCCACAGGCTTGCCGTATCCGGAGGGATTGAGGTTCGACGAGAGCACCGTTGTGGTGGATGCCTGATCCACGAACTGCACGAGCCCGCTCGAAGTAGAGGCCAAGTAGTTGGAGTCACCGAGGTATGAGGCTTTGACCGAGGCGATGCCTGCTGGTGGAAGCGTGCTCGAGGTGCAACTCGCATCCCCTGACCCGTCCAGGGTCCCGATACACATCCCCGTCGTAATCCCGCGGACGGTCTCTGAGAACAACGCACTCCCCGTCGGGATCCCGGCTCCTGGGGCGTTCGAGGAAACGGTCGTCGAGTAAGTCACCGACTGCCCGTATACAGAGGGGTTCACGGTTGACGTCGGCGTGGAAGTGGTCGTGGGTGCGGGGTTCACCGTCTGAGGGGGGCTGAGGCTCCCCGTCGAGGTGAGGTAGTTAGCGTCCCCGCTGTAGTTGGCGGTAACCGCGTACGTGGATCCGACGGCGAGCAATGAGTCAGAAGGGATCGAGCATGTTGCGGCGCTCGCCGATACGACGACGGTGTCTCCCCCTGTGCAGGCGACCGCCGATCCATGAGATGGCGTGATCGCGAACGTCACGCTTCCGGTTGCTCCCGGTGTGAGGTTCGCCGTGAAGGAGGCGGCCTGGCCGGAGACAGACGGGTTCACCGAAGGGGAAACCGTCGTCGTGCTGGGTGCCTTCGTGTACGTGTAGGTGCTTCCCGACCCGGTTCCGGCGTCGTTGGTCACCGTCACGTTCTGTGCACCCACGCCACCCGCCGCAGCGCCTGACGGCGTATAGAGCGTGATGGAGGTGGTGCTGTTGAGGGTGTAACAGTCGCTGAAGGGCGGGGAGCCGGTGCACGTGGCACTCACGGTCGCCGACCCGACGTTTACAGAAGACACATTGTTGAAGTTGGTGCCGGTGACTGCGACATGCGTCCCACCCGTTGACGGACCGGTGTTCGGCGAAAGAGACGTGACTGTCGCAGGTCCGTAAGCGGTGCCCTGGTCGAGCGCGTCTGCATCGAGAGCGTCGTTGGCCGAAACGTAACCCCGGTCGTTGAGCGCCCCGGGCGCCGTGCTCGCATTCGAGGCGACCGACGCCACGATGTGGATGCTCGGCATTGTCGCGGGCGAAGAGACGCCTGCGTGCGTACAGGTCACCGTGGCACTCGCGATCGAACAGGTCCACGACACGTCGGTCCCGGCTGTGCTCGTCGGCGTGAGCCCTGCGGGGAACGGGTCAGCGAACGTGACAGTCCCGGACTCGTTCGCGCCGGACATGCTGGGTGTGAAGGTGTAGCCGACCGAGGTCCCCTGTCCGAACACGCCGCTCTTGTTGTCCGACGCGGTGAGCCCGAAAGTGGGTGAGCTGCCAGTGCCGTTTGAGACCACGACGTCACGGATCTCGTGGGTATCCGTGAGGCCACCGGTGGACGCGACCCAACCGAAGGTCATCTGGTAGGGAATCCCCGAGGAGTTGTAATAGCTCGTCGGGATGCCGAGGTCCGCGTACTGCGCTGCGTCCAGGTTGGGAAGCGCACCTGTCATGGTCTGCTGGGTGCCTCCGACAGGAGTCCACTGCGCTGCGTAGTCGGCCGCTGGGACGACCAGCCCCGAAGCGGTTGTGAACGAGCTGCCGGTGGGGTTGATGGCGACCTCGACCGGAACGGAGACGGGCGACCCCCCGTCGAGTGTTGCCGAGCCGTCGGTCGTCGGTGCGCCGATAAGGCAGTAACCGTTCTGGCCGTTACCCGGCCCGCGAACCGCGACCGATTGGGGTGTCAGAACGCCATTGCCAGGATCTCCCTGTCCCGCGCAGTCGGTGCCGTCTGGTTGGGTCGTCGAGAAGTTGCCGTACGCGTCGATGCCGACGCCGAGGTAGCCGAGGCTCAGTCCGTTGGCGCCCCCGCCGACATACGGTGCATACCCGAGACTGCCTCCCGAGTTCCCGATATCGGCCGGCGGCTGAGGAGCGGCCGGGTTGGCAATGGCGAGAGCAAACGCAATGCCGTCTGCCCCCGAACCGCCGAACTGGTAGGAGTCGAATGTGATGTCCAGGCCCTGGGTCGCCGGCACGCTCGTTGCCGAGAAGACGCCGCCCTCCTCTGCGTTGCCAGTGTCCGTGAAGCGCAGGAGACCCGAGCCGTTCGGGTCAGAAGCGCCCGGGCACTGAGGTACTGCCGACGCACCCGAGGGTGTGCCCCCGGCGGTGAGACACGCCTGGCTGGGCGGGGCCTGCGCCGCTCCCGAGGGCAGGTTCGGGAGAACGACCTCAGAGGTCGGAACAGTGTTGTTCTGGAAAGTCTCCGAGAACAGCTGAGCTCCCGCGGCGAAAGCCGGCGTCGCCGCCGAGACGGAAAGGACCGCCAGTCCGATCACGAACGCGAGGAACGCGCCTAGCCAGGAGCCCGGTCTGATGACGCGACGTGGCTCGGTGCGCGCGGTGACTATTCCCAACTTCATTTCCTACTCCTCCGATGATCGCCCGCCGCCATTTGCCAGGAGTAGCCGTGACCGCGACTTGCTGATTGTGCGGCGCGTCACCCAGGCAATTCGATCGGGAGAAATTCTCAGCTATCGAACAGGTCTCGAAACATCTCGTGCATCAGGCCGCTTAGGCCTCAGCCGCGGCGTCGCTCTTCGTTGTCGAGCGGGCGGCAAATGGCCCTGGTCCTAAATCCTTTCCACCGTTTGGCGAAGGACCATGACCGAAGCATCGGCTTCTCGCGTCAAATCCCTGTACCCGCGGATGCGGTATATGTCGCTGCCGCATTTGCGGCATCAGTGATTTCACAAATTCGACCTTGTACGGTCCAACCGAACAACAAAAAGGCCACTCATGCGATAATCAGAACAACGGACGCCCACCATTCGAGACTTTTCCGCGTTGCAATCAGACGGGCTGTGGCACCATCTATCAAGGTAACGGGCTGCTACCAAGGGGGCCCGCATGGTGGTTAGGGACAGAACCACAGCGATGCGCTCGGCACTATGGGCCGGAGCATGTCTCGCCGTGGCATTTGTAGGGCTCTACATGTGCGTGCACGAGAGCGGAGGGCACGACGCGTGCCTCGATCTGCCGCAACGTCTCCGGCGGGGAGTAAACCCGACCGGAGTCAATTGCGGATTCACCGACTCCGTTTACTGGGCCGGCATCGTCATCCTCATCGCCGGCGCTTTGTCGTCCGTGGCCGCCGCGGCTTCAGCGATCTCTACGGCGATGAAAGCTCGCGGAGCAAATGCGCACCCGAACAGCCGTAATAACGGCGTCAAGGCTTTCGGTCATGCGATTGATCCGATGGATCCCACAACCCGCTGGCAATTGGACCCCGCGACAGATTGGCGTCCGGGTCCTGCGGGATGGCATGCCGGACCGAGCGTGGCGGTGCCGTTCGTGCCTCCAGTTCGCCATCCTGAGGATATGAGCAGCGTGTCATTCGCACGGACCAACAGGCTTGCCGACGACATTGCGCTGACACCGAGCTCGAATTTGGCTTTCCTCGAACCGTCGCCGGCCTTTCCTCCCCCGCCGGCGTGGTACCCGGATCCCGAACGACCAGACGCGATCCGATGGTGGGACGGTCGGGCCTGGGGCGAGTCCCGAATCAAACCGCAGTGATCGCAGGGACTGCGTCGAAGCCGATGGCCACCTCGAGCGCTGCCGCAGATCGGAGCACGACCAGATCTGCGTGCTGAGGACCCACGAGTTGCAGTCCGACAGGCAGGCCCTCAGACGTCATCCCGACGCACACCGTCGCAGCCGGTGACCTGGTCATGTTGAACGGATAGGTGAAGCGAACCCAGTTCGCCTCCTCGACACCGTTCACGATCCCGGTACCTCCGAGTGACCGGGGCGGCGGCGCACCTGCGCACGTCGGCGTCACGAGAAGCCGGACGTCGTGGAACAACTCGACGAGCCTGAGATTCAACATGTGGCATGCATCCGTTGCCCGGACTAGATCCCCCGCCGACGTCTGACTTGCCGCGTGATCGGCCATCGCGGCCAGAAGCGGATCCACCTTCTTCCATGAGTCGGTGCCCCGGAAAGGGCTGAGAGTGCGGGCGCAGTACGACGACACGAGCGTCAGCCAGTCGACGACCGGGTCCTCTTCGAAGACCTCGGGCACCTCGGTCACCCCGGCACCAAGTGAGGCGAGTACTTCTACGCCCCGCGTGCAGATCGCGCGCACCTCGTCGTCGAGTGGCGCGTAACCGAGCGTCGGCGACCATGCGATCCTCGACGGGACCTTGGGGTCGCTCAGCGCCGCGGGCCACGACGCCTCGGGTTTCGGCAGTGATCGCAGGTCGCTCGGATCTGGCCCTACCGCGACGTCGAGTGCGGCGACGACGTCGGCGATGCGGCGCGCCATCGGACCGCGTGTGGAGAGGTCCAACCAGTCGGGGGCGCGCGGACCGCCCGAAGGCACTCTGCCGAGTGAAGGCTTCATCCCCGACAGCCCACAGCACGACGAAGGGATTCGTATCGAGCCGCCTCCGTCCGATCCGGTGCCGAGAGGGATCATGCCAGCAGCGATTGCGGCCCCCGTACCTCCCGAGGATCCCCCCGCGCTGTGCTCGAGGTTCCAAGGATTGGAAGTCGCGCCGAAGACTGCATTGGCGGTGTCGCCTTTGTGGCCGAGCTCAGGCGTGTTGGTCTTTCCGACCACGATCGCGCCGGCCGCCTTGAGGCGTGCGACGAGGATCGAGTCGTGCTCGGCGGGAGGATCGTCGGCGAAGAGGGCAGATCCCTCGGTGGTCACGAAACCCGCTGCGTCTTCGAGATCCTTAACACCGAAAGGAATCCCGGCGAGCGGACCGGGGTCGCGCCCCGCCGCTACCGCCGAATCGACCGCCGCGGCTTGGTCGAGGGCCCGATCACCGTCGACGGCGACGAAGGCGTTTACGAGGGGATTGAGCGCCTCGATACGCGACAGAGCGTGGCCCACCACTTCGCGGGCGGACAGCTCTCCGGACCTGACCTGAGAGGCGAGCTCGATCATCGAGTCACGGCAAAAATCCATGCCCACCTGCGTACCACGTCGACAAGACGAGGTCTTTTCCGATGCGCCGGGAGTCCCCTCGATGCCTCCGCAGCACGATGCACCTGAAGGGGTTGTTCGATCAGCGTTCGTCTAACCTGGCGAGCGTGGCACGACAGAGCGGGCAAAAGCCCAATTCGGGCAACGGCTCGTCGGGGACCTCCGAGACCAGTGATCCCATAGAGGCTCCTCCGTTGACGCTCGGCCAGAAATTCCTCGTGGCGCTCCCCGAGCTCGGACGCAATCGACGCGGCAGTCGACCGAGCGAGGTTTCCACCTCTACAGACAAGACGAAGTCCTCGTCAAAGCCGCAGTCAACGTCAGCCTTGCCCCCCGCCCGCAAGGTTGCCGACGCCACCGATCACGTTGACGACGCGGAACTCGCAGACGACACAGCCTTCGCCGAGGACACAGAGGCTTCGGACGACGCCCAGTCTTCGGTGGATTCAGAGTTCTCGGACGAGACAGAGTTCTCGGACGACACAGATCCCGTCGAGAGCGCCGGGAGGCCGACGTCGATGGGCGGTCTGTTCAGAGGTGCCGGCTCACAGAGGCGCTCGGCGGCCGCACAACTCGACGAGATGAAGACCCCCGAGCTCACGACGCTCATGCGCAGTCTCGACGACAGGGAGCGCCGGCTCGGGTTGTTCGCTACTCCGCTCGGCGCAGTCCTTGCGGTTGTGCTGACCTTCATCACGTACAACCACGACGCCGTCGGCAAGGGCCACGAGGCCACGAGCGTCATCGTCTTGGACGGGGGAATCAGCGTTGCGTTCGCGCTTTGTGTGTTCGCGGCTGCCTGGTTCCGCCGCCGTTCGCTCACCGCTTTTGCTCTTCTGTTCCTCGGGTACAGCCTCGGCCTCGTCGGCATCGGTATCCCGTTCCTCTTCCTGGGCGGTTACCTGCTGTTCAGGGCGTGGCGGATACAGAAGGTGCTCACATCGCGAGGTGTGAATCCGCGGAGCAGGTCGGCACGACCTCGCCCCGAACGGGGGGCGGCGACCCGCAACCCGACCCGCAACCCGACTCGCAACCAGAGGAGCCGACAAGACCCGAAGACCAAGAGTTCGCGCCCTGTACCGAGCAAGCGGTACACACCGCCCAAGCCTGCTCCGAAGCGGCCGGCGATCACCAAGGCTGAGCTCGCTGCCAAGCCAGAGAAATCATCCTGGTTCGAGCGCGCCACCCGCTCAACTCCTTCTGAGCCCTCTTGACACCGTTGGTCGTGGCCATCTCTTAGTTGCCGAGCCCCCCTGGTTGCTGGCCCCCAAGCTGCCGGCCCCCTAGTTGCCGACAACCAGCGCCCTGTGCAAGAAGGCAAGTATCTCGGACCTTCTTCGGACCAAGGATCGTGCCGTCGGCTCCTCGCCGAGTGCCTTCAGCACTTCCACCTCGGTCACCATGCCAACGACTGTCGAATAGATGGTGAGAAGAAGCAGCCTGGGCTCGTGCTTGCGCATGTGGCCGGACGCCATCTCTGCCTCGAGGAACGACGATGCCCGCTTGACGAGCGGGTCAAGGGCCTCCATCAGCCGGGTCGCCGCCGGGGGGCCAAGACGACCCACCTCGCGAAGCAGGCCGAGGAGCTCCGGGCGGCGGGCCGCCAGTCGGAATACTGATCGGACCACCGCCTCCACCCTGCCCCATCCGTTGCCCGCGCGATCCAGGGACCGTTCGAGCGCATCTCTCAGCTCCCCCGCCGAGCGGTCGATAACCGCCTCGAGCAGGACCTCCTTGGAGGGAAACCAGTAGAGGATCGACTGCTTGCGCATCCCGAGGCCGTCCGCAAGGGCGTCGAGAGAGGTCGCTTCGTAGCCTCGTGACGCGAACGAGGCCAGGGCGGCGTCGAGGATCCGTTCCGAGGTGCTGGCGTCAGCCACCTACCGAATGGTAGACGAATCTGCCTACCGTATGGTAGACAAGCTTGGTGGGCGAAGTTTCTCCACTGGGATCGGTCGCCGATGCCCTCTCTGGCCGCCTGATCTTCGTGACCGGGGCGACCGGTTTCCTCGGAACGGCGCTCGTGGAACGCCTCCTCAGGTCGGTGCCCGGGTGCAGGGTCGCCGTTCTCGTCCGGCCGACCCGCCGCCTGAACGCTGCCGAGCGTGCGAGGCGCGAGATCGTCCGCAACGACTGCTTCGACCGCCTGCGTGCCGAGGTCGGTGACGACTTCGAGCAGATGGTGACGAGCAGGTTGACCGCGGTGGCGGGCGACGTTTCATCCGAAGGGCTCGGGATGGACGAAGCGGGGATGGACCTCCTCGCCGAGGCAGACGTGGTCGTCCACTCGGCGGCGGCCGTTGCTTTCGACGCCCCTCTCGATACCGCGGTGGAGGTGAACCTTCTCGGGCCTTCTCGCGTCGCGGCGGCGGTCTGCGACGTAGCCGCGTGGCGTGAAGCCGCGCATCCTGACCGTCTACCGACCCACCTCGTAACCGTTTCCACCGCATACGTCGCAGGGACCCACCAGGGGTACGCAACCGAGACGTTGGCTACAGACGCGATGCGCTCGGGAGCCCGAGCCCGCACACACACGACGGTCACGACCGAAGTCGACATCGACGCCGAGATTGGCGCGGCGAGACGTCTGCGCGCCGATCTCGAAGCCGAGTCGCGCACTCCGTCGAGGCTCACCAAGTTCACAAAGGAAGCTCGAAACGAGCTAGGTGCAGCAGGGACCCATCTGCTCGCCGAGCGCGCCGAGAAGCTGCGTGAAGACTGGGTACGTACGAGCCTTGTCGAAGCCGGTCGGTCGCGGGCTCAAGCGCTCGGTTGGCCCGACGCCTACGCATTCACCAAGGCGCTCGGGGAGCGGATCCTGGTAACCCGGTATCCCGGAGTGCCGACCACCGTCGTGCGTCCTTCGATCATCGAGTCTTCGCTCGCCGAACCGCGCCCCGGATGGATCAGGGGCTTCCGCATGGCCGAGCCGATCATCATCTCGTACGCCAGGGGCCTTCTGAAGGAGTTTCCCGGTGTCCCCGAGGGCGTCACCGACGTGGTACCGGTCGACATGGTTGCAGCCGCGATCATCGCCTGCGCGGCCGCCGGTCCGGACCCGGACAAAACCCGCGTCGTCCACGTGGCCTCGGGTGTCCGTAATCCGCTCCGCTACGGGCATCTCGTCGAGCTGGTCCAGTCGTGGTTCACTGAGCACCCGATCTACGACTCCGACGGCCAGCCGATCGTCGTGCCGGACTGGTCGTTCCCCGGGCGCGGACGGGTCCAACGCCAGTTGGCTCGCGCCAATTTTGCGCTCGGTGTCGCAGAGAGACTTCTGAGCGCGCTTCCGATAAGAGGAGAGCGCGCGGACCTCGCTGCTCGAGTGGAAGAGCGCCGGGCTCTTGCGGAACGTGCCCTCGGGTACGTCCAGTTGTACGGCGCTTACACGGAGACAGAAGCGCTGTTCCGCGTGGACCGGCTCCTCGAGCTCTGGGAACGACTCAGCCAGGAAGACCGCGAGCTCTTCTGCTTCGATCCCGGCGTAATCGACTGGGACCGATACGTGCACGACGTGCACCTTCCATCGGTGATCGAGCACGCGCGGGTCCGCACCACTTCGACGCGGTCTTCGATGGCCGGACGCTCCGAGCGCGCGTCGCGCGCCATCCTTTCCCCGGACCGCCACCTCGCGGCCTTCGACCTGGAGAACACCCTGGTGGCCTCAAACGTCGTCGAGTCGTACGCGTGGCTCGCCACGCGCCACCTTCCATTGACGGACCGAGTCCGGGTGACCGCCCGGATCCTCCGCCAGGCGCCGGGTCTACTCGCGCTCGACCGCAGGGACAGAGGCGACTTCTTGCGCAGCTTCTATCGCCGGTACGAGGGCGCGCCCGAGCAACTGCTGCAGAAGGACTCCACGGAGTTGTTCAACAATCTGCTGCTCATGAGGTCCTTCCCGGCGGGAATAGCCCGGGTGCGTCGCCACAAGGCACTCGGCCACCGGACAGTTCTCATCACCGGCGCCCTCGACTTCGTCGTCGAACCTATGCGTCCCCTGTTCGACGAGGTCGTCTGCGCTCGACTGGCCCGCGACGAGGAGGGGCTCCTCACAGGGCGCCTCGAGCAGCTGCCGCCGACGGGTGAAGCGCGAGCGCTCGTCCTCGCCGAGTACGCCACCGCGGAGGGGCTCGATCTCGGAGAATCAATTGCTTACGCCGACTCGGCATCCGACCTGCCTCTGCTCGAGTGTGTGGGATTCCCGGTCGCGGTGAACCCGGAGGCGAAACTCGCGGCGATCGCACGCCGCAGGGGATGGCACACCGAGCATTGGGCGTCGGCCGGGAGTGGAACCCGATCGTTGCTGCCGATGGGTCCTTTGGACTCAGGATCCTCTCGCTGGTGGGAACGGATCGACGTCTCGAAGAGGTCGAGATGAAGGCACTTCTGCTGGAGAGAAGCGTCGCGAGGTTCGCAGCAGCGCGCGTCGTTTCGACCATTTCGGGATCGGGACGCGCAGCAGGAATCGGGCCGTTGCGTCTCGTCGACGCCGAACCGCCTGAGCTGCCGGGGCCCGAGTGGCAGCGGGTGGACGTGCTTCTCGCAGGGATCTGCGGTTCCGACCTGGCGACCCTCGACGGGAGGAGCTCACGCTATTTCGAGGACCTCGTGAGTTTTCCCTTCGTCCCCGGCCACGAGGTATTGGGCGTCGTTTCCGGAGACCGAGACGTTCCGCGCCGCGTCGTCGTGGAGCCGGCGATCGGTTGCGTGGCGCGCGCGATCTCTCCCCCGTGCCCTCCTTGTGCCGAAGGCCGCACCGGAGGATGCGAACGTGTGGCTTTCGGGCGGCTCTCTGCGGGCCTTCAGATCGGATACTGCGCAGACACAGGAGGGGGATGGTCAGCGGCAGGTCTGGTCGCACACGAATCGCAACTTCATCCCGTTCCCGATGCGATCACAGACGAGCAGGCGGTGATGGTGGAGCCTGCTGCGTGTGCGATCCACGCCGCTCTCGCTGCTGAAGCAGACGCCGATGCCGTGGTCGCGGTGCTCGGTGCCGGCACGCTCGGGCTCGCGACAATTTCGGCACTGCGGCGGTTCAGTCCTCCGGCGACCCTCGTCGCGGCGGCGCGTTACCCGCACCAAAAGCGTCTGGCCGAAGAGCTGGGCGCCGACGTTGCGGTGCCGGCAGGCGAGCTGTCCCGTGCCGTGAGGAGACGGACCCGCTCGCTCGAGACGAATGCGGGCCTCACCGGCGGGGCGGACGCCGTTGTCGACTGCGTTGGCTCCGCCGATTCGGTCGCCCAGGCACTTTCGGTGGTGAAGCCGAGGGGTCGGGTCGTCCTGGCGGGAATGCCGGGGACGATCGGCTTGGACCTGGCCGGTCTGTGGCACCGCGAAGTGAACCTCGTCGGCGTGTACGCCTACGGGATCGAGCAGCAGCGCGCAGGTCCCTCCCGGCGGACATTCGACTTGGCGTTCGATCTGGTCGCGGCCGCCGGGCTCGGACGTCTCGTCTCGGCCACGTATCCGCTCGAACGCTTCGAAGAAGCGATCGCGCACGCGGGGGCAGCCGGAAGGCGCGGCGCCGTAAAGATCGCGTTCGATCTCAGGAACACGCGTCGGGACCGCTGGAAGAAAGGACAGGCCAAATGAGCCCCAGGCCAGGTTTCGTCCTGGACGTCGACCGCTCGACGCCGCCGACACTGTTCTGGCACGGCGAGGGATACCGGCTCGAGCGCCTGCCTGCCGAGCGCAGCCGGGTCGTGTACGCGCCTGAACCCTTAGAAGGGCTGGTTGACCCCGTAAAGGCGATCCGCCAGGCCCTCGAGCAGCCGGTCGGAGACGCAGCTCCCCTGTCGGAGCTGCTGTTCGCCGGTATGAAGCTGACGATCGCTTTCGACGACATCTCACTTCCACTTCCCCCGATGCAGCGCCCCGACGTTCGCGAGCTCGTGATCGAGCAGGTGCTCGACGCTGCGGCCACAGCGGGGGTCGACGACGTGGTTCTGATCGCCGCGCTCAGCGCTTCATCGCCGGATGACGGAGGCCGAACTTCGCCATGCTCTCGGAGACCGCATATATGACGCCTTCGCGCCGGAAGGACTTCTCATTCAGCACGACGCGGAGGACCCGGACAACCTGATTCACCTCGGCGTGACCGAGCTCGGCGAGGACGTGGAGCTGAACAAGCGGGCCGCGACCTCTGACCTGCTCGTGTACGTCAACATCAACCTCGTTGCAATGGACGGTGGACACAAGAGCGTCGCTACGGGCCTTGCGAGCTATCGCAGTCTTCGCCACCACCACAACGCGTGGACGATGCTTGCCTCGCGGAGCTTCATGGACCAACACCGCTCCGAGCTTCACTCTTCGAATTGGCGAATGGGCCGGCTCATCGCTGAGTCGGGGGTGAAGGTCTTCCAGATCGAGACGACCCTCAACACCAACACGTTTCCGGACCAGTTCCGGTTCTTGCAACGCCGCGAATGGGAATGGACCTTTATGGACAGGGCCGCGTTCGCGACCTCGTCGGCTGCTCTGGAACGTACCCCTGCGCGTATAGCTCGCCAGGTGCTCCATTCTGTGCGCGCACCCCAGCGAATGACGTCCGTGCAAGCGGGCGAGGTCGAAGCCGTTCACAAACTGACGACCGACAACGTCTACGCACAGCAACTCGTAGTCGTCGACGGTCAGACTGACGTGCTCACCATGGGCCTGCCGTACATCTGCCCCTACAACGTGAACTCGATCATGAACCCGATCCTCGTCGCATGCCTCGGGCTCGGGTATTTCTTCAATCTCTACCGTGGCGGGCGCCCCCTCGTGCGAGAGGGCGGAGTGCTGATCCTGTCTCATCCGACGCCGTGGGCGTTCCACCCGGGTCATCATCCGAGCTACATCGACTTCTTCGAAGAAGTGTTGTCGGAGTCGACCGACCCGATCGAGATCGAACAGTACGAGCAGGCGTATGCGACGGATCCCTGGTATGTGCACCTCTACCGGACCGGCAACGCGTACCACGGGGTTCACCCTTTCTACATGTGGTATTGGTGCGCGCACGCCCTACAACACCTGGGTGGCGTCATCGTCGTCGGAGGCGACCGGGCGGCGGTGCGGCGCCTCGGCTTCAAACCCGCATCGACTCTCGCCGACGCGCTCGAGATGGCCGAGGACGTCGTAGGGCCGGATCCGACGATCACCCACCTGCACGCGCCACCTATCTTGATCGCCGAGGTCCAATGAGGCCGTCGAATCCTGCAGACGCGCTCCAGACGGTGGCGCGCAGGTTGAGGTCGCTCGGCCTGCCGTGGCGGGCCCCCGAATGGCCGGGGGGAATAGAGCGGGACGCGCCTGAGCGAGAGCTCGGCGTGGACTACGACACAGCATGGGCCCGTCGCTACCCGGTGCGACTCGCACGCGCGGTCGTCGTCGACAACATCACGCGACCGCTGGCGCACGCGGTCGCGTCACCCGAGGTCAGAGGCGACGAGCTTCTGTCCCTCGTAGAGCCGCCCGTCATCCTCGTCGCCAACCATTCGAGTCACCTCGACACCGCCTTGTTGGTGTCGGTGCTCCCTCCGCGCTTGCGGCACTCCACGATCGTCGCGGGCGCTGCCGACTACTTCTTCGACCGGCGCTGGAAGGCGCACATGTGGGCGTTCCTCACGGCCGCGATCCCCATGGAGCGCCAGCGCGTCAACCGAAGGTCGGCGGACCTGGCTGCGGAGATGTTGGAGGAGGGATGGAACCTCCTCATCTACCCCGAGGGGGGCCGGAGCCCCGACGGGTGGATGCAGACCTTCCGCCCCGGCGCCGCATACCTCGCGGTACGCACGGGCAGGCCAGTCGTACCGGTGCATCTCGACGGTACGTTCAGGGTGATGGCTCGCGGCGGCCGGAAGGTGCGCCGCTCCCCCACAACCGTCACCTTCGGGCTGCCGATCGCACCGGAGCTCGGCGAGGATGCACGCGCCTTCGGCCGGCGCATCGAGGTAGCTGTCCACTTGCTCGCGACCGAACGCACGACCGACTGGTGGACGGCCCGGAAACTCGTGGCGCGAGGCACTCCGTCGGGCGCGCAGGGTCCAGACGCTGCTGCATGGCGGCGCTCTTGGGCGCTCGGACCTGCCCCGGGTGAGAGGGACGAGTACAAGGAACGAGAGTGGGCGATCGACCGAAATCGCGCAGGTCGCTCGTCATGAGCACCCCGTCATGAGAACAGGGAAGGAAAACCGATGACCACCGGATTCCAAGTGACGTTCGATGCCGCGGACCCTGACAAGCTCGCCGACTTCTGGGCGGCCGCCCTCGGGTACGTGAAGCAACCTCCGCCCGAAGGACACGATTCGTGGGAGTCGTTCCTCGCCTCCATAGGTGTGCCCGAAGAGAAGTGGGACTCGGCATCGGCCGTAGTGGATCCCGAGGGGCGGCTGCCGAGGCTGTTCTTCCAGCGCGTTCCTGAACCGAAGGTCGCCAAGAACCGCGTGCACCTGGACGTGAACTGTGGAGTTGGGGTGCCCGCCGCCGATCGGCGAGGCGTGGTGGACGCCGAGACGGAACGTCTGGTTTCGCTCGGTGCCCACAAGCAGAGAACGCTCGACGACAACGGGGAGTACTGCATCGTGATGAACGACCCGGAGGGAAACGAGTTCTGCGTGCACTGACCGCAATCTTGCCCGGCGGCGACCTATTCGTCTGAGGAGGGTCGGACGACAGGAACGGTGCCGGCGTCTGGCGCGGCGCCATTCTCCGCGCCATCCGCTGAGGATTCCGCACGAGCCGTGCGACCGCGTGCTGTGCTGTTCCCCTCACCCTCGCGCGACGCAAGAGGAAGGCGAACCCAGAACCTCGCTCCGCCGCCGCCCGCTGTTCCGACCCCGACCTTGCCTCCGTGCGCGTGGACGATTGTCTGGACGATGGCAAGCCCGAGCCCCTCGCCACCTGTGGCCCTCGAGCGCGAAGGATCTGACCGGTAGAAAGGCTCGAAGATCCTGCTGCTCTCTTCAGCAGGGATCCCAGGGCCGTGATCGTGGACGCTGATCACCGCCGAGTCGCCGTCGCGGCGCAGCCCTACTTCGATCGGCGTCCCTGCCGGCGTATGGCTGACCGCATTGACGAGAAGGTTGTCGACTACCTGACGGAGTCGGTTCGCGTCGCCGGCGACGACGGCATGCTCGGGCGCGGTCAGTTCCACCGCCCGTTTCGGTTCGCGCACCGACATGTCGGCAACCGCCGGCTCGAGAACTTCGCGCAGGTCGACGCGCTCGTGAGCAAGAGGTCGTTCCCGGTCGAGGCGCGCGAGAACGAGAAGGTCGTTGACGAGATTGCTCATTCGATCAGCATCCTGTCGAATGTGCCGCATGGACGTTGCCAGATCCTCCGGTCTGTCTCGTGCCCCCCTGTCGAACATCTCGGCGTAGCCGCGGATCGACGTGAGAGGAGTGCGCAGCTCGTGAGATGCGTCAGCAAGAAAGCGCCGCAGGCGCTCCTCGGACGCTTTGCGAGCGGCGAACGACTCCTCGATCTCCCCGAGCATGACGTTCAGGGCCTGGCCGAGGCGACCCACTTCGGTCCCTGTGTCTCCCGCCGGGACCCGTTGCGTCAGGTCGCCGGCCGCGATTGCACCTGCCGTCGTCGCCATCTCGTCCAATGGGCGAAGTCCCGCGCGGACGATCCACCAGGCGAGCGCACCTAGCAGCAGCAAGACGCCCCCCGAGACGAGCAGCTCGACCAGAAGCAGCCGATCGAGGGTCTGATCCACCTCAGTGAGAGGGACCGCGACAACGACGACGCCGCCGGCGGGAAGCTCAGGGCCGGCGACCTCGACGGCAATGGCACGGTAGGTGAGCCCGCTCGAGCTGACGACCGAGAAGATCGTCGGGTTTTGTGTGCTCGAGACCGGCGGATTGGCGGGCAGAACGGGCTGAGCCGGTTCTCTCGTCGTAGGAAGTAAGAACCATGCCGAATACGTCGAGCCACCGTTGGCGCGTAGCTGACCGAAGGTACCGGGGGGGACGGCAGGAACATTGGTAGCGCACTGGATCGTTCCGATCCCGATGCACTGATTCAGGGCGCGATAAGCCTGATTGGGCGAGTTCTCAAGCTGTTGGTCGAGCCGGCTCACCAAGAAGCTCTCGAGTGACTTGTAGGTGACTATGCCCGACACGAGCAAACCGATGAGGACGATCCCTACGAGAACGATCAGCAGGCGCGTCCGGAGGGTCACTGCTCACTCCGGTTTGGCGCGGCAGGCTGTAGCCCACTCCCCTGACGGTATGAATGAGCGCAGGACCGAGGCTGTCGATCTTCTTGCGGAGGTAGCTCACGTAGATCTCGACCACGTTGGCGTTGCCGCCGAAGTCGTAGTTCCACACCCGGTCGAGGATCTGCGCCTTCGACACCACCCGGCCCGAATTCAGAAGCAGATAGTGCAACAGTTTGAATTCCGTCGGTGTGAGGTCGATCACAGTGTCGCCCCGGCGAACCACGTGGCTCTCCTCGTCGAGCTCCAGGTCGCCGAGAGCAAGCACCCCGTCGGAGTCCTGGCCTCCGTGCACGCGTCTCAGGATCGCCCGCACCCGGACGATCAATTCTTCGATGCTGAATGGCTTGGTCATGTAGTCGTCGCCGCCAAGCGTGAACCCACGCAACTTGTCGTCGAGCGCATCCCTCGCCGTCAAGAAGAGCACCGGGACCGGAGCTGACGGCCGGTCTCGTGCAACCCTCTGCATGACCTCGAACCCACTCAGGTCCGGGAGCATCACATCGAGCACCATCAGATGCGGCCTGAAGTCGTCGACTCGCTCCAGAGCCTCGCGGGCGGTATGGGCCACCCTGACCTCGAGTCCTTCGTAACGCAGAGCCATCGCCAACAGGTCCGTGATGCTCTGCTCGTCGTCCACGACCAAGACGCGCGCCTGGGCAGGAGCTGAAGCCGCCATGGGTGCAGAGTTTGACCAATGTTTCTGTGAGAACCCTTTGAACACGCTGTGAACCGTGCCATACGTTTGGCCTTGCGAGTGGCTCAAGACGCGCGCGAGCCGATGAGCTTGGCGAACACCCGGGCGCGATCGGACAGACCCGATCGGCCCTCCTTGCCCGAGTGCAACAGACGTGCAGCCCTGAGAGCCTCCTCCTCTTCGTCGTCGAGCGACACCGGAGGCGTCCCGGTCGCCATGGACAACAGTGCGTCGGCGAGCGCGGGGTTGCGAGCGAGCGCCGGTCCGTGCATGTAAGTGCCGATCACGCGGCCGCTCCTCGCCCCCTCGGTGCCAAGACCGTCGCCGTTACCTGTGCCGGAACGGACGCGCCCTAACGGTTCGATGCCCGCACCGAGGCACGTGACACCGGAGTGGTTCTCGAATCCGGTGAGAGTCTTCTGGATCACCCCCGCGATCGTTCGCTGCTCGGGGACCGAGACGACCTCGCCAACGCATCGTCTGCCTCGACCTTTGGTCGTCACGACGTCGATGAGGCCGATCCCGTCGCAGCGCCCCCCTTCCGAATCCGCAAAGGCGGTCCCGACCACCTGGAATCCTGCGCATACTGCGAGAACGACCGCCCCGGAGTCCACCGCGTGCGCGAGGACACTCTTTGACAACAGCGCGGCGGATTCGACCTGCGGGGCGTCCTCGCCGCCGCCGAGGCAGTAAATGTCCGCCGTTGGAAGGGGCTTGTCGGAGCGGGCCAACACGAGCTCCACGGGCCACCCTCTCCACGCTGCGCGGCACGCGAGCACCCTCCCGTTTCCACCGTCGCCGTAGGTGCCGAGCAGGTCGGGATGGACGATCGCGATTCGAAGCGCCGAATCCCGACTCGGTGCCGACCCAAATGCGGATAGGGCACCAGGGCGGGCGACCATCGAGTCGGCTTCGACCGCGACAGGAACGTCCGCACCGTCGTAGGTGCCGTTTGCCGAGCTCGACGAAGGCTTTTCGACTCTCGGTGGCCGCGAGGATCGCCGTCGCGAAATGGTTCGGCGCAGTTGCTGGAAGGCCGTGTAGTTACCGACATAGTCCACGGCTGAAGCCCGCGGCGCCAGCAGAGCCAACCCCTGTTCGGATACGACCTGGTGTCTCAGGCCCGCGTACTTGAGACGAACCGCCAGATCCCTGGATCGCTCGCCTGTAGCTACGAGCGACCTGCCGGACAGCTCCTCGAATGGGACGTCCCAGAGCCAGGACGGATCGTGCCCGTCAGCTATCCGGGAATTTATGCCGATTACGACAGGAGTCCGCGAGTGGTCGAGCAGATCCAAAAGCTCCGCCCAGCCCGCGGGGTTCTTGGCCAGGAGCAACCGTACGTTGACGCCTTGGTAGCCGACGGTCGAGAATCGTCCCTCGACTTCGCTGACCGATCGCATCGCTTCGAGCGCTTCAGCTTCGTCGGTCCCGAGTGCTCCGGCGGCAACCGCCGCCATGGCCGCGTTCGATCGGTTGCAGCGGGCGGGCAATGACAACGAGATCGGCAGGACGCGACCGTCGGACAGTTCCAGGCCCGACGGTGTCAATCGTGCGTCTGGCTCGGGACGCGAGAAGCCGCAAGTGCAGGTCCAACCTCCATGCTGATCAAAGATGATGCGGCCGCCGCACGAAGGGCACCCGGTTGCGTCGTCACGCCACAGCTCACCAGCCGCCACGAAGATCACCCGCGGACCGCCGGACGACTTCGGTTCTCCTGATCCGGTCGCCCAAACCACGAGAGGGTCGTCTGCGTTGGCCACAACGGTGACTTCGCGCATCTGCGTGATCGCGTCGCGCCAGCGTTGCGCGACCATGCGGACTTCGTTGACACGATCGAGCTGATCGCGCGACAAGTTGAGAAGTACGAGAACTTCGGCGGAGACGGCGCGAGCCACGCTCCCGAGGTACCCCTCGTCGACCTCGAGCACCGCCGGCGCCCCGGGGGGAGCCGACGCAAGTGCGGCCGCGAGACCGGCCGGCAGATTCGCCCCAGCCGAGGAGGTCGCGACCGCGCCAGGCCCACCCAACGCTGCAGCGAGCAATCTGGTTGTCGTGGTCTTGCCGTTGGTCCCGCTCACGAGAGCGCACCGTCGTCCGGCGGCAAGGCGGCTCACCAGTCCCGGATCGATCACGAGCCCGACACGCCCGCCGATCACGGACCCGCTTCCGAGCCCAAGGCGCCGAGAAACCTCTCCCACGGCGACAGTGGCGGCGGCTGCAACGAGCGACCGCCCGCTCCCGCGTGCTACGGGGCGATCGCCGGGCTCGCCGGTCATCCGTCTTTGTGTGCGGCGCTCGTGCTTCCCCGTCCAGGCGGATAGGTGCTCTTGAGCTCTTGTGCCGTGGGCTCGTGGCTCTTTCGAGCTTCTTTCGGAAGGAGAGCTGTTATCGCGCTCATCAAGCGCTCCGTTTCCTTGGCTGCGTCGGGGCCTGACAGGTCCATCGGGCGGCCGACCCTGACCCTCACCTTCGGCGGGTGGCCGAGAGTGGTCATGTTGGGGACTCTCGAAGATCGCGGCCATACACGCTCGGTTCCCCAGATCCCGATCGGCACGACCGGTACGCCCGTCGCCTTGGCGAGCCGAGCGGCGCCCGTGCGGCCCCGAAGCTCGGGGTCGAAGAATGCAGGCCCTCGAGGAATCGTGCCCTGAGGGAGGATGACCACGACCTCTCCCGCTTGCAACGCTCGAGTCGCCTCGCGAAGTGGACGATCGGAGCCGGTCCCGCGGTCGACAGGTATGCCTCCGAGAGCGCGAGCCAACTGACCGATCACGGGCGCGTCGAAGAGCTCACGCTTTGCAAGGAACCGGACCGGACGCCCGAGACTCGCAGCGACCAGAGCCAGAGCGGCGACGTCGAAGTAACTGCGGTGATTGGCGGCCACGAGCACCGGTCCCGATGCGGGTATCCGATCCACTCCCGAGATGTCGAATCGGGCGTATGGGAACGCCTCGGGACGGACCACCATCCGCAGAACGTGGTACGGCTCGCGACCTGCAATCTTCGGTACCCCGGGTGGGCGGTCCCAGTACTCGACCGGCCAGCGCAACGCCGCGGCCAACACGCGCAGCCTGGCATCTGGTTTGAGAGCGTGCGGATGTCCTACTGAACGGAGCAGCGGTGCGTCGTAGACGCTGTCCGAGTAGGCATGGCTCGTCGACATGTCGATCGAGGAGCTCTTGGCGAATCGGCGGACGGCTGAAAGCTTGCCGAGGCCCCATACGAAATCGCCGTCAATCCCTCCGGAAAGTACGCCTCCGGCTCGCGCGTACCGTGTCGCGACGAGACCGTCGAAGCCGAGGGCATCTACGAGAGGAGCGACCATGTCGGCCGGCGTGGTGGTAGCGAGTACGAGCAAACGACCCTCTTGTCGATGCTCGTCGAGGACACCTCGTGCGAACGGCTGCACCATCTCGAGAAGCAGCGGAGCCGCCAACTCGCCGGCACGGCGGAACGCGGACTCCGACCACCCCGAAACGAACTGAGCTGCACCGCGAACGAGCGCCATCATCGGAAGGCTCTCTCCGAGCAGGTCGTACAAGCCGTACAAGAGGCTTCCCGCCGGCAACCTCGGGCGCCCGTCTAAGAGACCCTCGGCTCGTAATGCTGCGTCGATCACCGGCCCGCTCGCACCGCGAAGCAGGGTGCGGTCCAAGTCGACGAAAACTGCAGACCGGGAGGTTGCGCCGGATGAGGTCTGCTCTCGGCTGCGCGCCGTTCCGGAGGCAGTGCCGGCGGCAGATCCGTTCACGTTCCGGTGCGCTTCACTCACCTCGGTGGCAGAGTCCGATGAGGTGGTCACGACCGAGACGTTACGGCACACACAGGAATCCTTGGCGCTAATGCACCTCGCTTGGACGCCGTGTTCCTCGCCTATCAGAGCCCTTACGCGGCAAAGGGACCGGAGGGGGAACCGGTCCCTTCGCGGCGACAACACAGGGCTCGGAGGGGAACGCCCGGCAACCTGTGGTCTTCAGACATTTTGCTCCTCGCCGACCGATCAGTCAAACAGCTATTGCAGATATGTGGTATCACAATATGTGATGGAGCTCAGGCACCTGCAGGTACTGGTGGCCGTGGCCGAACAGGGGTCCTTCTCTGCGGCGGCGGACCACCTGGGCACCGTCCAGTCCAACGTGTCTGCTCATGTCGCCCGGTTGGAGAAAGAGCTGTCCGCCACCCTCGTGGACAGGGGCGCCGGGCGCCTGACAGAGGAGGGAGAGCTCGCTCTCGCTCGGGCGTACCGGGTGCTCTCCGAGCTCGAAGCGCTGGCAACAGACGTCGGAGCGCTGCGGGCCGAGGTAACGGGGACTGTCCGGGTAGGAATGATCGGCACCACTGCGAGGTGGCTCGTACCGGCCCTGCTAGCGGACCTCTCGTCGAGCCACCCCAGGCTGAGGCTCGTCGTCACCGAAGGACCGTCGTCGGGTCTCGAGCCGCAACTCGCGTCCGGCAGGCTGGATCTCGCAGTGCTGACCCACCCGGTACCGGGCCGCGACCTCGTGAGCGAGCCGCTGTTCGAGGAGCAGATCGTCCTCGTCACCACGCCGGAGTGCGATCCCACCTCCGGGCGTACGGCGATCTCCCTGCAAGACCTCGCGGGGTTCGAGCTCCTCTTACCTGCACAAGGGACCGCATTTCGCGCGGAGATCGATGCGGCGCTCAAGCCGGCCGGAGTCAGGCTGCGCCCGCTGATCGAGGTGGACGGCGTACGCCTGCTTGCGTCTCTCGCATTCGACGGTCACGGCCCCGCGCTTCTACCGTCCACCGCCGTGCCCGAATTCTTGAGGTCACGAGTCCGGCTCGTGACCGTCGAACGGAATGGCAAAGCGCCACGTCGGCTTGGCGACGCGAAGCCGCGGCCTGCCCTCTGTTCCCGCCCGCGCCGTCATCTCCACGCTGAGAGAGCGGGCTTCGATCCCGGGCCGCCTTCCCGAGGGCCTTCGACCCGCTTCGGAGAAGCGAAGGACCGGAGCAGAAGGCTCACCCCGCGCCGTCGGGGCGCCCAACGGCTGAGAGCGCACTCAGGTCCGAATCTCTGGGACCGAGCTCACATTTCACCTTGAGTCACAGCTCCGCCACAGCTGGGATCTTTAATCTTTTCTTGTTCGCGGTTGTGGACGCGAACTCCACCCGACTAGGAGCGCAGATGGAACATCACTCGGAGGAGAGCGGCGAAACAGTCCCGCGTGTGCACCCGGCGGTTCCCGGCGTCGCCACCAGAAGTCCAAACCCGCAGTGGAGGCGGGTCCTGCAGATCGGAGTCGGCCTAGGTGTGGCGGCGGGCGTAGCGGTCGGCGCCACGGCGCTCGCCGGCGCCGCCACCGGCGGCTCTTCAGGGGGAAGCTCCCCCAAGACGTCGCCCACCCCGACCTGGCATGGGCCTTCCGGTCGACATTTCTCCGGGCGTGGCTTCGGTGGATTCGGTTTCGGGTTCGGCGGAATGGGCTCCGTCCTACACGGCGAGGCAACGGTCAACGGGCCGAACGGGTACGAGACGATCGAGGTACAGACAGGAACCGTGACGTCTCTCACAAATGTCTCGGGCAGCACCTGGAACCTCGTCGTGACGAGCGCTGACAAGACCGCCCTCAGTTACACCGTCAACTCTGGAACTTCGGTAAACGGTGGCGAAAGCGGAATCTCGTCGGTAAAGAAAGGCGACAAGGTCGGCATCGTCGCTGTCGTCTCCAAAGGTACGGCCACTGCGAAGACGCTCGTCGACTCGACCACACTCCAAGCAAACCGCGGCTCATGGGCGCCGATGGGGCAGGGTCCGCCTATGGGCCCGCTTGGTCCACCAATGAGCGGTTCCTCGACGAGTTAGAACGCCGCGCGGCTCGCGCCACATGAGCCATATGCGCGGGCCGCCCTGGACGGCGTTCAGCTCTTTGGTGACGGTGAAACCGAACCGGGAGTAAAACGACACGTTCTGCTCCTTGGAGCATTCGAGGTATACCGGAGTTCCCTCGGCATCGACGCGCTCGAGCATCGACGCAAGCAGAGTCGAACCGACACCCCGTCCCTGGACCGACGGGTCTGTGCCCAACGTCGCCAGATACCAGTGAGGGACCGTGGGACGTTCCGACTCGACGACGAAGAGAGCGCGCAGCGCCTGGTGCATATGGCGCAGTGGCAGCAGCTCCGGCAGTAACGGCATGACGCGGAACAGATCTCTAAGTCCGGGACGCGCCTTGGACGGGGGTCCCCAGATCGCAGCACCCGATCGGTCTTCGGTCGTCCACACCTCGCCCGAGCGGAGGTAGTCGCTGCGCAGTTGGATCTTGAAGAAACGCCTCAGAGCTCTCGAGCGTCTCTCTTCTTTCGCAAACATGAAAGTCGCAACCGGGTCGTCGTCGAAAGCTCGCACCAGCATTTCGACGAGCACCGGAGTATCGGTGCCCGTCGCGGTAAGAGGTTGTGCTCGACCCTCTCGCGCCGATCCACGCTGCTATCGGGACACGAAGACCCGCTGGCCGCGCTGAACGTCGACGACCCTTACGGCGCGGTTGGTCGGGTCGAGCCTGTACACGACCCGCTGGTCGGCCACGGAAGCCACGTACCTCCTGGAGAGCTGCCCTTCGAGCTCGATGCCGACGGTGGCGGGGCTCTCGAGGAGATCTCCGGTGACGAAGTCGATGACCCGCGGACGGCTTGTCTCTGCCGGCAGTCCCAAGATCGCGCGGCGAGCAGGTCCCGAGACGACCAAACGCCAACGAGTTGGCATGGTGCGCGTCGAGATGCCCATTTGCTGCTCGAACTCGCCTTGGCTCAAGAAGTTGCCCGACGCGAGCGCTTGCTCCCCGGCCTTGATCCTTTCAAGCCGTTCCGTGTCGCACATGAGCTCGAGGGTCTCCTCGAGAGCGAAGAGGTGCTCGACCGACAACAATGCCAAGCCCCTTGTCTCGGGTACCTCGACGACCACTTGCTGTCGCGTCGTGGACAGCTGTTTGGCAAGCTCGGGCAGCGTTGTCTGAGCCTCACGCACCGAGATGTGACGCGCACCCATCGCAGTCGATGTTACAGGTGCCCGGAAGCGCCCCAAGACTCGCGGCTGCTTCGAAACTTGGCGACCGGACGAATCCTTTGGCCTCGCCGCAGGAGAAATCGGTCAGTTCAAGTACGGATGGGGCGGGTAGGTCGCGAGCAGCCCGATCTTCCCGCCCTGGCGCCGGAGCACGTCGTGCCACAGCCGCTCTGGTTCGTCTGTCAGCAGATCTCCCTCGAGTGCGTCGAGGCAAAGCCACGCCCCCTCCCCCAGCTCCTCTTCTAGTTGGCGCGCCGACCAACCGGCGTACCCGGAGAAGAGTCGGGCGCCTCCAAGTTGCTCGGGTTGGTCCTCGGGAGCGACGGACAGGTCCACGGTTCCGATCTCGCCGATCACTGCGTGCCATCCGGCCGGCGCTCCTGCCGGAGGCTTCTTCACGAGGCCGATCACAGCTCCCGGTGACACCGGGCCTCCTGAGAAGATCACCGCGGGCCCCGCCTTGGTCGCCTGGTCGTGCCACTTGGCGAGGATCTCGTCCACCGGAACACCCGTCGGCCGATTGAGCACAAGGCCCAGGGCCCCGGCGGGCTCGTGGTCAAGCACAAAGACGACCGTTCGACTGAAGCTCGGATCGACAAGGCGCGGTGAGGCGACGAGCAGGCTCCCGGTCAGGTCGTCGCGCGAGTTCACACCCTCGATCATCTCGCTGTTCGGTTCTCGGAGTGCGACCTACTCAGGTGCCGACGAGATGCAGCTTCCGTCGAGCGACCATGATGGGATCATGAGCGACCCTCCCGAAAGACGTCCATGGGGTGAATTCAGTGTGCTCGCGGATGCACCTGACCACAAGGTGAAACGGCTCACCGTGTCGTCGGGCTGCCGGCTCAGCTACCAGATCCACGCCCACCGGTCGGAACACTGGTTCGTCGTGAGCGGAGCGGGAACTGCGACAATCGACGGAGTCGACATGCCGATAGGCCCGGGCTCGTGCGTCGACGTGCCGGTCGAGACGCCGCATCGCGTCGCGTGCACCGGACCTTCTGATCTGGTGCTGATCGAAGTCCAACACGGCGAGTCCTTCGAAGAGGATGACATCGTCAGGTTGGACGACGACTACGGCCGGATGGCCCCGGTCGGATGAGCCGCTTCGACCCGGAGTTCCTGGCTCTACCGCTCGAGCCCGTGCGTTCGGCGGCACTCGAGCGCGCCTCGGCACTCGGATGCAGCCATGCAGAGGTGCGTGTGGAGCGGATCCATTCGCAAGCGGTTTCACTGCGCGACTCAAAGGTCGAAACCACAGCTGACGATGTCGAGCTCGGCATGGGGATCCGCGTCGTTCACGACGGGGTAATCGGCTTCGCCGCAACCGCAGAGCTCCACCCGCAAGCAGCAGCGGAACTTGCAGAGGAGGCGACCGCGCTGGCGATCGCGGTTTCAGTCGCGGCGACCGAGCGCGTCGAGCTCGCCGGTGAGAACGGTGTCGGCGAGGTGCAATGGATATCGGAATACGAGACCGATCCCACGACAATCGAGCTTCGCGGCAAGGTCGCGCTTCTCGAGACATGGAGCAACAGAGTCCTCGGAGCCCCGGGGGTGGATCACGTCATGACCTATGTGCTCGCAGTAGCAGAGGACAAGCATTACGCGGACCTGTCGGGAACCGTCGCCACCCAACGCCGGGTGAGAGTCCAGCCAGCCCTCGAAGCACTAGCAGTCAACAGCACTACTGGCGAGTTCGAGACCATGAGGACTATCGCCCCGCCCGTTGGAAGGGGTTGGGAATATGTGGAAGGACGCGGCGGATGGAACCCGGACTCGGAGCTCGCCGAACTTCCGGAACTCCTCGCGGCAAAGGTCGCCGCACCCTCGGTCGATCCTGGCCTCTATGACCTCGTTATCGACCCGTCGAACCTGTTTCTCACGATCCACGAGTCGATCGGCCATGCAACAGAGCTCGACCGCGCTCTTGGCTACGAGGCCGCATACGCCGGCACGTCCTTCGCCACCTTCGACAAGCTCGGGACGCTCGAATACGGGTCCGAGATCATGAACGTCAAGGGGGACCGCACAACGCCTCACGGCTTGGCGACCGTGGGATACGACGACGAAGGAGTACCGGCGCAGGAGTTCGACATCATCCGCAACGGAGTCCTCGTCGGTTATCAGCTCGACCGCCGAATGGCGGCATCCAACGGACTCGGCAGATCGAACGCATGCGCGTTCGCCGACTCGCCGTTCCATGTGCCGATTCAGCGCATGGCGAACGTGTCGCTGTTGCCGGCCGAGTCCGACGGGCCGACGACGGCCGATCTGATCTCTGCGACGGAGCGAGGCATCTACATAGTCGGCGACAAGAGCTGGTCGATCGACATGCAGAGGCAGAACTTCCAATTCACGGGACAAAGGTTCTTCCTCATCGAGAAAGGACGTCTGAAGGGTCAGGTGAAGGATGTCGCTTACCAGGCGAGAACTACTGATTTCTGGGGCTCGATGGACGCAGTGGGAGGAAAGTCCACGTACGTGCTCGGAGGCGCCTTCAACTGCGGAAAGGGCCAACCCGGCCAGGTGGCGCCCGTCAGTCACGGCTGCCCATCGGTGAGGTTCCGGCAGATAAGCGTGCTCAACACTCGTGCGGAGTCGGGCCGATGAGTCCCGGCCGTCTCGAGCCGCCCCACCTGGTAGTCGAGAGAACTCTTTCGAGTTCGGGCCCCGGGGGTTGTGTGGTCATCGTCGAGGACACGAGCGAGGCAGATCTCCGATTCGCCGTCAACACCGTCACCACCAACGGCGTTCGAATCCACAGGCGGGTCACCGTGATGCGCTTTTCCGAGCGCCAAGAGGGCATTTCGGTGGGCATATCGAGTCAGAGCGGAGCGGTCGAGGTCGAGGATCTGCTGGCCGCCGCAGAGGAGGACGCTTCCAAAGCCCCACCGGCTGAGAATGCGGCGCCGCTGATCGCAGGCCAGGTGTCGTCGGACTTCGAGGAGCCTCCCGTCCGAAACGAGCCGGCGGTGCTCGGCGGAGTGCTTTCGGGGCTAGGCGGGGCGTTCGAGCGAGCCCGTACGTCGGGGCGGATTCTCGCCGGTTTCGCCGAGCACTCGGTGACCAGCACCTACCTCGGGAGCTCGACGGGGACGCGACTGCGTCACGTCCAGCCCACGGGCAAGGCCGAATTCGTGGCTCGCGACACGTCGGGTGGCCGATCGGCGTGGGTAGGGATCGGGACGCCCGATCTGAGCGTCGTGGACGTTGCCGAAGTTGAACGAAGACTGGTGAGCCGCCTCGGGTGGGCCGAACGCCATGTCGACCTTCCTGCCGGGCACTATCAGGTTCTCCTCCCACCAGACGCCGTGGCGGACCTGGTGCTGATGCTCGGAGAAGCCACCTCGGGGCGTGAGGCAGAAGAAGGCCAGAGCGTGTTTTCCCGCGCCAGGGGGCGGGACGCGGGTCGGTGAGACACTGAGCGAGGTCGCCTTCGACCTGAGAAGCGACCCGCTCGAGCCGGGTCTCGAGTGCGAGCCGTTCCTGGCCACGACGGCCTCGCGGTCGGATGTATCGGTATTCGACAACGGAATGGTGCTCGAGCCGACCCACTGGGTCAGAGGAGGAAAACTCGAGCGCCTTCGGTACCACCGTGCCGGCGCGAAGAGATCCGGAACGGTCGCTGCGCCGCCCATCGACAACCTGGTGCTCGAGGTCCCGGGAGCCACGGCTTCGCTCGAATCGATGATCGAGAGCACCGAAAGAGCGTTGCTCCTCACCTGCCTCTGGTACATACGCGAGGTCGACCCTTCGACGCTGCTTTTGACCGGTCTCACCCGTGACGGCGTCTACCTGGTGGAACACGGCGAGATCGTGGGCGCGGTCAACAACTTCCGGTTCAACGAGAGCCCGCTCGACCTGCTCGCCAAGTCGGTCGAGGTGGGCCGGACGGCCCGGGCTCTGTCGCGAGAGTGGAACGAGTACTTCAACCGAGCGGCGATGCCTCCGATCCGAGTCGACGGGTTCAACATGAGCTCGGTGAGCCCGGCGACGTAGTTGAGCCTCCTGAGCCACAGCCGGGCCTTCCGTGCGACGATGTGTGGATGACAGGCCCTGACCGCGCTCTCAAGGAGGACACCGTCGTGACCGACCACGTCGAGCTGGAGCTGCCCGCGCGCCCCGACCTGCTGGTCCTGGCCCGCATGACAGTCGGAGCCGTGGCGGCGCGCGCTGAGATGCCTGTCGACGACATAGAAGACCTGCGTCTCGCCATCGACGAGCTGTGCTTGTCGGCTGTCGGCGATCGGCGCGACGGACGACTCGAGCTGCGATACGACTGGGGCCCTTCGGGAATGGAGGTCTCCTGCACCTTCAAGCCGTCCGATCCGAGCGCGTCCTCGGACGGAACGTCCGACAACGTCGGCGCCCTACCGACCGACCTGTCCGAGCGGATTCTCGATGCGCTCGTCGACGAGCACGGCCGCGACGAGGTTGACGGCGGAGAGCGCGCATGGTTCAAGAAACGCCACGAAAGGGCGGACGGCTGATGGACGCAAGCGCGCGGCGGGTGTCCGTGCGGGACGACTTTGCGCGGTTCGCGACGACCCGCGACAACAGTCTGCGCGGAAAGCTGATCGAGGCCCATCTCGGACTGGCGGAGCACCTGGCGCGCCGGTTCACTCATCGCGGCGAGGCCTACGACGACCTCGTACAGGTGAGCTCGCTCGCTCTCGTAAAGGCCGTCGACCGCTTCGACCCGGAACGAGGGGTCGAGTTCACGACCTTTGCGACACGGACGATCATCGGCGAGCTGAAGCGGCACTTCCGCGACAGAGGCTGGGCCGTCCGAGCTCCACGCCGAATCCAGGAGCTCTACCTGCACATCGGACAGGCGATCTCGGTGTTGTCCCAAGAGAACGGCCGGTCTCCGGGGATCAAGGAGCTCGCCCAGGCGACAGGTGCGACCGAGGACGAAGTGATCGAAGCTCTAGAAGCTGGCCAGGGATACCGTTCTGCCTCTCTCGATGCGCCAGGACCCGACGGCGAGTCCCTCGGAAGCCGACTGGGAACCGACGACACGGCGTTCTCCGACGCAGAGCACCGCGCCGCCCTGTCCCCCCACCTGGCGAAGCTCCCCCCTCGCGAGCGCCTGATCCTGACGCTTCGGTTCGTGGAGGGCCTCACCCAGTCGGAGATCGCAGATCACATCGGGATCAGCCAGATGCACGTCTCGCGGCTGCTCAGCCGGAGTCTCATGGCGCTTCGCGCCTCGTACAACGGATCGCGGAACTGATCGTTCTCCGGCCGTCGAACCTGACATGGCTCGCCGGCGCTCGGACCGTCCGCTGCACCGGGTTGAGGGTGGCGGGGGCAATTACACAACTATCGTGCCCAACTATGGTGGGCGCGAGGGATCAGGCACCCCACCGGAGGAGCCCATGACAGGTGCAGAGCTCGACGTCACGGTGCGCAAGGTGGACTCCACCGCAGTCGTGGCCGTCGCTGGAGAGATCGACGTCTACACGTCCCCGCTGCTCCAAGAGCGACTGGTCGAGGTCCTGCGCGACGGCTTCCCTTCGATCGTGCTCGACCTGTCGGCGGTGACATTTCTCGACTCCACGGGTCTGGGCGTTCTGATCACGGGCCTTAAACGGTGCCGCAGCGCTGAGGGCGACTTGGTCTTGGTAACAGCACAACCGAACGTGTTGAAGGTGCTCGAGATCACCGGACTGAACGACGTCTTCCAGGTCCACGACTCGGTGGACGACGCGATCGCGACCTGAAGGCTCTCCGAACTTGATCCTTGACCGCTTCCGCCTGACGGACCGGGCTGCGGTCGTGACCGCTGCCGGCAAAGGGATCGGTGCGGCTACCGCTGTTGCTCTGGCGGAGGCCGGAGCCGACGTCGTCATCGCGGCAAGGACACCTGAAGACCTCGAATCGGTGGCTCAACGAGTCGTGCAGGCGGGTCGCAGAGCTGAGACGGTCGCGCTCGACTTGTCAGATCCGGCGGCTGCGGCAAGCCTTGCTCAGGTCGCCCTCGAGCGCTTCGGAAGGCTCGACGTGATCGTGAACAACCTCGGCGGGTGGATGCCACGCCCGCTTCTCGATGTGACCCCTGGCCACCTCGAGCGAGCGTTCCGGTTCAATGTCGCGACAGCGCATGCGCTCGTGCGCGCAGGCGTCCCGATCATGTTGACAGGCGATGGCGGTTCGATAGTGAACATCTCGTCGTTCGCGGCGAACGTCGGCGCGAGGGGAATGGTCGCTTACGCGACGGCAAAAGCCGCTCTGTCTCACTACACCCGCTCGGCGGCAGCCGAGCTCGGCCCGAGGATCCGCGTCAACGCGATCGGTGTGGGAACGGTTGCGACGAGTTCGGTCGACTTGGTGATCCAAGACGAAGCCGCACGTTCGCGCATCGAGAGCCTCACTTCTCTCAGGCGACCAGGGGAGCCCGAAGAGATCGCTGCGGCGGTCGTGTTCCTCGCTGCGCCGTCGGGAAGCTACGTAACGGGCACGGTGCTTCACGTCGACGGGGGCGCCCAGGGTTATCAGATAGACCTTGGACTGCCCGATCTCTGACCGCCGGAGCGGGCGTCAGCCGAATGCCGGCCCGTCGTAGCGATCGACAGTCGTGAAGTCTGAAACTTGCCTACGCTTGAGACGACGCGGCTGATGCTCCGGGAAACCCAACGCTACGAGACCGGCCACGACCACCTCGGCGGGAAGTCCGAACAGCTCACGCACGTCGTCCTCGCACTTGACGACCATCGTGGTCATCACACCGCCAAGACCTTCATCGCGCGCTGCGAGCAAGACGCTCCAGCAGAACGGATAGATCGAAGCGCCGCCGACGAGCGTGTAACGATCGAGATCGCGGTCCACCGCGGCGAGCGCTCGAAGGTCAGCCACGACGAGCATCAGGACCGGGACCTCGTCTAAGTGCTCGGCGAATCCACCGCGACCAGCCGCCGCGGCAGCGGCGAATTCGGGCGCCTTCGCGCGGGCCGCTGTCTCGGCTTCGCGGTCTGTCACCGGCGCCCAAGGAACCAGACCCGCGGCGCCCATAGCAAGGTACTCGTACCAGCCCTCGAGGTAGAGGTCTCGCAACTGCTCTCTCGCGGCCCGGTCGCGCACGACGACGACCCGCCAACCCTGTCTGTTGCCTCCGCTCGGAGCGAAGCGTGCGTTGTCGAGTACCGCGCTCGAGCACCTCGTCGGGTACGGGCTCATCACGGAACTCGCGAACGGCGCCTGTCGTGCGGAGTGCGTCGACCAGATCCATACGCGCACGGTACCCGTCCTGTGACGCCGTCGGGAGCGCCGGACGACAGGGACCCGGATCCTGGAGCGATCGCCGACGGTCTTGCTACCTGGCTTCGCGACCGCCTTCCAGGGGCAGGAGCGGTCCGCCTGGGCCCACTCAAGAAACCCGGATCCGGGCTCTCGGGCGGAACTCTGCTCGTCGAGGCACGTAGAAGCGACGGCTCGAGTGACCAGGTTCACAACCTGGTCGTGCGAATTCCCCCCGCTGACGGAGAAGGTGTGTTCCCGGCGAGCGCGCTCGACCGCGAGCTGAGGGTCCAGACACTTCTTGGTCAAGCAGGCGTTCCCGTCGCGCCGGTCATCGGGCTGGAAGAGGATCATTCAGTGCTCGGCAGACCGTTTCTCGTGACCGGGAGAGTCGAGGGACGGCTCATCGATTCGAGTGCCCCCTACCTGAGCATCGGTTGGCTTCACGATGCACCAGATGAGATCCAGACCCGGCTGATGAAGAGCTTTCTCGGCGTGGTTGCGGAGATCCATCGCTGCACGCCGAGTGCGGGCGATATCACCGAATTGAACATGGGCTTTGCGGGGGGCGTGGTCGGGGCACTCGAACGCTGGTCTCGGTACTTCGAGTGGGCCGACGCGGGCGGCGTGGCGCCAGACGAGCTTCACGACGCGTTCGGCTGGTGCAAGGCAAACCATCCGGCAGAGGAGCCTGCCTCTTCGCTTCTCTGGGGCGATGCTCAGCTCGCGAACGCCGTGTTCGCCGATGACGGCTCGACCGCGGCGGTTCTGGACTTCGAACTTGCAGCATTCGGCCCCGCAGAGCTCGATCTCGGATGGCTCTTCTGCCTGCACGACATGACAGTCGCAAGATGCGGACAGGACCTGCCCGGATTCGTCGACCGTCGATGGCAGCTAGACCTCTACGAGGAACGTCTCGGGCGGTCCGTAAAGGATCTCAGGTGGTTCGAGATCTTCGCAGCCGTCTGCACGGCAGCAATCCTCGTGCGCATGTCGGTGCTGCTCGGTCGGGGTGGTTCTGGTGCAGCTTGGCTCGCGCGTTCGAACCCGGCGCTCGACTACATCGCATCGCGGCTGTCAGATGAATGAATCCTGAGCCCCGAGACCCATGTCCTTGTGCTCGCCCGCGACGATGCTCTGCAGATTGCCCCACCCGACACCCCCGCCAACGTGGTCGCGCACTTCGACGACGCAGTCGCGTAGTTGGTGCAGGCTCGGCGCAACGTCGACATCGGTGCAGTCGGCGTGGTATTCGCCGTCGAGAAAGTTCTCACCTCTCCACTGTCCGTGCCAGTGGCCTTGATAGCCCATGTACAGCCCCGCACCCAGATGGAACCCCGTCTGCGACACCGCTCGCAGCTCGAGTGGGCGCTTCTGCCCGTCCTCCGTCTCGAATTCCAACTCTCCTTCTATGAAGCGGCGATTGTCAGCGCTGAAGGAGAGCCGATGCTTGACTTTCACGAACTTTGTCTTCGAACCGTTCGGATGCTCGATCCCGCCTTGGAGGACTTCGCGGCTCCAGGTACCCACGGAGTGCCGCTGGTAGTACCAATGGATGCCATAACGTTCGCCATCGGCCTTCTCACATAGGAGGGGACACCACATGACGAGAGATGAGACTCCGCTCGAGTCATGTTCGGGTATCGCATCCTCAACCGGCGAACCCACTCCGTAGCGGACGCCCCAACTGTGGTCGCGGGCGGTCACCCAAAGCGAGTCCGAGAGTTCCACCCCCGTTCCATCTACCTCCGCCCAACCGCTGGCCGTACCGACCTGGTGATACCTCACGACGTCGGCGGCCACACGCCTCCCCGATACGCCACGATGCAGCTCACGGCGTTCCAATGCGGGGGGGGCCGCCCCTTCGAACAGCCAATCGAAGGTAACGGGGATCACCGGGTTTGATTCGAGCGTGAAGCGAATCTTCTTCAGCGGTTCGACGATCTCGTATCGGAGCGGACCGACACTTCCGGCGCCAGGATCAGGACCAAGACGATCACTTGCCCGCACGGTCCACTGCTCGACTCCACGCGACACACCACCGAACGCGTCGACGACTCCGCGATTGGGGTATACGCCAAGGCCGAAGGCGAGCTGGATCGATCCCGCGCGGTCGGCGGCCATCGCCCATATCTTCTCGGTCCAAGACCGGTCGCTCTGGGCGACCGTGGCGAATGTGTCTGCGATCTGGTGAACGAGCGTCTCGTCAGCGGGAACGAGGGGGCCGACCGAAGCCACGGGGCCGGACCATACCAGTGACGCGAAGATGCGATCCCTTAACCTGCTCGAATGAGCGTCTACGTCGACGACTGGCGCCAACTCGCCACGATCCGTAGCACCACTTCGCGTTGGTCACATCTGACGGCCGATACCACCGAGGAGCTCCATCTGTTCGCCGCACAACTGGGCATTCCTGTCGCTGCGTTTCAGCAAAAGCCAGGCAAACCGGAATTCGATCATTACGACGTTCCCGACGAGCTGAGAGAACGGGCGATAGCCCTCGGTGCAATAGCCCTCAGCTGGCGCGAAGCCGCGAGGCAACGCCGCGAGCGTCGCCCTGGAGCTAAGGCTTGAGCGCCTGGAGGAGGGTCTGTTCCTGACCGGATTGCTGACGTCCGCCACTCGCCGGGATGATGACGTTCACGTCCGTCACCCGAACGAACCACTGGTCAGATCCGAGTTGGATCGAGACGGGTCGCTTCTTCAACAGACCCTGCTGACCGTGTGACACCACTCGGAGTCCGCGCAGAGGAATGGTGAACCAGACGGAGGGGTCAACCTCGAGATCAGGAGTCAAGATCCCGAAGACTCTCCCACTGCCTACACCAAGAGCAACTGTCCCTTCGAAGGACGCAGGCGCCGCATGACCCGGAGATCCGTCGTTCCAGGGTGCCGCCTGACCCACGAACGTGGCACGGGCCCTGTACATACGCGTCTTGGTTCCGTCCAGCTGTTCTGGGATCTGCTGGCCGTCGCAGCGCATGTTGAACAGCGCCACCGTCCTGGACCTTCCTCGTTCGTCGACCAGGACAGCACTGACGTCAGGCACGACCCTCCTCGTTGAAAGCTCGCCTCGCTCTTTCGAGCCGGTCACAGAACGCACGAATTCTGTCATGCGAGCCCTGCGAGTGGGTCGATCCAGTGGGCAAGGGGCGAGTAGACACTTGCCATGGCGCGGCCCGTCGAGAAACTGCAATTCAGACCTGGCGACGCAGACCAGGTGATAGCAGCGATGGTGGAGATCGCCCACGCCGGCGACGGCTGGATCAATCTTCTGCCGGGAGTCGACTCGGAGGAGGCACCTCCGCGCCCGACCGGCCTGACGGCGATTCTCGCTCCTCGGATACCCGGAGCGGTGATGGGAACTTGGGCCCCGCAAAAGCAGACTCGGCGCGGACTCGAGGGAGCCACAATTGGCTTGCTGCACCCTGCCGGCCGTTTTGCGGCACGCCAGCTCGCGTCGGTCGGTGCTCCTGTGCCGGCCGGCTGGATCGTGCGTCAGGACAACCAGCGACGGGGCCTGATCGTCACAGCAGCCGTCGACACCCCGCACGCCGAGGTGCTCGACTGGATAATCGCGGCGGGCACCGCGCTTTGCGGGCTCGAGCTTTCCGGCGAATGGCGCGCCGACATCTATTTCCCCAAGTCGCCCACCTGACCCAGGACGCGCGTCGAGGTCATCTTCGGTGCAGAGAGGCAATCTGGTGCCGGTCGAGTGCGGCGAATTCTCCTTCGGCCTCGACTGTGACCTCTCCGTTCTGCAAGAGCCTGCCCGACGTGTGAATCCGCTTCTCCGTCCTTTTGTCCACCCACGCTTCAAAGAGCGAATCCGTTCCAAGCAACGTCGGTCGGCGGAAGCGCAGCGCGAGGCGGACGGTGGGGCCGGCAGCTCCGGCGATCATGTTGGCAGCCGTCAAGACCATGTCGAACGCTCCGGCGATGCTCGCTCCGTGGACCCACCCAGGCCCGCCCTCGTACGGCTTCGTGAACACCGCGTGCCCGAGCGCACGGGGCGGGTCGATCTCGATCCTGACCGGAAGGGCAAGTGGGTTGAACTTGCCGATCACCACGTCGAAGGGCATCGCCGACTCGACGTCCCTCGCATCTACAGGCCCGGAGGGGTCTCGCCCGACGAACCGGGGAAACGGCTCCTCCGGCAGCCCCATCTCGAGACGGTCAGCGAGCTCTTCCAGGTCTGACGCAACGTCTCGGACGATTGCCGCGGGGACCGTCGTGGTCACGGCGAGCGCGACCAGACGCCGGAGGGCCTCCGAAAGAGAGCCGAGCTCCGGCTCCCTTCCCGCGGTTCCCGGATGTCCACCGGTTGTCGGTAGATCAGACATCGACTGCAGATCCGGCTTCGAGGTAGTCCATATAAGTGTCAAGGCAGCCGAGCATCTCCGAAGTGTCGCCCGAAGGAACCCGGAGCACCACTTCTGTGGCTCCGGCGTCGGCAAGGTGCGCGAGCTTGCCGTGGGACGGAATCGTTCCGAATGGCACGACCCGCACGGTTTCCGGGTCGCGGCCTTGTGCGGCGAACTCGCGGCGGAGTTCGGGCAGGCGACGTGCGATGCCTGATCCCCCGATCGGCATCCAACCGTCTGCGTACTCGGCGATCGCGCCGAAGGTCGAGGGTCCTGGGCCACCGCCGACGAGTGTCAGCACTCTCGGCTGTTGGAGGGGCTTCGGCCAGGCCCAACTCGGAGGCAGGTCCACGTAACGGCCGTGGAACTCCGCCATCTCTTCGGACCAGAGCGCCTGCATGCAGAGCACCTTTTCCCTTGCGACGGCTCGTCGCTCCTCGAAAGTCACCCCGTGGTCGGCCGCCTCGATGCGGTTCCACCCGAATCCGATGCCCAGGACGAAACGTCCACCTGACAGGTGATCGAGGGTGGCGATCTGCTTGGCCAGCACTATCGGATCGTGCTGCGCCACAAGGCTCACCCCTGTACCTATCTTGAGCCTCGTGGTGACGGCCGCAGCAGCGGCGAGAGCCACGTACGGATCGAGCCCTCTGCGGTAGTCGTCGGGTCTCACCCCTTCGACCAATGACGGCGGCACGTCAGCCTCGACCGGGAGGTGAGTGTGCTCGGGAAGGTAGAGAGAATGAAATCCGCGCTCTTCGACCCGGCGTGCCCATTCAGCAGGCCCGAGGGTCCTGTCGGTTAAGAACGCCGTGATTCCTAGCTCCACGCCAACTGATCCTCCGTCGCCTTGTCCCTCAACGGACCGCAGAGGGACGCACCGCTTGACGGCTCGATCCTGCCGACACGGCACTCAGCTGTCCACAAGCAGCGTCGATGTCGGCGCCACGAGTAGACCTCACCGTGACATTCACGCCGAGGGCCTCGAGAGCTTGGCGAAACTCGCGCACTCGCGCGGGAGAAGAGCCTCGGGTCTGGTACCCCGGCGTGGGATTCAAAGGAATGACATTCACATGGGCCTTGAGCGGGCGTGCCAGATCCGCCAGCTCCACGGCATCGCGACGGGAATCGTTCACGTCGTCGATCAACGCCCACTCGAAGGAAAGGCGCCGTCCCGTCCGAGTTGCATACTCGCCGCAGGCCTGGGTCAGCACGTCAAGCGGATACTTACGATTCAGAGGCACAAGCGAATTCCGTAGCTCGTCATTGGCGGCGTGCAGAGAAACGGCGAGGCTCACCGGCAGAGACTCTTCGGAGAGGCGCCGGATCCCCGGCACGACACCGACTGTCGAGATCGTGAGATGACGAGCAGACAGGCCCATGTCGCCGTTCATCCGCTGGACGGACTCCCAGACTCTGTCGTAGTTGGCGAGAGGCTCACCCATTCCCATGAACACGACGTTCGAAAGCCGATGCGGCAGTGCAGCCTGTCGGGCGATCACGACCTGTTCCAAGATTTCGCCGACGGATAGGTGCCTGGCGAAGCCCGACTGGCCCGTGGCACAGAAAGAACACGCCATGGCGCAACCGGCCTGACTCGACACGCAGACGGTCGCACGGCGCTTGTAGAGCATGAGAACGGTCTCGATGCTCGGCCCGTCGTGAAGTTCGAAGAGCCATTTGACCGTGTCTCCTCGGTCCGTCGTCCGGCGCGCCACTTCTTTGAGGGCGGGTGGAAGGACGGCCAACCTCTGGCGGAGCGCTCCCGGCAGGTCGGTCATCTCGGAGGGCCCCTCGCCGCGGCCGTAAAGACCCTCCCAAAGTTGTCTGACCCGATAGCGCGGCTCGCCGTCCAAGAGCTCGCCCATCTCCGTCAGAGTCAGCTCGTACAAACCCGGCATCCGTCGCTCCTGTGTCAGGCCGCACGCTAAGCGCTCGCGGCCTGGTTCTCTGCATGCGGCTACTCGCTGGGTGACCGGCACATGGGACGTTCGGTCAGGTCCAGATAGCGTCGGCGGCCGAGGACCGACACTTGGAGGATCGTGAAAGCACTTCTCTACGGGACGAGGCCTGAACCATGGACGCCTCCTGATCCTGCGAACCGCCTGCTGGCGGGCCTCGCGCAGGTACCTATGCGTTTGATCGAGGCCGATCCCCCCGCCTCAACGCGTCCTGGGTGGCTCGTACTCAAGACCCGAATGACAGGCATATGTGGATCGGACGCGAAACAGGTCTTCATGGACTTCGGAGAGGGCCTTGGAGACAGCGCCCTGAACGGTTTGTTCAGCTTTCCCACCGTTCTGGGCCACGAAGTGGTTGCCGACGTCGTCGAGCTAGGTCCGGACACCACCGGACCCGAAGTAGGCACGCGCGTGGTTCTGAATCCCTGGCTCTCGTGCGTACCTCGAGGCATCACCCCGCTCTGCGGATCCTGCGAGGCCGGCGACCTAAGCCTCTGTTGGCACTTCACTGAGGGCGAGCTCGCACCCGGCATCCACACGGGTACTTGTCGCGACGCACCGGGAGGCTTCGCCGAGCTTCTGCCGGCTCACGAGTCGATGGTCTACCCGGTGCCAGCGGGGGTCCCCGACGAGCTGGCGGTCATCGCCGATCCCTTCTCGGTGTCACTGCACTCCGTGACACGACACTCGCCGCCGCCCTCGGGCCGCGTGCTCGTCTACGGGGCCGGAGCGCTCGGGACCACCGCGACCGCGATCCTTCGCGCCCTTTTTCCCGAAGTCGAGGTCGGGGTCGTCGCTGGACATCGAACCCAGGCCGACCTGGCAAGGAGCCTCGGTGCGACGGTCTTCGCGCACGAACCCGTCGACGCGCTGATAGACGAGGTCGCGGCGTGGTCGGGTGGAAAGTTGCGAAGGGTCGAAGGGGCGCTCCCGATGGCGCACCCGGGCGGCATCGACGTGGTCTACGACACGATCGGGACTGCGACGACTTCGGAGGTAGCAGTCAGGCTCCTCGCACAGCGCGGGACGCTCGTGAAGAGCGGGGTGAACGCGCCCGAACGATGGGAGTGGTCGCCTCTGTACTTCAAGGAGATCTCGTGGGTGGGATCGAACGCGTTCGGCGTCGAATCAGTAGATGGTGTGCGGAAGCACGCGATCGCGCATTACCTCGACATGGTGGACGACAAACGAGTGGACCTGACGGGAATGCTGACTCACACCTTCCCACTCGAAGAATGGCGATCGGCGTTCACCGCCCTTGCGACTCAGGACGACTCGGGGGCGATAAAGGTCGCGTTCGACTTCCGCTGAAATTCGGCACGCTTCGGCTGTTCCGCCGAAACGGTCGTGGCCAGGTTAACGAGTTCCAGATCGTTGTATCGTCGGGATCGCACCGAGAGGAGAACCATGTTCGCGACCATCGTGGTAGGCACCGACGGTTCGGAGACGGCAAACGGAGCGGTGGATCTCGCAATTGCTCTCGCTCGCGAGAGCGGCGCGACCCTTCACCTGGTCAACGCCTACCACACCACTGCGGGCGCGGCCCAGATGGCAGTCGCCGGGGCACCTATCCCCGGTGACGACGTCCTCGGACACGCCCTCGGGACCGAAGCGAGCCGGCAACTCTTGGAAGGTGTCGCCTCCCGGGCCTCTGGTGTTGACGTGAAGACCCACTCGCTCAACGATTCGCCGGCCGAGGCGGTGATCGGCATAGCCGAGCAGGTGGGGGCTGACTTGATCGTCGTCGGCAACAAGGGGATGGAAAGGCGGATCTTGGGTTCGGTCCCGAACACGATCGCCCACAAGGCCCCCTGCAATCTTCTGATCGTCAAGACGACCTGAGCCGAGTTCCGGCCGCTCGCCGGCCACCTCCGGGGTTCCCCCGCGCCTGAACGGCCCTTCTCAAGACCCGAGCCATCGGAGTCGATGTAAGAGCAGGACCCAGGCGCAAAGAACAGGCGGGGGCCCGAACGGAGGAAAGGAGCTCGATGCGCCCTGCGGGTACCCGAAGGCGCCCCCAGGTGTCGCGGGCCGCGTCGACCCGAGCTTTGGTGCTCGCGCCCTCCGAGCCGTCGAACGCCTCAAGTCCTCCGAGTCGAAACCCCAAGCTCATCGGTTACGCGATGGCGGTCGCGGCGTTGCCGATACTGCTGGCGCTCCGCCATTTCGGTCTGGTGGCGAGGGTCCCCCTCTGGTTCTATATCGCAGTATTCGTAGCATCACCGGTCTCGTCGTTCCTGACCGACAAGTTCACCGACAAGCACGACGGCGCCGCGTCGATCAACTTCCGCGTGGCTGTGCATGTGGCTTCGGTCACGACGGTGATCTATATGTCGGGGTGGGGACCGGAGATCGTCGGCGCGTACGGGTTCGTCCTCGTGGACAACCTTGCTCGAAGCGGAGCTCGGACCTGGCGGACCGTCTCGCTTTGGACGGTTCTCGGCGTTGCGACAGGACAGTTGTTCATCACCCGAGGCTGGGCGCCGTCGTTCCTGCCGATCTCGAGGGCAAACGCCCTCGCCCTCCTCGGCACAGTGGTGATCCTTTTCATCGCGCGGATGCTCGGAGCGACCACCGAGCAAAAGGAGACTGCCGAATCCGCCCTGCGCAGCAGCGAGGAGCGATTCCGTTCTCTCGTCCAACACTCTTACGACACGATGATCGTCACAGGTGAAGACGGCTTGATCAGGTTTGCCAGCCCGTCGGTGTCGTCACTGATCGGTCGGACTCCCGACGAGGTCGTCGGGGTGATGTCGTCGTCGTTCATCCACCCTGACGAACGGGAACGAGTCGAAACTCAGCTGGTCTCGCGTCTCTCCGGTGGAGAAGTAGCCGAGCGCGTCCAGTTCAGAATGGCTCATGCCGACGGCACTTGGCGCCACGTCGAGGCCGTCGTGAGCGATCTGCGAGACAGGCCGTCGGTAGGTGGCTATGTGACGAACCTGCGGGACGTGACGGATCGAAAGGAGGCGGAGGAGAAACTCGAGCATCAAGCGCTCCACGATCCATTGACCGGGCTTCCGAACAGGGCTCTACTCGGTGACCGCATCGGGCAGGCGATCCTGCGCGGTCGGCGCAGCGACGCTCCCGGCCCTGTCGTCATGTTCTTGGACCTCGACCGCTTCAAGCTCGTGAACGACAGCCTCGGCCATGCCGCAGGGGACAAAGTGCTGGTCGAGGTTGCAGACCGGCTCAAAGCGGTGATGAGGGCGTCCGACACGCTCGCCCGCTTCGGGGGTGACGAGTTCGTCATGCTCTGCGAGCAGATGACGGATCGCGAGTCGCTGCTCACCGTCGCGGAGAGGGTTCTCTCGGCCCTCGACCCTCCGTTCTACATAGAAGGCAAGCGCTTCCAGGTCGGGGCGAGCATCGGCGCTGCAGTGGTGGAGGGTGACAACGTCAGCGCCGACGAGTTGTTGAGCGATGCCGACTCTGCGATGTACCTGGCCAAGGCGAAGAGCGGCCGAGCTCGGATCCAGGTCTTCGATCACGCTACGAGAGCGACAGCTCGTCATCGGGTCCATACCGAAGAAGAGCTCGCGCAGGCGCTCAAGCACGACGAGCTCGTCGTCCACTACCAGCCCATCATCGACCTCTGGACCAGGCGACGCGTAGGGGTGGAGGCGCTCGTTCGTTGGCAGCACCCGACCCGCGGGTTGCTCGCGCCGAGCTCGTTCCTCGACGTGGCAGAGCAGACCGGCCTGATCGTCCCGCTCGGATCATGGGTCTTGCGCACGGCATGCGCCCAGGTTCGGTCCTGGAACGACGAGTTGTCCGCCGACCACCAGCTGGCTCTAAGCGTCAACCTGTCGGCAAGACAGCTTTCTGAACCGGATCTGGTAGACGAGGTGTCGTCGGTTCTCGTGGACGCCGGCATTTCGCCCCGTGCCCTTCGGCTCGTCCTCGAGCTGACGGAGAGCCTGATGCCAGCGGACGAAGATGATGCACGCACCCACGTGAGGCAACTCCACCGGATGGGCGTGGTGCTCGCGATAGACGACTTCGGCACGGGCTACTCCTCTCTTCAGTACATGCGGGAGCTGCCGATCGGCGTCGTGAAGATCGATCGATCGTTCATCTCGGCGATCGGACGTTCGTCGCGAGACGAAGCGATAATCCGCTCAGTCGTGGACCTTGCTCACACGCTCGGCCTGACTGTGACTGCCGAGGGTGTCGAGACGGAGACACAGCTCGAGTTCGTGTCGGAGGTCGGCTGCGACATGGCTCAGGGATTCCTGTTCGGTCGTCCCGAGCCACCCGAGGAGATCGACATCCACTGCAGGACGATCCAGGCGGCCGCCACCGTGTGAGACGTGCTCGGGTAGCGTTGCGCCCGTGAACGCAGTCGAATTCCTCATACACGGCGATCCGGCGCTCGCACGCAACGCGGCCGCCGAGATCCTCGCCGAGCGAGGATTTGCTGTGAATTGGGCGACCGAATGGTCAGCGGAAGCGGTCAGGGGCAGCACTACTGGGAATCTCCTTCTAGGCGCCCTCGCTCAGAAATTCGTGGTCGGTCTGTCGGTCACATCCGTGGGCGACGGTCAGAGCATGATCAGATTCGACCGCCAGAACACGGGTTGGATGGGTGGAGCGGTCGGAGCAATGCGTGTTACGCGAAACATGAAGGCCCTGCGCGACGAGTTCCGCGATGCAATGTCGACAAGAGGGATGCTCGCAGGCGTCCGAGAGATTTGAGACTGGCGACACGACGCCGCCGCCTGATTTGAGGCGATGTTGGGCGCCTTACGCGTCGGTGGAGTCCGAGCGGCGCTCAAGCAGACCGATGGGCCTCCCGATGATCTTTCCTGGGAGCCGAGCCTGCGAGAGCGCAGGTTCCGACTCCTCGAGGAGATGGGCCACATGATGGACGCCTGTATCTGCTTCTTGCCGGCAGGACCCTGCCACTGCCGGAGATGCCATACCTCCTTCCCGGACCGCCATGCGGCCATGACCCATTTGTCGGACCACAGGTGCGAGATCGTGGAATGCCCGACATGTGGCACCCCTTGGTGGCAATCGCACTCCCCCGGCGCCCCGGTACCGATGGCCTCCACCTGGTGCATATGCGTGGGCTGCGGGGAGGCTTCGGTTTTCACAGGAAGGGGGTTGGAGGTTCGCCCCCCGACAACAGACGAAAGCGACAGGATCGGACAGGACGTCTTCATCCTCCAGTACCGAGAGCATCGGGAACTCGCCAGGCACATCGGTTAGGCTCCGTTAGGTTGGAGAGGCCGTCCCCCATCGTGGCGGGATCAGGTGCCGGCCTGTTAAACTCTCCTGGCTAGTCGATGTGTTCGGCCGGTCGCCTTAGGTTGACGGGGCTCGATCCGTTCCGGCTCGGGTTGGTCACCTTCACAACTCGTCTGGAGTGGTGATTGAGCCTGTTCGCCGATCGTTCGACGAGCGACCGAACGGGTCGGTCCAAAGCTCCAGGTTGGAGTAGGTCCGGCGCAACGGCATCTCGTGGTGGGAGCGGCTGCGGGCGGGATCGGGAAGCGGGCAACTGGTTAGACCGATGGAGCGCCTCGCGACCCAGTCATGGGATCGTCCGGCGCCAAATAAGGAAGTCACTAAGAGGGAGACAGGATGGCAGTAGGCACGGTCAAGTTCTTCAATGCAGAGAAGGGTTACGGGTTTGTCTCGCGCGACGACGGCGAGGACGTGTTCGTCCACTACAGCAACGTCGCCGGAACGGGGTTCCGCACGCTCGAAGCCGGCCAGCAGGTCGAGTTCGACATTGCTCCCGGGCGCAAGGGGGACGAAGCACGTAACGTCAAGGTGATCTGAGCCCGGTCAGCTGGATCTTCACTCAGATCACCTTTCAAGACAAGTCACTAGAGCAGTTGCAGTAACGAAAGCGTCAGGCGCGACACCCCGGCTCACCGTGCCGCCTGGCTGAAAGGAGCGGCATTATGGCCCGATCGTGTTCCACATTCGGGAAGATGCAACGCGAGCAGGAGAAGCGGTCGCGCGCCAGGGCGAAGCAGGAAAAGCGCTTGGCGAGGCGCGACGAGGAGGACCAACCGGAAGAGGGGTCGGTGACCACCGCCGAGGACCAGGCAAGCATCCTCGAGGCGTTGGCCCAGCTCCACGAGGATCTCGCGGAGGAACGAATTCCACTCGAGATCTTCGAAGCCAGGCAAGAGGAGCTGCGAAGCAGCATCCGAATCGACTGACCGGTAATCCTGGCGTGACGTACGACCCGGTGATTTGATTAGCACCGGGCCAAGCATGCAGTCGTCGCCGTTCTCTCACGACAGACCACACGCGAGCTCGTTGCGCACAAGGCGCGACGTGCTGATAGGAGGCGTGGCCGGCGCATTCAGTCTGGCTCTCGCCTCGTGCGGGGCGTCGACGATCAAGAAGGCGACATCGGTAAAACCGGTGAGCAAAGACCTCGGCGCCGTAGAGCACGTCGTGTTCCTAATGAACGAAAACCGTTCGTTCGACCACTATTTCGGTTCGTACCGCGGGGTGAGGGGCTTCGACGACAAAACCTCGATCCCTGGCGTGTTCTCCCAGGCGTGGCCTGTCGGCGGGACCAAGGCCCACGATTCGACCCTCCTTCCGTTCCACCTCGACACCGCATCCAGCAATGCCGAATGCACTTTCGACCTGTCCCATACTTGGAAGGCCCAGCACTTGTGCTGGAACGAAGGTGCGATGGACAGCTTCGTCAGAACGCACACCTCGGCGCAGTTCGAGGGTCCGGAAAACGGAGTCCTCACAATGGGGTATTACAAACGCGCCGATCTTGGATTCTGGTATGCGTTGGCGGACGCCTTCACCATCTGCGACAACTACCACTGCTCGGTGATGGCTCCGACGCACCCGAACCGTCTGCACGCCCTGTCAGGGACTCTCGATCCGGACGGTCTCGCCGGGGGGCCGGTGCTCGTCACAAACGACCAGTCGAAGTTCATCGGTAGCGCGTCGTGGCGCACGATGCCCGAGGAGCTCGAGTCCAAGGGCGTGTCGTGGAAGGTATACAACGCTCCCGGCGACATCTACAAACCGTCGAACCCGATCTCCATCGCGGTTTCCGACAACATCCTGCTGTACTTCTCGCAGCACGTCTCGGATCCGAGCTCGCCGCTGTACCGGAACGCCTTCGCGCCTGTGTTCCCGAACGATTTCAGGTCAGACGTCGCGAACGGAACGTTGCCTTCGGTCTCGTGGATCATGCCCCCGATCGGCTACGACGAGCATCCTCCGTCTCCACCCGCCGCGGGGATGTGGTTCGCAAACCAGGTGCTCGACATCCTGACGTCGAACCGCGACGTGTGGTCGAAGACCGTGCTTTTCATCACCTACGACGAGAACGACGGTTTCTTCGACCACGTCGCCCCGCCAGTACCTCCCGCGGGTACCGCGGGCGAATACATCACCGTCGACCCTCTCCCAGCCGCTGCCTCTTCGATCGCGGGGCCGATCGGGCTCGGTTTCCGGGTGCCCATGCTCGTGGTCTCGCCTTTCAGCCGGGGAGGCTACGTGTGCTCAGACGTGTTCGACCACACGTCGCAGATGCGTTTCTTGGAAACTCGATTCGGCGTGAGAGCACCCAATATCTCGTCGTGGCGCCGAAACACGTGTGGCGACCTGACGGCCGCGCTCGTCCCCTCGCGCGCCGACACGACCGTACCCAAGTTCCCGGCGACGAACGCTCGTGGTCCCGTCGTGACGCGTGAGTGCACCTCCGGCCAGCTCCTCGAGCTGGATGTCAGCAATCCGACGCCCTATCCGGTTCCTTCACGGCAGCAAATGCCCTCACAAGAGCCGGGCGTGGCGCGCCAAGTCTGACAGGCGGCTTGCCCTTAAGATTCTCCGATGGACGCCAAAGACTTCGTTGGCGCCGTCTGTCCGAAGATCCGTGATCTCGGATGGACGTTCTACTTCGCGCCGGAAACGTTGGAAGTCGGAAAATCCCTCGGTCTCGACGCGCTCCAGCTCTATTTCCTCGGGCGGGGAGGTGTGCTCGGCGACGTCGACGCGGAGGTGGTTGCCAGCGCGTTCGGCTATTTCTCGCAACCGATGGTCTCCAAGATCTGGAATTCGGGCAGGGAGATCTGTCCTCCTCGCAACGCCGCGCGCGTGTACATGAACTGTTGCGCCGACCTGGGTAGGCAACAATTCGGTGGGCTAGACGGGCTGGACGACTTCTGTGACGCCACACGAGCCGTGAACGACGCTGCGGACCCGGTCGGACTCGCACTCTACTCAGGCATCAAGACACAGCCGCTCGCAGACGACGTTCCGGGCCAGTCGATGCAGCTGGTAACAATCCTGCGCGAGTTGAGGGGAAGCGCACACCTGCTAGCGGTTCGCGCCAACGGACTAGAAGCCAAGGCCGCTCACTACATCCAGCGACCTGGCGACATGGCCATGTTCGGCTGGACCGACGAGGACACACCAGAGGTGAGCGACGCCGAACGCCAGAAACTTCGCGCCGCGGAACAACTCACCGACGACCTCGTGCTGCCGGCGTATTCGGTTCTCGACGAACGCGGTCAAGCGGCCATGGTTGCCGGCTTGGAAGCAATCGGCGAAGCCTTGAGCGGTCGCTAGCGGAACTGTTATGAGAAGGACGCGGCCTTCTTCGGCCTTCCGGACTCTTGCGAAGGTTGGACTTCTTGTATGCCTCGCAGGAGTCTCGGCGAGCGCATGCGATACGGGATACAAGTTTGCCACCTCGCAACCGAACCCTGATGCGAAGAACCTGGAACCGGGCACGCAAGGATCCGGCGCCACGACTACCACCGCTCCAGTCGCCACGGCTCCACCGTGCCGAGCCAAGGATCTCGTCGCAAGGGGAGGGAGACGTCAAGATCCTTCCGGCGCGGGAGGTGCTGTCGGCGATGTGATGATCTCGAGTTCTGCCGCGGTTGCCTGTGAGTTGAAAGGCATACCGAGCCTGCAGATAGTGCGGACCAACGGCTCGCTCCTGAAGATACAGAACGCCAAGGCGAACACACCGGCGTTGGCGCCCGTGGTGGTCGAACCGAAGGGAAAGAGCACGGCGGAGCTGGTCTTCACTTGGCAGAACTGGTGCGAGCCCTCCCCTGGAACACTTTTGATGCTGGTAGGGCTGTCGAGTGGCGGGGGGACCCTCACGGCGCCGCTCAACGGGAAACTCGGAAGCTACGTCCCGACCTGCGGACGCCCGGACGCGCCTTCGGTGCTGCGCGTCGAATACGCGTATGTGCCTGCCGGCACTGCAAATTTGGCTTCTGCTTGACAGACCCTCTACGCGTCCTGCACGACATCCGGCACGGGCTGAGGGGCCGGAGGGCCGATATAGCGCGCTGCGGGCCGGATCAGGCGGTTGTCCGAAGCCTGCTCGAGGACATGCGCCGACCAACCGACCGTTCTGGCGGCCGCGAACGTGGGGGTGAACATCTCGCGCGCGATCCCGCATGCGTTCATGACCACACCGGCGTAGAACTCGACATTCGTGCAGAGCTCTCGCTCGGGCTTGAGCTCGGCAAGCACACGTATCGCGATCTCTTCTGTACGCACCGCCAGATCGAACAGTGGGCCACCCAGGGATTCTGCAACACCCCGCAGGAACTGGGACCGTGGGTCTTCAGTCTTGTAGACGCGGTGACCGAACCCCATGATCCTGTCCCCGTGATCCACCGCCGAGCGCAACCAGCTCTCCGCGCGATCGGACGTCCGGATCTCGTCGAGCATGTCGAGCGCGCGGCTGGGTGCCCCGCCGTGGAGCGGACCCGACAGAGCTCCTATCGCACCGCAAACCGCTGCGGCGAGGTCGGCACCCGTCGAGACGATCACCCGCGCGGCGAACGTCGATGCGTTGAACCCGTGGTCAATCGTGAGGATCATGTACTGCTCGAGAGCACGGACGTTGGCGTGTTCGGGTTCCACGCCGTTCAACATCCACAGATAGTTCGCTACATGCCCGAGGTCGTCGCGTGGATGGACAGGGACGAGCCCGGCTTTGAGCCGATATGTAGCCGCCATGAGTGTTGGCACCACCGAACCGAGTTGCAGCGCTTGCATACGCAGAGTCCGAGAGTCGATGTCGTGCGTCGGACGCCAATCGAGCTCGGCTCCCAGGACGGACACCGACGTGCGCAACACGTCGAGGGGGTTGCCCTGCTCTGCAAAGTCACCCAGGAGCTCCGCCAGTCCTGCCGGGATCGTCCTGAGACGCCGGACCGATCGTGCGAAGTCCTCCGATTCCGCCTTTGTGGGCAGCGAGCCGTCAAGGAGCAGCCGCCAGACGTCCTCGAACGACCTGCCGGCAGCGAGCTCGACTGCGGAGTATTGCCTGTAGTGGTAAAAGCCCTCTTGGCCACGGACGTCGCCTACGGACGTCTCGGCCACCACCACTCCTTCAAGCCCGCGTGGAACCTCGACGCCAACTTCCGCGGCAGGACGAAGACGAGCGATTCCGATCAGGTCCCTGAGCGAGACGACGCCCAGCAGCGCATCACCGTCCACCACAGGTAGGTGGCGATAGTGATGATGAGTCAGGCTCGCCCACGCCGCTCCGGCCTCTTCGTCGGGTCCGAGAACATCTGGGGCTGCAGTCATCCATAGGCGGGTGGGCTCCGCTTCGGGCTCCGCTCCCGCAGCGGCCGCACGAAGCAGGTCTCGCTCTGTGAGGATCCCGATGACCTTCGTGTCCTCGGTCACGACAACAGAACCGGTGCCGGCATCGCTCATCGTGCGAGCGGCATCCGAGAGCGAATCCTCGGCGAGACACGTGATGGCCGGACTCGACATCAGGTCCCTAACCACAGTCGCCATCGATCGTGTCCTTTCGTCTGGCCGCCCAATATTCCCGCATCCATTTTGAACGCCTACGGCCTCATTGTAAACGTTGATCTAGTCAATGTCGCCTGAGCCCTGCTCAACTATGCTTACCGTCCTTGGCACGAATGCTCGAGAGCGAGGAGGCCGCCAGGCGGCTAGGGATCAAGTTGACGACGCTCTACGCCTACGTGAGCAGGGGACTCCTCCCCTCGTACCCGAGCACCGACTCACGCAGGAGTTTGTTCGACCTGGATGATGTCGAACGGCTCGCAAGGCGGTCTCGCTCCGGCAAGAGGGTCGAGACAAGGCTCGCCTCGGTAACTACAGCGGTTACACAGCTCCTAGAGGACGGCCCGGCCTACAGGGGGATACCAGCGGCGGACCTTGCTAGAACACAGAGCTTCGAATCCGTGACCGACCTGTTGTTCGAAGCCTCACCCGGATCCGATCAGTCATGGCAGCCCGCGCCTTTACCCCGCCCTCCTCGGATGGCGGCATCCGGCCGCTTGTGCTGGGCCGTGCTCATGTGCGGCGTGCGTGATCCGCTGCGTTCAGACCTTCGCGCCGAGGCCGTCGTGAGAAACGCACGCAAGGTCATCGCTACCGCGGTGGAATCCCTTCAGGGTTCCGAGCCGAAGCCGAACGAAGTTGTTGGTCGTGACCTTGCTTCGGTCTCAGTCGCGCATCGCCTTGCTCGGCGCCTTACCTCTGACTCCTCCGAAGCTTTCGTCCGGGCGGTCGACGCCGCCCTTGTCATCCTCGCGGACCACGAGCTCGCAACCTCCACAATGGCGGTCCGCGTCGCCGCATCCACCAGGGCCGATATTTACGACGCATTGCTCGCGGGTCTCTGCACGCTCGCAGGGCCCTTGCACGGCGGCGCCAGCGAGCTGGCTCACGCCCTTTTGGTGCAGGCACAACGAACCGGGGTCGGGCCGGCACTCGACACGACGCTGCGCTGGCAGGGGTCATTGCCCGGGTTCGGGCACAGTTTGTACATCCAGGGCGACCCCAGATTCGATGTCCTAATGTCGAGGTTCGACGAGCTCGCGAGCACCGAGCAACGTCAGATCGTTCACTCCTTGGTGGAGCTCGCAGAGGCCCATGCAGTACCCGGCCCGAACGTCGATCTGGCCCTTGCAGCCCTGACGTGGGCGGCCGGTCTTCCCGCCGACACCGGCCAGACGATCTTCAGCGTGGCCCGTCTTGCCGGATGGACCGCGCACTACATGGAGGAGCTCGGCGAAAGACCCCTTCGGTTCAGAGCTAGAGCCGTCTACGCCACGAACCGTTGACATTTTCCGCTGGCCGGGCGCGGTGCAGATCTGAACCTTGCCGGCTAGATGTCAACGACAGGCGGAGCAGAGGCCGAGAACGTCAAGACGGTGACTGTGGGGCTCGAATCCCTCTGTCTCAGCAAGCGCGTCGAGGGTAGTAGCGACGTCTCGTTCGAATTCCGCCGAAGGTGTGACGTCTACGACCTTTCCACACTCGATGCATACAAGGTGATGGTGATGTTCGGTCAGGTCCTCTGCGAGCTCGAAGCGTGCAAACTCGTCGCTGGCGGCGACGCGCCGGACGACACCCGCAACCTCGAGGTTGACGAGGTGGCGATATGCAGAGCTGCGAGGTAGCGAAGGAAGCCGATCTGCGATGTCGCCGATGCTGACGGGCCGACCGGCACTGACCAGCAGCTCGATGATTGCGCGCCGGCCCGCCGTGTAGCGCTGGTCGACACGCCGCAGACGGGCCTCCACCAACCCGTGCAGATCATCGGCAATTTCCTCGGTAGGCATCGCGCTCCTCAAGGCGTCGTTTGGACCGGCGGCCCGTCATTTATACAAGTCACCGCGGCCCGACCATTGACATCCTACCTTGCAATGAGACTCAGTCTCAGGATACGTTTTGAACTGTGGAGATGCCCCGTCCCCCCGCTGCGACACCGATCCGCGAACTGCTGGGCGTCGAAGGAGTGAGCGTCTCGTTGGCGGGTCGGCAAGTGCTGCAGGACGTCTGTTTCTCGGTTCGAGCCGGAGAGTTCACTGGACTTATCGGATCGAATGGCGCGGGCAAGACCACATTGCTCCGGGTGATCCTGGGACTCCAATACCCGAGCTCCGGCAAGGTGCTCGTCGAAGGCGCTCCACGCCCGAGGCGCAACAGATCCATCGGTTACGTACCTCAGAAGGTGTCTCTCGATCCAGAGATGCCGCTACGGCGCGCGACCTCGTTGCGCTCGGCATCGACGGGCATCGCTTCGGGATCCCACTCCCTTCGAAGCATCGCCGCGATGCGGTTGACGAGATGCTGTCGGCCGTCGACGCGGAGCGTTTCGCCGACGTCCGGGTGGGAAACCTGTCGGGGGGAGAGCAGCAACGAGTTCTCATCGCACATGCGCTCGTCGGCCGGCCGCGGTTGTTGTTGCTGGACGAGCCCCTCGCCAACCTGGATCTGCGAAGTGCGCAGGAGGTGGTCACGCTCCTCGATCGTGTGGCACGTGAGCAACATGTATCCGTCTTGATCTCCGCGCACGAAATGAACCCGCTATTGCCGGTTGTGGACCGCATCGTCTACCTGGCAAACGGACGCGTGGCGAGCGGGACCACCGACGAGGTAATCCGGGCGGATGTCCTGAGCGCGCTCTACGGCCACGAGGTTCACGTTCACGTCCTCCATGGCCGCATCTTGGTGATTGCGGGACCGACCGAGGAATCCGTCGCCCAAGGCTTCGAGGCTGTCTGACCGTGCATTTCCTGTTCGAGCCCGGTTTCTTCTCGAGCCAGCCCGTGCACATCGCACTTGTCATAGGCAGCGTCGTAGCCGTGGTCTCGTCGGTCGTCGGAGTTTTCACGGTCATGCGCGGCCAGTCCTTCGCCGGCCACTCTCTGGCGGACGTGTCGACTGCGGGCGGCTCTGGCGCCTTTCTGGTAGGCCTGAGTCCCCTTTTCGGTTTCGTCAGTGGCGGCGTGATCGGCGCAGGTGCCATGGAACTGATCGGAGTGCGCCGAGCTCGCGGGCGAGACCTTGCGACCGGCATCGTGCTGGGCGCCTCGATTGGGTTGGCAGCCTTGTTCCTCTACCTCGGTTCGACATCGACCTCTGACACTGGCGCAAGCCAGCAGATCCTTTTCGGGTCAATCTTCAGCACCGATAGCTCCACGATCAGCGTCGTGGTGATCTTCAGCCTCGTGTGTCTCGCAATAATGGGATTCATCTTCCGACCGCTTTTGCTGAGCTCTGTCGACACGGACATTGCTGCAGCCAGAGGCGTGGGCGTTCGTGTCGTCGGGCTGCTCTACATGCTTGCGCTGGCGCTCGCCGTCGGATTGTCGTCTTTGGCCATCGGAGCGATCCTTTCGACTGCGCTTCTGATCGGACCGGCCGCGATAGCCCTGCGCCTGACGACGCGGATCGGTTGGGCATTGATTGCAGCTGCCATCATCGGGATCTTCACGACCTTGCTGGGCGTGCTCCTCGCCTACGACAGCTACGACTGGACTTCCGGTCACCAAGCTTGGCCCGTCAGTTTCTTCATTGTCGCTCTCATCTTCCTCGGGTATCTCGCAACCGAGCTACCTGTTGTCCGGCGAGCCGCCGAGCGCCGGGAGTAGAGCGATGTTCGCGGGGTTCATGATCAACGTGTGGACGGTGGCGACCATCGTGGCGGTGCTCGCCGGAGTCGTCGGGTTCTTCGTGGTGTTGCGTGGAGCCGCCTTCCCCGCCCACGCCATACCAAACGGCGCGTTCGCAGGAGCCGCGGGTGCCAACCTGATCGGAATCAACACTCTGGTCGGCTTGGGTGCGTTCTCGGTGCTAGCCGCTCTCGGGATCGGCGCACTCGGGAGGAGGGGACGTCACGACGTCGTGACGGCACTTGCCCTCGTCGTCATGCTCGCTCTGGGCGCATTGTTCCTCAGCCAGACTTCGCAGTACGAGCCCGAGATCTTCTCGTTGCTATTCGGCGAGGTGCTCGGGATTGCTTCGAACGAGATCTGGCCCGTCGCGTTGCTGGGACTCGTTTGCATCTCCGTCGTCTGCCTGCTCTACCGCCCTCTGGTCACATCGTCAGTCGTACCCGAGATCGCAGAAGCCAAGGGCATCTCGAGCTTCGGGGTAGAGATGGCGTTTCTCGTCGTTCTAGCCATCGGGACAACGGTGACGGTGCCGGTCGTTGGCGCTCTGCTCATCTTCAGCCTGATGATCGGTCCGCCGGCGGCAGCGCGCTCGTTCACGGACCGACCGCCGCTCGCCATGCTTTTGTCGGTCGGAATTGCCCTCGCGACCGTTTGGGCGGCGATCGCGATCTCCTTCGAAACCAACTGGCCGATCGGTTTCTTCGTCGGCGTCTTCAGCGCCGGGGCCTACGGCGTGGGAAGAGCATGGGTGGCCTGGAGACGACACGGGTCGTTCACCACGTCCAAATAGCAGCGCCTGCCTGAGACGTCCAACCCGGCAGGGTGGCTCAGAGGAACCTTGCTCCGTGCTCCCTCCACCGCTTGCTTCAAGCGTCGATTGTCTAAGGGTATAGACTGAGCGCGTGACTCCCACTGTTCGCACCGAAGACCTGGCAGACGCACAAGAGCTAGCGACACTGCTCGGCCTCCGCCATCCGAACAGTGTCAGCACCTACCAACGCCGCTATCCCGATATGCCGAAGCCCGTTCTCGATCTCGGGCCCGGAAGACCCAAACTTTGGCTTCGTCCTCACATAAGCGCCTGGGCGCAGTCGAGACGAAGAAGATGAGACAGCCGATCATGTCCAACGATCCGTGCTGGTGCGGTAGTGGACGGAAGTACAAGCGTTGCCACAAGGCTGACGCGCAGCGTGTTCTTCCGGGCCAGGTATCCCCTCCGCGCGATGTCCCTCGGCACATTTCGCGACCTGACTACGCGGAACGCGGCCGTCCCGTCTTGTTGGACGAACCGATGGTGAAGAGCAATGACGTCATCGAACGGATGCGTCGGGCTGGTGTGATCGCAGCCGAGGTGCTGCAGGCCACGGCGGCCGCCCTGGAGCCCTGCATCACCACCGACGCCCTCGACGCCATTTGCCATGAAGCCACGATTAGCCGGGGTGCATACCCGAGCCCGCTCAACTACCACGGTTTTCCGAAATCGATCTGTACGTCGGTCAACGAGGTGATCTGCCACGGGATACCCGACACCCGCCCTCTGGCGGAAGGCGACATCGTCAACCTGGACGTCACCGTATACGTCGGCGGCGTCCACGGAGACACGAGCGCGACATTCGCAGTGGGGCGGACAGACGAGGAATCCGAGCGCCTAGTCCGTGTGACAAAGGAATGCATGCAACTGGGCATAGATGCGGTGGTCCCGGACAGGCCAATCAGCGACGTCGGACGCGCCATCGAGCGTCATGCCGAGAGAGAGGGGTACAGCGTCATCCGCTCATACTGTGGGCACGGCATCGGCGAGGTCTTTCATTCCCGTCCGCAAGTCCCCCATTACTACGACCCGGCGGCATCGACGCTCATGGAGCCGGACATGACCTTCACGATCGAGCCGATGATCGCGGTCGGCACGTGGCGCCACACCAGTTGGGAGGACGGCTGGACCGCCGTGACCGCCGACGGACTGAGGACAGCCCAATTCGAGCACACCATCCGAGTTACGCCCACCGGAGCCGAGATATTGACCCGTTCGGATTGAACGAGGCCCGACATTGTCGCGTTGACCCACCTTTGTCGGGCATGCTGGCTCCGTGGACCATTGCGACCAATGCACGTTCGACTATGAGGACGTCCCGGTCGGCGAGGTCGGCGGCGCTCTCCGGAGCTTCTGCGCCCAGTTCGTCGAGCTCCTCTCGAATGCGGACCGAGGTCCAGATCTGAGGAAGAGGCCGGCCCCTCTGGTCTGGTCGGCGATCGAGTACGCATGCCATGTGCGTGACGTCCTATTGATCCAGCGGGACCGCGTGATCCTCGCGCTCGTCGAGCATTCTCCCAGTTTTCCCAGGATGTACAGAGACGAGCGAGCCGTTCTGACCGGCTACGCGGAAGAAGAGGTACAAGACGTAATAGAGGAAATCATGGTCGCCTCCCATCTGTTCGCGAGGGTCTTCGACCGACTTTCACCCGAGCAGGTAAAGAGACCATGCATCTACAATTTCCCCAAACCAACTGAGAGGGATATAGGTTGGCTAGGCCGGCACACGGTCCACGAGACCAAGCACCATCTCTTCGATGTGCACTTGGTGCTGGCCCGGCTTTCATCGTAGCTACACGACTCCGGACGTTGTCATTCCGGGTTCTCAGTCATCTACCACAGGCAGAGACACGTACGAGAGGTGCTCTGGATCGTGGAAGATCTCGTTGTCGGACACCCGAAGGTTCACCGAGTTGTGAATCGGCTCGCCTGTCCCGCCATTTCGCGCGAATAGCGGATAGGCGCAACTCGACACTTGAATTCGGATGCGATGTCCCCGCTTGAAGGTATTCGCCGTGGGCCACATGTCGATCTGGATCGGTAGAGACCCGTCAGGCGCCCTGATGGACCCGCAGTGCCGCAGCCGCACGATCCCGTCGCTCAGGTTCTTGGATCTTCCTCTGATGGACACGTCGCATAGACGGACGAAGAAGTCGGCGTCTTCGAGGTTCGACCTGACGTGGATATTGGCGCGGACGGGCCCGATGACCGTCATGTCGTCTTCGAGCACATCGCTCGAGTACGTGAGGACGTCTCTACGGGATTCACGCTTGCGCTGATCCTTGGCACCGGCGCTGGCGGAATTGAGCGACGCTCCCCCGTGTGCCGGTGTCGGGTCACGGGGGTCGAATCGATAATGGTCGGCATGTGAATCGGAAGGCAGCGATCGCTCGAGCCTTGCCCCCGCATGCAGGTACCAACGCTCTTCGCTCGACGGAGGCGGCCAATCAGGCATCTCGACCCATCGACGGCCACCCATGACGAAAACACGCACCACGCTGCGCGCAGAGTGAGATGGCGTGTCGCTGAACGAGCAATCGAACCAATCGATGCCATCGCGCAACATGGCCGCCAGTCCGCCTGGACTCACATGCGACCAAGGGCCCACGGTGAGCCTTGCGCTTCGGCCTGCACGGCGAAGCGCCTCGTAGTCGTCTAACTGTCTGGGCAAGAAGATGTCGTACCAACCTGCGACATGGGTCGACGGAGGAACTGATCTCACTTCTTGACTGAAGTCAACCGGGTCCCACCAGGCGTCACCGGGGCGTTCGTGAAGCAGCCAGTCTTGGAAGAAAGCAACCTTGCGGCCAAGCAGAGCGGAGTCGGCATCTGAGACAGGGAGCGCACCAAACGCCGCACCAAGCGAACGGCGGCGAGCGAGCTGAGCTCGGATCGATCGGAGCACGCCTGACTCCTGGTTCTCCAGCTGGTACATCCAGGCAAGCGCGGTCTCGAGACCGAAGCACCCCGACGGATAGACGACAGCGTTCCGGAAATTCGAGGCCGTGACGTCGAGCGCCATGGCTTTCAGGTAATCCGGGCAATCCTGCGCCAGCGCCCACTGAGTGAGCCCGAGGTAACTGGGTCCGAACGTGGCGACCTTGCCATCGAACCAAGGCTGGGAGCTCATCCAATCAAGGGTGGCCCTACCGTCAGCCTGCTCGTTACGAAACGGGACCCACTCACCTCCTGAGTCGAACGTTCCTCTGCAGCTCTGGATTATTGCTTGGTACCCCCGCTCGGCGAAGAGCCTCCCTATAAAACCCAGCTGCTTGCGCCCGTAGGGAGTGCGCATCAACACGATCGGCGATCCCGTCGTAACGCGACGATTCGTGTACCACCGGTCGGCAAGCAGGAGCGCGCCGTCGATCATCTCGGCCGCAAGATCGCGTTCGACCGCGACGTCGCTACTCGTAGGTGGAGGCAGCCTGACGAGCTTGCCCACGATCCGGCTGGCGATGGTCATCTCCGATTATGCCCCCCGGATCTGCGAGCTCCCTGAGCCGGTGGCAAGGTATGCGCATGATCACCGGAAGCCACGCCATCATCTACGCCGACGACGCCGAAAAGGCAAGAGCCTTCTTTCGAGACGTCCTCGATCTCCCGTATGTCGACGCTCATGGCGGTTGGCTAATCTTCAAGCTCCCACCTGCAGAGCTAGGAATTCACCCAAGTGGCGGAGCGGGCGACTCGGGATCCGGACCGACGAACGGACACCACGAGCTGTATCTGATGTGCGACGACGTCGCGGCAACCGTCTCTGAGTTGTCGGCAAGGGGGGTGGAGTTCACCGGACCGATCCAAGATCAAGGATTCGGATTGCTCATCAGCATGAGAATTCCCGGAGCGGGCGAAATCGGCCTGTACCAACCAAAGCACACCACTGCCTACGACCTCTGACCCGATGCGCCATCTAACGCGGGTCTGGCTGGTCGAGGTTCCAGTGCCTTCCAACCGTTGAGAGCCACTTGCCATCGCTCATAGGGTCGAGCACGAACCGACTTATGGTGCGTTGCCCGCCCTGATGGTCGCCGTAGAGAATGTCGACCGTCAGAGCCCGATGCTCATTTACGGCTGCCCGAACAGCATTGAACAGCGGGTCATCGGGATCTCGGAGTGCTCCCTGCCAGAATCCCAGATCTCCGGCCGGCACATAGATATCGCGAGTCAGTCGCCTGAAGACGGGGATTTCATCGCCCGATCGCTCGGTCGTGGATCGGTCCGGCACGAGATCCCACCTGTCGAGAACCGCAAGCCCGTTCCCGACGTTTCGTAGCGACAAGACCATGTAGATGACCTCGTCCGTGGTCTCGATGACGGCGCGACCTCCTTCGACGTGGACCCAGTGGTCGTCATTGAAACGGATCTTCTGCGACTCGTCTCCGATGTGCGAGGTGACCAGCAGCGGGCGGATGCCGGCGAGAAGTGCGGCCTCAGTCGCTCTCGCCGCCCGCTGCGCAGAACGCACGGACGAGAAGGTCGCGACCGCGAGGACCAAGGTTCCAGCTGCGGTCGCAGCTGATGCGGCAGTGATCGCCCAGTCGGTCATTGACGGATTCTGTCACCAGTGCAGCTTGGCCGACGGCTCACCACCCAGGGTAGCTACGACTTGTGCGCGACCAGCATTGTCGCCACACCGAGCACCGAGATCGTTACTCCGGTAGCGGTGCAGGCGCCCGAGACCGTGCACGATACCGCTGAAGGTCCTGAGAGATCCGACTCCGCTACGGCAGAAGGAACAGGAGCACGCTGTACCGTCCAGCCAGAACCGCTATAGATCGAGATCGTCTGGCGACCTACGGCAGTGCATGAGTTCGCCGTCGGGCAAGACACAGCGGAGAGCGCCAATTCGGCACGAGGAAGACTCGGAGTCGGTTCGACTACCCAATGTCGACCGTTCCAGTGCTCCGCGACGCTCACATCTAGTCCGGCACTGTCGATGGCATCGCCCACTGCTGTGCAGTCTGTCGGCGATACGCACGAAACACCGGCCAGTTTGCTGCCACCACGGTTCTGAAGGACGGGAAGAGCCTGAATCGTCCAGGTCGTGCCGTTCCAATACTCGGCCAAGGCAGCCGCACCGGACGAGGACGTCGATTGTCCTACAGCAATGCAAACGCGCGACGACGAACACGAGACTTGAGACAGCGTGATAGACGTCACATGCCTGGGCAGTACTGGCGCCGTCTGGAGCGCCCATTTGAGACCGTTCCATCTCTCCAGTAGCACCTCTGTTGCACCGGACGGCGGCACCCTGTACGAACCGACAGCAGTGCAAGCAATGGAGGAGAAGCACGAAATCGACGTCAACTCGCGCGCGCTCGCATTCTTCGGTGCGGGAACGGGCACATCCTTCCAACTGGAGCCGTCCCAGCGCTCGACCAAGGCGGCTTGTGAATTCGACCCGGTAGTTAATTCGCCCACGGCGAAACACGACATCGTCGAAGGACACGAGATGGCGAGGAGTCTCGAGGGGGCCGCTGTAGCGGCGCTAGCACCCGCTTGGATGCTCCAGGTTGACCCGTTCCAATGCTCGACAACAGGAAAGAACTGTCCGGTGCTCTTCCCATATGCCCCTACAACGGTGCACGACGTATCGGACGAGCAGGAAATTCCCGACAGCAAGGCGTTGGTCGCGCCCCCAGGGTTGGGTAACTGCTGAGCCGACCACCCATCAATGGACTTGGCCGGCGGCAGTGTCGTCGTCAACGAAGTTGTTGACTGGTTGGCTTTGGAGCACCCGGCACTGAGAACTGCCAGAGCGACGACAAGCGTGCAGAGACTGGCCCCACGAGTCTTTCGCGTTCTCATGTTCCCTTCCTGTACAGGACCGAAGTCAGTGATTCTGCCCTATCGCCCGTCAGGTCCAGTTCACCGTTTTTCAGTCAGGTGCCAACGCGAGCGTCGGATCAGAACCTCGATGAGACGCCAGCCGAGCATCGCAGCCCCGAGGAAGCCGAGCGCCACGAACACGAACGCGGGCGCGATTCCCTGGCCTGAGACGAATCTGAGGATCATCCCGATCGCGACCGTCGACACCCAGATTGTGATGCCGTCTCTCATCGACCGTCCTGAGCTGTGCCACACCTTGAGGACAAGCCAACCGATTGCGAGTCCCGACGCAAATGGCCACGCCGTCGATACGAACCCGACGAAGCCGAGACCATGAGTGTGGACGGCTCGGCCGATCCCCACGAAGATCACGACGGCAACGACGTCCAATCCAAGCCACGCGTGCTTCATCCGGCGAGCAGGGCTCCCGTTGCGTCGTTCACCGAATCGACCATCTCGACATTGTTTAGTTTGCGAGATGGGTCGAATGCATGACTGGGCAGATGTCAGGCCTTCGAGCCGGCCTGCAGGCTCTCGCGAACATCAACGATCGGATGATGGAGAAGTCGTAACGTCTCTTTGTCGTTCTTCCGATCGCTTGTCGTTCTTCCGATCCAACGACAGAGGGCGGAGCCGAGACCCCGCCCTCTGTTCGAATATTTGCTCCGATCAGCCGACGGCAGGAGATCTGCCGCGGCCGATTTTGTTTAGCAGGCCCAGTAGTCGCCTGAGGTGTGGGTGAAGGAGTTCAAGCTCGCCGAGCCACCAGCGGTCGGCTCACAAGTGTCGTGGCTCGGGCTGCCGTACGTGTTCAACGGAGCCGACGAACTGAAGCCGCTGAAGTCGGCCACGTTTGCAATGGCGTTGTTGGTCCAGACGTTGCCTGCGAACTCGTTCGAGTAGGCGGCCTGGGGATCAGATGGTCCGACGATCGAAGGGTTGTATTGCCCTTCTACGATTACCCCAGCGCCGTTCGCGGTAGCAGAGTTCTCTGCGATCGTGTCGCCGGTGCTCGAGAACTGGTCCGGGTTCCCCGGCCCTGGCGAGCAACTGCTCCCGAAAGCGACCTGGCACTCTGTCCCAGGGCCTCCGACCACGATTCCTGCGCCGAGAGCACTGCCGCTCACGATATTGCCCACGTTCGGCCCGAAACCGCCGATCGTCGCCCCGCTTACGCCGGTGAGCAAGATGTTCGCCTGGGCGGAACCCGACACAGTGTTGTTCGTCACCACCACGTTGTTGGTGGTGCTGTCAACCTGAATGCCTTCTCCGTATCCAGCCTCACCACCTGATTTTCCATCGGAAGTAGCGCCCGACACTGTATTGGTCGAGATCGTCCACGTCCCTGGGGTCGGGTACACGAGACCGAAGGCCTGGACCTCACCCGCGTAGATGTCGACGTCGCTGTTCGACACGGTGTTGTTCTCGACAATGGTCGGTCCATTGTTCAGAAGAAGAATGCCCGATGCAGCATTCCCGGATCCGCCACCGCCGACCCACGTGTTGCCGGACACGATGTTACCGATGGTCGTTGTCGCTCCACCGATCCTGACCGACGCTGCGCCAAAGGCCTGGATTCCGTTCTGGCCGATCAAGTTGTTCGGTCCTTCCCCGGCGATCGTCGAACCTGTGATGGAACACGTGGTCCAGTTGTCGTCACAGGTGACGCCGTTCTTGTCGTAAGCCGGGGTGTAGGGGTTGTAGTTGACGACCGATCCTGACGGTGAGTCCGTGCCCGTCGTGCCGGTGATGAAGAGGTTCTTCGTGCCGTCAGGAGTGGCCTGCACGATGTACCCGTTCACAGTGACACCCCCGCCCGTGAAGCTTGCGGGGACTGACTTGACCGGCAAGATGTCGCTGTTGTAGGTCGCTGCCGGAAGGTCGGCCTTGGTCACTGTCGTCGACACGGGAGCTGTGAGGCTGACCTTGGTCACGTTCACGTTTGCCGGGTCAGAAGACGTGCTGTTCACGTAGATGCCCTGGCCGCCCTGGCAGCCGAAGAGGTCCGCCGGCATGTCTATGCCAGTAACGAGCACTTTCTTTACGAGTCCCGAAGAGCCGTGGTAGTAGACGCCGACGAAGTCTTGGCCGCATCCGGCGCCGTCTGAGTCCAAGAACGAGGAGGCGTTCAGCCCGTTTACCGCCAACTTCTCCACGTTGAACCCGGTGGTGCCGGGCTGGACGTCAACGACGTAGTACTGAGGCTGACTCGAGTCGGTGTCGGTGTCACTCAAGAGGCCAGATGAAGGAGGCTCGATGATCGTGTTGGCCTCACCTGCGCCCTTTATCGTCACGTTTGAATTGGCCGTAGTTGCAGTTATCTGCTCGACGTAGGTTCCGGCCGCCACGTGGATCGTGCCCGGCACGTTCTCGGACGCCTGCTCTTGCAACGCAAACGAGATCGTCTGGCAAGGGTTGGTCTGGACCGAGCAGTTGTTGTTGGTGTTGGTGCCAGAGGTGGCAACGTAGAAGTTGTTGCCACCTGAGGCAGATGCCACGGTTGCCGCGGTTCCTACGAAACCGAACGTCATGGCCGCAACCACAACCGCTCGGACCGAGGCCCGGCGAACGAATCTGAGGTTCATTTACTTCTCCCAACTAGTCGTTGATTGTGTATTTGCGTCCGCCGAACTCCGACTCGCATGATCAATCTTGGGTATATGAGCCGTCCATATACGCCTGAGAAAAGATGTAGGGCGACGCGCACGTTTGATCGCCAAAATGAAGACTTGAGAGTTGCTCTACCTCCTCCTCACGCCGAGGCTAGGTCTCACGAGACGGTTTCAGCATTGTCTGCCGGAGGGCCGAGAGCAACGATGAGCGGGTGAACTCTTTGCAACGATTCGGTGACATGAGTGCGGGTCGTCGCTCCCGGTCACTACCGTTACCAAAGATCCGGGGGTGATGGGGCCTTGTGCCATAACGACCGCACCCGTCATGGAGCGGGCGACTCGTGCCGCATAGGGCTCTGAGCTCGGCTTGGCGTAGTACACGACCGTCTCAGACACCGGCCCGACCGGGGTGAGGTCGGGACCCGGGGTCGCCTTGAAGCCGAGTGCCTGAAGCGCGGTTGCGGTCTCGGTCGCCTGGTTGGTCGCCCCTGTGCCTATCTTGAGCCTCGTTCGGGAACTCGACGTTCCCGTAGTCGTAGCCCTGGTACTGGTAGCTGAGGGAGTTGACGACGTTCACAGGCAGCGTGAGCTGCGGAGACGAGTTCGGGTTCACGCCGTGGAAGGTGAGGACCAGACCGAGCATGTGGGAGAACGAAAAGCCGCTGTCGACCTGGAGCTGTGAGACGACCGAGGACACGAGCTCCTGGTCGGTGATGGGGTTGCCCAGGCCTCTTTTGGACACGGCGGTGGAGAGCACCCTTAGAAACTCGTGCTTCCGGTGTGATCGACGCACATGGGCGCCCCGGGATTTCGCCGCGGCGGCGGATCCATTGTCATCGCGAACCTGTAGTCCATCTCCGTGGGTAGCCGACTGGCTTTCTCCCTCGGTGGAGTTGGGCACCGGCGAGAAGAATACGAGAGGCGTCCTAATTTGGTACAGGCGTTGAGTACAGGCGCAGGGACTCGATGCTGCCTTTCGGGAACCCGAAATCGCGAGGGCGCAAACTACGTTTCAGGCGTGGTCGCGCTGCTGCTGGTCGCAGTATCGGTGGGCCTGGACAATTTCGGAGCTTCGACCGCGATTGGTGTATCCGGGGTGGACCGCAAGCTTCGGATCCGAGTCGCTCTTGTCTTCGGCGTGTTCGAGGCTGCTATGCCTGTCGCCGGGCTCGCACTCGGGCACTCCTTGTCGCATGACCTTGGGGCGGCCGCCAAGCCGATCGGAGGAGCCCTTCTCGGACTTGCCGGCACCTATGTAATCGTCTCCGAACTCGTCGGGAATGCTCAAGCACCCAGACAACAGGGGCCGAGTATGAAACATCTGATACTCATCGGTGCCGCACTGAGCATTGACAATCTCGTCGTCGGATTCGCACTCGGGACCTATAGGGTCAACCTCGTTATCGCTGCGGTAACAATCGCAGCCGTCAGCGTCGCACTCTCGCTCCTCGGATTGGAGATCGGCGGTCATATCAGCGAGCGTCTGGGAGAGCGAAGCGAACTCGTCGGGGGGGCGGCTCTCATCGTGGTCGGAGTGGCCATCGGAACAGGTCTGTTGTAGAAGACGTCGTTACAATGCTTTAAAGGTGCAGATCCGTCGCCAGGCATCAAAACCGCGCGAGGATCAACGCTGTGAAGGCGAGTCCATGGCAGAGTCATTGGCACAAGCACCCGGGCGTTCGATCTGGCGGCGAGCTGTCTCTCGGGGAACGGTCAGCCGACCGGATGAGAAACATGATGGGATCGTGGCCATTCGTGTTCTCGTTCTTCGCCGTCATGATCACCTGGGCGATCATCAATACGTTGCTCTTCGAACATATCCTTCACCACAAGGCTTTCGATCCGTATCCATACATCCTGCTGAACCTTTTCCTTTCCATGCTGGCCGGCGTCCAGGCCGCGGCACTTCTGATCGCCGCCAAGCGCGCCGACGCCATCTCGTCAGAGGTTGCACTTCACACGGCCAACAACACTGACGACATCAAGACCCTTATTGCCGAGAACACGGCACTCACCAGCCAGGTGAAGAAGAACACCGACCTGCTTGAAGAGATCCATCTGCACGTGGCCAACATCGGGAAGAAGGTCGGTGCAGAAATGGGTCATTTTCCTCCCGGCCAGGCGCCGCCCACAGTTAGTTGACGCTCTCCGACATCCCCGTCCAACTGTCATCGGGTCAGTACGGTTGGAATCGATGGACGACCCGCCCACGACCAGTCGGGACGACGTCGCCTGGGGCGTCGCGTCGCACGGCGAGCCGAGGTGGCCAGCCCTGCTCGCTGTCCTCGCCGCCATATCCCTCCAGCTCATTCTTCCCCAAAGCCTCATCCGTGGATTAGGCAATCGGGCTCTCATCCCTGCGGCGGAAGGGGCTCTGATCGTCGTTCTCCTCGTCGTCAATCCAACGGCACGCATCTCGCCAGAGGAGTCGCGACTTCGCATGGTCGGAGTCGCGCTGATCGCCCTCATCACGGCCGCCAACGTCGTATCGCTAACCGAACTCATTCACGCATTGCTCTACGGGACCAAGACCACGGGGCGACCGCTCGTCTACGCGTCGGTGCCGATCTGGTTGACCAACGTCATCGCGTTCGGGCTCTGGTATTGGGAGTTGGACCGAGGTGGTCCCGCAGCCCGACAGTTGACCAAACATCGCAGACCAGACTTCCTGTTTCCTCAGATGTCGACACCGGGCTCATCCCCAGGATGGGCACCCGATTTTCTCGACTACTTGTATACGTCGTTCACCAACGCGACCGCGTTCAGCCCGACTGACACCATGCCGCTGACCGATTGGGCGAAGCTGCTCATGATGCTGCAATCCCTCGCCTCGCTCGTAACAGTTGCCGTCGTGGTCTCGAGAGCGGTCAACATTCTGAGTTGACGATGGCGAGCATGGTCGCCAGAAGGATGGCCCCGTCAGTAGGCTTCACGGCGATGGCCAACACGCCAGTCCGCTTTTGCATTGTGCATCCGGTCCACAAAGAGGGAGTTATCGATGACCCAGCCTCCTGATTGGTCCAATCAGCCGCAAGTACCCGGCGGTTCTCCACCACCAGGCGCTTATACGCCTCCGCCCGGATATTCACCGCCACCGGGATATGCGCCGCCCGGTCAGCCACCGCCGGCACCGCCACCCGCTCCGGGATACGGCTACGGCTCACAAGGCACCGGTGTTGCGCCGCCCGGCATGTACTACGACCAGACGAGCGGTCTCCTGCTGCCCGAAGGCGTTCAATTGGCGCCCGTCGGCCGACGCATCGGCGCTTACTTCTTGGCCATACCGTTGGCTATCGGAACCCTCGGCATCGGGTACATCATCTGGGGGCTGATCGTCTGGGGACGCGGCCAAACTCCAGCCCAGCAAGTGCTGGGTATGCGCTGTTGGAGACCCGAGACGAGAAGTGTGCCCGGCTTTTGGTACATGGCGTTCCGCGAGATCATCGGCGGAATCGTGGAGGGAATCCTGAGCATCATCACCCAGATCATTTCTTTGATCTTGATGTTGACGCGCCCGGATCGCATGTGCCTCCACGACATCATCGCGGGGACAGTCGTGCTTCGCGACCCGAACAAGGTACTTGCGATTCAGCCGACACGCTGAACTCATCGCCACAACTGGAACGACATCGTTCAAACCACGCATCGAGCATTGGCCGTCGTAGTTGAAGAGATTGCTTCGAATCATCACTACGATCGGTGATCAATGACCGAACTCCCGTCTTACGTTCGCATCAACCGCGAGGCGTGGACGAAGGCCAACCTCGAATACACCGACACCAGAGCTGACGACTCATGGGCCAAAGACGCAATTACCTGGGGGGTATGGAGCACTCCGGAGTCGGAACTCCGGGTTCTACCAGACGTCAATGGGATGGACATAGTCGAGCTGGGTTGTGGCACTGCATATTTTGGAGCCTGGCTGAAGAAAAAGGGGGCTCGCCGGGTCGTCGGCGTCGACGTCACCCCGGCACAATTGGACACCGCGCGCCGGCTGAACGCGAAGCACTCGCTCGGACTGGAGCTGCTCGAGGCCAACGCGGAGTCCGTTCCACTTGGTGACGCGCAGTTCGATCTCGCAGTTTCGGAATACGGCGCATCCATTTGGTGCGATCCCACTCTTTGGATTCCCGAGGCGGCTCGCCTTCTGAGGTCCGGAGGTGAACTGGTCTTCATGCGCAACTCCACCCTCAGCATTCTGTGTCTTCCCGAGACCGGCAAGGTCCAAGTGTCTTTGCAGCGGCCCCAGAGGGGTCTGGGTCGGCTCGAGTGGACTGACGACGATCCCGGTGTCGAATTCCATTTGGGAACCAGCGACATGCTTCACGAGTTGCAGCGAAGCGGATTTGAGCTAGTGGACTTCGTCGAGGTCTTTGCGCCCGAAGCCGCCGAGGACCACCCCCGGTACAACTACGTCCCAAGCGAATGGGCAAAGCAGTGGCCGGCCGAGGAGATCTGGCGTGTGCGAAAGACGAGGACGTAGGCAAACGGGGACGGTCGTCGGGCCCCTGCCACGCTGCTACCCACCCTCGGACAGAATGGGCCAGTGCGGAGTCGAGCGGACGTGAAGCGTTGGGTCGCAGGCTACGAGGCCGCCTGGCGGACGCCGGGCACCGACGCCCTCGGAACGCTCTTCGCTGAGAGTGCGCAATACTTGCACTCGCCTTACGCCGGTCCCATTACCGGCCTCGGTGAAATCGCGCAGATGTGGGAGGCCGAGCGCGAAGGTCACGACGAGGTGTTCACGCTCGAGACCGAAGTCGTAGCCGTCGAAGGCGACACTGCGGTCGTTCGTGCCCAGGTGTTCTACGGCGAGCCGGTCAGACAGGAGTATCGCGACCTGTGGGTGGTCCAGTTCGACGAGAAGGGGCTGTGCACCTCGTTCGAGGAGTGGCCGTTCTGGCCGGGGAAGCCCTGGTCAGGACGCGGGTAACCGACTCCAGAAGCACTGCGCGATCAGCCTTGACTAGGTGAACGTCGCTGCCGTACGTTCGTTCCGCTCCAGGTTTCTCGCCTGAGGTGACATCCAAGCCAGCGAAGTCCGGTTAGAACCCGGCGCTGTCCCGCAACGGTGAAGCCCCTTTACGGGGACGAGTCCGGTCGCCTGGCCCGGCGTGTCGACGAACACAAGTCCTCGGAGCAAGGGCAGTTCGCGCGGCCCGTTCAAGGGATCCGCAAGGACACTCTTCCTCCTCCGATCATGTGGAGGATGAACGGGATGCAGCGCAGCAAACAGCGGCTGCGGTCGATTGCAGACGCGCTATCACCGCAAGAGTGGTTCCGGTTCTCGCTCATGCTGGCATCGGTCGTGGCTTTGAACGCATTTGGTTGGGCGATCTTCGTGTTGACGGTTCTTCCTCGCCACTTCCACTACGCCAACCTCGGAGTTGGCCTCGGCGTGGCCTTCACGGCGTGGACGCTAGGGACCCGCCATGCCTTCGACGCCGACCACATATCTGCGATCGACAACACGACGCGCAAGCTCTTGAACGATGGGAAGCGTCCGCTCGGAACCGGGTTCTTCTTCTCACTGGGCCACTCGACGGTCGTCGTCGCTGTCGGAGTCGGTGTCACCTTGGGTGCCAGAGCGGTGTTCGGTGCGGTGGTCGATCCGCATTCCACCTTCGAGACTCTGGGCGGAACGATCGGCACTTTAGTGTCAGCCTCCTTCCTGTACCTGATCGCTGCGCTGAACCTCGTGGTGCTCGCCGGGATCGCCAAGGTTTTTCGCGACATGCGGCGTGGCACATACAGCGAAGCAGAGCTGGAACGTCAGCTCCAGGCCCGCGGACTCATGTGGAGGTTCTTCGGACGGTTCATGCGATCGATAAACCACACCTGGCAACTGTTCTTCGTCGGCCTGGTATTCGGGATCGGCTTCGACACCGCGACCGAGGTTGTCCTCCTCGCAGCGACCGCGTACGCCGCAACGTCGGGCCTGCCGTGGTATGCGGTGCTGACCCTGCCGCTTCTCTTCTCTGGCGGATTGACCTTCTTCGACACCCTGGACGGGTTCTTCATGAACTTCGCATACGGCTGGGCTTTCGCCCGACCTGTGCGCAAGGTGTACTACAACATCGTCATCACCGGACTGTCGATCGCGGCAGCATTCTTGATCGGGACGATCGAGGTTCTCGGCGTGCTCACATCCAGAGTCCACCTTCGCGGACCATTCTGGTCGTTCGTGGCGAATTTCGATATCAACCGTGCCGGGTTCGTCATCGCCGGCTTGTTCGTGGTGGTTTGGGTAGTGGCCATCTCGTACTGGAAACTCGCGAAACTCGAGAATCGTTGGTCAACTGCGGGGGACGTACCGGGCACTCCAAGGTCGTGAGCCGGAGATAGCCTTTGTGATGCCTCATCCAGAAGGCCCGTGGGAACAGCCCGTGTTCGACCATCGCCAGCACGTGAAGTTCGCCTGGACCGTACTAGGTGAGCTGCCTGTTGAGACGGCCGCGGCCGCGGTCCGCGACGAGATTCGCGCTTTCGCCGAAATAAAAGCGCCAGGTCGTTATCACGAGACGTTGACCAAGTTCTGGGTCAAGTTGGTTGCTCACACCCGCTCGCCCGAGGACTGTTGCACCGACTTTGCAGCCCACATCGAGCGCTACCCAGTGCTCCTGGACAAGCAAGCGCCTGAAAAGCACTACTCCGAAGCCCTGCTTCGATCTTCGCGCGCCCGGTCCAGCTTTATCGATCCGGATCTTCGGCCAATGCCCTGAGGTAACTGCCTGAGGGCTACGAGTCAGCCTTTGAACAGTTTTCCAACCCACCCGAGATTCTGTTCCAGATGAGCGATGCGGTCGTTTCGGGGTCGAGGTCGCTGTTGTCGATCACCCTGTCCTCGTACTGTCCCAGATTCGAGAACTGCTCCCACATGTGAAGGATCGGGCCCTTGTCGGTCAGAGCCGGGTGCCCCTGAACCCGCTCCTCATCAATCCGCGAGGTGGCTCGACTAAGCGCAACGTCCCGCGATGGGCGAAGAACCACATAGTGAAACGTCGTGCGACGTGAGTCGAACTCAGACATGACGATGTCGAGGTTCCATGGTCCGACGATTCCGTCCAGGACTACCGGGTAGCCGCCCTCCGCCATTGCCGCCGCCGCAACGGCAAACGATCGAACGATGACACGATTTTGACGTTCCGCCTCAGGCTGCCATGGAGGAATCAACCCTTTGACGACGGTGGTCCAAAACCAGTCGGATTCGAGGTAGACAGCTTGCTCGAACCGGTCAGCCACGAGGCGCGCCACGGTCGTCTTCCCCGCTCCAGGCGGTCCTGTGATGATGACAATCGGTGCCTCAACTGAACTGCTCAGGGAACCACCGTCGTCGCTGTCGTGGTCGCAGGTGAAGGCGTCGTAGTCGGTGTCGTGGTCGCGGACGTAGCTGGAGTCGTCGTTGGTGGTGTGGTGGTCGGAGTCGTCGTGGACGAGCTGGTGCCCCCCAGACTGCTGATATCGATGTACCAGTTTCCGTTCACCTCGACACACGGGGCCGTAGTCGAGCCGTTGGTGTTGATAGCCGCCGCGTAGGCTTGACTGAAAGTCCCGGCGGCTGGGGGCAGCCCGGCATTGGGATTGGAGTTGCTCGAGCACGAGATAGTCGTCGTTGATTGCTCTTCGTCGTGAGCGCAGAGGTTGTTGCCCGTCACCGCTACGAGAGCATGCGTTCCCTGAATGACTTCATTTCCGATCGAGAAGTTCCCACTGATGGTTATGTGAACCTGGGCAGTTCCAGTTGTGCACTGCTGTTGATCCGACGGATTGACGTACGCGCACCAGGAGCTGCCCCCGTTACCCGTCTGGAGCGCCGTCAGAAACCCTTCCACGGCGGCCTTGGGATTGCTGTGCCCAGGCGAGACGCTGCCACCTCCATTTCCAGGCAAGGTCCCTCCCCCGCTCGAGCAGCCAGCCACGATCGCCATGAAAATGACGAGTGTGAATCCGCCTTTACGCACTTTTGCCTCCTGATTCCGCCCCGCCAATCCAGACTACATCACGGGACAATCACGATTGCCCGAGCGAGACCCGCTACACGATGCGCAGCCGTACGCGTGAACACGTTCCAGCACCGACGACGACCCTCGCGATCCTCAGGCAGCCAGTCATGAGCATCGGTGGACGCGTGAAGGAGGCGGACTACTCCGCCTCCTTCGCTCCTTGCCGTGCGTTGTAATTCTGGCCTTTCAGGTCAACGTTGGTGAAGTCACCGACTGAACGTCGGGATGTCGAACGCTGGCTCAAACTGGCTCAAACTGGCGGGCCAGTACTTCCGCCCTTTACGCCGGTGCAGGTGGCTGCCTGGTCACCGAAGGTTGGACCTTGCACGATGCTTGGTGATCCCTTGCTGTGACCTTCATTCGGTGCGGGGACGTTGTCATCGCAGAACGCGAAGCTGTGAATGTTGTTAGATCCAATGTCGTACTCGTCGATATGAGCTTCGTTGTTATCAGCGAATATCAGCGATCCATGGATGTTGCTGCGGATCACCCCCGCCCAGATCCCTCCGTATGAGACCTCGCTAACCGAACCCAGAATCTGGTCATCCTCGAAGTCGGTGTAGTTGGAGCCCGGTGGAAGCAGCATGTTTCCTGGTCCCCCGCCGCCAGCCACTGTCACCGATCCTGCGATGAGCGTGTTCTGGATCACTACCGCTGACGCTTGCTCGGCTGTGACAGAACCTTGAATCGTTGCGAACACCGGCTTGTAGGGCTTCTCTTTTCCGAGATAGAACGCCCCGCCGCCGCGGACTGTCAAGCTTCCCAGAATATCCACGGGTGCCTTCTCGGTGATGGCTGAATAGAACACGGCGTTGTAACCCACGATCATGTTGCCGTTGACCAGCAGGCTTCCTCCCGTCACCTCCATCGCGGCCCCTTCGCGGAGCATTAGATCGCTGTGCACCGTCACGGACCCCGGTCCCGTGATTGCGCACGCCGACGCCCTCGGCATGTTCAACTGAGAGTAGACACCGGGAGGAATGACTCCTGGAGCCTTTGCCGTTCCGGTGCAGGTATAAGAAGGGAACGGGGCAGCCGATGCTGCTGCTGCACCTGTGATGGCTAATGTTGACGCAGCCGCTATTGCCGCCGCGACGAAGAGCTTGCCTAGTGAATGCATGCTGTTGACCCTTTCGTCTCTTTTTCCTTACGCCCTATCCTCGTTGAGTTGTTCACCTATGCGATCTATTTGATTGCAGTTACTCAAAGATAAGCCGACCGTAACATGGGCTGTTGCGATTGGGTATCGTCAAATCTGACGAGAGCTTCCGCTCATTTTGATCGTCTGGCCTCTGTATTCACGACGCCGCTCGGATCCTCCTCAATACGAACCAGCGTGCAAACGTGACAACGTCGTCGGATAGCGAAGCGCGGCAGTCTTATTGAGGTCCGAGAATCGCCTCGCGTCGTCCCAAAACGCGGGGTAGATGGACACCGGCAGAACCGGCGCCGCCTTGATCAAACGGCCTCGACGGGTTCTCCACACTCCGGGCACATGAACGGCTTTCGCTTCGCCAGTGACCGCCGAACGGCGTTCACGATCCAGGGGAAGGTGATCGTCGGGATGTCCCGGGTCGCTCCAACGGTCCCGTGTGTTTCACACTTCCCCTTCTGTGTCTCGACCTCCCTACCCATACATGCTCCTTCCGGTGATAATTCCTGTACTCGATGGTCATCGTCCCAGCGGGACCCAGCTGAACCTCCTCAACGCGATGATGAGCCGGCTGCTCCCCAGGCGACGACGATCAAGAGGTCGCTCAGCGCGAACCCTGTCCCAGAAGTGTGGGGGTTGTACGCGTTGAGCAGCGCCGCTGCGAGATGACGGACCGGGAACACGTCCGCAACGTGTAGCAACCAGTGAGGTAGCTGAGACGTTGGGATGAAAACACCCGAGATGAAGTAAAGAGGCAACATCACCGACTGGGTAATTGGCTGGGCGGCGTCCTGGTTCTTGATGAGCGATGCCACAGCGAACCCCATGCAGCAGAACGACAGGGTGCCGATGACGACGGTGACGACGAGTGCCGGTGCCGTATGGGCAGGGACGTGTGCCTTGAAGAAGATCCACCCGATCACGAGAAGGACTGCTGTGATGAAAAGCGCCGCGACGGTAGCCGTCAGCGCACGCCCAGCGATGATCGCCGACGCGGGGACCGGAGTCGCCCGCCTTCGCTTCAAGACGCCCGACTCGCGTTGCGAGGTCACCGAAATGACCAAGTTCATGAATGAGGCAGCGATTATCCCCAAGGTGATGATTCCCGGGACGTAGAACACCGACGTCGGTATGGATCCGCCGGTGACCTTGAGCTCGTTGCCAGCTCCGAAAACCGAGGCGAAGATCACGAGGAAGATGACTGGAAGCGCCAGGGTGAAGAAGCGTGACTGCCCGTTGCGGGCGAATGCCAACAGGTCGTAGCGGAACTGGTGCAGCGACTGACGCACCACCGCGCCTCCGGCGCGCCCTTGTCTTGCCTGGATGGCGCTCGACGGTGACGCCATCTCAGGCTGGCTCGTTCCGAGTTGCCGTCAGTGCCAGGTAGACGTCCTCCAAGCTGGGCCGCCGAACGTCGAGGTCGATCAGTTCGCAACCTCGCCGCGGGCCCAGGCGATGAGAGGTTCGAGAACCAAGATCGGGGACTCGGCTCGAAGGAGCACTCGGTCGCCGTCGTGATCACCCAGAGCGGTCCGGACCACCTCGGGCAAATCAGCTGCGGCGACGCCGGCCGGAAGAGTGAACCGGATCTCGGCCGCGGCTCGCTCGCGCCCACCGATCGTTCCCGGCGAACCCTCGGCGACGATCCGGCCGTCGGCCAGCACCATCAGGCGGTCGGCCAGATGCTCGGCCTCATCCATGAAATGCGTCGTAAGGAACACGGTCACGCCGAGCGATCGAAGACCCGAGATCATGTCCCAGGCTGCGCGTCGGGCCGAGGGGTCGAATCCTGTCGTCGGCTCGTCGAGAAACAACAGCTCAGGATCTCCGATGAGCGCCAGCGCGACGTCGAGGCGGCGACGCTGGCCGCCAGACAGCCGGCTGGCCACGGCGTCGGACCGCTTCGACAGGTCTACGAGGGCAAGGGTCTCCTTGACATCACGGGGAGTTGCGTAATACCCGGCATAGAGCGCGAGGCACTCGGAGACCGTCAGATCGTGTTCGGGTTCGGACTCTTGGAGCACCACGCCTATCCGCGCCCGCCGAGTCCGACCCCGCGTGCTCAGGATCCTGCCCGAGCACCCGCACGGTTCCTCCGCTGCGCTTACGGTAGCCCTCGAGAATCTCCACCGTCGTGGTCTTGCCGGCCCCGTTGGGCCCGAGAAACGCGAATATCTCGCCCCGTCGCACCTGGAGGTCGATGCCCCGTACCGCCTCCACAGACCCGTAGCGCATGTGGAGGTCCGCGACATCGATCACGAGGTCGTCGGTGCCGTTCGTTCTTTCGAGCACCTGTGCTTCGGCCGTCTCGCCCATCGTTGACTCCACACGCCTTGTTCGCCCACCGCGCACGATATGCCGACGTTACCCAGCACTGGAGCTCCGCGCCCGGCTGTGGCCAAACGGCGAGAGCTTGAGCCGACAGGACAGAGGCAATCGACGCTGACGGTCAGCGGCGCGGCAGACTATGCCTCGGTGGCCAAACTCGAGCGCGACGAAAAATCGCCACCAGCGGCGATGTGGAGGGCGCTGCGCCTCGATCCGCGCCACGCCGCAGAGGTGTCCGTCCTTTACGCGCTCCCTCTGCTCATTCCGCATGTCGAGCACTGGCGTCGAAGCAACGTCGATCGCCATCCGACAGAGACATCCGACAAGATGGCGCGCCGCGTGGTTCGCCGATCGACCTCTGTGGCCCGCCGCGGAGGTTTGATCACCGGGTCGACGTTTTACGTTGGGCTCCTGCCGGCCATGGCCATGATTTACGTCGAGCAACTGACCGCCGTGCTGCGAATCGCCGCGGTCTTCGGCCGGGATCCCGCTGAGCCGGTTCGTGCAGCCGAGATATTGGTCATCCAGGGTCGCTATCCAACCGTGGCGCAGGCGGCGCTCGCACTTCAAGGCGCCGGGCGGCCCGCGTCGACGCTGTCCGGTCGCCACAGATGCGCGCACGATCGGGGAAATGGTGCGACAGCTACCTTCGATGATCGGCCTTAGCGTTCGGAAGGTCCGCGCTGCATCGCCGATCGACGTTGTCGTGGCCACAGTCGAAGTTGCCTCATTCGTGGTTCCCGTGGTGAGCCTTCCAATCTGGATGATTGCCAGTGCCCGTGCCATGCGTCGTCTCGGGCACGCGGCGGTGGCCTTCTACACAAACGAACCGGTGGATGAGGAGGGAGGGGTGCCGGCAGTGCTACTGCCGCCACGCCCGACAACGCGGACACGTCGGCTGGTTATCGGCACGATCGTGCCTTTAGCCCTGGCTCTCGGCGCGGTGATAACCCTGTTGCCCATAAGCCGATGGCAGCACGGGCTTTTGTGGTTCGGTTTGGCCCTGGGCGAGCTGACCCTGCTCCTGACTTTCGCCCGGCTCATCCGCATCACGCGGAGACCTTCCCGGGGTGCATAAGGCTCTGAGACAACCACCGCCTGCCGTCAAATAGCACCTCGCCAACTTGTACTCGAAGCTCGGAATGGCAGCTGGCGACGTAGGCGCCCACCTCCATCTCGCCAACGAGCCGCATCTCCGCAATCCCAGGCAGCATCCCCCTCAGCGTGATGTAGTGCCTATCGCTCCGGTAAGGGCGGCGACCGACTTCCAACAACGTCGCACGACATAACCTTTTTCGAGTGGGAGCACAGAACCTCGACATGGCTCTGAGGCTGGAACCTTCTGACACAGGGGTCTGGAGAGCACAGGCCGATCCCCACTATGAGTCGGCGAACGGCATGTTTGGTGGCTGGACGACCGCAATGGCGTTGCAGGCGGTCGTCCAGAGCGTTGACGGTAACGCTAAACCCTCTGCAATCACCATCAACTTTGTTGAGAAGATCGAGCCGGCAAGCTATTTGCTCATTCGGACTCGACGTGTGGGTGGAGGGCGCTCGGTGAGCCACTGGGAGTCGGAGTTGATTTCCGAAGGCGGATGCCAACCACTCGCATCGGCATCAGTCGTCCTCGCCGAGAGACGAGACACCGACGGGATGACCGATGTCGTAATGCCAGACGCACCTGATCCTGACACCATTTCGGCAATCCATCCTGCCCCTGGGCCTGCAGGTGAAAGAACAGAGATGCGTCCGGTCGAGGGATATCCTCCTTTTGGTCGCGCCAGCACGCGCTCCACTGCCTGGGTGCGCGAGACAAGCGGTCGGCCTGTCGATCACGTCCAGCTTGCGTTCCTTGCCGATTTCCGTGCCCCAAGGTCTTACTTCTGGAGCGATGGTCCTCGATCCAGTGTGACGCTCGCACTTTCGGTCTACTTCCACGCCAGCGAGGCGGAACTGGCCCTGGTCGGCGACGACAATGTCCTTAGCGAAGCGTTCGGTGTCCGCGGTGCTCAATCGACATCGGAAGAACACTTGCGACTGTGGAGCCGACACGGTGCGCTGCTGGCGACCTCAGTACAGATGGCCTGGTATCGCTAACGTCTCTTGTCGCGGCGGTTCTAGCTTGGCATCCGAAGCGTTCGGGCCGACTCCTTGAACCCGGTCGCCGATCGCGACCGCACTTAGAATGCCAACCGTGCTCAACCCGTTTGCGAAGAAGGTCGAGCGAACCTGCAAGAACTGCGCCTTCAAATGGATTCTGCCTCGCGGAGAAGCGACCTACCGACCGAAACGACAGCTTTTCACCCGCCCGTCGGCCACCGGTTACGTTAACCCGCGCAGCTCAGCGACACCGCAACCTGGTGACGATTTTACGTTCGCCGAGGAACTAGACCTCCAGGACAAGCTGCGACGCTGTCCGAGGTGCGGCGCGGAGCACTACTCGGAGCGATCGGTCACGAGAAGACATCCGGCGTCTCCTGGGGCCTCTGACAGCACCATCGAGACGTAGAACGGTCCGAGTTATTTAACGAAGTCGACGTCCGCAGGGTGCCATCGTAAGAGGTGGACGGTGTGTAGCAAGCAAGGGTCGTCGTAAGTCGCCCACGCCGCTCGTATCAGACCGGGGCGACGAATCGAGGTCGTGAGCACTCCATGCAATGCTCGTTCGATCCGTCGCCCCGGTGGTGGTTAGTTGCGGTTACAACGCCGGTGAGCGAGAAACTTACTGTGGGCAACGGTTGCTGTTGCGGCGTTGTCGTCTCCGCGTCGTCCCGCGAGCGTCAGTCCGAAGCGCGTTCTACGCCCCGGAGAATGCCGACAGATCGGGCGCTCAGACGATCGCCATCGCCCTGGGTGGTGGGTGGGCCGTAGAGGACTCGAACCTCTGACCCCTTGCGCGTCATGCAAGTGCGCTACCAACTGCGCCAACGGCCCCTGGGGCACGGTATCACCCGCGACTCTTCCAATCGGCCCGATGACGTCACCTCCCCTGAAAGAATCGGCAGGTCGCAGCGCTCGTCCGAGCGTTAGCCTGGAACCGACCGGTACAGGCTCGCAGGAGGGAACGTGGACTCGAAGACCCTCGATGAAACCACAATTGCCACCCATGCCGAATCGGTAAGGGTTGATGGCTACACGATCGTCGAGGGCGCGATCGATCCGGAGCTCTGCGACGACATCGCGAGCGATCTGTGGCGGCTCGAGCACGCTCTCGGGATCGCGCCGGCCGACAACGAGTTTGAGGGTCGACACACCACCCGGATCTACAACTTGTTGGTCCACGGCTCCATCTACGAGCGCATACCGGTACATCCGAATGTCCTGCCCATCGTGGAACAGGTTCTCGATCCGGGACTCCTCATCTCGTCTCTGTCGTCCATCTCAATAGGCAGCGACGAGAGCGCTCAGCCGATCCACTCCGACGACCAACTGATCCCATTGCCCAAGCCGCACCCTCCCCTTATTTGCAACACCATGTGGGCGATAACCGACTTCACCGAGCGAAACGGTGCCACCCGCCTTGTGCCGGGAACTCATCTCGCCGACCACTCTCCAGACATTTTCGGGCAATACGAGTCGATCGCCGCCGAGATGTCGAAAGGCAGCGTGCTCGTCTGGGTCGGAAGTCTTTGGCACGGCGGCGGCGCAAACGTGACGGAACAACGCCGAGTAGGCATCGCTATGAACTATTGCGCCGGCTATTTGCGCCAGCAGGAGAATCAACAGTTGGGAATACCGAGACAAGTCGTCCAGCACTATCCACGTCGACTCCAGGAGCTCGTCGGGTACTCCATCTACAACGGCCTAATCGGGCACATCGACAAACAACATCCCGGAAAGTTGCTTCTAGGGGCTGACCGTCCTGCCGATCTGATTTGGGACTACGCGTGGGTAGTTCCTTCCTGACAATCGCCGGCTCACACCTGCCCTCCAACAGCAGTTCGGCGTTGGCCCTTTGAAGGGACGATTTCGCCTGATCAGCCTGGGAAATTGCTCCAGCGCCGCTCGTTCAGTGCCGATATTCAGCCCTAGGCCGATCCGCGTGGGCCGATTCGGACCCGCCCCCAACCTGGAGGCTTGGTGAAGCAGCGATGAGCGACAGCGACACGTTCCTCGACAGCATCCTCGAGGGAGTGATTGTTACCGACGCGCCCGTTCCCGCCCAAGAGCGGGGACTTCTGCCTGATCAACAGGTCCACATTGAAGCTGACGCCGTTCCCACGTCGCCGCAGGCTCCGGAACGACCTGAGACCTCCGACAAATCCACGCCGGCATTGACCGGACTGGACGCGCTCCTTGAAGGCCTGCCTCCGATGTCCGCTCCCAACGGACCGACAACGCCAGCATCTGGATCACCATCGAATGTCGCCGAAGACCTTCTGCCGGAAGTAATTCAAGATCGCTCGGAGGACGTAGGCAGCGCCCCTCAATCCAACGGCTCCACCGTCGAGCCAGACCTGGCAGATACCGAGCCGCCGGAAGAACCGGTAACGCCGTATGTCGCCCTGCCTGTCGCGGCCCCGCACGAGATCTTGGGGCTCCCCGGTCAACTCGACATCGGGGCAAGCCACATCGAGCTCGCCCTCGAGATCAACGGTCTTGCCGCATCAGCGCCTCGCGCCGAAGCCGCGGCATCTCGCGCCGCAGCGCCAACCGAAACCCGCGACGAAGCTGCAATTCGAGACCCGTCCCGAAGCCGCAACCTCATTTGCCGCCATTGCGCGGCGAAATCGCCGCCACTGTCGACGTCAAGTCACCGACCGCCGGCGCGTCGCACGCCGGAACCGACCAGACGGAGTCAGATCACTCGACGATGTACCTCAGGACCCGAGGACACCGCCGACGGCGCGTAAAACACTCGACTCGTGTAACCGTCACCCAGGTGTTGGCCATCGTGCTGTTGCTGGTCGTGGGTCTCGGCGCCGAGTACGAATACGTCGCAAAGGGTCATGCTGGATCCACCGCGTCAGCTCCGATCGTGGCGAAACTCCCGACCACCCACGTTCCGACTGTTCGCCTCACTCCAACAAAAGGCTCCCTCTTTCGCTTCGCTACGTCCGGCTCCGCCCGATCGGCGTCCTTCAGGGTCGCGGCTCCCTTCTCGCTAGTCGTGTCCGCGCGGTGCTCCCCCGTGACCAAGTCATCTTCCGTGGATGCGGTGCTCCAAGCCCGGGGACAGCAAGCAGCGAACATCTTTTTGCCGGTAAGGGCAGCCGGGAGCCACGGGTCGAGAAGTGCGACGCTCCGGCCCGGGACCTACCTTCTTGTCGTTCACGTATCGGGTATCTGCTCGTGGAGCGCTCAGGGAATCGCTCGGCCCTGACAATGTTCTGACAGGTGGGGGGCTGCTCCTATCCCTGTCGGTGGCTTCCCTAGCGTTTGCCGGGGGTGCATCGGCTCACCCCGTTGGCGCCGGTCACTTGTACTCACCTGGTAGGAAGCGCCAGCACCGATACGGCGACCCTGACAGGGTGCACTGGGGCTACGGGCGGATCCGGCGACAACCCCACGACTGGCGGCACAGCCGGTCCTTCGACGACGATTCAGTACAACCTCGTCGGCTCGGTCACTTCGAGCACGAACACATCCATACCAGTGGGTGCAGTCGTCAAGATGAAGGTGTGCTTGCACTCCTCTGGAACGATAAAGAACGCGAGCGGCACTCTCGTCAAGTTCTGATCGCAGGGCCACTTTTCGGCGACGAATTCCCACGTGTCAGACTGTCTGACCGCGTCACTGGTATGACTGGGCGGTAGGCGACCAACCAGGGTCAGCGTCGCCGAAGGCGACCAGGAGGAAGTCGTGGCCATCATCTTCGCCGCTCTCGCCGCCTTCACCAACGCCGTTACGTCCGTGCTGCAGCGCATCGGCGTTGAGACAGCCCCTCAGTCGTCCGCCCTGAGAGCCAGCCTCATCGGCCATGCTGTCCGGCAGAAGATCTGGCTGATCGGCTTCGGGCTGAGCCTCGTCCAGTTCGGGTTCGCGGCTACGGCGTTGAAGCACGGTCAGCTGAGCACCGTCCAACCCGTGCTCACCACCGAGTTGCTTTTCCTTCTGCTCGTCCTGGCCATCTGGTTCCGCTACCGGTTGGGGGCACGGGAGTGGATCGGGGCCGTGACCGTGGTAGCGGGCTTGGGGGGGTTTTTCGTTGCCGCCCATCCCCACGGGGGCCAGTTGCTCCCTTCAAATTCCCAGTGGGTGGTCGCGACGCTCGCAGTGGCCGGCGCGGTCGCAGCATCCGTGCTGGCCTCGCTGAACGGTCCGCGTTGGTGGCGGGCGGCCTCGCTCGGCGCAGCTACTGCGGTAACCGCGACGTACACCGCTGCCCTCACTAAGGCCATCACGGGCTACCTCAACCACGGATGGAGTTCGGTTTTCTCCCATTTCGAGCCTTACATGCTCGCGGTCGCCGGTATTGGAACGGTCTTCCTACTCCAGAGCGCGCTCCACGCCGGTCCCATCACCGCCTCGCGCACCACGCTCGTGACCTTGAACCCGCTGATCAGCATCTTGCTGGGCGTCACACTGTTCGGCGACGTCCTGCGCAGCGGTGCGCTCTGGGTCGTCTTCGAGGCACTCGCGTTGGCGGTGCTGATAGTCGGCGTCGTCGTTCTCACCCGGTCGCCATTGGTGGCGGGCTCGCGGGACGGTGACACCAACGAGGAGAAGCTTGGCGGGGCGCGGAAGCGAGCCCTGATGGTCCCGCCCATCGAGGCGCTGCCCTGAAGCGATTTCTTGAGGCGGCGGGCGGAATCGAACCGCCGTACGGGGCTTTGCAGGCCCCTGCCTAAACCACTCGGCCACGCCGCCAGGTCAAGCGAGCCTAGTTGTGTTGCGGCGCCTGACCGTGCCGTGTGCCGCCCGGTCCCCATGGTTGAATCTCGTAATGCGGATAGCAGTAGTGGCACCGCCCTGGGCGCCGATTCCTCCACCGCTGTACGGCGGCATCGAGCTGGTCGTCGACCAACTGGCGACCGGGCTCCTCGCTGCCGGGCATGACGTCACGCTCTTCGCAACCGGGGACTCCACCTGTCCTGTCCCGCTCGAGTGGGTACTACCCGAGGCTGAGGGAATGCGGATCGGGGTCGCCGTGCCGGAGATGCACCACGTGATCCACTCCTACAAGTCGATCGCCGACTTCGACGTAGTTCACGACCACACCATCCTCGGACCCTTTTACGCAGAGCGTTATCCCGGGCTTCGGATAACGACCACCATCCACGGGCCGTTCAACGACGAGCTGTCCTACCTTTACGGAGCCATCGCTTCTCGTGTGCCGATCATCTGCATCTCGAATGCCCAGCGACAGGCTGCTCCTGACCTACCCGTTGCTCGCGTGATCCACCACGGGATCGACGCATCTAGCTTCACTGTCGGGCCCGGGGACGGCGACGACGACGGCGAATACCTCTTATTCCTGGGGAGAATGTCCCCAGACAAGGGCGCTCATCGGGCCATCGAAGTGGCGCGCAAGGCGGGAGTAAGGATTCTCCTGGCGGCGAAGATGCGCGAGCCCTGGGAACGAAGGTATTTCGAAGAGCACGTCGAGCCCTTCTTGGGAGACAACGCCGTCTATCTCGGCGAGGTTCCTCACGAACGCAAGTTGGAATTGCTTCGTGGCGCCAAGGCGTTGCTTTTCCCCATCCGCTGGAACGAGCCGTTCGGCATGGTCATGCTCGAGGCGTTCGCCTCGGGGACACCTGTCATCGCATTCCCAGAAGGCGCTGCCCCCGAGGTCATCGAGGACGGGATCACGGGGTTTCTCTGCCCGGACGAGGCAGCAATGGCGGACGCAGTGGGTCTCCTCGGCGAAATAGACCGTTCAGCTTGTCGCGCGGCTGTAGAGGGTTACTTCTCCACCAGGAGAATGGTCGAAGAGCACGTCGAGCTCTACCAACAGTTGACGGGCTGAGGGTCCGGCGCGGGGATCTCGCGTCCGCGCTACCTCTTACGCGTGAACAGCCTTACCAGGACGACCACCACGATCGCCAGGATCGCTACCTTGAACACCCAAAGGACCACTCCGACGATCGTGGAGAACACCCAGAGGCCGACCATGACCGCCGCGATGATCCCGCCGACCACGAGGACTGTGTCGACGGTCTTCATTGCTGATCTCTTGCGTGTCTCGGGTAAGTTCGCCATTTTGCCGCCCTCCAAGGGCCTGTGCGCCGGACTCCCGGTGCATCCAACAGGCTAAACGCCTGTGAAGGTCGAACGAGCGCGCGTAACCGGGCACACCCTTAAGGGGTCTCAGGGTCCCGAAGGACGTCACGACCTGGTAAGACGGTCAGGAATGTCACTCCGAGCCAAGCGTCAGGCCCTGCTCGAAGACGCGAGCCTCCAGGGCTTGGCGTTCTGCCACGCTTACAGCGCGGCGGCCGACGCTCAGTTGCGCGAGCTGCTGTCGGTAGCAACCGGCAGTGATCTTCACGGGTTGGCCCTCGTAGCGGTGGGCGGATACGGAAGGGCAGAGCTCTGTCCTCACAGTGATCTCGACGTCGTGCTGATCCACCGCCAAAGGCGAGACGTCGCCGCCGTAGCCGACTCCGTCTGGTACCCCGTTTGGGACGAAGGCGTTCGGCTGGACCATTCGGTCAGGACGCCGGCGGAGGTTCTGAATGTCGCGGGCGAGGACTTGCGGGTCCAGCTCGGGCTGCTCGACGCGAGGCTCGTTGCCGGGGATCCCCAGGTTTCGGACCCCGTCGTCGCGCGTGCGAGAGAGCTGTGGCGCAGCCGCGCCCGAAGTGGCTGCCCGTCCTCGCTGATCAGGTTGCCCTTCGCCACCGAATGCACGGCGACGTCGCGTTCTTGCTCGAACCGGACTTGAAAGAGTCTCACGGCGGATTGCGCGACCTGTCCGGATTGCATGCAGCGGTACTTGCCGCGCCCGCGCTCGGGCGGACGGTTGACCTATCCGAGCTCGATTGGGCGAGACGAATGCTGCTCGCCGCTCGTGTCGAGCTCCACAGGCGGTCTTCGCGGCCCGCCGACAAGCTGCTGCTCCAGGATCAGGACGCCGTTGCTGATGCTCTATCGTACGCCGACGCCGACGCTGCTGATGCTCGACGTCGCCGGAGCCGGGCGAGGCATCGCTTGGGTGTCAGATGATCTCTGGAGCAGAAGCGCGCTCTGGCAGGTGACGCGGAAGAGGAGGCGCTGGTTGGGCGGGGGCTCCGCGACCGAAGGCGACGCCTATCGCGAGTACGACGCCGAAACGCAGATCCCGTTCGATGTCGAAGCGGGGATCGGGATCTCGGAAGGCACCGGCGGTAGGTCCGGCGGCGAGGTCGTCCTGACGGCAGGAGCGGATCCTTCGCTCGACCCGACACTCGTGCTGCGGTTGGCTGCCGTTGCCGCCGAGCGGGGTTTGTCGATCAGTCGCAGCAGCTTGGACGAGGTCGCCCGACTCTCGTTGCCGCCTCACGAACCTTGGCCCGAAGGCCTTCGCGAGGCACTGGTGAGAGTGCTCGCCGCCGGCCCTGCGGCAGTGCGAGCGCTCGAAACGCTCGACCACTACGGGTTGTTGGTGCGACTGCTGCCCGAATGGGACACGGTTCGCAACAAGCCTCAGCGAAACGCTTACCACCGCTTCACAGTCGATCGCCATCTTCTCGAGGCCTCCGCTCAGGCGGCGGCATTGACGGTCCGCGTTGCAAGAGCCGATCTCCTTCTGATAGCGGCCCTTCTTCATGACATCGGCAAAGGATCGCCCGGTGATCACACGGACGCCGGAGTCGAGATCGTCGATCGCATTGCAACGCGAATGGGATTCGCCCGCGACGACGTGGGCACGCTCGTCAACCTCGTTCGCAATCACCTTCTGCTGTCCGAGCTCGCGACACGGCGTGATCTCGACGACCCTGCGACGATCAGCGCTGTCACCCGGGCAGTCGGGGACCGCCAGACCCTCGACCTGCTTGCCGCTCTGACCGAAGCCGACTCCCTGGCGACCGGACCCGCCGCGTGGGGGCAGTGGAAGGCGGGCCTTGTCGCCGATCTCGTTCACCGTGCGGCAGCGGTATTAGAAGGTGACGAGCTCCCGCCACCTGCAACGGCGCTCTTGTCGGCAGAGCACCGGACACTCATGTCGCAGCTTCGTTCTGCCGGCGCGACGGCTCTGCCCGTCCTGGTCCCCGGTGATTCGCGTGTGACGGTCGTGGCCCCTGACCGTCCAGGTCTTCTGGCCTCGGTAACCGGGGTGCTCTGTCTTCACGGACTCGACCTCCGTTCGGCCGACGTAGCCAGCGAGGACGGCGTTGCTCTCGAGGTATTCGTCGTCGATCCGGCACACGGGCGATGGCCAGACTGGAAGGTTGTGGGTGCCGACCTCGACCTGGTTCTCGACGGTCGCCTCGAGCTCGAGGAGCAGTTGGCCAAGCGTGCGGCCGCTTACGACAGTCGTCGTGCCGGATTGGAGAAGATCGAGATCAAGGTGACCGTGGACAACGGTGCGTCCGTGGGTTCCACCGTTGTCGAGGTGCGTGCTCGTGACGAGGTCGCGCTTGCTTCACCGGGTGACGACCGCGCTGTTCGCCAACCAGCTCGACGTAGTTGCCGCTAGAGCGTGCACCCTCGGCGATCAGGTCATCGACGCGTTCTACGTACGGGACCGCGAAACTGGTGCGAAGGTCGAGGGTTCCGCCAGGCTGAATCAGATCGTTGCGGCGATCCACCAGGTCCTTGCGGACAGCTCTGTCGACGCCTGAAACGGCTTTTGTCCACCCGTGCCCACGTAAATACTTGCTACATACACTAATCCTGGGGCCGGACAACGATGGGACAACGATGTCGAACCGACGTCGCGCACCGAGATGCACGCACGGTTTCGGGTATGAGGAACAAGACGTGCCGAGATCGAGTTAACAAACGGTGAAGGAACCGTGAACTAGATCCGATAAGCAAACAGCAGAAAGGGTGACCTCACAAACAAGTAACCAAGAGTTCGCCCAGATCTGCATCTGGAAGCGACATCGTCGCTGCTAGAGTCGTTGTCGGGTAAGGGCGCTTCTCACAACTTCGGTTATTGGACCCATCTCATGCATAGACGCCACAACAACCATCTCGCGGCTTGGCTCGTAGGCGCCATCATCGCCGTGGCCGGGGCGTTGGTGGCCGTTTCCGTCTTGCTCGTCGGCGCCGACACGCACTCGCCTACTTCTGGCGCGTCCCCGATTCCCACCACTCCTCAAGGAAAGCCGATACTCGAGACGGTGACAGAAGCGTCGCCGGCGCCGGGTGCGAGTGGGGTGAGCCCGGCCACTCTCATATCCCTGACCCTCTCGGCGCCGCTCGCCCCCGACAGCCCCATGCCTCGTCTATCGCCCCCCGTGTCGGGATCGTGGAACTTGAGCACTCCGAACACGCTGGTGTTCCAACCGCGAACGACGTTCGTCCCCGGAGTGAGCGAGAACGTCATCGTCCCGGCCGGAGCAAAGGGCCTCCTCGGCGCGAACGGCGAGCGCACCTCCGAAGCTCTCACCGTCGGCTTCCACGTGGCCGATGGGTCGACACTGCGTCTTCAGCAGATCCTGGCTGAGCTCGGGTACCTGCCTCTCAGCTTCAAGCCCGCGAGCTCGGACCCCGTCGACCCGTTGTACGAAGCAGTTCCGCAGGTCGGCACGTTCGCATGGCGTTGGTCCGGGCTGCCGAGCTCGCTGACGTCGCTTTGGTCACCTGGGACGGCGAACGTGATAACGCAGGGCGCGGTCATGCAGTTCGAGAACGCGGAAGGGCTCCCCACCGACGGCATCGCCGGACCAGTTGTGTGGACGGACCTGCTCCACGCTCTTTGGAACCACAAGTCGAACCCGCTCCCCTACGACTACGTCTACGTCCAGAAGAACCCCGAACCCGAGACCGTGACTGTGTTCCGAAACGGCACGCCGGTCTACTCGACGCCCGCGAACACCGGAATCGCCGTGGCACCGACGCCCAGCGGAACGTGGCCTGTCTACGTCCGGTACACCGTGACGACCATGAGCGGCAAGAACCCCGACGGCAGTCACTACTCGGACCCGGGCATACCTTGGGTCAGCTACTTCTACGGGGGCGACGCCCTCCACGGCTTCTTGCGCCCCGGCTACGGGTACCCGCAGAGTCTCGGCTGCGTCGAGATGCCGTTTGCGAACGCTGCGGTCGTCTACCCGCTCACCCCCATCGGCACTCTCGTCACCGTCCAGTAGCGCCCGAGGAGCCCGTCGGGCAGTTGGGAGCCTCCACGGCCCCTACGAGACCGACCGGGTAGGCTTTCGACCTCAGGTTCTGACAAGCGGCACTACCCGCTGGTGCGTGAAACGGGGCCTGAGACGTTCGGCCGCCTATGGCGACGAAGGCGGCCCCGGGCGGGAGGGACTGACGACCGGCGACGACCGAGACGACGAGTCCTACTTGAAGTTCGAGGACGCGCCCGAGCCCCCTGTGGAGCTCCATCGCTTGGTGGCGGCTGAGCAGGCGACGCGGACGGGCGTTGGACCAGTCGCTCGGTGGTGGTCCGAACTGAGCACGGCAGCCGAGTCGGCTGTCACGACGAGCTCGCTCGACGGCCTGCTGGGCCTCGCCATGGAGATGATCCGGTCGGCGCTTGGGGCCGACGCCGCTTCCCTTATCAATGCCGACGAAGTCGGCGGCGCATTCGGCCGAATTCTCACCGAGCGCAAAGCGATCGTGGTCGAGGACCTCTCGTCGTCTCCGGACGCCGACCCCGATCTATATTCGCTCGGTGTGCGCTCGGTCGTGGCCGCACCCGTGTTGTGCGGTGGGCGGTTGCTCGGGGTCGTTCACGCTGACAGTTTCAGCCCGGCGCATTTCGACACCGTCGCCGCCGAGATGCTCCAGCTCGTCGCAGACCGTTTGGCCACCGCGATCCAGCGGGTCCAACTATTCGAAGAGGAGCGGGCGGCTCGCGCCGAAGTCGAGATCATCGCCGAAAGGCTCAGCCGTCTTCAGCGTGTGACGGCCGCCCTGTCCGGGGATCTCGGAACTCACGAAGTAGCCGCCGACGTGCTCGCCGCTCTCACACCGGACCTCGGTGCCGGGGTGGCCGTCGCCGCCATGTGGTTGGTGAGCGGAGACAGGTTGCGCCTTGCATACGCGCCGAGCGCGGTGCACACTGCGGCGGAGTTCGAGAGCATGCCGCTCGACTCGCCCCTTCCGGGGCCTACCGCCGTCCGCGAGCGCACGAGCATCTGGGTCGAATCGCGAGACGAGCTCGATGCGAGGTTCCCGGAGCTTTCCGGCAAGCAGGCCGAAGGCTACGCATTCGCGGTTGTTCCGCTGGCAACCGAATCAGACGTGCTCGGTGTCGTGTCGCTCAGCTTCCATTCGACGCACCAGTTCGATGACGCCGAAAAGAAATTCCTCGGGGTGGTCGCCAATCAGATGGCCCAGGCGCTCGACCGGGCGCGGCTGCACCGCGCCGAAGCCAGGGTCGCCGAACAGGCTCGCTTCCTGTCCGAGGTGTCTGCAGTCGTGGCCGGCTCGCTCGACTATCGCGACACGATTCGTGGAGCGGTCGAGACGCTCGTGCCGTCGTTCGCCGATCTGGCAACAGTGCACCTGATCGACGAGTGGGGCGGACTGATCCGAGCCGGGGTCGCGCACAAGGACCCCGAGGTGGCGGCCCTCCTTCGGAGTGCCGACGAGGTGAACGTCCACGAACGTCGGGGAGTGTTGAAAGCGGCCCGGGTGGCGGACGGCGCCACGGTGCTGCACACGGATCTTCGGTCCGATCACGAGATCGTCTCCGACGAGGGGCACCGCCGTGTGCTCGACACGATGGGGATTCGGTCGACGATATCGGTGCCTCTGGTCGCCCGATCAGAGACGATCGGAGTCCTGAGCTTGATGCGTCTCGACGGCTCAGTCTCTTTCGACGAGGTCGACAGGACACTCGCGGAGGAGATCGGGCGCCGCACGGCCGTCGCGATCGACAACGCACGGTTGCACAGGAGTCGCGCCGAAGTCGCAAGGACACTCCAGGCGACCCTTCTTCCTCCCGAGCTTCCCGACGTCCCCGGAGCCGACCTGGCCGCCGAGTTCCACCCGTCGGGCGACGGTGTCGAGGTCGGAGGCGACTTCTACGACGTCTTCTCCCTTTCCGACGATCGCTGGGTCTTCATGATCGGCGACGTGTGCGGGACAGGGCCTGCCGCGGCGGCCCTCACGTCGCAGATTCGCCACGGAGCTCGCGTCGCGGCTCGTGCCGGGCTGCGTCCGGCGGCAGTCGTTCCCGCGATCAACGCCTCTCTGATCGACACCATCCAGGCCGGACGCTTCTGCACGATGGTCTACGCAGAGCTCGTCTCGCGCCCGAGCGGACTCGTTCTGCAGGTGATCTGTGCCGGACATCCGCCTCCGATCGTGGTTCGCGACGGCTACGCGCAGGAGCTCCCGGTTCGGGGACCGTTGCTCGGAGTCGTGCCCTTCGCTGCGCTTCTCGCCGATGGAGACCACGATCCGCCCGGGAGAGGTGATGGTCCTCGTCACGGACGGAGCGATAGAGGCGCGCGAAGCTGCACCCACCGAAGGCCGCCGGGCCTTCTACGGTCAGGATCGTCTCGCGGACGTGATCGAGGAACATGCTTCGGAGCCCGCGTGCGCGATCGCACGGTCGATCGCGCAGTCGGTGGTCGAGTTCGGCGGCGGCCGGCTCGCCGACGATCTGGCAATTCTCGTGCTCCGCGCCACGAACAAGGTGTTGCGGTGAGCTCGGCGCGCATAGTCCTCGACCCTGTGAGCGCGAGCGTTCCGCAGGCGCGGCGTTTCGTGGCTGAACAGCTTGACGACCTGCCCGCAGACACCGTCGACGTGGCTCGTCTGCTCGTTTCGGAGCTGGTGACCAACGCCGTCTTACATGCGCGAACCGAGCTCGCTCTCACGGTCGACCGCAGCGCCACCACGGTCAGCGTCCAGGTGGCTGACGCGAACCCGCTCCTCCCGGTGGTCCGTACGCACGGAACCGACGCCGGCACCGGTCGAGGCCTTCGCGTCCTGGAGCGGATGGCATCGAGATGGGGCAGCCACAAAGTTCGACGGCGGAAAGATCGTGTGGTTCGAGATCCGCACCGATGGCTGCGAAGGAGAACTCGACACTGACGATCCCGGTGACGAACGCGAGGCCAAGGACCTTGCCGACGACGGAGTTGGCGGCGACGGAGATGGCGGAGACGGCGAGCAATCGTCGGGCTCGCTGCGGGACCCGAGATTGTCGAGAGTGGCCGGAGAGCCCAGCCGGCCGATGGAGCGGCCCGACGACATCGTCGACTTCCAGTGGCGCGGCCTGCCCCTCGCCCAGCTCGACCTGACCGCCGAGCACTACGACGCGGTGCTCCGCGAGTTCCATCTGGTGCTCGAACGCGAACCCTCGGCGCGCGCGGCCGTGCCCGGAAGACTGATCGCGCTGATGGACGAGCTGACCAACTTCGGACCTTTGATCTCGAGTGTGGAGCAGGACCTCGAACACGGAAGGCGCTCACAGGTTGCGAGCCTGGATGTCAAACTCGAGATGCCGCGAGAGATCGGACCTTTTGCGCTTCGCCTCGACAACCTGTTGGACGAGACGGACGCGTACTGCGGTGCAGGGGTCGAGCTTCTCTCGCTCGAGCCGACGAGCGAGGTGGTGGCGCTCCGCAAATGGCTCATCGGCGAGCTCGTGCGCCAGGCAGAGGGCCACCCTCCTGTCGCTTGGCCCGACAGCCCGTGGGGGACGACGTCGCCGCAGCACCGTCACCAACCGAAGGCTTAGCGAGGGCTAGCGACGGTATTGCAATGGCCTAGCCGGGGCCGAAACGCGGTTCGCGGCGTTCGCGTATCGCCGCCACTCCTTCTTTGGCGTCGGGGCCTAAGAAGCCGAGCATCTCCAACGCCAGCGACTCCCCGAAGATCGCCGTCCCCTGCCGCAGGTGCTGGTTCAGGGCCCGGCGGGTCCACTGGATCGCCGTCGCACTACCCCGCGCAAGGCGCGACGCGATCTCGAGCGCCTCTTCGAGCACCCGATCGTCCGGGACGCAACGCGAGACGAGCCCGATCCGTTCCGCCTCGCGTCCGTCGACGAAGTCGGCAGTGAGCAGGTAGTACTTCGCACGCGGCGAACCCGCACAGGAGAGGCCAAAGCAACGCGGCGTGGTCGCCGGCCGCGACGCCCAGGCGCACGTGCCCGTCCGACAGCTTCGCCGACTCCGCACACACACTCACGTCGGATAACAACGCGACCGCGAGGCCCGCACCGACAGCAACGCCGTTGATCGCAGACACGACGGGTTTGCGCGCGGCGAGCATCCGCTCGACGATCGCACCGGCGTCGCGCCACTGGACGAGCAACGCTTCGTAGTCGCGGGTCATCTCCTCGATCATCGCTAGGTCCCCGCCGGCGCTGAACGCTCGTCCCGCTCCGGTGACCACGGACACCGCCACGTCGTCGTCCTGGTCGATCTGCGCCCAGACGTCGGACATCTCCTTGTGCATCCGCACGTCTGCGGCGTTCAGGACCTCGGGGCGGTTGAGCGTGACGAGAAGCACTCCGGGCCTCGGCCGCTCGAACGAAAGATGCTCGAATTCGCTGTACGTGATCTGTGGCACGCCACACGATACGTGGTGTCCCGACGGCCGAAGCCGGTCCGCTCGCTCAGCCCCCGTATAGCGGGTGATGAAGGCCGAGCGAGACGAGATCTCGTTCGGGGCCCCGTGCGACTGCGATCCTTTCTGGCGCCCCTGGTGCCGCGAACACGTAGAGATTCCACCAAGGCGTCAGTCCCGCGGGTTCTATGTCCGCATAGATGCGGGCTTCGATGTCGGGACGCCTCGTCATCCCTGCTTCGGCGAAACGCCGCGTCCACCACCCGAAAGAGGCGATCGTCAGGTGGCCCTCCACGGGCTCACCGTCGACGTCGCGTTCTAAGTCTTCGTACGGTACAGGACCGTCGAACGTAGCCGTAAGAGCGCGATAGTGATCGAGACGATCCGAACGGACCTTGTTGTCGAAGAACCCGTCGGGCCCGGGCCCGCCGCTCGGGCCGAACGAGGGAATCGTCGTGTAGAGGAACCCGCCGCTCACCCGGCGGAGCTCGGCGATCGCCTGCGGCACCTGGTCGGGGGGAAGATGCTCGAGCGTCTCGAGAACGCTGACCACGTCGAACGTCGCGTCGGGCCAGGGAAGGCCGGTGAGGACGTCGGCCACCCTCAAGTGGCCCACGGCTCCCGGCGCCGCGTGACCTACCGCGAAGCTGCTTACGTCGCAGCCCTCGGCCTGCACTCCGAGCTCACGGAGCACCTCAACGACGAATCCCGACGCACACCCGATGTCGAGAAACGTGCGTGCCCCGCCAAAGGTGCGCCAGAGCACGTACCCGGCCACGTCGGCGTTGGAGCTCACACGGTCGTAGGTGGCGTATCCGGAGCTCCCTTGGCGGTCTCCCGACGGGTCACGGCCGTCACCGAAGTAGTGCCCTACGTAGCGGCTCTTCGCCTCGACGCGCTCTGCCGACCTGACGAGCTCGGTGCCGATCCGTCTGATGATCTTCGCCGCCGTCGGGCTCGAAGCGCCCAACTGGTCGAGCAGCGCTCGGCCACGGGCCAACGCTGGCCTGAGCCGCTGCTTTGGCATGGCCGAGAAACCTATCGTTCGATCGGCGATCGCAGGCAACGAACCGAGACGTTGTCTCACGCGCCATGGACCTGCGGCCCTTCCAAGTCTACGATCGTCCGGTCAACAGGAGGCGCGAAATGACCGAGACCAACTCCGGTGAAGTCCCGACCGCATCGCTCGTAGGGGCTCTTGCCGTTTTCCCACTGAACGACGTCCTCGGTCTTCTCGCCGAGACCGGCCAACGCGGAGAGCTCCAGGTCGTGGGCCACGGCGTCGACGGCCACTTGTGGATCGACGGCAAAGACCTCGTCGGGGCGACGCTCGAAGGGGCCAATACCCTCACCCAGGCCGTGTTCGAGTTGATCCTGTTGGACGAGGGCTGGTTCTACTTCACCTCGGACCAGGTGCCTCCCGCGGGACACGTTCAGCACCAATCGGTGAGCAGCGTCATAAACGAGGTCGTGCCGCAGGTACAGGAGTGGCGTGACCTTTTGACCCGCGTCCCTCTCGAGTCAGAGGTCCGGATGGCGCCCACGACCCCGGGTCCCGAGGTTCAGATCAGGGCGGATCAGTGGCGCGTACTCACTGCCGTCGGTACCAGCGGGCGCACCGTCATCTCGGTCGTGGAACAGCTCGAAGACGACAACGTCGTAATCGTCCGGTTGCTCCGTGAGCTCGCAGACGCCGGACTGGTCGTCATCACGAACAAGAGCGAGCCGCCCACGAATGCGAGCACCTTCGCCGGTGCAACGCAGACGACGACTGCAAGTTCTCCGCCCGCCGTCTCGAATTACGAGGACGCCACCGACGCCAGCGGCACGGTCCCTCCTCCCCCGCCGGGATTCGTCACCGCCTCGCCCGGCACCCCGCCGCCGGTCGGGATCCCCGCAGACGTCGGATCGCTCGCAGACGAGATGCCGATCGTGCCCCCGCCTGTGAGCGCAGACCCGTGGGCTCCGCCGGGAACGCGGTCGACGAACTCGGGCACGTACGGGCAGCTTTCGTAAAAGCTGATCTTGGAGCTCGACGAGGGCGCCTGCATCGAAAGACTGAGGTCGACCGGGCACGGCGTGCTCGCGACCGTGCACCGCACCCGAGGTGTGGACGTTGTGCCGGTCGTGTTCGCTCTCGACGGCACGCGCATCCTCATCCCGATCGACACCGTCAAGCAAAAGCGCACCACCGACCTGCAGCGCACGAAGAACCTCCGCGCCGACTCGCACTGCGCGCTGATCGTGGAGCACTACTCGGAAGACTGGGACGACCTCTGGTGGGTGAGGGTCCACGCCCGCGGGTCGGAATGCCCACCTGACGCCATGAACACGGTGCGCGGTGTGCTCGCCGCGAGGCACCCGCGGTACCGGGAGGAGGGCTCTATCGCCTCCGCGCTGGTTCTCGATCCGCAAGCCTTCTCGGGGTGGGCGGCCTCCCCGTGACAACCGTGCGATATCGCACGGGTGTTAGGCGTCGCGACGACGGCTCTGCGCGTCGAGCACCAGGCCGATTGCCGCAGTCAGCTTCACGGCCATCGGGATGTCGAGGTACTCGTTCGGCCCGTGCGCGTTGCTCCCCGGACCGAGCACCCCGGTAGCGAGGATCTGAGCATTCGGGAAGCGCTCGCCGAGCATCCCCATGAACGGGATCGTCCCCCCTTCGCCGACGATCCCGAAAGGCAAGCCGAAGCAACCGATCGACGCCGCGTCGACTGACGCGTCGAGCCATTTCTCCAGGGCAGGAGCCAGCCAGCCGTCGGCCGCGGATTGCAGCTCGAAGGTCACCTTTGCACCGTAAGGAGGGTCGGCGGTCAGTGCGCGTTCGATGGCGTCGGCGGCGGCGTGCGAGTCGCACGTCGGCGGAAGGCGAAATCCGAGCTGCAAGCTCGTGAACGGACGAAGAACGTTCCCTGCGGACACCAACGACGGGAACCCCTCTGCCCCGATGACCGACATAGCGGGCTCCCAGTTGCGCCGCACCAGGCGGTCCGCGGTGTTGTTGCCGGCGACCTCGAGCCCGTCGACGACGGGAAACACACCTACTGCTTCTTCCCCAACCATCCGGGCGACGGCTTCGGCTTCTTTGGTCGCGTCCGGTGGGATCGGTACCTTCAACTCTTTCAAGAGGATCTCTCCGGAGCTCTCGTCCTCGATGCGTGACAGGAGCATCCGCGCAATCCGAAACGACGAAGGAACGATGCCTCCGGCCGAGCCGCTGTGGACCCCTTGTTCCAACACCCGGACCGTCAGCGTGCCGGAGACGAGACCTCGAAGAGACCCGGTGCACCAGATCCGGTCGTAAGAAGGGCAACCCGAGTCGAGAGAGACTACGAGCGACGGCTGCCCGACCCTGTCTGCGATCGCGTCGAGAGTTGCCGGCAGGTCCGGGCTGCCGCTCTCCTCGCTCCCCTCGATCACCACGACGCAACGCGCATGGGAGCCACCCGCGGACCGAATGGCCTCGATGCTCGTGAGGGCTGCGAAGACCGCGAATCCGTCGTCGGCGGTACCTCTTCCGTAGAGCCGGTCGCCCTCGCGCACAGGAGTCCAAGGCCCGAGGCCTTCGCGCCAACCGGTGAATTCCGGCTGTTTGTCCATGTGGCCGTAGATGACGACCTCGGGTCGGTCGAGCTCGCGGGGTTCGGTGTCGTGCGCGGGGACGTCGACGACGATCGTCGGTGTGAGGCCCGGAGGTCTGACGACGTTGACCTCGATGCCTTCTATCGGACGTGACCTGCACCAGTTGGCGAGAAGCTCGACGGCGTCGTCCATATGGCCGTCTGATTCCCACGCCGGCGCGAAGTGAGGCGAGAGGTTGGGTATGCGGACGTAGCTCTCCAGCGCCGGGAGGACGTCTGCGTCCCAGAGGATCTGAGCGCAACGGAGCACATCTGCGGGTTCGACGTCTCCGTGCATCTCGTTCCTCCTAGGTGTCAGTGCCTCCGACCTGCCGCAACGCTATGCGACCTGGCAAAGGGGGCATATGTGTGCGATGTACCATCCGAACTTGACCGATCAGGTAGACGTAGTGGTACTGGGCCTCGGTCCCGGCGGCGAGGACGTTGCCGGGCGTCTTGCGGAGGCCGGACTCGCGGTTGTCGGCGTAGACGGCGGTCTAGTCGGCGGCGAGTGCCCTTACTGGGGCTGCGTTCCCTCCAAGATGATGATCCGGGCGGCGGATCTGTTGGCCGAGGCGAGGCGAGTCGATCAGATGGCGGGGTCCGCCACCGTCCGGCCCGACTGGGCGCCGGTGGCGGCGCGGGTACGCAGCGACGCCACCGACAATTGGGACGACAAGGTCGCGGTGGAGCGGCTTCGCGGCAAAGGAGCGCGTTTCGTCAGGGGATGGGGACGGCTGGATGGGCCTGGTCGTGTGATCGTCGGTGATCTGGAACTAGAAGCGACCAAGGGCGTTGTCGTCGACACCGGGTGCCGGCCGTGGGCACCACCGATCCCCGGCCTCGAAGGCCTGCCCTACTGGACCAACCGCCAGGCGATCGAGACAACCTCGGTCCCTCGTTCGTTGCTCGTGCTCGGCGGCGGCGCGGTGGGAGTCGAGCTGGCACAGGTGTTCGCGCGCTTCGGAGCCGAGGTGACAGTCGTGGACGTCGCCGACAGGTTGCTGGCACTCGAAGAGCCAGAAGCGGGAGAGCTGCTCGCCCGTGTGTTCGATCGCGAGCACATTCGAGTCATCTGCGACGCACAGATACGCCGCGCCTGGCACGACAACGGTCTGTTCGCGCTCGACGTCGATGGAATGTCGCCGGTCACGGGCGAACGCCTGTTGGTTGCGACCGGCCGGAGGCCCGACCTGTCGTCGATCGGGGCGGGAACCGTCGGGATAGACGAGAAGGCGAGGGCAATCCCTGTCGACGGGTCGATGCGCGCGGGCGAGCGCCTGTGGGCGATCGGTGACGCGACCGGCAAAGGCGCGTTCACCCATATCTCGATGTACCAGGCCGGTATCTGCGTTGCTGACATCTTGGGGGAGGAGCACATAGAAGCGGAGTACCACGCCGTACCGCGTGTCACGTTCACCGACCCGGAGATCGGGGCGGTGGGCATGACCGAGTCAGAAGCGCGCGAAGCGGGCCTGCAGATCGAGATCGGTTTCAAAGATCTGCGCAAGGCCACCCGCGGCTGGATACACAAGGTCGGCAACGACGGCTTCATCAAGCTCGTCGAGGATTCTCGCCGCGGCCTGCTCGTAGGTGCGACCTCCGTCGGGCCGACCGGAGGAGAAGTGCTCGGGCTGCTCGCGCTCGCCGTTCATGCCGAGGTCCAGACGGAGCGCCTCCGTCAGATGATCTATGCGTACCCGACATTTCACCGGGCCATAGAGGCAGCGCTCGAACACCTGAAGCGTTGAGCGCCTCCTAAGTCCCTGACTCGAGCGTGGCCCTGAGTCGGGGCGCAGAGCTCGGTGGCTCCACCTGCTCCACTACGACGGTCTCGGCGCCGACCCACTTGGCGGCATTCACGAGAGCCTTCGCAACCGCACCCACCGCCGCCGGCGAGTTGAGCGTGACCTTTCGAGCCACGGGCGCCCCCTCGCGCCTCGCTGGGTCAAGATTCGTGTTCGGCGGATTCTCTTCTGCCTCGGCCGTCATCAATCCACACTTCAAATGCACCCGAAGCTAAATTTCCGCCTCCGTAGCGGCTATACCTGGTACTGGAGTCAGCGTCACGGTGACGTGGTCAGGTATTGGTCTGAAGGCTGCCGGGGCATTTGATAGGAAAGACGGCGGGGAGGGTTCCTGGTGAAGGTCGATCCCATAAAGCCGGCCCCGACTGGTACTCCGGGGGGAGGTTCGGGAGGTAGTGGGTCGAAGAAGGACACCGTCCCATCGTGCCGAGAGGGATCAGATTGCACGAAGCCGCTGGTGCGTCGCGCAATCGAAACTCAGAACTGACAAAGTCTTCCCGTTTTTCAAGCACACTTCGCGTCGCAGCGCAATGCAATGAGAGATTTCTGAATGCCGGACACCGGGACCCGAAGGCAAAGGGAGACAGAACCCTGGGCCGGGTGCTCGGGGTTTTGTCGCGAAGGTCACTGTTCTCTGCCGGCCCTCACCTTCCCTAAAGGAACACGGGCCGGCCATGAACACAGCCTTCTGCGCTCACCATGTGGGGAGACCCCACACCCCGACCGCCGGGGGCCTGTCGCTCCGCTCCCCCCGGCATACGGACCTTGGTTCAGCGGACCAGTGTGGCGACCCGCAACGTTTACCCTATATCGGCGGCGCGATACGGGCGGTTCTGCTTCTAGTTGCCAGCCGTTCGGGGACGCCACCCATAGTGGATGCCCGCAGCCACTACCGATCCTCCACACGGAATACTGGGTACACGGGTGCCGCGACCTCGAACGCCGACAACGGTGACCTCCACCCGACTTGCATGTGGGGTCTAGCCCCTACTGCGAACAAGAGGTACCGCTTGATTATGGGTGCCCGATCTGAGACGGCAACTTCAACTAGTCGCACCGGTCGGCGTCTCCCGTGGGTTATCACGGCTTCGCCATTAGATTCTCGAACGTTCCGCACCCAGTTCGACCGTTCTCCGAACATTGAGACCAGATACCACGACCGCCGATGACGGACGATCACCAGTGGTACCCGGATGGCCTCTCCGCTCCGCCGACCGCGCACTTCCAACACCGACGCAATCGGGAGAACACGAGGAAGGGGACCTGCGGCAAAGCGGCGATGGATCGCTTTCGCCTTCGCAGTCGGGCTGCCCCCGGGATAAAGCGCTCTCTTCTTCTCTGCTCGATCCACAGGCCCATTCTTGGCCGTCGCGGGAACTACGGGTTGTCAAAGATCTTCCCACAGGAGTAGGTTGAGAGTTCAAGTCGTTTCCAGCGGAGTTACCGATCTATGTTGCTCAGCCTTCTGCGCGGCAGAAAACACTCATCTAGCAGACATCCTGACGAAATCCCGAGCCCACCAAGGCTCGAAGAAGCTGTAGGGCTCTTAGGCCCCGCCGAAACGTCCGAAGGCGCTGTTCCCTAGATCGCTGATCGTGTTGTTTACGACGGTATAAAGATGGTTGCCACACCCCACCAACTATTATCTGGGCCGGAAAATGGAGAGCGCTCAGCATCCAGACGGGGGCCATCGGGTGATGGCTATCGCTAAAGGTCTTTATCGGCCCGTCGGATGATTTCTCAGAAGCGAGCTCATCAAATCGGTCTTCCCACCCGGGGCAAGTCTTTTCGGTGGATCCGTATGTCGTTGTGGGAGACATGCGCTTCTGAAATTCAGTTGCCGAAGTCCCATCCCTCGCCTCTCGCGTACTGGCAGAGTACGTTCTTCGCGATGAGGATCCTGTGGACCTCGTCGGGCCCGTCGGCGAGCCGCAATGTTCGCGCTGTGAGATACATCCCTGCGAGCGGAAGGTCGTTCGATACCCCGGCAGCCCCCCACACCTGGATCGCCCTGTCGACCACCCGCGAGTAGGCGGCCGGCACGAAGACCTTGATAGCCGATATTTCGGTTCTCGCTCCATGGAGTCCCTGGTCGATCTTCTCGGCCGCGTGCAACGTCATGAGGCGGGCCGCCTGGATGTCGATGTAACTGTCGGCGATGAAGCCCTGGATGAATTGCTTGTCCTGGAGCAGACCGCCGTGGACCTGGCGACTGCGGGACCTTTCGACCATCAGGTCGAACGCCCGCCACATCTGCCCTATCGAGTTCATGCAGTGGTAGATGCGCCCCGCACCGAGGCGATCCTGTGCCGCCTGGTGTCCCTCTCCCACGTGACCGAGGGCGTTCTCCCGCGGAACCCGCACGTTCTCGTACTTCACCTCGCAATGGTCGGATTCCCGCCCTCCCCATATCCCGATACCGCGCACGATGTTCACGCCGGCCACACTTGTCGGAACGATGATCTGGACCATCGGGTCGTTCTTCGTGGCCTCAGCTCCCTGTGGCACGGCCCGGCACATCACGATGAAGAAATCGGCGTCTATACCGTTCGAGGTGAACCATTTGTGGCCGTTGATCACCCATTCGTCGCCGTCCAGAACGGCGGTGGTTGTGAGGGATCGAGGATCTGACCCCGGATTGTGAGGCTCGGTCATTGAGAAACCCGATTCCATCGTCCCGTCGATGAGCGGCAACAGCCATCGCTCCTTCTGATCGTCGGTGCCGTACTTGGCGAGGATCGATTGGTTGCCCGAGTTCGGCGCTACTACTCCGAAGAGCGATGCTGAGCCGATCGCGTAAGCGAGCACCTCGTTCATGTAGGCGTGGGCGAGGAAATCGAGGCCCATCCCTCCGTATTCCTTTGGGAGGTGCGGAGCCCAGAGCCCGGCCTTCTTCACCTTCTCCTTGATCGCCGCTCGCAGCTCGAGCACTTCGCGGCGATGTTCCATCGACTCACCCTCGCGGCGGGCCGCCCAGAGACGCTGCTCGTTCGGCAAGATGTCTTCGTTCACGATCTCGGCCGTCCGGAGTCGGATGGCATTTATGCGGTCGTCCAGAGTTGGAATCGGCTTGCAATTCATCGTCGTCATTGCGGACTCCTTTGGGCATCCTGCTGCTTCCTGCGTGCGCGTCGTGTGCTTACAGACGCCTTCGTCATGCCACACTAAAGGCACCAATAAGCTCGGAGGACCACGAGTACCTCCGCAGCCATAACGATCAGCTCGACGCAGGCTGCGGGGAGGGCGCTGGCGGACATTATCACCTAAGACCGTCAGCCAAGTAGACGGTGACCGCGATGATGCTCCCGTTGTGGATCTCAAAGTCAACCACTGCGATCACGTCCAAGTCTTTCCCGCTTTCGTCGCTGTGTCTCTCTGAGACCACCGCCTGCCCCGATTCACGGAGCTCGTGCCAGACCACGTCCTGGCCCATGACCATCTCAAGGAGATCCAGATCACCCGACTCGAAATCCTGGTATGCCTGCCGGGCCAACGACTCAGTACGTGTTCTTCATCATCGCGATCACTCTCCACCTTGGTCATTGCTTCATCGTTTTCTCCTCTGGTGCCAGGAGGCGAAAGTCCCGATCCAAAAAGAGGCGAAGTCGTTTCCCGATTCGAGATCGAGGGGCTGTCTTCTCCCTACGTGATGCAACGCTGTCGGTCTGTGTTGCCCTCGGCCTAAGCTCGAGAATCCGATCGGGCTAAACGTCGCAAATTCCCACAGGACATCGGTGACATGACTTGTGACTTTTGGCCCTGGGGTGGGAACGGAACCCAGCACATAATGAAGAATATGAGTCGGGAGATCTCGACTCGTGGTTATCGGAAGGAGGTGGAAGACCATGACGACGTTTGAACGTAGTCACTTCGGGCTGGACCTGATGCGGCCCGATCGGTGGCGTCACATGTTCGATCACTTCGACCTGGACCTCGGAGGATGGCTGAAGGTGGAGGAGTTCACTGATGCAGACACCCTCGTCGTTCGTGCCGAACTGGCGGGCATCGACCCCGACAAGGACGTCGAGGTCACCGTCACCGGTGGGATGCTTCACATCCGAGCCGAGCGCACCGCAAAGAAGGAGCACGTGTCGAAGGACCGGTACCGCAGCGAGTTCCGCTACGGGACCTTTGAGCGCGACGTACTGCTTCCCGAGGGAGCGACCGCCGACGAAGTGTCGGCAATCTATACCGACGGCATCTTGGAGGTACGTGTACCAGTGCCGAAGGCTGCAATATCCGAGGCTACAAAAGTTTCCGTGAAGCACGGCTGACGCCTCGGAATGGCAAAACGGCGCCCGGTCTATCCGGGCGTCGTCGCGCGTCAGGCTTCAATTTCGTACGGCTCAGAATTCCGAGACAGACGGCGGGAGCCTACGGAAGTTGAGCTTCACCATCTGAACGTCGGCAAAGGGTCGCGGTCAGCAGTGGCAAGAACTTTGGCTCCTTCTGAGACGCTTGATCTAACAATGTCACTCTCGTACGGCTTGTTGAGGGACCCGGGAGCTTCCCCAACAGGCATGCGCCAAGAGCGGGTCGTTCCTCAAAATTGGTCGAAGGACCCTACGGTGAGCTCGCACCGTCACCGATACCAACAAGATGGGTCGAGTATCCAACCGGCAGCAAAACGAGGCGGAACTGCTTCCAATTGCCGAGCTCGGTGGCGTCCGCGGCTTTCCGACTGCTGAGAAGGCGACCCCTCCTGACTCGCCGGCACTTCGAGCATCCGGATCAGGGACAGGTGCGTCACGAGCAGACGGGCTACGGGGTATGGAGCAGGACTATGAGGCAACGGCGCGGCGTTTCTGGCTTGCCCATATGCGAATCGGATTTGGCGTTGTCCTGGGCGAATCACTCGTGGTTGGAGCGTATTTGGCCCTGACACCCCAAGGGCACACCAGGTCGCTCCTTTGGCTCATCGTCACTCTTTGGGCGGCGTTGACTGCTAGCAATCTGGGGTTGTCTCAGGCGGTTTCGTCAAAGCCCTGGCGGGCAAACTTTTCGGCGACTTGGACCGTACTCTCGTCTCTCGCTGTAGGTGGCGTGGCGAGTCTCGACGGAGGTATCAGCAGTCCGATGCTCGTACTGCTGTTCCTTCCTGTGGCGTACGCTGCATGGGCGTTCACGCCTTGGGCTGCTGCCGGATGTGGAGCATCCAGCCTGGCTTCGCTGGCGTTTGTAGAAGCGTTCAACGGTGATATCCGGAACTTCGAAGAAAGCTCCCTCATACTTTGGGCGACGCTCGTAGGGACCTCGGTCCTGTCGGTGGCGGCGGCCCGGAACCGCACTCATCGGGACCAACATGAAGCTTTGCTCGCCCGCAGAATCGTTGAGATGGCGGCCATAGACGGCCTCACGGGTTGCGTCGTTCATCGAGTTTTCCACCAACAGTTCAATGATGAGATCGCTCGTTCATCTCGCCACGGGCGCGCGCTTAGCCTTCTGCTGATCGACCTCGACAACTTCAAGCTCGTGAATGACACATATGGGCACCTCGTCGGTGACCATGTCCTGGCGGCAATCGGTAGTGCCTTGCGCGCTTATTCTCGTAGCTCTGATGTAGTCGGCCGACTTGGAGGAGACGAGTTTGCAGTCCTCATGCCGGAGACCGACTGGGCTGCTGCAGTTGCGGTTGCGGAACGGATACGTTACGAGATCCCGAAAGCGCTTGAGGTCCCCATGACATTCAGCGTAGGCGTAAGCGACCTAGATCCATCGCTTCCGACAGCGGAGCAGATGTTTGATGATGCCGATATCGGCCTCTATCAAGCCAAGCGGGGCGGACGCGACGCCGTGGTTGTTCGTTCACGGGTGCACCAAGACTCGCGATCACACGAGCGATTGGGATAGGGAGGCGCCCCTTTTGATGTTTGCTCGGTGGTGCCCTTCTGGATGAGCGGGTGAGACTAACGGCAAAGCGGCGGCCCACGACTGCAGCGACGACCGGTAACCCAACACTTATGTCTCTGAGGCAGCTTCCGTTCGGTCGCAGTCTACTTGCACGGAGGTTGCACGACCTCTGGTGACAAATCGGATCTGAGCCCAATTTTCCGACGTGCTGGCCTCGGCTGGTTTCGCGGTCGCCAGCGTGGACTATCGGCCTCCTCCACATTCCAAGTTCCCCGCTCAGATCGAGGACGTCGAATGCGTACTCAGGTTTTTGCGAGCGAAGGCAAACGATTATGGTCTGAACGGAAGCGAGACGGTTGCCATCGGTACCAGTGTTGGGGAACAGCTTGTTGCACTCGCTGCCTTGACCGGTCCGCATTCCGCGTTCCATGTCGGGCCATATGCGACGGAGCCCTACAACCTGCTTGCGATGGCAGACCTATTTGGCCAGCAAATCTAACGGAGTCTGCATCAGGTTCCTTCCCATGTGGTATTGAGGAAGTCTCCGGTACGAATGATCAGCGGGCTTTGCTCCCGCGAGTCCCACGAATAACGTGGTCTCGAACACACTCGATTTGGTCGGGCTGATCGCGATGAGCCTCAGCGCGAGCAATGAACGGGTCTGGATCATGATCTGAGTGATTCGCCCGTTGAGGATCATCGAAGTAGCGACTCACTGCATCGCAATACAGGCAAGCTTGTTCCGGGAATTGGGCGGGACGGTGAGCGCTCCAAGTTCCTTGCGGTGGAGGAGACTCCCCGCTTCGCCGGACTCGCTTCGCGTCAAGAGCCAAGTGTTGTTAGTTCTTTGTCCCGAAAGAGCGATACGTCCACTACGTTGACGACTGTCAAAGCCGATGTCTCTTACGTGGCGCTCATCGATCATCACGTTCAAGAACGCACCGAAGAGTGGTACTTGGCGCTCGTCCAGCACTCGTCGGACCTCATCGTTGTCCTCGACGAACAGGCGGTCGTGATTTATGTCAACCCGGCCGGCTCGGCTCTGTTCGGCGTTCGAGCCGAAGAGGCGGTTGGGAGATCCGCGTTCCAGTACATCCATCCCGAGGACCGGGCAAGGGTGATTGCAAGGCAGGCAGAACTCCTCGGATCTCCCGGGGCATCGATGACCGACACGCTTCGCTCTCTGTCCGCGATGGAGGAGGTCCGTGTGCTCGAAATCGTGGCCACCAACTGCCTCCAGACCGCCTCCGTCGCCGGCATAGTGATCAACGGGCGCGACGTGACCGAGCGCAACGAGTACGTCACCAAGCTGAAGGCCAGCTTCGATGCGGTCACGGTCGCTATCGCGAACACCGTCGAGCTCCGGGACCCCTACACCGCTGGACACCTGCGTCAGGTCGCCTATATAGCCACCGAAATAGCCCGCGAGCTCGGTCTGGCCGACGAGGACGTAAAAGGGATCGAGGTAGCGTCCACTCTTCATGACATCGGGAAGATCGCAATCCCATCCGAGATCCTCTCTCGACCCGGTCGACTCAGCACGGCTGAGTTAGAGATCGTAAAGACCCATCCCGACGCTGGTTACCACATCGTGGTCGATATCTCATTCCCATGGCCAGTCGCTCAGATGATCTTGCAGCACCACGAACGGCTGGACGGATCTGGCTACCCGAACGGTCTTGTGGGGGACGCCATCCTTGTCGGATCCCGCATCCTCGCTGTCGCTGACGTCATCTCGGCGATGACCGAGCATCGCCCCTACCGGCCTGCTCTTGGTTTCGACGCCGCAGTAGCTGAACTCGAGGCCAATAGCGGGCGACTTTACGACCCCGCGATCGTCAACTGCTGTCTGCGACTATTTCGTGATCAACGGATGCCGCTGAAGCCAGCTACGGCTGGTGGCCCGTTCGTGTCTTAACGTCAAGGACGAGCGCCGCGGGTGTGAAGGGTGCAACCACTCAATTCTGCGTTCTCGATGTCAAGACACCGGCTGCAGCGACCAGACGCCGGCGACACTCCTCGGCAGTCAGCTCGATCGCGGAAGGGCTTCAGGGACGCCCCTCTCGGCAAGGTCGTAGATCCGCTGGAAGCCGCGGCGCTCCATGCACACGAACTCGCCGGCTCCGAGCATCCGCTCGACCGCCCTTTTGGTGTGGCCGGACCTTCGCCCAGGCGAGCTCTTACCTCTTTGAAGACGCTGCCAGCGATCGGCCCGGCTTCGATTCTCGCCCTCCAGGCTGCGCGTCTCGGCTCGAACAGCGGCCAGTCTGCGAGAGGCACGACGCACGCTGCGTGCGCCCAGTACTCGAACGTCTCTCCGCCCCATAGCAAGTGCTCGACCGCCTTCTTGCCGATAGGCCCGAATCGTGCGTATGCCACCAGTTCGTGCGAGCGGGCCAGGACCGAGATGGTGTCGAGCTGAACTGCGCCCACCTAGGCGAGAGGTGTTTGAGCCCCGCCTCGCCTCGGACCGATAAGCCCCTGTGACCACAGAAGACCGCGACGCGCCTCAGCAGGTGGGAGCGTCTCCGGCACAGCGCGACCCGTTACGGTCCCGCTCGGCGCACGGCCGTGTGTGAATCCCATCCCACCTTGCCGGGCTGGCGCACGCCAACCGTTAATGTCGACGGCACCCGAAGTTAAGGATTCTCTCAGGTGCAGCGTGCAACCTGTCCGGGAGACTCTGAGAGGGGCAGTCGCGAGAAAGGAGGCGGTCGAGTGGACGATCTTCCTGCGAACGAACGCCTCCCAGATCACGACGACTCCGAAGATCGTCGCGGCTCAGACTACGATCACATTTTCTACGGGCACACCATCTACGGGCCCCCTGCCTACGGGATCGCTCCCCCCCAGGGAAGTCGATCCGCCGGCTACACCGGGCCCCGGGTAAGCGTCCCCGACAGTCGGCCGCCGCCTCCTCGGGTCGAGCGCGAGCCGCGACGTGTTCGCGCCGCGCGTGGCAGCTGCGATCGTCGCCGTGATCGTGGTCGCCGTGGCGGCCGGCGTCGTCGATCTGGTGAAGGCCGACTCTTCGCCGGCCGCGCGCGGTGCGAACTCCGCGACGAACGGGGCCGGCAGCGGTGACACGACGCCTTCTGCAGGATCGAGCACGAGCGCGAACAAACCTAACGTGTCCGCGATAACGGCCGCAGTCGACCCCGCGGTCGTCGACATCACGTCAGTTCTCGCCCCCCTGCGAGGCGGCGGCGAGGCCGCAGGAACCGGGATGGTCGTAACGCCGTCGGGTGAAGTGCTCACCAACAACCACGTGATCGACGAAGCGAACTCGATAACGGCTCAGATCGACGGCCGTGGCCCGAAGTACACCGCCAAGGTCATAGGTACCGACCCGACCTCCGACGTCGCGCTCATACAGCTCGAAGGGGTGTCCAACCTGAAGACCGTCTCGTTCGAGGATTCCTCTTCGGTTTCGGTTGGCGAGCCGGTCGTGGCCATCGGAAACGCCCTCGACCTCCCGGGCCGGCCCAAGGTGACGCTCGGGACGATTACCGCGCTCAACAAGCCGATCGTCGCCCAGGACTCGGGGACGAGTCTGTGCGAGAGCCTTAGCGGGATGCTGCAGACGAACGCCAAGTTGGAACCCGGCAACTCCGGAGGACCTCTCGTCAACTCGGCGGGTCAGGTCATCGGCATGAACACTGCCGCGGCGTCCGACAGCCCCTCGGGAGGATTCGCCGCAACGGGTTCCAAGGTCGGGTTCGCGATCCCCATACAAAGAGCGATACGCATCGTCACCCAGATGCGAGGCGGTCAGTCGAGCGCCACCGTCCACATCGGCCCTTCGCCGCTTCTCGGCGTGGAGGTGACCGGCGTCAACGGCCAGGGCATTGCAAGCGCGTGCAGCAGTTCGGGCGGTTCTGGCGGCTCGGGAGGCTCCGGCGGATTCGACGGGCTCGGTGGATTCGCGCCCACCGCTCCGGTGAATTCGGGGGCGCTGGTCGTCACCGTCGAGAACGGCACACCTGCGGAGGGCGCGGGCATCCAGCAGGGTGACGCCATCACGAGCTTCGACGGCCACTCCGTGGCGAGCCCCCAAGCTCTCACCGGTTTTGTGCAAGCGCACAAGCCGGGCGACCAGGTCGAGGTGGGCTGGGTCGACATCACGGGCGCAAGTCACCAGGCAACTGTCGTTCTCGGGACGGGGCCGGCGGACTGAGATTGCGTCAGCCGGCTGCGTCGCGGCCGTGCGTCAGCCGACTGCCATGTCGTCGTCGAAATCAGCGATGTGCAGAGGTCGAAGGCCGGATTTCACGACGAGGGTGAGCCGGCTGAGCGAACTTGCTCCGGTCGAGGACGTCACCCTGACGCCGACCGTCGCCCTCCAACTCGAAGCCGGCACCCCGCGTATGTCGCCGGAGACCGGATCCAGAACGAGCCCTGGCGGCAGGCTGCCCGACGCGATCGACCACGTGTAGGGCCCCGACCCTCCGACCGCTGACAGCGTCTCGGTGTACTGGAATCCGACCTCGGCGGGCGGCGCGCTCGCTGTCGTGGCCGTCGGCGGAGCGGAGGGATTGCCTCGGCCGAGCGGGTCGTGGAGCCACGCTGTGGGCGTGAAGATGTTGAACCCCTGTACCCACCAGTTCGAGACGCCGAGGGTTCTCCAACCGTCGTTGGTGTCGTTCTGCGACAGCACCGTGATCGAACCGTTCCCGTACGCGTCCACGTCGGTGCTCTGCACCACGACGACGTGGCCTTCACCGCCATCGGAGAACGAGATCACGTCGCCGGGCTGAGGCGCTTCACCCGGAGTGCCGTTTTGGATCTCGACTAGTCCACCGCCGTCGCTCTGGTTGTAGTTGCTGACGACGTCCACCCCGTTGGCCGAGTAAGGGTGCACTCCGTATAGCTCGACCATGAAGCGCATTGCGAGCTCGACGCACTCCCACTCGAGCTCGGGCCAACCCGAACGCGTCCATTCAACATCGGGAGCACCGTCGACGGCGGGACGCGGACCGCACACCTGGACGCCGAGATAGCTGGCGCCGAGCGCTTGAGCTCCCGCGCCCGACCACCCGGCATCGGCGGCCGCTGTGTCCCAATGACCCGCGTCGCACGGTCCGTCCCACCACGAGGGAGCCTTTGTGGGCACCGCGGGCTCGCTCGATGCGGCGGCCGGGTTCCCCATCGCGACGAATGTCGGCGCGGAGAGAACCAGCAGCGCGAGCAGCGTGAGCGATGTTCGGCCGACAAGTCGCCTGACAAGGCCGGTGCCAGGTCCCGAAACGCCGCCCATCGCCCCTCCCCAGGAGACGGGATGCACCGGGGCACGTTATCCCTGGTGTCGGGGTCGATGTCGAGGCGGCTTGTTTCGGGGGACCGACTCGCCGTTCATATTTCGCGGATTAATACACGGTCGCGTATACAAGATGCGAAGAGGCTGCTCCGAACGGCATCACTCTCAGGAACGCCTTTCGGACACCAACTCCTCGCTGACCTCCCACAGGCGCTTTGCCGCAACTGCGTCGCGGGCGGCTTTGGAGGGAACGGCTTCACGATATTTCACGAAGTACTTGCCGGTCACTCCTTCGACCTCGGGAGACGATGCAAGGTAGACGGACGTCAGCGCGCCCTTCTCAGGGGTCTTGAAGTACCAAGAGGAGATCCGTAATCCGAATGTCATAAGACCGTGCGTGTCGCCGTCGCGTCCCCAGCCGGTGGCGACGGTCCCCGGATGCAGACAGTTGGCGGTGACGCCGGTGCCTGCGAGCCTCTTTACGAGCTCGGTGGTGAAGTAGATGTTCGCCAGCTTGGAGCGCCCGTACACCTTCATGAATTTGTACCTGTTCTTCGATTGCAAATCGTCGAAATCGAGCCCGCTCCTCGGTGACTTGTGCGAACTGGAGGCCACGTTCACGATCCGCGAAGGCGCGCTCGCAACCAACCGGTCGCGCAGCAGCTGGGTCAAGAGAAACGGACCTAGGTGGTTGACGGCAAAGGTGGTCTCGAATCCGTCGGCGGTCTCGGTGCGGTCCGACTGCACCAGGCCGGCGTTGTTGACGAGGACGTCGATACGACCCGCGCGTTCCAATAGCTCGCCGGCACCTTCGCGGACGGAGGAAAGGCTGCCGAGGTCGAACAGGACGAGTCCGGGCTTGCGCCCGATCGCCTTTGCGATCGACTCGACCGCGGCACTACCACGAGCGGCATCGCGGGCGGTGATGATCACGTCCGCACCCATGTTCGACAGGGCGACGGCGGTGGCAAGTCCGATACCCGAGCTCGCACCTGTCACGACCACCTTCTTGCCGGTCATCGCGCTGCCACGGGCGACGGGGTCACCCTCCGGCATCACGACCCCGCGAGACGGCCCACGAGATCACCGATGACCTCCCACGACGAGCTCTCGAACGAGAAGTAGGACAGGCCGTAATTCTCGCGCCTCCAGTGCAGCTCTTCCTCCATCTGCTCGGTGGTGCCCACGAGCGCGAGGGGCACATGGAGCGCGTCGGTCGGATCGAGGCCCATCGTCGGTGCCATGGAGTCGATGATCGACTGCCGGTCGTCGGTCATGAGGACGAAACCGATGAGACAATTCAGCTCGATCTCGTCGAATCGCGCACCTGCGGCCTGGCGGACCCATTCGACCTTCTCACGCGTGCGAGCCGGTGTGGCGTCCGGAACCACCTCGGGACCGGCGGTCCCGCCTTTCAGGTTGACGTTGATGCTCACTATGTCGGCTAGGCGGCCGGCTATCCCGAGCACGCGCTTTCCGCCGCCGCCGATGATCAGCGGAGGCCGTGGCTGCTGCACCGGCCTCGGGAGGAGATGGTGCTCCTTCACCTTGTAGAAACTGCCTTCGAACGAGAAGGGGCCGTCCGTCTCGAGCAGACCGTTGATGATTGCGACACCCTCCTCGAAGCGGTCAACCCTGACCGCGGGCGGGTCGTAAGGGATGCCGGACTCTTCGTAGTCCGTGCGCATCCACCCTGCGCCAAGCCCGATCTCGAGGCGACCGTTCGACAGCACGTCGAGTGTCGCAAGCTCTTTTGCGAGCACCAACGGGTGCTTGTAGTCGTTGTCGTGCACGAGGGCTCCGATGCGGAGCGTCGAGGTGGCGTCGGCTGCGGCCATCAACGCGGGCACGGGCGCCAGCTGGTCGCCGAAATGGTCCGGCATGAGAAGAGTCGAATACCCGAGGTCCTCGGCCTTTCTCGCCTGCTCCGCCCAGCCTGCTGCTTGCTTGCCGGGTGCGACCGACAGCTGTGCAGCGAATCGGAACGGGTGCTTGTTGGACATCAGACCTCCGGGTATCAGGGCCGCACGACTTGGCCGCCGTCGACGTTGAAGACGTGTCCGGTCACCCATCGTGCGTGGTCGGACAGCAGGAACATGCAAGTGCCTACCAGATCATCCGGAGTTCCCTGGCGCTTGAGGGCGAGCGAACCGATGAGCTGGCGCATGTACTCGTCCGGAACGACCGAGCGCGGCCTCGGTGTCGATAGGACCTGGAGCGATGGCGTTGACTCGTATGTGCATGCCGCCGAGCTCGTGCGCGAGCTGAGAGGTGAGCGAGTTGATCCCTGCCTTCGCCCACCCGTAGTAGCCGGCGTACAGGTATGCGGCGGTGGACGACTGGTTGACGATGGCTCCCCCGCCGCGCTCGGCCATCTGCCGGTAGCACGCACGAGTGCACAACAGCGCGCCGGTCAAGTTCACCGCCATGAAGCGCTGCAGGTATTCCAGGTCCACCGTCAGCAGCAGATCCAGCTTCATGCCGCCGAACAGCGCGGCATTGTTGACGAGATAGTCGATCCCTCCGAACCGCTCGACTGCCGATGCGGCCATGAGGGCCGTCGAATCCGGATCGGCAACGTCCACCCTGACAGCGATCGCGCGGCCGCCCGCCTTTTCGATCGCGCCTGCCGTCTCTTCTGCACCAGACTCGTCTATGTCCGCCACCACGACCTCGGCGCCGGCGGAGGCGAGGCTCTCGGCGTAGGCGCGCCCGATTCCCCGGCCTGCACCCGTCACGATGACGACCTTGTCCGAGAAGTCGAACGGGCTCACGACTGCGGAGAGTTCCGGCTCGCGATCACGCGTTCTGCCGCCTCGTTCACGAGGGTGGCGAGCGGCCAGCCGATGTAATGCGTGAGGTGCACGACGACCTCGCGCACCTGGTCCTCGGTCAACTCCCCGGTCTCGAGAGCGCTACGGAACTGAACCTCCAGCAACGCCTTCTGTCCGAGTGCGGCGAGAACGCCGATCGTGATCAGACGGCGTTCGGGGACGTCGAGCCCCGGACGAGTCCACACGGTCCCGAACAGATGGTCGACGGTCAGCGTCACGAAATCCCCGGGAACCTCGTCGGGGTCAACGGAGAATTGGTAGACCTCTTGCATCTTGGCGATGCCGCGGGCGCGCAGGGCGTCGTCGGTCATGCCGGCTCCGCCACGGACTTGGTCTCGAGGTACTCCTCTAATCCGGCGACGCCCATCTCGCGTCCCACCCCCGACTGCTTGTAACCACCGAAAGGCATGTCGGGGCTGTACCAGACTCCCCCGTTCACCCCCACCGTCCCGGTTCGCATCCTCTTCGCGACAACCATCGCGCGGTCCCGGTCGGCCGACCATACGGATCCGGAAAGGCCGTAGGGAGAATCGTTCGCGAGCGTCACGGCGTCATCATCACCATCGTGGGGGATCACGACAAGAACCGGCCCGAATATCTCCTCGCGGGCGACTCTCGCATCATTTCCGAGTCCTATCACGAGCGTGGGCTCCACGTACCAGCCGACCCGACGACTCTCGGGCCTGCCGCCGCCGATCACGAAGGTTCCACCCTCTTCCACGGCGAGCCGGAGATATCCCTCGACCCGGTCGCGCTGGCGCTCGCTTATGAGCGGGCCGCAGACGGTGCGGGGATCGGTGGGATCGCCGGGCGCAAGTGAGCCGAGTGTCGCCGCGGTGGCGTCAATCACTTCGGCCAGCTTGCTTCGAGGTGCGAGCAACCGGGTCGTGATGGCGCAACCCTGTCCCGCGTGGGTGCAGACCATGAACGCGGCCGTCGCGCACGCACCCGCCACGTCCGCGTCGTCGAGCACGACGAACGCGGACTTGCCTCCGAGCTCCAAGAACACCCTCTTTATCGTCTTGGACGCTCCCGCCATCACACTCGAGCCGGTTGCAGTCGATCCGGTGAAGCTGACCTGGTCCACACGGGGGTCGGTAGCAAGCATCGCCCCGAGCCGATGGTCCGAAGAGGTGACGATGTTCACGACGCCGGCAGGTATCGGAGTCTCCTCTGCGATCAACCGTCCTAGAGCTGTCGCGCACCACGGCGTGTCGGGCGCAGGTTTGAGTACGACCGTGTTGCCGGCAGCGAGCGCGGGTCCGAGCTTCGCGATGTTGACCTGGTGGGGGACGTTCCAAGGAGTGATGGCTCCGACCACCCCCACGGCTTCGCGCCGGACCCAGCGACGCGATCGCATGCCGAGCGGAGCGGCTTCGCCGAAATCGGTCTCCCACTGGTAGGACTCGGCCGCATCCGCCACCCAGCCGAGAGAGGCGATCGGCTCATCGAGCTGTGCCGACCGGGTGAGGAACAAAGGCGATCCGGTCTCGGCGATGGTCAGGGACCGCAGCTCTTCTGAGTGACGCTTCATCGCGTCCTGCAACTCTCGAAGGCAGCGCACCCGCAACCCGAGATCGTTCGACCACGCGGTCGAGTCGAACGCGCGTCTCGCGGCCCCTATCGCACGATCCATGTCCTCGTACGAGGCGTCCGCGCAGACTCCGAGGACTTCTTCTGTCGCTGGGTTCACCGTCTCGAACACCGCGCCAGATACGGCTTGTTCGAGCTCGCCGTCTACGAGAAGCGGCTCGTCACATTTCTCGAACGTCATGGCGGCCCACCCTTGCTCGAACCGAGGCCGAACACGTCGTCGCAGAGCTCTTCGGTGATCTCGGTCATGGGCAATCTCATTCCGAAATCCGAGGCTAGGTCGAGCGCCGCCCGCAGGTCCTTGTGAGCCAGGTTCGCCCCTGCCTGCATTGCGTCGACGATCCTTGCGTCGGCGTCTTCGCCGAACGGTGCGACCGTGTCGCGGAACATGAGACGCGATGCGCCGCCGATCATGCTGTCGCTCTCGCGGATGGCGAGCGCAAGCTTGGAGAGCTCGATGCCCGCCGCCTCTGCGAGACGCTGTCCCTCGTAGGCAGCGAGCCACGAGCCGTATTGAACGATGTTGCGCGCCAGCTTCGCCTGCAGGCCTGCCCCGAGCGGGCCCATGTGCAGAACGTGCGAGCTGAACGTTTCGAGTACCGGTCGCACACGGGCAACTGCATCCTCGGAACCTCCGACCATAGCGACGAGCTGACCCTCAGCGGAAGCGACCGGCCCCCCCGACACCCCGCAATCCACCAGCTCGCAGCCCGACTCGAGCGCCAGCTGCGCCATGCCGCGCACCGTCGACGGCGAGATCGTGGAGACGATAACGAACGACGTTCCGGGCCGCGCGGAGCGGAACGCTCCCTTCGGTCCCGAGAGGACGTCGGTCACCTGCGCGTCGTCGACAACGGCAACGACCACAACTCCGACCTGCCCACCTCCAACCTGCGCGGCTCCGACCTGCGCGGCGAGAGCTTCCGGATCGGGTGCAATTTGTGCCCTGTCTGCGAATGCGGCTGCGGCCTCCGGTCTTACGTCGCAGACCATGAGGTCGAGCCCGCCGCGAGTGACGTTGGTCGCTATCCCGCGCCCTATCTCTCCGAGACCGATCACTCCGACTTTGGTTGTCATCTGCCTTCGATCTCCTGTCGACATCTGGACTACCGGGCGCTCGTCCGCCGCACGTGCTGGCAAGTCCGCCGGAGCATTCCTTTGCCGGACACGTGTCCAGACTGTAGTCTGTGGAAATGCCGGAAGTCGATGCGGGATTCCACCACTTCGCTCCTCGATCCGCACAGTGACCGACCTGATCGAGTCGACCCGTCGCTACCTGTCGCCCCGCCAAGCGGGGCTCGTCGATCGCGTCGTCGAGGCGGCCGAGAACGAGGTCAGGGAACACGGATACGAGGGACTGACCATCCGGGGCGCCGCGCGACGCGCAGGGGTCGCGCCTGCAACGGCGTACACGTACTTCGGGTCGAAGGATCATGTCCTGGCTGAGATCCTGTGGCGCCGCCTCGAGTCACTCTCCCCCGTCTCGCCAGACCCGGATCAACCGACGTTGGAGAGAGTCACAGAAGAGCTGGCTCGTCTCGGGACGTTCATCGCGGCCGACCCGGAGGTTGCCGCTGCGTGCACGACCGCGCTTCTCGGTACGGGAGCCGACGTCAAGGAATTCGCGCGACAGGATCGGCTCGAGAATCGTGTCGCGGATCTCTGCTGCACTGGGTGACCAAATCGACGGTGCGGTGCTGCAAACCCTGAACCTTGCTTACGTCGGGGCCATGCTTTCGGCCGGCATGGGACACATCACATTCGCAGACGTTCCCGACGCCATGGCAACTGCCGCGGCCCTAGTGCTAGGGAGTTCAAGGTGACCGCAGCGAACGCCGCCGAGATCGAGCGGCGCTAGAGCCATCCGAAGTGCCGCGCTTCGCTCCGCATCCTGATCGTCGCCCCGCCATCGTCACGGGCGCCTCATCCGGCATAGGAGCCGCGACCGCGCGAGCCCTCGCGGCCGTCGGCCACCCGGTCGTGCTCGGCGCGAGGAGGCTCGAGCGCCTCGAGGAGATCGCCGGCGAGATCGTCCGAGAGGGAGGAGAAGCGGTCGCGGTGAAACTGGACCTCGCGAGCAGCGACTCGATCGAGGCCTTCGTTCGCGAAGCGGTGCACAGGTTCGGCACGGTAGAGATCATGGTGTCCAATGCCGCTTCGTCGGTTCCGGCGTCAGCAATCGGCGCCACGCCGGAGGACTTTCGAGCGACGGTGGAGGTCAACCTGCTGGCCGCCCACCACATGACACGTCTTGTAGCCGGGCCGATGGTGGAGCGCGGCCGAGGAGACCTGGTGTTCGTGACCTCGGAGACGGTGCGCCACCCGCGTCCCGGTGCCGCCGCCTACGTCGCGTCGAAATGGGGACTCGAGGGACTTGCGCGTACCCTTCAGATGGAGCTCGAGGGCACGGGGGTACGCGCGACGATCATCCAGCCGGGCCAGACGCTCACCGAGATGGGATCCCAGTGGGACCCCGAAAAAGCCGATGCGCTGCTCGAGTCATGGATCCACTGGGGTCTCGCGCGTCACGACAGCTTTCTCAGACCCGATGCGGTGGGCGCTGCGGTTCTCGCGGCGGTTTCGGTGCCCAAGGGAACGCACCTGGCGATGATCGAGGTCCAGCCGGAGGCTCCCGTGACACGCGAATGCATTGGAGGAGGCGCATGACTGCCACGACCGAAACGGGCCCGATGGAATTGAGGGAACCACCGAGGGTCTCGCGCGGTAGCGACGCCAACGGTCACTTGGAGGAGCTCAGGACCGACCCGATCGGGCTGATGGCCAGGGTCCGTTCCGAGTGCGGCGACGTAGGACAGTTCCGACTTGCCGGACGCGACGTGGTGCTGCTGACCGGCGCGAGAGCCAACGAGGCCTACTTCCGTGCGCCCGAAGAGGTCCTCGACCAAGCAGAGGCGTACCCGTTCATGACCCCCATCTTCGGCAAGGGGGTCGTATTCGACGCGCCGCCGGAACGCCGGCGCGAGATGCTCCACAATCAGGCGCTTCGCGACAAGTTCATGCGCGGCCACGCAGCGACCATCTCGGCTGAGGTCGATCGCATGGTCGCCGGGTGGGGAGACACCGGAACGATCGACCTTCTCGACTGGTTCGCAGAGCTCACGATCTACACGTCTTCCGCGTGTCTGATCGGAAAGCGGTTCCGCGACGAGCTCGACGGACGGTTCGCCCACCTGTACCACGATCTGGAGCAGGGAACAGACGCAATTGCTTATGTCGACCCGTATGCGCCGATCGAGAGCTTCCGCCGCAGGGACGAGGCACGGCTGAAGCTGGTCGAGCTGGTCCGCGAGATCATGGAGCGCCGCTCGGGCGAGGACCTCCCGCCAGAGGCCGATCGTGACCTGCTCGACGTGCTCATGAGCATCCGCGATCCCGACGGCAGTTCCCGGTTCAGCGCGGACGTCGTCACCGGAATGTTCATCTCGATGATGTTCGCGGGTCACCACACCACGTCGGGCACGGCGGCCTGGACTCTCATCGAGCTGCTCAGGCACCCCGACGCGCTCGCAGATGTGGTCGCGGAGCAGGCGGAACTCTCTGCCGACGACGACGAGGTGAGCTACCAGGCACTGCGCGAGATGCCTCGACTCGAGTCCGCGATCAAAGAGGCGCTCCGCCTCCACCCCCCGCTCATCTTGCTCCTGCGAGCCGCAAAGCAGGACTTCGACGTCGACGGATACCGCATCACCGCGGGAAAGCTGGTCGCGGCAAGCCCGGCGATCTCGAACAGGATCCCTGAGGACTTCCCTGACCCGAATTCATTTGCTCCCGAGCGGTACCTCGAGCCGCGGGTAGAGGACCGGGAGAACCCGTGGTCCTGGATACCGTTCGGTGCAGGACGTCACCGCTGCGTAGGTGCGGCGTTCGCGATGATGCAGTTGAAGGCGATCTTCTCCGTGCTGCTGCGCGGATGGGAGTTCAACCTGGAGCTAGGGCCGGACGAGTACCGCAACGACCACTCGAAGATGGTGGTTCAGCTGGCACAACCCTGCCCTGCCCGGTACCGAAGGGTCGCGGGGTGACGTGAGGCTGACCCGGAGATGAGAGTCGTCGTCGACAGAGACCTCTGCCAAGGTCACGGAGTATGCGAATCCGAGGTGCCCGATGTCTTCGCCGTGTCCAAGAAAGGCGATCTGACGGTGCTGGACGAGCGGCCGTCGGAGGAGCTCCGCAAGGCTGTCGAGGCTGCGGTGTCGTACTGCCCCACCCACGCGCTCCGCATAGAGGAGGATGACTGATCATGGCGCAGTTCCAGTACGCCGAGTTGAAGGAGATGGTTGACCGCTGGCTGGAGGCGAACCGCCGCGCGCAGGACGCCGGCGACTGGCGCCCGATGGCCGAGATGTTCACCCCCGACGGCACGTACGGGTGGAACACCGGGCCGCACACCGAATTCATGGCCGTGGGACGCGAAGAGATCCGCGAGTACGCGCTTGGCATGGAGATGGGTGGGCTCGACGGGTGGACATACCCGTACCAGAAGGTGCTCATAGACGAGCACCAGGGCGAAGTGATCGGGCTCTGGAAGCAGGTTGCCGACGCCACGCGTCCCGACGGTTCTGCGTACGAAGTCGCCGGCCTCGGTGGGAGCTGGTTCCGCTATGCGGGCAACTGGCAGTGGTCGTGGCAACGGGACTTCTTCGACTTCGGCAATGCCACGTCACTCTTCATCGAGATGATGCGCGCTGACGTGCTGTCTGAAGGGATGCGTCGAAGACTCGATCGGGCCAGTTCCGACAAGCCGTTGCCGGGCCATTACCCGCTGGGGTCTGCACCTGTCGGCCTGTGGGAATGAATCCAAACAACTCGTGGCACACCCCTATCACGACGTAGCGATCGTCGGAGTCCACAACACGACCCAGGCGCTCGAGCTCGAAGGTCACGACGGAGAGTCCATCGCCCTCGAAGGCGCGCTGGGAGCGCTTGCTGACGCCGGCATACCGCCGTCAGAGGTGGACGGAGTCGTGGGCCAGTACGCACAGGAGACCACGCTCGAACTAGGCCTCGGCCCGTGCACGAGACGACCGAACATGCTCGGGATCCCTGCAGTCCTCGAAGCCGCGTCGTTGATCACCTCTGGGGAATGCAAGGTAGTGCTCATCTCTGCCGGCGGGGCGCGACTTCACCGAGAGCGCTCCCACACCGCTCCCTGGACGCGGCCGGCGAACGAATTGGTAGTCGGTTACGGCCTCTTCACCGCCGCGGAGTTCGCGCTCATGGCTAGGCGACACATGATCACTCATGGCACCACGACCGAACAGCTCGCCACCGTGGCGGCGACGATCCGCAACAACGGCCACGACAATCCGGAGGCCGTCTACTTCGGAAAAGGACCCTTCACGCCCGCAGACATCCTGGCGTCACGAATGGTCGCAGACCCTTTCCATCTCCTCGACTGCGCGATGACCTCCGAGGGTGGCTGCGGCCTCGTGCTCGAGTCCGCTGCCAGGGCTCTGAGTCGCCGAGATGCAACGTGGATCCTCGGTGGCGCGACCGACTCCTACGGACCGGCCTACACGGTCGCTCCTGTTTGGGACTACCGGTTCCGGCCGGACGCGGATCCCGCGGGCGAGGTGGGCGCGCGTGCCGCTCGCCTCACGTTCCAGAGCGCGGGCCTCACTCCTGACGACGTGGACGTAGCGGAGCTCTATGACCCCTTCTCGTTCGAGATCATCCGGCAGCTCGAAGTGTTCGGATTCTGCAAGCCGGGAGAAGGCGGGGCTTTCGTGGCCGACGGTCACGTGGCGGAGCGGGGACGACTGCCGGTGACGACCGACGGCGGCACGATGAGCTTCAGTCACGCCGGGATCGCAGCTCAGGCGCTGCAGCGAGTCGTGCGCTCGGTCGAGCAGCTGCGCGGCAGGTGCGCGAGCCACCAGGTGCCCGGAGCTGAGGTGGCGATCTGCTCGAACGGGGGCTCGGGCGCGCTGTTCACCGACGTGATGCTTCTCGGGACGGATCGCCCGTGAGCACGCTCAAAGCCCAACCTCGAGGTATCCCGGTCCCTAACCCGTCCGCGCGGTCGGCGGCGTACTGGGAGGCCTGCAGACATGGCGAGCTCACCTTCCAGCGCTGCACGACCTGCGGCTTCATCGGACTCCGGCCGTTCGTCGTCTGCGCCAATTGCCTTGGTCGCGCGACTGAGCGGGTGACGAGCTCGGGCCTCGCCAGCCTGTACAGCTGGACCGTCGTGTGGCGTCCTCCTTACCCGGCGTTCGTCGTGCCCTACGCTCCTGCGGTGGTCGAGCTCGACGAAGGGTTCTTCATGATCAGCGCGGTGGTGGGGTGCGAGCCCGAGGATCTCTTTTCGGGCATGCGTCTTTCGGTCGAGTTCCACGACGCCTCGGACGAGATCGCTCTTCCGTATTTCGCTCCGGTGGCGGGGAGCTGAGCGCGATGCCTGTCGTCATCCGACCGGTCGCAGAAGACGACTGGCCCGGCTGGAAGCCGCTTTGGGACGGCTATCTCGACTTCTACCGCGAGCACCTCGACGAGTCCACGAGCAGGTTCACGTTCGACCGACTTTGTAGACGCGAAGACGGGATGTTCGGATTCGTGGCAGAGACGGATGGCCAACTGAAAGGCCTCGTGAACGCGTTGGTGCATCCGTCCACGTGGACGACCGGCTGCTACTGCTACCTCGAAGACCTCTTCGTCGATAAAGAGTCCCGCGGTGGTCACATCGCGGGCGAGCTGATCGAGGCGGTATCGGACGAAGCCACGGTTAGGGGTGCAGCGCACGTCTACTGGCATACGCAGCTTTACAACGGAGCCGCACGGTCCCTCTACGACCAGGTCGCGCGGCTCACCTCCTTCGTCGTCTACGAGCGGTGAGCGCGATCCCGGCAACCATGCCCGCTGCGGTATACGTGGGCGAAGGCCGGATGGAGGTGCAGCAACTTCCCGTTCCCGAGCCGGGACCGAACGAGGTCCTCGTCGAGGTCTCGAACTGCGGCATATGCGGCACCGATCTGCATCTCGTGCTCGAACGCTTCGCAAGACCCGGTGACATCCTCGGACACGAGTGGGCGGGCACCGTCGTCGGGACCGCAAGTGACGACCAAAAGTGGGAACCAGGATCGCGAGTGGTCTCGGACCCGAGCCCCGGTTGCGGCCATTGCCGCGCTTGTAAGAGCGGGCGGCCGGCGGTGTGCCTCGAACGCGTGCCAGCAGACTTCTCGTCGTGGAACGGAGCGTTCTGCCGGTACAGAAGCGTCCAGGAAGCACGACTCCTTCGGGTGCCTGACGCGCTGATCGACACGCGATGCCGCGCTCACCGAGCCGACCGCCATAGCGATCCACACGGTCAACCTTTCGGGCGCCTCCGTCCACGACAGGATTCTCGTCACCGGTGCCGGTCCCGTCGGCGCGCTTACCGTCGCAGTGCTCCGAGCGCGGGGCATCGAAGACATAACGGTGAGTGAGCCGTCGGATGTCCGCCGTCGTCACGCCCTCGCATGCGGAGCATCCTCGGCGATCAGCCCGGAGGACCTCGAACCGGCTCCGATGGGGCGCCCGGTGAAGGACGCCTACACCGTCGTGTTCGAGTGCTCCGGCCGCGCCAGTGCAGCAGAAACCGCGCTCGACCAGCTCGACTATGCGGGGGTTTTCGTCTTCGTGGGCACAGGAAGCGCCATGCCGCGGGTCAACCACAACCGGATAATCGTGTTGGAGCAGACCCTGATCGGCGCCTACAACTACGACGCGGACGGATTCGGCCCCGCGCTCGAGTTGCTCGCGAGCGGAGACCTGCCGCTCGACGTGCTGATCGAGTCAGAAGACGCCACGCTCGACAAGATCGTCCCCGTCATGGAACGACTGGCAGGCGGAGAGATACCAGGCAAGGTCCTGGTGCGTCCGGAGGTCTCGGAGGTCGCATGAGCAAGACATTCACACCCAGGTTCAACCACGTCGCGATCAGCATGGACCCCGAAGTGCTCGACGATCAGGGTAGGAAAGACGTCCTTCAATTCTTCGGCCAGGTCTTCGGGTGGACCGAGGGAGACAACACCGGCGAGAAGGGCAACCCGCTCATCCTCTACACGGGGACGTTCGCGCAGTTCGTCTATCTCTTGCCGGCAGACCCTCCCCTGGTGGCGCCGTCGTTGGACCATTTCGGGTTGGAGGTTGCGACAAAAGAAGAGCTTGCGCTGTACGTCGATCGCGCCAAGACGTACAAGCAGACTGACGACCGGGTGAGGATCATCGACATCGAGAGCAGGACGACACCTGGACCAACCCACGACTACACACTCACGAGCGCGTACATCGGTTTTCTGTTGCCTCTTTTAGTCGAGCTTCAACACTTGGAACGACGAGAGCGCTAAGAGCTCAGCGCGTCCGCCAAGGTGTCCGCCTAGGTGTCCTCGTTGCCGAAATGGAGGTCACCCGCGAACCTCTTCCTCATCAGTTCGCGGCGCGAGCTCAGCCCGAGCTGCCTGTAGATCGCCTCGAGATGGTGTTCTACCGTCCTGGGTTTGATGCCGAGCTCGTCGGCGATCTCGACACTGGTCCGCCCGATCGACGCAAGGTCCGCGACCTGAGCCTGCCTTCCGGTCAGCTCGCCGTGCGGCCGTGTATCACGACGCACACGACCTCCGGCACGCCGAAGCTCTGAGGAAGCTATGGCCGCCATGAGACTTGCTCCTCTGCTGTCCGCAAGCTGATACGCGGCTGCAAACGCGCTCCTGGCTGCGCGTAGGTCGCCCTGCCGGTGCAAGAACCGCCCATGCCAGGTGAGCAACTCGGCACGATCGAGAGGGATAGGCAGACCATCGATCTGAGCGAGTGCCTCCGCAAAGCGGTTGCGGGCAGAATCATTCTCCCCGATCGCCTCGTCTAGAAGCGCCCTGCCCGCGAGCGTGCACGCCCTCGGCCAACGACAGGGCAGGCCGACAGTGCCGCGATCCAGTCGTTCGACGATCCTCTTCAGGTTGGCGAACTTTCCCGCTGCCCGGTAGCCGTCGATCGCCGGCACCCACCATGGTGTGACGCAGGGCTCTGTGATCCCCAAGTCCTCGGCTATCTGCTCGGCCTTCTCGAAGGTCGCGCACGCCTGGTCGAGCCTTCCGAGCGACATCTCGAGCCTTCCACGCATCCACAGTGTCCACAACGCGAGACCCGGGATCTCGAACAGCTCGAGGATCGCTTCCATCTGCTGGCAACCCTTTTCGGCCTCAGGAAGAGATCCGTGCTCGAGGTCGACACCCGTGCGCACGAGGATCGCGTAGAACCCGACGATCGGAACGAGAGGAGCGATGCTCTCGAGCCTGGCGAGGTCGGCCTCGGCCTTGTCCAACTGGCCGAGACGGAGCATCAGAGAGACTTCGCTGACGAGATAGGCGCCCATCGCTGCGGGCCAACCCATGCGTTCGGCAGCCGAGAACCCGAGATCGAAAGCGCGCTGAGCGTCGTCGAACCTCTCGGTCATCGTCGCGGCCACCATGCACCACAAGATGGGCCACCAACCGGAGTCGCTGAATTCTTCGAGCAAATCCGGTTCGGCTTCCATCGTCTCTGCGGTGCGCGAGAGAACTTCGAATCCTTCTGGCCGGCTGAGCATCACCGCTCCCGCCCCCCATGCCGCGTCGATCTGAAGTCGCGTCGCCCTCGGTACATCCGACGCAAGAGCCCTTGCTCGTTCTGCGAGATCCATCGTCGTACGCGGGCCTAAGGTCAGTCGTGCGACGAAGGCACCCCGCAGAAGGGCGTCGACGGCGAGGGACGGGTCGAGAGGCTCTAACAGGATCGCCGCTTCGTTGAAGCAGTCGAGCGGCGATTCCACCCGACCGCACGCGAGGCGGGCTTCGCCGAGCACGACGAGCGCCCGCCCTCGCTCGACTGCTTCGATCTCAGGTCGCGCTATCAGGTCTTCGAGCATCGCGACTGCCTCTTCGGGAGCTCCCGAAGCCGCAAGCCCCTCAGCAAGCTCACGGAGCATGGACGGATCAGCGTTCGGGCCCGCGATCTCCACCGCATAACGGAGGTATCTGACGGCGGCCGACCAAGCCCCGGTCGTGAGTGCCTGCACACCCGCGTCCCTAACCGACGAGGCGGCCACGTCGTCGGTGAGGCCGGCCGCCATGGCCTGCTCAGCCGCTTCTCCGCTCGAGCCTCCGAGGAACCGGATGGCGCGGAACGCAGCCTCGTGAAGTTCGTCTCGAAGAGGACCGAGGAGGCCCTCGTAGAGCGCACCACTGAACATCGGGTGGACGAAGTGCGCCGACAACAAGCTTGTTTCGATCAGGCCCGCTGCACACGCTTCTTCGAGTGCCCTGTCGGTAGCGGGAGGATCGAAGCCCACCATCCTCGCCACCACTGATGGCCGGAAAGAAGCACCGAGGACACTCGACGTCCGAAGGAACCTGTAAGTGTCCTCCGATACGCCGGCGAACCGCCTGAGGAGAATCGCGCGACGACCGGTCGAGAAAGGCTCCACGGCGGGAGCCTGCGAACCTCCCGTGAGCGATCTGGCCACCTCTTCGATCAAAAGAGGGTTGCCTCCGCACAACGAAGAGGCTTGCTCGATCGCCTTTGGTGCAGGATCTCCCCAAACTCGCGATGCCATGAGCGCAATCGACGCGTCGGGACTCAAGGGTCCGAGTTCCGTGATGCGCGCGTATCCGTCCAGTTGGAGCCGCTTCGCGGTCTCGATCGCATTCGGGGGCCAGGGTCGCAGCGTGGCGACCACGCCCACAGCCATTGAAGATATCCGGCCGCAGATGAACTCCACGAGTGCGAGCGAGTCGTCGTCCGACCAGTGAAGGTCATCGAGAAGAAGCGTCACCGGTTGACGACGAGAGCACTCCTCGAGAGCACGCATGGCTGAGTAGAACCTGTTCGAACGGTGGACCTCGCCGCGGGGGTCTATGACCGTCGGCTGGAGGTCGGCACCGAGGCTCGCGAACATCTGGTCGGCGAAACGGAACGCGCCGCCTGTCCCGAACAACACGCCGTCGGCCCTTCCTACTGCGCACTGTCCGAGCAGCGCCCCGGTCTTGGACAACGCTTCTGATTCGGCCCAGCGAAGAAGCGTCGTCTTTCCGAGGCCGGCCTCTGCGACCACAAAGACGCTCCCGCCACGTCCCTCTTTCAGCTGATCGAACAGACCCCGCAACGCCATCTGAGCGTCGGAGCGCTCCAAAAGGCCCGATCTGTCCGGCCTCTCCCCCTCGATCGCCATCCAGCCGCCCTTGTACGACCGCAGTCCGACTTGGGCGCCGACCGCGAATCCAGTTCTGCTAGCTGCCAGTTCCGCTCAGCTAATTAATTGTTTTGTGCCATACCCCCGCCAGGCATTCGCACAACCTCGTGACGCAATGGTGAACTTCCGCGACAGAGTATTTGCGTCGGTAGGAGAAATCAAACGCTCTTCGTGATTGTGCCGCCACACGTCAAGCACGGTGTAGGAACTTCGAAGCCGAAATCCACGTTACCAATGGGTAACTGTCCCGATGAAGAGCGGGATTGACGGAAGTACCGTAACAACTGAGAGGCGGCTGAGAATCAACTCAGAAGGAGCAGTATCGGCGGCAAGGCAACGTGCGGAGCCAGGTTGGCGCTGTGAGGGAATCACAGCTTTGGCGGAAAGCGAGGAGCAATGGCGGATACCTCCGCAATTCGGAACAAAGCTGCGAGCCCCAAGACGTTTCATGGCCTTAACGGCGCGATCGCACCCGCACCCACCGTGCTGCCGCCGATTGCCGCCTGGTCTGTAACTTTCGCTCCCGCGACCGAGTCGAACGGCACCGCTCCCCGATCCATCAAGCGGTCCGGGGCGCCGAGTTCAGGCGCCGCCCTTTCACGTGCCGGGCGCTCCGACTCATCGCGCTCAAGTACCTCGAAGTCCGGACAGGTGCGGTCGGTCAGTTCGGCGAGAGTCGCGCCGCAGTCGTGTCAATGGTGCCGTCAGGCGATAGGTCCGCGCAATCACAGTGGACGCAAGCGCGTCTACTGCAGCCAATCGTGCAGGCAGCGCGCGTACCAGTCGAGGAAACGCTCCAAGCAGCTCGGTTTGAAAGACGGCGAGCTTCTGGTCTCGAGTGTGCTTCTGACTCGGATGAACAAGCGACTTCAGGCGCTCGAGGCGGCACTGCGCGAGGTCGAGGCAACCGACCTGCAGTCGGTTGACGAAAGGATCGCAAGGCTTTGCCAGGCGGCGCGGCGGCTCCGTCGCATGGTGGTGGGTCCTCCCACACGGTAGTCCAGCCCTCGTCAGCCTGACTACCCAGCCTTCGTCAGCCTGACTATTCGACAGAACTCGAGGGATCGAGCTCGATTTCGAGCGACACCCCTGGATCGACGGCATTTCGGGCAACCCGAATCAGATACCTGCCGGGTCTCACGACCATCTTGTGTGCAATGACGTCGCGTTCGGACAAGGACCGCAGGGTCACCTCGATCTCGACGAGCAACGACTCACGTTCTCGGACTTCGGCCCGTGAGAAGCCCACCAGCCGGGTTGGTTCCCCCGAACCCACGCGTCTTGCGTAGACCTGGACAACGTCGGATCCCGGCCTGGAACCGGTGTTCCGCACGACCGCCGAAACTCGGAGTGACCGCTCCCCTACTTCGGCGCTGCAGTCACCCAACGAAAAACTGGTGTAACTCAACCCGAATCCGAATGGGTAGGCGGGCTTCGATCCTGAACGCTCCAGGTGCCACCATCCGTGCCAACTGTCGTAAACCACAGACGCGGCCTCCGAGTCGAAGTCAGGCAGGTCGGTTTCTGTGGTCACCATCGAGAACGGCAGCCTGCCTGATGCGTCGACGCGACCCAGCAACACGTCTGCGAGGCCGTGACCCCCTTCCATGCCGGAGTACCACGACTGCAGAATCGCCGGAACCCTTTCGTCCCATTCGGAAATCACGACAGCGCTTCCGGCCACGATCGAAACCACGGAGCGGCGGTTGGAGGCCGCGACAGCACCGATGAGCGTGACGTCCTCGGGATGAAGGCGCAGCGACGCGCGATCTCCCCCTGAGACGAACCCGCCCGTGGCGGGTCGATCGGAGACGTGGGCCGGAGCCGGGACGGGCCTTCGCGAGTCGACCTTGTGTCGAAAGGCTTCTGCGAGGTCAGGATCGTCCGGTCCGGGAAACAGATGACCCAATGGCGCCATGGTTGCAGGGTCGGAGAACTCACCTTCGTCGATGCACGTGTAACCGACGACGACCAGCGCAACGTCGGCCGTTGCGGCAGTCCTCGCCGCCGAGCGAGGATCGCTTCCGTCGTCGACGACGATCTCTGCCCGCGGCAGCGCGGCCACGAGCCCGTCCAAGACGGTTGCAACTTCGGGAGGCCACACGTCGCTCGAACCGCCGTCACCGAGGTTCACGACGGTTGCCAAACGGCCTATCAGCGCGATCGAACAAATTTCAGAAGCATCAAGGGGCAGCACCGGCTGACCGTCGACCGGATCGTTGCGCAAGAGGACAACGGACTTGGCCGCAGCTTCGCGCGCGAAGCTCGCGGTGCTCTTTGCAGGCGAGGATCTCGCGCCCGGCTGCCGGCATGCGAAGGACGTCATCGAAGCGCATACGCGTCGAGACCACCCGCTCGACTTCGCGGTCGACGTCCTCCCACGTCACCTCCCCGGCTTCGATGGCGCCGCGCAGACCCGTCGCACGGACCATCCGATACGGCATCTCGACGTCGAGACCTGCGACGACCGAGCGTCCGGCATCACGAACTCCGAATATCCAGTCACTTATGACGAAGCCGCGGAAGCCCCACTCCTCACGAAGTACCTCCGTCAGCAAGGCACGATTCTCGCCACACCATTCGCCGTTGACGCTGTTGTACGCCGACATGACGACCGCGACTCCCTCGTCAACGATCCGCCGGAAATGAGGCAGGTAAACCTGATGAAGGGCAACCTCGTCGACGGTGACGTTGACCTTGAACCGGGTGTTCTCGATCGAGTTGCATGCAAAGTGCTTGACACAAGCCATCGCGTGACGCTGGACTCCCCTTGTCAGGGCTGCGCCGAGCTCGCCGACATGGTGAGGATCCTCGCCGTAAGTCTCTTGTGCTCGACCCCATGCGGGATGCCTGAGGACGTTCACGCAAACTCCACCGAAGAGGTCCGCGCCGACTGCCCTCAACTCTCGGCCAATGGCTTCGCCTATCCGCTCTTCAAGGTCGACGTCCCAGGAAGCCCCCCTGGCCATGCTCACAGGAAAACAAGTGGCGCGGTCAACGACGACACCCCTCGGACCGTCCGAGAACGAAAACCCGGGCAGTCCGAGCCGCTCGACTCGAGCGGCCGGGAATGGGCTCCTGTGATAACCGCCGTTCGCGAGATCTGCGACGCCGGCCCAGAAAGGATCGTCGCCGTCCAAGCACGAAAGTCGCTCGTCCTCGGACATCCGCGGAACAATTTCGCGGGCGCGACTGTCGGCGTCAGCCATCCTTCCCGCTTGCCACGCTCTTCCGGAGGAACACAAAGGTCCGATGGTTCAGCAGAGCGAGTGCGCTTAAATCGGCGAACAGAGAGGCGCGCGTCCTACCAGCACACTCACGGTTTGCCTGCGGACCTCCAACCAGCGACCTCACTGTCAGAAACGCGACCCCGAGTCCTTTTCAGGTAAGCGCGAAGCGACGTTTGATCCTTAGCACTCAGTTTTGAGTAGGCCGTCGATTTCGCCGCCAATTTCCTGGTCGCTTTCTTGATTGCTTTGGGACTCGAGGCTCTTTTCTTTGCCGGCCGGCCGACCTTCGACGGCCGAGCGGCCTTGACGAGCGGTGCGATGTACTCGTCGTAGTTTGCTTTGCTCAGATCCACCCGATAGCGCTTTGAATCCACCGTCAAAGCCACGGTGACCTGGGCATTAGAGCCATCGAGATCATCGACCAGTTGCGTCATCGTGATTGTTGCCAACTTAACGTGCCTCCCTCGGAACCTGTGGACGTTTCGTCACTATACATAAGCCTGCAACATCGACGGTTGACCTGCAAATTTCCGGCTGGATCCAGGCTCCTTCGCATCGTCCGGAATTCAATGCAAATCTCCTCGAGCCTGATAACGAGCACGGCCGGCCACCAATTATCATGCGTAAGTCCGGCAGGTAAAGGACGGTTGTCTGACATAGAGTCGCCTCGATGGCACGCCTCGATGTTCCTGAAGGTGAGGGCGGCGACGGCGTACAGATATGGTCTCTGCGACCGGAGATGGGTGCCGCGGTAAACCGGCTCGTCAACGCCGCCTACAACAAGAGCATCCTGCCGGTCCGTGTCCGCGAAGCTGCTCGCATCCGCATCGCACAGTTGAACGACTGCACGGTATGCCTGGCGTTTCGGGCCGAGAAGGTCAAAGCGCAGGGATTATCTGAAGAGTTCTATTGCCGCGTGCGCCACCCTGACGACACCAGCTTCAGCGAGCAGGAGATCCTGGCGATGGAGTTCGCAGAGCGATTCGCCACAGACCACTTGAGCATCGACGACGCGTTCGTCGCCCGTTTGCGGGAAACCTTCTCGGACCCCGAAGTCCTTGATCTGACTATTTGTCTCTCCGCGTTCCTAGGACTCGGGAGAACCCTACGAGTGCTCGGAATCACCGACACCTCTATTACCGACGTCTAAAGCCGACGACTTTTCAGGCGAAACTGACAAGTTTTCAGCGGAATGGATACACCGACAATGAGCAGACGCGAGGGTGCCCTCCGGGCCAGGAAGACTTGGCGGACGGTCGAACCTCTGCACAGCATGATCTACTTCGTCCCTGAAGCTGCTGAGGCTTACGCTCGCTTGGGCATAACCGGAACCGATGGCTACTTCGCGTCCCGCTCAGCGCCGATGGGAGCCGTGTCCGCCGAAGTCGTGGTTTCCACCTTCTTCAATTTCAATCCCGAGTTGATTCACTCTGCAATACCCCGGGCGTGGCAGGTCACCACGCCGGCGGCGCTAGTGGAGGCCCGGCTCGACGGAGTGGATCGCAGCATGCGCCGACTTCTCGGAGACGAAGTCGTCGCGTCGGCGGAGATGATGCGGGCATCTGAGCTCGCCCGTCTCGCGGCCGAAGCGGCGAGCAAACTGACAGAAGGCCGACCGTTGGCGGCCGGCCATGCGGGCCTGGATTGGCCCGACACGCCCCACCTGATCCTGTGGCACGCGCAGTCAATATTGCGGGAGTTCCGCGGAGACGGCCACATCGCCTTGCTCGTCACTCACGGTCTTCCAGGCATCGAAGCTCTCGTCTCTCATGGTGCTACCGGCGAGGTGGCCGCTCATGTCTTGCAGTCGACCCGCGGCTGGTCGACCGAACAATGGACTGTCGCGGTGGATTCGATGCGTTCGCGGGGGTGGCTCGTCGATGGCCACGAGCTCGCCCTCAGCGAGCAGGGAAAAGCCGAGCGCCAGGAGATCGAGGACCAGACCGACGTGCTGGCCGCTGCACCGTATGCCGCGCTCGGAGACGAGGGTTGCGCCGAGTTGCGCTCATTGGTTCGTCCGTGGAGCACCGTGCTCGCCGAGGTGCTCTTTCGCTGAGCAGTCCCATAGCTGAGCAGTCCTATTAGAGCAGCGAGCGTGAATGACGCAGAGCGTATTTTTCGTTACCCGACGGGCAGGGGTCGCGAGGCGCGACCACGACCCCATACGACGGTGATGCCGTCGCGGCGCATCACCGCAACGAAACGGGTGATGGAGAAGAAGATCGCCACTGTGGTGAGGCTCCAGGTGACCGCCGTCCGCTCGAGGACGAATGCACGGAGTGAGGATGACACGAGCAACCAGAGGACGATCGCCGCGTTGAGCATGAGGACCGTGGCCCAGAGCACAGAGATCCGGATGAAGAAGCGGCGCACAAGCGGCCGAGCAAGAAGCTCCGGGTCGATCGGGCAAAAGTCGTGGGCGAACCGCTGGGTGAAGGGACGTCCGATAGCCGCTGAACCGAACAGAACGAGGGAGATGATCACCGTGGCTGCCGTCGGCTGAGCAAAGTACAAGAAGGCGCTACCTGTCACGAACGAGATCGCCGTGCGAACGGTCAGCAGTGCTGTGCCGAGCAGAAGAAGCGTCGAGACACGTTCTCGACGTCTCAGTCTTCGTCCTAGGGCAAGGTAGGACCATGCGAGAGCGGCGATCAACGCACCACGGAAACCGGCCATGACCAGGACCAGGTAGAACAGAACGAGCGGAGCCACCATCGCTTCGAGCACCAAGGGGAAGGCGTGACGTAAGGCGGCCCGAGGTGACGGCAGATCGAGGCGATCGCCCCGGTCACTGTCATCGCCCGAGGAGACGAACAGAGGCACGAGTTGACGCTCAGGCGCTCCAACCGGGGCATCAGCAGTCATGAGATTTGTCCGTTCCCTGCTCAAATAAGCGTGACCATCGCAGAGGGACCGAACGGCCCCTCACGCGATGTCGGGCGTCAAATCGGTCTGACGCTCTTGGTTTGCAAACCTTTTGGGCCTTGCTCGGACTGGAAGGACACCTTCTGCCCTTCGATCAGCTCGCGATACCCAGAGCCCTCGACTGAAGAGAAGTGAGCGAAGACGTCAGCTGAGCCGTCGTCGGGCGTGATGAATCCGTAGCCCTTTTCCGCGTTGAACCACTTGACAGTACCTTCGGCCATGATTGTTACCTCGTCTCTCCACGCTCGATACTTGACGAAAACCTGCGGGAGAGCCTGTAGGTAACCGGCAACGACGCACAGTCTGCGTGATTCACTTGTGCGTTACCTCCGAGTGTACAGCATGGAGCTGGTCCGAGCTCTGCCCTTAATATCGATCCGATGGCGAAGTCCGAGAGCACAACACCTCTCAGCAACGAGTCGCTCTCGTCGATCGATGCTTACTGGCGAGCGGCGAACTACTGCTCAGTCGGGCAGATCTATCTGCTGGATAACCCATTGCTCGCTGGTCCCCTCCTTCCGGAGCATGTCAAGCCGCGTCTCCTCGGCCACTTCGGCACCACTCCTGGACTCAATCTCATCTATACCCATCTCAACCGGGTGATAAAGAAGCGCAACCTGAATGTCATCTATGTGATCGGGCCTGGTCACGGTGGCCCGGGCATCGTGGCCAACGCCTACCTCGAGGGCACCTATAGCGAGGTCTATCCCCATATCGGGCGGGATGCCGAAGGGCTTCGCAAGTTGTTCCGCCAGTTCTCGTTCCCCGGAGGAATCCCGAGTCACGTGTCGCCAGAGACCCCGGGGTCGATACACGAAGGGGGCGAGCTCGGATACTCGCTCGTCCACGCATACGGTGCCGCCTTCGACAACCCGGACCTCGTGGTTGCGTGCGTTATCGGCGACGGTGAAGCCGAGACGGGGCCACTGGCGGCGAGTTGGCACTCCAACAAGTTCCTCGACCCTGTGGGCGACGGGGCCGTCCTGCCGATCCTGCATCTGAACGGTTACAAGATCGCGAATCCCACAGTGCTCGCCCGGGTCGGTGACGACGAGCTGACCAGCCTGTTACAAGGTTACGGACACCGTCCGATCTTCGTCGTAGGCGACGATCCACCCGACGTCCACCAACAGCTCGCGGCCGCCTTCGACGAAGCGTTCGACGAAATTGCCCTTATACAACGAACCGCCGCGAAGACGGTGACCGCTCGCGTCCCATTTGGCCGATGATCGTGCTTCGGACCCCGAAGGGTTGGACTGGACCAAAGGAGGTCGACGGAGTGCCTATCGAGGGAACATTCCGCGCCCACCAGGTGCCGGTCGCGGAGGTCCGGACGAACCCCGAGCACCTGAGGATCCTCGATACCTGGATGAGGAGCTATCGGCCTGAGGAGCTTTTCGACGAATCCGGTGCGCTCAGACCGGAACTTTCGTCTCTGCCGCCTTCCGGCACCCGGCGCATGAGCGCCAATTTTCATGCGAACGGGGGACTACTTCTTAGGGACTTGGAGATGCCCGACTTCCGCACCCACGCCGTGCCGGTGGACAAACCCGGAGTTGACGCGATCGAGCCCACAAAAGTGCTCAGTACCCTGCTCCGGGATGTGATCCGTTTGAATCCCACAAACTTCCGGATCGTGGGACCAGACGAGACTGTATCCAACCGATTGTCTGCGGTATTCGAAGCAACGGACCGGGTCTGGGAGGCCGACCTACTACCAGGGGATGAGCACCTCGCACGCGAGGGCCGCGTAATGGAGGTGCTCAGTGAGCATCTTTGCGAGGGATGGTTGGAGGGTTACCTGTTGACCGGCCGGCACGGGCTCTTCAACTCCTATGAGGCGTTCATCCCGATCGTCGATTCGATGGTGAACCAGCACGCAAAGTGGCTCAAGACGACGAGAGAGATCGCTTGGCGCCGGCCCATTGCATCGCTCAATTACTTGTTGACTAGCCACGTCTGGCGCCAGGATCACAACGGCTTTTCCCATCAGGACCCCGGCTTCATCGATCACGTCGTGAACAAGAAGCCCGAGGTCGTTCGGGTGTACTTGCCGCCGGACGCGAACAGTCTGTTGTCCGTGGCCGACCACTGCCTGCGAAGCCGGAACTACGTCAATCTGATCGTTGCCGGGAAACAACCCGCGCTCAACTACATGAACATCGATGACGCAATCCTGCATTGCACGAGAGGTCTCGGGATTTTCGAATGGGCCAGTTGTGACGGGGAAGAGTTGCCTGACGTCGTTCTCGCATGTGCGGGAGACGTCCCGACCCTCGAGACCCTTGCGGCAACAGAGATACTCCGCCACCGCTGCCCGGACCTGCGGGTCCGTGTCGTCAACGTAGTCGACCTGATGCGCCTGGAACCCGACACCGAGCACCCGCATGGCCTGCAGGACGCCCAGTTCGACGCGTTGTTCACCACCGACCGACCTGTGATCTTCGCCTACCACGGATACCCGTGGCTCATCCACCGCCTCACCTACAGGCGCGCCAATCACCACAACATCCACGTCCGTGGATACAAGGAGGAGGGCACGACGACGACCCCGTTCGACATGGTGATGCTTAATGACCTCGACCGCTTCCACCTGGTAATCGACGTGATCGACCGCGTGCCGGGACTTGGCGTAAGAGCGGCACACATCCGCCAAGACATGGACGATGCACGTCTCCGGGCGCGTGCCTACACCCGCGAACACGGCGAGGATCCGCCCGAGATCACGGGCTGGACGTGGTCGGCGTAGAGATATCTCCATGCGAGTGCTTGTCGTCAACGCCGGCTCTTCGAGTATGAAACTCCGGCTCCTCGCCGCTGACAACACGATCTTGTCCGCCGAAGATATAGATGCTGACCAAGGCTCCATCGATCGTAATTCGTTCAGGTCGGCAGTCATGGCCGTTGCGGACGAAATCGATGTGGTGGGCCATCGTATTGTCCACGGTGGCATCAGGTTCACCGCTCCGGTGCTGATCGACAACGTCGTCGAGCAGGCACTCAATGATCTGACGGAGCTTGCACCTCTACACCAACCGAAATCCCTGGCAGGATTCGAATCCACGAAGGAACTGCTGCCGCGTGTTCCCGCCTTTGCCTGCTTCGACACCGCCTTCCACTCGACATTGCCCGAGGCAGCCTTCAATTATGCGATCCCAGAAGAATGGCGTGAACGCCTTGGGATTCGCCGTTACGGGTTCCACGGTCTCAGCCATGCCTACGCGAGCCGCCGGGCGGCCCAGCTACTTGACCGCCAGGTCCAAGGGTTGCGCATCGTGACGTGCCATCTCGGAGCAGGAGCGTCGCTCGCCGCTGTCCTCGATGGAATTTCGGTCGACACAACAATGGGGTTCACACCACTCGAAGGCCTCGTAATGGCGACGCGCTCCGGATCTGTCGACCCGGGCATCATCACATGGCTCATCGATCACGAACGGATGACACCCGAAGCGGTGGCATGGGACCTCGAACACTCTTCAGGGCTGCTTGGGGTTGCGGGGACACCAGACATGGAAAAGGTCGAAAGACGATCGGTAAGCGGAGACGAGAAATCACAGCTCGCGGTAGCACTCTACGTTCACAGGTTGCGAGCCGGCATTGCGTCGATGACGAGCGCGATGAACGGTCTCGACGTCCTGGTGTTCACCGGAGGCGTCGGCGAGAACTCGGCATTGGTGCGCTCCGATACTGCAGGAGGCCTAGGGTTCCTCGGAGTGCGCATCGACGAGCACTTGAACAAATCGATGACACCAGACGCCGACATATCAGCCGCCGAAGCAACAGTTCACACGATGGTCATCGAAGCACGTGAGGACGTGCAGATCGCTACCGAGGTTCGAGCAGCAATCGCGGAATTGGGTCCAGACTCGCTAGGTCGATTCTCTCTTAGGATAAGTCGTTGACAGATAGTAGAGAGGTACAGGACACGAGGAGCTATTCCGGGCCGATGAGCGGACTGATCGTTGTTGGAGTGGACGGTTCCGAACCCTCACTCGATGCCTTGAGGTGGGCTGCGGATCAGGCCCGCCTCACCGGTGCATCGCTCGAGGTGATCACGACATGGGAGTACCCGACGTCATTCGGTTGGGCTCCTGCGTGGCCTCCTGACTGGAATCCGGGGGGTGACTCTCGCAAGGCTCTGGCGGAGGTCGTCTCGAACGTCCTCGGTCAGGACACCAAGATCGACGTTCGCCAAGTGGTGCTGGAAGGACATGCCGCTCCAGCTCTCGTTAACGCGGCACAGCGTGCCGACCTCCTGGTCGTAGGTTCCCGCGGTCATGGTGCCTTCGCGGGAATGTTGCTCGGATCCGTAAGCGAACATTGCGCGACGCACTCACCGTGCCCGGTGGTGATAGTTCGGCCTCATCCCCGGTAACGCAATTGCTCAGACGACGGGGACAAGTAGGACCGGAACCGGACTCCGGTGGGCTAACCCGCGCGCCACCGCACCACGACCTGGATCGTTTGACCAACCGACCGCAAGCAATTCGGCGCTCGCCGACTCGACTGCGCGGAGCACCTCGGTCACCGGTACGCCGATGCGGAGCTCCAACCGCATGCGAGGAGCACCTATCAGGTGCCGAGCGAAGAACTCCTGCGCGTAAGCCTCGGTTTCGTACTGAAACTGGTCAGAGAAACTGGGAACGGAGTCTTCGTTCTCGACATGCACCACCACGATCTCGAGCCCGGCACGTGCGGAAAGAGCGATGCTCCGCTGGAGTACTCGGGCCTTGGCGGGAGTGCCTTTCATCGCCACGACGGCGGTGTTAAGTCGTTCTGGTGGAATGAAGTCGGGAGGAACCATAACGACCGGCTTGTCGATCCGTCCGGCGACGGCCATCGCAAGATGCCCAAGCGCTCCGCGAACATCGTGTGTGCTTCCCGAACCGATGACGATGGCGACAACGTCCTCCTCTCCAGCTGCCGATGTCAGCATGTGAACCTGAGTGCCGACCTCGGCCTCGCGGGACTCTCTGTCACCTTCCTTGCCGAGATTCAGGATCTCGAGCGACGCATCAAGAGCCTCGGCAACGGCCCGCGCCATTCCGAGTACGGATCGAGACCCGTTCACAACGTCGGCGGCGGCAATGACTCTGCTCACTTATCCGGCTCCCAAATCGAGCCGTGAAGACGGAACTCAAGCATCCTGGTGCCGGCGCTGAGCGGCAACCCGCCGACAACAACCGATGTACTCCGATCCGCGTCGATGCTGAGGTGAGAGTGCTCGATGCGGAGGTGGACCCTGCTACCGCGGAACAACAACCGCAACTCGAGTCGAGACCAGGCGGGTGGGAGCACGGGGTCGATGTGCAACATCCCTGATCGAGGTCGCAGGCCTGCATAACCGAACGCGAGGGCCTGCCACAGTCCGCCCATCGTGGCGACATGTACGCCGCCTGCGGTAGAGCCGGTCAAGTCGTCGAGGTCCATGCGTGACGCCAGGCGCAGCGCTGTCCAACGACCTGTCGAAATCCCCCGCACGGGCAAACAGCGACGCGTGTGTTGCCGGAGACAGCGAGCTGCCGTGTGCAGTACGAGGCCCGTAGAACCGGAGGTTGGGCTCGAGGCTGCCGGCCACGACCTCATCGGGAACGAGGTGGTGGAGCATGAGGACATCCGCCTGCTTGATGACCTGCGCCCCGGCCACCCGTTCCGGGCCGAGCAGAATGTCGGCGGCGATCGGGATCCTTGGCGCGACATCTTGGATGATCAGTGGCTCGAGTCGTGCGAAGCCGTCGAACTGCTCGTAGATCCCGGTGCGGGGATCGTATCCGTCTACCAAGGCGTCGGCGAGCTTCAGCCAAAGCAGCTGCTCATGCTCGCCGATGTCGTCGGCACCCTGCAGCGCCGCAGCACGCCGAAGGTTCCAACGGACCATGACGTTCGTATATGCATTGTCGTCGACTGACTCGTGGTATTCGTCGGGCCCGATGACACCGTAGATGTGGGCGCGATCATCCGGCCCGACACAGATCCGTGATGCCCAGTACCGGGCCGTCTCGACCAGGATCTGACGGCATGGGCCACGGGCGAATTTCTTCGTCGCCTGACCAGTTGACGTAGCAACAGGCCGCCCAGGACACATCCGCGACGATGTGCTCTTCGAGTTCGCCGGTTCGTATAGGGACGATCTTCCCGCTGCGGTCCCGCGCACTCTTCGGTGTCACGTCGCGACCCGTGCGGGCTGATTCCCAGGGGAATCGGGCCCCGACCCGACCGAGTCCCCGTGCAGCTTCCATTGCGGGCATCAGTCTTCGCACCCGGTACTCGAGCATGGCGCGTGCGGCCGGCGGATGGGTAGCGGCGAGAAACGGAAGAACGAATACGTCGGCGTCCCAGAATACGTGGCCGCGATAACCGGTCCCGGTCAATCCCCTGGCTCCGACTGCGGCCTCACCGGTGTCGGCGACCGAGGCCATCAAGTGGAAGAGCGCGAAGCGGATCGCACGCTGCAGCTCGTCATCCCCCTCGACCACCACGTCGGCGTTCTCCCATCGACGTGCCCAGGACCCACGGTGATCTGCGAGAAGTCGATCGAAGCCGGCGGTTTCAGCCCGTTGGAGGACGTTTACGGCTCGCGAGGGTTCGGGAAGGGTGTCGGGGTCAGACTCGTAAGAGGCGAGGCGGTCGAGCGCGCCGCCGTTTGTTCGGATCTGCGAGGCGGCGGCCGCTATTCCACCGGTGGATGCGGCAACCCTCATCCAGGTTGCAGCTCCTGTTCGGCCCTCGTCATGGACCGAATCGTCGGCGGGCGGCGTCAGAGGTAATCCAACCTTGAGTCTGTGCGGACAGAGGACCCGCAAAACCGAAGTTGCCGTGTCGGCCAGCGAAACGAACCGCACACTCTCCAAGGTCTGCCCGTCCGTGAGGGTGGTCCACTCGTGGAGAACCCCGGAGTGCAGATCAAGGACCCGACGCACCGGTCTTCCGCCCGCTATGTCCGTGAGCTCGAACACCTTCGGGCCTGTGAGCAGATGGGTCTCGGGCCCTTCCCCGTCGTAGATGCCTGCTGAAACCACCCACGGGCGTTGGCTCGGATTGCGCGCCAGGGACACACCGCTTGTGCCCACATGACCGTTGGCCAGGGTCATGAGCGACTCCTGAACGCGCTCGTGCTTGGCGTTGAATCCTTCAACTGATAGAGACCAACCGGGCCTCACATTGGCCTCGGGCAGTGCGCGCCGGCGCCTGCGACGCAATTGATCAGCAAGAAGCTGGCGGAGACGCGCCGAACCCCCCGTCAGGAAAACGACACCCGGCGGTATGGATGCCCTGCGAAGGTTAACGACAACGACCGTGAGGTCGCTGATTTCAGAAACCAGCAAGGTCAACAATTCAGTGACACCGGTCAGCCCGTCGATCAAGAAAACGACGTCCCGGGCGTCGATCCCGAGCAGCCACAGCGTCTTCAGCACGGCGACAGCGCAGAGGTCTTGCGACGGCGTTGACTCTACTCGTCGGGCTCCATTCTCGCCGACCACGGCGACCTCTCCGCTACCGCTGTCGGCGAGTATCAGGTCGGTGCCACCGGTCGAGTCCCACCCCAGAGTTTCGAGCATCTCGTCCACGCTGAACGGAGAGATCACACCGACGGCCATGCTTGCTCTCGCAGCTATTTCCAAGGACGCGACGGTGCGATCGAACGACTTGCGAGAGGCGCTCCACATCACAACAGCCTCGAATCGCCGATCCAGACTCGCCGGGAGCCCGATCACAAGGCGACGACGCTCATGGCTCAACTATGACGGACCGAGGGCGGCCGCCGACAGCGATAGATCCGAGACGACATGAGCAGCTCAAGGCGCAATGACGTCAAGGAGCTCGGCGAGGTCAGATACGACGACATCGGCACCCACCCGGAAAAGCTCTTCTGCTGGTGCGCCCCGACTCACACCGACCACGAGACCGAAATGCCCTGCGTGTCCCGACGCCACTCCCGCGAGCGCGTCCTCCACCACGGCCGCCAAGCGCGGTTCGACGTTCAGTTGCTTAGCCGCGTAAAGGTAAGTATCCGGAGCAGGTTTGCCGGCGAGACCTTGCTCAGCGGCCACGTGCCCATCCACTCGCACCTCGAAGAGATCAGAGATGCCGGCGGCTTCCAACACCGCAGCGCAGTTCTCGCTGGCCGAAACAACGGCGAGCTTGCGCCCAAGGGAGCGAAGCGCCCTGACCAGGTCCACCGAGCCGGAGAAGGGGACGACACCGTCTTTGGCAAGCATTTGCAACACCAGTTCGTTCTTCCGGTGCCCCACACCGTTCACCGTTTCGCGATCAGGCGAATCGTCCGGTTCACCCTCGGGTAGATGGATGTCCCGTGAAGACAGGAATGACCGCACACCATCGAGACGAGGTTTGCCGTTCGACGAATTCCTCATAGTCGGCCGCTGGATCGAATGGCGTGAAGACCAGCCCGCCCGCCCGACGAGCCAGCAACTCGTCGAAGGTCTCCTTCCAGGCGGAATCGTGAACCGAGGCGGTGTCTGTGAGGACTCCGTCGAGATCGAAGAGCCACGCCTCGAGGGTTGTGGCCGTGCGCAGTAGCGCTGCCTTCCCCGTCACGAGGTCACATACCCTCTATAGCAAACGTGGCGTACACCTCCAAACATCAGACAATACGCGCCGTTTGAGCGGGTTCAATGCAAACAGATCCGCAAGCTAGGGTTTGGTCTCAGTGACAGCCGCGGCCATTCGAACCGACGGTCTGACAAAACGTTACGGCGATGTGATCGCCCTCGATCACCTCGACCTCGAAGTATCGAAGGGCGAGGTCGTCGGATACCTCGGGCCAAATGGAGCAGGTAAGACAACAACGATTCGCCTGCTGCTCGGCCTCATCCGCCCCACGAAGGGCCGCGGTGAGATCTACGGATATGACTGCCAACGCAATGCCGTTGACGTCCACCGTCATCTTTCGTATGTGGCCGGAGAGGCGAACCTGTGGCCGTCGCTCACGGGGACCGAGACGCTTCATCTGTTGGGCCGGGTACAAGGTCAGACGGACGCGGATTATAGAGATGCGTTGATCGACCGGTTCGACCTGGATCCCTCCAAGAAAGTCCGCACTTATTCCAGAGGTAACCGCCAGAAAGTCATTCTCATCGCCGCGCTCATGACGCGTCCGGATCTGCTCGTGCTCGACGAACCAACAAGCGGACTAGACCCGCTGATGGAGCAGGCATTCCGCGTGAGTATCCACGAGGCAAAGGACCGTGGCCAAACCGTCTTTCTCTCCTCGCACATCATGAGCGAGGTGGAAGCTCTTTGCGATCGCATTGGAATCCTCAGGGACGGAAGACTCGTCGAAATGGGCACACTGAGCGAGATGCGTCACCTGTCGGCACTAACAGTGGAGTTGACCTTTGCCGAATCGGCACCTGACCTAGCGGGTGTCCCCGGTGTGACCTCGCTGCAAGTCAGCGGCCGGTCCGTGCGCTGCCACGTACAAGGACCCATCGACCCACTACTGAAGGCGGTGGCACAGGCGAACGTCTTACAGCTATTCAGTCGAGAGCCCTCGCTCGAGGAGTTGTTTCTGGCTCTTTACGGTCGTGACGGCAACAGGGACGTGCCGGACGTTGCCAGCTGAGGCTTCGATCAAGTTCCCGGCCTTGGTCGCGAGCTCTCCACGCTGGGTTCTAGGCCGCCTGACCTGTCGCAAGGCAGTGCGGTCCGGGGTCCTGTGGGGATACATATTCGGCGTCGTTGTCGCCTCATCAGCATTGAGCTACTCGTCGATCTACAAGACACAGTCCGAACGGGACCATCTGGCGGCGGCATTCGGGTCGAACAAGGCCAGCGCGGCCCTTTTCGGCCCCGCCCCACAGCTTCAGACGGTGGCCGGCTTCACCGCGTTCAAAACACTTCTGACCGTGATGGTCCTCGGCGCGGTCTGGGGCCTGCTGACGAGCACACGTCTGTTGCGAGGTGAGGAGGACTCGGGACGATGGGAGACCTTGCTCGCAGGTCAGACCACTCGGCGCGGCGCTGCGGCACAGGCGCTGGTGGGTTTGGGTGCCGGCGTCTTCACGCTGTGGGCGATCACCGCGTTGGTGACTGCAGTCGCCGGACTGTCGTCGCGGGTCGACATCTCTGCCGGTCCCGCACTATATTTCGCGCTCGCCCTGGTTTCCAGCGCCTTGATGTTCGTCTCTGTCGGTGCTCTCACGAGCCAGCTCGCCCCGACGCGTCGGCAGGCCGCGGCCTACGCAGCCTTCTTTCTCGGCGCCAGCTACGCCGTTCGGATGGTGGCCGACTCGGGAATCGGCCTGCACTGGCTGATCTGGGGTTCACCGCTCGGGTGGGTCGAGCAGCTGCAGCCTCTCACGGCTCCCGACCCGATCGCCCTGCTCCCTATCTTCGCCTTCACCTCAGCGCTTGCGGTTGTCGCCGTTCGTCTCGCCGGGGAACGCGATCTCGGTGCAAGTGTGTTGCCGGACCGGACAAGCTCGGAACCGCAATTGAGATTGCTCTCCGGTCCGGCGGGACTTGCGGTACGAACCCTGAGGCCGGCGATAGTCAGCTGGTGGGTCGCGATCGGCCTTACCGGAGCGCTTACCGGACTCGTCGCGAAGGCGGCCGGTGCGACTATCTCTGGAACGTCGGTCCAGCGGGTTTTCTCAAAGCTCGGGGCGCCTGGCACAGGGACGGGAACATTTCTCGGCGTCTCGTTCCTGATTCTTGCGGTCCTGGTCGCTTTCATGGCTGCCGGCCAGATCACAGCGGCGCGTTCAGAGGAATCCGGTGGCCGCCTCGAACACCTGCTGGTACGTCCGGTGGCGCGAGTGTCGTGGCTGGGAGGGCGACTTCTCGTGGCAGCCGTCGCCATTCTTGCGAGCGGTTTCGTTGCCGGTGTCTTCACCTGGGTTGCGACGACAACTCAGGGCTCAGGAGTGGGTTTCAGCACCCTGGCCGGGGCCGGACTGAACATCGTTCCGCCCGCGGTACTTATTCTCGGAATTGGAGGACTGACATTCGGCCTCTGGCCTCACGCAACATCGATTGTCGTCTACGGCGTGCTGGGCTGGTCACTCCTGATCGAACTCGTGGGGGGCATCGGCGCGCTGAGCCACTTGGTTCTCGACACCTCGGTCTTCCATCAGATGGCGTCAGACCCAGCTGTCGCCCCCAACTGGGGGGCGAACGGTGCGATGTTGGGCTTAGGAGTCTTCGCAGCTCTTCTGGGGGGATGCGCCTTCAACCGCCGCGACCTGAAGGGTGAATGAGATGTCTGCAGCGATCGAAGTCGAACACGTGAGCAAACGTTTCGGTCATACCAGGGCTCTTGATGACGTCTCGCTCCATGTCGACTCCGGCAGTGTGCTGGCCCTCCTCGGACCTAATGGAGCAGGCAAGACGACTCTGGTGCGGGTACTCACGACTCTGCTGAAGCCTGACGCCGGTCGAGTCAGCGTCGCCGGGTTCGACGTGCAGAAAGACGCCAAGACGATCCGCACGATGATCGGACTGGCCGGTCAGTACGCGACGGTTGACGAGCTTCTGACGGGTCGTGAGAATCTCGAGCTCGTCGGGCTCCTCTATCACCTGGACAAGTCGGAGTACCGACGGCGAGCCCAGGAAGCCCTCGAGCGAATGATGCTCACTGAGGCTGGTGACAAGCCGGTCAAGACGTACTCGGGCGGAATGAGGCGCCGACTCGACCTGGCTGCCAGCCTGATCGGCCGACCGCCCATCCTCTTTCTCGATGAGCCCACCACGGGACTCGACCCGAGAACAAGGAACGACCTCTGGGCCCTGATCGAAGACCTGGTGGCTGGCGGCACGACCGTGCTTCTCACGACCCAGTACATGGAGGAAGCGGAGCACCTGGCGCACGAGATCATCGTGATGGATGACGGTCGAGTCGTGGCGCAAGGGACCGCCGACGAACTGAAAGACCATATGGCGGGAAATGTCTTGGAAGTCCGGGTCGTGAACCGGGACGACCTCGACAAGGTTCGTTCGATCGTCGAGGTCATGGGAAGCGCCCCTCCACGCGTCAACCGGGACCTCAACCAGGTGAGCGTTCCGATCAAGGGCGGAGCCAAAGTCCTAATCGCAGCCGGCCGAGCGATCGACGACGACGGCATCGCATTGGAGGATCTCGGCATTCGACGACCATCCCTCGATGACGTCTTCCTTTCACTCACCGGCCATAAAGCGGTTTCCGATGCCGAAGGCAGCAAGTCAAGGTCGGAAGCGTCGGATGTCTGAAATCGCTGTGGAAGAACGGTTGGTAAGCGCCACGCCCCTCACGCTCGGCCTCGCATTTCGAGACATCAAGGGAATCACCAAACGAAATCTGCTTCGGATCGTGCGCACTCCCCAGCTTCTCTTCATGACTCTGGCGCAGCCGACGATCATTCTCCTTCTGTTCCGCTACGTACTCGGCGGCGCCATCCGTGTTCCAGGGGTCGACTACGTCGACTACGTCGTGCCGGGAATCTTCCTCGAAGCGGTGCTCATTGGAGGCATGACGACCGCGCTGGCGCTCGCCACCGATCTCGAAGCAGGAATGATCGATCGCTTCCGCAGCCTGCCGATGGCCCGCTCCGCGTTTCTCGCCGGCAGGACACTGGCAGATCTGTGCCGAGCGGTACTGGCCCTTGGGCTCATCATCTGCCTGGGGCTACTCGTGGGCTTCCGATTCCACAACGCCCTAGATGCATGTCTGGCCGGAGTCGCTCTCATCATTGGCTTCGGCTACGCATTCACATGGGTCTACGCCTCGATCGGACTTGCGGTGAAGGACCCCCAGACCGCACAGATGACCGCGATCCTCCTGATGTTCATCCTCTTCTTCGCAAGCTCCGCGTTGGTTCCGGTCGCGACCATGCCAGGGTGGCTGCAGCCCTTCGCCAGGAACCAGCCGGCTTCGGTGACGATCAACTCGGTACGGGCTCTCTTCGAAGGTGGACCCGTCTACCACGAGCTGTGGCAGTCAGTGCTGTGGTGCATCGGGATCCTTGTCTTGTTCTTGGTGATTTCGCTGAATCTCTACCGCCGGACGTCCCCCTGACTTCCATCTAGCCGGGCGGATTTGAGCCCTGACGTGATCTCACCCGGCCTCAGAATCAGAGGCCGGGTGAGATAGGTTGTCTCGTGTGAGCGTCAGGCGGGGACGGGCACTCTGCCAGTCGTCCGTACCGCCGGGAATTCGGCATCAGCCGGCACCCTGCGGAAGTGCAGCAGCCCGAACAGCATCAGCACGAGCATGATGCCCGCCAATGCGAAGCATGCGACGGAGGCGAAGAATGCAATCTGCCCGAAGGTCCAGAATGCGTACGCCTCGAGCAGCAGGCCGCGGAGGGTCGTGCCCTGTAGCACCGTCTGAGCTTGAGCTTCGGCTGCTGTAGCGGCCGCAGATCCCGGAGGGAGCGACCTGGCCTTGGTAGACAGCTGCGCGTACGACAGCCCGCCGCCTATCTCTTGAATGTGCACCGCGATGAAGTCGTCGGCGTAAATCTCGGCTTGCTGGCCGGTCACGAGCTGCTGCCCGGCGTACTGTGAGACCGACGGGATCATGCTGGGAGTGATCTCGCTGCCCGCCTTAGGGTGAGCGAACGCCGCAGCAGAGGGAAACGTGATCTGCTGCTCGGCAAGCTGGTTGTGGACGTTGGAGTTAGCGAAGTTGTAGCCCCACATCCCGAGCGCGCCTGCAACGAGGAGCACAACGACGACCACCCCGCCGCCGGCAGTCAGAAGCATGTCAAAGGTCTTTCTTTTCACGGTCTTCCTCCTATAAGTCGATTCCCGAATTGGCCTTGTGACCAGGTTGCGCCTTTGTGGCCCGGTGTGGCAGGGCCGAAGGTCCCACAACAACAGGGTCATTTGTCACATCCTCGGACGCCGACCGGCTTCGGCTAGTTGAACGCCCGAGGCGGGTTCAAGTCCCGAAAGTGTCATTCGGCCCTGTTCACGACCAGGGCGGACGCGCAGGATGTCGATATGGAGATTGCCTTGGACCCTGGACAGAGGTCCCCGCCTGTCGAGCTCAGCCGTGCGGAGTGCATGGAGTTGCTCCGAGGTACCCGGATCGCTCGCGTCGTCCTGAGCGTCAACTGCATTCCAATCGCATTGCCGGTAAATGTGTCGGTACTCGACGAGGACTTGGTCTTCGGCACACAGAGCTCATCCGTACTCACGTCTTCGGTCCACGGACAGGTCGTGAGTATGGAGGCAGACGAAATCGATCTTGAATCGTGCAAAGGCTGGAGCGTCCTCGTCACAGGGATCGCTCAGCTGGTCACGGAGTTCTCAGAAATCGAAAGGGCTGGTTCGCGTCTGCACACATGGGTGGGCGGTAACAATTCGCTTCTGGTCAGAGTGCCTTCAACCTTGATCTCGGGTCGGAGTCTGACGTGGGGAACGCTACAAGTGCCGGAGGACGGTCGTGACGACGGATAGTCCTGCCAACGGCACCGATCAGATCCGACGGTTTCCTATACGGGTTCCTACCCGAGTGGGCGGGCTAACGAGTCTGCGCTCCGTCACCCGGTCGATGGTCGAGTCGGGCGTAGGCGCTGTCCTGGTGGAGGACGCGGTCGGGCCTTCAGGGTTCGTGACCGCGGCACACATCATCGAGGCGGTGGCTGCGGGCGCTGATCCGGACATTGTCTGGGCAGGCGAGATTATGCGCCCGGTGCCGAGAATGGTGAGCTGTCAACAACACCCGGCCGACGTCGGTGAAGAGATGGCCGCATACGAGCTCGACGTTGTGGCCGTGTTCGACGATGACGCTCCTGTGGGCTTGGCAACAGCCCTCGACATACTGGGCGCCGTAGTCAGGGGAACAAGGGACCCACGAGAACCTGAGCCGGGACGTTAAGTCGAACGGGGGACATCGTCCCCCAACTGGACTGTCAGTACCCCTTCCAAGACGTAGAAGGAGTCTTCTTGACTGGCGTGGACGTGCAAGAACTTGTCACCGACCGTGACATCTCCTTCTTGTTAGGACCTTCGGCCCTGTCGTCGGGTGCGCACGGACCAGACAATGGCTGCGTCACAGAATGAGTTGTGCATGTCTTTGAAGAACACGTGCAGAACAGACTCCTCGCGGAGTCAAGGAGAGGTGATCACATGCCAAAGCGCACCCGGAGAGTCTGGTCGAGGGTCGTCACGTCAGACGTGGCAATCCTGCTTTGCTGTGTGTCCACCCTCGCGTACGTGATGGTCAGTGGTGGCGCGGCTTCGGCAACACCTGCCGCCCCGGGATATTGGCTCGAGGCTGGCGACGGCGGCGTATTCGCGTACGGAGTTCACTTCGAGGGCTCAGCTGCCTCGGATCCGACCCGCTGTCCAGCGAATCCCCCAGGCCGCTCGATGCCCAACGGCTCGTGCTGGTCGATGGCGGCGACTCCTGACGGCGCTGGGTACTGGATCCTGAACGCCTACAGCGGCGACATCTTCTCCTACGGCGACGCCGTCTCTTACGGTCAGCCGGCCGACACCTCCGCCTACAGCGGAGGGGCCGACACATGGCCCAGCTCCATAGATATAGTCGCAACTCCTGACGGCAATGGTTACTGGGTATTGGAAGAAGGGCTGAGCGGGCTCGGCTCGGTTCAGAGCTTCGGTGACGCAGTCAACTACGGCGACGAGACCACGACCGCCCACGGCAGGGCGCACGCCGGAAAGCCTGTCGCAATGGTTGCCACTCACGACGGCAAGGGCTACTGGATCGTCGATTCCGACGGCGGGATGTTCAGCTTCGGTGACGCCGTATTTCGCGGGTCTGTGGGAAACAAGACGCTCAATGCGCCGGTGGTGGGCGCAGCCGTGACGGCGGACGGAAACGGCTATTGGTTGGCCGCCGCCGACGGAGGTGTGTTCAGCTTCGGTGACGCAACCTACGGCGGTTCCATGGCCAACACCGTGCTCGCCGCGCCGGTGGTTGGCATCGCCGCAAACGCGTCAGGGGCAGGCTACTGGCTGGCCGCCGCCGACGGAGGGGTATTTGCCCTCGGTGGCGCTCCCTACCTCGGCTCTCTGAGCGCGCCACCATCTCGACCGACCGGTCTTCGCGATCAACGCGGTCCGGCAGGGGAACACATGAACAGACCTTCGCCCTCTGTCTTCTTCGACCAGGCAGAGAACGGCTTGCACACGATCAAGGCTGTGAAGGTCGCGACATTGGAGGTTTGAAATGCGAATCGTGGTCGCACTTGGGGGAAACGCGCTGCTCGAGCGTGGACAGCGGCCAGAGGCCTATCTCCAACAGCGTCGTGCTCAGCGAGCAGTCGAGGCACTTGCACCTTTGACCAGCGCGCATGATCTCGTCATCACGCACGGCAATGGTCCACAAGTGGGTGTGTTCGCCGAGGAAAGCAGCAGGGACTTCTCGCTGTCTCGACCGTATCCTTTCGACGTCCTAGGCGCTGAGACGCAGGGAATGATCGGGTACTGGCTTCTCCAAGCATTCGAGAACGCGCTTCCGGATCGACGGGTCGTCAGTCTGATCTGCCAGACCGTCGTCGACATCGACGATCCGGCCTTTGATCATCCGACGAAGTTCGTCGGGCCTATATACGCCGAACCCGGAGCCAACGTGTTGACGCAAATGAAGGGATGGGTGATGGCAAAGGACGGTTCAGCCTGGCGGAGAGTCGTTGCGTCACCAGAACCGAAGGAATTCGAAGAGCTGGGCAGCATCGAAGCCATGCTCGACGATGGCGCAATCGTTATCTGTGTAGGAGGCGGGGGAATTCCGGTCGTCCGCGATTCTTCAGGTGCTCTCAGTGGTGTCGAAGCCGTGATCGACAAGGACCTTTCCTCTGCACTGCTCGCTCGAGAGCTCAAAGCGGACGGGCTCCTGCTGCTTACCGACGTCCCTGCGGTGCAGCTTGGATATGGCACTCAAGAAGCGCACGCACTCGGTTTGACCACGGTCTCGGAGTTGCGGTCGCACAGCTGGGCTACGGGCTCGATGGGGCCGAAAGTCGAGGCGATCTGTCGCTTCATCGAGGGCGGGGGCCACTTTGCGGGTATCGGAATGCTTTCGGACGCTAACGAGATTCTTGCCGGCACGCGGGGAACTCGCTTAGAGGTCGCGTCGCTGGCACTGACTTCGAAAAGGAACTTAGGAACCGCCGGGGACGGCGGCAGTTGAACAGGTGCGTGACGCCTCTGGCTTGAACCACGGTGTCCTGACTCACCCGTCGTTCACCTGCGTGTTTCTGCGCTACGCTCGCGATCAAGACCTTTGACCTGTCCGGCGGTTGCCCAGATCCTGCTGCAACCGGCCATCTCTTAGATCCTGATGCCTTCGGGCAAGGAGAATGAGTTGGCCCTGGACCATCGGATGGAGACACGCAGGAATCCCCTGGAGGAAATGCTCGGCCTGCTGTCGCGACAGGTCATGAATGACGGTAGATACGACGGGGACCGCGCGATGAGGTTCATTGACGCCTCGCACGCCCTACACAGGGCCGCGGTTGTGCTTGACGGAGTTGACTTGGACGGGCACCTTCTATCAGAGCAACCCAATGACGCCGTGCAAGTGGTCGTGGTCCCAGCAGCCGCGGATCTCCTGAACTCGGTTGTTGCATTGGTTCAGACGGTTGTCGACCTTCCCACGGGTGGTGACGCGGATTACCAGGTCGCGACCGAGCGGGTCGTTCCGCGCGGCACTGTCGATCGCATTGGGACGGAACTCAACGACTTCGTGATCCAACCCATCTTCGCGGCCAGCCTGGGGTTGCAAGGTGCTATCCAGTACGTGGACGATCCCGCGGTTTCGCAACGGATCGAGGCCACTATCGAAGAGCTAGACAAGGCCATCAGGCAGATTCGCAGCCTTATGTTCAGCCTCAATACTCAAGATGGCTAGATCGGCGCGCGACGGTTCGTCCATAATGCCCCACTTCTGCGAGTGCATTGCAGGGGTGTGCCGAAGAAGCAACACTGGGCACGCGCTTTTGTGAGAGTCACAGCGACGAATACTTCTCTTCGGAAGATGCGACGCGTGCAGAAGCCGGTTGCCCAAGGTGCGGCTTGCTGGCTCCCGAAGGCTCACATCTCCATCGGTGCTCAGGCTGGGGCGTTCCGCGCAGGGCGGAATCGCGCCGTCATCGAAGAGCGATAAACGCGTAACTCGTTGGCTGACATATTCCGACCCTCCCAGCTACCGAGTATGTCGGGTGCGGGTCCGAGTCAATATTTCGGCCCACGGTTGAGCCGGACCTGCGCGCCCAAGCGGGGGGATGAGTGAGGACACGGAGCGGAAGTGCAACCGGCAACTGGCAATCCCGCTCGGATGTCTAGAGCACATGTGACATTGGTCCCTTGTGGCTCGGTACGCAGGGTTGCACGCTTGTTGTATGACATTCGGACGCAAGACCGCCGGTGTGGCGTGCTTGGCAGCAGTCGGCTACGGAGTCTGGGTGCGTCCTCGGCTTATGCGGTGGGGCGCAAGTAATGAGGAAGTCGCTGCGCCGTATCCTTGCGCTGACCTGGTCCCTGAGGGCGAGAGGGCGGCGACCATGGCCGTCACGATCGACGCGTCACCGGACCAGGTCTGGCCGTGGCTTGTCCAGATGGGCGGTGATCGTGGCGGTTGGTACTCCTGGGACCGCCTCGACAATGGAGGTCGCCCAAGTGCCCAGGAGGTCCACACCGAGTGGCAAGACCTGGCCCTGGGCGACTACGTGAAGTACTGGACACGGAGCGGTCCAGTAGACGCGTGGGAGGTCGCAGCCCTCGAACCGAATCGCTTCTTGGGATTGCGGGTGTTGACCGATCTGCGAGGTCGTCACCTCGATCCGAAACAGCCGCGGCCGTCTGCCTATGTGGAAGGACTCTGGGGCTTCTTGTTGAACGAACTGCCTGGCGGACGCACACGTCTGGTCATGGGCGGCTACCAGGCCATCCGCCCACGTTGGATAGAGCGCTTCGTCAACTACTGGCTCTATATCCCCGTTACCTGGACCATGCAGGCACGTATGTTGGCCGTGCTCAAGCGAAGTATCGAACGAGCGGCCCGTGTACGACTGCACACGGTCGCTTCGCGGGAAGACCCCCTCATTGGAGTCGAAGAGGCTGTCGGCTACTGCGTAATCGGGGGCACAAGATCGTTTCATCGTCTGGTCGTTAAGAGGGAGGTTCGATGAAGATCCTCGTAACCGTTGCGTCGAAGCATGGCTCAACTTACGAAATCGGGGAGGCGATTGGGTCCGAGCTTGCGACCCGCGGGCTAGAGGTTTCCGTAGTGCCGGTGCAAGATGTCCAGACGATCGACGAGTACGACGCCGTCGTTTTGGGGAGTGCCATCCACATGGATCAGTGGATGAAGGCCGCCAAGGAGTTTGTGGCACGCGAGACGGCGACCCTCGCCTCGATTCCAGTGTGGTTGTTCTCGAGCGGGCCGGTGACAGACCGATCTAAGCCGGACGACCAGCTGACCGACGTCAGGGCGACCAGATCGCAAAGGAGCTCTCAGCCCGTGACCACCGCGTCTTCCGAGGCAAGCTCGACAAGAGTGGACTACGCGTCGCCGAGCGCGCGATCGTGCGGATAGCAAAGGCTCCTTCTGAGGATCAACGAAATTGGGACGAAATCCGGACGTGGGCGGCAAGCATCGGTATGGCAGTACTCGACTCGCAGCCGTCGCTAAGGCCTCTGAGATAAGCCGAGATGTGCTAATCGACGGGTGCGCATACGCAGCGTTTCGCCGACGCGTCATTAAAGCCCAACCCGAGGCCCATGGCCTGTGCCTGCTCAATCCGAGCGTCACGATGATCGGATCCGTTTGGCAGGGATCTGGTCAGATGGCCCAGACGGTCGAGGGCGCGAGTGCGCTGTCCATGGTGGTGAGCTCGTTGCGAATTTCGCCGATATCGCGGTCGGTTCTCCCCAAGGTCTCGCCGGTGCGAGGAAGGACGCGTGAATCACGGCATCGTGCGCCGAGCAGAACTAGGTTCATGAGCAGATGCCCGGGTCGACAAAATACAACGACCACAGTGCCGGAGGTTTTCCTCCATGATCGGTGATTCCCGAGCACCAACCTTCAACGGGCTGCTTGTGAGGCTCTCGAGTGCGCCTGGGGCGTCGAGGAGAAAGACATGACAAACCTAAGCCTTTTGGTGTCAGCCATCGACCTGAACCAACCAGGGCGATACTTCCACTGGAACATCTTCTTCGTATCTGAATCCAATCTCGTGCTGATCGCGGTGATGATCGTGATCTTCGGTCTGGCTCTCGTGATTCCGTTCCCAAAGTCCCACGAGGGTAAAAGCGACGATGCGGAGTACAGCGAGACGCCTCCTTCGCAGAGTCCCGCACCTACGCCATATGAGCTCGCAGGAGCTGCATCGAGAATGTGGACCTACCGCATTCGCCGCCGGCTTCTACGGGCCCTACCCCCCGAACGACTGGTGCCGGATCGCCAACCCGCCTACGTAGCCTCGTGGATCTACACATTCGGGGTCGCAACCCTCGCGGCACTTGCAGTCGCGATCGTTTCGGGCTTCGCGATCGCGCTGGGAGGGCCTGACTGGTGGCAGACAAATTCCGTGGGCCACTTCTTCAACAGCTTGCACCTGTGGAGTGTCGAGCTGTTCATGGCCTTCATGGTGATCCATCTCTGGGGAAAGTTCTGGATGGCAGCCTGGCGTGGCAAGAGAGCGCGAACCTGGATAACCGGTGTCCTCGCGTTTGTTGTTTCGGTCGTCGAGGCGTTCACGGGCTACCTGACCCAGCAAAACTTCGACTCTCAATGGATCTCCGCGAACGGCAAGGACGCCTTCAACGCCGTTGGGGTCGGCGCATTCTTCAATCTGCTGAACTTCGGCGAGATGCTGCTCTGGCACGTAGTGCTGGTACCCATCATCCTGCTGGCTCTCGTCGGCGTCCATGTGCTACTCGTCCGTTACCGGGGCGTCGCCCACCCACTCCCCTCGGGGGGGTTCGGGAAGGCAGAGGCTGGTGCGCCGCCTCGCCCGTCGCGCCGAGCTCAAGCTGTCTCTGACGCGGCTGATTGGACTGGGCCGACGCGCCGCTACGACATCGCCAAGGAGGCGACCGTCGCAACTGTGGTCGTCCTGCTCCTCACGTTTCTCCTTGCGGGGTTGTTGTCTTCACCCGACGTGCCAGCAATAACGATTCGTACCTGGGCCCAGGTCGCGCCGGCTGACTTCCTCGGCACCGCAGCAAATGAGCTGGCTGGGACGAGCGAAACGGCAACCTATGGACCGCCGTACAGCAATGGGAGCCACAACGTCCAGCGACTGGGCTTCTCCCCGCAAACCTTTGTCGGAGTTCGCGACCCGATCAACACATCAGAGTCATTCGTGCTCGGCCCACTATCAAGCGTCGCCTTCTCGAACCCGTCTCTTGCTGCGGCACTCAGCGAGTACCGCGCCGCGTCGAAGTCAACAACTATCGCCTGGCTCAACGCCTATTCCACTGCGCTCACAAACGTGAAGTTCTCGAACGGCCAGCCAGTCGTACCAGGTGCCTCGGACGGGCCGGTCCCTGAACTGATGTCCACGGAGCTCTCACTTGCTCAGAGCGGTGGCCTTGACGCCGATCTGGTCGCACAACATCCGTTTTACGGAACGGACTATACGAAACCGTTGCTGTTCCTAGAAGACGGGAGCTACTTCGCCAGCCAGGCGGCGGCACAGCATTTGACAGGAACGCAGTGGGGGGTCATGAACGAGACCGGCAGCTACCCCGGGCAGCCGTGGCTCTGGCTCTACCAACTCTGGTATCAGTTTCCGCACTTCAGGACGTCCGCCAATGTAGACCTCATAGCGGTCTATCTCACAGGAGCGGCCACGGTTCTCCTACTTGCGGTTCCCTTCATCCCGGGACTTCGTGACATCCCTCGTTGGATCCCGGTACACCGACTTGTCTGGCGCGACTACAACCGCGACGCCGGCGCGGGTCCCCCGCTTTCGGGCATTCACCGCGCTGGCCGTGGAACGCCGACTGTCGCCACGACACCAACTGGCCCCGCGACACCAACTGTCGAAACGACACCGACAGAAGGTGGGAATGGGCCACCGCAGTAGAAAGGACTGAGAGGCCAGGCGGCGGGATTGAGCCGAGTACCCGGCGTCTCACGTCAGCACAATTTGCCGCAACCTGCGCCTGACATCGATGGATGACAACACCACTTCCTCGGACTTCGACGTGCTCCTGTTCGACGGCTCCACTGCGCACGTCCGCGACATCCGCCCAACGGACGGTGATGCGCTCCGAGCGTTCCACGCGAGCCTTTCCTTCCGGAGCATCGTCCTGCGCTTCTTCGGTCCTCATCCGGAGCTCTCTGACGCAGAAGTCGCGCGCTTCATCAACGTTGACTGCGTGGACCGAGTTGCCTTGGTTGTCGAACGTGCGGGTCGCATTGTGGCGGTCGCGCGCGTATGACCGCCCGCCCGGTGGTGACGAAGCAGAGGTGGCCTTTGTAGTCCAAGACGAGTTCCAAGGACGAGGACTCGGAACTGTCCTCCTGGAACACCTGGCTAGCATCGCCAGACGCCACGGCATCCGGCGCTTCATCGCCGACACACTTTCCGACAACCACCGGATGCTTTCGGTATTTCGTGAAGCCGGATTCGCCCGGAAGTATTCACGGGCGTCAGAGGTCGTAAGGGTCGTGCTTGACATTGCTCCCAGCCCTGAAGCGCTGGAGGCAGCCGAAGAACGAGATCGAAAGTCGGTCGTTCGTTCCATCGAGCGATTGCTTCGCCCGGCTTCGGTCGCCGTAGTCGGCGCCGCTCGAGCGCAGGGCACGATCGGGCATCAATTGTTGCGAAATCTGCTACAGGGCGGATTCCAAGGACCGGTTTACCCGGTGAATCCCACTGCCGCGAGTGTGGCGAGCGTACCCTGCTGGCCGAACGTCGAGTCAATACCGGGCCCCGTCGACCTGGCTCTGATAGCCGTCCCTGCCGACAAGGTCGCCAAGGTCGTCAACGAGTGCGGCCGAAAGGGTGTGGGCGCTCTCGTGGTCATCAGCGCCGGATTTGCCGAAACCGGCATCGACGGCGCGCAGAGCCAGCGCGATGTAACCCGCCTGGCACATTCCTACGGGATGCGAATCGTCGGACCGAACTGCTTCGGCGTCGTCAATACCGAACCCTCGGTGTCGATGAACGCCACGTTCGCGCCAACGAGCCCCCTCGGCGGTTCGCTCGGATTCGTCTCTCAGTCGGGTGGTCTAGGCATCGCGTTGCTCCACGAGGTCACTTCGAGGGGGATCGGCCTGTCGAGCTTCGTCTCAACTGGGAACAAAGCCGACATAAGTGGCAACGACATGCTGACCTGGTGGGAGCAGGACCCTGCCACAAAGGTGTTGCTGCTTTATTTGGAGTCATTCGGCAACCCGCGCGAAATTCAGCCGGATCGCCAGGAAGGTGAGCAGGTCGAAACCGATAATCGCCGTAAAGAGTGGGCGCAGCGTAGCTGGGACCCGAGGTGCCGCCTCTCACACAGCCGCACTGGCAAGTTCCGAAGATGCAGTAAACGCGCTGTTCCGACAAACAGGAGTTATTCGCGTCGATACCATCGAGGAGCTTTTCGACGCCGCAGAGGTGTTGGCTGCCGGTCCGTTGCCGAAGGGTCGGCGAGTCGCAATCCTGACGAATGCGGGAGGCCCAGGCGTACTTGCTGCCGACGCGTGTGCTGGTCACGGTCTCGAGGTGCCCCTGCTCTCTCCTTCTACCTGTGCGGCGCTGGCCGCGTTTCTACCTCCAGGGGCGGGGGTTCAGAACCCGATCGACATGATCGCTTCGGCATCGGCTGATACATACGGTCGTGCGCTGACGATGCTGCTGAAAGGGGACGAGATCGACTCCGTCCTGGTGATCTTCACCCCGCCTCTCGTCACACGCAGCGATGATGTCGCATCAGCGGTATTGCATGCAGCAGAATCGGCCGCTCGAGCCGGGCACTCAAAGCCGGTCCTGGCCAGCTTCCTCGGCGCCGATTTCGCACCCTCGGCCCTTCGGACGGCACTGACGACAGTGCCTTGCTTCACCTATCCCGAGACTGCCGCTCGAGCATTGAAGCGCGCCGTCACATACGTCGAGTGGCGCAATCGACCGATCGGGACGCCAACGGCGATCGACGACATTAACGCCAACTCAGCGAGGCGCCTCCTTGAGGAACCGCCGGAAGATGGCTGGATAACTGGAGAGCGGGCGATGTCCGTGCTCAAGGCTTATGGGATCCCCGTTGTCGCCACCGCTTCAGTGACGAGCTCCCGCGAGGCCGAATCGGCCGCGGCCGCGGTCGGCTTCCCAGTTGCCCTCAAAGCGACCGGACAGGGGCTCGTGCACAAGAGTGACGTGGGCGGCGTGCACCTGGCGCTTAGCTCGGCTCATTCTGTGAGCGCTGCCTACGAGGAGATGGCGGCATCCTTGGGTGATGCGATGGACGGAGCAATCGTCCAGCCGATGGTCCAACCCGGCGTCGAGATCATCGTCGGTTTCGTGCAGGACCCCGCGTTCGGACCGCTGGTGCTGCTGGGATTAGGCGGAACCGCGGTAGAGCTCCTGGGCGACTACGCCACCTGCCGCGTGCCCCTCACGGACGTCGATGCAAAGGAAATGCTCTTCTCGCTTCGCGGTGCTCCCCTTCTGACCGGCTACCGCGGCAGCACTCCCGTCCACCTCGAAGCGCTCTTCGACCTCGTTTTGCGGTGCGGCCGGTTGGCGGAGGATCTCCCCGAGCTTGGCGAGGCCGACTTCAACCCCGTTCTAGCCAGCCCGGAGGGAATAGTCGTGGTCGATGCCCGACTTCGTGTGTTGCCCGAGACCTTCCAAGCCGACGAAGCCAGGCACTTGACATGAGTATTCACGATGAACGTGCAGGAGAAGCGTTCAGTTGTACCCGGCACAGGTCTTAGGAAGTGGGCTTCTCCACCTGTTGGTGTTGAAAGATCCGGCGTCCGGAAAAGCTCGGTGACGCTATGGCCACCCAATGATCCTTTGCGCCGCCTGCCCACGGATTGAGCGTGTGGGCGGTCACCCTCGCGGATTGCGCGTCCAGAGCCCCGGTGATGTCCCTCCCGATGCCTTGGACCATCACGCTCCAGCCTTCGTGATACATCGGATCAGTCCAGTCGATTTCGAAAGCGACCGGCGACATCACGGCCCAATCGAACTTCGTTCCCGGGTCGGTGCGAAACGCCACGGTGCGACCCTCGATCAAGTAGTTCACCGGAAAGATCAGCGGGTTCCCGTCACGGACGACGGCGATCCGGCCGACGAAATGCGACTCAAGCAGTCGCAGGCACTCTTCCTCTGTGAGCTCAACCAGCTGAGGCACCAGACGGATCCTCCCTCCAACGCCGCGTCGTGCGTGCGGTCATGTCGCTCCAATGCTATTCGGTTGCCTCGACTGTCCCGGCTTTCGGGCAACGGACTATCACCACGGGGCAAGGCGAGTGCGTTGCACAGTGCCCGCTAACAGATCCGAGCAATAGCCCGGCGAATTCGCCGCGTCCCCGGCTTCCGACCACAAGCAGGTCCGCTTGCTCCGCCAGTTGTAGCAGGACAGGAGCAGGATGGCCCTCCATCACCTTTTGGTGCACTTCGAGCCCACCGGCCGACCCGAGAACGCTTTCGACCACCTTCTCCAATGCACCGGCAGCTTCGGCAGCTGGATCCCAACCAGGACCCCATGCCGGCGCCCAGCCGAGCGAGGCCGGGAAATGCCATGCCGCGACCACGTGGAGCGAGGCACCAGTCAGCCGAGCTTGCGCCGCTGCCCAGCGCAACGCTTCGAGCGAGGGTTTCGACCCGTCCACACCGACCACGATCGAAGAACTCATCGCCATGACCCGGCACATTGCATTGACACGTTCAGCTCCACCCTTTCAACCTGTCTGACTGATCTTGGACCGCGGCGGGCTTGTCACGGTAGGGCTATTGGTCCTATCTCATTCTGCGTTCAATGGGACCTTGTGCCCTGTCCATCGGTGGGCTTGGTGCATACGATCACCTCGTCCTGACAGAGTTTCGACACAGATCCAAGCGTCGAGGCCCCACGAAGCAACGCAAGATCCCGCTGGTGGCGACACGAGGAGAGATGACCATGCTTGTACGAGAATTCTTGCGGAAGGCACCCGTCACCGTGCCCATCGGATGCACTTTGGAGGAGGCGGCAAAGCTGATGGGAACGAATGGGGTCGGTTCGGTGCTGGTCGAAAGCGGATATCAGGTCATCGGGATCGTCACGGACCGGGACATCGCCATCCGCGGGGTTGGCGCCAATCTACCGTCGAGCTCGACAGTGGATGCCGTGATGACAGAACACCCGGTGACCATTCAAGGATCCGCAGATATCTTCGAGGCGTACCAAGCACTCAAGGTGGCCGGGGTCCGTCGTCTTCCCGTAGTGGAAGGTCAGGATCTGGCCGGGATCATCACGACGGACGACCTTCTCGTCGCTCTAGTCCTCGAGTTGGGGGCTGTTGTGTCTCCGGTGGCACAAGACCTCCTCGTTCCTGAATCCAGAAAATAGGCGAGCATCATTCGCTCAACTGTCGAGTTTGAACCGTCTCCCGGTAACGACATCGGCTCGAATGGCGAGGAGCGTTTCACCAGGATCAGGCACGAGGGGCTTAGGAGCCTCCTCACTTTTCACGTCAGGCTCGGAATTGGGTGCCAACGTCGCGAGGCCGCGCACGAGCACGCTCCACGCTAGCCCGGTTTCGTGGTCAACTTCGTCCACCTCGAAGGCCACAAGCGCTCCGACAGCAGCGGAGCAGATGGTCCCCTCGCCAAGACGGATCACCAGGTTTCGATCGTGGTACGTGAAATTCGCCGGCCGGACCAGCGGTGCCTGGTCCTGCGACACGGCGAGCCTGCCGATCGCCCCTTTCTTGGCCGCGACAGCGAGCAATCTCAGGCATTCCGGGAGCGGGACTACTTCGGATCCACGTTGGTCAATCCACACGCATCCAGGGTCGCGCAGATCTCCTGAAGCCTCTAGAGGCGTTCGTCCCAGATCTTCCGGGTCCCGGGCGGGTTTATGGATCCGGATCCTGTGGTCTTCGTCTTGCGTCCGCATCGATATCCTGCAGATGTCACATGCAATTCGCGGGATCTAGAAGAGGAGCCAAACGTGACGAGCACACAAGCGACGGGAGATGAAGGTCAAGGCGCCCGGCGCATAGTCGTTGGTATAGATGGTTCGGCAGGTTCAATCGCCGCATTGGAGTGGGCCGCGCGCCAGGCTGAGCTAACCGGATCTGCACTCGAGGTGGTGATGACATGGGATTGGCCAGCAGCGTTCGGCATCGCTTTCTCATACGTTCCTTCCGATTACAAACCTTCAGACGACGCCCAAGGGATCCTTGACAGTGCCCTCGAGGGAGCTCGCAAAGCGCACCCGGACGTTTCCATGCACTCGATCGTGGTCGAAGGTCACCCTGCGCCTGTCTTGGTAAAAGCCTCTCGGGGAGCTGACCTTCTCGTCGTCGGCAGTCGAGGTCACGGAGAGTTCGCGGGCATGTTGCTCGGATCGGTCAGCGAGCACTGCGTCACGAACGCTCACTGCCCCGTTCTGGTGCTTCGTGACAAGGACTAGTCGAACCACATGCGACGTGCGCGCGACCATATCCGCGACCTCCACGCGAATTCGACCCAACTCCAGTGGATGGTTGACTTCTTCGCCTTGGTCTTTGTCCGCCTACTTCTGTCACTAGGTACCCTCGGCGACCAGGGTGGGGCGCAAGTGGGTGTTTCTGGCAGGCCTCGAGGTGTTTGAAGCGGCATCCGCGGGATCGGCATTTGCCTCGAGCCCCGACCGACTCGTTCTGTCGCGCGCCTTCATGGGGCTGGGGGCGGCGGGCGCCGGCCATCGGAATCTCGTCGGAAACGACCGGATTGAAAGCCATGGCAACGTTCCAGACTGCGGTGTCGAGGCTGACGAGAAGGACCGTCACGCCTAGGGGCACGAGCGCTGCCCAGCGCCTGGCCCCTGTCAGGGCGCCGGAGGCGATTAACGAGCTCACATCCATGTGACCATCACGCCGGGGGAAGCGTTTCCAGCGCCAGAGCCAGCCCTTCCTCAGCCGTCTTGCCCGATGTATCGATGACGACCGCCGATTCCCAGGAGTCCATCGACCGTCTCATGGCCTCGCTCACTTCCGGTGTCGCCTCGGAGACATCAGCATGCTTAGAGAGCCGCTGAACTATTCGGGCCGCACCTTCTTCGGGGTCAACCTCACAGCGCAACTCGACCAGGTCGCTCGAAGTGCGATCAGCCAGCACCCGAGCTGCACGGCGCCAAGCATCGTCGATCCACGACGCGTCGAGGACCACCGACTTCCCTTGTTCCAGCAACGGCTCGGCTCGTCGGAACATCTCCTCGTACACGAGAGCGGTTGCAGCTGGGCTGTAACGTCCTGCCTGGAATCGCGGATCCGACGTTGCGGGGCCAGTCTCACGCTCTGCACGGATCTGGTCGGTACGAAGGACGACCCAATCCCGCGCTCTTGCTATCCCGGCGGCGAGGGTGGACTTGCCCGACCCAGGAGGTCCCCCGATGACCACGAGCGACACCCTGGCCCGACGCAGGTGAACGAGCGCGAGGCCCTGCAATTCGCTTGCCTCGATTCGAGAAGCGTCAGTTCCCTGTTCAACACGCAGGCAGGCGACCTTGGCGCGGACGTAGGCTCTTGACGCGCAATAGAGATGGAAGAGCGATCGCGGCAAACGTTCGCCGGCGGCTTGCTCGTAGTCCAGAACGAACTGCGTCGAGCAATCGGGCCTCCCTAACCGTTCCAAGTCCATCGCAAGGAACGCCACGTCGGCGATTACGTCGCAGTAACGCAATTCGTCTGAGAACTCGATGCAGTCAATGATTCGGACCCCGTCGTCGAGGCAGAAGATGTCCTCGGCCTGGAGATCGCCGTGTCCATCGCACACACGTCCCGCGGCGATCCGGGACTCGAGCAAAGTTCTGCGACCCAAAATAAAACGCATCGCCAGGGATCTGATCTCGGTCTCGACATCCTCGTCCAGAATTGGCCCGACGAAGTGTTCGGTCTCGGCAAAGTCAGCCTCCCAAGCAGTTCGCAATGCGTCACCTGTCCCCGCAGCTGCGATTTCCGGCGAGCGATTGGCCATTCGGTGAAATGCGGCCATTACTTCTGCAACCTCGCGGAGGCAGTCACTCAGGTCACCGCCCTGACGGGCGAGGAAAGCAAGCCGTCGGTCATCGGGCATTCGCCGCATGACGACCATGTGATCGATGGGGTCCCCCTCGATCACAACATCAGCCACCCCGAGGTACACGTCGGGTGCCAGCCTCCGATTGAGCACGACCTCGCGTTCGCAGTCGGTCCTTCGCTCTTCACGATCGCGAAAGTCGAGGAACCCGAACTGCACAGGCTTTCGCAACTTGTAGACCTTGTCGTCGACAAAGAAGAGCACGGAGATGTGCGTCTCAACGACTCTGGCCGACCTCGTCTTCGAATCCGGCCGCCCAACTATGACCCGATCTCGCGTGGCGCTCTGACGGCCACCAGATGGGTTGGCGCAGATACCCGAAGCGTCAGTCACTGATCCTTGCTCTCGGAGGACGACCCAGGCCGAGAGGGTCCCCGGCCAGCCATGGCCCCGTTGCCTCGTCCCATTTCAATCGAGCACCCGACTCCTGAACGATTCCGTTCAACTCGGCTAAGAGGTTTGCACGATCGAGCTCAGACATGTGAACAGCAGTCTCGAATTCGAAGTTGCGGCACCCGTCTGCGATCAGCCCTTTCAAGGTCGAGACCAGGTTGGCCCAAGTCGTCTGATTGAGAATGCCAATCAGCCGGACCCGAACGGGGTCCTGTTCGGCGTCGATCCACATCTCGAGGGCGACGTTGCCCTGCCATACCGGTTCGGACGGGTAGAAGAGTGCCTGATCTTCCACTTCAGACCTCCCGCTAAGTCCTCATCGGCATGATCCGGCGTCGTCCAATTCTCTGCAAGGGCCAAAGGTCCCGATCGCGTGTCTCGGCTTCCGAATCCCTCGGGGCGCAAGCGCCGAGATGGCTCGGTAGAGCCACATACCGTGCAGATCGGATACCGAAGGAATTGGGGACCTCTGGCCCTTACGGGCGACCGGAGTGTAGGGGACAATCGGCCAAGGCGAATCAGACTGTTGAGAGACCATGTCGATGTACACCCACCTACTGAGTGCCGCCCTCCAAGGGCTCAACTCATCGACCGATAAGTTGACGAACGACGAAGCGTTGGCCGAATTGCTCCGGTGCCGAAATCGACTAGGGACAGGCTTATCGCACGAAAGATCACATCGCGCTACCGATGTTGTTGCTGACGAGCTTGCGTACGACACCGCCCTCATCGAGCTCGCCCGACGAGTCGGGCTTGAATGTGATGTTGGCGATTTCGACAATCCGGGTCACGGGCGGGCGCTGATCGAGCGAAATCTGGGAACTAGAGGAATACGGCTCGGAGGGCTCGATGGGGGGACCCAAACCTCTTAGGTCCGCTTACAGAGACAGGCAATCAGGTACCTGAGGAGTCGGTGCGGAATGCCTGTTCGGCGCGCTCCTCAAGGCGCGCCGCGTACGACGCTGCTTGAGCGCGCCGCTCCATGCCCAGCTTGGACAGGAGATTGGACACATAGTTCTTTACCGTCTTCTCGGCGAGGTACATCGCTCCGGCGATCTGCCGGTTGGTCTGACCTTCGGCGATCAGGTCAAGGATTCGCCGCTCCTGAGGAGTAAGACTCGCGAGCCTGTGGTCTTCCTTAGGCCCCTCGCGGACCCGCTTCAGCACCTGCTCGATAAGCGCTGGATCAAGTAACGATTCTCCGGCACCCGCACGAAGAATGTCACCAATCAGATCCGTTCCTTGGACCTGCTTCAACAGGTAGCCGGCCGCACCAGCCATGATGGCGGCAAGAAGCGCTTCATCATCTGCGTACGAGGTGAGCATCAGGCAGGCAATCTCTGGCGCTCGAGATCGGATCTCTCTGCAGACTTCGATCCCACTTCCGTCAGGGAGCCTGACATCTAGGACGGCCACGTCAGGTCGAGTCGGGGGAATCCGCGCCATCGCTTCGGCGGCCGTTGCGGCTTCACCCACGACGACGATGTCGTCCGTTCCTTCGAGCAACGACCGGATCCCGGCACGGACCACCTCGTGATCATCGAGGAGGAATACGCGCAAACTCACAGTCTTATTGTCCCAAACGTGCCCTATCAAGGGCAAACCGTACTTCTGCAACAGACGATATATGTCCTATTCCAAGCCTATTTTTGTCGATGAGGAGCCGCTCATTCGGCGATGGCCCAGTGATAATCTGCCCGGGTGCCGTATCGGTCGATCGAAGACCCGGCGAAGCTCCGTCGAGTGCTCGAAGCGACATTGCTGCTCGAGGCAGATCTCGAGCTCCCGGCACTTCTCCGCCATCTGATCGAAGAGGCGCGGTCGATGACGGGGGCTCGCTACGGCGCCCTCGGGGTTCTGAACGATCAACGCAGCGCTCTGTCCGAGTTCATCACGGTCGGGCTAGAGCCCGACGAAGTGGAGCGGATCGGAGCGCATCCCACAGGACGAGGAGTGCTTGGGCTTCTAATTTCCGATCCCGTTCCTTTGCGTTTGGCAAACCTCGGGTCACACCCTGACAGCTTCGGGTTCCCGGCCAACCACCCTCCAATGACGTCATTTCTCGGAGTGCCCCTCAAGGTGCGCGATGAGGTCTACGGCAACCTCTATCTCACTGACAAGATCGGCTGGTCGGAGTTCACGAGCGATGACGAAGCACTGGTCGCAGCTCTCGCTCTCGCAGCAGGCGTCGCCATACAGAACGTTCGACTCCATGAGCGCGTGCAGGAAGTAGCGGTCTACGCAGACAGGGACCGACTCGCCCGAGACCTCCACGATACCGTCATCCAGCGCCTGTTCGCAGTTGGTCTCTCCCTGCAGAGCATGGCGAGTGCAATGACGACCGAAGGACTCGTCAACCGACTCGAAGCGGCGATCTCGGACCTCGACGATACGATCCGCCAGGTCCGCTCTACCATCTACGAGCTTGGGTCGGTCGGCGTCGAACAGGGCTTGAGAGCCCGAGTGCAGTCCCTGGTCCGCGAGCTCGAACCAGTTGTCAGCTTTGAGCTCCATTTGTCGTTCGACGGCCTTGTGGACTCCGCCGTGTCCGACCAGATCGCCGAACATCTGGTTTCGGCTATCCGAGAATCGCTCAGCAACGTCGAGCGTCACGCTTGGGCCACACAAGCGAGCGTGAGACTCAGCGTGGGGAAGGGCCTGTGCCTCCTCCAGGTCACAGACAACGGTCGCGGCATGGACAAACCTGATGAGAGTCATCGAGGGTTCGGGCTTGCAAATTTGCAGCGCAGAGCCGAAAAGCTTCACGGAACGTTTGCGATCGAAAGCCCCGAATCTGGTGGGACAAGGCTCACCTGGCAAGTGCCGTTAAGCCACTAGGTCCTGTGCATCACGCAGTGCCGTCGTCCGAAGAATGGGACGTTCAGCCCTGCTAGCGGCCCTTTGTTCACACGAGAATGGTAAAAGCAGAAGGTCAAGGAGGATGAGATGACCCCTACGAGACTCGAAGGCACAACCAAGAGCACGACCTCCAGAAAGCACACCGTCGCCAAGGCCCCGGCAAACCCGCTGCGTCGTGACCTGAGCAGCTTGGTCTCCGACGTCCGGGCTGCGCTCGACGAACTTGCAGTGAAGGGTGATCTCGCAACGATGGAGGGCCGTGATTGTCTCCCCGAACAGGTGGAGGAAATCGAGAACCGCTGGTTGAGGGTAAAGCAGGAGCTCGGGTTGGCCCGGAGTGAGGCAGATGCGACTCTGGAAACTCTTCGCGCCGCGCTGAGCAAGGCTGAAGACGCGGTCCGGCACATATTCGACGCGGCACTCGACGGAGTCCGCAAGCTCTGAGAGAAGGTAATAAGCGCCGCCAGCTCGAGTCCCGCGGGTAGGTAGGACTCGAGTTGGCGCTTGCGCGACTAATGACTTCAAGTTGGTTAGTGACCGTCAAGTTGGTCAAGTGGAAATCATGGGGAACCGGCACGGCCATATGCGACTCTGCTTCTCTGTTCCACACCAACGATGCGTGCCGAGTCCGATTTACCAACTCGTAGTGCGAACCCCCTTCCTCTCTATCCTGCTCTCAGCTTGCTTGTCTTCAATGCCCGATAGCGACCACTTCGAAGGCTCGAACATATGGGCCTTTTAGCCCTACAAAGGCACTTCCTGCTTCAAGACAATGTCGAAGTTAAGGATTGACGCCCGAGGTGGGCCTGAGGAAGCAGGTGACGAAGATGGCTGTAGTCGAGACGACATCAACACCAGTACCGCAAACGGCGCCAACAGAGGAATCTCCTGCGGTGAGGCGCGCTCGAGCCCTTGGTCTCCCTTCCGCAACGGCGCTGGTGATCGGCAGCATCATCGGTACCGGCGTGTTCACCATGCCCGCAGTCATGGCAGGGGCTGGTACAAGCTCGCTATTGGTATTGGGAGTCATCGCTATAGGCGCATTGATGCTGGGGGTGATGTTCGGCCAATTGACCCGCCGTGTGCCGAATACGGACGGTGGGCTTTATGCCTACTCACGTCACGAGTTTGGCGACTTCGCCGGATATCTGACGGCATGGTGCTATTGGATCACGGCGTGGGCCGGGAACGCCGCAATCGTGGCATCCTGGGTCCTGTACGTGGAATCCCTCTTCTCGATCACAAACCCGTCCGCTTGGACCAACTTCGGCATCGCAATGACGGGGTTGTGGATCCCAGCGGCAATCAACCTGGTTGGCGTCCGACAGATGGCTTGGTTCCAGAACATTACCGTCGTTTTGAAATTCCTTCCCCTTGCCATGGTCGGATTGGTGGGATGGTTCTTCGTCAAGGGAGCCAATTTCGGTCCTTTCAACGCGACAGGGGGAAGCCTCTACAGCGGCATTGGAATCGCCGCTGGCGTAGCCTTGTTCTCCTTCATCGGGGTTGAATGCGCCTCGATCGCCGCGGGACGCGTGAAGAACCCCCGCAAGAACGTAAGCCGGGCGTCCGTACTCGGGACTGGGCTCAGTGCCATTCTCTACCTGTTGGTTACCGCCGCGGTGATGGGCTTGGTGTCACACCACGCCCTCGTCGGCAACGGCGCGCCATTCGTGAACGCCTTCCAGACGATGTTCGGCCACGCCACCTGGGTTGGCAAGCTTGTTGCCGCAGTCGCGGTGGTCTCGGGTATCGGCGCTTTGAACGGCTGGACGCTCGTCACCGCTGAGATGCCCTTTGCGGCCGCCAAAGACGGGCTCTTCCTCCCCCAGTTCGCCAAACTCAACCGCGATGGTGCTCCTTGGTTCGGCATCCTGGTGTCGACTGCGGTCGCTTCGGCCCTCATGGCCTTTGCATACAGCGGACAGACCGGGCTCACGGTATTTACCTACCTGGTGGACTTGTCCGTGGTGACCGTGGCGATCCCCTACTTCTTCTCCGCCTGCGCCCAGCTCGCTTATCTCGTCTCGAGGCGGCGTCGGGTAGTTGGATGGCTGTTGGTACGTGACTTGTCGATAGCAACCGCCGGGGTGCTGTTCTCACTGTGGGTGGCATTCGCCTCTGGATACCAGGCCGTCTACCAGGCGATGCTTCTGTTGCTCGTCGGCCTCCCGATCTACGCCTTCTTGAAGGCTCGTAAGGAGAGGTTGGGGCAGGTGCCGGAACCCATCGAGCTCCCCGTCGAGACGGACGATGTCGTCGGCACCGTTGTGCCGCTCGCCCGCTAGCGAACGGTCCCATCAACGTCAGGCCGTTACGAACAATCGAGGAGTACCAATGAGCTCGAGAACAGCACTGGTCCGCACACCGAGCTCCCGGCTCGCGGACGGCATCGTGACTCACATCGATCGCCAACCAGTCGACCACGAAGCCGCGATGAAACAGTGGGGCGGCTACGTCGAGGCCATCGAGAATGCAGGCTGGAAGGTGATCGAGGTGCCCCCCGCGGACGAGTGCCCCGACGGGGTATTCATCGAAGACACCATGGTCGTCTACAGAAACGTGGCAGTGATCTCGCGCCCTGGAGCCGACTCGCGCAAGCCCGAGGTGGTCGGCGCCGAACAAGCAGTCGAGGAACTCGGTTGTTCGATAAACCGGATTCGTTGGCCAGGGACGCTTGACGGCGGTGACGTGCTCAAGGTGGGCAGGACGATCTATGTGGGTCGCGGGGGGCGCACCAACGCAGAGGGCGTCCGCCAGTTCCGAAACATTCTGGAGCCTCTGGGCGCCAAGGTCGTCGCTGTACCTGTCCACAAGGTCCTACACCTCAAGTCAGCTGTGACCGCCCTTCCGGACGGGACCGTGATCGGTTTCCCACCGCTTGTCGACGACACCCGTATCTTCCCCCGTTTCCTCGGCGTGCCTGAGGAGTCGGGCGCGCACGTGGTGGACCTGAACGGACACCAGCTTCTAATGGCAGCAGACTGTCCGGAAACGGCAGAGGTCTTTGCAGATCTCGGCTATGACCCTCTGATCGTGGACATCAGCGAATTCCAAAAGCTGGAGGGATGCGTTACGTGCCTTTCAGTCCGCTTGCGCGAATTGTCAGGAGACCGGCCATGAGCTTCGCCGTGAACTCAGAGGTCGGGCGGCTCCGACAGGTGGTGCTCCACCGTCCGGGACTCGAACTTTCCAGGCTTACGCCGGAGAACATCGAGAATCTCCTCTTCGACGACGTGATGTGGGCGAAGAAGGCACGCGAGGAGCACGACGCCTTCGCAGAGTCGCTTCGCGAGAAGGGCGTGGTTGTCCATTACTTCGGCCAGCTGTTGGCGGAGACCCTCGAGATGCAAAAGGGTAGAGCATTCGTCCTCGACCGCATATGTACTCCGGAACTCGTCGGTCCAACGCTTGTGAACTCGTTGCGGAAGCTCTTCGAGGACATCGACGGCGAAACTCTGGCCCGCTATCTGATCGGTGGGGTCCTCAAGGCTGACCTTCATCCGAGACGCGTCCAAAGCCTTAAATGGTCAACCCTCAATGCGGACGACTTCTTGCTCCCGCCTTTGCCCAACCACCTGTTCCAGCGGGACAACTCCTGTTGGATCTATGGGGGTGTATCAATCAACCCGATGGCCAAGCCGGCTCGCCAACGAGAGTCGCTTCACAGCCGCGCCATATACCGGTTCCACCCTCTTTTCGCTGAACAGGATCTGGTCGTCTACTACGGCGACGACGACTCGAACCACCTGCCTGCCTCGGTCGAGGGCGGCGACGTACACGTACTTGGGCACGGCGCGGTGCTGATTGGCATGGGCGAGAGGACCACACCCATGGCCGTGGAGATCCTGACTCAGGCGCTCTTCTCCGCTCGCCAAGCCCGTCGAGTGATCGCTGTGGAGCTCCCGCGCTCCCACGCGATGATGCACCTCGACACCGTGATGACCATGCTCGACCGCGACACCTTCGTGCTTTACCCCTACATGGAACAACGAGTCCGGTCGTGGTCGATCCTGCCGGCCGACGAACCCGGGAAGCTCCGCGTCACGCGTAACCATTCCTTATGGGACTCCCTGGCCGAGGTGCTCGAAGTGGAGGCTGTCCGTGTGCTCAAGACCGACGAGGACATTAGGGCCGCCGAGCGCGAGCAATGGGACGACGGGACCAACTTCTTGGCTGTCGCACCTGGGGTGGTCGTCGGGTACGACCGGAATGTGGCCACGAACACCATGCTGCGCAAACACGGCATAGAGGTGGTGAGCGTCGCAGGGAGCGAACTCGGACGAGGTCGGGGTGGACCCCGCTGCATGACGTGCCCTATCGAACGGGACCCGGCATGAGCGGGATAGCGATCTCGACCACCTCAGCGGACCTGCGAGGTCGCAACTTCCTGAAGGAGGCCGACTTCACGGCGCCAGAGTTGTTGTCCTTGATCGATTTGGGAGCATCACTCAAAGCCGATAAGCATGGCGGGTGCGAGATCCCACAACTCGTGGGGAAAAACGTTGCGCTGATCTTCGAGAAGACTTCGACGCGGACGCGAGCGGCGTTCGAGGTGGCGGCGCATGATCAGGGTGCTCATGTCACGTACCTGGGTCTGGGTGAGACACAGCTCGGCCGGAAGGAGTCGATGGTCGATACGGCCCGGGTCCTCGGGCGCATGTTCGACGGGATCGAGTACAGGGGGTTCGGACAAGACCGGGTGGAAGCTCTGGGACGCAATGCCGGAGTACCTGTCTGGAATGGACTCACCGATCAGTGGCACCCCACCCAGGTGCTCGCCGACGTGCTCACGATGAAAGAGCATTCTCCTAAGCCACTGCGCGAGATTGCGTACTGTTATATCGGAGACGCGCGGAACAACACCGCCCACTCGCTCCTGGTGACCGGAGCTCTCTTGGGAATGGATGTGCGAATGGCGGCGCCGGTGAGCCTTCAGCCCGACGCCTCGGTCCAGGAACTGGCCCATCTGCTCTCTATCGACTCTAGAGCCCGGATAACAGTGACCGAAGAACTGGACGAAGCGGTGCGAGGTGCCGATTACCTCTATACGGACGTCTGGCTGTCGATGGGCGAGCCGGTCGACGCGTGGAAAGAACGGATCCGCCTCCTGCTCCCTTACCAGGTGACCACTGCGGTGATGGAGTCAACGCAGAATCCCGACACGAAGTTCATGCACTGCCTGCCGGCGCTGCATGACGGCAACACCGAGGTGGGTGCGCAGCTAACCAGCCAGTACGGAGTGAGCGCCCTCGAAGTTACCGACGAAGTATTCGAATCGTCGCAGTCAATCGTGTTCGACCAGGCCGAGAACCGGCTCCACACGATAAAGGCTGTAATGGTCGCAACCATGAGGGACTGAAATGAGAGTGGTGGTCGCACTCGGCGGAAACGCTCTGCTCGAGCGCGGTGAGCCCCCCGACTCTGAGATACAAGCCCACCACGTTGCCAACGCGGTCCGCGCACTCACCCCCATCGCACGCGAACACGATCTTGTCATCACCCACGGAAACGGACCCCAGATCGGATTGCTTGCACTCGAGAGCGCCCGCGACCGGGCACTTTCGCACCCCTATCCCCTCGACGTCCTAGGTGCTCAGACGCAGGGCATGGTCGGATACTGGTTGCTTCAAGAGCTCGAGAACGCCGTCTCGGGACGCCATGTTGCCTGCATGGTGACCCAGACACTGGTTCGTGAAGATGATCCGGCGTTTGCAGATCCGACCAAGTTCATAGGACCCATCTATCTCGAGCACGAGGCGAAACGCCTAGCGGCCGAACGCGGATGGCAGGTGCGCGTCGACGGCGACGCCTGGAGGAGGGTCGTCGCATCACCCGAGCCTGTTGCCGTTGTCGAGGAGTCCCTGATCGAGCTTCTTCTGGATCAGGGTGTGATCGTCGTGTGCGCAGGGGGTGGGGGCGCTCCTGTCGTGCGCGGCATCGACGGAGCGTTCCGAGGTGTGGAGGCGGTCGTCGACAAAGACCGTACATCTGCGATCCTGGCAGTTGCCGTCCACGCCGATTTGCTGCTCCTGCTCACCGATGTTGCTGGAGTAATGGCCCATTACGGCACACCTGACGCCCGAATCATCGAGAACGCAACCCCCGCAGAGCTTCGCAAACTCGACTTCCCGTCGGGCTCTATAGGCCCAAAGGTCGAGGCTGTCTGCGAGTTCGTTGAGAGGACCGGCCGGCGAGCAACGATAGGTGCACTCGATCAGGCCGGAGAGATCCTCAAGGGCAAAGCCGGGACGCTTGTGACGTCAGACGGTCATAGCCACTGAAGTTTCATAAATCTGTTGCTCGCGCTCATCCGATCTGACGGTCACGACCGTCCCAGTAGCGCTGTCGCAGTTCGCGCTTCAACGGCTTGAACGCTCCCGACAAGGGCAGCGGTCCGTGATGGAATTCCACTGACTTTGGAACCTTGAACGATGCCAAGCGCTGATGGGCGTACTCGATCAGCTGCTCCGCCGTCGCATTGACGTCCACCTTGAGCACGACGACGGCATGAACAGTCTCACCCCACTTCTCGCTCGGGATGCCTATGACCGCAACGTCTTCAACCGCCGGATGTGTGGCGAGCGCGTTCTCGACTTCGGTCGAGTAGACGTTCTCTCCACCAGTGACAATCATGTCGTTCATCCGGTCCGTAAGGTGCAGAATTCCATTACCGTCGAGATACCCGATATCTCCGGTGCGGTACCAGCCATCGCGCATTGCTTTCTGGGTCTCCTCGGGTTTCCCCCAGTAGCAGGTCATCAGATTGCCACCGCGCGCACACACCTCGCCCGCTTGGCCATGTTTCACCTCATTGCCGAGGGAGTCCGCTATGAGGAGCTCGACACCGAGCACGGGGGCACCTGCAGCGTTCAGCACGTTCTCGCCTGACCGGTGTTCTGCAGGACCGAGGAAGGTCAACACGGATGCCGCCTCGGTCATGCCGTACCCCTGGTAGAAGTTGACGTCGGGGAACATGTCGAGCCACCGGCGGAGCAGATTGTCAGAGATCGGTGCGGCGCCGTAGACGATCTGGCGCAGGCTAGATAACCGAACCGGTGCGAACGAGGGATGCTGCTCGAGCATGGACAACATCACCGGCACGACCATCGTTGTATCGATCCGCTGGGACTCAATTGTGTCAATCACGAGCTCAGGATCGAACATCGGGACCGACACGGACGTTGCCCCGCTCGCGGGAATCCCGATCACCCCGGCAACGACACCGGCGTGGAACCTCGGTGACTGGAACAAGAAACGGCGGCTCTCGTTCAACCCTATTTCAAGGCCTACGTGATAGAGGTTGAGGGCTTCAGCTCTCTGGGCGAGCAGGGCTCCTTTCGGTAGTCCGGTCGTGCCACCCGTGTACATGAGGATTACCGGGTCATCCTCTTCGGGCTCAACGGGCATGACGGCATCCCCGGAGGCAAGCAAATCCTCGTAGGAGACGACGCTTGGATCGAACTCGTCAGCGCCGTCGTGCACCCCACCGATCATGACGACCTTGTTCGACCTTCGCGCCCTCCTCGTCACGGGCACGTTGGACGAGGCCGGCAAACACCGGATCGGTGAAAACGACGGTGGCGCCGGAGTCGTTGAGCACGTACGCGAGCTCCGCAGCGCTGAATCGGATGTTGAGAGGATTGATGATGCCGGCGCCGAACAGAGCCGCGTGGTACAGCTCGATGTACTCGTGCCCATTCATCGCAAGAACGGCGTATCTGTCTCCGCTTCTCACGCCAAGTTGCTCACGCAACGCATGAGCTAGTCGGAATACACGCTCGACGTGGGTCGAGAACGTTCCTTCGTACCGGACACCAGTACGCGTGACATCGATGAACCCGATCTTCTCGGCATACCGGTTGACGTGGGACAACAACAGACGGGGGAAGACGAGCTCCTTCATCTCACGTGGCCTCCTGTCCTCTGGGAGCTTGACCGACTTCAACAGGACTAGGCATCCGATCACCTTCTCGCTCTCGGATCGCGCTCGCCACCGCCCCGACGTTCATCGGCGCCCCCTGCGACTCGAGGTGCAGGAAAAGGGTGTCAAGAGGAGCGAGTGGTTCGAAGTTCCGAGTCCCGACCTTCCCCAAATGGCATCTGAGCCGTTCCGAGCCACCCGAACCGCTCATCGTCTGGAACGTCGATTCCATAATCTTGATCATTTGCGCGCTCCTGCCTTGTGACCAGCTTGCAAGTCGAGGAGGCATCTGGCTAGTGCCAGAAGTCCCGATGAACGACGGTGATCACATCAAATCGTATGAGCTGTCAGTCGGTCGCTACTCCAGGTGAGGGTCCAGTCACTCTGGCAGGGCGGCGGAACGGATTCTTCAGGTGTTGTCGCTGAAACTCGGCCCCTCAAAAGCGGCCAACGAGAACCGGCGCCCGGTCACCCATGTGGTCGCAACCCTGACAATCCGCGAACCGGGTACAGGCACGAATACCCTCGGCAGCTCCGAGCCTGATGAAACAGAGTCGTCTGCGAAAAACGAGGCGGGACCACGGACGAGCACGCTCCAACATCGTCCCGCGCGGTCCACCTGATCGAATTCGAAGGCCACAACCTGGCTCTCGGCAACTGCTCTCGCGGCGGCTCCCACCCCGGTGCGGAAAACGAGCTGACTGCTCATGAGCTCGAAGTTGACGGGCAAGATCGTCGGCAAGTTGTAGCAGTCCATAAAACCGACCCGACCAACGGCACCCGAACGGGAGGCGAGTAACCGCAAGCATTGGTCCCGGTCGAGGATCTCCGAGCCGCGTTGGTCTGTTCTCATCAAGGATATTCTCCCGTTTCGGTCTGCGCGGGTACAGGGTCCTTCGGCCTTTCCGCCCGAAAGTCATTTGGCCAAGGATCTCCTTCGCCCCTGGTGAGTCAGCCGACCACGAGTGATTCCATTAGACGCGCATACCTCATCAAGTGCTTGTCTCCTACAAAGCCTCCAAGCACATGCCGCCGAGCCTGCACACCGAGCTCGGCCACCCTGTCTGGCCGTGCAAGGAGCTCTCTCAGAGTATCGCCGAAGGCATCCAGGTCCGTCGGGTCCTCGAGTAGAATGCCGGTGCCAGGAGGAACTTGCTCAGTTATCCCTCCGACGTTCGATGCCACCACTGCCTTTGACTTCCACATAGCTTCTGCAACCGTCAGTCCGAAACCTTCCGCAAGACTCTTTTGCACAACGACAGTCGCGTGGCGTTGGAGAGCGTTGACCATCGCTGCGTTTTCGTCGATGTCGTTCATTGGCAAGGTGACAAGCCTGACGTTCCGGCGAATCTCTGGGACGAGCGACATCCAAGCGGTCACACACTGGTCAAAAACCTCGGCCTCTTCGGGATCGTCCGTCACGTCTCCCGAGGATGGACCCACGAGCGCTAGTTGAGCATCAGAGCGCAGCGCTACACGTGACGCAAAACCTTCAATGACGCCAGGCATGTCCTTCAATCTGTCCCATCTCGATACCTGAATCACCAGCGGAGCATCGGGATCCAACGTGCCAGCGGAAAGGATCGCGGCCCGACGGTCCACCAGTCCCTTTGTGCCATCGCGTCGAGTAAATGCAATCGGGGCGTCGTCGTCACGCTGCAAGATATTGATCTGTCGAAGGATTCCTATTACGTCCGCCTTCGAGATCTCCTGGTTCTTTGGCGAGAATGGATCGATGGAAGGAGGAATCACCCATGCAATCGACTCGTCAATCCAAGAGGGAATGTACGAGCGCAACGAGAATATGAATGTCGTGCAAGGTATGAGATGCTCGCGCAGAAATGACCACGCCTGGTCAGTCCAGTCGTTATTCGACTCTCGCCCGACGTGACATCGCCAAACGACAACGGCTCCGTGCCCGGCCAACGGCAGGGCCATCCCGGCGGTCTGTGGATCGTGCAAGAGTACGATGTCACCTGGGCGAACCTGCTTGATCGCGCTTGCGGCGTTCGCCGAAGCAACGTCGGTGTAGTGAGCCGTCTCGGCGCCTCGGAGGTCTCCACTGTCTCCGGCTACGCCATGGAGGCGGTTGTGGATCCGTTTTGTGATCGCGAAGAAATTCTGCGTCACCGCTCATCACCAGCCATCGGGTGTCTACACCCGCGTCTCGGGAGTAGCCGATGAGCACCTGAAGCATCTCGGCCACGCCGCCACCGGCGGCGGTCGAACTGACGTTCCAGACTGTCTTCCCCGCGAGAGCCTGGCTGGATGCACGCGCCACATTTAGGAGCTCGCCGTAGCGCTCCTGGCCAATGAGTGGTTCGAGCGACGAGAGGGCCCGTACGGGCACGGCGACTTCATGGACCTGAAGTTCATCGAGTGAGTGTCCGCGTGGATTCAGAGCCAAATACTCCCAGGCTCAGGCCATTTCCGCCAAGGCGGTCAACAGGTGACAATTGGCCCTAGGCGGTCCACCGATCGTCTGGCACCCTGATCTCCAGGATCATCGCGAGCAATGACGAATGAGAGAGGCAGCCGCTATGGCAATCCGTCTTGGGATCAATGGCTTTGGGCGGACTGGGCGCGCCCTTCTGCGGGCCGCCGCCAGGCCAGAGCTCGATCTCGAGGTCGTCGCGGTGAACGATCTCGCAGCACCAGAGGCGCTCGCAAGGTTACTGGCGCGCGATTCGGTGTATGGACGCCTCTCGGCCCCTGTCAGGATTGACGGCAACGTGATGGTGGTCGGAGACCTGCGGGTCAACATGCTCGCCGAACCAGAGGTGAAAGCTCTTCCGTGGAGGGAGTTAGAGGTGGACGTCGTGGTCGAGTGCACAGGCCGCTTCACAGCCCGTGACAAGGCCGCCTCGCACCTCGAGGCTGGCGCGCCGGGGTTGTGGTCTCTGCGCCGTCCAAGGGAGCTGACGTCACCATCGTCATGGGCGTGAACGACGACACGTTTGAACCCGCCGGTCACATGGTGATCTCCAATGCGTCATGCACGACGAACTGCCTGGCCCCGATGGTGAAGGTTCTCGACGAAGCCTTTGGCGTAGAGCAGGGTTTCATGACCACCGTCCACGCCTATACAGGGGACCAACAGCTCGTGGACGGCTTGCACAAGGACCCTCGACGAGCACGTGCTGCCGCCGTGAACATCGTTCCCACCACCACCGGAGCGGCCCGGGCAACGGGCGATGTGCTCCCCCACCTGGCGGGCCGACTCGACGGGCTGGCACTTCGGGTACCCGTGCCAGACGGATCGATGACCGACCTCGTCGTAACCCTTCGTGAAACGCCACGAGCGGACGACGTCCGGGGAGCCTTTGAGCAAGCTGCTCGATCCGGTTCGCTCGTCGGCCGCCTCGAGTACTCCGAGGATGACCTGGTATCCACCGACATCCTCGGAAACCCTGCCTCGTGCGTGTTCGACGCAAAGCTCACAATGGCCAAAGGCCATGTCGTGAAGGTGCTCGGTTGGTACGACAACGAGTGGGGTTACGCGAATCGCCTCGTAGAGCTCGCCGCAATGGTCGGCGCTGCGCCAAGCCCCGAGTAGTCTGCCAGGCGTTTGTGTCGTGCCGAGGAGTAGCCTTCGCCCAGAGTGCTCTCTGCCAGGCGGGCACGGAAAGCTCTTCGCCCTTTGCCGATCGGACGCGCCCTCCACTTTCCAATATGGCAAGAATGCCGGAGAGTGGTCATCGGATTGCACAAAGAGATTCGGATCTAGACCAAGGTCTTTTGGCTCTATCCACCTCCCGAGACCCGAGTTAGAAAAGGAACATTCAGGCCGGAACGGAAGGGGACCAACGTGGAACGATCCGTTAAGGAGTTTGAAACTTCAAGTCAGAACGACGACACTGCGTTTGACGATCTCGTATGGGAGATGTGCTGCTCGGCAAGAGAGGCTTCATTCGGGTTCGTTCCGTTCGCCAATTTCGACTTTACAGGATGGCCGTGGCTACAGGGCAGAGCGTACGGAACGGAGTCGAAAGCTGAAAGGGAAGCGTAGAACCACGGCCGAACAACTCAGAAAGAGCGGAGGGAATTTGTAGGACCGCATCCCTCACTTCCACTCCGCATGGCGTCGTCTCAGAGCTTTGAGTCCGTCCACAGCGCCGTTCAATTCTCTTGACTCGCTAGAGCGGTTGTCTGATTGAACGCAACGGCTCCCCTCTACGCGCAGCGTCAGCTGCAACCCAGGTGCGATAGCCGCCGTCGAGGTTACGTGCTTCGTAGCCCAACTCGTGGAGAAGTGATGTGGCCGTGTGTCCCCTTTGTCCGACTTCGCAGTAGACGACGAAGGGACCCTTCGCACAGCCAACCTCTTCGCGCAGCTGGTCAAGGGGGAGGTTGATCGATCCGGGGATCGCGCTCTCTGCGTGTTCTGCATTGGACCGAACATCGACCAGGGTCCAACCGCCCTCGGTCAATGCACGCAACTCGTCATACTCGACGACGTCACATGCGCCGGCGCGGATGTTCTCCGCCATGTAGCCAAGCATGTTGACCGGGTCCTTGGCCGACGAGAAGGGTGGAGCATATGCGAGCTCCAGGTCGGCCAGTTCATCTGCTGCTATTCCGCCGGTCATGGCCGTGGCGATGACGTCGATTCGTTTGTCGACGCCGCCCCTACCGACCGCTTGTGCACCGAGAATGGCCCCGTCTTCTGGGTCAAAAAGGAGCTTGAGTGACATAGGTTGTGCACCCGGGTAATAGCTCGCGTGGCTCATAGGGTGCGAGTGAATTGCCCGGTACCTGCGTCCTGCAGCAACAAGGCGCTTTTCGTTCCACCCAGTCGTGGCGGCCGTGAGATCGAACACCTTGACAATGGCGGTGCCGAGTGAAGCGGTGCGACGCGCGGAGAAGTCCGCAGATGTGGTCAGCAACCCGCCTTCCCTGTCGGTTGGCGATATTGGCGAGTGCGATCAGCGAACCTCCACCTCCTACCCAGTCCTCCTTTTCGACGGCGTCACCGACTGCATAGATGTCTCGGTCACTGGTCAGGCTCACCTCGTCGACGGCGATGCCGCCATTTGCGCTTACGACGAGGCCGGCCATCTCAGCGAGACGTACGTCAGGCCGGACTCCGATGGACCCGACGACGAGCTCACCCGGGAACGACCGGCCATCAGCGAGAGTGATCCCGTCAGGGGTCACTTCGGAGACGGCGACGCCGGTCTCAAGAACCACTCCATGAGAAATGAGCTCGGCTGCCACGAGCACGGCGAGCTCGGGGTCGAGTGGCGTCAGGACCTGGTCGGCCGCCTCGACAACCGTCACCGAAATCGACTTACGAACCAGGTTCTCGGCAGTCTCGAGTCCGACGAACCCCGCACCGATCACTACGGCGGTACTCGGAAATCCGTCTACGTCGGCGACGAGTCGTTCAGCGTCTTCAACGGTGCGAAGCACGCGAACTCGACCGAACCCTGGTATCGGTGGCCGGATCGGGGCAGCACCAGGGCTCAGAACGAGTTTGTCGTATTCAATCGACTCGGTTCGACCATCGACCGTAGAACGGGTGGTGACGGCGTGGTTCTTCGCATCGATGCGGATGACCTCGGTGTTTATCCGGACATCGAGCCGGAAGCGATCGAAGAGGCGCTCGGGGGTCTGAAGCAGAAGGTCGTCCTCATCCTCGATCACGCCGCCGACGAAATAAGGAAGTCCGCAGTTGGCATAGGAGACGTGGCTCGATCGTTCGACAACGGTAATCAGTGCTGCCTCGTCGAGACGTCGCAGGCGCGTGGCGGTTGACATTCCACCCGCGACCCCGCCGACAATTACGACGCGCAAAGGACTCATCACGTGAAGATGATCTGGCCGCCGGCGGCTTTCTCATAGAACTCGCCGACAGTGATGATGCCTTCGACCTGGTCTATGAAGTCGTCCTTGGCGAACCCGAACAGGTTGACCGAGGCCTTGCAGGCGTACATTCCGCACCCGGTGTCGGCGATCATCGCTACGAACTCGGGTATAGAGGGAATGTCGAAGTCCTCCATCTTCTTCTCGAGCATGTGCGTAGCAATGGCGGACATTCCAGGGAGGCCGCCGAGCATCGTGACGATATGCATGCCCGGGTTACCGACCGTCGCCACCTTGATGTGCTCAAAACGCTTCTTGTGGATAGCGTCCAGGCCGAAGAACGTGAAGAACAGGTTGGCTTCGATCCCTTCTGCCCTGGCTCCGTTGGCCATAATCAACCCTGGGTAGATCCCCTCGAGCGAACCCTTGGAGATAATTAAGGACACCTTTTCGATTTTGTCGCCCATGACCTTTCTCCTTCGTTCTTTGTGTCAGATGCAGCCTCGGGGCTTCGGGATGCCGGCGATCTCGGCGGCGATCTTCGCCGGACCCTTGGGGAACAACTGGTATAGCTCCTTGATGGAAACCCCCGAGGTCTTACCGAGCACACGGACAGTAGGCCCCGTTCCTTTGGCGAGATATTCGGCGCGCATGAACCGGATCACCCTCCAGTGCTGATCCGTCAGCGGATCAATACCCTCTCTACGGGCGAGTTCGGTCGCAATGTCCTCTGTCCATTGCTGCGGATCGACAAGGAAACCCTCGTCGTTCAGCGCGATATCGATACCGGCGAGCGTGGTGATCGTCGTCATGATGCGTTTGCTTCCTTTCGGGCTGGCAGGTGCTTTCCGCGGCTTGGCATCGAGCTCGTAATGCCGGGCATGTCGCGTCCCGGCAACAAAGCGTGCCAGTACAGCCACTGAAACATCAGCTTGCCCAGGTGGTTGAGACGGGATTGCCGGAGGAGTGGGAGCCCGACTGGACCAGGGAAGTGTCCGGTCAGGGGCTCTGTCTCGTAGTTGAAGTCGATGAGCATTGCCTTGGAAAAGCCGGTCTCGATGAAGCAATTGGCGTGTCCATCGTAAGAGGCATCGAGGGACTCGCCGGCGAGGAACCTTCGGATGTTCTCCACCAATACCTCCCCTTCGAAGTGGGTGACCGACCCCGCCTTGGAGATCGGCAGAGCCGCAGCGTCGCCGACGGCGAACACGTTTGGACTGGCTTTGGACTGAAGGGTGTGTTCATCGGTGGGCACGAATCCGAGCTCGTCGCCGAGGCCTGGTGAGTTGGTCACATAGGCAGCTCCGTTGTGAACCGGTATGACTACGGCCAGGTCGAAGTTGACGTCGCGGTCGTCCCAAGACACGAGCTTTCCGTTTTCGCCGTTGACCGAACCGGTGTTGAACTCGGTCACAAGGTTGATGCCGTGATCGGCCAGCATTCCGCCGAGCACCTTCGAGGCGATGGGCTTCGTAAAGGCTCCGTCGAGAGGGGTGACATACGTAATCTCTACGCGATCACGGATCCCGCGCTCCTGAAAGAACCAGTCCGCGAGGAAGCAGAACTCAAGAGGAGCGACAGGACACTTGATGGGCATTTCGACAACGTTGACCGCGATGCTTCCCCCGTCGAAAAATGTGAACGCCTCCTCGAGCGAGGTCGCGCCTTCAAGTGTGTAGAAAGTGAAGACCTTCTCGAGCCAACCTGGTCCGGTCAGTCCCTCGGTCTCTTCGGGAGCGAGAACGGCGCCCGTAGCGACGACCAGAACGTCGTAATCGAGATCGCTTCCATCTCCGAGGTGGACGGACTTCCTATCAAGGTCGACTCGTTCAACCGAGGTCGTGCGGTATGCGACACCCCGGTGGAGTTGGCGACCACGAGGCCGCACAATTTCATCGTGATTGGCCAACCCGAAGGGGACGAAGAGCAACCCGGGCTGGTAGACGTGGTTGTCGTTTTGGTTAACGACTGTAATTGAAGCCTCGTCGAATGCGTAGAGCCTTCGTAGACGATTCGCGGTGAGCGTCCCTCCGGTTCCCCCACCCAAGATCACGATTCGGTGCATATGGATAGTCCAATCCTCCGTGGCCAGCCTCGCAGGTATCCCTTTCGGTCGGAAGAGCACAAAGTCCTTATTTGCGCACAAGGTCTCTTCTTCCCGAAGGGAGAGGATGACGCGCTTGCGGAGCTAGTTGAGCAGCTCCGTGGCCCAATGACCCATCCCTCCGAGCAAGTGCGGCCTCAATGAGTCACTTGAACATCTTGTGACCTTTGCCACTGTTCGAGCCGGCTTTGGGTCGCGACAGTATGAACATGGGCATCAGGCAGAACGACAAACTTGGTGATGAGCAGTGGTCAGCTTTGTCACCTTCGGTGTCATTCGCACATGACCTCTCTGCGCCTACGAAAAAGGTGCCGTTTCGTGTCGAGCCCGCCCTTCTGGCTGGTCAAGGGATCGAGATGGTCTGATGGAGCAGCTTGGCGGCCTTGATGCAGCGTTCCTCTATTGCGAGACCCCCACGACGCATCTGCACGTTTGCGGGCTGCTGCTTCTAGATCCTTCCACCATGCCTTCCGGCTACTCTTACGAGCTCATCCGTTCGATGGCATACGAACGCCTGCCAGGAATTCCCGCTGTGCGACAGAAGCTGGCGTGGGCGCCATTCAACCTGGGCCGGCCCTTCTGGGTCGACGATCCGGCGCTGGACATTGAACGGCATCTCCACCGCATCGTGCTCGAAGCCCCTGGTGACGAACGGGCCCTGGCCAACGTCGTTGGAGACATCGCTAGCTGGTCACTGCGCAGAGATTTGCCCCTGTGGGAAATGTGGGTGATCGAGGGCCTGGCCGATGGACGCTTCGCCATCTTGGTGAAGATGCACCATTCGACGATCGACGGTGTCTCGGGAGCCAACATCATGGGCCATCTACTCGACCTCGAGTCCGCACCGCCGAAACGTTCCCCGTCCTCGAACGATTGGCGTTCGAAACATCCGCCGAACAAGTTTGAACTCCTTGGTCACAGCGTGGCTGAACGTCTGTCCGAGCCCCTGGAGTTGGCTCGTCTCGTGCCCGCTACCGCCTTCCGCCTTGGGACGACTCTGTGGCGGATCGGGAAGAAGGCAAGAAATGGCGCATCCGCCACGATGCCCTTCACTGCACCCCGCACCTCCTTCAACGCGACCATCACCGCACGCCGATCGGTCGCCTTTACCGATGTCTCCCTAGCGGACATAAAGACGGTAAAAGATGCCTTCGGAGTGACCGTGAACGACGTGGTGACCGCCGTGGTGGGTGGCGCGCTTCGCACCTACCTCGAAGACCGTGGGGAACTACCCGATCATTCACTGATTGCCGCCGCACCCGTGTCCGTTCATGACCAGACGGCGAACCGCACGGGCGTGACCAAGGTCTCGGTGATGTTCTCGACCCTCGCAACAGACGAGAAGGACCCCGTCGAGCGACTGCGGGCAATCGCCTCGGCCAACTCAGTAGCCAAAGAGATCCACAAGATGGTCGGTGCCGACACACTCATGCGCTGGGCTGAGCACTTTTGGCTCAACGCCTTTGCTCTCGGCGCACGCCTCTACTCAACCCTGCATGTTGCCGACCACCATCCCGTGGTTCACAACCTGATCTTGTCCAACGTGCCGGGACCCCCGGTTCCCCTCTATCTGGCTGGCGCTCGGCTTGTGGGTCTTTACCCGCTTGGGCCGATCACCGACGGGGCAGGACTCAACGTGACGGTGTTGTCTGAAGAGGACCGAGTCGGCTTCGGCATCATCACATGCCCCGACCTCGTGCCCCAGATATGGGACCTAGCCGACTGCATCCCAGGAGCGCTGCGCGAGCTCGTAGAGGATGCGAAGCACATGAGCCACACTGTCAAGCCGTCGCTTCCAACGCATTCACAGAAGAACCTAAGCAACTGACCCGGTGGGGTTAACCAGAATTGGGGACTCGGAACGAATCAGTCAGCGCATCACCTACAAGCTTTCGGACTGCGCTCGACCAGAAGAAGCCAACGTGGCCGCCGGGATAGGCGGCGAGGGTGGGCTGTCCCCAGTGCAGCCAAAGCCTTCTGGCCTGGCCAAACGTCGACATCCGGTCAGCAAGGCCGGCGAAAATGTATCGACGATCGAACGGTACCTTGCATTCCATCGCCAGTGGAGAGACGACTCCGTGTACGTCATCGGCAGTCTGCCCTAGGACTCCATGTGCGTCTGCTAGCCGTGCGACATGCGGGAGGCTGTGTCGGCGGAACAGGTCCGGAAGGCTCACGACGGGAATCCCCGCTATTACGCACGCCAGATCGTCCTCCAATGCAGCGACGAGCGCTGCCACCAGACCTCCGAGCGAGTAACCGATCAATCCAACGGTGGTCGCGCCTTGGCTCTCTCGTAGCCAACGGATGACTCGGCGTAAATCCCAGGTCGCTTGGACCATGCCATGCATGCTGTCGACCAGGTCAATGGTCATGAGGTCCTCGCCTCGCACCCGGCCCGAAGCCCTGGGGCCGTGGAGGGGAAGCACTGGTACCACGACGTTGAGGCCTCGTCCATGAAGCTGGTTCGAACGAAATGCGCGAAGGTCCATAGAGGCGTTTGCGCCCATGCCAAAGCCGTGGGCGCAAACGAGCCAAGATTGATGGTCTCCACCCGGTGCCCGCGACACCCACGCGTGCAATGTGCGGTTGGCTTCGTGGCTCAGCCACCTGCCACGTCCTGGTTCTTCGGGGTATGGCTCCCAACCGCTGGTGAAAGTCACGTGCTCGTAGCCAAGGCCAAGGGAATTCTCGTGCCACGAGCGCACGTCCTCCGGAGCTTGAGGGCTCCGGTGATATTCGGTTGGGTGATCGAGCCACCCGGAGGCCGAGAAGAGAGCCTGGGTAGCAGCCAAATCGCTCGCCGCGAGGGCGTAGTCGTCAGAGCTTGGTAACAGGTCGGGGTGACGGAAGACTGCGATTAGGACCTCGTCGATGTACGCCTGAATGGCGAGGGCAGGCGTCGGTCGAACTGGCACGATGCTCTCGTCTTGGCCGGCACTTGAAGTCCTGCGACTGCTTCGTGCGAGGAACTGCCCTACTCGTGGCGCTGCCCGCAATACACCGATCACTCGCGGATCACTTAAGCCGAGCATCGAGATGCTGCGACCCGCGAACATTCTCACCTCGAGTTGCCAGGCGTTATGTCACTGAGCACGCTCCCAGTATTGCGTTCACGAGCCGACGGTTAGCGTCTATCGGATCGCCAATGACCCCGAGGGCCACAAGACCAGCGGGTTCTGTAGCCGCCTTTGGGCTGTAGGTGCTTAGATACGCGCCTCTAATTACGACACGTGACCAATTGCTCTAGTTGCCCTGAGCTCCAGCGGTAAAGTTGATCTCTCCGTGGTCGTGGTCACACGCGCCCCCCTGGGCGAGTTGGACTTGGCCGAGGCCGCCGCTCTCTACCCCGAAGAGGTGCTCTCCCGTCTGGGAAGCACTCCGAATGGACTCTCGTCAGAAGATGTTGCCGAACGGTTAAGGCAGTTCGGGGCGAACGCGCTCGCTACTCATACGGTCCGCGCCACCGTCGTTCTCTTTCGTCAGCTCCGCAACCCGATCTTGATTCTTCTGCTCGTCGCCGCGCTCGTGTCGGGGCTGACCGGAGGCGGCATTAACGCGGCGATCATTGCCGCAATCGTCGCTCCGAGTGTCGGATTGGGCTTCTCCAACGAGTACCGGGGGGAGGTCGCAATGGCCGCCTTACGCGCGCAAATCCGCCGGGGGGCTGAGGTCGGAAGAGACGGAGGGGAGATCAGGGTCCCGCGATGGTCAGATCTCTTGAAGTCGATTGCCTACTGTGCCGGTCAACCAGTTCGGGATAAGTGCGATGACTCAGCGGACTTAGAATTGGCCCTATGACGGTGGTCTTGTGACACTGACTGGCTCGCGTGCGCCTCGGTCACCGCAAAACAACGGAGAGCCAGCGAACTGAGGAGTGCCATCGACATGAGAAATGTCCACCAGTAAAGCCACTGCAAGGCGACGAGGCATCCGATCACCGCCAAGAACGTGTGAAGATGGATCACCATCGCATCAACACGCTCCTTTGAAGAGCTCTTGGAGTCGGGGTTCTGCCTAGCGCACGCAGTCGCGATCGACAACGGATTCGACGCGGATGCAACCATCGCAGCCTCCTTTTTGACATTGTGCAACGAGGCTGAGCGCACTCACAAGGGCCAAATGTCACAAATGAGATTTCTGCGAGGCCCAATATCGCTACGATCTGCTCGAAACACTTAAACGCGTACCGCTTCGACGTTCCGCAAGTCGCGGGCCTAGCCGAGTAGTCGAGACCTTACAAGCTCGTCAGTGACGACGGCGAGCACGGCTATCGAGTTTCGTGGCCCTCTACGGCCCTATTCTCGATTGAGGCAGACTTTCAGAGCGCTGGTGTTCGCGGCATCAGCGAAAACGCTGTAGGCATGTTCGAAATCTTCGAGAACGAACCTGTGGGTGACGAACCGGTCGGCGTCGAGGAGGTGGCCGCTCAGCAACCGCAGGAAGGTCGGCGTCGAAGAAGTGTCGACTAGGCCGGTAGTAATGGTGACATTCTTGATCCACAACTGCTCTAGGTGCAGGGTGGCTGGTTCGCCGTGCACACCAATGTTCGCTATGTGACCGCCAGGCCTAGCCAGCGCGGCGGCAAGCTCGAAGGTGGCTGGTGTGCCCACAGCTTCCATGCTTACATCCGCTCCAAGTCCCTCGGTCAGCTCCCGCACAACCCTGATCGGGTCCTCGACCTGGCTGTTCACGGTCACGTCCGCTCCGAACTGCTTCGCGGCGTCTAACCGGGACTGGACAAGGTCGATCGCGACGATGTGTGACGGGCTGTAGAGGCGGCTGCCCATGATCGCAGACAGCCCGATCGGCCCGACGCCGACGATCGCGACCACGTCGGCGGGGCGCACCCCTCCGTTGAGTACACCGACCTCGTATCCAGTGGGAAGGATGTCGGCGACCATCAGCAAGGCCTCGTCGCTGACCCCCGCTGGCGCAGGATAGGTGGAGGTGTCGGCGAACGGAACTCGCACGTATTCGGCTTGAGTTCCGTCGATGAGGTGGCCCAGGATCCAACCGCCGCCGCCGAGGCATTGTCCGTAACGTCCCTCACGACAGAAGCGACATGACCCGCATGCGGTGATGCACGAAATTAGTACCTTGTCGCCGGGCCTTAAGTTCTTCACCGATGCACCCACGGACTCGACAGTTCCGACTGCTTCGTGGCCGAGGATCCTTCCGGGGCTCACCTCGGGAACGTCGCCTTTCAGAATGTGCAGATCAGTTCCGCAGATGGTCACCGCATCTACGCGGACGATCGCGTCGGTTTCGTCGCGTATAGTCGGGTTTGGTACTTCCTCCCAAGCCTTGTTGCCGGGGCCGTGGTACACGAGAGCTTTCATAGCCGTCTCCTGGCTCAGTAAGGGGCACGTTGCCCGAACACGTATGACGGTATGTGTGATGGCTCTTGGCCACCAGGGTCTAAGGACCTTTTGACCTGAGATTCTCGGCCGGCATTCGCTCCTACGTTGGCATCGGTATGAAACGTGCTCGGCTTCGGGTCAGTTGTCGATGCCGGAGTCGCCACAGCCCATTGACACGCTGAACGACGAGATGTTATGTCCGCAGAGTTTGGACTTTCGGCTCTACTGCTAATCCCTACCAGTTCGCTTAACGTGGGTTGGAATGGCGAGCATGCGCGCACCAAGCCGGTCGGCCACCTCCCACGAGGCAAGGGCATGGACTGGTGCGATGAGAGAAGGCACCCCGTAGCTTCGTAAACTGAAAGAAGGAACATGTCCGACCAAGATTCACACAAGGACCCAAGTCAGGACTCGTTGCGTGATATAGACCTGATTCTGGAGCGTTGGTCAGAACGAGAAAGTGAATTTGTCGAGGAACAGGAACGGGTCCGTGCAGAACGCGAGAGGCTCGTGGCCGATTTCGAGGATCTTTCACGACTGGTGATCAAGCCCGCGATGGAATCGATTATCCAACGCCTCCGAAAAGATGGTGGCGACGGCGTCATCCAGGAGGGTCAGTCTGGCGTCGCCCATGGACCGCGCTTGACTCTCTGGATGTCGCTCAAAGGGCAAATCGCGGGTTTACCTCGGCAAGACCTCAATCCCTACCTCCAACTCGATCTCGACGTTGAGCACCTACAAGTCGATGTATGGGAGGGAGACATGTGGGGGAAACGAGGCACGTGCCGGCGAACTTCACCATGGACCTTGGAGGAGATCTCGTCCGAAAGTGTTATCGATCGGGCCGTTGCCATCCTTAGTCGTGCGACCGACCACGGCTCGGCATCCTGAACGTCCTCCGCTGGTGCTTGGTGAGAAACTGAGGAGTACTAACGTGCCACACGCGGTCGAATTCGGCCCATCGCTTCGGCGTCACCCCCAAGACTGCAGTTCGTAGGCTACGACCTTCGGCGAGTGACGACCGTGAGATGGATGCAATGTCGGCGGGAGCTTGCCGCCGTCAGACCTTGGCAGGTTGTGTCACAGCACCAACCGTCCCCGGGACAGTCGGACGGCGCGCACGCCTTTCGGCAAGCTTCCTTCGTGTCACCAACTCGTCCCGACGCGATTCAGGTCCAAGTAGATCCCCTCGTCCGATTCGCAGCCTGCGGTGCCGGCATCGGAACCCAAGGAACGCTAGCTGTTCAGTTACACAGCCGATAGGGTTCTAGCGCCACCGTACTTTCAAGGGAGTCCGAATCACGTGACTGCGCTCATCATCGTCATCGTCGTCGTAGTCGTACTTCTCGGGCTCGGCTTCTGGGCGGCCTTCAACGGCCTAGTGAGGAGGCGCAACCGGACTCAGGAGGCGTGGTCCGAGATCGACGTCGAACTGAAACGCCGCCATGACCTCATACCGAATCTGGTTTCTACAGTGCAGGGATACGCCGCTCACGAGCAGGGGACGTTCCAGGCGGTCACCGAAGCTCGTGCCAATGCGGTCTCGGCTGGCGCGACCCGCGATCCTGCTCAAATCGCCCCAGCCGAGAACGTACTGAGTGGCGCACTCCGCTCGCTGTTCGCCGTCGCCGAGAACTACCCCCAGCTGCGGGCGGTCGAAAGCTTCGTCCAACTCCAAGAGACGCTTACTGCGACTGAGGACAAGATCGAATACGCGCGTCGCTACTACAACACGAGCGCTCGAGACTACGACACCGCATTGCAGAGTTTCCCGCGCAACCTGATCGCTGGTCCGTTCGGCTTCAAAGCGGTGGCCTTCTTCGCGGCAGACGACGAGGATCGCGCAGTGCCTCAGGTGAGTTTCCCAGGTTCTGGTCCCGTCACGTCAGGCCCGGAAGCGTCCGGACCCCCGCTCGCCGCCGGCAATGAGGGGGGCTTACCTCCGGCGGGTTGATTTAAGCGCCGCTGGCCGTCATACCGACTGGCCCGAGGCGATCTTTTCCAGAGCGGCGATCCTCTCTTCGATGGGAGGGTGAGTGTCATAGAGGCGGTGGTACCAGGCCTCGTGGTGCTGCAACGGGTCATCTATGCACATCGCCGCGACCGAGTGGTTCATTTTCTTGAACGGGACGTCGTTCTGCTGCAACTTCTTCAGGGCGCTAAGCAATCCAGCCGGATTCCTGGTGAGCTCCACACCACTCACGTCCGCCAACGACTCACGGCGGCGCGAAAGCGCGAGACGAATGAGTGGGCCGAAGATGAAGCCGACGATTGCAAGAAGCAGACCGGCTGCGAAGATGATGATAACCAGCTGATTACCTCTACCGCGACCACCTCCGGCGAAGAACGCGCTGCGCCAAAGAATGCTTGCGAGAAGAGCTGCCAAGCCGATCATCGTGGTAACTACGAGCAAGAGACGGATGTCGTGATTTTTGATGTGACTCATCTCGTGCCCGGCCACACCCTCGAGCTCCTCGCGGTTCATCGTGGCCAGAATGCCCGTGGTGAATGTGATTGAAGCCTTCTGCGGACTTGGCCCGGTCGCAAACGCGTTCGGAGAGGAATCATTGATCACATAGACGGCCGGCTTCGGTATTCCATCTCCGATTGCGAGCGCTTCCACCAGGTTGTGAAGCTGCTGGTACCGCGCCGGGTCGGCGGGTTCGGCACCCGAGACCCGAAGGACCATCTTGTCACCGGCCCTGAGGGAGTAGAGGATCCCCAAGAGGGCGACCAGACCACCGATCACCAGTCCGACTATGAGCGGCTTCCAGTCGTAGCCAGTCGAAGGGGTAGGTCCCAAACCATTGTTGACCGGGCGTCGAGAGACGGCGTTGACGAGGGATCCAAGCCCCGCCCCGATGGCGAGCCATATGACGAAGAACACTCCAATTAGGATGACGCTTCTCCGCTTATTGCTCGCGATCTCGCTATACATGGATCGGATCCTACGATACGCGAGATGCCCGGCTGAATCATCCGGGCGAGTTGTTCCCCGCTTCTGTTGGTCGTTTCGGGCTACCCCTTGAACAATGCGAACGCCGCGCCTTGCGGATCGATGAGCACGGCGAAGCGACCGGTGTCAGGGATATCCATTGGATCGACTGTCACCGTTGCACCGAGGTCGGTTCGCGAGGTTGCCAGGCTGCAATGACGGCGCCCGTCGTGTCCGTGAAGATGGCCATCCGTCCGGCGCTCATCACGTCCATGGGGGCGACTATGACGGTCCCGCCGGCGTCTCGGCCTTCTTGGAGACGTCGTCTACATCGTTGACGTTGATATAGGTGGTCCAACGCGGCAGCCCAGGATCTCTGACGTCCCGATGTCCACCCATGACGAGACTCCGTGCTCGTAACGAGTCATCTCGGGCATGACCCTCCTTCGTTCAAGCGCGCTACCCGACGCCACGAACGATCGTCGATCAGCCTGGTCTAAGCCCTCGGATCGCGCCTGCGACTCGGCGGGATCCGACAAGCGATATGACGAGGCCCCCGACCAACAGGAGCGCCGTGAAGACCTCCGCCGAAGGACCGGGCATGCCGAACAGACCGGACCCTCCACCCCACAGAATCGACGGCGCGTCGCTTGCAATGGCCAACGCCCATACGACGGTTCCTCCTGTGATCGAAACCATGGCCAGCGTCAGGAGCAGTGCAAGGAGCCCCTCCAGCCTAAGCAGCCGCTGCGAGAGTTGGATGTTCCGGCTAGCGCAAACCGCAGCCGCCGTGCAGGTGCCGATGCTTGCGATCACCAGGAGCGCCCAGATCGTACCGACGAGATGCGTCGCCAGGCCTCCGTTGCCCGACAAGTGTCGCCCGTGATGCGCCCATGCAACCATGACTGCGGTCAACAAGAATGTCGACATTGAAACGATCGCAGCGCTTGCGAACGGACGGCGCACCTTCTCCCACCCGCCCTTGCGGATACTTTCTGCAAACGCCGGAACGGCGATGATCGCTGCCAGGAGAACGACTGCGCCGCCGGCGAAGGCAGCCCACTGAACCGTCGCGAACGCGCCGGCCGGCAGTGCGCGGTCACCACGAGGGGTAGCGGCGTCCCAGTGCTCTGTCATTTTGGCGAATGCTGCACCCGCCACGACGAAAAGCGACCACGCGACAAGAACGAGCAAAGAACCTGCGCGTACCTGTTCGCCGGCAGGGCGTTCGGTTCCACCGAATCCGAGTGCGCGGAGACGCTCTGAAACCCCTGCTCGCACGATACCGAAATGAGCAGAGCGTGGGACCTTGCCCTCACCGTAGGTGTCCTCCATCAGGGCAACCAGTTCCCCGCCGTAGCGGGTCCGCCAGCGATCGGGGTACCACTTGAGGAGACGTTCGTATCGAGTGGCGCTCATCGGGCCAACCCAACGCCTGGCAAACCGAAAGGTGCTATTGCCAGGCCAAGGCGAGAGGCGCCCTCATCTGCAATGGTTCGCATTTCTCGGACGGCCTGGGAAAGAGCTGCACGCCCGCTGGCAGTGATCCGATAGGGCCGTCGGCGTTCGTCGCCGTGGGTCGGCTCGATCAAGCCGCGCTCTTCTAGGCGGGCGATGGCCCCGTAAAGAGTTCCGGGACTCAGAGATACGCCGGCGAAGCCCTCAATGTCCTTCGAGAGTGCGTACCCGTGCTTGGTTCCCGAGGCGAGGCTCGTGAGGATGAGGACGCTTGGCTCGTTCTCTCGTTCTAGTCCAGTCGAAGATCGCGCGGCAGTGCGTCGCATCCCTCCACAGTACTACGTCTGACGTACTAGTGCGGAACCCTCTTTCCTGGCGGTCCCCTTCCCCGGCGAGTCCTCAGAGCCCCTGACCGGCGCCAAACGAACGAGAGCGTTGTACGTGATCAGCGCAATGGCGACGTGCATCGCCATCAGGATCCCGACAGCCGCCGACGACTGACCCTTCGCCAGTAGCCATAGATCTGGTGCGAAAAGGGCCAACGACACGAGAATGGCAAGCCGGAAGAAGAGCCATCTCGGGGACGAAGTGACCCGTGTCACGACCGGCCACGCTGCGCAAGCAATAAGCACCCCGATCACGGTCAATTTTGCATAGTCGCCAAATTGGAAATGCGAATAGCCCTTGGTCGAAGGAAACACTGCGCCGGCGACAATGACCAGCAGGGCGTCGGCTAGAAGCGACCCGCCTATCGAGAAGACCGTTGCGAGAGCAACCCGCACGGGCGACGGCTGGACATGGGTGGGCGCGAAATCGACCCGGGAGAGGTTGCGGGCGTTCTCGAGCATTTTCGAGGTGTCGATCAAGGAATCCTCTTTGGGTGTTGTCTCTTGGGACTTAATGGTTGCGGTGCCTAAACGATATGTGTGCGACATTACGTTCGGATGAACAAGGGCCTGTTAAGCCAGGTAACGCGTGAACCTCAGCTACAACGCTGAAGTGCCACACTCTTCAGGGTGAGGATCCTGCTTGCCGAGGACGACAGTCACCTCCGCGAGGTGCTCGAACGCTCGCTTCGCGAGGCGGGCTACGTCGTCGACTCGGTGTCCGACGGCGAGACGGCCCGTCGCTACCTACTCGCATACGAGTATGCCCTTTGCATCGTGGATTGGCGTATGCCGGCGCTGTCCGGTTTGGAGGTCGTGGCCGACGCGCGGCAGCGAGGGCTGAAGTCGCCCATCCTCATGCTCACAGCGCGGGATGCCCCCGCTGACAGGGTACGAGGCCTTGACGAAGGTGCTGACGACTACCTCGTCAAGCCTTTCGACCACAACGAGCTCCTGGCGCGCGTCCGAGCCCTTCTGCGTCGTTCGAACGGCACCGGTGAGCCGAGCCTGAGGGTCGGGAGCCTGGTCATGACTCCGGCCACGCGTGAAGTGACATCGAGCGGCGAGCTGATCGAGCTCACACCTCGTGAGTTCGCTGTACTCGAGCTTCTGATGCGAAAAGCTCCAGCGGTCGTAAGTCGTCGCGAGATCGCGCTTCACGCTTGGCCAGAGGAAGCCGACGCACTCGGGTCGAACACGATCGACGTTCACATGGCGCGCCTTCGTGGCAAGCTCGCGCGGTCCGATGCGCGGATCTCGACGATTCGCGGCACCGGCTACAGAGTTGTTCAAGGATGATGGAATTCGCCCTGGATCACCGAAGCGTTGTCGCCCGTTGGGTCTGATATTGTTCCTATGGCAATCTTTCGTGTGTGGTCGGAGCGCGGTGGATCGCCGAGCGCGGGTCTGGGGGGATTGCCGTGTGGCCAGCTGTCTCTTTCATGAGTAGTCGGCTTCCGCCGAAGGCCAAACGCTCGCGTCGCGGCTGGTGCCGATGATTCGGTCTCGCCTTCGCGTCGGGTCAGTCGAATGGAATCAAGCCCAGTGGAGCGATGACTCTGTATGGGGTCGGGACGGCGACGACTGGACATTTCACGCAGATACCTGCGGGCAGCCCTACGACATCTGGAAGCAATCGCTCGTGGAGGAGTTCCTCAAGCCATTCCTCGGTCCTCAGGTTGATTTTGTCGAGATCGGTCCGGGGCAAGGCCGGTGGACAGAGTTCATGGTCGGCAACACTCATTCGTTGACGCTCGTTGATCTCAGTCCCAAGTGCATCAACGTCTGCCGTCAGCGATTCGGCCACCACGGTGAGGTCTCGTTCGTGGCAAACGACGGTCGCTCCCTTCCGGTGCCGTCCGGATCGACCGACATCGTCTGGTCCTTCGGAAGCTTTGTCCATTTCGACCCCGGTGAGGTCGATGCCTATTTGGCCGAGTGTGGCCGAGTATTGAAAAAGCATGGGCGTTTTGTCATTCACCACGCAGGGTGGGCGGAATGGAGTCTCCGAACGGTGCCGATTACCCGACACCTCGGACGGCCAGGCCGCGTTTTGCAACATCGCCTTGGTCAGGGCAGATGGCGTCCCGGCGGAGACCGGGCACCCATGTCCGAGAACCGGTTCGCATCACTTGCAACTCGCCATGGCCTCGACCTCGACACGCAGATCCGGACATGGGGACCGGCGAACGAGTTCGGCCTCGCCTTCAATGACGTCATCAGCATGGGCTTCCGGGCGGCTTCAGAGCGCGAAACGGCCATGGCGTCGTTATGAACGGACGGGTCGTAAAAGTCAGCGAGATTTCTCCGCAGGATGAGCAGGCCTGGCGAGAGCTCGCTTCGCGAGCAGTGGAACCGAATCCCTTTTTCGAGCCTGACTGCGTGATACCTGCTGCTACGCACCAGACGTATGGCGAGGGGATAAGCCTTGTCGTGGCAGAGCAGGACGGCCGATTCTTCGCATGCTTCCCAATTCGTAACGTCCGACGATGGAAGTTTCCGTATCCCATCGTGACGTCCCAGGTCCGCCGAATGGGTTACCTCGGGACGCCATTGGTCGATCCGGAGGGCGGGGTTGACGCCGTAGTGGCGTTACTCAGTGCGTTAGTCGCAATGCGTCGCACCGCAACTGGGAGGCTGTTGGTCATCGACGGTATGACAGGTCGAGGACCAGTATCGGCCCTGATGCGAGAAGCCGCCTCCAAGCTCAACCTTCCTTTACGCGTGTTCGAGTCTTACGACCGCGGACTGTTGTCGTGTCGCGACCAGCCGACATATGACATGAGCCACAGCTCTAAAGCGCGCTACAACCTCCGACGCCAGCGTCGCCTGCTAGAAGAAGAACTCGCCTGCGATACGACGGTGGTCGACCGCGTAGATGACCCGACGGCCATACGGGACTACATAGAGATGGAGGCGTCGGGATACAAAGCCAGAACCGGTGTTGCAATGACCACAGTCCCGGGTGAGCGCGAATACTTTTCCGATATGTGTAAGCGTTTCGGCGAATCGGGCAGACTCCATGTTCTTGCGCTCGAAGCGGACGGGCGCACATTGGCGATGGAGGTCTGGCTGCGCGGCGGTGAGGGTATGTTCCTCATGAAGATAAGTTTCGACGAGAAATATCGTCGGTTCGGCCCCGGCGTCCTACTTCAAATGTCCGCTTTCAACTATTTCCACTCGTGCACGGACGCGAATTGGATCGACACGTGCACCTCGCCGGACAACGAATTGCTACTTCGGCTTTACCCTGACCGTCGTCCTATCGAGTCGCTGTTCATCGTCCTCGGACGCAGCCTCGTAGATCGAGCGGTGATCAAGAGCTTCGTGGCCGCTCGACCCTTGCACCGTCGGTTGTACCAACTGCGCCATCCTGATCACGTCCCTGCTGGATCCGGACATAGCTGACGGGCGAGTCCAAGACTCTTACACTCCCCCTCTAAGCACTTCGAGGGAGGCCCGCGATGACGCAGCCACAACCGCCGCCCTTTGCGGAAGCCGGCCTCTACGACCCGACCGCTCCAGATGCGGCAGAACGACTCGCGCTGCTGCAGCACCTCTTAGAACGCGGGGTGACCATCGAGGAGATGGCCGGAGCCCAAGACTCCACGCCGTTTTTGGCGACCCTTGCTGCTGACCGCATCCTGCTCGACATCGGAAGCGTCCTGAGCGCTGATGAGGTAGCCGAACAGACGGGCGTGGGGGTCGATCGCGTTCTTCGGATTCGGCTCGCGAGCGGACTCCCGAGTGACGCGGAGCAACCCCTCCCCGCGTGGGTGCCCGACGATGTGAGCGGATTCGAAATCGCCTCCGCGCTCTTCGGCGAAGGTGCGACGCTCGTGTTCACACGAGTGATGGGTTCGTCCGCCGGCCGAATTGCGGAGGCGGCAGTGGGCCTCTTCCTCTCTGAAGTCGACACGCGGTTGTCTGCTCGCGGTGCATCGGGCGTGGAATGGGCGCTGGCGAACGAAGAGGCGGCGTCATTAGTCGAGGTAGCCACGACGACCATTACGCATTTGCTCCGGGAGCACCTCATTCTCGCAATCCGTCGTCAGCGCGCCATCACTGGCGCCGACGGCAGCGCAGGCAACGTTCGTTTGATGGCCGTCGGATTCGTCGACCTCGCCAACTCCACCGCGTGGGCGACGTCACTGTCGCTGCACGAGCAAGCGGACGCCCTCGCCTTGTTCGAGAAGGCCGCATGGGAGATCGCAACAAGCCGGGGAGGACGAATAGTCAAGCTCATCGGCGACGAAGCGATGTTCGCTGCTGCTGAACCGGCAGCAGCCTGCCGGATCGCCCTCGATCTTTGCGCGGCGGTGTCCATGGAGCCTTCTCTGCCTGAGGCTCGAGGCGCCGTGGGGTTCGGGGAGGTAGTGACGCGTGACGGTGACTACTACGGCCCTCTGCTTCACATCATCGCTCGCGCCGTGAAAGTGGCGGCACAGTCGAGCGTCGTCGTCGACGAAGCGGTCGCAAGACTCAGCCGGGCAGCCGGATCCCCGATCAGTTTCTCCGCCCTTGGGTCTCAGGACTTGAGAGGAATTGACGATCCGGTGCTGCTCTTTCGCGCCGAGGCCGACCCGAAGGGGGATTGAGCGCACCGATCTGGGTCGTGAGCATCCGGTTTCAGCCTCCGTCAGCCTCGGGAGGTGCCGTCACTTCCGGGGGCTCGTGGGTAGGCGGAGGGTCGTTTCGGACCGGACGCGAGGGTGCTTCGATCACCTGCCAGCGACCGGTCTGGATCCTTTGTACCCTCCCCGCCAATCGGTGGCCTGCCGCCCGGATCACGAGATGACGCACGGGGCCGATCATGAGGAGCAGGCCAAGAGCGTCGCCGATGAACCCCGGAACGCAGATCATTACCCCTCCGATAAGGACAACCAGTCCATCGAGCAACTCCCGGGTGGGTACCTCTCCTCGCGCGAGTCGCTCCCTGGTGTGAGCGAAAACGCTGAATCCCACGCGCCTGACCACGATCGGTCCTAGTGCGCTCACGATGATCAGGATTGCGAGCCCCCACAAGAACCCGATCTGATCTGCCACCAACACGAACGAAACGATCTCTGCGGCGACGATCAGCAAAAATCCCAAAAAGAACACAATCCGAGCGTAACGGTCTGTCCGGTCAGCCAGACTCAGCGAGCCGGCAGGCGGTCTGGGCGACCCAGAGAAGCGCCAGAGAGCTCAACTCGGAAGATCAATTCCCCATTAACTTTTAACCCTGAGGCGTTGTGGGCAGATTGTTTTGATAAAATCACCGGCAATTCTCGGATTCTGAAGCAATCCTGAAGCAACTCTGAAGCAACTGGAGATGGCGTGTTCATATGGCGGGGGGGACACTGCGAAAGCAGTGAAGTGGGTGACGAAATGCGCCATGTTCGCGGAGTCAGTGGCGGCAATTCTGGTGGCCCCTTGCGGCCCAGACCGCGCCGTTCTCGTGGCCTCCGGAACAGGTGGGTCAGGTCGCCATTCGTCGTCTTGACGCTCGCAATGGTTGCGACGATCACGTCCAGCGTGAGCTCAGATCACTCGATTGCCGCGAATCGATCGTCCGCTAGTTCTACCGATGCCGGCGTAAAAGACATGCTGGGCATGATCATGCCCACGCCCTCGTCATACATTCCGGACGCGCCTGCATTGGTGCCCGAGGGGTGGACGGCGAGCGCGAGCTCCCATACCCCTGGGCACGCAGCGTCCGCCGCTCTCAGCGGCGAGCCTGCTGCCTACTGGCAGAGTGGGCCTTCCGTCGCCCTACCACAGTCGCTCACGATCGACATGCGCGGGTCTCAAGAGGTGTCGGGTCTGACCTACGAGCCCCGCCACGGCGCGAAGCCGCAGGGTGCGATCGGTCGGTTCGAGGTGACCGTGAGCTCCGACGGAAAACATTTCGGGCGGCCAGTTGCGACAGGGACCTGGCAGAACACAGCCCGAGCAAAGACGATCGGCTTCGCACCGGTCACGGTCAGGTGGGTTCGTCTGACCGCCCTCGGCTTCGTGGCCGGATCGGGCTCGGACGTCACCGCTTCATCGCTGACCTTGTACGGCGTGCCCCAGGAAACGGCAACGCTGGACGCTTCTACCAAGGCAGTCATCTCCACCAACCCGTCGATCGTCGGACAATGGGGCGCAACCATTGGCTTTCCCCTCGTACCGGTGGCTGCGGCAATGCTGCCCGACAATCAGCTACTTACCTGGTCTGCGGACGCCGACGAGAGCTTCGCCAACGAGAACACGGCGAACTACACCCAGACAGCGATCTTGAACCTCAATACCGGCGTGGTCACCCAAGTGACGGTAAGCAACACCAATCACAACATGTTCTGCCCCGGGGTGGCGATCTTGCCCAATGGCGAAGTCATCGTGGCCGGGGGCGACAGCGACAACGAGACCAGCATCTACAACCCGGCGACGGATAGTTGGAGCAAGGGGTCGCTACTAAACATTCCTCGGGGCTACAACGGCATGACCTTGCTGTCCAACGGGCAGGCCTTCACTCTGGGGGGCTCGTGGTCCGGCTCTATCGGCGGGAAGTCAGCCGAAGTGTGGTCACCGACCGCCGGCTGGCGAGTTCTTCCCGGTGTACCTGAGAACTCGATCCTCACTCAAGACCAATCCACTCTCGACGACTCGTACGGATGGTTCGTCGCCACTTCTGGCGGCAAGGTGCTGCAGGCGGGACCCTCACAAGAGATGCACTGGATAACCACCAGTGGTTCTGGAACCATCACCCCGGCCGGCCTACGGGGTACCAGCAACACCGCCATGGAAGGTAATGCCGTCTACTACGACGTCAACAAGGTGCTCACCTTGGGCGGAGCGGCCCGCTTCTCCGGTTCGACCCAAACCAACGACCCTGCAAATAGCCAGGCTTACGTAATCGACCTCTCGAGCGGCACCCCTCAGGTGACCCAGGTCAGCTCGATGCACTATCCGCGGACCTATTCCAACAGCGTGGTCCTTCCGAACGGTCAGGTCGTCGTAGTCGGAGGCCAGACGAGCGGATACGCATTCAACGACAGCAACTCAGTGCTCAACCCGGAACTATGGGATCCGACCACCGGCCGGTTCAGCGTGCTCGCCCCCGAGGCTGAACCTCGTAACTATCACTCCGTGGCGGTGCTGTTGCCGAGCGGTCAGATTTTCTCCGGTGGCGGCGGGCTTTGTGGCAGTTGTGCAACGAATCACGCAGACGGTCAGATCTACTCTCCGCCGTACCTGTTCAACTCCGACGGTACCCCGGCCACTCAACCGGTCATCACTTCGGCGCCGACGTCAGCAACCGACGGCCAGACGATCGCGGTCACGACCGACAGCCCTGTGTCGAGCTTCTCAATGGTCAGGTACGGCGAATCAACCCACGCTGCAGACGACGATCAGCGGCGCATCCCGCTGTCGATCGTCAGCTCGAGTGGGAACACGTATCAGCTCGCCATTCCTTCTGATCCTGGGATAGCCCTTCCAGGGCCCTACATGCTCTTCGCCATGAACTCGGCGGGCACTCCGAGCGTGGCGACCACAATCAGCGTCTCGAATGGCCCCGCGGAGACCACCAACAACTACAGCCAGACCGTTCTTTCGAACGGTCCGGCCATCTATTGGCCCCTGAACGAAACGTCAGGTCCGACCGCCACAGACCTGAGCGGCAACGCGGACACAGGGACATACAGCTCTACGGGTGTGACCTACGGGGCTTCTAGTCCTGTGGAAGCACTCGGAGGGCAGGGAGTCACCTTGGACGGAGCAAGCGGTCAGATCAAAGCCTCACAGGAAATATTCGACCCCGGAACGTACTCAGAGTCCATGTGGCTGCAGACGACCACGGCCTCGGGCGGTTACCTGATGTCGTTCACCAGTCCGCCAGTCAGTGGCAGCTCTGCTTTCTTCGACCACCAGGTCTGGATGAACGACACCGGTCAAATAGCCATAAAAGGGCCGGCTGCCGGCGGTCTTTCCAACATCTCTACGGCGGCGTACAACGACGGGAATTGGCACTATGTCGTTGCCGTTGCGAATCCAAGCCAGACCAGTCTCTACGTTGACGGTCAACTGGTGGCAAAGAGCAGCTCACCCGCGACACAGAACAAGCTGGGACGGTGGATGGTCGGTTATGGAACACCCACAACTACCAAGTTCGCTCCCTCGAGCGACTACTTTGCCGGCACCATCTCCGACGTCGCATTCTCGGACTTCAAACTGAGCGCTTCGCAAATTCAATCCCAACGCACGGCATCACCTGCTGGTTAGCGATCGCGACCTCCTCGACAACTCACGTCGCCTCGAGGAGACGTCGCAGACGCGCGAGGTCTTTACGGTTGGCGCGCTTCATTGCCAAGGTCATGATGGGCGCAGCGAATTTGGAGAATCCAGCCGGTTCGCCCCGGTTTCGCAGCGTCATTCGGGTAGACCCTTCGGCGGCCGCCCAGGTGTAGGTGGTCTCCATCGGAAATGGTCCTTGCTCGGTCCGCATGACGAGCCGGCGACCAGGGATTAGTTCGACCACCTCGTAGGTGTATGCGAGCCGTCGTCCGAGGAAGCAGGCAACGAACGCCACCTTGGACCCAACCTGCAGGGGTGGCGGGGTTTTCCAATCAACTGACTCGATGTTCTCATACCATGTCGGGGCATTGGAGGGGTCGGAGGAATAGAGCGCGACCCGATCGGAGGGCTGGTTGATGACTATCTCGGTCGTAACATCGACTGCCATTGACCCTCGTCGATGGGAGAGCTGTCTTTGCTTCCCGATCGTACATTCGATGGCGCGGTCCTATCGACCATGACAGCTTCAGGGACGCAATGACGGCCTCTGGGTATGAAGCAGCGTCGAAACGGGTCCGTGAGGTCCTCGAAGTCCTTGTGAAAGACCGTGCTGCCGTCGCTCGATCGGACGGCACCGTTCACGATCTCTTCCCGGTAGCAACGAGTCCGGAAGAGGGTGAGTCGCTGCGCGGTTGGGTTGAGCGCGAGGATGCGGTTCACACGATCGAGGTCGGCCTCGGGTACGGCATCTCGTCGCTGTACATCTGTGACGGGCTGATTGCGAACGGCAAGTCAGGTGCTCTCCACGTTGCGATCGACCCACACCAAGCAACGAGATTCGCCAACTGCGCCCTGCAGTTCCTCGAAGACTCCGGAGTTCGCAAGCTCGTCGAGCATCATGATGTCGAATCGCAGCTGGCGCTGCCCACGTTCGTGCGTGATTGCCGGAAGTTCGACCTCGCTTTCGTCGACGGCAACCACCGCTTCGATGGCGTCTTCGTGGACCTGATTTACCTGGGAAGGCTGGTTCATCCGGGAGGAATCATCTTCGTCGACGACTATCAGCTGGCTTCTGTGACCAAGGCGGTGTCGTTCTGCGTAACAAATCTCGGTTGGACGATAGAAGAGCGGTCGTCTGCAGACGAACGTCACCACTGGGTCGTTCTTCGTACGGGCGCCCACACCGACATGCGTTCCTTCGACCACTTCGTCGACTTCTGATCCGACCACTTGAATCTGGCCAATTTCCAAGCGTGTGGCCGCACCCGTCCATCAACGGGGATCCTCGCTCGCAGAGTCCGAGCGATACAGTGATCGTGGTGAACTCATTGGTGTTGGACGGAGCCGACGCCGCGACTCCGGCTCGCTTCCCCAAGGGATTTCTGTGGGGCACGTCGACGGCAGCCCATCAGATCGAAGGCGGGAACGTCAACAACGACTGGTGGGCCTGGGAGCACGATCCCGAGTCCGGGTGTGCCGAATCCAGCGGCGACGCATGCGACTCGCTTCATCGCTGGCCCGAGGATGTAGAACTCGTGGCCGGAATGGGCCTCGGGGGCTATCGGTTCTCCCTCGAGTGGAGCCGGATCGAGCCAGCCGAAGGCGAATTCGCCGTAGCGGCATTGGACTACTACCGCCGCATCTGCGCGGCTTGCCACGAACGCGGTGTCACCCCTGTCGTGACCTTCCACCACTTCACCAACCCGAGGTGGTTCAGCGCGCGCGGCGGATGGGAGGCAAAAGACGCGCCTGATATGTTCTCGCGTTTCGTCGCCCGGGCCGTAGACCACTTAGGGGACCTTGTCGGCTGGGCCTGCACGATCAACGAGCTAAATCTCATCGGCGTCACGGGGTACACCACCGGGTCGTCCCCACCGGGAGTGAGGGACGACTTTGTGCGTCACTTGGCGGTAAACGACATCGTCGCGCGAGCACATCGTTCAGCGGTCGACGCACTACGGTCCGGACCCGGCGACTTTCCCGTGGGCCTGACGTTGTCGATGGACGAGATGGTGGCCGAACCCGGTGGGGAGACCGTGCTCGAGGCGGCGCGTGAGATCCTCGAAGACAGGTTCATGAGGGCAACCGAGGGCGACGACTTCATCGGCGTCCAGTGTTACTCGCGCTTGCACTTCGGGCCCGAGGGTGAAGCTCCGAACGATCCCGACGTGCCCACCACCCAAATGGGATACGAGTACTGGCCGCAGGGAGTCGAGCATTGCGCCCGGCGAGCGGCGCAGATGACCGGCCTTCCGGTTCTCATAACAGAGAGTGGGATCGCCACTGACGACGACGCTGAGCGCATCAGGTATCTCGCCGAGGTATTGCTCGGCGTGCGACGGGCTCTCGATGACGCGGTGGATATACGCGGGTACTTCGTTTGGAGCCTGCTCGACAATTTCGAATGGATACATGGTTTCAGGCCGAAGTTCGGGCTCCACAGCGTGGACCGGGGGACGTTCGTCCGCCATCCCAAACCCAGTGCCTCCTGGTTCGGTGCTGTCGCCCGAGCTAATGCGTTGGTGTCGGTGGACTGAGCAGGCAAAAAGCGGAATCGAGCCAGGCACTTCGCAAGCGTCAGCTTCAATCGTGGGCTAAGTAGGCTCAACTTGTGAAGCTGGTCTGGTTGGCTGGTGCTGCACTGCTGGGTGGAGTCGCGCTAATTGCATGCTCACCGTCTTCATCCACACCGACGAGTACAACGAAAGCGAAGGCGGCGAAGCCACAGAGCTCCTTCACGCCAAAGGCAGAGGTGGTGGACGGTGTCCCGTTGGTTCCGATCACGGCCGCGCAGCGCGCCGATTGCGAGCAGTTCGCACGCCAACTCGAGAGGCAAGTGCCTTGCCCAGGCTTGCTTCCGGATCCAATACCGGTTTCGCCGACATCATCTTCAGCGTCGTGCCTGGGAGCCTTGGGCGAGGAAGGCTGCGGACCGGCGGTGATTGACATGACGACGACAGGGGTTTTTCTGCTGAGTCAATCCAACTTCCAGGTGCCTCGCGGCTACATCGGCGTGACCTTTGAGCAATACAGCGGAAAGGTCGTCCCGATGGCGTCTGTCAGCGGAGGACCACTTGGCCACTTTGTCTTCATGACGGGGACGGATCTGCAGCCCTACCTGCGCCCGGGGTCTGGGAAGAAGTCTCCCCCGGTACCTGCCTACTGCTCACCTGTGAAAATCGACAAAGCAATTCGGGTACACGGAGCGATTGCCACCTTGTACCAATGCTCGGATTCGTCAAATGGTCCTGGGCTCAAGCTGGTCATGGGTCACGACCTTCTGCTTTGGAACGAATCGGGGATCATCTGCGAGGTGAGCTTTCACGGTCAAAGCCAGGTCAATGTGGATTTGGATATGGCGGTCGCCGATGCTACTGAGCTCGTCTCACCGGCAAAGCCCTGATCACGATGCGTGGTGTCCGTAGACCCCTTGAACCCGCCGCTTCTTGGAATTCGTCAACAGGTCCACCACCGAAAAAACAGCTCCGACGACGACTGCGGCGGTGTCGATATACAGGCCTGTACCGACGCTCACAACTTGACTCGATGATATGTGACCGATCTCATAGATCCCGAGTGCAACGAGGGTTATCCATGCAACCAACAGGAGAACGGCACTGACTACGCTCGATCCAGATACGCGCCAGAAAAGACACAGTGCGGCGAGGATGAGCAGCGCTCCGAACAACTTGCCGTCATCGGTATCCAAGCCACTCACGCTGACGAACAAGACCGTGCCCCAGCTCATAAGCAGTCCGACAAATCCGAAAGCCAGGGCAACTACCTGTGTCCATTGACCCTTGCTCAAGGTACGGCGCGCCGGTAATCCAGCGGATGCAACCAAGGGTGGCCTCACAAAACCGGGTTGAGCAGGCGCTGGCGGCGCCGGAAGGTAATTCGGGTGCAGCTCCGGCGCGTACCACTTGCCGTCTGATGCCTGCCACCAGCCCGGTCCCTCTGGCACGTCACTCATCTGACGCCTCCGTTCTGCCCTCAATAGTGTCATCGGCAGAGGGGGGTCGGACTCAATCTGAAATGGCGAACAGTCGCCAAGTTCCCGGCACACCCTTGAGCTGATGGTCGCCCCGATTCTCGAATCTGACACCTGAGCCAGCTACCAGATCCTTAACGGTCGAAGAAACGAGAACTTCTGAGGCTCCGGCGAGCGCAGACACCCTGGCTCCGATATGGACAGCCAGACCGGCCACGTCCTCTCCAACGACCTGAATCTCGCCAGTGTGCAGTCCCGCCCGCACTTCGATCCCCAGCGAACGGACCGAATCGCGAATCGTGCTAGCGCATCGGATCGCCCTGCCGGGCCCGTCGAAGGTGGCCAAGACTCCGTCGCCGGTGGACTTGACTACTCGACCGCGGAACCTCTCGACGTTGGTACGCACCAGCGAGTCGTGTGCGGCAAGCAGTTCGCTCCAACGTCGATCGCCTAGACGTGATGCCTGTTCCGTGGACGAGACGACATCCGTGAACAAGACCGTGACTAACACCCGGTCGCTGTCGTGATTCGGGAGTCGCCCGGTGAGGAACTCCTCGACGGCATCGAGCAAGGGTCCGGTGTCGCCAGCAAAGAAGAGATAGTCCTCGCCGGCCAGCTCGACGTGCTTCACACCGCTGATGTGCTCTGCGACATACCGAGCCTGTTCGGCGATCGCAACGCCCCGGCGGTAGATCACCAGGGTCTGAGTCTGAATCGACGGCAGGACCTGCCGCATGTCAGCCTCGAAGCTCGCCTTCGCCCGCCAGAACAGTTCGTCTGCGGTGCACATAAGGCGTTCTGAGCGAGCCACCCATCGTCGCAATCGCTCGTCACCGGCAAAGCTCGGTGCCAGAACGCCGATTAGGTTTCCGGTGCCCCATTCGTTTCGCCTCAGGAGTAGCGCGGCATCAATTTCGTCCGGCGGTCAACCTTGGGGATAGTCAGGAGCCTGGCGCATGCATGCGCTGGTGTTGAACAGGATCAGCCCGGTAATGCGTTCCGGATGGGACGCGGCCAAGAGGACGGCCGAAGGTACAGCCAAGCTGAGCACGGAAACTCGGTCCAGACCGAGGTGATCTATCAAGGCGATCGCATCGTCAGCTACCGACTCGGCGAAGTGGTCCTCGTCGTGGGGCAACGGGTCGGATGCGCCTCGGCCTCTCGGATCGAACCAGATATGACGGCTGAAGGACGACAGTCGGTCTAGGAACCCGACCAGGGATGGCTCCTCCCACATGAGGTCAACGGGAAACACAGGGTGACAGATGAGGAGATTCAGGGGACCATTCCCGACGACCTGATATGCGATACGGCCAACATTCGTCTCGGCGAATCTGGTCTCGAGAGCTTCCATGGCTGGCCGATAGTTTGTCCCAGACAATCATCGCTGTCATCCTCTGGATCTGGGTGATTCAATCGCATCGCCCGCACGATCGGCCTCGGCAGCGGAGCAAACATATGGTGGAGTTCGTGCTGACTATCTACGGCGTAACAGTCCTGACCTTGATGATGGTGATGTACACGTTGGAGAGAGCGCGACCCGCGGTTCGTCCTGGCGTTCGCCGCGGGTTGCGCCCTCTCGAGTAGCTACGGGTTCGCCAGCGGTGCCTGGCCATTCGGAGTTGTCGAGGCAATCTGGTGTTTGATCGCCCTCTTCCGCTTCTTCCGACGGCCACCTGTGACAACCACTAGTTCTTCGTGATGCCGACGCTGGGCCAGAGCTAGATGATGGCGCGGAGGATACGAGAACGAGCTACTGATCACACGCCCCCGCGGAGCTTCTCACGACAGCGATGCAGGAGATTTCAACAACCGCATCTGGTGGGAACAGTTCGGTAACCCCCACTGCAGTCCATGCAGGGTAGGGGTCTTCCAGGAACTCCGCGGCGACCTCAAGTAGCAAACTTGACTGATCTCGCAGTCCAACGTGATAGGACGTCAGTTCGACGACGTCGAGCCACGTCGCACCCCCTTCAGCGAGGGTCAGCTCGATATTCCGAAATGTCTGTCTGATTTGCGATTCAGGTTTGGCTGGAAACACTCCATCAGCCGTCTCCCCCGTGTGGCCCGTCAGACGCAACATTTCGCCGACTCTCACGGCGGCCGGAATACGCGTCTCCACGTAGAAGTCGGCCCACACTGCCGGCACAAGGATCTCCCGCCTCGCTTGTCTGTTGCCGCCTGCTCCCATTGCGACCTGCCTTTCGACGCTTTCAATCTTCGTCCAATATCCTGGAGTGATCCCAGCAGAGGCACGGCGTCAGGGCCCACACAGGAAGCACTTGCTCCCAGCCTGGATGCGCGGCTAGGACTCCCGCGATATTGGCTCGACCACAGCGGGGTATCGGCGAGCCAGTTCCCTGCTGAACGTCCATATCTCTTGCCAGACCCTTACTCGCTCGTCAGGGTCCAAGGAGGGTGAGAGCTTCGCCCTGGCCCTTTCGTAGGCGGCTTGAAGGTCGGGGTTGCTCAGGTCGCTCGGGTTGCTCAAGGAGGAGGTCGTCATCGCGGGCGATGATACGGACTGGGTGTATTGCTCATGAGCGTCCGGCCGACGACGGTTCGGACCCGCATACAAGCGGGCACAATGGAGGGAGTGACTAGTGAGCAAAGGAGAGGTCCGGCAGTCGCCGAAAGCGATGTCAACACCACTTCTGACCTGGTCTTTCCTCGTAGCGGACGACGCATTCGAACCCGCAGCGGCCCTCGGGAAGGTGATGGAGTTGGTCCATCTGATCCCGACACTCCCATCTGGGGGGTATTCGGTCGCAGGTACGTCTTGCTACGACCAGAGCGACTCGAGATCCGCATCGACTCTGCCGAAGCCCTCTTTTCCGACGGAGTCCGACGCCCCTAAAGCGAACTCGTGTTGAACGACTACTTCGTCACACTTCGAGCGAACCTGAGCGGACAAAAATCGGGAAGGTTGTGCCCATCCGTGGACATCATCGTGACCACGCGTCCGTTGGTGATAACGCAACGGCAAGTAAAGATGAAGCGCTTTACGCGCACGGGTTAAGGCCACATAGAAGACGCGTCGCTCTTCTTCGAGACCTTCTGATGATCCCAATGCCATATCCGACGGCACCATTCCGTCGGTGGCGTTGAGGACGTGGACGGCCTTCCACTCGAGGCCCTTGGCTGAGTGAATAGTGGAGATCGTCAGCCAGTCCTCGTCGATTGCGGGAGGTCCTGCAAGATCAGATGTCGACAGCGGAGGCTCGAGGGCAAAGTCTGCAGCGATGTCTGAGAGCCGCGAGGTCTTTGCCGCCCCGGCGACGAGGGCATCCAAATCGGCCAGACGAACGCTCGCATCGGGATATGTCGCTTCAATGAGCGGAACGAGAACGAGACGAAGGCGCTCCGCGTGCGCGACCAGGTCCCCGTCCCTGCGAGCAAGGGCAGCGACAAGACCGTCGGCTTGAGAGCGTGACGAGGGCGGCAGCAATTCGGCTGCTCTGGGCCATCGGTCGAGGACTTGTTGGTGGTTCATCGGGTCGGCGTCGGGATCGCTCAACCCAAGGGCCGCCAAGGCTCGTCGAGCAATTGTCGGGCCTACTCCCTCGTGGAGTTGCAGGAGCCGGAACCACGCCAGCGTGTCAGAAGCGTTGTCGGCCAGTCGGAATGCTGCCAGCAGATCTTTTACGTGGGCGGCCTCGACGAAGCGCAAGCCTCCATACTTGGCGTACGGAATTCGTCGACGCCCTAGCTCGAGTTCGAGCAAATTTGAGTGGTGGGCGGCACGCACCAACACCGCTTGCTCCTTGAGCGGGATGTCTTCCTCTCTGTGCGCAAGTATCTGCTCGCAGACTGCCGAAACCTGAGCATCCTCGTCCGCACATCTGACAAGGCAGGGGCGGATCCCGGCTTGCGCGTTTGCAGAGCGAAGTACGGCGGAGAACCCCTCTGGCGCTTCAGCAGCTACGGCATTTGCCACGTCAAGAATCTGCTGGCCGGATCGGTAGTTGGTACTCAGAATTACAGTCCGCGCTCCCGGAAAGATTTGTTCGAAATCCAGAAGGTGACGCGGTTCTGCAGCGCGAAACGAGTAGACCGCCTGTGCATCATCTCCGACGATCATGATTCGTTCGTCGGTCCTGCGCAGTGCCTTCAGAATATCTACCTGCAATCCGTTCACGTCCTGGTACTCATCAACCAATATGTGATCGAACGAACCAGCGAGCCGTGTGCCCAATCGATCATCAAGGACCGCGGCCCTCCAAAGCAAGAGAAGGTCGTCGAAATCGAGCATGCCTCCGGCCCGTTTGCTGGCAACGTAGCCGCGGCAAATCTCAATTATCTGATCCACGACATCGTTTGCCCACGGCGCCACCGCCGCGGTCACCGTCGAGATAGACCTCCCGGTGTTGACGGCTCGAGAATAGAGGTCGAGGAGAAGTGCCTTGCGAGGGAACCGCTGGCTGGAGGATTGCGCGTAACACCCGTCCTCTCGAACGAGGTCGATGACGTCTGCCGCATCGGATGGGTCCAGAACTGAGAATCCTTCGGGAATACCGAGCGCTTGCGAATATCTCCGCAGCGTTCGGTGCGCGATGGCGTGAAACGTCCCCCCCATAACTCGGCTGGTCGTCGGTTCAGAGCGGCCGCCCTTCTGTTGTGCGGCCAACATCACACCGGTCCGATCGAGCATTTGCCGCGCCGCCCGGCGCGTGAAGGTCAGCAGGAGAAGGCGTTCCGGTGGCGTTCCAGTGCCAAGCAACCACGCGACGCGGGCAGAGAGAGTGGTCGTCTTGCCTGTTCCGGCACCAGCAAGGACCCTGAGCGGCCCTTCTTCATGGCTGACGGCTGCTCGCTGGGCCTCGTTGAGCTGCTCCATCCAGGCGAACATGTGTTCGATAGTACCTGATCGAGGTACTCGCAATGTGTCCGGTATCGCTCCTAGCTACGAGCAGCCGGAGATCGCAGACGACTTCCACGTCATTCGCATTTCTCAGTCCTTCTCTAGGACCGCAACATACGAATCGGTGGGCGGTCCTCCGATGATCTTGGCCTGGTGCCATCCTGTGCCCTTCAGGAGGATTCGCATCTCCTTGCGCGAGACGAAGAGCCAATGGGACCAGGCGCCGACATGGCCTCGGTAGTGGGATCGTATGCGCAACTGTCCGGGCATACGACCTTGTTGTTTGTTCTTCCAGTAGTAACTTCGATCGATCGCGGGAGCGCCACCGGAGTACGGATTGGTACTCTCGGCCAAGATACGAGCGCCGGATTTGGTGCTGCGGGCCCACACGCTGAGTGCTCTTCGCACTCGCTCAGGAGTACCAAACAGCCCGAAGTTATTTCCAAATAGAACGAAGGTATCGAATAGTTCGAGTCTCTTCGACAGCTCATCGATCGGCAGACACCATGCCTGCTTCACGCCACGCAATCGGGCTGACCGTATGGCAAGAGGCGAGGCGTCCAATCCGACGACATCGAATCCCCGCTGCTGAAGGTACAAACTGACTCTTCCTGCGCCACAACCAACGTCGATGACTCTTCCACGGACGTAGCGAATGGAGCGCCGCTCTGACGAAGGCCAGTCCTTGAATCGCGCTACGTACAACTCGTGGCCTGCGCTTACGTCCGTGAAACCGTCGTCGCGCTCGATGATCTCAGTAGCAGTCCCGCCCTGTGCCCAGTCCATTAGCGCTCGGCCGAAGACGTCGTCTCCCCTTCGCATGAATAATTCCGGTCCTTGAGATCGAAAGTGCTAGAGAATCTCTGCCGACTCACACTTCTTAAGGACGCCATCACCAATTACGGCATCGCACAAGCGAGGGCGACGGCGCCCCAGGTTCACTCGGGCCGCTCCCGGACGACCTCAGCCGGGTTCTTGTCGTCACGGAGCCCGAGAAAGCGCGGCTGGCGCAGCCGAGCGTCGCTTGTCCATTCGGCAAATCCGATCTGCGCGACGAGCTCCGGCCGCGTCCAGTGCGTACCACGGGGGATGGGTCGCACGTCCACAAACGCTGGCTCGGTCGTTTCCAGCTTCCGAAGCCGGATACCGAGGTCGCGAAGTGTCGCCGTTGTATAGCCGGTGCCGACCTTGCCGCCGTAGCGAAGCGCGCCCTGGTCGTAGTAACCGACCAGCAGGGCACCGAAGTCTGTTCGGCTGCCGCCGGGATCGGTATAGCCGCCGATGACCAGCTCCTGCTCCCAAAGGCATTTCAGTTTCAACCAGTCCTTCGAGCGGCCTGAGACGTATGGTCCATCGGCGCGCTTAGCGATGAGTCCCTCCCAGCCGAGTCGGCAGGCGAGTGTGAACCGCCGTTGCGAGTCGTCGCGCCAGGCCTCAGTGTGCTGCAACGACGAACTCGGCCGGACGGTTTCCAACAGCCGGGCGCGACGCTCGACGAGTGGCCGGTCGGTGACGTCTTCCGCGTCAACCTCGAGGAGGTCGAAGACGCAATAGACGACCGGGAAGTCGGCCACTTGCTGTTGAGACGGACTGGTGACCCCGAGACGTTGTTGGAGCCGGGTAAAGGACGTCTGGTCACCGTCGTAGGCCACCACTTCGCCGTCAAGGAGTAGGTCGCGGGAAGGTTGAGCAGCCACAGCTGCGCGGACCTCGGGGTAGACGGAAGTGAGATCCTTGCCGGTACGCGACTCGAGCCTGACGTCGCTGCCCACTTTGCGTGCAACGCAACGCTCGCCATCGAGCTTGCGCTCCAGTAGCCAATCATCACCGAAATCCCGACGGTCAGTCAGCGTAGCGAGCATCAGCGGGATTGCCATTGCATTTATTGTTCCTCCGGCTGACGCTTCACGTCCAGCGACGGCAACTCAGTACGAAGGTTCTGTTCGTTGACATCCTCGATCACGGCAGTGCTATCGATCTCTATAGTCGTCGTGGACCATGCCGCAGCTACATCCGTGGCGACTCAACCAAGGGCTGGTTGAGAAGCCGCGCGGGTATAACGACATGAACTCACTGAAGCTACCGGTTATGGAGGTGGAAGACGATGAACGTCCAGTTCGTAGCCAGCGTCGCTCCAATCGTGCGAGACACTGACGCAGCTCAATCGTTCTACCGGGACGCTTTGGGCTTGTCCTTTGAGGGGCAAGAGGGCGACTACATGTTCACGCACAAGCTCGAAGGGACGAAACATTTCGGACTGTGGCCCCTCTCCGAAGCGGCGAACGCCTGTTTTGGCATCACCGAATGGCCCGCCGACATCCCAGTCCCCCAGGCGAGCATCGAGTTCGAGGTTCCTGATGTCGCCGCCGCAGCAGCCGAACTGACTGCCAAGGGCTATCAGCTCATCCACGATGCCCGCACTGAACCGTGGAGCCAGATCACCGCCCGCCTCTTGAGTCCCGAAGGGTTGCTTGTCGCTGTCTGTTACACGCCCCCGTTCCATGACGCCAAATAGGTGACCGACCAGTGACAACGGGAACGAGTGCCCGGCGCGTCCCCCTCCCGGGCGACTTTTGACCGATGCCAGAGCTACGTCAGGCCAGCGAATGACCTGCTAGGAGGCTTGGAGGGTTCTCGACACCCCGTTTTGGGCACCTCTAATGGTCTAAGAGAAGGGGGAACCAATGACCCTCAGTCAGCCGTACGAACAGTCGTGGCGTGGGAAGGCCGACTTTGTAGCCTCAAAGTTGGATCGCGCCCATGCGGCCGTACATGTTCTCGGTACAGCCCTGGAGAGCGGCAATACCAGAACGGTGCGACGCCACTACCGATCCGTTCGCAAGGAGGTGGCCTCTGTTGCCCGGGAGGTGAAGACGCTGCGTACCGAGCAACCATCTACGGGGAGCATGCCGGCGTCCACAGCCACCGGGTCATCGCTCGCCATCAGGGGTTCGGACGCTGCCGCCATTGCACTCGATGTGATGGTCGATGCCATGGCTGTGCTCACCACCACCGAAGTGGGGGGCGAGACCGATGTGCTGATCGGGGCGTGCATCGACGCGGAGCGCGTCTACGAAGACAGCACAGCCGTCGTGAAGGCGGCATCCCACTGTCATGGGTCGGCGATGGTTGACCTGGAGCATGCCTTCGACACCGAGGGCGAGGTCTTTCTCAGGAAAAGAGTTGAAGAGACGCGGACTCGGCTTCATGAAGCGGCAGAACGGATGATTGGTCCCGCCTGACATCACGAATACGGGGTTAGCCCGCTGTCACGATTCCCCATGTAGCTGGTCACCCGTTCTTGTCACGATTTCCCATATAGGTCTTCGCCTTGGGCGATCGTGACATTCGATATACCGTTTGGGCCGCTATCGTGAACCGCTGGGTTAAGGAGGTAGCCGTGCCTGAGTTTCCTGGAGTTACCCATGTGGCATTGACCGTTACAGACCTTGGTCGGAGTCGACCCTGGTACCAGAACCTCTTCGGAGCCGAGCCGGTTATCGACGAAGACACCGGGCCATTTCATCATGTGGTTTGGCTCCTGGGTAGCCAGACTCTCGTCGGCATCCACAAGTTCCCCGACCCGCACGGGTCTGAACCCTTTGACGAACGGCGACCGGGACTCGACCACTTATCGTTCGCTTGCGCCAACAGGGCGGAGCTTGAGCAATGGGAGTCAAAGCTCAACGACCTAGGGGTTGATAACGGCGGCATCGTCGACGCCGCCTACGGGTCGGGTCTGTCGTTTCGCGACCCCGACAACATCGCTTTGGAGTTCTTCGCTCCGCCCAGCTAGGAGCGCAATACGCGCGGATTGGGCGCGATGACGGTGCTGCAGCGTTACATCAGGGAGGGAACCTGTCAACGAGAACGCTGCTTCGGCGGTTGGCCTGTAGACCAGTTCACCGCAAACCGGGAGTGAGCAGTATCGGCACTTTTGCGGGCGGGCACCGAACCCGCGGATCCGCTTCTATTCCGACAATGTGCGCGACACGCGAGCGCTCGCCGGAGAGGATCGTCAGCCGATGCAACTGTATGCCATGGCTGGCCACACGTTGCTCTTGGCCTTAGTGGTTAAGTCCTTTGCCTGAATCTTCAGGGCCGTGTTCCCATCACAACTGTCAAACGTTGCGAAATTTCCGCTTGAGTCAGCCGTTCCATTCACCTTCGAGTAGTACGGCGGATGCATGGCCCCTTTGACCCACTCGTATACAACGTAGTTTCCGTTTGGCGTGAAGCCGGTACCGGTCACGTACGGCCCGTTACTACCGCCGGGCTCTGTGACCGTAATCGTGGGAGTTAGCTTTGGAGTCGCCACTGCTGACGCGACCGACGTTGGAAGTAGCGCCGCGGCTCCCGAGAGAAGTACGAAGAGTGCGCCCGCGAACCTCAAGTTGCGCTTCATGATGTCTCCTCTCAGAATGGCCGTCGGGCACCCGGTATACGTCATCGGCTGCTTACCTCAACGGTCCAGCATGTTCCGATTTCGGAAACCTGTCTATCGACACAAACCCACATTTCGATTTTCTCGTTTCTTATGGGTTGCCCTCGGTCGCATGCAAGGTGATCCGGCGCGCTCCGATACCTCTCGACGGCAGCCTATTTAGCCGAACAGAAACCCTGACGCCTTGCGTGCAGTTGATGGACACTTCGCCGCGTTTTCATGGGGCGACCAAGCCACCTCTTCGCGGGATTCCTCGGCTCCCGAGACTTCGAGCTTGCTCAAAGCATACGGGCCGTGGCCTTGCTGAAGCGCTCTAGGGGACTGTCGTACCTGCGAAACCGTGGGACGAAGTGGTTGACTTTCCATCTCTTCCCTCATAAACGCGGAGGCGAGCTAACCGGCCCTGGGTTGTCACCTAAACCGGTTGGCCCACCGCTATCTCAATCGCTCCACGGCATATAGCCCGTCAACTCTGGCTTCACACCGAACGACGCTCCCAGGCGGGATGGCCCAAGATTCTCCCGCCGGTGCAGTTAGCGGGAGAATGTACTCACCTTCAGCTGTAACGTGAGCCCTCACAGGTCGCCAAACGGGGCTGACGGCCTCGTCCATGAGTTCGATGTAGATGGTCGCCGGTAGTTCGATGGCTATCGTGAGCGACTTGCTCATCTGTACGGTCCTTGTCATATAGCCAATCGACTCGTAGAGGTGGCGCGCGATGGGGTTGTGCCCGAACACGTTTAGATGCAGCTCCGTTGCACCGTGGGCACGCGCGGTATCTTCTGCGAGCAGCATTGTGGCCCGTCCAAGTCCTCGCCCGCGATAAGGCTCATCTACTTCGACGTTCCACACCCAGTACTTCGCTCCAGGTTCTTCTCCCATGGGTGGCCCTATCCAGAGCATTCCCACCGCCGTACCGTCGTCCTCAATCACTTGATAGAAGAGCTGACCTTGAGCTGGTGACCCGTTGGGAAAGAGCATGGCCATTTGCTTCTCGGCCACCCTCCGCGCCTCTTCAGGAGCCTCCCCGGCGGTGACGCGTTCTTGCACATACCGCCCCTTGTCGATGCTGATGAACCTCGCAATCTCGTCGTCGGTCATCGGTCTGAGGCTCGGTGACATTTGCTCAGCTTAGAGAAGCGATACTTCCACTCGCGCTCTCGCAGTCCTGTCGGCAGTTGGCATCGCTCCTTCTCAACCGCGGGACGAAGTGTCGACTCTCAATTTCTCCCCCACAGTTAGAGGGTTGACAACCCGGCTATGGGGGTGGTCACTCGACGGGTCGTCCCACGCTCGACCAGGAGGCTCAGTTAAGCAAGCCTGCACGCTCCACTCGCCCGTCGCGGATAAGCAGGGTCACCCTCGCGGGCATCAGGTCCGCCGTGACCACAGGATCGGGATTTACATCAACGTCTATCACCCTGAGCGAAACATGATTCGTGCTCGCGTGTCCTCAGCCTCAGCTCTGGTCATCCCTATGTACTCGGGGACATTGCGGTCTTGGGTGAAGGCGTTTTCCCAAGGGGACTCAACGGTCATGTGGACGAGCATAAGGTCCCGACCGTCCGACCGAGATATGCGATTGGCGCGCACCGTCGACACCGGGACCGGCGGTACGGGGAACAGTTGGACGCCGTGTCTGAATGTGTCAAGCAGCCCGTCCGCGCCGACATCTCGGCAATGGCCGCCGACTGGCTCAACGAAGGCGCGGCGCAGATGGACGTTCTGTTCGCGATTGCCTGCCCTTTAAGCGAGCGACGTCGTTCGCGCGTAGGGACAGGAACATAGGTACGTCTCTCGGTCTCTCGGTCTCTCGGTCTCTCGGTCTCTCGGTCTCTCGGTCTCTCGCGTTTTCACGAGTACTGGGCGCGCGAAGAGCTATGTAGTGGACGCGCGGCGACGTTGTTGGTTGCGCGTTGTGACCAGAATCCTGGCCCTCGATGTTCGCCGAGGTGTCATTGGACCAGGTGTCGAGGGCGAGGGGCGGTCGGATTCGGTCACCAGGACCGCCCCAGTGACCTCAGGACGGCGCGCGATCGCGTTGAGCACCTGGAGGATATCGAAACCGTGTGTGGCTACGTAGGCTGTCGGCGACACGCTTACACCCAGCGTCCAACACCACCAAACCGCCTGGAACCTTTCTTTTCTTCGTGTTAGGACGGTCATCTCCAGGGGGGCAGTCGGGACTGGATCGCAGCTCAGGATGCCACCGGGGTTGACGAATACGACAGGAGGCAACCATGTCGAGGATCAAGAACATGTCCCGAGCGGGCTGGATCGTGACCGGGGTGGTGGCCGCCCTGGTACTCGTGCCGACGGCGGCTGTCGCCGTGACGAACGCCGTCATCATCAAGGGAAGCCCGAGCGGCATCAAGGCCAACGTGTCTGCGGCAGGGCAACTGCTCACCGCGACGGCCAACCCGAGCAGCTTCTTCCAGAGCCAAGATGTGTTCCTCGGATCGGCCTACTCGCCGGTTGCGACGCCGCCCGCAGGGTTGGCTCTGGTCGTCACCACGATCCACGTCGACGTGTACGCCGACCCATCGCCGGGGTCGAATCAAGTCGTCGCATTCGACGTCCAACTCGGGACAACCTGCTCGCAAGGTACACAGGTCGGGTCGTACAGCCAGATCATCAACCCCGGTTCACTCGAGGAGGTCGACGTTCCGTTGGAACCCGGTCTCGGCATCCCGGCAGGGGACGCACTGTGCGGACTTGTGTCCGGGAGCGTGGGGGCCGAAGCATCGGTGTCGGGCTATACGGTGCCATCGAGCAGCGTGACCTCAGGGCCGTTGCATGGTATTCCTGCACTACAAAAGCAGCGGTAGGAGTCAAGGTGGAGGCCGACGATCCATCATCGGACGCGACATCCCAAGGACTCGGGCCGGTTGTCACGATTCTCCATGAGGTGGGTCACCTGTTGTCACGATTTCCCCATATAGGTCTTTGTAATGGGCGAACGTGACGTCGCCTTGGGCAATCGTGACAATGTCTATTTTCGGGCAAGCGGTAGCCGTCCTCAGGGCTCATCCAGAGGGTCGGTGGGACAGACCATGTTCGCGATCGTCCAACTGCGGTGAAAAGCCCAAAGCTCAGCCAAGAGACCTGTAGCTGCGACGAGTGCTGGTACGCGTGATGATTGTTCTCGTCCCGTTGCGCTAGCAGCTAGCGAAGCCCAAAGATCGCCGATGTCGGTCAGGGCACCAAGACCGGCCCACGTCCGAACAGCGGAGGGAGAAACGTCTGTTCTAACCACAGCAAGGAGTCCACCTATGCCGAGCACTGTTTCACGAACGGCAAAGCTGCACGTCATGAGTGTGGCGCCGGGCCCCCCACCCGACTGTTCGGTCAGCCGACCAGGAGCGACGACGAACACGACGCCGATCGCCGCTCTCAGCCCGGCGAATACGCCGACAATGAACCTCGGACCGATCATGCGCATTGGCAGTCAGGGGTGGCGTGCGTGCAACGCGAGCCCGGTTCCCCATCCCCCTTTCAGATGAGGGCGTCTTAGTAGGGCGGCCGCTACGCCGACGGTGAAGTAAGCACGCCCATCTGGACCAGCATGGTCGCCACATCCCAGTAGGCGGACTCGCGAACAATCTCACCGTCAGCGAATTCGTACACAATGCTTGCAGCGACGTTGATTGGCTTCCCGGTCGCGCGGATGCCCAGGAAGGCGCCATCGTGGGTGCCAGTGAACGAGACCTCGTCGATAATGACGTCGCCGTCGTGGTAACGGTTTACAACCGTCGGGGCGAGGTCCGGGAAGGCCGTGAACAGCTCTGTGTACCACTTGGCGATGGTCTCGCGACCGGCGAAAGTTGCACCTGTCGGTTTCGGGTCGAGGACGCCGTCGGTGGCGAAGGTGGCGGCAACCGCATTTGCGTCATGGGCGGCCTCTGCGGCCTCATGGGCATCGACAATGTTGGCGAGCGATGATTCGGCTGCGACGTTCATAGCCATTACCTCCAGGAGTGGCGTTTTGCGCGACCGTACTGCAGCGTCGAGCCCTCCGCTCCCGAAGTCGCACCCCGTCTCCAGGTGTCACGACAACCCCATGGAGCGTCGGCGTCGTTGTCAAGACGCCCCGTATAGGTCCTCGCTATGGACGATCGTGACATCGCCTTGGGGAATCGTGACATTCGGACCGAGCGATGAAACCGCCTCGCGCTCGCTCCTACTCGTCGGCTGACATGGTCGTCACAGCAACGACGCGCACCGTCGGAAACCGACAGCTGCCGTCGGCGTGTGAGCTGCTCAGGAACCTTCAGGCGTCCCTCACGACCTCGAATAGTTCGATGCTGTCAAGCGTCACGGGCGCCTGTGGCGGCACGCCGGAACCCCGACGGGCCATCTCGGCCCTCGCTTTGTCAGCACTCTCATACAGCTCTACTGAGGTTCCGTGCTTCCCGTCTTCACTCCGCAACCAGTAGCCGCCCTTGAAGCCCTGGGCTCCCTTGGCCGCCGGGATGACAAGGTTGTCCAGCTCTTTCACCGCAGCATTCTCTTGGCCCTGCTTAAAGGTGACGTGGGCGACGATGGCGTGCATCGGACACCTCCTGTTCTCGGTCCGTCGACATCCACACAAGCACGTCGAGGTTCGAGCTGGCAAGGGGCTCGAGACGCCGTCCCGGTACGTACCTTCGAGGGTCGCCTATTCAGTCGTACCGCGGGGAACCTCGAACATCGCGGGGTCGTCAATCACGTTCACGTCGTCGTCGAACTCAGGGTCCGGTCCTTGAGGTCCCCCGTCCACGTCGAGCAACTCGACAGGTTCATGGTCATCGTTCAAGGTCATGTCACCACCCCCACGCGCGTTAACACCAGTGAAGCACGACTTGGTTCGCGATTACCGCTGAAGAGATGAAGCTCGCGCGTGTAAGGGCAGGAGCATGGGTTGGTTTCTCCATCATTCGCGGTTTAGCTGTAGTGGACGCGCGTAGGACTATGTAGGACACGTGCCGCGACGTTGCGTTAGCCCATGCACTGGCGGTGGTGTCGTTGGTCAAGGGGGTTGACGATGCGGCTGGCGTCTGAGTCTAGCTCGACCCATGCTCCGTGGTAGGCCATCGCAAGTTCTTCAACCGTAAGACTCATCGAGTCTCCTTCCGTTGCCCCCGAAGAGAAAACGCAACACTTTGTCGCGGAGATCGCTTCGGGCGTCCGGCGTGCCTCATTCGTGTCAATCGGTTCCGCCGTATCCCGGCGACGGGGGGGCATCGCTGATGGGGCCTAGATGCTTGCCCAAATGCGTCAGATAAGAGGGCAGGAGGCTCGTTGTTGCTCATTGTCGTCACGAACGATTCTGAAGCTTAGGTGCCGATTCGCAAGCAGATGCGAAGGCCGCCCATCGTTGACGCCCACCAGCGAAACGCTGTGTGAGGGCCCCGGTGCAAGACTGCTCAAGTGAGTGAGTCCGAGTACGCGGAGTCTGAAGACGGGGCTCACGTCGCCTACCGGGTGTTTGATGCGGACGTACAGGGTGGCGTCGGCAAGGACATCGTGATGGTCTCCGGTGGTCTTATCCCGATGGAGGTGTTCGAGGACGATGTCGGGTTCGTCCGTCTCCTAGAAGGGCTCCGCACTCTGGGGCGGGTAGTGGTTTTCGACCGCCGAGGTCTTGGCGTGTCGGATCCGATCGTCGATTGGGAACGGCCCGTCTTAGAACAGTGGGCTGATGATCTGTCTGCGGTCGTCGACGCTTCGGGTGTCCAGGACCCGACGATCTTTGCATGGGACGGATATGGGATCGCTACTCGATTCGCAGCGCGACATCCAGGCGGGCTCCGTTCGCTTGTACTTCTTCATCCGTCCATGTTCCCCGACGACCGTTGGGAACATTGGGTCGCGAACCGGCGGACCATGATACGTCAGAACGTCGAGGGTGTCGCCGACGATTTCTTGGCGCAGATCGCTCCGTCCCGCGCGTCGGATGCCTCGTTTCGCGACTGGTACGCCAGGGCCGGCAGGGCCGGCGCGAGCCCTACGACCGCGATTCGGATATGGGAATCGGTGTTCAACTCACGACCGAGGGAGCAGCTCCTCGACCATGTCCACACTGCGACATTGGTGCTGTACCGACGCGACAACGCCTACATATCCACCGAATCGGTTCGGCTCGCGGCAGCGCAGATCCCCGGCGCGACCGTCGTAGAACTCGACGGCGCCGACCACTTTCCGTTTTTGGGTGACATTGACGCGATCGTCGCCGAAATTGCCCACTTCGTCGTCGGGGAACGTCGGCTCCCACCCCCGCAGCGCATCCTCGCGGCGCTCATGTTCACCGATCTCGTCGCCTCGACCGAACGGGCCGCGGCGCTCGGGGACAGCGACTGGAAGTCGCTACTCGACCGACACGATCGCACCGTCCGCGCCGCGATTGGCGGCTGCGGCGGCACCGTTGTCAAGACCACCGGCGACGGTGTTCTCGCACTTCTGCCATCCGGCGCTGCCGCTATCCGCGCCGCACAACGAGTACGCGACGTGCCCGCCATCGACAACCTCGCTGTACGCATCGGCATCCACATCGGCGATATCGACCGCCGCGAAAACGACATCTCCGGTGTCGGCGTGCACATCGCCGCCCGCGCCATGACCTCCGCCGACCCGGGCGAGATCGTCGTGACCGCGTCCGTCGCGGCGTCCGTCACCGGCCAAGCCACGACCTTCGAAACTCTCGGGGCTCACGAACTGAAAGGTGTCCCGGGCACCTGGGAACTGTTCCGACTCGCCAACAACCAAACCGCCACAGAATAAAAGGCAACCCGGTCGACATTGACCTCCCGCACGCCTGTCACAGTCTCGCGACTGTGACAATCGCTGGTGCTGGAACGATTCCCCGGCTATGAGATGACAGTGCCTCGCTCGCGGCTCTGACCCATCTTGCGACTGATCCCGGTTTTGGGTGTCTTGGTGATGAACCGTCGGCCGCGTGAGCGAGGCACTGTCGGCACAACCGTCTGGGCGAACGTGACCAGATAGGAGCTTGTGCAAGAAGCCCTTCACAGTCCTGTCCGCAGCCCGGTTGTGCGTGCCAACCCTCAACCTAGAAAGGGCTGGTATGGACTCGGTGATTGTTACGACAACGCCGCGATGGAGTCATTCTGGGGCTCGATGCAGATCGAGCTGCTGAACCGCCAACGCTGGACAACCGTCGTCGAGCTTTCCACCGCCATCGGGGACTACATCGAAACCTTCTACAAACCTGAAAGGCGTCACAGCTCGATCGACTACCTGACACCTATCGAATACGAGGCTCTACACTTGAGCGAAACCCAGGTCGGATTCTCATAAAGCCGGTCTACCCAACGGGTCAACCGCACACTGGAGCGGGCGACGGGATTCGAACCCGCGACCCTCACCTTGGCAAGTAGGCCGGACGAACATCAGCGAACGCCAGCGGAGTAAATCCCCAGGTAATCCGCTAGTCCGAACCCCGGCGAACAGCTCCGGTCGTCGGCGTCCGCGCGATGGACGCGCGATGGACTTGACATAACTTTGCACCTTTCTCTGTACCTTGACCCCTCGCTCCCCCGTCATCGCCGGTGCCCGCGCCTGACACTCACCTCTCGCAGCCATGCCGACTACGCCATAACCAACTGTTTCAGGACTTCGGCTGCTGCCCCTTCGCCCTCGTCGATCAGGCCGAGCAGGATGTGCTCAGTGCCAATGAAGCCGTGGTTGAGAAGCCGCGCCTCTTCCTGGGCCAGGACGAGGACCCTGCGGGCGCGGTCAGTAAGCGTCTCGAACGTAGGGTCAAGTGTGACACGGACCCGCGTCTTTCAGCTTCGGTGTCGTTGACGACCTGCCGATTCACCCGGACAGTCGGGCGAGCGCCGCGTCTACCACCTCTCCCATCTCATTGAGGGTGGGAAGCGGAACGTCGGTGGGCGAACCTGTCGAGTTGAGCCTCGAGTCGTACCAGTTGACCTCAATGAGGTACGGGCCTTCTGCTGTAATCATCGTGGCGCTGGAAGAAGAGTCACCTCTGCTTCCACCGCCGTAGTTCAGCGACACTTTCAGGTTTGGCACCAGTCCCGGGAGGTTGACGGTTCGTCCGGTCATGAAGCCGCATTTTTGCGCCAGGTAATCCACGCGGTTTCGAAGCCTAGAAGCCGACGCCGAGGAACCGAGTCCCCCGACTGCCTCTGTGATGCTGAAACGATTTCCGAACCGGTCGGGTCCCATCAAGAAAGAGACGTAAGCCACCGGGAGGGATTTCGGAGTCTCATCGTAGAACTCGGGACCGTCTGGATGGGTCGTCGGCCCCGACGTGGTATATCGAGCGGGGAGGCTTGCAGCCGTGAGTAGCAGCGGCTCCAGGCTGGCCGACCCAGGCGGAACGTAAGGGCTTGACTCCCATATTGTCGGGCAGGAAACCGAACTCTCCGACGGCAGGCTTCGTTCCGTAACCGGTGGTGACGGGTGTGTCGTCGTCGAAGCTGACTGATAGACGGTCATCGAGGGGACGGGGACAGTGGACGCGGCAGTTGTCGAGGCTTTCCCAGGACCGCTGCAACTGCTTGCGAAAAACCCTGCGCTGAGCAGCAGCCCCGTCACGACATTTGAGCGCCGCATCCCCAGAGTCTCCCATGGCGACTAGGAGGAACGGCTCGGTGCGCGTGGTGAGTCAGTACCACTGTCGCAACCTTTCGGCCCCGTCGTGCGTCTTAGTGTTCAGGAGCGCGCATAGGAGGGCCAAGCTGGTGACCTGGCGACGGACGAACGTATCCGTGGTAGTGGCGATTACGGTGCTCACCCTCTCCTCTTGCGGTGGACATTCCTCAGCCAGCAGCAGTACGACCGCGGCGACATCTCCGACCACGACGACGGTGCCTCCCATCCCCAAGCCGAGCCTTGCCGTGGACCTAGCGGCAACACCCAAGGGCTGGGTGCCCGTTGACTACGGCAATGCTCAGATTTCCGTTCCGTCATCGTGGGTCATCACCCTGGACGGATGTCTTTTCCGAGACTCTGTGGCGTTCGGCAGTCAGCCCACGCAGCCTGATGCTTGCAGCAGCGCGCCTAATGAGCCTATTGCGAACCCCGACGAGGTTCGTATCAGCGCACTGCCGTCATACGTCAAGCTGCAAGGCGAGAAACTCGCGGTAAACGGCCTTCCGCTCTACAGGGGATTGAACGATGGTGGCCCGGGATTGGCCGTGTGGCTCGTACCGAGTCTCGGCGTGAGACTTGAGTTGGTCGGACCCATCTCCACTGAGGTTCTTCACACCCTCACACACTCGCCGAGGGAGGTAACTCTCGCCACAAGTAAGCCACCCGCGGTCCCATCATCCTGGCACCGCGTAGATTTCGCGGGTCTGAGCATTGCCGTTCCGATTGACTGGCCAGAACAACAAGTCTCTTCATGGGGTACTGGCTGCGCACCAACGAACCTTTCACTGCTCGCCCCGCCCGCGGTCGTGTTGAACCGCGGCACCAGTGAACCTCTCGTTTCCTGTCCGGCGATTACGGAACTAGAGATGGCAAGCGCGACGCCCACCGACGGACTCGTCATCGACCCTGGTCCATACGGACCTCTACAGGGACAGCCGGGCTTCGGCACATGCCTGCACATCAACGACCTGACCGCGTGTCCGACGACCACCGACCTCTACGGCATCCTCGTCTTGGCGCTGCATATCCCTGGCAGGACACAGCCGGTCGCCGTCGAGATTGGCCTCGCGGGTAACGGCGTCGTCGCGCGCATCATCCTCTTCTCGATGCGCACAGGGTGATTGGACGTCTCGACAGGCACCCACTTGCATGTTACAAATAGGTCAAGATGCCGATCTGCAAGGCTAGACATGCTCGGGTAGCCGGTCCCAGGACCGTTGATGCTCTTCCCCGATTCCTCTCTACTCCGGCATACGGATGGACGAACGAACCGTGGCGACCGGAGCAGGGAAATAGCGACCCAGTCGGGAAAGCCTTCGCGCTCGGGTTCTGTTTGGCAATGTGCTTGTGCGTCGAAGGCTTGTTCGGGTTTGGGACTGCGTCCTGGTACGTGTCCACCTATCACCACATTGGCGCGCCCACGATTGCCTGGTTCGCATTCGGTGTAGCCGGGTGGGTCGCCATCCTTACCTCGTCACTGATGTCGCTTCATACGGACCTCACGATCGTCGAGCGCGTTATCAGAGTCGAGAAGACGGGTCTTGTAGTCGGGGGTTCTCTCGCCGTTCTATCCGTGCTGATGATGTTGCTGGGAGCAGCGTCGGCGGCAATCATCTGAGGCCAGTCGCAGGAAGGGTCGCCGGTCGCGTCGAGAGTGACCTTGCGAGCAACGGCATCTTGGCGCGCACCAGCCTCGACTCTATGGTCCTGTCGGAGGCTGAGTAACGTTGCAGATGGACAGCCAACGACTTGAGGACGGTCATTGAGCGGGTCGAGTACTTCGCCGAGCACGCCGAAGACCATCGTGTCCTTCCTCCGCGCCCTCGTGAGACCACAAGTGAAGCGCACCTGCAAGACCTGTGCCACGACCTGGCAGGTGTCCCGATACTTTGCACGCCGAAAGTCCTTTCAGCGTCCTTCGTCGATGGGCCGAGGCCGACGCGGTATGTCAGGAATGGTTGCAGCATCGCAAGCGGCTGGTCGCGCGAGTGAAATCGCTAGTGAACGGGCGGCGGAATCAGAACTGCGGTCGTCATATTCACACTGCCCATCTTGCGGTCGGAAGGGAGAGTTCTCTCAACGTCGGTTGTGGTTCGTTAGTCGACGACCCGATTGACTGACCTCTCGAATCGAGGGCCACCGTACGAGGAACGTACGGGCGTCACCGATTGAGCGCGTCGCCACCGAAGTCGAGACGGTCATCGGGCTGCACTCGCAACGCCTCCAGTCGGTCGTCACCCAACAATGCCGCAGCGCATTCCTCGCTCGCAGCAACAATGGTGGAATCGAAGTCAATCTCGGTGGCGACGCACCAGGCGTGGTCATCGGCCCACGCCAGGCTCGGAGTTATGTCGAGCGGGAACCGCGACAACTCGGCGACAGCGGAGATAGGAGCACGGGCCAGTAGGTACTCCCGGTAAGGGTGCCGGAACCAAGGCGCTTGGTCTACTAGCGCCGCCAGGTCGGTTAACCCGAAGTCAGTGTCGGGTTTAGGGATAAACGACATGGAGTGCGGAAAGTGCAAAGACCCCCACCCCACCCAGATGCCGAGCCAGATGTCAGGGCTCGCGGTCCAGCCAGCGAGCACGTCGTACAGGGCCTGACACGTTCGATGGCCCAGGCATCCTTCCAGCGGAGGGTTACGAAACGGTGCAGGAGAGGATGAGGGCCGTAGTGGCACCGAGATGCGCCGGAACTGCATTGTCGAATGGTACGTACGACCGCTCCAATCAGTGATCTCGCGCCAGGTGACCGACGGGATGAGTTCCCGTAGCCCCGACGCCGGATGTAGGACCCTGACGTAAGTCGGGTACCCCGAAGGCGCGAACATCGTCACCGGCGCGCCTTCAACGTCGTCCCACGGCAACAGGCGAGGTGCTATCCAACGACTGGGACCGAGGTCGGTCTGCAGTTCGACCTCAGGTGGCCAGGCCGGGTCACGCGGGTCGTCAGACATCGGGATTCACGATACGAGCGTTGAGGGCAGACCTCTGTGGTCCGTCCGCGGTGCTGCGACGCAGCGGGGGTCTTGTGCTTGCCCAAAAGTCCTTGTAACGCAAATCGGCTCCAGACGGGTCTTAATAGGTAGGAGCAGATGACAGGTGGGGTGCCCGACAAGGAGGCCGTTTGGCGGCGTGGTCCGAGGGCGAGGCGGGCTTTCGGGCGTTCGTCGCCCAGGTAGAGCCGCGCCTTCGCCGAGGGCTCATGGCCGCTTACGGTTCCGACCGGGGGCGAGAAGCGACCGCCGAGGCACTCGCTGTCGCCTGGGAGCGGTGGGACGAGGTCAGGCAAATGGCGAATCCGGTCGGTTACCTCTTCGCGCTGGCCAGAGCCGCGCCCGGGTCCGCAAGCAGCGCAACCTGTTCGCGCGTCCAGACGACACCGAGGTCTGGGTCGAGCCCGGATTGCCTCGGGCTCTCGGCCGTCTACCGAAACGTCAGCGAGTGGTCGTTTATCTGGTCCACGGCTACGGGCTCCCGGTGCGTGACGTGGCAGGGCTCTTGGAGCTGCGCGAGGCGACCGTGCGTACCCATCTCCGCCGAGGGCTGGCATCGCTCCGAAAGTCGCTCAACGTTGACCAGGCGGATGACTCGCGCCACTCGAGAAGGCTGAAGGGTGGTGACGTGACCAATGGAGCGTGAGCTGCCGGACACCCTTCCCGAGCAGATGCGGGCGTTGCTGCCCGACGACTCGGCAGCAGTTTCAGCCGACGAGGCGATGTCCATAGCTTCGATCCGAGCAACCGCCGACAACGGCCGGGCGCGTTGGAACGGGGGTCGCTCTTTCCTCTCGACGCTGAACCCGGCAGCGTCGCGCCGACCGGCGTGGGCATGGCTGACCGTCATGGCTGTGCTCGCGGCCGTGCTTGTACTCGGGTTCCGGGCGCTGCCGTCCTCGAAGTCAAGCGGTTTCCCTGTCTCTAGACCAAGCCTGCCCGTGTCCAGGACGACGATGCCTGTCCCGACAACCATCCCGCATCGCGCCACGTCCACGACGCTTCCTCGAACCTCGTGGTCGACGTGGATAATCACGAAGGCCGGTGCCGGACAGGACATTGCCCCGACATCCGACGGCGTGTATTGGCTGACGTACAACGTCAACTCCCGCAACGAGAACTCTCCCCCCTCACCCATTACTCCATTCAGATACGCCCCGACCTCTGGTCGAGTCGTAAAGGGACCATCGCTTACCGGCACCGTCGGGAGCCCAGCGATTACCGACACGGGCGGATGGGTGTGGGTCGTTGCCGGTGTCGGTTCAGACGTTGTCGTGGAGCAACTCGATACCTCGACGCTTACGATCCACTCGACCGAATCGCTTCGCGTCAAGGACAACCTCTTCGGAACTGTTAATCCTGTTCTTACGGCGACAATCGGCGGTCCGCTCTGGGTCGCGGGTGGAGAAGACCTCTGGAAGCTGAATCCCACAACGGGTGCGATCGAGAACGAGTTGGATACCGGCAACCAGATTGTCTCTATGTCGACCGACCCGACCGGGAGTCTCCTTTACACCGGAGGATGGACATCGTCCTTGGTGGGAGACATGACTGTCACCGAGTACGGCACCCGCACCGGTCAACAACTAACACGATCGGATCAGCACGCGGTTTCGCCTGGCACGGTTGCGGCTACCGAAGGCGGTGTCTGGGTGACTCTTCGTACAGGAAACTATGGACGTGCATTCGAGTTATCAGTAAACGGCTTGAACGAGATTGCGCCTCCATCGAGCGTGCGCACCTCATCAGGTATGTACGACCAGATAGGGGGAGTGGAAGCCAGCATCAGCGAAGGTACCTTGTGGCTGATTAGCTCGGCCGAGGGTGAAGTTGCGACCTTGACGTGTGCGGACCCTGCGACCGGATCGGTTAGGGCGAGCGAATCGGTCCAGGTCGGGGACCCCATCGCCAGAGGCGCATTGCTCTACACGTTCGCGGGCACGGACCTCGTCACAATCACGCCATCGGCGAAGTGCTTCGGCTAGTCGATGCCGATGACTAACCGAGTACGTGCGTCGTACTTTGGCATTGTCTTCGCTGGGTTTCTCCTTGCTGGCTGTGGCATCGCTAAAACGGGTGCGACTTCGTCATCGGTCTCAAGGTCATCCCTGCCGGTCACCATCACCACACCGACGGCGCCGGTCACTATCACGACACCGACGATTCCGGTGTCGCACCAGGTTGTGCCCCCGACAACGGCTACTACATCGAAGCCGAAGCCGAACTTATGGCCGATGCGCACCATCGCTTCCACAGGCCAGGCGCAGGACGTCGCCCCTACATCGAGCTATGTGTATTGGCTCAGCCAACCGGGCATTTTCTCCAATGACGGAGCACCAGTCACCGTTTACCAGTACAACCCAATCTCTGGAAAGGTGAGACGAGGTCCCTCATTCACCGGCTTCGTTGGCAGTGCCGCTCTCACCGACACCGGTGGGTGGGTGTGGATGGTCATAGGGGTGAGCGACGACGTTGATGTCGAGCAACTCGACCCGTCAACGCTCGGAGTTCGCAGCACCGAATCCCTTCCAGTCAAAGACAATCTCGAAGGCGAACCACAGGTCAATCCGGTCCTCACGGCGACGGTAGACGGGCCCTTGTGGGTTGCTGGTGGCGAGGACCTCTGGGCCCTCAACCCGTCAACAGGTTCGGTCGAGACTGAGTTCGATACCGGCAACTGGATTGGCTCGATGTCAACCGACCCTTCAGGAAGCCTTCTGTACACGGGAGGACTAGCGAGTACGGGCGGCATGATTGTCAAGCAGTACAACGCCCAGACCGGCGCGGAGTTGCAAAATGCCTTCAAGCCCGAATATCTCGCCGCAGCCATCTCGGTTGAAACCGTGGCTGCCACGACCGGTGGGGTATGGATTTCCGTTCGCTACGGAATGGCCGGCCCTGCCTTCGAGTTGTCGTCCCACAACTTGGAGATGATTGCTCCGCCTCCACAGCGGGGGTTCGGAACCTATGACCAGTTTATGGGCGTGGCCTCCAGCGTGAGCGAGGGAACGTTGTGGTTGTCGAATGAAGGCGGACAAACTTCAACTCTGGTCTGTGCCGACCCCACAACCGGGGCGGTTCGAGCGAGAGACGTGACACCGACCTTCGCAGTTGGATACGCAACCGGGGAAAGGTTCTACGCCGTCACCGCATCAGGACAGGTCGTCGTCATAGCCCCGCCGGCAAAGTGCTTCGGGTGATGCGCGGCGATGAGTAGTCGCGCCTATCCGAGACACACGTTGACCGCGGTCACGGCAACCTTCGCGTTCTGCTGGCTGCCTGTGCCACCGCCAAATCGGTCACTGCGTCGTCGTCGGTCTCAAGGTCAACCATGCCGGTCACCATGACGACACCGACCATGCCTGTCGCTCCGACCACCCCACCGACTTCCTGCGGAGAGCGAATAGTTGCGGCTCAGAACTGCCTTGTCGCTCTTTCGTTCATCGACAAGGAGCGCGGCTTCGGGTTGTACCAATCGCAGACATCGAGCGCGCCGCCTACCCTCGTACATACCAAAGATGGTGGCAGCACCTGGCAGGTCATATCTCAGGTCCCCCCGGCGCTGACGGGCTACTACCGTCCAACCCTGCTCTTTAACAATGCCCTGAACGGGTTCGTGTTCGACGCGTCGGGATTCTTCACCACGCATGATGCGGGTCTTGCATGGAGCCAGGTCATGCTGCCAGGACGCATGGAGAATCTTGCCGCGTCGAGCGGAACCCTCTGGGCAGTGCTCAGTTCGTGCCCAGTGGGTGGAAGTACGAGCGCGCGGTGCCGCCTGGCCATAGAGACTTCGAGCGACTCAGGCCGGTCGTGGCAAAGACTCGCTCGGTTGCCGACGGACCCATTCGAGCAGGCACAACTTGTACTCGTTTCGCCTCACACCGTGTTCCTTCTCGGATTGGACAACCACATATCTCCCGACCTCCCTGGCGAGCTGTTCACCACCACCGATGCCGGTAGCACTTGGACAACGCGCACATTGCCCTGTCCCAGCCATTACCGCTTGAGCGGGGCGTTGGAGAAGGCCGCCTCATCGAACACCCTTTGGCTGATGTGCAACGGACAGGGTTCAGCAGGTCACCTGGGCATCATCATTTATCGCTCCACCGATGACGGGTTGACGTGGTTGGGTGAGTCGAGTTGCGAGGTCGGGGCTCCAACGGGGGTGCGTCCGGAGGCACCCTGCGGCAACCAGGAGGATTTCGTCGCGATGTCCTCGACCGAGGCGTTCGACTTGTCGCTCAATGGGGGTCTCATGCTCACGACAGACGGCGGCGTCAAATGGGGCCCGGTCCGGTCTGCGTCCACGCAACACATCACAGCCGGATTTCTCGGCTCGCTCGATTTCGCAAACCCAGAGGTTGGCTGGGCTGCTTTCTGGGTGACCGTCGGGAACCACACCGGCTTGTGGCATACAACCGATGGCGGGGCGATGTGGTCGCCGGTCTGAGCGGTCACCGTTCACCCGCGGCCAAACCTGGTGACGAGAAAGCCACCGGCCAAGTGCTTCGAGTAGTGCGGATTCGCACAGGCATCAAGATGTTCGGTGCCGTCACCGTTGTTGCCCTCACACTTACCGGATGCGGGACTTCGGCCATGAACGCACGGACGACAGCAAAGGCAAGAACCACGACCTCAACGACGACCCCGGCTCGAACCTCAACCACGACGACGACCACCGTCCCGACGACAACGACCACCGTTCCCAAACAGGAACCATGGCCGAGCCTCGTGTACACCGGGCCCGGTGTTGCCGTGGTCGGCGTCAGCCCCGGAAATGGCTATCAGGGAACCGCACCATCGCGCCTGTACCTGAGCACCGACATGATCCACTGGACAAATGTGACGCCACCGCAATCCCGGGTCGTACAGAACGGCGGATACGGCTATTTCGACCACGCCTCATTTCTCAATCCTTCGATTGGATGGGTGGCGGCGTGGAACGGCGCGACAACCTTGGTGACCCTCTACCGCACTAGTAACGGAGGCAAGGCATGGTCCGCGGTATCCGGGGGTGCTCACAACATCGGCGATACGCTCATCCAGCTACTCACCCCCAGCACGGGTTACAGCGAGACATTGCAACCAAGCGCCCCGCTTATGTCTCTAGATGTGACCACCGACGCTGGTAAAACCTGGCGGACCGTGTACACGGGCCCTCAGCCCACCACCACCGACGGGCGGTATCGGGGTCCATTCGAGATGCCGATTGTCTTCATAGACAGCCGCCGGGCCTTCGGTTCACCCGGAGACCCACCTGAGGTTGACGAAGGTCCCGGAGATGGCGACTTCTTCTACAGCTCAGACGGGGCCTCCATTTGGACCCGCGAAACCCCACCTCTTCCGAAAACGGCCTTCGCGTGTCCATCTGGCGCGGGTGAGACTTCGTCAACTTCCTGCAACTTCGCGATACCTACGTTCAACGGCACCGAGCGCGGAGTGCTCCCTGGAATCGTGGTCTCTGATACACACGCCAGCGTCGCGTTCGACGTAACGTCCGACGGAGGTAGGCAATGGACGCTGCAATCCGAGCGGACTGTGACCGTCGCCCCTGTCGAGCCGTCGGACGGCGGGTCGAACTACCCATTGGTATCGGTCGCATCACAGACATCGTGGTGGCTGGTTGGCTGGACGGCACACGGAATGACCACGCAGGTGAGCAGCGATGCTGGGACCTCCTGGGCTGTGAACGCCGTCCCCGCGCTCGGCGGCCTGCCGGTTACCCTCGCCGCGCTCAACGCCAGTGACGCCCTGCTCAGCATCCAAGACAATGGCGCCGGCGGCACGACGGGCAAAGTGTTGGTCACATCGGATGGTGGTCGCTCTTGGAAGCCTGCAGAGGTTGGCACCTGAATGAGAGCCGTATCGAATCGAAATCGAGCGACCTGCCTTGATGGGACCTGACGATGGCCACGACGGCCCAAACGCGGGCCATGACGGAGCGTGCTCGTCACCGTTCCTCTAAGGGGTCCACATGGACGCGTGCCGTCATGGCCGTCGTCGCGCTCCTAACTCGGTGCATGCGGTACTACGAAGGCAGCCACGGCAATGTCGCCGGTGTCACGTTCAACCCCGTCCTCGACGACAACAACGATGCCGTTGCCGAAGTCGACAGTAGTTGCGCGACGCGTGACGTCGGCCAACAAGCCAGCTCCGCCCACCTGGCCGATGCGGACCATCACGACGACCGGTACGGCGGAGGACATCACCCCCACGTCGGACGGCGTTTACTGGTTGAACCTCTCCGATGCACAAGCGGGTTACCCAGCACCCATCACTCCGGTGCTCTACGACCCGACCTCAGGTGCAGTGACAATCGGACCATCGGTAATAGGTCTGGATGGCAGCGTCCTTCTCACCGTCACCGGCGGATGGGTGTGGATGGTTGTCGCCGTGGATGACGACCTTGTGATCCGGCGACTTGACCCCTTGACCCTCGCGCTTCACGCCAGCGAGTCGATTCGCGTCAAGGACGGCGTTTCGTCGGTCGGCCCACCGTTCATCTACCCGGCCCTGACCGCCACAGTCGATGGTCCGTTGTGGGTGGCGGCCGGAGACGACATCTGGGCACTGAACCCCTCTACTGGTGCGGTTGAGAGGGAGTTCAACGCTGGTAACGAGATTTCGTCGATGTCGACCGACCCGACCGGCAACATTCTCTACACGGGCGGAGAAACAACTCCCGATGGCGAGGCGAACGTGACGGAGTTTAACGCCCACACTGGTCAGGAGTTGATGCGGACATCGTTTGAGGGCAATGGCGCCATTGTTGCTGCTACCTCGGGCGGTGTATGGGTATCGTCACGTTCGGGCATGGCAGGCGGCGTGGTCGAGCTATCGGCCTCCAGTCTGAAGCGGACTGCCCCGCCTGTTTCTACGGATCAGGGACTTGGGACCTTCTATGCGATGGACGGTGTCGGGTCCAGCGTCAGCGAAGGGACGTTATGGCTGACGGGTCTGGGGAGTGGTGACGATCCAACCCTGACGTGCGCCGACCCCACGACTGGTGCTGTTAGAGCCAGCGAGTCACGGGTGTCAACGTCTGCGCCCATCGCCAGCGGTCACCTGCTCTTCGCCGTCGAGTCATTTGACAGTGGAGTGGGCGAGGTCGTCGCGATCACACCACCGGCGAAGTGTTTCGGGTAGTGCGGGCAAGTCTGAAGGCTCTCGGGGCAGTCTCTGTCGTTGCTTCGATTCTCGCCGGGTGCGCGACCTCGGCCATCAGCAACCCCACTAAAGCAAAGGCAGCAACGACGACCGCTCCGACCGTCGCCCCTCCACGTCCAACAACAACGAGCACGACCGGGCCGGGTGGCTGTAACTGTGGACTCCTTCAGATGTTCAGCCCGGTGTCCGCGACCACATGGTGGGCAATAGTCGAGAACAACCTCACGTCGAAGACCTACCTCGTCCGCACAACAGACAGCGGTAGAACTTGGCGAAGCGTCCTAACCGAAACCAGCGACATGAACGGCTACTTCTTCAATACGGCAGTGGGCTGGATAGAAAATGGGGGCCAGCTCTACCGCACACTGGACGGTGGCACCGCTTGGCAGCGCCTCGGCCCGATACCGAGCGGCTACTGCCAGTACGACTTCGTGGACGACCTCCACGGATGGTGCTCCGGTGTCGCGCCAGCCATGGGCTCGTCTGCCGTGAAGCTGTACCGCACATCAGATGGCGGGAGGACTTGGGTGCTGGTATCTCAGACGAGTTTCGCGGGATTAGGACCATCCACGCCTTACTCACTTCCTATCGGCTGCGACAAGACCATCGCGTTCACGTCTCCGAGCGTCGGTTGGGCATCCAGCCGCTGCAACGGCGGTAGTGCGTACCTGTACGAGAGCGACGACGGCGGCCATGTCTGGTTCAACGTGCCTTCGCCACCGTTGATACCCGGAGCCCCGACCAACCAAGGCGGAGACTTCGGAACCCCGACGGTCGCCGGCACGGCGATAGCGGTCAGATTCGAAGTAGGCGGCGATACGTCCATCGCCACCAGTACAGACGGTGGAACGACATGGCGAACCCAGCTCGTCGGCGACCATCCAGAAAAATGGAGTGTCGACCTCATCGACGCGATGGACTGGATAGTCACCGACGGCAAGGTTCTCATGGCCACCGACGACTCTGGACGGCACTGGCAAACATGGACGCCGACCGTGACGATGAAGGACAAGTTCGGCACACCGTCCACGTTGGACTTCATTTCCCCCCTGGTCGGCTGGGCGGTCCCGGGACCGAACGGCGGAGAGCTGTGGTGGACGACCGACGGCGGGGCGAGGTGGAAGAAAGTCGTCATCATGGCGGGGCCGTACAAGGTCTCGTGACCGAGGATGTCTCGATCGAGGTGCTGTGTCGGTGGACGGATGACACATTGGACGCGTCTTTCGCGTTGTTACCCGTATCGCGTCAGGGCCCCGTCGACCGGCTGTGCGCCTACGCCCCCTGTACTTTCATTCTTCGGGACTTCTCTGAAATATCCTGTCCAATGCGTCAAATGCGGCAACTCGGGCCCGTGAACAGGGATTCCACCTGGACGGGTCGCGGACGCGTTGGGCGGATACGTCTACCCGCTTCAGTTGTCCGTCGATAGAGGCGAGCAAATCCTCAACCCGCTTTGTCTCAGAATTAGCACCCTCGATCGGATTGACTCACACGGGACGGTTCCATGGGAGCTAGGCACGCCCGGCCGTCCCGTCGAAAGAAAAGTCGGGAAGGATGACGTAAAAGGACCCGACTCACGGCTCTACATGAAGGGGACGGCGAAAGGTCCTGATGGACGAGGCACAGGAGTTCGAGGCATTTGTCTCCGAGGTCGAGCCCCGACTCAGCCGCGCACTTGTCGCCGTCTACGGGTTCGAGCGAGGGCGTGACGCAACAGCCGAGGCATTGGGATGGGCCTGGGAGCACCGAGACCAACTGGGCAAGCTGGACAGTCCCGTGGCGTACCTCTTTCGCGTCGGAACAAGTCGGACCAAGCGCCGCAACGAACCGCTCTTATTCGAAAGGTCCGAGCACACCGAGCCGTGGGTCGAGCCAGGACTCGGGGCGGCTCTGGCGGATTTAACAGAGCGTCAGCGGGTTGCGGTGGTTCTTGTGAGGGGTTTCTCTTGGACTCTTCGGGAAGTCGCAGAACTGACCGGGATACGAGTCACAACGGTGCAGAGCAATCTCGAACGAGGTCTTCGGAACCTGAGGTCCGCGATGGAGGTCAATGACCATGCATGACATTGACGAGCAGATTAGGGAGTTAATCGACTCCGGTTACATGCCCCTCACAGCCGCCGAAGTCATGGCAGCACACCAGTCGTCTCCTAGCCCGTCCACGCGCGGCACCCACCATTGGCATCCTCGTCGCATGAGGTCCTACGCGATTGGCGCTATAGCTATGGCGACCGCAATCTGCGTGCTCGTCGTTGTGTTGCTAGTCGGGGTGTCTTCATCATCAAATCCAACGGGCCGTCCTGCCGGTGTCCCGGCGTCATGGCAGAAGGTGACATTCGGCGGGTTGACCATGTACGCGCCGGGCAACTGGCCGGTCGGATCAGAACACTCCTGGGGAGACTGTGGCCCGGAAATGCAGCCATTCTTCAAAGCCAACGCAGTCGAGTTGGACACAGGCGCGAACCCTGTCTTGTATCACTGTCCAAGAATCTCTCCCAACGTCGCGCCCGTCAACGGTCTTCTGGTCGACCCCGGTCCGTACGGACCCCTCCCAGACACCGGGTCAACTGTGCCCGGACAAGGCAAACCGCTTCACGTAAACGGCCTTACGATACAAGGGGAAGGGGTTGCTATCGACGGGTTCGCCATCGTTGCCGTATATATCCCCGGTGTCGCTCGACCGGTTGCGGTCGAGGTGGGGACTAGCGGTGGTTTTGCCAGCACGATTGTGAACTCGATACGCCCGTCTGGCTCCAAGCCGACCGTCCCACCGTCAACTCCGAATACCGTGAAATCGAGTACCGCTCAGTGGCCTTCTCGGACGATCACGACGAGCGGCGGCTTGGGTTCCATCGTCCCAACTGAGAATGCCGTGTACTGGCTCTCCATCAAGGGTCCGCAAATCAACAACATGCCGTTCACGGTCACACCGGTGCGATACGACCTGACCTCTGGCGAAGTCAAGAACGGTCCCGGCATTTCAAGCGACTACCCTTTAAGCGATAGCGACCTCGCCGTCGCCGGTGGTTCGGTTTGGGTCACCGTCGCGTCCGGGCCAGACGTTCTTGTACTGAGGCTCGACCCAACGACCCTCGCAATACATGAGCGAATCTCACTGCCCGTGAAGAACGACTTCCCCACCGCTCATGAAATCATCGACCCGGTCATCACCGCTACCACCAACGGTCCCGTCTGGGTTGCGGGAGGCGAAGACCTCTGGGCGTTGAATCCCGCGACAGGGGCCATCGAGACAGAGTTCGACGCCGGTGACGAGATTTTCTCGATGTCCACCGACCCCACTGGTACTTTGCTTTACACGGCTGGCCAGACGAACGCTGCAAGCGGCGATTGGAGCGTCAACGAGTACGACGCTCAAACCGGCACGGACATTGTGAATAGAGAGGGTGCCGGTATTAGCTCAACGGTCGCTGCAACCACCGGAGGCGTGTGGGTGTCGCTGCGGTCGGGCAATGCAGTTGGCGTAGCCCAGTGGTCGGGCGGTGGTGGTAGCGAGTTCGAGCTGTCGGCCAAGAGTTTGCAACTGGTTGCCCCCCAAGTCTCTGAACTTCAGAGGTTCGGCGCTTTCCTCGCCGTGGGTGGTGTCGAGTCCGGCGTCAGCGAGAGAACCTTATGGCTGACGGGTCTGGGAAGTGGTGACAATCCAACCCTCACGTGTGCGAACCCAGCAACAGGGGCCGTCGAAGCGACCGAGTCTACGAATGTTGGGTCGTTCGGGTTCATTGCGTCAGGTCATAGCCTGTATGCCGTCACGTCGCCCACTTGGGGGGTTAACCCGCCGCACAGTGTCGTCGTCATCACCCCACCGGCGAAATGCTTCGGCTGACCTGGATACTCGAAGGGAGCCCCGTCGAGTCGCTCGACGGATAACGCGTCGGACGCGTCATTCCTATTGTTATCTGTATCGGGTTGGGGGCTCGACCGAGCGGGCTTTTGCGCCTACCCCACCCGTGCTTTTCATCCTTGGGATTTCGCTGAAATAACACGTCCGATCCGTCAAATGCGCCAACTCTCGCCGGTGACCTGGGAGTTCGAGCGGACGGATCGCGGACACGTTGGGCGGATACCTCAGCCCGCAACACCAGCTCCGTCGATGTCGTCGATTAGCTTCCTCGCGTGTCTGGTCACCGCGTCCTCGACTCCGAGACGGACCTTCGTGTGGAGTACCGCCTGAGCTAGGAGCCGGGCCTCCGCGTTCTCTCCGGCCCAGTGCAGGAACGCCGCCAGTTGGAATCGCGCATCCTGAGTTCGCTCATCGTCATGGCCATGTTTGGCCTCGTTCATCTCGACCACTTGCCGTTGAAGTTCGATTGCGGGGCCGAACTTCTGCAGGTTTGCCTGTGCGAGGGCCAGACGCGACGATGACTTGATTGTCCACTCATCTCCAGGTCCGAGAACTCGCTCTACCTTGGGCACAATGTCCTTTAACGCTTTCTCGACCTCTACGTAGCGCCGGAGACGGATCAAAAATCCCGCCATGGCAGCAGTATCCGTCAAGACCAGGCTGTCATCCGGTCCATAGGCTCGGGTAAACACCTCGATGGCATGCTTCTTCAAGGTGATTGCTTCTCTGTATTGACTGTCCGACCCGAGGCTTCTTGCAAGGTCCGATTCGGCGTCTGCGGTCTGAACGTGATCCGGTCCCAAAGCCTGCGAGCGTTGCGCAACTGCCTCTCGCAACAATGAAATCGACTCGTCATACTGCCCGGCCTCGCGTAGCTGTTCTGCGAGTAGGACCATGAGTCTCACAGTGAAGGGGTTATCGTTGCCGTAGCGCCGTACGGCTCCCGCAAGAGCACCTCGGGCGGCGTTGATGGCGTCGTCGTTGCCTGCCCATCGGAAAATCACGCTTTTCACCCGAAGAACGACCCGGTAGAAGGGCCTCAACCATTCAGGCCACCTGGCTTCCCACTTGCTCGGGTCGAGAGTCCGCACGCACCTGAGGTTACAGACGGTCCTCCACGTAGGCACCGGCGGTGGACGAGCGGATGACGTGGACTCAGTGCGCCTGCGGACGACGGGCAGGAAGACCAGATCAACCAGCTAGCGCGTAGACCAACAGCCCAAGGCCGCCAATGGCCATAATCGCGGGAGCAAGGGCAGCGTTGGAGAGTCTGAAGACTGGGATGGCTGCGGAAGAGCGCGCCCGTTGGCAGTACATACTTGTAGAAGAGAGCAGCTAGTCCGATGAGGGCCAGCCCAAGAAGGGCAGTCACCGGTCTGGAAGTGGCGGCAAACAGAGGTGTCACGCATACGAATGCCATCCGACGAACGCTATCCTTGGCGACTCAATCGGCTCACTCCCCCGTTACGTGCCGGATCAGATCCCGTTTCATTACGTGAGAAGATTTCACTGTGGGCTCTCGTAGCAAGAGTCAGCGCAAGCCAAGGAGACCTTCGCCGCAGGTCCAGCGCCGCCCGAACGAGCCCGACGACACGCCGCCCGTCATGTGGCCAGCTTCTGGTTCAGGCTTTGAGGCGAGTGCGTACAGCCCGGCAGGGATGACACAGGGACTCTGGCGTTTCGGAAGAGGGCTCCACGATATGGAGATTCGCGAGGAACAGAAACATCTGCCGCGAAAACGGCGGTTCGCTCGACTGAAGGCATGGTGGGATGGTCGCTGAACCCGACCGCGTGACCCGCCAGCGAGGATGAGGTCATCGCTTAGCGGCTGCGCTAGCCCAGGAAATCGGTAGCTCCGATTTACCGTCTGGTCCCACAAGTAGTCGGGGAAGGCGACGTGAGCCGGGAGTTGGCCTAGACATGTGAGGACTTGTCTCAGCCCTGAGGGTCGGTCGTGTCGATGGTGGCGAGTAACTCCCTCGCCCTCTCGGTCGTACTGTCATCGACCTTGAGACGGGTCTTTGCGTCAAGCACGCCTTGTGCCAGCAAGCGTGATTCTGCGTCCTCGTCTGCCCAATGGAGGAATATGGCCAGGTATAGACGTGCCCTCAGGCTGCGCGGATTATCAGGACCACATTGGTTTGCCCTTACCTCGGCGACTCGGCGTTGGAGTTCCAGGGCACGTGGAAAATCTCGTCTGTACGCGAGCGCCAGTGCGAACGATGCCGACACGCTGACGGTCGTGTCGTCGTCCGGCCCTAATGTTCTTTGAAGCCCCGCGACTGCGTTTTCGAGAGTCCTTTCTGCCTCTACGTATCGGTGCAGGTCATTGAGCATTGCCCCAAGCGCCGCTTTCGGCTTGAGTACCTGGATGTTGTCCGGTCCTAGCGCCAGGGTCCGTCGCCTCACGACCTCATCCAGCAATGTGACTGCCTCGTCTAACTGCCCAGCGTCACTGAGCGTTCCCGCCAATATCTCCATCCCATTGACCGTGATTGGACTGTGTCTCCCGAAGCGACGTTCGGAGCGGGCGAGGACTTACGAGCGGAGTCGATGATGTCGTCGGTTCGAAGTTTTTTGTCGATTGCTCTTTGCATCCGACCAATCATGTGTTTGGTGACGACATTCAACCATGCGGGTGACTTGAATCCCCACTTCCTCGGGTCGAGGCTCCGCACGCGGGGAAAGGTTACTGACGGCCCTCGACGTGAACACGGGAGCTAGACGAGAGCGTCAACAAGTGAACTAGGACGCCGGGTCGTCGAGCACGGTTCTCAATGCACGTCGCAGGTCCCGCATACACCGTTCCACGTCTTGTAGCTCCACGATCAACGGCATCGCGTCCTTACGGGAGAGGGCCTTCTTCCCCTCGCTCACTGTTAGCTCGACACTTGTTGGCTCAACATAAGTATCATTATGATGTGTGAATGCCACGCAGCGTGCTCGTCCCCACAAGACCCCAGCGAACCCCAGCCAAGCCCACTACCTGGCGCTCCGAAGACCTCGCCACCGCCTTCCTTCTCGCCTACGAGGCCCACACCAGGACCGCTTATTCAAACGACCTACACGAGTGGTTCACCTGGTGCTCCGACCACGACCTCGACCCTCTTGAGGCCACAAGGGGTCACGTCGACGCGTTCGCTCGCACTATCGGAGAGGTAGATCAGCTCAGCCCCGCCACGGTCGCTCGTCGTCTGTCCACACTGTCCAGCTTCTACAGATACGCGGAGGGCGAGGACGACGATCGCGCGCAACCCGGTCACACATGTCCGACGCCCGAAGGTCGGGAGCGACACAGTATCCACTGGCCTCGACGCCGACGAGATGGCCGCGCTGATACACGCCGCTGCAGCCGACTCACCACGATCCCATGCTCTGGTCCTGCTTCTCGGGATGAATGGGTTGCGCATCTCAGAGGTGCTCGAGGCCGACGTGGACGACCTGACGACAGAGCGCGGACACCGGGTGCTGATGATCACGCGCAAGGGTGGCAAGAAGGCCACGACCCCGATGGCTCCTCGTACAGCAGAGGCCGTGGATGCCTATGTCGGGGAACGCGTATCCGGCCCTCTTTTCATCACAGCAACCGGGAAAAGATGGCAGCGGTCAGAGGTATGGAGGACGCTGCGGCGGTTGGCGAGGGTCGCGGTGCCGTCCAAGGCGACGACCATCCACCCTCACGACCTGAGACACGCGTTCGTTACGTTGAGTCTGGACGCCGGCGCGAGCTTGAGGGACGTACAGGACGCAGCCGGTCACGCCGACCCGAGAACGACAAGACGGTACGACCCGCGAGGCACAACCTGGACCGCCATCCGACGTACTTGTTGGCGGGGTTAGTGAGCTAAGGCTCGACAACGGGCCGCTCCGAACAGCAGCCGATCATGCAGCTTCAGTTCGTGTACCATCCTCGTTCCCTCAATACGGCAATCCGGCACTCGCGGCAAAGACCCCGACGGCTAGTAGTCGGGGCCTTGCCGCCACAACCAAGGTGAACGGGTTGGGGTCGTCAACAGCAATCGTATGAGCCAACGCATCTGCTGTGGTTACGTGCTGATGAACGCCATGAGAACGCCGCGTGGCAGTTTGCACACTTGGCTCCGGTGGCGTGGACCTGAGCGGGACTGTCGGGCCACTCGTTGCGGGCTGGACTGGCAACGTCGTCGGCAGCGGCAGGGGTTCAGAGCGCCTCATCGCACAGACGACCGGCCACAAGAGCATGACAGTGTTGAGCCGGTAGATACGCGAGGGCAGACCTGTTCAACGAGAACGCGGCGTCGGCAGTGGGGCTGTAAAGCCAGTCGCGAAGTCACCAAGGTCGTTCGCGAGGCCAATGAAACTTCATCAGGATACCCGTCTTCAGACTCAACATGACGTGATTCCTGACGCTGCTCCTGCCCCGATGACGTAACCGCTGAGTCGGTGTCGCCAATAGGCGCACTCCACCGCTTGCCCTAACCACCGAATACCGTGCTGATGACCAGTCTGGCGATTTCTCCAATATGGAAGGCACCTCCTCGCAGAACTCGATCGCTCCCATCGTTGCCTCCCAGTCTGGGGTTCCCTTCTCGTACTGGTTCAACTCGGCGAGCAGGTTGAGGCGGGTCTGCTCGCACCAACTCGTAACGTCAACGCGGAGCTTGTGCCATTCGGGAGCGTCTGGGAACTGTTCAATGCGAAGAAAATGCCGCTCCACAGTCACACTATGGCAAGACGACAGGCCACAAGTCGTTGACGGTGTTGCGGAGGTACATCCGCGAGGGGAACCTGTTCAACGAGAATGCTGCGTCGGCGGTGGGGTTGTAGGGCCAAACCTCTGGGTCTATCCAGAACCGCCCACCGAGGGAGCCGTGATCGGAGGGGAGGTTCCGACGCGACTAATCGTGACCGTCGTGGAGTGGTGAAAGGTCCCGGTGACGTTCAGCCGGATTGCATCCAACAAGCCACGCAGCACCGTCGCGGAGAACGAAACCGTTGAGACTCCCTGGTACTGAGACATCCCGGTCGCTACCAGCAGGCTCTTGGCATCGGCGCTTGGGACGAGGTAAGTGGTTCCTTGTCTAACCACGCCGTTGGCCCGCAACAACAGGTGGACGAACTGCAACGCCCCGTTGGTGTAGTTGGCAGCCACCCCTTCATGGTTGAGTTCGCTCCACACTCCTTGATCCTCGGAGTATCTGTTATCGCCGATGGCGATGATGTCCCCAGTACCCGAGGTCCCCGTCAACGAGATCTTGTCGGGCTTCTCGATCACCCACGTCGTCACGGTGGTCACGACGGTCGAGAATGCTGCCGAACCTTGGGTTCCCGACTCCTTGATGACAAGAGTGAAGTTGGGCGCGTTGAGTACCGCGCTTATTGCTGCGTCCAGTGACGCGCCGGGGGTTGCGGGAGAACTTTGCGACGCCGTCGGGGTGCAGGCAGCAAGTCCCGTGAATGTGACGGTAGCAAAAGCCAGTCCCCCCCTTACACGCATCGACACCGGGCGCAGCATGGCACGGTTCTCATCATGCAGATGGGCAGAGTCGAGGGACAAGTTGTTTGCATACAAACCCGAGGCCGTCTGAAAGGGGTTTCGTCAATCTGCCCTGAGGTTATAGGAAGGCTCACCGGCCATGGGGAATGGCTACGCGACACACCGGGCAACGCTCCACCAAGACCAAACCGGGCGTATCGTTATGTGCGTGTGGGGTTCTGATTGGGCGACGCTCAATGACTCTCCGCTGCCTTGGGAGGCCACTAACGCGCGGCCCCGAGGGAGGAAAGTCGTCCAGATGGTGCTCGTCGCTCTGGTCATCTTGACCGTCGTTGCTGGAGGCCTCTCTCTTGCCTCTGCACCATCAACATCAGTCGTTATCGCCATCCCACCGGCAAAGGTCTACGGTCCAACGGGCCAACGCTTTGAGATGACGTTCCTGAGCACGCCTAGCACCTGCCTCCAAGCCGGCCAATGCGGCTTGGAGATCGGCTGCACTGCCCCCGACGCACAGTGCGGTTGGTCATCGCTCGGGGTTGTTAGCAGGCGAACCTGGACAGCCCGAGGCCAGTTGGTGTGGATTTGGAACCTCCAAAGGCTGGTTACAACGCAGGACATATCCAAGCTACTTTCGCAGTTCCTCTTCGGGTACAGATCAACCTTCCAAGGTCATCCAGCGGTACGTGAACTCATTGCGTGTTTCAACCCGGCAGGCGCGTGCCCTGGGTACGTGGGGGGCATCGACGTTGTCGACGGGTCCACCGTGTACGTCGTCGGCACAACCGGATTCGACAAACCGACCACCGAGGCGCTGCTCGACTCGTTTCGCATCATCGGGTGATGCACCAGCGCCAATAGGTGATTGCTCGACACTTCGGGCGACTGCCACCACCCGGCTGGAACCGTGGTAGTGGTCCGCGTAACCTTGAACCTGAATCGAGAAGCAGGGAGATGACTTTGGACACCAATCCGATGTCTGCGGCCCCGACATCCGGTTCGCCGGTGGACGTTGCCCGTGCACTCTTCGACGCCCTGGCAAAGAGGGATGTCGACGCCGTTTTGGCGTTAGATACCGACGATGCCGTGGGCGACGTGGTGGCAGTAGGAGAGTTTCGGGGAAAGCCGGCCATTCGGCGGTTCCTGGAAGAGGTGTTTACGGCATTCCCCGACTACATGCTGACCGTGGACCGTGTCATTGGTGACCACTCGGGCGCTGTGGTGCAGTGGCATGCGACGGGGACCTTTTCAGGAGGAAAGTTCCAGGGCATCGAACCCACCGGCAAACGTGTCGGGATACGAGGCGTGGATGTAGTAGATGTTGTCGCCGGTCGAGTCGTGCGCGACACGATGTACTACGACGGGGCGTCCCTGGCTCGCCAGATTGGCATGCTGCCCCAAAGTGGCTCGCCGACCGAGAAAGCGGCATTGTCGGTGCTCAACCTCATCACACGCCTTCGTCAACGACGTTGACAGGGAACGAACGCCTGATGCGAGTTTGTGGATTGGTTCTTGACCACCCGCGTCGGCGTCGTTGACGGTCTTGAGGAGGTACATCCGCGAGGGGAACTTGTTCAACGACAACGCTGCGTCAACGTTGGGTTGTAGGCCGGATGACGAAACAAGCGCGGAGTCGGCGGTATCGGGCAGATATGGGAGGGGTCAGAACTGGCCAATGAGCCGACCGTCTACGAGGACCGAGAAGTCCTGCTCTCTCAGTCCGCCAGGGGTCGGATGCGGCCCCCGCTCGATCCGCAACCTTTTCTCGATCACCACCGCGTGAACCTCTGACGTGCCTACCGACAGTTCATACCGACGAAGCCTCCTGAAACCGAAGGTCTTTCGCTTTTTGAGTACTTCGACACCGTCAACCTTTACGACAAAGAGGCCGACAGCCTGTGCCCAAGAGCAGGTGATCTGGTGGCGCTCATCGAGGCCGACCCCGAACGAGAACTCCTTGTCGAATCTCATCGAGGACATTGTGGTCTGTTCGCGGCGACCCGTCTGGAAACGCCGATACCGGTGGCGTTTTCCCAGGTTCGCACTCATCAGGCAGACCCGCGTCGCGCTCACCGGACGAGCCGACACGCTCGACGGGTGCGCCAATGCTGGGGGATGTCACCGCGCGTTGTTCCTACTCAACCGTGGTCCGAAGTGTCGAGTCTCCATTCCTTTCCCTATAGACCGGGGTGCCCTTCACCGGCCACGGGTCGTTATTCGACGGTTCGTCGTGGGGAACGGACGACGGGCCGATTGCCCGGCACCTCCGTTGGCCATGGCGGATCGTTAAATGGGTCGAAAGCCTGCCTATTCACCAGTTTGGATTCTGTCACGGACAGGACGAGCGATTAGGAGGTCGGTCTGATGACTTGGCGACGAGGAAGGCTTTGTTGGCCCTGACGGTCACCATGCTCACTCTTGCGTCCTGCGGTGGTCACGATCCCTGGCGACTAGCAACGACGCCTAGCCTGGACGGTGTTCAAGGTTCACTGACCGCTCTCACCCGCTCAAGGCGTCAGTTACACACCTCAACGCGACACATCGACATTTCCTGTCATAAATGCCAGTTACAGGATGGTTTGTAACGTAAAGGGAGAATGTCACCAGGTGAGGCGGTGACCGGCGAGAGGTCCTACGGGCGTGTACGCAGATGAGGACTCCGACGCCGTCCGCTTCACAGCTTTCATGCTTCGTGTCGAACCACGCTTGCATGCCGCACTCGTCGCCGTCTATGGACACCATCAAGGGAGGGAGGCATCCTCAGAGGCTCTCGCGTATGCCTGGGAACACTGGGGAGCCGTCGAGAGCATGGTCAACCCTGTCGGATACCTCTACCGAGTTGGTCAGACCCGCTCTCGCAAGAAGAAAGAACGTGTGGTTTATCTGCCTCCGACCGATCCAGAGGTGCTGGTGGAGCCGAACCTCCTGCCAGCACTCGCCTCTCTTCCCGAGCGCCAACGGGTGTCGATCATCCTGGTGCATGCGGAGGGCTGGACTCTGCGAGAGGTAGCCGAGCTGCTCGGGTTGTCGATCGCGACCGTCCAGAAGCATGTCGACCGGGGGATGTCCGCACTGCGTCGGACCCTGAGAATAAACACCGTGGGAGAGTCACGATGACTGACGACCTACTCGTATCCGATCTACGGGCAGCGCTTAGTCGGCCCAGGTCCCCTGTCACCGCCGCCGAGGTCATAGCGGCGCATGAGTCGTCCCCCACGAACTCCCGCTACCGGCGTCCGCGCCGGATGAGGCCCTACGCGATTGGCGCTATCGCGATGGCCACCGCAATCTGTGTGCTCGTCGGCGTGCTGGTGTTCGATGTATCGCAGTTGACGGCGGGCCGTCCTGCCGGTGTACCGGCGTCATGGCAGAAGGTGACCTTTGGTGGATTGACGATGTACGCGCCAGGCAACTTGCCGGTCCGCTCAGAACAATCCTGGGGAGACTGTGGCCTGGACATGCAGCCTTTCTTCAAGAACGACGCAGTCGAGTTGGACACGGGCGCGAGCCATGTCTTGTATCACTGTCCGAGGACCCTTAGTCCGGTTTCAAACACACCCTTCAAGGGTCTTCTGATCGACCCAGGTCCGTACGGGCCTCTCCCAGATGCCAAACTCCCAAATGCGCCCGGCCTCGGCCTCAAACCGCTTCACGTAAACGGTCTTACGATAGAAAGAGGGGCTAGCAGCCCCAACGTCGTCTGGGCCGTATACATCCCCGGTGTCGCTCGACCGGTTGCCGTCGAGTTTGAAGGCATTCCGTATTACACGATTTTGTACTCGATGCGCCCGTCTGGGTCGAAGCCAACCGTCCCACCGACGACTCCCAGTACCGCGAAATCGAGTACCGGTCAGTGGCCCTCTCGGACAATCACGACGAAGGGCACATTTCGTTCCATCGTCGCTACCGAGAGCGCCGTGTACTGGCTCTCCTTCGGAGGTCCACAACAACTCGGCAGTAGGCCAACCATGGCCACACCGGTGAGATACGACCCAACCTCTGGCGAAGTCAACAAGGGTCCTGGCATTTCCGGCGACATTGCTAGCGGCGACCTCGCCGCCGCCGGTGGTTCAGTATGGGTCGCCGTCGGGTCCGGGCCAGACGTTGTTGTGGTGAGGCTCGACCCGACAACCCTCGCAATCCGCGACCGAATCTCACTCCCCGTCAGGGACCACCTCTCCATTGCTGGTCCACTCACCATCTACCCGGTCATCACCCGTACTATCAACGGTCCCGTCTGGGTTGCCGGAGGGGAAGACCTCTGGGCGCTGAATCCCGCGACAGGTGCCGTAGAGACAGAGTTCGACGCCGGTGACGAGATTTACTCGTTGTCCACCGACCCCACTGGCAGTTTGCTCTACACGGGCGGCGAAGAAAACGCCAACGAAAATGAATGGAGCGTCAAGGAGTACGACGCTCAATCCGGCAAGGACCGAGTGAACATACAAGGCGAGTCCGTCTGGCATCCCACGGTTGCCGCAACCACTGGCGGCGTATGGGTATCGCTGCTGTCGGGCAATGCAGGTGGCCAGGCCGAGCTGTCGGGCGGTGCAGGTGGCGCGGTCGAGCTATCGGCCAAGAGTCTGCAACTGGTGGCTCCCCCACCCTCCGAACGTCAGGGGTTCGGGCCGTTCGTCGCCGAGGGTGGTGTCGAGTCCGACGTAAGCCAGGGAACCCTGTGGCTGGCACCCGCGAGTCTGGGCGGTGGTAATAGTCCAACCCTGACATGTGCGAACCCGGCAACCGGGACCGTCAGAGCGAATGAGTCGACGAACCTTGCGCCGTTCGAGTTCATTGCGGAAGGTCATACCCTGTATGCCCTCACTTCGAATGCCCTCGCCTTTGCCTACTCTTCCCGTAGCGTGTTCAACACCGTCGTTGCCATCTCTCCACCGGGGGCGTGCTTCGGCTGAATGCATGACCGGTTGGCTTCACTCAGGTGCATTTCCCGGAAACGCCTTGTGTATCTAAACGACCGAATGTGGAACAGAACTTCTGGACCGCTCGGTCAGGCTTGCTGCACTTGTAACACAACAGTCCCACATTCAGTGTTCTGTAAACGGGTGTTGATTGTGATACACTTGCACATGGCAATCCTTGGGTATGCACGAGTCTCCACCTCAGACCAATCGCTCGACCGCCAAAAGGATGAGTTGAAGGCGGCCGGATCCGAGATGCTCTATGCAGAGGTCGGCTCCGGCAAGAAGGGTGCCGAGCGCCCGAAGTGGGAAGAACTTCTCCGGTCTGTGCGCAAAGGCGACACCCTGATGGTCACGGAGCTATCTCGGCTTGGACGGTCCACTTCCCAGCTCTCTGCACTGGCCGACGACCTGTCAGAGCGGAAGGTCAGTCTCATGATTCTGAACCTCGGCATTGATACCGGCACCCCAGCGGGCAAGCTCGTCTATTCGATAATCGCCGCCGTGGCGGAAATGGAACGTGCTCTGCTCATCGAGAGGACCAACTCCGGTCTGGCTGCAAGCCGTGCTCGTGGCCGCAAGGGTGGCCGGAAGAGGGAGTTCTCGCCCGCTGCGGTCAGGAAAGCTCAGGAACAGTACGACAAGGGCGATTTGTCCATGACCGAGATTGCCAGACTGGCTGGCGTAAGTCGGCAAACGTTATATCGGTACTTGAACATCGCTCGGGACGACGCTTCAAACTCGGCTGCATAGGAGTCTTCACAGGCCCACCTTCGCCGTTCAGTGCCCCAAGACCACAGGCTTCCAGGTCTCGCCACTATCAGTCGTAAGCAACAACTTCTCAGTTGTGACGGGACCTGCGTTCTGGATGGTTAGAAGGGCGGTACTAGCGCTCAGTCCATCCAGGGCGACCGGTACACCCCCGACGACGTGCGTTGTGCTGTCTGCCCAGGTCGCCCCAGAATCACCGCTGACCTGCGTGGTCACTTCGGATTGACTCCAGCCGACGACCCACCAGTCTGATAGAGACGGGACCGATGTAAGGGGATAGTTGAAGGGGTAACCGGGTCCGTTCTCGGGAACGACAGCCACCGACCGCTGGGATTGCAACGTCCATTGCACTCCACCGTCAGACGTAACGTCGAACGCGACGCTGGCGTGGGCTCCCGCAACCACGATTCCTGGAAGTACCCCTCTTTCGGTGCCATCGAACGTGGGTAAAGCGAAGATGCAGGATGTCGATGAAGTCTCGCCGTCACCGGACGGACACGTATCCGTCGTGCTCGGAAGGAGTGGAGTCTCTCTGGTCCAACGGGAGCCCCCGTCGTTGGTGGAGAAGAAGTCGCCGTCACCGGGGCCTGCGGTATAAGTCTGGGGGTCACCCGTCGCGGCGAATCCGTGGTCTGCATCCAAGAATGTGGTCGGCATCAAGAACGGGCCTAATGCCCGTTGACCGGTCATGACACCCCGTGGCCCGGTATATACGGTTCGCCATGACTCACCAGCATTGGTGGTGACCCCGAGCGACATCTCCGGGGCAGTTGGTTCCAATATCTGCCGAATCGCCGTGGAGGGACTCAGCAGTTGAATGAGCATGTCACCTTTGAATGTGTGACTTCCGCCGAGCACCGTGGTCCACGTCTTGCCACCGTCACGCGTCCGGTAGATCGTCACCCCATCGGTGACGTTGTTATACGCGGTCACCCACCCAATCGACGTGTTGACGAAAGAGGCATGGTCGAAGTAGCCGTATATACCGTTCTGAGCGACCTGCGATTGCGGAGACGTGATGTCAGTCCAGTGTCGCATGTCCGTGCTCAGGTACAGCCGCGACGGTTTAGTCCCCTCGTAGCCGTCCCATTCGGGACTGATGCCGACCACCTCTACACCAGGTCCCGCGTAGACGAGGCTTGGCCACGGACCCCCGGTCGCTGCCACGGTCGTTGGCGTCTTTGGTGGCACCACCGGATTGAACGTGGCGGCCCGCATCGAGTACTCGATTGTGTGGGCCACCTTTCCGCCACCGGCAAGACCAATCTCGACGGCAACTGGCTGTGCGCGACCGGGTATATGCACCGCAAGGACGAGGATGCCGCCGAAGTTCGTAGATGTCGGACAGACCGAGAGGTCGTTGATATGGAGGCACCTGGCGAACCGTTCGTGCTGATAAAAGGGACCATATTGGCCAGGATCGACAACAAGACCGAACAGAGGTGGGATTGGAGCAGCGGTAATGTCTGGGCAGCCCATGAAAGGAGGTGGTTGAACACCACCGTCGAGTGTCACCCTCGACGAACTCATGGAGTACTGGATGCCACAACTGAAGGCATATTTGGAATGGATTGTCGACCAGTTGCCCGGCGCATACATTGTCAATCCACCGAAGGTCACCTTCTGCCACGATGCAGGTACGAATGTCGGACGTGCGGGCGTGACCACCGTTGGCTTCGATGGCGACGACACTCCGAAGACGAGCACCACGACGAGGACACCGATCGCCGTCGCCATCGCTGCCGCGCCCAAGGCATAGGTGTTCATACGACGGGGACGCCGGTAACGCGTTCCCCGAGTTGACGGGCTCATCGACGACTCGTGGGCAGCAATCACCTCTTCGGCCGTGACCGGAGCCACCCCCTCGTCGAGAAAGGCGAGGAGTCGTCCACTCAGTTCAGGAGCCTCACCTTCGCTCATCAGCCTCCCCTTTCAAAGGGCTTGCATCGAGTGCTCGTCGTAGGGAACTCAGCGCTCGCTCGGTGTGCTTCTGCACAGTGGAGAGCTTGACGCCGAGAACCTGAGCCACCTCGGCCTGGGTCCATCCCGCACCGTGGACCAGGAGCACGATGGCGCGTTGGCGGTCGGAGAGAGCACCGAGAGCCCGAGACAGGCCAGGCTCTACGAGGATGTCCTGCGACGCTGGCCGCTCGAATACCACTCGCAACTTGCGTCTCCTGCTCCTGCTTTGCCCAACCCGGAAGAGGAACGCGACCGGGTTGTCGGCTGACTCCACACGCGGCCAGTGCTCCCATGCCCAAGCCAATGCTTCGGCCGTGGCATCCCGTCCACGTTCTCGACCGTAGGTGGCAATCAGTGCGCGTCGAAGGCGAGGCTCGATCGAAAGGACGAACCTGGTGAACTGCTCGTCAACGTCTCCGCCTTCCTGCATCCGCCTCTCAGTCTGGCCGCTCGTCAGAAACATGCTCCTACTAAGAACGACCATCGAGGTGCCGCGCCACACGACAGACGATTTAAGAAAATCGAGCATTCCCATCGAAAGCCGTGCGGGTGGCCCGACAGAAGGTCCCAGCGTTCACCAGACTGCTCAGGCTGGGCACTGGTGTTAGCTTTTCTCACACGAACAGTCCACTGAGACAGTCAGGCGGGATGACGAGAAAGGGATGGACCTGCGCGGTAATCGTGATCGACGTTTGCTTGGCGAGCTGCTCGAAGGCAACTGCCACCAGGTTGACGAGCGTTGCGCCATCCCTAGCTCAGTTCGTCGCATCCCCGCTTTCAGGCTTCACCTCTGAGGATGCCATTGGTGCTCCATTCGATACGTCAACGGGAGCCCTGGATTACTCAAACGCAGGTAAGGAAGACTGCAACGTCGGCCTACAAGAAACAGGACCAGCGAGTTGGGTCGCGAGCGAGCTGAGATACTTCGACAATAATCCGATGTATCCCTCGGTCTGGCTGGCGGCCTGCGTGAGTCAGTTGAAATCACCGAGCTACGCAAAGACTGTCGCAGGTGAAGACGCAGGGGTCGTGCCTGTACCGCCCATTGAGTCCGCCTCAATACCGAATGTTCCGAACGCCGAAGTGTTCTTTAGCTCAATGCCAAACCAGACCAACTTCCTTGTAGAGGTCATCGTCCTCAAAGGTCCCTACTTGGTCGTCGTCACGACCCAAGGCAATGACCCGTCAAAGGAGACAGCCATAAAAGCAGTCGCTGTCAACTGGGCGGTCGCCGAGTATCACCGGTTGCCAACCTAGGCACTGGTCCCAGGGCGACAGAATCACGTCCGCCGCAATGACTGCGGTAACGCAACGAATCCGCGTCTGATGGCCTGCTCCCTCGACACCGTCCCTCGGTCACGCCGCGTGGTCCTGCGTCCACCGCTTGATTAATGCCGAACGATACAACTTCATTCAGAGCACGGCCGATTAGTACGATCGGGACGACTTGTCCGTCACCGAGATTGCCCAACTTGCTGGCGTAAGTCGTCAGACGCTCTACCGTACCTGAGCATCGCTCGGGACAACGCTTTTGGCTCCGCCGCTTAGCAAGGTCTCGCTGTCCCGCCAGAACCGTTCTGGGATACCTACGCCGATCCTTCAGACCTCATCCAATCGATCGCGGCGGTCAAGAGGTCGAGGCTCGTAGCCAGATCCTCATCACCCCAACGACCAACCCAGTCACGAATCACGTCCGGCAGCGGCCGTGGGAGCTTCAAGTTGACTTCTGAGGTTATCTCTCGCACCTTTACAAGCTGTTGACTGACCTGCTCGAAGGAAACCCCAGTCTCCAGAATGCACACGACGCGGTCTCCACTCGACGACGACTGATCATGAACGGATGCGAGTAGGGACGCTATCTCCACCTCCGAGTGGCTGAGGTCGCATTCGTCGTCCGTCAACCGGCTGGGTCGGTATTTCCCGAGCAAAATCTGGGCCAGGCGGTCCGGACTGCAACCCGGTGGCAGGTGCTCGATGATCAGGGCACCTGTCGCCTGGTCCAGGCTGAAATGTGCCCCAATGGTGAACTCCGCGCCCATTCTCCAGCGATCAAGCTGTCGAGATCGCCTGTTGCCTCGGAACCTGTCGGAAATACAGGCGGACCGATCGCGGCTCCCACGTCTGCTGCGGGGACGAGAGGGTCCTCCAGGACCAACCTGACCGCAGCCACTACGCCTAGCGCATCAAAGGGCGGCTGATGCCCGAGGAGATGGGTGTTTCCAAAGATCAACCCCAACGGCACCGGGGCGATCTCCCCCCGTTCTGCTGCCACTGCAACGGCTCCCAGCCAGCACAACCGACACTCGGTCATTCGCATCACTGCGCCGGGCTTGTCCCTCGTCCCCAACTCGCCGTGGAAGTTGACCAGGGTCGGATTCACGATCCAGGGTTTGGCTAGGTCGCAGAGGGCCAGGTAGGCGTACACCGGAGCCAGACCGACTTCCTGGTCCAAAGAGAAGATGACAGTGGCACATTTTGTGTGGGGCTGATTCGGGAGCGACCCATGCCGTTCGATACTTGAGAGGAGTGCCATATCAACGAGACCAAGGCCGCTGCGCTCTCCCATGTTGGCGCTTTCTACTACCAGCAGCGATTACGAGAAGAACCGCTGCCGCTGCTTGAACATCGCTCGGGACGATGGTTCCAGCTCGGCCGGTAACAGGGAACCTCGACTCCCCTCACCACGACAACGGCTGTCGAACCAGAACCATAAACAGGGCGCGCCGGACGATGGTGTATTCCGGGGGGTGTCCTGGCGCTGTCGATGAGCTAGGTGGTGTCGCCCACCACGGGTCTAGGTGAGAGGCTATTCAAAGTGACGGAGTCCCCAAGAGTCGGAGGGCCAGGCGAATACTCTGAAATCTGCCAGTTCTGCGGGGGACCATGCCCGCTGATGCGTCCAGTCCGCCCCGGAGAGTTCTCCGCAATCTGCCGCGAGTGCCTGGTGAAGACGACGACAACTCACACTCGGCTTCTGGCAGATTGGGGAGCGTTCCCAACCACCGAGGTAACACCGGCCACGACCGAGTCCCGAGACGACGCTGACGCAATCTGGACCATCTTCGACCGAGCCTTCTCTACCTTCAACGCGCTCGAACCCATCATGAGAAAGATGGCTGAAGGAAAGGACCCTCTTGAACACCAGTGGGACGGCGGTCCCGTAGACGAGCCGCCAACACGGATGATGGACAACCTTGCGATGATGTGTGCCCTTTTAGAACGACACGGATACCGTGAGGTGAGTGTCGTCACGGGGAACTGCATAGAGTTGGCACGCAGTCGCCAGTTGGGACGCTTCTCCCCGATGTATCGGGGACCCAACGGCGAACCGCATTGGACCGCGAAACTCGTGTTCGCGAAGGTCTAGGGGGTCTCCGTGACCTCCATAGGCACCGTCAGCTTCAGGGGTTCGCAGCAAGAAGCCGCCGTCCTTGTCCCGTGTCTTCGCGCCTCGCCCAAGGACTAGAGGCAGCGTGCGCGGCATACCTACCGCGACTCTGTACGACTGCAAGCGCGCTGCTGCGTCGATGTGCTACCAGTTGCGCATTTCTTCGAGGGAGCGAACGCCCCAAGAGTTAGCCGCCCGCGAGCGTTCCGTAGTGAAGGCTTGGATGATCGGCCCTAGCTGTGGCATAAAGTGAGCCATCTAGCCGACCACGACAGCGTTCTTTATGGGGGTAGCGAACAGATGACCAACAAGCTAACCATTCGTACTAATGCGCTCGCACGAAAACTTCTTCCCGAAGATCGCTACGCTCAGGTTCGGCGTGGAGTTCGAGCCGCTACACGAACGAAACTCAACGACGAGTTGTTCACTGCTGAGGGCGCTCGATTTAGCGAACTTGCAGAAACCTTTACGATTGCCTCTCGGATCGGCGGATACTTTACATATGACGATGCACTCGTCTTCACCACCATCTTGAAGATGCAGACTGCGTTCTCAATGAAGGGTGATCTCTTCGAGATCGGAACGTACCAAGGTCGATCCGCGGTGTTTCTCGCGATGTGTCTCCAGACTGGTGAGCGACTCGTTGTGTGCGACGCCTTCGAAACTCCTACAGAGGACACCTACCATGACCTGCCAACTCCCGAATCACTCAGGGCGAACCTCAAGAGGGTAGTGCCTGAGATCGATCTGAACTTCGTCGAGGTAATCGAGGGTCTGAGTACGAAGATCACACTGACAAATGATCCCCGCTTCAGGTTTGCTCCCATCGATGGGGGCCACTCGTTCGAAACTGCATTTTCCGATTTGAAGCTGCGTGCCGAACACATGGTTCCGGGCGGGATTATCGCAGTTGATGACTTTGAGCACCACCAGTGGCCGGAAGTCACAACAGCAGTCCATACCTTCCTTGATGAGAACCCCAGCATTGAGGTTTTGATGGATGTCAATCGGCAAGGAGCGATTGGGCGAAAGATCTACCTGCGGGCATGATCAGTGGTCCTGGCCTATCTGCAATGAACGCTTCTCTCACTGCATAGCCAGTTAGCAAGATCAAGCTGAATAATCCCACCGACGCAGACCTACAACGATTGTGTTTTCGCCTGCTCGACATCGTCAACGCATAGGCCACCGGACACCTACCCTGCGGGTTCGGTTGGGGTCGACCAAGTGGGAGTCATTGACGCAGCCGGTGTCAACGCCGCACACGGGCTCAGGCAGACGAGACATGAGGCAGCTAGGGGCATTGCTTGCGAGCGAAGACGTAGCACAGACACGGCCAGTTGGGGCATGCACTGCTCCCCCATAGGGCTACTCCGCTCGTTTGGATCGCGCACAAATCGCGCACGACCACATTCGGCTGCTTGTGTCCCGAACGAACAAACCCTGCCTGACCTGGACTTTTCTGGAGCGGACGACGGGATTCGAACCCGCGACCCTCACCTTGGCAAGGTGATGCTCTACCAGCTGAGCCACGTCCGCGTGACGCCCGAGTGTAGCAAGGTGACGATCTCCCACCCCCTGCATCCCGGTGCGGGCTGAAACCGGCGAGGATCGTCGCAAGCTCCAAGTACCGCTCGGTAAATCCAACTCACGAATCTAGGCTTGCTCCAGCAATGTGGTTCAGCTGACGGCCTCGGCCGTCCCCGGCACCGCAGAAACGAGTTCGGCGAGGCAAGATTCCAAGAAGCCTGGCATCGAGCCAAGGTCCGGAACGAGGCGTCGACACCCGAGGATTCCGAAATGAAGCCCTCCCATGTAACTGAGTGCCGTGATGTTGAGTCCTATCCCTTCAACCACGGGTCCGATGGGATAGAGGGCGTCAATCCGGCAGCCGCCGAACCACAGATCGAACTGCGGTCCGGGGACATTGGACACCGTCACGTTGAAGACTGGCGCAACGCGATCGAACACTCGGAGATTCGACAAGAGCCGTGCTGCTCGAGTCGACAGCGCGGGAATGATGAGCTGAGCCCAGTCGTCGATCATCCGGCCACCCAATACATCGGTTCGACTCTTTGCAGCGTGTTCACTTTCCGCCACTGCGACGAGTCGCTCGACCGGATCGTCGATCGTCGTCGCAAGAGACACGAGCATGGCGGAAACCTTGTTCCCGAGTGTCGGCTCGGTCGCCATTGCTTGCGTACCTCTCGCTCGCTCTCTGGTTGAGACCGGCACCATCGCGACGAGTGGAGACTCAACCTTCTCACCGCGCTCCTCGAGAAGGCTCCGAAGAGCCCCGCCAACCATGGCAAGCATGACATCGTTGACTGTTGCGCCGAACGCACGACCCACGAGCTTTGTCTCTGCAAGCGAAACACTCGCCATAGCAAACGCCCGGCGAGTTGAAAGAGCTCCATTGAGTGATGTGCGCGGAGCAGAAAACGGTGCAGGGGCCGGCTCCGAGCCTCCAGAGACGAGACGTCGGCGATGCTCTGCGAGCTCTGTGACCGTACGAAGAGACCGATTAAGGGTTCCCAAAGCGAGCCCGGGTTCGTGCACGACAGCTCCGAGAGCGCGCCGCACGAGCGACGCCGCTGTCGGTAGGCGTTCTGCCTCCCATGACGACTCAGGCGGGTCAACCGCCCGAGGGCGAGGCCCTAGATCGAGGAATGTACCCAGCAGCGACGCTGCCGAGACGCCATCGAGTATGGCGTGGTGCAGCTTGACGATGAGCGCGCTCCGACCACCCTCGAGTCCTTCAGTGATCACCATTTCCCACAACGGCCTCGACCTGTCGAGTGGTCTCGCAAGGAGGTCCGCGACGAACTCGGTCAGCTCGGCGCTTCCCCCGGGAGTCGGGAGCCTCGCTCTGCGCACATGTGCATCTAGGTCAAGCTCGGGATCCTCGATCCACACCGGCTGTCCGATCCCAAACGGCACCCCCACAGCGCGACGGCGAAAAGGAGGGACTAGATGAATTCGCTGCTCGATCAATCGTCTGACGAAACCGAACCTCGCTGATTCAGAAAACAGAAGCTGCTTTCCCGGTGGCGGGTCGAAGACGATCACTGCTCCCACATGAAGGGGGGCATTCGCAGTTTCGAATGACAGGAATGCCGCATCCAGACCGGTCAGGCTCTCCATAGACGTGCCCTCACGTTCTGTCGGTGCCCGAGCCGGCGCACCGGGTCATCATGGCCGTCACCTGCCGGTGTGCCCGAAGCCGCCGACCCCCCGGCTCGCCGGCGCCAAGTCACACTCGGCCACCTCGTTGAATTGGACCCTCTCGACCGATTGCAGCACAAGCTGAGCGATGCGGTCCCCTCTCCGCACCTCATATGGCTCCTCAGGGTCCGTGTTGACCAAGATCACTGATAACTCACCCCTGTAACCGGAATCGATCAGCCCCGGGGTGTTCAAACAGGTAACTCCGTGCTTCAACGCGAGACCACTCCGGGGCAACACGAATCCAGCGCAGCCCGGCGGAATGGCCACCTTCACTCCTGTCGGCACGAGAGCACGCCCTCCCCTGGGTGCGATCGTCGTCCCGGTTCTCGCATACAGGTCCGCCCCAGCGTCCCCTTCATGGGAGTACGCCGGGGCTGGCAGGTCAGGATCGAGGCGGTGCACAGGAACGTCACGCACTCCTGCGGAACCATAGTGTCCCCGAGTGTCGGCGCGCCTGGGCGCTCTGGCACCACCAGGGACTCACCGCCTACTGGACCCACCACTAGCATCGCCGTGATGCTCGTCTGGATGGATCTCGAGATGACCGGCCTCGACCCGCTTCGCAACGCGATTGTCGAGATCGCCACCATCGTGACCGATGACGACCTGAACGTCGTGGCAGAAGGCCCCGACCTTGTGATCGGAACGAGCCAAGAGCAGCTGGACGCGATGGAGCCGATCGTAAGGGACATGCACACCCGCTCAGGATTGCTCGAGGCGATCGCGGCATCCGACCTGGGTCTCGAAGATGCAGGTGCTCAAACACTCGAGTTCATCCGTTCGCATGTGCCAGAACCGGGGACGATTCCATTGTGCGGGAGTTCGATTGGCACCGACCGTCGGTTTCTCGCTGCCCAGCTGCCCGCCATCGAGAATTGGCTGCATTACCGCTCCATCGACGTTTCCACCTTGAAAGAGCTTTGCCGGCGCTGGTACCCGAAGATATTCAAGGCTGCGCCACCCAAGCGCACCACGCATAGAGCGCTCGGTGACATCCGCGAATCGATAGCAGAGCTCGCCTACTACAGGAGCCAGATCTTTGCTCCTGCCCCGCCCTCCGACTCGGACACCGTCGCCCAATCGCCTGCCGCCGAATCGACCAGTTGATGGCCAACGGAACATCGGGAGGCGAAGTCGTTTCGGCGACATGCCACGTTCGCGCGGCACCACAGTGTTAACCAACTGAAGAGGAGGGCCGATGGCCACGATGTCCATCGAAGAGGCGAACGCGGTCCTCACCGCGCCCGGACAGATGTTCGAGATGGAAGAAGTCGAGATCCGCGGCATTGTCACGCGCACCTGGAAGAATTGTCCGGCAAATCTCCGGGTCGTGCTCGACCTGTCGCGTGGTCACGGAGACCAGGTCTTCCTAGTCTACGAAGACGAGCGCACCACATTCGAGGAGCACTACCGCATCGCGGCCGCGATCTCTCGCGCTCTGGAGCAACGATTCGGCATCGGAAAAGGCGACCGCGTTTCGATCGCGATGAGAAACTTGCCTGAATGGGCCATGGCCTTCTGGGCGATCGCAGGCGCAGGTGCGGTCGCAGTTCCCCTCAATGCCTGGTGGACCGGCCCTGAACTTCAGTACGGACTCCAGGATTCCGAGACTTCCGTCGTGTTCGTGGACTCAGAACGGCTTCAGCGCATCCGCGCTCATTTGGCAGATCTGCCGGACCTTAAAGCGGTCATAGTGACGAATGAGGACCGTAGTGAGCACCGCGCCGTCACAGATTCGCCGGTACCGGTGATTCCCTTCGCGGAGTTGTTTGCCGATGCCGGATCTGAACCCACATTTCCGGACGTGTCGATCGAACCCGAAGACGACGCCACGATCTTCTACACGTCAGGCACTACTGGCAAACCCAAGGGTGCAACGGGAACGCATCGCAACATATGCACCAACCTTATGAGCCTGTTCTTCATCAATACCCGCATGGGGCTTCGCGAAGGGTCCTCGATCGATGAATCCACGCAGACCGACCGTAGGGAAACCGGCCAGACGGCGTACCTGCTGTCGGTGCCGTTCTTCCACGCGACAGGTTGTCACGCAATCCTTGTTTCCAACACTGCTGCAGGGGGCAAGCTCGTTCTGATGCACCATTGGGACGCCGACCGGGCTCTCGAGCTGATCGAACGCGAAAGGATCACGATCTTCGGCGGTGTTCCTGCGATGGTGATGCAGGTTCTCGACTCCCCCACCTTCTCCTCGAGGGACATCTCCTCAGTTCGCAGTGTCGCCTACGGCGGGGCGCCCGCGCCGCCCGAGCTCGTGCGCCGGATCTCGAAGTACTTCCCTTCAGGATCACCCTCCAACGGCTACGGCCTCACCGAGACCTCGTCGGTCACGACCATGAACACGGGCGACGACTACAAGCGCAAGCCCGACAGCGTCGGTCCGCCGGTACCGGTTTGCGACATCGCGGTGGTCCCTGAGGACTTCGCAGGTCTGACGCCAGACGACACGATCCCGAGCGGCCCCGACGCGATCGGTGAATTGTGGATCAAGGGCCCGAACGTCGTGCGCGGCTACTGGAAGAAGCCCGAGGAAACCGCCGCTTCGTTCACCGAAGGTTGGCTCCACTCGGGTGACGTTGCCCGCATCGACGAGGAGGGTTTCGTCCACATCGTCGACCGGGCAAAGGACATGGTCATCCGCGGAGGCGAAAACGTGTACTCGGTCGAGGTGGAAGCCACCCTGTTCGAGCACCCGGCAGTCGCAGACGTAGCTGTGATCGGAGTTCCGCATCCGATTCTCGGCGAAGAGGTCGGGGCGGCGGTCGTGCTAAGGCCGGGAAAGAGCGTCTCGGCCGACGAGCTCTCCCTTTTCGTGCGCGAGAGGATGGCGAGTTTCAACGTGCCCACGCATATCTGGTTCCGGTCAGATCCGTTGCCACGGAACCCGCAGGGCAAGGTGCTGAAGCGCGAGTTGCGCGACGAGCTCGTGGCCGAATCGCATGCACAGAGTTGAACCGACCCCATCGCCGCACGCGAAGACAGTCCGCCAGGAAAGGACTTGATGGCGGTTTGCCCTAGGTGCAACGCAAACGTGCCCGATGGCACCGAGCGGTGTCTCGTGTGCGGCTACGGGCTTCCCGGCACCTCGGCGGAACGCGAGGACCCTGCAGACACCCCTCCCGCTAAAGGAGATACCGGACGTGCCGACAGGCACACGGAGCTTGTAGAGAAAGGCGTCGGGTCCGGCCCGGCAGACGCAGGAACCGGCGAGATGGCAACCTCGCCCGTTGAAGGCCCACTCTTTGCTACGACCGAGGAACAGGCGATTGCGGCCGCCGGCGCTTCAGAAGGGCTCGATTCTCGTCGAGGCGCTGACCCTTCGGACATGGAGCGGACCTCGGTCATGGTCACGCCCGTCGCTGGCGTGGCAGGCGGACCAATCGAACCGACCGAGCCAATCGGACCAATGGGACCGGACGGACCAAGCCGACGGTTCCCCACCAACACCGTGCTCGCCGTCGCTGTAGCGGCGGTGGCGATCGCGGTACTCGTCTTTGCACTCACGTCGGGTTCTGGATCGAACAACCCGCCGGCGAATCACAGCACTACTTCGACCGCAAAGGGTCACGTCGTTGTCCCGACTTCTTCTACGACGACGACTTCGACGACCGTTCCGCCGTCCACGACGACCAGCTCCACCGCGGCGCCGACCACGACGACGACAACACCCCCCTCGACTACTACCTCGGCGCCGTCAACGACGACGACAACTCCGCCTTCTACAACCACCTCGAGCACTTCGACGACGACCTCAACGACCACCACGCCTACGACATGAACTGCGTCGCCAAAGCCTTCCGATAGATGGTCATGGTCCGGCCCCGAGCTCGGCAAGGGCTCTCGTCAAGGCGGCTTCGACCGAGTGCGGGTCCGTGGGAGGCGCGGCGCGGAACATGTCGAGGATGCCGACTATCGATACAACCTCTGCCCAAGGGTCGTATGTGGCTCCCGTCAGCCGTTCCCACGCGGCGGTGAATTCGTCGGCGACTCGTAGCCCGTAATCGAACAGGTTGGCCCGACAGTGACCGACGTCTATCGAGCGCGGTCCTGCACACGCCGCCTGCCAGTCGACCACGCCAGAGACCGATCCCCGTTTCCAGAGCACGTTCCCCGGGTGGAAGTCGCGCTGAATGAAGACCCGCTCGCCTCTAGGCGCCGGACCGTGAAAGACCTCGAATGCGCGCTCCCACACTCCGGGATTGAGCGACCAGCCAGGCGGCGAGTAGCTGGACTGCGCGTAAGGAACGAACAACGGCACGACCTCGTGCGAGGGCAGCGCCACGTCGTGAATCGCAGGAAGCAACTCTGCGAGCAGACCCACCCATCGGCTGCTGTCGGTCGGCCACCAGTCGACTCGCCCCTGCAGGTACGACATGAGCACTGCGGGAACATCGGCTACTGATCCCCTCGGGTCAACACCGAGGAGGATGGGCGCGGGAACGGCGGCATCTTTTAGGTGCTCGAGAGTGCGAGCCTCTCGAGCGGCGATACCAGGCTCTTCGATATTGATCTCGGGACGGACGTACCGACGAAGAACGACCTTTGCAGGATCGCCTCTAGGAGTTTCCACGCCGAGCAGATGCACTGCCGACGAGGTCCCTCCTCGAAGCGCCCTTGCCGACACGACCTTGCCACCGACGATCGATTCGGCCCACCCGAGCGCACTTTCCGGTGGGCGCGACCGCAACAGCTCCCGCGTGGCTCTGTCGTCAGAAAAACCGTGTGCCGGCCGACGTCCGTGGGGCTGGGCGCTCATTATCTGGCGACCTCGTGGTTACAAGAGCCATGGGCTGGCCTCGCGGCCAGCCCATGCTCAGGACGACGTCCGTGTTTCAGGCGACTTTCACGCCACCGGAAGAACTACTTGTTGGGCTGGGGGGTCACCCGCAGGTAAGGCTTCAGGGTCTTGAAGCCCTTGGGGAACTTCTGCTTGGCCTCGTCGTCAGGAATAGCCGGGGCGATGATCACATCCTCCCCGTCCTTCCAGTTCACCGGAGTAGAGACCGAGTAGCCCGCAGTCAGCTGCAGCGAGTCGAGGACACGCAGCACCTCGTCCACGTTGCGGCCCGTGGACGCCGGGTACGTCAGAGTTAGCTTGACCTTCTTGTCTGGCCCGATGATGAAGACGGAGCGCACGGTCAACGTGTCGTTGGCGTTCGGGTGGATCATGTCGTAGAGATCGGACACCTTGCGATCCGGGTCTCCGATGAGCGGGAAGTTGAGCGCCTGGCCCTGAGTCTCCTCGATGTCGCCCTTCCAGCCGTTGTGAGACTCGACGGAATCGACCGACAGGCCTAGAAGCTTGGTGTTGCGCTTGTCGAATTCCGCCTTCGCCTTCGAGAATGCACCGAGCTCGGTAGTGCAGACCGGTGTGAAGTCCTTCGGATGCGAGAAGAGGATGCCCCAGGAGTCGCCGAGCCAGTCGTAGAAGTTGATGGTGCCTTCCGTGGTGTCAGCCGTGAAGTCCGGGGCGGTATCGCCCAGTCGTAGTGCCACTTTTTCCTCCTGGGGGTTTGTCGCGCGCCACGCGGGCGCCTTGAACCGGATTTGAGTTAACCCAGTCTATGGGGCCGTCCCCCAATTGTCGACCGGATGGGTCAAGTTTATCGGCCGACGGGCGCCTGCGAGAATGCCGAGGTGCAGCACAAGGGTCGCGAGTCCACGCATACCGACGCAGACACCATCCAGGTGACCTCCGACGGGCCCGTTACGGTCATCGCCATATCGCGCCCTGAACGTCGCAACGCCGTCGACTCTCAGACGGCAACGGACCTCCGCGAGGCCTTTGAGGCATTCGACGTCGACGACGCGGCGTCCGTTGCGATCCTCACTGGCTCTGGTGGCACCTTCTGTGCGGGCGCAGACCTGAAAGCGATGGCCGAGGGAGATCGCCGGCCCGTCCGCGACAACGGTCCCGGCCCGATGGGCCCGACACGCCTCGATCTCTCGAAGCCGGTCATCGCCGCGATCGAAGGTCACGCTGTCGCGGGCGGTCTCGAGCTAGCTCTTTGGTGTGACCTGCGAGTGGCTGCCACCGACGCCGTCCTCGGTGTCTACTGCCGGCGGTTCGGAGTTCCACTGGTAGACGGCGGATCGGTGAGACTTGCGCGCCTCGTGGGACAGAGCCACGCCCTCGATCTGCTCCTCACGGGCCGCGGAGTCGGGGGACCCGAGGCGCTTTCGATGGGTCTGGTGAACCGCCTGGCTGCTCGAGGCGAGTCCCTTGCCGTCGCGATCAACCTGGCTAAACAGATCGCCTCTTACCCTCAGGTGTGCATGCGCAACGACAGAAGATCGCTTCTCGACCAATGGGGCCTTCCCGAGCGCGAGGCACTCGTCAACGAAGCGCGTCTCGGTCGTTCGACGATCGCGAGCGGCGAGACAGCAGAGGGAGCGTCGCGCTTCACCAGGGGAGAAGGTCGGCACGGCTCGGCTGTCCAGGGTGACGGAGGTTCGTGAGCGTCCGCGACCCTTTGTCCGAGGAGACGAGCCCCGCTGGGACAAACCCTCAGGTAGTGGCCGCGTTCGATTTCGACGGGACACTCACCCGCGGGGGCTCGGTGTGGAAATTCCTCGTGTCGGTGGCAGGTCGCCGGCGTGTGCTTCAATCCGGGCTGCTGGATCTCCCGAAGCTTTTGACCGCTGCGGTCTTTGGTGGGAGCGCGAACGATTCTGCAAAAGAAGCTCTTTACCGAAGGCTGCTCGCCGGGCGCGACGCACGGGAGATCTCGGAGCTTGCCACCAAGTTCGGACTGTCACATTTCCGAAGCCGGGTTCGTCCCGAGGTCCGCGACCGCCTCGAATGGCACCTAGCGCAGGGCCACCGCGTGGTCGTCGTCTCCGCATCACCCGAGCTGTACATCCGGCCTGTTGCAGCCGAGCTAGGCGCTGACGCCGTGATCGGCACCCGACTCGAGGTCGGAGAAGATGGCGATCTCACCGGCCGATACGAAGGCAAGAACTGCCGCGCAGCAGAGAAAGAGCGCAGACTTCGCGAGTGGATCTCCGACACGGTGGTCAGCACAGCTAGCAGGTCAGCCGGTGATGCAAGGGTCGCTTCTGGTGGCGCCGACGCTCCGGTGCCTTTCGTTTGGGCCTATGGGAACAGCGCCGGGGACCTGGAAATGCTCCGCAACGCCGACGTGGGCGTGAACGTGGGGCGGCTGGGCAAGCTGGGGAAGCTGCGCGGTTTCAGATCACTCGCGAGCGTTCTGGCCTCGGTTCAGCCCGGTGACGACGCTGCGCCCACGACCCCGCCGCGGTAGCCAGGTACTGCGGACACCACGTCTCCGAATTGCGGCGCGTCGCCGATCTCGTCGGCCTTCCCGTCCCCGCACACGATCAGATAGCCGTTTCCCGTCGTCGTGGGAAGGATCGTCCTGGCCGTGAAGTCGACGATGCCGAGGCCGGGAAGCGAGCCTTTGTAGCCGGCGGTCCCGAACGAGAAGACCCCCCCGTCTTGCGCGACCATCCAGTAGCCAGTCCCCGCGACGTTCCGCGCCATGCCTTCTATGGGTCGGTTCAACTTGATGTTGCCTGTCGAGCCGTGGAATCTGGCGTCGCCGAAACTGAAGATCCCGCCGTCCGACGCGACGAGCCAGTAGCCGCCGCCATCCGGTGTTGCCGCCATACCGACGACCGGCTTGTTCAATCGCCTCGCGCCCATCGATCCGTGGAACTTGGCGTCGCCGAAGCTGAAAATCCCTCCATCCGACGCGACCAGCCAGTAGCCGCCGCCATCCGGTGTCGCCGCCATGCCCACAATCGGCTTGTTCAGACGCCTCGCGCCCATCGATCCGTGGAATTTCGCGTCGCCGAAACTGAACATGCCCCCGTCCGACGCGACCAACCAGTAGCCCTGGTGATCGGACGTCGCCGCCATCCCGACCACCGGAGCGTTCAAGTGCCTGCCGCCCATGGAACCGTGGTACTGCGCGTTGCCGAAGCTGAACATGCCTCCGTCGGAAGCGACGATCCAGTAGCCGCCGATCCCGCCGCTCGGCTGGTTGGAAATCTGGAACCAGTAGCTCTGAACACCGTAAGAGGCGAAGTCGGTGGCGAAGTCCGAACCGGTCAAGCTCACGTTCCCGTGGGTGCCGACGAGGGTCATCTGCAGGACTCGCCCGCCGAAGTCCCCGTTCCCGTCCCGGCGCGTGACCTGCAACGACTCGAGTGTCCCGATCGACGGGAACTTCGACTGCACGGCGGCCACCGGGACCGAGGCGTTCCAAGTGTGATGCGGGTTGCAGGCGCCGGGTACACAGATGGAGTCGCCTGCGTCAGGGACCGCCGCGAACGTCAACGCCACGGTCCAGCCCCCTGTCGAAGACGAGTACTGCGTCACTGCAGCCTTCCCGTCCGGCATCTTCACCACGACGCTCTTGGTGAAATCGACCGCCTGAGTGGCCAGCGGTTCCTCATTGGTGATGCCGGGGTAACTCTGGCAGTCGAGGTCGCACGTATCGGCGTACCCGCCATATCCGCCGAGGTTGCTCATGACGTAGAAGCGCGCGGCGACGGCCTGCGCCTCGAGCTCCTGGAACCCCCTCGGTTCGCCTTGAGATCCTTTGACACCGAGGGTCCCCCAACTTCCCGGTGACTCGGACGGGGTGACGTCCGCCACATAAGGCTCGAGTGGGACGAAGTCCACCGTCCGCAATTGGTGGAGCGAGTTGGCCGTGGCTTCTATGTTCCCCCGCACTCCCTCCGCTGTTCCGCCGACGCACAGCTCGAGTACCTCATTGGCGAGATTGGAGTCGGCGGGAAACGGCTCGGAGACGCCAGGTACCGCAGTCGGGTTAACGACGTTCTGTTTGGACGTATTGGCCCACACCTTCGCGCTGCAACCCCCGGACGCGATCTGGACGTTCCATCTGGTGTTGCCAGAGGTCGAAACCAGCCGAGCGGCCTGGCCGGCGTTGAAGTGCAACCCGTCAACCGTGAATGCCGAGTGTGACGTGATCACCGGCCACTGGTCGTCTTCCTCGGTCATCGCGACGCGCACGACCGTCGAATCGAGCGATCCCAGACTTCCGAGGGTGGTCTTCTGCCCGTCGGCCAAGGTCCCGTAGAAGTGACTCAGTACCGTCTGAAACAGCGACCCTTCGAGTGCGTATCCGAGAGCCCCCCACTGTCCCATGCCCATTCCGTGTCCCCACCCGTGGCCTTCCAGGTTGATGACCGAGGACGGATACGCCGAAGCCGGCCCGGCAGGAAGTGCCACGGCAACGACGAATCCGCCCGTAGCAACGGCGATGACCCCCGACAGGTGCGTGCCCAACCTGACAGCGATGGACGAAGAACGGCGCTTCTTACCTGGCTTCCGACCGCGGCACATGAACGAACCAGGGTAGCCCCGGTTGGTTGTTGCACGTGGGGCAGGAGTTGTAATTGTGACAAATGTGGAACTTCGTGAGAGGGAAATAAGTCCAAAGCCGCTGGCCACGGCCCTGGAATCCCGAATCAACCCGAACTTGCCACCTTTAGCGGCACGGACAACGGCGAAGTCAGGTCGTCGGCGAGATCGAGGGCCTCGCTCTTGGTAAGGCCGGCGCTCAGCTGCAGCTTGCCTCCGAGCGAGCTGAATGAAGCGGAGATGGGTTCGACTATGGGAGCGGAGACGACCGTGCCGTCCACGCAGATGGCGATGTAGGCGTGGAACTGCTTCTTCGCCACCAGATCCAGCTTCTTCGCAGTGGCGGTCGTGAACGTGATCTCGACGATCCAGTCGTTGGCCGTCTTTGACGTGCCGGCCGATGCGATGGCGTCGTTACCGAGCTGCACCGGACCGAGGAACAGGCGCTCGCCACTGAACCCCGACGCAGGTCCCGCAGGAAAGATTGCGATCTCGGACTGCACGTCTGAGGCACCTGGCGTATTCGGGGTGGCGATGAACGACGGGTCCGGACCGACTGAGTTCTTAGGAATCCCGGTGTCAGGATTCACTTGAAGCGAGGACGCTGACAACAGATACCGCGCGCGGCATGTGGCAGTAGGAGCCGTTCCGGGCGGGCTGCCCCGCTTGATCACTCCCGGGGGGCCAGGAGCGAAAAGGGGTGTCGCGCATTCGACGGGTCTCACTTCGAAGCGCGCCTCGGCGATGGTCCCCTTCAGTGCATCGTTCACCTGTGGTCCGGAGCCGTACAGAGTGAGTGATATCGAGTCCCCCACCACCTGCGACTGCGTGTCGGAATACCCGAGGCTCTGAAGGCGCCGGACCAGCGCAGCCGCGTCGCTCACCAGTTGCTCGTTCGTGGCGCTCCCGATCGGGACGAGGCGAAAGGTGTGCGCCGGGCCGCGCTCGAGGTTGCTCGCGATAATGAGAGCTACAACGGCCACGATGGTCGCCCCAAGCACGCTGAACAACATGATCTTGACTGCTCTCACGCCGACTTGATCTCCTGCGGCGACTCAGCGGCTCTTCTGCGTCACTCGATCGAGCACGCGCCCCGCGAACCTGTCGTAGCGGTCGATGATGACGGGCCAACGGAAGTTCGCCTCGACGTACCGCCTGCCGCGCTCGCCCAGACGGGCACGCAATTCCGGATCGGCCATCATCACGTCGAGAACGACCTCGAACTCTGCGTAGGATCCGAACCAGAGGCCGCCTCCCGAGTCCGAGCAGTGCTCGACAGTCGCGCTGCAGACGGCGTTCACGATTGCCGGCACTCCGACGCTCCACGCCTCCAACAGAACCAAAGAGAACGACTCGTGCGGCGAAGGCGACACGAGAGCCGTTGCACCACGGAGCAAGGACCACTTGTCCGCCTCGCTTACGGGGCCTGTGAGCACCACGTCCGGCGAGAGGGGTGGTTGGGCGGTGACCGGACCGACGAGCGCGAGCGCGAGCGGACCCGGACGGCGCTGTTTGTACGCGGCGAAGAAGGCAGCGAGCGCCGTCGTGCCTTTGAGCCCGTCGACGCGGCCGAGGCAAAGCAGGTACGGGCGGTCGCCGATGCCGAGCAATTCCCCAGGAGGGGTTCCCGGCCCTAGGTCAGGCGCCGGTTCGTCGAAGCCAAGGCCGATGACGGCTTGAGGAAGATCCGCGACAGGAAACAGACGCTGGACGAGGTCGCGTTCGCCCCGGGTGTGAAACGCGAGACCCTGCACAGCGGTCATTGTGCGCCGGAATACAGGGAGATGCAGGGCAGGCTCGTCGTGCGCCGCCGGATGCATGACGGCGCGGTCACCGATCGCCGCCACCCCCTCGACGGTGGGGGTGTACAGGTACGGGTAGAAGGCGACGAGCTCGCGGTCACACGACCTGAGCGCGTCGATGAGGGACGGGCTGCCTGGACCCTGGGTGTCTATGAACGCGCGACCCTCTGCCATCGTTGCGGCGTCCGGCGCAGAAAGAAGCCGTTCGGAGAAACTGAAGAAGTGATCAGGCCGGCCGGAGGTGACGTCGAAGCGGTGCACGAGGACACCGTTCAGGATCTCGTCACCCTCCGGGTACTCGTTCGCCCAGGTGACGATGTCTTTTGCCCGTGTGGTGAAGATCTCCACCGACCAGCCGAGCTGCGATACAAGTCGCTCGGCGATCATTCGGGCGGCCATCTCGGCGCCGCCCACGATCTCTTCGCCATAGCGCGGGGTGACGAACGCGAACTTCACGGTGCCGCCACCAATGACGCGTCGAGCGCACTGGCGGCGGCCTTGTTCCGCGAGGCGCGTGGCGCGCTCGGAGCTGGTGCGTAGTGGCCACGTCCATCGATCCAGCGTTCGAGCACGAGCCGCATCGCCGCCCGGGAATTTTCGAGGCTCAGCTGCGCGGCGCGCACTCTCCCTGCCCGAACGAGGCGCTCGCGAAGGGTCCTGTCGTCGACGACGCTGTGAACCGCCGCGGCGATCGTGCCGGCGTCCGCGCTCTTTACCAAAAGGCCCGCGCCGCCGAGAGTCTCCGGAACTGCAGCCGCTTCGAGCGCGACGACGGGAACCCCGTGATGCATCGCCTCTACCATCGGAACGCAGAATCCCTCGTGCACGGATGCGCTCACGAGCACGTCTGCATGGCGGAAGTACGCGCCGAGCTCGGCGTCGTCGACCCCTCCGACCATCCGCACTACGTCCGCGATACCGAGCAGCTTTGCCGAGCGACGGACCGCATCTGCGTAGCGAACGGAACCCGGCCTGCCCACCAGGTCGAGCCTCGCACCTGGCCCGTAGAGACGTTCGTAGGCGGCGACCGCCTGGACCAGCCGGTGCTGAGCCTTGTGGGGTGCGACCCTCCCGACGAACAGCCAACTCGCGGCTCCGCTCCCGGAACGCCGCTCAAGCATCCGTTCGACCTCGGCGGCGGCACTTCTGGGTCCCGTCCCCCCTCCATCGGAGCTCGCCGGAGATCCGAATCGCGTCATGTCCACGAGCACGGGGCATACGGCGGTCGCCCGGTATCCGTGCGAGACGAGCTCTGCCGCGTTGTACGCGGAGTCGCATATGGCAACGGCCGTGCGCGATGCCAGCGTTCCGACCTGCCGCCTCGCCCACCGCTGGTCGGCGGCTATCGCAGGCTCCCAGTGGTCGTACGTATGTGCCGGGGTGAGGTTGTGATAGTTGACCGCGAGCGGCTCCTTGCGTTCGCGCGCCGTCTCGACCATCGGGGACCCACTCGACATCTGGTACACGAGAAGGGTTCCCGGCAACGTTCGGTCCGGGAGCTCGTGGACGAGCATCCCTTGGTCGTGGAGGGAGTCATGAATGGCTGCAGCGAATATCTCGGATTCGAGACCCATGTCGTGCACGAGCCGTCGAAGCTGGATCGCGTGATCGGAAGTGGCATCGCCGGGCACGAGCATCGGCACGAGCTGATGCACCGCTCGCACCGGCTCGGGGCCCGCTCCCGCCAGTCGCCTTGCGATCTTTATGCCCTCGGCTGAGACCGGTGCGGCAGATGCATCGAACTTGCGCTCGGGTCCAGTGGGCGGCATCGCACCCACGCCGTTCTTCATCTGTTCGCGCCACAGCGCCCGACGGATCTCGTCTACGAACCTGGCTTTGGTGCGGTCGAGGTCGAATGCGCGAAGTCGCCCATGCCCTCTCGCCGCGAGCCGCGCCCTGAGCACCTCGTCGGTGAGAACCCGATGCACGGCCGCAGCCACGGAAGGCCCCGCCTTGTCACGGAGAAGGAGGCCGCTGCCGGCGAGCGTGTCGGGCACGGCTCCAGCCGCGTAGGCGACTACGGGGACGCCGTGGTTCATGGCTTCTAGCAGCGGGAAGCAGAATCCCTCGTGCTCCGATAGGCACACGAAGACATCGGCATTGGCGTACGCCGACGCGAGCTCCTCGTTCGTCGTCGCACCGGTTATCACAACTGCGTCGCCGAGACCGAGCGCGGCCGCGTACTCGCGTACAGCTGCGGCGTAAGAAGCAATCGGATGACCCCCGACGAGAACGAGCCTCGCTCGCGGGTCGTAAGCAGTGCGGTACGCGGCGAGGGCCCTCACCACGTCGTGGGCCGCCTTGTGGGGAAGCAACTTGCCGACGAAGAGCCACGTGGCGGAACGCTCCTGGTCCTCACCGTCGGAGACCGAAGCATCCGACGGAGAGGGCTTGAGCGCTGCGACGTCCACGAATGGTGGAACCACGGCGGTGGACAGGTACCCCGCGCTCCGGAGATCGCGCTCGTTGAACTCCGACACCGCGATTGCGTGACTGGTGCGCGAAGCAAGCACATGCAGCTGAGAACGGCCGACGGCAACGGCCTCGAGCCAATCGGGAGCCCACTTCCAGTAGAAGCTCGCAGGAGTCAGATTGTGGTAGTTGACGATCAGCGGCTCTTTACGCGCGATGAGGCTGTCGACCAACCTGGAGCCCACCGCGAGCTGGTAGATGATCGCCGTGGCGTCCGGGACGACGAAGCCGTCGAGCTCGTCGAATTTCCTCGCCTCGTGTGCGAGGGACGGGTCGAACGAGATCCACGAAGATCTCGGACTGGTATCCGGCGGCTCTGAGTGCGTCGCGCCGCGTGAAGCGTGTGAGAACCAGACGCGTCTGCGACGTGTAGAGACGGAAGCACCTGATGGACGTGCGTGAACCGCGACTCGGGTGTCGCCGCGTGTCGATCAACCATGTCAGGCGATACCCAGTTGGTCCGCAAGGTCCACCGCTCGATCGACGGCGGAGACGAACTGCTTCCCACTTGCGGGCATGGAGAGCTCGGCCGCCCTTCGGCGACCGGAGCCGGCGAGCCGCTGCCTGAGCGCCCCGTCGCTCGTGACGCGGTCAACCGCGGCCGCGACGACCATCGGCGACTTGACGTCCAGGAGCACACCGCCACTTCCGACCGTCTCTTTCACGGCCGCCGCGTCGTAGGCGACGACCGGCACGCCCTCTGCCATCGCTTCGACGATGGGGACGCAGAAGCCCTCGTGATCGGACACGCACACGAACACATCCGCCGTCCGGAAATAAGCAGACAGCACGGGGGCAGGAACCGCGCCCGTCATCCTCACCGCGTCGCCCACCCCGAGGCGCGAGGCGAACCTGGCTAGCGCCCGCGGGTAGTCGTCGCCGAGAGACGTGCCGACCAGGTGCAACCTTGCGTTCGGGTCGTAGATCTGTCTGCTGCACGCGAGCGCCTTGATCAGATCGTGCTGAGCCTTGTGCGGGGAGATCCTCCCGACGAACAACCAGTCCGATCCACCGTCTGACTTCTCGGCCCGAAGAGCAGCTAGCGCGGTGGGGTCGGTGCCGGAGTCCGCGATCGAGAACAGCGGCGGGACGACCGTCGTTCTGTGGCAGCCGGCCTGTTGCAGCTCCTTCTCCGAGAATGCCGAGTGCGCGAACCCGAAGAACGACTTGGGAGCCAGCTGATCGAGCTGCTCGACTCCGAGCTCGAGCTCCTCTCGAACCCACGGCGCCCATCTGTCAACGAGGGCGGCAGGAGTGATGTTGTGGTAGTCGATCAGAAGCGGCTCGGGACGTTTCAACACCGTTTCGGCGACGGTCGTGCCGATCGAATGGTGAAAGAGAAGCCACGATCCGGGCCTCGGCGTGAGCGGAAGATCCTCGATCGGGCGCGATTCGTGCTTCAGCTCAGGATGAACCTGACCCGCGTAGATGTCCGATTCGAACCCCGCCCTACGGAGCACGTCGCGCACGGCTAGCACGTGACTCCCGATCGCGTCGTTGTGAGCCAGGATGTGAACGACCTGGTCTATACGTGATGGCCTCATGCGCCGCTCGACGCGCCTGCGCCCACCCCGACACGGATCGCGGCCTCGATTGCCTCGGCCCAACGGTCGCGTCCCTTGGCGAGCGACAGCTCCCCTGCGCGAACGCGTCCCATGGCGATCAGCCGTTCGCGCAGAGCGGCGTCGACCTTGACCCGGTGCACGGCGGTTGCGAGGGCAACGGGCGACTTGTCGGCGACCACCAGCGCCCCGGTCCCCGCGGTGTCCGGAACGGCGCCGGCGTCGAAGGCGACGACGGGCAGCCCGAAGTTCATGGCTTCGACGATCGGCACGCAGAATCCCTCGTGCTCCGACGCGCACACGAAGACGTCAGAGTTCGCGTAGTACGCGGCGAGGGCTTCGGGTGAGACCGATCCGGTCACTCGCACTGCGTCTCCGAGCCCGATCCGGCGCGCGAAGCGTTCCAGAGCACGGGGGTAGTCATCACCCATCCAGGTCCCCACAAGATGAAGACGAGCCTCGGGGTCGTACGCCTGTCTGTAGAACGCCAGGGCCTTGATCAGGTCGTGCTGCGCTTTGCTGGGAGTCACCCGCCCGACGAAGAGCCAGTCGGCGCCGCCTCTGGATCGCTCGTCGCGCATGGCAGTCGCCAGGTCGTGGTCGACCCGAGTTGCCAGAGCCAGCGGATCGAACAATGGCGGCACCACGAGGGTGCGCTCGATCGGCATCCCGGCCGCTTGCAGGTCGCGCCCGTTGAAAGCTGAATCGGCGAAACCGAAGGTCGAGGCGCCGGCGAGGATCTTGAGCTGCCTCAACCCGGAATCGGCCTCCTCCGTCGCCCAGGGCACCCAGCTGCCGAACAGGTTTGCAGGCGTGATGTTGTGATAGTCGACCATCTTCGGTTCTGGTCGATCGGCAATGAGCTCGGCGACCGGAGAGCCGCTCGACAGGTGATACAGCCACCACGTGCCGGGACGCTCGCCCTCGGGGAGGTCGTCGGTGAATCTCGCGATCGTCTTCGTCTCGGGGAACGCTCCCTTGCACCAGACGTCCGACTCGAACCCGAGATCGCGGAGCAGGTCGCGCAGGTGCAGTATGTGCGCCCCGATGGCGTCTCGGCCGCCGAAGGACGGAACGACCTGATCGATCCGGACCGGTCTCACCGCGGCTCAGTGACCGACAGTGCTGCCGCTCGTCTGCCTCTTCGTCGCGATCACGCAGAAGGATTCGGGCCCGCACACGAGCGGCTCGAGGCGCTCGAGCGCGCGATTGAGAGCAGATGCCGTTGCATCCTCGCCGTCAGCGCGTCCGAGGCCGCCCGTCACCGGCCCTCCGAACGTTCCGACGTCTGTGAACCCGAGCTGCGAAAGCAGGTAAGCCCACGTCTCGGCGTGCCACGGCCGTCCGGGCGCCAGGTCTGCGACGACCGGGCCGACGGCGCCCTGCCAGGTCCGCGGCGAGGTCACGAGCAAAGCGATCGTCCCGCCGGGAGCCAACTTGAGCTCTCCGAGCCCGAGAAGGCGCCTGCGCTCGGCGACGGTCATCCGGTCCACGCACCCGGACAGGACAAGACCCGCGAGCCTTTCGTCCCCGACCGATCCGAGATGTCCGAGCACGTCGTCACGACGTACGTCGAGCCCCTTCTCCGCCGCCCGGTCAGCCGCGGCGCTCCCCGGATCGATCCCGTAGACGTCGATGTCTGCGTCGGCCAGCGCGTCGATCAGAGAGCCGTCCCCGCACTCGGCATGGAGCACCCGACCCTCCGGCGCACGAGGATCCGCAAGCTTTTTCTTGAGCATTGGAATGAACGGCGTCGCGTCGGCGCCGGGCGCGATCGCGTCCTGGTCGGCCAGAGCGGGCACGACGAGCATTTCGACCTCGCGCTCGACCTCTCCGAGCCTTTCGTCGAGCAGGTGCACTACGCGCATCACCGACGCGGAGAAGTGGTTGAGCTGCCGCACGACGTAGTTGATGAACCACGCCTCTGCGTTCCAGAGAACCCACTTCGTGAAGCCCTGGGGTCGGCGCCTCGACCCGAACGGGACCTGCGCGTCGAAGTAGGCCGAGCGGTCCGCGAGTTTCAGGGCGTCAGTGAAATGGTCGTCGTGCGTTCCGGTAGGGGTGAAGCGAGAGAACAGCTCGTCGAGCTTGCGCTCGAAGCTCGGCGGGAAGTCTCCGGCGGCTCTCCTGCGCCTCACCTCTTCGTCTATCTCGCGACGGACCCCTTCCAGGTAGGCGCGGTCGGCTTCGTCGCCGGCGGTGGGTGCCGTCATCAGCTGAGCGCCGCCGACCGGATCTCGGCGTGCACCTGCATCATGATCGCACCAGTCGACCGGCCCGGGTTCATGACCTCGAAGGAAGTCGCCTGCTCGCGCCAGTCGTAGACGACGCCTCCTCTGCTCTGGACCCCCACGTTCACGTAGAAGGTCCCATCGGTCAGGGGAACCTGCTCGAACGAGAAGTCGACCCGCCCGCTGCCCACCTTCGCGTCGAAATGCAATTCGAGTATCTCGGTGTCGGTCTGGAATATGAGGTTTCCTTCGACGTCGTAGATGGCGATGGCGAAGACGACGTCCGGCGTCGCTTCGAGAGCCTCGAAAGCGATGTGTACGACCAGCGGCTCTCGGGGCTCGAGGTACGGCCGCGTGCCGGTCCCCGGATGCTCCGACTCGACAGACGAGATGAGCACGCGCCGCGGGGCCACGGCGGGCACCTGTGCGGTCGGATCCTCGACCGGGATGTCGAGGACGGTGCCGACCTCGAGCAGGTGCTCGCGGAATCGGCGGATCGCCTCGCCAGGAGGACCCACGGTCAACACCCGACCCCCGGCTAGAACGACCGCCCGGTCACAGATCTGGCGGACCATGTCCGCGGAGTGGGTGACGAAGAGGATCGTCCTCCCCTCGTCCTGGAACGTCTTGATGCGGTCGAGGCACTTGCGCTGGAAGTTCTCGTCCCCGACCGACAGCACCTCGTCGACCACGAGCACATCTGGTTCGACGTTCACGGCGACTGCGAACCCGAGCCGCACGTACATGCCCGAGGAGTAGAACTTCACCTGGTTGTCGATGAAATGCTCCAACTCGGCGAATGCGACGATCTCGTCGAAGCGCTTTTCCATCTCCTTTTGTGAAAGGCCGAGAAGCGCGGCGTTCAGAAAGACGTTGTCGCGCCCGGAGAGCTCGGTCTGGAATCCGGCACCCAGCTCGAGCAGCGCGGCGAGCTGTCCACGGACGCGCACCTCGCCGTCGGTCGGCTGAAGGATTCCCGAGACGCACTTGAGCAGCGTCGACTTCCCCGACCCGTTGCGCCCGAGGATCCCGACCGTCTCGCCCTCAATCACCTGGAAGTTGACATCCTTCAGGGCCCAGAAGTCCTCGTGGGTGTTCTTCCCCGCGTGGAGCATCCGCTCTTTCAGGGACTGGTACTTCTCGTGATAGAGGCGGAACCGCTTCGAGACGTTCACGACGTCCACTGCCAGGTGCATTCCCTCGCGCTCGGCCCAGTCCTGGGGGCCGAGCTCCGCGCTGGCGCCGTCCACCGCCTGGGCGATCGAGGGCACGGCGGCGACGGCCGCCGGCTTTTCTACCTTCGTCACACGCTCAGAGCTCCTCGGCGAAGTTCCCCTCGAGGCGGCCGAACACGACCATGGCGACGAGGAACAGCACCACGGACACGCCGAGAACAATCAGGTCTGCTGACAGATACCAGATCGGTTTGTAAGCGACGGGGAGAACCTCGATCGGGGCGTGCGGTTTCAGCGTCCCGTTAGGCGTGTTCACGGCGTAGAAGAACTTCTGAAACGTCATGACGATGGGGGTGATGGGATTGGCGAAATAGAGCCAGAGGAGGTGGGTGCCTGGAATCCCAAAGATCCGGTGCACCTGCAGCTTGTCGTGCACGGTCTGAGGGAAGCGGTAAACCGCGGGAATCGCCCAGAACCACGCCATCAAGAGCACCTCGACCAGGTGCTGGGTGTCACGCAGGTAGACGTTCACCGCGGACAGGAACACCGCAAGAGCGGCCGAGAACATGAGCAGGGCCGCCATCGCCGGCACGAGCAGCCATATCAGCCCCCAGTCCGGCCGGTGCCAGAAGACGAACATGAAACCGACCATCACGATGCCCTGGAACAGGAAGAACATGAATGCCGAGCCCACCGACGCGAGCGGCAGGATCTCCCGCGGGAACGCCACCTTCTTCACGATCCCCGCGTTGCCGACGACGGTCGAGGTCGCGCCGAGAACGCCGGTCAGGAACAAGTTCCAGGCGAGGGTCGCCGAGAACATGTAGATGACGAAGTTCGGGATGCCGTTCGGCAGGAAGTAGGTGAAAAGGACGTAGAAGACCGCGAGTGTCGAGCGCGGGGTTGAGCATCGACCACACGAACCCCAGGAAGGAGTTCTTGTACTTGACCTTGATCTCCTTGCGGACAAGGTAGAAGAAGAGCTCGCGAGACGGCCTGCTCGTCAGGTCGCGGAGCCGTTGGCGGAGCGGGATCCTGGCGGCGACGATGCGGGTGGGCTTCGGGCCTCGCGCGGCCGCCCTCCGGGCGCGAACGTGTAGCTCGTCCTCCTCCTTGTCGGAGATGGGAACGAACTCCGCCGCCCGCTCACTGAGCCGGGGCTGCGTATCGGTCATGCTCTTCTCACCGTTCGCCGGTTGTAGCTCAGGTTTGGATGACCTTGCTGGTCGCGTGCTCGATCACCTGATCGATGAACCCGTACTCCTTGGCCTCGTCGGCGGTGAACCAGCGGTCGCGGTCGGAGTCGGCCTCGATGCGCTCGATCGGCTGGCCCGTGTGGTAGGCGATCCTCTCGGCCATCATGCGCTTCAGGTACACGATCTGCTCGGCCTGGATCGCGATGTCCGCCGCCTGACCCTGCATCTGCCCCGAAGGCTGGTGCATGAGGATCCTGCTGTGAGGCAGGGCGTATCGCTTGCCGGGCGTGCCTGCACACAGCAGGAACTGACCCATCGAGGCAGCTAGGCCCACGCACGTCGTGCGGACGTCGCACCTCACGAACTGCATCGTGTCGTAGATCGCGAGGCCGTCGGTGACAGAGCCGCCGGGCGAGTTGATGTAGAGCTGGATGTCACGCTCCCGGTCGTGGTCCTCGGCGTCGAGCAGGAGCAACTGTGAGCAGACCAGGTTGGCGACGTTCTCGTCGATGGCGGTGCCGAGGAAGATGATCCTCTCTTTGAGCAGGCGCTGGAAGACGTCCGTCGAGGCCATGTCCGAGAGGGACCCGTTTCGCATCGTCGTCAGGTAGCCCGGATTCGACGGGTCAGAGGGGTCGGTGGAGCTTTCAATGTGGCGGGCCATAGGCACTGAGGCTACCTTCCCGTCCCTCTCGACCGGGGCCAGGAGAGTTTCGGGTCGGGCTTCGGGGCCAAAAGACGGGCAGGACCGGAGCTTGGGACAAAAATCGCGAATTAAGCAACGGCTGTGTTTACTAACACCGAAACTGATGCACCGAGACGGCTCGCCGGGCCGACCGCCATCGGCTGGCAGCTGGGCCGACCGGGGTACCGTTGCTTCTTCTTGATTCTGCTGCGGGCGTGGCGGAATGGCAGACGCGCCGGGTTTAGGTCCCGGTCCCTTCGGGGGTGGAGGTTCGACTCCTCTCGCCCGCACCACTCACCCGATCCCTCAACCGCTCTCAGGCGTTCGTCTTCAGGCTCTCGATGGCGTCGAGGATGGTCTTCAGCCCGCCTTCTGTGTGGCAATCGAGAAGCAGAAGGGCTTTCTGTATGCCTTGGCGCGCGTCTTCGACGTCCTCGAAGGTCTTGGTCGCACGGGCGTCACCTGCCTCGTTCTGCAAATTCTGGCCCACCATCAGCGCCGGCAGCAGCACGAGCTGGATGAAGGTCTGAGCCACCCAGGCGACCAGTGCGATCACGCTCGCCTTGATGATCACTGCGGGGAACACGTTGGCGAACACGTGGAAGCCCGACAGCACCGCAGGCAACGAGCAAAGAGAGAGCACGCAGAAAATCCAAAAGCACGTCATCGTCCCGACGTACTTGGTCAGCGAGAGGGCGACCTTCTTGTTGAAGCGTGCGTAGGCGGTGTCGGTCGGCAAGTGGTCGATTGTGCGACGATGCACCGCCTGGCCGAGCCTGGTGAACCCATGCGTCGGGATCCTGTGATCATCAACCGTCGTCACGTAGTTGCCCCTTTTCTGCTGAGTCCGGCCTGCGAAATCCCAGGTCGCCCAGGTCCTTGTTTCCATTAGTTTCGTGCCAATAGCGCCGACAGGTAGGGAATGCTGAAAATCCTCGTCATCGCCGCCGATTACCCCTGGCCGGAGACGGGTGGCTCGAGAGTGCGTCTGGCGAACACCGTGACCGCTCTGGCCGAGTGCGGAGACGTGGATCTCCTCTCCATCGTGCCTGAGACGCGTGTCGAATCGGACTTCGCTACTCCCCCCGACGGAGTCAGGCTCTCGCGGGTGGTCCGCTGCGCCATCGACAACAGACCACCGGGTCTCGTCGAGATGCTCGGGGCGTGCGTAAGACAAAAGGCGCCGGTCGAGCTCACGCTGAGACCCGGCCCCACAGTCCGTGCCGCGTTGGAGGACCTCGACGTCGGAAGTTACGACCTGGTCTGGTGCTTCACGGTCCGCGCATGGGTATGGGCGGGAGAGCCTCACTCGAAACCGACCATCGTCGACATAGACGATCTCGAGGACCAGAAGATCCTCGCTCGCTTGGGCGTTCCGAGCCCCCGCCGAACCGGCCTCGCGCGGGCCCGACAGGTGCTCGCAAACGGGTTCTCGAGATTCGAGGTGCGGCAGTGGAAGAGCCTCCATCGTCGCATCGACAGGGTGGCCGTGCCGGTCGTCTGTAGCGACCTCGACGGCGTCAGGAGTGGGCTCGAAAACGTCCGGGTGATCCCGAACGGCTACAAGTCGCCTGAAATGCCGCTCGGCAGAATCGAGGTCGGCGTCTCCCCCACGGTGATGTTCCAGGGAACCCTGCGGTACCCGCCGAACGCCGATGCGGCACGGTTCTTGGCGTGGGAGATCGCTCCGAAGCTCGCCGAGATCCTCGCCGGTCTCCAGGTGGAGGTGAGACTCGTCGGAGTAGTCCCACCATCACTCGCAGCCGAGATCGCGAATCCACCCCTCGTGACGGTCGTCGGACCTGTGCCGGAAATGACCGGCGAGCTATCGCGTGCCGACCTTGTAGTGGTTCCACTGCGATTCGGCAGCGGAACCAGGATCAAGATCCTCGAGGCCTTCGCACACAGGATCCCGGTCGTCTCGACCTCGTTCGGGGCAGAGGGTCTGGGACTCGAAGACGGGGTCCATCTTCTGGTCGCAGACGACGCTTCATCAATCGCCCGAGCCTGCGCGTCTTTATTGTCTGACACGAAGCTGAGACAGATGGTCGTCGAGAACGCGCACGCGCTCTTCTCGGAACGCTACGAGTCGTCCGTGGTCCAAAAGCAGATCCGCCAACTCGCCGAAGAGGTACTCGCCGAAGAAGTACTCAATCCCTGACGACGCGCCAGCACTCGCAACGCATGGGAAGGTCGATCGTCGATTCTCCGGTCGCCGCAAGACGATTCCTCGCCTCAGCCTCTGTTCTCGCGAGCATCCTGTCCCGGGATTCCTCAGGAAGGGTGAAGACGCGGCTGTAGGTACCCATCAGGCCTACGAGCTCCTCGACAGTGAACCTCATGGACCACCGCACCGTCCGGTTCTCGAGATCGTGGAAGGGAGCCGCGTTCGGGAGCTCGAGGACATGACGGTGGGCAGAACGCCGGGAAACCTGGAGTGCGGGCGGCAAGCCGGGACCGACGAGAGCCTCCACCCAATCCTGGGATCTGTCCGCGCCGTTCCAGAGCAGCCCGAGAACCCCGTCGGGCTCGAGCACGCGGCTCACTTCGATCGACGCGATCTCTGCGTCCATCCAATGCCAGGCGGACGAGACGACGACGGCGTCGAAGCATGCGGGCACGAAAGGCAGGGCTTCAGCGGTCGCCGCCACAAGGGGAACCCCGGGAAGGCTCTTGTGAAGGACGGCCCTCATCTCCGCGTCGGGCTCCGCTGCGACCACACGTGGAGTACGCCGGACGAGCATCGCCGTCAGCGCACCGGTGCCGGCGGCGAGATCGAGGACGGAGTGACGCGGCCTTCCGAGAACCCAGTCCACCGCCTCAGCCGGCGGTGACGGCCTGAAACGCGCGTATTGCTCGGCTATCGAGCCGAACGAGCGCGCCCTCTGTTCGAACGGCGCGGGCCCGCAGTCTTCCGGTCCTTCAAAAGGGCGCTCCTGCATGACTTCGGTGGAGGGTACCTGCGGCATAGCGTTGAGCAGATGCCGTCGCCTCGTCCCAGGTTGGCTTTCGGGCGGGTTGCCCTTGCGGTCTTCGTGTCGGCTGGCCTTGCGGCGTGCGGGTCCAGCTCGTTCTCGTTCGGGCATCCGCCTTCCACGCACGCTTCTTCGTCCTCCACCCAACCGTCCGGTTCGAGCTCGAGCACCACATCACCTGGATCCGGCACGACGCTGCCGAGCACGCGCCCCCTCACTGCTCCGGCATCGCTGCCCAAGCCCGCCCCGGTCGAATGGTCCCCCTGCTCGTCTCTCGCTCCAGGCGCAGTGACCTCGGTCGGGCAGTTCCAATGCGCCACGTTGAAAGTGCCGGTCTCGTACGCAGAGCCTGGCGCCGGGACCCTGTCTTTGGCGCTGGTGCGCCTTCCGGCCAGCAGCGGCACGGCGCGAGGCGACATCGTGATGAACCCGGGAGGTCCCGGAGGATCCGGAGTTGACTTCTTGGAGCAGAACGCCACGGGGTTCCCTCCGACGCTCAGGGCGGATTTCAACCTGGTGAGCTTCGATCCCCGCGGGGTGGCTCGAAGCGACCCGGTGACGTGCGTCTCGCCGGCCGGGATCCGCCAACTTCTCAGCCTCAATCCAGCGCCGGTCGGCAACGCCGAGATAAATCAGGTCGTGTCCGTGACCAAGGCGTTCGACGCGGGCTGCGCCGCTCACACTTCTCGGCTCCTGCTCGAGAACATGAGCACGGTCGACGTCGCGATCGACATGGACGAACTGCGGGCCGCACTCGGGCAACCGAAGCTCACGTACTTCGGCTTCTCGTACGGGACCTATCTAGGGGCGATCTACGCGCAGCTATTCCCTTCACACGTCCGGGCTCTGGTCCTCGACGGCGCGCTCAACCCCGACCTGTCCAACAACGATCTGAGTCTCGAGCAGGCTCAGTCGTTCGAGGTCGATCTCCACGACTTCTTTTCGTGGTGCGATCAGAACTCGACGTGCCAGTCAGAGCTTCCCGGCGGTGCAGCGACCGACTACGAGAAGTTGATGTCGGGTCTCCAGAACGGTGCGACGCTGCCGGCAGAACTCGTCCCGGCATTCGGCGGAAGCCAGATCGTCGACTACGGAGTCGCAGTGACGGGCGTGCTCGCGTCTCTTTACAACAAGGCCGACTGGCCGCAACTGGCTCAGTATCTGCAACAAGCGATAGGGGGCGACGGATCGGACCTCGACGCCATCGCACTCAGCTATGCGGGATTCCAACAAAACGGTTCGCTGGAGAACATCGAAGAGTCCAACGTCGCCGTCAACTGCCTGGACCACCCAGTGCCCAAGACCATCTCCGAGTATGTGGCGCTCGCTCAGCAGTTCGCGGCAACAGCACCGGACTTCGGCCCGATCGAGGCTTGGGGATCGCTCACCTGCGCCTACTGGCCGGTGCCACCGACAGGCGTCCCCGCACCCATCCACGCTCCGGGAGCTCCGCCGATCCTCGTGGTCGGGACGACCCACGACCCGGCCACGCCCTACGCCTGGGCGCAAGCGCTCGCATCTCAACTCGACAGCGGGGTTCTGCTGACTCGTGACGGGGACGGGCACACGGCCTATTTCTCGAGCACTTGCGTCCAGAACTGGGCGGACAGCTACCTGATCACACTCGCGACCCCGCCCAAAGGAACTGTCTGTCAGAGCAGTTGAGAAGTCCTTTCGGTTTCTAAACCCCAACAATCGAGCGACATTTCCACCACTCTTCATCAGTTGAGGCCTTGCGGCACGATTTGTGTTCAGTATGCAATGACTCTGGTCCGATGAGAAATACATGTCGAACCGATCGAACCCGAGGATCCGTTGCGGCCACTGCGGTCGCTACGTGCACCCGAGCCAGCGCGGCCGCCTATACGCGTGGTGCCGGACGTGCAGGCGAGTCGTGATGGGCACGGAGTGTTGAGCACACCACCACCACTACCACCTCTACCACGACCACAGACTGACTCTGAGGCTCAGTTCTCAGACGCCGGTCCAACCCCCGCCGTCTACGACGAGCACGTTGCCGGTGATGTATCCGGCGGCGTCGGAGCACAAGAACTTGACAGCGTCGGCGACATCCTCGGGACGGCAGACTCGCCCGAACGGAGAGCCGGCATCAAGACTCGAGATGTCCTCGACGCCCATCGACTTCACAAGGCGGCGTCCCATCTCGGTGGCAACCAATCCTGGAGCGACGACATTCACGTGTATGCCGTTGCCCCGCTCCTCCTTGGCGAGGGTGAGAGCGAGAGCTTCTAGGGCTGCTTTAGCCATGTTGTAAGGCGCACCGCCCGCGGCGAAGAGCCGCGCCGCGACACTCGATACGAACACGACGTCGCCGCGGGGGCGTTCTCTCATGGAAGGCAGAAACAGGCGGCAGAGATGGTGCGCCGCCGTCGCGTGAGTTGCGAGAACCCGCTCGAGCTCCGACGGTTTCGTATCGACCACCTTGTGACCGCGGCTCGCGATCCCAGCCGAGTGCACGAGGACGTCCACCGCCCCGAAATCGCGCAGGACGTCGTCGGCCATCGCTTCCACTTCTTCCAGTTGGTCGACGGATGCCTGATATGCGACTGCCCTGCGACCCAGCCCCTCGACCGCGGCGACTGTGTCCGCAGCAGAATCTGCGTCACGCCGGTAGTTGATGGCGACGTCACAACCGTCGTCCGCGAGAGCCAGCGCGCATGCGCGGCCTATTCCTCTACCCCCGCCGCTTACGAAGGCAACCCGAACTTGACCGATCCCCGCAGTGGTGTCGCTCATCGCCAAGCTCGCCTATCGCTCGTCAGGCCGGTCTGAACACGGGGATGTGGAAGCCTTCTCCGATGTCCTCGAAGTCGACGTGCAGCGGCATGCCGACGCGCAGTTCTGCGAAATCGCAACCCACCACGTTGGTCATCATCCGTGGGCCTTCGGCCAGATCGACGATTGCTGCGACATATGGCACCTTCTGCCCGAACGGCGGCAAGTCGTTCTGGTGGACAACCGACCACGTATAGAGGGTCGCATCCCCGCTCGCCTCCTGCCACGAAACCGAGTCCCCGCCGCATCTCGGACAGAACGGACGCGGGTAGTAGTGGACCTCGTCGCACTCGGCGCAGTGCACCACCAACAGCCGCCCTTCGGCGGTCGCGTCCCACCACGGTTGTGAGGCGTCGTCCGGGGTCGGCAGGTCGTATCGGGCTGTCGTCATCGATGAATCCTCTGGTGATTGCCTGGGGCGCCCGAGATGTTTGTCTCGATCGTCCGGCGACATTACAGGGGCGTCCCCCGACGCATCACATCCCGTCGCCTTTTGACCACCGCTCCGCCGATCGGCCATGCTGCCAATGAGCTGCCTTAAGGCGGCCGCGGCTTCAAAACGAGTCAAAACGAGCCAGAACTTCAGAACGAGACAGAACTGAGGAGGCAAGGAAGATGGGAATGCTCGAGGGCAAGACCGCCATCGTGACCGGTGCCGGCCGGGGCATCGGACGTGAAGAGGCGCTCCTGCTTGCGGCGGAGGGCGCCAAGGTGATCGTCAACGACGTGGGCGCAGCAGTCACGGGCGAGGGAGGCGACCGCAGCCCGGCCCAGCACACCGTCGACGACATCGTCGCCGCCGGCGGCGAGGCCGCGATCAACGCGGACGACGTGAGCTCGTGGTCCGGCGCAGAAAAGCTCGTTCAGCAGGCCGTCGACACCTGGGGCCAACTCGACATCCTGGTGAACAACGCCGGAATCCTGAGAGACAAGATGAGCTTCAACATGGAGGAGTCGGACTGGGACGACGTGATACGCGTCCACCTGAAGGGCCACTTCGCGACGTCGCACTTCGCAGCGGTCCACTGGCGTAACCGCTCCAAGGCCGGTGAGTCCGTCTACGGACGCATCGTCAACACCGCTTCTGAGTCAGGGCTCTTCGGCAACGCCGGCCAGGCGAACTACGGAGCCGCAAAGGCGGGTATCGCGTGCCTCACGATCATCCTCGCCCGCGAGCTCAAGAACTACGGCGTCACGGTGAACGCCATCTCCCCGAGGGCGCGCACGCGCATGACCGAGGACCTCTTCGGGGACATGGCGAAGTCCGAGGAGGGCAAGTTCGACGCCTTCTCGCCCGAGAACGTCGCGCCGCTCGTCGCGTTCCTCGCGTCACCGGAAGCATCAGACATAAGCGGGCAGAACTTCGTGGTGTTCGGAGGATCCGTATGGGTCATGTCCGGCTGGGGACCCGCCGGCAATGTCACACGCGACGATCGCTGGACGCCGAAGGAGCTCGCTGACGTCAAGTCGCAGCTCTTCGCCGAACGCTCCCCTGCGATCCCGCCGTTCAACTTCGGCTGAGTCAACTTGGGCTGAAAATTTCAGGCTCCGTACGGGGGTAGGGCTATCTCCATGGGATGGCCGTGGACTTCCGCGAACCAGGTGATCCCTTCCGACACGAGATCGAGCTCCAGCCAAACCGGGTCGCTTCCGGCTGAGGGCGTTTCGATCTCGACGTCCAATTCCACGACGACCTGTTCTCCCGGATCGAGCATTCGGTCCCCGGGCAGCGACACCCTGCCGTAGTCGGCACTCGGGCGCCTACCGTGGCGCGTGCGAAGACCGAGGAGAACTGCACCTATCCCCGCAGAAGACGGCAGCCACCGGTTGCGGCCTGTATTGGTCACGCTGCACGCAGCCGTAACCCGGGTCGTAGTCGGTCCGGTCTCCACGAGAAGTCTCTCCGCAACGAGCTCCGCCCGCAGACCAGAGGCCTCCCTGCTGTCGGGAAGCTCTTCTCCCTCCTTGCGCATGATGAACATGCGCCGGTTGAACAGCTGGGAGCGCACGTTCGCGACTTGAGCGATCGCAGCCTTTGCAGACTTAGGACTGTTCAACTCTGCGGCCAGCCTGGAAATGCGCTGTAGCGGAACCAGAGCCCGATCGATCACCTCACGACCGCGCGGGCGGAACACGTGAACGCCCCTGGTGCCGAGGCGCGACGCGATCGTCGGACCCGGACCGCCGTCTGTCGCGTGCTCAGGGGCCGTTGCGATAAAGGCCTCGAAGACGTCTAGCGAGACCCACTGAGGCGACGGGGCGAACACCGCGACGGAGAGGTCCTTGAAACCGGCTTCACGGGCCAACACCCAGACGTCCTCGAGCACGAGATCGCGTTCAGGCACCCCGTATCGGCGCATCTCGTGCTGGGACTGTGCATCCTTCGAGTGGTTGGGCCCGGGCTCGGAGAACCCGGCGACCCCTCCGGGTGCGAGCACCCTGCCCATCTCGAGCAGCACTTCTCGCATGTTCGCGACGTGATGCAGGGCGTCGAAACAGAGGACCCGGTCGACGCTTCCGTCGTCGAGGTCCATCCGGTGACCGTCGAACACGCTGAACTCCGGGGCCGGCTGAGTCCCGAAGACGGGATGCTCCTTGTAACGGCGGCGACCGAGATCGATCATCGCCTCGGAGATATCCATGGCGACAACCCGGCAACCCATCTGAGTTAAGAAGTGGCTCGTCCAGCAACTGCCGGCACCGAAGTCGAGGACCTTCATCCCGGGAAGGGGCGCCAGACCGCTCAGCAGTAGCCCGAAGCATGCGAGGAGGTCAGGGGCCTCACGCAACGAACCACAAGGCTTCGCGAGCAGCGCGCTCGGATCCTCCATCGATCGGACGAGCTCGTCGGCGCGCGCCGCGAGATCCTCGACGGACGTCGACGCCAACAGGGCCTCGGCGTCGATCAGCTGTCCCGAGTCGTTTTCTGTTCCGGTGCTCACCAATTCCCGTGTCCGTGCCGGACTTGTCCACGCAGGTCGCCTGCGGCGACGCTGTGGGATGGTAGTCCAGCTCCCGATTCACAGGACCGTGTGTTTTTTTTCCACGTGCGCTGTCATACCGTTGCGGGTGAGGTGCTTCTCACGCCGCACCCCTCTCGGGGTTGATCGACCCGGCACTAGCCCGGTCTCCCTTTCGCATGTCCACGCCAACAGCCGGGCTAGGCCCGGTCTTCCGTTCAGCTCCATGCTTCACCGGGGCGGCAACTCCACCCAGGTCGCCCAGACGGGCGAGGTTGATGGCTGCGTTGTCGTCACGCTGGTGGTACGAATGACAGATCGCGCACTCCCAGCGTTCTGACCAGCCGATATCCTGCACATTCCCGCAACAGCTACAGGTTTTGGACGAGGGGTAGAACCGGTCCACTACCACTAGACGGCTTCCGTACCACAAGCATTTGTAGCTGAGTTGTCGCCGCGGCTCTCCTAGTGCCGCATCAAATATTCCCCTACGACGCGCTCTGGCACCGTGAAGACCTTTCTGTTGCGCCATTCCCTTAACATCAAGTCCCTCAACCACTAAGGTGCCGTGAGTCTTGGCAAGATGGGTGGTGAACCGATGGATGCTATTGCCGCGGAGGTTTGCAACCCGTGCGTGGAGCGCGGAGATCTTCTCGTTGGTTTCGCGATAGCCGCGTGAACCTGGAGTGCGTCTGGCGCGCTGGCGGTTGAGTCGCCGAAAGTCAGGTAATGCCTTTTGCAAGGCCCTCGGATTCTCCACCCGTGTGATGACGCTTTCTGGCGTGGCCACCGTTGCGAGCACACGGACGCCCACGTCAATGCCTACCACCGAGCCTGGATCTGTGACACCAGGCCGCTGGGGGCGCTGAACTGCCACTTTGACCGAAGCGACGATCCGCGTTCCCCTACGGCAAACCGTGATGCTCAACACTTTTGCCCGGCCAGAGCGGATAAGTCGTTCAATCTTTCGGGTGTTCTCGTGGGTCCGGACAGGTCCGATCCGAGGGATCGTCAGGTGTCGTCGGTCCGGCTCGATTCGCATAGCCCCGGTCGTGAAGGTGCAGCGATCGCGGTCTCGGCTCTTTTTCTTGAACCGAGGAAACCCGACTCTGCGCCCGCCCAGAGCCCCAGACCGGCTCTTCTGCCACCGCCAGTACCCCTCGACGGCTCCTCTGATCCCGTCGGAGAATGACTCCTTTGACACTTCCGGCCACCAAGGCTGACCAGTTCCGACGTTGACGCAAATCGCGTTTTTTCTCGGCATTCCAGCGTTTGCGGAGCCCGTAGAGCGAAGGCGGTGGTCGCTCGGTCCCGGATTCACGGTAAGTCGTCAAGTCAGTCTTCATCTGTGCTACAGCCCAGTTGTGTGCGTAGCGTCGCGCTCCGAAGTGCCGATTGATAGATGCTCGTTGATCGGCGGCGAGATCGAGGGCGAAACAGAACGCTTGGTAGGTCCACTCCTCAGGTTTGTCAAATCTAGGCGTCACGATGCTCCATTTTGAGAGACTCTTCGAAGCCATTGGCCATTACTTGGCATCCGAATGCTTGGGCGTAGAAACCAGTGCCGACGCCGACCCCGAAATTACCTCCGTAACTATTCGGCATTCACAAACCGCATTCCTTTTCACTATTGCGTGGGGGTGTAACAAGCGAGTCTGAACCCTCGGTGGAGGAGACGGCAGGCGACCGAACCCTCGATCAGGCGACCTCGAGGACACAGCGGTCGATCTACATCGCATCTAGTAGGTGCGCCATTTCCGTGATGCAGCCCAGTCAGATAGCGCAATTCGCTTCGGCAGGCGTTCATGTCCCAACGACGGGGCAAAACTCCGCGGAGAGCTGATGCGCCGCTCCAAACGTTCGGATGCTCAGACTAGAGCCGAAAGCCGCCGGGAACCTCTCGATCGCCAGATCGCCGTCGACCTCGGGGAGTTCGTCACCATAACCTGTCGCGTGGATAACGCCAAAGACTGCGGGTCCTGCAGATGGCACCACTACATGCGCACCTATAAGGGCTGGCGACTCGAAGGTGAACCGGGCGCTTGGAGGTGGGCTGGTCCGGACCCACCGGCCTGAGGGCAGCTCCGCGCCCTCCGGGCGTACCGTTTGGTCATGGATCAATTCCCCTGGAACGAGAGCTGCGTCGTCGTGACCGGCGGTTCCCGTGGAGTCGGGCTCGCGATCGCAACCGCTGCGCGGGCGCGTGGCGCTCGAGTTGGACTGATTGCGCGGAACGCCGGCGATCTCGAGCGCGCGGTCTCGCGACTGGGCGGTCCATCCGAGCGGATCGCGATCGCTGTCGCCGACGTGTCTTCCCGACCACAACTCGAAGATGCGCTCGGCGAGGTCGAATCCGGTATCGGCCCGATCGACGTCCTCGTCAACAACGCAGGCACCGGAGCCTATGGACCATTCGGCGAGTCAGAGCTCGACGGCTTGGAGCGCGCGCTGTCGGTGAACTACCTCGGCACCGTCTACGGCACCCGCGCCGTGCTTCCTGGCATGGTCGACCGACGTCGCGGCCACATCGTCAACATCGCGTCGGTGGCAGGACGCGTCGCGACGCCGGGAGAAAGTGCGTATTCAGGCTCCAAGTTCGCCGTCGTCGGTTTCACGCAGTGCGTGGCCATGGAACTGCGCGGAAGCGGCGTCGGGATCACGATGATCCTGCCAGGCCCGGTCGACCTCACCGGGTACTTCCCGACGGACGACACTTACGAACGCTCCTTTCCGCCCAAAGTCCCCGCCGACCGGGTGGCGAGGGCAACGCTTCGCGCCGTGGAGCGCCGCCAGCTCGAGGTGGTCGTGCCGCCGTGGTTCCGCGCCATGGCGACCGTACAGGCCACCTTTTCCGGCCTTGTGGCCATGCTGCCGGCCGGGCTCTTCGAGCACGAGGACGAACCGAACGAGTGACGGGACCGACGAGACCGCAAGGAGGACCGACATGGCAGTCGAGCTGAACCACACGATCATCCCAGTCGCGGACAAGAAGGCCGCGGCGACTTTCCTGAGTGAGATCCTCGGCCTGGCTCCACCGAAGCGGGTAGGCCCGTTCATGTGTATCGAAACCGCTAACGGTGTCAACCTCGACTACGACGATCGTTGGGGTTCGGTCCCCGGTCATTACGCCTTTCTCGTCTCCGAGGAGGAGTTCGACGCCATCTTCATGCGGATAACAGAACGTGGTCTCAAGTACTGGGCAGACCCCGGTCACGAGCGGGAGAACACGATCAACGACAACGGGCGCGGCTTTTACTTCGAGGACCCCGCCGGTAACAACATGGAGGTCCTGACGCGCGCCTACGGGAGCTGAGGCTCGGAGCTCACCCTGTACAGGCAGCCAGGCCTATTTCTTGGGGGCTTTCTTGGCGGCGGCAGCCTTCTTCGCAGGGGCTGCCTTCTTCAGTGTCGCGACCTTCTTAGCTGGAGCGGCCTTCTTGATTGGGCTCGCCTTCTTGGCTGGGCTCGCCTTTTTGACTGGGCTCGCCTTCTTGGCTGCGGCTTTCTTGGCTGGAACCTTTTTCGCTGAGACCTTTTTCGCAGCTGCCTTCTTCGCCGGCGCCGTCTTCTTCGCGGGGCTCGCCTTCTTCGCGGCCTTCTTCTCAGATGCGGTCCGAGCCTTCGGCGCATCGATGCTCGGGAGCTCCGCGGTTGCGACGCCGGCGACCTTCTCCTCTCCGTTCTCATTGGACAGGCTGCACTCGACGTCGACGAAGTGCCGATTCCCGTCGACGCGCTTTGCAACGACCACCACTCGGGTAGAGAGCTGCTCTCCCGGCCAGGTCTGGCGGGAGAACCGGACCTGGTAGTGCGTGAGGTTCCCGACTCCCAGATAGTCGGTCAGGGCCGTTCCGAGAAGCCCCATCGAGAACATCCCGTGGCCGAACACGCTTGGCTGGCCGGCGGCCTGAGCCTTGACCTCGTCGTGGTGCATCGGGTTGTAGTCGCCTGAGGCCCCCGCATAGCGAACGAGGTCGGTTCGTTCGAGGGTGTGCCGGACGACCGGAGCCTCGTCGCCCTCCTTCACGTCCTCGAAGTAGCGCTTCGCCTCACCCATCAGAGCTCTCCCTCCATGCGTTCGTTCACGACCCCGGCTCTGGGTCTCTCGGAAGTCCGAGCAACCTCTCGCCGATCACGTTTCTTTGCACCTCCGACGTGCCTCCCGCGATGGTGAGGCAACGCGTCGACAAGAACCCCCTGCTCCAGGTTGCGGCGTCCTGCTCTGTTGTTGCCCCTGCTGCACCAAGCAGAACGAGACCGAGCTCCTGCACTCTCTGCTCGTGCTCGCCACCGAGAAGCTTCCTGACGCTCGCCTCGGGACCGGGGTCCACACCCGACACAGACCGCAACGTCGTGCGCTCCCCCAGCAACGCGAGCGACTGGGCTTCGGCGAGGAGGCGACCGATCGCGTCGAGGGTGACCGCGTCGTTCTCGAGCTCATCGTGGCGGCCCACCCAGGAAAGGATCATTTCGATCCCGAAGCCGAATGTCGCGCCCGACGCCATCGACACGCGCTCGTTCGCAAGGGTCGTCCTCGCCAGCCGCCATCCGTCGTTCACCTGCCCGACGACGCATTCGTCCGGGATGAATACGTCGTTCAAGAAGACCTCGTTGAACATGGCATCGCCGGTTATCTCCCGAAGAGGGCGGATCTCGATCCCTTCCGACTTCATGTCTAGGAGGAAGTACGTGATTCCAGCGTGCTTCGGCGCGTCCTGGTTGGTCCTGGCGAGGCAGATTCCCCAGTCGGCCCGTCTCGCGATGCTCGTCCAGACCTTCTGACCGTTCAGGACGAAACCGCCCTCGACGCGGTCGGCGCGCGTCGAAAGCGAAGCCAGGTCACTTCCTGCCCCCGGTTCGCTGAACATCTGGCACCACGTGAGCTCGCCTTCGAGGGTCGGACCGACCCACCGTTCCTGTTGCTCCAACGTCCCGTGAGCGACGATCGTCGGGAGCGCCCACGCCCCGACGGCAAGAACGGGACGCCGGACGCGCGCCGCGTGCATCTCTTCGTCGATCACGAGCTGTTCGACCGGTCCGGCATCGCGCCCGTACGGAGGCGGCCAGTGGGGTGTTATCAACCCGTGTCGCACCATCCGCCGCCTGCGCTCGGCTGGATCGTCGGTCTCCGCCACCTCGGCCACGATCCGGCGGATCTCCTGGCGCACGGTCTCGCCGTCGGGTGGCAGCTCGAGCTCGAGAACGCGCCTGCCTCCACCCAGGGCCTTCCGAGCCGCATCACCTCTGAGAGGACCAGACCCCCCACACAGCTGGCGCATCGCGATCGCGCGCCGAAGATGGAGATGAGCGTCGTGCTCCCAGGTGAAGCCCATCCCACCGAGAATCTGTATGCACGACTTGGCGCAATCGGCGTAAGCGTCGAGCACCAACGCTCCGGCCAGCACCGCCGCCATGTCAGCCTGCTCACCTTCAACCGCGCGGGCGGCATCCCAAGCGAGTGCCGTCACTTGCTCGACCAAGACGAGCATGTCAGAGAGGCGGTGCTTGATCGCCTGGAATTGCCCGATCGGCCGGCCGAATTGCCTGCGGTCCTTCGCGTACTGGTTCGCCGTCTCGAGACACCAGCGCGCGCCACCCGAGCACTCCGCCGAGACGAGCACCAGCATCAGCCGGCGCACCATCGTCTCGGTGACCGCACCGAGAACCTGCTCTGCGGGAATCTCGGTTCGATCCACGGTCAGAGTGGCCACTCGCCGCGTCAGGTCGAGACTGGAGTTCGGCTCGACGGAGACTCCCGGAGCCCCGGTGGAGAGCACCACCCACGTGATGCCGTTCCGCTGGGATCGCGCCGGCGCGACGACCAGTGAGGCGAGATCGCCGACGAGCAGAGGCGAGATACGGCCCGATACGACGAGTGCCCCTGCACGGGACTCGATGACCTCGAGCTCGCCGGCACCAGGGAGCACCACGCTTGCAGGCGTCGTCCCGTCGATCAGCCCCGGCAGCAGCTTGGTGGCGGCGTCCTCGTCACCACCCCGTTCGACGAGCGCCGACGCCAAGACGGTCGTGAGGAACGGACCAGGCGCGATCGCGTGCGCGAGCTCTTCGGTGACGACCGCCAGCTCGACGAGGCCTCCACCTTGGCCGCCGTGTTCTTCAGCGATGTGCAGACCCAACCAGCCCTGCTCGCTCAGACCCTCCCAGAACGGCGGAAGCGATTCGCGCTCTTCGTCGAGGACTGCGCGTGGGACTTCACGCGGGCAGTACGTCTCGAGCCACCGCCTGGCGGACTGCCTCAACATCTCGTGGTGCTCTGCGATGGCTATAGGCACTGACTCACGCCCCGAAGATGTGTATGAGGTGATCGATGGACCAGACCTGCCAGCTGTGCATCCCGAGCGCAACGGCCGCGGCGAGGATCATCATCGAGTTCTGACCCTGCTCCGCCCAGTCATGGATCATCAACACGAAATAGAGCAGGTTGAGCGCGATGCTCGCGAAAAGCGCTATGGGAGTCAGGAAGCCCAACGCGATGCCGAGCCCGAGCGACAGCTCGCTTGCGAGAACCACGTAGGTCATCGCCTGGGGATGGGGCTTGACGGTCGTTTCGAAGCCCTTGCGCACGATCGCAAATTTGTGCTTGGCGGCGATGTCACCCGCCCACTTGATCCCTGCCTGGCGCTTTATCCATGCCTCTAGGTTCTTGTGGCGGAAGCTCTCCAGCCACCAAAGACCGAGGCCGATGCGCAATACCGCCGCCCACTCCGCGCCGGTCAGCCAGGTCGTATGCACGCCCGATGTTGTATCAGCCTCGGCTCACAGGTTCACAACCTGGATTGACGACATTCGCGGTATGACTGGGTTCGCCGAGGTGACGATCATCGATCGACCGGTTGGCTGACGGTTGCCGGGCGAACCCGGCCGGGGAGCGTGACACATCCGGCGAGGGCTACGACCGCGGCGGCTATGGCCACGAGATCCACCAGTCGAAGTCCCGTCGATCGCCCGTGACCGTGAGCCAACGACCACGCGAGCAGGGCTCCGCCCACACCAGTCCCGATCGCAATTCCGAGCGAGAACAGCACACCGAGTGCCGCGGAGCTCTCCCCGCGTTTCGCCTCCGTGCTCGCTGCGAGGATCTCGACATTGAGGGTCGAGTACGCCAAGCCCATTCCGCCTCCGGCAACCACCCACGCGACGTAGGAGATCCACCATGGAGTCGACGCGGAGTCGAGGGCCACGAGGCCACAGAGCCCGGCGACGATCAGCGCCACCCCGGACCCCGCAACGATCCGCGCACCCCCACGGGGCAGCCAGTGCGCCTGGAGCCACGCCGCCGACGTCCATGTGAGTGAAGCGGAGGTGAGAACCACCCCGGCGAGGGTCGCCGAACGATGGTGGACAGAGGTGAGTGTGAGGGGAAGGAAGGCCTCGGCACCGAAGAACGCCAGATTCACGAGCGCACCTACTACGAGCGCGCCGAGAAGCCGCGAGCGCATCGGTACGCGCCTGCCGGGGAGAACCTCTACGAGCCCCGGCACACCGATGCCGAGACCGACCACTACGAGCACTACGCGGAGCACCCCGTTCGTCTCTCCGAGCCCGGCAAGGAACAAGCCCGCCCCGACCGCGACGAACAACGCTGCGCGAGCCACCGTGCTGCGTCTGGGCGCACCGACCTCTACCGCGCTATCTCGAACTTCATCTGCGCGCTCTACATCCGGGCGCTCGTCGACACGCCCGCCACGTCCGCCGGCCACCGAAGGAGGCAGCAGCCCGGAAACCGCCGGCAACGCCAACCACGCCGCTACTGCGACCGGCGGCAACATGCCGAGAAAGACCCACCTCCAGTTGAGGGATTGGGCCACCGCGCCCGCCGCGAGCGGTCCTACCAAGCTCGGAAGCACCCACGCGCTCGACGTGACCGCCATCATCTTCGGGCGTAGATCTTCCGCGTACCCGCGACCCACCGCCACGTTCACCACCACCTGGAGGACCCCGGCGCCGAAGCCCTGTACAGCGCGCCCGGCGACGAGCACGAGCATCGTCGGCGCGAGACCCCCGAGTAGCAACCCGCCGGCGAAGAGAACGACGCCGGCTACAAGCGGTGTCCGCAGGTCCGAGCGGTCAGATACCGCCCCGGCAATTACGTTTCCCGCGAGCGCCGCGAGCATGAAGGCGCTGAACGTCCAGCCGTAGAGGGCGATGTCACCGAGATGCCGCTCGACAACCGGAAGAGCTGTCGCGATCGATATCGCTTCTAGTGCGATGAAGCTGACGACCAGGACGATGCCGATGGTCAGCCGGCGCCTGTCCGGCCCTAGGAGCCGTCCGGCTCCACGAGGTGTGCCTTCAGGCGCGATGGATGACGTTGAATCGTGAGGTCACGACGGGGTCCCCTGTCGAGTGATCCCGCCAGACCGTCTCTGTGACGACGAACGTCATCGTGCGACCCTTCGACTCCTTCGTGTAGGCATCCACGACCGTGCCCTCGCCGTCGAGCACGTCTCCGACCACGACCGGACGGTGATAGTCGAACGACTGCTCTCCGTGGAGGATGATCCCGCCTTTTGCCATGAGCGGTCCGAGCACCCTCGCCATTCCCCCGCCCGAAGGCGAATCCTGGGGTTGGAGCTCGGGGAACCTGCCCCACGTCTCCATGACGAACGGGAAGGTCGGAGGCGCAGGGATCGCGTCGAACCCTGCGGCCTCAGAAGCCCTCGGGTCTCTGTAGATGGGATTCTGGTCGCAGACCGCGAGGGCGAAGCCGCCGACGGGGCCTCTTTCGACCACAACGCTCGAGCTGCTCGTTCGCGTTCCGATCAACTGCGTGAGCGCGTCGTCTTCAGGCATGAAATCGCTCCCGGACATGGTGTGACAGAAGCGATCACCGTAGCCCGGCGGGGCCTGGATCTGCGAGGTGACAGAGCACCGAAACCAACAAGCGCCCCGCCCGGATCTCCGGACGGGGCGCTCGAGCTGAGAGCTGGATGCTTGTTTGAATCTCAGCTTGTGGACGTCGACCCGGTCGCAGCACTAGATGATTTGCCCGACGACGAGCTGCCTGTGATGTGGAAGGCGCGCACGTCGACGATGCGGTAGGACTTGCCGCCCACCGATATCACGACCACGTTCTGACCCTTCGACGGCACACCGCGCTTCGGCATCTTGGTGGTCCCGGTGATCGCCTCGGTCACCGACTGGCCGTCCGGTCGCAGGACCGTGACCTCGGAGCTCGAGATCGAGGTGACGACTCCGCGGTCGAATTCGAACGTGACGAACCCTTTCTTGGTTGCGACCTCGATGTCACCGTGGACCGACCTGCGGAGAACCTCGAGTGCGCGCTGACCGGCCCTTTCTGCCCCCGACGACGTGCCGGACTTCGCGGTCGAGGTCGTCGCCGCTGTCGACGGACTTCCCGAGCTCGAGGTCAGTGCGAAGGAGACCCCGGCCACGCTTCCGGCCGACAACACGCCGATCCCTGTCAACAGGAGCGCCCGCTGCCACATACGGCTGGCCTTCAATGCCTTCTTCGGTTCCATCTGCATCTCCTCGGCTCTTCTCCTCTGCCTTCGGGCCCTTTGCCTTCCGGCTAATGCGTGGCTGTCTGCCCGCATCAACCATGAGACCAGGCACCCGTGAGCCCCCGATGAGGCGGATGTTAGGAAACGATGAGGGGTCGCGGCACTAGCGTGCGCCAGGCATGAGGATCCACGATCTGACAACCCCTGCGCTTGTCGTCGACGGCTCTGTCCTGCGGTCGAACCTCGAGACGATGGCCTCGGCTCTCCCCGGGGACCGGCTCCGGCCCCACGTGAAGGCCCACAAATGCACGGCGCTTGCGCGGGAACAGGCAAGGCTCGGCCACCACGGGTTCACCTGCGCCACGATCGCGGAGATGGAGGCGATGGCCTCGGCAGGTCTGGGTGACGACCTGTTGCTCGCCAACGAGGTCGTCGACGCGACGAGGCTCGGCCTGCTGGTCGACGCCGGCGCCAAAGTGACGCTCGCGGTCGACTCGGATGTCACGATCGACGCGGCTGCGGCGGCTGGGGTGCGATACGTGCTGATCGACGTGAACGTCGGTCTTCCGCGTTGCGGCTGCCGTCCCGATGACGCTCCGAAGCTCGCCGACCTCGCCCGGATGCGCGGCCTCGACGTCGAAGGTGTCATGGGATACGAGGGCCACATCGTCGGACTCGCCGATCGCAACGAGCGAATGGAAGGCGTCGCCGCGTCGATGGCCCTTCTCACAGACGCCCACTCGGCGGTAGGCGGAGACACGATCTCTGCGGGCGGTACCGGCACGTACGACCTGAACACGTGGGCGACCGAGATACAGGCCGGGAGCTACGCCCTCATGGACACCGCTTACGGTTCTCTCGGGCTGCCTTTCGGCCAGGCGCTCGGCGTCCTGTCGACCGTCGTCTCATCGAACGACGAATGGGCCGTGTGCGACGCAGGTCTCAAGTCACTCGGGATGGACCACGGAAACCCGACCATCGAGGGTCACCGCGGTCTGGTTCTGTTCCGACGAGCACGTCACCTTCGACCCCCCTGAGCCCGTCGGGACCCGCCTGCTAGTAATTCCCGCCCACGTTGACCCGACCGTGGCGTACCACCAGACCCTCCACGTCACCGACGGCGAGGACGTGCTCGAGCATTGGCCGATCGACATGCGCGGCTGGTGACGCAGCTGAGCCGCTCGGGAAGTCGCATGTATGTTGGCCAATGATCGGATCGCAAGGGGGCAGCTGATGCGACGCACGAGTTTCTTGTCTTGGTTCGGAATGCTCGTGCTCCTGGGTGCGCCGGCGTTCCTGGCCGGTTCTGTTGAAACCTCCGCTGCGGCAACGACCGCGCCAGGCGACCACGCCGGGGTCGTGACCGTCCCCGGCGTCGGAATAGACGTTCCCGAGGGAATCACCGCTGGGCCCGACGGAGCTCTGTGGTTCACCAACTACGGCCTCAACTCCATCTATGGCAACAACTCCATCGGGCGGATCACGACGACGGGAGTCGTGACCAACTACAGCGTTCCCGTCATCGAAGAGCCGAAAGGAATCACAGCCGGGGCGGATGGGGCGTTGTGGTTCACCAATTACGGCAACAACTCGATAGGGCGGATCACCACCGCCGGGAAAGTGACCAGTTTCAAGGGCAAGGGAATAAGCGTTCCCTGGGGAATAACGACCGGTCCCGATGGAGCTCTCTGGTTCACCAATTTTTCCAACAGCTCGATCGGGCGGATCACGACGACGGGAGTCTTGTCCACTTACACGGGAAACGGCATCGCCCGACCCACCTGGATCGCTGCCGGAGCCCAAGCTCTTTGGTTCACCAACCGCGACTCGATCGGCAAGATCACGACTTCGGGCGTGATCACGAACTACAGCGGCAACGGAATCGTCAACCCACAGGACATCACCAAGGGACCCGACGGGGCATTTTGGTTCACCAATGGCGACAACACGATCGGGAGGATCACCACACACGGCGTCGTCACGATCTACTCGAGCCCCACCATCGAGGTTCCATATGGGATCACGGCCGGCCCGGGGGGAACACTGTGGTTCACCAACCGGGGCGACAACACGATTGGAAGCATCACCACCAGCGGGGTCGTGTCCAACTTCACCGGTCCGAGCATCGACGAGCCATTTGGGATAGCCGCAGGCTCTGACGGGGCTCTGTGGTTCACGAATTCTGCGTCGAGCAGCGACTCGATCGGCCGGATCTCCACGGCCGGCGCCGTGTCCAACTATGTCGGCAACGGGGTCGATAGCCCGCTGGGAATCACATCAGGTCCTGACGGCGCTCTGTGGTTCACCAATCAGCTCAATAACTCGATCGGCAGTATCAGTACCGGAGGCCAAGCAGTCAATTACACCGATCCGAGCATCGACGATCCGTACGGCGTCACCACCGGCCCTGACGCGGCACTTTGGTTCACCAACTTCGGCAACAATTCGATCGGCCGGATCACGACGGCCGGAGTCGTTACCAATTACGCGGACACCAGCATCAGTCAACCCTATGGAATCACCAAGGGACCAGACGGAGCACTTTGGTTCACCAACTCCGGCAACAGTTCGATCGGGCGTATCACGGCATCCGGCATTATCAGCGACTACACGGGCACAGGGATCGACATGCCCCGCGGCATCACCCTCGGTCCCGACGGCTCTGTGTGGTTCACCAACGCCGGCAACGGCTCGATCGGACGGATCACGACCACTGGTGTCGTATCAAACTATGCAGACGCAGGCATGGGTATTCCGACAAGTATCGCCACCGGCTCTGATGATGCCCTTTACTTCACTACCAATGGCAGCGCAATCGGAAGGATCACGACGTCTGGGGGATTCACTGCGTACCTCGACGCCGGCACATCTAGTAATTCCAGCATTTCTGCTGGTCCCGACGGAGCACTGTGGTTCATAGCGTTCCTCGATGACAACGCGCCGATGATCGGACGGATGACCACTTCCGGTGCGTTCACCAACTATGCGAGCGACAAGTTGGCCAACGCACAGGGGATCGTGACCGGGACTGACGGGGCTCTTTGGTTCACGAACTACGGCGACAACGCAATCGGGCGGATCACGCCGTAGAGGAGATCTCCATCTCGTTGTGACAGGGCACTACGACGAGAGCTCCCCGGACGCAACGAGTCCCGCAGCGAGCGCACGGAAAGCCCTTCCGCGATGCGAGATCGCGTGCTTCTCGGAGGGCGCCATTTCGGCGAAGGTTCGCCCATCGCCGTCTGAAGGGACGAACACGGGGTCGTAACCGAATCCCCCTTCGCCTGCGGCGGCCGGCGGGATCACACCCTCGGTCGTTCCTTGCGCGACAAGACGCCGGCCGTCCGGAAATACCGCTACTGCGACCGTGGAGAACCGAGCCCGGCGTTGGTCGGGTCCGGTGGCGCCTACCCGCTCCAGCTCCGAAAGGAGTTTGGCGACGTTGTCGGCGTAGGACGCATGCTCACCCGAATAGCGCGACGAGCGCACGCCTGGAGCACCACCTAGAGCGGCGACTTCGAGACCTGTGTCGTCGGCGACGGCGGGAAGGCCCGTCGCGTCGACGAGTGCGAGCGCTTTTATGAACGCGTTCTCCTCGAGCGTGTCGCCCGTCTCTTCGACCTCAGGCACCGCCGAGGGTCGGTCGAGCAGGACGATCCTGTCGCCTGCGACGTCGCGCACCACCGCCACGATCTCTGAGGCCTTGTCCGGGTTCGCAGTTGCAAGCACGAGGTTCAACGCAGCCGTGCCGTTTTGCGACTCCGACTTCATCGCGGTTGCGGCGGCTCCGCGAGGACGAACTTCTGCGCATCGACCAGCTCGGCGATCCCCCGTTCGGCCAACGCCAGCATCTCTTCGAGCTCACCGCGGCTGAACGGCATACCTTCGGCCGTTCCCTGAACCTCTATGAACCGGCCCGATCCCGTCATCACCACGTTCATGTCGACCTCGGCCCGCGCATCCTCGCTGTAGTCGAGGTCGAGAAGGCACGTCGCGTCGACGACGCCGACCGACACCGCCGCGCAGGCGTCGGTTATCGGGTGCTCGCGAATGTCCCCGCGTGCGATGAGGCGCGTGAAGCAGTCGTGAAGCGCAACGTAAGCGCCGCAGATTCCGGCCGTTCGTGTTCCCCCGTCGGCTTGCAGGACGTCGCAGTCGACCGTCACCTGCATCTCACCCATCGCAACCAGATCCGTCACCGCGCGAAGCGACCTGCCGATCAGTCTCTGGATCTCCTGGGTCCTCCCCGACTGGCGGCCCTTCGCGGCCTCGCGCCCGATCCGCTCGGCTGACGAACCTGGAAGCAGCGAGTACTCCGCCGTGACCCATCCCTTTCCGCCCCCTCGCAGCCAGGGCGGCACTCTGTCTTCCACGGATGCGGTGCAGAGAACCTTCGTCCGGCCGGTGGTGACGAGCACAGAGCCGGGCGCGAAGACTGTGAAGTCGCGTCGAAGGTCGCCGGTCGGCGCTGGTCGGGAGTGCGGCCGTCCGCGCGGAGTATCCGCGGATCGCCGGATGCGCCCGCAGAAGCCGGGGATGCCGCGGACGCGCTCATATCGTGTACCCGCGCCCGACCGACGCCTGCAGGATCGGACGGCCGAAGGTGGCGCGCGCCTCGGCGGCAACGTCGTCGGCTGCGATCACCGGCGACCTGTGAGTGATGAGAAGCCGACCCACTTCCGCCTCGCGTGCTGTTGCTCCTGCTTGACGCCCGCTCATGTGCCCTGCCGTTCCCTCGTATTCCAGCGTGTAGGTCGCCTCGCAAAGAGCGAGGTCGATCCCGGGACCGAGCTCCTTGAACGACCAGCCGGCTCCGGAGTCGGCAGAGTAGCCGAGCGCCCGGCCCGCACCCTCTATCCGCACGGCGAAAGTTACGGGCCCGTGGTCGGTCCGCGAGAAGGTCAGTGTGAGAGGTCCCACGTTGGTCTTGGTAGAGCCGGTGATCTCCTCCAGATCGAGCACGCCGTCAGGCTCCTGAATCAGATCCTCTTTGATTCCCGGCGCGGCCAGAACGCGAACCGGTCCCCACGGGGGTTTGGCCGTCCAGCGACCGGCGGTGAGAAAGCCGTCCAGATCGGTCCAGTGGTCGCCGTGCACGTGACTCAGAACGATCGCGTCGACAGTGCGCGGGTCGCAGTAGCGCTGCAGGTTGGCGAACGTGCCGGGCCCGGCGTCGAGCCATATGGTCGTCCCCGAATCCCACTCCCGCACCAGGTAACCGCTCGCGGCCCCGCCGGCGGAGGCATGGCTCCCGTCACATCCGAGGATCGTGAGGGTCAACATGCTGCAGAGTCCCCGTTGCCGCGCACGTCGATATGGTGCCTGACGGCGTTGCGGAATTCGGCGCTCCTTTCAACGTAGGTTCCCTCGACAGGCGGTGTGGGCGCCGCAGGCGAGAAGAGAACCACGCGATCGCCTGCGCCCCCGGCGCCGTGACCTTCGACCGCACCGACGGCGAGGTTGACCGCTTCCGAGACGTTGCCTGCCTTGACGCGCCCCACGGTGCTCGCGATGGCGGCGAGGTCGCTGCTAAGTCGCTCCCCCGCAGGCCCGAGGAAGATCAGGGTGACGTCGCCGAAGCGGTCGAGTGCCTTGGCGAGGCTGCGAAGATCGGTGTTCCGATCGTGGCCTCCGGCGATGAGCGCCACCCGGGAACCCGAGAAGGCTTCGAGCGCTGCGATCGTTCCCGCGGGATTGCTGGCGAGGGTGTCGTTGACGAACTCCACGCCGGCGAATCTCGCCACCGTCTCGAGGCGACTCGGAAGAGCCGCCATGGAAGACACTGCGGCAGCAAGTGAGTCGAAATCCGGCCACAGCCCCGTCAGCAAACGGCTCGCCGTGATGGCGCCGCAGAGGTTGTCGAGGTTGTGCCTTCCCCTGAGGGACGCTCCGGAAAGCGATTCGACGGCAGGTATCTCTTCCCCGTCGATCGATATGCCGTCACCCGCGACCCGGACGGTGCCTTCCGAACCGTAGAGGTGTCGACGCGCATCGCTCGCAAATGCGGTCGTCGCGTTCACCGCCTCGGGGCAACGTGCATTGACCGCGAGGTCGAGGTCGCTGCGGTGAGCGAAGAGATTCAGCTTGTCCGAGACGTATCTGTCGTACGTGCCGTGCCAGTCCAGGTGGTCGGGCGCCAGAAGGGTGAGGATCCCTACCGGTGGCGAGACGGTCACCTCTGCGGCCTGGAAGCTCGAGACCTCTATCACGTACGCGGTCCTTCTCGGGACCGTCGTAGAAGTCGGTGACCGGAGTCCCGATGTTGCCGCCGAGCCCGACGTTCACGCCGCTCGCCTCGAGAGCGAGCGCCGTCAACGACGCGGTCGTGCTCTTTCCCTTGGACCCCGTCACCCCGATGACACGTCGCGACCCGAAGTCCTCGAACCAGATGGCGGTGGAGGTGGTGACCTGGACCCCGTTCGCTCGCAGGCGATCAAGCTCGGGCCGATACCGCGACACACCGGGAGACCTGACGACGATGTCCAGCAACCCGGCATCGAGCGCCGACGGGTCGTGCACCGGGAGGTTGGTCGACGCCACCCGAATCTCGGTCGGGGCGACGCCGGTCACAGGCGGGTCCTGCACGATCGTCAACGACGCGCCTCGTTCGAGGGCGAGACGTGCGATCGCCCGCCCTTCCCGGCCGGTGCCCCAGATCGCCACGCGCCGGCCCAACAGGGCGTCGATCCCGGTTGCGTGCACAGATCAGGCCGACCTGATGCGGCTGCTTGCCGCGCGGGGCGACCCGCTCGACGAGTGCGAGGACGCCGGGCTTGCGATCGATTCGGCCGCCTCTCTCACCGTCTCGAGCACCTGCTCAGGCGAGCGTCTCTCGGACGCTCGCACACGGCCCGTGATCGACGGCTCATCTTCTAGCTCCAGCTGCGGTCTCAACGCTTCGACGACCACCGACCCGGCCCAGTCAGAAGATCCCGCAAGCTCCGAGAGTGCTTCGATCGACTCACCTCGCGTGCCGACGCATTCGAACGGCTTGGTGTCGACCTCGAGCAGGTCGCGGAACCCGTCTATCTGCTCGGGGTCTGCAAGAAGGTCCCTCCCGAAGATTCCGACCATCTGCTCGCGACCGAGCGAGGTCGAGAGCATCAGGTAGACGAAGCGGCACTTTGCGCATTCGTTGCACCATCCGTCTTTGGCGCCCGTCAGCGCGAAAGCGCGGTTACAGCTGCGGAACACGCTGTGATACTGCGGCAAATTGGCAAAGCACGCTGAGATCTCGAGCTCCGACAGATCACGAAGAGCAGACCCGTACCTGATCCCGGGGGCCACTCCGTCGAGCACGTTGGCGAGCTCGAGCTCGCACTCGCTCGACTTGCTCCACTGGTGGTTGACCTCCACTGAACCGGAGAGCCGGGTCGCCTCGTCGGCCGAGCCTTCCAGCGCCATGATCGTGGTCGAGTAACCGTGGGAGTAACCGGCCGCCACCGACACGAGCGAGATCACCGCCGTTATCGGCACGTGCCCGTTAAGGGCGCCGTTCGCGTTCAGCTCCAACAGCGCCGGGTCGATGGTCCTTTGCAGGGAGACGAGCTCGAGTTCTGCCGCCTGCGCGACCCGGCGTGCCGCGGGCGCGGGGTTGACCGCGACGAGAAGCGGTTCGAGATCGCGGAGGGCTTCGATCACCACGACGGAGTCCTTGCCGCTACCGATAGGGACGGCAAAACCTCCGGGTGGGTCCCCGACATCGGAAGTGCCATCCTCCGCGGGGCGAGCCCGGACCTCGACATCGAGCGGGACCGGGAGACCGTTCTTGTAGGCGAACTCGCGCAACCCCTTGTCGTAGACGTGGTGAACGAACAAGAGCTCTGACGAAGTGAGTGGCCCCGAATCGATCGAGACGATGGGAGGGGCCGCCGCCTTGTAGTAGCTGGTCCCCGCCACCGCGTGAAGCAGGCGGACCAGATGCTCGAAGCTGCCCTGCTGACCGGCGTCGAGGTGAAGCGGTCCTCCCAGGTGGATCCGCTCCTCGAAGGCCAAGGGGTTCGGCGGCCCCGTCGGAGAAGAGCCGGCCGAGAACGCATACCGGAGCAGCACTGTGCCGGTACGAGCGTCGATGTCGTAGTCGGTCGCGTGGAAACTCTCGATCTCCTCGCGCCTGAATCGCATCGGTCCTCGTCGTCGCCGCTGGCCGGGCCCCTCGATCCTACCGGCCGGGGTCTTGGACCTGGCTGAAGCCCAGTCCCGTCCTCACCGTGGCTTCTCCCGGAAAAGGGCCGGAGGCGGTCTCGGATGTGGCAGTCTTGTCACACTGCAACTAATGGGAGAGACGGGCTCCCGGCAGCCGTGCAAGGGCTGAAGGAGGTGGGGGGTTTTGGCCTCTCTGTGCCCGAAGTGCCTGGGTGAGCTTCAACCAGGAGCCAGGCTCTGCCTCAGTTGCGGAGCCGAGCAGGGCGCGACCCGAGCGACGGGATCCGATGGCGCCGGAGAATCGCCTCTGCTTCCCGGGGTTGCGCCTCCACCCCTGAGCGCGGACCCTCTCGCGAGGCTTCTCGGCCCGTCTTCGCAGCCCGCGCCCGGGATCCCGCTCGGCGACGCGCCGGCGGCGCCGCTCATGGTCGAGGCACCTGTAGGCACCGCTACGCCGAGCGCGCACACACTCATCTTCGGCGAGCGGCCCTCCCCAGGCCCACTCCCACCGAGTCCGTTCCCAAATGGTCCGTTCCCTACTGGTCCGTCCCCGTTTAGTCCGTTCGGCGGAGGACAGGGCCCCGGCCAACCCCTTCGTCCGGCACCTGTGGCGATGCTCCGCGGCGATCCCCGACGCAGGCGCTTGCTCGCCAAGCTCGGGCGGCGAAGCACCCTGTTACCCGTCGCGGCGGTGATCGTCGTGGTGGCGGTCGTTGCGTCGGTGCTCGCGATCGGGGGCGGCTCGTCGAAATCGGCATCCGGCACGAACCCGTCAGGAACACGCCCAGCAGGTCACGCCAGCAAGAAACCGGCGACGCTCATCTCGCGTGGCCCCACGGTCAGCATCGCGCTGCGTTCCCCTTCTGACGACCCGCGACCTGATGTCACGGTGAAGGTGGGCAACGACCCTGTCCCTTTGCACGTGGTCCTCGACACGGGTTCCGTGGGGCTGCGCGTGTTCTCGAACCTGTTGCCGACCGGGCGCGGTAAGGGGATCGACATAACCAGTCGAAGCGACTCGATCGAGTACGTGGACGGCACACAATTCTCAGGACCGGTCGCGGACGCGCTGGTACACATCGGCAACCTCGCGACGGCGAGAACTGTGCCTTTCCAACTCGTTCAGAACGTCACCTGCGATGTTCAGATCCCCAACTGCCCCGCATCCGGAGGTGCGGCTCAGTTCGAAGCCGACGATGTCGACGGCATCATGGGGATCGGGTTGGGCGGCGTGTACCAGAACGATCCGACCACGAATCCGTTGCTCGCGCTCGCCGCTCCGTACAGGAACTCGTGGAGCATCCAGATGTCGGGCGGGGGGGCGAACCTTCCGGCACCCGGAACCCTCGTCCTCGGAGCGCACGACCCTGCTTCTCCGGCGGCGCAATTCTCCCTTCAGCAGCAAGGCGCAACGGTCAGTGGATCACCGAGTTGGAACGACCAGTTCAACCTGTGTTGGACCGTCGGGGGGTTGAGCAACTGCGAGCTCACAGTGTTCGACTCGGGAAGTGACCTTACGGTGTTGAGCGGGAGTGGATTTGCGAGCGTTTCCACCAATGCGCCCGGCGAGGTTGCGACGCTGACGACGGGAACGTCCGTTCAGTGCTCCCAGGAGATCGACGGTGATCCGTTGTGGTCGTTCAACGCAGGGGGCGGGACGATGCAGACCGTCTACGTGGAGCCCGGCGGTTCCGACTGGGTGAACTCCGGGGTTCAGGCGTTCTACTCGTTCACCGTCACCTACGACGAGGCACACGGAGAGATCTCGCTCTCCTAGAGCGCCGACCGAGTAACCCGCCCCCTAGATCCGAAGGCGTCAATCAGAAGTAGGTCGTGCCCTCCGTGCGTGAGACGGCATCGTCGAGCTCCCCGGTCCACACACCGGTGGAGAGGTACTTCCACCCTCCGTCCGCAGACACGATGACGATCACTCCCGATTCGATCGATTGAGCGCACCTGACCGCGCCCGCCAGCGCCGCTCCCGTCGAGACGCCCGCGAACACCCCCACATCCACCAGCCGCCGGGTCCATTCGATCGACTGGCGAGCGTTGATCACGGTCTTGCGATCGAGTAGGTCCGGTCCCCCGAGCTCGTTGAAGATCGGCGGCACGTATCCGTCGTCGAGGCTGCGGAGCCCGTCGACCATCTCGCCGGCGGGCGGTTCGACCGCCCAGACCTGAATCGACGGGTTGCGCTCCTTCAAGAACCTACCTGCACCGAGAAGGGTTCCCGAGGTTCCGAGGCCTGCGACCAGGTGTGTGACTTCGGGACAGTCTCGCCAGATCTCGGGGCCGGTGCCCTCGTAATGGGCCTTCGGATTGGCGAGATTGGCGTACTGATAAAGGAAGACCCACTCCGGATGCTCGGCGTGCAATCGCTCTGCGAGCCGGACGGCGCCGTTCGAGCCTTCGGCGCCGGGCGAGTCGATGATCTCCGCACCCCACACGCTCAGAAGTTGGCGGCGCTCGGCCGAGACGTTGCCCGGCAGGACGACCTTCAACGAGTAACCCTTCACCCGGCAGACGAGAGCGAGCCCGATTCCGGTGTTGCCGGAAGACGGTTCGATGAGGGTGTCACCCGATAGGAGGAGGCCTTGCTTCTCGGCGTCCTGCACCATGCAGAGTGCGATTCGGTCCTTGACGGATCCGCCGGGATTCTGCCCCTCGAGCTTCACCAGGATCCGCGCCCGCGGGTTGGGGCTGAGTGCGCTCACGTCCACGAGCGGCGTGTCGCCTATGAGGTCGAGAATGCTCTCGTAGAGTGCCATTTGGTTTGGGTTGTCGGCCTTGGTGCTCCGGGGCTTTGTGCTCTGGACCGCCGGAGAACGTCAGCCCCCGGCCACGGCGGGCAGGATCGAGATCGTGTCCCCGTTCGACACCTTGGTATCGAGCTTGTCCAGGTACCGGACGTCGTCGTCATTCAGATAGACGTTCACGAACCGATGGAGCTCCCCGTCGTCGGTCAGCACCTGACCCTTCATCCCGGGGTTGGCGTCGACAAGGTTGGCGAGCACCTCGCCGATCGTCGATCCGTCCACCGACAGTGTGGACTTGCCGCCCGCAGATGGGCGCAGGACGGTCGGGATGCGGATCTCCACGGGCACGACGGTCCTCCAGTCGAGGCGAAATCTGTCCGGCTCGGGCACGCGCCACCAAAACGAGCCGGCCTTGTCTCTGGTCCGAATGTTGACAATTCTGGTCGGTATTCTACCGACCGTTGACGACGACGGACTCCTCAGCGATCTCGCCGTCAACTATCCGGTAAGAGCGGAGCACCGGGTACGAGTCACGAAGCGAGACGAGCACGTAGTGCCAACCGGGGTCCGGTGCCTGCAGTACGTCGGTCGGCGAGGGGTACGCGTCGGTGTGCGTGTGCGAATGGAAGACCCCCACTATCTCGAGCCCGTTTTTCTCGGCGTCGAGGTCGGCGTGGAGGTGATCGCGTGGCTCGACCGTGTAGAGCTTCGCCGACGCCGCAGCGTTGCGAGTCGGGTAGCACTTCTCGACGATCCCCGTGCCGGGGTGACCTCCGAGAAGTCCGCAAGCCTCGTCCGGAAGCCCACCCAGGCAGTGGCTCAATATCTGCAGATGTAGTGCTGAAGGCAGCCGCAACACAATCGCAATATTACTGACGCGTGGTTCGGGGCCGGCGGACCTGGCCGTTTCCCCGCACAAGCAGTTCGACTCGGTGTTGTGGCGCTCGGGCTACGGTCGAAACTCGTGGCGAAGGGACCGGGGCGGCGTGGCGGGCACCGCAAGAGCAAGGAGGAAGCCGACGGCATCCGGACGATCGCGCGCAATCGGAGGGCCAGACACGACTACGACATCATCGAGGTCATCGAGTGCGGGATCGTTCTCCAGGGGTCGGAAGTCAAGTCCCTCCGAGGGGGCGCGTATCGCTCCAAGACACGTATGCGAAGGTCGAAGGCGGGGAGCTCTGGCTTCTCGGGATGCACATCCCTCCGTATCTCCAGGCCGTCGGATTCGGGTCGCACGACCCTGACCGGAAGCGGAAGCTGCTCGTGCACCGAGACCAGATAGACGAGCTGACCGCGCAGACCCAACAGCAGTCGCTCACGCTCGTGCCGCTGTCGGTGTACTTCAAGGACGGCAGGGCCAAGGTCGAGCTCGCTCTCGCAAAGGGTCGTCGTCTCTACGACAAGCGGCATGCCATCGCGACTCGCGATGCCGATCGGGACGCCGCCCGCGACATTGCTCGTGCCACAGGACGCGGGGTCTCGCGCTCACGCGACGACTGACCGAGCCCGGCTCGTCTCCTACGACCCAGGCTTTGACCTTCTTGGGCCATCCGCCACGTCCAACTGCGCATGCCTGTAGGCGAGGGCGCAGGCGTAAGGCCGACATGTATGCCGATATGGATACGGAGCGACCCTTACGGCCGAGCGGATCGGACCGCTAACATGGAAGCGACACAAACATCAAGGGGGTGACTGGCTTCGACTCTGGTCGTCAACGTTGGAGAAGCGAGCCGTGGTCTCCGGAGCCACGTTAAAGAGCCGGAACAAAAAACAAACGCGAACGATCAACTCGCGCTAGCTGCTTAATAAGTAGCTCGTCCGTCTGGCCTCAGCTCCGTGGGCCAGTAGCGGGCGTCATCTAGCGGGGCTTACTCGAACGGTCATGTCGGTGGGCCGTTGAGGACATTTAGCCGGCTGGGGAATGGCGAATTTGCCGATAGCGGCGCCAATCCCGAGATCAAGCGATCGGCTGCGCTCGGAGAAGGCCAACTGCGAAGCTGGAGGACGCGGGTTCGATTCCCGCCACCTCCAAGGGGGGGTGTTCATGAAAGAACGCCCTGAGTGTTCATGAAACCCCCCGTTGGAGGTGGCGACGAGTCATACGACTCGAACGCCACCCCGAAAACGACAACTGCCGGCCCTAAGGGCCGGCAGTTTCGCGTGGATCTAGATGAGGTTGCTCGTCAGGGCGCGGAGACTTCGGACGACGACGACAAGATGTTTGTGACCTTCCGTCAAGCTGTTCAGTCAGGCGGCGGCTGTGACCGTGGGTCCACTAGCTCCGCCCAAACTCCTGTGCGGCGCTTGGCACGTTTGCGTCGGATTGGACGGGGTGTGGTCGATGAATCCGAAGTGTCCATGCTTTGCTTGGCACGGAAGCTGCGGATGCGGTCGAGGTTGAATCCGGCCACAGTGAAGCCGAGGAGAACGGTCATCTTGACCTGTCCAAATACCCGGAAGAACCCTCGGCCGAGGTCGACGAAGGCGCCCTTCAAGGCCGAGTTGACGGATTCAACGACCTGCCGTCGACCCATCGAAATTCTCCACGCCGTGGTGCCAAACGGGATCCGCTGACTGAGGGCCAGTTCAACAGGAGCCGCAGAGAGAATTCCTGAGCAGCAGCGTTCAACATGCGAAGGAAGAGCAACGAGAGGTACTCGGCGTGAACCCCGCATGGTCTTCTTGATCTGCCGACTCCGCAGCAGGCCGGCGCAGAATGGACAGCGCCACCGGGTCACGCCGTCAGCGTCGGGGCCGGAGTGCCGAACGAGCCGCCAGCGAGCCCGCTGATTGAACTTTGTCTCGTAAATCAGCTTCTCAGCCTCCGACGCTCCACGACGTGGCACGGGCAAATCGCGCAGGCCCTGCGGAAGGAGGCTCGAAAAGAGTTGGCCGTCTATGAGCAAAGCGTCACCAGAAAAGGGCTTACTCCCCCGCTGGTGGGTCACGGGCTGAAAGGTCTGGTCGATCCCGGCCTGGTTCAGAGGGTGAGCAGTAGAGATGGACTGACAGAGCGAATACCCCGGGTCCCAGACCACGTCGTCACATCTGAAGCCCGAGCGTTTCAGCGAGATCAGGTCGCTGACGATGGCCTTCGCACGGTGGGTGCCGGCAGGAACCAGTTTGCAAGTCGTGACAACCCCAGGAACCTCAGGATCAAGAATTGTCCCGTCAACGAAATTGGTCCAACGGACGTCTCGGGCCTGGACAGCGAGGTGGAGCTCGTAGCCGATGAACGGGCCTGCCGCTCGGCTGTTGGTGGCCGAGCGGTGACCGGCCCTTGCGTCCGGATCAGCTGTGTACTGCTTGCGACCATCCGATCCCACGCCGAGCACCTGGGCTCGACGACTCGGCCGTTTCGTTCGAGGCGCTGGTCCGTCGTCTGACAACTGGGTCTCTGTAGCCTCACCATCGAGGTCAACGGTGACGGCTTCTCCGTGCAGGGCGCCCCAGGTCTCGACGTCAGTACCGTCGACCGCGACGGAGCTACTCGACAGCACACCTTTTGGAATGGCCGACCGAGCCAGCTGATTGGCAAACCACTGCGCATCGACTCCAGCGTCGCCGGATTCGAGGAGATCACAGAGTTTCACGAACAAGCGCTCCACCCGGGGATAGGACTCAGCCGGGTCCCAGTCGGTAATCCCCAGACGATGCCGCTGCTCGTCGGTGAGAGCGTTTAGGACTCGGGCCACCTCGACAAGATGGGCCTGATGGTGGCGGTTGATAGCGTTGAGCTGACAGGCGACGAGGAAACCGAGCAGGCTCAGACAGCGAGGTCGTCCCACTTCAGAATCGAAGAAGGGACTGAGGACCTCGAGAATTCTGAGCGCTCGATCAGCTGGCGGGCCAGATTCAAATCTGCACCGCCGGTTGGTCGGCCCCCGCTGGTGTCGAGGGGCGGGCGCATCAACCCGCTGCGCCTCGCAGCATGTTCCTCGCATCGTGCTCACCCATAGTCGGAACGGCGTGGAGAAGGTCCGAAAGCACCGTGACGCCTTTGAGGCCCGCTGCAGCCGCCAGTTCGGGCAACCGTGTGCCCGCCTCGAGATGCGAGAGGAGCCAGGTCGAACCGAAGCCGGGCGGCCGAGAGCCGTGGGTGACCCGGTGGGATCTCGAGACCAGACGCGAGTGCACTGGCTCGGTTGCGCGACGTTGAATGTCCTCCGACCAAATACTCGTCCCCGGCGGTCGAAGCCAGTTCGACAATTTCCCGCTCCCATCGAGCCAGCACAGGTACTGCCCGAGCGGCAGGATCGCTCACGCACACGAGTACCACTGACCCCTCAACAGCGATGTCTTCGGCTTTGACCCGAGCGACCCAGCGACCGTCCAGACCAGCACCTGCGCCGAGCGCGAGGAGAGCCCGGGCCGCACGGACTTTTGCAAGTGTGCTCTGGCGCCCAGCAGCTCGCGACAGGGTTTCCATCTCCGCCGGCGTGTAGGGCTGGGCTACTTGCCGGCGAGCCAACGTTGCCGGACGGGGTTCCCAGGGTGCCTTCCTCGTGAGTAAAGGGCCGATTCGCCTCAAGACCGATCGATAGGTGGCTCGCGAGGTGTCGGCACGCAATCCCTGGGTGACGAACCGCTCGACCGTGTCTGGGTCGAAAATCGACTCGGGATCGAGGGCCATCCCCTCCGAAACCGCCCAGGCCGCCAGCTGAGATAGCACCCGAAGCGCTCTAGTGGTGCTCGACCACCCAGCGATGGGCAATCGACCAGCGCATTCAGTCACAAATGGCCGAATCGCCTCACATTCGGCTGGATCCAGTCCTCGTGGGTGGTAGCTGGCAATGCGCAGCCGAAAATCCTCGCTCGCACTGTCATCACGAGCGCGTCTCGTACCATCCGACATGTCAGGACCTCCAATCAGGTCTTGGCCACGGCCCGGGGGTGTTAGCGCACCGCCCGGGCCTTACTATTGCCTATCTGCAAGTATAATAGGATTATTGCATCTGAGCAAGGGTTTCCCTACGCTTTTTCGTGTGACCCTCGATCTCGTGAGCGTGACGGAAATCTCCGAACTTCTGGGTGTCTCTCGGCAGCGAGTGGACCAATTAATCAATGCCTATGAGGACTTCCCACAACCGGAAGCACACTTGGCGATCGGACGCGTCTCGGCGAAAAGAGCAAATCGAACACTGGGCTCGCGAGCACCCTCGTCGCCCAGGTAGACCGCCGAAGTCTCCCTGACAGCCGGGAATCACACGGTTATCTTTGTTTTTCACCGAGAGAAGTGCGTCGGAGGTGTGAACGCTGAAGCGAGGGGTTCGAGTCCCCTTAGGGGGAGGTAATAGGACGTTACTCCTACCCCCCTTAAGACGCGTATTAGAGAGCGCCCGAAAGCGGCGCCGAGCAGTTGTCGGCACCTGAAGGGTCCAAATCCCCGTGGGAGCGGGCGCCTACCTCTTGCTCAGGTTTGAGTGGCGGCAACAAACAGAGGCAACAAACAGATGAGAAGAGCTCAGATGTGCGGTGGGCCGAGGCGCGGGCCACAGCACCGCGGATACACCAATGCGGTTCCTCGCGCCGAGCGTCCAAGCGCCCTCATCGTGGCCAACTGCCTCACCATCTCGCCCGCTGAGTTTGGTTGCCATCGGTTCGTACACGCAGCCCCTCATCCCTGCTTGAAGTAAAGCCGCCGCTCCGAAGAGTTCTTTTCCTCGCGGTAGGGCTCAGATGTGGTTGTAGAACTCCACGACCCAGCGCCACTCACTCTTGTCCTCGGCGTTCCACCACTTCTGCAGGATGCAGGCCTCACCGCCGGGAAGGATTACAAGCCTTCCGAGATCTACCTCGGTCGGCCATCCGTCCTCGAGCGTGATCTCCCTGTCCTTGCGGACGAGGAATGACATTGGGCCCTTCTCGTGACGTTTCAGCTTCTCGCCTCTGGCGAGCGTCTCGCCATCCTCACTGCGTACGGTCACGTCCAGAAGCCACGGTGCGGCGTGTAGCAACAGTCGATCACCGGCCACCTCGGATTCCACTCGGCTTCGAGCGAAAGATATTCCGGTGGCTCCCGCATCGGGAAACCACAGATCCCAAACCTCGATCATCGCCCTACTCTTTCATCTCACTGTTCGGACTGTGCATGAATTTTTTCGAGTGCTCTATCGCTTCTTGGGTGAACACCGAAGAGCAACTCTGCGTTTCTGCGCGCCTTCAAACCACCGGCCGAATTATCCCCATGAATGCACCAGCTCCGGTGGAGCAAATTTGAATTCTTGTTCTGGATGGGCTCGACCATGAAAGCGTTTGATTCGAATCCGGTGGATAACCCCGGCCCGGCGCAACCGGAACCTAGTGCTGGTCGAGAAACACCCCCCGGCAACGGCGTCCCTGCTCGTAGCCTCGAAGCAGCCAGGGTTCTTCGCCTCCTCAGACGACCGCCCCCTCTTTGACTGAGCAGACATGTGCACGACTACCGAGGATTCGGATGCACCCCGTCTTGCGTAGGTCGCGGTGGGGCACGAGTTCCACGAGAACCAGGATTGCTCGATCTCAATCCACTGGTTGGTGTACACGAGCGACACTCTGCCAGCGGGTCAGTGGGGGCGGTATCGTCGAGGTGGGTGATGAGCGCAGCGACAGGCTAGGAGGTTGAGATGGTGGATCACGATCTCAGCGATGTAGAAGGCGCCGTCGCCGATGGAGCGAAAATGGAGAACTCGCGAACCGTGCGGGTATGTCGCCGTGAATCCTTCAATGCCGCGCACCAGCTGCGCGATCCCAACCTATCCGATGAGAAGAATCAGCTCCTGTTCGGGAAGTGTGCGAATCTGCATGGGCACAATTACGTTCTGGAGGTTGTGGTGGCCGGCGAGATCGATCCGGCAACTGGTTACGTCGTGGACCTGAAGCATCTCTCGGAGGTGGTCTGCCGTCGGATCATCGAGGACGTTGACCACCGCAACCTGAATACCGATGTTCCCTGGCTGGAAGGCCGAATCCCGACCGCCGAAAACTTGGCGCTGGCGTTCTGGGACCGGGTCCGATCGGAATTCCCTGAAGGTTCCTTGCGATCAGTCCGGCTGTGGGAGACGGACAAGAACTGGGCTCAAGTTGATCGCGCCTGAGACACCGCCCCAGCGGGACGTGGATTTCAGATGTCGGTACACAGCCGAGGACGTCGGGGTGCTAACGCAAGAAGAGGCGAGACGGTTCGTACCAAGCAGTGACTGCGACCCGCGGCTGGACATCACTCTTGCGTGGGAACTCTTGTACCGGCTCGAGCCGGATCTTTACGATCGGCTTGTCAGCGCTGAGCGGATCCACTCCAGCGTGCTCGAGTGGATGCCGTCGTATGTCGACCGGATCGTCGAGGTGGCTGCAGGTACGGGACGATTGACATTGGAACTCGTGATGCGCGCAAGCGAGGTTGTGGCCATTGAACCCGCTGAACAGTTGCGCGAGATCCTGAATCAAAAGCTCGGGCGAGCACATCATGGGGACCGCGCCAACGTGATCCATGGGTTCTTTTTGACGAGCTGCCTGTGACCAACGCCTACGCTGATTTGGTGGTGGCGTGTTCGGCGTTTACGCCCGATCCGGGACACGGTGGCGAAGCCGGCCTGGTCGAGATGGAGCGGGTGTGCAGACCGGGTGGCCTAGTCGTCATCATCTGGCCGAACGGGATCCCCTGGCTCGCTGCCCATGGCTATGAGTATGTGCGCTTCGACGGAGAGATGTTTGTCGAGTTCGCCAGTCGCGACGAGGCTGCCGAACTGACGGAGATCTTCTATCCCGGCGCGGTTGCGGAGGTACGTCGCCGAGGGTGGCGTCGGGTCCCCTACGCGATGCTCGGAATCAACCCGCCGCGCGATCTCGCGTTCAAGGTGATCGCCTCATGAAGGTGGCGATTGTTGCGCCTCTGGTTTCGGTGATCCGAGAACCCCAGCGCGGCGGATCGCAGGCATTCGTATCCGATCTGGCACGCGGCCTCGCGGGAAGGGGTCACGAGGTTCACATTTATGCTGCTTCTGGATCGGAAGTACAAGGCGTGCGAGTGATCGACACAGGGATCGATCACCGGGTTCTCGCTGCCACGCTCTACCGAGCTTCAAGTGAAGGAGTCGCGCCCGAGTCCAGGGAGGCTGGAATGGCGTTTGGCGGCGTCTACAACGCGATTCGGGGGACCCGATACGACATTGTGCACAATCACGCTTTCGACGCGCCCGGCGTTCAGCCTCGCAACTGCGTTGAATGCTCCGGTAGTGCACACACTTCACCTACCCCCGGACCAGAAGGTTGCCGAGGCGGTGCGCGCGGCGGTTCACCTCGACCCCCCACCGACGGTTGCCTGTGTATCCGGATGCCAGGCGAGAGCGTGGTTCCAGGTCGTCACAGTCGACGCGATCTTGCCGCCTTACGTCCCCACGCGGTCGATCCGCTGGTCGCCGACAGCAGGGGATCGCGCTCTCTTCGCCGGCAGGCTGAGCCCCGAGAAGGGAGTCGCCGAAGCGATCGAGATCGCCAAGTCTGCAGGAGTCGGCATTGACGTCTATGGCGACAACTACGACGACGAATACGCGCTTAAAGAGATCGACCCGCGACGCGCCGAGCCTGGCGTCGTTGTTCGTCCCGGCATTCCGAGATCGGCGCTATGGAGGGTGATGGCTCGCGCAGCGGTCGTCCTTTGCCCGGCGATGTGGGAGGAGCCGTTCGGAATGGTCGCCGCCGAAGCGCAAGCGTGCGGCACGCCTGTAGTCGCCTTCCGCCGGGGGGCACTCGATGAAGTGATCGTCGATGGGGTGACGGGCTTCCTAGTAACCCCCAGCGACACCGACGCGGCAGCAGACGCTGTCGCGAGGACCAACGAGATCTCGCGCTCCGGATGTCGCGATCATGCCGAGAGCAAGCTCGACCTACAGCAGAGCCTCGACCTGCACGAACAACTTTATGAGCGGGTGGCGACTTCAGGGGTACGGGCCGCAATCAGTGGCTGAGCCGAAGCATTGGCTTGCGGGACGGGTGGCCGTCGTCACCGGCGCCAGCCGAGGCATAGGGGCAGCTACCGCTGAGGCGATGGCGGCGGCCGGCGCACACGTCGTCCTCGCCGCCCGCGACCACGAGGCACTCGAAGCTGTGGCCAGTCGCATCCGCGAGTCGGGAGGCTATGCCGCTGCTGTTCCAGCAGACGTCAGCAAGGTCGAGGATGTCGAGCGCCTTTTTGCTGCCAGTGATCGGACTGGCACGCTCGCGGCCCTCGTCTGCGCGGCCGGCGTGCTCACACCGGCGCTGTTCGCCGAAACGACCCCGGAGATCTGGGAACATACGTTGGCGGTCAACCTGACGGGCTCATTCCTCTGTTGCCGTCAGGCGTTCACCGCGATGCGTACCGCAGGCGAAGGACGGATCGTCAACATCGCGTCGCTTTCCGGCGTCTACGCGACCGAGAAGTTCCCGGGCCTGGCCGCATATAACGTCTCGAAGTACGGAGTCATTGGGCTTACCGAGGCGATCGCGGTCGAAGGTAAGGGGCACGGCATCAGCGCGATCTGTATCAGTCCCGGCGCGGTCGACACTCAGATGCTGCAGCGGGCCAACCCCGAGCTGCAGCCCGGACTCACGCCTGGTGACGTCGCAGGACTGATCGTCGCGCTACTCGACACCCCCCTCGTCTCCGCGAGCGGCGCCAATATCACTCTCTTCTCGAACGCTTAGCAGTGGGCCCGAGGGCGGAGACTCGGGCTGGCTCAGCGCGCAAGCGACCAAAGGTCCACTCGTTCATCTGCGAGCTGACCAGGTGTCGGTCGAGCCCGAACCCCTACTAGACGCGCGCATGCCGCCATCTCCGAGTCGGTGTCGAGCTCGGGGTCACCGCCACGGTCAAGGCCGACCGCCGCCCGCAATTGGCCGTCTGGCAGGTAGAAGCCGATCAGTTTTCGCTCCTCCAAACTTCCGCGCACAACGAACCGGTCCCATTTCGTGGCGTGGCCCACGTATTCGAGCTTCTGCTCGTACTGATCGGACCAGAAGCTGTGCACATAGTCGTATGGAGTGGTTGAGCCAAGCATCGACCTTGCTGCGGCTCGGCCCTGTTTTTCGCCGTTGTTGTAGTGCTCGACGCGAACGCGCCCGAAAACCGGGTGTAGTTGGTTGGCCAAATCCCCCGCCGCGTAGACATCCGGAGCGCTCGTTCGACACAGGTCGTCGACGAGCACGCCATTTGACTGCGCGACGGTCCCTCCCTCGAACTCCGGCATCTCGGGCTCGATCCCGATGCCGACGACAACGAAGTCGCAAGCCACCCGGACGCCCTTTGCGGTCACGGCGGCTTCGACCCGGTCGGTCCCCTCGAACTCAACGATCTGATCTTCGCTGCGCAGGTCGACTCCTTGCGCCTGGTGAATCGCGCCGAATGCCCTGCCGATTTCGGGACCGAGCACCCTCTGGAGCGGTGATTTGTCTGGAAATATCGAGGTCACGTGAACACCGAGCTGTGTCAGAGAGGCAGTCACCTCGGACCCGATAAACCCCATGCCCACCACGACCGCGGACCGATTTGGAGCGGCTTCGTACTTGATCGCGTCGCACTCAGCAACCGTGCGCAGATAGTGGATCCCCGGGAGGTGCGCCCCTGGAACTTCGAGCCGGCGATTGCGTCCGCCCGTCGCTATCAAGATCTTCTGGTATTGAAGTTGTCTGTTCGAGTCGAGCAATACAGCGTGATCGGTCACATACACCCGGGTAACAACGGAGTGGACCCGCTCCACTTCGTACTCGTCATACCAATCTGTTGGCCTGACATACCATCCTTCGAGATCCTCGGCCGAACGGAGGTACGTCTTGGAAAGCGGGGGGCGACCAAACGGGATCCCCGGTTCTCGACCGATGAGGATGATTCGGCCTGCGAAGCCTTCCTCGCGGAGCGTCACCGCGGCGTTGCCTCCGGCGAGCCCACCGCCGACGACCACGAACGGCCCAACGCCACTTCGCCTCTGCATCGGTTACACCTCCGGTCACTCCACGCCCGCCGTTATCACTCCCTATTCAGTGACTACTTATTGAACACGGCATGACAGGTCGGAGCGCAGCAGCGTCAGTAAGCGCGCGATGAAGATCGATTAAGACCCCGAGCGACGGTGGAGACCGGGTATTCCCCGAAGGCTGACCCTGCTCGGCCTGGTCGGCCCGTGGGATCAGGGCTCCCTGCCAGCGGGGTTGCGACCGCCTCACTGCACGACCGACAGTCGATGGGCGCGGCCTTGGTGCACGAGGCGCGAGCGGACTTCCAGTTGGACCCCGCTGCGAGCCTGCCAGGACCAGTCCTGCATCTGGGGGCCGGAGCGGAACAGCCCATCCGCCCGAAGGTCTCCCACCAAGCGCTCCTGATCGGCCCGGTCCGCTAGATCTGGAAGTGCGGAGCAAGCCTGCCCCAGCCCCGGACATGCCGGGCGCAGTGCCCTGAAACTTCGCAGGGTACACGGCATCCACGCGTCGCCGACAAGCGATCTGTCCTCGTATCGGTGGGATAGTTTGGCGCTGACCCCACTTTCGGGGGAGATCGGGGGTTCCAACATGGACCCAACACAGCGTCAACGCTCTCTGGCGACGAATCCGCCACGGGCGGGTATCGCCTGATGCAGAGGGATCCTGAACCAAGCGCGCCGCCGGCGGTCGGTAGCGCTCGGCTTACTTCGGCGGTGATGTTCGTCAACGACTTGGAATTGTCGGTGACCTTCTATCGCGAGATCCTCGGAATGGAGGTCACGATTCGTAGTGTCTCTGCCGCTCTGTTGGTCAGTGCAGACGCATTTCAGCTCTACCTGCGCGAAATGGGACACAACCCTCAACATGCGCTGGGTAGCATCGGTGTGCAGTATGTGATCTGGACAGCGGCGGGAGACGAAGACCTCCGTCGCTGTGAGCGGTTTCTCAAGGATCGGTCCGCTCACGTCTGCACCACCGCTGGTGACGGCTTTACGTTGGTCGAAGGCCGCGACCCGAGCGGCATGCCGTTTGTCATCACCTATCCGGGGCCTGATCAGGCCGTGAGACACGAGATTATGTCCCGGATCTACGTCTGGTGACTCTCCCCTCTCCACTCAGCCTGTTCGTAGTGACTGAGGTGTGATCTCCGAGGTCCGTTGTCGTTCGTATCTCTTGGGCGACGCCGGACAGGCTCGCGTCCAGGTGGTTGTGTCGGGGTCGGTGACGCTGCTGGGACGGGGGGGATCGGACGCATGATCGGGTCGTTGAGGGCGGCTGTAATCAACTGCCCGTGGTGAGAGATGTGCATCGGCTCACCCTCGAGCAGGGAGTAGGTGGCCGATGCTGCCCGCACCTCGATGGCCAAGCGTCGCCGCCTTAAGGAGATTTTGAAGGCGAGCTGGGACAGCTTCTCGGGGAGCCGAGGGGCAAAGCTCAGGACTCCGTCTCGGTCCCGCATGCCGGCAAAGCCAGCGACCAGAGCGATCCAGCTGCCGGCCAGGGCGGCGATGTGCAGGCCGTCTCGCGTGTTGTGTTCCAGATCATCGAGGTCCATGAGTGCTGCGTCGGCCAGGTAGTCATACGCCAGCCCAAGGTGGCCAACTTCGGCAGCGATCACCGCCTGGGTGCAGGCAGACAACGAGGAGTCTCGGACGGTGAGCCTTTCGTAGTAAGTGAAGTTGCGAGCTTTCTGCTCGGCCGTGAACGCGTCGCCGCGGCTGTGCATTGCCAGCACAAGATCGGCTTGCTTGACCACCTGTTTGCGGTACAGATCGAAATACGGGAAGTTCAACAGCAGGGGGTACTGCTCCGCCGTCGTGGCGGCGAAGTCCCAGGCCTGGTGGCCGGTGAAACCTTCTGCCTGTGGGTGGACTCCGAGCGCGTCATCGTAGGGGATATACATCTCTTCGGCGGCGCCTCGCCAACGGGCCGTCTCCTCCTCGTCGATCCCGAGCTCACGGGCACGTTCGGGGTGGCGACTGGCGGCATCCGCGGCGGCTCGCAGGTTCTGCTGGGCCATCAGGTTCGTGTACACGTTGTTGTCGGCGATCGCGCTGTACTCATCGGGACCGGTGACCCCGTCGACGCGGAACCGCCCTTTTACGTCGTGGTGACCGATCGAGCACCACAGCCGCGCCGTTTCGACCAGGAGCTCAAGGCCAATACTTCGTTCGAAGGCTTGATCGTCGATGGCGCCGAGATAGCGGATGACTGCGTCGGCGATGTCGGCGTTTATGTGGAAAGCCGCCGCGCCCGCCGGCCAGTAGCTGGAGCACTCTTCGCCGTGGATGGTTCGCCACGGAAACGCGGCACCGCGCAGTCCGAGTTGCTTGGCACGCTCAGTGGCCATTGGTAGCGTGGAGTGGCGCCAGCGCAGGGTGTGCGCGACGACTTCCGGAGCCACGTAGGTGAGCACTGGCAGCACATACGCTTCAGTGTCCCAGAAGCAATGACCGTCGTAGCCTGGCCCGGTCAGACCTTTTGCTGCGATCGCTCTGCCCTCCGCTCGGGCCCCGGCCTGCAACACGTGGAACAGCGAGAACCGCACCGCCTGCTGGATCTCGGAGTCCCCGTCGAGCTCCACGTCGGCACGGTCCCAGAACGCGTCGAGGTAGGCCCGCTGCTCGGCAAGCAGCCCGTCCCAACCGGTCAGGCTTGCCCCAGCGAGCGCCGCGTCAGCCTGATCACGCACCCCAGGCAGCGACCGAGACCCCGACCAGCCGTAGGCGACGAACTTCACCAGCCGCAGCCGCTGTCCAGGCTCGATCGCTGCCGTCACCGTCACTCGCCCCAGATGCGGGAAGCTCTCCGCTTGCACTTCGGTTGCGACCGGTCCGTCAACGACGTGGTCCATCACCGCAGCGATTCGAAGACCGCTGTGTCGCGTCGAGTGCACTAGCCCGGCACGCGCACCCTTGGCCGCATGTTCTTCCTCCACCAATGGCGCCTCGAGCACGGCCGCGACCCGGGGGTCACTGTCGAGCGACGGGAGCTGCTCATTCGCCACGAGCTCAGACTGCAAGACAACCCGGGCCGGGGCGTCGAGGGGTTCGACGTCGTAGCAGATCGCCGCAATCGATCGCTGGACGAAGGACACCAACCGGGTCGAAGACACCCGGACGGCGCAGCCGGCCGGCGAAGCCCAGTCGGCAGTCCGGCGGAGCACGCCGGCCCGAAAGTCCAGGCACCGCTCATGGGCACGCAGCTTCCCGTAGCGGACGTCGAACGGCTCGTCATTGACGAGAAGGCGGATCAGCTTGCCATTGGTCACATTGATGACCGTCTGCCCGGACTCGGGATTCCCGTAGCCGGCCTCTGCATACGGCAGCGGCCGCAGCTCATAGACGCCGTTGAGATAGGAGCCTGGCAAACCGTGTGGCTCGCCCTCGTCGAGGTTCCCGCGCCAGCCGATGTGCCCGTTGGCCAGCGCGAAGACCGACTCGGTTTGCGCGAGCACCGCCAACTCCAATTCGGTCTCCCGCAGGCACCAAGGCTCGACCCGGAACGCACGATGGTTGATCACGAGGCGTCCAGCAATTCGGCCAGATCGGCCACCACGACATCCGCGCCGTGGACTTTGAGTTCAGCGGCCTGCCCGGCCCTGTCGACCCCGACCACGAAGCCGAACCTCCCGGCGCGCCCGGCCGCCACCCCGGCTAGGGCGTCTTCGAAGACCACGGCGTTGCCCGGGGCCACCCCGAGGGCCCGGACCGCTGCGAGGAACATGTCCGGCGCGGGCTTGCCGGCCAGGTGGTCGCGCTCGGCGGTCAGGCCGTCGATGCGTTCCTCGAACAGGTCCTCGATGCCGGCCGCGACAAGCACGTCCACGCAGTTGGTGCTGGAGGACACCACGGCCCGGCGCAGTCCGGCATCCCGGGCGGTCCGGACGTAGCGCAGCGACCCCTCGTAAGCTTCCACGCCGTCCTCGCGGATTCGGCGCAGGACGATCTCGTTCTTGACGTTGCCCAGACCCTGGACTGTCTCGGCGCCGGGTGGATCATCCGGGCCTCCCTCGGGCAGCTCGATGTCTCGGGACTTGAGGAACGATCGGGTTCCGTCGGCACGCGGCTTGCCGTCCACGTAGGCGTCGTAGTCGCGAACCGGGTCGAAGGCGACGAACAGTTCGCCGCTCTGGCGGGCGCGAGTCTGCAGGTAGGTGTCCAACATCTCTTTCCACGCGGCCGCGTGGACCTTGGCCGTTTCCGTGAGCACGCCGTCGAGGTCGAACAGGCATGCTCGCACCCGGTCGGGCAGACCCAGCGCAGTCATGGGACCAGAACCTCCTCCCGGCGGCCACCGGGTATTGGTGGTACACCGGAGACCGCGCCGTGCAGAGGTGAGGGTCAAGCCGGTGCGCCCTCCTCGGGATGAGCGAGGTTGGGCACCACGACCACGGGGCAGGGCGCGTGGGCCACCACGTGCTGGCTCACAGATCCGAGCAGCAACCCGACCGCAGCCCCGTGGCCGCGGGACCCCACGACCAGAAGGTCGCCGTCCCCAACCGAGCGCTGCAGCTCCAATGCGGGGTCCCCACGGACCGCCGAGACCGTGATCGTTACCGCGGGCGGTGCCTCTCCGCCTGATGTCAGAGCGACAGCGGCGGCGATGGTCGCCTCCATGGCTGTCGTCATCGCCTCGCCGGGGCTGGCAGCGTCGCCGGGCATCACGTAGCCCATACCCCCCGCGAACTTCCAGGTACCGACGGCATGCACGTCCACGCCGCGCAACGCCGCCTCCGACAACGCCCAGCGCAAGGCGGCCAGCGAACCGGGCGATCCGTCCACGCCGACCACGATCCGGCCGGCGATCTGTGGCCTACCAGCCGGCTCGCGCTGTTGTGAGACCTGTGATTCCTTGATGGTCATGACGTTTCTCCTTGCCTCGACGTGGGTGAAACGAGTTGGTCGTGCGAACTGGTCCTTGTGGTCAGTTGCGAAGCATCTCGGCGAGCACCTCGGCCTCGCTGATTTCGGGCTGCTTGGTCGCTGTGAGCAAGGTCAAGCTCCGGTCCTTCGCCAGCTCCCGCAAGTGGGCCAGCGCGTCCGATCGCTCAGGTTGTCTCAGCTCGACGTGGTAACGGCGGGCGAACTCCTCGAACCGTTCCGGGTCATGGCTGTACCACTTGCGAAGCTCCGTCGACGGTGCGACCTGCTTGCACCACTCGTCTAGGTCGGCCTTGATCTTCGTGAGCCCTCGAGGCCAGATTCGGTCGACAAGTACCCGTGCACCATCGCCTCGTACAGGTGCGTCGTAGACCCGACGCACCTGTACCTTCACCTTCTTCGGCATCGTCTGCCTCCTTGGCGTGTGGCCGTAGACATGGCACGATCTGTCCCGCGCACAAGCGTCATCGATGGAGCGGCGAAGGTCGGACGCGGCCGATGAGGTCGTCGCCGCGCGCAGGCGCCTCAGTTTCTCGGTGAAAAGGGCGACGATTCGCACGTTCGCGGCACCGACAACGCTGCTTCCTGCGGGCTGATAGGTACGAATCATGTCGAGGTCGTTCTGGGCGATGCGAGGCTTCCCGAGACATAGTCGGGTGTCACGGCTTACCGTCAGCGGATTCGCAGTCCGAGCCATCGCAATCGGGCGTTGCTGATGACGACCGCCCGCTCTTTCGGGGGAATGATCGCGTTTTCGGTGATCCTGATGGACTGTGGGCACGCTTCGGTACAGCACTTGGTGATGTTGTAAAGGCCGAGTCCTTGTGTCTCCTGCAAATATGGCTGCGATCGAGGGCGTCCAAAGGGTGCGTGCCGATCTCGGCATACCGGATGAAGAACCGGGGTCGCCACCGGGCCTTCGCCCCCCGCCCACGTCATCTGGTCGTCACCTCATTGATGCCTTCATCGCCGAGCAACTTTCGCAGGACGTATCTCAGGACGCCTCCGTGGCGGTAGTAGGCCGCCTCGGCGAGCGTGTCGATCCGCACGGTGGCCGAGAACTCTCGCCGTGAACCCCCGTGTTCGACGTGGACCGCGACGGTGCTCGGCAATGCGTCGCCCGCGGCTTCCAGGCCGGAGATCGAGTAGGTCTCCGTTCCGGTCAGCCCGAGGCTCGCCGGGGACTGGCCTGGGGCGAACTGCAGCGGAAGGACTCCCATGCCGACGAGGTTCGACCGGTGGATGCGCTCATAGGAGATGGCGACGACGGCTCTGACGCCGAGCAGCAGGGTGCCCTTGGCCGCCCAGTCACGCGAGGATCCGGACCCGTACTCGCCGCCGGCGAGGATGATGAGCGGCACGGCGTCGTCCGCATAGGCGACGGCCGCGTCGTAGATGATCATCTGACCGCCGTCGGGCAGGTGGCGGGTGAATCCGCCCTCGGTGCCGGGCACCATAGAGTTCCGCAGCCGGATGTTGGCGAAAGTGCCACGGATCATCACCTCGTGGTTGCCCCGCCGCGACCCGTAGGAGTTGAACTGCCGCGGCGCCACGTCGCGGTCGACGAGGTAGCGGCCGGCGGGAGAGTCGACCTTGATCGCACCGGCCGGGGAGATGTGATCGGTAGTCACGGAGTCGCCGAGGACGGCCAGCACCCGGGCACCGGTGATGTCGCGCAACGGTTCGGGCTCGCGCGGCATCCCGTCGAAGTACGGCGGACGGCGCACGTACGAGGACGCCTCGTCCCAGGTGAACATGTCCCCGGCCGGGACGTCGAGGCCGCGCCAGTTATCGTCGCCGGCGAACACGTCCGCGTAGCCGGAGGCGAACATCTCCTCGCGTACGCACTCGTTGACGACGTCCTTGATCTCCTTTGTGCTCGGCCAGATGTCACGCAGGTAGACCGGCCGGTTCTCAACGTCGTGCCCGACCGGTTCGCCCAAAAGGTCGGCGTGCATCGTGCCGGCGAGGGCGTAGGCGATGACCAGAGGCGGGGACGCGAGGAAGTTCATCTTGCACTCGGCGTGGATGCGACCCTCGAAGTTGCGGTTGCCCGAAAGTACCGAGCAGACCGTGAGGTCGTGCTCGGTCACTGCGGCGCTCACCTGGTCGATGAGCGGGCCGGAGTTGCCGATGCAGGTGGTGCACCCGTAGCCGACGAGGCCGAACCCGAGCTCCTCCAAGTATGGGGTCAGCCCAGCACGGTCGTAGTAGTCGGTCACGACCCGCGAACCTGGTGCAAGCGAGGTCTTGACCCATGGCCTCGGAGTCAACCCGCGCTCGACCGCCTTCTTCGCCAGCAGTCCCGCCCCGATCATGACCGAAGGGTTGGAGGTGTTGGTGCACGACGTGATCGCCGCGATCACGACGTGGCCGTGGTCGAGTGTCGCAGTCGTACCGTCGTCGAACGTCACCGGCACCGGTGCCGACGGCCACGCTTGCGGTGGGTCCCACCCGCCACGGTCGGCGGGTCCGTCGCCCGCGTGGTCGTGGCTGACAGCGATCGAGTCGCTGGCTGGGAACGACTCGGCCGACGCCTCGTCGAGGCCGGTCCGCAGGACTTGGGGTTTCGCCTGGCCCGCGAGCAGCGAGCGGACCGTGTGGCGGGCCGCGGCCAGCGGGATGCGGTCCTGCGGTCGTCTCGGTCCCGCGATCGACGGCTCGACAATGGAAAGGTCCAGCTCGAGTCGCTGGCTGTAGACCGGCTCGTGGGACGGGTCGTGCCACAACCCCTGCTCCTTGGCGTAGACCTCGACCAGCCGGATCTGCTCGTCGGGGCGGCCGGTGAGCCGCAGGTAGCCCAGAGTCTCGTTGTCGATCGGGAATATCGCGCAGGTCGAGCCGTATTCCGGGCTCATGTTTCCAAGCGTTGCCCGGTTGGCCAGCGGGACGTTGGCCACCCCAGGACCGTAGAACTCGACGAACTTGCCGACCACTCCGGTCCGACGCAGCAGCTCAGCGACGGTCAGCACCAGATCGGTCGCGGTCGTCCCTTCCCGGAGCTCACCGACGAGCTTCAGCCCCAGCACCGGCGGGATGAGCATGCTCATCGGGTGGCCCAGCATCGCCACCTCGGCTTCGATGCCACCGACACCCCAACCGAGCACGCCGAGACCATTGACCATTGGCGTGTGCGAGTCGGTGCCCACGAGGGTGTCCGGATAGGCGAGGCCGTCCTTGGTGTAAACCACTCGAGCCAGGTACTCGAGGTTCACTTGGTGGCAGATGCCGGTGTCCGGCGGGACGACCTGGAAGTTGTCGAACGCCTGCTGCGCCCACCGCAGCAGCTGGTAACGCTCCTTGTTGCGGGCGAACTCCAGATCGGCATTGACCCGGAACGCATCCGGGCGGCCGAACACGTCAGCGATGACCGAGTGGTCGATCACCAGCTCCACCGGGATCAACGGGTTGATCTTCTGCGAGTCGCCGCCGAAGGCGGCCATCGCGTCGCGGATCGCGACAAGGTTGACTACGCACGGCACCCCGGTGAAATCCTGCAGCAGCACTCGGGCCGGAGTGAACTGGATCTCCCGTCCATGCTCGGCCAACGGGTCCCAGTCCGCGAGCGCACTGACCTGTTCGGCGGTCACGAGCCACCCGTCCTCGTTGCGCAGCAGGTTCTCCAACAGCACCTTCAAGCTGTAGGGCAGCCGGGCCGAGCCCTCCACCCGGTCGAGATGGAAGACGTCGTACACCGCGTCACCTACCGTCAGCCGGTCGCGCGCACCGAAGCTGTTGGTCGTCATGCTCTCCTTGCGGACCACTCCGTTTCCGTGGTGGGACGTGTCGGGGCCCTCATCGCCGTGACCTGAGGAACGACCGTTCGGGGGTTGCCGCGATCGACCTCACTTCCTTTTGCGGAGACATGGCTGATTCGATGCCTGCCTGCATGTGCATCAATAGCTCGTCCGCCGCGCGTAGGTCGTTGACGCCCATTTGGCCCAGAGCCGCAACGTCCCCGAGAGCGATGGCGTCGATCAGCTGGTCCGCGACCCGCCGTCCTCGACGGGTGAGTCGGACAAGCACGGCTCGGCGGTCACTCGGATGCCGTCTCTTAGTCACCAGCCCCTGTTGCTCGAGGCGGGCCGCTACGAAGGTGATGCCACCTGAGGTCACGAGGATGTCGCGGTTGAGTTCGGTGAGGGTGAGCTCGCGCGGCGCGCTACGTGCGAGGGCAGTGAGGATGCCGAGGCCCGACAGCGAGACGTCGAAGCGCTCGCCGATGGCACCGTAGTAGCGCTGCACGAGATCGCTCAGATGGAGCAGTCGGGCGGCTACAGCCTTGTTCCTCGGGTCGATGTCAGGACGGAGGCGTTTGAAGTCCTCGACGAGTCGATCGACACGATCATCCACGGAAATACCTTAGCACTTGATTAAATTACAGTCGAGGCCTACCCTTGTCTCAGCACTTAGGTATTGCGGAGGTGGGCCGTGCGGCTTGAGCGGGGCAGGTCTTCCTTATCGGGCCTGACCAGTGTGACCGGCTACGAGCCGACCCAGGTACGACGGCCGGCAGAAGAAGATGGTCCGCTTGTCCGTTCATTTGAAACGCAGAGTCGTCCGATCGATTTCGAGCGTGCCGAGCAAGCCGTGGGTGATCTGCTTGACGCCTTGGGGGTGGACCGTGGATCCGATGGGATCGCCGAAACGCCTGCCCGAGTGTGCCGTGCCTACGCCGAGTTGCTCACACCGACGCCCTTCGAGGTGACCACGTTCCCCAATGACGAGGGCTACGACGAGCTGGTGGTCGCGAGCCATGTCCCGTTCTGCTCACTTTGCGAGCACCATCTGCTGCCGTTCAGCGGAGTGGCCCACGTCGGCTACCTTCCCGGCGCCCGCCTGGTCGGACTGTCAAAGCTGGCCCGGGTAGTCGAACACTTCGCCCGTCGTCTGCAGGTCCAGGAGCGGCTCACGGTTCAAGTGGCCGACTGGCTCGGTTCCCACCTGGCACCCAAGGGGGTCGGCGTGGTTTTCGAAGCCGAGCATGCCTGCATGTCGCTGCGGGGGGTGCGGGCGGTCGGGGCTCGGACGGTCACCTCGGCGATGTCAGGGCTAGTGCGCGACGACCACCGGACCAGAGCCGAGTTCTTGGCCTTGGCTGGGGCGTCCAGATGACCGGCCTGTTGCATCGGCGCATCCACCGCGTCTCCTCCTACGTCGTGGGTTCCCTCCGAAGCGCCGCTGTGCCCGGTCAGCGCTCGCCCCCTACCGAGAAGCGGTCTTGACGAGATGAATACACGACGGACGTTTGGGGTCGTGGGCGCGAGCCTGGAGGACGCCAAGACGGCAGATGCACCGAAGCCCTCCCGCTTGTCGATGCGTGTGGACCCGACGTGACGACAGGCGACGGCACTCTCGCTGGCTTCGGCGTGGAAGCCAGGTTCGTCCGAGAACAGGCCGTGCTCGCCGTGCGCGGCGCGGTCGACATCTCCAGTGCGCCAAAACTCGGCGCCTACTTCGATGCCGTGATGGCCTGCGGATGCCTCTCAGTCGTGTTGGACCTGGCGAAGCTCGATGTCATGGACCTCGCAGGGTTTGGGGTGATCGCCTACGGGGCCAGCCGCCTTGTCGCGGCGGGCGGTGAGCTAACAATCCGATCTCCCTCGGCGAGAGTCACTCGAATTTTCGACATCACCTGGCTGAGCGAGCTCGTTCGCCTGGAGCTCTCCGGGGCGGCCCGTGACCGCCTGGGACACGAGCAGTGGGTCACCGTTCCGGCGACTCCGGTCAGAAGCGAGCCCACTAACCCGTTTCAAGGCTCGAGAGGGTCCCAGCCCGTGCCAACGGCGTCGGCGGTGAGACGCGTGGCCTTGAAAGACCGAGCGAGGAAGGGACCCGATAATGGATGAAGCCAAGCTCGCAATTGCTGCCCGGCTGGCCGTCCAGCTCCGGGTTGACTCGATCCGCTGCAGCACCGAGGCGGGCTCGGGTCACCCTACCTCCTCGCTGTCCGCCGCCGACTTGATGGCGGTGCTGCTCGTCGGGCACCTGCGCTACGACTGGGAGCGACCCGACCTGGCGACCAACGACCACCTGATCTTCTCCAAGGGGCATGCCTCCCCGCTGCTGTACGCGATGTTCCGATCGGTCGGGGTGATCTGTGAGACCGAGCTGCTCGAGACCTACCGGCGCTTCGGCGCCCGCCTGCAGGGCCACCCCACTCCGGTCCTGCCGTGGGTCGACGTCGCGACAGGCTCGCTCGGCCAGGGCCTGCCGGATGCGGTCGGCGTGTGCCTGGCCGGCCGCTACCTGGACCAGCTGGAGTACCACGCCTGGGTCTTGTGCGGGGACGGCGAGACCGCGGAGGGCTCGATCTGGGAAGCGTTGGACAAAGGCAGCTACTACCACCTCGGCAATCTCACCGCGATCGTCGACGTCAACCGGCTCGGCCAGCGTGGACCGACCGAGCTGGGGTGGGACCTCGACGGGTACGCCCGCCGAGTCGAGTCCTTCGGCGCTCGGCCGCTCGTCATCGACGGCCACGACCTCGCGGCGATCGACGGGGCGCTGACCGAGGCCAGATCTGACCCGGACCGGCCGAGCGTGATCCTGGCCCGCACCGTCAAGGCGAAGGGCGTACCGGAACTGGAGGACATGAACGGCTGGCACGGCAAGGCGCTGCCCGCCGACATGGCCAGCCGCGCCATCGCCGCCCTCGGTGGGCGAACCGATCTGCACGTCGAAACTGCGCTCCCGCAGCCGGGCGCGCCCGCGATCACGCCGGCACCCGACGCACCGATCAGTTGGCCTGTCTTCGCGCTCGGTGAGAAGGTGGCGACCCGCAGAGCCTTCGGCACCGCCGTCGCGGCCCTAGCCGCCCGTACCGACGTCGTCGTGCTCGACGGCGAGGTCGGCAACTCCACCCACGCCGAGGAGTTCGGCAAAGTGGCCCCCGATCGGTACTTCGAAATGTTCATCGCCGAGCAGCAGCTCGTCGCCTCGGCGACCGGGCTTGCCGTGCGCGGCTATAGGCCGTTTGCCTCGACATTCGCCGCGTTCTTCTCACGCGCCTTCGACTTCATCCGTATGGCAGGCATCTCAGGCGTCGACATCTGCTTGGTCGGGTCGCACGCCGGCGTCGAGATCGGCCAGGACGGGCCGTCCCAGATGGCGTTGGAGGACATCGCGGCGTTGCGCGCCGTGCACGGGTCCGTTGTGCTGTACCCGTCTGATGCCACCTCGACCGTGGCTCTCGTCGCCCAAATGGCGCACACCGATGGCGTCGTTTACCTCCGCACCACCCGCGGCTCATACCCGGTGATCTACGCGGCCGAAGAGACCTTCGCAGTCGGCGGGTGCAAGGTCCACCGGGCGGGTGCCGGCGACGCGGTCGCACTCATTGGGGCCGGGGTGACCCTGCACGAGTGCCTGACCGCCGCCGACGAACTTGCCGGCACGGGCATCCCGACTCGGATAATCGACCTGTACTCAATCAAACCGCTCGATGCCGACGCTCTGTTTGAGGCGTGCCAGGTCACCGGTAGCCGGCTGGTCATCGTCGAAGACCACTACCCGAGCGGCGGGATCGGAGGAGCGGTGCTCGAGGCTTTGGCCGACGCCGGCGTGCCCGCCCTGCGTGTTGCTCACCTCGCCGTCGGCGACCTTCCCGGCTCGGGAACCCCGGCCCAACTGTTGGACGCCGCCGGCATCTCGGCCCGCCACATCGTCGCTGCTGCGCGGCGGCTCGTCGCCCAATGACCAGTAAAGGCCGGCCCGTACGACCGCATGTCGTTGTGGTCGGGGGAGGTTTCGCGGGAATCAACGCGGCACACGCGTTGGGGCATTCGGATGCCGACGTCACCCTGGTAGACAGGCACAACTATCACACGTTCCAGCCGCTGCTCTACCAGGTGAGCACCGGCTATCTGCCTCCTGAAGAGGTAGGCGCCGCGCTTCGTTCGGTATTTCGCCGACAGACCAATCTGACCGTGCGCGTGGCGGTGGCGGTCTCGGTGGACTGGACGGACCAGAGGCTGTGGCTGCAGGACGGGTCGGCGCTTCACTTCGACTACTTGGTCCTCGCCGCCGGTGCCGAGACGAACTTCTTCGATATCCCGGGTATGGCCGAGCATGCCTGGCCGCTCTACACGTTGGCTGACGCGGTCGCGCTGCGGACCCACCTGCTCGGCACCCTCGAACAGATGGTTGGCACAGGAAAACCTGCCGACGTATGGATCACGACCGTGGTCGTCGGTGGAGGCCCGACTGGAGTCGAGACCGCTGGCGCACTGGCCTCGATGGCCCATGAGGTCGTCGGACCGGTTGCCACTCTCCGGGTGATCCTCGTTGAAGCCGGACCGCGGTTGCTCAACGCGTTCAGCCCGCGCTCGTCGGAGCGGGCCGTCGAAGACCTCCGTCGCCGTGGTGTCGACGTCCGCCTGAGTCGGAACGTAAGGGCTGCCGATCCCGGCGGAGTCACCCTGGATGGCGGCGAGCGGATCGAAAGCCGTACGGTGATCTGGGCCGCCGGGGTGCAGGCGAACGGACTTGGTCGCACGCTCGGGTTGCAACTGAGCCGAGGCAGGTTGGTGGTCGATCCGCACCTGCAAGTCCCGGGCCACCCAACCGTCTTCGTTGCCGGTGATCTCGCGGCCGTGGCGTCTCCACAGCCGAGTGCCCTTCTACCGATGCTGGCGCCGGTTGCGATCCAAGCCGGCCGACACGCCGGCGAACAGGTGGCGCGCCTCATAGCCAAAGAACCCCTGGCTCGGTTCCGCTACCACGACAAGGGAATGATGGCCGTCCTCGGGCGCGGTGACGCGGTGGCCGAGCTCCCGCTACTGCTCGGCGCCGGCACCAGCAACCAATTTCGGCTGCGGTTTGGTGGATTGCCGGCATGGCTGCTCTGGGTCGGGGTCCACATCGCCTACTTGATCTGTTTCTCCAATCGGATCAAGGTCCTGGTGGACTGGGGATGGAGCTACTTCACCTCACGCGGAGCCGGAGCCATCCTGGTGCGCCTTCGCGACGAACAGGTTGTCGCGTTCCGCGAGAACGTACGAATAGCAAGACCCGTACCAACGCAACAAGCTCGAGCAACGGAGGGGTGGGCGGAGCTAAGCGGTTGTCGGAGGAGCGGTGACATGAGCAAGTGGCGTGCCTCGGGCCGGCGGGGCGGTCCGACGGACTGGAATCGCTGGGAGATGTTGCTGTGGGCGGACCGGTTCTTCGGGCGGGCAGAGGTCGTAGAGAACCTGCGGACCATACACCTGCTGGGCCGGCGGGACTCTGACGCCTTCTACCGGGACCGGTGGGTCCACGACAAGGTGGTCCGCTCCACCCACGGGGTGAACTTTACCGGGTGCTCGTTCTCGTGGCGTCCCTACGTCGTTGATCGCCGCCGCGCCGCCCTGCCAGCACGCGGACCGGACACGATCCGCAGCGGGCAACAAACCGGCGCTCGCCGCTGACATGTCCATCACCTCCGAACCTGTCCGAACCCGCGTGAAGATCACCACTCGCACGCTGCGGCGTGACCGTTGGTGGCTACAGCCAGTCCTGACACAGTTCGGTCTCCTCGCCTTCGTCATCTATGCGACCTGGGTTGCCTTTCAGAACGCCGACTACTACAACCACCCATACATCTCACCGTTCTACTCGCCGTGCATCTCTGACAACTGCCCTATCGGGGCGCAGACGCTCCACGCGACCTTCGCGGTGCCCACCGCCTTGTCACCGGCGCTGATCGTCTTGATCTTCCCGCTCGGTTTCCGTGCGAGCTGCTACTACTACCGCAAGGCCTACTACCGTTCGTTCTGGGGCTCGCCGCCCGCGTGCGCCGTGTCGGAGCCGCACAATCGATACACCGGCGAGACCCGGTTCCCGCTAATCCTGCAGAGGGTGCACCGCTACTTCTTCTTCTTTGGCGTGCTGTTCGCCCTGATCTTGTCCTACGACGCCGTCATTGCCTTCGACTTCGACGGACACGTAGGCATGGGACTCGGCACGCTCGTCCTCCTGATCAACGCGATCCTGATCTGGGGCTACACCCTCGGATGCCACTCCTGTCGGCACATCGTCGGCGGCCGGATGCGGTCGTTTTCCCGGCATCCCGTGCGCTACCGCTTCTGGACATTTGTGTCGGTGCTCAACTCTAAGCACTTGCAATGGGCATGGGTGAGCCTCTACTGGATCGCTCTCACCGATGTCTACATCCGACTCGTCGCCAGCGGCGACATCACCGATCCGAGGTTCTTCTGATGGCCTCGGGACCCTCGTTCGAGAACGCCATCCTGGTCTGTGTGCCCACCTCGTCGTTGGCACCGGCCGCGCCGGATCGGATACGGGAACGACAGGCGGGATTTGTCGTCCAATGTAGCTGGGCACCTGAGCGCATCGATCCGCTGAGGGAGCTCCGATGAGCACTCCACAGGTCCTGAAGATCTGGCGCGGCGACGCCACCGGCGGGGCGTTGGTTGACTACACGGTCCAAGTTGACGAGGGCGAGTGTGTTCTCGATACGGTTTTGAGCGTGCAAGCCGAGCAGGCCGGAGACCTGGCCGTGCGGTGGAATTGCAAGGCGGGCAAGTGCGGGTCGTGTAGCGCCGAGATCAACGGGTACCCCAAGCTGATGTGCATGACCCGGCTCTCCTCGCTACCGCCAGACGAGTCGGTGACGGTCACCCCACTGCGCACGTACCCAATCATCAAAGACCTGGTCACCGATGTGTCAGCCAACTACAAGATCGCCAAGGAGGTTCCGGCCTTCCGGCCGCGGGCGCCCGAGGCGGACGGCACCTACCGCATGAGCCAAGCCGACGTCGGACGCTCCCAGGAGTTCCGCAAGTGCATCGAATGTTGGCTTTGCCAGGATGTCTGCCACGTCATCCGTGACCATGAGGAGAACGAACCTGTCTATTCGGGGCCGCGGTTCTTCATCCGGTACGCCGAGCTCGACATGCACCCGCTCGACACCCTCGATCGCAGTCACTATGTACAAGAGACGCAGGGGCTAGGCCTTTGCAACATCACCAAATGCTGCACCGAAGTGTGCCCACAATTCATCAAGATCACTGATAACGCGATCATCCCGCTAAAAGAACGCGCGATCGACCCAAGCAACGGCCGACTCGGTTGGCTCGGATTAACGATCCGCCATGGACACAGGAATGACCCCTGAGGTGTCGGTCCGCCGTCTCCGGATCGCACCGCGTTTTGTCAGTCAGGCCACATCGATATCCTACCAACGCGTCCCGGTTACGACCCCCGGCGTGCAACGCCTCTCTCAGTTCTTGAGGATGACCACCGCTGCAGAAGCTCTCTGCGGGTTGCGGCGGGCTGGGCTCGAAGTACCAAGCGCCGACGTGGGCCCACTCCGAGCCGCTACCACGACGACTTCTGGCGCTGATCGCTCGTGTGCGGCGCGACCGCCCAAACAAGCTGCCTGCTCGTGCGGGCAGCGCCGCACGGAGAGGTGTGGGTTCGGCAGGGTCCGAGCCGCCGACCAGACAAAGGCGGGACCAGCTAAGGATCGCTATTGGGATGGCCGCTACGGAAGTCGTATTCGTCGTCGTGAGCCGGCACTTTTTGCCCTCGCGGTCCTGGTGGCTGTCGTGAGGTTCTCGGTGATCCCGTTGTACGACGCCCCCGAGCGAGAGGAGAGACGGCCGCGCTTTGGAGCGCACCGAGGTCGCCCGGTTGACGCTCGCAGCGATCGCAGGGGTCATGGTTACGCTGTTTATCTACTGCGTAGCGCAGGTCGATACGGGCGGCAGATTCCCCTACACGGCTGGGCATTTGCTTCCGACGTCGTAGGGCGCAGGCTGTCGAGGTTCGGACGCTCGCCGAGCCTATCGATCGATCCGGTCTTCGTTCTTGCCAACGTTATCGTCATCGTGGGCTTGTGAGTGTTCAGCGGGTGGACAACCGCGATGGTTCGAATCCGGTTGTCAGACCTCCCAAAGCCGTGCGCAAGGCCTTCACGTTCGCCCAGCGTTTGCGCTTCCACGTTCCATCGGCAGGCGATCATCAGTTCGAAGCTAGCTGTTTACCGGACCGACCACCTTCGTCGAGTGAAGGCGACTCCATAGTCCTGGCGCCGCACGACCGATTGTCTAACCTTGTTCAGCGTCAGCCAGCGCCCGGACAAAGGCAGCTTCCGTGACCTGGAGGCGCGCCTGCCCGATCGCCGATCTTTTTGAGGACAGACCCCTCGGTGTTGTCGTTGATCAGATCGCCGTCTGCCTCGTGCGCACCGGTGGTGAGGTGTTCGCAATGCACGACGAGTGCACGCACGAAGCGGTGCCGCTGTCGGAGGGCGAGGTGAACGATGGTGTCATCGAGTGCTGGCGGCACGGCTCATGCTTCGATCTTCGGACCGGTGCGGTTCTACACCTGCCTGCAGTTCTTCCGGTGGCCGTCTATCCGGTTCGGGAAGCGGGCGACGACGTGGAGGTGGATGTCCATCATGCGTGAGATGGTGAATGGCGATGCGGCAGGCTTGATGGGATTCCGAGGTCGGTGAGCTCAACATGGTGAGGCGTGGTGTCGACATTGTGCCGGTGTTCGAGATCCCGGCCGCCGCAGGGACCCAACAATAGGGTGGGCCAAGGACGCCCTCCCGAGCGGCGAGCCGCGGTGATATCCATACCACCCGCCCCGTTTTTTGCCGTATTCTGCGACCACTACTGGAATGAGTTGGCCGCGTCGTCCCTCGCGGACGTGATCGTTCACCTGCGCAAGCTGGCCCGCAGGCGTCTCGTCCTGCTCGCGGTCACCTCTGACGTCGAAAAATGCGGTGCGGCCGTCGTGAGCAGCAGCATCATCGAGCGTGGGCGTCGGTAGGAACCCGTGGAAGTTCGCCAACTTCACATCGAGGTGCCGTCGCCATTTCGGCTTGATCTCACCGTGTGGGCATTGCGCCGCCGCCCCCACAACGCCGTTGACCGGTGGGATGGTTCGTGCTATCAGCGAATCATCTTGGTGTGCGAACGGTCGGTCGAGGTCACAGTTCGCCAACAGCAGGGGCTGGCATCGCCTGCGCTCGGCGTGGAGCTTCGAGGCTCCTCTTCCGCGTTGGGTGACGACGCTGTCGAAAAAGTTGGTCGCGTCCTAGAGCGCACTCTCGGGCTCGCGGTCGACCTAGGAGCCTTCTACCGAATGGCCGAGCGCGACGAGCGGCTTCGGATACTTGTACGGCGGTTCCGCGGCGTTCGACCGCCGTGCTTTCCGAGCGTCTTCGAGGCGGTCGTGAACGCCATCGCCTGCCAGCAGCTCTCTTTGGTGGTCGGGATCCATCTCCTCAACCGGCTGGCGGAGCACTACGGCCCGACCACATCCGGCCGCCGCGGGGCACCCGCCGGTTTTCCCACCCCCGAAAGGTTGGCCGACGCCGATCCTCAGGATCTGCGAGGGCTCGGGTTCAGCCGCGCCAAAGCCCACGCCGTGATCCTTCTCGCCCAACAAGAGGCAGCCGGAAAGATCGACCTCGAGGCGTTGAGAGATGAAGCCGACGACCTCGCTTTGGCTGCCCTGCTCGAGCTCGGCGGCATCGGGCGCTGGAGCGCCGAGTACACGCTGTTGCGGGGGTTGGGTCGCTGGAACGTGCTGCCCGGCGATGACGTCGGGGCGCGCAACAACCTGCGCCGCCGCTTCGGCCTGGCCCCCTCGGCGGGCTACGAGGACGTGGCCGAGCTGGCGCGGGCCTGGTGGCCCTTCGGTGGGCTCGTTTACTTCCATCTCCTTCTCGACTCTCTGGCAGCCAGCGGCAATGTGACGCCGTCTTGGTCTTCGGTTGAAGGTTCGCCGTCCGATGCGTCAGGGTGCGAGGGCGGTACCCCAGGTGCGGTGTCGTGACCAGACGGGTTTCATCGGCCCCGGTGTCACTGTCGGCGAGTGCATCCGAGCAGCTACCAATCTCGTCGCTCGCAGTGTGTCCGCACGATTCGTCGATACCGGATGCAGCGAAACCGCTCAGACACTGGCGTGCGCCTCCGCACATGTGCCCTGACAAGCGGGCGGTTCGTCGTTGTAGAGGGCCACCACACGCAGGACAGACTCGGTTCCGCCGTATTTGGCGCTCTGACCGAGGCAGGACAACATGACCCGATGATCGCCCATCTGGCAGTGCGCATGACTCCAAACGTTCTGCAAGCAAGGACGAGTTGCTTGATGTTGTGAGTAGTTCGACGCGGCGCCTCCTGTGCGTGCCGGTCGTCACCATGGACAAGAGATAGGCAAGAGATGCTTGGACGCCTACGAAGAGGGCGAATGCCCGTTCCCTCAGAAGAATCGGAGCCGAACAACCAGGATTGGGAGGCGTTCGATATCGATCCGGCCGAGGCGCAGGGCTGGGAGGCGCTGGGCTTCGGTGCCTTCGATGCCGCGGTGGCCTATGGGGATGGATTCACGCCAAGGTTCGCTGTTCACTATCGCCGGCAACTGCTCAAGACTGCTGATTCCTGGAGGCGAGTGGGCTTGGACTCCATCGAGGGATTGTGCTGGCATCGAGCTGGATTCGCGACCAAGGAGGCAACACGCTGGCGTTCGCGCGGCGCCGATGTCGAAACGGCAAGGGTTGAGAGCCGGCGCCAAGACCGAGTGTCGAGTGCAGGATCAGAAGGCCCGAACGACAAAAGCAACTGAGTACTCCGCGCGACGGTGAGCAACGCAGACCGCCGGGGGCGGGCTGGATCGCTCCGGGAGATGCGAGCGGGGGGCTGCGTTCAGCTACCCCCCCGCCGTCGCCCGACCTTATTGGGTGTGGGCGCCGAGAATCATCTGGACCATTGACCAGAACTTCTGACCTCACTTGAGCCAAAGGCAAGACCGGCTCGCCGACCAAGGACGGGATCCTCCCATTTGATCGTGCCAACGAGTATTTGGAACTCAGTTGACCATGTCCACCTGAATGCCATCTCCGCCGCCGAGCAACTCGACTCGGTGACGACCATCAAGGTGCCGAGCCACTCGGATATCGACCCAGCCGTCCCCCACCCGGAGCTGTCGAAGCGTCACTTCCGACATCCATTCGGGCAGCGCCGGATGGAGGCGCAGCACCCCGGCCCGGGCATCGGCGTCGACACCGAGGAGGGTGGCGACGAGGTGGACGACGGCCCCTGATGACCACGCTTGGGGGACGTTCGCCCCCAGGTATTGGACGGGGAACCCGCCGACATCTCGGGGGAACCCGGCAAAGAGCTCGGGCAGGCGCTGCGAGGCGAATCTCGAGGTTGCGTCGAAAATACCTGAGGCCACTGTGGCCGCTTCGTCGTCGAATCCGTAGGCCCGGAAGCCGGCCGCGGCGATGGCGTTGTCATGGGGCCACACCGAGCCACGTTGGTAAGACAGCGGGTCGTAGGCCACGTGGTCGGCCGACAGCGTTCGGATGCCCCATCCACTCCACATGTCCTCGGCCAGTAAGCGCCTCACGACTCTTGCGGCCCTATCGGGATCGACGGCCCGTTGCCACAGGAGGTGGCCGGATTGGACGACACTGAGTCGATCGGATGCTTGTCGCCGTCGAGGCCGAGGTAGTAGGTCCCTTCCTCTTCCCACCAAAAGCGCTCCTCGATCTGGTCGGCAAGGCGGTCGGCCTCCGAGCGAAGGCGAGCCGCGAGGTGCCCGATCGCCAAGAGCGACCTCAGCGACATCGGCCCATGCTCGCTTCGCCGCTACGACGAGGCCCTGGTGCTCACAGAGCGCAATCGGAAGCTTGGCAAGCGATCCGTTGCTGCGTGACGATGGCGTCTCCCGAGTCCTTCCAGCCCTGGTTGTAGTAGCCGTCCGGAGAGCGCGTCTGGTACTCCTGGAGCCCGTCGCCGTCCGCATCGCCGTCGCGATCGATCCAGGCGAGGGCTCGTTCGACATTGGGCCGGATGGCCTCGAGGTCGTCGCGGTCCCCGTGCCAGCGCCAAGCCCACGCCGCAACGAGCACGTAGAGCGTCGTCGCGTCGTGGGCGCCGTAATAGGGGGTATGAGGGATGAGGTGGAGGGCCGCTAGCTCCCCGTGGCGCACCTCGTGTTCGATCTTGCCCGGCTGCATGTCTCGACGGTCGTCGTAGGAGACTGCTTGGAGTGCGGCCAGCGCTCGCAGACTGCCGAGCGCGAATCGAGGCGACACTAAGAGCGTCTGGAACGAGACGGTAAGTGCGTCGCGGCCGAACAAGCTAACGAACCAAGGGATTCCCGCGGCGGGCACCCAGGCGTCGGGATCATCTTTTCTGGGATCGCCTCCAGCTAACTCGTCATGGTGGTGTAGGCGAAGGCCGGCAACGTCATCAATGGCTTGGCGGAGCGCGATCGTCACTCCTAGGTTCGAGGTCTCGAAGACCGTCGCCCGATCGACCCATCGGCGGCTGGCGACCTCATGATCGGAGTCGGCCTCGAGGAGCTGATGACAAGGACGGCGTCACCGTGCGCTCGGTGCCGTCGATCACCGGCATCCACCACAAGCAACAGTGCCACGAGGTGGCCGGGAGGAGCTGGACGCGGAACAGGATGCCTCCGTTGGCGAATTCGGGAGGAGAGTCGTTATTCGCTACCTTGAGAATAAGAGAGCGCTCGAATGCACCATTCGCGTAGCGGGTGGTGAGTCGTCCGATGGCCTCGTCCCAGGAGCTGCGGATGGAGCCTCTCCTGATGCGCCGGTGGCCCTTGATGTTGAAGAGGTCAGCGAAGTCGGACTCGATGCTCACCTCGAGGTTGACCACGACATCATCTCGGCCCTGGTTCGTGAGGTCGTAGTCCTCATGAACCCCAGGACCGACGCTCCGATCGAGGCGTAAATGGAGGGAGTGTTGGGGATCTGGTGGCCGTCGCAGCCGACGAGCGCCGAGTTCGTGAACTCAAAACGCGACGAGTGTTGCCAGACCGCCGCTCCGTTGAGCAGGATCGGCCGCTCGCCGCCGAGCTTCAGTCGGTAACCCGAAACAAGACGCGTATCTGCGGCGAAGTATCCCTGTTCCTTCGTGCTCGACATCTCGCCCGACAACTCACAGACGACGACCTCGTCGTCGAAGTGAGTGGACACCACCGGCGGTCCGACTGATACTTCCAAACCAATTTCCTCTCTGGTTTCGCGCCTCGCTGCGAGGGGCCGAGACTAAAGGCGGTCAAGGTGCCTTCCACCTCAGACGCCACCCAGCCAGCCATAGCAAAGAGGGCGAATGTCCCCGAGGGGACTGATTGCAGGAACTCTCTAGTCGTTTTATGCCCGGCTATCCGGTCTGCGCCGGTGACGCCCACGTCGGTCCGCTGCGCCCGAGGCGTTGTCATCGCTCACGCAGGACATCGCTGCCTCAACCAACGCGGCGTGGGTGAGGGCCTGGGGGTAGTTACCGAGGTGCCGGTTGGTGACCGGGTCGATTTCTTCCCGCGTAGAGACCGAGCGGACTGGCGAGGGCGCAGAGCTCATCGAGGAACTCTCGGGCTTGGGCGGTGCGTCCGGTGACGGCGAGGGCTTGCACAAGCCAGAACGAGCACGGAAGAAAACCACCGTCGGTGCCGGGGAGATCGTCTTGACCGGGAGGGTAGCGGTAGATAAGCGGTCCGCCGGCGCCCAGTTGCTGTGCGATGGCGTCGATGGTGCCGCGCACGTGTGGTGAGTCGGCGGGTTCGAAGTCGAGCAGAGGGAGAAGGAGTACGGCGGCGTCGAGATCGGTCGATCCGTAGGTGCGGGTGTAGCTGCCGAGTGCGCGGTTGAAGCCTCGGGTGGTGACCTCGGCCGTGATGGCGTCGCGCTGGATCTGCCATCGAGCCAGTTGTCGGGTTGGAGTGCGATGGGTGGCGGCGATGCGAAGCGCCCGGTCGAGGGCGAGCCACGCCATCAGCTTGGAGTGCACGTGGTGGGCGCCGTCACCGCGGATCTCCCAGATGCCGGCGTCCGGTTCGGTCCATCGCCGCGCAACTTCGTTGGCGAAACCGCGGATGGTTCGCCACGTCTCGGAGTACAGGTGATGTCCCGCGTGGACGAACAGCCAAGCGGCGTCGAGGACCCAGCCATACCCGTCGAGCTGATGCTGGTTGGCGGCGCCGTTGCCGATCCGAACGGGCGTGCTATGCGCGTAGCCGGGCCAGCCTTCAACGTCGTGCTCGGCTGTTGGTCGGCGGCCGTGGAGGGTAAAGAGTGCCGGGACGCGGGGACGGTCGAGGCGGCTGGCGCTGAGCAGCCAGGCCAGGAACCGGCGGGCCTCGTCGACTTGTCCAGTACCGAGGAAAGCTCCGATGCCGATGCTGGCGTCGCGGGGCCAGGCGAAGCGGTAGTCCCAGTTGCGGATCCCGCCGAGGCATTCGGGCAGCGAGGTGGTCGGCGCGGCGACCGGCGCACCCGAGGGCGAATACGTCAATAGACGTATGGTGAGCAGACTGCGCACGACCATATCTCGGTATGGGAGTCCGTCGTCGACTTTGTCACACCACCTTCGCCATCCCTGCTCGTCGGCTTCGAGCGCAGCCCAGGCGACATCTGCGCCGACGAATACGATCGGTTCGCGCTCAGCTACGGCGAGGACAACCGTGAGGGGTTGTCCCGGATTGATGGTGAGCGTCGTCGGTTGGCCGGGCTCGATCCGCACCGGCGGCGAGCAGCTAATTGCCATGGCGGTCGCGGCCCAACTGCACACGAGAACGTCGTCGCGGTGCTGAGAGCGCGGCGGCCGGCGTTGCTCGCCGAGGCGGGGGTCGAAGTTGATGACGGCCTCGACCGGGCCACCCTCCGCGGTCAGCCGGCGAACGAGCAGGGTCGAAGGTAAGAGCGCGCCGGTGACCTCTGCGATCATCCCTTCGTTTAGCGTGAGCCGGCCCCGTTCCGACCGCCACGTCGTCTCGAGGCTGGCGGTTTCCGGTCGGTAGCGGCGGACAATGACGGTTGCCTCACCCGACGGACCAAGCCCAAAGGTGCCAGCACCGGACCCGCCGACGAGACTACCGAAGACGGGTTGGCCGTCGAAGCGAGGCACGCACATCCAGTCGATGGCGCCGTCGGAAGCGACCAAGGCGGAGGTGCGCGTGTCTCCTATGAGTCCGTAGTCCTCGATGGGTCGTTCGACCCGCACGGACATGTCGGATCGCAATGTTGCGGTCATTGTCGTTGGTACCGAAGGAAGAGATAGCCGTCTGCTTCGAGGACGTGACCCAGCTGGAGCGGTGTCGGAAACTCAAGTTGCTCACCGTCGAGAATCCGTCTGGCGTTTCCACCCACCAGAAGCGGCGACACCATGAGGCACAGCTCGTCAAGCAGGTCGGCCGCCGCGAGTTGCGCCGCCACCCCGGGGCCGCCTTCGGCCAGCACATTGTCGTAACCGAGCTCGCCGAGCATCAAAACCGCGCGCCGGAGGTCGACGCCGTCGTTGCCGGCCAAGATCACGTCGGCCACCTCAGCGGCACTGTCCCGATCAGTGGCCGCGGCCGATGTGGTGGTGATGACGATGGGGCGCTGATCGGCCTCGGTGAAAAACGGCGAGCTCCAATCCAGTCGACAAGAGCGAGTGAGGACCGCAATCGGTGGCACCGGGACTTGCGCCCGTTCGCGTCGCCTTTCCTGCGCCTCGTCGTCGAGCCGCGCGGGGCCGTAGCTTTCGGTTCGCATCGTGGCGGCACCGACCAGGATCACGTCTCCCAAGGAACGCAGCGTCGCGAACATAGTCTTGTCGGCCGGACCGCCAAGGCGTCCGGATTGTCCTGCCAATGAGGAGGCACCGTCGACGCTGGCGATCATGTTCAGGCGCAGCCGCGGGCGGTCACCGACCCTGCCGAGCCGTCCGTAAGCATCTACGGGGTCGATTTCGTCCGAATCGAGGAACAGTTGTCGCACCTCAACGTGCCTTTAGCAGGACGCCGAGGGCGATGCCGTAGGCGAGGTGAGCGACGATGGCGACGATCGGAGTTTGCGGACCGTAGTTGAGGCCCAGAAGCCCTGGTGGCTCGAGTACCGCCCGTGACATCGGCCCGGCTCGATCTGACGCCATGCGTGGATGGACCCCGGCGAGCAACGGGAGCAACACGGTGAGGGCCAGTGCCACCTGCAACAGACCGAGCAGACCACCGAGCCACCATGTTGCTCGGTCGAGCAAAACGAAGCTGGCGGCATAGCCGAGGGCGAAACCTTGCCCGATTGCCAGGTGCATGAAGAACCCGACGACACGTGCCCGGTCGGGGTCTGGAGTGACGACGGTGCCGAGCAGCAACGGCAGGTCTAAGCGGGTGAGACCGGCCAGCTGGGCGCCGATCATGATGGCAGTTAGCGCGGTGGTGGCGACAAGCCCAAACAGCGCCCAGCCGGCCCAGTCCACCTCAGCGACTCGCGAGCCTGCGCGCCTTGCTTTTGAGCGTGTCGAGGACGTGAGAGAACGATTCGTGGAAGCTGGAGACGCCTTGGTCCTCGAGGGTGAGGCCAACGTCGTCCATATCCACCCCGACAAGCGCGAGCATTTCGAGCACCTCGGCAGCGTCGTTGACCTCTCGGTCGATCGTGCGGGCAACGGTGCCGTGGTCCTCGAAGGCGGCGATAGTGGTCTCAGGAAGAGTATTGACCGTGTCGGGGCCGATGAGGTTGTCCACGTAAAGCGTGTCGGCGTAGGCGGGGTTCTTGGTCGACGTCGACGCCCACAGAGGGCGTTGCAGGTGTGCCCCGCACGCTTTGAGTTCGGCCCACCGTTCGTCGGCGAACTTGTCTTGGAACAGACGGTAGGCGAGCTTGGCTTGGGCAACTGCGGCGCGGCCGCGAAGCTTGAGCGCCTCGGCTGTGCCGATAGCTTCGAGGCGTCGGTCGACTTCTGAATCCACTCGGCTCACGAAGAACGAGGCGACACTGTGCACGCCGCTCGCGTCGCCGCCGGCGCCGGCGAACTCATCGAGGCCCGACCGGTAGGCCTCGATGACTTGGCGGTAGCGGGATAGCGAGAAGATCAAGGTGATGTTGATGCTGCGCCCTTCGGCTGTCATGGCCTGAATGGCCGAGACACCTTCGGCGGTCGCGGGGATCTTCACGAGCAAATTGGGTTGATCGATCCGCGTATGAAGGTCGCGGGCGGCGGTGATGGTGCCGTCGGTGACCCGAGCCAACTCGGGCGCGACTTCGATCGACACGAACCCGTCGCTACCGGCACTCGAGTCGAACGTCGGTCGAAGCAGGGTGAGCGCGTCGCGCACGTCGGCGATCACGAGATCCCAGTAGGCGTTGTCTACAGTGACGCCGGTGGCGATGAGCCCAGCGAACTGTTCGTCATAGGCGTCGGAGCCTTCGATGGCCTTGGCGAAGATCGTTGGGTTCGAGGTCACGCCGCTGATGCCGTCATCCACGAATCGGGCAAGAGTGCCATCACGTAGATAGCTACGAGTCAGGTTGTCGAGCCATGGGCTCTGACCTTGTTCATCGTGCAATCGACGCAGGTTGGTCACGACGGAATCTCTGTGTCGTTTGAGCCCGGGAACACGTCGGCTTCGGATTTGTGCCAGACGGGGTGATCGCCGGCAGTTTCGACGTTGAACCCGTACTCATAGACGAGACTCCCGCCGAACGTCGCGCCCACTGACACCAGCAAGGCGATCACGACGGAGAGGACCATGATCCCAACTGATGTGACGAGCATGGTGTGGTAGCTATTCAACCTCCACGCGATGTCGGCCAGGGCGAGCACTGTGACGGTGACCATGATCGTCGCGTGGACGTTGATCGTGCGACGGACCTGGGTTCCGGCTTCGGACGACTTCCACGCATCGAACAGCCCAGTCAGCGCCGCGAACACCGACACCGCCGCGCCGCCGAGGAAGATGAAGGTGCCTGCATGCCACAACTCTCGGGCCCAGATGTGGTCCTTGCCTCCGATGTACGAGATCACATCGAACGCAGCACCAAGCACGTAGGCGGCGATCGGAAAGTCTGTGAGCGGAGGATGCATAGGCTTGCCGGACCAACCTCGCAACCCCTTGAACGTGCGGCCCTTGAGCGTAAGTGTCGGCCGGACCGAGAACTTCCTCAACGGTGGACCTCCTTTTGTGGCTACATCAGCGGATGCTGTGAGCGCCCGAGAGCTGCTTGTGCGATCAGCACCGCCATTCGTCGAATGGCTCTGACTCCCTGCAATATAGCTAATACATATGGGCTTTATACAAGTCGAGGCGAAGATTCCTACATGGGCCACAGCGATCGTCGGTGATTAGCCCGAGTAGGTTGGCGATAACCTCGCGATCGTGAAGCGGGAGGAGCAGTTCTTGGCCGTCTCGGCCCTAGGCGACGTCGCGCGTTGGGACCTGTATCGCTTCGTTCGCCGTCAGAGCCACCCGGTCACCCGGGAGGAAGCTGCTCGTGCCCTTCGGATCTCGGTCAAGCTGGCCGCCTTCCACCTCGACAAGCTGGTCGACCGGGGCCTGCTGCGAGCGGACCACGAGGTACCCGACGGGGCTCGGCGTCGGGTCGGCCGGGCCCCCAAGCGCTACTCGCCGTCCGATGCGGAGGTCTCACTGTCTGTGCCCGAGCGGCACTACCAGTTGGTCGGAGAGATCCTCGTCGACACCCTCGCTCAGGATGATGCCGGGAAGGCAGGCGAGTCAACGGTTGAACGGGCCCGACGCATCGCCTGGGGCCGAGGAGAGCGACTCGGGGCCGAAGTGAGTGAAGCTCGCCGCCCGGGTCGGCTCGGACCCGAGCGCACGGTGGCGGCGGCCGAGGACCTGCTCGAAAAGCACGGCTACGAGCCGGTCGACGATGACGATGGCGGGCTCATCTTGCGCAACTGCCCGTTTCACGCCCTGGTCGATCGCGCCCCGTTCTGGTCTGTTCCATCAACGCCGCGTTCGTTGACGGCGTGTTGCGGGGCCTCGGTAACGACAGCGTGCGTGCCGATCTCCAGCCTGAGGCGGGATTGTGCTGTGTCCGCGTGCGTCTACCGCGACGCCCATCGACCGCGTTGCCCGCTATGGACGCATAGTAAAAACCCCTATGAGAGAACCACCGACAACTCGCACATGGCCGTTTGAATCCGGCCTGGTCCGATGGACCCGAAGAAAATGCAAGCGCGGGGTTGCTGTCGGGTGCCTTTGAGAGCGACACGGTGCGGCGATCTGTGGGAGAACGGGCGGTGCGGCGGTGTTCCTCCCGGCCGTCTTTGTACCCGAGTCCTTTACGTCGTTGGCGTGCGCCCCCCACCGACTGCGGGCATCCTCGGGGCCGGGCCTCGTAGCTTCTTGTAGCGTCCCGCGATGCTCCGCACCAGGTTCATGCAGATGTTTGACTTGACCCACCCTGTGATGTCTGCGCCCATGGCGCTTCACAGCGGCGGGACCCTCGCGGCCGCCGTCTCCGCCGCAGGGGGCCTGGGCTCCTTCGGCGGAATCCATCCATCGAAGGGACCCGATTGGATACAGGCAGAGGTTGCCACGATCCGTGCCAGCACCGATCGGCCCTTCGCGGTTGGCTTCATCACCCACTTCCTACCGTTCGCCGAGCCGCTGTTCGAGGCAGCGCTTGCGGAGCACCCGGCGGCCGTTGCGCTCTCATTTGCGGACCCCGCACCCTGGATCGGGCGATGCAAGGGCGTGGATGCCCGGGTGATCTGCCAGGTCCAAACTTACGAGGACGCCGAGCTGGCCATTGTTGGGGGCGCGGACGTCCTCGTCGCCCAGGGCACTGAGGCGGGTGGTCATACCGGGACCATGGGTTTGCTGCCGTTTCTGGCGGGCATCGTCGCCCGGTACCCCGATATCCCGGTATTGGCCGCCGGTGGAATCGCCGATGGTCGGACCCTCGCCGCCGCCCTTACCGCCGGTGCAGACGGCGCGTGGTTGGGCACCGCCTTCTTGGCCACCCCCGAAGCGGTCGAGGTCCACGACATCCACAAGCGCCTGATCGTCGAGAGCGACGGAACCGACACGATATTCACCCGGGCTTACGACATCGTGTCCGGACTGCCGTGGCCGGCACCGATCGGGCAGCGCGTGCGTCGCAACCTCTTCACCGACGAGTGGAGCGAGCGGGAAGCAGAGCTTCGTGATCGAAGTGCCGCGTTCCCCGCGCCTGGCGTGGCCAACCCCTTCGAGGCCCCACCCAACCCCGAGACGAGCGCTGTGCTCTACGGGCAGTCGGCTCGATTCGTCAACGGCATCCGGCCTGCGGCTGATGTCGTCCGTTCTGTCAGCGAGGACGCCGAACGCATCCTCCGTTCGCGCCCGCAGTCACTTCTTACCTAACATGCCGAGAGGGGCTCGACGCTCTGGTCGAACTGGCGGAACCACCCCATCGAGGTGGTGTGCGCCGAAAGCCTTTTGGTGGCGCTGCCATCGGCGTCTCTTGTCCGCCCTCGTGTTGCTTCGCTCACTACAGGTCGCCCATCTGTTCCCCGATGGCCGGCTGGCCGCCCACCGTCCATCACCGGAGCTCGAGTGGTCGGCTGCCGACTCCGATACGACCTCGGCGACACAACGGCGCCAATGGTTTATGGCCTCTTGAGACCGAGCGACAACCAAACAGCTTGCGCGTGGAACTCGCCGCATAGGAGGCCCGTCGAATATTCGAACCTTACGGGATCCTCGATGAATTGATGAATGACCCAGGCTCGACGTCTCGCCCGTCCGCCTGGGTGCGACTTTCATACCTACTACGGATGAATCTTGCTGCAAGCCGAAATAATGGCGAGAGGACGGTCACCCAGAGTCGACGAGCGTGAGGAGCATGACGGTCGGCTCGCGCGCAGTGAGACTGTGAGGCGTTCCCGGCTCCATGTGGAGCAAGAAACCCGGTTCCGCGTCGAATTGCTCGCCATCCGCGTTGAACTCGAGGCAACCCTTCATGACCTGGACGATGGCCGCTCGAGATGCCTGATGCTCGCTCAGTCCCTCTCCGGCGTCGAATCCAAAGACCGTGATCTCGGTTCGGTCATCGCGAAAGATCACGCGCGACACGACCGCACCCTTCTGAATGTCGATGGCGGAGGCGATGTCCGAGAGTACGAAGTTTGGCATTGCACTCTCCCCTCTGTGCTCTCCGCAGATTCGACCATCACAGTAGCGGTTCGGGCACCCCGAGGTCGTAGATGAGTTCGCTGTCGACCACTCGAGCCTCGGGTGATGGACGGTGCGCGGTCAGCCTCCCATCGTGGAACACGTGTGATACCGGCACCGAACGAAGCAGGACAAGGGCGTCGGCCAACAATCGCCGATGGCAGCGCCACCAAACGCTCTCGGCGCACATCACTACCACGCGTTGGCCGGCGGCGAGCTCGACAAGAGCGTCGAGCCCGGCACGAAATTCTGGGGTGTTCATATAGTCTGCGTAAGCTTGGAAAGCTTCATTGCGTAGTGCTAGGTTTCGCGAAATGGGTTCGGGACGACGCCGGCCACCAAGGCGACGGTCCCATAAGTAACCGATACCAGCAGCGGGCAGCCACCGCTCAAGCTGCTCCCGTCCATATTGAGGGTTGTGTCGACTGCTTGGATAGCTGCGCACGTCGATTAATTGCTTGATCTCGACCTCGCGGCAGAAGATCCACCAGGTCCGTTTCGAGCAAGGTGCCGTGCCCGACGGTGTACACCGTTGTGTTTTCGATCACGTCCCGAATGTATTGGCAACTCTTGAACAGGCCTTCAAGACAAAACAATCGTGATTCCACGAAGTGCTTTTGTCGCTGGAACCCGAATGGTCCGAATAATCGACGCGCCCTTTTGTACGGCGATTTGGTACTCGTGAATCAGCCCGGCACCTCGTATCGCGAGGAGGTAGCCGACAAGGTTGGGACTAGAAAGTCCCTGCTCATCGACGCGATCCATTATTCGGGCAGCACGGGGGTCGTCGTAACGGCATCGTTCGCATATAGCGCTCCACGACGTCGAAGAACGCGTCGTGGCTCTCGTCGACATGCTGAACGTTCCATAGCCCCGATCCGCTTACGGCGCGGTGTGGCGCGTATCGACCGAGCCAGGAGGAGCTGCACCCAGTCATTGCCGAGTTGGCGGCACGCCACGGTGACTTGGCCGAGCACGTCGGCGCTCAAAGCCGCTCGGCCGGGACCAAACGCGGCGACGAGGTGGTGACGAACTCGACGAGGCGCTCGAGAACGGCGACGCCGCCTGTGCCGTCGCCATCTTCGGCCATCTGGCCCAGTCACCGACAGCCGTTCCGTTCACCTACTTGGACAACAAGGGCATCGTTGTGCTCGACCCCGAGTCCCTCAGCACGCAAGCCCTCGAGCTTGCCTATATGTGGGCTCGGTGGGAAGCCCATAAGGCGCTGGCCCGCGACGTTGACGCACTCGACGTGGCCCGCATCGAACCGGTAGTGGGCGACGCGCACCGTGCCCTGACTCGGGTTAGCACGGTCCGTCGTTGCCACACCACGGCGAAGCGGCAGATCGACCAGGCTTCGGGCGAGGTCGACGCGTTCATCGACGACGTTGAGGCCACTCTGGCCCAGTTGCGCCTCGAGTTGGCGTCGTGAGGTCTGTCCGACCGGGGCCGGGACCAGCTTCCGGGCCCGGTCAGCGCCATCTCGCCGTCGATCCACCCCCGCCGTACGCTGGGCAGTTCCTGAGCGGCGTTCAGACAGGTGAAGAGCGAGAGGCCCGATGGGAAGCCCGGGGACACAGCGTCTGGATCCTGAGATGCGGGCCGCTCTGTGCCGTACCTACGCCGACCTCCTCCGACGCCAGCGAACCGCCTCCACACCCTTCGCCAAGTGGACCCGAGCCACCAAGCGGGAGCACGAGTTCGTGTGGCTGGGCGGCGTCCAGCGCAAAGAGCTCTTGATGTCCGAGTGCCGGGCCCTGTCGGTCTCGCCGTCGGACCCCCTGTACTTATCGCTCCACAAGATGTTCGGGACCGCCACCCTCAATCCCTATGAGCGGGAGATCCTCTACGGATACCCCTACGTCCTCGGCCGGATCGGGTCTACGACCATCCGAGGCCCGCTGTTGACTCTCGCCGTCGAGATCGAAGCCACCGGGGATCACCTCGAAGTGCGGCCCGCTGACGAGATGGTCCGGTTCAACTCCTTGCCGTTTCGGGTTGACTCGGACACCAACGCTCGCAACGCCGCCCTCGGCCGGGTGCTCGAACAGACCCCCGCACTGCCTCTCACCGCCCAGGCTCTGAAGGAGTTCGTCGCGGTCCTAGCTCGGGAGCTACCAGAGCTCCAGATCGAAGCTGCTCTCGACGGGACGCTGGCTCCCCCGCCTTCCGAGCCTGGAAGTGCTCACCCACTGCGGATCATTGACCAGGCCGCCCTCTTCGTGGCTCCGAAGACCAACTACTTCCTGCGCAGTGACCTCGACGAGATCGCCGGCACCGGTGGCGACACCTGCGGCGCACTGGTGCCGCTGATCGTCGGAGCGGGCGACGAGAATCAGGTGGACTTCACCAACGACCAGATCGATTCGGCACGCATCGTCTTCCCATTCCCCTGCAACCGGGCTCAACGTCGGGTCGCCCTCACCGTGGAGGACGACACCACCCACGTCATCAGGGTCGAGGGCCCGCCGGGCACTGGCAAGAGCCTGACGATCGCCAACCTGGCGTGCCATCTGGCTGCCACAGGCCAGAAGGTGCTCATCACCTCACAGAAGGACAAGGCGCTCGAGGTCGTCAACGAGAAACTGCGTGAGCTTGGGTTGGCAGAGCTCCCGATGACCCTCCTACGCCGAGACCGAGAGTCCAAGAGCGAACTCCTTGGCCGCCTCGAGCGGATCGAGAAGCGGCGAACGGCCGGTGAGGTCGAGGCGCACTACGCCTCTGAGACCACCCAACTGGCTTCCGAGTCCGATGCCCAACTGTCCGATGCCCAGGCATATGCCGACTCGCTCTTCTGGGAGTCCGAACTCGAGATGGCCGATCAGACGGCCAACACGGCCAAGGGCATCGCCAGGATGTCCGCCCGATGGAAGGCCAAGTCGACCCTGCGCCGGGCCCGAAGGGCCTCGCCCGAAACCACCGATGAGCTGGCCGAGCGCGCGGGCGAACGCCGAGAGGCTCTTCTCGAGTATGCCCAGAGTGTCTTGAAGGTGGGCCTCGAACGTGGGGTGTCGGGAGCCAAACGATCCGAGCGCCAGGTGGTCAACGAGCTGCATGCCGTCCTCCGGCGGAGCCAGACCACCTACAAAAACTTCTCCATGTTCGACCGCCTCAAAAAGGACCTGGCTCAAGCCCAGAAGCTTCTGCGGATCCTTCCGGTGTGGATCCTCTCGCCCGACGACGTCGCTCGGCTGTTCCCATGCGAGGCTGAACTCTTCGACGTCGTGATCGTGGACGAGGCCTCCCAGGTTGACCTGCCCTCTTTGGTGCCAATGGCGTACCGGGCCAAGAAGCTCGTCGTCTTCGGTGACTCCAAGCAGATGCAGTCGCAGCGCTTCGCCTTCCTGAGTGCGAGCTTGTCCCTCGAGGCCTGGCAGCAGTTCGGCATGGTGCGCTTCGACCCCGACGAGCGACTCCACCCGGTCAAGACGTCACTGCTCAACCTGGTGGGCGTCCGGGCTGAGGAGTCCTGCCTACTCGACGAGCACTTCCGCTGCCTGCCGCCGATCATCGACTTCTCCAACCGGCGCTGGTACGGCAACCAGCTGCGGATCATGACCGACGTCCACCACAAGCGCTTCGGATCGCCCGAGCAGCCGATCATCGAGCTCCATCACATTGAGGACGGCACCATCTCGGGTGGCGACAAAGGTCAGGAGAACGAGATCGAGGCCAAGATGCTCGTCGATCTCCTGGCACGCATGGTCGAGGACCCCGACTACGACGGTGCCTCCATCGGAGTGCTCTGTCTGTTCGAGGAACAGGTCAGCCTCATCAACGAGATGGTGGCCGAGGCCATCGACCCGGCTGAGTGGGAGGACCACTCGATCGTAGTGGTCAACCCGGACGGCTTCCAAGGCGACGAGCGAGACGTGATCCTGTACTCGCTGTCGTGGGACAACGACGTGATGTCCCAAGCGGCCATCTCGGCTCGGCAGCAAGACACTGAGCAGATCCAGGGAATGCTCAATGTCGCCTTCACCCGAGCGCGCGACGAGGTCCACGTGTTTCACTCCGCTCCGATCGAGACCTTCGGCCTTGCCGGAGGTCGACCTGGCGCCCTTCAGGACTGGCTGTACCACTGCGCCTCAGTACAGCAAGACGGCGGCCAGCGTGTTTCTGGCCGAACTGGCCGGGTCGACTCGGAATTCGAGGCCGATGTGGCCGAGGCCCTGCGAGAGCGTGGAGTCACCGTCACGCACCAGTACCCGGCCTGCGGCTTCTCGATCGACCTGGTCTGCGAGCTCGATGGCGAACGCGTCGCTGTCGAGTGCGACGGCGAGATCTACCACTCCGACGAGCACGGGAACCTGAGGGTCGAGGACCTCGAGCGACAGGCCATCTTGGAGCGGGCTGGCTGGCGGGTGCTCCGGATCCCGTACCGCAAGTGGCGAAAACAACCCGAGATCGAGCTCGGTCGCATCCTTTCAGGGCTTCGTGATCTGGCCGAGCCAAATGACGAGGAAGTTGACGAGGAGGAACCCGCCGGGCCGGCGCCGACACGTGGGAGTGGTCCGACCCAGGCGGTCACCGCCTACGAATCAGCCATCGTCGAGGCGCTCCGAAGCGGCAACAAGCACGGTGAAGAAGAGGTGCTCCGGGCAGCCCTCGTGTACATCGGTCGCCAGAAGCTAGGCTCGAAAATCCGGGAAGGCCTACTCCTCGCCGCACAGTCATTGGTGCGCAAGGACATGATCGGCATCGAAGACGGGGAGTACTTCCTCACGGCGAAGGGCCGAAGTGCCGAGCTCCGCATGACCTTCGCCGCCAGGCCAGTCCGCACCAGGTCCTCAAGGGGACGCTCTTACAACTCGAACTACCGCCGGCGCCCTTCGAGCTCTTACCGGCGACGCCGGTACTAGGAGTCTCGCGCTCAGAAACAGTGCGACCCCTCCTGATGTCGCGAGATCCGTCGCGATGTCCCACCTCACGCCGACGCGCTTTGTGCTCGCGCGCGACGCCCTACGGTGGCCGGCGCGCCCAGACTTTCGCTCCTCGCAGCGATCCGAACAATCGGACCCTTCACCGTCAACTTGATCCAACCTAGAGCCGACCGATGCTATGAGGGACGGCAACGTCACCGCGAGTGTGCCACCGCAGAGTATTTCGTAAACGCCGTGGTTCCGGTGGCATTGTCACTTCCTAGTGTTCCGTTGAAATGGCCCCATTTCCGACGTCTGAACCAAGGCATCTCTAGACCGGTGAGGATCCAAACTGTTCCGGACATCGTGAAGCCAGGGTGGGGAAGTGAGCAACATTGTTTGCCGCATTCTGGTACAATGGAGTGGCGCAAAAATGCGCCTCCTAGAAGGATAATTTGGAATACCTTAGAAGGGAAAAGTATGCCTAAGCGAGAAAATGCAACACGCATCAACAAAGTGCGAATGGCGGAGACACCAATGCGATCCTGGGAATCCGAGGTGATCGCGGAGCAGTTCGAGTCCCGACAACATGGGCTGGGAGAGCTTCCCAACCTCGTTGCGGAAGTGGTCGAGGACTGCCTGTCGGCCTTCAGGGACGATATCCGTGTTGACCTCGAGCTGGCTCTGGAGCGAGCCTTCGCTGAGGGGGACCGACACTATTCGCCATACGGTCTCGTCGACGGACTCAACGAGCACCGAGCGAAGGGTTATCAGCTCTTCAGCGACCTCGCCAAGCCGTACTGGGATGATCCCGATGTCGCCGCCGCCGAACAGAGTCTGTTCACTCTCGCCAACTCCCCGATTCGTCCCGGTGCGGTCAAGAGGAACCGGCGAGAACTCGACGGTTGGATGGCGATCACTTACGGTACGTTCGAGGACGACACGTTCAACCACGACGGTTCGCTGCGCAAGGACATTGTCCTGAGAATGGCTCAACTGGTGGTGCTCTGGAGTGACGCTGAGGTGCCCCCCAAGCCGGTTGACAGGGTGTGGCCTGCCTTCGATGCCGAAGGTAGCCTCCCGGCGATGTAACTCAATCGGGTCGTCGAGAAGGGCTAAGGCGTCCGTCTCTCGCCGCAATCCGGAACAAAGGGCAAGTAGAGCACTCGCGCGTCGAGTCGAAGGCCCAATGAGTCCCGACGCGTAGGGCACCCCCTCGTCGCAGCTCACTGGCAACCCGCTTAATGACCGAGGGTCACACTGCAATCGCCCAGACCCGATTCCCACAGTGGGAATGGTCTGGAGTTGGCCCGATGTAGAAGGTTGGGCGAGACGGACTGGCCAGCTGAAATAGTCGCTCTGAACCAGCCTGGATTTCACGGATGCTCTGCCCACGGCGAGCGCCCAAGCCAAGAGCATAAGAAGGGATCATTCGAAAGCGATCGGGGTTCGAGTCCTCTGGGTGGTCCCTAGTTGCAAGAATACGAACCGCGTGCCCATTATCGTCGGCCCGACCATCGACCTTGGGTGACTCGACTCTCCGTCTGCCTCGGATCCTCCTTCTCGTCTGAGAGCGGGTCGTGACCACCACCGTGCCACTCGCCAGTCGCCAGCCACAGCTCGTAGAAAAACAGCCACTCGGACGCCCACGGAATGACAGTGTCGGCGATAGGCATCTCTGCCGACCACTCGCCTGGGTAGTGAAGGCAGAGTTCATTTCCAGGAAAGACGTGGGGCAGATGTTTGCCATCAGGCATGGCGAGTGGGGGTGAGAGGACTCGGACGAGCGGTCGTCGCCGGTGGCCGTCCCACGAGATGCGGACCTTGTACCTGGCGCACAGCGGATTGGGCTGGATGAACCCAGTCCATGTCAGGGCGCCACGCTTCCACTGCACCTGCGAGGCGGGGTACTTGGTGCGGAGGTCAGCTATCTGCTTGTAGAGATGCCTGTTCTCATCGAGGCGTCGCGCCATAGAACCCGTGCTTTGCAATATTCGACGCCACGGCCGCAGTCGAGAGAGCTGCACCGCCGCCGATGACGCCGAGTCGACCCGCCTCCCGCAGCTCGCGGGTCTCGATTCCGATCCGGTTGGCGGCCTTGGTGACCCTCTCGGTGCCGAAGCTCTCGCCGAGCCGAGCGGTGACAGCGCGCAAGCCGCTGGTGCCGGCGGCCTCTTCGAGGTCAATGGTCACCTTGTCGAGCCAGGACCGGAACTTTTGTTCCCGTTCGGGATAATCGCTCCACTTGTCGGCAAAGTTCTCGTCGGACACCGGACTGGTCACTCTCGGGCCGGATGAGGACGATTCGATGTAATCGGCCATGTGCGCGACGACGTGGAGGATGGCATCGAAGAGGTCGCCGTCCCCGTCGTAGGCGTACGCGGCGAGCGTGGTGATCAGGATCGACGGAGGGCGGTCGTCGAGGTCGTGGAGAAAGTGCAAGTCGCGGTGCACCTTCAGCACCTGGACCAGCTGCTGGAGCGTGGTCTTCACTTGCCAGTCGGGCACCTGCTCGATGCTCTTGCGCATTTCGGTGGCGAGCGCAGCCTTGCGCTGAAGAAACTCAGTCGCCATTCTCACCCGGAACCAGGTGGCGTAGGCGATCGGGTCACTGGTGAGCCACCGGGTCAGGTTCTTGTCGGTGAGCAGGATCCCGGTCGGGGTGGCATCGGGGTCGGGGATCGCCGGCAGGACGTCCATGTGGAACTCGATGAGGTAGTGAAGGGTCCAGCACCGCCGGCTCGGGGTGCACAAATGGGGGGCTCCAGGCAAGGCCCTGTTGGCCTCGAGATACTCGGCCAGGCCATCGCCGACTTCGTCCTTGAGTTTCTCCTGGGTGGTCGAGGTCTTGCGGATGTTCCGGCGACAGACCATGTCGAGGTCGAAGCCCTGGTCTCCGACGAAGGGGCGCACCACCGTGCCAAGCCGAATCGAGCCCTGCGGGTAGACGTCCCAGCCGTCGCCACCGGATCGGTCGGCGAGGAACTGGCCGACCATCCGGTACTGCTCGTCGGCCGCCTCGTACATGTCTGGAGGAAGGTCGACGATCTCGGCGACGTTCCCCAGGAGCCAGGCGATCGTCCCGGTGGCGGTGGTGGGCATCATGGTCATGGGTTTCCTCCCGGGGTGTGGAATGGGATGTAAGGGCCGGCACGGTGATCGAGAAAGATCCTCTTGACCTCATCACTGATGAAACGGCTCTCCTGCTCGGCTCGTCCCATGAGCTCGTCGGTGGTCACCCCGTCGAGCCGAAGGAGTTTGTCGGGCACGTCGGGGTCAACGCGGAGCGACTGCCCCTTCGGGATCAGGTGGTAGGTGGCATTGGAAGCCGCCAGGCTCTGGCCGCGGAGGATGACTGAGGTTGCGCAGGTCGCCCAGGCGGCGAAGCCCCCTCGGTCAAGGCGGTTCGAGCGTACGCCGAGGTCGCTGGTGGTGCCGAGGCTAAGTACGCGGATGTCAGACAGGTCGATCTTGAACTCGCTGACCGCCTCGGCAATGGCGACGACGGCCGGGTTGTTGGCCCAAAGGCCGCCATCAACCAGGCGGAGCCCGCGTAGGTGGTGGGCCGGGAGGAACGTCGGGGCGGCTGAGGTGGCCAGAGCCACGTCGACCATCCGCTCCCGCCAGTCGCGAGCGAGGCGCTCGGAGTGCGGGGTCCGAAACAGATGCACCTTGTCGGTTCGCAGGTCGTAGGAAGGTACGCAGAGCGGCACCGAGCTCTGCCACAAGCACCGATCGCCGAGCACCCCTTCAAGCGCCTGTTGGAGGGGTCGCACGTCATACTTGGAGCGAACCAGCTGGCGAATCGTCCTACGGCGCCGGTGACCGAAAATCCGCGATCCGTGGTCCACGTAGAAGTCCACTACCTCCCTTGGCCTCTTTCCGGCGCCCAAGGCCAACGCGATGATGCCGCCCGTCGACGTTCCCGCAACGAGGTCGAAGTGATCGAGGATCAACGTGCGCAGGTCCTCCTCCAGTCGGGCGAGGACAGCGGCCGAGAACATTCCCTTGTACCCACCGCCGTCCAGGGCGAGGATCTGGAACCGCCGCGAGCTCACGAGCGCCGGTTCCCAATGCACCATCCATCGGACCCCACGGCGATCCGCGACGCCCTGTGCCGAGATCCCGAGCGCGGTCGACACCCCTGTCTTGGGTCACCAGCGGTGTCAGAGAAGGTAGGGGCCACGCGAAATCCTCACTTCGTAACTACAGTGATGTTATCATTCCGCCCTCTTCAGCCCGCCCCCAACCGATCGCCGTCGCAGACACGACGGGGACAGTCGCGTTCGACCGGCCAGAAGTGTCCGAATCGACGGCTCTGACCAGGCAGAACAGCCCTCCCTCACTGGAGCGAGGGGTCGGGAACCGGGGAAGCGCCACACCCCCGTGCGCACAATGACCACCGTGGCAGATGAACTCCGCCAATGGAAAGGCAACGCCCGCGGGACCCGGGCGCGCGCCCGAACGCTCCAGGCGATCCACCTCGAAGCCGCGCCACCTTCCACCCCACCAGGTGCGGCGCGTCTCAAGCTGCAAACCAGTGCCCGCACGATCGGACCCCGATGAAGCTCCTCGACTACTTCACCCAGTTCCTTCGAGACAAGGTCAACCTCAACGAGTCGAGGCTCGACGACCTGAACTCGCGAGTGGACGCCATCACCGAGGTGCTCAAGAGTGACGAGAACATCGGAGGGCGGGTGCTCGACACCGTGCCTCAGGGGTCCTGGGCACACAAGACCATCATCCGCCCCCCGCTCGGCAAGGAGTTCGACGCCGACTTTCTGGTCCAGTTAGCCGAGGACACCAGTTGGAACGCCGACCCGCAGAAGTACAGCGAGGCGATCTGGGAGGCCCTAAGCAATCGCGGCATCTACAAGATCATGACCACCCAGAAGAACCGGTGCGTCCGGGTTCGCTACGCAAACTTCTGCCACGTCGACATCGTTCCCTATATCGTGCGCTCCGACGGCTACGAGGTCATCGTCAACCGGACGACCAACAACTTCGAGACCACCAACCCAATTGGATTCACTTCGTGGCTCCAAGAAAAAGACGACCTGACCTCAGGCAACCTTCGCAAGGTCATTCGCCTACTCAAGTACCTCCGAGACCGGCAAGCCGCCTTCGCCATCAAGTCCATCTTGCTCACCACCCTCGTCGGCAACCTCGTCGACTCATGGCGTACCTTCGACCCCGACCACTACAAGGACGTGCCCACCACCTTGGTCCACGTCCTGGAGGACCTGGACGTTTGGCTGCAAGCCCGACCACACAAGCCGTCGATCACCGATCCCAGCTGTCCGACCACGTCGTTCGACCATCGGTGGACCGACGATCAATACACGGCCTTCCGGGACAGAATCCATCAACTCGCCTCTGACGTCCGAGCTGCCTACGACACCGAGGGAATCGGCGCCAGCATCGCCTCTTGGCGAGGTGTCTTCGGTGACGCCTTCCCGAAATCCCTCAACGGCGCCTCTCTCAGCGCGGCGAGCATCCTCCGCAAGATCGCCCCACGAGCCGGAAAGGCGCCCACGGAGGAATACATGGAGGACAAGGTTGCGGTCGACATCACCCACGGGGTCACTGTTGCCTGCGAGGTTTCCGACCCGACCCCGTTCAACCGGGCGGCACGTCGGGCGCTTCGCAGCCGCGCCAACCGCGTCCCGAAGCACCACGAGTTGCTCTTCACTATCACTGACACCGACGTGCCGCCGCCGTTCCAGGTCTTCTGGAAAGCCCGCAATACCGGCGAGGAAGCCAAACGTATCGGGCAGTTACGCGGTGAGATCCACCCCGACGAGGGTCACCACCAACGCAAGGAAAGTACCCTCTACGCCGGGCACCACTGGATGGAGTGCTACATCGTCAAGGATGGCGTTTGTGTCGCCAGGACACACGAGCCTGTCCTCATCGCCTAAAGCATCTTGCCGGCCCGCTTGCTGCTCGATTAACCCGCGACGGTGGTGACCGCGGGCACCGACCTGTTCAAGCAATCCGCATGCGCTATCCCAAACTGATGCGCAGGACATCAAAAGCGCCGACGAGCTCTACAAGTCGGGAAGGCCCGTCGCCGACGTCGGCACCGTTTTCGCTGTCGACCCAGAGACGATCCGCAGGGCCCAGACCACGGCCCGAGTTCCGATGCGCTATCACCAAGACCAACCGCTGATGATAGGGAATTCTGAGTCCGTTGGATCTTCGTGAGATGAGATCACCCAGTGAGTCTGATCTCGGATACTGCTCTTAGGACACCGGGGCTCCACCGATCGCGGCAGGTCAAGAGGTTCACCGACAAGCTACCCGTACGCGGCAGACCTGGATTTGCGGTGGTACCTCGAATCCAGGTTCCACCGTCGCAGCCCGGTCTTGGGGCGCCAGCGACGTCACCCCCGCGCTGCAGCAACGACCCGGCGACGAGAGCCGCGACGTTGATGCCGGCCTTGGTCTAACGGGCAGGACCAACGGTCACGGGAAGATGGAGTGCGCGCCTCAGCCGGGGACGAGCGAAGCGAGTGACCCCGGCCTGGTCTGGGGTTGCCCCAGGACGAACCGCAGGGGCGCTAGCCGTTGACCTTGGGCCTCTTTCCTCGGGCGCCACGTCGGGTTCCAGACGTTTGGCCGAGGTATAGCAAGACCCCGAGCGTTAGACACCCGGCGGGTCTCACTTGGGCCTATCTCCTCGGGACACGCGGGTCCTTCGGTCGAGGGGACGATGGTACCGACTCGGGCGGGGGTCAGGGTCTGCGACGCTCTGACCCCGCAAATGCGAAAGCGCGGAGAGAGTGACGAACACTCCAGAGCACCTCCCTAGACTTTTCGTCCCACGCTTTGTCGGGAGGTACCGAGCGGTATCCTTTGGCGCATGGCCATAGGGTCGTCCATTAAGCGTTCCGCACTTGTCGGCACGAACTTTGCGGACGCGCTCGACACCACGCTACGAGACGTCCTCGAATGTGGCGAACTCGTCCCTATGGGTGAAGGGCCTTCAATCGGCTCGGGCAGGACGACGAGGGAACTTTTGAATTACTCCTTCACCCTCGCGAGTGCTCGGGACCGTCTCTCTGCGCGTCGACCCGTGAGCGCGATCGGTGCGGTTGGCCGGTTCGTGTGGATGCTGTCTGGGTCGGACCGCTTAGAGGACATACGATTTTACGAAGAAAAGGTCTCCTCGTTCACGGATGACGGCATCTCAGTGCCTGGATCCGACTACGGGAAGCGCCTGTTCGAGCCGATCCCCGGTCTCGATCAGGTCTACAACGCGCTCGCCTCACTCCGGGCCGAGGCCGGGAGTCGCCGCGCCGCCGCTTCGATTTTCCACCCATGGGACTCCGGTCGCGATTCAAAGGACATCCCGTGCACGTTCGGCCTCTTTTGGCACGTACGCGAAGGGCTCCTTCACGCCACCACGGTCATGCGCTCCAACAACGCTTGGACTCTGCTTCCATACAACGTCTTTGAGTTCAGCCTGCTTGCCGACGTAATGGCCGCGGATCTCGGTACAGGACTCGGACGCTACAGCCACTTCGCCGTCTCGATGCACCTCTATGAAGACAACATCGCTGCCGTTCAGAGCGCCATGGACGCCACCCCCTCCTCGGTCCCAGCCGTCATGGCGTCAGCGCCCGAGGGTCCGATGCGCGACCGTGTGGCGGAGCTAATGAAGTTCGAAATCCGGAACCGCTACGGCGCCGCAGGCCTGACCGACGAGCAGATACCAGGATTGCTTAGACAAGCCGAGGACCTCGGTCCGTTCTGGTCCGATCTCGCCGTCGTGCTCTTGGGTGCGTCCATAAGGCACCGAGCGCTCTCAGACTCGGTCGCGCCGGTGCTGGGCGCGCTCGGGGAGCCTCTCAGGTCACTACTCCACCGAGACCTCTCGTCGCTCGGCGAATCAGCATCGCGCGTCACGACACCAGAGATTGCCAAGTTGGAGATCGCGGCACTTCGAACCGATCTTGGTCAGGAATCCGAAGAACAGCAAGCCGGGGACTAAGTGGTGACGTGCGGGATGCATCCAGCCAGGCTCGCCTCGATCCGATTCCTATATGACAAGGCAAGAGAAACGCCCTGCAACTCCGAAAGCTGAGCCGCGTAAACGACAAGATCGCCGATCACGTCGTCGGTCGCATCCGCGGTTTCGGCGCCGTGGTCACGCCGCTCCTCCTGGCGGGCAAGCTTCCCGAGGAGGATCGCCAAGTGAAGCATCACGTGACAAGTCTTCTCTCGCGGTCCGTTCGGGCCTGTCCAGGTTGCCTCATCAATCAGGGTCTGCAATGCCTGGACCTCGTCCAGCGTCAGAGACTGGACCCGGTGGAGTGTTGTGGACAGGGGTGTTTCCATCTGCGCCTCCGTAGCGATCGTCGCGGGTCACCCCCCATTTGACTCGCGCTCGACCACCTTAGGGGGAAGCGAACAGGATCCCCGGGCATTCTCGCTGTGTGCTGCCCTGACGCCCGGTGGACTCCACCCTGAGTTGCTCGACGTCGTTCTCATCATTGGCTGCGTCGATCACGACGGAGCCCGTTACCGGCTCAACCAGATCGCTATCGACGGGCGGATCCCGCACGTGGATGTCGCGACAGGCGTGAACGACCCCTTCTGTCCAATGGCCGTCGGAGGCCGAGTGATCCTCATGCGTCCCGGCCGTCCATGTCTCACGGAGCTTGACTCGGCCAAAATCGGTCGCTGGCCCAAGTCGTCGGACCAGCAAGTCCTCGACACTTCACGGCTACGGCACCGGAACACCAAATGCCTCCGTCGTCTATCTCAACGGGTTGACCGTGAGCGCCGCCCTCGCGGACCTCGCAGCCTGGGTTTCCGACCGCGTCAGCATCAGCCCGGACAAGCGAGTTTCAGCCATTCTTCTGGGTGCCAGACGAACAGCGGCCCAGTCCCGTTCACAGGGAGTCGAAGTGCGTCCTGGACAGCATTAAATCGTCGCGGCGCGTTAGCGAAGACCAAAATGTATGGTAAACTGGAGGCTGACAAAAACATGTAATTCTCAGGACCTGGCTGTCACGCCGGCAACCGCTCAGTCGATCGAACGGTGCCCCTGGAAAGGGATGAACTTGCTTTCTATCCATCGGTAGCAAGATTCGAACCGTGCTGCGAGGATGCATCCGTACGAATCCTGTCAAAGGTGTGATTTATCCCTTAAAGGAGTGCAAGCCTCGATCCTATTAGAAATAGAAAGGTATCAGTATGATAAAGCCAACCATGTGGCGATTTTCCCGTAAGCGAGTTGGTTATCCCTTGGATAAACTAGAGGTCGGCCTTTTCGACCTTAAACTTACGTCCTCTGAGGCCCTCCAATGGTTCCAGGAGGAAGTTGACAAGTACGGCCTCGATGACTTCCCGCCGGAGTAAGTAGTCGCACCCTTGTTCAGCGAAGGCCCGTCAGTCGGTGGTCTGTACAAGAGCAAGAGCTAGACCTGCCGCCCTGGGATCCTCGAGATGTCACCGTCGAGGTCCAATAGAACAAAGAGCCTGACAACGCAATTCCAGCGTTAGAGGACCTTCCCTCCCTAAGACGCCGGCGAATGCCATCGCGCATTGAGAGAGTCTGAAGTGGGACAGTCGTGGATGCACGCTGATTCTCCAACGGAATCCGTGACCCTATCTGCCGGCTCGGGAAAATTCTCAGCGAAAAGCCTGCCCCGGCGGCTCGGACTCCCAGCTAATTGATCGAGAAGAGTAATTCCGATCAGTAAGGAGCCGGACAATGAACGGCAAAGCAGAGGTCGAGCCCGAAAGCCACACCGGCTCACCCGACAACGACCCCACGGACGAACTCCTGATCGCCGGCCTCGCCGAGGGGTGGACACACGCCGAAGCCGGCAAACAAGCTGGCGTCTCCGCCAAGACCGTCCAGCGAAGGTTGAAGGATCCCGAGTTCGCGGGCGCGGTAGCCAGGCGGCGGCGGGAACGGGTCGAGCGGTTGACCGCTCAGCTCATCACGGCATCCGATGCGGCGGTCTGCGTGCTCCGTGACGCCCTCGGATCAGGCGATCCCAAGGTCAGCCTGCGTGCGGCCACTCTGATCCTGAGCCATACCGGTCGGTTCCACGGTGGAGAAGAGGAGCGGGAAGTCGCTCGACGACAAGACGAGCTTGAACTGCGGGTCCAAGAATCGCTTGACACGATGACAGCGATCGCCGGGGTCGCGGGCGAAGGAGGCCGGACATGAGGAGCGATCGCCTCAGCCGGCGCCTTGCTCATCTCGAAGCGTCGCTCACGGGAGTCACAGGCGACACAACGAGCCTTGTAGAACTCACCGCCGCGCTGAAGGCCCGCACTGCCACGCCCGTGCAACTCGAGCGGATATCCGCCATCGCGGGAGAGGACATTCGTAACCAGCTCGTGCGGCTGGCGAGACACCAACGGCGCTTCAAGGAGGAGGGATCAGCAATCCGAAGGGATACGCTGCTCCACCCAATGGATCGAGCCGTCGAGATCCTCGGCAATCGGGCGGATCAGTCGCTCGAACCGCTGCCCCAGTTCGTCCCGACCTACGACCCCGAGGCTTGGGCTCATCCCATGCGTTATAGGGGGACCAGTCGATATGCACCCGGTTGTTTCGAGATATGGAGCCGAACATTCCTGGTGAGCCGAGTACTCGGCGATGACGACGGCCTCACCATGCGTCACGAGATAGACAGGTGGATGGACGGAGGCGAGCCTCCTATCGACGAGGATCGCTACCCTGAGGCGCGTGTCTACCGTCTTCTGGGCCCCATCGAGACCCCGGAGGTCCAACTCGACGCTCGGATGCTGCGGCTGCCCACTCGCGAGCTTTTCCGGGAGATTGGCAACTACGACTGTTGGGATCCGCCAGAAGATGGACAACAGTGGACAACGGTGGACATAACGGGGCACGAGACCCTGGATGCATTCGAGTGCCTGACGAGGCAAACAGCCATCGAGTCGCAATCACAACAGCCACCAGGACATTGTGGAGACTCCTGCTCTTAACCTGTGGAGACTCCCCCGCCTAGCCTCAGTTTCCCCTGGTCACGGAGTTTCATGAACACCCCAAGGGAGGGTGCTCAGGGGAAACCGTGAGCACCGTTGGAGGTGTGCCAGTACCCACGTATAGGTCGTATATCGCTCTAGCCCACTCGACAGCGTCGCTCACTCGAATCCCCGACGGTTGCGGCCTTGTCCAAAGCTCCAAGTTCTCAGGTCGATTGTCATCTCGTACACCATTGATGTGGTGAACCGACTCTCCTGCGATCAGGTGTCTGCCCAGTAGCTCCTCTGCGACAAGTATGTGCTCGAATACATATGGACTACGGCCCGCTCTTGGATGAAGTGGGACCCGAACCATTACATATCCTGCCTTGTGCCGAGTACGACCCCCCTTCCAGTTTCCATTTTCTTGCGCAACCTCGGTCCGGCACTTGATGCAAGTCTGCGATTTCGCTTGCTTGGTTCTTCCACATGCACATACGCCTCTAGCCCGGCACGAAGGACAGCGAACATGCCGGCTCGATGGCCGAAAAACGCGTTGGCACTCTCGACAACGTTTATTGCGCACCACACATTCCTATCGCAAGGCTGTACTAGCGACCCATCGATCGTCAGCTGGGTCGATTTCTGGTTGTAACGGTTTGGAGAAATGGCGAGACGACTGGCTGATCCTCACACCGCCGGTGGACGCTTGCGGTCGGAAGTTCGGGGTGTTCACCCCTGATTCAGGAAGCGCCAAGGGCCTCAGTTACGGCTTAGTGCTATTCGCTTCGAGGGCGTCGATCCATTGTTGGATCCAGTCGAGAAGGTCTTGGTGACCTTGTTCGACACCGGAGAGACCCTCGACTATCAGGCCGAGCTGAAAGCTCGTGACGGCGGCCACGATGACCTTGAGGGGGAACTGAGATTCGTCGAGGTCGTAGTCGCGTAGGGCCTGGCCGAAATGGTGTTCGAAAATGACCCGGAACCGAGCGTGGACTTCCGTCAGACGTGTCCGGAGATCCGGCATGTTCCAACCCATCGCTAATAGTTCGAGGAGGATTTTTGGGAAGCGGGAGGTCGGCTCATCCACCCAGAACCGCGACCCTAGGCGCCACTTCTCGGCGAAGGTGAGGTTCGGGTCCGCGTACAAGGCTTCGAGGGCGACGGCTAGCTGCTCGACAAAGCGTTCAAGGGTGCGGGTCAGCAACTCGTCCATCGATCCGAAGTAGTAGTGGACGAGGCCGTGGTTGATGCCCGCAGTTTCAGCTACAGCCCGCGTGGTGACGCCCGCATAGCCGACCTCGTAGAGGAGTTCCTCGGCGGCGTCCATCAACGCCACGGTGGCCTGTTGGCGCGCGTCGAGATCTGCCGCTGTGCCCCGGATCGCCCCATCACAAGGCGGGCGGACCGATCGCTCTGGTGAGAACGGACCCTCCCACGGATCCTCCTTGACCGTTAGTCAACTGTATTAGATACTAGTCCAAGTCTATTGACGGATCCGTTTCTACCTTGTGTCTACGCTGGATGTCGGAAGCCCGGCTGACGGGGGGTGACAATGACGATCACCGAGGCACTGGCGTCGTGGGGGTCCTACGATCTTGACGACCCATTCCCCGTGTTCGCCGAGATCCGCCGGCGCGGCCCGGTGCATGCGGTGACGTTGGCCGACGGGCACGCAGCCTGGTTGGTTGCCGGTTACGAGGAGGCACTGGCCGCGCTCAACGACTCCCGGCTCTCAAAGGACATGCACGCCGCCTTGGCGACGGACTCCGGTGTCGTGGCCGAGGGCCTGCCCGGACCTTCGTTCGCTCGGCACATGCTCACGGTCGACCCACCCGACCACACGCGGCTCCGGCGGCTCGTCTCGGCTGCCTTCTCGCCTCGGCGGGTCGAGGCGCTGCGCACTCACGTACAGACGATCGCGGACGACCTCCTCGACGACGTCGCCGCCCAAGGACCCGACAGCCAGGTCGATCTCGTTACGGCCTTCGCCTTCCCGCTGCCCTTCACGGTCATTTGCGAGCTGCTCGGAGTGCCGGAGCCCGACCGCGCCCCGTTCGGTCAAGGGTTCACCAAGCTGCTTGTCCCTACTTCCACTCCGGCGGAATACGCGGCGGCGAAAGAGGCGTCTGACGCGGTTGTGGGCATGCTCGGAGCACTCGTCGAAGCCAAGAAGGAAGACCCGCGAGACGATCTGGTAAGCGCCTTGATCAGCGCACACGACGGAGACGAGCGCCTCGACAACCAAGAACTGCTCTCGACGATCTTCCAGCTGATCGTCGCCGGACACGACACCACCGCCAGTCTCATCGGCAACAGCCTCGTCGCCCTGTTTCGCAACCCGGTCCAGCTCGCCGAGCTTCGGGCCGAGCAAGCCAGTATCCCCAAGGCCATAGAGGAGTTCCTCCGCTACGACGCACCTGTCCCTCACTCGACATTTCGCTACACGACCGAGCCGCTAATTCTCGGCGGCGTGGCCATCCCCGCCGGAGCGCAAGTCATCATTTCCCTGGCGGCAGCCAACCGGGACTCGGGACGATACTCACGCCCGGAGAGGCTCGACTTCGACAGGGGCGAGCGCCCGTCATCTCGCATTCGGGCACGGCATTCACCATTGTCTCGGAGCGCCACTTGCCCGCATGGAGGGTCAAATAGCTCTCGGGACGGTGCTGCGCCGGTTTCCCCAACTTTCCCTGGCTGTTCCGCTAGACGACTTGCATTGGGGACACGGTGACGGCCTCGTGCTACGTGGCCTCTCTGAGTTGCCCGTCATCCCCGGCCCCGCCCTCCCGAGGATGCGGCCTTGATGGCGAACCAGGCAATCCCCTCCCCGCCGCTCGATGAGGGTTGGCAGCAGGTCGACGAGGGCTGGGGCCGTCAGGCAGTGGCGTTCGCCACCATCTGCGAACCGACCAACTGTCGGGAATACGTCGCTCTCCACCATCACTTGGGTGTACATGCCGGAGACCGCCTGCTCGACGTGGCCTGTGGGGCAGGCCTGGCCCTAGAGCTAGCCGGCGTGCGTGGCGCTATGTCCGCGGGGATCGACGCGTCGCCCCGCCTCATTGCAGTCGCCCGGGACCGCAACCCGCATGCAGACCTCCGGGTCGGAGACATGCAAGCGCTGCCATGGGACGACGGCGCCTTCAGCGTGGTCACCAGCTTTCGGGGTATCTGGGGGACAACGCCAGGCGCCGTCCGCGAGGTGCACCGCGTCCTCGCCCCGGGCGGCCGCGTAGGCCTGACGGTGTGGGGGCACATCAAGGCATCGCCTGGAGCGTGGGCGCTCGCTCCATTCGCCTTAGCCTCGGCCCCCAAGGTCGAGCACCAAGCGTCCATGGTTGCACTCGGTCGCCCTGGCGCAGGCGAGGCGTTTCTTAAAGAAGCAGGTTTCGTCGACATCGAGCGCATCGATATCCCCTTCGTGTTCGAGTTCGCTGACCCAGAGGTGTTCGCGCGGGCAATCGCGTCGACAGGTCCGGCCTTCGAGGCCATGGAAGCGGTGGGCGAGATCGCGTTCCTGCAGGCTGCGGTCGAGCTGGCTCGTGACAAGGTCCGAGACGGACTCCCACTCCGGGCGCCCGTCTCGGTGGTGGGCTACGTCGCTTCCAAGCCGGCCCGACGAAGCGCTACCGGTGGCGACCATCCGGCGATCTATGGATCCGGGTCGTCTTGCGGCTTCCTAGCTCGGCCGCTGCACACTCCCGAGGCGCAGCACCTCTTCGACGAAGACATCAAAGGCGGCGGCTACGTGACGAACGTGTCCCGACTGTGGGCGTTCATGCCGGCGATGCTGGAGGGGTTGTCCGACCTGCTGGGCCAATCGGCCCGTGCGGGCTCGCTTACCTCCCGCCAGCGGGCTTTGTTGGTTACGGCGGCCGCCTCAACACTGGGTGATTCGTACTGCTCGCTGGCGTGGGGCAAGAAACTGGCCGCTGAGGTCGGCTCTGACGTAGCCGCCTCCCTCATTATCGGGGAAGACGAGGGTCTCGACCCGGCCGACCAGGTGCTAGCCAAGTGGGCTCGACGCGTCGCCAGCGACCCCAACTCGATCGTCGCCGACGACGTCCAGGCACTGCGCGACGGCGGATTCGACGAGGAGCAGATCTTCGCCGTCACAACCTTCGTGGCGTTGCGGCTGGCTTTCTCCACCGTGAACGACGCGTTGGGAGCACGTCCGGACCGCGAACTAGGCGCGTCGGCGCCGGAAGCCGTCCGTGAAGCTGTCACCTTCGGCCGCCAGCCAGGCCCTGACGATGCCTAGTCAAACCAGTGCAAGGTTGCGGGCCGCGCACCCCAACAATGTGTTCCAAAAGCGTGGGGAGATCCCCCTCGGCCAATCGAAGAAGGAGGTATTCAAATGACTACTACCGACATCCCCGTCAACAATGGCGTCAACGTCGAAGCTTTGCTCGGCGCCCGAGTGGCGCTCACAGAGGCGCCGGAGGCGGCTCAGTTCCAGTGGCGGGCCACCTGTGAGTGGGAGAACGGCACCCACAGCCGCTCAACGGTTGAAGGCTTCTTTGGTCTTGGTGAAGAGCAGCACCACCGCACCCTTTACACCTTCGACGCTGACCACCCAGAGATCTTCGCTTCAGAGGACAACGGCGCCACACCGGTCGAGTACGTGCTCGTAGCCCTGGCCAGCTGCCTGACCGCGGGTGTCGCCGCTGTGGCGCAGAACCGCGAGATCCAGTTGCGCAAGGTGTCGGCCACAATTGACGGAGGAATGGACGTCCGCGGCATCCTCGGCATGGACAGCGACGTCCGCAATGGCTTCAGCGACATCAAGGTCACCTACACAATCGATGCCGACGCATCGCCGGATGAGATCAAGGCGCTAGTCGCACAGTCGCAAAAGCGGTCAGCCGTGTACGACATCATCACGAACCCCACGAACGTGAGCGTCGAGGTCAACTAAGACTCGGCGCCACCGATCTGGCAAGGAGGTTCGGTGCGCACAACCACGGTGGTTGTGGGCGGCGGACAGAGCGGGCTCGCCATGAGCCAGTGCCTCTCTGTTCGGTCGATCGATCACGTCATACTCGAGAGGAACGAGGTCGCCAACTCGTGGCGCGAGGAGCGATGGGATTCCCTGCGATTGCTCACGCCCAACTGGCAGTGTCGCCTCCCCGGTTTCGATTATCGAGGAGACGATCCTGACGGGTTCATGAGCGCCCTCCATGTCGCGGATTTCATCGCCGAGTACGCCAAGGCGATCGCTGCCCCAGTGATGGATGGCACGACGGTTACTTCGTTACGACGCGCCGATGACGAGTATCTGGTCACCACTGAGCAGGGGGAATGGATCTGTCCGACGGTCGTCGTTGCCACCGGAGCGTTCAACCTGCCGTGCGTGCCGGCCTTCGCTATGGCCGTGCCATCGCAAATCGCGACGTTAACGCCGATGGAGTACCGCAACCCCGACCAACTCCGCGAGGGGGGCGTAATGGTGGTCGGGGCGTCTGCAACCGGTGTGCAAATCGCATCCGAGGTGCGACGGTCCGGCCGTGAAGTCATACTCGCGGTGGGCGAGCACGTGCGTGCGCCGCGGTTGTACCGGGGGCGGGACATTCATTGGTGGATGGAAGCAGCGGGCGTACTCGACGAGCGCTACGACGAGGTGGACGACATCGTCAGAGCCCGCCGCGTCCCGTCGATGCAGCTTGCCGGTTCGGACGATCGAGCTACATTCGACCTCAATGCGCTCACGAGCGTGGGTGTGGAGCTGGTCGGCCGCTTCGCAGGTGTCAACGATGGCTGGGCGCAATTCTCGGGCTCACTGCGCAACAAGTGCGAGCTAGCCGACCTCAAACTCGGCCGGCTCCTCGACACGATCGATGAATGGGCGACGGAAAGTGGGCTCCATGACTCGGTGGCCGCGCCACATCGCTTCGAACCAACACTGGTGGATTCTTCGCCGCGACTAGGTCTCGACCTCACGAGCGGGGAGATCGAGACCATCATCTGGGCAACGGGATTTCGGCCTGACTACTCCTGGCTCGATATCGACGTGCTGGATGCGAAGGGCCTGATACGACACGACGGAGGCGTCGTCGACTCGCCGGGCATGTACCTAATAGGCAGTCCATTCCTCCGGCGACGCAAGTCGAGCTTCATCGATGGCTCTCGTGCCGATGCCGAAGACCTCATCGACAATCTTGCCTCCCACCTCGACCGCCGGGCTTCACCGGCGAAGGGTTGACGAGACCCAAACAAAAAGGAAGGTCAATAATGCAACGATCCAAGATCCAGTCGAACTCCGGTTGACGCATTGGGGGCTCTCCGTCGGAGTCCGGGCGAGTCGCGTCGAGCTCACCGGCAGGCGGGTGCCGGGGCGCACGCAACCATTGTTAGGTCTCTAAGCGACACAGAGCGCTCTCACATTCTCACGAGCCAGAATTAGGCAATGGCAGCATCAGATCCTGCGAGGATAATCCGACCAACAGAGCGCGAAGATCTTGACCCCACGCCTGGGATGATTCGCGAGCGTGCGATCGACATCGAGGGCATGTGGGCGGGACTAGTGCGCACAGCCCCGGGAATGACCTCTGGCTGGCACCACCACGGTGATTACGACACCAGCATCTATGTAACGCGAGGAAATCTACGACTGGAATCCGGGCCCGGTGGCACGGAGATCGTCAGAGCAATGGCCGGCGATTTTCTCCACGTTCCCAAAGGTGCTGTTCACCGCGAAGGCAACGACGGCGACGAAGAGAGCCACCTGATTGTCGTCCGGGCCGGCTTTGGGCCACCTACGGTCAATGTGGAGGGACCGTCCCAAAGTCCGTAGCAAGCTCTTCCGAAACCATCGGAGAAGATGCAGATGTGCCGCACATGCGTGGTGTTTCATGGCCACCTCTCGATGTCCTGACGGCTGAGTTTGTGGCGTTCTAGCGCGGCGCGGCTGGTGAGACATCAAGGGCGCTTCAAAGGGGAAGGATCAGCAATCCGAAGGGATACCTGCTCCACCCAATGGAACGAGCCGTTGAGATCCTCGGCCATCGAGCGGATCAGTCGCTCGAACCGCTCCCTAGTTCGTCGCGACCTACGACCGCGAGGCTTGGGCTCGTCCCATGCGTTACATGGGCGCGGCTTCGAGATATGGAAGCCGATCATTCCTGGTGAGACGAGTACTCGGCGATGACGATGGCGCCTTTCTTCTTAGACCCGTGGCTCTCGTGGTCACACAGTTTCATGAACATCCCAAAGGGGGAATTCATGAAACGGGATACCTGGTGTTCATAAAACCCTTCGTTGGAGTGGCGACGAGTCAAAAGATCGAACGCTACGGCGAAAACGACAACTGCCGGCCCTGAGGGCCGGCAGTTTCGCGTTGTCATTTGCTGGCGATCGCTTCGGTGGCGCGCCAGCAAATGCGATTGTTGCATTTCATTGGTTCAGGAGAGTATGAGCCCGAGGGTGGGGACGGAGCGTCGGTTGGTATCGGCCACGTAGGGGTGCGCTGCCAAGATGATCAGATCACGGAGTTTCGGGATCGCCCCACTCATGATGCCATCACATACGCCCATGGCGTAGGACACGGACTCCTGACCCTTGACGAGAAGGGCCAGGAGTCCATTAGTTCGTTATCTCGGTTATCTCGCCCTATCGGCTCACCTAATGGCCGAGAAAGTACATGCCGTGAGGAACAAGCGGGTTGCCGGTCGTCGTCACCGCATTGACGGTCCCGTTCGACAGGTCGAGGCTACCCAGGTAGTTGGCAGGGAAACCAGGTGCCGGGCAGGTGGTGGGAGCGTTATTGGCGTTGCACGGCGTCACGGAAACGAAGGCGGTACCGGGACCGAATGTTCCATTCACGGCGCTCACGACATCGTTCGTGGAGTCGGTCACCAAGAGCACTCCGGTACTAGTCGTTGCAAACGCGGTGTCGTCAACTGACTGTGTGAGGGCGAGTGCAAAGAGCGTCTGGCTTGTGGCGCCGGGGTGTTTGACATAGATCTGCTGCAGATCGCCCTGGCTGTCGAGCATGAAATCGCCAGAGAAGCGGGGGCTGACTCCAGGTACGACCGTGGTCGAGTCCGGATCCGTGAGAGCCAGCGTCGTCGGCTGCCCGGTGTTGGCGGACTTGGCCGTGGCATTGTCAGCGAACAAGGAGGTGTAGGTCACTGTCGCGGACTTGTGGTGGAGGGTGACGGCGTAGACCGCTGGTCCGGTGGTGCTGCTCGGCGCGGACGCGCTAATCAGGATCTGTCCCATGTCAGCGGAAATCGCGTCAGTCCCCCCGCCGTGAGGGAGCGGGACCGGGCTGTAGGTATAGTGCACGACCTGCTTGTCGGCTGGTGCCCCGGGAGTCACGGTGTAGAGACTGCTGTTGCCATCCTCGTTGACCGTGACGATCACCCGGTTGTTGGCAGGGTCGGCGCCCATTCCGTCGATCTTGCCGGTCAGATCCCATTGGTGGAACACCTTTCCCGAGGTCTTGAACTCGACCAGTGTGGAGGCCGTGTTCCCCGTGGAGGAGGGCTCTCCCATCGGGCCGACGCCGTTCTGGAAGCCGACGAAGACCTTCTTGCCCAAGGCGACGATGTCGTCGGGCCCGCTGAGCGGCTCGGTCGCGGTGCCGACGGGGTGTGTGAGGGACGATCCGGCGAGCACCGTGGTCACGGAATACAACGTCGTCGACGCCTTGGAGTGATAGCTCGGATTTCCCGCCGCAGCGACGGCTGTGAGCCCGACACAGATTCCGGCTGAGGTAACGGCAGCGGCCGCCAAACGGAGGGCGCGATGACGCATGGAGCTCCTTTCGACCCGCGTCGCCACTTCGCGACGAGGCGCGTAGTTGGACCACTCAAACGGTAAGGGTGTGGCCTTAACTCAATGTGACGTTCGTGATGACACTGGATGAACCGTCGGTGAATTGCGCGAGAACGCCCTGGTTGTAGAGCAACAATGTCAGTTGTGTTGTCGGACTACAGACGACGGGTACTGGAGTGGCGCCGTAGGGGACTTCGTTGCAACCTTGAACCTCGAGCACACGGAGGCCAGGGCGTCGGGTCTTCGTCGAGGCGAATCATCGGAACTCAGCTCGCGCAGGTTGTTCGACGGGCTACAGCGAGGAATGGCGAATCGCGAAACACAGCAGCTATCGCTGTTTTCGCGGATAAAGAAGAAGCCCCAAGCTCGAGACGGTCGACAGTGCCGTTATCGGCGGGCAAATGGCATTCTTGCGCCACGAGTATGTGCTCGCACACATCTGGGCTACCGCCAGCTCGGTTGAATGGGCACCCGAATCATCGAGTATCGAGCCTTGTTGCTCAACCTTCGCTGCTGGCTGTCGCCGCCGCTTCTTCCGAGCTCGCGGCGTTCGTCACGAGGTGGTCTGCGCGATCAAGCAGGGGTTGCGCCCCGAGTCGTGTCGCGATGGCGCGGGCTTCAGTCACCAGCGCCATGCAGCCAGTCAGGTCGTCTGTGGCGGCAAGGTACTCAGCGTGGTCAATCAGGCCGTGGGCTAGATGGTAGGGACTGGGTGCTCGGCGTAGCGCCGATACGGCGTCAGCCAGTGCGACGTTGGCGTCTGCCTTGCTCTCGGATACTTTGAGGCGCGCTCGGGCAAGGAGGCGTTCGGCTCGCAAGAGTGGCGGTAGATGCCCGACCGGATGGGCTTCGAGTACTGCGAAGAGTTCAGTCACGGTGTCAGACTCGCCGAGGTCTTGCGCGATGCGGACAGCCAACGGCCACACCCACTGAACGACAAACGTACCGATTCCGAGTGTCACCGCCTCTGCCACGACGGATCGGGCCAAGCGCAGGGCCTCAGCCGGCTCATTCCTAGCAGCGGCGACGAAGGCGTCAGCAAGGGTGATCGCCGCCCGGTCCTGTGCATCCTCACTGGCGCGCAACGAGGGCAGCTCTGCATAGGTGACAGCCGTCTCCGGATCGCCGCGCAACGCGGCGAGGTGCGACCGATCTGCATCGACGAACCAGAGGAAACCCAACCGATCGATGCCGATGGCATCCTGGAGAACCTGGTCCGCTCGGTCCCACACGCCGGCCAGGAGGAACGCCTCCACCTGGTTGCTGAGGGCGATGTCGAGTTGCCTGACGTCGCCTGTACGCCGCACCAGATCGGCGCCAGCACGTGCTGCATCCGCAGCGGCTAGAGGATCGGATCGGGTGAGCAGGTCAGCCAAGTTGAGAAGAGCACGAGCCTGCCGGGAGCTGTCTCCGACCCCCCCGGCGAGTTTGGCGGCGTACTCGAGGTGGGCGGCAGCCTCAACTACGCGATCGGCAAAGCTGAGGACTAGTCCGCGGCCGATTAGTAGGTGGGCGAGCAAGCCGGCATCTACGTCGAGTGCTTGACCCAGTGCGAGAGCTTCGGCGGACAGCTTGTCCGCATCCGGCCCCCCGGAGAATGTCTCAACAAGAGCGAGGCAATCGAGGGCTGTGATGGTATCGGCGTCGGGGTCGGGACGAAGTACCTCCAGTGCAGCGCTCAGGCGCTCGCGGGCTTCGCCGTGCCGGCCTGATCGCCGGAGCACGTCCCCGGTCAGGGCGTGGGTCCGCGCCGCGGCCCTTGTCTGTCCATGCGCCGCGTTCAACGCACTAGCCCTCTCGGCGTGGCCGAGGGCGCCCTCCAAATCAAAGGCGGTCAGCGCGGCGCGCGAGGCGCGCTCCCACATCCCGGCCGCTGCAACTGCGATGTCCAGATCGGAAATGTCAGCCCTGAGTTCAGTCTGCTGAGCGGCTGCGACGTAGCCCGAGGCCGCTGCCTGCGGGGCACCCGCTCGCAAGGATCGCTCCGCGGCGCGCGCCAACATGTCGATGGCTTGAGCGCGAATGTCGGCGACGTCGGGGGCGTCAGGTACAGCGGCGATTGCATCGAGGTAGTGCCGTGAGATGACTTCCGCTACTTCGTCGCCGTCGTCCTGGAAGACGGCCTGCAGGTGTGCGGCCACGGCGAGATGCCGCGCCTTGCGGTCCCGGCGCGACATGGTCTCGTAGGCCACCTGGCGCAACAGGTCTTGGGCGAAGCGGTAGTCCCCGCGCTGAGGTGAGAGCCGATCGGCGCTAATCGACAACACTTCACGGCGCAACAACTCGGCCAGCCCATGGCGAACCGACAACTCGTCTTGAGCGGACACGGCCACGAGCGACTCGACCGGAAAGGTGGAGCCCAGCACCGCCGCCTCCGACAGCAGCGATCGCTGGTCGGGATCCAAGGCGTCCAGTCGCGCTGTTAACAGGGCGCGCAAGCCATCGGGGACCGACAACGTCCCGAGGTCCCCGACAAGCCGGTAGATACCGTCACGGGGTATCACGATGTCGCGATCAACCAAAGAGCGAACGGTTTCTACAGCGAATAACGGAATGCCTTCTGCTTGGCCGGCGATCGCGACGCGTGCCGGCCTGGGCATGTCCGGCACCAGGGCGTCGATCAGGGCGTCCATAGAAGCGTCGTCGAGCGGGTCGAGCGTGAGCGTCGAGCGGTTGCGACCCGTGCCGAAGCCCGGCCGCGACTGGTCGAGCTCGGGGCGCGTGAAAGCCAGCACGAAGACGGGCGAGTTGGGGGCCCAGTCGACCAGGTGGTCGACGAAGTCGAGCAGTCCGGCATCGGCGTATTGGGCGTCCTCGACGAGAAGGACCACGGGCTCATTCTCGGACAGACGCTCGAAGAACAGCCGCCACCCGGCGAATAGCTCTTCGCGGGCCAGATTCCCTCCGGCGTCGCCGGCAAGCGTCACACCGAGCAGGCGGCCCAGCCGGGGACCAATGTAAGCGCGCTCGGCGAGGTCGGGCACGAAGGTCTCGAGTCCCTCGGTCAGCTTGGTCGCCGCCGCCTCAGAGGGATCTTCCTCGGCGATGCCCAGACGCTGGCGCACGATTTCAGTCAGGGCCCAGAACGCCACGCCCTCGCCGTATGAGAGGCACCGGCCCCTGTGCCAGTAGATTTCCCCGGCCAGACCGTCTATGTACTTCTCGAACTCCCAGCCGAGCCGAGACTTGCCCACACCGGCAGGCCCTGACACCACCACCAAGCGGGGTACTAGGCGCTCTGCAGAAGCGTGGTAGAGCTCCTTCACAGTACGCAGCTCGGCGTCGCGACCGAATAGCGGGGCCTCAAGACCGTCGGTGCGCTGGGAACCGCCAACCCCCGACAGGACCCGAGTGGCCGCCCACAAGTGGATGGGCTCGGACTTGCCCTTGAGTGCATGCTCACCCGTGTCACTGAATCCGATGGCCGCCCCGGCCAGGCGATACGTGGCTGCGTCCACCCACACTGCATTGGCTGCGGCCACCGATTGAACTCTCGCTGCGGTGTTAACGGCGTCACCGGCGACGCCCTCACCACCTTGACCCACTGTGACCGCCACCTCGCCTGTGACCACCCCGGCCCGAGCCGACAGTTCGGGGGCCCCCACTTCCTCACCCAACTCGGCCACGGCGGCCACCACGTCGAGGGCGGCCCGCACCGCGCGTTCGGCGTCGCCCTCGGTCGCGACCGGGGTGCCCCACACCGCCATCACGGCATCACCGATGAACTTTTCAACCACCCCGCCATAGCGACCGATCACAGTGCGGGCCCGGTCAAAGTACGAGGAGACCAGCTCGCGTACCTCTTCGGGATCTCGAGCCTCTGAAAACGGCGTGAATCCCACTAGGTCGACGAACAACACCGAGCACACCCGACGCTCCGCCACTTGGGTCCCCGCCGTCGGGCCTGATCCAGCGCTCACCGGCTGGCCCGAAATCACAAGCGCTTCCGCCCCCGATCCGCCTTTGGCGGTCAGGGCTGTGCCGCAAGCACCGCAAAAGGGATGACCGGGTTCGATCGCTGCATGACAGGCGGGGCACGTCGAAGTGAGGGGCGCTCCGCAGTCTCGGCAGAAGCGATTCCCGCTCGGGTTCTCTGACGCACAAACAGCGCATCCCGCCATGGTGCAAAAGCTAGCGAAATCCACCACCCCGAAACGACGACTGCCGCCCTGATGGCCGGCAGTTTTCTTTAGGGAGCCTCAGTCGATGCTGCCTGCCGGCACGACCCATTGACATGTCTGGCCGGTCACCTTGGCAATCAGGTCGAAGTCATTGTCGTAATGAAGCACCGTAAGTTCCGCCGCTTCGGCTGCGGCAGCAATGAGCAGATCGGGGACTTTCCGTCCCCGCTTGCCGCGCGATGCCAGAAGGCGTTGAACCTGCCGGGCTCGCCGCATGTGATCGGCCGAGGTCTCGACTAGCTCAAAAATAGACAGATCCGCCATGTCCTGATCCCATTCACGAGCGTTGCGGCTTCCATCGCCGACCTCCAGGTCTGTGATGCCAGCGCGACCTAGTTGACCCGCGTCGGCCAACGGCTCTACAACAGCCCGCACTTCGAGCATTCCCAGGCGACTAACCACACTGGTATCCAGTAGATGGGTTAGCGCCACGCTTCCTCGCGAGGAGCAAAAGAGCGCTTGCCAAGGCGGTCAAGCGCATGCTGAACGCGGGCGCTCCTTCGCAAAGTGGCTCGACGGAGAGCTTCATTCACAGTGTCCTTCATGGTGGGAGTGCCCAATTCCGCTTGCGCCGCCGCTAGGGCGGCTTCGTCGATGTCGACAAGATGTTTTGCCATTCACGGAGTATATATCAGTTAACGATAGTATATCCACATCAGCAACGACCCGCTGATCTCACGCTGGCCGCCGCTTGTGTGACAGCTCTTGGTGGCTAAACCCGAAGGCCCGAGAGCGGCAGAAGTCATGCATGGAATCCCAGCTCCAGTGCCACCGGATCGTCCGCAGGCAACCATGAACGCGCGCGTTGCGTGACGTCAAAGTCTCGCCAGGAAAGAGCGGTCGCAGTGTCTTGGGAGATCTCTAGGAAGTCCGCCGTTGCCTGAGGAATTCGACCATCGCGCCATGCAATCGACCACGGGTAGTGCGGCGAGATCTCTTGAGGGTTGAATACGGGCAAACCCTTGGCCGCGTAGCGTGCTGCGTAGCTGTCGAACTCGAGGAGGAATGCGGGCACGGTTGCACGTTCGATCACGGCGAGGCAATGGCTGAACGCCCCTGGTATCCCGAGCCATCGCATAGACAACCCCAAGGATCGCTCGAGTGCCGTCAAGAAATTGCCGTATGCCTTATTCAGACCGGAGGCAGGAGGGTCGCCAAAGACCTCCATGGGCCGGTCGAACATGGACGCTGTCGGTCGAGGCGAATCGCCCGGGCGACCCACGAGACGCATCGGTTCGAGCCGCAGGAGAGTGTGAGACCAGCCCTTTGGATGGTCGTGGAGCATCTGCGGGGTAACGCGGAGGATTGCTACATCCAAGCGATTCTCCAGCAGCGCGTCGAGTTGCGTCACGCTGTCCATGGCATGTTCGACGATCGTCACGTCGGGGCGGGCCTTCGAATAAGCGTCGGCCACCTCCCGACTGGTTCCAAGTTCGAAGATATGGGCGATGCGTACCCGGTTTGCGTCCGGTCGTTGCTGCATGCTCTCGGAAAGTTTGAGCAACTCCCGAGAGTCACGGAGGAAGTCTTCGCCCCGGACTGTCAGCGCGACATGACGGCTGTCGCGGACAAGCAGGCGCACGCCAAGCTGATCTTCAAGCTTGCGGATCTGCTTCGAAATTGCCGGCTGGCTGACGTGGAGCTTTGCCGCCGCCCGTCCGAAGTGAAGCTCTTCCGCCACCACTAGGAAGTAGCGAACCAGCCGCAGGTCTAGGTCCACGCCCACCCTTTGGCGTGCCCGTCGTGGTCGAAGGGCACCCCGGGAACCGTAATCGGTAGTCCCGCAGTCATGCCCAATGGTTATCGATCCAGGTCGAATATGTCTTGGACACCCGCCCTGGTAGGGCGTTGTCTGTTGCACAAGCCCACCGTGCGAAAGGACTTTCTATGGTCACCGGAAACAGACCAGCTATCTTCATCCACGGACTCTGGTTGCACTCGACCAGTTGGTCGCCTTGGCTGGATCTGTTCCGTGACGCGGGCTACGAACCCGTGGCGCCGGGGTGGCCAAACGAGCCACCGACGGTCGTTGAGGCCAGGGAGCATCCCGAGCTAGTGGCCAACATCGGCATTGATGAGGGCACTTCTCACATGGCACAGATCATCGACGACCTCGACGCGAAGCCGGTAATCGTCGGTCACTCCTTCGGTGGGCTAATTGCCGAAAAGCTTCTCGGACAGGGCTACGGGGCGGGAGCAGTGGCCATCGATCCTGCACAGATCAAGGGGGTCCTGCCCCTACCACTTGCCCAGTTGCGCGCCGGGTTACCGGCACTAGGCAATCCCGCCAATCGTCACAAGGCTGTCGCACTAACGAGTAAGGAGTTTCGGTTCGGCTTTGGAAATGCGCTCACCCAGGAGGAGTCGGACGCACTGTTCGAGCGCTGGACAATCCCTTCCCCCGCCCGGCCGTTGTTCGAAGCGGCTGTCGCCAACTTCTCACTTCATTCCCCGGCAAAGGTCGATACTGAGAACGAGGAGCGAGGACCGCTCCTGCTCGTCTCGGGCACGAAGGATCACACGGTACCCGACAAGGTGACTCGTTCCACGCTGAAGCAGTATCGCGATTCCACCGCCGTCGCCGAGCTCAAGCAGTTCGAGGGAAGGGGCCACTCCCTGACCATCGACAGCGGCTGGAAGGATGTGGCCAACGCCGCCCTTGAGTGGCTGAAGTCCAATGGAATCTGAAACGAGAGAGCCTGTCTTCTAGAAATGGAGGAGGCACGATGGACCTTGGAATCGAGGGCAAACGCGCGCTTGTGACCGGAGCCAGCAAAGGCATCGGCCTCGCCGTAGCGCGGCGACTCGTCGCTGAGGGGGTTGTCGTCGTCGCCGGATCGCGTCGGTCTTCAGTGGAGCTCGATGCCTTGCGCCAGGAGGGCGACGTTGTCCACGTCGACGTGGACCTCTCAAGTGATAGCGGGCCATCACGATTCGTAGAGGCAGGACTGAGCAGCGGGCCTATCGACATCCTCATCAATAACGCAGGAGCCGTTACTCCCCGACTGAATGGCTTCGCATCCGTCACAGATGAACAGTGGTCGACCACGATGGCTCTTACCTTCATGGCCGCAGTCCGGACAACGCGAGCTGTGTTGCCCCACATGATCGCTCGGGGTAGCGGAAGCATCGTAAACAACGCTTCGGTTAATGCCACACTCCCGGACCCGCTCGTCATCGACTACAGCGCTGCAAAGGCGGCTCTCACCAACTTCTCGAAGGCGTTGTCCAAGGAGATTGGACGGCATGGGATCCGAGTGAACGCAGTGAGCGCCGGCCCTGTCTCGACGGAATTGTGGCTGGGCACCGAAGGCGTCGCGGCCTCTGTCTCAGCTGCTAAAGGCTCCGACCCGGGTGAAGTTGCTCACGAAGCAGTCAAGGACTCAGCCACAGGGCGTTTCACCACACCTGAGGAGGTCGCGGACCTGATCGTGTTTTTGGCCAGCAGCCGAGCGTCCAACGTGACCGGAGCGAACTACCTCGTCGACGGGGGTCTAAGTCAGAGCCTCTGACCGCTCAGGGTTGGAGGCGGCGACGAGTCAGAAGACTCGAACGCAACCCCGAAAACGACGAGTGCCGGCGTTGGTTTCGCACGGGCCTTCACTTTCAGCAGCATCTTCCTAGTCATGGCTGCCCTCGTCGCGCTGCGAGCCCCCAGAGTCTGCGGCGAAAGAGCATCGCTCTTCGTTGGATGCGTGTGCCGAGTAGGGAGACTCGTCGCTCATCAACCAATTGGTTGACAATGGGAGAGCTTGGCGTTACGTTGTATTCAACCGATCAGTTGACGAGAGGAGGGCGTCGGTGGCAGATGACCAGCTGTCTCGAGTCTTCGCCGCGCTCGCCGATCCGACGAGGCGGGACATTGCGGCCCGCCTCGCCGTGGGCGACGCCACCGTCGGAGAGTTGGCCGATCCCTACGACGTCTCGGTGCAGGCAGTGTCCAAGCACATCAAGGTGCTGGCTGACGCTGGCCTGGTGAGCCAGACCAAAGAAGCCCAGCGGCGGCCGTGCCACCTCGAAGCAGAGGTCTTCGACCTGATGACGAAGTGGATCGAGCGGTATCGCCAGCAGGCAGAGGAGCGCTACGACCGCCTCGACGCCGTCCTGGCCGAGATGAGCGGCGACCAACAACCCGGCAAGCACCGGCACCTAGAGCAAGGAGCAGCGTCATGAAGGCCACCAGCAACCGCTATCAGGTCTCGATCGAGGCCGACCCGGCCCTCCCGATCATCCGCATCGCCCGTGACTTCGACGCCACCCCGGCGCAATTGCTGCGGGCCCACACAGATCCCGAGCTGTTCGCACGCTGGGTCGGGCCTAGCGGGATGGAGACCAAGATCCTCGACTGGAACGCCACCACCGGCGGCCGCTGGCGCTACGTCGCCCGGCGCGACGGCGAGGAGTACGGCTTTCACGGTTGCTTTCACGAGGTGGGTGAGGACCGCATCGTGCAGACCTTCACCTTTGATGGTCAGCCCGACGGCGTCGCGCTCGAGACGCTGTGGTTCGAGGACCTCGGCGACGGCCGCACCCGGCTACACGCGCAGTCGCTGGTCGACAGCTTCGAAAATCGCGACCAGTGGCTGGCCAGCGGGATGGAGACAGGCGTCGACGAGGGTTACGCCAAACTCGACGCCCTCATCGCCGAGCTCTCATGAGCAGCCCGGCTGAGGAGCACCGGCGCATCGCCGGCGCGTTCACAACAACAGTCGAGGGTATCGCTCCCGGTTCGTGGGGCCAGCCCGCGCCGCCAGAAGGCTGGGTCGCCCGCGATGTCGTGCGCCATCTCGTCGAATGGTTCCCGGCCTTCCTCCTGGAAGGTGCCGGGATCACGTTGCCGGCGGGTCCGTCGGTCGACGACGATCCTGTCGGCGCCTGGCGTACCCAGACCGACGCCGTGCAGGTGCTCCTCGACGACGCCGACACTGCCGAAAGCGAGCACGACCTCCCTCACATCGGCCGCATGCCACTCGAGCAAGCGATCGACATGATCTACACCGGCGACGTGTTCCTACATCGCTGGGACCTCGCCCGCGCCACAGGCCAAGACGAGACGCTGGATCCCGACAAGTGCGCCGCGATGCTCGAAGGCATGATGCCGATGGACGAGATTCTCCGAAACAGCGGCCAGTATGGGCCACGCGTCCACGTCTCCGACGACGCCGACGTCCAGACCAAACTGCTGGCCTTTATCGGGCGAACGCCATAGAGGTTTGTTGTCGAAGTTGTGCGCAGCGATGGTGAAGCCGAGAACGATGGAGATGTCACGGAGATCTCTCGGAAAGAACTTCGATTAGAGCCGACCGTCGAGCCGTCCAGGATCCCAATCGGCCCCTTCGGGACATGGGAGCCGGGCGCACACCTGAGACTCAATCCGCTAGGGAGCGGCGACCTCTGATGAATGATCCAGAGGGTGAACATGACACCCACCGACACCTAAAAACAGGCTGAGGCTATTCCTAGCGGCTTCACCAGGACATTTGTGTCTTCAGCTTTCGGGCGTTCATGCCGAATTGGTGGCGTGACCACCGAGGTCGTCGAGAGAGGCGCCCACTCCCCCTGGGACTGGCTGCGTGAGCCAAAACAGCTCCTGGCCTGGCTTCCCGAGGGTCGAAGCTTGCCAGAACACACGTGGGCAAAGCGCCACCGAATGATCGTCCGATTTGCCTTGATCCAAGCGGTCGGCGTTGGCCTCTTCGGTGTACTGCGCGGCAATTCGTTGACCCTCTGTTTGCTCGACGCACTGCTCGTCGGCACACCAGCGGTCCTGGCTCTGTATGTAGGAGTCAGTCGACGCGCTCGCACCATTTCCGCCACGGTTAGCTTGATGTTCGCTTCGGCGACCATTGTGGATCTGGCGGGTGGTTCGGACGTTGCCCATTTTCACTTCTTCGTCATGGTCGCCGTTGTGGCTCTCTATCAAGACTGGACGGCGTTCGGTGTGTGCATTTTGATCACGGTGGTCCACCACGCCTTGCTTGGAACCATCGATCCAGACATCGTCTACGGCGATGCGACAGAGCGAAACAACCCGGTTGTATGGAGCTTCATCCATGGGGCGTTTGTTCTCGCCGAGAGCATCGCCCTGCTCATTGCCTGGAAGGCGAACGAGCAACAGGAGCTATCCGACGCCCTTACACGGCTTCCCAACCGGACTGCTTTCGTCGAACAGCTTGAAAAATCTCTCACCGACCCAGACCTGCTTGTGAGCGTTTTGTTCATCGATATCGACAACTTCAAGCAGATTAACGACTCCGTAGGTCATCACGCCGGGGACTATGCATTGTGCTACCTCGGCGAGCGATTGCGAGAGGTCGTCCGCGAGGGAGACGCCGTTGCCCGTCTTGGCGGCGACGAGTTCGCCATCTTTGTGCGCGGTGGAGTGGCTCAAGCCGCGATCGTGGCCACCCGTCTACTGAACGTCCTTCAGGAGTCCGTTGTCATCGACGGCCGAGAACTCCAGGTTCATGCCAGCATCGGAGTCGCCGACAGCGAACTCGCCCGATCTCGTCGAGCCGAAGATCTCCTTCGAGATGCGGACCTGGCGATGTACCTGGCGAAGTCCTCGGGTCGAAATCGCTTTGTCACCTATACGGCGGGCGTAGATCAGGAGGTGCGCCGGCGCGCGGAGCTGGCGACTGACATCCATCGTGCACTCGAAGCTGATGAGCTCGAGGTTCACTTCCAACCCGTCGTCACCGGGAGTGACGCAAGCCTTGCGGGCGTAGAAGCCCTGCTTCGGTGGCGCCATCCGGTCCGGGGTCTCGTTCCGCCCATCGAGTTCATACCTCTAGCCGAAGAGACGGGTGATATACGCGAAATCGGGGCTTGGGTGCTTCGTACTGCCGCTGCCCAGGTCGCCGAATGGCAAAGAAGCATTCCCGGCTGTGAAGCCCTTAGCCTGGCTGTCAACCTCTCTCCCGTCCAGATGCGCGACAGTTCACTGGTCGAGACAATCACGACGATCCTCCACGCTGGTGGCCTGGATCCCCGGTTCTTGACCCTCGAGGTGACCGAGTCGATGCTTCTCCTCGACCTCGAGGCCGCTCGACGCCAACTTCACGCGCTCAGAGCTCTGGGTATCCGGGTCGCCATCGACGACTTCGGGACCGGCTACTCGTCGCTGTCGTACCTGTCTCGGCTCCCGGCCGATGTCGTCAAGATCGACCAATCTTTCGTTAGAGATCTTGAGTGTGGCTCGAGTTCGGTGGTGCTCGTACGAGCAGTCATCGAAATGGCGACCGCGCTAAATCTCGACATCGTGGCCGAAGGAGTCGAAGCAGAACAACAGCAAGTCGCTCTAAACGAGCTCGGTTGTCCTCATTCTCAGGGCTATCTGTACTCGCCTGCCGTTCCCGCACCTGAATTCGCCGAAATGGCTGCTCGCTGGTCTTCACATTTGGTCGAGATCCGAGGCCGCCGCGTCAGCGAAGCGCCAATACCGAGATGACCGAAGAAGGGTGCGTCGGCGCTCATCGACGGCACGCAGGCTTCCTAGCCAGCACTCAACTTCCACTTGTCGCGAAACATGCCTTTCGCAGGGGCTGATGCCCTTTTGGCGGCGGCCTCCCGGGCTCCTTTGGGTGGGCACCTCTGGCACATTCTGATGCTGGCTGCATGGTTACCGATCTTTGGACTGATTGTCTGGGTCGAGAAGCATCGGGCAAACCGTTCCAGTGGACTTCCGGGCCTACCAGTTACTCAACTGCGAGACGGAGTATCGACTTCCGGCAAGGGTGGCCGGCGCAACCAGGTACAACGGACGGCCACGCAACATGGCAGCAACGTCGTGTCGTTCGCCGTGAGCGGAATGACGTGTGGCTCGTGTGCCGCCCGCATCGACCGAACGCTGAACGAACTGGAAGGGGTGAATGCTTGCGTCAACTACGCCACCGAACGCGCCAGAGTGACGATCTCGAACACCCACTCGGCTGAGGACCTAATGGCTGAGGTCAGATCGCTGGGATTTTCGGCCGACCCAATCTCGGACGACAACTTGGAGGAAGTCGCGGGCACTCAGGCCAGGGTCGACGACCGGGTTCGCTTCTTGCGGAGACGCCTGATCGTGGCGGGGTTCTTGTTCATGCCCTTATGTGACAGCTCCATCATGCTGTGGATCGACCCCTGGTTCCGGTTTCCGTATTGGCAGTGGCCACTACTGGTCTGCGCAACACCGGTGTTTGCTTGGGCCGCGTGGCCTTTCTACTGCGCTGCGCTGAAGTCGGCTCGACATGGCACCGTCACGATGGACACCCTGGTATCGCTCGGAATCGTGATTTCCGTCGGTTGGTCTGTCTACGCCATGTTTTGGCAGGACACCGGGCATGTAGGAGGCTCGATCCTCTACCTCGTGGAGCACGGCTCCGGAGGGGGCCTCTACCTCGACGTGGGCGCCGGGATCACCACGTTTCTGCTCGCCGGACGCTATTTCGAAGCCATTTCGAGATCCCGATCAGGCGACGCTCTGCGCGCCCTAGTGGCCGTAGTGGCAAAGGAGGTGTCGATCCTCGATGCCAACGGCGTTGAACACCGCATGCCGACGGGTTCGCTGGAGGTTGGCGATCACTTCATAGTGCGACCGGGTGAGACGGTGGCGACCGATGGGACAGTCGTCTCCGGTCATTCAGCGATCGATCGCAGCATGCTCACCGGGGAGTCGGTTCCTGTGGAAGTGGCGCCCAGTGACGAGGTTGTGGGTGGCACCGTCTCGGTAGGCGGGCGCCTGGTCGTGGTGGCGAAATGCGTGGGACGCGATACCCAGCTGGCCCAGATGGTTCGCCTGGTGGAGGAGGCCCAAAGTCAGAAAGCAGCCGTCCAGCGCCTGGCCGATCGGATTTCTGCCTTCTTCGTGCCTGGGGTTTTGGTGAGCGGCGTCGCCACATTGCTCGCATGGCTGTGGCAGGGTGCCGGACCTGAGTTTGCGATTCGCGCCGGTTTGTCGGTCGTCATCATCTCTTGCCCATGCGCTCTTGGCCTGGCAACGCCCATGGCCCTGCTAGTCGCATCAGGACAGGGTGCCCGTTTCGGGATCTTTTTCAAGGGTTATCAGGCTCTCGAAGCCTCTCGACAGGTCGATACCGTGCTCCTGGACAAGACCGGAACGATCACGCAAGGGAAGATGACCGTTGTTGGGGTGAAGGGCGTAGCCGGAATTGGGGACGATACAGTCCTTTGGTGGGCGGGAGCGCTCGAGCAAGCATCCGAGCATGCGGTCGCTCAAGCCATTGCAGCAGCGGCGCTTACGTCCTTTGGCGCTTTGCCGTCAGCCGATCAATTCGTCTCCAAACCCGGGATTGGATCATCGGGGACGGTGGACGGTCACGTCATCGAAGTGGGAAAGGCGCACAGCATTACCCCAAGTTCGACGCCTGTGCCGCCAGACTTGGTGACGCAATGGAGGGATTGGCAGGAACTCGGAAGCACCATGGTTTGTGTCGCGAAGGACAAAGCCATCATCGGCGCCATCGCCCTCGCGGACACGATAAGGCCTTCCTCTCCGTCCGCTGTGCGCGAGTTACAAGCGTTAGGGCTCCGTTGCATCCTGGTCACAGGAGACGGTGAACCGGCCGCCAACGCAGTCGCATCGGCCTGCGGCCTTACGGAGGTCGTTGCCGAGGCTCTCCCAGCTGACAAAGTAGCTCTTATCGCGCGACTGCAGCGGCAAGGCCGATCCGTGGCGATGATCGGTGACGGCGTGAATGACGGACCGGCGCTAGCCAGTGCCAATCTGGGGATTGCCATCGGTTCCGGGACCGACGTCGCAATCAATGCGGCTGACCTGGTGATCGTTCGGGACGACTTGCGGACCGTAGCGACGGCGATAGAACTTTCACGCCGTACCATCAAAGTGATTCGCGGCAATCTCATTTGGGCCTTCGCCTATAACACCGCAGCCATTCCAATGGCGGCGTTCGGTCTTCTCAATCCACTCATTGCGGCGGCCGCCATGACGTTGTCCTCGTCGTTTGTCGTCTGGAACAGCTCTCGCCTTCGACAAGTGCGTACTGTGACCTCGAGCGAATCCACTGGAGCTACCGGCTTTGCCGGGCTCGTCGAGCCACAAAGCATGAATCCCAGCGTCGTGAGAGTTTGAAAGCGGATAGCCCATTGAATGTGGCTGACGGATATCGGCACTACTCGTAAGACTGGGGATGGCGGTCGATGTTGCCTCGAAAGAAAATCTGGGGCACCGGAGAGTAGACGCGGACTATCCGGAGAACGATCGACATCTCGCAAACGAATTTTGGCCTGCGCGTTCGACGCGCCTGGATCCAATTGCCTACATAGTTGCACCTGGTAGGCGTTCGAAGCGCCTCATCGATCTGTGCTGCAACTGTTGGCGCGATGCGCCCTTTACCCTGGTCGAAAGTTCAAGTCTTACGCCTGCAGTCCCGGCTGTCCGCCGGCGCTTGTTTCGGGCCCCTGCTGGTTTGCCAAGCGCCAAGGTTGGGAAGTTCATAGCCCAGAACCCCGACCACCGCTCGGGCGGAGGTGTGCAGTGGCCGGACGCGTTTCCGTCGGACGTCATGTCCACTTGTGCGGGACCCGACCTTTGTACGCCCCCACCTGGCGATTCAAGACGCGAGGCATAAACGACGAAACGTTCTCAGATGTCAGAAAGCAAACGCACGACGCGTTGGGCCAGTTGCTTGGTCATTGCAAGCGTTGCGATAGCCGCTGGTTGCTCGTCGGGGCGATCCACGAGCCCATCGATTCAGGCAAGCAACCCATCGATTCAGGAAGGCAACTCGCACCCCGTCAGGACGTCGGCTCCCACCACGGCCGTTCCATCGACAACCGTACCGTCGTCAACGCTTCCGCCCCAGCGCGTTGCCTCGCCACCCACCACCGATCGTCCGCCAACCCCGCCGACGACACCTGTACGCCCCTCGACAACACCTACAACTCGTCCACAGCCACCACCCACGTCTGCTCCGCAGCCCGCCATGGGCAACCCATCTATGAGTATGCCGCCCAATCCGGACTTCTTCAGTGTTTGCTCTTCTAGCTCACTCGTTTCGACAGGCACTTGCCAAGAGGAGGCTCTTCAGGCCATCGACCATGCGAGAGCTTCAGAAGGTCTCGGACCAATGGAGCTTCCGTCGGACTGGTCAGCACTGTCGCCTGCGGAGCAGCTGTTCGTCGCGACCAACTTCGAACGAACCGCGCGCGGGCTGCCTCCCTTCGAGGGTATAGCGACAGCACTCGAGCCCGCAGCTCAAGCAGGAGCGAATAGTGGTTCCGATCCGGTACCCCCGGGCAGCTTCCCGAGCGAGCACTGGACGAGCAATGTCGGAGGAGGTTTCGCCTCTCCTCTCGAGGCGCTTTACGTGTGGATGTACGACGACGGGACCGACTCACCCAATGTCGATTGCAGCACGAGTGATACCGCGTTGTGCTGGGGTCACCGCGACAATATTCTTGCCGCTTTCTCGTGCACTCCGTGCGTGGTTGGTTCCGCCTACTCGCCGAACGCATCGTGGTCGGAATTGATGGCGGAAACAACCGGCACGCCGGACCTGCTCTTCGCCTGGACAAGCGTTGACTGAATGCTACGACCATTGCTGCCCCCGAGGAATCGCCACTGGCGCAGTTGCGGGTAGCGCCCCAGGCCTGACGTCGGCCGAAGCAGTGGAATTCACCGACAAGCGACCCGTACTCGGCAGGTGTGGGTTCTAGGTGGCGCCTCCAACCCAAGGTCAACTGTCGGGGTCCGATCTTCGGACGCCAGCGCCGCCAGGCCGCCGCGCTGGAGCACAAAACCTGCAACCACCGCCCCGGCCACGAAGATCAAGGAGGACCAAAGGAACGCTGTCGTGTAGCTATGGAGCAGACCTGCCTGGAAATTTGCGGGAGTCAGGGCCCGCCCGACCAAGTAGGAAGTTGCAGCACTGGCGGCGAGCGTGTTGAGCAGCGATGTGCCAATGGATCCCCCCACCTGTTGGGCCGTGTTGAGGGTGGCCGATCCCACGCCGGCGTCCTTGGGTGCCAACCCGAGGGTGCCGGTGCTGAAGGAGGGGGCGACGCTAAGTCCGAACCCGATACCCAACACGATGAGATAGGGAAGCACGTGGCTGACATACGACGTATGCAACCCAACGAGGTGGAGCCCGAACAGCGCCGCAGCAGACACGAGCAACCCGATCGGCACGATCGGCTTGGGTCCGAATCGCGGTAACAGGGTCCGATTGGACACCTGGGCCGTGGCCGCCAAGGCAGCGACGAGGGGGAGGAACGCGACGCCGGTCTTCACAGGACTGAACCCCAACGTGCCCTGCAAGTAGTAGGTCAAGAACAAGAACACGCCGAAGATCCCGACGCTGGCAAACAGCATGGCCAGGATGGAACCGCCCCTGGTTCGGTTGAGCACGACTCGCGGCGGGAGCAGAGGGTACTTTGCCCTCTTCTCGAAATAAGCGAAAGCAATAATGAGGACCGCACCCACCACGAGGAACCCAATCGTGAAGGGATTGCTCCAGGCTGTGGTCTCGGCGTGGGAGAAACCGAAGACGAGCGAGAAAAGCCCGCCCGCTACCAGTAAGAGGCCGGCAAGGTCAAACGGATCGTGATCAGCGCCCTCGTCCTTCTTCAACCAGAGCACGGCTCCGGCGGTGGCGCTGGCAGCAAATACGAGGTTGACGAATAGCGTCCATCGCCATGAGGCGTAAGAGGTGAGGATGCCGCCCAGCAGGAGTCCCAGCGCGCCGCCAGCGCCGGCGATGGCGCCGTAAATCCCGAAGGCCTGCCCTCGCTCATTCGGATCGGTGAAGGTGGTGGTCAAAAGTGCCAGTACCGACGGTGCGAGCAGAGCCCCAAACGCGCCCTGGACTGTCCGAGCGATGACGAGCATCGTGAAGTTGACCGACGCTCCCCCGATGGCCGAGGCCACGGCGAAGCCAACCAGGCCAATTATGAGCGCCCTCTTGCGTCCTATCTTGTCCCCGATACCGCCGCCGAGGAGAAGCAAGCTTCCGAAGGCAAGTGAGTACGCGGTGACTATCCACTGACGATCAGCATTTGAGAAGAGCAAATCGTGCTGAGCAGTAGGGAGGGCGATGTTAACGATTGTGCCGTCGAGAATGACCATCAATTGGGAGATCCCGAGCACAGCGAGAATCCACCACCGCCGCGCATAGTTGGGCAGGTCAATCGGTGTCGCGTCCGAGTCCGAGTGCTCCAACGTCATCAATGAGGTCATTAGATCCTCAGTCTATGTAGCGGGGACTTCCCCGTTTCTTTGCAGCGGGACTTCCCTCGGACTTCGAACTGGTGAGGACTTGTGACCGTCACTTGTCCGTGTCTCGGGCAAATAATTGACCACCCTAGAGAGCCCGAAGACCGATCCTGGCGGTGGGGGCGAATTGCAGCGACTCCGGATCGCTGCCCGACTACGCACAAGCCAGCGTGACACGCGACGGGGACCCCACAGGAGGTGGCCGTGGCGGCTGAAGTATCGATGTCGGCCCATACCGTTCCGACCCGCGTCAGCTGAACGGCCTGAGTCTCATGGATGCTCAGTTGGTCGAGCCCGACCCCTGCCGGCTGGCAGGGGTCGGGCTCGGGACCATCGCTTCACTTCAATTGTCCTTCAGAACACCAACCTCCGTTGTCTTCCAGGACGCATCCAATTCTTCCATCATCGGGCAGCGGATGTTCCGTAAAGACGGTCGGATCGATCTTCTTTGTTAGGAGATGGCAATCGTGTTGAATACACCCCAGGGTGTAACCGCCCCTGCCCCGTTGATGCTCTGAGTTCCGATGACGCCCGGTATGTAAGCATCCTTGATGAACTGGTACAGGGGTTTGCCGTTGTAAGTCACCTGCCGGGAGCCGTCCGGCCTTACGACGACTCCGAGTGCGTGCTGATCGACGCCTTGCCCGGCCTCAGGCCACCCGGAGGTCAGGACCGGTGGCCAAATCAGGGCGCAGAAGCGCTGGCAGGCTCTGCCCCTTTCGTTGCTCAAGGTGTAAGCCGGGAAGGCTCCGTGAGGCAGCAGCGAGAAGTCATTGTCCATCGACGCCGCCAGCACCTCGGCGCCGTTGACAGACTCAATTCGCAAATGAAGCGATCCAGGTGCAGGGTGTCCTCGACTCGGCTCGACCAAGTACCAAGTGCCTGTGGGACTGGTGACCGGGTCGAACAGGTTGGCCCCGTCCGTTTGCCCCGGTGTCTCGTCCAAGAAGAATCGGTACAACGGGAAACCGGCGTAGGTCACCTGATGCACGATTTTCCCAAACAGCACGTCAGTTCGGGTCACCGTCCCCAGGAGAGCACCGTTGACCCCCGGCCCGGCAATGGGTGCACCCTTTGTCAGCAATGCCGGCCAAAGGATGCTGTCGCACGGGTGCCCTATCACGTTTTGCCCGTCGCTACATGCAAACGGTGTCAGGCCAAATGTCATCGCATGGAGTTGGTCCGATGTGAGCATGTACAGGGAGCACCCGGCGTTCGGACCGGAACTGACGACGAGTACCTTGCCAAATTTTGTCGATGCCGTCGCCACAGTCGCAGGGCCGGTCGGAACGCTAGTTACGGGCGTGGTGCAAGAACGAGAAGAAGGCACACCACCCTGTGCGCTTGCGGGTGAGCTGAACTGAGGGGCCGCGGCTAGGAGGCCCAAACTGAACAGGACGACCGTAGCAAGGCCTGCAACAACTCTTCGATACCTGCGAGACAACATCATCACTACCTCCAATATGTTCATGGCTTCTCCTTCGGTTTGTTCCGGCTATACGTAGAAATAGGGGTCGAGGACCCGGACTTCGGTTATCTGGTCTACGGGGAGGTCGTTACTAAACGCAGTCTTGCGAATGGCCTCCGGGGTGGGCGCGTCGTAGACGCAGAAGGTCGTGCGCTTGTCGATACTCACGTACGAGTGCACCCAGGTGACGCCGTCGTCGGCGTTTCGCTCGATGACTGCACGGCAGATGTCTGCGCCGCCGTCGGCGACCGGGATCTCGAGTCCTTGCGGGAAGGTGCGCTGCACCACGTACCTAGGCATCTCGGTCCTCCTGGTTAAGTCGGTTTTCGGGAATGCCGTGACAGTACGAACGCAGGCACGCCTACGCATCGGGAGAACCACCCAAGTTGGAGTGCGCGGGTACCTATCTTTGTGAGCTCTGGCGATTGATTCTTTCTTCGAAAGAGAATGAGAACAGCACTCGGAAGGCGTTTGCGGGGCGACGAAAGATGGGGATTTCTCCCCATTGTCTGGCAGTCGGTGGCACGTAAGATCGGTTGTGTGGACAGGGCGGGATTGCTGGAGCGCTCAGATCAGCTAGGCGTGCTTCACGGGCTCGCCGCCGAGATGGCCTCAACGGGTTGCGGCGGAGTTGTGATCGTGGCGGGCGAAGCGGGGGTCGGCAAGACCGCGCTGCTGCGGCAGTTCCGCGGTGAGCTTCCGCAGCACGTGAGGGCGCTGTTAGGCAGCTGCGATCCTTTGTTCACCCCGCGTCCACTAGGACCGTTCATGGAGCCCGCATCGGAGCTAGGGGGACAGCCGGCGGAGCTCGTGGCAATTGGAGCGAGGCCGTTCGATGTGGGGGTCGCGCTCGCCGACGTGCTACGAGCGATCGCGCCGGCACTGCTGATCCTCGAGGACGCGCACTGGGCTGACGAGGCGACGCTCGACGTGCTCCGAGTGCTCGCCCGCCGGTCGAGGGAGTCGGGGTTGCTTCTGGTGATCAGCTACCGGAGCGACCAGCTGCATCGCGACCATCCCCTGCGAATGGTGCTGGGCGAGCTTCCGAGCGGCGACGATGCGACCCGGTTGGAACTCGGTTGCCTGTCGCGCGAGGCGATTGGCGAACTGGCAGCGTCCTCTTGCCTCGATGCCGACGAGCTGTTCGAACGCACCAACGGCAACCCGTTCTTCGTCACCGAGGCGCTCGCCGCCGGGACCAGAGACGTGCCCGTGACAGTGAGCGACGCGGTTCACGCTCGAGTCGCCCGCCTGAGCCCATCTGCCCGCGCTGTCTTGGAAGCCGTTTCGGTCGTGCCCCAGCGAGCGGAGGTATGGCTGTTGGAGGCGCTGACCGACAGTTCTCTCGGCGGTCTTGATGAGTGCTTGAGCTCCGGGGTCTTACGCGCTGAGGCGGACGGGGTCCTGTTCCGGCACGAACTGGCGCGGCTGGCAGTCGAGGGATCGCTTGCACCCAACCGGGCGGTCACACTGCATCGACGGGCGCTCGGGGCGCTGGCGGACCCGGCGCTTGGAGCGCCAGATTACGTGCGATTAGCTCATCACGCGGAGGCGGCGGGAGACGGGCCTGCGGTGCTTCGCTATGCGCCGGCGGCAGGTGAACGTGCGGCCGAGCGCGGTTCTCCTCGCGAGGCGCAACACCATTACTGGCGGGCCTTACGGTTCGCCGACGGCATCGCCCCACAGGCGCGCGCCGATCTGCTCGAGCGGTTCTGCGACCACGCATATATGTCGGATATGCGCTCCGAGGCGGTCACCGCGATCGACGAGGCGATCACTATCCATCGACGGGCGGGCGATATCGAGCGCGAGGGCCATGCGCTGCGAATGCGTGCGCGGCTGCTGGGCTGCATCGGGCGCGTGCGGGAGGCGGCCGAGACGATCCTTGAGGCCGTGCGTGTGCTCGAGCAGATTCCACCCGGCGCCGAACTCGCGCGCGCATACGGTTATCTCGCCGGCATGGCGACGCTCGACTTCGACTTCGAGCGAACGATCGCGCTAGGTGAGAGGGCGATCGCGATCGCCCGTGAGGTAGACGATCGCGAGGCGCTGGTATACGCGCTAAATAACGTCGGCACCGCCGAGTTGATCGGCGCATATCCAGCCGGGGCGACGAAGCTTGAACGCAGCCTCGAGCTTGCTCGCCAGGCGAACCTCGGCACAGACGCGGGACGCGCCTGACATCAATCTCAGCTCTGGATTGATCTATCACTGGCGGTGGCGTGAGGCGCTGGTCTGGATCGAGCGCGGAATCGAGTACACGCGCGGGCTCGGGCTGGAGGCGTGGTTCAAGTGCCTGCTAGGTGAGCGGGCGGTCGTGGAACTTGCGTTGGGCCGGTGGAATGATGCCGCCGCAACGGCACAGGGGCTGTTGGACGGTCCTCACGACCAGATAATCGAACCGCGCATGCACGCGCTGCGGGTCGTCGCGCTCGTGCGAGCGCGACGCGGCGACCCCGGCTGTTGGCCGTTGTTGGACGAGGCGTGGGAGCGCGCCCTGAAGTCCGACGACCTCGAGTTTCTCGCCCCGGTGGCTGCTGCGCGCGCCGAAGCGGCTTGGCTGGAGGGGCGACCGGAGGCGATTGGTACCGAGACCGAAACGACCTACGACCTCGCTTGCCGGCTCAACGATCCCACTTCTGCGGGTTGGCTGGCATGTTGGCGGGCGCGGGCGGGCCTTCCTGTCGAGCCGCCCGACCACGTCCCGGAACGATTCAGCCTCCAGCTCGACGGGGAGCCGGGAACCGCCGCTGAGCTGCTGAAGGCGGAGGGCGCCAATTACGACGCCGCGATCGCGCTGGTTCCTAGCTTCGATGGCGCCTTGCTGCGCGCGGCTCACGATCAGCTTCGGGAGCTCGGGGCGAACCCTGCAGCGGCGATTGTTGCGCGGCGTTTGCGTGAGCTCGGCGAGCGAAACGTCCCGAGGGGCCCACGCGTCGCGACTCGCGAGAATCCCGCCGGGCTGACCAACCGCGAGCTGGAGGTCCTGCCTCTGCTCGCAAAGGGTCTCCGCAACGCGGAGATCGCGCAGCGCCTGGTGGTCACGTCCAAGACTGTCGACCATCACGTTTCGTCGATCCTGCGCAAGCTCGGGGTGACAAACCGAGCCCAGGCGGGTGCAGCCGCCGCCGAACTCGCCAGGTCGCGGGCGATCGACACACTCCAGTCAGATGTACCGTGAGCTGAGGTGCGCGTGAAGATGTTTCGCGAGCTCGTGGGTGTCGTTGACCGCACCACTGATGTAGCTGGGACGCAATGGGCAACTCGGGCTGGGGCTTTGCCGACATTCTCGAGGATCTTCGCCGTCTGGAGCGCTTCACCGATTTCAGCGATCAATGGCACGGCTCGGATGGCCTCATCCCGATTCGCCGCAATCCACGAGACGAGTTGAACGCCGTCCAAGCAGCCTTCCTCGACGGTGCCGTCGCGTCGGGACATCCATACGTCGAGGATCACAATCGACCAGGTGTCGTCAGGGCGGAGTGTCGCCGCGCAACGCCAAAGGCGGTATGCGGATGAGTACCGCCGTCACCTACCTCGCCGAGGCGCGAAATCGGTCGAATCTAACCATCCGGCCGGACACGATGGTGGACTCCGTGGAGTGCGCAGGAACTCTCGCGATAGGAATCCGGCCTCGCTTGAGAATCTCTCCGAGCTCATCAGTGCGGCCCCTGTTCGTTGTCAGAAAGCGAGACTCCTTCGCTTCGATGCAGCGGGAACCGGGTAGACGGCGGCGAGCAGCTTCATGAGTTTGGGGAACGTCGGAGTAAAGCGGCCCTTGCCCCATTCGAGGTCGGGCTCATTGGCCATAGCCTGGCTGAGCACTCCGACGATCAACGTGGAGACGAGATAGACGGCTTCCTCTGAGTCAGCCTCCGGACCGAGCTGGCCGGCGGCAACCGCGTCGGCCATAGCGGCGCGCTGGAGCGCGACCATCTCGACGCTGGCAGCGAAGGCGTCAGCGGATGGCTCGAAGCTCGGAACTGGGCGCCAGAACATCAACTGCGCGATAGCCCGGTTTGCGAGTGCCCAGCGCCCGCTGGCCTCGAGACCCGCTGTCAAAGCCTTGAGCCCGGGCTCCGCGGGGGCCATGGCCTGGCGCATGACTTCGAGGTGTTCGACTTGACCGCGCCGGAAGAGAGAGTCGTATATGGCCATCAGCGAGGGGAAGTACTTGTATATCGAGGGAGGCTTCACGCCTAGGCGGCGTGCGACTTCGGCCACGCTGAGGCCGTTGACCCCTTCCTCGGTCATCACTTCCGTGGCGATGTCGAGGATCTCCTCGATGGTCTCTCGGTGCCGTCGAGCGCGTCGATCGACTCGTTGCGGCCCCGGAATCTGCTTGGCGGCCTCACTCTGGCTCATCAAAATACCATAGCATAAGAGTGTCTTGACAGCTAGAGCTAATAGTATTAGCCTGCGCCATACCCGATCACCGCTTGAGAAAAGAGGGCGCATCATGCCGAAGAACCAAAGGTGGTGGCTGACTCAAGACAGTGAGGAGCTGGTCGTCAACGCCACCGCTGAGCGCATCTACGACCTGGTCGCGGACATGCCGCGCATGGGCCAGTGGAGTCCCGAATGCCAACAGGTCGAGTGGGAGGGCGACGCCTCCGCTCCGGTGAAAGGTGCCCGCTTCATCGGCCACAACCGGGGCGGACCGCGCAAGCTCATGCGGTGGTCTCGACACGGCCGAGTCCTTGACGCGCAACGCGGACGACAGTTCGCCTTCGTCACGGAGGAAGGTGGGCGCGAGTCGACCGTGTGGCGCTACCACTTCGAGCGAGTTGACGGCGGAACTCGGGTCACGGAGTCCTACGAGGTGAAGCAGATCCCTGCCTGGGCGCGCGTCCTTGACATCCCGACCAATCGCCACCGCGAGCTGCTGGAGGGCATGCGCTACACGCTGGCTCGACTGAAGATCGCTGCCGAAACCGACACCGAGGCGGCAGAGGCAATCGGCGGGGAGAATGCGTCATGACTGACGATCACAGGGGGGCGATTCGCCCGATCGCGTTGCAACCCAATGAGGGTGAAGCGCTTTGGTTCATGGGAATGCTGGCCACGATCAAGGCCTCTGCAGAGGAGACCGGCGGCCGGGTCGCCGTTATCGAGCACACGAGCCCTCACAACTCTGGTTCGCCACTTCACGTCCACCACCGCGAAGACGAGTGGTTCTATGTGCTCGAGGGCGAACTCACAATTTGGGTCGATGGTCAGGTGATCCACGCACCGGCGGGATCCTTCGTGTTCGGTCCAAAAGACACGCCTCACACTTTTACGGTGTCCTCACGAGACGGAGCCCGCTTCTTGCTGGTCACAGAACCGGCTGGTTTCGAGAGTTTCATGCGCTCCGGCGCAAAGCCGGCTAGCGCTCTTACCTTGCCGCCGCCTCCGAGCGAGCCCCCAGACCCAGAACGACTGGGTGCACTTGCCGCCGAATACGGCATCGAGATCCTTGGACCGCCCGGCATTCCATCCTGAACGTCCCAAAATTGCTGTGACCATATCGGTCAGCGATTTGGATGAGTTGGTTGCGGACCTTGCGAGTCGTGGGATCAGCACTGGGCCGATCGCAAGCGTCGGCTAAGCCGAGGGCGGCACCTTTGATCATTTCTTAACGCCGACGGATCGTACGGTCCGCTGTAGATGAGTCCTCCTTCAGAACCCGAGCGTTTCATTCACCAAGATCGCCGATATACGGCCATGTGGGATCACCTTGTTGATGATCAGGAGGTTGTTTACTCCGTTAGCTACACCGTAGGCCTGCCTGGCTCTCAGATCCTCGAGAGGAAAGCAATACTCGTATATACGTCGTAACCCGGTGTTGACGTCGGGGACGACCTTTTGACCACCGATGACCAGTATCACGTGACCCGCGCCCGAGACGATTGGACCGAGCTGGCTCCCGCTGGCCGATGCGATCAGAACTGACCCCTCTTTTGTAACGGGCGGAGCTCTAAAGAACACGGGAGGAGTCATCTCGTGTGTCTTGTGATTGAGTTTTGATGCTACGGAGCGTCCTTCACTCGCCGAGGTGCTTGAAGTACCGAACTTCCGTTGCGCCCAGGTAGTCGAGTTCAATATCGGCTTTCAGGATCCAGTCGCGTGCCTCGTACATGCGGCGTGCCCCGGCGTTGGCAGCTATCACCCATAATCCAGCGTGTCCAAACGCTTGGGAGATCAGGAGAAGAACGGCGGCGGCGTGAAGCGCCGTACCAACACCTTGTCCCCACTCTTCAGGCATGACGTGAAGCCCGATCAGCTGACCCTCGCCTGCGAAGTCGGGATCTCGACGAACGGCCACTGTGCCTAACACTCGTCCCTCTTTGATAGCCGGGAGCGCGGTTGCGGAAGGATCCGCCAGCCGTTCCTCCCACATGAGGGTTAAATCCACTTTGCTGGGCGGTGGTGGCAAGCCCTTGCCGAAGAATTCGACGTAAGCAAAGGCGACCGTCTCGGCATGAACTGCTGCTACTACATCGGAATCACGGATCGGTTCGATCGTAAGACCCGCTATCGAGACCACGGTTCAACCCTTGCAGACTCCCAACGAAAGACGTGATAAATCGCTATTGGGTCAGCAACGCCTCCAAAAGCTCGACGGCGAGCGAGCCATGACCCGCGCTCGATATGAGCCTCTCGAACGACCGCGCCGAGTTCGTGTATGACACATCTTCAAGAACCGTTCGGGTCGCAACGGCGATGACATCTGGCGACGCATCTTGGGGAAGACTGACCCCTACGCCGCAACTCTGCACTCTTTCGGAATTGAAGCTCTGATCACGGCCTTGGGGGATACAGACGAGCGGGACGCCATATGAGAGGGCGCCCATGACCGTGCTCAACCCAGCGTGACTGATCACCAACGATGTGTCTCCAAGCACGGCTGTGTGCGGCAGGTAATCGACGACCGTCACATTCGGAGGCACGATCAACTCGTCCTTCGTAATGACGTTTCCAAGAGTCAGCAACGCCCGCACCGGCAAATCTCGCATCGCTTCCATGATGGGGGGAAGGGCACGATCCTGGCCCTGAAGGGTAGAGCTAAGGCTGACGAGCACGAGGGGACGCTCGTCGTCCGAGTCCCATGGTTGGATCCAAGCCTCTGCGCTCGAATGCGGAGCGGTGATCGGGCCGACATAGTGAGTTCCCGGCGTCATGGGCGTGTCCGGAAAATCAAATTCGGCCGGGATACAAATCAGAGTCATCGAGGCCCGGGCCAGTACTTCGTTCATCGGAGGCTTTTCGTCGAAAGCAGGCAGTCCTAAGGCCATACGTCCTTTGCCCTCGTCAACGACAAACTGACCCCAAACGGTGACGAACGGCTCAAACAGCACGTGCACCAGCACAACTGTCGGAATGTCGACGAACTCGGCCGCAGCAAGAGCACCTCCCATCATGCAATCGACGACCAGCACATCGGGCGGATCCGCCTTGACAGTGTTCACCACGTCTCGTGCCACCTCGGCGCCGTTGAGCATGGCGTCGAAGCGAGCAGAATCGTCGTCCATCGGTAGCCCGCTGGGCCACATCGCAACGGACTCAAAGCCAGTGAACTTCATGCCGGCGGCCAGCGCCCTTTGCTCGATAGAGCGCGTTCCCAGAAGCCGTGCCCGGTGACCAGCGCCAATCAGCCGCGCTCCCAGGGCCAGAGCCGGAGGCACATTTCCCCCACCCTCCCAAGTGACGATTAGAAAGTTACCAGTCGACATAACCCACCTCCGCTACAAAGTAGGTCAAGCATTACTCCACGTTTTGCAGGGCGGACCCGCGTCTGGTGTGGGGGAATTGCTGGCGGAAAGCTCGCAGTGGATAGGACGTCAATCGAGACTTGATGTGAGCCCGCGCAGACGTGCTACGTGGAAGATTGAGCATCGGGCCGAGCTCGCCGAAGTAATTGCCGGCGGCGATCATGGCGACGAACTCTTCATCTCCGTCAGCCCGGGTCCGGTAGATCTCTACCTCGCCCTCCTCGACGACGTATACGAGGTCGCTCCGGTCACCCTGTTCGAATACGACCTGTCCGGGGTCCAGAAGCATCTCCTCAGGATCCCGATCGGCACCAGTGAAATCAGGAACGAGCTCTATTACCCGATCAGCGATATGGGTGATCCGGTCATCGTGCGTTGAGACGAGCACCAGCCGACCAGGAGCGGCGAGCTTCCGTATCAAGACGAGAACACCTTCCACTTGAATATGGTCGAGATGAGCCGTGGGCTCGTCTGCAAGGACGAGAGGTGGGTTGTGCACCAGGGCCCGTGCGATCGCGACGCGCTGCTGCTGGCCGCCGGACATCTTTCCGGGTCGGTGACCCGCACGCTCAGTCAGGCCCACCTCGGCCAAAAGCCCGTCCGCTCGCACGGCTGCTTCGTGACGCGGGACCTTGGCCAAGCGCATCGGTGCCATCACATTGCCCTTGGCTGTAAGGCTGGCGATCAGGTTGAACGCCTGGAACACCACGCCAACGGTCGAGCGGCGGTAATCGCTCACCGCGGGGCCGGCCAGATCGGTAACTTCGGTTCCTCGGAACAAGATCGATCCCGATGTAGCAGACATCAGACCCGCCAGACACGAGAGCAACGTCGTCTTTCCGCATCCGCTTGGTCCTAGTACGACGACCAGCTCCCCGTCCTCGGCGTCAAAGGAGAGGTGATCGAGCGGTCGCACCTTGTACCCGCCCGAGTCGAATTCCACTGTCAGATCGCGCACCTGGAGTTCGGACATCATGCTCCCGCGAAGGCTGCGGCTGGATCGACAGACGCCGCCCGGCGCAGTGCCGCAAGACTGGCGAACAGCCCGACGATCAGCGCCGACAACGGTAAAACGATGAAGGCACTACCAGGTATGTCAACCGGTTGGGCGAATATTCCGGTCATGAAATTCGAAAGCACAGCGGCGACAATGGCGGCGGCAAGGGCAACGATGACAGCCTGCACCGCGAGACCTGCAAAGAGTAATCGAGTCGACGCTCCCACGGCTTTGAGCACCGCGAAATCGCGCGTGCGCTCCAGCGCGGTCACGTATACGAGGGCGGCGACGATAAGCGCGGCGATCAACCACATGAAGGCGCGCGAATTTGGATATTGAGGAAACAGCACTAGATAACTGGGCGAGGCTGGCCGCTTCGACCTGAGTGTTCGAGATCACCGAATATCCGGCGGGAAGGCTTCGAGCGCTACCGGTAATTAGAACTGCCCCGATGAGCGGTCGTCCACCAAAGATGACCCTCTGAGCGTCATTGAGCGTCACGTAGGCATTGGGTTCTCCGCCTAGCAACGTCCGATCCCTGACCACACCGACTACTTGGAAAATGTGACCCGACACGGTGAAGCTTCGACCGATGCCAAGGCCCAAACGAGCGTCGATAACGGCCTGACCATTGCCAGCGAGAGGCCTGCCGGTTATGGGCGCTCCCGGACCGCCCAGGCTTTGACCCGGCTGGTACCCGATGAGGTTCACGCTCTGCGCCTGGCGACCTACGATTTCCGCCGCCTGGGGAACGACGATAAGCGGCTCTGCCCTCGTAATCCCGGGCGACTGGGCAACAGCCGACACGGCTGACTCGAGGATCGGGGGTAGGGACGCGATACGTGCCACGGACCCGGTCGGCAGCACCCAGGACTGCGCACCCATGCCCTCCACCGTCTGGTTGATCTCCACCTTGAAGCCCTGGGCAAGACCGGCAAGCAGAAGAGTCATTGCGAAGACGAGGCCCGCACCGATAACTGCGATAACGAACTGCCGAGCGCGAAAACGCAAGTCCTGCAACGTGATCGTGAGCATTCGTGAGCCCTCGTTCCGCCGATGTGATTCGGAGGATAGAGCAAAACCAGGGCGCTGCGGACGGGCGTGCCCGTTGCCATATTGCAATAATGTTAGGGAATGGTTCGAGCCGAAAGCATCGCGTCGTTGACGCGGATATCCAATGGCACGCCGCGACCGGCTAACAGATATGGTCGGCTTGTTGTCGTGCTTGTAGCACTCGCAGTCTCCGGAGTCTTCGCCGCGGCGTGCAGCGGGTCGACGGTCGCGACGGGTATAACCACCCACGGCAACGCTGCTACCGAGTTCTCCCGGCCGGGTCCGTATGCGGCGGGGACGTTCCAGTATGACGTCAACGGAGATCCCGTCGTTGTCTGGTATCCGGTAACGAAGACGAGCGTTGTGGGACGTCAGCCGTATACGTACCACCTGCGCGGCATGGGTGCCACCGGTAATCAGGCATCTGATCCCACCGTCACTGGCCGACGGAGTTACCGAGGATGCGTTCTCCGGGGTACCTGTCGCTCCTGGCTCGTTCCCTGTCGTCTTGTTCAGCCACGGGTACGGTGGCTATCCCGAGCAATCAAGCTTTCTCACAGCGCATCTTGCAACTTGGGGAATGATCGTCGTTGCCACGGACCAGCTCAAGCGCGACCTCTCCGCTGTCTTCTCGAACCATGTTTCGCAGGGTGAGCCGACGGCGGACGTGTCAGAACAGCTCGCAGCTCTTGCGTACGTCAAAAATCTCGACACCGCGACCGGGTCCCTCTTCTTTGGGCATGTCGACTCCGCGAAAGTAGCCTCGCTCGGTCACTCCGCCGGCGGTGGGACGGCGGTGCTGTTGGCTAGAGCTGACCCCGCCATCCTCGGATGGATTGCGCTCGCTGGTGTGCCGGTCGCTCTCCCCTCGACTCCCGTTCCGTCGCTCATGATCTCAGGCAGTCTGGACAAGACCGTCCCGACGTCGACGGTCACGACCTTCTACAACTCGGTTTCAAGACACAAGACGCTCCTCGTAATCGACGGCTACGGCCACAACGTTTTCGACGATGTGTGCACCGTTAACCACGCGCACGGCGGCGTCGTCGGCGCGGTGAGGCAGCTCCACCTCCCAGTGCCCCCTGCCATCCTCCAACTTGCAACCGATGGCTGCTCACCCCCGGATGCATACCCGCCGACCGCGTGGCCACTGATCGAGCAGGCCGTTACAGCTCAGCTCCGATATGACTTTGGGCAGAGCTCGTCACCGCTCGTGTCGAGTTCATCGCTCGACTCGTCATTCCCCGGTGTGCGTAGCCAAGTCTCAACCGCGGCGTAGCCGTTATGCCGAGTGAAGTTCGCGGACGTCTTGGGAGACGAATTGCCTAGTTCGCGACGTCAGCCGGGGTCGTACCCGTTGACAGACACCGAGATCGGGTGGTCCCAGACGAGGACTTTGTAGTTCCCGATGGTATAGGTGTGGAGAGGAGCGCCGAACGTCAGCGATGCCGTCACCGCATCAAAGGAGCCCGGTATCCCGGTGTCGTAGAGGAGGAACTTGAAGGACTGGCCCGCATACCATGCTGCACTCGACTGACGTTGATAGCGGACGACCCTCTCTTCAGGGTCACCACTGACGGGACGAACGGTCACCCTGCCGTCAGTCGCGACTGTGATTATCGACGCGTCCGAATAGTCGCCGATTCCCCGGTCGAGATGGTTGGCTTCGAGAAACTTGCCGACCTGGGTATAGCCCCCAACCGGGTTAGACGTTGAAGTCACCTCGAGCACAGTGCCTGCAGTAAATGCGGCTACGACGGCAATACCTATCGCGGCTCCCGCCCTTAGAACGATCGCCGAGTCGATCTTCGTCGCGAATCGTCCAATGAACCTGGCAGCGAGGATGCTGCCGAAGATGACCGCGGAGGTCATGTACCTGTCGAATTCGAATGCGTCGTTGACAGAGAGGGCGATGAACACGATGACCCCTCCCACCAAGCCAAGGAGGAGAAGGTCGTCGAGGATCCAGTCGTCAGTCGATACCTGACCTGTTCGCCCGCTCCCTTGCTGCACTTCGGTAGTTCGGCCCCTGGTTATGCCGAGGATCATGCGAGCAACTGCAACCAACGCAGCTGCTACCACAGCCAACAATCCGATCACGTGAACGGCCTCGATAGCCTTTGGGACTCCGCCTGCCCCGAAGACGCCGCCTCCTACACCGAGCATGTGGGCACCGCCGGTTGCGAGGTTCTTGAAATTCCGCAGCACCTGCGCCGAGGAAGCTCTCGGCTGGAGCTTGCCGATCGAGAACGTGCCGAAGAGCTCGGCGATCTTTCGCACGACGACCGCTAGAACCACACTCCCGACTGCGGCACCGACGATCGGAGCACCGCCACGCCAACTTCTGACCCGCAGCATCGTCACGATGCCCGCCACGAGTACCGGGGCGATGCCGAGTGCGACTATCTGGAAGTCTCCCAATAGGCCGGCGGCAAGTAACACCACGGCAACAATCCATCCCAAGTTGAATCGTCGCGATCGCAGAGCAAAGAACGCCACAAGACACCAAAGGGTCGTACCAACGTGGAGAGGTCCACGAAGATAGAAATAGGACAGAAGGTGTCCGGGCAATCCGAGCAGTGCCACAACAGTGACACCAGCGGCAATTGCTGCGGCCCCTCGACGGCCCTCGTGTGCGATGAGAACCCCAAAAAGGACGACGAGAGCAGCGATGAACGCAGGAACGAGATGGAGCAGAATCGAGCGCACCCCTGTCAGCAGCACTGCGATTGTGTAAAAGATTGCGTCTACACCCCAGAAGGAGTCGACTGACAAGGCCCACGAGTGCAACGCGAGATGGCCGGCACTCATCGACTGGCCCTCGAGCACGACCGTTGCGCCGTCAGAGTCGCCCGCAAATACGCGAACCGATACGGCGTACAGCAACGCGGTGAGCGCTACGAGACCAGCCGCAAATCCCATTACGGCTAACAAACGGCGGCGTTGGGCCGTCGGCAGCGACACGTGTCCTAGGTACCTCGTGTCGACTTCCTGCGATAGGTGACCGGACAGGGATCGGCTGCGCGGGAGACTCCCCCGATCTGAGCCGGCAGCGGCCTCGGGTGTTTCACCCAGCCGGGCGTCCAGTCGAACTTCGACAGCAACGTCATCGTGGCAACAGTCATCGCGGCGAGGGAGAACGGCTGCGCAGGACAGGTGTGCTTCCCGTGCCCGAATACCGTCACCAGCTCGACGGCTGGCAACGACCCGGGATCCGCTAGGCGCCGTCTGCTCCAACGAGACGGATCCCACGTGTCGTACCCGGGAGCCGAAGTGGTATTGGTCACAGGCAAGAGGGTTGCGATGGTCGTGCCGTGAGCTACCTCGAACGTCACAAATCCGTCGAAGAAGGTCACGGGCTCGAGGACAAAGCGGGACATGATCGAGCGCTGCGCCATCCGCGTCGATTCAATCGCGGATTTTTCAGCCCACTCCGAATCGCCCTTGCTAATCCGGCGACACGACTCCGAATCTTCCAGCACGTCCGCCAAGGCCCAACCCATCGCGGCAAAAAGATTCGACATCGACGCGATGTGAATGAGGGCCACATCGTGAGCCACACCGGTACGCCTGGTTTGCTCGGATTCTTCGGACCATGACAAGGCGATTCGGGTGAACAGAGGGTGTTGGCCCTGCAGATCCGGATTCGCATCGAAACGGTCGAGCGACCTGGCGATCAACTCGGTCACGGTACAGAGCGCCGCCTTCTCAGCGGCTTTCCCGGTTTCCGCCACGGCAGCCATCACTTCGGGATGCACGAACGCTTCGGACCCGTCGAGCACGTCGAACGCTGCAATGAGTTGATCCAACGTCGGAGGGTAGCTCGAGCCTGGGCCGCCCCACGATGCCAATCCGACCCTATGGCCGAGGCGCCGGGTGAGGTCGAAAACGTCGATCGACCCGCTAGTGCCAAGCTCGTCGATCGTCAAGGAGAGTGCATCTCGTACGTTGGCCATGTAAGTGGCAGAGTCGCTGCGTCCGAAGAGGTCGTGCGGAAATGTCCGCCGGCCGGAGAAGAGCTCGTCGGGAACCTTGCGTCGCAGCATCCTCCAATCGGCGACACCTTTGCTTGCCCGATCCTCGCCAAGTCCGTATAGCGCGGCCACACCGACCGGCGAAAAGGTGAACAAATACCGATCGGAGCCGCTGTCCACGACGAAGGTGTCACCGAGAGCGGCCCTAGCCTCTGCGATCACCGCCACCGCATCGCCGACGGGCCGGTCCCACGGCAGGGCCACCCCTTCTGCGACGGGAGGCATCGGGGTAATCAGCGGCCGACCCATCCCGACAGATTGTCAGGTCGAGCGGTTAATCGGCTTGATCAGTCTCGAGCGGTGGCAAGGTATCAACTCATGGGCGCAAGACAGCGAACGATCGTCGTGACCGGATCTGCCTCGGGCATGGGGAGGGCCACGGCCACGCGACTACAGGCCGACGGACTGCGGGTGATCGGCATCGATCGTCACGATGCCGAGATCGTTGCGGACCTGGGAACGCCAAGTGGCCGCTCGATGGCAATCGACGCGGTCGAACGCGCTTCCGGCGACGCAATCGACGGCCTGGTCACCTGGGCGGGCCTTGCGGGCCTTTCCGGCGTGCCGGGCAGCCTCCTTGCGTCGGTGAATTACTTCGGCACAGTCGAGCTGCTAGCAGGCCTCCGACCACTGTTGGCGGCCGGAGATGCACCCGCTGCAATCGCGGTTAGCTCGAATTCGACGACCTGTCAGCCTGGCATTCCCGTGTCCCTGGCTGAGCTGTGCCTCGCCGGTGACGAGAACGCCGCTCGGGCGGCCGCCGACGAATCGGGCGCCTTGGCGACCTATCCCGCGACGAAGCTCGCCGTGGCCAGGTGGGTTCGCCGAAACGCCCCAAGCAAAAACTGGGCTGGTGCTGGCATCAACCTGAATGTGATCGTGCCCGGAGCAATCGAAACGCCAATGCTCCAGGAAACAAGGGAGGATCCGACGATCGGCAAGTTCGTCGACGCATTCCCGATCCCGGTCGGGCGAACAGGGGCGCCGGAGGAGCTTGCAGGGGTCGTCTCGTTCCTATTGGGGCCCGGTGCTCGCTTCTTTTGCGGCTCTGTGCTGTTCGTCGACGGTGGCACGGATGCGCTGATCCGCCCAGACGACTCTCCCGTTCCGATGTGACTTTCTTTCTGACACCCGGATCCAGGCCTTGTCGTTACGTGCGCACCGCACTGGTATGATCTTGGATTCAACGTGTCGGAGCACAACTTCCGGCACGAGCTCACTGATACCCGGTGGAAACCACCTCAGGTTGGAGTGCGCGACCAGAGAACGGGAGTTTCCATCGTGTCAACAGTTGTCCTAGGTGAGGACGCGCCTGTCCAAACCTTCGCCGAGCTCGGGGTGCCCGGCAACCTCGTCGCCTGCCTCGACGGTAGTGGCATCACAAGTCCGCTACCCATTCAAGCAAAAACCATCGCGGATGCGATGGCCGGCCGCGACGTCTCCGCGAAGGCACCTACTGGCTCGGGAAAGACCCTCGCATTCGCCCTTCCGCTGGCCGTCAAGGCGTCTCGCGGAAGCGCCAAGCATCCAGCAGCTTTGGTGCTCGCGCCGACAAGGGAGTTGGCCACTCAGATTGCCGACATCCTGCGCCCACTGCTGGCAGTGAGAAATCTCAAGGTCCAGACCTTTTTCGGAGGGGCCGGTTTCGGCGGACAGCGCAACGCTCTGCGTAAGGGCGTTGACGTCGCAGTCGCGTGTCCTGGGCGCCTTGAGGATCTGATAAGTCAAGGAGACGTCTCGCTCTCACGTGTGGACTTCGTGGTCATCGACGAAGCGGACCGCATGGCAGACATGGGCTTCTTGCCGGCGGTTCGCCGTCTTCTCGATGCCACTGCAACGAACCGTCAGACCCTGCTCTTTTCTGCGACTCTCGATGGAGCCGTCGATGTTCTCGTCCGTCGGTACCAGCGCGACCCGGTCTTTCACCAGGTCGCCGCCCGCACCGAGGAGATCGCCCGAGTGACTCACCACTTCCAATCGGTCACCCATGCGGACCGCTTGGACGCTTGCACCGACATAGTCAGCGCTGAGGGCACTTCAATCGTCTTTGTCCGAACGAAGCATGGAGTCGACCGACTCGCCAAGCAGCTGTCCAGAACCGGGGTTTCGGCCGCAGCCATCCATGGCGGCCGGAGCCAGTCCGACCGCGAGAAGTCGCTTGCGAATTTCCGAGCGGGAAGAGTTCGTGTGCTCGTAGCAACAGACGTTGCCGCACGGGGTATACATGTCGACGGAGTCACGCGTGTCGTCCACTACGACCTTCCCGCAGACTCCAAGGATTATCTCCACCGCTCCGGTCGCACCGGAAGAACTGGTGCAGAGGGTTCGGTAGTCGCGTTTGTCCTACCCGACCAGCAATTGAAAGCTGGCTCACTTCGCCGCGATCTGAATCTCGAAACCGGAACCAAATCCTCAGTTCCCAATCGCCGACCGCCGAGCCGAGCACGAGTTGCCGATATGTCCCCAAGGCGGCGTTCGCACAAGGGCTCAGGGCCGGGTGGCGGCAAGGGTCGGCACGGCAGCGACTCACGTCGCGACAAGTGACCGGTCTACCCTCGCATTAGCTGACCTCAGCCGGCGTTCAGGTGCCGGAATCAGCCAACCCTATTTCGGAGGCCGGGTGTATGGTCACCCCTCGGGGAGGGCAACTTCAAGCGTGCGAACTTGGGGACCAAGCGGGGCTGGAGCGGCGATCCGACATGCGCAAGCCGTGTCCATATGTGCGCGTGGTGCGGGCTGCGCCGTTGAAGAGGCCGGAGAGCTCGTCGGAAGGCAACTATCGAGGCGTCGCTTCCTGATCGGGGCAGGCGCCACCCTCTCGGCAGCGGCGATGCCCGGAGCGTTCGCGGACCCGGCAGGCGCCTCGCCTCGCACCCGCGCCGCTCCGAGAGTTGTCGTGGTCGGCGCCGGCATCGCCGGCCTCGGGTGCGCTTACAGATTGTGGAGAAACCACGGGATTCACCCGACTGTGTACGAGTACGACACCGTGCCTGGCGGTCGGATCAGAACGCTGCGAGGATTCTTCGACAATCGACAGCTCGTAGAGCAGCACGCCGAGTTCATCAACCCTGAGCACATGAAGACGCTCGCATTGGCCAAGAGCTTCGGCCTCACTCTGGACAACACGAACCGGTATCCGCCTGGGACAGACGCAAAAGCCGAAACGCTGCGCTTCGGTGGGCAGCCATGGTCACAGGCGGCACTCAACAAGGACTGGCACGACTGGGCGTGGAAGCTCTTCCACCATGCGGCTTTCAAGACTGCGCCATGGCCGACGCTGTACAACTCTCACACACCTGGAGGAGCGAAATTCGACCGGATGTCGGTGTCAGAGTGGATCGACGCGTACATTCACGGAGGTGTGAATTCCGACTTCGGGGCTCTGTGCGCTTCCGCCGTTCTCGACGAGTTCGGCGGCCCTCCAGACGAGCAGTCGGCTCTGAATCTTGTCTACCTGCTCGGCCAGGACGCCAGTACGCCAAACAGTTGGCAGCGGCGGACGCGTCCAGCGTTGGGTGGCGGAAACGAGAAGTGGCGTATACACGGCGGGAACGACAGGCTTATCGCCGGACTGCTGGAACGCCTCCCTTCTGGAACAGTCAAGCTCGGGCAAAAGCTTGTCGCGCTCAGGACCTCGAGCGGGAACAGCTACGTCTGCACATTCGAGAGCGACGGCTCCGTTCACGACATAGAGGCCGATCACGTCGTTTTAGCTCTTCCATTCACCACATTGAGAGAGGTAGATCTCGACGGTGTCTCCGAGACGATCTCGCCGCTTCACCGTCGCGCCATCGAGGAGGAACCGCTCGGGACCAACGCCAAGTTCTTTATTCAATGTAGGACTCGCGTTTGGAACGCGGATGACGCTACGGGGAACGCCTACTGCGGTGGAGTCGTAGAGGGCGCCTGGGATGCGACGGTAGACCAGGCAGGGCGGCCCGGGATCCTCGCTGCTCTACCCGGTGGTGTGGAGGGTTTGAATTGGGGTTCGCGCTATGGGTTGACCACCTACGTCGGCAGGCCTCCGCAAGCCATGGTCGACGCATATCTGGACGAGTTCGAAAAGCTCTTCCCCGGCGTGAAGCAGGCCTACAACGGGAAGGCCTTCTACGTCTGGTCCTCCGGTGATCCCCACATCTTGGGCGCCTACTCGTACCTGAAGGTCGGTCAGTACACCAGCTTCAACGGGATACAGGGCAAACGCGAAAAGAACCTGCACTTTGCAGGCGAACACACCTCGATCAACTTCCAAGGCTACGTCGAAGGCGGACTCCGGAGTGGCTACCGATGTGCGAGCGAGGTGGCAGGCCAAGCCTGACCGACTGACATTGCGCTCGGACTTCGGTCTTCAACGTCAAATTCAGAACAAGGGGTGATTCGATGAAGGTTCGTCGATTCATGCGCTCGAAGTTCCGAGGCTGGACGACTGGCGTCCTCGCGGTCATTGCAACCGTATCGGGTATCGCACACGCGGAATCCGGGTTGGTTGCAACTTCCGTGCCGGGACACACGATAAGGGTCGGGACCCAGACACTGACGCAGTGCAAGCCGGGGTCAACCTCATATTGCGGGACGTTCGCGGTCCCTCTCGACTACACCGATCCAGGCGGCCCAAAGATCAAGATCGCGTACGTCTGGTATCCGGCCACGTCCCACGGCGCGGCAAGTGGAACCGTTGTTCCTGTCGAAGGCGGCCCCGGCTACCCGTCGGCGTTGTCGGTGAAGGGCGGCTACCAGGTCATGTACGGCCGACTCCTTGCTCACTGGAACATGCTCGCGATCGACCTGCGTGGCACTGGTCTGTCGGCCACGCTCAAGTGCCCCGAGCTGCAGAACTTCACGGGTCAGGCCAGCGGTCCCGTCTTCAATGCCGTGGTTGCATCTTGCGCCAACACACTCAACCACCGTTGGAAAAATCCCAACGGGACGTTCGTCCACGCTTCTGATCTGTTCACGTCGGCCCTCGCTGCCAACGACATGGCGGCCATCATCGAGGCACTGGGCATCAACAAGATCGATCTCTACGGCGACTCCTACGGATCGTTCTTCGCCCAGACCTTCGCGAGCCGTTTTCCGGGGCTGATCCGATCGGTCGTCCTCGATTCGACCTACGAAACCCAGAACCTCGATCCCTGGTACCGATCCTCTGTCGACAACATGCCCGCCAACTACGACAACGCGTGCAGCCGCAGCCCGGCGTGTGCTCAGAATGTTCCGCATGGTGCGTGGAACAACATCGAGGCTCTGGCTCTCCGCCTCCGCCAGTCCCCGATCACCGGCGACGTTCCCGGTCCGAACGGCGTCGTCGAGCCGGTCACGATGAACGTGGTCGGTCTTGTGGACCTCACCAACGATGGCGCCGGCGACCCGGATATCTATCGTGACCTCGACGCCGCAGCTCGAGCCTTGCTCGATTCAGGAGACTCGTATCCATTGCTCCGTCTCTATGCGGAGCGAACCGCCTTTCAGGAGAACTACTTCAACACTCCCGCAAGCGTCTACTCAGGAGAGCTCTATCTGGCCGTTTCGTGTCTCGACTATCCGCAGTTGTACGACATGCACGAGAGTCACTCCGCCCGCTCGACCGAACTTGCGGAGGCAGTGACAGCTCTCCCTAAGTCGACGTTTGCCCCGTTCACCACACAGGAGTGGCTGGAACAGGATCAGAATACTGAGGCATACACCGCATGTCTCGCTTGGCCGTCGCCACTCGAAGCTGTGCCGCCCACCATCGGTCAGCCGCTGTTGCCGAAGTCGATCCCTGTTCTCATCCTCGGCGGAGAGTTCGACACATGGACCCCTCCATCTGACGTTCCCAAGGTGATCGCAGAGCTGGGCGGCCACGCCCGCTTCATCGAGTTGGCCAACTCGACTCACGTAGTAGGCGAAGGTGACACCAGTTGCGGGGACAAGTTGGTACAAGTCTTCGTGAGCGCACCCCAAAGCTTGGACACGATGAACGCTTCCTGCGCACCTCTAGTTGCACCGATCCACACCGTCGGGGTATATGCCGAATCCCTGGCAGCCGTGCCACCGCTCATCCCGGGCCTATCCAACACCGGGTCCAAGACTCTCCTTAAGCTCGGCTCTGCTGCCGTCGCCACCGTGGGAGATGCCGTCGCCCGCTATGCGGACACATTGGGCTCGCTCGATCACGGTTTGCACGGTGGAACTTCTCATGCGATCGAAAACGGAACCCTGTTCATGCTCAGTCGCGACGTCCTGGTACCCGGTGTCGCGGTGAGTGGAACCGTAAAGGTGAACGCTGCGACCGTGTCGGCCACGGTCACGACAGCTGCAGTTGGTCAGCCCTCAGCGATATTCCATGTTCATTGGGCCGTGGGCGGCCCCTCAGGCGCCTTGGCCCAAGTGACGGGGACATCGGGTGGGCAGACGATTGAAGGGTTGACCTACGCTGCCCTGATCCTGTATACAACCAGTCAGAGCGGTTAACGAAGGAGTCTCATGTCAGGAACTCGACCATGCTCGCAAAATCCGACAATGAGTGGAGGATGGCACGTGCTCAGACAGCGGCGATTCAAGAAGAACGCACCAAGAGTGGCGATCTGTACCGTCGCGTTGCTCGCAGCGGCCTGCAGCAGTAACTCGAGCAGTCCGACGACTACAGCCAAGGCAAGCACCAACGGCACCGGGATACCGACACAATCCGTGGACGCCGCAATAGCGGCGACATTGCCCCAGGCCGTCAAATCGAAGGGGAGCCTGACGATCGCTCTCGATGCTACCTACGCCCCCGACGAGTTCATTGCTTCTAACGGCACGACGATCATCGGGATGGACGCTGATCTGGCCAAGGCGATCACCCAGGTTCTTGGGCTCAAGGCCACCTTGGTGAATGCAACCTTCTCCACCATCATCCCCGGGCTTCAAAGCGGCAAGTACGACATGGGTGACTCTTCGTTCACCGACACACTCGCCAGGCAGAAGGTTGTGGACTTCGTTACATACTTCCAGGCAGGTGAAGGTTTCTATGTGAAATCTGGAGCACCCGGCTTCAACGGCCTCGATTCTCTTTGTGGGCATACAGTGGCTGTCGAGGACGGCACCACGGAGCAAACCGACGCGGAGACCCAGGCCAAGACATGCACGAAGAACGGAAAAACGACGGTGACCGTTCTTTCGTACGGCAATCAGAGCCAGGCAAACCTTGCAGTATCGAGCGGTCGCGCTCAGGTCGGATTCGCCGACTCACAGGTGGCCGCTTATATCGTCGCCATGTCCAACGGCGTGTTCATGAACAGTGGGCAAGCATTCGCGGTTGCGCCGTACGGATTCGCTTTTCCCAAGGGAAACGGCATGGCCGCACCGGTGAAAGCGGCGGTCAACCTGCTCATCTCTAACGGCGTATACATGAAGATCCTGTCCAAGTGGGGAATTCAGGCAGGTGCAGTTTCCACATCAGTGATCAACGGCGCTACTAGCTGAGGAACGCGGAAGTCGACCGCGGACAAGTAAATGACAGATCCACCGGGCTCGGCCGGTCGAGAAGACGGCGACAGGACGGCCAAGCCCGGTCCGGTCAAGGTTGTACCGGTGCGGCACCCGGGCCGATGGGTGTCGGCGGCGGTGATTCTCGTGCTCACTGCCATGTTGTTCAACAGCCTGGTGTTTTCGAGGGTTGTACGCGGGAACCAGACCGAAGGTCGCTTCCAATGGGATGAGGTGCGGACGTATCTTTTCGCGGCACCCATTCTGAGGGGAATCGAGGTCACTCTCGAGCTGACGGTCATCGCCATGGCAGTCGGGATCATTCTGGGCGTGATCCTGGCGATCATGCGGTTGTCACCCAATCGTTTGCTATCCGGGTCGTCGTGGCTCTACATCTGGTTCTTTCGTGGCACCCCGGTTCTGGTCCAGCTGTTCTTCTGGTACGTGGGGATCAGTTACCTGTACCCCCATCTGACGTTCGGCGTTCCGTTCGGCCCTGCTTTCTTCAGGGTGAATGCGAATGTGCTCGTTACGCCGTTCGTCGCGGGCGCACTCGGACTCGCTCTGAACGAGGGTGCATACATGGCTGAGATTGTTCGTGCAGGGATCATCTCGGTTGACGAGGGGCAGAACGAAGCTGCTCACTCCCTCGGCATGTCCAAACTTCAGACGATGCGCCGAATCGTCCTACCTCAGGCTATGAGGGTCATCATCCCGCCGACAGGAAACGAGACCATTTCGATGTTGAAGACGACATCCTTGGTCTACACGATAGCGCTGAGCGATCTTTTCACCGCTTCGCAGAACATCTCGAACGCCAACTATCAGATCGTCCCGCTACTGGTGGTTGCCAGTCTGTGGTACCTCTTCTTTACGTCTGTTCTCACCGTGGGCCAGTTCTACATCGAGCGACACTATGCTCGGGGCTCCGCACGTTCGCTTCCACTGACACCTTGGCAGCGAACCCGCCAGTTGCTCCTCCCTGTCCGGAACGCTCCAATTCCTCCGCTAACTGCAGGTCCATGGGTGGCACCGCATGAATGAGCCGAGCACTCTTACACCGATGGTGGAGGCCCGTCAGGTCCGCAAGAGTTTCGGGCGTCTCGAAGTGCTGCGGGGAATCGACATTGCCGTCAAGAGAGGCGAGGTTCTCTGTCTGATCGGTCCCTCAGGTTCTGGCAAGAGTACCTTCATTCGGTGCATCAACCATCTCGAGAAGATTGACGGGGGCGAGCTCTCGGTTGACGGAGATCTTGTCGGATACCGGCAACACGGCAATCGTCTGTACGAACTTCATGACAAAGAGATCTGTGGCATGCGTTCAAAGATTGGAATGGTTTTCCAGCGTTTCAACCTTTTCCCACATATGACAGTGCTTGACAACGTCATGTCCGGGCCTGTCTGGGTCAACAAAGAGCCTGCAGCAACCGTTAGGGAGCGGGCGAACGCGCTCTTACAGCGGGTTGGTCTAGCCGACAAGGTCAAGAACTACCCAAACCAGTTGTCTGGAGGGCAACAGCAACGGGTCGCAATCGCCCGCGCTCTCGCGATGGAACCTAAGCTAATGCTGTTCGACGAGCCCACCTCGGCGCTTGATCCCGAATTGGTTGGAGACGTTCTCGATGTCATGCGCGGTCTAGCCGAGGAAGGCATGACAATGATCGTTGTCACGCATGAAATGGGATTCGCCCGCGAGGTCGGTGACACGCTTGTATTCATGGACAGCGGCGTAGTTGTCGAAAGTGGGGATCCCAAAGTCGTTCTCGCCAATCCCAAACAGGAACGCACCAAGCTGTTCCTCTCCAAGGTGCTTTGACCTCTCGCATGATCAGCCCCTCATTCGAGGTCATCTCGGAGATCGAACCGGCAACGAAGCCCGACCTGACGCGCGTGCGCCATCAGGTCGGTGTGCTCGCCCCGGTGACAGACTCGTTCCTGATACCGGACAACCACCTCGGGCGAGCAACAGTATCGAGCATTGCCGTCGCACACGAAGTGGCGAACATGGGCGTCAGATCGGTCGCCTGTCTCAATTGCAGGGACCGTAACCGGCTGGGTTTCCGTCGTGATCTGCTGACGGCCGCAGCCTACGGAGTTGACCGTTTCCTGTGCGTGTTTGGCGACCAACCGGCGTCCGGGGGTCGTTCCAATGACCTCAACGTGCACGCGATGCTGGAAGAGGTCCGCTCATTCGGGGCGTCGGACGCCTTCGTCGGTCATGGTCCGTTCAGCGTGGGTGTCACCAGCCGGACGGCACCTCTTCCCGACTGGAAACGAGAAGCTGACTTCCTGCTTGTGCAAGCCTCCTTCGACCTCGACAGGATGCTCCGCTGGAGGGACTCGCTGAGATTCGACGGCAAGGTGTTCGCGGGTGTGCTCGTCGTCGCGAGCGTGAACATGGCAAAGCAATTGACCCAGGCCACGAATCAGATCGAGCTTCCACGCCGGCTGATCGATGACCTCGCGAGTGACCCCGATGCCGGCGTGGATCTCGCTTGCTCCTTCATGACTCGGATCGAGGCCAGCGGAGCGTTCGATGGCGTGCACCTGATTCCGGTTGGCCGGTACCGGGCGGTCGCGTCTCGACTGGAGAGGGACGGCTGGCGCCGACGCGAACGGATGGCACCAGACTGAGCTGACCGTTACCGGAGTCGCCGCTTGTCGTAGGTCTTGGCGGCCTTTGCACGAGCCTTCCAGATCTTCAGCTCCTCCCGGCGCTGGCGTGGGTCTCGACGCAGGCGTTCTGCGGCAAGCTCGCGCTGGAGCTTGCGGAAGCTCGCGAACCTTCCTGGGTCGAGGCGACTCTCTCTAATCGCAGCCAGTACTGCGCACCCGGGCTCGACCTCGTGACGACAATCAGAGAAGCGGCACTGTGACGCCTCCTGTTCGATCTCGGGGAACACAGCGTCCAGGCCCACGTCGCTCGCCAAGCCGAGGCTTCTCAAGCCTGGTGTGTCGATTATCACCCCGCCACCCGGAACAGCGAGAAGCTGCCTCGACGCAGTCGTGTGCCGCCCCCTCTTGTCTGCATCGCGAACCTCAGCCGTCGCAAGTACCTCCGCTCCGAGAAGGGCATTGGCCAAACTGGACTTGCCGGCACCAGACGGCCCGAGAAGCACCGCGGTCCTGTCGGGACGGAGCATGCAGAGAATTTCGTCGACCCCTTCCGACGTCACGACGCTGGAAGCGATCACGTTGACGCCGACCAACCGCTCCTGCAACTCGGCATGGAGATCCGGCGCAGCGAGATCGATCTTGGTCAGCAATACAACCGGACGAGCACCGCTGTCCCAAGCCACCGCCAATTCTCGCTCTACGCGGGAATGGCTGAGACGGTCGGCTGGTGCGACGATCATGACGAGGTCGATGTTGCTTGCGAGGGTCTGCTCGCCGGGACGTTCCGGATCTCGGCGGTTCAGCTCTGACCAGCGCGGCATCACTTGGCAGATTGCGCGGTCGTTCAGAACGACCCAGTCACCTACGGACGGCAACACGGCTGCATCAGCGAGGACATCTAGTCCGTCAGGTCCCACCACGACGGACTGGCTGCGCTCGACTCGCACAACTCTGGCTGGAACATCAGAGTCACCGGCGAGCTCGGCGTAAAGCGCCGCCACGCGCTCGCTCCACCCAAGGGATGCGAGAGCGCCGGGATGAATCAGTTGTGACAACAGAAGACTCCTTGGAGCTGGCCCGCTCCTGGAGTCAGTACGTCAGCAGGATGCGAGCTGTGAACGGAAAAGGAAGAAGACGACGGTCGCGCTGGACCGTCTTGAGTCGATTGCACGCATTGTGTCTCCCCCTTTCGGTCGTCTGTTCGTCGATTTTCTGTTCGCACCGAACACTAGTCCCTAATCTCGGGATCGCCCGACAGGAAGCGTTTGACGCCAATAGGGTCTTTCGGCGTCTTCCTTCTCCATGAGGATGAACACCGTCCCGTACGGATCCTCGAACCAGGTCGTGCGCAAACCGGCGATGCCGGCAATGCCCGTGGTCAAGAACCGCACACCTCGCTGCTCGAGATCTGAGCGCGTGGCGGCAAGGTCGTCGCACACCAGTCCAATGTGGCTGATTCCGAGGTCGCTCAAGACGCGGTGCGGATCACCGGCCCGGTTCCCAGGGTATTCGAGGAGCTCTAGAACGTGGTCCGATCGCTCGAATCCGACGATGGCGGCTCTCAACGACAAACCGGGAACGAGCTCCCCCATGTCTCGCTCGATGGCCGGGCCCGACATGAGATAAGGAGGTGAAAGAACCTTCATCCCGATCACGTCCCGGTACCAGGCGACCGCCTCTTCGACATCGGGAACGCATACGCCCGTATGAGCCAAGGATCTGATCGTCACGGTCCACCATTGAATAGACGCACGATCGGGACATCGTACGGCGAACATCGATGCGAGCTACCGATGCCGCCAATCCGGATGGAGGCCGTGCTCGAGCGCGAAGCGCTGTGCCTCAACGGTCTTACCGTTCAACCCCTTTGCGGCGGGATCGCTCGCAAGCCAGGCGATTACCGCAGCGGGTACCGACGGTGGTGCGCCGGAGTAACGACCCTCCAATCCCAAGGCGGCGGCGTTGACCTTCTGCCGTTCTGTCTCGACGTACCCGGGGTCGACGTTGTGGATACGGATCCCGACGCCTTCGAGCTCAACGGCAAGAATCGGCGCAAACCGATGGAATGCGGCCTTTGACGCGGCGTACCCGAGTCCCCATCCTCCCTTACCGACGGGTGCCGGCGGGTCACCCGTTGCCACGTGTGATGAGACATCGATGATCACACCGCTCCCGGCTGCGAGCATCGTAGGTAGCACCGCCTTTATGACGATCGCCTGTGCCACGGCGTTGGCGAAGAGTTTCCGTTCGAGCTGCTCGATGGTCAGATCGACGAACGGCACCATGCTCCCCGGTCCAGTGTCCACGGCGTTGTTCACGAGTACGTCGATCCGTCCCCAAACCTCGAGCACCCGTCGGACGGCAGCTATGAGCGAGGACGGATCGTGGAGATCTGCTACAAGCGGGAGGGATCTCCGGTCCTCAGCCTCGACCTCGGCCGCAGTTGTGTCGAGGCTCCCCGGAAGCACCCGGCCTCCGCCTGTATCGGATTCGTCCACGCCGTCGCCCTCTTTAAGGGTTCGTGCAGTGACGGCGACGTCGAAACCCACCCGAGCCAAAGCAATCGCGGTGGCCCTGCCGATGCCGCGGCTCGCTCCCGTGACGAATGCTGTGGGACGATCGATGGTTTCATGGTAGGTCGGATCATGGTCCGGCAACGTCGCCTGAACCTTCTTCGGTGTGTGAGCTGCGGTGTGTGAGGACGAGATGATCTGCGTCAGAGCGATCACCGCGGACGATTGGGCTCAGTGGCGCGAACTCAGGCTGTCTGCTCTCGCTGAAGCACCGGATGCTTTCAGATCTACTCTGGCGGACTGGACCGGAACACACGATTCAGAAGGACGCTGGCGGAACCGCCTCTCAGCGGTCCCTTTCAATCTTCTTGCGTTCCTCGACGGTCAGGCGATCGGAATGGCGAGCGCGACAGCCCCGGCGGGCGGGCAGGTGGAGCTCATCTCGATGTGGGTTTCCCCCACAGCTCGTGGTATGGGTGCGGGAGACGCCCTCATCGAGGAAACCGCGGCTTGGGCGCAGCGGCAGGGGGCATCGCGGCTCGTTCTGTGCGTTCGCCAAGAAAACGAACGAGCACTGGCGCTCTACGCGAGGAACGGGTTTGTGGATGCCGGCATTTCGGCTGGTTCCGATCCTTGGCTCCACGAACGCACCATGATTCGAAACCTGCCCTGATCGGGTCACGCCTTGGCCGATAGGAGCGCTGCGAGAACGAGGCGTTGCTTCTCGCACTTCGGTATCGTCCGCGTCGACACTTTCAGGCGGCTTGATCGAGGGGATTCATGGCAGAGCAAGCGATCCACGTCGACCAGCTCTTGGAGGAGGCTCACCGATCGACGGAGCTCGACGACCTGGGTCCCGGAAGCTGGAGGGAGGGAGCTGACCGACTGGTCGACTCTCTCAACACTGAGGCCGCTCTGAACGAGCTCGGCAGGGCAATTGTCTCTGCAGAGATCGTCGACTACCTGAGCAACCGGCTTCGCATCGTCGACTGGAGCAAGCGGAACCCCGAAATCTCAGAGCGCGACATTCGCCCGCCAATCGTCATCCTCGGCCAACCCAGGACCGGGACAACCATCTTGTTCGGAGTGCTCGCCCAGGACCCCGCAAACCGCGTCCCTCTTACCTGGGAGGTGGATCGACCTTGGCCACCGCCTGAGACCGCTACTTACGAATCTGATCCGAGGATCGACGAGGTCCAATCAACGCTCGAATCCACCGAGCTCTTGATCCCGGGCTTCCTCGGGATGCACGAGCTGGGGGCTCGCCTCGGCCAGGAATGCGTGCGGATCACCGGCGGCGACTTCCGCAGCATGATCTTCCCCACCCAGTACAGGGTTCCCTCTTATCAGCACTGGCTGCTCCATGAAACCGACATGGCCTCGGCGTATCGGTACCACAGGACGTTCCTGCAACACCTTCAGTCTGCTCATCCGGGAGAACGTTGGGTGATCAAATCGCCGGCGCACCTTTGGGCGCCCTGGTCCTTGATGGGCGAATATCCGGGCGCTCTTGTCATCAACACCCACCGAGATCCTGTACGCGTCCTCTGTTCTCTCGCATCCTTGACCGATCTGCTGCGACGCCTGGCGAGCGACGAGGTGTCGATCGCCGAGGCAGCTCGAGGGTGGGCGGAGGACGTGGCGGTTGGACTCGACCGCGCTGTGGCGGCAAGACGCGACGGCACGATTCCGGCGAGCCAGGCGGTCGATGTGCTATTCGGTGACTTTCTGAACAACCCGATGGCGGTCGTCAACAACATCTATGAGCGCCTCGGAATCGAGCTCTCGGACGAAGCCGAAGCGCGCATGCGTAGCTTCCTGGCCGCGCATCCCCAAGAAAAGTACGGCGGACACACCTATTCCTTTGCGGACACCGGACTCGACGCCGGAGCTCTCCGGGAACGGATGCGTCCATACCAAGAATTCTTCGACGTCCCCGACGAGAAGCTTCCGTAAGCCGAGCCAGCTCAGGTCTAAACCGTGACGATGGTCCTCCCGATCGTCTGCCGGTTCGCCATGGCGTCAATCGCGGAGGGAAGATCTTCGAATCCCACGACCCGGCCTACCACCGGCTTGATCTTTTGACCTAGGACCAGGTCCACGATCTCGCGCATGACCCGCTCGCCCAGCTCACCAGAAGCGAAATTCCAACCCATGCCCGTCTTCAGAAATTCCAACGCTTCTGGTGGCTGGTACGCGAGCAGGACACCACAGAGCTTCAGGTTGCCCAACGCGATCCGGCGCGGAACGATGAACTTTTCGTCGGCCACCGCCTTGTTCGAAGCGAAACCCATCATCAGATAGCGCCCGTTGTACTTGGTGCATTTCATCGACGGCTCCATGACCGATTCGCCGACGTTGTCGAATACCACGTCGACCCCCTGGTTGCCGGTCTCGCCGAGCACCACTTCAGAGAAGTCGGTGGAGTTGTAGTTGATGGCTACGTCTGCGCCCAGCTCGCGGCAAAGCTGGACTTTCTCGTCGGATCCCGCGGTGGCAAAGACGCGCGCTCCTGCGTTTACCGCTAGCTGGATCGCAGCAGAGCCCGAGCCTCCCGCCGCGGCATGGATGAGCACGGATTCTCCGGACCGGAGTTCGGCCCGGTCGAACAAACCCAGCCAGGCGAGGTGAAATGGAAAGTACAAGGCGGCCGCGCCGGGCAACGGAATCGAATCTGGCATGTCGAATGTCGAGACCGCTGGACAGATCGCGTGCTCTGCATAGCCGCCGTGCGCACCTTTGGGCATCGCGACGACGCGTCGATGGAGCCATCGTTCCAAGCCTGGCGCGCATTCGTCGACGATCCCCATGACTTCCATCCCAGGGCTGTACGGAAGCTCGGGTCGAACCATCATGTTCCCCCCGGTTATCCGTTCGAGATCGTTCAGGTTGAGCGCAATGGCCTGCACTCTGACTCGCAGCTCACCGGTTTCGGGAGCGGGAATCGGCACCGTGTCCAAGCTCAGCACCTCGAGCGGTTGACCGTATTGGTGCGTGCGCCAAGCTTTCATCACGTTGTCATTGGTCGGCATGTCGTCACCAGCGCCGCCTGTACGCGGCGTGATCGGAAGTTGTCATCCTTGGGCAGTAGGAACGCTCACAATAACGTCGGGTCGCTCATCAGGCGGGTTAGGGCCTCTTCAGAACCACCATCTCTGCCGTTGCCCGCCGGACGACCTCCGTAGGCGGCAACGCCCGCAACGCATCTATTGCAGGCCTTGTCACCTCCTCGATTGAACCCTCGTCGAGCTCGCGCATCGCCGGCCATTGGCGGTGCGTGATTGCGTTCAGCTCCTGTTCGGGCGATGAGAGCCACTGGCGCCCGCGCTCGAGGACGAAGCCCGTAAAACCCGCGTGCCTCGCCCACTCGAGCACCTCTTCCACCGATACCCCGCGGGGGCGCGAGGCACCTCGGCGCACGTCTACTCGGACACTCATCTCCGAGATGATCGAGCCGATTGGGTCATCGGGCGACGGCCGCTGGGACACGCATACCACATACATGCCGCCGGGACGGACCACCCTGGCAGCCTCGCGAAACAACAAACTCGGTTGAGCGACGGAATGTACGACCCAGACCGAGACCGCGTGCCGCGACGCTCGCCGTCGCTATCGACATGCACAGTGCGTCTGAGCGGACGAGCGCGGGACCGAGACGCTCCATCGCACGCGACAGCATCGGCGCCGAGAGATCGAGCCCAACGACTTTGCGACCACGGCGGCGCAGACCGAGGGCGACAACACCCGTCCCCACGCCGATCTCGAGGATGATCCCGTCTCCTGGTGGGAGTTCTAGGTCGATTTCCGCGGCGTATTCGTCTCCTCGACGCTCCCCTCCCCGGGTCTCGTCATAGTGCTCGGCCAGCTGGTCGAACTCGGTCACACACCGCTCCCACGAATCCTGACCTAGGAGCTGCTGCGTGTCGGCAGCGTTCCCACGACGAGCCTTGCGATGATCGTATAGCCGGCGGTCCGCGGGTGGATGTCCTGGTACTGGCAGAAGAACGTGAGCTCGCAGACCTTTGCAACCGGAACCGGAATCGTCCCGTAAGGCGGTAGGTCGGTAGTAGCGGTAAGAGGCCCGTACGCCCCGGTGGCCGCCGTGACGTCGACGAACGCACCTCCTACACCTGCGTACTGCTTGCTCAGCGCCGGGTTGAGCAGGTCTTTGAATGCCACCACCGAGAGTCGAGCGAGATTGCGTGCCGATGCCATTTTCGAAAGGTCCAGCCCGAGGATCACATCGGGATACGTCGTTCCCACGATCGGGACCCCTGGGCCGGCTGCAGATCGGAGCCCGGGTAGCAGCATGGAAAGGTTCTTGTTGATCGTCTTGATGGCATTCGTCACGCACGTCGTGGGCTGGGCAGCCGAGGCGCACGGGGTGACGTCGTTCCCACTGATCGACACAGTGATCAATCCGACTTCGCCCTTGTGGGCTCGAAGGAACGCCAGCGCCGCGGACGCCTGGCTCTCGGTTGGGTAAGGCGTCGCCCCAGGGCCGAGGAGCGGACAGCCGACGGAGGTCAGAATCGAGGTCGTGGTCGCGCCTCCGCAACCGAAATTCACGAGCTTGAAGTCGTAGCCCTTCTTTGCAGCGAGACCCGGGACTTGGTACGCGAACCCGTTGGTGTCGGTTTGGCCTGAGTGAGGCCCGGACGGCTGATACCCCGCCGCATAAGAATCGCCTAGCGAGACGTAGAACAGTGGTCGGTCTGCTGTCTTCGTCGTCGGTTTCGACGAGACCGTATTCGCCGAGGAAGATGCGCAAGCTGCAAGTGCCAAGCTCAGCATCGCCGTCACGAATACGCCTCGAATCCTGCGCGGAACCAGACTCCGGGGTATAGGACTGAGGGGAACGGGACTGCGGGGAACGAGACAGGCCATCTCGTGACCGTAACGCAACCTATACCCTTGCGTGGACGATGAGTGCCGTTCCTGAGATCGACATCCGGCATCTGGATCGCGGCGGTGAAGGCTCCGAGTCCGTAGCTGTCGCGATTGATCGAGCGTGCAGAGAATGGGGGTTCTTCTACCTGGTCTACCACGACGTCGATCCACTGTTGCAAGAACGTCTCGACGCCCTCGCTCGCGACTTTTTCGCCAGGCCTGAAGCCGAGAAAGCCGCAATCGCTATGGTGCACGCAGGGAGAGCCTGGAGGGGATGGTTTCCCGTGGGCGGGGAGCTCACTTCCGGTATCCCCGACGAAAAGGAAGGTCTGTATTTCGGAGCCGAACTCTCCCCGGTGCATCCTCGCGTCCTCGCCCGAACTCCGCTGCACGGACGCAATCTCTTTCCCGAAAATCCCAAAGAGCTTCGAAGCGCCGTCCTCGAATACATGGAAGCCATGACTCGTGTGGGTCAGTCCGTGCTTTCCGGAATCGCCCGTGCTCTAGGCCTTGTCCCTTCGTGGTTCGCCGAAAACCTCACGAGAGACCCCCTGGTTCTGTTCCGCATCTTTCGGTATCCACCGATGTCTCCGCAGCGATCGGAGCGATGGAGCGTCGGGGAGCACACGGACTACGGCTTGTTGACGATCCTCGCCCAGGACGAATCGGGAGGACTGCAGATCGAGACTCCGCACGGCTGGATCGACGTTGATCCACGACCCGGCACGCTCGTCTGCAACCTGGGCGACATGCTCGAGCGACTCACGGGGGGTCGGTACCGATCGACGCCACACCGCGTACGCAACGCGGGAAGCGGCGACCGCCTGTCGTTTCCGTTCTTCCTCGATCCCTCGTGGGATGCAATGGTCGAGAAGCTGCCGATCGTTGACCGCCCGGTTGACGACAAAGCTGCCCGCCGATGGGACCACACGAGCGTTCACGGATTCGAGGGTACGTACGGCCAATACATATTGGCGAAGGTGGGCAGGGTCTTTCCCGATCTCGCGTCTGGAACGATCCCGACCCCATAGCGCTTCTAAGCCCGCGCTTCCTGACAGGTCGGTTAGGCGGGGAATCGATCCTGAGCGCCGCGGGTTGAAGGACCTGCCGAGCAGAGCTGGCCTGAGTGGTCGGTCCTTCGGAGCGATCGGTGGGTACGCAGATGAGACGGACGAGCCGGGATCGACGGGGTGGTGCTGGCCCTGGTGGCGAGCTTGTTCACGGCGTCCGCGTCGGTGACCCAGCGGTTCGCGGCCGCGGCCGAGTCCGCCGAGCTATCCCTGAGCCTGAAGTTGATCAGTGCATTGATCCGAAAGCCGATCTGGTTCATGGGGATCCTGTGCATGATTCTGGGGTTCGGCTTCCAGCTTGCCGCTTTGCGCGTGAGCAGCCTCAGCGTGGTCCAGCCAGTGATTGCCGCGGAACTTCTGCTGGTGTTCGCCTTCCTGGCTGTTCGGTCTCCGCGACGGGTGCAAAGACGCGATTGGATCGCCGCGACCGCGATGGCAATCGGGCTTGCGGTGTTTCTCGGCATCGCCCGCCCGCAGGATCGCGCTCACAACGCCCCAGTGGCTGTTTGGCTGATGGCCGGCATATGCACAGTTGCCGCGGCGGCGCTCTTCTGGACCTTGGCGCAGATACGGTTGAGCTCCGGCAACCCGCCGTCCCCGGCGCGGCAGGCCGCCCTGCTGGCGACGGCCGCCGGTATTGCGTTCGGCTTCGTTGCGGCGGTCGTCAAAGAGCTGAGTTCGCACCTCGCAGGCGGGCCCTACGCGGTGTTCACGAACTCGTCGCCTTACGTTCTGCTCGTGACCGGAGCGGGCGCGTTCTTCTTGTTGTCTCACGCATTTCAGGCAGGCCCCCTGGCCGCGTCACAGCCGAGCCTGACGATCGTCGATCCATTGGTAGCAAGCCTTCTCGGGGTCTTTCTCTTCAAGGACACGATCCGCCACGACCCACTCCAGCTCTTCGGAGAGTCACTTGCACTGCTGATGTTGGTGGGCGGCGTGGTCCTGCTCAGCCGGAGTGATCTCGTCCAGGGAGCCTCCGCCGAGAAGGCGGAGCCGGTTCTCGAAGAGCGCGGCCCTCTGGGGTCTTACCCCGCTGAGGCAGGAGCAGGAAATCGACCAGCCTCGGCGACGTACGGACCTCGTGCATCCCACCCGATGCGCGCAGCTTCAACCGGCCGGAACCAACGCCAGGCCTCGTCGTCGTGCCAGGGGTTGTAGAGCAGCCAAGTACTGCCGTCCGGGCCGACGAAGACGGTTTCCTCACCGGGTCCTGCGCCCTGAGCGTTAGAGGCGATGAGAGGCGCGGCCAACGTGTCGCGGCACTTGCCCAGAGGGCCATTGCATTTGGCAGCCCCCATGGCATACCGGGCGTTGTAGAAGCTGGTACCGCCCGAGAAGAAAAGCCACGCAATACCGTTCGGAGCGAGCGCCATCTGTGGCGCCTCCAGTATCGGTTTCTCCCAAGGAAGGCTCGGGGTGAATATGGGCACACCCTTCCCTGTCAACGTGAATCCGTCGTTCGACACCGGGGCAGCCCAGATCGTCGTCGGACCCGAGCCGGGGAGATTGTTGTTGTCGGACTTCCAAATCAGATAGTTGGGATGAGCCTTTCCGTTCGGGCCGTAAGGATCGACGAAAAGCTGGGCGTCGATGTCCCCGCCTAGCGCGGTCTGGCATATGAGAGGTGCGTCTCCGAACGGCACGAACGGTCCTTGCGGCGCGATCGACACGGCGACACCAATGCAGTGTGTCGGACTTTCGGGATTGGGATCGACGAGCAACGACGGCGAGAAGTACATGATGTACCGGCCTTCGAGGTGCACGACGTAGGGGTCCCACACGTTCGCGCGGTCAGATGTCGAACGAGCCCAGATCGGAACGATCGGCAGAGCGTCGGATATCGAGCTCCAGTGCCCTGGCTTACCGACGAGAACGGGCACGTTGCTGTTCGTACGGTCACCGAAAGCATTCGAAAGGTAGAGGTAGTACTTCCCGCCGGACGACAAGATGAACGGATCCGGCATGTCGAACCTGTGAGATCCGGCGATCTCGATCCCAGGAGCGTCAGGTGTGGTCGTCGCCGGTGGCTGTTCGACCTGCTCGGCGAGCATGCGGACCAGGGCGTTGAATACCCCTGCCGATTTCGCGGATCTGTTCATCACTGCCAGCTCGAGGGTGCCGTCACCCGCCGGGACGCCGGTCGCCAGCACGATCGCGACGGCTGCGACGATGCCGGTCAATGCGCTCAAAAGACGGGTTCCCCGTCCCCAGCGAGGATCGTTCACTTAGCCATGGCTCCGCGCGGTCGTTCGGAATCTCGGACGACCCGAACAAGCTAATGCGGGCCCCTGCTTGCCGCCCGTCAAAGCTCGATTTCCGGATAGAGCGGGTGTCTCCCGAGCAGGCCCGCACACTCCTTCCTGCACGATTCGGCGACAAGCGGATCGAGGTCGTACTTCGCTCTTGCCGTCGGGGAGGCGGGCGTTGTCGCACGGAGGACCCTTACGATGATCTCCGCAACCTCGTCGAGCTCATCTGGTCCGAACCCGAGAGTGGTGAGCGCCGGTGTCCCGAGCCTGACGCCCGAGGTGTACCACGCACCGTTGACGTCCCCGGGCACCGAGTTCCGATTGGTTACGACGCCGGCGTCGAGAAGTGCTGACTCGGCCTGCCTGCCGGTGAGTCCGAAGCTCGTGGCGACGTCCATCAGAACCAGGTGGTTGTCCGTCCCACCGGTAACGAGGCGCGTCCCCCTCCGCAGCAACCCCTCTGCGAGAGCGCGCGCGTTGGCGACGATCGACGAGGCGTACGAGGCGAACGAAGGACGGCGGGCCTCGGCCAGGGCTACGGCCTTGGACGCCATCACATGGGGAAGCGGGCCGCCGAGCACCATCGGGCAACCCTTGTCCACATACGGGGCGTACTCGTCGGTGCAGAGAACGATTCCGCCGCGAGGACCTCGGAGAGACTTGTGGGTCGTGGACGTCACGACGTCGGCATTCGGGACCGGGTCGAGGTCACCCGTCAAGACGTTTCCTGCCACAAGGCCGGCGAAGTGTGCCATGTCCACCATGAACGTGGCCCCGACTTCGTGTGCTATCTCCGCCAGATTGGCGAAGTTGGGATTCCTGGGATACGCCGAGTATCCCGCGACGATCACGAGTGGTCGGAACTCCCGCGCCTGTGCGGCTATGGCCGAATAGTCGAGCAATCCGGTATCCGGGTCGACCCCGTAGCTCGCCTGGTCGAAGAGCTTTCCCGAGATGTTCGGCCTGAACCCGTGAGTCAGGTGCCCGCCAGCATCTAGCGCCATTCCCATCATGCGCTTCGAATGCAGGTGATCGCGTAGGCGGTCCCAGCTCGGTGCGTCCAGATCGTTCACGTGGTTGACGCCGGCTTCTTCCAGCGCCGGAAGCTCGACGCGGTATCCAAGAATCGCCCAGTAGGCCACCAGGTTGGCGTCGATCCCAGAGTGTGGCTGGACGTAGGCGTGATCGGCTCCGAACAGCGCAGTTGCGTGGTCGCAGGCAAGCCTCTCTACGCGGTGACCATCTCGCAGCCCGCATACAAGCGGTGCCCGGGAGTTCCTTCTGCGTACTTGTCCGACAGCCAGTTACCCATCGCCAGCAACACCGCAGGCGAGGCGTAGTTCTCGGAGGCTATGAGCTTCAGCTGACGGCGTTGGGAGCCGAGCTCGCCTGCGATCGCATCGGCGACATCAGGTTCAGCGGCGGCTATGACTTCCAAGGCGGACCGGTATGCGGTCGCAACGGCGGAGTCGGGCATGGAGCGACGACGCTAGTCCCCCTCCGTCCACACCAACGACAGCACGACGGAGTGCATCACTGAAAAGGCCAGTTCTCTCTTATGAACCTCGCGTACGGTGCGGCCAAGTGAGTAGGCAGAAGGGGTGGCTCGCGCCTGGTGACGACGAGAACACCACCGTCGGCTCGCGGCACGGGCCGGAATCCCTCCCCGGACACCCGCGGGCCGCACCGCATCACCCACCAGGGCGCCCAAACGGTCGACAACAGCGTCGACGGCGGTATCGCGGCACGCTTGCGCGCCACTTCGTGCTGCACGACCAGATCAGCTCGTTGCATAGAGATCGCCGGGTCGTCGAGCAGGCGATGCAGGATGGCAGTCGTCCTCCCGAATGGAAGGTTGCCGACCACGCGGAACGGTCGTGTCGGAAGCCGGTAGGACAGAAAATCGGCCTCTGCGACCTGAATCCGACCAGGCGCGGCTTTCCCCGCCATCACCTTCAGCCGTTCGGCCCAGACAGGATCAACCTCGACCGCGATCACGTCGGCACCTGCGTGAGCGAGTGCAGCCGTCATTGCCCCCGTTCCGGCGCCGATCTCTACGACGAGCTCGCCGGGACGCAGGTCTGCGTCGCGTACGAGCTGTTCAGCCCGCCACGGAAGAAGGAAATTCTGACCGAGACTGCGTCGTCGCGCGTCTCTTTCGGTCCGTCGGCGCGCGGCCACGGAGAACCGCCATTGCACCCATGTGAGATTTCTATCCGATCGGCCGGCTCCCCGCAATGCTTCGCTCAATGAGGTTTCCCGACGCCGTCGTCGTCGGATCGGGACCGAACGGGCTCGCTGCTGCCTTGACATTGGCGAGATCGGGTTTGATCGTCAACGTCGTCGAGGGTGCTCCTACTCCTGGAGGAGGCTGCCGCCCGGCGGACCTGACACCGGAACCGTCGAGGAGACGGCTAAGGATCTCGGACCGGACGAGACGGCCTACCGGCGGACCTTCTCTCCACTGGTCCGTGACTTCGATCGCATCTTGCCGACCCTCATGGCACCGATGCGATGTTGCCGCTCACCGCTCCATTGTCCGGGTCCTTCGGTCTGCTAATGGGAATGGCGGCCCACTCGGTCGGCTGGCCCGTTGTGGAAGGAGGAAGCCAGCGGATCGTCGAGACCCTGTTGGCCGAGCTCGAGTCTCTGGGAGGCAGTATCCAGACGGGCCGTTGGATACGAACTCTCGACGACCTTCCGACCTCGAGGATGGTCCTGCTCGACGTCTCCCCGCGCTAGGCACTCGAGCTTGCAGGCCTCCGTATGCCCCGAGGTATCGGAAGGCCGTCACCCCTTCACGTCCATTTTCCATTGTCGTCCAGCCTTCCGTGGTGGACCCGACGCGCGCTCCTCGTGGTTGCCACGCGCTGTGGGCCCTACTGCCATGTTCCCAGTGCCTCCGATGTGGACATGACGAACGCGATCGAATCGGAGATCGAGCGGTTCGCGCCCGGGTTTCGCGACCTGATACTGGCGCGGGAAACCGTCACTGCTTCGGGGATGGAGGCTTACAACCCCAACTATGTCGGAGGGCAAATCAACGGTGGGTCCGCCACGTTGAGACAGACCATCTTCCGCCCTACACCTCGATGGAACCCGTACCGGATCGGCATCCCGGGTCACTATCTGTGCTCGGCCTCCACACCTCCGGGCGGAGGAGTGCTCGGCATGTCCGGGGTTGGCGCAGCTCGATCCGCACTCGCGGACCTGCAAGGTTTAGCCCTCTAGATCAGCCTGCGTTCGTTCGCCCAGCGGGTGAGCTGGTGCCGAGTGGAGAGCTGGAGCTTTCGAAGCACCGACGACATGTGACTCTCGACCGTCTTGATCGATATCGCAAGCTCGACCGCTGTCTCCTTGTAGGTGTACCCACGCGATGAGCCTCATCACCTCACGTTCGCGAGCCGTGAGCTGGTCGAGCTCCGGATCGAACGAGATTTCGCTACCCGAGCCCCCGGGTATCGAGGCAAACGCATCGAGGACGAACCCTGCGAGGCGGGGTGAGAAGACCGCGTCTCCTCCTGCCACTCTTTGCACGGCATCGATGAGCTCGGGCCCTGAGATCGTCTTCGTCACGTAACCGCGGGCACCCGCACGTATCACTGCGATCACATCCTCGGGCGCATCCGAGACCGACAACGCGAGGAAGCGGACATCCGGGTGCTCAGACTTCACAGCGTCAACTACGAGCTGACCCCCTCCACCTGGAAGATGCACGTCGAGCAGCACCACATCGGGATTGCGTTCGGAGATCAGTTCGATCGCCGGCTCCACGTCGTCTGCTTCGCCGACGATCGTGACACGCGAACCGAGCTCGTTTCTGACGCCGGCTCGAAAAAGCTCGTGATCGTCCACGAGAAACACCCGTGGCAATGAGGCATCCCCGCTCGGGGAATTCGACACGCTCACATCGAGCCGGCGCGGCGCATCTTGCGCGCATGTTGCCTTGGCATCTTCAAGGCGACATCCGTGCCTTCGCCGGGCGAGCTCCTCACGTCAGCTGTGCCTCCGTGGCGGCTCATCCGCCCGTACAAGGACTCGGACACACCCTTGCGGTCCGAGGGGACGGATCCGGGGTCGAAGCCCTTTCCACGGTCCCGGACGAACACGGACACTTCGCGCGGTTCGACCTCCGCGAACAGCGAGACCACGTCGGCACCCGACCACTTCGCTGAGTTGACCGTCGCCTCCCTTGCCGCAGCAAGCAGCTCGCGGAGGTTGTCGTCGAGCTCGCAGTCCCCGACGGTGACGACCTCGACGGTGATCCCGTGATCAGCTTCCACCTCGCGCTGTATTCGCTGCACGCCGGTACTGATCGTCGAGTCGTCGCCGTCGGCAGATCCCGGTACTGCGCCGTTGAACAACCAGGAACGCAACTCGCGCTCTTGCGCACGCGCGAGCCTGGCTACCTGCTGGGGGTCGTCGGCGCGCCTCTGGATGAGTGCAAGCGTCTGCAGCACCGAGTCGTGAACTCTTGTCGCCATGTTCGCTCGCTCCTCGGCGAGCGCTCTTGCCTGCCGCTCGACCACGAGATCTCGCGCCACGCCGAGCCACCATGGACCGAATACGACGACGAACGCCGCTATCACGAGGACGACCCCACCGAGCGACCTGACGAGCGAGTGGCTCGGGTGACCGAGGAGCAATGCGACGATCCCGCCGGCCAGAAGAGCAGCACCGACAACCGCCCGTACAGAGATCCGAGCCCACGAGCGACCCTCGGGCACGGCGAGCTGTATCACCGGTCGGGCGAGCTTTTCCAGTACGGCTCGCTCGTCCTCGGGAGCGTTGCGCCAAATGAGGATCAGACCGGCCGCACTGATACCGGCTGCCCAGGTGATCGAGTCGATCCAACCCACCCCGACGACTGCGCCGAGAATGAACACTGCCACGAGGACGGGGAGCAGCCCGAGTACGAGGGCGATTCCGCGCCGATCGTCGAGCGCGCGCTGGGCGATGTTGTCGTCCTCGCCCTCGACCGGAACGAAGAGCCACGCAAGCACGTACGCAGCAACACCCGTGCCGCTCGCCAGACCGAAGAGCACCAGACCGACCCGGATGATCGTGACGTCGATTCCGATTCTCTTCGAGAGGCCCTCGGCTACGCCAGCTATCAACCTTGCATCACGTGAGCGTCGGAGCCTCCCGCCGCGACGTGGTACGCGCCAGTGGCCGTGACCGTGCCGGCCCGAATGCCGGTCGGCGCGGTCCGTAGCATTCCAGGCGAGCGAAGGGCCTCGACCACCGGTCAACGGGCCGTCAGCAGCCTCGGCTCCGGGGTCGCCGGCAGATTCGCATGGGCACCATCGAGGAATCCGGGCACGAACCGGCGTCCCCATCCTCTTTTCGCTTTGCTGGTCGATACCACGATGATCGCGCCCCGCAGGGACCCTGGCCATCAGGGGTCTCCCCGAGACGACGCCCAGACCATCAGGGTCCTTTGAGGGCTGATCCCGATTCCAAGTTCCGCTCTCGAGGCGCATGATCGAGAACATGAACCCTGAATCGACACAAACCACCGGAACTGAGTCCGCTTTCAGTCGCATCTTCAGACCACATGACGGCAGGATGATCACCGGAACGGCCGCAGGTATCGCCTCTCACCTGGGCTTGGACCCGACGATCGTGCGCGTCCTGTTCGTCCTTCTGGCGGTGATCGGAGGAGCCGGAGTGCCTCTGTACCTGGCCGCGTGGCTCCTCATCCCCGAGGAAGGCGCCGAGCGGTCAATCGCTTCAGATCTGATCGATCACGCCAGGCTCTCGTTCGGGGGTGCCGGCTGAGCTCCCGAGCCCTGAGCAATCCCGAGCCCTGAGCAGCAGAAACAAAAAAAGGAAGGAGCCACGATGGGTACCCAGTGCGGTCCGCCGCTTCTCAATTGGTACGGAGGACCACGCCGTACGGCCTCGTCAGACCCGAACATGCGGGTCTCCGACGCCGAGCGCGCGGAGATGGCGGACACCCTCTCCAAGCACTACGCCGACGGTCGGCTCGACGACGCCGAATTCAAGATGCGCCTGGACCGAGCGATGGCGGCCAAGACGCGCGGAGACCTAAATGGCCTACTGGCCGACCTGCCTCCGATCCATGAGGCAGAGACGGTGAAGAGGCCGAGCCTTCTCCACCGAGCGTGGTGGGCGTTCACGGTCTTCGCGATCGTGGCGCTCGCGATCGGGTTCACGACGTCGCTCGCGACGTTCCACGTCCCGTGGTTCCTCGTGTTCGTGGTGCTCTTCATCCTGTGGAGATCAGGGCGATTTCACCATCATCACCACCATCACGATCGGCGCGCCGCAGGCTTCTAGCCGCAGGCTTCTAGAGGTAAGGCGTCTAGGTAGAAGCGAGACCTATTTGAACTGAGGCAACCAGGGCGCGGTGGCCGCGAGCATCTCGTCGGTCATGGCCACGACGTGCTCGAACGGCAACGAGCCCGCGAACGGGTCAGCCAGCATCGCCTTCACCACCAGGCTCCTGTCGCCCTCGAGCGCGGCATCGACGGTGAGCTCCTGCGACGCGACGACCCTCCGCAAGTGCTCGGAGGCGGCTCCCGCTGATGCCACGTCGCGAGGGAGGATCACGCCTTCTGCGATCTCACCCATGCACTCGACGACGACTCCTTCGGGCAGGTCGGTAACTTGTCCGGTGTTCGGCAGGTTCATTGGCAGAGAAACGTGCTTCCCGGCGACGACCGCGCCTATGAGGGGCGCCACCAACTCACCCGAGGGATATTGGGATACCTCGCCTCCGTTTTCGAGATGCGCGGACATCTCGTCGTCCTCGGCCTTGTCTTCACGGTGACCGGAAAGCCCGTAGTGGTGCACCCCCCAGTCGCGACCGAAGTCCGACGCTTTAGTGACGAACCAGGGAAAGAACTCAGCCACGTGGGTGTCGGCCGAGCCGGGAAGGACTCCGAACGTCCGGAAGAGCTCCAGCTTGAGACGGTTGTTGAAAAGGACGTCGGCTTTGGTCCAACCCCTTCCAGGATCGAGCTTCCGCCAATGGGATTGAGCCGGTGGATCCATCCATATCCCCTGTCCCGCCATGTCACCGGGATCGTCCATGGCTTTCGACAGAAGCTCGAACCCGTCTCTTTCTCCTATGCGCAGTGCCGTCACGAGAGGAAGATGGTTGACGCCTGCCACCACCGGATCGACGTCGTGCATGGGTGCGTCGAATATCAGGCTGAGCGCGAACTGCAGACCTACCAGCTCGTTGCAAAGACCCACCGTGTTCACGTTCGTCGCCTTCGTGACCGCGCGGCACAGAGCCGTGAGCGGGTTGCTCACGTTCAACAACACAGCGTCTGGGGCGTACCGCTCGATCGCGTTGGCGATCTCGAGAAGCACAGGAATGCTGCGCAGCGAGCGGAATATCCCGCCCGGTCCGACGCTGTCTCCGACCGGCTGGCGGACGCCGTAACGAGCCGGCACCTCGATGTCGTGAGCCATGCTCTCGAAACCACCCACCGAGAACGCGCTTATGACGAACTGAGCCCCGTCGAGGGCCTCTGCGAGGTCCGTCGTGGCGGAGACTTGGAGGTTGATGCTCCGAGAACTCGCAATGTGCTCGCCGATCCGGCACATCGGAGGAAGTGACGACGCATCGAGGTCGTGCAATGCGACCTTTGCGTCCTGCAGGCCCGCCGTATTGGCGAAGTCGACGAGAAGGCGCGGGGCCCAGTGCGTGCTCCCGCCTCCGACGATGGTGATCCTTGCGGGCACGGCCACCTCCGGCACGACGGTGTAGATAGGAGAAGATCGAGACTCCGGCCGGAGCAACGATATCGGGCTTGAAGGCGCAGGGCCGAGGCGTGGAAAGATACCGTGAGAAGTCCATCCGAGAGCGGACGGAGCACAGATGGCGAGGACATCACCAGTAGCCGATTGGGCCACGGACTTCGACGTCCTCGACCCTTCGTACATCGAAGACCCGTTCAGCATCTGGAGCGCACTGCGAACGACGTGTCCCATCGCGCACACCGACCGGCGAGGCAGCAACTGGCTCCCGACCCGCTATGGCGACGTCACCGAGATCGCGCACGACATCGAGCACTTCAGCTCGCTCAAAGTCGCCGTCATCCCCTTCGCGGGAGACGAACCTCCGCCCGAGCGAATTCTCGAGCACGGTCTGCCTCCGATCTCGGCCGACCCGCCGTTGCACACCTGGACGCGCAGACTGCTCCTACCCTGGTTCTCCCACAACAGGGTCGCAACCTACGAAGCGTTCACGCGCGACCTGTGCGCGCAGCTCGTGGAACGCCTCCTCCCCGCTGGCCATGCCGACGCCGCCGAGGAGTACTCGCAACAGATCCCCGTCCGAGTGATCGCCAGGATCCTCGGGGTCTCGGCCGACTTGTCTGACACCTTCACGGGGTGGGTCCGCGACGTGCTCGAATTCGCCGACGATCCGATTCGCCGAGCTCGAGGCGTCCAAGGGCTCGTCGGCTATTTCCAAGATCAGGTCAGACAACGCCGCGAAGAGCCCGGTGACGATCTCTTGAGCGAATTGCTTCGAACCGAAGTCGACGGTGTGCAAGTAGAGGACAGCGTCGTACTCGGAGTGGCGGCGCTCGTTCTGATCGCCGGTGTAGACACGACTTGGAGTGCGATCGGCTCGTCGCTCTGGCACCTCGCCACACACGAGGCGGACCGTAAGCGTCTGGTCGACGAGCCCGAGATCATGCCGGTAGCCATCGAAGAGCTCCTGAGGGCGTACTCGCCCGTCACGATGGCGCGGGTGGTGACAAAGGATCTGGACTACAAGGGCTGTCCGATGAAGGCCGATGACAAGGTACTCATGAATTTCCCCGCAGCGAACCGTGATCCCGAAGAGTTCGAAGATCCCGACGAGGTAAAGCTTGACCGTGCCCACAACCGACACGTCGCGTTCGGGTCGGGGATCCATCGCTGTGCAGGGTCGAACCTTGCACGAATGGAGTTGAGGGTCGCGATCGAAGAGTGGCTCGTGCGAATTCCGGATTTCCGGCTCGCTCCCGGCGAACACGTCGCCTGGGCGGGTGGTCAGGTACGGGGCCCGAGGTCGTTGAAGGTTGTCTTCTAAGTGAAGGTTCGTGTCGACCCGGAAAAATGCCAGGGTCATTCCCGGTGCATCGGGATCGCTCCCGACCTCTTCGAAGCGGACGACTACGGCTTGTCCTCGGCTGTCGGCGATGGCACAGTCCCTCTCGGGCGCGAAGACGCTGCGCGGCTCGCCATCGCCAACTGCCCCGAGTACGCGATCGAGGAGATCAGCGACTGATGACAACTGAGGTGCGCGGCGTCGTTGCCAAGGCGGTATCAGAACCGGTGTCGATCGAGACCGTGCTCGTTCCGGATCCCGGGCCGGGCGAGGTCGTCGTCAACGTCGAGGCCTGTGGCGTCTGCCACACCGACCTGCACTATCGCGAAGGCGGGATCAACAACGATTTTCCGTTCCTGCTCGGCCACGAAGCCGCCGGGATCGTCGAAACCGTCGGGCCTGATGTCACATCTGTCGAACCGGGCGAATTCGTCGTTCTCAATTGGCGGGCGGTCTGCGGGCAATGCCGGTCGTGCCGCCGAGGCAAGCCCTGGTACTGCTTTCAAACCTTCAACGCGACTCAGAAGATGACACTCACAGACGGAACGGAGCTGTCGCCGGCGCTCGGCATCGGGGCATTTGCGGACAAGACGCTCGTCGCCTCGGGACAGTGCACACCGGTCGATCGCCGCGCCCGGCGGAAGCCGCGGGGCTGCTCGGTTGCGGGGTCATGGCGGGCCTTGGTGCAGCGCTTTACACCGGCGGCGTCCAACCCGGGGACTCGGTGGCTGTATTCGGGTGCGGCGGGGTCGGCTGCGCAGCCGTCGCCGGAGCCCGCCTCGCCGGTGCTTCCACGATCGTGGCGGTGGACCTCGACCCACGGAAGCTCGAGCTCGCCAGACGGTTCGGCGCCACGGCCACCGTTGACGCTTCGAAGCAGGACCCCGTCGAAGGCGTAAGAGCGCTCACGGGGGGCAACGGCGCCGACGTCTGCATCGAGGCGGTCGGGAACGCGAAGGTGATGGAGCAGGCCTTCTTCGCAAGGGATCTCGCCGGCACGCTCGTCCAGGTCGGCGTGCCGACACCCGAGATGCGCATAGACCTCCCGATGATCGAGTTCTTCGGACGGGGCGGACAGTTGAAGCCGAGCTGGTACGGGGATTGTCTGCCGTCCCGGGACTTTCCTCTACTTGTCGACCTCTACCTGCAAGGTCGGCTCGACCTCGACGGCTTCGTTTCGGAGACGATTCCGATCACCGGGGTGGAGGAGGCATTCGGTCGGATGAGCAGAGGCGAGGTGCTTCGATCCGTCGTCTCGATGGGAGCTGAGTGAAATGACCCTGTCCCGTGAAATCGTCGTTCCTGGGATGCTGGCGGAGTACCGGTCCTTCGGTGAGCTCATCGGAGGACTCTCCGACACTGAGTGGAACGCGCCCAGCCGCTGCGTTGGTTGGCGCGTCGCAGATGTCGCCGCACACGTAGTCGGCCAGCTGACCGACGTCGTCAATCTTCGGCTCGCAGACCTGGGTACTCCGGAGGTCACGAACCGACAGGTCGAAGAGCGCCGTGGTCGGTCTGCTCGTGAGCTCACCGACGAGCTCGAGTCGAGCGCCAAGCTGGCAGGCGACCTGGCATCGTCGTTCGACGACGCCGCTTGGGAAGCCCCCGGTCCCGACGGCGTCAGTGGCACGCTCGGATCGGGCGTCGAGGCACTGTGGTTCGACACGTACCTCCACGCCGATGACGTGCGATCTGCACTCGGGCTCTCGAGCGTGCTCGGAGCCGGGATACTGCCTTCGCTGTCGCACGTCGCCCAAGTGCTCTCCGAGCAGGGCTGGGGTCCGGCCGACCTCGCTTTCGAAGGTTTCGAAACCTTCCCGGTCTCCGGTGGCGGCGGCAGAACCGTCTCCGGCGACGCATTCGCGTTCGTCCTTGCCTCGACGGGTCGCGGCGAACCCGCTTCGTTCGACCTCGATGACTCGGTGAACATCTACAGGTAGCGGTTACAAGTAGACCGTCTACAGCTCAGACCTATTCATAGGAGGTTGCGCGGATGGCCAAGGTCCTTTGCGTCCTTTACGACGATCCGGTGGAGGGTTACCCGACGAGCTATCCGCGCGACGGTCTGCCCAAATTGGAGAGGTATCCGGGCGGACAGACCCTGCCCTCGCCGCAAGCCGTCGACTTCGTACCCGGGCAGCTGCTGGGCAGCGTTTCTGGCGAGCTCGGCTTGCGGAAGTTCTTGGAAGGTCGCGGCCACACGTTCGTGGTGACTTCCGACAAGGACGCTCCGGACTCTGTCTTCGAGCGCGAGCTCCCCGACTCGGACGTGGTGATCTCCCAGCCGTTCTGGCCGGCCTACCTGACCGAGGCGAGGATCGGCAAGGCTCCGCGTCTCAAGCTCGCCATAACTGCCGGGATCGGGTCCGACCACGTAGACCTTCAGGCCGCGATCGAGCACGGAATCACCGTTGCCGAGGTGACGTACTGCAACAGCATCAGCGTCGCGGAACACGTCTCGATGATGATCCTGTCGCTCGTCCGGAATTACATCCCGTCGTACCAGTGGGTCGTGAAGGGCGGGTGGAACATCGCCGACTGCGTCGAGCGCTCTTACGACCTCGAAGGCATGACCGTCGGGACGGTCGGTGCCGGCCGGATAGGTCTCGCCGTGCTCAGACGGTTGAAGCCCTTCGACGTGGTGCTCCATTACACGGACCGCCATCGCCTCCCCGCTGAAACAGAAGATGAGCTCGGCCTCGTCTACCACCCTGACGCCGCCTCACTGGTCAAGGTCTGCGACGTGGTGACCATAAACGCGCCTCTCCACCCCGAAACCGAAGGCCTGTTCGACGACGACCTGATATCGACGATGAAGCGCGGCGCATACCTCGTGAACACTGCGCGGGGAAAGATCTGTGTCCGAGATGCGGTCGTGCGGGCCCTCGAGTCCGGGCAGCTCGCCGGTTACGCGGGCGACGTGTGGTTTCCCCAGCCCGCACCGGCCGACCATCCGTGGCGGACGATGCGGCATCACGGGATGACACCGCACATCTCGGGATCATCGCTGTCTGCGCAAGCGAGGTATGCGGCAGGAACGCGCGAGATCCTCGAGTGCTTCTTCGACAGCAAGCCGATCCGCGAGGAGTACCTGATCGTCGACGCCGGGAAGCTCGCCGGGGCAGGTGCTCACTCATACAGCGCGGGCGACACGACGGGCGGTTCGGAAGAAGCTGCCCGCTTCAAGAGCTGAGCGGCTCGGCTCTAGGCCGGCGCCCGCACGATCGGGTCGCCGGAAGAGTCGAGCACATACCACAGTCCCCCCAGGTTGTTCAGGCCTTCCCCGGTCGCTTGGCCTGGGACGGTGTCCTGGGCCCACGTGTAGAGGGGCCAGTCGCCGTAGGTCACTTGGATCGTGCCGTCAGAGCGGTGGGTGGAGGAGAGCTTCGGGGCATCGACTCCCGGGCCCGCGAGCGGTGACTTCACGCCGGCTGGGAGTGTGAGCGGCGACCACTCGACCGCGCAAGGGCCAGAGCACCGCGAATGCCCCGAGCGCGCGTCGGGTTCATAGAGATAGAGCGTGAATCCCTGCCCGTCGACCAAGACTGAGCCGAGTCCTGACACCTGACCCGATCCGACCTCGTAGACCGGGCCTGAGAACAGTCGGGCGCTGGCACCCTTCGACCCGCAGGCGGCCAACCCGAGCAGCAGTGCGACACTGACTGCGACCGAAGCAGGAACTCTCGACGTGCGACCGACTCTCGCGACAATCATGACCTCGGCCGAAGGTAGTGCCTCGTCTCGGGTGAATCACGCCGGCGCAACTACGGGATCGGGTGTGCCGTCGTCTCGGACAGGTACCGGGACAGGTATCGATACAGGTATCGGTACAGTCTTCGCGTGCCCCGAGACGATGTAGCCGTCCACGACGGATTGTTCGTGATCGGAGATGATCCGGTACTTGTCGGCGGGCGATGCCGCGCGTGCAAGAAGGTTTGCTTTCCCCGCCAGCAGGTCTGCCCCTACTGCTCCTGCGAACCGGTCGACGAGATGGAGCTCTCCCGCACCGGCACTCTCTGGGCGTGGACTGCAGTAACCGCTCCCCCGCCGGGGTACGAGGGGCCCGTCCCCTACGGGTTCGGCGTCGTCGAGCTCCCAGAGGGACTGAGAGTTATCACCAGGCTCACCGAGTCCGATCCGTCGAAGCTCGAATTCGGTCAGACCATGGAGCTGGTTCTGGAGCCGTTGACAGAAGACGGTGGTCGCAGGGTGCTCACGTACGCCTTCGCCCCGGGGTCTCTCCGGTGAGGCAGGTCGTCGTGGCGGGCGTCGGGATGCACCCGTTCGGCAGATTCGAAGGCTCGACGACGACCGATCTCGGGGTCGTAGCGGTATGTAACGCGCTAGCAGAAGCAGGCATCGGGCGCGGCGGTTTCCAGGCCGCCTTCTGCGCCACCGCTTACGGAGGCGTTGCGTCCGGCCACAAGGTTCTCGGCCGGCTCGGCATGACCGGGATGCCGATCGTCAACGTGGAAGCGGGATGCGCGAGCGGGGGTGCCGCGCTCGCACTCGCCAGCAACGCCATCGAAGCGGGGCAGATCGAAACGGCACTCGTCTTCGGTGTGGAGAAGATGCCCCGAGGCATCATCCGCTCGTCGTTCTTCGAACCCTGGCAAGAAGCCTCGGGCCTCGCTTCGACGCCTTCTTACTTCGCGCTCAGAGCTCAGCGCCTCATGAGGACCTCGGGTGTCACGAAGGATCACCTGGCCGCCGTCGTCGTGAAAAACCGACGGCACGGATCAAAAAATCCTGACGCGATGTTCCGTTCCGAGGTCGACGCCGCCTCGGTGCTCTCTTCGCGCGTCGTCTGCGAGCCGCTCCACCTTTGGATGCTCTGCTCCCCGAACGAGGGTGCTGCGGCGGTGGTCCTCACCGCAGCCAGGACGAAGCCACCGGTCGGAGATCCCCAGGTGCGACTTGCGGCGGCCGTCTTGCGGTCCCACCTCCCCGGCGCAGTTCTGAGTGAGTCCACGCCCATGTCGGGGCTGACGGCAGACGACGTACCAGCTCCCACGACCCTGGCAGCGACCGTGGCTTACGAACGGGCGGGAGTCGGCCCCGAGAACCTGAACGTCGTGGAGTGCCAGGACACAGACGCGGCGCCGCGAGCTGCTCTCCTACGAGGAGCTCGGGCTTTGCGAGGCAGGCGGTTCGGCGGCGTTGATCGACGAGGGCGCGACCGTCTTGGGCGGCCGGCTTCCTGTGAACCCGAGCGGCGGGCTGCTCTCCAAGGGCGAACCGCTCGGAGCTTCTGCGCTCGGTCAGGTCGTGGAGCTCGTCCGCCAGCTCGAGGGCCGCGCCGATGCGCGGCAGGTGCCGGGTGCGCGCGTCGCCATGTCGCACACCGTCGGCCGGGGGGCGAACGCCTCAGTCGTGATCCTGATCCGCTGAGCTGGCCAATCAACAGGCTCGTCCGACACAGGGCCGAGCCATACTTTGAACGATGAAGATCGCAGAGCATATCGACGCTCTCGACGAGCAGGGAGAGATGCTCGCTCGCTGCGTCGAAGGCACCGATCTGGACCTCGTGGTGCCGACATGCCCCGAGTGGCGGCTACGCGACCTGCTCGACCACGTCGGAAAGGTCCACCGATGGGCCGCGTCCTACGTGGCTACCGGCAGGACGACGATATTGAGCGACGACGAAGAAGAACCGATCTTCGAAGATGCGCCGCGCGACGAACAACTGGTCGAATGGTTCAGGTCCGGACACAAACAGCTCTGCGAAGCGCTTCGCACAGCACCAAACGATCTGCAGTGCTGGACGTTCATGCCGGCGCCGTCCCCGCTCGCTTTCTGGGCCAGGCGACAGGCCCACGAGACGACGATCCATCGCGTCGATGCAGAATCGGTCTCTGGAGCGCTCACCCCAACCGGCCGACAGCTCGCCTCTGACGGTGTCGACGAATTGCTCACGGGTTTCGCCGCAAGGGGCGGCAAGTTGCTGAGCGACCCGTCGCAGACGATGGCTGTTCAGACGAGCGACTCGAAAGACAGCTGGCTTGTCACGCTCGGGACCGAGCACGTGACGGTGGAGAGACGCCCACATGCCTCCGACCGGGCGGACTGCACCGCGTCCGGCACCGCCTCGGACGTCTACCTCACCCTTTGGAACCGCCTGCCCACGGGCACTCTCCGCACGGAGGGTGATGCCGCGGTCCTCAGCGACTTCTGCGAGAAGTTGCACATCAGGTGGTCTTGACGCTCCTCCAGTAGATCACCGCGTCCTCGCCGTCAACGGCATCCGGGACGCGCCCTGTCTCACGCCACCCGAGCTCCTCGTATAGCGATCTCGCCGGGTTCGATGCGAACACGAGATTGAACTGGATCGCGTCGAAACCCGCGAGCGGGGCCCGCCACACGGAATCCTCGATGAGCGCGCGGCCGCACCGCGTCTGCGGGCGACGGATGCGACCATGTACCCGGCGTTTGCGATGTGCGCCGCCTTCCCGACGAAATTTGGCTTCAGGTAGTAAGCACCTACCAAACGACCGTCGAGTCTCGCGGCGACCACCACCGAGACGGGCGTTACCCATGTGCTCTCGAAATCCTGACGGGTGAGCGGTGGGCTGTGGGGAAACCCTTCGCCCGTAGCCACGACGTGCCTGAACAGCGAGAAGAGGTCGGACGTCTCTGTATCGTCCAGCGGTCCGATGGAGATCAACTCTCCGGACTTCGCCTGGACCTGGCGCTCGTCGGCAGGGCTCTTGTCCGCCACCTGACGATGGTGGCACGGATTCAGACGGGCTACTGAAACGGCGGCGATCGGGATCGTTACGATCTCTCGGGTGGAACCCGTTGAAGCTCTCGACCGCATCGCCTACCTCCTCGAAACTCAAGGAGCCGAGACGTACAAGGTGCGAGCATTCCGCAAGGCGGCGGACGTCGTGCGCGAGATCGATCCGGCCGAGCTCGAACGGCTGGCGCGCAACAACCGTCTGTCGAGCCTGCCGGGAGTCGGAGACACCACCGCACGCGTCGTCGCCGAGGCGCTGCGCGACGAAGAGCCTGCTTATCTCACTCAGCTGCTCGAGCAGGTGCTTCCGCCTCTCGAGGGAAAGCCCGCAGAGCTTCGCAAGCTTTTGAAGGGCGACTGTCACGGACACTCCGACTGGTCCGACGGCGGCAGTCCGATACTGACGATGGCCGAGGCGGCACGCGAGATCGGGCACGATTACTGGACGCTCACCGATCACAGCGCGCGTCTCACGGTCGCGCACGGCTTGGACGCAACGAGGCTGGAGCTCCAGCTCGACGAGGTCGCGAAGCTCAACGAGAATCTGGCGCCGTTCCGCATCCTCACCGGGATCGAGGTGGATATCCTCGAGGACGGAAGCCTCGATCAGGACGAAGATCTCTTGGCTCGCCTCGACGTGGTGGTGGCGAGCGTCCACTCCAAGCTCCGGATGGAGTCTGCTCCCATGACCAAGCGCATGCTCGCGGCCATCGAGAGCCCACACACGGACATCCTCGGTCACTGCACGGGCAGGATGGTCGTGGGGCGCGGGAGACCCGAGTCGACCTTTGACCACAAGGCCGTGATCGAGGCGTGCGCGAGGACAGGAACCGCCGTCGAGATCAATTCACGGCCCGAGCGACTCGACCCGCCCGAACCCCTGTTGCGTATGGCGGTCGAAGAAGGATGCTTCATCTCCGTGGACACAGACGCCCACGCGCCCGGGCAACTCGAATGGCTGCGCAACGGTTGTGAGATGGCCGCGGCAGCTGGCGTTCCTCACGAACGAGTGGTCAATTCCTGGAATATGGAAGAGCTCCTTGCGTGGACAGGATCGCACGCCGCAGGAGGCTGAAACCTAGAACTCGAGGTTCTCGTCCGGCGCAAGAACGAATTCCTCGCCGTCGGATAGCGGTTCGCCGGTGAAGACCGCCCTCACGGTCCTTTCGAGCTCACCCACGTCGATGGGCTTGTAGAGGTACGCGACAGCGCCCTCGTCGATCATCAGACGCACCTGTTTGGCGCTCGCATCGGCGCTGAGCGCAACTACCGGCACCGCGGCGGTAGTCGGATTCGCGCGCAGGCGGCGGAGCACGTCGATGCCCGCCATGTCGGGAAGATGCACATCGAGAAGGACCAGGCTCGGAGGGCTGTCGAACGCGAGCTGCAGTCCGACACGACCCGCCGTCGCAGGAACCAGCTCCACGCCGGGATGTCTTTCGAGCGCTCGCTCCAGGAACGTCAGGTTCGCCGGATCGTCCTCGATGTACAGGATGCGCCCCGCCGGCAGCTGCACCGTCGGCTCGACCCTGGTGGGCTCGGCTTCTGCGACCACGACTGACTCGTGCACCGCGTCGAGCTCGATCCAGAAGGTCGATCCCAACCCGACGTTGCTGTCGAACCCGATTGCACCGCCCATCGCCTCGATGACTCTCTTGGCCAGGGTGAGCCCGACGCCGGTACCTTCGACGGTGGTCTGCTCGGCGCCCAGCCGCTCGAAAGGGGCGAACACCGCGCCTTGTCGGTCATGAGGAATACCAGGCCCGGTGTCCGTGACGGTCAGCCGGACGCGACCCGCGGACGTCGCGTCGCCGTGGATGCGCACGAGCCCGCCGCGACGGTTGTACTTGATCGCATTGGATACGAGGTTCGTGATCGCCTGACGCAGGCGTTGACGGTCGGCATTCACGTGCGGCGCCCTGATCGAAGCGACGTCCACGGCAACGTCGAATTGCTCTGCCTGCGGCTGCATGAGCACCGCAACCTCGCGCACGACCTCGTCGAGCGAGACTGGTTCGAGCGACAGGTCCAGCTTTCCTGCGTCGATGCGCGCCATGTCGAGGATCTCGTTTATGAGCTCGAGAAGGTGACTGCCGGCCCGGCTTATGTGACGGAGGCTCTCGTACTGGGCGGAGGTCAGGTCGTCTAGCTCGAGCAGCTGCGCGAATCCGAGGATCGAATTGAGCGGTGTGCGCAGCTCGTGGCTCATCCTGGACAAGAACTCGCTCTTTCCGCGGTTCGCCTGGTAGAGCTGACGCTCGAGTGCTACTTGCTCGCTCACGTCTGCCGAGACCGAGACCGCCGCCATGACCTGCAGATCGTCATCGAGCACGATCTTCCGGTGAGCTTCGACGACGACGGTCTGCCCATCTGGGTGCGTCACCCTGAACCGTGTGCGATCGGACATCACCTCGCCACCCAACAACCGGCGGAACGACGTTCGCAGCTGTTCGTGGTCGTCGGGGTGAATGCCCTCCATGTCGTAGACCGACCGACCTAGGACGGACTCAGGGGGGACGCCGAACACACTCGCCATCGCTTCGGACACGTAGATGATGACGCCCTCGCTCGAGATGACGGTGATGACGTCGGGAGATCCTGCGACGACAGATTCCAAGAGGGTCAGGCGGTCCGCGCTTGCACCGCTCCTGGTAGAAGGCGTGGCCGGGGTGCCCGCCGCAGATCCCTCTGAATTGGCCGATCCGATGTTGGCACCCTGTTGATTCGCGACGATACGCTCGTCGCCAGTGACGACCCCCTTACCAGAGTCGTCAGCTGTAACAACGGGATATGTCTGCTGGCGGTCCATCGGGCAGTCCTCGATCGAGCCGGTGACCGGCGGCCACCTGGTTAAAAGCATCGCGCCGATCGCGCCGTGATCGATGCATATGCGATGAACAGGCCTGCTGTTGTTCGCTCGTTGTGGTCCACGCGCCTCGATCTGCCGTCGTCCGGCGACTCGAAGGACGCGCTGAAGGACACCTTGCAACTCAATTCGGCAGCTCGGAGAGCGAGAAGGCCGGAGTGAGCCGATCCGAGGTGAGTCTCGGCGGAAGCGGACAGAACGGACGCGGCTCGAGTTCGCGATATCAGGACAGCGGTCTGGATCCGGCGCTCGTCCGTCTGTCTCTCGTCGTCATCCTCGGTGCGATCATGTCGATCCTCGACACGACGATCGTGAACGTTGCGATCGACACGCTCTCCCACGACTTTCATTCGCCGTTGAGCACGATCCAGTGGGTCTCGACGGGATATCTGCTCGCTCTTTCCATAGTCATCCCGCTCTCGGGTTGGTCCGTCGAGAGGTTCGGGGCGAAGCAGATGTGGATCCTGTCCCTCGTCGTGTTCTTAGTGGGATCCATCCTCTCTGGAGCAGCGTGGTCGGCCCAGTCGTTGATCGTGTTTCGCGTCATTCAAGGAATCGGCGGCGGGATGATCATGCCGATCGGCACGTCGATCATGGCGCAGGCGGCAGGTCCTCAGCGGATCGGCCGGGTCATGAGCATTCTCGGAGTTCCGATGTTGCTCGCACCGATTCTCGGACCGGTCATCGGGGGTCTCATCGTCACGTCGTTCTCCTGGCGCTGGATCTTCTACGTGAACGTGCCAATAGGGATTGTCGCGATCGTCGTTGCGGTCCGGATGCTTCCTTCTGCGAAGATCGATCTCAAACCGCGCCTCGACACCCTCGGACTTCTTCTGTTGTCGCCCGGTCTCGCATCGATTGTCTACGGTCTGAGCCAGCTCGGACTCTCCGGGTCCACCGCGTCGGTAGCGGTCCCTCTCTCGATCGGGATCGCGTTGATCGCGGCTTTCGCACTGCACGCCGCACGAAAATCGTCCGGTCGGAATCGGAGACCCCGTCCCGACCCGCTCATAGACATTCGGCTCTTCGCCGACCGCAGCTTCCTACCTGCCGCGCTCACCTCGTTCGGGTTCGGCGCGGCCCTCTTCGGAGCGCTCATAATTCTCCCGCTCTACTACCAGGTCGACAGGGGCAAGAGCGCCCTCGTGGCGGGACTGCTCATCGCCCCGCAGGGAATCGGGGCCGCCCTCGTCATGCCTCGCGCAGGTCGACTCGCTGACCGACTAGGTCCAGGGAGAGTCGTGCCGTTCGGGTTGGTCATCGTCATCCTCGGGACTCTCGCGTACACGACGGTTGGAGCGAACACCAGCTACGCGTTTCTCGCGGTTGCGCTCTTCGTCCGGGGCATCGGATTCGGCTTCACGATGATGCCTGCAATCGCAGCCGCGTACCAGAACCTCGACCGCGCGCAGGTGCCGCGCGCGACCGCGGCCATCAACATTCTCCAGCGCGTGGGCGGATCGATCGGGACAGCGCTTCTTGCAGTCATCCTCGAACGGCAGATCGCCGCGCGTGTCCCGGGGGCCGGCAACGCCATAACAAGTGGCGGGGCCTCCATCAGCGCCGGCGTGCGCGAAAAGATCGCTCCGCAGATCGCCACTGCATTCGGTCACACGTTCTGGTGGGCCGTAGGAATAGCCGTCCTCGCCTTTGTGCCGGCCCTGTTCTTGTCACGTAGGCCAGCCATGCAAGCTCCCGCCGAGGCGCCGGCCGTGCTCTCGTCACCCGATCTCGACATCGAGCATTCGGTGGACGGAACCGCCGTACCGTCACAGATTGCTGGCGGCGTCTCTGTCAGGAGACACAGAAGGCCCCGCCATTCGCAGGCCGAACCGGCTAATCCGCCGCAAGAGGGTTGACGGGCATCGCGATCCGTCGGGCCACCAGGTGGAGTCGCAAGCGTGGCATCCTTCATCGGTGCCCGAACAACCCTCGGAGAAGAGCTCGCAAGAGCTGACGCCCGAGCGATCGAACCTCGAAACCGCACTGGAGGGCGAGCGTGTGGCCGGAACCGCAGCCGGCGAACCCGACCCGAGACTCCTTTATGCCAACGAGCGCACTTTCCTCGCGTGGATCCGGACGTCCCTCGCCCTCGTGGCCGCAGGCCTCGCGATAATTGAGCTGTTGCCTGCATTCCGCTTCGCGGGCGGCAGGCGCGTCGTCGGCCTACCTCTCATCGCGCTCGGCACCCTGCTCGCGGCGACAGCCTTTCGCACGTGGATGGCCAACGAGCGAGCGATGCGCGCGAACAAACCGCTTCCTCGTACGTACCAGGCCCTGATCCTCGCCGTCGGGGTGGCGGTGGTCTCGTTCGTCGCCCTGATACTTGCTGCGTTGAACCGATGACGCGACTGTTCGCCAGGTCGGCCGGGAATCGCCAGATCCCAGCCGGAACCGTCGACCGGCTGGAGGGCAAGCACGGCGCCGTCATGACCGACGCGGGACAGAGAACAGACCTCGCCTGGGTCAGAAGTGCACTCGCGTTCGGCGGAGTCGGTGCAGCGATGTTGAGGAGCTTCGCTCCTCTAGGACCTGCGCGTCCCGTCGACGGCATCCTCGCACTGGTGCTCGCTGCGGCTGTTCTGCTCCTCGCGGCGGGGTACTTGCTGAGGCGCGGCCACGAAGGTGTCCCCGCGCGGAGGTCGATCATCTTCGTCTCCGCGGGAACCGTCGCCGTCGGTCTGGTGGCCATCGTCATAGGCTCCACCAGCTCTTGAACTACGGCTCGCCCGGAGTCGCGGGCGCATAGGATCGAGCGCGGCTAGGAAGCGAGGTGCGGTCATGGACGACAAGGAACTGGTCGCTCACATAGGGCGGCTGACCGAAGAGGAGCACAAGCTCGAGCAAGGCCACGTAGGTGAAGGCCTTTCCGAGGACGAGCTCGAGCGTCTCAGGTCCATCGAAACCGCGCTCGACCAGTGCTGGGACCTATTGCGCCAACGCAGAGCGCGCATCGAGTTCGGGCGCAGTCCCGACGACGCGACCGTGCGACCGCCCGAGATAGTCGAGGAGTACCGTCAGTAGGAGCGCTTCAGCGCGACACCTTTGGTTCGCGCCACATGAACCAGATGCGTGGGCCGTCAGGCAAAGAGGTTTCGCCGGCGACCTTGAACGAGCGTCCCTCGTAGAAAACGACGTTGCGTTCGAGACTCGTCTCCAGGTAGGCCGGCCAACCTTCGTAGTCGCAGCGTTCCAGGACGTTGTCGAGGAGCGAACCGCCGAGCCCCTTGCGCTGCATCGAAGGAGACGTGCCCAGCATCGCCAAGTAGAAGTGCGGAACCCCTCTAGGGTGTGCGGACTCGATTGCGCCGAGCGACTCGAGAACGAACTGGGTGCGCGCGCCGAGATGTCGATTCAGCATCTCGGTAATCGCCAGACCCTCTCGTTTCCGGTCGAACATCTGAGGAACCGAGGGCGGCGACCACACAGCCACCGCCCGGTTATCCGAAGCGGTGTACGTGTGGCCCGAACGCAGACCTGCCAACAGTGTGAACTCGTACCACTCGGTCAAACACCGGCGCCTGTGCGCCTCTTCGGGATAGATCCACGACGCCACGGGGTCGTTCACGAACGCGTCGACAAGAGTGCCCCTCATCTCTTCGAGGTCTGAGCGCACGGCCAGGCGAACAAATTGGTGAGCCCGGGCCATGCGCCCATCGTCCCTCAAAAGTGTTGCTCCCATGGCCACTGCATGGGAGCAGGTCGCTCACTGCTTGGGCAGAAGCTCCGCGTTGATCTCGATCCGCACCTTCTTGCCGACGACCACGCCGCCGGTCTCGAGTGCCTGGTTCCACGTGAGACCCCAATCCTCGCGGTCGATCTCGGTTGTCGCCTCGAACCCGAACGGCCTGGTTCCCCAAGGTGAGACGGAAACACCGAGGAACTCGACATCGAGAGTTACCGGCTTCGTGACGTCGCGAATCGTCAAGTCACCCGTCAATTTCCACTCTGAGTCTTTGACGTGCTGGACCTTGGTGCTCTGGAACGTCAGCTTCGGGTACTTGTCGGTCTCGAGGAAGTCGCCACTGCGGAGGTGCGCGTCACGGTTCGGCTCCGACGTGTCGATCGATGAGGCGTCGACCGATATGACCAGCTTCGAATCCTCGGGGTCCTCTCCGACGTGGATCGAACCTTCGAACCCGGTGAACCGTCCACGGACCTTGCTGATCATCAGGTGGCGCGCCACGAACTCGATCGTCGTGTGGGCGGTGTCGAGCACGTAGTCGCCGTGGACAGGCAGGTCCTGGCCCTTGTAATCGCGTGTAACGGCGCTTGCGCTGGTCGTCTGAGTGTCGCTCATGGCTGTCCTCCAGGTTCGATCGGATAGTTGCACTATCAACCTTCAATCGGACAACAGTTGCCGCTTCAAGTAATATTCCCCGAGAAGCGGAAAAGTCAGGGGCGGAAGCGGCTCCAGACCCATCTGGCGGTCCGCTACCCTGCTGCGACACCGGACATCAAGAGTCCTGCCTGCGTGGCGGCATAGTTGTGCGACGGGCGCCGGCTCGAATGTCCGTGATCGCGGAGCGGAGGGAGGCGCCGGGATGGGCTTGTTCGACAAACGCAGGCCCCAGCAGGAGCAGGAGACACCCCAGGTGGACTGGCAAGCTGAGCGTGCCCGGGTGGCTTCGTTCCTGTATCGGGCCCGTACCTTCAACGGCACCGGGCCAGAAGATCCGACCCTGACCGTCAAGTTGAAATCGGACGAACGTGCCCTCCTCGTTGCCACCGGCACCTTCCTGGTCGAGCCTCGGCGAGTGCCCGCCCACTGGGCCGGGGAAAAAGGCGGGTTCACATTCCGGGTGCCTCCCCGCGCCGGGCACCTCACGGGTCAGGCCTTCGATGCCGACCTTGCTCCAACCGACTCTGGCGACCTCACCTTCACCGACAAGAGGATCGTCTTCTCGGGTACTCACAAGTCTGTCGAATGGGAATACGCAGATTTTCTCGGCATTCTGCACATCGACCATCCGCCTTGGACCGCCGTGGCTGTGTCGGGACGGGATCGGGCGTCGGGATTCCGGTACGACGAAGGTCAGGCGGAGGAGATCCGATTCGCCATCGTCCTGGGTCTTGCTCGTTTTAACGACGACGTCGACTCGCTCGTGTCCGACCTGCAGCAGCAACTCGACGAGATAGATCGGGCACACCCGCCTGCAGCACCCGTTCACGCATCCGCTCCTGCTCCAATGCCTGCACAACCCTGGCAGGGGCCGCCTGGAAGCGGAGCGGGATCGGGCGCATCGAGCCCGCCTCCGGCTTCACCATCGAGCGCGCCTTCAGGGGTGCCCGCTGCGGCCGCCTGGCCCGCCGCCGATCCGTTCCCTGCGGCTCCCGCTACCTCCCCGACCAATCCGGTCCCGAGACCCGCGAGCAACTACACGCCCGACGAACAGCCGACCGTCACCGATGTGGTGGACCCCGTCGTCGGAGTCACGGCCGGTGCGCAAGGGGCAGGAGAAACCGGCTCAGGAGCAACCGGCGAAGCAGTCGTCACAGAATCTCAGCCGGAGGCGAAGGAAGATCCAGGCGTTCCAACAGGTCAGATCCCGGCGGTCACCCCGACACCGACGGCGATCTACCCGGCCGTCCGACCTCAACCCGCTACCCCGGTGCAGCCCGTCCAGAACGTCCAACCGGTCCACCCGGCCGCGCCCGTGCAGCATGGAGCCCCCACCACTCCGCCGGGTTGGTACCCCGATCCATGGAGGGTCGCACGGGTGCGCTGGTGGGACGGCTATTCGTGGACCTCCTACACCTCTCACTGAGTTCATTCGTTCGAGATGGTGGGATAGCTCCGCTGGTGGTGGTGTCGTCCCCGGCATACGGTGACCGTCCATGATCGAGGTCACTGGGGTGCTGCAGAAAGAGGCTTGGGACCGGCAGGTGATGCCGCCGGTGGAGCTCGTGCGCCCCGGGCTGTGGTCGATTCCCGTCCCGATCCCGAACAACCCGTTGCGCTACGTGCTCGTCTACGCGTTGGAGCTCGACGACGGTGTGGCGATCGTCGACGCAGGCTGGAACACCGATGACGCGTGGCTCGCGCTCAACTCGGGACTCGCCGAGGCGGGTGGAAGCATCGCTGACGTCAGATCGGTGCTCGTGACCCACATACACCCTGACCACTACGGGCTGGCCGGCCGCGTGCGCGAAGAGTCGGGGGCCTGGATCGGACTGCACCCCGACGACGCGAACATGCTGCGTGCGCGCTACGTGGACGTAGACGATCTGCTCTCCAAGATGCACGAGCTTCTGGAGTTCGCAGGTGTCCCCGCGGCAACGCTCCCAGATCTCAACATGGCCTCGATGATGATCCGCGACCAAGTGACGATGGCCGAGCCCGACGTCCTGTTCGAGGACGGCAAAGAAGTTGACGTCCCCGGATGGGACCTGCGCACCGTCTGGACGCCGGGCCACTCCCCCGGCCATGTCTGCTTCCACAGCGAACGGCACCGGTTGCTGCTCTCGGGTGACCACGTCCTGCCGAGGATCACGCCGAACATCGGCGTGCACACCCAGCAGATCCCGAACCCGCTCGGCGACTTCCTCGAGTCACTCCTGAAGGTCCAGAACCTGCCAGTGGACGAGGTTCTCCCGGCGCACGAATACCGCTTCGCAAACCTGAAGGGCCGGCTCGACGAGATCATCCTGCACCACGCAGACCGACTCGTTGACATCGAGAGGCTGCTTCGTGATCACCCGGGCATGACTGCATGGCAGATGGCGGTGAACCTGACCTGGTCTCGTCCGTGGGACCAGATCCCCGAGTTCATGCAACGCGCCGCCGTCGGCGAGACGCTGGCCCACGTCGTCCTCCTCGAGATCCATCAGCGAGTTCGGAGCGTCGGGGACCGGCCTGGGAAATTCTTCGTCGTGGACGAACCTGCTCCAGACTGACCCTCTCGTGCGACTGCTCGGGTCCAGCCGGGGATCGCTGCATTGAGCGACTCCGAGCGCACTGCGCGGCAGTACGACGCCATGGCACTCGACTATTCGGCGGACAACGCCGAGAGCGCGACCAACGCCTGTTACGAACGACCGGGGACCATTGATCTCCTCCCTGATGTCAACGGCCTGCGCGTTCTCGACGCAGGGTGCGGCAGCGGCGTGCTCACTGAATGGCTGTTGGACCACGGCGCCGACGTCACCTCGATCGACCTGAGCCCGGTCATGGCGGACATCGCGCTGTCGCGGGTCGGAGACAGGGCGAAGGTGTTGGTCGCGGATCTGTCCAGACCTCTGTCTTTCGCGAGCGACGCGGAGTTCGACCTCGTCGTCGACGTCCCTCGTCATGCACTACATCCGCAATTGGACCGCTGTGCTCGGGGAGCTCCGCCGGGTTCTTACGCAAAGCGGGACCTTGGTCTTCTCGACGCACCACCCGACGATGGACGGGCAGTTGCACTCCCCTGACGACTACTTCGCGATCAAGCAGGTCACAGAAGAATGGGAGAAGGGTTCAGGGACATACGAGGTGACTTTCTGGCGCCGTCCGCTGACTGCGATGTGCGACTCGATCGCGTCTGCGGGATTCGTCATCGATCGGCTTGTCGAGCCGATGCCCCAAGGGGAGCTCGCCGATCGTGAGCCGGATACCTACGAGCTGCTCAGCCGCCAGCCGAGATTCCTTTTCTTTCGCTTGCGCGCAGCTGTTTGAGGACCGCTCACCGTTCCCAAGGTCGCCACGAGGCACTCAGCCAAGATCGGCGTCGGCATGCCGGACACGTCATCAGTCGCGCGTACCCGCGGCCAGGTCGCCACAACCAGATGGGAAGGTGAAGCGCGACGAACTGGCCTACGCCTACTTCCGATCGTGCCCCGCACGTCGAACAGTCCACGACGACCGGGCCGAGCGCGCCCGTGGCGCGAACTCCGAGCCGTGCCCAAGGAGGAGCCCCTCGCACTCGCTCTGGTTGCGTCCCCGACGCGTCGTCGCCGGATTTCTGAACACCCTTCGCACGAGCGCCGGTTCGACGGCCGTCCTCGCGTGCATCGGAGTAAAGAGCATGCTTGCCCAGAGGGATCGGGTCGCGCCCTCGCCGTTTGGGTTGGTCGTTGAGCATGCCACCCGTCGCCCAGTAGAGCGACCTCCTCCCGAGTGGATCGGGGGCCGCCTGCTCTTCACTCACTGCCGAGGTCCGTGTCGGCATCGACGACATCACCTATATCCCCCGATTCGAGCGTTGTGCCGGGGTCCTTGCAAACTTCTCTCGAGTCTGCGCCGTCTGCATCCAGGATGCGGACGATCGTCCGGTATGCCTCTGCACCCTGAGACCCTGGCGCGTGCTGGAGTATGCACCTACCCATCTCGGGCGCCTCGGCAAAACGGATCGACTTGCGAACCGGGGGACCGATGAGCGCGAGCCCGTAACGCTTTCCCATGTCATCGAGCACCGCGCGGCCGTGCACGGTTCGCCCGTCGTACATAGTCGCTATGACGCCGCGAACTTTCAGATCGGCGTTGGCGAACATCCTGACGTCGTCGACCGTCTCGAGAAGCTGGCCGACGCCTCGATGACTGAGCGCCTCGCACTGAAGCGGTATGAGAACCTCTTCGGCGGCGGTCAACCCGTTGATGGTGAGGATCCCGAGCGACGGCGGGCAATCGATGAGCACGATGTCGTAGTCGTCGAGTACAGGTTGAAGTGCGCGCTGCAGCACATGCTCACGAGCGGTGCGGGTGAGCAGATGGACCTCGGAACCAGCCAGGTCGATCGTAGAAGGGAGGATGTCGAGCCCTTCGATCCCCTCTACCCGTCGCCTCGCGTCGGCGACCTTCATCTTTCGAACGAGTACGTCGTGCAAGGACCGGTCCATGCCGTCGGGGTCGAACCCGACCGAGAAGGTCAGGCAAGCCTGCGGGTCCAGGTCCACGAGGAGAACACGCCGGCCGAGCTCACAAAATGCGAATCCCAGGGCGTGGGCGGTGGTCGTCTTTGCGACGCCACCCTTCTGGTTGGCGACCGCCAGCACGCGAGCCACCGGGAGAGTCTACGCACGGCGAGTCCCGGCTGCCTGGGCCGGATGCGACACACGATCCGACAACCCGAATACAGGGCCCGGAATACAGGCCCCGAATACAGGGCCCGGAATACAGGCCCCGAATCCAGCGCCCCGCCCCTAACCGACAGCTTTGCCCGCCAACTGACCCTCATGGATAGCCTGGCTCGAGATCCCACCCACGAACGAGTGGACGGACTGGATCAGGAGGCGAACGACGGTCCCGAACGTGCGACTCGGCCCAGAGCCGCTCACCATCGAAGAGGTCGTCCGCGTAGCCCGCGACGGTGCGCAGGTCGAGGTGGCCGACAATGTCCACGACAGCATGGCCCCGTCCTTGTCCGTCGTTCTGAGCGCGATCGAAGACGGACGCACGGTCTACGGCGTGACGACCGGCTTCGGTGCTCTTGCGCGCCACCGGATCTCCCCCGACGAAGCGGTTCGCGTCCAGCAGGCGCTCGTTCGCAGCCACGCAGCGGGGATGGGAGATTTCGTCCAGAGCGAGGTGGTCCGCGCGATGCAGCTGTTGCGAGCCCGGACGCTCGCCGCAGGAAACAGCGGGGTCCGACCGCTGCTCGTGACCGTGATGGCACAGCTGTTGAACGCCGGCATAACGCCCGCGGTGCCCGAGATCGGTTCGCTCGGCGCCTCGGGCGACCTCGCGCCTCTTGCGCATTCTGCACTGGTGCTCACAGGCAACGGGTGGGTCCTCGGCTCTGACGGCGCAAGTGCCGGCGGGGCTGGCTCGGTGGCGGCAGACGCAGCACCCGCCCTCGCCGCGGCGGGAATCGAACCCGTTTCACTCCAAGCCAAAGAGGGCCTGGCCCTGCTGAACGGCACCGACGGAATGCTCGCCCACCATTGCCTTGCGCAGGCGGACCTCGAGATCCTGCTCAAGAGCGTGGACGTCACCTGCGCGATGACGATCGAAGCGTTGCTCGGGACCGACTCCCCTTTTGCCGAGCGGATCCACGCGCTCCGACCTCATCCGGGACAGGTGCAGAGCGCCGCAAACTTGAGGATGCTTCTCGCCGATTCACCGATCCTCGCCTCCCACAAGATGTCGGATCACGCAGTACAAGACGCCTACTCGATGCGATGCGCCCCGCAGGTTCACGGTGCGACCCGTGACGTGGTGGCAAACGCTCGCCGCACCGTCGAGATCGAGCTCTCGAGCGTCGTGGACAACCCGGTGGTCTTCTCCGAGGACGGCGCCGTCGTGTCAACGGGGAACTTCCACGGCCAGCCGCTGTCGCACGCTGCGGACTTCGTGGCGATCGCACTTGCGGGGCTCGGCGGGATCGTCGAGCGGCGGATCGACAGGATGATGGACCCGGCGCGCTCCGAAGGGCTCCCCCCGTTTCTTGCACCCGAGGCCGGCGTCAACTCCGGATTCATGCTGGCTCACTACACCGCTGCCGCGGTACTGAACCGACTGAGAGGCCACGCCTCGCCTTCGTCCACCGACTCGGTACCTACGAGCGGTGGCCAGGAGGACCACGTGTCGATGGGCTGGAACGCATGCCGCCAGATGCGCGCGGCAGTCGCGGACGCGACGCGGGTCGTCGCAATCGAGGCGGTCTGCGCAGCGGAGGCCCTCGAGCTGCGCGGCATCGCTCCCGGACCGGCCACCCAGTCGGTGCTCACCGCTTTGAGGACTGAGATCCCCCGTATGGACAGCGATCGCTTTCTCGCTCCGGACCTCGCGAAAGCGGAGTACATGGTGCGCACCGGCGCCCTCGTGATAGCGGTCGAGGACGTCGTCGGAGCGTTGGGATGACGGACGGCGCACGGCCGGTCCGCTCCCCCGTCGGCACCACCCTTCGTTGCCGGAGCTGGCAAACAGAAGCAGTCCTCCGATGCCTGATGAACAACCTCGACCCCGAGGTCGCGGAGCGTCCGGACGATCTCGTCGTATACGGAGGCGACGCCCGCGCAGCGCGCGACTGGAAGTCGTTCGACGTGATCGTCTCCGAGCTCGAAAGGCTCACCTCGGACGAGACGCTGCTCGTGCAATCCGGAAAGCCGGTCGGCGTATTCCGCACCCACCCGATGGCGCCGAGGGTGCTGATCGCGAACTCGCTCCTCGTTCCGGACTGGGCGACGTGGGAGGAGTTCTGGCGCCTCGAGGCCGCCGGCTTGACGATGTACGGCCAGATGACTGCGGGCTCGTGGATCTACATCGGTACCCAGGGGATCCTTCAAGGCACGTTCCAGACCTTCTCGGCAGTGGCGGATCAGCGTTTCGGCGGGACGCTCGCCGGCCGCCTGGTCTTGACCGCAGGGCTCGGCGGCATGGGCGGTGCGCAGCCGCTCGCAATCACCATGAACGGCGGTGTCGCACTGTGCGTCGAGGCCGACCCCGCGTGGGCGTCGAGGCGCAGACGCGACGGTTGGGTCGACGAGATGGTCGATACCACGGACGCCGCGGTGGATCTGGTCACGGCGGCGGTGGCCGACAAGCGACCCTTGTCTGTCGCTCTGGTAGCGAACGCTGCCGAAGCTTTCCCTGAGTTGCTCGAGCGCGGCTTGCCGGCGGACGTCGTGACGGACCAGACATCTGCTCACGATCCTTTGAACGGATACGTCCCGAACGACCTTTCGGTCGAGGCGGCTGCGACGCTCCGGACGCAGAATCCGAGCGAGTACGTGAGGCGGGCGCGCTCGTCCATGGCCACCCAGTGCGAAGCGATGGTCGGCTTCATGAAAGCTGGCGCCGAGGTCTTCGACTACGGCAACAACCTGAGGGGCGAAGCGGTCGAAGGCGGCTACAAGGACGCCTTCTCCTACCCCGGTTTCGTACCTGCTTACCTGAGGCCGATCTTCTGTGAGGGTAAGGGCCCCTTCCGTTGGGTGGCGCTCTCGGGCGATCCCGCGGACATCCACGCGACGGACCGCGCGTTGTTGAGGGAGTTCCCCGACGACGAGGTCCTTCAGCGGTGGCTGCCGCTCGCATCGGAGAAGGTCCCTTTCCAGGGGCTCCCTGCCCGGATCTGCTGGCTCGGTTACGGCGAGAGGGACCGGGCGGGCGTGCTTTTCAACGACCTGGTCGCCAGTGGCGAGGTGAAGGCTCCCATCGTCATAGGAAGGGACCATCTCGATTCGGGCTCCGTCGCATCGCCGTACCGCGAGACCGAGGCGATGGCGGACGGATCTGACGCGATCGCCGACTGGCCGATATTGAATGCACTGCTGAACACTGCCTCCGGCGCGACCTGGGTGGCCGTGCATCACGGTGGCGGAACCGGAATAGGCAAGTCCATTCACGCCGGAGCGCAGCTCGTGATGGACGGCTCGGCCGACGCGGCGCGACGTGCAGAGCTCATGCTCGTGAACGATCCCGGTACAGGCGTGATGCGCCACGCCGACGCCGGGTACGAGGAAGCCGCAATCTTTGCCCGCGAACACGGAGTCCGCCTGCCGATGCTCGATGCCTGACCTCCTCGTACGGCGGGCGGCACGAGTCTTCGGCCACAACCCGGACGGACCCGTCTGCATCGTGGTGAGCCGGGGAAGGGTGGCAGGAATCGTCGCAGAACGAGCTCTGCGGTCGGACAAGGTTCGCGACATGATGAACGCCCTTCCGGGAGGTACCGACGACGCGCTGGATCTGAATCTCGACGGGGTCCCCGAGCTCGACGCAACTGGACGGGCGGTGGTCCCGGGATTCGTCGACGTGCACACGCATCTCGTGTTCGCGGGAGACCGCGGCAGAAGAATTCGGCGTGCGACTTGCAGGGAAGCCCTACGAGGCGGGCGGGATCATGCGCACCGTCACGTCTACACGGGCAGCCTCGAAAGCCGAACTGACCGCAAGTGTGGTCGAGCGTGCGGAGAAGTGCATCCAAGGTGGCACGACGACCATCGAGGTCAAGTCTGGTTACGGCCTCGATACGGCAACCGAGATCCGCTCGCTCGAAGCCGTGGCGGCCGCTTCAGAGCTGACCGCCGCAGAGTTGGTTCCGACGTTCCTCGGCGCCCACCTCGATCCCGAGCCGGGTTACGTGGACCTGGTCATAAACGAGATGATCCCCGCTTGCGCGGCTCTTGCTCAGAGCTGCGACGCATTCTGCGACGTGGGAGCACTTTCGGTCGAGTCGGCGCGGCAGAGTTCTCAATGCAGGCGAGGCTCACGGCCTCGTACCCCGCATCCACGCGGAGGAGCTGGCCCACACCGGTGGCGCCATGCTCGCTGCGGAGCTGAGGTGCGCGTCAGCGGACCATCTCGTACACGTCACTTCAGACGACGCAAAGGCCCTCGAACGGGCCGGCGTCGTGGCGGTCCTCTTGCCTGCGACTTCGTTCTGTCTCCGGTCGGCCTACGCGCCGGCGCGCATGCTCCTCGAGGCCGGCGTCGAGGTTGCGCTTGCGACGGATTGCAATCCGGGCACCAGCTACACCACCTCGATGGCTTTCGTCATTGCGGTCGCATGCAGCGAGTACGGCATGTCCGCTGACGAGGCTCTGCGCGCTGCAACTTGGGGTGGCGCCCGCGCGCTTCGCCGCGACGACATTGGTCATCTGTCGGTTGGGGCACGGGGCGACATGGTCGTGATCGACGGCGATCACTGGGTGGATCTCCCCTACCATCCGGGGATGGACGTCGTCGCCCACGTCACGAAAGACGGAATGGTGGTGCGATGACGATTGACGCGCCGGTGGCGCGATGAGTGCCGAGTGGCCGACAGCGGCGGAATGGCTCGCAGGAAAGACGATCGCACCGGGCGATTCGCTCGTCGTAGCAGGCGTCCCGCTACGCGAGGGGGCCGTCACCCCGAGCCGTTACGACCTGGCGCCGGCGGCAATCCGCGCGAGCCTCGCGGTCTTTCCTCATATCACTCGGAGCGCGACGTCGACTTGTCGCTTCTGCCTGTAGTAGATCTCGGTGACGACCTCGTCCCGCCGCCACTAGACGCCCCACTCACGGTTCTCGTAGGGGGCCACAACGGGGTCACCTACGAGGCGCTCGCCGGTCGCGACGACCTGAGCTCGTGGGGCCTTCTCACCTTGGACGCGCACCACGACGTCCGGGAGTACCCGCCTGGCCAGCCGGGAAACGGTTCGCCGGTACGCGCTCTGGTGGACGCGGGGCTGCCGGGAACGCAGATTGTTCAGGTCGGGATCGCTGGCTTCTCGAACGTGCGGGCACACAGGATGTGGTGCGAAGAGATCGGAGTGACGATCATCGGGCCGGACGCAGTCGACGAAGTGCCCGACCTACTCGACATACTCGCCGCGCGTTGCGACTCGATCTACGTCGATTTGGACATCGACGTCCTGGACCGCGCGTTTGCCCCCGGGGCACCGGGTGCGAGACCCGGCGGCCTCGCGCCCCGCGATCTGTTCGAAGCTGCTTACGAGGCCGGACACCACAGCGCGGTACGCGCTGTGGACATCGTCGAGGTGGACCCCGAGGCCGACGTTGCTTCCGTCACCGTAAGTGCCGCCGCCATCAGCCTCTTGAACGTCGCCGCGGGATTCGCTTCGCGCGACGCGAGAACCTCATAAGCAGGTGAGCGGAGTCGTCACAGAGACGGCGCTGCTCGTGGCGGAACCGTCGGGGCCGCGAGCCTCGACCTTGTACCAGTAAGTCGTACCGAGCCCTTGGACGTTCGAATCGGAGTAGGACGTCGAACGCGCCGACACCTCTGCGATCGCTGAATAGCTCGAACCGTTCGAGCTGCGCAGGATCTCGTAGTTGGTGACCGAGCGAGAAGTGCTGTCCCTCCAGCGGAGGTTCACCTGCGGCCCTAACACCACGTTGGTGCACGTCGACGAAGCCTGTAGTCCCGTGACCGGAGCGGGGGGCGGCGGCGGGGGTGGCGGCGGCGGATCGGTTGTCGGAGGCGGCGGCGGATCGGTTGTCGGAGGCGGCGGTGGTCCGGTCGTGGGCGGTGGCGGTGGTCCGGTAGTCGACGGTGGCGGTGGTCCGGTCGTCGGCGGGGGCGATCCGCCAGAGGTCGTAGGGGGCGGTGAGCCGCCGGTCGAAGGCGGTGGGTCAGCAGGGCTCGACGTTCCAGAAGGGCCTCCGCCACGATGACTCGCCGAACCACCGGAGGTCCCCCCCGGCCCCGACGATCCACTGCGCGTTCGGGGATCCCCGAAGTGTCTGTCGCCGACGTTCTTCACGACCTGGACCGTCGTCGCACGTCTCGAGCCGCTCGTCGTGCTCGGGTCGCCGATCACTCCGGCGTTCGATGAAGCCGTGCCGGGCGTCCCGGGCTGCGGATCGGTAGAGCCGCCACCGTTTCCTCCGGTCGCTCCGGTCGATTGCGCGAACGCGCCGACACCGTGTTGCGGGGACCCGTACCGCCATGCCGTGAGACCGAGCACCGAACCCGCCACGACGACTGCCGCAGCCGTCCTGCCCAGCGCGGCGAGCCCAGGTCCACCAGTCTGGACACGAACAGATCCGAGCCACGCGAGCGGTTGAAGGCCGTGCAACTGCTTCACCGGCACCGCGAGGAAAGCCCGCACCACGACCGGATCGAATTGCGCCCCGGACAACCGGGCAATTTCGGCTCGAGCTGCGTCGGGGGTGGCCGGCTTCTTGTAAGAACGTCCGCTCGTCATGACGTCGTACGCGTCGACAACCGCCACGATGCGCCCGCCGAGGGAGATCTCCTCACCTTCCAATCCGTACGGATAACCCCTGCCGTCGTGGCGCTCGTGGTGCTCGGGAATCGCCAACGCCCACTCGCCGAGCCATCCCGACAGCGGCTCGACGATCTTCGCGCCCTCGAGCGTGTGCCGACGGACCAACTCGCGCTCCGCAGACGAGAGGCGACCCGTTTTGTTCAAGAACTCACCGTGCACGGACAGCTTGCCGATGTCGTGAAGCAGCGCGGCCCAGCGCAGGCGGTCGAGGTCCGCGCCAGGAAGCTGGAGCTCCGCTCCCACGAGGTCGGTCAGCTCCCTGACCCTGTCGGCGTGGCCCTGCGTGGTGCGATCGTGAGCGCTCAGTGCAGCAGTAAGCACGACGATGCTGTCGGCAGCTACTACCGGGTCGTCCGCGATTCCCTCGGTGCGAGCCTGCTCCAGTAGCCGGCCGACCTTCCTGGTGTTCGCTGCGCGAAGTGCGATCTCGAGACGCTTAGGTGCCTCACCCGGAAATGCGAGCCCCATCTTGAGAAGTATCGGCAGGGTGCGGGCGTTGAGGGCGGCACGCTCGAAAACGAACAGGACCGCGGTCGGCAGGCCGATCACCCCGATCCACCAGGCGACCCGCCCGAGCGAGGCACCGGGCTCGGGGATCACCATCTCGACGAGGACCGCCAGGCCCACGGCGAGGACCAAGGGCGCTGCGACGATGCCGAGTGCGACGGTCCGTGCGATCGCGGGCCGGGGCCGCCAGCGTGTTGGATCCGCTTGCTGGTCGATTTGATCCATGGTCCGGTCCCCCCGGTGCCAGAGAGGCTCGCTCTGCAGTCGTGCGGCCCACTTCAGGCTCCGCGACAAATCGTCCGGTTGTGGACTCGTTGTCATATACCCACATATCTGCACGCATATGCCGGTGCCGACATGCCGGACCGGCGGTCCGCCGAATTTGAGACGTGCGGCCACAGGCCAACATGTGCCATGGGAAGAAGCGTCCGTGCGGTCCTCCTGGATCTCGACGACACCCTGATCGTCGAGGAGGCGCATGCAAGAGCCCAGCTCAGGGCCACCGCAGGCCCCGTCGGCGTCGATCCCGACGTGTGGGAGACACTCGTTCTCGAGACCGCCCGGGCGGAATGGCACGCGTCGGAGTACCACCCCGCCTGCCGGGACCTCGGGATCGCATCCTGGGAGGGCCTGTGGGCGACATTCGAAGGGGCCCACCCCCTTATCGCCCCCTTGCAGGGATTCGTCCAGACCTACAGGACGACGACGTGGTCCCGTGCGCTCGAGCAGGTAGGGAAGACCCGAGAGCTCGCGCCTGAGCTGTCACGCATCTACGTGGACGGCCAGCGCTCGGGCCATCCCCTCGCTCCGGGAGCCGCCGACCTGGTCCGACGGGCGGTATCGATCGGGCCGGCGGCTCTGGTGACGAACGGGCCACCGGACATCCAGCGGCTCAAGCTGGAGCAGACCGGGCTGGCCGGACAGTTCTCCGCAGTGGTGATCTCCGGCGAGCTCGGGTCGGGCAAGCCGGATCGAGCCATCTTCCTTCACGCGCTCAATGCTCTTGGTGCCGAACCTCGCGACGCTGTGATGGTGGGCGACAACTGGGATCGCGACATCGAGGGGGCGTTGTCGGCGGGACTGAGCGCGGTGTGGATCTCGCACGGACGCGAACCACCTCGGGCCGAGACCCGCGTCTCTGTTGCCGTCGGTCTAAGTGACGTCACGTTCGGCACTTACGCCTGATCCTCTTCCGGGGCCGCGCGACCGGGATCGGGCACTGCCGACAAGTGCGCGCCACAATGGTGGCCGACCTGCCGGTCGAATAGTCGAGATGGACGCGAGATGGAACTGACGGTTGCAGCGATCCCCGTGTACTTCGGCAGCATCGCAGCCGAGTACGCCTGGCTTCGGCGCCACGCCGCCGAGAGGGGCGCCACGCCCGGGGACTACGAGTGGCGCGACACGATCGCCAGCATGACGATGGGCGTCGGGAGCCTCGTCGCACCACTCGTGGCTCAGAAACTCCTGGATCCTCTGACCCCCGGCCGCGGGCGCTACGCGAAGGCCCTCGTTGCCGTAGCAGGAGCCGGAGTAGCGATCACTGCGATCGCCGACGCCATCACGCGCAAGACCGAGAGCGAGCATGACGAAGAGATCGCCGGCGTGCAAGCGAATCCGCTCAACCGCGGCAGAGCGCAGGCGCAGGGCTCGAAAGGTTGCGGGCAGCGCTGCCGTGGCGGCGGTGGTGGCGGGAGGAATCGCGACGGCGACAGCGTGGGCGTCGAACACGACGTCAGAAAAGCTCTGGGCAAAAAGGCGGAAGCGCGACGTGGGCACAGGCCCCAAAGCGCTCGCAGTCGCGATTCTCACGTGGGACTTCATCTACTACTGGAACCACCGGTTCATGCACGAGAGCCGCTACATGTGGGCGGTTCACGTGGTGCACCACTCGAGCGAGCGTTACAACCTTTCCACGGCGCTTCGCCAGCCTGTCGCCGACGCACTCGGAACGTTCCTGCCTCAAGGCGCGCTCTGCCTGGCCGGATTCCGGCCGAGCCTGATCTCGTCCGCGAGGGGGATCAACCTGATCTACCAATTCTGGATCCACACAGAGGCGATCGGCCGGCTCGGCTTTCTCGAGAAGGTCCTTAACACTCCGTCGCACCACCGCGTGCACCACGGGGTGAACCCGCAGTACATCGACAGGAACCACGGCAGCATCCTCATCATCTGGGACCGTCTGTTCGGGACCTTCGAACCGGAACGCGAGCGGGTGGTCTACGGCTTGACGCGCAACATAAAAACGTTCAACCCTCTTCGCATCGCAGCGCACGAGCACCGCGAGATGCTGAGCGACGTGTGGCACTCGGAAGGGTGGCGCGAGCGACTGTCGTACGTGGTTCGAGGCCCCGGGTGGGCATACAGCCATCGCGAGCAACCAGCCGCAGTCGTCACAGCCGCTGCGGCCTGATATCCCGCCTCGCTCGTTGACCTCGGGCGGGTTGCCCGCCTCTCTGTCTGACCCTGACCGTCCCCCGCCCCTGGTGAGCGGCCGATCCGCAGAGTTCCTTGACCCCGAGCCTCTGACACGATAAACATGACTTAATCCATAGATTTACTAGATATCTGACGGAAGAGGACCGCCGTGCCAGACGAATCTCATCCGCATGCCCACCTGAGCCCCACGGCCCCCGCAGTCGACTTCAGCTGCCCTGGTCTCATGATCACGGCGAACGTCAGCCTCGTCCTCGGATACCTGTGGGTGGGCTGGCTCTCCGACGGATCACACCCAGGACCGATGCTTGCGTCGCTGCGTGGCGGTGTGCTTCCTGTTCTCGTCACCCTGGCGATCTTCGGTCTGCGTTCGGCATGTACGCGACGCGACCTGCCCGGCGCGAACCTGCTGCTACCGGCCGCTGCAACGATCGAACTTTGCGCTGCCGTCGCTGCTGACGCAACTGGGAGTCACATTCTCGCCGTGACAGCGGGAGGCGCGGCGCTGGTCGTCGCTCTGGTCGCCATCGCGTCGGTGCTGTTACGCGAGACGGATTCCAGTGGAGAGATTCTCGGACGGTTGCTCGGAGGGTTGACGGTCGGCCTGACTTGGCGCCGGCGTTACCTGTCTTTCTTCTCGATCCAGTGCTCCCTACGGAACATGCGACCGAGCCGTGCCGTCAGCGAAGGACCGACATCTTGCAGGGCGTTCACCCGGTAGACGGGCGGACCACCAGGAGCCGGAAGGTTTGCCGCTTCTTCGTCGCTCAGCGCGCACCTTACGACGTGAGACGTAATCTGAGTGATCTGGTCGCGATCGACGAAGCGCAAGCCGTGCTGGGTGGTAACGACTATCCCGTCGAACAGGTCGAGCTCGGGAATCTCGAGGACGTGCTCGACGGTGCCGAACGTCGTGCCGGTAGAGCTCTGGACGTCGGTTCCGATCGCAAGAGCCATATAAGAGATCTCGTCGTCATCCGACATTGTTTGTCTCGTTGTTTGTCTCGTTCGACGATTCGGACTCAGCCGAAGACTTGAGCCGCCGGAGGGTCTCCTCCATCCCGGCGCGATTGTGCGACGAGCGATCGGCAACCCCGCTCACCGGCTTTCCCAGTGCCGCAGCTATGCGGCCGCGCCTGTCGGTCCAGACTTCTGTTACCTGGCAACCGGATTCAGTGGGCGCGAACTCGAAGCGCCACTCAGAGACCTTGAAGCCTGCTGCGGTGACACGGAAGCTGAAAAGGCGACCGGGCTCGGCGTCGACGACCCGGCTCATCGTCTTCCACTTCTTTTTGCCATTGCGATTCGTCCCCTGGAACGTCGCACCTTGCTCAGGGCCCGTCGCCCCACGCAGCCACCTGGCGCCCTCGTTCTCGGGCGACCACTCCCCCATGCGGGTTACGTCTGAGACCATCGCCCAAACGCGCTCCGCCGGGGCATCGACAGCCTGGGTGACCTTCACCTCTCCAGCATCAGAGCTCAACGGTTCTCCCCGTACGTTTCGGCCTGACGTACATCAAAGCACGCGAAAGAGGAGGAATGGCCGGCGCCGCCCCCCTTTTGCGTCTGCGGGGGGCAGCAACACGCAGCGAGAGGCGACGAGCCGACCGAGTTCACGCTCCCGCGCATCGTTCCACCGTGGATGATCCGCCAAGCGCGCGCTTCAGCTTCGCGTATCGAAGCTGGGGGTAACAAGAGGCAAAACTTGGGGGTTGTATGTGGATGACGATGTGGATAATCAAACAGATGACATCATCACGACATGCAATCCCGTCGTGATCGCCGAGAACTTCGCATTGGCTTTGCCTGGCTCGCGTTCGGCATCGTAGCAACGCTGGCGCTCGGATCGTGCGGAAAATCCGGCAGCGCCGGCACCACTTCGTCCTCGGGTACGACTGCGACGACAGGTCCCGTGACACAGACCGGATGCGGTTCGGCGGGTTCAGGCTCTACGACGCTCAATCTGTCTTTCGCAGGAAAGACCAGAACCGTGATCGTGCACGTGCCGAACGGGTACACGGGTGACAACAGGGTGCCGCTCGTTCTCAACATGCACGGCAGCGGGAGCACTGCCTTAGAGCAAGAGGGGCTGACGGGCATGGACGCGAACGCAGACGCCGACGGGTTCGTCGTGGCGTACCCGCAAGGCTTAATACCTGACGGATCCGGGTTCGACTGGAATGTTCCCGGCCAACCGCTCTTCGGTGGCAGGGCCGTACCGACGAACGCCCCTAACGATGTGGCGTTCCTCACGCAGTTGGTGGGAGATCTCTCGCGTAGCTACTGCATCGACCGAAACCGGGTGTTCGCCACCGGATTCTCCGACGGGGCCCGAACTGCGAGCCAGCTCGCGTGCGACTCCTCGAACACGTTCGCAGCCGTGGCGCTGGTGAGCGGCCTGCGGCGTCCCGATCCGTGTCCTGCATCTCGGGCCGTGCCCGTGATCTCGTTTCACGGAACAGCCGATCCCGTCGATCCCTACGACGGAAACGGGCAGGCCTATTGGACCTACTCGGTTCCTCAGGCGGCCACCGATTGGGCGACCCAGGACGGGTGTTCTGCGCGCGCGGCGACATCGCTACGTGGTGCCGGCGTCACCCTCACCTCATACAGCGGATGTCGAAGCAGTGCGAGCGTCGAGCTCTACACGATCACCGGAGAAGGCCACGAATGGCCCGGCGGCCCACATCTGCCCCGCTCGATCACCAGAGTTCTGGGACCACAGTCTGACGCCATCGATGCAAACGGAGTCATCTGGGCGTTTTTCGAGGCTCACCCGATCTCCTGAACGCAGCGATCAAAAGTAAGTCAGGCTCCGGGACCGCCTCCGGGACCGCCTCCGGGGCCGCCCGCTGTGCCGATGCCCGGTCCCGCTGCCCCGAGCTCCGGGTCGCCTCCCGGGCTCCCACCAGGGTTCGGGCCGTACTCCGCAGGACCCGGCCCTGTCACGACAACGACTCCACCGCTACCACCGAGCGCGGGGTCCCCACCCGGACTGCCCCCGGGGTTGGGACCGTACTCCGCCGGACCCGGCCCAGTTACGACAACCTCTCCATCGACGGGTCCACCGAGAGCGGGATCGCCACCCGGGCTTCCGCCCGGGTTAGGGCCGTACTCGGCCGGGCCTGCGCCTCCCGGGGCATCGTCGAAGCCGGCACCTTTGGAAATGTCGACCATCTCAACCTCCTCGCACGCCTACCGCATGGCTGTGCAGCGGTGATCGGAAGATTGCCGCCGCCTTCCGTGCTCACTCTCCCCGACCGGGAAGTCGGCGTCAACAGAGGTGGCACAAAATGAAGGCCGTAACAAAGAAAAGGATGATTGCCACTACCTGATGGCGGTGTCAGGCAGTGGCAATCATCCGACGCCGGCCAGGGGGAACCGGTCGGCGTATGGGCGGGGGGATGGGACATACATTCCGCTCGCTCCCGGCCCTGCAATTTCTGTACCCCGGCCGTCAGGAGGCGAAACCTGAAAAGCCGAAACCTGAAAAGCAAGGACCACGCCGGCCGGACCGGCATTCAACTTGCTCGTGCTCAGCGGCCCTGTTCAAATCGGACCCCCAGAATCCCCATGACCGACGTGATACGCCAAGCCTCGAGATGGACCACCAAGGGCGCCCTGCGCGTACCTGAGATCACCGTCTACTTCTGGGTGATCAAAGGCCTCTCGACCGCGTTGGGCGAGGCGACTTCGGACTACCTGGTCCATGCGATGTCCCCGGAGGAGGCCGTGGGTCTGGGATTCATCGGATTCGCCGGCGCGCTAGCGGTGCAGTTCACCCGTCACCGGTACATCGCCTGGAGCTACTGGCTTGCCGTTGTCGGTGTAGGTGTCTTCGGGACGATGGCTGCCGACGTTCTGCACGTCGGCTTCAAGGTTCCGTACATCGCTTCGTCGGTCCTGTACGCGATCGTGCTGTTTGCGGTCTTTGCGACCTGGCAACGAACCGAACGGACGCTTTCGATCCACACGATCAACACACCGAGGCGCGAGATCTTCTACTGGGCGGCGGTCGGTGCCACCTTCGCCATGGGGACCGCAGTCGGGGACCTGACCGCGATCACCTTCCACCTCGGCTACGGACTATCGATGGCCTTGTTCGCAGGATTGATCTTGATACCGGCCATCGGTTTCCGGTGGTTCGGCTGGAATGCGGTGTTCTCGTTCTGGTTCGCTTACGTGCTCACCCGGCCTCTGGGTGCCTCGTTCGCCGACTGGGTCGGCAAACCACAGAAGGTCAGCGGCCTCGGGTTCGGCGACGGAAATGTCGCTTTGATCCTCACCCTCGCGATCGCCGTTCTCGTCGCCTACCTGACCATCACGAAGCGGGACGTACAACACCATGCCCCGGCTCATCGTGCCGTGAAGCGCAAATGAGCTGACTTGCATCGATTCGTCCGGCCAGGGGCTTGACCTTCACACCGTGTGATGGCTTATCAATAGACAGGTCATGTTGAACATCGGAGAGTTCGCACGGCTCGGACAGGTTTCACCCCGGATGCTCCGTCACTACGACGAGACCGGACTGCTCAAGCCAAAGGATGTCGATCCGTCAACCGGATATCGGTCGTACGAGTTCGGTCAATTGGGTCGTCTCCACCGCCTGCTTGCGCTAAGAGACCTGGGCTTCACGCTCGATCAGATCCGCGTGACGCTCGACGAGGATCCCTCCGCGGAGCAGCTGCGCGGGATGCTCAGCCTCCGCCAGGCCCAGATCGAGCAGAACGTCGCTGTCGAACGGGGCCGACTTCGCCGTGTAGAAGCTCATCTCCGAGCACTCGAAGGGAGCGTCGCCATGTCCAGCTTGGACGTAGCAATAAAACAAACAGATTCCGTCCGGATCGCCGAGGCATCAGGGGTTGCACCCGGGTTCGGCCACGAGAATCTCAACCCGTTGTTCCAACTTCTGGTTCCGCAAATCCTCGGCCACCTTGCTCGGTTCGGCGTTCGACCGGGAATCATGATCGCCTGGTACGAAGAGCCTTCCGACGACGGGAGCATCGTGCTTCATGCCGGCTTCGAGATCGACGGTCAAACCGTTCCCGAATCCGACGGCGTCCGAGTCGTGGATCTACCGAGTGTCAGGGTCGCGTCCGTGGTTCACCGCGGACCGTTGGACAACGTCGTCCCGGTGTACGAAGCGCTCGTGGGATGGGTCGAAGACAGCGGGTATCAACTCGCTGGACGGAGCCGTGAGCTTTATCACGAGTGGAACGACAGCCATCCGGAGCTCAGCGTGACAGAACTGCAGCTGCCCATCGCCGATGACGCAAGCGCTACGTGATCCCCGACCTGCCAGGGGTGGATCAAAGATCAGTCTCGTGCAAAAGCGGCGAGGTCCCGTGCAGTGTCACGACTGATCTCAGGACACGCGATCGTGAAGATCTCCGTTCCGTGCATGGTTCCCATTACCTGCCTGCAGCGGGCAGGAACGCCTGCCTGAAGCAGGAGGCGGTAGAAGTTGATTCCTTCGTCGCGCAACGGGTCGCACTCGTTGACGCTGATGACGGTGGCAGGAAAGCCTGTGACGTCATCGAGGCCCGCAAAAGTCGGCCATGCCAGTGGATTGCGATCGGTGTACGCCTCGATCCCGTAACCGACCGCGCCACGGTTGTTGTGCAGGTCGAGCAGGATGCCGTTGTTCTCCACCGACGACGGGCATCCCGCTGCCGGCCAACGGCCTGCGATATACGGACAGAGCGCGTACAGGCCCTTCACGAGACCCAGGTCACCGTCCTTGTTGAGCTTGAGCCCGGTGGCGAGCGTGAGGTTTCCGCCGCCACTTTCACCTGCCACGACGATCCGGGTCGGGTCCACGTTGAGATCGGACGCATTCGAGACAACCCATTTGAGACCGGAGATGCAGTCGTTCAGGCCGGCTGGGAACGGCGCCACCTCGGGTACCGACGACGGCGCGACAGCGTTGCGGAAATCGACCATGACGACCGCCACGCCGTTTGCCGCGATGATCTTTCCCCACCCGCGATACATGCCGTCGTAGCACGACAGGAAAGTCATGGCGCCCCCGTGTATGTAGTACACGCAGGCGAGGGTCTCGTCGTTGTCGGGACGGATCACCTGAAGGTTGATGGGGTTCTGATCGGGTTCGGAGACGATCTTCTCAGTGTGGACACGAAGTCCCGCTGAAGGCGCCACTTCTTCGGTGTCACAAAGATCCATGAAGGCCTTGAAAAGTTCTGCCTCCTCGAGCGCAGATTGAGAGTTGGCCTCGGCGAGCAGGGTCTCTCGGCTCTCGACGTCCCCCGCATCTATCGGAGGCAACGCCGATAGGAGCGCCTTTATCCTCGGGTCTAGCCGGTCGTCAGCTGCGATGTCGTACACCACGTTGAATCTCTCCTCGGTCGCTCGGATGTGCTCAAGATCCTTGTCGAGGCCGTCCCCGCCACCACCGGTCTACCGCCTCTACGGACAAAGCGCCGAGAGTACCGTCTGATCATGGCCGATACGCGCGGATCTGAGGGAGTCAAGACGTCCTCCGCCGACGTCAAGCCAAGTCGGAGGGAAGGCAGATTCGGTCGGCGGCGACTACTGGCGGGCGCGGCGTTGACGGGGGTTGCAACAGCCGGCGCGGCCGCGGGCTGCAAGGTCGCGACGACCGCAGTTGGTGCCACGAAGACACCTGACTACGACGTGGTGGTCGTCGGAGCCGGGCTCGCCGGACTCACCGCAGCCACCACAATTGCAAAGGCCGGCCACTCGGTGATCGTGCTCGAGGCACGCGACCGCGTCGGAGGACGGACCTACGACGTCGCTGTGGCCCCCGGTGTTGTCGTGGAGCTCGGTGGTGAGTGGACGGGTCCCGGCCAGTCCGAGGTGCAGGCTCTCGCGCGCCGACTTGGGGTGCGCACCTTCCCTACGTACGGCAACGGCCAGAGCCTGTACTACAGGAGCGGCCGATTGAAGACGTATGCCGGCGCGCTCCCACCCACCAGCTCGCAATCATCGACGGAGCTGCTGGAGATGATCAGCAAGCTCAATCGGATGGCCAAGGATGTGCCGGCTTTCGCGCCGTGGAACGCACCTGTGGCTGCGCCGTACGACGCTCAAACGGTCGGAGGTTGGATCGCGGCCCAGGGGTTCACGGAGGAGACCACGTTTCTCGCCGGCCTGGCAGTAAGGGGTGTGTACGGCGAAGAAGCATCGCAGATCTCGTTGATGGACTTCCTCGGCGAGATCACCGGGGTCGGCGGCGATCTCCTCACTGCCATAGGGTCGGCCCAGAGCATTCGATTCGTCGGGGGACCTCAGCAACTCGCAAAGGCCATCGCGGGACAGTTGAACGGTCGAGTGCGTCTGTCGTGCCCGGTGTCCGCGATTCAACAAGGCGACACCGCCACCGTGCACTCGGCAGGGGGTGCCTATCGCGGGCGCCGAGTCATCGTGACCGTTCCCAAGTCCGTTACAGCGGCAATTTTGTTCGAACCTGCGCTTCCCGCTGCATTTGCTCAGTACTTCCAGCGTCAGCCGTCCGGCGCAACCGTGAAGATCCAGGCTGTTTACGACACGCCTTTCTGGCGTCATCAAGGTCTGAACGGGTCAGTGATCTCCGACACCGGTCCCGTCGAGGTCGTCTACGACAACTCCCCTGTCGATGGGCCAGCCGGAGTATTGGTCGGATTCGCCGAAGGCAACGAGGGACGATCACTTTTCGCGCTTTCTCAGGCGCAGCGTCAACGAGTGGTGCTGACCAGCCTCGCGCGCTATTTCGGCAGGCAAGCGGAGAAACCCACCCACTACATCGACATGGTGTGGGCAGACGATCCGTTCGCAGGTGGGGCTTACGGATCCTTCAACCCTCCCGGGGTGATCACATCTCTCGGCGCTGCTGTCAACGGTCCGGCCGGAAACATCTACTTTGCGGGAGCCGACTACTCGTCTGAATGGCCTGGATACATGGAGGGGGCCATTCGATCCGGGGATGCCACCGCCAACCTGGTCCTGAAGACGTTGTAGGAGGCGGGCCGGGTAACGGACACGTCATTCCTCGAGCGACCGCGATCAGGATGTCGCGGACAGAATCGCGAAGCACCCCGCGATCTTCGACGTGGAGTCCTTCCGTGCTGACAGGAACAAGGAGCCGGACCTCTACCTTGCCTGGTCTCACGGCCAATCTGCCGCGTGGCGGCAGCACCAAGTCGGTGCCTCGGATCGCGACTGGTACCACCGGCACGCCGGTTTCGATGGCAAGAGCAAATGCCCCTGATTTGAACGGGAGACGCTCACCGGACGGGGCTATACCACCCTCGGGGAAAATAACCACCCTCGAAATTGCCGGCACCTTCTGTCTCCGCGAATGCTGCCAATTGCCGGCGAGCGGCTTCAGGATCCCGTCGCTCGAGAGGAATCGTTCGGAGTGCCTTCATCGCGGCCGCCAGCAGAGGGATCCGAAAGAGCTCGGCTGCAGCAACGAACCGCACGTCCGGACACGCCACGAGCACCGCCGGGATGTCCATCGGGCTCGAATGATTTGCGACGAAGATGTAAGCGTCCGTCAACTCGATCTCCGGTGCCGTCTCTACTTTGATGACGATCCCGCACAAACGCGCCACAAGAGCAACGGAGCGGACGGCAAACGTACGACCCTTCCCGCGTCGTATGCGCTCCGCAACGGCGATCGTCGGCAGCAGGACGACCAGCGCGAGAAGGACGAGTATCCGATTCAGCTGCGACCGCACAACTGCAATCCATCCGGAGCTCAGGAACGTTCGTCTCCGAGTTGGCGGAACGACGTCATCGACCCCGTGATCTGTTCCGACGCTCCCTTCGTGCCTTCAGTCGGGCGAGAATTTTGCGGAGGATGAATCCCATAGCCGAAGCATAGGCCCCACCTACTAGGCCAAATCCCCACCCACGATTGGAGCTGCGAGCGTCCGGTTGCCCAGCGATCCGAAGTATTTCGTGTCGCCGAAGGAATACACACCTCCGTCCGCCCCCGCCAACCAGTACCCGCCGTTGTCGGGACTCACGATTCCTACGACGGGCTTGTTCGGCATCACCTTGAGCCCGGGCAGCGAGCCGTAGTACTTGGCGTCACCAAATCCGTACACGCCGCCGTCGGCCCCGATCATCCAATAGCCCAGACTGTCGGAGGTCCGCGCTATCCCCACGATGGCGGCATTGGGAGTGACTCCAAGTCCGGGCAGCGAGCCAAGGTCGTGCGCGTCGCCGAACGCGAAGGTCCCTCCGTCGGCACCCACCAACAAATACCCGCCGTTGTCGGGACTCACGATTCCTACGACGGGCTTGTTCGGCGTCACCTTGAGCCCGGGCAAAGAGCCGCGGTACGGGGCATCACCAAAGCCGTACACTCCGCCGTCCGCCCCGACGAGCCAGTAACCACCGCCGTCGGCGGTCGCCGCGATCCCGACGACGGGCGAAGCGGGCTTGATCCCGCGACCGGGCAGCGACCCGTAGTACTTGGCGTCACCAAAGGCGTACACGCCGCCGTCGGCGCCAACGAGCCAGTAACCATGAGCGCTGGCGGTGGGGGCAATCCCCACGACCGGTGCGGCGGGCTTTACGCCGAGACCCGGTAGCGAGCCGTAGTTGACGGCGTCGCCGAACGAGAAGGTGCCGCCATCAGAGCCCGCAAGGTCGTAGCCGAGGACTCCGTACTTGAACGCAGAAGCCGTGCTGGTCGCGGAGCTACTGCCACCGGGCCCGGTGACGACGACGTGAACCGTTCCGCTTCCGGCAGGTGAAACCGCGGTGACCGAGGTGTCGCTGTTCACGTGGAAGCTCGTCGCCGGCTTTGCCCCGAAGGTCACCGCGGTGGCGCCCGTGAAGTTGCATCCCGAGATGTTCACAGACGTGCCGCCTCCGTCCGGGCCGTTGGCGGGATTGAGCGCGGTGACCGCCGGCGTGGTGCCAGGAACCACGGTCAACGAAGCCGTCGCCGAGATCGTGCCCGGCTCCGGTGTGGTGTTGGGTTGGGTCAAAGTCACCGTCTGGTGGCCGCTTGCACCGCACGGAACTGTGAACGCACCTCCCAGCACGGACGGAGTCAAAGGTCCGAAGACCATCTTCTTGCCTACTTTGGTAACGGGGTATTTGGCGGCAGAGATCGTTGCCGTCGTCCCAGCCGAACTGATCCCGCCGACCGTTATGTTCGAAGGCGAGAGAGCTGTCGAGGTGTATGCGTTACCCCACCAATCGCCGGTGGGGGCACCGTTCAGAACCGACACCTGATCACCGGCCTTGGCGGTGGTCAACCCCAGAGCCAGTGTCGGAGCTGCCGGCGTCGGTTGCCCGGTGTAGTCGAGCAGAGCGTCTCCGAAGTTAGTTTGGGTAACCAGCTCGGCGACCGCGACGGCGCAACCGACCAACCCTGCGTTGACCTGGGCTTGAGTGGGCGGGCATTTGGCGTTGGTATCGGTCGCAGAGAACGGGTTCGGCACGGTGAAGGCCGTGCCAGGAGGGAGGGTACCCGTCGACGTAGAGGTGACGAATTTGATGGCGTTGACGTCCGCCTCGTCTATCTGGTCAGAAGAGGGAACCAAGGCGGCCAAAGCGCTCGCCTCGGCGATCACGAGAAGGGTGCTCTTAGGGAGTCCGGTGCAGGCAATAGATATCGAACCGCCGGGCGTGATGCCCGGTACGAAACTGTTGTTCGGGTGTCCGTTGAACGTGCATGATGCCATTGGGGTTTGAACGGCGCCAGCGGTGCCCGTTCCCAATGCCAAGCTCAAGCTTGCGACGACGACGGCCACGGCCAGTGTCGTGACAAAAAGCCGGAACCCACGTATTCGACCCATCAGTTCTCCTCTATCTAGCTTCGAGGCGTATCCGGGCCTCGACGTGAATCGATGTTCGACTTTTCGGGACATTCGGCGGCACAACCAAAACGCCGATTGTCCGCGGGTACCGTCATACCCCTATAGGCCGCAGATAATCGTCCCGGGTCGAAGATATTTCCGGCCTGCAGAGACGCTTGTGTGTTGGCCACTGCACTCTATTTCTTGTAGGTTGGCTCGCCGTGTCGAAACTGAGATCACACATTTGTGGTCGCGAGTGTGAGGGGAGCGCTGCGGAAGCTCCACTTCGATCCCGGCAAAGACACGCGGCTTTCGACTGACATGTCCTCACCCTCGTCCGACCTAGGGCCGGACAGGATCGCCTCCGCTCCCAAACGGCCGGTCGCTCCGCTGAGCGTGGTCGTCGTACTTGTCGGGCTCGTTCTGACCGGGGCGCTTGCCTGGGGTGCCAGCGAGATACATCAGCGCAACGAGAATCGCCTTCTGAATCTCGAACTGAAGCAGGCCGCATCGGTGCTCACGGTTGCGATTCCGTCCATTCAGATCCCACTGGTCTCGGCCGCCGAGCTCGGGGACGCGACCAAGGGCGCTCCCGCAGCGTTCCACAAGTACATGGGAACCTTCGTCGGACCGAATTCGGAGTTCCTGTCCGCGTCCCTGTGGCACGTCGCAGGCGGATCTCCGACCCTGGTCACCGCAGTCGGATCGCCGCCCGCGTTGCCGGCGAGCCTGAGCACGATCGATGCGTTTGTTGTCCGCGCACAACGGTCGAGTCCCTTTGCCGTACTCAACTTGCTGGCAGACGTGCAGCCAAGCATCGCCTACGCGGCATCTGCCGCCGGTTCCAGCGCATGGGTTGTGGTCGCCGACACACCGGTACCGCGGAACCGCAAGCTGAATGTCAGCGAGAACTCAGCATTCTCTCAGTTGAACTACGCGTTCTACCTCGGCTCGTCTACTCGCCCTGTCGATCTTCTCGGGGCGTCTCCTGGTGGGGTTCCGGCGGGGTCCAACTCCGCCAGCACCACGGTCGCATTCGGCGACAGTGCGATAACACTCGTGGCGACGCCGAACAGTGAGCTTGGTGGGACTCTGCTGGCACGTCTTACTCTCATCGTCTCGCTGGGCGGGGTTGCCTTGGCTCTCATCGCCGGAATCGTGACCGAGTACCTGGTTCGGAGACGTACTCAGGCAGAGCGGTTGGCGGCCGAGAACCGTCGCATGTACACCGAACAACGGAGCATTGCGGAAGTCCTCCAACAGGCACTCCTGCCGCAGGACCTGCCCGTAATCGCCGGGATAGAGACCTCGGCCCGTTACGAGGCGGGCAGTGTGGGCACCGATGTCGGCGGAGACTGGTACGACGTCATCCCTCTCGACGGCGATCGCTTCATCTTCGTCGTGGGAGACGTCTCCGGACACGGTGTCGAGGCTGCGACGATCATGGCGAGGCTGCACTTCGCCATTCGCGCTTTTGCCGCCCAGGGCGACTCACCAGCCGCGATTCTCGGCAAGCTGGGCTCGCTTCTCAATCCCGAACACGACAGCGCGTTCGCTACGGTGCTTTGTGGAACCGTCAACGTGCCTGACCACTCGATCACGCTCGTCAACGCCGGGCACCCGCCCATGTTGGTGGTGAACGGAACCGAAAAGAAGTACGTCGAGACGACTGTCTTCCCCCCGGTCGGGACAGTCGAGTCCACCGACTATCTTTCGACGACCTTCTCCGTCCCGGCGCGATCCACGATCTTGACCTTCACCGACGGCCTCGTCGAGCGTCGCGGGGAGGTCCTGGACGTGGGGTATGAGAGGTTGCGAAATCTCATTCCAGACGCTCGCTTGCCCCTTGACGAACTGCTCGACAAGCTTGTGGACGGCATGAGGGACGAGAGGTTCACCGACGACGTCGCGATCCTGGCGGTGAGATGGAACACGTAGATCCCGAGACGCCGAGGCTGCAAATCGAGCGAGCTACCGACGAGAATGGCAATCCCCTGATCACACTCCGTGGGGAACTGGATATAGCCAGCGCCGACACGTTCCGCGAGACGGTGACGAACGTTCTCGCCGAAAGACCCGAGCGCCTCGTGTTCGAGCTCGGCGAACTCAGCTTCATGGATAGTTCAGGGATCGCGGTGCTCGTCCAGGCGTCCAACAACGTCGACGAGGTCGAGCTGCACCATGCTCAACCGATCGTGAGGAGAGTCGTGGAGCTGACCGGCCTGAGCGGCGCTCTGAGGCTCATTCCGTCGTGAAACACAGTTCCCGTTTGCCAGCGGTCACAGCGTCGGTGACAGGAGCCAGGGACTTTGTTACGAACTCGCTCGAGTCGGTACCGAAGGATGTGCTGGACGCAGTTCTGGTCGTAGCGTCAGAGCTGACATCGAACTCCGTGCTGCACGGCGGCTCGTCCTTCGAGATCACGGTCGAACAGTTCAGTGACCGAATCGTCGTCGAGGTGCAAGACGATGGCGGCGGTGAGCCGGTCATCCGCTCACCGGGCCCGAGCGACACCTCGGGTCGAGGGCTTCAGATCACAAGAGCTCTCGCGGAAACTTGGGGGGTGAGGCACACAAGTGGATCGATCGGCAAGACCGTTTGGGCGGTGGTCCTCATCCCGCCAAGTCCCTCTAGGGACGTTGCGCGAGAGCATGGGACTCAAGGATTGACCGCGCAAGAGGAACAACCCAGCCGCTCCATCGACTTCGCAGTTAGGACTCAATGGAGGCCACGGCTCGCTCTGCTCTGATGGCCGTCTGATACGTCGTACGGTGGTCGGCGTGTCCGACCTAGTCCGTTACCGCTCTCCTGACGAGGACGGCGGCCGCTGGATCGGTTTCAATTTCAGGCAGGGCGACATCGTCATCAGCACGCGCTCCAAGAGCGGCACGACGTGGGTGCAGATGATGTGCGCTCTGTTGATATTCCAGACACCGGACCTTCCTGCTCCGCTGTCGGCCATGTCGCCGTGGCTCGACTGGCTGATCAAGCCTCGCGACGAGGTCTACGCACAACTCGCGGCGCAGGGTCATCGGAGATTCATCAAGACTCACACGCCGCTTGACGGAGTACCGATCGACTCGAGGGTCACGTACATCGTCACCGGAAGGCATCCGCTCGACATGGCTGTGTCGCTCTACCATCAAGGCGACAACATCGATCGCGACCGTCTCCGTCAGCTCACCGGGCAACGCGAGCCAGAAGGATCGCCTCGTCCGCGCCAGCCAGTGCGGGAATGGCTGCTCGATTGGATCGAACATGACGACGACCCGCGGGATCAGCTCGACTCGTTACCGGGCATCATGTGGCATCTCTCCGACGCCTGGGCCCGACGAGACGAACCAAACGTCGAGCTCGTCCACTATCGCGATCTATCGGACGATCTCGAGGGCCAAATGGTCCGCCTCGCCGGTGTGCTCCGGATAACCGTTCCCGGTGAGAAATGGCCGATGCTCGTGACCGCAGCCACATTCGATGCAATGCGGTCTCGATTCGAGACAGCTGCCCCTGATCCGTCAGGAGTGCTGAAGGACAGGGCGGCGTTCTTCCGTCGAGGTAAATCCGGAGAAGGGCGGGAGCTACTCACACCCGCAGAACTCGCCCGCTACGACGCCCGTGTCGCACAACTTGCACCGCCCGACTTGATCGCGTGGCTCCACCACGACGCGGAGCTCCGGGATTGACTCTCAGTCAGGTGCCGCAGAGGTCCGGTTCGCTTCGTTATCGAGCCACTTCCCCACCACCAGGGACATGAACTCGGGCTGAGGACGAAAGCCCAGCTTCAGGTAGAGCTCTTCGCGGTCGTCAGTCTGAAGGCCGACGTGTTGACCGGGCACCTTCTCGACGAGTACACGGATCATCGCTGAGGCGATCCCTTTGCGCCGGTAGGAGGACGCGGTCCAAACGTCAAGAAGATATGCGTTGCTGACCCCGTCGGAGAGCAGGCGCGCCATGCCAACTACGGCTCCTTCGTCGCGAGCGAACACGACATGCTGAGAACGCTCGAAGGCGAGCCGAAGAGCTTCGGCAGAGCGGCCGTTGTCGAAATCGTCCGCGGCCAAGTCGGACTTGACTTGCGCCCAGCGGATTGCTGCAAAGGAACTATCGATCAAGATCGCCACGAGCCAAGCATGCCCGAAAGCGACTCGGGGACGCGAGAGGGGCGCTATTTGCCCTTCAGATTCAGCGCCACAGCTTCACGAATGAGTTCCTTCAGTGCACGTTCGTTGATCTTGTCGTCTTCTCTGATGTCGATCGCACGCCTGACATTGCCTCCGAGGCTCGAGTTGAACAGACCTGATGGGTCGTTCAAAGCAGCACCCTTGAAAAACGTCAGCTTGACGACCTTCGTGTAGGCCTCACCGGTACAGATACCCCCGTTGCGCGACCAGACCGGTGTTCCGGGGTTCGTGGGTTTCACCCACTTCCACTCCTCGACGATATCGGGGTCCGCTTCCCTGATGATTTCTCGCACTTTGCCGAGTGTCTTGCCGCGCCAATCACCGAGCTCCCTGATCCTGTCGTCTATGAGTTTGGAAGCAGTCGGCTCGTCATCTGCCATTTGCAATCCCCTACGAAGTCGACCGCAGCTCAGGTAATGCCCGGGCGCTGGTTTTGACGGGTCATGCGGATATTACGCCTCATACCAACCAACCCGCCATTTGTGACAGCTCTCAGCGTTGACCGGAGACGGATGTCAGACTCCATCCCGGCACGGCAACATGTGTTGACCGGAGAGGTGGGGTCATTGCGTCTGGACGACTGGTTCTTGACACCGGGAGAGCGTGGGAACGCGGCGACGCAGATCGACGGTCGTCGTAGCGACGGCACCGCATGGACCGAGGGCAATGACGTCGAAGTGCTTATCGACGGCGCTGCGTATTTCGGGCGTCTGTACGAGGCGTTGGTCTCGCTCGAGAGCGGCGATGCGGTGCTCTTCACGGACTGGCAAGGCGACGGCGACGAACTCCTCGACGGGCCGGGCACCGAAGTCGGTCGCGTTCTCGCCGACGTCTGCCGACGAGGTGCGAAGGTCCGTGGGCTGTTGTGGCGATCTCACCCCCGGCAAGCGCACTTTGCGGAGCAAAGTAATGCTGCTCTGGTCAAGATGGTGGACGCCGCCGATGGTGAGCTCGTCCTCGATCAGCGTGTGCGGCGCGGCGGGAGTCACCACCAAAAGCTGGTCGTCATTCGGCACGGAAGCGAATCCGACGGAGATGTGGCCTTCGTCGGAGGCATCGATCTGTGCCACGGACGGCACGATGACTCGTTCCACGCCGGCGATCGCCAGGCGATAGAGCTCGACGACCGCTACGGCCACACGCCGCCTTGGCACGACGTTCAACTGAGGATTCGGGGGCCGGCGGTCGACGATCTCGAGTACACGTTTCGGGAACGGTGGCAGGACCCAACTCCGCTCGATCATCGCAACCCCTGGCGAATCGCTATCCGGCGTCTGATCCGACAGCCGCACCGTGACCCGATGCCTCCCGAATCTCTGGACGCCACCCAACACGGGGCGCACGCTGTGCAGGTGCTGCGTACCTATCCGGCTAAACGCCCGCCGTTTCCGTTCGCACCACAGGGGGAACGCAGCATCGCGCGCGCGTACCTCAAGGCGTTCCGTCGAGCCCGACGTCTCGTCTATTTGGAGGACCAGTATCTGTGGTCGGAGCAGGCCGCGTACGCGCTCGCCGACTCGCTGAAGCGTCACCCTGAATTGCACATTGTCGCAGTCGTGCCGCGCTATCCGGACCGGGGCGGACGAGCAACGAGCGCGGCAAGCCGTGTCGGTCGCGAGTACGTCACTAAAATCCTACGTCGCGGGGGGCGATCGCGTTGCGATCTACGACCTAGAAAACGAGAATGATACCCCGATCTACGTCCACGCGAAGGTTTGTGTGATTGACGACTTCCTGTTGATCGTCGGCTCCGACAACCTCAACCGGCGCTCGTGGACCCACGACTCGGAGATCTCGTGCTCGGTGATCGACAGCGAACGCGACGAACGCGCTCCAACGGACCCGGGCGGACTCGGTGACGGTGCGCGGATCCTCGCGCGGGACACGATTGCGGCTGTGGCGCGAACACCTCGAGCGGTTCGACGACCACGATGCCGATCTCCTAGACCCGGTCGAAGGCTTCGCGGTCCTGTCGAAATCGGCCGCCGACCTCGATCAGTGGCACCGCAACGGCGAGCTAGGACCACGTCCGCCCGGTCACCTGCGCCCGCATGACCCCGACCGCGTCAGCACGTGGGCAAGGTGGCCGGCGTCCGCGATATACCGGGTCGTGCTCGACCCCGACGGACGACCCCGCAACCTACGCGCAAGAAACGCGGTGTAGCTCTGCTTCCGGCAGGTGGCGCGGCATCGGCGCATCGATCAGCGATCTTGAATCCGTGACCGTCCGTCGTCCGTGTGTTTAGGTTTGGGATCAGCATGACCGGCGAGATCGGGAGCGCGGACAGCGGTACCTCAGGAACTGACTCGATAGGAGTCGCAGATCCGCCTTCACATGAAGAGTCGCTGCGAGCGAAGCTATCCCGTCTCCGCCTGACGTTCGGCAAGCAAGACGGTGGCTTGTCCGAATTGCAGCGCATGCTCCGCAGGGTGTCTGTGGGCTGCCTCGTAGCGCTCGGAGCACAACTCGTCCTTGTGCTGGTTGCCAGCACAATCCAGTTCGAGCGGTTCGGACTTGATTCCGATTTTTCCACTTTTAATCAGGCCGCGTACCTCATCAGCCATGGTGTCCTTCTTCCGACCACACAGGGACATCCTTACCTGGACGACCATTTCGGACTCCTCATCTACCCCGTCGCTCTTCTGTATCTGGTGTTTCCCCATGGAGTTCTGCTTCTGTGGCTACAAGACATTGCAGGGGTCGCTGCCGAAGTTGTGGTGCTTGGGTGGGTGTACAGGATCCTTACTAAGCGAGTCGGAGAGAGCGAGCCTCGAGTTCGGTGGATGGCTGCAGCAGTCCTGTGTGTGGTGACCCTCCTCATGGTGTTGAACCCGTGGTTCTACACAGCTTGTTTGTTCGAATTCCACCTGCTCGCCTTTGCGGCTCTGTTCCTTGTTTGCCTGCTTTCGAACGCATGGCGCGGGAGGTTGGGGTGGGCATCGTTTTGGGCCGGAGCTCTGTTGCTCACGGGCGACACCGGGGGTATCTATCTGGCCGGTGCCGGCGTTTCGATCGCTGTCGTCGGCCCTACACTTCGACGCCGCCTAGCGGGCGTGGCGGCAATTTGTATCGGATTCTTCTGGCTGTTCTTCGTGAGAGCGGTTGCAGTCAAGGCAAACAGTGTTCTGCAGAACTACACGTGGCTCGTAACAGGTGTACAGGGCGTTCCCAAAAGTTTCTCGATTTGGGCGCTACTCAAGGCGATCATCCTCCATCCACACCGGCAGTTTCAAATGATCTGGGCCAAGCGCGAACATATCTACGAGGTTCTGATTCCGACGGGCATCGTCGGCTTGTTCTCACCATGGATGTGGGGAACGGATATAACGACCTTCTACGCAATGACACTTGCCGCTGCCTTGACGTTTCTCGTGGATGGATTCAATCTTCTCGCCGGCTTTTTCGTCGGAGTAGCTGCCACTTCGATGGTTCTCTCCTTTCTGATATCGAAACAGAGGCGGTGGATCAACGCCGGAGTGGCTTTGCTACTCGTCCTTATGCTGGGTCAGTCGATTGGCCTCGCAGTAAAGGAGCTTCCGGGTATCCCCAGCTACTGGTACAGGGTGTCGTCCGTACAGGCAACTGTCTTGGGTGAGGTTCTCAACGAGACTCCGGCGAACGCCGAGGTAATCGCGTCAAATGGGGTCATGGGTCGATTCAGCGGACGTGACTTCATCTTTGCCCTCACCCACGGTCAGACGACCTTCAGGGTGTTGAGGCCAACTGTAATATTCGTCTTCTCGCCGCACGCCGGCATAGAGAACTTGAAAGTCAGCCAGACCGAGGCTGCGATCGGGTATGCCGCATCCACCCTTCACGCAAAGAGCCTTGTGAACCGCGATGGCATTTATGCATTCTTGTGGCACCCGCAGCCGAACGTGTATTCCATCAACCTTCTCTCGCTTTCGCTGACTCTTCGGCGATAAGTGATAACCGGTCTAACCCTCGCTGAGGCCCGGGCGTCGGCTAAGTAGTTGTTGAGTCTCCGCAAGGCGGCTGGGGCACTTGGGTCGAGCGGAGCTTCGCGGGCTTGGCGCGGTGTCTCCTCAAACCCACTGGTACTGTCCCTGGTGTTTCCACGAACGAACAAGGAGAAGAGCCCGATGGCAGTTTTCAATGGCGCGTTTCCGATCCTTCCGGGGAACGAACAAAGAGGAAGGGATTTCGCGGCCGCGTGCATGGAGGAACGCCGTAAGGGGTTCGATGCTCAGGCGGCTAGGACAGGACTTACCCGGGAGACTTGGGCTCTGCAGGAGACCCCGATGGGGAGCTTCATGTTGGTGTGGTTCGAGGCTCCCGATATCGAGAAGGCGTTCACGGATCTGGCCACCTCGGGCGACGAGTTCACCATCTGGTTTCGTGGCCAAGTCAAGGATTTAACTGGCGTCGACATGAGCGCTCCGCCCGAAAGCGCGCCCCCCGACGTACTGGTCGACTGGAGCTCCTGAAGGACGGCCTCCCCCTGTAGGGACATCACCAGCACCGAGGGGTTCGCCGGGGCGGGAGGCCCTTTCGCCATCTGCCATTGCTGCTCCTCATCGATCCTTGCATTGGCACCGTGCAAAGCCGGCCGCCGGACCATAAAAGGACCACGTCCCTCCGCCGTAGCGAGTGCCGTCTGACCCAGCTGCTCAAGGTCGCCGCGCCCCACGGAGGACCTGCGGCTCATGTCAGCGCGGGTTCGAGGTAGCCGCCGTCGGTCTCGAGCAAGCCGGTGAGCAGCCGGTCCGGGCGCCAATCTTCGAACCGGTCCTCGGTCCGGTCGCGGCCGAGCCAGATCTCTGAGATCGCGGAGCTGGTCGAGCACCGCGGCGCCCAGGAGCAGCGCGCGACCGTGAACTGGATCCCGTTCACGAGCTGCGATGGCGAACGCGTCGGCGCCGGCGTCGTTGTCGGACCGCTGCCCATCCTCGGACACGAGGGCCTCGCACACCAACCGGCACAGGTCGATCTCCACCGGGCCAAGCAGGGCGAACTCGAAGTCGAGGAGGGCGACCACCTCGCCGTCCCACAGCGCGTTCATCAGCGCGAGGTCGCCGTGGTTGACGACCTGCTCGACGACGGGCGCGGCTCGGTAGTAGTCGCCGATGATCTCGTGGAACCGCGACCGCTGCACATCCGGCAGACCCAACGCAGCACTGACGCGATCGGCTGCGGCCGTGGCGTCGTTAGCTGTTGCCGGTATGAAGCCCCCGTGCGATCCGACTAGCAGACGGAGCGAGGGCGTGGCGTCGTGCACGACCCGCACGCGCGCCCACAGCTGGCGGATCGCTCGACGCCGCTCCTCGGGTGTCAGCGTGGGCCACGCCTCGTGCAGGTTCTGGCCTCGAACCTCCTCGGTCACGATCCAGTCATGTCCCTCGATCGTGCCCGCCCCGAGGATCTTCGGGTGTCCGACCTCGGGCGGCAGCGCGCGCACGAGCGCGACCTCGGCGGCCATGGCGTCGACGACTGACGTGTTCGCGATCCGTACGGCCAGTCCACCACCGATCCAGGTCGCGTTCGAGATCCCGAGAGCCCGCCGCATCCCGCGGAGATCACCGCCGTGCTGGGCGACGACTTGGGCAGCCAGAGACCAGACGACGGCAGCCTCCGTCGGGTCGCGGTGCTGGTCGAGCCAGTGCGTCTCCGCCTCGGGCTCCTTCATCGCTTGGGCGACCAGTTGTGAATACCCCAAGCCTCAGCTGCTGCTGCGCCCATGTCCGGTAGCGGAGTGTCTAAGAACGCCACGGTCTCCGACGTTACGGCCCCATGCCGGCGGATCGCGACAAGGTGCCTTCGGAAGCACTCGGCGGCTTTAAAGGATCGTCTGTCGTGCCGCGGGCTGTCGATATGAGACACCGATAAACCCCTCGGTTGTCGGCTCAACAACAACGGCAAAGTCATGCCGGTAGTTGTGCCTCTCCCGTGATTCTGGCTTGCTCCATCTCGAACTCAAGATCCACCTCCTACAAGGCAGCACCTCAGAACGAATTGCAAGAGCGGATCAGAATTTGGGTCCGGTCACTAACACCACGTGCTGCAAGTTTGAGGACCAGCGGTGACGACAGATCGTCGCCCATAGCACGCCCACGTCTCTGACCGAATCAGAATTGTTCTCACCATCTACCTGGTGTTTTGAGCCCCCGGCAGGAGTCGAACCCGCAACCTGGTGGGTAGAAGCCACCTGCTCTGTCCAGTTGAGCTACGGGGGCCGATGCCGGAAGCCGACACGCGGACGACGACACAGGCTAATCCCGTTCGCCCGCCTGCTGCCGCACCCGCAGGGACTCAGGCAGCTGACCCTGTCCAACTACTCGGCGGCAGTGGAGTCCGGCAGTGTCTGTCGCCGTACACCTTGCACTTGCGGTCGGCGATCGGCCTCCCACGGTGCGAGAAGTTCCCGCGTATGCCATGCTGGGAGCACTCGGTGGCCGTAGCTCAGCAGGTTAGAGCGCCAGGTTGTGGCCCTGGAGGTCGGGGGTTCAAGTCCCCTCGGTCACCCCAAAATTTTTTCCAATCGAATGCCATCGAACTGCATCTCTGCGGCCCGCCATCTACTTCGGCCCGTCTGCGGCCGCTTAGGGCGCGTGCCATAGACTCACCCCGCGCCTCTAGCTCAACGGCAGAGCAACGGACTCTTAATCCGCAGGTTTCGGGTTCGAATCCCGAGGGGCGCACCCTTGTGCGCTTCGTCTGGCGCGCCCCATCGCCCTTGGCAGCGGTTTCGCTGTGTTGATCGTCACATACGTTCCGGCGACGCTGGCTTCCGGGCAGTCCATCTACGCATGCCACCCCTTCAACCACTCGTATCCTGGTCCGGTTCGGCTGCTCCCCGACCACAGGATTGAACGCGTTACGTACCCTCGTCCTCCAAATATCTGTGCGTTCGCTCCGACGCTCTGGTGGGTAAAGGCAGCGACCGTCTGTGCAGCCCTTGCAGGTGGACTGGAGGCCGTCCTCAGCAGGCGGCGGCGAGCCGGGTCTCGAAGTCGGACGCCGGCGCTGACCGCTTAGCTGATCCCGAGACTTTCTGTCTGAATCGGCTTGAGGGACCTACGAAGATTTCTGAGATCGTTGTAACACGTAGCTGGCTCTCCGAACTCTTATTAGTAGAGCAAGATCGCAGCGCGGCAGGTAAGGGGTTCTCGGCCTTGGTCCTGTTCGATGATGACGAACAAGGGTTTCGGGCTTTCGTAGCCTCGGTCGAACCCCGACTTCGACGCGCTCTGATGGCTCAACACGGCCCAGATAGAGGCCGAGAAGCGGCCGCAGAAGCATTGGCGTTCGCATGGGAGCACTGGAGCATGGTCAGACAACTGAGCAACCCACCCGGCTACCTCTACCGGGTAGGACAGAGTCGTACGCAAGATCGAAAGCACCGACCCGTATTCGACCGTCCGGTGGATGAGGAATCATGGGTTGAGCCGGGACTCGCACCTGCCCTGGCTGCCCTGTCTGACCTGCAGCGCATCGCGATCGTCCTCGTCTATGGGTACGACACCGCCGTGTCGGAGGTGGCCCAGTTAGTTGGCTTGCGAAAGGTCACGGTTCATACCCACCTGCGCCGGGGTCTCGCATCGCTTCGTAGATCGCTAAAAGTCGAAACGCCAGGAGCAACGCCCATCCTGCGCGCAACCGTGGATCGAAGTGCGAAGGGGTCCGACGATGCCTGAACTGCCCCCGACACTCCGAGGCCAACTGCGGACGCTGCTCCCCGACGAGGGCTACACGATTACAGCGGATGAGGTGATGGCATCGGTCGAGCACAGCCGAGTGGAAGCCTCACCCACTTCAGACCCGACACCCGTGGTGCAGAAACGGCGAGTCACGAGCCTCGCGCCGGCTCTTGCCTGGATGCTTGGCATTCTCGTACTTGCAGCGATGGGTGTAGGGATCTTCGTTGGAGTCAAGGGAACCTCCCCCGGCAAGCCAGTGTCTGAAGGAGCAATCGGCAAACTCACTGATCGCCTCGTACTAGACAAGGCGCAGGTCATTGCGGGTCAGACGGTCAGTGGCAGCGTGGTCATCTACAACCCTGGTAAATCCTTCGTCGTAGAAGTGTGTGATCCACCGGTCCAGGTCTTGTTGAACAGGGGGAACTTTCACCAGCAACCCATCAACAATCTGATGTTCTGTGATGGCCACCTTCGCCTTATCCACGGGACGACCCAGCTCGCTATCACCGTGACCACGACCCAGGATGGCTGCGTTCAATCGGGACCGAGCCAGCCACCTTTTCCAGCGTGTCTGGCAGACGGTGAACCACCTCCACTTCCGACAGGCACGTACATGGCGAACGTCGCGTGGGGAGACTCGACCTTGCCAGAACCAAAAGGGGTCGCCTTGACCTTGGTGGCCAAGTCGCACGCATCGGTGGGTCCGCCAGTTACGGCTCCACTCGCGTCATGCACGACACAGAATCTTCACACCGTGGTCCAAGTCACCGAAGGGACGGCGGAGCATTGGGTCATCTTCTTGAGGTTCATCAACGTCTCGAACCAAACCTGCACCCTGATGGGGTCGCCATATGTAACGTTCCTAGACGCCGCTGGCCATCAGGTAGGACTACCGGCCCAAAACGGCGGCCCAGGGACCAAGGTGTTTCTTACGCCGGGATCGAGTGCTCTGTCCGGTGTTTGGGAGTCAGAGTCCCAGCTTGCGCCCACGAATGGATTCCGGTGTTCGATTGCTCATGCTGAAGCGTTGAAGGTCGAAGCGCCGGGGCAGGAAACGGCCGTGATCGTCAAGGGATCCGGTGGCTATTGGCCAGAAGCGATGGTTATTTGCTCTAACCAGCCCGCGCAGGCTGACCCGGTCACGTCGTACCACTAATCGCATAGTTCGTCGTCTAAAGACCGACAGCCGACGCCGCGTCTTCGTTGAACAAGTTCCCCAAGAGATTCGACGCGAGAGAATGAACGGTTACGAGCCGTTGATCTCCGGCCAGACCACAAACGTGGCCTCCGCTTGGGACCCGTCCGGCAAACTGACCACCTCGTTTACGTAGTTGATGTGTTCGCCGACGTAAAGCTGGACGCCCGAGGTGAAGAACCGTGCCGGGAACTGCCCGTGACTCCCCTGGACGCCGCCCTCAAAGACGGAACCGAGTCGGTTGACAGAAATCACGGTGCCCGTCTGCGGTTCATTTTGAGGGCCGTAGTTGGCAGGCACGTATGGCGATTGCGATGCCGACAGTTCGTGTTCGGAGAGCATCCCTCCGCCGAAAAGGGCGGCGGCGATAACGACGATTACGACGAAGCGTCTAAGCATGCCTCAACCTCCAGGAACCCGATCCCCTTATTCGGTTGCAGAGCTTATGCTTCACGATTATCTCAGGTATTACCCGGCACGAGCCGACTAGCCGCCCGCTGATCGGGATCGGTTGAACGTGAAAGGTGGGGTTGGCTCCTGGTGAGTCTTATCAACCTTCCAACGTCTGACACCGGGTCTCAACACTCGCCTCTACCGGCACATTCGGGTAGCGGGTTGATAGCTCAGCCGTGCCCAGGGCAATCGATGATCATGCTACGACCAGATGTACTCCTCAGCGATGGCGCCACCGTGCCACTTCGCGACAGTCACCATACGGCGACCATTGGCGAACTCCCCTACGACGCACGTCCACTCGCCGGACCCGAACTTGATCGGGTGGGAAGTGATTTGGGGCGGTGTACCGCCACCGCTGTGTTCGACGTATGACTTCATGGCATCGATGTGCTCCTCGATGCCGTGGGTCTGTGGCTGTCCTTTCCAGTCCACGAGGACTTTGTCCGTGTGATAGTGAGCGAAGACGCCGGTCCAGTCGGCGTTGTTCCATCCTACGAAGTCGAGTTCATCCATGCCTTGAAGGTTGCGATCAACTGCGTCGTCGTTCGGCATATCCAGCGCGCCTCCTGTGTGATCGAGTCATCAACCACTCACGCTCACGGTATACCGAAGGGGCGGGAGGCCGCCTTGCCCGAACGCCGAGAGTGGGGTGGTTGTCGCGCGTGGGTAGCTTTGATTACCGGGCTTCCAGTCGAAACGCTCGAATCGCAACCGGCACGTGCCGGAGCGCTAACCCTTTAGGGACGACTAGCCAGGGCTCGCCCCGTATCTGGGCACGGTGAAGGCTCGTGCTCCGTTATCGGTCAACGTTAGGGTCAAATCGTCCCACGCCGATCTTCCCAGGGTTCGGAGCAAGTGCCCATGCGAGTCTGGTCGCCGCCTTCAAGAACTGTTGCCTGAAGAGCGGACGCTCCGACGGGGTGCGCTGTCGTACCTGCGACGTGTGAGTGGCTCCGATCACCGGACTTCCGGTCCAAAAGGGAATACCGGGATTGATCAATCACAGAGCAGGTCCGTGAACGAGGCGAGCGGCACGATGCCCATTGCTTTGGCCGCAAGATCGGTATTCGCAGTGATCAGGGCGTCGGCCTGAAGCTTCGCCACGGCGAGGTACTCGGCCTCGGCGAGTGTGCTCCAGTCACGATCCCGCGCTATCTGCCACGCCGTGCGACGCGAGACCCTGTCGCCAAGTAGTCGTATCTTCACACCCGTAATCCGTTCGTGAAGTTCGAGGGCCGCCTTCTCGGCAAGGGCACCGCCGCGAACGCGCTGAAGAAGTAGATCGAGGGCCTCGGAACGTATCGAGTTAGGTGCCACCAGCCGATGACTCGGATGGACGCTGCGGCTCTCGTCTGCAAGCTGCACCAGTGTCGGTGGGTCAATCGCGAATCGTGCCACGACGGAACGGTAGCCCCGTCGTGAGAGTCTGGCGGTGCAGAGCTCGCTCATGATCCGTGAGAATGGATGTCGACCTAACATCCCCGCATGTCGATTGATTCTCCGCCTTCTCCCGCTCGCCAACTCCCGTGGGAAGTGATCGAGCTAATAGGAGTGGGATTGCTGGCAGCGGCGACGGCCATCGCCATCTTTTCGCTTGTGTCGGGAATCGTCTTTGGAGTCGGCATCGTCCAGCAATCCACTGGGCCATTTGGCGGCCCGATTGAGATCGGACCGAGCCTGGCTCAGATCGTCCAGCGTTCGACGAGCTGGGGGACACCGTTGCTTGCCCTGCTCGCTCTCGGCGCTATTGGAGCTGCTTGGTGGGAGGTAGAAGGCTGGGATTCTCTTGTCAGTGAAGAGGAATCCTCCACCTCGGAACAAGACTACGAAAGCGCATTTGGACACCTACTTCGCGCGAAGCGGATAGTGACCTGTGCGATAGCCGTCCTTGCTGTCCTCACCGCTGCCGATATTGCGTCGGTTATATCGACGTTTGCCTTGGACACCGGCCAACCAGACGCTTTCGTTGCGTCTCAAGACCTTGTTGTCCTAGGTGCAGGCATTGGCACCCTGCTCCTCGTAGGCGTCGGCGGCCTTGCCGCCTTCCGACTCCGAAGTTCGGTGCAGAAGATGTTCGATGATGCGGGGGGGGACGAAGAACCTGAACCTCCCCTCGATGTGTCTTAGCCGATGCGTCCACTCTGCTGTCGAGGTTCGCATCGAATCGCCAGAGCGTCCAGACATGGGTGCAGCTCTCACAGCCTTCGCCTACGCCGACCAGCCTGGCTGGGTTGTTGTTCAGTGAAATGTAGGACGCTGCTGTGATTATCGACCGTGTCGAGGTCAGTTCATGGAACGAGGGACAGTGGCCATTCACAGTTCCAGCAATTAAGGCGCTCGCTCAAAATGGGCTCGACTTTGAGAGGCCTGTCACATTCTTCGTGGGTGAGAACGGAACCGGCAAGTCGACCATCGTCGAGGCCATTGCCGAGGCATTCAAGATCGACGTACGCGGCGGGCACGGTGGACGGCGGTACGCTTCGATCGAGGCGGTCGGTGCGCTGAGCCCCCTCATCCGGCTGTTGCCGCAATCGGGTGCCCGACGGAAGACCAAGAGCTTCTTCCTCCGGGCGGAGACAGCCAAGGGTGTTCTCGAATACATGAGCGATGCCGGGGTCGACGGCTACGGAGAACGCAGCGCCGCCGAGGTCAGCCATGGCGAGTCCTTCTTGCAACTCCTAGCCGGCAGGTTCACGGAGCGAGGGCTCTATCTTCTGGATGAACCCGAGGCTCCGTTCTCGTTCCGCTCCTGTCTCGCTCTGATCGCTGTGCTCTCAGACCTTGCCCAATCCGGTAGCCAGATCATTTGCGCTACTCACTCGCCGATGCTTACAGCTTTACCGGGAGCAAGAATCTTGGAGTTGTCCGACGAGGGCATCGTCAGCCGGGATTGGGAAGACCTTGAACTGACGGCGAACTGGCGTCACTTCCTGAACGCTCCAGACACGTATCTCCGTCACCTCTTGAACGAAGAAGATCCCAGTTCTAAACCGATCTAGGACGAGTCGGGAGTTACGCACACACGGTCGGTGTTCGACAACGAGACGAGACAACGGCTACTCCGGACGGAGCGAAAGCGCCAGGCGTGGCACGACGAACGACAAGAGGAAGATCGGCAAGAACCTCTTTCCGGTGGTTTTGAAGGCGACGACCTGGCCCTCGGACGTGTCGAAGGTCAGAGTGCGGCTCAAGTTTCGCCCGTCGCGAACTTGCAGGGTGTGATGTCCAGCAACGATTGGTATCTCTATCGTGTCGTTCATTTCGACCGAACCGACACGCTCGCCGTCGACGAAGACGTCGTACGCGCCACGGCGGACCTCCGCTCCGATCGCTTTATGCGTAATCTTGAGAGTGGCAGACATGCTCGGTCTCCTTCTTATGTCAGCCGATCGGCAGTTGCGTAACTCCCATCGGGCGTACGGCGATGGCCTGGGCTGATACCTACGTTCACCGTGTCCAGCTAGGCCCCGGTTGCGCTGAGATCGGCGATGTTCTGGATCACCATTGAGGCCTGAGCAACTGTGACAGGTGAAGCTATGGGGTGCGAGGATGGTCTGGTTTCCATCGTCGTCGGCCAGCCTGAGGTGTCTTGCCCGGTCCGACTGCGCACCTGAAGCATCACGAGCAGTCCGTCAGTGCGGGCTAGCACGGCGGTGACAAGACTTCCGTCTTCGGACTGATCGTCGAGGAGTATCGATCCGTTCGCGAGATCTTGGCGACTCAGATCGTTGCCCACGAGTGGGAAGCTCCCATCGTTGAGCGGTTGACGCATTTGAAGTACGCGAACGAACGCTTCGTCGTCGACCCCGTCTTCTAGCACCACGTCACGGTCAACAACACAGCCCGCCCGAGCGAACTCACGAATCGTCGAAACGATGAAACCGTGGCCGAGATCGCTCCTGACCCTCGTGGCCAACAGGGTGGTGTGCGCGGATGGCGATTGCTCTACGCCGGCGTTCTCCGGCTCGTAGTCAGAAATGCCGGTCGTGTCTGGGAGCCAGCCCCCGACGGGTAGCTTCGCTGGGACCCTGGGATCGAGGCACCCAATCGGTCCGGACGTGGCGACGCCCAATGTGGGCGAAATGTCGTTCACCGCACTCGAGCCACACGCGGCGCAGACCACGCCGACGATCACGATCGCAAGCCACCGACTCCACGACACGAGGGAAGTCTTACAGCACCCGCGAATGGCCTGCCCAGCTCCCAAATCGCTCCAAGCATGCGATTTTCCGAAAGACCGTGTCATGTAGACATGCTCGTCATTGCTCTCTATTGGTATGGGGGCGAGAGCAGCCCGAATTCCTACAGGGGTCAGCTTGGTCGGGGACGACAACGAGGCGACATTCCGAGATTTCGTAACCCAGGTCGAGCCTCGGCTCAGACGCGCCCTGGTTGCTGCATATGGATATGAGCGCGGACGAGAGGCGACCGCCGAAGCCCTCGCGTATGCATGGGAGAACTGGAACCGTTTGGGACACGTCGAGAACCTCATCGGCTATCTCTACCGGGTAGGCCAGAGTAGGACCAGACGCAGCAGGACGCCGGTCCTGTTTGAAAGATCCTTTATCAACGAACCGCTCTTCGAACCTGGCCTGGTTGCAGCTCTTGCGTCATTGTCCCAACGTCAGCGTGTCGCAGTGTTTCTTGCTCATGGCGCGGGGTGGACCCATGAGGAGATCGCACATCTGATGGGCGTCAAGCCGGCGACGGTGCAGAAGCACGTCGAGAGAGGGCTTGCCCGACTTCACAATGTCATCGTTTCAAAGGAGAGATGAGTGTCGAACGAGCTGGATGAACTAAAGGCAGATCTCATCGCCATATTGAACGGTGGCCCAGAGACTGTCACGGCCGATGAGGCAATCGCGCTCGCCAGATTCTCCGACGCACCTCATGCTGTCAGTCGGCGTCCCGGATTCTCTCGTGCGACCAGACGTGGCCGCTGGGTTACGGCCATCTCCTTCGCTGTAGTAATCGGGCTTCTAGCCGGCTACGCGGTGACGGGAGGGCACTCCGCTGGGTCGGGGCCACATCAGCATCACAGTCTCGCTCCGACGGCCGGAGGAGGTCCCGAGTCGCTCCTGTCCCGACCGCTCCACTTTCCATCCCTCGGTCCGGGCGGGAGCTGCCCCGCCTCTCCGGGCACAACGTTCAACAACTCCTTCTTCGGCGGGATCGCGCTCGGCAGCGGGCGGGTGCGAGTCCTCCTCGCAGACAGCGGCGACATCCTTCACGGACGGGTCAACGTAGTTCCATACACATCAGTGCCTGGGTGGTTTGCCATCCAGACACTGTGGTTCAGCCTGCCCGGATACAACGGTCCATTCGTCGTCCACGCGAAGCGCCTGGGAGAAGCGAGCAGCACAATCGAGGTTCAGCCGAGCGGAGAGGGTCTAACGCCCGGCTCAGGACCCCTTGTGGTTCCCGCTGGGCCGACCGCCAACACGAAAGACGGGTATCGAACGATGCCCGGAAGCACTTGGATCACCGCTCCAGGCTGCTACGCATGGCAGGTGGATGGCCTCAACTTCAGTGAAATCATTGTCTTCGACGCCTTGAGGTCTCAGGGCAGATAGCTCACAGCGGCCGGTCCGGCACCGCAACACTTATCCCGGGACGGACACTGTCTGCTGCGCGGCCTTCGCCGGGGCGCCGAATCGAAGCTGGCGACCGCCGAAAGCTACTGAGCAAAGCGCGAACCACGCCCACCCCATCGCCAACCCGGCGAGCACGTCCGTCAACCAGTGCACGCCCAGCATCACTCGAGTGCAGGCGATTCCGGTGGCAAGTCCGACCGCCAAACCGGCGAGCACCGCCCGGACCCTTCGCGACCGTCGTCAACCTATGACCAACGCGAACGCAGCTAGGCAAGCGGCCGAGGCAACGGCGTGACCGGAAGGAAAGGAAGGGCCGCTGAAACCAGTCAACCGGTCGAAGTCTGGCCGAGCCCTGCCCACGGCCCACTTGGTGACGTTCGCCACGAGAAACTGGCCGCCGACGGTCACGGTGAGGAATGCGATCACCGCCACTGATCGCTGCCGTTGCGCCTCCACGATCCCCACGATGACAGCAAGGGGCACGAGGATCATCGCACCGCCGAGTTGAGTGAAAATCTTCAGGATCCGGGTGGAGAGAGCCGTGGCGTGGTGTGCTCCGAAAAGACTGGCGCTCTGATCGAATCGGGCGAATCCCGTATTCGTGTGGATCATGATCAACAGGATCCCTACCCCGATGGCTCCGCCCGCCATGACGACGATCGCGGCGCTCAGCATCAGTCCGGTCGTGGACCCAGGATCCAATCGCGTGCGGATGAAAGAGACCAACCGTGGGTGTCGTCGGGCCTCGCTCTTTATTTGCTCGACGTCGATCTTGGGTGACATCGGATCGGCCTCGGGCCATCGGTGCACCAACATCCACGAGGCGAGCCCAGGTACGATGCTGACGAGCAGGGTGACGAGAAGTACCAGCATCTGCTGTCTCCTAAGAGACGCCCCGCATGGGAACGACGAGATGTTCAGCGGATTGCTGACGTAGTGATCGCTGCTTCCAACGGCCGGGATCGATCTGAATACTGCGTTCGAGATCGTCGTCGAATTGCCGATCGAGGATCCGTACAACCGTGGGGTCGAACGCCACTATGTTGATCTCCTCGTCGCATTTGAGGGATCGAGCATTGAAATTCGCTGAACCCACATTGGCGATGACGCCGTCCACTGTCATGGTCTTTGCGTGCAACATCGACGGCTGGAAATTCCACAGCTCGATCCCGGATTCAACGAGACGCTCGTAGTCCGCCTCCGCGGAGAGTTGCACGAAGCGCTTGTCGGCGTATGGCCCGGGTAGAAGGATCTGTACCTGCACCCCTCGCTTGGCGGCATCGCATAGGCGGTCAATGAGATCGTCGTCGGGGACGAAGTAGGCGGTCGTGACGCGTAGCCGGCGTTGCGTCAATTGCAAAAGTGTGCGGAACACACAGTTCAGATCGCTGCCACCAGTGGCAGAGGCTCCCCTCACGCATTGGATAACGCTGTCACCAGGCTTGGGCTGATCGGGAAAGCGATCGTATTCCTCTTCGAAAATGGTTGGGTCGGTCTCTGCCCAATTGTCCAAAAAAGCCGCTCGCAGCCCATCGACGGCCGGACCCTCGATCTTGAAATGAGTGTCGCGCCATTCGTTCTCGTTGCGGGCGTCACCTTGCCAAAGGTCCGAAATGCCTACGCCACCCGTGAAGCCCACCGACTCGTCGACAATGAGCACCTTGCGGTGCGTCCGGTGATTGATTTCGCCCAGCCGGAATCGGCGCAACGGACGGAACCATCGCAATCGGACGCCTGCATTCTTCATGTCGTTGATGAGACGATCTTCGATGGTTCGGGCGCCCCAAGCGTCCAATAGCACCCGAACGCGCACACCGGCCTTGGCCCGTAGGCACAGGGCTTCGGCCATTTCGGTGCCGATCTCGCCCTTCCAATAGACAAAGGTGAGGAAATCAATGGTGTGCTCGGCATCAGCGATGGCGTCGAGCATTGCAGGAAATATCTCATCCCCGTTGTGCAGGACGGTAATGCGATTGCCCTCGGTAGCGGGGATGCCGACAACTCCTTCCAAGGTACGCCTTGCCCGCGCGATCGGGTCGTCGGTGGCCACAGTCGGAGACAGTGTGTTCCTGGCTGTCATGGCGCCGCCGCCCCCACCGGGTGTCGATCACCCGGTGGATCGGACTGCGCCACCTTGCGCGCATCCTGTGGCGTCGCCCCCCCGGCCCTGACAGCTTCGAGCTGGGCCGCTACTGCGGCACCGTAAAACAATGCGATGCTCGACAACAGGCACCAGAAGAGCAATGCCACCACTCCGGCCAACGGGCCGTAAGTCTTTCCGAACGAGGAGCTCAATCCGTAGAACAACCCGAGTCCTGCGGTAGCCAAACCCCACAAGAACACCGACACCCCAGCACCAAAGGCGAGCCACGACAGGCTGGGCTGGCGGCGCTTAGGCGACCAGCGGAACAGCACGCACACGGCGGCCGTGATCAACGCCAGTCCGAGAGGCCAGCGCGCCACGGACCATACCGAAACCAGCGTGCCGTGGGTCGCGGAGCGGAACAGGTCCCTGCCGACAGCCAGGCAGGTAAAAGCCAGGACGAAGAGCGTGCCTACGCTGACAGCGAAGAAGAAGGCGAGCGCGTACTTCTTCGCGCTCGGGCGGTCCTGCTCGACTCCGTAGATGCGGTTGAGACCCCTTTCGAGTTGACCCATTGCAGTTGTCGCAGTTAACAGTCCACCGATCAAGCCGAAGAGGACTGGGCCGTACTGATGACCAGCGGCGACACGGTGCGCCTGGGTTACAGCCGTGGTCACCACCTGCCCCGCTGGTCCGGGAACTGCTCGTCGTACCGCTGAGTCGATCATGTCGCTTACGCTTCCCTTGCCCAAGATGCTCGCCAATCCGACCATCCCGATCAAACCCTGCACGACCACGAGCGCGGTCATGAAGGCGAGCGAACGGGCATGACTGAAGCCATCGGCGACGCGCATCCGGCGGAAAGCGTCCTTGAGCAACCGGGCCCGACCAATGTGATGCAAGGTCTGCCAAGCGTCGTCACCGGTCAAATTTCGGGTCTCAGGGACGACGGAGGCGGAACTCATTGTTGCGCGCTCTCTGGAACGCAAACGGTTATCGCACCTGGCTCGACGCTGGCCCGCAGCGTCTTTTTCGCCTTTCTGGCTCCCCCATCGAGCTCGTAGACGGTGGGTCGGTCGAGCTTGATCTCGACTTCGCGCCCGCGGGTCATTTGCGCGAGTGGCGAGCGATCGGCATGGCCGATCACCAGGCGGCTGAGCACGCGAGCCCATTGCAGTGCGCTGTCCGCCGTCACCACACCGACCTCGAGTAGTCCGTCGTCGGGGCGGGCATTGGCGAATGCGACAAGGCCTCCGGTCAATGTTCCAAACTGACCGAGCAGCACGCAGCTGGCCTTTCCCTTGAACCAAGGCTTTCCGTCGATCTCGATCCTCACCTTCCGGGCATTCATGCGAGTGGCGCGGGCGCCGGTAAAGACGTAGGCGAGGCGGCCATAGCGGTCCTTCAGCTTCCCGTCGGCGTCTCTCATCATGACGGCGTCGAATCCGACCCCTGCCATCACGGCGAATCGCTTGTTGTTCAAGACACCGACATCCAAGCGACGCCGGGCTCCATGGAGTCCGATCTCCACCGCGGCGCGCAGGTCAATCGGAATCTTAAGGTTGTTCGCCAGAAGATTGGCAGTGCCCGCCGGCAGGATCGCCAGGCCAATTTGCTGGCCCGCTACCGCGTCTACGCACCGCTGGACCATCCCGTCTCCACCCCAGACGAAGAGAAGGTCGGCCCCATCCGCCATGGCCTGGCGCGCAAGGCTGGGCGCCTTGCTGCTCTTGGGGGCCTCGTACCAGATGGGGTCAGGGAAACCGCGATCGGCCAAGACCTGACGGAGCTCGGCGAGGCCACCCCCAAGTGTCTTCTTCTGGTGGGCGATGACGGCGACGGAGGTCATCGGAGAGCAACGCTTCGTCGAAGAGGCTCTTTGGCCACCACTGGTTTGTCGACAGCGTGAGACTTCGCCGCGTGAGCCGCGCCAGCCACTCGGATGATGAAGACGGCCGCCACAAGGGCGCCCACTCCCATCAAGAAGCCGGCTACGACATCGGTTACGTAATGCTCACCGCGATAGACCCGAGACACCCCCACGGCGACCGTAAGGACGACAGCGACCGTCCACGCCGCAATGCGGGGACCTCGGCGAGTGGTCGATGTCATCGTCAACACCGCGATTCCGCCGTAGAGCACGACGGTGGCAGCCGTATGCCCCGAAGGAAAGCTGAAGGTCGACGGCGTGCCTCCCAAGTGTCGGAGTGGAGGACGCGGCCTCGCCACAACCGAATTGGACGTCAGAAAGACGGAGAGCTCGATCGCCAAGCCTGCGACGATGAGGAATGCCTGGCGTCCCCACTTCCGGAAGAGGAGCACGACAGTGACGACTACCGCGACAGCCGCTACCGAGAACGTATCGGCCATGAACGTAGCGCCGGCACTGATGCTGTTCCAAAGGCCGCTGCCATGTGTGGCGAACCAATCACTCACGTGACGCTCCCAAGCACCGACGAAGTCATGCGCGATGACGTGGGTTACAAACATGCCCAGAGCCACCATGAATACGGCAAGCATGGCGTAAGTCACGATCATCGCGACCGCTGTGGCAGCAATTCCCCTTCCCCACCCCACGGCTCTTCCGAGGTGATCAGCTGGTCCACCCACGGGCGGATCAAGGAGACGATGGGGCCGAGAGGCACCATCGTCACCGATGGGGACGTTTGACTCGATGCTCCTCGCTGTTGCAACGGTCATCGAGGCAGTCCTGGTTTGGAAGGGGAGATATCTTGCATGAACGTCCCCTACCCACTTTCAGGCGAATCACCAGTCCGGCTGATAATTGCCGCTCGGCTGCAACTGCGGCGCCGATAAAGGGATTACTTGGAAGGTCCTAGAAGTCGACTTCCTTGGTCTCGACGGTCCCTGCCTTCCGCCCAGGGGCTGTCTCATACGTCCAGTACAGGTTCGTGTGCGCGATTACCTGGTCCGGAGGCGGCGCCCCCCAAGCAGTCTGGTCCTCCGTCGTGTGGGCGTCGCTGACAAGGGTCGCGTCGTACCCCCTGACCAACGCTCCGTGGAGCGTCGACCGGATGCACGCATCGGTCTGCGCGCCTACTACTACGAGTCGCCCGACACCGAGGCCCGACAGCACGCTTTCGAGGGTGGTGTCCTCGAACGAGTCACCGTAGATCTTCTCGATAAGCGGCTCGCCGCCGCCCGGAGTCAGTTCGGGGACGATCCGCCAGTCGTCGCTCCCCCTCGCCAGTTGCTCGTCGGAGTGCTGAACCCAGACAACGGGAACGCGTTCCCGTCGCGCCTTTTCGACAAGGTTGCCGACGTTCGCAACGACCGCGTCCCGCTCGTGAGCCCCCGCCACGACGCCGTTCTGGACGTTGACGACGAGGAGCGCTGTGTTCGGCCGGTTCTCGAGTGTGGTCATCGTCTCTCCTTACTCACGGTGACGGCTCCTACTTAGAGCCATGTTTTCCCTTGACCAGAAAAGCGAGTCCGCCGAACATCTTTTTCTCGGTAACTCCCGATTCGGAAGCGAGCAGTTCGCGGATGCGGTCGGCGAGCTCTTCGTCATAGGGCATTGCCGTGATCGTACGGCATGTCCGCAGGCCAAGGGCCAAGTAGGCTCGCCCTGAAAAAGCGGGGAGTTGATGGGTCTTCGAGGCTGTGGCCACGAAAATCCAGTTGGCGCGAGGTTCTGTGCCACTTGCGGAGCGGCGATCGTACGCGACTGCGACTCGTGCGGGGCTTCGCTTGGGGACGGGGCATCGTTCTGCACGTCGTGCGGAGCTCCGACCAAATCCTTGACGGACAAACCGGGAACAACCCGGCTTTCCGCCGCAGCCGTTCCGACTCGAGCGGACTCGCCGTCGTATCCTGTCGTCGGCGAGGGCGAACGCCGCAGGCTCACCGTGATGTTCTGTGACCTCGTCGACTCCACGAAACTCGCGGCGCAACTCGACCCCGAGGTATATGGCGAGCTGATCGATGCCTACTACCAGGTGTGCGGGGATGCGATCAGTCGGCACAACGGTTTTGTGTCGCAGTACCTGGGCGACGGTGTCCTTGCGTTCTTCGGGTATCCGGAGGCGGGCGAGACCACGGCGGAGGACGCCATCGCTGCGGCCCTCGAGATCTCGCAGGCTCTTAACGATCTGAACCGCACTGGGGGCGCGGGCGGATTCGAGATCACAGCCCGGGTGGGGGTGCACTCGGGGCTCGTGGTGATCACCGAGGTCGGAGCTCCCGAGCGTCGAGAGACGCATGCGCTAGGCGACGCGGTGAACGTCGCGGCGCGGGTCCAGGCGATCGCAGAAGCAAATTCGGTGGTAGTCACGGACGAGGTCAAGCGTCGGGTAGAGGACGCATTCGAGTTCGAACCACTCGGCGCAAGGGACTTGAAGGGGGTTCCGGACCCTGTCGTGGTGTACCGCGTCGTCGGCCGCATGGCCGCGAGGCGGGGAGTAGGCAAGCCGCGCGGGACCTTCGTTGGTCGGAGGACCGAGCTGTCGCTTCTGAAGGACCGCTGGGAGGCAGCCCGAAACGGCGACGGGCAGATCGTGCTCGTCCTCGGGGAGCCGGGCATCGGCAAATCGGCGCTGTTGCATCGACTTCGAGCCGAGGTGGAGCCCGACGGTGTGTGGGTGGAATCGGCCGCCTCTCGCCTCGAGCAGGTACAGCCGTTCGCCGTGGTGAAGAAGCTCGTAGAGAGCCAGTTCGACTGGCCCGCGGAAATGCCGGCCGACGAACGGATCACTGAAATCGAGACGTCGCTACGACAGGTGGCGGACGATCCGAGCGAGGGCGCCCAACTTGTCTCCGATCTTCTCGGACTCCCGGTGGCCGAGCGGTTCGCGCCCCTACTCGTATCGCCCGAGGAGGAGAGACGCCGTCTCATGGGGTGGATGGTCCGCTGGCTCACTGCCGGAGCGGAGATCCTGCCGGTTGCACTCGTCGTCGAAGACCTGCACTGGGCCGACCCCTCCTCGCTCGAAACGTTGGCAGCAACGCTGGAGCAGGTCGCGTCGATACCCGCACTTGTCGTCTTGACCGCCCGTCTGGGGTTCGTACCACCGTGGGGGACGCGAAGCAACAACACGCAGATCACGCTCAATCGCCTTGGCGCTGAAGAGACACGCATGATCGTGAGAGATCGACTCGGTATCTCTGGAGCCTCGGACGTCACGATCGAAGCCCTGACGGAACGCTCGGACGGGGTGCCTCTCTTCGCCGAGGAGTTGGCGCGCGCGGTGAGCGAACAGGTCCCAGGCTCGCTAGGTAACGAGGTTCCCTTGTCGCTCTACGACTCGCTCATGGCGCGCCTCGACCGGCTCGGATCGGCGAAGTTGATCGCGCAGACGGCCGCTGCCATTGGCCGGGAGTTTTCGTTCGACTTGCTTATGGAAGTGTCGGGGTACGGGGTCGGCGACCTGATTTCAGCCTTGAGGCAACTCGACGACGCCGAGCTGGTGCTCACCCGCGGACTGCCGCCTTCCAGCGCATACCAGTTCAGGCACGTCCTCGTGCAACAGGCGGCCTACGACTCGATGCTCCGCCGCCGGCGAGTCCAGCTCCATCGTCAGATCGCCGGAACCCTCACCCGGAGAGCCGGAGAGGGAGTGTCAGTTCCCCCGGAGCTCCTCGCTCACCACTGGACCGAGGCAGGCGACGCGGGCGAAGCGATCGCAGCATGGCAAATGGCCGCTCAGCGCTCAGCCGCCCGCTCAGCCTTCGCAGAAACAAGCGCTCACTACGAACGGGCGCTTGCATTGCTCGATCAGCTGCCAGAGGAGCCCGAGCGGGTGCAGCGCGAGCTCGTGCTCCAACTTGGTCTTACCGATGCGCTACAGATGCTGAGAGGGTTCGGCGCTCCCGAGACCATCGCTGCCGCAGACCGAGCTCGGAAGCTGAGTGAGTACATCGGCGACACGCAGTTTCGTGTTCGCACCCTCTACAACCTTTGGGGCACCTCGATGAGCAGCGGGGAGATCATGAGCTCCCAGGTGCTCGCCGATGAGCTCGTTGCATTGGCACGCGACATCGGCGACGAACAGTCGTCATGCGAGGCACATATCGCGCAGGCCGGCTCCCTGTATAACCGTGGCCGACTCCTCGACGCGTTGGAGCACGCCGAAGCCGTGTTCGACAGGTCACCCGAAGGGCTGGCAAACGTTCTCCCTGCTTCGGGAGTCGTGCAGGCCGCACTGTACGGAGGCGTTGCCGCCGCGGTACTGGCTAAGACTGACCGGGCGCAAGGTTTCCTCACCGAGATCGTCTCGGCCCAGACCCGATCCGACGCCGATCTGATAACCCAGGTGCTGGCACCGCTCAGCTTGTCAGTGGTCAATGTGTGGCTTCGGGACTTCGACGAAGTTCGCGCTTCTTGCGAGCGGCTCAAAGCCGTGGGCACACAGTTCGGGATCGACATCATCGTGGGCTGGGGTCAGATCTACGGCGGCTGGGCTGAAGCAATGTCCGGGGATGGTGCCGGGATCGAGCTGATTTCGATCGGCCTCGCCAAGCACGTGGCCGCCCGGCAACGTTTGGGCCTCAACCACTCGCTCGCCCTTCTCGCCGAGTCCCAGCTCATGGCAGGTCGGCTCGACGATGCACTCGCTACAGTCGCCGACGCCCTCCTCCTTCCCGATCAGAACGTACAGATCCAGCACACCTGTGAGCTTCTTCGCCTGAGGGCCGAGTTGCGCGCTGCAACCGGCGACGACATGGCGCGGGCGGACTTCCGTGCCGCGCTCGACATGGCAACGGACATGGGCGCAGGCCTGATCGAGCTACGAGTCGGCGCCGCAATGGCTCGATTTCTCGCTGACCGAGGGGATCTCGCAGAGGGTCGACGTCTGCTCGTAACGATCATGGACCGTTACGACGTTGACTCGTTCGACGGGCGGAAAGCGCGTACCATGCTTGCGGAGCTCGACGCGACGTGATGTCCAATGATCTCGGAGTAATTGCGAGATCGAAAGTGCGGATTCGAGGGGGTCAACAAGTCAAAAGGCGGTCGAAATGACGCAGAAAGTATGCATCGTCGGTGGAGGTGCAAGCGGTGTTGCGATGCTGTGGCTTCTCGCGAAGACGCAGCAGCAGAACCCGTCAGAACAGTTCGAGATCACGCTGATTCACGACGTGCTCGCCTACGACCAGAACGGCAACCCACAGCCGGGAATTCCGAGTCTGGGAGGTCATTCACGGACAGTGCCGGTGACCGTGAACGGAACGCAGTATTGGATCGACCTCGGGGTGCAGATGATTGCGCCCACCATGTATCCCAATTTGATGAGCATGCTCAAACTTCCGGAGTTTGCGGGAGTGACAATGGATCCCGTGCCTCTGAAAGTGGCTTGTGCCTTTCCCGGGATCACACAGGGAGGACCTGCCCAGTACTGGGGCAATTTCCCTGAGTACCAGACGACACCCCTGTACCAGCAGGGTGCCGCTGATGCCTCGACATTCGAATCCCTGCTCAAGGCACAGCCCGGCATGCCGCTCTCGTTGGAGTCCCTCCTCAATGCCGAACAGAGCCTTTTCAAGGATTTCTCCTCGTTCGAGACGTACTTCCTCGACCCGTACCTGAGCATCATGAACGGTTATGGATCAGCGCTGCTCGGCGAGGTGTACGTGCCAGAGATTGCCTTCTTGTTCGACCAGGGATACGCCAGCTTCACCAACTGGTCGAGCGACTTCATGCGATTCCACTACGGCGCCATGCAATGGGTGCAGACGATGGCGAACGACGCCGTGAATTCAATCCCAAATGGCGCGGTCACGATTCTCACCGGATCCTCGGTGACCGAGGTCTACCCCACATCGAACGGACCATGGGTCACCTGGGAAGTAAATGGTCAGTCACAGGCCCCACAACAATTCGACGTGGTCGTGCTTACGACTGACATGGCAACGAACGGGACTCTGCTCGACAACGCCAACAATGCTCTGTGGGGCTTTTACGAGAATTACGTGGGTCAAAATGTATGGGGACTGGTGCCCGGCTTTTGCTACCTGCACCAGGATGCTTCGATCCTGGCACCGGGTATGCCGAGCCCGCCAGAAGAGACGCTCCAGTTCACCGCGTATTGGGCGACTCAACAGCAACCGTTCGACCTGACGAACTCGTGGACGACGTATTCCTACAAGAATCTCATGGGCGTCACCGACCCTGCCTTCGAGTACTACCTGACGATGTACGGATATGACCCGACGACGGTGCCCGGGACTCCGATCCCGAAGAACCCGATCGCGCCGACACCTATGAATTGGACTCACGGCATGTGGCTTCCATCTTTCATGTGGGAGCAGAAGCTGCTCCTTCGTAGTGCTCAGAGCGTCAGCCCGCATTACTCGCCATTGCCGAACCAGAAGCAGACGGGGATCTACTTTGCGGGCAACAACCTGACGATGGACTCGGAGGAGGGTGCGCTTGTATCGGCGATGGCGCTCGCCAGTTACGCATTCAATATCGACTCGATCGACCTCGTGCTCGATGCTCGCTTCCTCGACACCCAGGCGATAATGGCTCGGCTGTTCTATCTCGGCATGTTCAACTTGATGTTTCCCGGACTTAACTTCAATGTCGCGAGTTTTCTCCAGTCGCTACTGGGCGGGGCGGCCCCATCGATTTAGTTCACACACCTGGGGGCCGGACGAATCCGTATATGGCTTGACCCCACCAGCTGCTTGCGTTCGCGGCGGAGTAAGGACCCTGTTCCCTCACCGCGCCGGACTCGCTTCCGCCGATCGTGATGATCTGTCCGCCAGCAAGGACCTGGGCAACGATGTTCACGTGCTCGATGTTCGGGTACCCGAGCCCACTTGAGTTCGGCCATGCGAGCGTGCTCCACGGCGGCTCGAACAAAACGGCGTCTCCGACTTGGGGAATCGCCGACGGCGGCAAGAGGGTTCCACCATGGGACAACGCCCAAGCGCCCATTTCGTAGGCGAGGGGCGTCGACGGGACTGGGATTCCGGCGCGTTGCCAGACCCATGACGCGAAGTACCCGCACCAGTCGCTTCCGGCAGGCCCGTAGAGGTATGGGTCGGTTTCTCCGACCTGCGACTGCGCGACGGCGAGGATCCTCGCCGAAGAGGTGTTTGCATGCAGAGCCTGCCCTTGCGTGTTCGGCAGGATGCCGTCGATCTGTCCCTCGAAGGATGCCGCCCCGAACGGATAGATACCTCCCGAATCCCCTGAAAGCCAGTAGCCGTTTGCTCCATTGGCCCCCACGACCGTGCGGACGGGACCAGGCAGGGCTTGGTTCGCCTTTGAACCGTCGAAGGAGGAGTGGAACGCGAACACGCCACCGTCGGACGCGACCATCCAATAGCCCCCCGTCGCGCTGTCGGCGGCTATCGATACGACCGGAGCATTCAGATGTTTGCCGCCCATGGAACCCCAGAAGTGTGCGTCACCGAATGCGAACACCCCGCCGTCCGACGCAACCAGCCAGTAACCCTTCCCGTCAGGAGTCGATGCCATTCCGACAATCGGAGCATTTAGTCGCTTCGCCCCCATCGACCCCGCCGAGGGCGCGTCACCGAATGCGAAAACCCCACCGTCGGATGCCACCAACCAGTACCCGGCGCGATTCGGAGTTGACGCCATCCCCACGACGGGGGCGTTCAAGTGCCGGCCTCCCATCGATCCCCAAAAGTGCGCTTTGCCGAAAGTGAAGAGGCCTCCGTCCGAGGCAACCAACCAATAGCCGCCGCTCGACGGGCCTTCCGCCATCCCGACTATCGGGGCGTCGAGGTGCCTGCCTCCCATAGAACCTGCGAATTTCGCGTCCCCGAAGGAGAAGATGCCTCCGTCCGATCCAACGGTCCAATAGCCGTGCCCGTCAGAAGTCGATGCCATCCCCACGATCGGCGCGTTCAATCTCAAGGTGAAGGTTGTTGCCGCGTGTGCAGGCGGCACACCCACGATCAAACTGGCTACTACCACCGGCAATGTGAGAATTGCGGCGAGAAGCAATGCTCCGGATCGCTTGTGTTCTTCCACCTTCCCTCCCCGCAAAACGCTGTTGTTCTTAGCGTCAACGGCAAGAGGATGCAACCTTGAGTTCCCACGTCTTTTACGAGATCGTTCACTTGTGAAGGTTTTGCAGAAGACCGACGACCACTGAGAGCGGTAATGGGCGGCTACGAGGTCGAGTGCAAGGCAAAAGACCGATTATGACCATGCACCGGTGGCCGGTGCTTGTAACGCGATCGCGCGCAAGAGTTTCGTAAATTCAAACTTGCAAGACAATTGCTGCCGGCACGAATTGTCCGGGCGTTTGATCTAATTCCCGATCAACGCGGAGAGATACCCCAAGTCCCCCGCCACGAGGCACCGGGCGCCAGGCGAACGACTGACGTACCGGAACGCAGCGCGTCGGGTGGGCACGTCATGGGTTCGATCGCGATCGATGCTCGTTGCTTTTGAACGTCGCTGACCTTGTCGGCTGTGTAGACCATCAAGTAATCGAACCTGCCGTCGGCCCATACCGTCGCGCCCGCGCTGCCGTCTGCATTGTCGATCTCCGCCCGGACGGTGCCATCGGGAGCGCGTGAGAATTCCGTGTAGCCGGTATCGAGAACGGTCGGTCCGATAAGACGGGCAGCAGAGAAGTCGAATTCGGATCCCGACACGTCCGACTCACCGCAAGGAAGTCCGCGCTGATCCGTCACGAGTCTTCTTCGCGCGGGTACCAGTAACCGCGCATTGTCGATGACCGCAGTGCCGACTGTTAGATAGGGATGGAAACCGAGCCCGAAGGGGGCAGCAGTCTCCCCGGTGTTCGTTGCCTCCGTAGTGATCGCGAGACCCTCGCGCCCGAGCCTGTATTCGATCGTCAACGAGAGTCTCCACGGATAACCGGGTTGCGGATGAAGCACGGTTCCGAGAGTCACGACGTTCTGCGCTTGTCCGAGCAGTGACCAAGGCAGCCACCGCACAAGCCCGTGGATCGCGTTGTGGTGTTCGGGTTCGTCGAGTCCAGCCGCAGCCGTCGTTCCCTCGAACGTATAACGACCGTCACCGAGACGGTTCGGCCACGGTGCGAGCACCTGGCCGCGACCATCGGTGCACCGCTCTGTCACGTCGAAGCCGTCGATCACGTCGCGTCCGGACACACTGAAGACCCGAAGGGCGGCACCGACTTCGGTCACGACTACTCGGTGATGCCCGTAACCGATCTCGTATTGCACGCCCGAGGGCGGCACCTTTTGGTTTGCGATGCTGGGCATCCTGCCTCGCTCGTCCTCGTCCCCGCGGCTTGAAACGGCACACGTGCCGATCCTCTACGAGCCGCCGCGGGCACCGGTATGGTAGTTGGACGAGCCTTACGACGGCATTGCCACCTCAGGAATGCCTGCGCCGGGCGCCAAGCTAGGGCCTTAGGGCGTTGCAACGGTCAGCGCCTCCTATCTGCCGGATGGTGTTGAACGCGTGCGCATTCTGGTGACCAACGACGACGGCGTCCTGGCGCCGGGCATCGCCGCTCTGGCTGAGGCGGCCACCAGAACTCGACACGAGGTGCTTGTCGTGGCGCCCCTCGAGGATTGGAGCGGCGCGAGCTCGGCGGTCGGCGCGTTCTACCGTCGAGACGGAGTGGACTATCGCACGTTCGCGTTGGAAGGGCTCGAGGAGGTTCCCACCTACGGAGTGGACGGACCGCCGGCGCTCGGCGTAATTCTCGCTTGCGTAGGTGGCTTCGGGCCGAGACCCGACATCGTTCTTTCGGGGATCAACCACGGCGTCAACGTTGGCCGATCCGCACTGCATTCCGGCACGATCGGCGCTGTACTCACCGCTGCGCAATTCGGTATACGCGGTCTGGCAACTTCCATTCGTTACGGACCAGACCCAGTTCCATGGCGGACGGCTGCTGATCTTGCGGAGGCACTAGTGCCGTTGCTCGAGACAGCGCCTCTCGCGACAGTGCTCAATCTGAATGTTCCGGACGTCGAACTGAGTGGATTGAAAGGCGTCCGTTCGGCGCGCCTCGGACGCGGCGGGACCATTCGCTCGGTCACTCACGACGAGCCGGGCATGCCATCCGGTCCGAGCGGAACGATGCATCTGGATCTTGCGATACCCGGATCGGCCGGGCAGGAAGCACCCGCCGATCACGACCCTACGGACGTCGACGCCCTCTTGATCGGGCATAACTTCGCAACGATCACCGCCCTCGTCGGAGTCCACGAGGCGACCGGATCGGAGGGTCTGGTGGCAGAAGCGGCGGCCGGGCTCACCACCCTCATCCCGGGACCCCTTAGATAGCCAACTGCCCCGGAGGGGTCCAACGGGCACCCTATACCGGAATTTTCTTCTAGCTCTGGTTACGATCCTTTGCTCTCTCGTATCTTCCCTGGTCACAGGGTATTTCTCCTCGAATCTTTGGGCCGTCCTTGATTGTGGTCGCAACCTCTCTGTGCCAAGAAACTGGCCGGATGGTCCCAAAGAATTTGCATGGTGCGGATACTCTGCCTAGCTTCTCGGGTACAGAGCCATCTATTGATGGTGTCCATGCGGCGGTGCGGAGGCCGTCGCCCGGGCCCGATTCGTCGGGCCCCGAGCGCGCTCGTGGACCCACCAGGGACCTAGCACCCGTGGGGCACGCGCCTTCGTCGCGAGCCTTTGGGCACGTCTCGCCAAAGCACCGTTCGCCGACCCATATCGCCCATGCATACCTACCAAATACACACCAACAGGGAGAGCCGCCTAACGACATAGCAACCGGGTTGCTCCGTCCGCACCTCGTTCGGACCTAAGTCCAGGGTCGTTCGCCCTTCCCGGCAGCGGCTCCGCGAGACGAATGCGCAGAAGACGGGCCGCCCGCATTCCAAGCCCACCTGGAGCCCGCCGGGCATCCCGAGACTTTCAGGAGGCGCAAGATGCGGAAGACCGGACTCTGTGGCGTTGTCATCGCCACGCTGTTCGGCACTGCTGGACTCCTCCAGCATCCGAGCCACCATGAAGTTAGGCAACATCAACAGCAACAGGGCGCGTCGCCCCTCGCGCAGGCGGGGGTCAACTTGCTCGACATCTATCACGTCGGCAGCCATCCGGCTGCGACGTCATCGACCCTTCTCCCAGATGGGTTTTTGCGTGTGACACGCAAACCCGGCCCGACGCCGGCGCAGATTGCCGCATTCGACAAAGCTGTCGCCCAGAAGCGCGCAAAGCTCTACGAGCAGGTCGTCGCGGAACAGCAAGCTGCGCAAGCACAAGCCGAGCAACAAGCGCAAGCGGCAGCACAAGCCGCCGCACAAGCGCAAGCAACAGCAGCGGCACAAGCACAAGCTGCGGCCGCCGCAGCAGCTGCACAAGCGCAAGCCGCCAAATCACAGGCTTCACAGCCGGCTCCGGCCGGAGGCGTGTGGGCAGAGTTGCGCGCGTGCGAATCAGGCGGCAACTACTCAGAGGACACAGGCAACGGCTACTACGGCGCCTACCAATTCGCTCTTTCGACTTGGGAAGGCCTCGGGTTCAGCGGCTTACCGTCCGAGGCGGCGCCCGCCGTCCAGGACCAGGCCGCTCAACAGCTCCAAGCCCGTTACGGTTGGGGTCAGTGGCCTGCGTGCTCTGCAGAGCTAGGCCTGTGAGCTGACCGGATCAAACCGGAGCTTGCAGGCACTTTTCGAAACCGCTCCGGCTCGGGAGAGCAGTTCCATTTGCTTACCGAGCCGGATGCCGGTCGTTTAAAACCCGATCGCAAATCTGTACGGTCTCGCCTGTTCTCCCGGTAGCGTTCGCGTAATCCATGCGTGCGGCAGTCGTGCAGTGCAGAGCGTCCGACGATCGCGAGGAGAACCTCGTGCGCGCCGGCGACCTGGTGGGACAAGCTGCCTCGCAGGGTGCAGAGCTCGTCGTGGTGCCCGAGCACTTCTCGCTCTTCGGCAACGCATCGGTCCTTCGCAATTCTGCTGAACCGCTCAACGGCAGCGTGACGCGATGGGCTACGACTATCGCAAGGGAGCACGACGTCTGGCTGGTTGCCGGAAGTTTCGTTGAGCTCGCGGCAAGTCGTAGGTACAACACGACATGCCTCGTAAGTCCCCAGGGCATGGTTGTCGCGAGTTACCGCAAGATTCATCTGTTCGACGTCGACGTACCAGGGGCCGTCAGCCGCGAGTCCGACGCGGTGGCTCCCGGCGATCGGCCAACGATGGCGTCGATCACCCTTTCCGACGAGCGCCCCGTCCCTGTGGGGATGACCATCTGTTACGACCTGCGCTTCCCCGAGCTGTACCGGGTCCTCACACTTGCCGGCGCGCTCGTGATCGCGGTCCCTTCCGCTTTCGCAGCTGCAACCGGCCGTCTTCATTGGGAAGTCCTCCTCCGGGCGCGTGCCATCGAGAACCAGGTGTTCATCGTCGCCGCCGGGCAGGTGGGCACGCTCGGAGGCGGATTCGAGGCTTATGGCCACTCGGCGATCGTCGACCCCTGGGGAAAGGTTCTCGCCGAGGTCGAAGAAGGCACCGGTGTGGCAGTGGCAGACCTCGACTTCACCGCCCAGCAAGACGCACGGTCCACGCTTCCGTGCCTCACCCAACGGCGCCCGTCTGCATACAGGAAGTCCCCCGACATGTCGCTCGAGGACGCAGGTTGAGAGCGTCTGACCGTCTGAGCGCGGTCCCCCCTGTTTCCGACGGCGAGTTCTGGTACCGCGACGTGCGACTTTCTTACGAGGTGCACGGTTCGGGTCCGCAGGTGCTCGTCTACCTCCACGGGCTCCTGTTGGACGCGAATCTCAACCGGCCGATTGCGACGTCACTTGCGCGAGCCGGGAATCGAGTTGTTCTGCTCGACCTACCGGGCCATGGAATGTCCGACAAGCCGCGTCACGCCTCGATGCACCGAATGGACTCCTACGCCGATTGCGTCGTCGCTCTGCTCGACCATCTGGGCCTTGCAACCGCAGTCGTGGGTGGGGTTTCCCTCGGAGCCAACGTCGCTCTTCAGTGTGCTGCGCAGGCGCCATCTCGCGTGCAAGGCCTGCTCCTCGAGATGCCGGTGCTCGAATGGGCAGTTCCAGGCGCCGCCATTGTCTTCCTTCCTCTGCTCCTCGGTTTCCACTACGCGGCACGGCTCGTCGGGCTGCTCGGTGAATTACCCAGGCGCTTGCCTCGCACGTCGAGTTGGATCATCGAAGGCCTGAGAGCGCCGATCGCGCTCCGACCAGAGGAGTCGACTGCGGTTCTCCACGGTTTGTTCGTAGGACCGATCGCGCCGACAGTCGAGCAGCGAAGAGCGATAGCCGCGCCCGCGCTCGTGATCGGCCATCGCGCTGATTTCATCCATCCGTTCAGCGACTCGAAGAACCTCGTCGAGCAGCTTCCTTTCGCACAACTCGTCGAGGCGTCCTCGATGCTCGAACTGCGCGTGCACCCGGAGCGACTCGTGGGCGAGATAGTGCGATTCCTCGACGGTGTCTGGAATCCCCTCGCCATGGCATCCGGCTGAAGCCCGAACAGAACACCCTGGTGACCCAGGGCCGGTCATCTCTCGGCCTTCCGCTGGTCAGCGGGGAAGCCAGGCGTCAGGATCGGCCGTCAGCTTCGCAACACTTCTCGGCAGGCGACCTCGCACCACGTCTTCCAGCGTTATGTGTTCGAGCACGTTACGCAGACTTGCGCGAACCGCCACCCAGACGTCCTGTAGGCGTTCTGCCGCACCCTCGTACTCTGCCGCCTCCGGACGAAGGCCTCGTACCTCCGCAAGTGGCCCGTCGAGGGCTCGCATCACGTCTGCGAACGTGATCGAGTTCGCCGGCCGTCCGAGCCTGTAACCACCTTCCGCTCCGCGCTGGCTCGCGACGATCCCGGCTCTGCGGAGCTCGTTCAGGATGCTGCCCAGGAACTTCGACGGCAGTCCCTGGGATGCGGCCAGGGCATCCGCTGTGGCGGGCTCCCCGTCAGCCGCAGCAAGGGTGAGAAGCGCCCGCATCCCATAGTCGACCTTTGCCGGAATGTGCACCGACCGATTCTGCCTGAAAAGGCCCAGGTAGGCGGAATCTTCTCCCCCCGCTGCACGCGCACTGAGTGCCCGGCTGCACACGCCTCGTGACAATGGCGAACGGGGGTGAGCTCTCTTGTATCGATACTTATCAAATCGAATCACTGATACCTATAGATGCGCTAGATTCACTTCATGCAATCGCGATTGTCTCTTCACAGGTTCTCGCTCCTAGCCGCATGCGCTGCCGTCGCCATAGGGGTATCGAGCTGTAGCTCGAGCTCCGGTGGTTCGGGAGGTGGAGGAGACGCCATCGCCCTTGTGGCCTACTCCACTCCTGCCAGGGCCTACGCCAAGTTGATCGCGGCATTCGGACAGACCTCCGCCGGCAAGAACATCACGGTCTCGACATCGTTCGGCGCTTCGGGGACTCAGGCGAAGGACGTCGTAGACGGCCAGTCCGCCGACGTCGTCAACTTCTCGCTCGAACCCGACATGGCCAAGCTCGTGAAGGCCGGGCTCGTGTCATCGAGCTGGAACACGGTCGGACCCGACCACGGCTTCGTCACGAACTCGGTGGTCGTGTTCGTGGTGCGCAAGGGCAACCCGCACCACATCCAGAATTGGTCGGACCTGATCAAGTCAGGGATCAAGGTGGTGACGCCCAACCCGTTCAGCTCCGGCAGCGCGCGGTGGAACATCATGGCTGCCTACGGCGCTGCGCTTGCGACGGGTGGCACTCCCTCCGGCGCACAGGCGTACCTGACCAGCCTGCTCAAGAACACCGTCTCGCAACCGGCGAGCGCGAGCGACGCGATGGAATCGTTCCTGTCCGGCAACGGCGACGTGCTGCTCGATTACGAGGACGACGCGATCGCGTCACAGCGAAAGGGCGCGTCGATCGACTACGTCGTGCCACCGCAGACGATCCTGATTCAGAACCCGATCGCCGTGCTCTCCGGTTCTTCGCACAAGGCCGCGGCGCAGGCCTTCGTCAACTACCTCCTTTCGGAGGCCGGGCAGGAGTTGTGGGCGAAGGAGGGTTACAGGCCGGTCATCGCCTCTGCAGCTCAGGCGGCGGGCGTTACGTTCCAGAACCCGAACGATCTCTTCACGATCGACTCGCTCGGCGGATGGACGAAGGACGCCAAGTCGTTCTTTGACCCACAGAAGGGGATTGTCGCCAAGATCGAAGCGAGCCTCGGGGTGAGCACCTCGAGCGGCTGATCGTCAAGCTGAAGCGGAGGTCGGACCGCTGATCGAGCTAGAGAGATTACGAGCTTCCCAGCAACGCCTGGCGAAGACGTTCAAATGACGACGGGAACCTTGCCCGGAGAGTTCTCCGCGCAGATCCCGCTCGACCCGTTGACCGAGGACGTCGTCCTCGGCAAGGACGGCGGCGCGGGCCGGAACCGGCGTCACGGGACGGCGCGCACCGTCGGCAAAGGGCTCTTGCGATCGAGCGGGCCTGGCGCGTTGGTCATATACCTGAGCTTGCTCGTTCTCATCCCGATAGCGGCGGTCGCATCTGAGGCGTTTCACGGTGGCTGGAGCGCGTTCTGGTCTGCGGTACGCGATCCGGAGTCGTGGGCGGCGCTCAAACTCACGCTCGTGAGCGCCGTGATCGTCGTGATCGTCAACGTAATTGCCGGAACGGCCATCGCGTGGGTGCTCGTTCGCGACCAGTTCCCGGGCAAACGCCTCCTCGGTGCTCTCGTCGACCTGCCTTTCGCGTTGCCGACGGTCATCGCCGGGCTGACGCTGCTCAGCCTGTACGGTCCGAACAGCCCGATTCACCTGAATGTCGCGAACACGCGTCTCGCTGTCTGGGTCGCACTCGCCTTCGTGACACTGCCGTTCGCCGTCCGCTCGATCCAACCGGTCTTGGAAGAGCTCGACCTCGATGCAGAGGAGGCGGCCGCCTCCCTCGGAGCGGGGTCGTTCACCGTGTTCCGCCGGGTCGTCCTTCCGAGCCTTGCACCGGCGATGATCTCGGGAGCGGCCCTGGCCTTCGCTCGTGCCCTCGGCGAGTACGGATCTCTGGTCCTCTTCACGAGCGGCCTGCCGTTCAAGACGATGGTCGCGTCGATCCGGATCTTCGGCCTCTTCGAGTCTGACGACAATCAGGGGGCTGCGGCTCTCTCGTTGACGCTCCTCGTCTTGTCCCTCGTCGTACTTCTGGCGCTTGGCGCCTGGCGCCGGCACCTGGCAAGAGACGAGGTCTCGGTGTGAGCGTCGTCACCGCGCCTTCCGAACAAGCGGCAACCGTCGGCGGCCCCGGGGCGTCGCGGCCCAAGCAGTCGCACGCGGTGCGCCGCTCGTTGTTTCGCGGAGGGCTTCGGCTCTTCGTCCTCGCGTACCTGGCGATGCTCGTGGCGATCCCCGTCGGAACGATCGCGTACCGGGCGTTTTCACCGGGGTTCTCGACTGCGTGGCGAGACCTCACCAATCCCGGGGGTGCCGGTAGTCACGACTTCATTCACGCTCTGGTGCTCACCCTCCTCGTCGCGGCGATTGCGGTGCCGCTCAACACCGTGTTCGGCGTGGGAGCCGCAATCCTGCTCGCCCGCCATCGTTTCCCAGGTGCGCGCCTGCTGGACGCCGCGATCGACCTGCCGATCGCGATCTCCCCGGTGGTGGTGGGCTTCTCGCTAGTCCTCGTCTACGGCAAGACGGGCTGGATCGGCAGCTGGCTAGCCGAAAGAGGGGTCCACATCGCATTCTCGATCCCCGGGATCATCCTCGCCTCCGCGTTCATCTCCATCCCTTATGTCGCGCGCGAAGTGCTTCCCGTCCTCCAGGAGATCGGTACCGAACAGGAGCAAGCGGCAGCGACGCTCGGCGCCGGCCCGCTCGCGACACTTCTCCGTATAACCCTTCCCTCCATCCGCTGGGGTATCGCGTACGGGGTCACGCTCACCACCGCGAGGGTTCTCGGTGAGTTCGGAGCAGTGAGCGTCATCTCCGGCAACATCCAGGGCCAGACCGAGACCCTCACGCTATACGTCAGCAATCAGTTCGCCAACTACAACATCGTCGGCGCGTACATGGGTGGTCTCGTGCTCGCCGTCATCTCGCTAATCGTGCTCGGGTTATTGAGCCTGTCCAAGAGAAAGGAGGTGCGGTCATGGCGATCCAAGTCCGCGGAGTCTCCAAGCGGTTCGGCGACGCTGTCGCCTTAGAGGACGTCAGTCTCGACGTCCCGACGGGCTCTTTGACCGCTCTGCTCGGCCCGAGTGGAGGGGGTAAGTCCACGTTGCTCAGGGTGGTCGCGGGTCTCGAGGTGCCCGACAGCGGCCGTGTGCTGATCGACGGTGAGGACGTGACGGGGCTCGCTCCACGCGACCGCGGAATCGGCTTCTGCTTCCAGCACTACGCGCCGTTCCGTCACATGACCGTTTGGGACAACGTTGCGTTCGGGCTGAAAGTCCGCAGACGGCCCAAGGCAGAGATCCGCAAGCGCGTGAGCGAGCTGCTCGAGCTGGTGAGGCTCGAGGGTTTTGCAAAGCGGTACCCGTCGCAGCTGTCGGGCGGCCAACGCCAACGCATGGCGCTCGCCCGGGCCCTTGCAGTGGAGCCTCGGCTGCTGCTTTTGGACGAGCCGTTCGGCGCGCTCGACGCGCAGGTTCGGAAGGAGCTCCGCGCGTGGCTGCGCCGCCTGCACGACGAGGTACACATCACCACCGTGCTCGTTACCCACGACCAGGAAGAGGCAATGGACGTGGCGGACCGGCTGGCGGTCATCCACCTCGGGCACCTCGAGCAGGTCGGCACCTCCGCCGAGCTCTACGACTACCCGGTGAACGACTTCGTGCTCACCTTCGTCGGACCGGCCACTTCGATAGGCGGCCGCTTCGTACGTCCCCACGACGTGACGATCAGCCGTCAGCCCGGCCCGTCGGGCTCGTACCCGGCGAAGGTGGTCCGCGTCACCCACCTCGGGTTCGAGGTCCGGGTCGAGCTCGAGCTGATGACGGGCGGCTCGACGAACGACACCGGCGCGCCGGCCGGGTCTGCGCGCGACCCGGGAACCGGCGCAAACGGGACCTGGGTCCAGCTCGACCGCGACACGGCGAGGGACCTCGACCTGAGGGTCGGGGAGTCCGTGTTCGTGACGCCGAGAGAGGTTCCCGGAGGTCTACGGCCTTCGGGAGCCTCGTTGGCAGGGTCGACTGCCGAGGCGATGGTCGGATAGTCCGTCGCCGTCAGTCGTCCTCGCAGTCAGTCGTCGTCGCGATGACGAACCTGCGTCCTTTGGCGCTTGACCTCGCCACGCCGGCGTTTGGACTCCAGACGTCTCCGGGCCGAAGAAGCGGTCGGGGCAGTTGCAACTCTCGGAGTCTCGATCCGAAGTGCTGAGGCCAACCGCTCCTTGAGCCTCTCGAGAGCGAGCGCCCTGTTGCGCGCCTGGGACCTCTCGTCCTCGGCGACGACGCGTACCTCGGGGCCTAGGCGTTCCATCAAACGCGCCCTTTGACGCGGTCCCAAAGAACGTGAGCCAGCTATGTCGAAACGCACTTCTGCTCGGGTGCTCGCCGTATTGGCGTGCTGGCCGCCCGGACCACTGCTTCGGCTGAACCGCCAGGACAGTTCGCTCAACGGTATGGACAGGCTCCGCGAGACGCGCAACGCGTCGCGCTCGGCCCCGGGGGCCGCTTCGCTCACACTTCCGAGATGTCGGCTGTCACCGGGTTCTCCAGCGTCCCGACCTTCTCGATCGTGATGCGGACGACGTCGCCCGGAACCAGCCACCGCGGCGGATCGAAGCTGGCGCCCACGCCGGCAGGTGTACCGGTCGATATGACATCGCCGGGCTCGAGCGTGAAGCCGGACGACAGGTAGGCGACCTGTTCGGCACACGAGAAGATCATGTCCGAGGTCGACGAGTCCTGGCGCAGCTCGCCGTTTACCCATGTGCGCACCGACAGGTCCTGCGGGTCGTCCACCTCGTCTGGCGTCACTATCCAGGGTCCCATCGGACCGTGGGTGTCGAAGGACTTGCCCATCGTGAAGGTCGGGGTCCGCCACTGCCAGTCCCTGACGCTCACGTCGTTCATCACCGTAAATCCCGCGATCGCGTCCAGCGCGCGGTCGACCGGCACGTACCTGCAGCGCCTGCCGACGACCATTGCGAGCTCGCCCTCGTAGTCGACCATGTTCGACACCCGGGGTACGACGACGGGGCTTCCCGGACCGACCACGCACGTGCGCTGCTTGTTGAACCAGTACTGGTATTCGGGGGTCTCGCGCCCGATCTCTGCGACGTGGGCCGCGTAGTTCATCCCGATCGCTAGGACCTTTGCGGGACGCGGGACAGGAGCGAGGAGGCGGACCTCGTCGAGAGCAAGACGCGGGCCGTCCGACACGGCGTCGGAGGCTCGCTCCAAAGCACCCGGGCCGCTTCTGAGCAGTTCCAGCATTTCGCCGGGCAGGCCGATGTGGGGAACGGTCAGGTCGACGATCTCGTCGCCGACGACTACCCCGCAGCGCACCCCACCTTCGTGGTGGAGGTGCCCTTCGAACTCTGCGGCCCCCTCGGCCTCGGTCTGGTCCACGATGAAGCTGGCAAGTCGCACCACGTAAAGGTACTCACGCGGACCGGGATCGTTCCCTCCGACAGGTGGGAAGCGTCCTGGCGAGACGGGTAGCCTCCCGCTTAAGGGCCGCTGACGCCGGCCAAGAGGAGGGAGCCGAACTTGACGAGCAGCCTCGAGGGCAAGGTTGCCCTGGTGACGGGTTCGTCGAGCGGCATCGGCGCTGCGACCGCCCGGGCGCTCTCCGGCGCCGGATGTGTGGTCGCGATCAACTCGTGCACATCGGTGGACGAAGGGTCGGCGCTCGCGTCGCAGCTGCCTGGTTCCGTCTACGTGCAAGCCGACGTAGCCGACCCCGAGCAGGCGACCCGGCTCGTGGACGAGGTAGTCGTTCGCCTCGGACACCTTGACATCCTGGTCAACAACGCGGGCACGACCGTGGTCATACCGCACCACGATTTCGACGCGGTCACTCCGGAGATCTGGCGCAGGATCCTAGATGTCAACGTGATCGGTACATGGCAGGTCACCGTCGCCGCCCTCCCCCACTTGCGCGCTTCGAAGGACGGATGTGTAGTGAACGTGTCGTCTGTAGCGGGCGAGCGCCCCACGGGAAGCTCCATCCCGTACGCGGCATCCAAGGCCGCCCTCAGCCACATGACGAGACTGCTCGCGAACGTCGTCGCGCCGGAGGTGAGGGTGAACGCCGTCGCTCCCGGGCTCATCGACACTCCGTGGACCGCGGACTGGCACGACGTGCGCACCCTTGTCGAGGCGGGCGCGCCCCTGCGCCGCAGCGGCAAGCCCGAGGACGTTGCGGAATCCATCCTTGGACTCGTGCGCTCTGAATACGTGACGGGCCAGGTTCTGCTCGTCGACGGTGGGATCAGCCTCAGATGACCGGAAGACTTGTGAAATGAGCGCCGGTGGTTCCGGAATTCCTACGTCTGGAACGGTCGAGACGACGATCGACGGCAACGTCGGCATCGTCATGCTGCGTCGCCCCCCGCACAACCTGCTCACGGAGCCTCTGCTTCGCAAACTCGCAGATCATCTAGAAGCTCTCGGAGGTCGCTGCCGTGCAGCCGTCGTCGCATCCGAGGGTCGGTCATTTTGCGCGGGTGCTGACTTTCGTTCCGACGTCGCCCCCGACCCGACGGCAGGGAACACGTTCGCGGCGACCACCGCGGCCTTCTACTCGCAGGCACTTCGGATCTTCGAAGCTCCTGTCCCCACGGTCGCGGCCGTACAAGGTGGTGCCATCGGCGCGGGATTCGGGCTCGCCCTCGCCTGCGATCTGCGCGTCGCCGGAAAGACCGGTTGGTTCCAGGTCAACTTCGTTCGCCTCGGGATCCATCCGGGCTTCGCGCTTAGCACCACGCTGCCCCGTCTCGTCGGACCGGGCCGGGCTGCGGACCTTCTGCTGTCGGCGCGGCGCGTAGGTGCCGAGGAGGCCGAGCGGATCGGTCTCGTCGAACGCGTCGTGGAGGAAGACAAGGCGTTAGAAGAAGCGCTCGCACTTGCGTCCGAGATCGCAGCCGGCGCCCCGGGAGCGACTGCTGCCACGCGAGCGACGCTTCGTTCCGGACTCGCAGAGGCTGCGCGCGCAGCAATGGCGCACGAGCTCGACGAGCAGGTAGCACTAGCCGGTACCCCCGACGCCCGCGAGGGCGTACTCGCAATGCTGGAGGGTCGCACACCCGTCTTCGGAGGATCGGAGGCAACGACGTGACGGAGAACGTCCACTACAAGAAGCCCGGGTGGTTCACAAAGAACGTCTTCAACCGGACCGTCGCCGGGCTAACGAAAGCCGGGGTGAGCGTTCTCGGGAGCCGCGTTCTCGAGGTCAGGGGACGAAAGAGCGGGCTCCCGCGCCGCAATCCGGTCAACCTGCTCGAGCTCGACGGGCGTCAGTACCTCGTGTCCCCTCGCGGTGAGGGCGAATGGGTGAGGAATCTGCGCGCGGACGGTGGACAGTTGACCCTGATTCTCGGCCGCAGGCGCGAGACGCGCCACGCCGACGAGCTCAAGGACGCCGACAAGGTGCCGGTCCTTCGCGCTTACCTCAAGCGTTGGAAATTCGAGGTGGGGCAGTTCTTCGAAGGAGTCGGCCCCGACTCGACCGACGAGCAGGTCATGGCGATCGCCCCGAAGCACCCGGTGTTCGTCCTCGACCCGCCCAAGAGTTGAACGAGCCACGTTGAGCGACCCAGAATTGAGCCAGCCAGAAATGAGCCAGACAGAATTGCGCGGGGCCTGCTAGCCGCGTGGAGCGAGCGACGGTCGACATATACGAGGACCGCGGCGCGGCGTGGGCCGAGGGAGTCCGAGTCGAGCGCCAAGATGCCGCCGAGGCATTCGGCTCTGAGATCCCGCCGGGCAGGCCACGCATCGACGTCGGGTGCGGGGCCGGGCGCTACACCGGAATGTTGGGACGGCCGTGCGTAGCTCTCGACGCGGCTAGGTCCATGCTCGCAATGTGCAGGGACGCCGTTCCCGGAGCACTCCTCGTCCAGGGCGACATGGAGCTTCTCCCCTTCGGCCGCCGAGTCCTCGAAGGGGCATGGGCGAACATGAGCTACCTCCACGTTCCGCGGTCGAGGTTGCCCGCCGCTCTTGCGGATCTCCACGGGACGCTCGATGTAGGCGCCCCCTTGGACATCCAGGTTCTCCACGGGGACTTCGAAGGCACAGGACTCCCCGACGACCGTGTCGGGGGCCGCTTCTTTGCAGCTTGGCGCGAGTCACACCTCGCCGACGTGGTGACGGGGGCAGGGTTCGACGTTGCGTCCTACGAGACCGACGATCGAGCCGGCGGGCCCGGGGTACACGGTGTGGTCCGATTGCAGGCGCACCGCGCCCGGACCCTTCCCGACATGGTCGGGTCCGGCATGCGGGTGCTCGTGTGCGGACTGAACCCGAGCCTCTACGCGGCCGACGCCGGTGTCGGATTCGCCCGGCCGGGAAACCGCTTTTGGGCCGCAGCGTTGGCGTCGGGTCTCGTCACTAAGGCTCTCGACCCGCGTCACGCGCTCGAGGTCGACGGCGTGGGCATGACCGACATGGTGAAGCGTGCGACACCCAACGCCTCACGGCTGAGGGCGGACGAATACCGCGTCGGTGCGGAACGGCTCGAGCGTCTGGTCGAGTGGCTCGAGCCGCGGACCGTCTGCTTCGTCGGCCTCGCCGGTTGGCGCGTCGCGGTCGACCGCAATGCCGTTGCGGGCGCACAACCGCGCGACTTCGGTGGACGACCCGCTTACGTGATGCCGTCCACGAGCGGCGCCAATGCGAACAGCAGGCTGGAGGACTTGACGGCACACATGACACGGGCACTGCGCCTCGCCGAGGCATCGTCGTGAGCCGTGGCGTCGGCTCTGCGGCGAGCTCATCCGGCGGGCCCCGTTGCGCAGGTCTTCTTCTGGCACCCGGCGCGAGCGCCGGTCGGGACCAGCCTTCCCTCGTGGCGATCGACCGCGCAGTATTTGAAAAGGGGATCGTCGTAGAAAGGATGGACTTCCCCTACAGGCTGGAGGGTCGCAGGGCACCTGACCGACCGGCAGTTCTGGTCGAGGCGGTGTCCAGGAACGCTCGCGACCTGGCAGGACGGATAGCGGTGAAAGCGAATCGTATTGCTTTAGGGGGCCGTTCCATGGGAGGCCGCATGGCATCTGTGGCCGTAGCCGAGGGACTTCCCGCCGCCGGCCTCGTTCTCGTCAGCTACCCGCTTCACCCTCCTGGCCGGCCCGAAAAGAGCCGCGTGGAGCACCTCGATGAGCTCCAGGTGCCGTGCCTGTTCGTTTCAGGAACGCGCGACGCCTTCGGCACCCCCGACGAGCTCGAATCGGCTACTCGTGCGATCAGAGGGCCCGTCACCCACGTCTGGATCGAGGGCGGCGATCACGGCCTTCGACGTCGGGACGCCGAAGTGGCCTCGATAGTTGCTTCGTGGCTGCGGGGCCCAGCCAAGCGTCCCCCGACCTAAGACCGATGACCTAAGTCCTACGACCTCGACGCGGGCGCTACCGTTCGATCGCAGTGATCGACGTCGACGACATCGAGCTGGCATCCAAGAGGCTCGGTGACGTCATCCGGCCGACTCCCACGGCGAGGTCGCGCACACTGTCTGCTCTCTCGGGCCGCGACGTGTGGCTCAAGCCGGAGCACTTGCAACGCACCGGGTCGTTCAAGATCCGAGGCGCGTACAACAGGATCAGCACGCTGGCATCGGAAGGCACGGCGACGGCGGTCGTCGCGGGTTCGGCCGGCAACCACGCTCAGGGGGTTGCTCTGGCGGCCTCTCTGTCAGGGCTTCGCGCCACGGTGTTCATGCCCCTCGACGCGGCGCATCCCAAAGTCGAGGCGACGCGATCGTACGGCGCCGAGGTGGTTCAGATCGGCGAGAGCGTAGATGACTGCATCGACGAGGCGCGCGAGTTTGCGAGTCGTACCGGCGCCGTATTCGTACCCCCGTTCGACGACCCGCTGGTCGTGGCCGGCCAAGGAACGGTCGGGCTCGAACTTGCGGTCGAGGCACCGGGAGCTGAGGTCGTCGCAGTCCCGGTCGGCGGCGGAGGCTTATTGGGCGGGATAGCCGTGGCGCTTGCTGATCGTCTTCCTCGAACCAAGGTCGTGGGCGTCGAGGCGGCGGGAGCGGCGTGCATGGCGACAGCAATCGAGCAGGGAGGCCCTATCACTCTCGACACGCTCAGCACCATGGCCGACGGAATCGCGGTCAGATCAGTGTCAGATCTCACGCTCGAAATTGCCAAGGCGCACGTGTCTGAGATCGTCACCGTCGACGAGGAGGAGATCAGCCGCGCCGTGCTGCTCCTCCTCGAGCGGTGCAAGTGGGTTGTCGAACCCGCCGGCGCCGCGGCACTCGCCGCAGTTCTTGCCGGAAAGATCCCCGGAACGGGCGAAGTGGCCGTGGTGCTCTCGGGCGGGAACGTCGATCCGCTACTGCTGACGCGATTGATCGAGCACGGCATGTCCGCATCGGGTCGGTTCGTGATCTTGAGGGTGATCCTGCCCGATCGGCCGGGAGCGCTGGCCGCCCTCACGGCGTCGCTCGCAGAGCTGCGTTTGAACGTGTTGTCCGTCGACCACCACCGCCGAAGTGCTCAGCTCGCGATCGACCAGACCGAGGTGCTGCTGACGCTGGAGACGCGAGACCCTGAGCATCGCGACAAGGTCGTCCCGTTCCTCGAGAGTCGCGGCTACCAGGTCCACTTCAGCTCGTGACCGAGTCCCTCGGGCGCGGTGGCGGCGCACTTGCCAAGATTGCATCATGAGCCCTGTTGTGAAAGGCGAGGACGGCCTCAGCCGTTGTGATTGGGGAGTTTCCACGCCCGAGTACCAGCGCTATCACGACGACGAGTGGGGTCGGCCGGTCGGAGACGACAACCGCGTCTACGAGAAGCTCTGCCTCGAGGGTTTCCAGAGCGGGCTTTCGTGGTTGACGATCCTTCGAAAGCGCGACGGTTTCCGCTCGGCGTTCAGCTACTTCGACCCGGTCGTGGTCGCCACGTACGGAGACGACAAGGTAGAGGAACTCGTCTCGGACGTGTCGATCGTGCGCAATCGGGCCAAGATCCTCGCGACGATCAACAACGCGCGGGCGACTTTGGAGCTTCGGAACGTTGGGATCTCTCTAGCCGGCCTGCTTTGGAGTCACGAACCGGTCCGGAAGCGGGCTGCACGCGGCGAAGAGAACGTGCCCGCGTCCACGCCCGAATCCAAGGCCCTTTCTGCGGTGCTCATGAAGCACGGATTCCGATTCGTCGGCCCGACAACCGTCTACGCCGCTATGCAGTCGCTCGGTGTCGTGAACGACCACATGGCGACGTGCGCCTTCCGCAAGATCTGTGAGTCTGAACGCGCCGTGTTCACTCCACCCGTGTGAAGGCGCACCCGGTCCCCGAGGCGCAGGGTTACTCGTCTCCTTGCTGGTCCTCCAACAGATCCACGAGCCGGCGGGGCGCGACCGCGCGGTAGGCGTCCTCGCAGATCGAGTCCAGGTCGTCCCAATCGAGTCCCGCGTCGAGCCGCACGCCGATCCAACCGCGGTGGCCGACGTAAGGCGGCATGAAGAACCGATCCGGATCTTGTTCCACGAGATCCTGCTGCGCTCCCGGCAAAGCGGCACACCACAGGTGTGGAAAGGCGTCGGCGTGGTGGCCTTCGAGCCACGCGTTCACGAAGGTCGACTTGCCGCGAACGAAGAAGCTCGGAGCGCCGTGACTCAGTCTCTCGGTGGTCTCGGGAAAGGACAGGCAGATCTCCCTCAAGCGACCCAGAGTCTCTTCGTGGTCCTTCGACGCTTTGGACGGGGACACGCCCGAATTAAAGCAGGAGGAAAAATCTGTGCCTACAGGACCGCTTACGACCCTGCGGTAGCGTGACGACGAATTAGGACGAGGGAATGCGAAATGGGTAGTCCATCGGGCACGGTGACATTGCTGTTCACCGACATCGCTGGGTCGACATCCTTGTGGGAGAAAGAGCCCGTCGCCATGGCGGTGGCGCTCGCTCGCCACGACCAACTCCTGCGCTCAGCCATCGAGGGCGCCGGTGGCGTCGTCTTCAAGACCGCGGGCGACTCGTTCTGTGCAGCATTCTCGAGACCCCATAACGGGCTCGACGCGGCGAAAACGGCTCGATTGGCGCTCGCGGCTGAAAGTTGGCCCGAGTCGGTCCCGATCAGAGTGCGGATGGGACTGCACACCGGTAGCTGCGTGGAACGAGACGGCGATTACTTCGGCCCGACGGTGAATCGAGCGGCGCGTCTCGAAGCGATCGCCCACGGGGGTCAGACCGTTTTGTCGAGAGCCACTGTTGAGCTTGTGCAGGACGCGTTGCCCGTGGGTCTCGTTCTGCGTGACCTTGGTGAACACCGTTTGAAGGATCTCGGGCGTCCCGAGCGGGTCTACCAGATGAACGTCGAAGGTCTCGATGACGACTTTCCGCCGTTGCGGTCACTCGACAACCCCGAGTTAGGGAACAACCTGCCCGTCCAGCTCTCGTCCTTCGTCGGTCGCGAGCGTGAGTTGGCTGAGCTGCGCGCCCTCGTCGGCGAGTCCCGGCTGGTAACGCTCGTCGGCGTGGGAGGTTCGGGGAAAACGCGCCTGGCTCTGCAAGTAGCGGTCGAGTTACTCGACGGATCCGGCAACGGGGTTTGGTTCGTTGATCTCGCGCCGTTGTCGGACGGCGACCTCGTGGCTGCCCAAACGGCAGCTGCAATCGGAGTGCGCGACGAGCCCGAACGCCCCTCGTCAGAAACCTTGATCGACGCCTTGAGAGATCAACGCTTACTACTGGTGATGGACAACTGCGAACAAGTAATCGACGGCTGCGCCAAACTCGTCGAGAGGCTTCTGCGCTCCTGTCCACGGGTTCACGTCCTTGCAACGAGCCGAGAAAGCCTTGCTCTCGATGGAGAACGCCTCTACCGCGTGCCATCGCTGTCTCTCCCGCAAACGGCCCACGACGGCTGGTCACTCTCGGACTCGGTCTTTTTGTTCATGGAACGGGCCTCGGAACATCAACCGGGCTTCACCATTACTGAAGACAACTTTGATGCGGTCGCGTCGATATGCCGGCAGCTGGACGGCATTCCTCTTGCGATAGAGCTCGCAGCAGCTCGCCTGAACATGATGTCCCTCGATGACGTCGAGGCCCGTCTGGATCAGCGCTTTCGCCTCCTGTCGGGCTCGAGCCGGTCGGCGCTTCCTCGTCACCAGACGTTGCGGGCGTTGGTCGACTGGTCCTTCGACCTGTTACATCAGCGAGAAAAGTCGGCACTTTGCAGGCTTTCGGTCTTCGCCGGAGGATTCGATCTGTCAGCGGCTGAAGCAGTCTGTGCGAGCGCGGAGGTCGCGGAATGGGAGGTCGCAGATGTGCTCGGATCCCTCGTCGACAAGAGCCTCGTTCAAACCGACAGCACCCCTGTGCGCATCCGGTACCGGTTCCTTGAAACGATCAGGCAATACGCCATGGAACGATTCGAGCAGACCGATCAAATTGAACAGTCGCAAACTCGGTCCGCCCACGCGACGTGGTTTTTGAATCTCGCCGAGTCCGCCGCTCCGCATATCGAGGCAGCGGAGCAGTCTGAGTGGTTGGCGCGACTCGAAGTCGAGTACGACAATTTCCGCGCTGCCCTCGCCTACTTCTTGCTTGGCACTGATATGGACGATGCACTCCGCATGGAGAATGCCCTGGGTCCATTCTGGGAGATCAGAGGTTACGGTCAGGAGGGCATTGATGCGTTCGAACAGATTCTGGAGCGGACCGCGGGTCAGGACCCGAGCGTTCCGCGAGCGGCCGCTCTCTGCACCGTAGGACGCCTCTACTCCGAGCGAGGTGATTACTCTTTAGCGCGCCCCCGTTTGGAACAGTCGCTGGATATGGCTCGCCTGCTGGGTGACGCTGCCATCACCGCGAAAGCCCTGTGCGGACTGGCTTGGCTCGAAAACCGTAGGAGCAAGTACGACGCAGCACTTGGCCTGTTGGAGGAGGCGCTGCCACTCGCGAAGCGTGTGAAGAACGTGCGATTGATCGGTCACATCCTCAACAACAGAGCCGCCGTGCTGCACAACACCCGGCACTCCGACGCCCGCGAGTTCTACCTGCAGGCGCTCTCGTGTTACCGCGAAGTGAAGGATCGCTCAAAAGAGGCGATGGTCCTCAACAACTTGGGCGCTCTTGAATCCGAAGCCGGGAACACGGAGGCGGCTCGCCTCCATCTCGAGAGTGCTCTCGAAATATCGTTGGCCAACACTGGTTTTCGTGACCCCGACACCCTCTACAATGTTGGTGAAATCGCACTCATCGGCGGGGATTACCGGAACGCATTCGAATATTTTACGGACTCCGTCAAGATTGCCTGCCAGATTGGCTGGCAATCGGTCGTCGCATACGACATATTGGGCTTAGCCATGCACGCTACGGCCATTGACTTCGCCGAGCGAGCCGCAACCCTCCACGGTGCATCCGATGCTCTATTCGACCAACGCGGCGAGGTCCCGAACTCTTCGAATCTGGAGATGCGGGAACGAGACCGTGCTCATCTTCGCGATCTGATGGGAGCAGACCGATTCGACGTCGCCTATGCGAACGGACGCGAGCTCAGTACTTCTGAATCGATCACCCTTGCGCTTCAAGTCCCTCAAGCCGGGTCTGCAGAACCGCTCTGAACATTGGGTGCGGACGCAGCTTCCGGACCTCATGCGTCGAAGGGCGCCACTACACGGCGAAGGAGCCCCGACAGGACGGCACGGTCGGCTTCGTCAAGCGTCCCGAGAATGGCGCTTTCGCGATCGACAAGTTCTTCTAAAGCGCTGTCGACACGTCGGCGGCCCGAGCCGGTGATGTGAACACGCACCGAGCGCGCATCCGAGGGATCCGGGCGTCTCCTGACCAGTCCTCTACTTTCTAGGTGGTCCAACCTGTTCGTCATCGTGCCCGACGTCACCAAGGTCTGCGCGAGAAGTTGGCCGGGCGACAGATGAGGTGGTGCCGCGGCTCGTCGGAGCGCCGACAGCACATCGAAGCTCCAGATCTCGAGGTCGTGACGAGCAAACACTGTGCTGCGCTGTCGATCGAGGTGCCGAGCTAACCGCGAGACCCTCGAGAGCACCTCGAGCGGAGTCACGTCCACGTCGGGAAGGGCGCGCCGCCAGCCCTTCACGAGCCGATCGACCTCGTCTTCCATCGAGCTCCCCTGCCGCATCAGCCTGCTACCGAACCGGTGTCGCAATCATATCTTGACATCAAGATGAATGCAGCAGATACTTATCTTGATATCAAGAGACGAGGGGACGCCGCATGCCAGGCACCGACGGCAATGTTCGTAACGGGAGCCGAGAGGAGTCGGGGGTTTGGGACTCGCAACGTGAGATCCCTGAGCCGAACGTCTTCTATGCCCGAATGCGAGAGAAGGTCTCGAATGCACGAGCCGGCCTCGGTAGGCCACTGACGCTCGCCGAGAAGGTGCTGGCCGGCCATCTGAACACCGAGCAGAGTTTGGATCTCGAACGGGGCCAAACCTACGTCGACCTCGATCCGGACAGGGTCGCCCTACAGGACGCACTCGCGCAGATCGTGGGGCTCCAATTCATGACGGCGGGATTGGAAGAGGTCGTGGTCCCGACGACTGTGCACTGCGACCATCTGATAAGAGCGAGGACGGGCGCAGATGTCGACCTTCGTTCCGCCTTGGGCGAGAACGCGGAGGTTTACGACTTCTTGCGGTCGGTATGCGAGAAGTACGGGATCGGCTTTTGGGAGCCGGGATCAGGAATCATCCATCAGGTTGTGCTCGAGATATTACGCGTTCCCCGGCGGCATGATGATCGGCACCGACAGCCATACTCCGAACGCTGGTGGGCTTGCGATGATCGCGGTCGGCGTGGGCGGTGGTGACGCCATCGACGTCATGACCGGCGGTTCCTTCAACGTTCGCTGGCCGAAGCTGATCGGGGTCCATCTCACCGGCGCACTCAGTGGTTGGTCGTCGGCGAAAGACGTCATCCTCCGGGTCGCCGGACTCTTGACCGCAAGCGGTGGAACCGGGGCAATCATCGAGTACTTCGGCCCAGGCGCGGACTCGATCAGTGCAACGGGTAAGGCGACGATCTGCAACATGGGTGCGGAGATCGGTGCGACCACCTCCCTCTTCGGATACGACGCGAACATCGCTTCGTATCTGCCGCGCCACCGGCCGTGGAGACTGGGCCGCTGAGGCCGACGTTGCCAAGGACGATCTTCGTTGCGACCCGGAAGTAGAGCTCGATCCCGTCCGATTCTTCGATCACGTCATCGATATCGACTTGTCGCTGTTGCCACCGCTCGTAAACGGGCCGGATACACCTGACCTTGTCCACCGGGTAGGCGAGGTGGGTATCTGGGCCCGCGAGAACGACGTTCCCACGACCATCTCGGCGGCGCTGGTCGGGTCGTGCACGAATTCGTCGTACCAGGACATCGCCAGAGCGGCGTCTGTCGCCCGACAGGCGAGCGCTGATCGGCCTAGAAACCAAGACCCCACTGTTCGTCACGCCGGGATCCGAGCAGATCAGAGCGACGATCGAAAGAGACGGCCTTCTCGGTGATCTCGAAGCCATAGGAGCGACTGTGCTCGCGAACGCCTGCGGGCCCTGCATCGGTCAGTGGGACAGGCAAGGCATCGACACGACCACACCGAACACCATCGTCACCAGCTTCAACCGGAACTTCTCCAAGCGAAATGACGGGAACGCGAGCACCAAGGCCTTCGTCACGTCTCCCGAGATGGTTGTCGCTTACGCGCTTGCGGGGACCCTCGAGTTCAACCCGCTCACCGACGTCCTGACCACGGACGGAGTTGAAGCCGACAGTGCTCCAGCCCTGCTGGACGTCCCGTTCGGAGATGTCCTTCCCCGAGAAGGCTTCGAGCGGGCAGGGATGCCGGTCACCGGCGGCGCTTCGAACAAGCGCACCGTGGTAGCGGTGAGTCCGCGATCTGAGCGACTACAACTTCTCGAACCGTTCGGAGAATGGGACGGGAAGGACTACCTCGCTGTGCCGGTGCTAATGAAGGCGAAGGGCAAGTGCACGACGGACCACATCTCCGCGGCAGGTCGCTGGCTCACCTATAGGGGTCATCTCGAGAACATCTCCGGGAACCTGTTCCTCGGAGTGACCAACTCCTTCACGGGCGCCGTCGGGCTGGGGAAGGATCCGCTGGACGGCGAAACCCGGCCGTACCCGGAGATAGCAAAGCACCTGAGCGAAGCCGGCGTGCGTTGGTGCGCCGTCGGTGACGCGAACTACGGCGAAGGATCATCGCGAGAGCACGCCGCGATGGAGCCTCGCTACCGTGGATGCTTGGTCATCTTCGCCCGTTCCTTCGCTCGCATACACGAGACGAACCTGAAGAAACAGGGCGTCCTCCCGCTCGTCTTTTCTGATCAATCGACTTACGACGCGATCGACGAGGACGACCTGTTGAGCGTGTTCGACCTGGCGTCACTCGAGCCCGAACGCTCCTTAGAGTGCTCGATCTCGAAGCCCGACGGGCGGACGATCCCATTTGCGTCTGCTCATTCGCTCAACGCTCAGCAGATCGAGTGGTTCCGCGCCGGAAGCGCCCTGAACGTGATCAGGCGACGGCGCTCCGGCCTTTCCGCCTGAACCGACGTCCGAGTCGGCTCAAGCGGCGGCGGGCTCAGGTCCCTTTGCCCCGTCCTGCTCGTGCTCGCTGCCGCGCAACGCGGCGGCGAGCACGTCTTGCACAGAACCGGCAAGGTGGAACGTCATCTCTTCACGCACGGCATCCGGCACATCCTCCAGGTCCGGACCATTGCGCTCGGGCAGGACGACCTCTTTCAACCCTGCCCTGTGCGCCGCTAGAACCTTCTGCTTCACACCACCGATCGGAAGCACCCGGCCCTGAAGGGTGACCTCTCCCGTCATCCCGACCACGGAGCGGACGGGAACGTCCGTGAGGAGACTCACGAGCGCTGACGTCATGGTCACACCCGCGGACGGGCCGTCTTTGGGGACGGCACCTGCCGGGACGTGGAGGTGGAAGTGCCGGTTCTTGAACCGGTCCGGCGAGATCCCGAGTTCGTCTGCGTGAGAGCGCACGTACGAGAGCGCTATCTCAGCGGACTCCTTCATGACGTCGCCGAGCTGTCCGGTGATCGTGAGACCCTCCGACCCGTCCATAGCCGTCGCCTCGACGAACAGCACGTCGCCACCGGCGCCGGTCACGGCGAGCCCCGTCGCGACACCAGGAACTGCGGTGCGGTCAGCCGCCTCGAAGAAGAACCTCGGGCGTCCTAGCCAACCGCGCACGTCCGGGGCGTCGACGACCACGCGTGAGCCGGAGCTCCCGTCGCTGTTGTCCGCGTCGCTGTTGTCAGCGGCTTCGGACGCAAGCTTGGTCGCAACCTTCCTGAGAAGTCTGCCGAGCTCGCGCTCGAGAGAGCGCACTCCCGCTTCCCTCGTGTAGTCGGCGGAGATCGCCTGCAGGGCGGCGTCGGTCACCTCGACCTCGTCGGGGCGCAAAGCTGCACGCTCGAGTTGGCGGGGCAACAGGTGATGTCTGGCAATAGCCAGCTTCTCGTCCTCGGTGTAGCCGTCCAGACGTATGACCTCCATGCGGTCGAGCAGCGCCGTCGGGATCGTCTCTGCGACGTTCGCTGTCGCGATGAATAGAACCTTCGACAGGTCTAGGTTGACCTCGAGGTAGTGGTCCCGGAACGTGTGGTTCTGAGCGGGGTCGAGAACCTCGAGCAGCGCCGACGACGGGTCGCCCCTGTAGTCGGACCCGAGCTTGTCGACCTCGTCGAGAAGCAGCACCGGGTTCATCGAGCCGGCCTCCCGCAGCGCACGGACTAGGCGACCAGGCTGGGCACCCACGTACGTCCTGCGGTGGCCGCGGATCTCAGCTTCGTCGCGAACGCCGCCGAGGGCGACGCGCACGAACTTCCGTCCGATAGCGCGTGCCACCGACTCACCGAGCGACGTCTTTCCTACACCCGGAGGTCCGACGAGCGCAAGGATCGCGCCGGCCCCTCGAGGACCGACAGGAGTGATCCCGCGCTCTGACTGAAGCTTTCTGACGGCCAAGTGCTCGAGGATCCTCTCCTTCACGTCTTTCAGCCCGTCGTGGTCCTCGTCGAGTATCCGACCGGCCTCTTTGACGTCGAGGCGGTCCTCTGTCTGCGTTCCCCACGGGATCTCGAAGACGGTGTCGAGCCAGGTGCGGATCCAGCCGTGCTCCGGGCTCTGCTCGCTCGTGCGCTCGAGCTTGTCGATCTCGCGCAACACAGCAGTCTTGACACCTTCAGGAACGTCGAGCTCCTCGATCTGAGTCCGGTAGCCGTCCGGCGAACCGTCGTCATCTTTGCCGTCGAGCTCGTTCAGTTCCTTGCGGATCGCCTCGAGCTGGCGGCGAAGCAGGAACTCGCGCTGATTGCGCTCGATTCCCTCTTCGACGTTGTTCTTCACGCGCTCGCGAAGAGTCAGGTCCGCCAAGGTGTCACGGGCCCAGCCGAGCACCAGGCGAAGGCGCTTCTCGAGGTCGAAGGTCTCCAGAATCTCGACCTTCTGGGCGAGGCTCAGATCCGGGGAGTACCCGGAGATGTCAGAGATCTGTGTCGGGTCTGTGATGTCGCGAAGGCGTTCGGCCATGCGTCCGGCGCCTCGGCTCAAAAGGATGTTCTCCAGAACCGCTCTGTACTCGCGCGACAAGTTCAAGGCCTGCTCGGAGGGTTCGGTCGGAGGCACGGGATCCACCTGGATCCACAGCGCGCTCCCGGTACCCGGAACCGCAGTCCCGATCGTCGCCCTTTGGACGCCTCTTACGACCGCCGCGAGCGACCCGCCGGGCAGCTCACCTGTCTCGACGATCTCGGAGATCACGCCGACCGACGAGTAACGGCCTTCGATGCGCGGAACAAGCACGAGGCGGCCACCGCTCGTAGGAGCGGCTTCGACCGCGGCACGGGCATCTTCGGTCTCGAGAGTGAGGGTGAACACCATCCCGGGCAGGATCACGCCCGAAGTAAGGGACACCAGGGGCAACGTGAGGGTGGCCCCGTTCCCTGCTGACTGTCGCTTTCCATTTTCCTGGGACTCTGTCTCTATCGTTTCTGTCCCTGGTGACTCAGTTTCGTCTGAGATCGTTTCTGTCCCTGGTGACTCAGTTTCGTGTGAGTCTGCTTCTGGCGTGCCTGGCACGAGTCCTCCTCTGGCTGCCGGCCCGACGTTCATTTCTGACGTCCGGACCAGATCGTTGTGTGTTCAACAATCTTGAGCGTCACGTATTCCGTTCTGTCTTCCCGTCGATCTTCCTTCCCGCCCGTCTTCCCGAGCGACCCCCTCCAGGCTTAGGCTGAGCCCGATCGCTTGACCACGCACGGGGAGGCCGAGGAGCCAGCATGGTCGCGGAAAAAACCGGTCTTGGCGCGCCGGACGGGGGACCAAAAGGCCAGGTCGAGAACGACAGATCGAGCCGCGCTAAAGCGGCGCTGCTCGAGGCGCAGATGGACGCGGCCTTAGACGGCATCCTGGCCGTGTCACCCCGGGGGACGCTGCTCAGCTTCAATCGTCGCTTCGAGGAGATCTGGGGGCTCCCGGAGAGATACCTGCAGGTCGGTGCCGATCTGTCCGACGTGATCGGCCGTCTCTCTATGTGGGTCACAGACCGGGCTGCATTCCAGGCCGAGATGCTGAACACGAACGGTCCGAGGCCGAGAGAGGCGGAGGTGAGCCCCGAGGCCCGTTTCCGAAGCTTCTCGCTGGTGGACGGCAGGACGATCACCTTCTACAGCGCCCCGGCCGTTGACGGGTCCGGTGACTACCACGGCAGGGTCTGGTTCTTCCGCGAGGATGCCGCCAAGCCCGGGAACGAGGCCGAACGTAACGATCTGCTGGCCAGCCTCCAAGCCGCAGAACGTGCCAACGCCTTCTTGCTGCGTGCGGCGGGAGCGCTCGCCGGCACCTCGGGTTACATCGAGACGATCGAGCGCATGGCGGACGTCGCGTTGCCCGTGCTCGGCGACATCTTCATCATCGACGTCGTTGACGAGCGCGATCAGATCGTGAGAGTCCTCGCCAGGCATGCGGATCCGGCTCTGCAGCGTGCTGCGGACCGCCTGCTCTCCGAGTTTCCCCCGGACTCCGAGGCACTCGACCCCTGCGTCCAGGTAATGCAGACAGGACGTTCCAAGTGGTCGGCGGACATGAGCGACGCCTTTCTGAGAGCAAGTACACAAGACGAGAACCACTACCAACTGTTGAAAGAGCTGCAGTTCACGTCGTACATGTGCGTGCCGATCTTCAACGCCGACAAGGTCCTCGGAGCCGTGACCCTCATCTCGTCAGGCTCGGGACGGCATTTCGACGCCGACGATCTGGCTCTCGTCGAAGCCCTGTCGACTCCGGTCGCCCAGGTCGTCACCAGGGCGATGCAATACGAGCAGCAGCACGGGATCGCACGCGTCCTTCAAACGAAGCTCTTGCCGCCCTCTCTCCCTGAGATCCCGGGGATCGCGATTGCGGCCAGATACGTGGCAGGAACACGAGGAGCAGAAGTAGGCGGCGACTTCTACGACGTCATCCGCACGCCGTCGGGGGCCGTCGGCATGATGGTCGGCGACGTCGCGGGGCACGACCCGTCCGCCGCCGTCGCGATGGGCCAGGTTCGCTCGGCGAGCCGCGCTCTTTCCGGCCAGGTGAGGACGCCGGCGCAGCTCGTCGACCTGATGCGGTCGAGCTGGGAGCTCATAGGCGTCGACCGGATGGCGACCGTCCTGTACGGACGACTCGACGTGTCGAGTGGCGACCTCATGTTCGCGTCCGCGGGCCATCCGCCTCCTATTCTCGTGAGCGCAGGCCGTTCCACGCTGATCAACCTCGATCCGGCCCCACCTTTTGGCGCCCCGGGCGGAATACCGCTCCCTTTGCCTCTTCCTGACCCGACGAATACAGCAGCTGCGGCAGCTGCAGAGCAGCCCGCAACCGGGGGCGCAATCGGGTGGGTCGGGAGACTGTCGCCAGGCCAGGTCCTTCTTCTCTACACCGACGGTCTCGTGGAGAGGCGCAACCGACCGATGCAGGAGGGAACTGCCGCACTGACCGAGCTTGCGGCCCAAGCGTGGAACGGGGACCCCGAAGAGCTCTGCGACGTCATCATCTCCCAGCTGTTGGCCGGTCCAGACAGGTCTGACGACGTGGCGTTGCTGGCCGTGAGCCTCGAGGCGTAGGCACACGAGCACAGACTTATTGCACCTTGTGCGCAAAGTTGATCCCCTGTGTGGTTGGCGAAAGGCGCAAACGGGAAAGAATTGCTCCGTCCAGAAAGGTCAGGCGGAGCCCCAGAAAGGTCAGGCGGAGCCGGACAGGTGCTAAGCCCGGTCGGGAGTGCCAGTTTGAGGCGAGAAACCCACTACGCGAGGCGACAGTTCGAGGCGGAGCCCGGAAGCGCTGCATACGTCCGCAAGTACGTGCGCGATTCCCTCGAGACCTGGAAGGTCCGGTCCGACGAGGCCATATTCCTGGCGAACGAACTGGCTACGAACGCGATCGTGCACGCGAACAGCGATTTCGTGGTCGAAGTTTCGCTCCACGACAGCACCTGCCGGATCGAGGTCGTCGACGGCGATCCGACCCAGCCGCGTGAGGCGGCGAGGAGCAACACGTCTCCGAGCGGACGAGGTCTCGCTCTCGTGAAGGCCTTGTCGAGCTCCTGGGGCGTTGAACCTCGCGACGAGGGCAAGGGCGTGTGGTGCGACATTGCCGTCTCCCCCGGCTCTTCGTCAGACAGCCAACCCATCTGACCATCTCGCTTTCACCCATCTCACTTCCAGCGCCGGCCTCGATCCGCTGAGTGATCGCCGGGGTTGTGCACGAATCGTCACCTGGCAGGTGTGCTCGTTTCGCCGCGGAGCTAAAGTTGCGGGTTCAGGGGGTGCTCCGTACGAAAACGGTTCAGTCGATCCGCCGTCGCCCGAGCGCCCAAGAGGGGACCGAAAAAATGTCCATCCGAGCCCAGGACTTCAAGAGCGAGGTTTCGTCTTTAGGTACCGAGACTGTGGTGGCGTTGTCAGGGGAACTCGACGTGGCTTCGTCACAGGGATTGTCCGAGGAGCTGACGAACCTCATCGACGGTGGGACGACCGAGCTAGTGATCGACCTGACGAGGCTCGCTTTCATCGACTCGACGGGGCTTAGCGCGATCCTTCAGGCGAACAAGAAGCTCGACGGGAAGGGTCAGCTGGTACTCCGTGAGCCCACTCCCTTGGTACGGCAGGTCTTCGAGGTCACAGGGCTGACGGGAGCCCTTCGAATCGAGCCTTAAGCAGCTAAGAGCGCCTGCGCGCCTGCACCCTCGGCTCGCTACGACGCTCGCTTACGCCTACTCGTCGCCGAGACCGCCTCCTCGAGCTCCTTGCGCGTCATCTTCGAACGTCCCTGCACTCCGAGCTCTGCGGCCTTGTCGTAAAGCTCGGACTTGGAAAGGTCAGAAACCGCCGCGGCTACCGAGGCGCGTGCGCCCGTCTTGGCCTGCTTTTGGCCTTCTGCGGCGGCAGATCCGGTCGCCACTTTCGGCTCTCGCTTCGACGGACGGGAACCACCGGCTGCAGCCGAGCTCTTGCGGCCACCCGCCGCGGCGACGCTTGCGCGCAAGGCCTCCATCAGATCGACCACGGGCGGGAGAGCGGGCTCGCGCTTGTCGGTCGTCACGACTTCGCCCTGTCGCTTCTGGTCGATTAGTCCCTCGACGAGCTTGCGGTACGTGTCGTGGTATTCGGCAGGGTCCCAATCGGTCGCCATCGAGTCGATTAGCAGCTTCGCCGTTTCGAGTTCGCGCGCCTTTATATCTGCCTCGACGGGGACTCCCTCGATCTCGGTCGCGGGATCCCTGACCTCGTCCGAGAAGTACATCGTCTCGAGGCCGATCACCTCTCGTTCCGGCCTTATGGCAACGAGATACTGCTTTCCACGCATGACGAACGTCGCGATCCCCACCTTGCGGCTTTCCTCCATGGCCGCCCTCAACAGCGCGTAGGCGCGGCGGGCCTGCTCGCCCTGAGGTGCCAGGTAGTACGAGGTCCGGTAGTAGATCGGGTCGATCTCGTCGAGGTCGACGAAGTCAGTGATCGAGATCTCGCGGCTGCGCCCGGGCTCTATCGCCTCGAGCTCTTCAGGAGAGACGATCACGAACGAACCGTCCCCCAGGTCGTAGCCCTTCACGATCTCGGAGTACGGAACCTCTTCGCCCGTGTTCTCGTTGACGCGCTTGTTGCGGACCCGATCCTGAGTTCCTGCTTGAAATTGGTTGAAATGGATCGATTTGTCATCGGTTGCGGCGTAGAGCCCGACGGGCACGTTCACCAGGCCGAATGACAACGAACCTGTCCAGATGGCCCTGGCCATCGCAGCTCCCTTCCCCTCGGATCTAACAGTCAACCAGCTCGGAGGCCCCTTGAACAGGGTCTCCGCGGGTCCACCACTTCGTTACACCCTTTGGGCACACTGGCCTCATGGGTGGCCGGGCGTCTCAGGCATACGACCTGAGGGTCTCGCGCGAGCCTCTTGACCCCGAGCGTATTGCGAAATTCGCTTCTGCCATGGCATCCGGCATCGTCGATGGAATGGCCGACGCCTCGGGCTCGAGGATCCGTTCTGACGACCTGACTGCGTTGCTCTGCATCAGCGCCTGGATGAACCAGGCCGGGGCCGAGCTCGAGGACTGTCTCCGCTCGATGCTCCTGCTTCGCACCGCCCTCGTGCGGGCAGCCGGGATGGACGAACGCACTGAGCCGGTGCCGCTGCTCCCTCCAGACGAGAAGGTCGCCGCCCTCAACCTCGCCCGATACCTCGAGGACCTGGTTCGTCGGGCCTCGATCGTCGGCGGAATGCCGGAGCAGGCCGTGGCGGCCCGAGCCATCGAGCTCTTCGTCGCCTGAGATCTCGTCGTCCGAGATCTCGTCGTCTGGTCAGACTTCACCCTGATTAGACGGAGTCAGTCAGCAATTCCCATCCCTCGGGTGGCGGAGCTATACGCCAATACTGCTCGGGCACGTTCCCGTCTAGCCGTTCTGAAAGCGCGTGGTCGCGTTCGAGTGGCGGAATCTGGCTCTTGTAACAAGCGATCGCCCGGCGTTTGAGTGCCATGTCCGCCTCGACGGGCACGATCGCCGGCGTCGGCCACAGGCCTGAATTGAACAGTTTGGTCACCCGCCACGCGAGCAGGCCCGGGATGTGCTTGTACCCGTGGTCCTCGTAGCAGAACCAAGCCGGCTTGGCGGGACCCTCGGCGGCGAGAAGCTCGGAGCGCGCGATCAGACAGGCGTCGTGGGTGACCATGTGGTCGGGGTTCGCTATTCCCATCGGAAAGAACACCGCCGTCGGTTCTGCTTGCTCGATCGCCTTTTTGATCGCGGGTGCGACTTCTTCGGGAGTCTGACGTTGTTCCTTTGAGAGGTACTGGTGATCGGCGACGTCGAGCCAGATATGAGACGCGGAGAGAACCTCCAGAGCTGCTACGTCCTCTTGGCGTCGTGCCGCGACGACGTCGTCGCCGGCGACGAAGCCCCCGCATGCGTCCCAATCCGTCGCTTCTTCCGGATAAGCAGGGGGCCATCCAGCCATCACCGTTACGACGGTGCTTCCCCTATACGTCCCGAGAACGTGGGCCACACCCAGAGCCGCGTCGTCGAAATGCGGCGACACGACGACGATGTTGTCGAGCACCGCGCGCTCTACGACACCCCAGAAGGACTTGTCCATGTCAGCCATCAGTCCTCACCCCGGGTCGAGTTCATGCCCCGCCGGCGTAAGCCCGAAGTACGCGTCTGCTGGGGCGATTTCACCTTTCACCACGCGATCGATCATGGCGCAGATGGGCATCTCCACACCGTGACGCTCAGCGAGCTCGAGCACAAGCACCGCCGTGTTCACTCCTTCTGCGACCATTCGCATCTCTTCGAGGATGTCCTCGAGTGAGCGGCCCTTTCCGAGCTGCTCTCCCACCGCCCTGTTCCTGCTGAAAGGGCTCATACAGGTGGCGATCAGGTCCCCCACTCCCGCGAGGCCGGTAAAGGTCATGGGTTGCGCCCCCATAGCGACGCCGAGCCTGGCCAACTCGGCCAGTCCCCGCGACATCACCGCCGCGCGTGTGTTGTCACCCACCCCGAGGCCCTCACCGATACCGGCTGCGATCGCGACGACGTTCTTCAGGGCACCGCCGACCTCGCAGCCGATCACGTCGTGATTGACGTACACGCGGAACACTCCGCGGGTGACGACCTTTTGGATCTCCGCCGCGACGTCGAGGTCCTCCGTTGCGACCACCGCGGCGGCCGCCTTCCCCGAGAGGATCTCCTTGGCGATGTTCGGGCCTGTCAACGCTGCGGCTGGGTGACCGGGAAGGACCTCCTTGATCACCTCGGTCATTCGGAGCAGGGTGCTCCGCTCGAGACCCTTCGAAAGGCTGACAACCGGGACCCACGGCCGCAGGTAGAGCTTCGCGTCTTCGAGGACCTTTCGGAATCCCGATGTAGGGACCCCGACGATCAGCAGATCGGCCGAGCTGGTCGCTTCTTCGAGCTCGGACGTGGCGCGGAGATCAGAAGCGAGCGTGAAGCCGGGCAGATAAACGGGGTTGGCATGATCCTGGTCCACCGCCCGGGCAACCTCGGGATCGCGCGCCCAAAGGACCGTTTGATGACGCGGAGCCAACAGGGATCCCATGGTCGTTCCCCACGACCCCCCGCCGAGAACAGCGACCCTCATGGCGTAACACTCATGCCTCTCGTACGCGCGACGCTGATGCCGCGGCGAGCAGGATACCGGCGGGGCTACCTTGCGGCCGGTACAGAGTTCCCGAGACCTCCGCGGGTGTCGGCACCGTAACGGGCGATCTCCGCGTCGAGGTCGAGAGGAGCCATGCGTACCCGGCCACTCAGGACGTCGTCTGTGAGCAGTTCCGCCGGGACGATCCAGCAGACCTCGAACTCCAATCCGTCCGGGTCCTTGGCGTACAGCGCCTTGGTTGTCGAGTGATCGGTCGCACCGACGAGGGAGCCCGAAGCCGAGAGCACGTCACGAAGTCTCTTCAGCTCCGCAAGAGTGTCCACCTCCCAGGCCAAGTGATAGAGCCCGACCGTCGCTCTTCCGGCGTCGCTCGGTCGCGCACCGTCGCCGATCTGGAAGAGCCCGAGGTCGTGATCGTTCGTCGACCCCGGGGCGAGCATGAATGCAGCCTTTCCGGGGATATCGGTGATGGTCCGGAATCCGAGCACGTCGGCATAGAAGGCCGCGCTCCTCTCGACGTTTCGCACGTAGAGGACTGCGTGGTTGAGCCGGTGAATTGGCATCTCGGGGCCTCCCAGTACGTAATTTGAAGCTTCAACTAAGTGTAGCCGGAGCTGATCGGTCGTCGTGAGGCGGGTCGCGGGGTCGCCGGTCGACCGTCGGTAGTGGTCGACCGTCGGTAGCGTCGACCTTTGGTTCAAATTCTTGGAATTAAACAACAGTTCCGTATACATCTCCGCATAAGGGCAGCCTGCGGCCGGCCTTGACCGGCCCTCCCACCTGACACTGGCGTGTTCCAGGCTCTTTTCGTGGAGAGACGACACTCCGTAACTGACCGAAATTGCGCATATCGTTGAACAGTCAAGTATTCCTTGTATGATCCAACCTATGGCGGTTACTTGGCTAAGTGAATCGGAGCTGAGAGCGTGGCGTGCTCTCGTCCTTGTCGCTCAACTTCTACCCGGCGTGCTCGACCGCCAGCTTCAGGCTGACTCCGGTCTTGGGCACTCGGACTACGCCGTCCTGACCACGTTGTCTGCAGCACCCGGTCGCCGGCTCAGAATGAGCGACCTCGCGGCGCTCATGGACTACTCCCCGAGCCGGCTCTCGCATGCGATGACGCGGATAGAAAGCGTCGACTGGGCCCGACGGATGCCGTGCGGAAGTGACAAGCGCGTCCAGTACGCCGAACTCACAGAACGGGGCCAATCGGTGCTCGAGGACGCGGCTCCAAGTCACGTCTGCCACGTACGGAAACTCGTCTTCGACCACTTGACCGACCTCGAGGTGAGCGAGATGGGTGCCATCGTCGAGCGGATCCTCAGGCAACTCGTCCCCGCGAGGTGTGCTCGACGAGCATTGACGGCGAACAGGATCTCAACGAGAACACCACGACTGACGACTGACGGCTGACGGCTGACCCCGCGCCGGTTCTCCTGCCGCTTCAGCCTGCGGGCGAAGCGTTCAGGTGGCCTCCGTCTTCACCCGGCCAAGTGCCGCCATCATCTGAATCCACCCGTCGATGTCTGCGTTCTTCATGTCGACGGGCCCCTTCAAATCGGCAGGAACGAAGAACTCGAAGCCGTCGGACTCCAAAGCATCGACGATGCCGGTGGCACATTCTTCCGGAGTCGCGAACTCGGCACCAGGCAACCCGGGGAGCTCGCCCGGTTGCGCAATCCAGATCTCGGTGTCAATCGCCCCCGGTTGGACGAGCTTCACGTCGACAGGTGAGTCGGCGAGGTCCATCGCCGCCACTTCGCTCCACCCTGAAAGTGCGAATTTCGCAGCGCAATAGGCCGATTCGTGAACGATTCCGAAGCGACCGCCGCCGCTCGCCACATTCAAGATCGTTCCGCTCCCGCGGTCGAGCATCTTCGCAATCATCGCCTGACTCATGCGGACCGGGCTCAAGAAATTCGTCCTCATGACGTAGTCGAGGTCCTCGGGGGTGTGGTCCAGAAGGAACTTGCGCTTCCCGACAGCCGCGTTGTTGACGAGGCAGTCGATCCCACCGAACGCCGACCAGGCCTCAGCGACGAGACCCACGGCCGAGTCGATGTCCGACAGGTCCACCACCCACATACGCGAATCGGGGGCATGTTCCCTGCACCGATTCAGGGTCTTCGCAAGACGGTCCTCGCGGCGCGCTACAACTCCGACGGTGGCACCTCGAGAGGCGAGCATCGGGGCAAGCGCTTCACCGATCCCCGATGAAGCCCCTGTGACGAGGATCTTTGACCCGTCGATCTGCATGACACTTCCTTCCGTTCTTCTCGTCGCCGATTCTGTCGTTCGGCTCAGCGCCCTACAGTCGCACACCGGCACCGGCGGGCGTCGGCTCCATGTCATGAAGCGTCATGAAGCGGGCGAACCCTCACTGCGGGAGCGCTCTCGCTCACCCAGGCAGCAGGCTGTCTCGACCGACCCAGGCATTCAACCGAGGGACGATCGAGCCCCCCCAAACCGTGAGTGATCCGTTCGAGACGAACTCGCAGCCATCGACGTCCACTGAGAGCACGACCGGCGAACCCGACTGGTAAACGAACTGCAAGAGGTCGACCAACCCGATGGACATCGGACAGAAATACGCCTTAGCGGGTTCGACCCTCTGCCACGTCGGCCTGTCGAGGTAGTTGACGAATGCGACCAATGCCGCACCGGTGACGACGCGGGATCTTTCGAGGGTCCCGGCCTTCACCTTCTGGTCGAGGCCCGCGTAACGGCAGATCGTCAGGTAGCTGGGCCCCGAGGGAACGAGTGTCGAGATGCCCGGGCGAGGTGCCCGCCGGTTGAGCGATGTGATCGGGGTGTCGAATCCCCAGTGTCCGGCGCACGTCACCGGTCCCACAGACGTGGTCCGTGGCGCCGTCTTGGATTTCGTCCTCGTGCCGGGGGAGGAATGTGGCGATTTGGTCGAGCCTCGCGAGGTCGGGTGCGTCGAGAGAGGGTGCGCCGGGGTCGCTGGATGCGAAGTGGGGGTGCTCGCCGTCGATCCAGCCAATTCACCGCACGCCGCAGGCAACACCGCCAGGACAAGGAGACCTACCGCCTGCCTGAGCGACCTGGTTGACCGAGATCTGGACCGAGGCACGGACTCCCCCTGACTGATGGACCTCTGTTTTGAGACTCCCGGATGGAGAGCCCTCCACTTCATAGACGTTCGGCGCGAACAAATAGTTGCAAGCTTTGACGGGGTGCAAATGACGCATTCTCGAATGCCTCTGGTCTTCAGAAGCGCTGCGTCGGACAGACTGAGAGACTCGTCGATTCAGGAACGAGTCGAATCAGAAGCGAAAGGTGGGTCGCGAGATGATCGAGTTTGGCCTCGTCTACGAGGTGTGCCGGCCGGAGCCCTTCGACGGGTTCTCGTCCGAGGCCGATGCTTACTGGCAGGCGCTCGAGCAGATCTGCCTGGCCGACGATCTCGGCTTCCATCACGTCTGGGAGGTGGAGCACCACTTCTTGGAGGGTTACTCGATTTCGTCGGCTCCCGAGGTTTTCCTTTCTGCGGTGGCGCAGAACACCAAGCGCATCCGTGTCGGTAACGGAGTACGACTCTTACCGCCTCCGTTCAACCACCCTGCCCGCTCGGCGGAGATGGCGGCGGTTCTCGACATCATGAGCAAGGGTCGGTACGACTTCGGCGTCGGGCGCTCGATCACAGAAGCAGAGCTTGGCGGATTCGGCATCGACCCGAAGGACTCCAGGCCGATGCTCGAAGAAGTGCTTCCCGAGATCGTCCGCATGTGGACCGAGAATCCGTACCCGGGCTTCGAGGGCAAGTACTTCTCGATGCCAGAGCGCCCTGTCGTGCCGAAGCCCGTCCAGGACCCGCACCCGCCCATTTGGATGGCCTGCACACAACCGTCTTCGTTCGATCTGGCAGCGGATCTCGGAATCGGCGTGCTCGCTTTCGGGGTCGGAGCACCGGGCGACGTCGTCGAGTCCCTAAAGCGTTACAAGGAGCGAATCGCGAATCCTTCCAGGATGGTGGGCAAGGCGGTGACCAACGCGGTGGCGCCGGCAACACTCATGTACTGCGCGGAGGATGCGCGCAAGGCGCTCGACATGGGGGCCGTCGCGGCGCTCTGGTACGGGGCGCAGACCGCCAAGCTCTTCGCTCCTTGGGCTGGAAAGCAAGTCGAGGGATACGAGTACTACGGGCAACTCGCGAACGATCCGGAATTCGTCGCAAGGTTCTTGCGCCCGCTCGAGGACGCTATGAACGACGAGTACTCGCTCATCGGCACACCCGACAAGGTCGCTGAAGGCGTCCAGGCCTATGTAGACATCGGCGCGGACCAGATCATCTGCCTCGTCCAGGCGGGCCGCATCCCGCACGAGGACATCATGGCGAGCATCCGGCTGTTCGGCGAGGAGGTGATGCCGCGCTTCGCGGCGTAACCAGGGCTCACATCGACCTATCCGGAGCTCGTTCGGCTCAAGCAGGCTCGTCGGCGAGTGCAGAGTTGAGGACGGCGATCAGGATGCGAGCGCTCACCCTCGCCGCCCTCTCGACGCTGTAGTCGGTGAGAAAATTGGTGGCAAACCCCGAAAGCTGAAGAGCGAAGGCGTCCACGACCCACGACGGCGGCCGTCCCTCACCGCCCGCAAGATCCCACGCATGACGCGCCAGCTGCGCCGCATATCCGATCCGTCGACGGTCTCGCTCTTCCGGGGAAATCCCGGACGCGCGACGTTCATGTCCCAAAACGCTCGTCCCATGACGCGGCCGTTCAAGTCGTGCATGGTGAGGGCCGTCTCTTTCAGCCACGTCTCGAGTTCAACTCCCGGCGAGGGCGGACCTGGAATCGAGCTCTCGTAGCTCGCCATGATCTCCGCCACGGCGGCGCCGACGACTTCATCGTGGGTCGCGAAGTAGCGGAACACCGTCCGCCTGCCAACGCCGGCGGCTTCGGCGATGTCATCAACGGTGGCGTCAAAGCCCCGCTCCGCGAGAGCCGTTGCGGCACCCTGAAGGATGCGTGCCTGGGCCACGGATCGAGTCTCCTCGCCGAGAGTGGGGCGACCACTTGTAGCTCGATCCACTTGAACGCGCTTGGCCGTCACCGGACCCCCTGGCTAGCTCCGTAGTTCCTACTTGACACTCTATTGCGTCTGTGTGACACTGTCGAGTGTCAGTCAGACACTATAGCGGTCCGTCATGGCGACTGCTTGGAGCGCTCCCCCGGTGATCGCATGACTTGCACCCAACCACTCCTCGTCCACGCTGACGGGACGGCTTCGTGCTCCGTCTCCGGGTGTATTGGCAGCGACACGTTGGCGGAGGCCGTAAGAAGGCACCGCATAGTGGTCAACTGTTTGGCAGTCCTCGGCCCCGAGTGTCCGGAGTGCAACCCGTCGCGTTCGGATGAGCCAGCGGAACAACCGCGTCCTGGTCAACCGGTAAGGAAAGCCGAATCAATGTGTCCTGGAACCGCGATCGTCCACGTCGATCTCAGCGTCGAGTGCGCTGAGCCAGGCTGCGAGCCCCGACCCTCGTCGCGCGGTGTCTGGCTTGCCAAACGCGTTCAGATTCGGTCGTGTAGTTCATTCGACGACCCTTGTCCGCTGTGCCAGCGAGGCTTCAATCCGGGCTGATGAGCCTCATGAGCAACCGCTGGTCGTGCCGCAGCTCCCGCACACGTAGCACGACCCGGCACGTTGCATCGTGTTGCCGCACTGGTAGCAAAGGGGCGCGTCGCGTTGCTCTGGTCGGGCGATGAGCCGACCCGATGAGCTCGTCGTCTGAACTCGTGCCGTAGGCGGCACAGACGATGCGCCCATCTCCTCGATGAGATCGGACGACGGCGTTGCTAGCTCTTCTACGCCCGGAAGCGTGGGTTGTGCCCGCTCTACCGTCGACAGAACTCCCATCTCCTCGCGCTCCTCGCGCGTCAGGTAGTCGAGAGCCAGCCGCCGGAAGATGTAGTCGACGAGGCTCGTCGCTATCCGCAACTCGCCGTCGTCGGTGATGCCGGCCGGCTCGAAGCGCATGTTCGAGTACTTGCGGACGTACGTCGCGAGCGGCACGCCGTGCTGAAGCCCCAGGCTGACAGCGATGGAGAAGGCGTCCATGATCCCGGCCAATGTGGACCCCTGCTTGGACACCTTCATGAAGACCTCACCCGGACGGCCGTCGTCGTATTCGCCGACGGTCACATAGCCTTCGCAGTCCGCGACCCTGAAGGTGAACGTGCTGGAGCGACGGCGGCGGGGTAGGCGTTCGCGAACAGCTCCCACGATCACATCCGCACGTTGCTGCTCAGCGTCGAGGGCCTTCTCCAGTTGGGCGATACGGAGGGCAAGCTCCCTGTCGTGCGCCTCCGCGTCCGAACCTGGGGGCGCAGAGTCTCCGCTGATCTCCTTCTTCGTCGTCGAAAGCGGTTGACCCACCTTGCAGTTGTCGCGATACACGGCGACGGCCTTGAGACCGAGACGCCACGCATCGAGGTGGAGTTGCTCGACGTCCTCGACGGTCACGTCCTCGGGCATGTTGATCGTCTTTGAGATCGACCCGCTTATGAACGGCTGAACCGCAGCCATCATGCGAATGTGACCCGAGTAGTGGATTGAGTTCTCGCCCATCGAGCAGGCGAACACGGGAAGGTGCTCTGCGCTCAGGTGCGGGGCCCCGACGATCGTCATGGTGTCGTGGACATACGCGACGATGTCTTCGACGTGCTCGGGCGAATACCCGAGCTTCGCAAGTGCCCGAGGGATCGTCTGGTTCACGATGGACATCGTTCCCCCACCTACGAGCTTCTTGGTCTTGACCAGTCCGAGATCGGGTTCGATACCAGTCGTGTCACAGTCCATGAGAAGGCCGATGGTTCCCGTGGGCGCGAGCACGCTCGCCTGCGAGTTGCGTACTCCGTAACTCTCCCCCAGCTCCACTGCTTCGTCCCATGCGGCCTGCGCCGCCGAAAGCAGCTCGAGGGGGACGATTTCCTCATTGATGTTCGCCGCTTCTGCCCGGTGCATCCTGAGCACGCCGAGCATGGCATCAGAGTCTGCGTGGTACCCGGCGAACGGGCCCATCCGCAACGCCGTGCGCGCAGACACCGAGTAGGCGTGGCCGGTCATGAGAGCGGTTATCGCACCTGCCCAGGCTCTTCCTTCGTCGGAGTCGTATGGCAGGCCCTGCGCCATCAAGAGAGCCCCGAGGTTCGCGTATCCGATCCCGAGCTCGCGGTAACGCCTCGAATTCTCAGCGATCTTCTCGGTCGGATAGTCGGCGTTCCCGACGATCACCTCCTGCGCGGTGAAGATCACGTTGACGGCCGCCTTGAACCCGTTGACGTCGAATGTCCCCTCGTAATCGAGGAACGGCAACAGGTTTATCGAGGCAAGATTGCAGGCCGAGTTGTCGATGTGCATGTATTCACTGCACGGGTTGCTTCCATTGATGCGCCCTGCGTTCGGTGCGGTGTGCCAGACATTGATCGTTGTGTCGAACTGCATTCCCGGATCAGCACACTCCCAGGAGGCGTGCGCGATCTGTCGGAACAGATCCCGGGCCGGAACGACGTTCACTGGTTCACCTGTCGTGCGCGAGAGCAAAGGCCAGTCGGCGTCATCGACGACAGCCTGCATGAACTCGTCGGTGACACGCACCGAGTTGTTCGCGTTCTGGTACTGGATCGAGAACGAGTCCATCCCGTCCAGGTCCATGTCGAATCCGGCATCGCGGAGCACCCTCGCTTTGCGCTCTTCGATTGCCTTGCACCACACGAAGTCGAAGATGTCAGGGTGGTCAGCGTCGAGGATCACCATCTTGGCCGCCCGACGGGTCTTTCCACCCGACTTGATGGTTCCCGCGGACGAGTCGGCACCGCGCATGAAGCTGACCGGTCCGGACGCGGTCCCACCTCCGGCGAGAATCTCCACAGAGGCGCGGATCTTGCTGAGATTGACCCCGGCGCCGGACCCGCCTTTGAAGATGATCCCTTCTTCGGTGTACCAGTTCAGGATCGAATCCATCGAGTCTTCGACAGCGAGTATGAAACACGCGGATCCCTGCTGTGGAACGCCGCTCACCCCGATGTTGAACCACACGGGCGAGTTGAACGCTGCCTTTTGGTGGATGATCAGATGCTTCAGTTCGGCATTGAACGTCTGGGCCTCGGCATCGTCCTCGAAGTAACCGTCCTTCACGGCCCATGCGGTGATCGTGTCGACGACTCGGTCAGCGACTTGCTTGAGCGACCACTCGCGCTCGGGAGTTCCGAGAGTCCCGCGGAAGTACTTCTGGGACAGAATGTTCGTGGCGTTCATGCTCCACGAAGCAGGCACCTCGACACCGAGCTGCTCGAAGGCCACGTTTCCGTCGCGATAGTTGGTGATTCGGGCGTCGCGCCGCTCCCAGACGACCTCGTCGTAAGGGTGGACGGTAGGGCTGGTGAAATGCCTTCGGATGCCGAGCCCCGACCGCTGCGAAACGATGGCCATGATCAGTGCCTCCAGTTCCTCTCCGCTTCGAGCTTAGGTCGCCACGGAGGTGGCGTCGCACCTCGGATATCGGACGAAACCACAACATATTGTGGTCGGCTCCCCCACTATCCACCAGATGCGGGGGCCATTACAGCACTGTAGTTACGGTGGTGTCAACGTCTGCCGGTGACAAATCTTCCAGGTCAGAGGGCGCTCGCGAAAGTTTGCAATTCCGGCCGATATGCAGACAGCGAGAGCGCCTTTTCCGTCGATTCCTCGCCGCTTGACATATGCCGATATCGGAATATGATTGTCCCATGGCACGAGCAGCGACGACGTCGGACGTCTTCAACGCGATCGCCGAGCCGCAGCGCCGGGAGATCCTGGTACTGCTGCGGGCGGGTGAGCGGCCTGTGACCGAGTTGGCGCAGGAGCTGGGGATGGCCCAGCCGGGAGCGTCTAAACACCTGCGGGTGCTCCGGGAGGTCGGACTGGTGCGGGACCGGAAGGCAGGCAAGCAACGCATGTACGCGCTTGACGCCCGCGGGCTTCGACCTGTTCACGAGTGGACCGGCGGTTTCGAGCGGTTCTGGAACGAGAGCTTCGACCGGCTGGACGAGTACGTGCAGGACCTCAAGCGGGAAAGGAAGGAGTAGCAGATGAGCGCGATGAGACGAGGTACGCCGGAGCAGTCTGCGACGGCAGACCGCGAGATCGTGATCTCCCGGGTCATCGGTGCCCCTCGGGAGCTGGTGTTCGAGGCGTTCACCGAAGTGCGGCACCTGTCGCGGTGGTGGGGACCGGAGGGGTTCACCACCACCACGCGGGCGTTCGAGTTCCGCGTCGGCGGGGAGTGGGACTTCGTGATGCACGGACCGGACGGGACGGACTACCAGGAGTGGATCTCCTGGACCGTGATCGCTCCGCCGGAGCGGATCGAGCTGCTGCACGGTGAGTTCCGCGGTGACGCGAATGCCTTCGAGTCATTGTTCACGTTCGCGCCCGACGGCGCGGCGACCAGGATCGAGATGCGCGCGGTGTTCCCCACCAGGGAGCTGCGCGACGAGGCGGTCGAGAAGTACCACGCGGTCGAGGGTGGGCAGCAGACCCTTAGCAACCTGGATGCCTACGTCACCGAGATCGTTCGGAAGGGAGATGAGGGCTGATGGCCGGGAAGGTTTTCTTCAGCGTGACGATGTCGCTGGACGGGTTCATCGCGCCCGAGGAACGCGTGGACGACCCGGATGCGAAGCGCTGGAGGGAGCAGTGGATGGAACTGCAGCAGTGGTTATTCTCGCAGCGGTTCTTCCGGGAGAACCTCAAGCTCGGCGAGGGCGGTGAGGAAGGGCGCGACAACGAAATCGCGCGCGAGACGTTCGAGCGAACCGGCGCGAGCGTGATGGGCAAGCGCATGTTCGACCTCGGCGAGAAGCCGTGGCCCGAGGAGGCGCCCTTCCACACGCCGGTCTTCGTCGTGACGCACGAGAAGCGTGACCCCTGGGAGCGGCCGGGCGGGACCACCTTCTACTTCGTCAACGACGGCATCGAGCGCGCACTCGACGAGGCTCGCGAGTCCGCCGGCGGCCGGGACGTCCGCATAGCGGGCGGCGGCGCCACGATCCTGGAGTACCTGAACGCCGGCCTGATCGACGAGTTCACGATCGCGCTCTCACCCGTGCTGTTCGGCTCCGGAATCCCTCTGTTCGAGGGCGTGGACGCCGACCGCGTGGCCCTGGAGCCGGTCCGCGCGGAGCCGACTCAGTGGGTGACGCACCTGACGTACGCAGTCCGGGAGCGGTAACGGGCGATCGTTCGGACCGTTAGGAGCCTGTGACCGACTTCAGCCTGCGCTCGAGGCCCTTCAGCTGCGAGGACTCGATCGATACCGCGACCTGAACCCCGGTTGCGACGCTTGTCAACCCGACCTCGACCCGGCCGGCGCCGAGGAACACCAGTTCCTCGTTGACCTGCACTTCTGCATTCTTGATACGCGTCGTCAGCGCTGCACGGAAACCGACCACCTGCTCTCCCGAGAGGGCCGCAACCGGAAGAGTGGAAACAGTGGGCACGCCGATGATCTGGTCGCCTGACTGGTCGAGAGATGCGAACCACCCCTGCAGGCAACTCGCCGCCCGGATTCCCATGAGTGGTCCCATGTCCGACGCCCGGGTGGTCGCTTGCTGCGTCAGAACCACGTAGCTCTCGAATCCCGTTGCACCGGACGGAGACGTGAACCACGGGGAGGTTTCCACTTGGGGACCTCCTTGTTCTGTAACGCCGGTGACGATCCCCAGATGAGAAAGAGGCAATCCGAGACAGGCGGATAGGGCTGTGTCCGACTGGGATGTCGCCGCTCGGGGCCATGGCGATTGTCCGGTCCGCCAACCCGGAGGCAGACCTGCGGCGATGATGTTCACGGCGCCCCCAACCGCGCCAGGGTCGGCGCCGGCCGGAGGTCCCCCGACAGCGCCGGGCGAGCCTCCAGACGAGCTTCGGGTGGCAACGCCAGGAGGAGCCGCAGTACCAGGGGTTCGGACGCTTCCCTTGTCGGTCGCAGCGAGGCCGAACACCGATCCACCAATGGCGGCGGCAACGAGCAGCACGGCACCGCCGAAAACCGCTGTGCGACGGGACCGCTTCTTTGGCTGCTTTCGCCTACGGCCATCGCCTCGTCGACGGGGTCCGGCAGCCTCGTCTTGCCGCTGGGGTGGCACCTCAGGAGCAACCTCTTGCCGTGCGTCAGTCTGAGGGCGTGAGTCAGGCTGTGGGCGTGCGTCAGGTTCTAGGCGTGCGTCAGGTTCTGGATGGGCCTCAGCTTCTATTGGCGGTTGCGCCAGCGGTGGCGGCGGAAGCTGCGACCAGGAGCCGCTGGGTGGCGGCGGCGGAAGGCGGGAGGGGATTCGTCCCGGCTCAGGGTCGACAGACGACGGTTCGAGCGTCGGTCGAGAAGGGGCGTTCACCCGTCGGGCGGCGGGAACCGCTAGCGGCAGAGGAAGACGGTTTTCGATGCCGGGCGCGTTCTGCGAAGTTCCGGATCCGCTCGAGCTCCCCGCATCCGAGGGTTTGGGTGGCATGACGACACTCGAGCTGGGGGGAGGCGGCGGCAGGCCCGGATCCCGAGCGCGTGTGAACGCGTCGGACATGCGAGCGGGACGTTGGACCGGAGCCCTGACGACAACCCGAGCCTCGACGGCAGATGGGGACTTTGCTAGAGGCTCTCGGACCTCTTCGCGCTGCTCGAGACTCGCGGTACGGACAGGGACAGCGGAAGGCGCAGAAGAGAGATATCCGCTCACGACCTCGTCGAGTACGCGGAATTGGTCGTCATTGAGTACTTCGGCAGGTAGGAGAAACTGAACACCACGGTCGTCGAGCTCCACTTGAATCGAGCGCGCGGGCTTGTTGTCAGGGAACGTTGCAGGCTCGCCGGCGTTTATCGACTTGACGCGGTGCCAAGACACAGTGTGGACCACGTTCGGGCGAGGTCCCTCGACAGTGAGGCCTCGCGAGTCGATCCGGAGCAACAGCCCGATGACCGTGACGATCTCACCACGGTCGGTTTCGGCTCGAGATCCTGCGACGACTCGCCGGCCGACGAGGACAGCGCCTCGTAACTCGACCCGCGGGTCTCCCCGCATTCTCAGTGCCCGCCGGCGACCACAGCCGCGCGCGTCTCCATGGCTTCCACGACGTGGTCGAGGGTCGCGTTGGAGAAGGGCTCGTCATTCTGCTGAGCGCCGAGAGCTATCTCGAGCCTGCCTGCACCGATCACGACCACGTCGTAGTCATACACCGCGGGACGACCATTCGAAACGATGTCGATGTGGACGTCTAGAGCTATCACCTGTTCCCCCGCATGCCCCGGCACGCTGAAGCGGTTGACCACGGGAGGTGTAGAGACGTGTTCAGAAGAGAAACTCGAGGCGTAATAAGAGTCGAGACAGTGTGCGACACCTGGCTTGACCAGCGTAGAGAGGTCCGCCCGCTCCACGCCAGCGTTCGCGACCATGGACATCACCGATATTGCCGAGGGGTGAAGACCGGAGTTCGTCACGAAGATCGGTGACGGCCAGACGCGCGGTCCTCCGGCCTGGGTGGCTCCAGTGAGAATGCCGACGTGACTCTGAGGCAGTCCAACGCATGACGCGAGGTCCTTGTTGGCGGCGGACCGAGCGTCGGCGAACGCAGACGGGACAGCGGTGAAAGGAATCGGCGCGGACTTCGACCAACCGGCAGGCAGATCGCCGAGTGCCAGACTCACCAGCTGAGCGACGGATTTCGCGTTAGCGGACTTCGGCGGTCCGGTGAGGGTGCTCGGTGCGGGCGGCAAGGTTGTGGGAGTGGATCGGGGCACGACAACACCTGCATTCGCGGACTGGTCGCCGTGAATGCGCAAGGCAACGACGACCGTACCAGCGATCGCAATGACAACGAGTGTTCCGAGAAGTATCGCAAGGCGGAAGGTCCTGTTGCCGAGGCGGCCCTGGCGCCCCTGCGAACGTATTGCTCTTTTGGCTGATGCAACTTCAGACTTGGGGTGGCGGTCTGGGCTGCTCGCGCCGTTCTTGTCCGCGTCGGTACTCGCTTCACTGGCGAGGACGGGCGAGGGTGGGGGCAGGGGAGGCGCGGACGCCGCCTGAGGCGGCACATAACGGTTGAGCTCTTCGATCTCCTCGTCGCGCAGCTGCGCGGGCGGTATGAGCAACGTGATGCTCCGACCGATCAAGCCGACCTCGACGACAGTCGCAGGCGTGCCGTCGGGAAAGGTCATAGGCGCGCCTGCCCTGAATCTTTGAACCCAGGACCAGGGCAAAGTGTTGGATTGACCCGCGGCCGGACCAGTGACGGTGAGGCCGCGGTCGTCCAGCGTAAGGCCGACATTCGGGGATGCTGCCTGTTGTCCCCAGGCTTCACCGATCAGCCAGACGCCAGCGAACTGGGCCGATCCAGGAGGCGTTATCACGCTCTGCGCGATTGCCCCTTCCACTATTCCGCCGCCTGAGACGGCCATCTTGCGCCTCCCTTCAAGCGCGTGAGCCTAAGTCCGGCTGAACTCACGAGCCTGTAGCTCGTTGCTCTGGGTAGCGTCGTGCAGTGGACTGCGTGCCCGATTTCATCGTTCCGAAGCCCGATCGCTCGCCAGTACACCTTTTATCGGCGTCTCGGGCGTCTTCTGGAGCGCTCTGATGGGCGTCGTCCTCGCAATCGACGCAGGAACGACAGGGGTCCGGACTTTGGCGTTCGACGAGAACGGCACGCTGAGTGACATCGCGTACCGCGAGCTCGTCCAGCACTATCCCAAGCCCGGGTGGGTGGAACACGACCCGACCGAGATCTGGCAGCACGTCGTCTCTACCCTTTCAGAGGTGGCATCGCGGCAGCGCGAAGCCGGCCGTTCGGCTGCCGCAATTGGAGTTACCAACCAGCGCGAAACCCTTGTCGCCTGGCACTCTTCGACCGGCGAGCCGGCCCGCCCTGCCATCGTCTGGCAGGACCGGCGGTCGGCCGAGTTGTGTGACCGGCTGCGCGAAGAGGGCCACGAGGACTTTGTCCGGGCTCGTACCGGCCTTGTATTGGACCCCTATTTCACAGCCACCAAGATGTCGTGGCTGATCTCCAATGAAACGGATCCCCTCGAGTTCTCAGATGACCTGGTCCTTTCGACCGTCGACGCCTGGGTTGTCTGGAACCTGACGGGTGGCGTCCATGGCGGTGTCCTTGCCACGGACTCCACGAACGCGAGCCGGACGCTCCTCTACGACATTCACGATCGCCGCTGGTCGGCCGAACTCGCCGAGCTCTTCGGAGTACCTCTGGCGACTCTGCCGCCGGTCGTCCCGTCTTCGGGGAGGGTGGGAACGATCGGCGGAGTGCTTGGTGCGAGCGGCGCGCCACTCGCCGGCGTCCCGGTATCGGGAATCGCAGGCGATCAACACGCCGCCTTGTTCGGGCAGGCGTGCTTCCGACCGGGCATGGCGAAGGTGACGAACGGCACCGGAAGCTTCGTTCTGCTCACATCTGGACCGACGGTGCCCGAGCCGGTCGAAGGAGTACTGACCACCGTCGCCTGGGATCTCGGGCACAGTGGCGGCAGCGAGTCGTTCATGTACACGCTCGAGGGCTCGGTGTTCGTAACGGGAGCAGCCATCCAGTGGCTGCGCGACGGGCTCGGCATCATCGCGACGGCTTCTGAGGTCGGTGTGCTCGCCGAATCGATCCCCGACACCGATGGAGTGTTCGTCGTGCCGGCGTTCACCGGGCTCGGAAGCCCGTGGTGGGACCCTTATGCGCGAGGCGCAATCGTCGGACTGACTCGCGGTGTCGGGCGAGCCCACCTCGCTAGAGCGGTGGTCGAGTCGATGGCTTTTCAAGTGCGAGACGTGATCGACGCGATGACCGGCTCGGGTTCCTCGAGGGACTCGCTTGCGTCAGGCGACCGCGGCTCGGCGCAACTCGAAGCGTTGCGAGTGGACGGCGGGGCATCGGTGATGGATCTGCTCCTGCAGCTGCTGGCAGACCAGCTCCAAGCCCCTGTCGCACGACCTCTCACAACCGAGACGACCGCGCTTGGCGCGGCGACGCTTGCCGGCCTTGCCGAGGGTGTTTGGGGATCGCTCGACGAGCTCTCCTCGCTCTGGAAACTCGACGCGCAGTTCTCGCCTCGAGCGACACGTGCCGGTGCCGATACGAAGCACGCTTCGTGGTTGTCCGCGCTCGAGCGCGCTCGCAACTGGGTTTGAGCTTTGCAGTCAGGCTGTCTGTGCCTCGAGGGCGTTGTCACCCTCGAGCTCGTCGCCGAGCAAAAGGCCCGGGATCGCGCGAAAGGCTCGATCGACGCGGTGTCAGACCCTCCGACGACGTTGTGTCGCTTGGCGTAGCGATCAACGTACTCCTGACCCGTCAGCTGTCGGATCTCGAACATCAGGTCGTCAGCGACACGCCTGAGCGCCATCGGGTCGTTTGCGTGATCGGCGCCGAGCACCTTCAAGTCGAGGGGCGCACCGAACTGAATGCTCACCCGCTTGAAGGGGCGCATCATGTTGGAGCCGACAGGCTGAACTTCAGTGGTGCCGGCGATACCTACGGGGATCACCGGCACACCGCACTGCAGAGCGAGTCGCGCTACTCCTGTGTGGCCGCGGTAGAGACGTCCGTCCGGCGAGCGTGTGCCCTCCGGATACACGCCGAGCACGCCGCCCTTGGCAAGAACGTCTCTCGCAGCAGCAAGCGCCCGCTCCGATGCAGAGCCCCCCTCCCTACGCATCGGGATCTGGCCGGCAGAACGGAAGAACCACGCTGTCTTCCACGAGTCGAAATACTCAGCCTTCGCCACGAACGTGACTCGGCGCGCGAGGACAAGCGGTAAGAAGAACGAGTCGCAGAACGAGATGTGATTGGGGGCGAGGATCACCGGACCGCTTCGCGGCACGTTCTGGCGCCCGGTGACCTTGACCCGCCATCCGACGAAGAAGACCGGGCTCAACAGGGCTTTCATTAACCAATAGCCCACGTCCGCAACGGTATCGCGCGGCGTCGGCGCTTCCCAAGGCGGCTCGGACGCTTTGTTCTAGGTTTCCTTGCGCTCTGGGCGCCCTCGTTAATGTGACTCGCGTGGCAAGGCGGCTCACTTCTCGGGGCAGGCGGAGGCGGCAGGAGCTGCTCGACTACGCGGCCGAGCGCTTCGCGACGAACGGTTACCACCCGACGTCTATAACCGACATCACGGAAGGGCTGGGCGTCGCCAAGGGGGTCTTCTACTGGTACTTCGAATCCAAAGAAGCCCTGTTCGTTCAGATTCTGTTGGAGGCCCAGCGCGACCTGAGGCGCTCGCAGCGCCAGGCGCTCGCCGACGAGCCCGATCCGCTGCGCCGGATCGAGCAGGGGATCCGGGCGACGATGGCGTGGCTGGACGACAACCGAAGCCTTTTCGGCCTTCTCGAGCTCGCTCGGACCGAAGAGCGCTTTGCGCCCGTCATTCGCCAAGGCGAGGAGCAGGCGGTCGCGGACACACTCCCCCACGTGAAGGCCGCTATCGCCGCAGGATTCGTACGACGCGAAGACCCGATAGTCATCGCACACGCCATCTTGGGAGTCACCCAGCAGCTCGCTCGGTCTCTCGTGCTCGACCAGGGCAAGCCCGCAACAGAGGCGAGCGACGCGGCGGTCACGTTCTGCCTCGAGGGCGTGTTGTCCCCGACAGCGCTTCGTCAACGTCTGGGACGTGCGGCCGGATGAGCTCACCCTCTCGGGGAACGAGGTTGCCCGGCTAAAGCTTCGGGAGCGCCCGTCGTAGGTTCCGAACGGCCTGACCGATCCTCTGTTCGTTCTCGATCAGCGCGAACCGGACGTGCCCGTCGCCGCCGGGACCGAACCCGACCCCCGGCGAGGTTGCCACTTCCGCCGACTCGACAAGAAATGCAGAGAAGTCGAGGGATCCCATGTGGCGGTACGGCTCGGGAATGGGTGCCCAGACGAACATCGTCCCCCTCGGCCTCGCGACGCTCCACCCGATCCGGTTTAGACCGTCACACAGCGCATCGCGGCGCGCCTGGTAGGTGTCGTTCACGACTTTCGGAAAGTCCGGCGTCTCGTTCATCGCGACGATCGCGGCGATCTGGATCGGCTGGAACGTGCCGTAGTCCAGGTAGCTCTTGATCTTGGTAAGCGCCTGCACCACCTCTGGAATTGCCGACGAGGAAACCGACCCGCCAACCCGCCATCGAGAACGACTTCGTAAGGGTGTAGAGCTCGACGGCACAATCCTTCGCGCCCGGCACCTCGAGGATAGAAGGGGGGCGGTAACCATCGAAGGCGATGTCTGCGTAGGCGAAATCGTGAACGAGAACGATCTCGTGCTCACGGGCGAAATCGACGATGCGTTGCATCCACGCCAGGTCGACACACGACGTCGTCGGATTGTGCGGAAACGACAGGACCACGACCCGGGGCTTGGGCCACGCCGACTCCCACGACTCCATCATGTTGTCGAAGAACGCGTCCTGCGGTTCCTCCCTCTGGGCGGCCCGGATCCTCGAGCCGTACCTGGCGGACGTCCGCGCCCGCGAACAACGGCGTGTACAGGTGGATCGGATAGGAGGGGGACGGTACGAGCGCGCTGTCGCCGGGGCCGAGAAGGACCCACATCAAGTGGGAGAGACCTTCCTTGGCGCCGATCGTGACAACCGCTTCGGTGTCGGGGTCGATCTCGACGCCGAAACGCCTGAGATACAGCGAGGAGATCGCCTGCCTGAGCTTGGGGATGCCGCGAGCTTGCCGAGTAGCGATGGTTGCGGGGGTTGCGCACTGCGTCCACCAGTTTTTCGACCGCGACGTCGGGGGACGGAATGTCGGGGTTGCCGAACCCGAGATCGACGACATCTCGGCCGGCTCGCCGCGCACCGAGCTTCAGAGCGTCGATTTGGGCGAACACGTAGGGCGGGAGCCCGTTGATCCGGCGAAATTCCATCCTGAAAGAGTACCGCCGGGCCGCGCCGGCTCCGGGGTCCGCTCTACGAGGCCGCCAGACGCCGTCGCACCTCGCCTGCCACCTCCGCGAGTTGTTCGGGTGAGGATCCAGGCGCCGGCCACGTGCAAACGGCCCAAGTCGCCCCGGCAACGCCGACCTCTGTCAGGTGGTCGGCAGTCGCGTCCACGGACGGCTCGAGGGGTTCGTCCGAGTAGCGGCCCGCGGTGCCCGCCCAGGTGACCTCGATGCCGTAGTCGTTGCGCACCGCTGCGAGCTCGTCACGTCCTGCGCCCCACAGGTTCGCGACTGCCCCAACATCCCTCGCGATCTCGATAGTTCGTGCGCGGCCCCCGATCCACACCGTGACGTCGTCCTCGAGAAGACGGGTCGCGCACTCCTTCAGCGACTCGAGCCGTTCCGCGCTCGGCGCGTACCGGATCCCGTAGGCGAGGTTCTCCTGCGCGCTCAGATGGTCCCCCACACCCAGCCCGGCGACGAACCTCCCATTCGAGAGCAGGTCCAGAGATTTGAGCGATGCGACGAGAATGGCATCGGGCAACAGGCCGATGCGCGCGACGAGAGAACCAACCTTCACCCGCTCGGTTACCGCGGCGACGGAACCAAGCAGTGGCATCGCGCTCGAGAGCAGGTCGATCGGGCCGACCCATCGGCCAAAGGTGGTCGAATACGAATACGCCGTCGAACCCCAGCCGCTCGGCAAGGACCGCGGCCTCCACCGCAAAGGCGTCCTCGCGAAACGACGGCAGGGTCACCCCTATTCGCAAGGAGCGATCACTCCCGTGCGGTTGTCCGCGCGCGCCATGAGCGCAGCACCCACGGCCCCGGCTAGCTCGCCGAGAGCTGCGGGGACGATCGAGACCACCGGCCTTTCGCCTCCCGCGTAAAGCACGTCTGCATAGGCCTTCCGCGTCGGTTCCAGCAGAAGCTCCCCCGCGCCGACAAGACCGCCTCCTATCACTACGACAGAAGGATCGAGAAGCGCCGTCAGATTCGCCACACCGAGAGCGATCCACCAGCCGAGCTCCGCCATTACTTCCAGCGCTCCGGGATCTCCGGCGGCGGCGGCCTCGGTGACGTGTTCACCCCGCACCGACTCTGCGTCGCCACGAGCAAGAGCCATGACAGCTCCGAGCCTTCCGGCGGTCGCCGCCTCACGCGCTGAGGCGAGCGAGACCGCTTCCTGACGCATAACGCTCCCAGCACCCGCGCCGCCCACAAGAACAGAGAGGTCCGGAAGGATCCACGACCATGTGGCCCGCTTCCCCCGCGTAACCGTTCGCGCCGTGTAGCAATGCGCCGTCGGCGATGATTCCCGCACCGATCCCCGTACCGAGGGTGACCATGATTGCGTCCGACGCCCCGGCCGCAGCACCGAGCGTCCATTCGCCCAGCGCCGCGCACGTCGCGTCGTTGTCGACCACGACCCTCCGTCCGCCCGTCGCCTTCGTCACAAGGGCTTTGAAGTCCACTCCGGCCCCGGCGGGCAGGTTCGGTGCGAAGTGCATCGTCCCGTCGTCGTCGACAAGGCCCGGAATACCCACGCCGAGTGGCGGTATGTGGCTTGTGCCGAGCTGCGCGGCCAGACCGGCTGTCAACTGCGCGACCACCTCGGATATCGCATCAATGACCGGGTTGACCGAGATCCCACCCGTCGGGTCTGCCGAGACCGAGTCGGCGGCGCCGGATCCGTTCCTTCTCTCGTGAGGAGACAGGGGTGTTGCGGCACGGGCCTGGCCGACGACGGCTCCAGAAGAGTCGAGGGCTACGCCTAGGACCTTCGTCCCCCCGACGTCGACCCCGAAGGTCAGTCCTCTGAGATCGGCAGAGAAGGAGGCGGTGTCAGGAACGTCGTCCCGATCCTGCACGTCAGGTGGTGAGCGAGGATTCGACCCTGGCGCGCAGATCCTCGAGAGCGATGTGCATGATCCGGCTCTGCGCCCTCCGTTTTATGAAACCGGGCAGGGGGACACGCAGCTCGACCTCGAGCACGTACGTGACCTGCGTGCGGCCCTCGCCGGCGTCATCGAACGTGTACGCCCCGTCCAGCTTGGTTGTCAGGTCGCCGCGGATCTGGCGCCATGCGATCGTCCGAGGGGCCCCTGAATAGTCGTAGACCAGCGTGTAGCTGGTGCTCCTCCCGAAAGCGGCAGCCCGCCAGGCCACTTCGAGCGCGCGCCCCGATCCGTCGCGCTTGGTCACGTCGACCTGCTTGATGTCCGCGGCCCAGTCGGGATACCGCTCGACGTCGCTCACGATCGCGAAGCACTGCTCCGGAGTCGCTCCGACAACCATGCGCTCGGTGGCTTGTTCCGCCACGGTCATCCCTTTCCGGCCCCCCGGTGCGTATCGAGGACGGCCCCGGTGTGGAGCCCTCTCAACGCTGCACCCGAGACGCTCACTCCGGCTCCCTCGTGATCAGCCTTCCACCTGGCGGAGGGCTGCAGCCAGCCTAAGGGAGAGGCCGTCGTAGTCATAGGACTCGACCACTCGGCGCCGCGCCGACTGCCCCATCGAGGTCGCAAGCTCGGGATCGGACAGGAGCTTCCTCAATGCCGCCGCCACCTCTCCAGGATCTTCGGGGCTGTCCACGATGATGCCCGTCTCGCCGTCTGCCACGGCCTCGGCCGCACCCCCAGATCGGCCCGCAACCTGGGGAACCCCGCACGCTGCGGCCTCGAGGAAAACGATGCCGAAGCCCTCCTGCTCCAACCCGCGCCAACGATCCCGGCACGCCATGACGAACACATCGGCGGCGCCGTACAGCTCGGGGAGAATCTGCTCGTCCACCCGGCCGAGCAGGCGCACCGGGGCGCCGGAGGAATCGATGAGTCGCTGCAGGCGCTCACCGTCTCTCCCGGCACCGCCGATCGCGATGGTCAGATCGGGGAACGACGCCATCAATCCCGCGCCTGCTCGGATCAGGACGTCCATGCCCTTGCGTGGCACGAGCCGGCTCACGCTCACTACGAGCGCACCCTCAGACGGCAGCCCTAACAAGTCCCGTGCCCGTGCCTTCTGCTCGGCATCGAGCGGCCGAAAGCGCGTGGTATCGACCCCTGGAGGCACCACCGCCACTGGTGGTTTGGCGCTATGCCGAGAGCCCCCCGAACAGAGACGCCGAACTTCTCGAGCGGGATACTCGCCCGCACAAAGAGCGAGCGCGGATCTTGCGAGCACCCCCCGTGTCACGCTGCGCGCGATCGGAAGACGCCCGGGCGCCGCGATCTCGGCGCCGTGGAGCACGACCGCGTAAGGCAGCCCGAGGCCGGGGCCGATCACGCCGAGCGGAAGCGCCGGATCGATAACCACCAGACTCGCACCGATCTTCGCTGCGAGATCCCGAACCTTTTTCGCCAGCTCTGGGGTGGGCAGCAGCACCGGAAACCGGACCCTGTGGATCTCTATGTCTCGAAGAGCCTGAGAAGCGTCAAAAGCCTTGGCGTCCGGGTGTGAAGAGGCGGTGAGCACGGCAAATGAGGCGGGATCGAGCCGACGCCAAAGCTCCCATAGATAGACCTGAATCCCGCCGACCTTTGGCGGGAAGTCGTTCGTGACGAGGAGATGCTTGAAGCGCTCGGTCAGCCGACACGCCTCACGTGACGCGGTCCCGGGACGAGACCGACGTGCGTGAGCATCCGAAGAGCCCTGGCCTCGTCTGCGTCGATCACCACTGCGTCTCCCGGCTCGCGGTTCAAGATGAACGACACCAGGCAATCGTCGCACGCGTCCGTGTGTTGCATCACACAGTCGTCGCAGTTGATCACCATCGCGTCGCTCTTCGACTCTGGTTGCGATCCGACCTGCATTTGCGTGACCTCCTGGTAGTCGCAATGCAGGATGCCACCTGGGTGTGCCGGACGGCCCGGGCGGGGATCAGCCGGCGGACTCCTCGTCGAGAATCTCGACGGCATCGCCGTGTCCGCACCACCTGCAGGTCACGCCGATTATGTGCTCGTGGATCACCTCTTCGTCTTCCACGCTCAGCTCCCCTCCCACTGAGTAGTGGTGAAAAGCTCGGGTTCGCCTGTCCGCCACGACGTCGAACCTGGTGAGGTTGCCACAGGCACCGCACCGATACCTGGCCGGAGACATCACTTCACGGTAACGCCGAGGTTCACGCTCCGAGGCCGTCGTTACCAAATCTTTACATTCAGTGACTATTCCCTGGTCCCAGCATCGGTCCCCCCTAGTGAAGCACCCCACTTCTACGATCCTTCCGGTGGTGCTCGTGGAGACAGGGACGGATTGTGCGAGCTACGCGGAGCACGGCCACCGCGCGGAGCTGGCGCATCACAAAGAGGAGCTTCTCTGTCACGTCACGTTCGTAGTGATCGACGTTGAGACGACAGGTTGCGAGCCGGGGCCAGATGCTCTCACCGAAGTGGCGGCCGTTCGCTTCACCGGTGGGGAACGGTGCGCGACGTACCACTCGCTGGTCGACCCCGGAGTGCCCATCCCCGAGTTCGTGAGCGAGCTCACTGGTATCAGCGACGAGTTGGTCCGGGGGGCGCCGGACATCTCGGCCGTTCTTCCCCAACTCGTGGAGACGATCGGCGACGGGGTCCTCGTCGGTCACAACGTCGGATTCGACCTGTCCTTCATCGACGCCGCACTGAGCGGGCATTCGTTCGATGGCATAACCAACCCGGTTGTGGACACGTTGCACCTGGCCCGGCGTCTCGTCCGTGACGACGTGATCGACTGCAAGCTCGCCACGCTTGCACGCAGGTTGCGTTTGGACCATATGCCGTCGCACCGGGCGCTCGAGGACGTGCTGGCGACCGCCGACCTTCTTCATGCGATGATCGAGCGGGCCACGGGATACGGGGTCCTCCGCCTTTGCGACTTGCTGTCGTTCTGACAGCTACGAACGCGCGGCGTCGCGTGACACCTTTACCAGGGCCTCCAGGACACTCGCGGCGCGTCCTTCGTCGATCACCGCCGCGGCGAGCTCGACACCCGCGGCCATGTCGGCCGCCAACCCTGCGACGACGAGCCCCGCTGCCGAGTTCAGCACCGAGATGTCGCGGTGAGGCCCGGGAACGCCCCGAAGAACTTGTCGCACGGCTTCTGCATTCCTTGCTGCGTCGCCGCCCCGGATGTCCTCCATCCTCACGCGCGCGAACCCGAGCTCTTCGGCGTCGACGACACCCTCGACCACAGTTCCGTCGGGAAGCAGCTCGTGAAATTTGCTCGGCCCAGTGGTCGACAGTTCGTCGAGCCCGTCGGACCCGTGGATGACCATTGCCCGCTTGCATCCATTTGCGATGAGGACACCGAGCATCTTGTGGGCCATCTCGGAATCGCTCACGCCGACCACCTGGTGACGCACGCGGGCGGGATTGGCGAGAGGACCGAGAAAGTTGAACACGGTAGGCACGCCGAGCTCACGTCGTACAGGTATCGCATGCCGCATCGCCGGGTGAAACCGAGGAGCGAAGCAGAAACCCATGCCGACTTCTTCCACGCATCTCCGGACCCCATCAGGTCCGAGGTCGATGACGACGCCAAGGGCCTCGAGAACGTCGGCAGACCCGGCAAGCGACGTCGCGGCACGATTTCCGTGCTTGCAGACGCGGCCTCCGGCGCCGGCGGCTACCAGCGCTGCGATCGTCGACACGTTGATGGACCCGCTGCTGTCCCCACCGGTGCCGCAGGTGTCGAGCAGGTCGCCTTCGATGTGCAGGGGCTCTGAGCGCGCAAGCATTGCGCCAACGAGACCGGACATCTCCTCGACGGTCTCGCCCTTCACTCTCAACGCAGCGATGAATGCGGCGATCTGGGCCGGTGAGCTCTCGCCTTGGAATATCTGGTCGATCGCCGCGGCAGCCTCGTCGGCCGTCAGGTCCTGGCGCGCAAAGAGCCGTGCCAGCACGCCCGGCCATCCGCCCATCTGGTCGAAGGTTTCCTTCGAGCCCTCCACCGTCATCAGTCCCACCAAAGGTCGCCGTCCAGGACTCCGCGTGCAACTAGCCCGAGCTGAACCTGACTTGTTCCTTCGACGATGGTCAGCTGCTTAGCGTCGCGGTACCACTGTTCAGCAGGGTGGTCCTCCATGTACCCCGCGGCGCCGAGAAGCTGAACGCACAATCCCGACGCTCGCACTGCAAGCTCGGTCGCGTGGTACTTGGCTGCTGAAAGGTACGGTACCCATTCCTTCGTGAACTTGCCCTGGTCGGCGAGCCACGCCGCCCTGTAGGTGAGCAGGCGCGCCGCCTCGATGTCGACTGCGCACTTCGCTATCTCCCACTGGATGCCCTGGAAGTCCGCGATGGTCTTTCCGAACGCCTCGCGCTGCTTGACGTAGGTGGTCGCGTACATGAGCGAACCCTCGGCGAGCCCGATACCCCGGGCGGCTACCACAGGTCGCATCGAGTTGAGCCCGAGCATCGCCAACCGGAATCCGCCCACCTCCCCTATGACGTTCTCGGGGGGCACGTGAACTTCCTCCAGGATGAGCTCGCCTGTGTCCACGCCACGCACGCCCATCTTGTGGTCGGTGCGACCGACGCTGACCCCAGCAAACGAGCGCTCGACGACGAAGCCGGTCACAGAATCGTGGGCCCGGCTCGTCGGATCGCCCGTCTTGGCGAACACCGTGTACCAGTCCGCTTCTCGCACGCCCGACATCCAGCACTTCGTGCCGCTCAGCACCCACCCGGCCGGAACGTCGGGGTCGGGAACGGCGCGGGTGCGCATGCCCATCACGTCGCTGCCGGCCTGGGGCTCTGAGAGTCCGAAAGCTGCGCGTTCGGTCCCGTCCGCGATCCCTTTCAGGTAGCGGTGCTTCTGCTCCTCGGAACCCGCGATCAAAAGAGGCCCAGTCGGCAGGCGCGTCAGCAGGAGCATCAAGGCGGCGGTGTTCGAATACTTCGCGACTTCCTCGATGGCGAGAGTGAGGCCGAGAATGCCCGCTCCCGCGCCTCCGTACTCGGTCGGGATGCAAAGCCCGAGGAGGCCCGCGTCGCGGAAGACCTCGAACAGGTCTTGTGGGTACTCCCCGCTTCGGTCGATGTCGCGGGCACGCGGAGCGACCTTGTCCTGCGCGAGACGGCGAACCGTTCCCCTCAGGTCAGAGAGCTCCTCTGAAAGGTCGAAATCCACGCACGGAGGCTACCAATGAAGATTTGTCGACCCTTCTGGGCGGCCGGGCCGGGTCCGGCCGGTTACGGCGGCGCTCGTCCGGCGCTACTGCGGAGCTACTTCGGAGCCAGTGCTGAGCTACGCAGACTTCCTGCGCTGGCGAAGGATCCTGCGACGCTCTCTCTCGGTAGCCCCACCCCAGATCCCCTCGCGCTCGCGGGCCGACAGGGCGTGCTCGAGGCACGCCTCGCGTACCGGGCAAGTGGAGCAGATGGACCTCGCGATGCCGGCTTCCTCGTCCGTCACGGGATAGAAGACCTCGGGGTCCACTCCCCGGCAGGCGGCTCGCTTTCGCCAGCTTGCGGCACTCAGGTGTGCGTTCATCATGTTCACTTCCTCGGGCCGACACGTCGGCATGCTTGGCACTTTGCTTTTCCGCCGGAACCAGTGAGCAGGGACACTTCTCCCCAAATCAGGCACTACGGAGGAAGGTGAAGTATGACGCAAGTCGGGTGCGGATGTCCAGGCTTCTGAATCCCACAAAATGCAAAATTCCTTGTTGACCTGGGATAATCGGAGCTCCCGGCGCAAAGGCCCTACAACAGGCACCGCATTCGCCACATGTGCGACATTGTTTTGTCGTTTTTCTCAAATCCACCCCAACACTCTGCTAAGCGCGGGTGAACTAACCGGCCTCACGCTCTCAGATCTCCGAGAAGCTCCTGGCAGGTCTCTTCAGATAGCTCCGACTCGACCTTGTAGGCGGGGTGATCGGACCCGAGCACGACCGGCCCGGCCGCGAAGGCCTCGACCTGGGCAGGCGAGAGGGCAAAGCGTATGTAGTGGACAGACGCCGTCACGTCGTCCCGGGTCAGTTGCCCGGCGTGTCCCTCCTCGGGTATCGACCGGACCTCGTCCCCGCCCGGGCCTCCGACTCTGATCAGCAGGGAACGTTCTATCCCGACGAGCTTGGGCAGCCACTCGCGGAGTGCATCACCGTCGGTCAGCTCCAAAAAGAGCGTGGCCGACAACTCCCCGGGATTCGGGATGAGGGGGTTGTAGACCCTGAGCTCGTCGAGGATCTGGTCGTCGGTCGCCAGCTTCTCGACGTGGGCCATCTCCTGGATCTGGTAGCGGACCGTCAGCGTGCTCTCGAACACGACGCTCATGATCGGCCCGAGCGCCACCCTCCTCAGGAGCTTCGCGTCGAAAACCTTCCGCTGGAGATCCGCGCGCTCACGTTCGTAGGCGCGCAGATCGCTGATGTCATCGATGGTGAGCTTTCTCAAGAGTTGAGCTTTCTCAAGAGAGGGATTTCAGACCCTCCGCGAACCTGCCGGCGTGGCTCTTCTCGGCGTGGGCAAGCGTCTCGAGCCATTCGGCCACTTCGTTCAAGCCTTCGTCGCGGGCCGTCCGCGCGAAGCCGGGATACATCTCGGTGTACTCGTAGGTCTCACCTTCGATGGCCGACTTCAAGTTGTCCTCGGTCTTGCCGACCGGCACGCCGGTGGCGGGGTCACCGATCTCGCGCAGAAAGTCGAAGTGACCGAACGCGTGGCCCGTCTCGCCTTCGGCAACCGAACGGAAAAGAGCCGCCACGTCGGGGTAACCCTCGACATCTGCCTTCTGGGCGAAATACAGGTACCGGCGGTTCGCCTGGCTCTCGCCGGCAAAAGCCGTCTTCAGGTTCTCTTCCGTCTTGGAACCCTTCAATTGGGCCACTGATGTTTCCTCTCTGTTCGTATCGTTTCTTCTCGTATCGTTTCTTCGGTTTCTTGTGTTGTGCGGCACTCGGCACAGAGGCCCCTGAACACGACCTCAGCTCCTCCAACCTCGAATCCCAGACTCGATCCGCGAGGAACGGTCAGATGCGAGAAGTCCGCGTGAAGGTCACGAACCTTCCCGCAGGAGTTGCACACCAGATGGTGGTGCGCATCCTCCACGTTGGGATCGAAACGCGTCGTGCCGGTCCCCACGTCAAGAGCCGCCACCTCGCCCAAAGCCGCCAAGTCGTTGAGCGTCTGGTACACGGTTTTCAGCGAGATCGTCTCCATCTCGCTCCTTGCCCTCGCGTATACGGCGTCGGCACTCGGATGTGTGACGTCACCCTGGAGGGCCCGGAATATGCACTGCCTCTGAGCCGTGACCTTGCGACCACGTGACCGGAACAACGTGTTCAGCTCTTCGGTTGTCTTCACCCCTCGGATTCTAATCGCCAACGATTGTTTGTTGACCATCGATGTAGGAATCGCTGAAGGAGTTCGGGCGAGGACCGGGGGCGAGGACCGGGGGCGAGGACCGGGGGCGAGGACCCGTCTTCCCGTTACCACTTTTGATTTAAATATACACTGGTGTTCCCTTATCCGCGAATGGCGGATTCAAGTGGTCAGAGCAAGGAGCTCGGCGAATCGCTCCGATGGTTTCATGAATCCGAGTCGTTTGCGAGGTCTGTCGTTAAGGCTCTCGGCGATGTCGTCCAGATCGGACTCTGAGAACCTCGAGAGATCCGTGCCCTTCGGCATGTACTGGCGCAGAAGGCCGTTCGTGTTCTCGTTGCTCGGGCGCTGCCAAGGTGAGTGAGGGTCACAGAAGTAGACCGCGATGCCCGTGTCGACGGTGAAGGCTGCGTGTCTCGCCATCTCTGCGCCCTGATCCCAGGTGACGGTCTTCATGAGTTGGCCGGGGAGCTTCGAGACGGCGTTTCTCATGGAGAGGTCGACCTTGTCTGCGGTCTTTCCGTCGGGTAGGTGAAGCAGCATCAGGTAGCCGGTCGAACGCTCGACCAGGGTTCCGACAGCAGATGCGTGGTCCTTTCCGATGATCAGGTCCCCCTCCCAGTGTCCGGGGACGCTTCTGTCGGCGGCTTCGGGCGGGCGCTCTGAGATCATGACCTTGTCGGGCACCGGGCCCCAGTGGGCCCTGGGGGCGTTCTTTTGTCTTCGCTCCGCGCGCCCGGATCGTAAACAGCGGTAGAGCTCTGTTTTGAGCTCGCCTCTGCCCTGGACGTAGATGCTCTTGTAGATCGTCTCGTGCGACACCCACATCATCGGATCGTCAGGGAACTCGATTGGCAAGCGCTTGGAGATCTGCTCGGGGGACCACCAGCGCTGCAAGTAGTGAGTGACGACCTTTTGGAGCCTCGGGTCTTCGAACTTGAAACCCTTCGGACGTCTTGCGCACTTGTAGGCCTTGAGCTGGGCATCTGTTGCCCGGTAGCTGTCGCGGTCGCCGTTTTTGGCCACCTCCCTCGTCACGGTCGAGACGCAACGCCCGAGGCGTCTCGCTATCTCGGTGTAGGTCTCACCGCGAGCGATCCCCAAAGAGATCTCCTCGCGATCAGCGAGCTTCAACCCACCCCTTGACGACCACGTCGTCCAGTCGGCCTGCTCTTTTCGCCTGGAGTGGATCATGACGGTCGAGAGATGACACCCGACCTCGACGGCCACCTCCTTTAGAGGCCTCCCCTCCCTGCACAGCCGGCGGATCCGGCGCTTCTGATCGAACGTAAGACGACGTGCCATCGCAACCTCCCGGGTCGGCCAAAGGCTTCCTGACCCGCCGAGGTTTTGCGCGCACCGCTTGAGAACGCCAATTACGCCGCGGGATTCGACTCTCCCGTGGGGCCTTTCCTCTGCCAGTTCCTGTTACTTCCAGCTATTTCCAGGTGAAGGCTGAGTTTGGGTCTGTGGCAGGCTGCAGTCCGTGCCGTCCGAAGAGTCCGCCGAGCCTGTTCAGCCGGCACGGCGATCCCGTTTCGCAGGGACGTTCAACCGCGAAGAGGCTCTGAAGCGGCTTCAAGAGGAGCAGTTCGACGTCCTCGTGATCGGCGGAGGCATAACAGGTGCAGGCGTGGCTCTGGACGCAGCCTCGAGGGGACTGAGAACCGCACTCGTCGAGCGCCACGATTTCGCATCGGGGACCTCTTCGAAATCGTCGAAGTTGGTCCACGGGGGCCTCAGATACCTTCAGCAGCGGGACTTCCGGCTCGTCTACGAGGCCCTCCACGAGCGCCAGATCCTGCTCGAGAACGCTCCCCACCTGGTGGTTCCTCTCCCATTCTTGATTCCGCTCTTCGGGCGCGACGGGGTGGTCAACAAGGCCGTATCGCGGACCTACTCGACCGCCTTGTGGATATACGACGTCACCGGCGGATGGCGAATCGGCAAGCGCCACGAGCGGATCGGCAAAGAAGCAGCACTCGCACACCTGCCGACTCTCAAGGCCGACCGGCTCGTTGCAGCGTTCATCTACTACGACGCGCGCACCGACGATGCTCGTCTCACCCTCACCATTGCCAGGACAGCCGCGCTTCATCACGGCGCCGTCTTGGTCAACTACGCGGAAGTGACCGAGCTCGTTCACCGTCAAGACGGACGCGTGGCCGGCGCGAACGTGCGGGCGTGGACTCCGGGAGGCGCGAACGATGCGACAACGGACATCGAGGTCCGAGCTTCCGTTGTCATAAATGCAACGGGCGTGTGGGCTGACGACGTGAGAGCGCTCGACGAGGCGACGCACCCGCATTCGCTCCGGCCCGCAAAAGGAATACACGTCACCGTCCCGCGCAGCCGAATGCCTGCGGACATCGCAGCCGTGATTCCCGCGCGCGCCGATCGGCGCCAGATCTTTGTCGTCCCCTGGGCCGACGGGGACGACGTCTACCTCGGAACGACGGACACCGACTGGGAAGGCCCGCTCGACGACCCCGCGTGCCTGCCGCAGGACATCGACTACGTACTCGAGGCCGCGAACGGATCGACGACGAGCTCGCTCACCCGCGCCGACGTGACCGGGATCTGGGCCGGGTTGCGGCCCTTGCTCGACCCCGGCGACCGTCACGTGAGCGCGCGCACCAAGGACCTGTCGCGGCGCCACACGGTTCACGTGTCAGAACACGGGGTCGTGACGGTCACCGGCGGCAAGATGACCACCTACAGGCTCATGGCCGAGCAGACGGTCGACGCCGCGGTCAAAGTCCTGAGAATGCCGGCGGCCAAGTCGGGCACGCGGCACCTGAAGCTCATCGGAGCACCGAACAACAGAGGGCGAAGGGCAAACCAGGACGACCTCGCCGAGCTCGCGGACCTAGCCGGCGACCGGACCGCAGACCACTTCGGACTCACCCCCGACTCGATGGGCGCGCTCGTCCGGCGCCACGGCACAGAGGCAACGGAGATTCTCGAGCTCGCTTCGGGCAAGCCCGATCTGATGGAACCTCTTGTCGAGGGGCTGCCCTACTTGAAGGCGGAAGCGATCTGGGCCGTCCGAAACGAGATGTCAGTGACCGTCGACGATCTCCTCTCCCGTCGAACCCGATCGGTGCTCCGCAGAGCCGAGGCCTCGGCGACCGCGGCCGAATGCCTCGCCGACATTCTCGCCGGCGAGATCGGAAGAGACCCGGACGAAGTTCGCGCCGAGGCGCGGAGGTTCGCCGACGGGGTCATCGAGGACTTGAATCGCGCAGGTCTGCGAGACGCGGGACTGCGTGACGCAGGTGTGACGCAGGTCGCCCGATGACGGTCCCAACACCAGTGACCCCCGTCGACTCAGACCCCGCGTCTGTGACCGATCGTCTCTCAGGCCCGAGGGTCCCGGTCGACGACGCGCTGCTCGCGCGATTGCGCGACTGCTGCGCCGACGTGTCGACCGACGACGCGCACCGCACAGAGGCCGGTCGCGACTGGTGGCCGATCGCCATTCGGTGGGCGACGAACGGAGCAGTGCCTCAGAGGCCTGGAGCCATCGCACGACCCAAGGCGACCGAAGAGGTCGCGGCCGTGCTGGCTTGCTGCAACGAGGCGCGAGTGCCGGTGTCGGCTGCAGGCGGCCGCTCGGGAGTGTGCGGCTCGAGCGTGCCTGTGTTCGGAGGGGTTGCTCTCGACATGACAGGGGTCGAAGGTGTCGTCGACATCGACACGACGTCTTGCATCGCCGACGTCCGGGCGGGGACGTTCGGTCCCGAGCTCGAACGCGCATTGCGGGCGGAAGGCATGACTCTCGGGCATTGGCCGCAATCGATGGACCTCTCGACCGTGGGCGGATGGATCGCGTGCCGCGGCGCCGGCCAGTACTCCACCCGCTACGGGAAGATCGAGGACATGGTGATCGGATTGACCGTCGGTCTCGCCGACGGGACTCTCGTGACCACCGGAGGAACCGCACCACGTGCAGCCGTCGGCCCCGACCTGAACCAGCTCTTCGTCGGATCGGAAGGGACCCTCGGCATCGTGACCGACGCGAGGTTGCGCCTTCACCCGGTCGCACCTGTCGAAGGCCGGCGCGCTTGGGGCTTCTCCGGCTTCGCGCAAGGTCTCGACGCGTGCCGTCGCATCCTTCGTCGCGGCGCCACGCCCGCGGTCCTCAGGCTTTACGACGAGGTCGAGTCGCAGCGCAACTTCTCGACGGGCTCGCACGCCGTACTGATAGTGCTCGACGAGGCGGACCCAGTCGTGCTCGAGTCGACCCTGGCGATAACAGACGAGGAATGCCGTGAGTCCGGAGCCGAACCTCTCGGGGTGGAACTCGTAGAGAGTTGGGTCGAGCACAGAAACGACGTCTCGGCCCTTGCTCCGTTGTACCGGGGAGGAATCGTCGTCGACACGATCGAAGTGGCGGCACGTTGGGCGGTGCTCGCAGATCTGTACGACTCCTGCGTGAGGACGCTCAATTCATTGGAAGGTACTCTCGTCGCATCCGCCCACCAGTCGCATTCGTATACAGACGGTGCGTGCATCTACCTGACGTTCGCGGGCCGGATGCCCGAATCCTCGAGCGATCAGCAACCCGATGAGTGGGCAGAGGGCTATTACAACAGCGCGTGGACGGACGTCATGGATGCCGTGATGGCCGCCGGAGGTGCGATCAGCCACCACCACGGGATCGGAATAAACAGATCGAGGTTCATGGCGCCCGCCTTGGGAGGAGGAGCGCGGTTGCTCGAGTCGCTCAAGAACACATTGGACCCGAGAGGCGTGCTGAATCCGGGGAAGCTCGGGCTCCCTTCGCCGTTCGGAGAGGTGGGCTGGCCCTGACGATGGGCATCCTCGTGATCGACGTGGGCAGTTCGAGCGTTCGGGCTTCGGTCGTCCAACCTGACGGGACCGTCGATCATGTGCACTCCGAGCGTGTGGTCGCATCGACGCCCGCTCCTTCGTTCGTCGAGTTGGACGCTGCAAGTGTCGCGGAGTCCGTTCTCGCCGTCGCGCGAGCGACGCTCGCCGAAGCCGGCACCGTCGATGGGATAGGGATCGCAGACCAGCGCGCGACCACCGTGGTTTGGGACCGTGCTTCCGGCGAGCCCGTCGGACCTGCCATCACCTGGCAGGACCTGCGCACCGTCGTCACGTGCCTGATGCTCCGAGAACAGGGCGTGCTGCTCGCTCCGAACGAATCAGCGACGAAGCTCGGATTCCTTCTTGACCTTGCCGACCCCGACAGGTCCAGGGATCTTTGTTTCGGGACCATCGACACGTGGGTTGCGTGGACGCTTTCCTCGGGGAGTCTGCACGTGACCGATGCGACGAACGCGGCTGTGACGGGCCTCCGGACTCCCGACGGAACCAACTGGGATACGCGAGTGCTCGAAGTGCTCAACATCCCGGAGAGCGTCCTTCCCCGGGTGGTCGACTCGTCCGGCACGATCGGCGAGGCGAACGCTCTCGACGGCTCGCCGCCGATTTGCGGCATCCTCGGCGACCAGCAGGCGTCGCTCGTCGGCCAGGGATGCACGCTGCCGGGCTTGGCGAAGATCACCTTCGGCACGGGGGGCTTCCTCGACTCCTGCGTCGGGACCGATCGACCGGGGTTCGCTCGGAGGGGAAAAGGCGGCACCTTCCCGATCGCAGCATGGCAGCGCTCAGGGCGGATCACGTGGGGTGTCGAGGCGGTGATCCTATCGGCGGGTTCCTGCGTCGACTGGTTACGCGACGACATCGGGCTGATCTCGACGTCGGAAGAAACTGACGACCTTGCAAGTTCGGTGGCCGACAGCGGAGACACGTGGTTTGTTCCAGCGTTCTTCGGGATCGGGACTCCTGTATGGGATTTCGGGGCACGCGGCGCCTTCGTCGGCATCACTCGGGGGACGGGGCGCGCCGAGATGGCACGCGCCGTTCTCGAAGGAATCGCACACCGCGGTTGCGACCTGATCGAGGCGGCCGAGACCGACACCGGGGCGTCGATCGATTCTGTGCGAGTGGACGGCGGGATGTCGGCCAACGCCACGTTCATACAAGCCCTTGCCGACTTCTCCGGAAGGCGAGTCGAGGTTGCTCCCCTGACCGAGTGCACGACGCTCGGTGCTGCTTACATGGCGGGAATGGAGTTGGGGCTCTGGCGTGACGAACAAGACGTCGCTGCTTCGTGGCGGCCCCGCCGCGTCGTGGAGCCACAATTGGGTGCTGACGCGAGAGCGGCCTCGAGGCAACGTTGGTTGGCCGCCCGCGAGAAGGCGACCCACACAATTCCGGAGCTCTCTGCCGTTCAATTCTGGGACACGTAAAGACATACAGGTAAAGACATAGGAGGCGCACTGATGAAGCGATCCAGCAGATTGGTCGTAGCGGGGCTGACCGGGACCTTGTTATTGGGTCTGCTCTTCACGGGTACCGGTGTCGCTTCGGCGGCCTCCTTCGGGCCTTCGGAACCGCCGGGTTGGTCCAATCCGCAGACGATCAACCCTCGCACCGGCGCGGCGGTGACGATCGCCTGCGCGTCTGCGGCCTTCTGCGTCGCCACCAACCAGATAGACGCCGTCGCCCGCTGGAACGGCTCCAGCTGGTCGGCACCTTCGACCCTCGACACGCCTCCGAGTGGTGGTCACGGGTCGTCGGTCGTCTCGTGTCCGACGTCTTCGTTCTGCATGTTCGTCGACAACTCGGCACATGCCTTCAAATGGAACGGCAGCTCGTGGAGTGGAGCGACGAACATCACTGGCACGGGTGATCCGCTCGCAGTGTCCTGCCCGGACTCCACCTTCTGCGTTGCCGCCAACGGGACAGGGGCATTGCTGTCGTACAACGGCACGACGTGGGGACCGACCACGGCGCCCGCCGGTGACCACGCGGTCGGTGTCACGTGCACGTCGCACACGTCGTGCACTGCCGTCCTGACCACGGGGAGCGTGCTCGTCTTCAACGGGACAACTTGGACCACCCACACGCCGGCGCACCCTCCGACCTTCACCCCTGTGCCGGGGACGGTCTCGTGCCCCACGACGAGTTTCTGCGCAGACGTGCTGTCTCAATCGCTCTCGACGTGGAACGGGACCGCCTGGACCGTCAAGACGATTACGACCGAGCAGTTGAACTCCGTCTCGTGTGCGTCCGCAACATCGTGCGTCGCGGTCGACGGCATCGGCGACGCGACAACGTGGAACGGATCTGCGTGGGGATCGCCTCACACGGCGGACCTGTCGGCTTACGCCCCTCTCGTGTCGGTGTCATGCCCGTCGGCTGCCTCGTGCAGAGCACTTGACTCGAGCGGACACGCAGTGGCGTTCAACGGCTCTGTATGGTCGGCGCCCGTCGTGGCGCTCATGACAGGAGGCAGCCTCGTAGCCGTCAGTTGCCCGAACACACACTTCTGCGCGGCGGTGGACAATCTGGGCGGGGTCCTGACCTGGAACGGGGTGTCGTGGTCGCATCCGACCACTGTCGACCAGAAGCGACTCTTCACCTCGATCTCCTGCACGTCCTCGGCGTTCTGCGTCGCCTTCGACGCGGTGGGGAACGCGTTCACGTTCAACGGTGCCAAATGGTCGGCGCCTACTGCAGTCCTCCCGCAACCGCAGTCGGTGGCGGTGTCGTGTGTGTCGTCGACTGTCTGCGTCGCGATTCCCGAAGGGGGCAACGCGGTCGAGTTCAACGGCACAAGTTGGAAGCCGATGCCCGGTTGGACGCTGGGCTTCTTGGAGACGGCCGTGTCTTGCGTCTCGCGCTGGTGGTGCATGTCGATGGGTCAGTTCGGGACGGTTCAACTGTGGAACGGAACCCGCTGGAACTTCGCGCCGGGCGCGTTCACGTCGCCGACCAAGTTGTCGTGTCCTTCCTCGTCCTTCTGCGTCGCTACGGGCCTGAACGGCATGATCCAGACCTGGAACCAGGGTGTCTGGTCGAACCCGGTCTCGATCGACCCGGGGCAGAACCTCACGCAGATCGACTGTGGCGGGATCGCGTTCTGCGTCGCACTCGACACCGTGGGACACGAGATGACGTACACGGGCACCTGGGCAGCGCCCCAAGGCCTCGACGGAGCCCCCCTCAACCGGGCGAACGCCCCGGACTCGGTCTCGTGTCCCAACGAAAGCTTCTGCACGGCCGTCTCGGCACAGGGAGACGCATTGACGTACACGCACGCCTACGGGCCGGAAGCCTCTTACTTCATGGCTGGATCAGACGGAGAGGTGTTCGCATTCGGCTCGGCCCAGTCTGCGGGCTCGATGGCGGGAGCCGTGCTCGCCCGTCCTGTGGTCGGCATGGCCAACACGCCAGACGGCGGGGGCTACTGGCTGGTGGCGTCCGACGGCGGGATCTTCTCCTTCGGCGACGCCAAGTACCACGGGTCGATGGGAGGCAGGAAGCTCAATAAGCCGGTTGTAGGCCTTGCCGCAACCCCTGACGGAAAGGGGTACTGGCTCGTAGCGTCCGACGGCGGGATCTTCTCGTTCGGCGACGCCAAGTACCACGGATCGATGGGGAACAGGAGACTCAACAAGCCGGTCGTCGGAGTCGCTTCGAGCAGCGACGGAAATGGCTACTGGTTGGTGGCGACGGACGGCGGGATCTTCTCGTTCGGTGACGCCAAGTACCACGGGTCGATGGGAGGCAGGACGCTTAACAAGCCCGTCGTGGACATGGCACGGACATCGACCGGCTTGGGCTACTGGCTCGTAGCGTCCGACGGCGGGATCTTCTCGTTCGGTGACGCCAAGTACCACGGGTCGATGGGAGGCAGGACGCTCAATCGACCGATGGTGGCCATGGCCGCAACCCCCGACGGCGGCGGCTACTGGACCGTGGCGTCCGACGGAGGCGTCTTCTCCTTCGGTGACGCCAAATTCGCCGGGGGCGGGGGCGATGCCTTCGCATCTGGACCCGGGCCGGTCGTCGCGGCGGCCCGTCAAGTGCAATGAGGAAATGAGGAGATTTTGTGCCTGGACCGGTTCGCGCTTTCAGTGAACCGGGCAGGCTGCCGATAACGTTGACGTGATGGAGCCGGCGCCCACGGGTGGCCCTTCCGCGGCTTCCCACGCCCCCCAGGCCGGTCCGGGTGGGACACAGGGCACTGCGGAAAGTGGCGAAGCGCGAGTCGGCGCTGGGCACGTGGAGGCAATAGGCCTCGAGTCGGAAGATCTGTTCGGCGCGCAACCTGTCCCCATCACGGATCGCGTCGGGGGCCCGTTCGGCCCGGTCGATCCGATGATTTTCGGTGCACCCACCAACCCGGTGGCGCCGATCGAGCCGGGCCCGCTGTTCGAGCCGGGAGCCCCGTTCACTCCCGGTGCGCCGTTCAACGGCGTTGTATTCAACCCCTCAGGTACCGTCGCACCCGGGGAAGGCCTTCCTGGCAGCACGAACCGCGCACCGGACAACGGACCGCACCCGAACGGACCGCACCCGAACGGACCGCGCCCGAACGGATCTTCGTCCGCGAATCAACCGCCGCCACCCACTGGATCGCCGGTCGCGTACCAGCCGCCCCCTCCGACGGGCTTGCCCGCCGCCGTCCAGCCCGCTCCCCCCGAGACGTTTCAACCCGAGACGTATCAAGAGCCGCCTCCGCCTGTACCGACGCCGGCACAGACACTGCCGTCGAGAGCAACCGTGTCCGTGCCACCGCCTCCCCCGTCAGGCGGCGTCGTTTCGCAACTTCCACCACCGCCCTCCGGCGCAGCTGCGTCGCACCTGCCTCCGGCGCCGTCCGAGGCGACCGTGAAGATGACTCCAGCGCCCGAGCCCGTCCCACCTGCCACAGCACCGGCCCCCGCCGGCCCCCCGGTGCACGCAGCGCCTGTCGGGCTGATCGAACCACTTGCTCCCGGCGCACCTATCACACCAGTCGTTCCGGTCGGCAACGCCGCGACGAACGTCGTGCCGGCCCTCACCGCCATCCAGGACGCGACTCGCCTCGACGACGCGATAAAGCTCGGCCAAGCGCTCGTGGCGAACCTGCGTCACGTCGTCCTGGGGACCCCGGGCGCGTTGACCGCTGTCGCAGTTGCCGCACTCAGCGGCGGCCATCTGCTGATAGAGGATGTCCCCGGCGTCGGGAAGACCGTCCTCGCGCAAGCGCTCGCAGCGTCGCTCGGGACCGACCTGTCGAGGGTGCAAGGCCACCCGGACCTCCTACCGAGCGACATCACGGGTGTGTCGGTGTTCTCACCCGACACGGGTACGTGGGAGTTCAAGCCCGGTCCCGTGTTCGCTCACGTGGTCCTGGTCGACGAGCTGAACAGAACCCCGCCTCGCACGCAGGCCGCGCTGCTCGAGACGATGGAGGAGCAACAGGTCAGTGCCGACGGCGAATCTTGGCCACTTCCCGTTCCTCATCTCGTCATCGCGACGCAGAACCCGCACAGCCAGCTCGGAACGTACCCACTCGTCGAGAGCCAGCTCGACCGTTTCGCTCTCGCTACGGCAATCGGCTACCCCGATGCAGATGTCGAGACGCAGATCGTCCTACAGCACGGTGGGCGACCCGCTCTACCGGACCTGCGGCCCGTCTGCACGCCCGAGCAGTGGCATGAGGCGCAACTCGCAACACAGTCCGTCGTGGTCGAGGAATCGGTCGCGTCGTATGCAGTGGCGCTCTGCCGAGGGAGCAGGAGCGTCGCAGGAGTCCGCCTTGGAGCAAGCCCGCGCGCGGCGATCTGGCTGGTGCGTACGGCACAGGCACACGCGCTATTAGCAGGCCGCGCGTACGTGACTCCCGGCGACATCAAGGCGATGGCTCTGTCGTGTCTCTCTCACCGGCTGACCACTGACGAGGGCGTGGCGTTCGGAGTGAAGGTCGTCCGCGAGCTTCTCGAATCCACTCCTGCCCCGCGGCCGTGACGCGCGCAGAGCCGGGGGTCGCTAGTGGCGACTCCTGAGCCTGGCAGCAAGGATCTTGCTCGACTCAAAGGGCGGCTTCGTCCAGTCAACGCGATAGGCCCGATCGCCGGATCGGTGTTCACGGTGCTCGCGTGGGCGGCCATCGCGCACAACAGCGGATCGGGTTGGGTACAAGCACTCGGGGCGACACTCGGTGCAGTCCTCCTCGTGGGCCTCGTCGGCCCGGCATACGTCGTTTCTCGTACCGGTGTCGCAGTGCGGGCAGCTCCGGCGGACGGGGTGGCGGGCGATCCGCTCGACCTCGAGTTGGTTGCCACGACCCGCGTCCGGGTGACACCGGTTTCGCCCGAGGGCAAAGCCGGTTTCGCCGGACCGAGCGCCCGCGAGCCTTCCGGGCTCGATGTCGAGCGTGACGAACAGGGCGAGCCCGCCGAGGTGATCGTCGAAGGGACCCGTCAGGCTCCTCCGACGGTAAAGGTCGTCCCAGCGCGAAGGGGAATTCTCCAAACGATCGACGTCGAGATCGCGTCGGCTGCACCGTTCGGCATCCTTTGGTGGTCGCGGCGCGCCACGCTCGCGTTGCCGACCGAGGTCTGCGTCGCGCCGAAGCCGACCGATCCGCTGTGGCTCCCGCCCGAAAACGACGACTCTCGCGGCGAGTCGGAGAGCCGCCGGCCCTCGACCTTCGGCGAGACGCGGGGAATGCGGCCCTACGAGCACGGCGACTCCCGACGGACGGTGAATTGGCGCGCGTCGGCGCACACGGGACGCCTCATGGTGCGCGAGATGGAGGTCCCCGCGGCCGAGCCAGTGACGGTACGCGTCGTGCTTCCTGGCGACGAGGCCGAGGCCGACGTTCTCGCAGGGAGAGCGTTCGCCACCGTTCTCGCGCTCATCGGGAAGCAAAGACCCGTGATGCTCGCCACGCACGAGCCCACGGGTGACCGCCTGGCGCTCGTCACGGGAACGCGCGATGCGGGCCGGCGTCTCGCACGGGCGGTTCCGTACGGTTCAGGTTCGAATCCGAGTCAGGGATCGGTGACCATCGAGGAACCGGGCGCGGGCACGTGAGCCTCCTCGACACCGTCAAGAGGGCAAACCGACCAGGACCGCCCGAGCATTCGATCCAACTGCGTCTCGCTTGCACTCTGGCCGTGCTCGTGTCGGTCGTCGCGTGCTTCTCGGAGCACGAGCTCTCGGCACTGGTGACAGTCGCCATATGCGTGCTTCTCTGCGCGGGGAGTCTGTTCTCCTACCGGACGCGCAGATCCCCCAGCGGTTTCGTCAAGCTTTTCCTCGCCCTGTTCGCCATCGGCGCATTCACGTGGTTCTTCCTGACCGCCACGACCCATGCACAGTCAGGAAACATCGGCTCGGTGGAAGGACCACTGGCGGCGTTGTTCGCGTGGATCCAGGTCGGTCACTCCTTCGATGTGCCCGCACGCCGCGACCTGACGTTTTCGCTCGCCGGATCGGCGACTCTCATGGCCGTCGCCGCCGCGCAGGCCCTGACCCCCGCGTTCGGAATATTCGTGGTGCTCTGGCTCGCATCCGGGTTGTGGGGCTTGTTCTGCATCTGGGACTCGATGAGCTTCGGCGGGCGGCTCCGACCCGCAACGGTAGCGGCGACGATAGGTGCAGTGGCAGTCGTCGCATTCGGCGCGCTGCTCGTCTTACCTGCGCCGCGCGCATCGAGCACCATCCTGTTCCCTTCGAGCGCGGCCGGCGACGTCTCTCTCGGATTCGGTGGCGGCCTCACAGGCGACTCGGGATCGCAGACCCAACCGGCACAAGCGGGGTCCGCGAACGGGCCGACACGCGTCGGGGGGTTCCTCGGCTTCTCGAACACGCTCGACACCGCAATTCGTTCGTCGCTTTCCAATCAGGTCATCATGCGAGTCCGCGCGACAGTCCCTTCTTTCTGGGTCGCAGAGACGTTCGACCGCTGGACCGGACAGGCGTGGTCGGTGACACAGCCGCAGAACCGTGTGATCACCGGAGGCTCGCCGTTCGTGCTGCCAGACCCGGGGGGAGACACGCTCGTCGGCCAGAGCGACATCCAGACCTTCTACCTGGCCACAACCGGTCCCAACCTGATCTTCCACGCAGGCGACGCTCACCAGGTGTGGTTCCCGGCAGCGGGACTCATCGACTCGCGAGACGGCACAATCCGTACGAGCCTCGGCATGGGGTCGGGCACCGTGTACACGGTCGAGTCGCTCGTGGACAGGCCTACGGCATCGGAGCTCGAAGCAACGTCGACGAGCGACCAGGTCCTCGACACAGCGGACGCTCAGCGAGACACGCAGCTCCCGCACTCCTACCCGCGGGCGGAAGCGCTCGCTAAATCGATCACGGCAGGCAAGCCGACGGTCTACGCGAAGGTGCAAGCGCTCATCTCGTGGATCGGCGCGCACACGCGTCTACTCGACCGACATCCCACCGCTGCCAGCCGGTGCCGACTCAGTCAACGAATTCCTCTTCGGCAATCGTGTCGGTTTCTGCGAGCAGATCTCCACCGCCATGACCGTGATGCTGCGAACGCTCGGGATTCCTGCTCGGGAGGCGGCGGGCTACGTCCCCGGGCCATACGACCCGATAACCGACCTGTACGACGTCCAGGCAAGTGACGCACACGCATGGGTGCAGGTGTGGTTCCCCTACTACGGCTGGCAGAGCTTCGACCCGACCGCCGTCGTCCCGCTCGCCAACCCGAGCCCTGCCCACTTGCTCCTGCACGACGTCGGCGCCATCTTGGCGAAAGCGCCCTGGGTCCCCGTGGGCATCCCACTCGCCGTGCTGTTCGGTGCGGCATACACGATCCGCGCTTGGCGGCGCAGGCCGGCCACGTGGGCAGAGCAGGTGGCGCGCAAGCTGGAGCGACTCGGTGTCAGGGCGCGCTCGCCGCGGCGGGCGGGCGAGACGCTCACCGAGTTCGCCGCGCGACTCGATGCATCGTGCGGTGATCCTTCCGGGACATTGAGAGCAGTCGCCACGGTTGCAGAGGCCGCCGCATACGGTCGCCGCGAGCCGACGCCCGAGGCCCGCGGTCAGCTCGATGCGACGCTCAGGGCATCCCCCCTGTGGCACTTAAAGTTCCGACTGCCTGCGAGTTGGTCCCGCCGCGAAGTCGCGCCGGAACGTTCGGACCACACCGCGGACGAATCCGAGCACGAATTCGCGGGCGTCTACGAACCCGGGGCGCTCACCCCTCCAGGTGGGCAAGACCCTGATCGAATGTCGCACCCTCGCTGAGCAACGGGCGGAAGCCCATGAGTTGGCGAGGCCGCCCGAATCCGACGGCTGCGGCAAGCCTGCCTGACCGCCCGTAGACGGCGACAAACCTTCCGGCTTCGATCGAGCCGTTGACCACCTCGACGACGTCGTCAGGACCAGGATCGCCGAGCACCTGGATCTTCACGTCGTACTGATCCGACCAAATGTAAGGCACGGTGATGAAAGGCTCGGCGGAATCGTCGTCCCGCAAGAAGGCTGCGCGCCGCTGCCGCTCCCTGCTCAGCGGCGTTGGTCCAGTGTTCGGAGCGGACGGTCTTCCCATTCTGCAGGTCCGGCCAGTGCGCGACGTCGCCTGCCGCGAGCACGTCGTCGGTCGCGTGCAGGGTGGAGTTGACGACCACGCCGTTTTCGATCTCCAGTCCAGAGCCTTCGAGCCAGCCGGTCGTCGGGAGGATGCCTATGCCGACGACGACTACGTCAGCTTCGACGGTGCCACCGTCGTCGAGCGCCACGACTGGACCCGCGTCGCCTTCGGTTATTCCCGTCACGCCGGTGCCGGTACGAACGCGCACGCCGTGCACCTCGTGAAGGCCCGCGAGGCAGCACCGATCTGGTCACCGAGCACCCTGCCGAGCGGCACGGCGAGGGCCTCGAGGACAGTCACCGTGGCCCCGAGTGAGCTCGCAGTCGCAGCAACCTCAGAGCCGATGAACCCGCCGCCAACGACGACGAGTCGGGTTTCGGGGTGGATCAAAGACGCGAGTCGCCGTGAGTCGTCGAGCGTACGAAGCGTCACGACCTTGTCGCTCGGTTGCACTCCGGGAAGGTTGCGGGGATGCGACCCGGTCGCGATCACGGCCTTGTCGAAATCGAGAGTCGAAGCGTCGTCGAGCTCGATCGAATGACCGACAGAATCGAGAGCTACAGCCCGGCGCCCGAGTCGCAGGTCGAGGTCGAGCCCGTCGATCGTGCCAGGAGCGATGAGCGAGATCCTGGATTCGTCCCACTTACCGGCGAGGAATTGCTTCGACAGCGGTGGTCTGTCGTACGGGGGTGCTTCTCTTCTCCGACGACGACGATGTTTCCTGAAAAGCCTTCGTCGCGAAGCGCAGCTGCCGTGCGAATCCCTGCTAGAGATGCGCCGACGATGACGACGGTGTCCAAAGAGCGCCTCAGGAGCCGAACATGGTCAACCACTGCTCGACCGAGCTCGGCCTGAAAACGTAGTTGTAGCGGCGAGTCTCGCCGAGGGAGGCCGACGGTTCCGCGGCGTAGAAGTGACCGGGGTAGAGAATCGTGGCGTCGTCGAACCGGGCGAGGCGCGTCGTGATCGACTCGTACATCTGCTCTGGATCTCCGCCCGGCAGGTCGGTCCTGCCGCATCCTTCGAGGAACAACGTGTCGCCGGAGACGAGAAGGCCGGCGACGCTGAAACACTGACTTCCAGGAGTGTGGCCGGGGGTGTGCACGAGCTCGATCGGCAGTTCGCCCACGCGCACGACGTCGGCACTCGAGTGCTCGACGAGGTCCGACTCTCCGACCCCGGTCGCGGCGTGTCACCCACCGCGCCTCGTCGCGCTGGACGTGGACGGGAACATTCACGCGCTCGAGCAGATCGGACAGACCCTCGATCGTGTAACCCATCATGTCGCCGCCGACATGGTCGGGGTGAGCGTGGCTCACGAGCACGCCCGAAAGGCGCATGCCGTCTTGGGCAAGCAGGTCGAGGAGTCCCCCGACGTCGTACGCCGGGTCGACGACGACGGCTTCGCCCGACTCCCTGTCACCGATCAGGTAGCAGAAGTTCACCATCTGACGGGCGAGAGGGTCCTCGCGAGCAAAGTCGCGTCCCGAGAGAAGTTGGCGGAAGTAGAGCCGTTCGTCCAGGTCCTCGGAGGTGGTCATGGCCCGAACGAGACTATCGGGAAAGAAATACATGCACGCCGTTACTTGTAGACCTTCCGGGCGAACACGGCGTGCGGCCCATCGCAGCGGTCGAGGAATACGAGCCCGTCGAGATGGTCGAGCTCGTGCTGGATGGCCCGAGCTTCGAATGCGTCGGCGGTGATCTCGCGCCTAACGCCGTCGGCGCCCACACCTGCGACGGTGACGATCGTCGAGCGCGCGACGTCACCGGTCAGGTCAGGGACGCTCATGCAGCCCTCACGCGCCGTCTCGTTAGACCCCACTGCGACGATCTCAGGATCGAACAAGACCAACTCCCCGTGGCACGAACGCGCCTTGCGGTGTCCGGTGACGTCGATAGCGAACGCCCTGAGTGGGACGCCGATCTGCGTAGCGGCGAGACCTACGCACGCGGGCGAGGCTCTCATCGTGTCGAGAAGATCGACGGCCAGCGAGCGTGCATGCTCGTCGATGCGCCCGACTCTCCTCGCCGGGGAGCTGAGCACGGCATCAGGTAGAACCCGGACGCGCCTTACCGCCATGTGGCCACGGCGCGGTTATCGCTCAGAGCACGTCGGCGTCGTCCCGCCGCACCGTGCAGTGAACCCCCAATCGGGCGGCGGTACGCATGACGGCGTCGGCGACATCGTCGCCAGACCCTGCAGGAGCTTCCGCCCGAAGCGTGAGCACGTATACCGGCTGATCGGAGGCGCCCACCAGCTGGGTCGACAGGTCGACAACGTTGCCGCCGCGCTCAGCGAGCGCTCCGGCCACCGCATTGACGATGCCCGGACGGTCTGCGCCGTGGACCGACACGGTCAGCGGTTCTGAATCCGCGACAGACAACTCAGCGGCATCCGGCGGTGCATCCTTCAAGGGCCGTACGGCGAGCAGCAGGTCGAACTGCTCCACCGCAGGTCCGAGCACCGATTCGAGTGAACCCGCCGTCGTACCCTCAGGCGCAGTGACCACGAGGAGGATCGCGAATTGCCCCTGGAGGATGGTCATCGTCGAGTCCTCGAGGTTGCAACCCTGTTCGCCGAGCGCGCCACTCACGGCTGCCACGATGCCGGGACGGTCCGCTCCTAGTGCTGACAAGCAGAATCGTGGCACCGAAGAACCATACGTTCGACCTGTTCGCACCGACTCGCACCGACTCGCAAGGGTCGCAAGGGTCTCGCACGGGTTCAGGCGCCGTGATCGACCTACAGTGATAGCCCCGGTGGCGGCCCGGCAGGAGGAACCCGATGGAGATCGACCAGAGGTACACCGTTGCGGGGTTGATACGGGCGAACGCAGAGACGAGCCCCGACCAGACGATGCTCGTCGAAGGGGGCAAACCTTTACCTGGGCCGAGCACCTTGCGCGAGCGTCCCGGGTCGGCCACGCATTGCGCTCCGACGGGGTCAAGCCAGGTGGCCGGGTCGCGTTCTTGGACCGCAACGGAGTCCAGTACTTCGAGACACTCTTCGGCGGATCCTTAGCCGGAATCGTGAACGTCGCCGTCAACTGGAGGCTCGCACCACCCGAGATGGGCGCCGTCATCGACGACTCGCGGGCGGAAGTGCTCGTCGTCCACCGAGAATATTTGCAGTGCCTGGACGGCATGAACAGCGGACTGCCCGAGGTCCGGAGGATCGTGGTGATCGACGGCGCGGGCACGGTCACAGGCCCTGCCGGTGATTTTGCGGCGGACGCGGGCTATCCGAAGCGATGCGTTGCGTACGAGGACTGGATGGCCGACCGTCCGGAGAACGATCCCGGACACCTGCCTGAACCGGGTGAGGTTGCGCTGCAGCTCTACACGTCCGGGACGACGGGACTGCCCAAGGGCGTCATGCTCAGCAACGCAAACCTCGCAACCGCGATAGGTGGTGCGGACCAGTCGTTCCACATTGACGCCGACATCGTGAGCCTCGTGGCCATGCCCCTGTTCCACATCGGAGGCTCGGGCTGGGCGCTGTGTGCGATGTCGCGCGGCGGGAAGTCCGTGATTCTTCGCGACACCGACCCTCACGAGCTCGTCCGCCTGATCGAGACCGAGCGGATAAGTCACATGTTCGTGGTACCTGCGGTTCTCATGTTCATGCTCTCGATGCCCGGCATCGCGGATGCAGACACCTCGAGCCTCCGCGAGGTGTTCTACGGCGCTTCACCGATCGCAGAAGAGGTTCTGGTCTCGTGCCTTCGAGTTTTCAAGTGCCGTTTTACGCAGCTCTACGGGATGACCGAGACCACAGGAGCCATATGCGCGCTCGTTGGCGAGGACCACGACCCCGACGGTCCGCGGCGTCACCTCTTGCGCTCCGCCGGGAAACCCCTGCCGGGCGTGGAACTGCGCATCGTCGACCCCGACAGCGGAGCGGATCTTCCACGGGGCTTAGTCGGTGAGCTCTGGACGAGGTCCCCGTACACGATGCTCGGCTATTGGCAGAAACCCGAGGAGACACGCCGTTCGATGGACGCCGACGGTTGGCTGCGGACCGGCGATGCGGGCTACCTCGACGACGAGGACTACGTGTTTCTAAGCGACCGGATCAAGGACATGATCGTGTCAGGAGGCGAGAACGTGTATCCGGCGGACGTGGAGAACGTATTGCTCTCTCACCCCGCCGTGTCGGACGCAGCGGCGATCGGCGTCCCTCACGATCGATGGGGCGAGACGGTCAAAGCGATCGTGGTGCTTGCGCCGAGAGACGACGGTCCGGTCGATCGCGACGCCCTCGCGGCCGAGATCATCGAGCTCTGCAGAGGCCAGCTAGCTCACTACAAGTGCCCGACATCCGTTGACTTCGCACAGACGCTGCCCAGGAATCCTTCGGGCAAGATCCTGAAACGCGAGCTCCGAGAGCCTTACTGGCAGGGTCGCGACCGTCACATTCACTGATCTACGTCGAGGACTTCTTCTTCAGCCGATCCGGCCGACGCCTGCAGGCGCGGCACGAGCTGTTCCACCTGCGAGCGCGTCCTGCGAACACGACGGTCGAGCTCGTCGACCAGCGCCGTTGCGCGCTTGAGCCTGGCGACCAGCTGGTCGACGTCCACGTCGCGGTGTTCGAAGAACTCCACGATCTCGTCGAGCTCGAGGCTTGCCTCCGCGTAGCTCAGCTCGGAGACGGGCGCCTCGTCGGGACCATCGGAGGAAGTCAATTTCTGCGGTTCGTCCGTCACAGAGTTTCTCCAGTCGCGCCTGCACCGTGTTCTGAACGAACCTCCACGAGGTCGACAGACGATCGAGCCGAACCGTCAGCGAAGCGGGTGGTCACCGAGTCCCCCGGCTTCAGCTGCCCGGCCGCACGAACGAGACGGCCTGCTTCGTCCAACGTGAGCGTGTAGCCACGCTCGAGCTGCCGGTCGAGGTCATACGCAGCGAGCAGACGCCTCGAGGCGGCGACCCGATCCGCCTGCCGGTCGAGGCCGGCACCAGCCAGCGAACCGATCCTTGCCGCGCGAGAAGACAGATGAACTGCGCACGCTTCCACCTGTCGGGGAGCGGTTCGGGCGAGACGATCGGCACACCCGATCACACGCTCGTCGTGGCGTTGGAGCTGTTGGAGAGCGCACCTGGCGAGTCGGCGCCTCGTGACATCGTCACGGTTCGAAACTTCGTCGAGCGCCTCACGCGCTCGCCGGGTGATCGTGTGTGCCCGGTCTGTCACGGACTCCCACCACAAAGCCACCTGACCTACGAGCTCCTGGCCGCATTCCGTGGGTGTGACGAACGACCTGTTCGCAACGATGTCAGCAACCGATTGATCCCCAGTATGGCCGATACCCACCCACACGGGAATCGGCATCGTCGCCATTGCGCGTGCGACCGGCTCGGTGTCGAACGCCGCCAGATCCGCCTTGGATCCACCTCCGCGGACCACCACTGCGATGTCGCAACCACGTCGCGCCAGAGCGACGAGTGCGCCGGCGATGGACGAGGGCGCCTGTCGTCCCTGTACCGAGGCGGCTGCGAGGACCACCTCGAACGCGGACCGGGAGCCCAGCAGCTGACCAACGAAATCGCTGTGACCCTCGGTCCCGGGGCTTGCCACGAGGCCGACTCGAAGAGGGACTGGCGGCACGACGAGACGGCGGTTGCGTTCGAGAAGCCCCTCGCTTCGGAGCAGCTCGAGCAACGCGGCTCGTCGCTCCGCGAGCCGTCCCAGGATGGCGGCCACGTCGATCTCGTTGAGCAAGAAGCCGAGCTCCGCTCGTGGTTTGTAGAAGTCGAGAGTCCCCCGTATGACGACCACCATTCCGGGCTCGAGAGCGACTCCTTGTCGAGCGAGGCCCGCCGATATCGGCTCCCACGATGTGCGCCAGCACTTCACCTTCAATACTGGTGCCTGCCGATCGCGGGTCGAATCGGGATCGACGAGATCCATGTAGCAATGTCCGGTTCGGTCGGACACGCTCTGGATCTCACCGCGCACCCACATCGATCTGCGCTTCGGAAACGCTCTCGCGATGGCGACGTCGACGCGGTCGTAGAGGGCCGAGATCGAAAGGGCATCTGCGTGGTCGTCGATCAAGGACGGTTGGGTGAAGCCGGCCACCGCGTCACCATAGCGACCCGTTGTGTGGCCTCCGGCGTGGATGGTGCGAGACTGAGGACGACGGTGAGCCGGCCGGGTGGCCGCGGCTCGGGCCGCGAGAGCGGGACCGGGTCGAGGAAGGTCGGGACTCCACAGGGCAGGGTGCTGGCTAACGGCCAGTCGGGGTGACCCGCAGGACAGTGCCACAGAGAACAGACCGCCGATGGCGGGCCAAGGCCCGCACAGGTAAGGGTGAAACGGTGCGGTAAGAGCGCACCAGCGGCCGGGGTGACTCGGTCGGCTAGGTAAACCCCACCCGGAGCAAGGCCGAGCGTGGGACACGGGCGGCCCGTCCGCCCCTCAGGGGGCAGTCCCCAGGTAGGCCGCTTAGATGGATGGCCACCCCGCTCCGAAAGGAGCGGACAGGATCCCGCCTACAGGCCGGCTCGCCGTCACACCGCTTCACGGTTTCCAACTTCCGCCTGTGACTGTCAACTTGCTGGTCGAATCGACGGTTCCGAGAGTGCCGTAACCAGTGACAGTGTCGCCAGAGAAGACAACCTCGCTGCCGTGGGAGATCGAGTAGACAGCCTCGGTGGGTTTGTCCACGCGGAATGGTGTGAAGACGATCTTCGAGTCGATGATCGTGACTTCGGTACCTGACAGCTGCATGCACGCAACCGGCGCTAGCGGCGCGGCAACAGATGGTGTCGTTTTCGAAAGTGAATGGACCTCGGGTACCCGTCGCCCCGCGGTGATTCTGCGAGAGGATGGCCGTGCCTCCCTGTTCGTAAGCCATCGCGCAGTTCTCGACGGTGACGTCGCCGGTTGACCCCCCGTTTCCCAATCCTTGGTTCGAGAAGAACAGCAGACCTGTAGGGGCGACGTGGCAGCCGTCGATCGTTATTCGTCGTGCTTGCTCCGTCGCCTGATCGGCTTCGAGATCGAAGTCGTCGGCCGCCACGTTGCGCATGGTCACGTTCTTGATCGTCGCCCCCACTACCGAGATGAGTCCCATTCCCGCCCTCCCCGTTCCGTCTACGTTGAACCCGTTGACCGTCAATCCCTCGTTCGGGCGAACGATGTCGCCCGACTCGTTGTGAAGGGTTCCCTTGGCCCTGTAAGGAGAGAGCGTTAGTGCGTCGCCCCACACATCGTGGACAGTGACGTCCTCGAGTGTCGTGGATATCGTCCCGGTGAGGATGATCCCGGACTCGAAGGCGTGCGCGGCCACGTACGCGTGAGCCGTGTTCGGGCCGTTGATCGTCACGTGCTCAAGTGTCGCACCCGTCCCGCCCACGACATCGATCGTGGCCCAGTCGGTCGTATCGGAATTGCGTTCGAAGGTACCTCCGTCGATCGTCAGGTGGTTCGGTTCGAATATGTCGATGCCCTCGTTGACGAGGTAACAGGCTCCCTTCGCCACCTTCCAGGTCGAGCCAGCCTTCAGTCCGTTGAGCCAAGCCTGGAGCGAGGCCGACACATCCGTCGCGCAACTGGCGTCGATCGATGGCGGCGGGCCGAGCCCGTTGCTTCGCGTCGAATTCGCCTGCTTCTGGCCGCCCGTAATCGCAAGTGGCAGGGCGATGGCCGTGGCAACCACAGCGAGCACGAGTACAGCGAGTGCGAACCTTGTGCGGCTCAGCCGAGCGAATCGAAACCCATCAAGCGTGAATTTCGGCCGCAGCTGCGGCAATGGTTCTCCCATCGTCGGGTTTCGGTGCGGCGCCGGCCGACCCTAGGCCGACGAAATCCTTCGATTTGACCATTACGAACGCCGCTACGGCTCCCGCGAACACAGCAGAGGCTCCGACCACGAACAGCACATTCATGCCGGTGGCGAACGCGTGCTGTGTCGCGGAGACGATGACGGGCGACCCGTGGCTGAACGTCCTGGCCGCCGGGATCCCGCCCGATGCCACGACGCGGGCAAGCGCGGGAACAGCCCTCCCGAGGTGCGACTGAATCCCCGAGTTCAGTTGCTGCTGGAAAATGGCTCCGAGTGCGGCGACGCCGATCGAAAGGCCGCCGATCCGGAAGGTGTTGCTGATCCCCGACGCCATGCCCGTTCGTTGAGGTGGCACGACGCCCAGAGCGATGCGCGCGATCGCGGGGTTGGCAAGGCCGATCCCCAATCCGATGAGGAGCAGACCCGGAAGCAGCACCGTCCACGTCGATCCGACCGTAACTCGGGCCATGACGGCAATTCCGGCCGCGGTGATTGCGAGACCCGCGCCGAGAGCCACGCCCGGTGGTATCCGCTCCGCGAGCCTTCTGGACGCGATCGGGACGACGAAGGTCAGTAACGTCGCGGGCAGCATGCGCAAGCCACCTTGCAAAGGCGAGTAGCCGAGGTCGTTCTGCAGATAGAGCGTTATGTAAGGGAACATCGCGAACATGCCCGCACCGACCATCAACGTGGCGAACGACACGCCGGTGAAAGACGGCTTGCGGAAGAGCGACAAATCGAACATCGGGCGTTTCTGTGTCAACTCCACGACGATGAAAGCCGCCATCAGCAATCCCGCCCCGATGAGCATCGCCAGCACCTTGGTGCTCGACCAACCGTCGTCGTTGCCGATCACGAGGGCGAACACGAGCAAGAACAGCGACCCCGAAAAAGTGACGAGGCCCCACAAGTCCAGTCGAGTTGCACCGGGGTCGGCCTTATTGACCATCCGGTTGAGGGCCAAGGCAAAAGTCGCGACCCCGATGGGAACGTTGACGTAGAAGATCCACTGCCATCCCAGGCCTGCGGTCAGAACGCCGCCGACAAGCGGTCCGATGGCTACAGCGCCTCCTACCGTCGCACCCCAGATGGCGATCGCAGTCGTTCGCTTGGAAGCGAACGGTCCCTGGAAGTCCTGACCGATGAGCGCCAGACCTGTCGCGAACATGGCCGCTCCGCCAATTCCTTGAACGGCGCGCGCAGCAACGAGCATCCCCGCGCTCGTAGACAGCCCGCAGATCAGGCTCGCGGCTGAGAAGACACCGAGGCCGAAGAGGAACACACGCTTGCGACCGAGCCGGTCGGCAATCGCGCCGCTCGTGAGGATCAGAGCCGAAAGTGACAGGGCGTACGCGGAGATGAGCCATTGCAGATCCGAGAAGCTCGCGTGGAGCTTGCGCTGAATCGTGGGCAGTGCCACCTGCACGATGGTCACGTCCACCAACAGCATGAACGTGGCCAGGCAGACTGCTATCAACGTCCACCAATGTCGTTCGAGCCCCCGAATGCGTGAGGCCCCGCTTGTCCCTTCAGGCGCCATCGATTCCCCTTGTGACGAGCACCGTCGGATTCAGACTCTCAGCCATGGACCACCCTAAACATGTTCGGCGCCCGAAGCTGCTTCCGGTCAGGCAGCGGGTGTCGGCGAGGTGTAACCCGACAGATAGGCCACCGTACCGGGACCGTCCGCCTTGTACTGGTCTCTCCCGATCTCCACGACGCTGAACCCTGTCATGTCCCCGTCGCCGTTCACCACGTCGGGTCCCGCCTTGCCTTTGTGGTAGCCGATCACAACCGCCACGTGTGAAGCGACGAGTGTTGCCGTGTCGAGTCCGTAGACCGCCACGTCGCCCGGACGAGGTGCGTATCCGGAGCCAACCGCATGCCAGGTGCCGTGCCGGACGCCCCACTCGTAAAAGCTCGCAGCCGAGGAATCGATGTCTCCGCTCACGAACTGGTACGTGACGAGTGCGCCGGACTTGAGCCAGACCCACGCGGCGAAGTCCGCGCACCATTCCTCGGCGAGGTCGGAGTTACCGCAACTGGCACTACCCGAATAGAAGTAGGCGCTGTACTTGTTGCAGTACGTGTTGGAAGGATCGGTTCGGTAGCCGAGTTGGCTCTTAGCGGTCGCGGCGATGCGCAGACCGAGCGTTGCGTTCTGTGCCGCATTGAGACCCGGATCTTCGGCTGCCGCACCGCCCGCTGAGGCCGACGGCCCATGAGTCGTGAGGTGGACGATCAGGTCCACCGCTGCGATGAGCGCGAGCGCGAGCCCGAAGATCACCAGTGCGTGAGCTCCATGGGGACCCGGCCGCCTCGACGGTCCGGAACCAACCGGCCCGGGCTGAGACGTCGATCGCGCCCGAAGCTTTTGCCGGTTCCTCTCGAGCTTGACCGAGTCTCGGTCGTGCCGGGGCTCCACGGTGCTCCATCTACTCCTGGGGGTGAGCCGGCCGAGCCGGATTGAGGTCGAGCGGCACGAGCTTAAGTTCCTGGTCCCTTGCGAAGCGTTCGCCTGAGATCGCTCGGGTCCTTCCCAGGCGGTGCTCCTCGGAATCTCCCTGATCGAAGAGGAATAAAACAAGTGCTAGCTTGCTTTACCTGTAGACAGCCGGATGCGGCTCAGGAGGTGGCGAGCATGGAAATCGCGATCGTGACCGGATCGTCGAAAGGGCTCGGACGAGCGCTCGCAGAAGGGCTCGCCACTCGTGGCTGGTCCCTCGTGATCGACGCCAGAGGAGTCGAAGACCTCAAACGTGCCGAGGAGGACCTGCGTTCGGTGAAGTCGAGCGGATCATCGATCGTCGCGATACCAGGAGACATCGCATCGCCGGCTCACCGATCCGAGCTCGTGGAGGCCGCCAGACGTCTCGGGGGCTTGGACCTGATCGTGAACAACGCGAGCACCCTCGGAGAGAGCCCGCTCCCGAGGCTCGTCGATTATCCGCTCGACTCGTTGCGTCATGTGTTCGAGGTCGACGTGCTAGCTCCCCTCGCCTTGGTCCAGGAGGCCACGGGTCTGCTCATGAAGTCCGACCGCCCCCGGCTGATCAACATCACGTCGGACGCGTCGATCGAGCACTACGAGCGATGGGGTGGATATGCGCTCGCGAAAGCCGCCTTGGACCATGTGAGCGGCACGCTCGGAGCGGAGGATCCCAAGCTCCGATCGTGGGCCGTAGATCCGGGTGACCTCCGTACCGACATGCACCAACAGGCTTTCCCCGGCGAGGACATCTCGGACAGGCCTCTGCCCGAGTCGGTCGTCCCGAAGCTGGTCGCCCTGATCGAAAGCGACCTACCGAGCGGCCGTTACAAGGCGAGCGAGATTCCCGCGCTCGTGTCACCGGAGAGCGCACCCAGACGATGAGCACCGCTCTCGCAACAGCTACTCGTACGACTGGACAGCCCTTCCGAGCGCGCGACCTGCTCTCGTTCGAGCTCCCGCCCGAGCTCGAGGCGTCTGTCCCTCCTGAGGCTCGGGGGATCACCCGCGATGCGGTGCGGATGCTCGTCGCGACGCGTGGTGAGCGGAGGCTCGTCCACTCATTCTTCTCCGAGATCCCCCGCTTCTTGGACGAGGGGGACCTCGTGGTGGTCAACACTTCGGGAACGCTTGCTGCAGCCATAAACGGGAGGACCCTGTCCGGGCGTTCCGTCGAGGTACACCTTTCGACTCGCCTGCCGGCAGGGTTGTGGACCCTGGAGCTGAGACGAGGACTCGACCCGCTCCTCGACGCGAACGTGGGAGATCTGATCGAGCTTGACGGCGAAGGACGGATCGAGCTGCTGACGCCGTACTCGAAGAGCGCCGACGGCGTGAGGCTATGGGTGGCGACGCTCACGACGCCTGGTCGGCTGGCGAGCTATCTGGCCGTCCACGGAAGGCCGATCCAGTACGGATACGTGAAGGGTTCGTGGCCGATCACCATGTACCAGAGCGTCTACTCAACAGAGCCGGGCTCTGCCGAGATGCCGAGCGCTGGTTGACCGTTCACACCGGAGATCCTGACCCGGCTGGTGGCAAAGGGCGTCGGCGTGGTTCCAGTTCTGCTCCATACAGGAGTCGCCTCCCTCGAGGCTTCCGAGCCTCCGTATCCCGAGCCGTTTCGAGTGTCAGGCGCGACTGCGCACAGAATCAACGACACTCACAGAAACGGCGGAAGGGTCATCGCCATCGGCACCACCGTTGTGCGCGCCCTCGAGACGGTCGTGGACGAACGCGGCCGGTTGCACGCAGGAAGCGGTTGGACTGAGACAGTCGTGACGCCGGACCGTTGTGTCCGTTCGGTCGACGGGCTGTTGACCGGATGGCACGAGCCCGAGGCTTCGCACCTTGCGATGCTGCAGGCGATCGCCGGATCGGATCTGCTCGATCGCTCTTACGAGGCCGCTCTCGAAAAGGGTTACCTGTGGCACGAGTTCGGCGACGTCCACCTCGTGCTTCCCTGAGGCCGTCGCTCGGCTCTCGGGCAGCCCTAAGAACGTCAGGAAGCCGCTCTCACAGGGGAGCTGACTTCGGCAATGTCCTCGACTGAGGTCTCCGGTCTCGCACCAGCCGAAGCCGACGCCGACACCGACGGGGCGTCGTGCTCCAAGGCGACCAGAGGTCCGAGATTCTTTCCTTCCAGCAGAACCAGCTCGATCTCGGCGGCAGGACGAGGCTTCGACCAGTAGAAACCCTGCGCCAGGTCGCAGCCGAGCGAATCGAGCGCATGCAACTGGTCCAGCGTCTCGACACCTTCGGCGATGGCTTCCAGTCCGAGCTCGTGGGCGAGATGGATCACCGAGCCGGCGATCGTCTCGTCCTCCGCGCTCTCCCCCAGCCCCGCGACGAAGAGTCTGTCCAGCTTCAGGACCTGGACGGGGAACCTGCGAACGTAGATCAACGACGAGTACCCCGTCCCGAAGTCGTCTACACCGATGCGAATACCGAGACTTCTCAGCTCTGTGAGACAGCGCTCGGCGCTGACCGGGTCCTCGATGAGCGCGGTCTCTGTCAGCTCCAGGCAGAGCGAGCTCGCAGGGAGCCCCGACTCGACCAGGACACGGCGAACGATGTCCGGCAACTCGGGATCGCTCAGCTGGCGGCTCGAAAGATTCACCGACAAGCTCAACGCGGGATTGATCGTCTCCTGCCAGTGCGCGACCTGTGCCGCTGCGCGTGCGAGCACCCACGAGCCGAGAGGTATGACGAGGCCCGTCTCCTCTGCGAGCGGTATGAAATCCGCCGGGCTGACAAGACCTCGTTCTGGGTGCTCCCATCGCACCAGAGCCTCGAAACCCGATACTTGGCCGTCGAACGACACCACAGGTTGGTAGTACACGCGCGAGTTGCTCTTCGTCGATGGCGCGTCTCAGCTCTCCTTCGAGCTCGAGGCGTGCGAGCGCCTTCGTGTAAAGATCATCGTCGAACAGTTCGGCCGAACCGCCTCCGCGCTCTTTGGCGCGGTACATGGACAAGTCCGCGTCGCGAAGGAGCTTGTCCGCGGTAGCCGACGAATTAGTGGCGACGGCTATTCCGATGCTCGCGCTCGGGTGCAGCTCGAGACCGTGGAGTTGCAACGGGGCGGACACCGCTTCGATCACCCGGTCGGCCAAGAACACGACGTCGCTAGTGTCGTCGAAATCCTCGGCGACGACCACGAACTCGTCGCCGCCGACACGCCCGACCGTGTCCCCCGCACGGACGGCGCAGCGGATCCGGTCAGCGACAACGGTGAGCATCTCGTCGCCGGCGTCGTGTCCGAGGCTGTCGTTCACGACCTTGAACCGGTCCATGTCGAGCATCATCACCGCGGCCAGGCCGGGGTTGCGGTCAAGGCGGGCGACGGCGGTGTCGAGCCGGTCTCGCAGCAGAGCACGATTAGGAAGGCCGGTGAGCGAATCGGTGAGAGCCTGCTTCGTCAGCTGGTCTTCGAGGGCATGCCGTTGAGACACGTCGCGGATGAACGCCTTCGCGAAGAACCTTCCGTCCTGCTCGATCACAACGAGAGACACCTCGGCCGAGAATTCGCGACCCGCCCGGTCCTTGAAGAATCGCTCGGAGGGGGCCTCTGTCGCGTGGGTCGTCGCACCTGATGCGAGCGCCTGAAGGAGGGTCTCGTTGTACAGATCCACGTACTCGTCGGGAACGATCATCTTGACGAGCGGCATCCCAAAGGTCTCGTGGCTCGACCAGCCGAACAGGCGCTCGGCGGCCGCATTCCAGTCGGTGACCCTGCCGGAGGAGTCCATGCCGACGAAGGCGTCGCTTGTCGCCTCGATGGTTCGCCTGAACACGGTCTCTGACTCGAGATGAGCCTGCTCGGAACGGAGGCGTTCCGTGACGTCTTCCACCACGCCGATCCCGAAAAGGACTCGACCACCGCGATCGCGAACTGCTGAAGCCGTCACCCGGCCCGTCATCTCCGAGCGGTCCGCGCGCGTGAACCTCCGGTCGATCTGGAAACGATCGATCTTGCCGTCGAAGAGCCTTTGCGCGTACTCCAGTTCGAGCTCGCGGTCGTCCGGGTGATTGAACTCCACGAAATTCTTCCCGATGAGCTCTTCGGCAGAGAAGCCGAGGCTCCGGCAAAGCGATGAGTTGACGTCGATGATGAGTGCGTCCGTCCCGACGAGCGCTGTCCCCACCGGACTTTCTGCGAACACCTGGCGAAACATGTCTTGTGCATTCAGAGCGTCGCTCGACTCAGACGGGGTCTGATCGCCTACAGAAAGGCTCCGATCGTCGATTCCCTCATCCTTTTCGTGAGACCCGCTTGGATTCGATGTCCCGGTTATTGCGCAAAGTAAGACGTGACCGATGACGGCCCCCTTGGTACTCGTAAATGCCGTTGCTGCCACGAGTCGCGGTGGCCCTCCGCCGTCGAGGCGGCTCTTCGCAAGAGTTCCGGACCACGATGGACCTCGGGCCAGGATCTCGAAGATCCCGGCACCATCCTCGCCTCTCGGGGCGGCAACACCGCCTGGGCCGTCGGATCGCTCACCGTCTGGCAGCACTGGAGCCAGAAGCTCGTCAAGGGATCTGCCTTCGGCCGCGTCGCGGCTCCATCCGAACATCGTCTGGGCTTCCGAGCTCCAGTGAACGACGTTGCCCCACAGGTCGGTTGAGATGGATCCGAGCGCCCCCGACCCGATGAGCCTGGTACACAGCGAATTGGGCAGCTGACCTTTCGCGAGCATCGTCTCGGTCATCTCGTGCCTGTGCAGATTCCGGCGCCAGCCCGACCTTGGTCCCCCCACCCGTTGATTATCGAACGCGCCGACCTCGGCTCATCCCACCGGAACATCAACATCTGCTCGATCGCTCGCGGGGAACGCACAGGGTGAACAAAAATTTCACTACTCCGTTCGAGAGCTCTCACACGCCAGATATCACGCGCCGATGCAATGACCTGAGGAGGGTCGCTGTGTCCGCGATGTGCCGCAAATGCCTGAAAACGGCGTCAGACGAGTCACGTCGCTGCGCCGCGTGCGGGGGCCGAGTCGTGCGTTTCTCCGAAACTGGCGAGGTCATCGAGGTGGAGGCGGCCGGGGAAGAACCCGTCAAAGGCGGCGGCGTACCTGCGCTGTTCGCGAATCTCGAGACCGTCTACGAGGTCACGCTGCCCGCGAATGCAGGCGGCTCGCCGATCGCGGCAGGACCATCAGCCGGGCGGTCGGCATACGCCCCGCCTCCCGCGACAGCTGTCGCCGGCAGTTCATTCGGTGGCGCCGTCGCCAGCTCGGTCGCACCTCCGAACGGGTACTGCCAGCCTTCACCCGCAGGACAGCCCGAGGTGGCTCCGCAACTAACGCAACTGAACGGACAAGCCGAGCTCGCACCTCCTCTCCCTATGGGCTACTCGCAGGCGTACAGCCCGGCCGCCTCCCCGCGTCCGGCCGAGCCGGCAGGTGCATTTCTTCTTCCGGTAACACAGCTCGACGACGTGGTGTCCGAGATGCTCCTGCCGTTCGGGTTCGAGCGTCCACTTCCGGCAGCCGAACCTCCGCCTCCTCCCCCGCCGCCTCCTCCACCTCCGCCACCCCCTCCTCCTCCACCACCCCCTCCCCCGGCACCTCCCGTCGTGCCGCCTGACGTCATCGCTCAGCAGCCGCAGGTGGTTCCCCGCGCAGAGCCACCGCAAGTCGCTCGGGCGCCGGTCGGGACCGAGCCCCAGCTCGCACCCTTCGTCGCTCCGCCACAGCGCGCACCGGTCGCATCCGCGCCACAGGCCGCACCGGTCGCATCTGCGCCACAGGACGCACCGGTCGAAGCCGTCGTCGCACACCCGGTGCCGGCGCCGATAGTCGAGCGCGCACCGGCGCCAGCGGTCGAACAGGCCGATCAGTCTCCATCCGAGCAGGCCGTGGCCGGACCCGACCTCATCACTTCGTCCGCCGAGCCCCGTACGAAGAAGGAACGCCAGCGAAAAGAGCGAGACGTCTCGATGGCGGAGCTCGCTCGAGACATCATGGCCATTTCCGAGCAAGAGGCAGGCTCTCCGAACTCCAACGGGCACGACGTCACGACCCAAAAAAACGAAGCGGCGGACGACATGTTGCGTAACGCATCGTTCGATCTGGTCATAGGGCCCGCACCGAGGGGCGGTAGGTTGCGACGCAAGATCGCCGCTCCCAAGGACACCGCAGAAGAGCTCGCCGACCTCGTGGCCGACAGCGCGCTCGCAATGGAAGGCGCATCTGCAGGCGACAAGGGCCGACTGCGGTCCCGGCTCCGTCACCGCTGAGCCGCCAACCCGAGCGCCCACCGGGGCGCACGGCCCGGTCGTGTGCGAGGCTTCTCGGCCGTGCCGAGGAAATGCCTCACGACCGTCGTCGGCGTCTTGACGGTCGCCTCGTGCCTCGGCGGATGTGGGGCGGGTAAGACTTCGGCGCTACAGCTGGCTTCGACTCATCCAGACAGCCTTGCGGCCGCCCAATACGTGAGCATCCATCCGAGCGACCTTCCCGCGAACTTCTCGTCCAGCCAAATCCCCGCTCACGTCAACTCGCAAGACGTCGCACAGACTCTCGCTGAGTATCGCTGCGAGCGGATCGACCCGCCGGAAGGGCCCGCATCGTTGTCGTGGAGAACGCCGGACTTCACGGACCCGACAGGAACGACGCAATTGCACGAGACGACGACGGTGTTCCCGAGTGCTACGGCGGCCGGATCGCACCTGGAGCTCGAACTGAACAGCCGCTATCCGTCGTGCAAGGCGGCCGCGTTCCGCACCGCCCTCGTCTCGGGTGCTTCCGCCGGCGAGCGCATAGGGTTCGTCACCGTGCACGTAAGTGATCTGCCCTCACGCTTCGGCGACCGCGGCGTGGAGGTCGAGGGATTGTCCACTCTGACCTTGCCAGGGGGCGTCTCCACCTCGATCACCTCTGAGCTCGTAGTCCTGGTCCGCGGTCATCTAGCCGCCGAGTTGAGCATCCAGACCGACGGCCAGGTGCAGAAAGGCTTGGCTGATCAACTGACGTCTGATCTGGCCACTCGCCTTGCTCAGGTCGTACCGAATCGGTGAGGAGAGAGCATGCAAGCAGATGAGAAGGAGACTGCGCTGGTGGGACGGCCGGCGGAGTCGGTCAGCCAGCTCGCCGACATCGAGGCGATCAAGCAGCTGAAGCATGCATATTTTCGTCTTCTCGATTCGAAGGAATTCGACAAGCTAGGTCAGCTCTTCGTCGAGGACGCAACTACCTCGTACGAAAGTGGGAAGTACGCGCACCATGGCAGAGACGAGGTCGTCGCCTTTCTGTCCGACTCGCTCGGCGATCGCGCGATCGTCCACGAGCACCTGGGCCACCACCCCGAGATCGTCCTTACCAGCGCGACGACGGCCGTGGGGAATTGGCATCTGCACGACCGGGTGATCGTTGCGAGCGTCGACTTCGAGCTCGGTGGCACGGCTGTCTACACCGACGAGTACGAAAAGGTCGATGGTGCCTGGCGAATCCGCCACACAGGTTACGTGCGCGTCTACGAAGAGCAGAGGAAGCACTCGACCGGAGAGCTGACCGCGTTCAGTGACCGCTTCAGCGAGAATCGGACGGGCTCAGACGAATCATGAGCCGAGTGGTGGAAATTACTCCCGGGAACGACCTGCGCGAGGCCGCGCTCGACATCCTTTGCTCGGCTGACCTTGCCCCGCTCGTGGAGCTCGTCTGCTGGTCGCCGGAGACGAACGTCTACGAAGCTCGATCTGTCGACGGTCATGTTCGGTTCCGGCGCGACGTCACCGGACCGTCGCCGACGTTCTCGACAGAGGAATCCTCGTCGCACGACCCTCTCGGAGACCAGGATCCCTCTCGCTTTTCGCCGCTTGCCGACGAGATCGCCAACCTGTGGCCTGATCGGCGTCGAAACAGCTACCCGTACGCCTACGAGCACATCGCGCAAGTGTTCGACCACCCTTGCGCCCCGGATCTCTGCGTCCTTCACACCTCCTCGCACCGCTGCGAGGACCACAGGGGCGAGCACGGCTCGCTCGACGTCGTCCAAGCGCGTGCTCCGTTCGTCATCTCGGGAGCAGGGGTCCACCGCCTCGGTCTGGTGGACCGTCACTGCCGGCTCGTCGACGTCGCCCCGACCGTTCTTGCCCTCCTCGGATTCGATCCGGCCGAGGGAATCGGACCGAGCGGAACGCCCCGCCCCGATGCCTACCTGTCCCGGCAGGACGGCGACGTGATCGACGAGTTGTTCGACCCGGATACCGAACAACCGCGGACCGTGATCTGCTTTCTACTCGACGGCACCAACCCGAACATGCTCTACGACATGACATCGAGTGGCGAAGCGCCGACGATTGCCAGACTCATAGAGGACGGGACCGCGTTCCGCCACGGAGCAATCGCCTCGCTACCTACGGTCACCTTGCCCAATCACACGACGCTGCTCACGGGTTGCCATCCGGGGCACCACGGGGTCCTGCACAACGCTTGGTACGACAGGGACCTTCGCCGGCAGGTGGTGACGGAGTCTGCGGCCACGTGGCAGGAGGCGATGCGCTGGCTTGCGCCGGGAATTCAGACCGTCCACGAGGCCATCGCTTCGAAGAGGCCTGGCGCCTGCACATTCTCCGTGAACGAGCCGGCGGACCGGGGGGCGACATATTCCACGTTCGATCTCTTCCGTACACGGCGCACGAGGGAACTCGCGGGCCTTTCGAGCTCGACTCCGTCCCGCGCCACTCGGCGGTTCGCGGATTCGAGCGAGGCTTACAAATGGGGGACGACGGTCGACGATTCGTCGGTTGCGCAGGCGTGCGCACTGCTCGATGGGGGATTCGGCGGAGCGCCCTTCCCGACTCCCGTCTTCATGTGGGTCAACACGTCGCTCACTGATTCGGCGTCGCACGAAGCAGGACCCCACTCCGAGATGGCACGCTCCGCGGTACGCGACACCGACGCTCGCATAGCCGACATCCTCGAAACCATGGACAGAACCGTCGGTCTCGCAAGGACGACCGTGCTCGTTCTCGCCGATCACGGCATGGAGTTGAACGACCCGGACGTCGCCGGTGACTGGGGCACGGCGCTCGAAGACGCCGGGATCCCTTTTCGCGACGAGGCATCCGGCTTCTTGTACCTAGGCCCCGAGACAGAAGCTACCTAGACACTCGAATCCTAAAGGCCGAGGTGTAGCGACTCTCCCACTCTCGTGAAACCGATGCGCTCGTACAGGCGTTCACCCTCGTCGTGAGCCGGGATCAGGTAGACGATCTCGACCCCACTCAGAACCGCCGAACGCGCGAGTGCGGCGGTGACGAATGCTCCGATCCCCTTTCGTCTGCATCGCGCCAGCACGCCCACCGAGGTGAGCTCGGTCACGCCTCCATAGGGGATGAGACAGGCACCCGACGCGACGGCCTCGCCGCTCGACGAGCGAATCGCGATCACCGCCGATCCGCCCCCTTCCACGTTCGAACGCGCCCGTTGCGCATCTGCTGCAGTCGAATGGCCCGGCTCGTCGAACGCCGCGTGGCGAATCTCCACGACCGCCGCGTATTGCGCGTCGTCAGCGGCAAACTCGATCTCGAAGCCGTCAGGACGGCGGACGTCGGAAATCGTCCGGTCGGTGCACGCCATCAGCGGGAGTACGCCCTCGGTCCGGAATCCCGCGCGGCGGAGGGTCGTGACGGCCTCAGGTGCGAGCCCGGGCACGAGCTCCACCCGGGGACGTAGCCGGCGTCTCTCGTAGAGCTGTGCGAGCTGCGCGACCTCTTCGTCACTCGGCTCGGAGTGGTCGTCGGGGACCGCATAGTTGAGGTAGGGCCCGCTCGAGTAACGCCCGAACGTGGCGAGGAACGGGCCGGTGCGCTCAACTTCGCGCTGCTCGGCCGCGTAGCGTCTGATGTAGTCCTGGATGCGTTCGAGAACGTTCGACTGTACGGGGGGCGTTCGCACTCGGGCCACGAAGCTTATGCAGGCCACGAAACTCAAGTAAACGCGGGTGTTCCCGAGTTTTCAGAATGAAGATCGGCGGTCGGCTCCGCTCGCCTGCGCGGCCTCTTATTGCACTGACAGTGCAAATATCTTAGGATTCCTCGCATGCCATCTTCTCCGGGGCGCACGGGCTCGGTCAACGATCGGACCAACGATCGGACCAACGATCGGGCGCAGGTAGAGGGGCCGCAGGTACCCGCAGAGCGCGCACGGCGTGCTTCGGACGGCAGGGTCGCACGCGGCATTCGGGCTCGCGAATCGATTGCGGAGGCATTGATCAGCCTTCTGCACGACGGCGTCGAACGTCCGACCGCACGACAGGTGGCCGAGCGGGCCGGAGTGTCGCTCAGGCTCGTGTTCCATCACTTCGAGGACATGGAGTCCGTGCTCCAGTCTGCAGTCGCGATCCAAGTCGAGCGTCATTGGCAGAAGCTCCGCCCCGTCGCCGCCCACGGCGACCTGGCGAAAAGGGTGAAGGACACCGTGCGTGAGCGTGCGCAGCTGTACGAGGCGATCGCCCCTGTCAGGCGAGCGGCGCGTCTCGCGGCCGGCCGCTCCCCCACGGTCGCCAGCCAGCTCGAGGCCGCCAGGATGTTGCTCCGTTCACAGCTTCGGCAGACGTTCTCGCCCGAGCTGACCGAACACACGGGCGCAAAGCAACGCGAGCTCCTCGACGCGCTCGAGGTGTCCACCTCGTTCGAGACGTGGGATCACCTGAGAAAGCAGTCCGGACGATCCCTCGCCGCGGCGCGCCAGGTCGTGGAGCTCCTGGTCACCCGTGTGCTTACGTGAACGTCCTTAGGACACCAGACGATCGGTTCTCGCGACTGCCGGGTTTCGACTTCGCGCCCCATTACGTGACCTTGCCCGACGAACAGCTCAGGGTCCACTACATCGACGAGGGCCTTCCGGACGCGACCGAAACAATCCTCCTCATGCACGGCGAGCCTTCTTGGTGCTACCTGTACCGCAAGATGGTGGGGCCGTTCGTCTCCGGCGGGTTCCGCGTCATTGCGCCGGACCTCGTCGGCTTCGGCAGGTCGGACAAGCCTGCTGAAAGGACCGATTACACCTACGAGCGCCACGTACGTTGGATGCACTCGGCGCTCTTCGACCAACTCGGGTTGCAGAACCTGACCCTCGTCTGCCAGGACTGGGGCGGCCTCATCGGCCTTCGGCTGGTCGCCTCACATCCCGAGAGGTTCCGGCGCGTGGTGGCTGCCAACACGGGGCTCCCCACGGGAGACACCGGAATTTCCGAAGCGTTCCTGGCGTGGCAGCGATTCTCCCAGGAGGTCCCCGAGATGCCGATCGGGGTGATCGTCAACAGCGGTACGACGACCGACCTGACTCCCGAGGTAATCGCGGCCTACGACGTGCCGTTCCCCGATGAGACCTACAAGGAAGGGGCACGCCAGTTCCCCGTTCTCGTTCCGACGCGCTGCCGACGACCCGTCGAGTGAGAAGAATCGCCAGGCGTGGTCGGCGCTCGAGCACTTCGATCGCCCGTTCCTCTGCGCGTTCTCAGACAGCGACCCCATCACCAAGGGTTCGGACAGGCTGTTTCGCGATCGTGTCCCGGGTTGCCAGGGGCAGAAGCACGTGACGATCGAAGGCGGCGGGCACTTCCTGCAAGAAGACCGGGGCGAGCAGCTCGCCGAGGTGGTCATCGACTTCGTCCGCTCCGACCCCGCCGCCTGATCCCGCCCGACGACCCGAGGACGAGGAGGACTGATGGGCCGCAAGATCCTGTTCGTCACGACCGACCAGCAGCGGTACGACGCTCTCGGCTGCACGGGCGGCACGGTTGCACGCACGCCCGTGGTGGATTCTCTCGCCGCTGACGGCATCGTCTACCGGCGCGCGCACAACCAGAACACCGTCTGCATGCCGGCTCGGTCGACGATGATCACGGGCCAGTACGTCCGTACTCACGGAGTCGTGGCGAACGGTATCCCGTTGCCCGTGGACGCTCCTTCCGTCGCGGGCTATCTCCACGAAGCGGCCGGCTACCGGACCGCGCTCGTAGGCAAGGCGCACTTCCAGCCGGGTTTCGACATAGACCACAAGTGGCAGGAGAACCGGATGGCCCACGACGGGTCGACGGGTCCGTACCGGGGATTCGAGCACCTCGAGCTCGCAATGCACGGGTACCTGCGCCAGTGGCACTACGACAAGTGGCTTGAGCACAACGGTCCTGAATGGTGCGACGCCTACTACCCGCTCGTCTCGATGATCAGCATGGGATTGAACGAGGAGGGCGGCGGTGACACCGGCGCCCCGGAGGTGAAGCACAATCCGATCCCGAAGGACATGTACCACACCGACTGGGTGGCAGATCGCACGATCGCATGGCTCGACTCGCTCGGCCCCGACGAAGATTGGTTCTGCTGGATGAGCTTCCCCGATCCGCATCATCCTTGGGACCCCCCCGTCGACGAGGTCCGGCGCCGGATCAGCTGGCAAGACCTCGACCTACCTGCCGGACACCCTGGAACGCCCGAGAAGGTGGTGGAAGTCCTGTCGCGAAAGCCCCACCATTGGCTCGACTGGTACGAAGGCCGGTTCAACAACATGGAGGGTGGGCCCAACAAGTTCGTCCCTTGCAAGATGACCGACGACCAGGTCCGCGAGGTCACTGCGCTCGTGCACGTGGAGAACGAGCTCATCGACGAAGCGCTCGGACGGGTGCTCGACCGCATCGAAGAACGCGGATGGGGAACCCAGACCGACGTCGTGTTCACGACGGACCACGGTGAACTGCAAGGTGATTTCGGGCTCCTCTTCAAAGGTCCGTACCACGTCAACGCCCTGATGCGCGTTCCGCTCGTGTGGCGGCCCGCCACTTCTGAACAGACGGTGCCCGCGGACGTTCACGAGCCGGTCGGCCACCTGGACCTCGCCCCGACCTTCTGCGAGATCGCCGGCGTGCCCGTACCCGAGTGGGCTGAGGGCGTCGCTCTGCCCAAGGCGCCCGGCTCCGGACGCGAACGGGTCATCACCGAGTGGGACTCACAGTTCGAGCACATCGGAATGAAGCTTCGTTCGATCGCGCGCGACGGCTGGGTCTGCACCGCGTACGAGGCCGGCCCCATGTACGAGGGCACCGAAGGGGAGCTGTACGACCTGGGCGAGGACCCGCTCCAGTGGCGCAATCTCTGGGACGAACCGTCGCGGCGAGCCACCCGCGACGACTTGATAGCGGATCTCTACGACTCTCTTCCCGAATCGCGCACACCACGGCTGGCAGTCGAGGCCCCCGTGTGATGGCGCTCTCGATCTGCCCTGAGAAACAGATCAGCCCCTGAGAAACAACAAACGGTCGGAGACCCCGTCGAGTTGAGAAGGCGGAAGGTCGAGCGTCACCGACAGCTCGTCGACCGAGGCGAACCCGCCGAGCTGCAAGCGGGTCATGACGATGCGCTCGGCCGTCTTGACGTCGATACCCGGCAGGCCGGCGCGCCTCGGCTCGTCGCCTGAGGCGCTCTCTCGCCGCGGCAACGTGGAAATCGTTGTCGTCGCGCTCGACTGCCACGTCGCGTCTTACCGCCAACGTGTGGGCGGTTGCCACTCCGGTGCATCCAAGAAGAAGAGCCGTGCCCAATCCAATGGAAACAGCGCTCCCCAACGCGAGAAGCGTCACCGATACCGTCATCGCCACCGCGTACGCGGCGCGCCAAGCGTAGCTACGCAGTCGCTCCGTCGTCGTTCGGTGAAACGATGTTGTAACGGTGCAGCACCGGCGTGTCTGTCCCCCATCCGATGACGCTGAGAGAGCCCGTCGCCAGCCACATGCGCCACGCCGTGCCGTCGCCTGCGCCGAGTGCCCAGCACACGGCCGCTTTTATGGGCGACACGTGGCTCACGACGACCACGTCCGACTCCGCCCTTGCACCGGCGCCGTCCGCCGAGAAGAGCTCCTCGCACGCATTGCGGACGCGCACGCCGAGCTCTGCCAGGGTCTCTCCGCCCGCTGGCCTGTAACCGGGGTCCGCGCGCCACGAGCGCCAAACTTCGGAAGGAACGCCCGACAAACGCTCGCCGTCGTAGGTGCCGTAGTCGACCTCGCTCCAACGGTCGTCGGTCTCGATGGGGATGTCGATACCGAGCGCTTCGGCCGTGCCTCTCGCGCGAGCGAGAGGGCTCGTGATGACTCGCGAGACGGATTTCCGATCGAGCAGAGTCGCCAGGCGGGCGGCCTGTGTCCTCCCTCGGTCCGTCAGAGGCGAGTCCAAGCGGCCGAGCAACCTGCCCTCGGCGTTACCGACCGCTTCGCCGTGACGAAGCAGGAGCAACACAGCTTCACCTCACCAAGATGCGGCCGCATTGGTCGCAGTAGATGACGGCGTCAGGGGGTGCCTTCTTCACGCGATCGAGCTCCATCGCAGGCAGCTGTAGGTGGCATCCTCCGCACGACCCCCCGACCAGTCGCGCGGCGCCGGTCCCACCGAGCTTCTTGCGCAGCTGTTCGTAGAGCGCGATCAGATCGGCGGGCACCTCTGCGGCAAGGCGTGCGCGCTCGCTGCGTTCGTGCGCCAGGTCGCCTTCGATCTCGGCCTCGTGCTCGGCGATCGAGAGGCGAAGATTCTCGGCCTTGGTGCTCAGCTCGGCGAGCTCGCCGACGAGCGATGAGAGCGTGGCGTCGAGAGGTTCGAGCTGCTCCATCACCTCGAGCTCGCGGTCCTCGAGCTCCGAGATGTGCCGTGCGAGGTGCTTGACCTCGTCGTCCATGGCCTGGAGGTCGCGAGCGGCCGTCACCTGTCCGCTGTAGAGGCGGCGTTCGATCTCACCGCTCCGTGCTCGCGATGCCCCGATCTGCTCCTCGAGCGTCGCCTGCCGGGCGCCGAGGACGTCGCGCTCCTCGCCGACCTGGCGCCAGTTCGAGTCGATCGAAGCAATCTGAGCTTCGAGCGCACGCAGTTCGGAGCGTTCTGTGAGGTTCGCCCGGCGATGGAGTAGCCGGTCTATTGCGGTGTCGTGGTCCTGTACTTCTAAGAGCCGGTGGAACCGTTCCGAGGACTCAGGCACGGCGCTCCGAGGAAACCACCTCGGGCTGGCGCTGCGCGGCGCGCAGTGCCCCGACAAGGGCGACATCGGACCGCCCGAGGGCATCCGGCCAGGAGAACCACCTTGCGTCCGGACTCTCGCCGGGTGGAGGTGACGGTTCGACGTCCGGACCGAGCAACAGGTAGCGCAGGTCCAGATGTGTATGTCCGTCGGCAGCCGGGTGCACGTCGACGTGCAGCAGCCGGGGTCCCCCATGGGGATGTGCGAGGCGAAGGCCCGTCTCCTCCTCGGATTCCCTCAGCGCCGCGTCATACGGCATCTCGCCAGGTTCTAAGTGTCCGCCCGTCTGCATCCAACGACTTAGTCGCTTGTGCAGATGGAGGATCGTCCCGCGAGAGCCCACGACCACCCCCGACCCGGTCACGTGGACCGGATCTGCACCCTCGTCGAACGGTTTGTCGAGCCGGCCGAGCTCGCGCAGGATGAATTCCCGCGCGTCGATCTCGCGCTGGTCTTCGGGCTCGTGAGCCGAAACAGCGGAACGAACGGCCACGACGGGATCCGAACCGGGGCCGCCGTGATCACCCGTCATGGCTTCAGGCGACACGCTTGCATCCATACCACAAGGACTACAACCCCGCTTACACCGCTGGGATTTCTGCCGCCGGATTGTCCCGGTACCTGGTGAACTGCGGCATCAGCCATCCGATCAGAGCTATTCCGACCAGGCAGACGACACCGCCCGACACGACGGAGAACGGCACGCCCGCGAGTGCGGCCACGGCTCCCGCTTCGGCGTCTCCGAGCCTCGGACCGCCGGTCACGACCGCGGTGTGCACGGCCGACAGCCGCCCCCGGAGCGCGTCGGGCGCCAGTCGCTGGAGCATGGTCCCTCGGAACACCGCCGAGATGACGTCGGCCGCTCCTGCAACCGCAAGAAGCGGCAGTGACGCTGCGAGCCAGGGTGCGAAGCCGAAGGCGGTGATCGCCCCTCCCCACACCGCGATCGCGACCAGCACGGCGCGGCCCTGACGCGAGACGCTGCTCACCCAGCCCGTGAGAATTGCGCCGAGGAGCGCTCCGGCCCCGGGAGCCGCGTAGAGCAATCCGACGGTCGCCGGTCCCCCGTGCAGCCTGACCAGCCCGATGGCAGGAAACAGCGCACGCGGCATCCCGAAGATCATGGCGTCGAGATCGGCGACGAACGTGCCCTGCAGTGCCTGGCGGCCCTTCAAGTATCTGATCCCCTCTGTCATCGACCGCAGCCCGAAACGGGTTCCGCCACCCTCAGGAGCCATCGGGCCGAGAGTGGCGACCGTCCCGAGAGAGACGGCGAACGTGCCGACGTCCACCCAGAACACCGTGGCGACCCCGACATTGCCGATGAGCAGGCCCGCCACGGCGGGACCGACCACGACACCGATCTGCATCAACAGCTGCCAAAGGGCGGTGGCGCTCACGAAGTCGTCGCGCGCTACGAGCGTGATGAAGACGGCCGACCTTGCCGGTTGGTCGATGCTGCTTATCCCCGCTGCGATCGCCGAGATGACGAACAGCGGCCAGACAAGCGGATGGTGGAGCATCGCGTCGACCGCGAGGCCCGCACTGCACAAAGCGAGCGAAGCCTGGGTGGCCAGGAGCAACTTGCGCCGGTCGACGGCGTCGGCGATCGACCCCCCGAACATGGAACCGGCAAGAAGTGGACCGAGCTGTGTCAGGCTCACGAGCCCGACGTCGAGCGACGAGTGCGTCAGGCGGAAGACCTCGAACGCGACCCCGACGACCGTGATCTGGTTGCCGAGTGTGGAAACGAGGTAGCCGAGCCAGAGACGGCGAAAGCGCGGGTAACGCCGTAGGGGCGCGATGTCTACGAGGAGTCCGGTGCGCGCCACCGACCCGAGGCTAGACAGCCATCAGGGTCCTTCGGGGTTATCCAGCCTCGTCCACCCGCGAGATCATCCACTGCATCTGCCGGGAACGCGCCCTTCAGAGCCGCCTTGGTGCCGAACATGTCGAACCCGTGCGGGCACTCGGGATAGAAGGCGAGCTCGGCTTCGTTGCCGGCAACCTGCCAACGCGAGGCCATGAACAACGAGTCGTCGAGAAGTGGATCCGCCCCGCCAATCGTGAACAAGGCCGGAGGAAGTCCCGACAGGTCCGCATACAGGGGAGATATGTCGGGATCGAGACGAGATTCCAGATCGTCGCTCCCGAGATAGAGCCTCGCGAACGCCTCCATGTCCGAAGGCTTGAGGACGAGCGACTTTTCGCTCGCGCCACGCGAGCTCGGCGATCCGGTCAGGTCGTACGCGCCGTAGACGAGGTTCGCCGCTACGAACCTGTCGGTCGCTCCGATCCGGTCGCGAACCCTTAGCAACGTCGTTGCCGACAGGTTCCCGCCGGCGGACTCTCCGCCGACGACGAGCCGACCTGTCCCGAACTCCGCTTCCGAGCTCTCGATCAGCCACTTGGCGACCGCCTCGCAGTCGTCGGGGCCGGCCGGGTACGGGTGCTCGGGTGCGAGCCTGTAGTCGACGCTCACGACCGCGAAGTTGCAAGTCTTCGCGATCTCGGAGTTCGAGACGTCGTTCATCGCGGCAACACCGATCGCGAAACCGCCGCCGTGTATGTGCAGGTAGACGGCGTTGACCGTCTCGGGTACGAAGATCCTGACGGGCACGCCTGAAACGGTGCGAATCTGTGGATCGATCTCGGGCTTCGCGTCACCCACGAGATCGACCAGAAACTTCCGTGCGACCTCCAGGCCCTCTGGAGTTCCGAGGTCAGCGTCGCCGGACATGAGCTCGTCGATCAAGAGGTTGGTCTCACGCACCTCTTGCATGTCCCCGGCGAGCTCACGCCGTCCGTCTTCTATTGCTGGAATCACACTCGTCATGATTTGAATGGTAGCGAGCCTCGCGGTACGTGGCCGGGGACCGCGGGTGCCGGAGGCGGCTGGTGCCGGGGACCGCGGGCGCCCCGTACCATGACGGAGTGCCGACAGTCACCGAGGTGCAGCAGAACCAGCCAGAACCCGCCTCACCTGCGGCCGGAAGGCCGCTGTTGCGCGGCTGGCTCCACCTGGGCGCACTCGTGGCGGTCCTCATCGCCGGCCCGATTCTCGTGTCGGACGCGCCGACAGCCGGGGCCGCCGCGGTTCTCGCCATCTACGTGGCGTCCATAGCCGCCCTCTTCGGTGTGAGCGCCGCCTTCCACCGCATCAAGTGGTCGCCTAGAGCACGCCGGCTTATGCGGCGCGCCGACCACGGAACGATCTTTGTCGGTATCGCCGGCACCTACACGGCGGTCGGCGGGATCTGCCTGAGCGGCTGGACCAGGGTCCTCGTTCTGACGCTCGTCTGGACTGGCGCCGTCGCCGGCATCGTCTTGCGGCAAGTTTGGCTCGACGCACCTAAATGGGCCGTGGCGCTCCCGTACGTCGTTGTCGGCTGGTCTGCATTGGCGGTCGTACCTCAGCTCGTGCACACGATGGGGGGCACGGGGTTCGGGCTCCTCCTCGCCGGCGGTGTCGCCTACACCGCCGGTGCGATCGTCTACGCCCGACGAAAGCCCGACCCGTACCCCAAGGTGTTCGGGTACCACGAGATCTTTCACGCCTGCACCGTCGTGGGCGCGATCCTTCAGTTCGTAGCCGTGGCGGCATTCGCGCTCCCGCCGCGCATGACGCCCGGCAAAGGCGGGCCCGAACGGAGGAGTATGAGCGACACGGAGCAGCAATCCGACGGCGTCACGCTGTCTGCGCTGTTGCACGAGACGAGGCACTTCGACCCGCCGCCGGGGTTCGCGGCCCAAGCGAACGCCCGTCCGGGAATCTACGAGGAGGCCGCAGCAGATCCCCTCGCCTGGTGGGAGCGCGAGGCCGAGCGCCTCCAATGGGACAAGCGGTGGGACAGGGTTCTCGAATGGGAGCTTCCATTTGCCAAGTGGTTCGTCGGCGGCAAGCTCAACGCTGCAGTCAATTGCGTCGACCGTCACGTTGCCGAGGGAAGAGGAAACAAGGTCGCGTTCCACTGGGTGGGCGAGCCCGAGGACGACCGTCGGACCATCACCTACGAGGACCTGATGCGCGAGGTGTGCCGCGCTGCGAACGCTCTGGTAGAGCTCGGAGTCGCGGCCGGCGATCGTGTTGCCGTCTACATGCCGATGGTCCCCGAGGCTGTGATCGCCATGCTTGCGTGCGCTCGGATCGGCGCGCCGCACTCGGTTGTTTTCGGCGGCTTCTCAGCAGACGCACTGTCGGGTCGCATCCTCGACCTCGGCGCGCGCGTCGTGATCACGGCGGACGGCGGCTACAGGCGCGGTGCTGTCGCAGAGCTGAAGCCCAACGTCGACGAAGCACTCGCGAAATGTCCTGACGTGCAAACGGTGCTCGTCGTCAGGCGCACCGGCCAGCAGGTCCACTGGGAAGAAGCCCGCGACCACTGGTGGCACGAGCTCGTCGACCGGCAGCCCGACTCGCACGACGCCGAGTCGTTCGACTCCGAGCACCCCTTGTACATCATGTACACGAGCGGCACTACGGCCCGCCCCAAGGGAATCCTCCACACGACCGGCGGCTACCTGCTTCACACGTCGACCACCCACCGGTTGGTGTTCGACCTGAAACGCGACACCGACGTGTTTTGGACCGCGGCGGACATCGGGTGGGTCACCGGGCACAGCTACATCGTCTACGGCCCTCTCTGCAACGGCGCCACGTCTGTGATGTACGAGGGGATGCCGGACTCGCCCGCACGCGACAGGTGGTGGCGCATAGTCGAAGAGCTCGGAGTGACGATCCTCTACACCGCTCCGACGACGATCCGCACGCTCATGAAGTGGGGCGAGGACCTCCCGGCGTCCCACGACTTGTCGAGTCTCCGGCTGCTCGGGTCGGTCGGTGAGCCGATCAACCCTCAAGCGTGGATGTGGTACCGGGAGAACGTAGGGCGCAACCGATGCCCGATCGTCGACACGTGGTGGCAGACCGAGACCGGTGGGATCCTCATATCTCCGCTTCCCGGCATCACGTCCACCAAGCCGGGCGCAGCCATGAGACCCCTGCCGGGGGTAAGCGCCGACGTGATCGACAACGAGGGCAGGTCGGTCGGCAACGGCGAAGGCGGGTACCTCGTCCTCACAGATCCCTGGCCGGGGATGTTGCGCGGGATCTGGGGCGACCCCGAGCGCTACCGCGAGACTTACTGGAGCCGCTTCCCCGGCAGGTACTTCGCGGGCGACGGGGCCAAGCGCGACGACGACGGTGACCTGTGGCTGCTCGGCCGCGTCGACGACGTCATGAACATCTCGGGCCACCGCATATCCACTGCGGAGATCGAGCACGCACTCGTGGGTCATCCCCGGGTCGCCGAGGCCGCGGTGGTCGGCGCGAGCGACCCGACCACGGGTCAAGCGATCGTCGCATTCGTGACGGTGAAGGGTGAGTTCGACGATGCGTCGGAGGGCGACGCGCTCGTGCGCGAGCTCAGAGATCAGGTGGCGAGGACCATCAGCCCGATCGCCAAGCCGCGCCAGATCCTCCTCACGCCAGACCTGCCGAAGACACGAAGCGGCAAGATCATGCGAAGGCTGCTTCGCGACGTGGCGGAGCACCGCGAGCTCGGTGACGTGACGACGTTGCTCGATTCCTCTGTCGTGCAGATGATCGACGACAAACTCAACGCTCATCCTGCCGCCGGCGAAGACGAATAGCCGGCGAGAACGACAAGGCGGTCGACTCGTGCCGGACGGCGAATTCATGCTCTTCACGGGGTCCGCGAGCCGCAAGCTGGGAGCGGCCATCGCCGAGTACCTCGGTTGCTCGATAGGCATGAGCGAGACGCTCAGATTCTCCGAAGGCAATCTTTTCGTCCGTGTGCTCGAGAACGTTCGTGGACGGGACGTGTTCCTGGTTCAGGGGACCGCGTTCCCCGCCAACGACAATTTCATGGAACTGCTCTTCTGGATCGACGCGTTCAAACGCGCAAGCGCGACCTCGGTCACCGCGGTCATTCCCTATTTCAGCTACGCGAAGGGGGACAAGAAGGACGAGCCGCGCGTGTCGATCCGGGCCCGCGTGTGTGCAGACGCGATCGAAGCGGCCGGAGTCGATCGCGTGGTGACCCTCGACCTGCACGCACCGCAGCTCCAGGGGTTCTTCAAGGTCCCCGTCGACGATCTCTATGCGCTCCCGGTCATGTGCGAAGCGATCGCCGCCAAAGGACTTTCCGATCTGGTGGTGGTCGCCCCCGACGCGGGATTCGCCAAGAAGGCCCGACAGTGGTCCGAGCGTCTCGGAGCCCCCCTGGCCATCGCCGACAAGCGGCGCGTCGACCATTCCGAGACCGCAGAGATCACCGAACTCATCGGTTCAGTCCGCGGCTGCACAGCCCTCATCGTCGACGACTTCACGATCTCGGCCGGCACGCTCGTCGACGCGGCGAGGGTGCTCGTCGAGCGAGGTGCCACCTCGGTATACGCCGCGGTGAGCCACGGGCTACTCGCGGGACCGGCGCTTGAGCGGCTGGACGAAAGCCCGATCGAGCGGCTGTTCATGACCGACAGCGTCGAGACACAACCGCTGGGCCTGTCGAACAAGGTGGAGGTCATCTCCGTCGCCAAGCTCTTCGGCGAGGCCATAAGGAGAATCGCCCGGCGCGAGAGCATCTCGGTGCTCTTCGAGTAGCCGCAGTCCCGCATGCCGGCACCCCGACGGCACGAGCGCAACGCCCGAAGTATCCTCGGGCTTAGAAGAGAACTGGGGCGGCAGGAGACCTAGGGGGCAGGAAAATGGCGGATCTTCGACTGGTCCTGCGGCGCGCGCTTCGGTTCTCCGGAGCAGCTACCGCTGCGGCAACCTTGACACTCGCCGGCGGCGCAACGTTCGGAGCGGCGGCCTCTATTGCGAATTCGACCGGCGCCGCGGTGCCGACGGCCACGGGGGCGGCACCAGCTGCGCACGTCAGGTACGGAGACTTCACGCTCGGCCCCTGGGGCGGATACATCGCGACGGGTGCTGCCGGCACGTTCACGTCGGCGACGGCGAGCTTCGTCGTGCCCGCGGCGACGTGCCCGAAGCACCGCGACATCTATGCGCCATGGGTCGGTATCGACGGGTTCGGGACCGGAACCGTCGAGCAGACGGGTCTTCAGACCGCGTGTTTCACTACGGGCATACCTGCCTACTCGGCCTGGTACGAGATGTATCCGAAAAACCCCAAGTACTACCCGAATCCCGTCTTCGCCGGCGACGCGATCGTCGCGTCGGTGACTGCGAACGGGGACATCTTCACGTTGACGATCACCGACATCACGCAGGACTGGTCCCATACCGTGACCCAGACACAGGTCAACGCCACGAAGTCCTCGGCCGAGGCGGTGATCGAGTCGCCGGACGGGTACTACCCCGACTTCCCGGGTGTGAACTTCACCGGCGTCTCGTTCAACGGTCAACCCCTCAAGTCCTTCAGCGGCATGTACCGGCTGAGCGTGAACAGCGGACCGGGCACCACCACGTACCACCCGACGAGGATCACCCACGAGGAAGACTTCAGCTTGTTGCCGCGGTAGAGGACCGAGGCTGCAGCCAGCTGGAATCGAGTTTGTCGACGCCGGCACAGCCGAGGAGGACGAGGGTACGCGCCATCTCGTCTCTCAATATGTCGAGCACCCGTTCCACACCGGGTCGCCCACCCGCCGCTAGGCCGTAGAGGTACGGTCGCCCGACGAGCACTGCAGTCGCACCGAGCGCCATCGCCTTCACGACGTCAGACCCCCGGCGGACCCCGCCGTCCACGAGCACTTCGGTCTCGTCGCCGACCGCCGCGACGATCTCGGGAAGCACCCGGAGAGTGGCCGGTGCGCCTTCGAGCTGGCGACCACCGTGGTTGGACACGATCAGCCCGTTCGCGCCGCACGCAACGGCCCGCTCGGCGTCTTCGGACGTGAGTATCCCCTTCACGAGCAGCGGCCCGCTCCATCGTCCTCTCATCCGCTCGATGTCCGACCATCGAAACGGCGAAGCGACGCTCGAAACCTTGACAACCGACGGCTCGGTGGTACCCGCCCGAGTTCCCGCTCCTCCCCCGATCATCCGGAGCCCCTCGCGCGCCATACGCCAGGCCCAGATCGGTTTGCTCAGCACCTGAGGCCCGAGGTGTACCAACCCGCTCGAGGTGATGCGCAGCGGAGTCTCGAGGCCGTGGCGAACGTCACGCTCGCGACGCCCGATGACCGCGGTGTCCACGGTGACGACGAGAGCGCTGAAGCCTGACGCTTCGGCCCTGTCGATCAGGGCGTCCGTCTCGGCGCGCCCGCCCGCCGAGTAGAGCTGGAACCACATCGGCCCGGCGCAATCCGATGCAACGGTCTCGAGAGAAGCCCCGGAAACGGTGCTGAGCACAGAGATCGTCCCCCGCGAAGCCGCAGCTTGGGCCGCCCCTGCCGGACCGTCGGGGTGCAACAGGCGGACGAGCCCGCACGGAGCGAGGAGCACCGGAAGCCGGAGCTCGGTACCGAACAGCCGGACCGAGAGTGACGGCGTGGGGGCGCCGACCGCCATTCGCGGCCTGAATGCGATGTCGTGGAACGCCGCGATGTTCTCGGACATGGTGAGCTCGTCCTCGGCCCCACCGTCGACGTAGTCGAAGACCACTCTCGGGAGCACCCGGCGGGCCTGACGCCGGGCGTCGGCGACGTTGAGGAATTTCGGAGTACTCACCCGTCGCGCAGCTCGAACCGGTCGAGATAGAAGCTGAAGCGATCACGCACGGCGTCGGCGGACAGGCCGAACTCGTCGAGCGAGAACTCGTGAGATCCGTGTGCGCCCGGCGGGTTGGCGGCCTTCCACTGCGTCATCCGCTGTTCGGCTTCGCTCGAGAAGTCGAGACCGAGCTTTTCGTAGGCACGCCCGAGGACCGAAACCGGGTCTGTCTGCAGCTCGGCCCACGAGATGTCGGCGAAGCGCTTCTCGCCAACCTCGTCGCGGTACGCGATGGCTCGCCTGAGAGCCTCACTCCACAACTCGACCTGTTGGGCGCCCAGCTCTCGTGAGTCGTCACGATCGCTGACCCAGCTGCGCGTGTAGGCGATCAGGCTGCAAACGGAGCCGAGCACGTCGGCAGGGTCGCGATGAGTCCACAGGAACATCGCACCCGGATAGGCGGTTGTGAGCGCGTCCAACGAGAGCATGTGGACAGGAGTCTTCAGGTGCCAGAGGCGGGGTGGGCAATGCCACTGCAGCAGCTGGAGCACGCGTCGGTGGTACCTGTACGCGGGCGACATGTCGCAGTTGACGACCCAGCGTCTGTAGCTCGGCACGTGAGCCATGCCGTCGAAGTGCGCCGTGCGGAACTCCATGCCGAGCAGGTCCTGGCACTCGGTCGGGCCAGTGGCGGTCTGGATGTGGAGAGACGCCATGCGCGGGAAGGTCTCGTACATCATCTGGAGCCCAAGCTCGGCCTCTTCGATACGCGGGTCGGTGTTCTCGGTGGCCGACTCGGGCGGGGGCACTGGATCGCTCGACTCCCACAGTCTGAGCGAGCGCACCGCGGGATCGAGCGCCACGAGCTGGCTCGTCGCAGTTGTGCCAGTGCGCGGCAGGCCGAGGATCACGATCGGGCCTTCGACGACCTCGTTCGTGATCTCGGGATGCGAACGGATCGTGTCCTCGATGCGCAGGCGGTTCACCAGAGCGCTCCTCAGCCTGAGACCGAGGATCTGCTCTCCGAGCTCGTTCAGTTCTCCCTCGGCCACGAGAGACTCGGTCAGGCGTTCCAGTCCCTCGCGGAACGTTTCACCTCCGAAGTCACCGAGCCCCGTCTCGCGTTCGGCATCCTCGACGAGCTCGTCCGCCGTGAGCATCAGATGCTCCGCATCAGACGAAGTCCGATCCCCCGTTGACGTTGACGTTGACACCGGTCGCGTAGCCGTTGCGACGCGACGCCAAGAAGACGACGACAGCCGCAACCTCCTCGGCGAGCCCGGCCCGGCCGAGATCGGCGGGCTGGTGGAACACGTCTTCGATCCACCGCATGACGTCGTAGGGATCGGAGGAGTTGAGGCCGCGCTCGACGAACACGTCGTGGAGGGCCTCGGTAAAGCTGGCGGTCACGATCGTCCCCGGGCTCACCGTGTTGACGAGGATGCCTTCTTTGGCGAGAGATTTGGCGAGGTTCTTCGACACGCTCGCGACCGCGGCCTTTGATGCGGTGTACGCGGGAAGGAGCTCGCTCTGGCGCTGTATCGAGTGAGCGGAGAAGTTGACGATGCGCGCCCACTCCGCGCGGCGCAGAAGGGGCAGCGCTGCGCGGACACAGCGCACGGCCGCCATCGTCCCGAGCCCGAACGCGGTCAGCCAGTCATCGTCGGTCAGGTTCTCGAACCTCCCCGCGGCGGGGCCGATGGTGTTCACGAGGATGTTGAGTGACCCCCATTTGTCGTCGATCGCCGCAAAGGCCGCTTCGATCTGAGCCGGGACGAGAACGTCGACCGACAGACCGATCGCCTCTGCGCCTTTGCTCTCGAGCGATGCGATCGTCGCGTCGATCGCGCCCTGACCGTGTGCGAGTACCGCGACGTTTGCACCCTCTTCGGCCAGGATCTCGGCGATGGCGCGGCCCATGCCCTTGGTGGCGCCTGTGACCGCCGCCGTGGCACCCTTCAAACCCAGGTCCATCTACCTCTCCTTTTCGGTTTCGTATGTCGATATGTCGGCTGCGCGACCTTGGGCCCAGAGGGCAGCGTTTGGTTGGAGCTTGGTGCTCAGGACCGTCGTTGCGCAAAGAGTCAGCGCGGGAACCGCCGTCTCACACCTGCACGCCGCCGGTCTATGACCTTGCGACGCTCTTCGGGCGACACGAGGGCGGTGCCGGCGGGCAGGTTGTCTAGGACGCTTCGCAGCGGCACCAATCTCGTCGCAGGTACCGGGTGCGAGTCGGCGCGAAGCCACCTGAAGATCATGGGACCGCGCTCGTGGCCCGCCGTGTCGAGCCAGTTGGCCACCCCCGGGTCGGTGCCTGATACAACCGCGCGGAAGATCCCGTCGTCGTCGAGCACCGCCTGGAAGCCATTCAAGCTGGACTGGTGGTTGGCATAATCGATCGTCTCCCACCAGTAGTTGCCGAGCGCCGCGCTCCAATAAAGAGCGTCAGGCGGCTCCACCTCTATCAGCAGAGCTTCGTCGGGCTCGAGCTGCCAGGACCCCCATACAGTGACGTTCTCCGCTGCGCCACCGATGTTGGTGAGTGCCGCCGGCTCCCTGAAGATGTTGAGCCCCTGTGCGCGCCCGCCTTCTTCGACGTCGCGCCAGAACCTGAAGCTCGCGTCGACGAACTCGCCCAGAGCGGCGAGCTGGTTCGATACCCCGGCGGCAGATTCCGCACGCCGTTCGGTCGGCACATGTGACCGGCGGACGCACTCGATCTCGAGGTCAGCCGCGCTCTCGTTCTCCCAGTCGTAGAAGAACTGGCGGACCACCAGTGACGACGTCCGATCGGAAAGTGGCATCCAGTTCGACGGGGATATGTCCTCCGGTTGCTCGCGCGACAGGACCAACTCGAAGGAGCCGTCTTCACCGAGGGGGAGCTCGTCGGCGACGATGTTGGCGGTGTTCTCGATTCCCGCCATCGCCTGGAACCCTAGGTAGCGGACCGTCTGTCGATTGCCCCTCACGACGTAGTAGGCGTCGCCGCGAATCGCCGCTCCGGTGTAGGCGGCATCAGGGCAATCCATGCCCCACTTCAAGACGTTGTCGACGTTCGCCGGCGCGAAGTACGGATCGTAGGGATCGGAAGTCCTGAGCGTGTCGTCGATCCCGAGGGCGAGCAGGACCAGGAGATGGCGGTACCCGGACGCCTGGTTGACGTGGCCTTGCGGGGCGCTGTCGGAACGGAGCACCTCGGCTGCGTTCTGCAATCCCTCGATCAGCTGCTCGAGCGCCCTGCCCGACAGGAGGTCACCGTCCGTCGAGTCTCCCCGCCTGTATGCGGAGCCGACGTAAGCAGGCATCCAGGCCGGCTCGCGGGTTGGCGCGGCCTTCTGATCCGAGTCGGGCACCATGTCGCGGCGGACTGTAGTCCTGAGTCAGTTTGCGGTCGAAGCCGCGTTGATGTCGTTGACGTGCCCGATGTGCCCGGCGCTCCGGGTGAAGAGCACGTCGTTGTAACCCTGACCGGGCCCGACCATCTCGAAGGTGAGCGGCGGGACATACGACAGGTAAAGAGCCCGGCGCCCCTCTGCGTCGCGGTCGGACGGAGGCGGAGCGGCGTGCAGGGTGTGCCCGAAATGAACGGTGACGTCCCCCGGCTCGGTCGTGAGTGCCACGACCGGCAGGCCCTCTGTCTGCTCTTGGCGAGGAAGCGGAGAGATCCCGCGATGGGAGCCGGCGATCATGGTGAGCTGCCCGGCTCCGGCAGTCGCCGCGTCGAGCTGGATGCCGATGTTGAGCATCGGGCACTTGACCGGGTGTCCTCCCATGCCGCAGTCGCGGTGCCACGGCAGATCGGCGAGCCCCGAGGAGGCGCCGGGCACCTTTATGACAACGCTGTTTCCATCGAGGCGGTCCGGCGCGTCGCGGAGGTCAGGACCGCCCAGGGCGCCTATGCGCCGGAAGCGCTCGTCTTCGCCGAGACCGGCGATGAAGGGCGATTGCTCGTTCAGGTAGTTGACGCGGTTGCATCTGTCCTCCCCTTCGACGGTCGTCCACCACGAACGCTTGTCGTCGGGCCGGGCGCGGGCCACTGCCTCGGCGACGTCGGCCGAGAGCCTGCCGATCTCGCCGCCGTTGACCACGCCGCTCAGATGCACGAAGCCGGCCCTCGCCAAGAAGTCGGCAACCTCGTCGCCGCGGTGTTCCAGGTCGTCCAGGCTGAAGCGCCTGCTCAGGTCGAGAGACTCCCCCGCCTCGTCGATTACCTCGGGCGGATCGTCGAGGTCGTATATCGGTTGGCCGTCGAACGCCACCCGGAGTGCCGGTTCCCAGCGGGCGAGCGATCCGAATCCCCCTCGAGCAAAGGCCAGCCGGTCGGCGTAGAACAGGCCGAAGCAGCTTCTCAGCTCCCAGGCGAACGAGCACCAGTCCTCGTAGGTCAGGTTGACGACCGTTTGGGCTCCCCCGTCGCCTGCCGTGACGGTGATGTCGTCGCCACCACCCTTGGCAGATCCAGAGGGCTCGTAGGTATACGAGCGTCTGTCGTCGAGGCGGAACGCTATGGGTCGGACCGAACGCGAGGCGGCGTCGGTGAAGATCCTCGAGCGCTGAGCGAGGCGTTCAGGCAGTTCCTCCTCGTGGAACCGATCGAAGTCGATCGGACCGAACCGGTCGCTGGGCATGCCGCCAAGGTAGTCGCCGGGTACCTTGCCTGGCATGGCTGATCCCGTCCTCTACGAACGCACGTCTCACGTCGTCACCATCACCTACAACCGGCCCGAGGTCTTGAACGCCATCAACGGCGCAATGCGTCGTGGGCTCAACGACGCGTTCGCACGCTTTCGCGACGACGAGGAGGCGTGGATCGCCATAGTTACGGGAGCGGGGCGCGCGTTCTGCGCCGGGGCGGATCTTCGCGACGCAGGTGGTGCGGCAGGCGAGTTCCCGGGGAGCTTCTGGGAGAAGCCCACGTTGAACTCGTACGAGAGCGGCTGGGAGATCTACAAACCGGTCATCGCCGCCGTGAACGGGCACTGCCTCGGCTACGGGCTCACGATGGTCACGTGGTGCGACTTCGTCCTCGCGAGCGACAGGGCGCGCTTCGGCTACCCCGAAGCGGCGATCGGTGTGCCCGCCATAGTCGGGGCGATTCGGCTCCCGCAGAGGATCGGCTGGACGGATGCGATGGAGATGCTCATGACAGGCGAGTCCGTGGACGCGACGAGGGCGAAGGAGATGGGTCTCGTGTGGCGGGTGGTCCCCCACGACGAACTGATGATCGCAGCGCACGAGCTGGCAGCCAGGCTCGTCCGCGGCGCTCCCCTGGCACAGCGTGCGATGAAGGAGATGGCGATGCGCGCCCCGCATCTGTCGATACCAGAGGCGATCCGGGTCGGTGAGGCTATGCGGATCGTCGCGAATTCGACAGAAGACGCTCGCGAGGGCCTGTCTGCCGTAGCCGAGCGTCGCGAACCTCGTTGGCAGGGACGATAAATCTCACTGTCAGGGTAATTTTCGGAACGTGGAGCACCCCTCGGGCCTGGTGACCCTTCTCTTCTCCGACATCGAGGGCTCTACGGCGTCGTGGGAAGAGCAACCAGAAGCGATGGCGGTCGCACTCCCGCGTCACGACGAACTGCTGCGCTCAGCCATCGAAGGTTCGTCGGGCTACGTGTTCAAGACGGTCGGGGACGCCTTCTGCGCTTCGTTCTCCGATGCCCGCGACGCCGTCACCGCCGCCGTAGAGGCGCAGGCCGCCCTGAGCGCCGAAGACTGGCCCGCGCCTCTGCGGATCCGAGTGCGAATGGGCCTTCACAGCGGAACGTGCGAGGAGCGCGACGGGGACTACTTCGGACCGACGGTCAACCGAGCCGCTCGGCTGAGCGCCGTGGCCAACGGGGGTCAAACGGTGGTCTCCTCGGTCACCGCCGGCCTCGTCAGATCCGGCTTGCCTGAAGGGATCTCGTTGTCGGACCTGGGGGTGCACCAGCTGAAGGACCTAGGCGCTCCTGAGGAAGTGTTCCAGGTCGACGCGTACGGCCTCGTGACGCAGTTCCCGCCCCTCGGGTCGCTCGACAACCCAGGGCTGGGCAACAACCTCCCTCAGCAGATAGCGAGCTTCGTCGGTCGCGAGCGCGAGATGGAAGAGGTGAAAGCACTCCTTGATACGAGTCGTCTCGTGACTCTCTGCGGCTCGGGCGGAGTCGGCAAATCCAGGCTCGCCGTCCAGGTCGCAGCCGACCTGGTGGACGGGTCGGGAAACGGGGTGTGGCTCGTCGAGCTCGCCGCCTTGTCAGAGCCTGACATGGTCGCCCGCGAGATCGCTTCGGTCCTCTCCGTTCGCGACAGGCCCGGCATTTCGACCACGGACTCGCTTTGCGACGCACTAAAGGACCGCAACCTGCTCGTCGTCCTCGACAACTGCGAGCACCTGATCGAGGCCTCAGCGGAGATAGCAGAGGCGCTGCTCCGCTCGTGTCCGCCGCGTGGAGATCCTCGCGACGAGCCGCGAACCGCTCGGCATCGAGGGAGAGTACGTCTACCGAGTGCCCACACTGTCGCTGCCGACGTCGCCGGGCGCACTAGGCCCGGAAGGACCGGAAGGAAAGGGATCGGAAGGAACCGATACCGCAGAATCGGTCGGCAGGTCAGAAGCAGCGCAACTCTTTTTGGCGAGAGCGGTCGCTCGGGACAACACCTTCTCGCTGGACGACTCGAATGCACCTGTCGTCGCTTCGATCTGCCGTCACCTGGACGGGATCCCGCTGGCCGTCGAGCTTGCAGCGTCGAGAATCAGCTCCTTGTCGGTGGAGGACATCGAATCCCGGCTCGGCGATCGATTCCGGCTGCTCACCACCGGAAGCAGAACTGCCAGGGGACGCCAGCAGACACTTCGTGCCTTGGTGGACTGGTCCTACGACCTTCTCGTGGAGCCCGAGCGAGTGTTGCTGTCGCGTCTGTCGGTGTTCGCAGGCGGGTTCAACCTGGACAGGGCGGAGCTGGTCTGCGCCAACGGCGCGGTCGCAGAAGAAGAGGTCCTCGATCGCCTCACGTCCCTGGTCGACAAGAGCCTCGTTCAGCTGGATCCGGCCGGAAGAGCAAGGCGGTACAGGCTGCTCGAGACGATCCGCGAGTACTCCGCGGAGAAGCTCTCGCAGCGCCCGACCGAAGAGGAAGACCACGTCCGGTCCCGCCACGCAAACACTTACCTCGCGTTCGCCGAACAGGCTGCCGCGCAGCTCGACGGCCAGGACCAGGTCACCTGGCTCGGACAATTGGATTACGAGCACGACAACATGCGCCGCGCGCTAGGTGAGTTCGAGCAGGAAGGGAAATGGGACGAGGTGCTGCGTCTCGCGATCGCCTTGGACCGGTTCTGGCGCATTCGCGGACAGTTCGGGGAAGGTATCGCGGCTCTGGAGCAGGGACTGGCGGCCAAGAACATCGAGCTTGGCGAAGGTGGCGCTGCCGGTGCCGACCGCCGGACACCGCTCACCGTCCAGGCGCTCGTGGCGCTCGGCGCTCTTCGGGTGCGCTCAGGCGACGTCCATGGCGCTGTGGGCGCGCTCGAGCCGGCGGTCGCGCAGGCCCGCAAGCTGGGTGACGAAAGGACAACCGCCGACGCCCTCGGCGAGCTCGGGTACGCGAACCAGCGCCTAGGCCGTTACGAAACCGCCCTCGAGCTCGTGAACGAGGCGGTCGTGCTCGCACGCAAGATCGGAGACCAACATCTGCTGAGCGTGTCCCTGGACACTTTCGCAGGCGTGTGCATCGACGCGCTCGACGCCGACCTGGAGCAGGATGGACTCGCCATGGCCCGCTACAGCTGGGACGAGGCCCTTGAATATTCGAGGTCGGCCGGCAACATCCTTTTGACGTCGGTCATTCTCAACAACCTGGCAGGCCTCGCAATGCTCGAGACGGACTTTCCTGCGGCGCGCGAGTACCTCGAAGAGTCGCTGCAGATGAGCACCTCGCTGAACAGCGATACGTTCACGGCCACCGGTCTCACCAACCTCGGCTGCGTGGCGGTGCTCGAAGGCGATTTCGATACAGCCCGCCACTCGTACCGAGAGGCTCTCGACATGTCGTGGCGGTCCGGCGGCATGATCGAAACCGCCTACTCGATCAATGGCCTTTCGTTGTGTCTCTCAGCCGGTGGGGACCACCACGGCTCGATCACGCTCCACGGTGCGGCCGACGCCCTCTTCGAACGCAGCGGCGAAGCCTTAGATACACAAGAGTCCGAACTGCGTGAACGGGACCTGGCGCGACTCCAGCAGTCCGTCGGTCCAGTTGAGTTCCGCAGAATCTACGACTCGGGTTTCGCCCTCTCGAGCCAAGATGCAGTCAGGTTTGCGCGCAAACAGCTTTCATCTTCGTAAACACCTTCGCCACCTTTGCTCGAGGCCCTACGACCGGAGGGCGGCCCTCCACGGCTCCATGTCGAGCGCCGGATAGCGCGAGCTCACCCCTGCGATCGTCTCGGGCGTCCAGTAAGGGTGCCCTGGTTTCGGGAAGCCGAGCAGCCCTAGCTCCCTCGGGTTTGAATCCTTCACGAAGTTGTGCCAGTCGGGAGACAAACCCTTGTACGGCCAAGCGTGGTACCCACCCCACTCTGCTGCGGCCGGCCGAAACGAAATGTGCATCATGATCCGGCATTTGCCTGGGTCGTCCCAGTCCGACGAGCGGTGGTAGACGTCGGGCCGGTAACAGACGATCGACCCGGCGGCACCAGATGCCTCTCCCGGTTCGTCGTAGAGATGGGGGTAGTCGGCGAAGCTCAGTGTGTGGGTCTCCACCGGGATGTCACGGGTCTTGGTCACCGAGACTAGGCGCGTCGCCCCGTTGTCCGCAGTGACGTCGGTCAGATACACGAACGTCTCCAGCTGCTGATAGCCGGGCTCGGGCCTCGGCACAACGAGCATGTGGTTCGGGTAGTCCGCGTGGAGAAGCTGGTTGAAGTGCGACGACTGGTTCGCGTACTTGGCCGTCACAAGGGCCATGTACAAGCGGATGTCGTCCGTCCCGAGGAGGTCCTCCGCCAGGTCGAGGAGCACGTCGTGCATCACGAGCCTGTTGAGCGAGCGGCTCCGGAACGGGAACTCGGGCCAAGTTGCGTCCCAGACCCTGAAAGGAGTTGTCCGCTCGTCCTCGTTGCCGCTGTCCATCTCATCGACTGTCGGGAACATCCGCGACAGGGCTTTCGACGCAGCAAGTACGTCAGAACGGGGGATCGCCTCGTGCCAGACGCACCAGCCGTCTTCGTGCCACGCCGAACGAAGCTCGGCAGGGACCGCCGACCGTGTCACGACGTTCGAGGCTACCGGGGTCACGTCGACCCGGCACAGACCCGGCGCGCAGTCAGGCCGGGTCCCGGGGGGTGGGAACAACCCGAACGGCCTGGGTGTTGCGGCAGAAGGTGACGAGCGACAGGAAGATCGCCGACTTTTGGTTCGACCCGCTGTGCCCGTGGGCGTGGATCACGTCACGGTGGATGCTCGAGGTCGAACAGGTGAGGCCCGTGCAGACCAAGTGGCACATCATGTCGCTCGCCTACCTGAACCTGCAGCAACACGAGGGAAAGGGCTTGTCGGACGATTACCTCGAGAGGATGCAGAAGGCCTGGGCTCCTGTACGCATTTGTGCCGCCGCGGCAAAGGCCGAGGGCGATGACATCCTCCTCCCTCTGTACACGGCCATCGGCACGAGGTTCCACAACGAGAAGCGGCGCGACGCGGAAGCACTGCTCGAGGCCGTAACCGAGGTCGGCCTGCCCACGTCAAATTCTCGATGCCTCCGAGAGCACCGAGCTCGACCAATCGATCATCGAGTCACACGACGCGGGGATGAACCAGGTAGGGCTCGACGTGGGGACGCCCGTCATAAGCGTCGACGGGCAAGCTTTCTTCGGCCCCGTGGTCACCCCGATTCCCCGCGGCGAGTCTGCAGGGAAGCTCTGGGACGGCGTGCTTCTCGTGACCGGTACGGACGGGTTCTTCGAGCTGAAACGGACCCGGGACCGGTCCCCCTCTTTCGACTGAGCAGTCAGCTCCTACTTTGCCGCACGCTTTGCGGGTGCGGCTCTCTTGGTGGTCTTCTTCGCAACCTTTGTCGCCTTGACCACCTTCGCCGTCTTCACCACCCTGGTCGTCTTCACGGCTGTCGTCCTCGCAGGCGCCTTCTTCACCGCAGCCTTGGTTGCCACCCGCCTGGCGGGGGCTTTGGACGCCTTCGCGACCTTGGCCGGGCGCTTTGCCGCCGGCGTCCTCTTGGCGGGCGCCTTTCGAACGGGACTCGCGGAGGCGGACTTGGCTGGAGTCTTGGCAGCGCGCGCGCTCACCCTCGCCTTCCCGCCGACCGACACCGAACCTGTCCCGGGAACGATGGTCGACTCTTCGCCGGTCGACCACTTCACTCGGAGGAGCCGACCGCTCACGCCCGTCACTACTCCTTCACGCGGTGGTTGGCCGAGCTTCCGCGATGCAACGTGAACCCGGTCACCTAGTGTCGCCATCAGCACCTCCATGGATCTTGCGTTGGCGTGTTCCATCCTGTCATCTTCGGGCGGCGAGAGAAAAATGACGCAGACCGCCGACTGGAATCAAGCACGACCGCGAGCCCTCGCCGTGCGACAGACTGATTCCCATGCTGACGAGCACAAGTCGCATCCTCACTACCCATGCGGGGAGCCTGCCAAGACCTGCGCACCTGGCTGAACTGCACGGGCGGCGAAGCCGCGGCGAGACGGTCGATCCGATCGAGCTGCGCGACGCCGTCACCGAAGCCACCGCGAACGTCGTGGCCGCCCAGATCGATGCCGGGATTGACGTAGGAAACGACGGAGAACAGGCGAGAGAGAGCTTCTTCACTTACGTGCAGCACCGAATGACCGGATTCGGTGGGACGAGTCAGAGGCCTTTCATGCAAGACCTCTTGGAGCACCCTGACTTCGTCGAGCTGGCACTCCCTCGTTTCGAGCGCATGAAGGTCAACCTGATGGCCGCGCCTGCGGCGGTCGGCGACGTCGCGTACAGGGACACTTCGGAGGTCGCTGCGGAGTGCGATCTCGTTGCCGGAGCCGCCTTTGAAGAGACGTTCATGACGTCCGCATCGCCTGGAATCGTCTGCTCAGCGATGCAGAACAGGCACTATGCATCGATCCCCGAATACATGGACGCGGTGGCAGAGGCGCTAGCGATCGAGTACCGCTACATCGTGAACAGGGGTCTGTTACTTCAGATCGATGCTCCGGACCTCGCCATGGAGCGCCACACCCTTTTCAGCAACCGCCCTATCTCCGAGTTCCTCGAATGGGTCGAGCTCGTCGTCGGCAAGATCAACGCGGCCCTTTCGGGAATCGACCAGTCGAAGGTAAGGCTCCACATCTGCTGGGGCAACTACGAGGGTCCACACAATAGCGACGTGCCGCTGGACGCGATCCTGCCGATCATCTACGAGGCGAATGTCGGCGCGCTTGTCGTTTCGATGGCCAACGCAAGACACGCTCACGAGCACAGGTGCTTCGAGCGTCACCCTCTGCCCGATCAGATGCTCCTCGTGACGGGCGTGATCGACACCACGTCGAATTACGTGGAACACGAGGAGGTCGTGGCGGACCACATCGAGAGGGTTGCACATTCCGTGGGCGACCCGAGGCGGATCATCGCCGGCACGGACTGCGGATTCGACACGTCAGCAGGTCTCGGCGACGTGGCCCCGTCGGTCGTCTGGGAGAAGCTGAGGTCGATGAGAAGAGGCGCCGATCTCGCGAGCGAACGCCTGCTTTAGAGCCTCAGATCGCCCTCGACCCTGACGTAGCCTCCGATGATTTCGGTGGGGCACCGCACGCTTTTGGCACGGCGCACTCGGCCGAAGCTCAGGAGGTGACGAGCAACGAGTAAGGGACCACACCTGCCGGCACGGAAGGTCGCACCGTCTCACCCCAGGCGGTGAATGCGACGGCATCGGTCTCGGTGCTCTGAGCGCCTGTGCCGTTCAGGGTTCCGCCCACCGGCACGAAAGGCGCAGTCGTCGAGACGTACAAGGTTGCGTTCGCCTGAGCCCCAGCTGCTGCAGGTGCCGTCCCCGAGACGGCAAGCACGTCATGACCGTTAATCGTTGTGACATCTCCGATCTTCAGGTTTCCGGCCGGTATGTAGCTCGCAAGCTCCTGAGTTGGTTCCATTGCCTTCCCGGCCGCCTGGTATGGAGCATCCGTGCGCACGAGACTTATCCACTTCCCGGCGTTGGCTGTGGCCAAAGAAGCCTTCAGCTTCAGAGTCGATTCGAGGATGAGGGCGCTCGCGTTGACGTAAACCGTAGTGCCGACAAGCCTGACCTGGAGCACGCCGTTCGGTCCCTTCAGCTCCTCCTCACCGGCAACGTGACTGATGTCGCCGGTGAGGGTCAGGAGGTTCGACCCCGTCCCCGTCTGGTCGACGAAGTGGAAGGACCCTTCATGTTGCGCCGCGGCTGAGGCCAGTTGGATCACCTGTGCAGAGGACTTTCCGGCGAGGGCGCCGGCCGACGGACCCCCGCATGCGCCAGCCGCCACGATCAGGAGCAGAAGCGTTGCCAAAAGCATGACCCGGCGCATTCTCTTAGGGTGCCAGCCGGGACACCGCGGAGGCCAACCGGAGGTTCAAGCCCGACCCAAGGGGCGTAACGGCCCAGGGGCGATCGGAGGCAGAGTGCTTAGGATCGACTCATGAACTCCGGCCACCTCGAATTCTGCGCCAGCCCACAATGGCGCCAGATCGTCGAGGAGATGATCCTCCCTGAGGCCCTGCGTGGCGTCAACCTGGGACCCGACGTGATCGAGATCGGTCCCGGACCCGGTTTCACCACCGACGTGCTGCGTAGGCGGGCACAGCGGCTGATCGCAGTCGAGATCGATCCGGATCTTGCAACCTCGTTGAGCGAGCGAATGGCGAATTCGAACGTGGAGGTGGTCTGCGGCGACGCGGCTGCACTCGAATTCGGTGACTCTTCGTTTACGGGTGCCGCTTCATTCCACATGCTCCACCACATCGAGACGGACAAGGCGCAGGACCAGGTCTTGGCGGAGCTTGCGAGAGTGCTCGGTAAGGGCGGGACACTCGTGGCGGCGGACGGGATACCGAATGAAGAGACTCGCGCCTTTCACGTGGACGACACCTACAACCCGATCGATCCCGCAGACCTCGAAGCTCGGTTGGCGAGGGCCGGCTTCGAGTCGCTCGAGATCCGCGTGTACGACCTCGGATGGGTGTGCACGGGCGTCGCAACGTGACCGTCGAGAACTCTCTTACAAACTGACGGGTGCGCCTTCCTCCGCAGAGCGGTAAGCGGCATCCACGACCCGATGGGCGCGGCGCGCGTCTTCGAAGTCGGGCGACACTGTCCGATTTCCTCGGACCGCATTGACCCAAGCGCGGTCTGCAACGTACGTGTAGAAGAGGAAGTCACGCCTCTGGATGCCCATGCGGGTGAATTGCTCGTCACGAAGGACGGCGAGATCGACACGGACCGCAGGGTGGTCCGGACGCTGCACCAAGAAACTGTCTTCTGCGGCGCCGACAGTGAAATCGGTCGTCACTTCCACAGAGCCGGACTCCAAGAAGACCTCGATCCGCCGTTCTTCTCGCCCTCGGACTCCGTTGAACACCGTGAGCAATGTCCCGACAACGCCCGACTCGTGCTCTACCATCAGCGCGGCGACGTCTTCTACATCGAAGCCGAAGACGCGACGCGTTTGCGCATGAACGCGCCTGACTGGCCCGAAGATCCAGCACAGGATGTCGACGGCGTGGATGGAGTGCTCGAGAAGTGCGCCGCCACCGGCCTGCGTGCGGTCGGAACGCCAGGAGCTGTGACCGGGGACGATGTGACCGGTAGGCCAGTACTGGTCGTCTCGCAAGGTATATCCCATCGGAGCCCCGAGATCACCACCCTTCACAACCTCGAAGAGGTTGATGATGAGCGGGTGGAAACGCGAGTGGAATCCCACCTGGGCGGGCAGACCCGACTCCCCTACTGCGTCGCACAGTTCCTCGACGATGTACTGAGTCGGAGCCAACGGCTTCTCGCAAAGAAGGGGTTTCCCGGCGTCCACGACCGCGTGGACGAGATCGCGATGCGAGGAGGTCGGCGAGGTAACCATGACGGCGTCGACGTCGGGGTCCAAGATGACATCGTTCGGATCGCTCGCGTACCTGGCGAACGTGCAGTTCCGGCCGACCGCATCGCGAGCTTCGGCTGACGGATCCGCCGCGGCGACCGCCACGACGTCACCCTCGTCGGCCAGCTTCTTTAGACCATCGGCGTGGATCTGCCCGATCATCCCGCATCCGACGAGACCGATCCTGAGCGGGCTTGTCATCTGTCCAAGCCTCAGACGGACGTATTGACTGTCGGCCCCGGGGTGAAGACCACCGGCATCCTCTCGATGCCCGAGACGAAGTTGGCCTGGCGCAACGGGAGGTCATCGCCTTCAGCGAACGCCATGTCAGGCATGCGCTCGAGCAACCTTTCGAACATGACCCTGAGCTCGAGCCGGGCGAGTTGGTTCCCGAGGCAGAAGTGGGTTCCGAAACCAAATGCGACATGGTCATTGGGAGACCGGGCGGTATCGAACTCCTCAGGACGATCGAACACGTCTTCGTCGCGATTCGCGGCCGGGTAAAGCAAGAGCAGCTTTTCGCCCTTTCTGACTTGCCGGCCGTGCATCTCGACATCGCGTGTAGCCGTGCGAGCCATGTTCTTGATCGGAGAGACCCAGCGCAGCATCTCTTCGACCGCCGTCGGAAGCAGGTCTGGCTCATGACGCAGCCGATCGAATTGGTCCGGATTGCGCAAAAGCTCCGCCATTCCCCCGCTTATCACGTGCCTCGTCGTCTCATCACCGCCTATCAGGATCAGCAGGGATTCGTGGATCAGTGAGTCCTCGTCGAGCCGGTCTCCCTCGATCTCCGCGTGGACGAGGGTTCCGATCAGATCGTCGTCCTTGCCGCTGCTCCGGCGTTGCTCTACGACCCCGCCTATGTAGTTGACGTACTCGACGAACGCTGTGGTTGCACGCTCCATCGCCGCAGGGTCTGGAGATCCCTGACCTTTGAGCATGTCATCGGACCACCGCAGCAGGTCGTCTCGCGCTTCGGGGTGGACTCCGAGAAGGTCGCCGATGGCGATGAGCGGAAGCGGTGCGGCGATATCGCGCACGAAGTCGCACTCACCTGACTCGGACACGCGGTTGAGAATGCCGTCGCAGATCCCCCTGAGCCATTCCTCGCCGGCGCGCACCCGTCTCGGCGTGAAACCCTCGCTCACGAGGCGTCTTCGCCTGTTGTGTTCGGGGGCGTCCATGTCGATCATCATCGGCAGTGGCGGGAAGTTGGGCCTTATCCCGCCGGCATTCGAGAACGTCTCAGGGTCCTTCGAGATGTCTTTCAGGTCCCGGTGCCTGGTGATCCCCCACACACCGTTGCGTTCGTCGAAGTAAGCCGGGGCGTGCCGCCGCATCCAAGCGAAAGCCGGAAACGGATCGCCGCCGTAGAAGGCTCCGTCCACCAGGTCGATGGCGACGGGCGTCGGGTCGGTTGGATCGATCGTGGAGGTCACGCCCGTCACTCCGCACCCGGGCACCTGAAGAACGGCATCTTGGTTAGATAATGCCCCAACCGGCGCGCGACTTCCTCTCGGCTCAGCGGGGTTCTTGACCGGACCGGTGTAAGACCGTTATCAGCCGCAGTGCTGCAAGTAGCCGGCCGTACCGGGTTGGTATGCCTGGCCCGAGTCGGGCGACACCATGAGGCACGACTCGTCGACAGCCACGAATTCACTTGCAGGGATCTGCTTCAGCTGGTCCATTTCCTTGTTGGTCCACCTCGTATCGGCGGTTCCTTGGAAGTACCAGTTGCTGCCGTTGTCAGCGAGGATGAGTCCGTAGGTCTGCATTGTTGCGACAACGGTCTGGCACATGGCCGAGCACTGACTCGCCGGAAGGCTGAATCCGGCCGACAACCTGAAGCGTGCTCCCATGGGGGGGCAGTTGGGATTGGACTGGCCCGCCTCGTGCCGGGCCGGCCAGATGTAGGCCTGTTGCGTGCAGTCCACCGTGAAGCGGATCGCATGGTCCATCGACCCAGAGGAGACTTCGTCGTAGTTGACGAGGCCAGGCAGGATCGGCAATCCAGCGGCGTCCGCGGACGTCCAGCCTGCCGGACGGAGGGCGTCGGATTGCAGGCTCCAGATTGCTCCCGAGCCGGCGGTCGATTCTTTCCTGGCGTGATAGGTCGCGTCCCAGAGCTCGTAGAGCGCGCAGGTCGAGGGGTTCACCATGATGGCGTGCCGATCTGATCCGTTCTCGATAGGAGTCGATTTCGACAGTGGGTACGGCCCGGGGTCGCTTTGCGAGGCGTACGTGAATTTGATCGGGATGAGGCGCTGCGACGGCGAAACGATCTGCCAGGGGATGCCGTAAGGCTGGCCCGTGACGCCCGACGGCCCGTAGTCCGGGTGAAGGAAGGTCGTCGAGGCGTTCATCGAGGCGAGCCAGATGGCGCTGTCCGCGTTCACCGGCAGCCCTGTGACAGGGGTGTTCCAGACGTTGTCTGCGGGGAACGCGGGACATTGAGTTCCCGGAAGCACCGTTGCGCCCGACTGCCCGCTCGCCGGTGCCTGTGCGATCGAGAGGCTTGAGATCGTCGAGAGAGCAAGGACGACCACGGCCGTTCGCACCAGCTTGTTCATGTACGACCATCCGACCACGCCAGCGGCGACGTCCTCCAGCAACACGGGACCAACTGACCCTGGTCGATGGTCAATACTTGGGCGCGGTGAGGCTCGGACGACATCTCAGCCTGGGCAGTGTCGGCTTGCTTGCGCTGCTGACCGCGGCCGCAGGATTGTGGTCCGCGTTGACCGGTCCTCGGATAGCGGACGTTCAGCTTCACCAGGCAACCGCAAATCTCATTGCGGCGTCGAGCTTCACGGCGGTCGTCGACGAGACGGAGTCGGTCATCGGTACGTCCGAACAGGTCCACATTCACGAGGTCCTCGACTATGTCGCCCCTGACCGCCAGATGGTCACCAGGGAGATCACAGAAGGACGGTTGACGGGCGGCGGAACACTCACTCAAATCGGAGGATCCTGTTGGATCCACAACACGGGACCGTTCACGCGGTCGGTATGCAACAGGGCCGCATTTCAAGCCTTCCTCGACCATTTGCGGCAACTGGAACATTCAACCGATGTCTCCGATAACGGGGGAACCTATTTTTTGACGCCTCCCGACAGCTCAAGGTGGATCCTGGCCGATGTCCCTGGGAACAGAATGATCGGAATGGCCGAGGTCGAAGCGCGCATTGACGGCGAAACTCTTTCGTCGGTGCGAGTGTCGTTCGATGCGAGTTTGAGCGGCGCATCGGTTCTGGTCTATGAGACCTTGCAGTTCGCCGCCATTGACCACGGTCCCGCCATCGTGACTCCCGCAGGTCCTCCCACCTCTACTGCCTCGTAGCACCCTGATCGATTCTATCTCCGACAGGTGAATCTAAGGGACGATCGGTCCCGGATCTGACCACCATCGAGCTCGAGTCGGTAGAGAGTTCGGTACCGGAAACGGCCCACAATCCAGGTGCTCGCGGCCGAGAGTAGCGTCAGTTGCACGATGACCAACGCACCGAACTTCGGCACACGAATGGACGGATAGGCAGGCTTTACCAGCCGACGGCGCCGTCTACCATTTCGCGAATCAGGTCGGCGTGCCCGTTGTGGCACGCGTATTCCTCGATCATGTGGTTGTAGATCCACCGGAGCGAGCAATCATTGCCTCTCCTGATGCCCGTGTAGTCGAGGTCGAAACGAGCCGCGTGTTCCCGGCTTAGAACGCACTCGGAAGTCCACGTGGCGAGGTCCTCTTCCCAATCTGCCTCGTCCAATGGAAACAACTCGCGGTCGTCGTCGACACCCATCACGAAGAAAAGAGGTGCCGTGTCGGGTGCTCTTAGCAGGACCCGCGTAAACCAATTTCGTTCAACGTCCGCCATGTGTCGAACCAGGCCGTGCAGCGACAATTTGGAGGTCACCACGGGACGGGCCTTCAGTGCATCGGCGTCGAGGCCATCGCACTTCAAGAAGAGGGTCCTTCGGTGGAACTCCAACCATGCTTCGAGCATTTCGCGTTCGCTTAACATGTACGCGGGCTCTTCTCGTCCGGGGTCCTTCAGATCTTCGACCACTCTCACCTCCCGATCGCTGCTTCTATCCCTTCTTAGTCGACGGCAGTAGCAGGTGGGAGGCGGAAGTAGCAGCCTCATGGTTCATACCGGCGGTTCGACCGCGTCCCGCACCACGACCCGATCGGTGATTCGTCGGATGGGTCAAGCTCGAATGCGATTGCTGAAAGCTCGAATGCGATTGCTGAAAGGGAGCACGAACCACAGGCTGGCGAAGGACAAGAAGGTTGCCACAGAAATGATCACGACCAGCGCGCCGCGCTCGACGAAGCTGATGATGAGCATCACCGCGACCGAGATCGCGAGGGCGACCGTGATAAGACCGAAGAGCGCCATCGTATTAGCCACGTGGAGCAAGCGAGCCTTCTGATGCTGGCGGAACACTACGCGGTGATACGCGACCGGACCACAAAGCAGCGCAGTAGAGAGTGCGGACATCGTCAAGCTCACGATATACAGGCCGCGCTGAGTACCGTCGAGCTTGTCGAACCGGACGCTGAAGGGAAGCGAAAGTAGGAACCCGAAGAGAACCTGTACCCCAAGTCCGGCTACCCGCAACTCCTGCAGCAGCTCGATTAAGTTCCGATCCTCGCGCTCCGGCTCGGATTCGTCTCGACCCAGGTCGTCAGGTGCCCGGCCGTCTAAAGGCTGCTTACTACCGCGCTCCACCCTTTACTACTCTCTTCCCGGCGTCGAGTGCCCGGTCCACCACCGAAGCGACCCCACCCATCACCAGATTCGCCGGCGGGGTGTCCGGAAGACGGGGGTGAGGTCTGTTGGGCGCGGTTTCCTTCACCTTGGCGAGCGACTCCCCTATCTCGCTCAACTCCTTACGGCCCAGTGCAGCACGGACCTCCGGAAAGAGCGAAGACTCCTCCTCTTCCACGTGGAGCCGTACCATCTCAATCAGAACACGCATTTTGGCGTCGAACCGCTCGTCGGCCGGCGTGAGGCCATCGATCTCCGAGCAAATCCATTTCACGACGTGATGCTCTTCGAGGCCTTCGAGGATCTTGTCGGTCAAGCTCGGAACCACATCGAGCACGGCAGGATAGAAGACCTGCTCCTCGATGCTGGCGTGAACAGACAGTTCTCTTACGATGCGACTCGCCAGCTCAGCTTTAGTCGCCGCGGCACGATTGCCGGCCTGCTCGAACTTCCTGAACAGAGCGTTGACCGCTTTGTGGTCCTGCTTCAATAGCGTTATTGCATCCATGAGTTGAGCCGTACCCCAGCCATGCCCCGCCAAACGGTTTGGTTTCCTTAATCGCTGGAAGTTCGTCGTGAGTGTTAAGACGAGTTCCGCGACCTCGGTCAGCCGTGCTCGTGGCTGAGATCGACGATACAGAAGCGGTTGCCTTCGGGATCTGCGAGCACGACAAAGTCCGGATCATCTGGATAGCTGTCCCAGTCGATCCGTTCAGCTCCGAGCGACACGAGCCGAGTCACCTCAGTCGCCTGTTCGGCCGCGTCGGCCACATGCAGGTCCAGATGTAGGCGTGGATGTTCTTCAGGGGGTGACTGGCTGCGCTGAAGGGCGATCTTCGTTCCAATGTCTCCTCGCGGCGTGAGCACCGTTGACCAACCGCCAAATCCACCCTCGTGAACTTCGTATCCAAGCGCTCGGCACCAGAACTCGGCTGCTCGGGATACGTCACTGACCCCGAGGACCACAATCCCGATATTCAACACGGCCAAATCCTGCCATACGAGTTGAATCGAACCTCTGCCTCGGCGAAGGCGTTTCGGCACAATAGGGCGGGCCGGAAGCCGAAGCCGCCTGAAGGCCGCAGGCCGCCCTTGTACTCTGGTCGTGTGAAGGTAGCGGAGAACGTGGCGATATATAGCCTCGTGATCGCTTGGTTCTGCGGTCTGATCGCGTTGACGTCTCGAATGAACGCGGGGGCATCCCGACGGCGGCAAAGGATTCGCCAACGACGACCGGCTCGCCAGTCCGGATACCAAAAGGGGGTCACCGACACCGACCTGCAGCGAGACCAGGGCGATATCGTCAGCCATTCGCAGACCGCTCGTGTGTGGCTAATTGCGGGCGGGTTCGCACTGCTGGTCGCCGTGGTCGCCTTCATTACGTATCTGTCAATGTGAGTGGGAGTGGACCATCTTCCGGAGGTCGTAAGGAAGAAAGCCATTGCCATAGGGGCAACACGCTGGCTCGACGAACTGCCAGATCTCATCACGAGCCTCGAACGCGAATGGTCAATCACGGTAGGCCGTCCGTTTGCAGATGCTACCGAGGCATTCGTAGCCGAAGCCCGCCTCGAAGACGGAACGCCCGCCGTGCTCAAACTGCTTGTAGCTCGTCCAGGAGATGACGCCACCAACGAAATTGCCTTCTTGAGCATGACCAATGGTCAGGGCTGCGTAGAGATGCTCCGCAGCGAAGTTGAGAGAGGTGCACTTCTTCTCGAACGACTGGGACCGTCACTGAAAGAACTAGGCCTTCCGATGGAACAACGCCACAAAGTCATGTGTGACACTGTGAAGAGAGTCTGGAGGCCTGCCGCGGGATGCGGTCTGCCCACGGGCGCAGAGAAGGGCCAATGGCTCGTCGACTTCATCTCGACGGACTGGGAGGATCTTGGGCATCCGTGCTCGGTACGGGCAGTGGAACACGCGCTCATTTGTGCTGAGCACCGCATCGAAGCCCACGACGACGAGAGCGCGGTCCTCGTGCATGGTGACGTTCATCAGTGGAACACATTGAAGGCGGACAGCGGGTACAAGCTGGTTGACCCCGACGGCCTGATCGTGGAAGCCGAGTACGACATGGGCGTTCTGATGCGCGAGGATCCCTTGGAACTCATGAAATGCGATCCTCGAGACCGATCCCGGTGGCTTGCGGCCGAGACCCATCTGGATGAAACGGCCATCTGGGAGTGGGGTGTCGTTGAGAGGGTTTCGACTGGGCTCCTGTGCACCAAGATTGACCTGCAACCGGTAGGACGTGACATGCTCAGTACTGCCGACCACCTCGCGGCTCGCTGGTGACCCTTGAAGGGGCAGCTACCCCTCGGCGTAGCGCCTACGGCCGTCGGCAACAACAGCGATCGCTTCGTCTCGATTGCCATACCCGTGCGTCTCAACGCTCCTACCCGTTTCCAGGTCTTTGTATACAGCGAAGAAATGGTCGATCTCTTCAAGTCGACGGGTCGGAAGGTCATTTAGTTGAACCCAACCGACGTCGTCTGCGACTTCGGGGAGAATTGTTATCAGCTTAGGATCCGGGCCGTGTTCGTCCGAAACCCAGAGCACTCCAAGAAGCTTGACGCGCACGATGCAGCCGGGCACAACGGGTTCGTCGATCAATACCAATGCGTCTAACGGATCGCCGTCTTCTGCCAGGGTCTCCGGCACGAAACCATAGTCGGCGGGGTAAGCCATCGACCTCGGAAGTTGTCGTTCCAAGCGAAGCCGACCTGTAACCTCGTCGAACTCGTACTTGTTTCGAGTTCCAGACGGGATCTCAACGACGACATCAATGAGTCCGGATTCCGTTCCCTCGACATCGTTGGTCACCCCGCAATGATGCCATCACGCAAGGCTTCTCTCAGCGACTGAGTGCGAGTCTCGAAGATCACCGAGACTGAAGATGTTGCGGTGCCTTGCAATAAGAGCTCAGCAACGACCGGTACGTAAAACGCGGCAACATGATCGGTCGGCGTCCCTTTGAGAGCGAAGCCCTTGGGGATTGCGCCAACGATGTGCTTACCGGACGGTTCGGTCGCGTCGGGGGTCGCGCTAGCCACTTGCACATGCCGCAGGGGCGAGCCACCTCGGGCCAAGGTGTCGCTACAGTCTCAAGGTGCTGGGTCGTCAACCCGCACAGCGTTTCCCCAGACCTCTCGTCGCCAAGGTGCGACGTCTCCGACGGCTGATGCGCCGCCGAGCCTTGAGGCCGACGCCGGCGATGTGCCTCTCGCCAGACGGTCTTCCCGGTCACGCACCTTACCTTTCCCAGATTTGCAGTTTTTAACCCGGTGGGTGTCGTGCCCGTAAGCATCCGGAGTATGCGGGGTGAATCAATCTCAGACAATGTCCTTGTTTATCCGCTGACCTGGATACAACCATGTTGTCGGAAGCACGAGCGATCACGAGTACCCCAACGGGGGCCCTAGACCCCCCCTTGTCTGAGAGCGAGGCTCTGCGAAACAACCAGCTCAGCCTCTCGAAGTGCAACACCGTTGAGAGGGGATGGAGACGTCGCGAAACAATCGTGGTTCTTTGTGAAAGCCCACAATGGCCTCAATGAGTTATCGCGACTTACACGCCCACCTTCCATCCGCGACCCCGCGATAAGCGCGTCACATACGTGCGGCCTCGCCTCGAGCAGCGATGGAGATGAGAGCCTTCTGGAGGCCGCAAGCCACATCTCGGACAACCGGCTTCGACGAGTGTCGGATTCTCCGACTCCAAGGACTCGTCGGCGTGACTTTCACAGAAGCGCATGCCGAAAGCTACTTCCTCCGCACATCCCGCACTGCACTCGCAGAAGCAAGGCACATTCATCATGCTCGCGCCGAGAAACTCCCGGCACGTGGATCCCCCGCGCAACGTGAGAACCAAACGAGTGTTGTCGAGCGCAAAGGTCAGCTAAACGATTTAGTTTGCGACTATGTCCACATTTGTGACCACGCTGAGTCAGGTGACTCCCGAGTCGCCGCGTAATACGCCGAGCTCGTTCTTGGTCGCTTGTGTGTCAGGGTGATCAGGACCAAGAACCTCGCACCGCTCGGCGAGCACCAGCAGTCTTCCTTGCGGCAAAACGCAGAATGTCGTTTGTTACAGGGTTTGAGTACGATGGCGAGAGATGCGACGAGCTTTGCGGTTGCCCGTCTTTCCAGGTGCTGTGCGCACCATCGAGTACGAGATAGTCCCGAGGATCCAATCTCCGGTGAATCTCGCGAGCGATCTAGTACCTGGTAGTCCAAACGCGTCAGAGGATGTCGCCGTGTTGCGGTGTATCGACTGTCGCGGTGCCAAGGTCACCGTCGTAGGTAATGCCGAACTCTTTCAAGCGTTGCTGAAAAGTGGAGCCGCAAGCAACCCGACCGGGGTGATGCTCCCGAGAGAAGAGTCCCACTCGTTATCGAAGGATGGCCCATCGCAAGCTGAACGGCCGTAGCAGCATGGCCCACTTCGGCGGTGATCGCCCTGGTGCGCTCGAAGGATTTCAGACTGCGCATCGACCGACCGTTCCCTGAGAATGCGCGAGAGGTCCTCGCCGACACATGACGGGGGTTGCTGTCGCCCCCAATGGAAGAAGGGGCGAGCCTCCTAAGCGGTTGTAGCCCACGCGAATCTGTCCGGCGCGGTGGTATCTCTTCGTAGGAAGTGTGGACGGTCATCCAACTTGCTACGGTCGGGACATCCTGTCCTCAGCGGGACATGATCTGGAAGGATCTTCCGGTTGCACCACCTCTAGGAAGAGGTTGGGTCGATGGTATGACGGGCGCACCACGTGAATCCAAGGCAGTAGCCGAAATCCTCAAGAAGGACACTTATCCCCTCATCGCTGTAGACGTGGACAATCTGCTCATCGTCGGTGCGAGCCCTGCGTCGTACGAGCTTTTGGGCCGACCGCCGCACTCACTGGAGAACGTCCCGGTCTCCGACGTGGTGATCAACGACGAGGCAAGCATAAGAGATTTGCTGAGAGTGCTCACAGCCGGAGCGCTTACGGGTTACCGCGCTCGTACGTCACTTTCGCAAAGCTGACGGTACCGAATTCACTGCCACGATCTGGGTGCGCCTAGCGACGACTCAGAACAGGATCGCGATGGTCACTATCGAGCGTGGAGATGTTCGAGCAGCATTTCCCCCCTTTGGTTCCAAGGTCAACGTGGCTCTCGCAGTAACAAATCATGACTGGGTCATCGAATACGTCAGCTCGGATATAGGTGTAGTGCTTGGGCGAAGCCCCGACAGCTACAAAGGTTTGGCACTTTTGGGATTAGTGCATCCTCGAGACGTACAACGGTTCATCCTCGCCGTGACCCAAGTTTCCGCAAACGGAGAGGCTGCGACCCTGAGAGCAAACATTCGTGCCGACAATCGTTGGCTGGATCTGGGCTGTGTGATCGCAGCGATGTGCCGACATTCACCTCCCCGGCTTGGTCTAGCGCTCGCGCCGATCTCGCATCTTGGCCCCGACGAGACCTCGGAGCGTCACAGACAAATCGCCGCGCGCTACTGCGATGGCCTGGATGGAATGAACCATTTTCGGTCCCACATGCCCGTGGATTCCCTTTCCACTCGGCAGTGGGAGATCCTTACTCGGCTCGTCAAAGGCGAGCGCGTTCAGGAAATCGCTTCGGCTTTGTATCTCAGCACGAGCACCGTTAGGAACCATCTCACTGCCGTCTTCCGAAAGTTCGGAGTGCATTCGCAAGCCGAGCTTCTCGCCGTCCTCCTCAGGGACTCGTTGGTGCAAGCCGTAGAGCCTTGAAAAGTGATATTTGTCTAGTCCGTCAGGAGCGCCGCCCAGCGCCCGCGCCCGACGCAATCATTACCCTCAGAGGCGGCATGCCGCATTGGTGCCTGTTTCCTTACCGCCGGCGGGTCATGTCGATTCGATCGAATGTCGAAGCAGGAAGGAAACATGGAGTATCGGAGGCGCGTGCGCCAAGGGTCACCACCGGCTGGCCGGGCCGCTACATAGTCGAAGATGATCCGCATTCGGGGTGGAATGAATGCCGAGTCCTCGACATCTCACTCATCGGTGTGGGTCTGGAACTGTTCGGTGACACAGACATTGATCTGCTCGGACATCAGCTCATCGTTCACGTCCAGACCCCTGTCGGAGAATCCGTCAGTATCCGCCTTGTTGGCCGCGTGATGAACACAGGTAGGGGCAATGAGGGAGGCACCCGAGCCGGACTGGAGTTCGTCGGCCTTTCCGACACGGAGCAGTCGATCCTCAAGGCTCTCGAGCTGATGAGGGTCACCTGGTGAAACACGGTGCTTCGCGACTCATAGATCTGAGTTCGTGGCTCGGGAGCCGGGGTTGGCGAGCGGCGCAGAAAGTATGAGAGCTCGGACAAGACGCAGCCCGGACCAAGCTAGTCACCCAAGCACCGCGCGGACCGTGGACAGGAAGCACAATGCGTCCGGCGCGCGCGAACTTAGAGCGGGCGATTCTCGATGACGAGCGGACCGCCGGATCTAAAGGGAGGCTCTGAGTAAACCGTTGGAGATGTTCGGGTTTCTATTCCGCAACCGGCGACGCGCTCGTTTCGGCGTCCTGACACCGTGGAGTCTGCCGCTGGTTAGCTCCGGGTGCCCGGGGCAGCGAAGTTGACATTGCGCTACCCCGGGCGTTACCCAGATAGGACTAACGAACTACTGCTACTGGTGGGCGTACCAGGTGAAGTTAGATCCGACGCAGTCGTAGGGACCGGGATGAGCGGCCGAGTTGATCGTATGCGGCGTCGTCGTCGTGATGATCTTGCCGAGGAAGAAGCAGCCGACCGCGTTCCCAGACTGAACATCGACTGAGATCTCTTTCCCCTGCTTGATCCACGACCCGGTGTTGCCGCCGCTGTCAGACCACGCTCCCCCAGTGGAGAACGTCCACGTAACAGGGCAGCCGGAAGTGTCGCAGTACGTCCAGGTCCCGACCGGGCTTACCGCCCCGATGCTCGGCGATACCCGATGGGCAGAGGCGTACGGATTCGATGCCGCTCCGGCGGCTGCGTTCACGCCCAGGCCCAAGCCCAGAAGCGCAACGACCGCGCCGATACCTAAAGCAACCTTGAAACGATGCATAACGCGTCTCCTTCCGCCAAGCTGCCTGTCAGCTTGTGTGCGACGTCAACTTCGAGGTGATCCTCTGACCACCCGACATCGCCGACCGTAAACGAAATGATGTTCGTGCGCAACTGTTGTAGCCATTGGCTCAACGATCGGCATGAGGCTCCCCTATTCGCAACGGTCGGGATCTCTCTGTTCCTTTGGTGGTTGAGTAATTCGCGGCGTTTCGAGCGGGGCCAGAGGTGGCGCTCAACACTCAAAAGAGGCTGATATAGCCTGGTTAAACATGAGGAATCGCCTAATCCAGCCGCTGCAGAAGTCCGTCATCAACCCTGTGGTCAAAGTGGCGTGGAAGCTCGGATTACCTCCCCCGGAGACGCGCTCCTTGAGACGATCGGACGTCGGACAGGACAACCCCGACGTACGCCTATCTGCAATGGACAAGACGAGGAGACGTTTTGGCTTGTCGCGGAGAATGGACGCCGATCAGACTACGTGCGTGCAAAGTGGCCCTGTGAACCTGACCAATCGACGCGCACGCGACGGGCGCCATCTCAAATGTTGCAAACACACCAGTCGAGGGTGATCCGAGACTTCGCTCTAGGTCGGCTCTGAGCTTTGTCTCGGGGATGCTAGGTGCGTGGTCCAGCAACTTCGAGAGTTCCTCTTGCATCTTCTGGGAGATCATGTCGGATCGACCCGGTCGCAGTGCTGAGATGCGTTGACGACCGTGGTGCGACGTCACGGTGGTCGGCAGCGCCGACCAATTCCAGGAGCTACACCCAAATTGGAGCAGCAAGCAGCCCGCAGGAGTGACACTGCCGAAAGAAGAGTTCCCGCTCTTTATAGCTGGGCGGCCGATCGCGAGCTGATCGCGGCGGGCTGAACGCCGAGCTGGGCTTCAAGCCGGCGGGAGCCGGCGCACAGCGACGGGTGTGCACCGGCTCCCAATCAGCCACACGGGTCGTGCCCTGCCTACAAGTTGAAGGCTTTGACCATGCTCTTGCTCGTCGCCGCCTGGCCCAGCTTCGGGAGATTCAGGAGTTTCTCGGAGGTGCCCAGGAGTGAGTAGTGGTTCAACAGTTTCGACGACTTCGTCCCGGGAACCGTGCTCGGACTGACAACGATCGTCGCGACGTGGCACCCGACGTCGGTCGTGTTCGTGGCGCACTTGTTACTTGTGCCGCCTTCACCTTCGTCCCAGGTAACAAACACTGCGACCGAGCCGCTCTGGTACTCGGAGCTGGCGAAAATGGCCGGCAGATTGTTCGAGAGCCAGGTATCACCGTCGGCGATCGTGCCGTCGTGCATGTCGTCGATCAGGTTGGGTGTAACGAACGAGAAGGCCGGCAGCGTCCCGCCGGAGAGGTCCGAGGCCAGCTGCGTATACGGCACGTCGAAAGTCGAGCAGCCCGACAATGACGTGAAGTACGGCGGAGGATTGTGCCTGACGGCGTACTCTCCGGAGTCAGTCGGCGCGGAGTTGGACGGCATGTTCTCCTCGTATGCCTTCCACGACTCGCCTTGTCCGAAGATACTCGGAGCCGCCGTGCTGCATTGCGACGAAGGGTTGCAGTCCGACTTGAACTGGGTGATCCCCGAGTAGGGAAGACCGGACGTCGCAGCGACGTAGTTGGGGAGGCTCGGGTGGCTGATGTTGTGGTAGTTGGTCGCAAGGCCGCACTCGTTGGCAAGCGAGTTGATGTAAGGCGCTTGCGAGGAGCCGATGATCGTGCTGTAGCTGTGATTCTCCATCCACACCCAGATGACGTGGGTGTAGTGCGTCGCGGAGACCGGCAGAGTGCCACACGGACCGCCGCTCGGCGGCTTCGCCGCCGCCGCGCCGGACGAACTGAGCTGTGTCACGAGCCCGAGACCCGAGAGCGCAACGAGGGCACACACGGCGATGGCGAGTTTCGCTGTTCTATGCACTACTTCCTCCTTTTTTCCGAACGGTACGGAACATACATTCTCCCGGGTTCGCCGTCGTCCGGAGGCTTAATTTGCCTGACGTCACGAAGATTTCAGATGCATTTGGAGAGGTGTTCACACACGGGCCACCGAACGTTCACCGACCGGCTGGCGAACAACGCCACCGAGAAATGACGTGTTGTCCTCTAGGTCGGCGAGATGGTTTCCGTCTCGGGGCGGGAGCGCACAAGCCAGCGCATGGCCGACTCCTCGCCGGTGTACCCCGAAGCGCATCGACAGCTACCTCATCCCCAGTTTCTCGCGCTCGTGGGTTTTGCGAATCTTCTCGTACAACCTCACCTTCGAGCATCACTTAGTCCCAGCAAGTAGTAGTGGCGAGAGAGAGCCGGACACACACCACCGGGACGCGCAAGACCGACAGCGCCGGGACCAGGAACGACGCGAGAGCCCCGGAAGACACGAAACGAAACGGCGGAGACGGCCCGGACGGACGGCGGCAACGCAGCTCGACGGGTAGCCGAGGACTTCTCGGAACTACGAGACCCCGACAGGAACACCCATCGTGATCGTGGGGAGTGACGGAGATGTCTGTGTTACCGAGCTAAAGAGAGTCGACGACAAAGGCGACGGCGTCGCCAGAGTTCTTTGTGTAGTAGCCGCCGGCTGCGCACCCACGTGCGGAAGCGCATGAAATTCGAGTTGACGGTCGCAGAGCCTCCGGCGTTCGAAATTCGCCATCCCCGGCACCTCCTCGGCCTTTCCCCAGGTGCCAGCCCTCTCGTTTACGACGAACGCTTCTTCTCGAGGGTACTTGGTCTCGTAGAACCCGCCTGCGGAGCAATTCCCAGCGGAGACGCATGACACGGCGGAGATCTGCGCATTTCCGCCAGTGTTCAGATTCGCCGTACCGGGCACCTCCTCGGCCGGGTCCCACGTGCCCGCGACCTCGTTTACAACGAAGGCTTGTGCTTGTGTTCTCGACTTGTTCTCGTAGTACCCGCCTGCGGAGCAACTCCCAGAGGAGGCGCATGCCAGGGACTCCACCCCGGCCCCCCCGCGACTCATGCTCGCTATCCCTGGCACCTCCTCAGCTTTTTGCCACTTTCCGTCATGCTCGTTCACGACGAACGGCTCGAAGTTGCCCGAGCTGTTGGCATACCCCCCCACGGCCGAGCAGTCGCCGGCGACGGCGCATGACACCGAACCGGTTGAGGCACCACCTCCCTCGTTCAAAGTTGCAGTCCCTGGCACCTCTTCGGCGTTTCCCCATGTCCCATTGATCTCGTTCACGACAAATGCCTGGAAGGAGTTATTTTGATAGCTCCCGCCGGCGGAGCAGTTGCCCGCGGATGAACATGACACCGAATAGACCTGAGCTTGACCAGTAACGTTCAGTGTCGCGGTGCCTGGCACCTCTTCGGCGTTTCCCCAAGTGCCGTCGAGCTCGTTCACGACGAAGGCCTGGACGTTTCCGGAGCCGTCCAAGTAGCTTCCTCCCGCGGAGCAGTCGCCCGGGGTGGCGCACGACACCGAGTAGATAAAGGCGCCTCTATCGATGTTTAGAGTCGTGATACCAGGGACCTCCTCGGCCTTGCCCCATGTTCCGTTCACCTCATTCACGACAAAGGCCTCTGAATAGGGACCTTTCTTTCCGTAATCTCCGCCCCGCGGAACAGTTGCCAGGTGAGGCGCACGAGACGGACTCGACCTCAGAGGTAGACGCCTTGAGCGTCGCCATTCCCGGCACTTGCTCGGCGTTGGCCCAAGCACCATTCTTCTCGTCTACGACGAACGCCTCTTGAGCGCCTTGTTGGGAACCGTCGTTGTAGCTCCCGACTGCGGAGCAGTTGCCTGGGGATCCGCACGAGACGGAGTAGATCTCGGCGGTGGCGGCCCCGAGAGTCGCCAAGCCCTTGACCTTCTGGGCTTGCCTCCAGCCTCCATTTGTCAGAGGAAATGCGCCCTGCACCCCACCGTCCTTGCTGCCAGCGGGCGAGGAAGCGAGCGCAGGCGATACCATGAATGCCGCAGCTGCGAAGGCACCCAATAGAGGCAGAAGGATCAGCTCTTTCCGTCGTGGACCATGCCACGTGGTTTGCTCAATCAACTTGCGCCTCCTTCTTGGGAGAACCCCCCAGCGAGGACCGTAACATCTCAACATTTTCGTCGGGACCGTTGAGATCTGTGAGAGTCGTAGCCGGATTTCATGCGCCCGTCCCTCATCGGATGTTTTGGCCCACGGCGCTCGCTCAGCTACACGAAAGCGATGATTTCGAGTATCCCGACGAACGCCCCGTCGAGCCGAAGATCGGACCTCAGCTTGCGTGCCGTCCACACGAGCCTCGCTCCGGTTTGACAGGGAAGGCGTCGGTAGCGCAATGGCGCCCAACCCGGCAGAATGAACTCTGGTGAACTGCGGATCAAGCGCGCTAGCGATTTAGAACTCCAACCGGCCAGAGACTGCCGAGTTTGCTGCATGGTTGGCAAAGCTGTGTGACGGCCCTCCGACGTTTCGTAACCTTGACGTGATCCGAGAAGAAGAGATGTAGGTCGCTTATCGTCGGATCTCGACCTAACGGGTTACCCCATGGTCCTAACGACTTACCCATAAGGTCTTTCTTTATAAGGGTGAACCCTGACGTCCAAGAGTTAGTCGTTAGCTCCTATGGGTAAACCATTAGGAAGCTGAGTCCTCGACATACTTGTTGAATGCCTTGCGCAGCGACTCCGCTTCATGTTAGCAGCGATGAGTTGCGCGACCTCGATAGAGTCACCCACTGGAGACGCCTGAGGGCAACGGCGGGTTATACAAGACGGGGCATGTCCCTAGACGGTGTGGGTCGAGGTCGTAGGCCCACCAGGTTCCCACCAGGTGCCTCACGCACAGGGTGTCGTCAAACAAGCTTCTCAAGCCAGACGGTGCGAAGATAAATCCGTCAATGCTGCTCAGGCCAGAAGGCGCGAAGATCAATCCCTTCGACATGCCGTTACCCTGATACAGGGGGGAGGTGTCTCGGAACCAGACCGATGGGTGAGGTGAGCCGAAGACCGTCGCAGGAGATTGACCGTATGCACAGACTTCTCGCGCAGACATAACAAGGCCAACGGCACTGAGGTCGGTTGAGGAGGAGTTGCAGCCTCGATATGAGAGCATCTGCTCGGCCACGCGGTTGGCTTGAGTCTCCGCTATCCACATCTTGAGCGGCAGGAGCCAGATCGCACCAGCGACTGCGACGACGATGTGGCTAAGGGCTATAAGACGAAACCGCGACGATATGTTGGCGAAGGCTCTCTTTCCCCTACCACCAACCACGAAGCTGCTCGCATTGCGCGCTTGAAGGAGAAGACGTCAAGCACGTAGGCGACGACAAGCCCAATCACGCCCAAACCCAGGGCAAGAAAACCTGGGACGAGCACGCTTACGTCTGCCTTGCAGGTGGTCCAGATGGCCACCACCTCTGCAACAAGAGTGGTCACTACTACGAGTACGAAGGGGCGACGCGAAACGCGGACGTCTTTCTTAGCCGCCCCGTGCTTGCCTGATACTTCAGGAAGCAACAGTGTCACGTCCCCCGACGATACTTGGGTGAGTCAGAAGGTGCCCAGTCAATAGCGTCAGAGCAGGAATAGGCTCACACTTTGTGCGAGTTATGGCACTAGTCGCTCTCGTTCTCGGTATGGCACTCGCCAGCGGCGTCGGCGTGGCGACCATGAGCGTCGCTGTGAACTCCGCTATCACTTGGCAGGTCCCCTACGCTTGTCAGAAGGTCTCCGGTCCAACGCGTGCCGTTATCCCAGGAGGGCCGGGAGCGAGTGGCTCAACATTCCTGGGAGGTGGTAACGGGAAAGTTTGCGGCTTCACGAAGGAGCCGTGGTCGGTCGAGTCCGGTATCGCTGGCTTCTTCGCCGGTGGTATCGAAGGCATGTTGGTGCTGAGGCGTCGGCGTTGGGAGCACGGCAAGGTGACGCGGCTGAGGGTTCCTGTAGGGGATTGGATGATTGACGGGCACTGAAAACCCCAACCAAGCACCGCAACCTTTCGACCCCGTCGAGCGTCGTAGTGGTTAGGAGCGCAAGTAGGAGGTCGTGCTGATGACCCGGCCCGCCAATGAGGGTGGCCACGCTTCAGGTCAGATTCAGCTGGGGAGACAAGGCTGTAATCGAAGGCGTTGACGGTTTCCCACCACTGACCTGGTGGGGAAGACTCAATGAGTTCCAGATTGATGCCAAAGCGTTTGAGCCGTCGGCTGATGTCAGTGATGCCCCAGTCGTGTCGCAAGATGTCAGCGCTCTGTAAAGGACGATCCCAATGTGTGAAGTCATCGCTAAGGAGATAATCTCCCGAAAGAAGTCGGTTGGAGATCCTGGTGAGAGCCGCCTGCAAGTTCTGTCTCAACCCCTCGGTCCAGCCGTTCGCCAACTCGCCGCGTGGCACCTGTTGGGCAAGGAAGCTGTTTAGTCTTCCGGCTTCAGCGAGAACCTTGTCGGCATTTTGAACCCCGACGATGGCGTGTTCACCACGAAGGCCGTCAGCGACGAGCTGGTTGTGTTTGCGAGGGTCCGTGGTGCCCCCATCAATGAACCCTTTCCCCCATCCCTTGTAAAGGTGTGGAGTGACGGGACCTTGTTCCAGCTCATTCAAAATGCCTTCGTATGAGGCGATCATCCGCTCTCGGAGTGACTCGTCCCAGCCGTATTCCCGGTCATCGGCGCTGAGCGGCTCGCGGAGGGCAGCAATGGAGAAGTTGATCGCCTCCAGCATCCATTCGACCGGGGGCCTGCTGTTATGTGCGGGGAGTCGTCGGTCATCGTGGCGCTCGCAGTGATATGGCTCGGCACGGTCGCACGAACCATCCTCTATTCGATGGCGTAGGTGACCGTCACGGCGACGGTGCTCGCTACCTCACCAGCTTCGACCGGCATGGAGGAGGCAGGCATCGCGGCAAACGCAGCCGACCGAACAGGCAAACCCAAACCTCCGCGTGGAACCTGACCTTCAGTGATCTCCACGATGTGACCGAGAGACACCCCCGCGGCCTCGGCAAGTTGTTGAGCACGCGTCGAGGCGTCCAGCACTGCATTTCTCCTAGCGGACACCTCCAGAGCCTCTGGGTCTGACACCGCCAGTTGCAGGCTGTGCACTTGGAGCGAATCTCCCGCGACATCTGTTAGCGCGGCGAGTATGGGACCGGCGTCTTCCAATGAAGAAGTCCTTACGGTCAACGAGTAGGTCGCCACTCGAGCCGTCACACGTTGTCGATCTCGGTCGTAGAAGTCGTTTAGGGACAAGTTCGTCGTTTGGACATCCTTCGGCTCGATACCAAGCCCACTCAGGCTCTGGACAGCGCGGGCGGCAAGACCAGCGACCTGGTCGAGCGCCTTCGCGGCGGTGTCAGCCATGACGTTGAGTGCGAGATGGAGGAAGCATCTGTCAGGGGTCCCGTGGGCAATGCCTTCGCCGGTGACGACGAGAGTGCGAGGTTCAGTTTCCATGGTCTGAAGTTACTGTCGCGCTCCTGGTTTGGGAGAACGGGCTTGACTGTTTAGACCCTCCAGATCCGATTACCTGTCATGCAACCCCTGGACCCCGCCAGCCGTCTTATTGTTCGGGAGAGCGTGTAGGAGGTCCGACTGGTGCCCTGGCGACGAGGGACCGTGTTTGTAGGGCTGGCGGTCACGGTGATCACCCTCGCGTCCTGTGGTGGTCACAACTCCGCATCGACCACGACGTCTACCGGAACTCCCGCTCGCCCAGCAGTGATCACGTCTGCCGCGCCACCGGGATGGGTCCCGTTCGCCTATCAAGATGCGGTTGTGTCCGTACCCTCGTCTTGGGTGGTCGACCTCTTCGACTGCAGCGGGATCGCAGGACTAGGAGTCGTCTTCTTGGACAACTGCTCGGATAGCCCAGGGGGGACCCCAGCCGGCTCGTCTGTCGCTACCAACTGGATCGAATTCTCGCCGTTGCCGCACCCGCCGTCCTTTATGGCAGTCATCCCACTGTGCTGGTGAACGAGTACGACGTATACGAGTCCCAGTGCTCTGGATGCACTCGCGCCTACGACGTGCCACACCTTGGTGTCCGGCTGATCGGCGGCGGCCCACTGTTCCAAAGGGTACTCCACACTCTAAGTAGCTCTCCGCGCTTTTTTGCCCTTGATCCGGGATCCGCTCCACCTGTGCCGTCGTCGTGGCACCGGGTGAGCTATGGCGGTATCAGCATCGCCGTGCCTTCCAACTGGAAGCAGACGAGAAGGACTTCGTGGAATACCTGCGGGCTTGGCGGTACGCCCCTTCTCGTCTCTGACGCTCCCGCCAACACGATCATGCTGGCTTCTGGGGCCACCGTTGACGTAATCGAGACGAACTGTGCTGACGGTGGCCCCTATACGGGCCAAGTGACCGCGCCAACGAACGGCGTCGTGATCGACCCGGGGCCGTATGGACCGCTCACCAACGACCCCAGGCGAGGTCCCTGCTTGGAAGTCAACGGTCTGACCACATGTCCAAGTGCGACAGATGTCTACGGCGTTCTCACCCTCGCGGTGAAGGTCCCAGGTAAAAGTCAGGCGGTAGTCGTAGAAATCGGGCTAACTGGTAACCGCATGATGGCGCGCACGATCCTGCTCTCAATCCGTGCTGGCTGACGCGGTAGCAAGGTTTAGAGACGGGTTTCGACCGTGGGTCTGGCGGGCGGTCTGGCACACGACGCGTCGCGCCCCTTAAAGCGGTTCTACTCGTTGCGGAGTGATCCCGAGGTTGACTTGATATTCATGAACGTGATGTGCAAAGAGCCGACGCCGCTTACGTCGTCTATACATGTGAAGTTGATGCACTGCCGTGACCGCTATGGCCCCGAGCAGAAGTAGAACGATGAACAGGATGTCGCTGTCGATGTTCTCGGTCGCGCTGTCGAAGGTAGCCTTGTTCATCCGATACGAGGTGTTCAGCGGGTCAACGTAGAAGACCAGACCCCAACTCTTGTCGATCCACGCGTGGAACTCCTGGTGTCCGAACCTGTAGGTGGCATAGCAGTTGTCGTAGTACAACTCCTCACGTTGGAGCGTAAAGTTGAAGCATTCCACTATGTGACCGGTAACGGGGACGCGGTGGGCGACAAGGCCATCGTAGGTTGCACTCGTCCTGAGCACATCGGCAAGGAATAGACCCGCGCATGCCACCTGCGCCAGCACCGCGAGCACGACGAGACTGTGAACTACGTGCCTCAGCCGTATCCTCATGGGCACAGTATGGCCTTGCGCGGTCGCGCTCGCTTGTGCTGATGGCCGGGGTAACGGCACGGTCGCGGTCGCTATCCTCGACTCGATGCAGGCTGGCTGACGCGGTGCTGAACCGATGGACGTTGAGGGCTCGTTCGACCACAGAAAACTGTTTGACGTTAAACCTGTAGACCCGCGGGATATTTCGTGGGAAGACGAGCATCCCGCTTTTCGCGTCTACATTTGGTGTGGGGATAGTCACTGCTGGGAGTACGAAGTAACCGGTGCGGATATACGCGCCGTCCTCGCTTGGGGCAGAAAATGAAGCAGATAACCGTACCTACGTCGTCTACGCCGTCGTGAACCGGAGAGGCACGGAAAAAGGGCTAGTCGTACTTACAACTGGCTAAGGTCAAGGGTGACATAGCCTGGCCAGGTGTTGAAGGGTCGCCTGACTGTTATCTCGTCAATGGCCATCCTGACCGCGCTGACAGGCGGTGCTGCTGTCTTGTCACTGGCGACGTCACCACCCGCGTTTCAATCCCCCGCAGCTTTGTTAAAGCAAGCCGTTAACGCCACACTGGCCGCGCCCCAGCTTCACGATGTATATCACCACAACCGCGCCAGGCAGCGACGGCACGGAAACGTTCGAGTACGACGCGCCGAATCGCTATCAAGACGTCTTCTACATGAGCGACTCGCCACTGGGCACGGGACCTCTCACCGGGCAGGACATTGTCATCGGGAGGACCGCGTATGGGAGATCCAACAGCTCTAACAAGTGGACCATGCGCCAACCGGCTGATCCGACGTCTGGAGCAAGCTGGCGGGCAGACGTTTGGCTCAACCCGTTGCTGTCCGTTGTTCGGGTGCAACGGTCGGGAAACGTTTACCAAGTGGAGGTCAAGCCCGAGATCCTGAGTTCTGCGACGACCATGACCCAATCCATCACCGTCGTCGTTCGCGCTAACCGTGTCGTGTCAGAGAACATCGAATCCACCTTTCGATACACGCGTGCGAACAAGACAACGAGATCCCGCCAAGGAGGAACGGTCCACGTCACCTACAGCGCGTTCGGGACCTCGCCCCCGGTAACGGTACCACCCGCCAGTGAAGTCTCTGGGTAGCGCGGTCGATCCGCGATCCGGGACTCGACCGAATATGTGGCGCAGATTTACATAGGGGTCTTAGTAAGTACCTACTGTAAAAGTGAGCCACATATTCCCCTGGGCGGGTGGCGAGGCTATGGCCACAACAACTTGGGGTAGTGATCCCGAGAACCCGAGTAAGGGTGTGGCAGCCGTCGGGGGGAGAATGGTTGCCGGTCACTGCCACGACCGACACCGTGCTGATGATGCCCTCAAGAGTCGTCAGCACTCTCCCCGGTGGCATACAGGCCATCCCCCCACAGGTGCTTGCCGTTAGGGCGTTGCTGAGCTGTGACGTGTGCGTTGAGCCGTTCCACGACGACATCGCGGAGATGGACAAGAACTGATCGCCAGGGATGCTCTTGTGCGCATTGAGTTCGGCCCCCAAGACCGTCGCGTCAGGTGACCGTGAACGGCATGGGCGGCGTGCGGACGTATTCATGTTTTCCGAGCCACAAGTACACGACCCTGACCTGCGCCTCTCCGACCGGAAGTCATATCCTTGCGACGTGCGGTTCAGCCGTAAGAATGACAACAAGTCAGAAGGGGCGAAAGCAGCGCGACGCCGGGGATTGATGGACCGGTTGGCCAAGGCCCAGGAGCAGGCGTTGATCCAGCGGCGGGCAATGCAGGCGCAGCTGAACCCACCACCACCACCAGATTCAAGTGGACAAGGTCCCGTCGGGGATAGGGAGCCGCGAAGTCCCGCTCCAAGTGCGCCTCCCACCCGAGAGTCCAAAGCACTCCCTGATAAGTAAGCGGCTTCCGGTCGGCTCAGGCAAACAGACGCGCGTCTTGAATCAGCCCATCAGCGACACGGTAGACCGCTGCCACGTGGACCTCATTAGGCATCCCAGGCAGCACGAAGCCAGTGACGCGCTCGTCGTCGATGACGACCGACCCCACCTCGATCCGGTTGGCGATTACGGCTTGTAGGGCCGGACTGGCCGCAATTAGCTCTCCGTAGCGTTCACAGATCTCTTGGTGGCCGTACGCGAGAATCGTCGCATCGGGTCGCACGACCGTTGCATCGGGCGCGTAGCAGGCAACGAAGGCGTCGAGGTCGCGCTTGATGTGGGACGCTATCTGCCGGTCGATCACTTCGCTTTGTGTGGTCATGAGCGTCTCCCCGATGGCCGACTGATGAAAAACGTAGTCCTGAAAGTCGACACGCAGGACGAAGCATCGTCACTGTCCCCTCGAACTTCGTCATCCAACGCGTGTGGATAGCACTTGCCGATTGCTGGGTGCGTACGACAAAGGTAGATTGCAGCGGATAGCGCACAACAGCGATGTCGATGCTGATACGGGTAAGGGGAGCACCATGTACAAGGTCATCGTGGTTGGCACAGACGGCTCGGGCCGGGCCGGTGTCGCTGTAAGAGAGGCGGTTGGCCTGGCAAAGGCCGTCGGGGCGACCCTTCACGTTGTCCATGTTGTTCGCACGATCCCCACGACCACGATGGGCGCAGAGTATGCGGACCTAAGCGTGGTCGCCGACGCAACGGCAGAAATGCACGAGCAAGGCAACCAGATATGTGCACAGGTGGCCGCCGACGCCGAGCGCGAGGGTGTTTCCGCACAGATACACAATGTCGAGGGGGATCCCGGAGACGTGCTCGTCAAGGTGGCCGAGGGCGTGGATGCGGATCTGGTCGTCGTAGGAAATCGGGGCATGACCGGAGTAAAGCGGTTCGTGCTCGGAAGCGTCCCCAACAAGGTCTCCCACCATTGCCCTTGCAGCTTGCTCATCGTTGACACTGAGCGCAGCTGACGGCGCGCCGGAAGGCGACCGTGCTCAGCCGCGATTCTGATCCAATAAACAAGCACATTTCGCCTGCCTCTCGTACAAGGAACACGATCAGCTGACCCAAAGGAAACAGGTCCTCGGTGCCGAGAGTGGCAAGCGGAGCAAAGCCACGCACGGCGGGGTCTGGGGTTTACCCCAGTGCGAGCGAAGCGAGTATGTCGTTGACCTTGGTTTGTGTGCTTCCGGCCTCCACATTGGGTGCCCGAGGGAGAATGGCCACCAGATACAGCAGGACCCTGAGTTATGCTCCCAGGTATCCCAGCGCTGTGCGTGCATGCCATAGTCCCAGCTAGTGGGCGCTGCCGGACTGAACCGACGGCCCGCTGGTTGTAAGCCACATGGCACTGAACGCTGTGCTCACCAGGGATTATGCAGGTCGCTCGGGAACGTAAACCCCATAACTATCTGCTCAATTTTGGTGGTCCTCGTGGCGGAGTTTGGGCCACCTTCGTAGAAGGTACTCCTGACCCCCCCGGTGACCAGCCCTCCAACCCGCCTCGCTACTTGCGGCACGCCCGGCGACAACGCAAAGGCAAGCACCGAAGCTGACACTGGTCATTGCCGAGCAAAGCGGACGTTCGTTGGAGGGGATGGCTACCGGGACTTGGCGAACACCGGGCGTCGACACTCTTCCGTCACTACGCGTGGAAGGCGCGCTCCATCGCACTCCCCCGTACTCCGTCGCATCATCGGTCCCTGCGCCATCGCGGAAATGTGGAGACGGAGCGAAGCACCACGAGGTCGTCACTCCCCGAGGCCACATCGCAGTCGTCAATGGCAACACGGCGGTCCTTCGCGCGCGTTCTGCGGAGACCCGGTCCGACAGGAGTACGCCGACGTGTCGGGTGGTCCGGTTCGAGGAAGCCGAGGTTCGGACGCGGGTGAGGCCGACGGTCCGACCTAGAGGCATTCGGCATTGCGACGACCGATAAGAGGTTACCGCCCTAGGTATGGCCTTACGGGCGACCACCCACAAGAACTGGACGACGCGGCCATCTCCCTCGTCTTCGTCCATCACCTGCCAGGCGGGCGTGGCGTTGGTCTTGAAGAGGCGCGCGAAGATGGCGGACATGGACCCGAGCAAGGTGCCGGGTCATTCGCTACGGCCGCGTAATCGTGCAGAAGACCGGCTACAAGTCGATGACGATGTCGCGGAGATACATCCTCGAGGGCACCCTGTTCAACAAGAACGCGGCGTCGGCGGTGGGGTTGTAAGTTGATTCATTGGCATCCGCGCGGACTAGAACAGCACCCGTCGTCGGTCGAGCCCGCCTTGAGTGGGGCACTCTGGTGAGCAGCCGCGACAAGGAGGTCGCCATGCCCGAGTCCGCGGGGTCACCCATGTGGCATTGACCGTCACACACCTTGGTCGGAGTCGGTCGCGGTACCAGAACCTCTTCGGCGCCGAGCCGGTTATCGACGAAGATACGGGGCCGTTCCATCATGTGGTTTGGCTCCTTGGTGGCCAGACTCTCGTCGGAATTCGACGAACGGGCGACCGGGCTCGACCACCTATCGTTCGCTTGCGCCAACCGGGCGGAGCTTGGGCAATGGGAGTCAAGCTCAACGAACTCGGGGTTGGCAATGGCGGCATCATCGACGCCCCCTATGGGTCGGGTCTGTCGTTTCGCGATCCCGACAACGTCGCATTGGAGTTCTTCGCGCCACCGGGTTAGGAGCAAATAGGGGCGGCGACTGTCGAGCTGTAGCGCCGTTACACCACCTGCCGTTAGGACTAACGGGATCGGCACTTTGCGCGTGGGCCGTAGCTGCTATTTCGGCGGCCACGCTTCGACTTGTCTGAGCAGCCCGACATCATCACGACAGGCCCAATGCTCGACCACCTTGCCATCAGCGATCCGCCAGATGTGGATGTAGGTCCATGCGACTGGTTTGTGCGTGATCGGCACCCCAGCGAACAGCGGCATGGTTGACGCCTGGTGGGTCCCAGTCATGGTCATGTGGTGCGCGACTAGATCACCGTCAGCGATGAGGCGATGATGCTCGATTTCGATCTGACCGAGATCGTTCTCGATGGTGGCGATGATCTGCTTCCAGCCCGCGCGGCCCTGTCGCTGTGGACCTGCCGCATGATTGACCATGTCCTCGGCAACCAGCTCGTCCACCGCCGTGTCGTCGCCCGCTGCGCGACGGCGGAACAACTCCTCAACGATCTCTTTGGGCGTCATTGCGCACTCCTCTCCCATGGTGAGACAGCCGGTGGCTTTCCTCGCACTCCCTCTTCAGGCCTGAACCGAGGAGTGAAAAGCCCAAAGCTCCGCCAGGAGACCCGTAGCCGACACGAGTGCTGGCACGCGTGATGATTGTTCTCGTCCTGATGCACTAGCCGCTAGAGAAGCCCCAAGGTCGCCAATGTCGGTCAGAGCACCTAGACCGGCCCACGTCCGAACAGCGGAGAGAGAATCGTCTGTTCGAGCCACAGCAAGAAGTCCACCGATGCCGAGCACTGCTTCACGAACAGCAAAGCTGCGCGTCATGAGTGTGGCGCCGCGCGGTCCACCAGACGCTTCGGTCAGCTGATCAGGAGCGACGACAAAGCAAATGCCTATCGCCACCCTCAGCCCGGCGACTACGCCGACGATGAACCTCGGGCTTACCTTGCCCATTCGTGGTCAGGGGTTCGATGCCCGAAGGCGAGCCTGGTTCCCCATCCCCCTTTCAATCCGTACTTGCCGTTGATCCCGCGCATGGCTTTCTGTGAACGACGGTCTGCTCATGTCAGGCTTCCTTTGTCCGCACGCTCCAAGCCCGTGACGCCCAGAACAGCGATTGTACGCAGGCGGCACATCCGTGAGGGAAGCCTGTTCACCGGAAACGCTTCGGGGCCGGTGGGGCTGTACTTCGGTAGTCGACAGCCGGGACTGGCGGATCGACCCGTACCGGGTGGCTTGCTAGTGCTCCATTCTCCAGACGATGTGATCGGGGCTTGGATCGCCGTGCCCGCTCGTTCGGGTGAGCAGACAGGTCGCCAGGATCAACTCGAACAACGCGTCCGCATCGGCGGGAGGCTCGACGCCAAACTGCGCTCTCTCTTTAACGAACTGCTCGCTGAGGACAGAGCGAGTTCTCCGATCGTCGACAAGGCGGGCTAAGCCGGTGAAGTAGAAGGCATCCTCGTTGTCCGGGCAGGGAAACGAGTGGATGGCATAGCGCCCGTCGCGGAGCAGGTCTTGCTGTTTGGGCGATGGAACGATGAACGCAAAGACGCCGTCCTTCGTCAGGATCGGACACATCGGATGCACTCGGGGACCACCGTCCGCTCTTGTCGTCCCCAAGAAGCCGAGGCCGATGCCGTGCTGGTAGAGCAAGGCCCTTGCTGGCTCGGATAGGTCAGGTCGAAGGGTCGAAAACTCTCCCCAGGTCTGCATGTCCGCCACGATTGCCGCTACAACGTGGCGTCGCAACTGTGAGAGTTGGTTGGTGAGGGCGACCAGTGGAGCTACTCGTCGGCTGACATCGTCGTCACCGCAACAACGCAGTCGGAAAAGCGGCGACAGCACTATCAGCGTGCGAGCTGCTCAGGAGCACCACCCAAGGCTCGTCGACCTGGAACCTCTCGGCGTCGACCTCGACGTGGCGTTCGGAGAAGGAAGTCTCATCCAGCTTGACCATGAACTTGGTCATTCGCTCTGGCTCCTTGGGTCATGTTCCAGGTACCTCGTTCAAAGAAGCACGTCGACACTCGAACTGGCAAGGGGCTCGAGATGGCCTCCCGGATCGTCCTTCGACGGCGGCCTGTAAGACTTATCGCCGGGAATCTCGAGGAGGCTGGAGTCGGTCACCTTCCCGTCCACGTCGAGCAACTCGCCGACGTCGTAGTCATCATTCAAGGTCATGGGCTCCCTTATTGCCCCTCTAACGGGATGTCAGGGATATTGTGGGACGTCCTGCAAGCTGAAAGACGTCGACGCGCTCGACCCACGGCGGGAGTGACATTCACGTCCGATGTCGACATCGAGAACTCGAAAGCCGCAGCGAGACCTCGCGATGTCGCACGAAGTCATGCCAGCCGCGCGAGCGCGCATTCCCTCGCCGCGAGGCATTTCTCTTCGACCGGGTTGACAGCGTCGATAATGACGCAGTTCCCTTCGTGCGGCTCGTAGAGGCCATCTAGGCCCCGACACCGGCCCAACCGATGTCCTTCCCCCCTCGCACGGCGCTCGTTCACTCTGGGCTGGTGACTTCTGTGTCCGAGCACGTTGTGACGACTACCGCCACCGGCGTGTCGTGGCTCGCCGCGTTGTCGGGGTATGCGTTGCGGGCGAATCGAAACGCGAACTACCGACCGGCGAAGACATCGTCGACCGCCCGCGGATTCAGCAGTTCTCCGGTTCGATGGCCCCGAGCATCTCGCCGTCGCCGGAAGCCCTGACTGTCTTACCTCTTCCGGTATCAAGGGCGGCGATGTCCAGCCAAGAGATGTTCCCCTTCCGTTACGCTTCTGACCAAGTGTGGTCCACATGTGACCCGCCAGAACGGAGACGTCCTGTGTCCATCCGGGTCGGAATGCGGTTGGCGGCAAAGGGTGCCGGCGCCCTCGCCGTCGCGAGTGCTATCGGGTTTACCGCGGTGCCCACACCGGTTGGAGCCGCCACAACGGCGCCGATGGCTTATGTCACAAACAGCCAACTCCACTCTGTGTCGATCTACCAAGGTGCCCAGTTCGTCGGCACGATCCCGCACGCTGGACCGGGTCCCACGGGAATTGCGGTCGACTCGACTGGCTCGACGGCCTACGTTGCGGACTACGGGTTCATAGATCAACCCGCGGATACCGTCACGCCGCTCGACCTCGCGACGGGCACCGCCAAAGCGCCCATCACGGTTGGAACCGGGCCGCTGGCCATCGCAGTCATGCCCGGAAACCGCTTCGCCCTGGTTACCCTGCAGGGAACGGCCGCTCATCCGGGCCACAGGGCGCGTGAGATCAATCTGGTCACTGGTGCCGTGTCTCCGGCCGTGAACGTCGGACTCAATCCTGAGTCTTTGGCGGTCACGCCTGATGGCACCACTGCCTACGTAGCCGCGTTCGGCTCCGCCGAAGTGACCCCTGTGGACCTCACCACCTGGCCGCCTCGCGCGCTCGCGCCAATCCCACTCCCGGGCACGTCGCCGAGGGCCATCGCCATCTCACCCGATGGCCAGACGGCGTACGTTCTCGACGCCGCGAACGCCACTGTTATCCCTATCAGCATCCCCGGCGGCACGGTCGGTCAGCCCGTCGATCTGGTCTGTCACATGCAAGGAGATCCCGGCTGCACGCCAAGCGCAATCGTCATCTCGCGTGACGGGAGCACGGCATACGTCAGTGCGGCGGGCTCGGCGGACGTAATCATGCTTAACCTTCCGTCGCTAACGGTTGCGGGAGTCGTCCAGACCGGCGCATACCCCGATGCAATTGGTTTGAGTGGCGGTTGGCTCTACGTTGCGAACGGTGCGTCCAACACGATGAGCGTCTTCTCCGGTCTGAGGTCGCCTCGGACCGTGGGCGGCGTGACATACCCGTTCGGAGTCGCCGTCGTCCAGGAAGTCGGCAGTGGAACTCACGACATCAATCCGGTCGACGCCACAGGGTCAGCCCAGAGAGCTGGCGAAGGTCCTAGCACCGCCGTCCGCGTTCGACCTGCTCCGTTCTACGGCCTGCCTCCTGCATGACTGGTGCGCGTCTGTAACGGTCGTTGTTGGGTAGTCAGATGTGGGTCTCGGGCCGGGCGCACTGTCGGGCTTCCTCTGCCTCCGCAACTCTCCCACCTCGTCGATCGCGTCGTCAGATGACGTACACCGACAAGCTCGAGGCGTTCTCGCCGAGTCCCGCAACATCATCGTGGCAGGAATCCGCAAGGACGGGCGACCACATCTAAGCCCGACCTGGTCTCCTGGGACGGCGAGCGGTTCTACGTCTCGACCACGCGCCACCGGGTCAACTACGCCATCTTCCGACGCGACCCGCGTAGATTCTGGCCGTGGCGTGCGCTTGTTGCGGTCGGACCTCGGTGACTACCGCTGCGCTCCGGTCGCGGAACGACGTCCAGCTCTGTCGCGATTGCGTCGAGTGGCTGGCCGGGAGACTTGGGGTTGTCTCGACACCGACATTGCCAGTCGTGGACCTCGCTGAGGCGGTCGACTTCTACGAGCGGGCCGGGTTCGGTGTCCGTGTCTACCCGGACGACCTCGGAGACGGGTTCGCCTTCGCGGACTACGACGGGCAGAGCGTGTTCAACCTTGACGTCATCGATATCGACCCGGCCCGGAACGGAGCGGGTTGCTACTTGATCGTGGACGATCCCGATGGTTGGCATCCGCGTTTGTTTGCGAGCGGCCTACCAGTCACCGCGATCGGCGACATGCCGTGGGGGATGCGCGAGTTCACCCTGACAGACCCGTTCGGCAACAAGGTACGGATCGGCCGCGGGACCGGCTAAAGGACCGGAACGTGCTGGCAGCAACAATCTCAATCTGAACCTCTGCGCCGAGCGGTACAGGACCGTTGGACTAACTACAATTTCTGGTCGTGGAGATCGGCTGCGCTGATTGCGGTGCATTGTGGACAAGGGCTTCGTGTTGGTTCCGTGCGGGAAGCCGAACTGCTGTTGCAGCAATCTGCCCTTACGCACACGCGGCGAGTCGAGCGTTCGGTGACGCTCGTACGACGTCTGATTGTTCGGCTCGTCACCCTGCACCTATTGGCCGCTCTCGCAACTACCGTCGCTGAGCTTTCGGGGAGGTGGAAACGGTGTGATTGTCAGGCGGATTGCTGGTGCCGGAAGCCCGGACTTCGCCTGATCCGTTGGGTCACTCCAATAGCCAAACATCGCACGGTCGATCCTGCCGCCAAGGGGTCACTCGCGTAGAAATCGCTCAGGTCTAATCAGCGCGGCGTCCAGTGCATTCGCCTGAAGCGTTGACCGCAGGGGGCATGCGCGCCATCAGCATCGACTACACGGACGCTGTGCTGCGGGCGATCGGGTGAGCGCCTCCACGAGCTGGGCGTCGAACAATGCGACGTCTCGAGCCATGTACGTCATGATCCTGTGCTTACGTGCCTTATGCCATAGTCCCAGCTAGTGGGCGCTGCCGGACTCGAACCGACGGCCTGCTGGTTGTAAGCCAGCTGCTCTGACCAACTGAGCTAAGCGCCCTCCTGGCTCCTCACATACTTCGGTCCCACCCCAGAGCGATTCTCGCGCAGTCTTGAGGCTTGAGAGACCCGCACTCCCCCGCACATCTTCTCCTGCGAATCGTCGCTTGGCATCCGCCTTCTTTCCCCGCGCGGCAGAATGTGCCGACGCCCCCGCTTCGGACAACAACGTCGGAAGATCGAGCTCGGCGAACGTGAGGCTCGCATGTCGATGGCGAATGATGATTCCCCAACCGACCCAATTACCGAGCTGATCATCGGTACGCCCAAGTACACCTCTGACGACGTCGCCAGAGCCACCGGGATGAACTCCGATGAAGCGCAACGCCTCTGGATCGAATTGGGGTTTCCACCTGTCGACCCTGAGAGTCGCCACTTTACGGATGCCGACATCGAGGTGCTCCAGACGCTCCGAGACCTGCAGGCAAGCTCGCCTATCGACCCGGACGTCGTTCTCAGGATGACGCGCGTTCTCGGACAAGCCTTGTCGCGCGTCGCGTACGCGCAAGCCGAGAATCTCGAGACGAGTGAAGTTCAAGAGAGCGGTCCGAACGGGGAACATCGCCGGCTCGAGCTAAGCGGCGACTCCCTTGATGCGGCGAGCCGACTCCTCTTCGAAGGGAAGTTCGAACGATTCCTCTCGTACGCATGGAGGCGTCACCTCGCAGAAGCGGTCCGTCGGCGTCTCGATCCGACTCGCGAGACAGACGAGATCGTTGGGTTCGCGGACCTCGTCGGATACAGCACCCTGACCACTCGCATGAGTCCGGAGGACTTGCCGGATCTGATCTCACGATTCGAGCAGTTGGCATATTCGAATGTTTCCCAGGCTGGCGGTCGGGTGGTCAAGTTGATCGGTGACGCCGTGATGTTTACGGAGCCGAATCCGGTCGCCGCGGCGAATGCGGCCCTAGGGCTGCGTGCGTCGATACGAGAAGATCCAACGCTGCCGAAGGTGCGCGTTGGTATCGCTTGGGGTCCTGTCGTCGCGATAGAAGGTGACCTTTTCGGTGAGACCGTCAACAGAGCCAGCAGGTTGACCGACATCGGCCACCCCGGGACCGTCCTCGTCGACGACGCTCTCGGTCACACGCTCGACGGTGAGGACAATGTCGTGGTCAAACCGCTGCGACCGCGCAAGCTGAAGGGGATTGGCTACGTGCGAGCCTGGGTCCTCCGGCCTGTCGACACGAGTGAGGGCTGATACGGCCTCACGACGAACAAATCCGGGGACAATGAACAGGAGCCTAATTTCAGAGCATCACCGGTCGGACGCTCCTAAATGCCATCCGCCGCAGAACTCGCACTCGTACACGCCCAGATCAGACCCATGTTCCAGCCGATAGGCGAAACCGGCCTTGTGAGCATCTCCCTCGGTCGGATAACGCACCTTAGGATTGCCGTCGGCTCTCCAATGGGAGAGTCGTACCGGCTTGCCCGTTTTCCGAGCTCTGGTGCCCTTCTCCCCCGCACTCCGCCCCGAACTTCCTTTTCTTCGCGCCATCCCAACCGCTTTCTCGCTTCGAGCCTGACACTCCAGACCGTCTGCCGGTTTAATCCCCCGCCGCTATTGCTCCCTGTCGGCGAGGAGCGTCGCTTCCTGGTACTTGCGCCGACGGACGCGCCGCCTTAGCGGCTTCTACGACCTGAGCCAGCAGCCCGGGCGTCGCCGCCGCGGCCACAGACCTACGCTCGACGTGCTCGGTGGTGACGAGATCGAGGCCGTCGATCTCCTGGACGCGAGCACCGGCCTCGGTGCAAACGAGCATTCCACCGAGATAGTCCCAAGACCCGAGCGCCGAGCGGCCGACGACGCTGTACGCGTCGATCGTTCCCTCGGCGACGGCACACAGATCGAGTGCGGCCGCACCGAAGGCCCTGTACTGCGACCAACCCATGTGTCTTCGCGGATACCCCGACAGCGCCACGACTGCTTCTCGGAGCAATTCGCATTTCGAGGGTGCCAGCCGCTTTCCGTCGCGCCAGGCTCCAACCCCTCTAACCGCCGAATAGCGAACCCCGGACGAAAGGTTGGCGACAAGGGAGACAACCGGGCCTACTTCGTCGAGCACGCACAGACTGCACGCGTACCAAGGGATCCCGCGTGAAGCGTTGGTGGAACCGTCCACAGGGTCGATGACGGCGACGAAAGGAGCGTCCGGCCGACGCAGCCCGCTCTCTTCGGAGAGGACCCCCAGTTGCGTCCGGTTCAGGACCTCGAGTGCCGCCGCGTCGGCCACCAGGTCGATTCCGAACTGGCCCGGACGCCCACCTGGCAGGCTCCAGTCGTCTACTCCCTCGAGTGCATGCTTGACCGCATCGACGACCTCGCCGCATATGGCAAGCAATGCCTCGTCGTTCACCGAACCGACCCTATCGGGCGCTCAAAGGAGGGCTGGAACGTCCCACCCGGCGATTAGGCTCTACGCACTGTGGCAGTCATAGACGTCGCCGGATACGTGGCCGACCTGAAGGACCATTCCGTCGACCACGGGTTCCACGTTCACGATGAACGGCACTTCGTCGAGACCTACTCGCTTCGCCAGACCTGGGAGGTCGACCTGCACCCCGAAGAGGGCTGCGGCGGACCTCTCGACCTTCACCTCGCGCTCGAGGTCGACCCACGAATCCTTCTTGCCTTCGAGGATGCCGTATTCGACCTCCCCGAGGAGGTCGCACCTCCGGACGAGTACCACTTCCCCCTCACGTTTACGTGGGGACTGCCCCCCCTGCCAAGGGGTCCCGACCTGCTCAGGCTCGCCATAGACCTTGCGGGCGTGGGGGGCATCGAACTTCCACTCGAGGTGTCAGCGATCGACTCGTTCGCTTCGGCCACCGACGGTCCGGAGAGAAGGCTGTCGATCGTGGCGAGGCACCCCGTGTCGCTTGCACGAGTGCTCGCAGGCGAGGAACTGCTCTGCGACGTGTTCGACCGCTGTCTCGGCGTCAGCCGTCATCTCCTTGATGCCGCGCCCGGGTGGCTCGAAGGCTGACATCTCGAAGCGCTCGAGCGCTTCTCGCAATGGTCGCAGTGGCGGCCGGTTCCGTCGTTGCGGCAGGGTGCGGCACCCAAGACGGTGGACGCGCTTGCCAGAAAAGCCTGCGTTTACGTGAACTCGTCGATCACGCTCTACGACTCGAGCTTTGCGAAGAAGACTTCAACTCAGGTGGCACACCTTCAGGACGAGGCGTATTACCAGCTGCAGTTGGGCTTGCAGCCGGCGGCTCTGGCCGCCGGAGACAACGGGCAGTGGCAAGCGCTCATGACCACGATCTCCGAGAGCTCGCGAGTTCCAGAAGGCGTGTTGGTGAGCCGCGCTCCGCCAACAGTGCGCCGTTGCCGACACGCCCGGAGCAACGCCTCCCTCCCCGTCTACGCCGGGGACCTGAATGTGAAATGTCGCTGGGGCGTCCTTGTCGGCACCGCCCTGGTGTCGGCTTCGGTCTTGTCGGCCTGCACGCCCGTCAAGACTCAGGGAGTTCCGCCATCAACGCAAAATCGAGCGGTGACGATCGATGCCGCATGGGGAACCACGAGTTCGGCCCCGTGCGATTCCATCCAACCCGTTGCGTGCCCACTGCCGTTCCCTGACGATTACTACACGATCCCTGACACAAAGACGTCCACCGGTCGACGCGTCGACTTGCCGGCGTCGGCGTTGACCAAGAGCCGCGTCCGGCCCGCAGATCAACCCGGCGCCCTGGGATGCAAACGACGGCTTCAGCCCCGGCTCTGTGATTCTCGCCGTTGTCCCTCGCCTCGATCTAGGTCGCAGCGGTATTGCGTCGCTTTCAGACATTGGAGCCTCTCTCGAAGCAGATGCTCCCGTCGTGCTTCTCGATGTCAGGACAGGGAAACGCTGGCCCTACTGGGCGGAACTTGCGCCCGGGTCACGTGGAACGGCTGAGTCGGTCCTCATGGTGCATCCGGCACGAAACCTCACCGAGGGCGACCGCTACGTGGTGGCGTTGGGCCACCTGCAAACCTCGTCAGGAATCGCGATTTCTCCGCAACCTGGGTTCGGAAGCGTGCTGGCGAACGCTCGCCAGAAGTCAGCGCACGAGCAACTACACCAGGACCACCTTCGACAGGTCCTTGCGATCCTGAATTCTCATGGTGTGCCTGACACGGGGATGTTCCTCGCGTGGGATTTCACGGTTGCGAGCGAACAGAACCTGACTGGACCGGAGCTCGCCATGCGCAACCAGTCGTTCGCGACTCTCGGCATGCACGCACCGACGTTCCAGATCACCGGCGTGCAGAACAACCCGTCGGCAGACACCCATGTCGCCCGAGTGGTCACCGGTACCTTCCAGGTTCCCGACTACCTGTCCACGCCCGGAATCACTTCCGGTTCGGTATTGAACGAGAATCCTGCCGGAGTGCCGGAACAGTTGCGCCACGACACCGTGAACGCCCCATTCGAGTGCGAGATCCCGAAAGCAGCCGACTCTGACCCTGAGAGTGGCACAAGACCTGTGCATCCCGCACGTGTGGGTATCTACGGCCACGGGCTTTTCGGTGACGACACCGAGGTCATGGCCTCGGGCGTGCCGGAGCTCTCGGACGCCTATGACTTCGCGTTCTGCGGTACCGACTGGTTCGGGCTGTCGGATGTGAATGGCGATCCCGCCTTCGCGCTCAAAGTGGTCTCCAACCTCGGCTACTTCCCGAGCCTCGTCGGCCACTTGATGCAATCGCTGCTTGATGCGCAGTTCTTGAGTCGGCTCTTGGACAACCCCAACGGTTTCGTTTCGAACGTGGCGTTCCAGGACGCTCGTCACCACCCCCTGCTAGACGTCAACCCTGCGCCCGTGTATTACGGCAACTCCGAAGGCGGGATCATGGGGGGCGCGTTTATCTCGCTGTCGCTCGATGTACATCGAGCGGTTCTCGGAGTTCCCGGAATGGACTACTCGGTTTTGCTCGACCGCAGTGCCGACTTCGCGCCGTTCCTCGCGCCTCTCCACTCCGCTTACCCCGACCGTGCGAGCCAGCAGATCGGATTCGACCTGTTGCAGATGCTGTGGGACAGGGCCGAGGCGGACGGCTACGCGGAACAGATGACGGCTTCACCGCTACCGGGGACTCCGGCACACCAGGTGCTCCTGGAAGAGGCGTTCGGTGACCACCAGGTAGCGAACGTCACCACCGAGACAGAGGCACGTACGATCGGAGCGCTCGTCCACACTCCGACTTTGTCTCCAGGTCGCTCCAACGAAGCGGTTCCCTTCTGGGGAATATCCGCTTTGCCGGCCGCGTACTCGGGAGACGCCGCGCTGTTCGTGTGGGATTCCGGGGTCCCCGCCGCACCGATCGCAGACGTGGCGCCTACGTCTGGACCCGATCCGCACGACACCGTGCCTCGAATGGTGCCGGCCTTTTGGAAGCAGGCTGATGAGTTCTTCACGACCGGACAGATAGACGACGTGTGCGCCGATACAACCTGCAGAGCGCCCTACCCTTAGCGAAGAGGGCAAGCGAACAGCTTGCGCCATGGTCTCCGCGATGAATCGAAAGCGCCAAGAGCTGGTATAGGGCCAAGTATCATGTTCCGGTGGTCCTTGACCGACTCACCGAGGGTGCATCGAAAAGGGGCGCCACAAAAGGAGGAAACGACGCGCCCTTAAGGATCGTAATAGTGGACGATCACGAATTGCTCCGGACCGGGACCCGCCAGATCCTTTCTGAAGCGGATGGAATCGACGTCGTCGCCGAGGCTGCAGACGCCGCTCAGGCGATCGAGGCAATAGAAGCGACTCGGCCAGACATCGTGCTCGTCGACATTCGGTTGCCCGACCGCAACGGAATCGAGCTTGCCGCGAATGATCCTCGAAGAGAACCCGTCAACTCGAGTGGTCATCCTCTCGGCTTACGACGACGAGGACTACGTACGCGCAGCCATGGACGCCGGGGTCGCCGGCTATCTGCTCAAGACAATGCCGGGCGACGAGTTGGTCCGAGCGGTACGCGCCTCCGCCTCGGGAATGACAGTGCTCGACTCTGCCGTAACCACCGGTCTCGGCCGGGAGCACACGAGGTCGGATGCCGATCCCAGGAACGCTTTCTCCGCTTTGACCTGGCGCGAGAGGCAGGTCGTCGACCTGGTCGCCGAGGGCCTGGCCAACAAGGCCATAGCTGCGCGACTCGACATAAGCACCCGGACCGTGGAGGGGCACCTGAACCACGTGTTCGTGAAGCTCGCGATCGTCTCGCGCACCGAGCTGGTCCGATTGGCGCTTGCCGGCCGAGACACTTGGCCGCGCAACGAGCAAGACACTACCCACCCTGGGTCCGGCGCAGGGCAGTGAAGATCATCTCGTCAGCCGGGCGAAGCTCGGAGGGCGATGCGAGATCCGGCGGATCGAGTTGGCGTACCCGCGACGCTCTTGCGACCGACCGACCGTGGCACGACGGCGTCTTCTGGCTGTTGCAAGCAGGAGTGGTCGCCATCTTCGCAGCGAGGCTCGGCATCGAAAAGGCGGTGACCGGAAACATCGTTCCGAACACGGCGGACTTCACGACGATCGCTCTGTTCATCTGGCCGGTGCTCTATGCGGCTGTCGCATTCGGGGCAACAGGTGGCACATTCACAACTGCGGTGGTGGCTGTCATGAGCGTCATTCGCCTGGTGGCCGTCGCGAATTCGTCCAACACCGCAGGCGTCTGGTTCTGGTCCGAGAGCACCCAATTGGTCATTCTCTGCGCCATAGCGCTCGTCGTCGGTAAACGCGTGGCCTCGGAGCGTGTCGCACGTCTGCAGGCCGACGAGGCGCGCCGCGAGCATCTCGCTGCCGAGGCGCGCTACCGCGGACTTTTCACAACGAACAGTGCGCCGATTCTGATCGTCAACGGAAGCGGGGCGGTAATCGAGGCTAACCCTGCGGCTCTCTCACTCTTCGGTGAGCACATGCGTGATCAAGCTGCCACGAAGCTCGCCGACCTCCTGGGCCGCGACGTCTCGAGACGGCTTCTCGAACTCCCGAAAAGGCCCCGATCCCCCACTGCCGTGCCCGAGGATCTGGATCCCGATGACGAGTCCGGCCGAGGCGTCGTGGTACGCGTCTCCGTCGGAGGGACCCCGATGCTCTACAGGACTGACGCGACGTGGCTTGCGTACGCGGCGGGTCAGCAACTGGTCCAGCTGGTGCTCCACGATGTGACGATCGAGACCAGGCGCCAAGAGTGGATGGAGGCGTACGCGGCTCGCGTTCTCAACGCCCAAGAAGAGGAGCGGCGCCACATCGCACAAGAGCTTCATGACGGCCCATTGCAAGCACTCGTCTACCTTTGCCGGAGGATCGACGAGGTCGGAAGAACCTCCGTGGGCACTGCGCATGCTGCAGAAGTGAATGGCGTAGCCATCGCGAGAGCCGACGTCGCAGCCGAGCTCGAAGAACTACGGCATCTTGCCGAGTCGCTGATCGGGGAGATCCGGGGAATCTCCAGGGGACTCCGCCCGTCGGTGCTCGACGACCTCGGACTCGTCGCTGCGACGCGCCGGTTGCTGGACGACCTGGAGCAGCGCACGGGCATCGACACGACATTCGGGATCACGGGCAACGAACGTCGGCTCCCGATTCCGATAGAACTCGCATTATTCAGAGTCGCACAAGAAGCGATCTCGAACGCCGAGTTACACGCCGGTCCCGACCGGGTGGCCGTGGGGATGAGTTTCGAGCCGAGCGGCGTACGTTTGCTCGTGAGCGACGACGGCGACGGTTTCGAGAACAGCGACGGCGCGACCTCAAGCGCTCATGGTTCCCTCGGGTTGGTCGGCATGCGCGAACGTCTGCATCTCGTCGGTGGACGCGTGGAAGTGCACTCCAGCCCCGGTCGGGGCACGACGGTTGACGCTTGGGCCTCGACAAGGGGCGATTGACCGCCGTACGCCGTTAAGGTCGGCGGGCCTGGCGGTTTCCCAACTGACGAACAACTCTCCGTCGGGCACGCCGTTCCTCACCGTCGCCAAGGCGGAATTCGGGCAACCACCTGGGCCAAGAGGATCCACGTATATTCCTGTGCTCTCCCGATGCCGATGAACCGGGCATATGCGGTGCGAAGGTGCGGGCCCCCGGATTGCTCCGCGCAGTTTGAATCCACGATTCGAGGAGGGCGTAACCCTCGTCGAGATGATGATCGCGCTTCTCGTTCTTCTCATCGTCTTCCTCGCCAGCTCCCAACTGGTCTTCACCTCGCTCGGGACGTCGAGCGCCAACTCCAGCAAGGAAGTCGCCGAGAGCATCGCAACCGGCGTCCTTTCTCAAGAGCGGCAGGCGGCATTCAACCAGGGAGCCTCGTGGTTCACGTCGGCCGGCCTGCCGACGGGAACGGGAAGCTCCGCTCAATGGTGCAACTCGACCTGCACGCCGATAGTTCAGATCATTGCGTCCACGAATTATTTCGTGTACCTCACGGGGGGTTGGTGCTCCGAATCGAACGTCGGGACCTGGCAGAACATGACGACCAGCAGTTCTTTCGGAACGTCCACCAATCCCTATCCGGGTTACTTCCTCGCGATCAAGGTTGCGTGGGGACCCGGGTCAAACCAGACGACTCAGTCGGGCGTCAGTTCGGTTGATACCGAGAACCAGGTCATTATGCAAGGCCTCGTCACGACCGCAGGGGGCGATACGTCATCTGCTCCGACCTCTGGTCCCATCTCGTCGTGCCCGGTGGGGGCGCTGCGATGACGAAGCGGCCCGAAACCGGCATGACGCTGATCGAGATGATGATCTCTTCTCTCATCTTCGCCCTGGTCGTCTCGATGGTGCTCGTAATGGTGAGCACGCTCGATACGACGACAACTCAATCGATACAGACCTCCCAGGAGGCGGAACAGGCACAGACGGCGGCGGCGTTCCTGGAGCAGTACCTCGGCAACACGGTTTCGCCTTTGGTGGCGGCCATTGGAGCCGGCAACCTGTCGACCGCAGCAGCGCTGTCCGCCAGTACTCCGTGTTGGGGGGCTTCGCAACCCTCTTCGGGCAATTCTGTTGCTTCTGCGAACGCGCAGACCGTGACTTCGCCCAGCCGTCTGGCAATAACGGTGGCCCACGATTTCGATTTCGTGTTCTGCGCAGACAGACCGGGTAGCGCGACGCCTCACGTTTATGAAGCCAACCTCAGCATTGCGAGCTGCACATCCGCGACGTATGGCAACTGCTCCCTACAGGTCGTCGACTATGGCACCAGTTGCGTACCGGGCACCGGCTCCCCGAACGGCACCGGATGTAACTCCCCGGGGAAGATCGTCGCCTCCGTGCGACATGTCTGGTGCGACGCATATTGCCAAGGCAAGACAGGGGAAGGATCAAACCCGATGGGCACGAGTGTCCCCATGGCCTGCTGGACGGGTAGCGGCGTGTGCTCGGGTCACACCCCACCTCTTTTCGAGTACTTCAGCAGCACGGGCCAGTACACAACTACAGGAACACAGGACACGAGCTCCATCAACTACGAGGTGGAGAAGGGGGGAGCTCCAAGCTGCGCCGGCGGGAAGACCCTTTTCGTCGACCTGATCTACAACTCGACCTGCAACGACGCAGCGAGCGACCTTGCATCGATTCAGCTCGTCGTGTTCAACGTGACGATTCTCAATGCCAACGGATTGCCTGTGTCGACCGCAACCTCGAAAATCGGCTCTCAGATTGACAACCAGGTCCTTCTCGGCAACGAGCTCACCGCGGGCACCTCGTGTAGCAATTCGGTGATCGAAGGGGCGGCACAGCCCGTGGCCTATTACCCCCTCGACGACACGGGAACGCCCTTGAACGACCTCGGTACGTCGTCAGACTCGCAGGCAGGCACTCTCGGTTCGGTCAAGTTCAATCAGACTCCGGGACCACTGCCTTGCAACCTTGCGAACGGCGGAATGAGCTTCGACGGATCATCGGCCTTCACGTACTCCGCGGCCTCGGGGCTTGCCGGACTCGGCACCTCGGTAACGATCGAAGCCTGGATCGACCCGCAGACTGGTGCCACAACCTGCATCTCGGACTGCGCCATCGTCTCTGATGGGGACGCGATCGAGGCGTCGGGTTACAAGGGGGTCTCGCTCGACATCGAACCGAGCTGGAAGGGAGTCGTGGTAGCAGCGAACGGACAAAGCTCCGCCGGCGCCGGTACGACCGGGGTCGAACCGTCCGCGGGAGCATTCACCACGGCCTGTTCGACAACGAACGGGCCCGGCAGCGAGTGCTGGTACTTCGTCGCAGGAGTGGTGACTGCTACCGGCAGCGGCGCATCGGCCTCGACGAACCTGACAACGTACCTATGCGGACCGGCTGTCCCCTCTGCTACCTCGAACGGATGCGCCACCCCTCAGAGTTACACCAAGACCGGCACCGGATACGGGAGCATCGCGTATTCGTCGTCGTGTGACCTGATGGTTGGCGCGAGCCCGTACTCCGGCGCCACGGCCTGTAACTCGGCGTCTCCCGGGTCAACCCCGCCGGCTCAGTACTTCTCCGGGTACGTGGCGAACGCGGTCGTCTACCAGACAGCCCTCAGCGCGAACCAGATCACGACCCAGTACTACGAGATGGCGCAATGAGCCCGAGATTGGTACAGAGTGGAAAGAAGATGATCGATCGTATGACGCGATCGGTCTCGAGGCGCAACGAGTCCGGCCAGGCGCTCGCGACCGTGATCATCGTGATCGTGCTTCTGATGGCCTTCTCGGTGTCACTCGCGAACCAGTCGAACCAACAGGCTCCGATAGCCGAGCAAAGCGTCCTCGCGCGGCTCGCAATGCAGGCTGCGCAGGCAGGGTTGGCCGACTATCAGGATTTCATCAGTGCAAACCCGAACAATGCCGCGAGCTTCTGCAGCTACACCACCTTCAACACCTGCTCGAATCAATCGACAACTGTCGCGGGCGGGTCGAACAACGTGTCCCTACCGAGTGCTGCGATCGACGTCGCGTCGACGACCGGATTCAACACGTCGGCGATCATCTCCGTCGCGAGCAGCGCCGGCCAGCAGTCGGTGACTTGCACTGGAACGGCCAGCTCTCCTACGTCGTTCACCGGGTGCACGGGTGGAACAGGCACGCTAGCGACGGGGTCCACGGTCACACAGTACGAGCTTCCCGGCGGGATCGACCCGGCGTTCCAAAATGCTTTCACCACGAGCGCGTCGTGCTCGGCCAACACGACAACGACCGGGTGGGCGACCGCCACGCTGTCGAGCTTGGGGAATCAGAACGCGTCATACCAGTACTTGGTGAACTCTTCCGCCCTCGAGGGAGGCGCTAGCGGAGGTGAGGTCTACGTCTACGCGACGGGCCGGTCCGGAATCAGCGGTAAATACGTCTGCCGTTCGGTCCAAGCTTCCTTCTGGGTGCAACTCACTCAGCCCGGGGTACCGCAGACGGTCGCCACGAACGACTCTTATACCGCGATCGACGTACCCTCGAGTTGCCAGTCCTCGTGCACGACCACCACCGCGACGATAACGGCGGCCGGCGGATCGGGTGGCAGTGGCGGGACCGGTAACGGTGGGTCAGGTGGGTCCGGCGGGTCCGGCGAAGAGATCCAGGCAACTTTCCAAATCCCGACAGGGATGTCACTCGCCAGCGACATCGGTTACGAGGGAATGATGGCCAGCACCAACACGAATCCGAGCACGACCATCAGCGCGACTACAGGTTCTTGTGCGTCGTCGTTGCCAGCGGGCTCGTCGGGCGCGATCTGTGTGGGATCGACATCGGGATTCAACATGCCCATCGCCATCTACGTCACGAACTCCGGCGGAAGCGCCCAGCTCGTAACCTGCAACGCCGACACGTCCAACACGTTCACCCATTGCACAGGCGGGAGTGGAGCCCTGGCCGTCGGCGCGGCGGTAAGCCAGCCGTGGAGCAGTGGATACGGGTCGGGCGGCGCGAGCGGCGTCCCGGGAGGCGGCTACTCGTATGGAGGGAGCTACACGAGCTCGGGGTCAGGGGGTGGTGCCACGGCGGTGTGCATCGTTGCGAGCGGAGGACAATGCAACTCGACCACCCATCTCTGCGTAGGGGCCGTGTCCGCCGGCACCACTTGCGTCCTCGTCGTCTCGGCGGGAGGGGGCGGAGCGGGTGAGGGGTCGCGTGGTGGCTCTGCGGGAAACGGCGGTAACGGCGGCAGTCCAACAGGCGCTTTCCCCTCGACGATCAGCGCCGCAAACGACCTGACCACCGCGCAGGCTGAAAGCAGCACGGATGCCGGCTCGAACGGTGGTTCCGGGTACGCGTTCTTCGGACAGCACACGGGCGCGGCCGCAGGAGGTACATGGGCTCCTGGGGCCAACACAGCCACGGGTGGTTCCGCGGGCTCCTCGGAGTCGATATTCGGTGACTCGACCCCGGCCGGCTCACCGGGACAGCCCAACTCTGGCGGATCGCCTTCAACCGTGACGGTGGCGAGCATGACCGGCTCACACAACGGAGCGGGCGGACCGGCATTCGGAGGGGACGGATGTTTCTGGTGGTGCACGGGATCGGACGGCGGTGGCGGTGGCGGTGGACTGTCGGGCGGAGGTAGCGGAGCTGCGGGTGGAGACGGCGGAGCAGGTGCGGGAGCCGGGGCGCGTCGTACTTCGACGTCGGGGCTCTCTACACTCCGACGACCACGTGCTCCGGAGGCCCGTGTCTGGTCGTGGGAACGGCGACGGCCGGAAACGGCTTCGCCAACTTCACCATTCAGAACGTCTCGAACTCCACGATCCCGACCGCCAAGACTTCCTGCCTCAATGACGGTGGAGGTGGCTCCTATTCGCCTTGCAGCCCCACCTTCGATCCGGACCCGACGTGGTACACCACAGCACCTGGAAGTCCGTGCACCACGACGTGCGATTCCGCCGGCCAATTGGAGTCGTGCGGAACTGCGTACACGACAGAGGCTCCCCCAGGCGCCTACACCGGCCAGGCTTGGCTTTATGGCGGTGGCGGAGGCGGAGGCTACGGCGGAGCAACGCCTGGAGGGTCGGGCGGTAATGGTGCCGCCGCGCTCGTGGACTTCAATGCGGTACCCAATGACTTCTACGCGATCGAGATGGGTTGCGGAGGCGGGGGCGGTGGATCGGCGACGGCAGGTGTCGGAGTCGAGGGCGGAGGTACGGGATCGTCCAAGACAGGAGGCGGTGGCGGCGCGACGGTTCTGTGCTTCGACGGAACTTCGACGACGGCATCGTGCAGCAACGCGACTCCTGGGTGCTCGACGACGAGCACTACCCCGAGCTCATCTCCTTGCATCCTTGCGATCTTGGGAGGTGGAGGTGGAGGCAAGACGGGTGGAGGAGCAGGCGGAGGTCCGACGGGTGCCGGGACATCGACGACTTGGTGCGCCACGAACAGCTTTGCCTCGTATTGCAATGGAAATGCGGGGTACAACGGCAACACCGTAGGCACCGGAGGGGCCGGAGGCGCGAGTTGGTTTGCAACAAACCCGACGAACACAGCCCCGGTGGAGTCGTTCAGTTCATCCGCATCCGAACCGTGCACCCCGGGCTCTATCACAAGTCTCTCGATCTCGTGCCTCATCAACAATTCGGAGGCCACGTACCCCCCGACCCCGTCGGCCACCGCTCCTTGCGGAGGTTCGGGAGCACCCGCCTACAACAACAACGAATCGGAGGACACCTCTCAGAGCACTAACGGAGGCACCGCGGGTGCAGGCGACGGATGCGGGGGATATTCGCCTTCCTCAGCAACGACCGGCTGGCAGGGATACGCCGGCCAGATGGGATATTGGGGAGGCGGGTACACCGCGTACTACGGATGGGTCAACTGGACCGTTTACACGCCTGCTCTCGAGTCGGGCGCGTGTGACTTCACCCCCGTTGCCCCGGCTCCATGGGGACCGCCGACACCGAACAGCGAGACGATCGCTCTCCCCAACACCGGCACTTATACCCTCACGGTCGGAGGCGGTTCCGGCGCGAGCGGTTGGCAGACTGCGGGAGCCGGCAAGTTCGGCAGCGGAGGCAGCGGGTCGGAGCTCACTTTCAAGGTCAGTCTCACGGCGCTGCAGCAATTGACGGTCGTGGCCGGGTGCGGCGGGTTCGGCAACCTTGGTGGGCTCGGCTTCGGGAACGGCGGGAGCAGCGGCTTCCAACCTCAAGGGACCTATTCATCCAATTCGGACAGTGTGAACGGGACACCGGTTCTGAACGGTGCTGGCGGAGGCGGAGGGGGGGCAAGCGCGCTCTGTCTGAGCAACAGCAACGTCACCTCCCCGACTTGTACCCCGAGTACACCACTCTGCACGGACACGTCACCCGGTTCGGGCGTCACCTGCGTTCTTGCCATTGCCGGAGGTGGTGGTGGAGGCGGGACCGACTACGTATGCAGCGGCGGGACGTGCCCGCAGCTCGCGCTCAATACGGACTGCACCACGACCGGTTCGGACATGAACGGTGGAGGCGGGCTGAGTTCGGGTGCAACCTCAAACTCCTTCGCAGGCTCGTGGTCCGCGGGAACCGAAGGATCGGGTAGCGCAACCGGAACGCACTACTACTACGGAGCGGGAGCTTCGGGGGCTACCGGTGGTACATCGAGCGCCACATCGTCCGGACAACCTCAGTCGTATTCGGGTGCGAACCCGGCACCCAACACGGCAACAGGTGGAACGGTTTCGAACGGCGGGAATGGGGGTTGGTACATAGGAAGTGGTATCCCGACCGGCAGCACGTTCGGCGGCATAGGCGCCGGCGGTGGAGGTGCGGGCTTCCAAGGCGGTTGGGCCGACCCTTGGCAGCCGGCGGGACAAGCGGTGCCGACCGACGCTAACCCCGGGGCCACTTCGTCTGCGAACCAGTTCCTCACCGGCACTTCCGGATCGGCTGCTGAGTGCGGAGCCGGTGGAGGATCATCGTGGCTGACCGGAGCCGCCGTCACCGCGAGCATCCAAACAGGCAGCAACACGGCCACCAATGGCACCGTCACGGTGCTGTATGACCCGCCCGGTGCGAGCCAGATCACGTCGAGCTCGCAGGTTCCCGTTTATCAGACCACCTGGTGAGGCTTAGCCGCTACCAGGTCGTACTGTTGCCCGACCCCGGCCCCTCGTACACGACTCCGGCAGGAGTTGTCACAGCAGTCTGAGTGACGGTAACTGTTCCGGAATTGCCCGCGGCGTTGCTGGTCCAACAAAGTTCGTCCACCGCTGCGGCTGTGATCGGGGGGCAGGTCCCGATCGTCACCTCGTTAGCGGGAGTGGTGCCCGCCGGAGTTGTCGTAAGCGATAGTCCCGTGGCGCCTGTGTTCACAAAACTCGAGCCGCCCCCGCCTCCACCGGCGGCTGTGGAGGAGATGCACAAGAACCCATCGCTGCCGCCGGTACCCCCCGCACCACCGTCGTACCCGCCTCCTCCACCACCGCTGTCCGGACCACTGCTCTCGTACTGACCGGAACTGCCGTTGGGCGAGTAGGTGCCACCTGCGCCGCCGGGACCCGCGCCAGATCCGTTGTCTCCCCCATTGCCGCCATTGCCGCCCCCGGGCGTTGTGCCTTTCACTATTCCAGTCGTGGCATTCGAGGTTGGTGAGTTCGTTCCCAGACCCGCCGATCCGCCATTGTTCGCACTGTTGCAAGTGTCCTGCTCCGAGGCTCCTCCACCTCCTCCGGACACAAGTAGCGTGTTCGTTGCACTGCCGGTGCCGCAGTTGCTGTTCACCTGCGTCGTACCGAAGCACAGCGCACTTGCCCCGCCCCCACTACCACTCGCTCCGCTCCCGCTGGGCGAGCCCGTAGGAACATTGTTCCCGCCGTTTCCAAGACCAAGACCACCGGGATCGCCGCCATCGAGGTTGCCGATGACACCGGCGCACCCCTGTACCGACGACACCCACACGGGGGTCGAGCCTGTCGTATAGGACGCAGTGATAGCGGTACCAGCTCCGCCCGTTCCGGCTGTTCCACCGAAGATTCCGCTCACGTCGCCGTTTCCACCGCCGCCGCCGGCAATCGTGACGGTGATGACACTGTTGGCCGGAAGCTGCGTGGACGTTTCGTCACCGGTCCCGCATTGGTTGGGACTGAAGGGTGTAGCTACAGGCGCGAAGCTCGAGTTCAACCAGGTGACGATGACTGATCCGTACTTTGGCGCACCGGCGGGGTCGAACTGGTACTTGTTGGTTCCCGACGTAATGACACCGAAGCCGGAACCGCCTTCGCCGGTCTGGCCGGACAAGTAACTCGAGCCACCGCCTCCGCCGCCACCCGACCAACCGCTCGAGCCGCCGTTGCCGCCGTTGAATCCGCCGCCGCCTCCCCCGCCTTCGCCACCAGTTCCGGACTGCCCGTCACCAGTGCACGAGCTCGTGCAGGAATAGGACGACCCGCTTCCACCGTTTCCCCCATTTGAGAAGAACCCAGCTTGTCCCGCTCCGCCCGGAGTGTATGCAGGGTTCCCTGCGTTACCTCCGTTCCCGCCGCTGCCCCCAGAGGCGAGAAAGAACGCTTCCCCGCCACCTCCCGCGCCCCCGGCGATCATGAGCACGTTGTTATTGATTCCGCCCAAAGTATTTACAAAAGCACTTGTGTCGACACATGGATTTATGTTCACGCACACGGCCGTGGATCCACCTCCGCCGCCACCTTTGGCTGAGCTCGGCACGGCTGATCCGCCATGGTTGAAGCCAGCCCCACCTTGGGTGATGCCAGTGCTCGATCCTCCTTGGCAACCGACATTTACAAATAGCGGTGCGCTCCCGAGGGCCGAAGCTCCGCCGTAGGGAAAGACACCTAGAACGGCCTGACCTGAACCTCCGCGGCCGCCTCCGGTCGTCAGTCCGCCGTTGCCCCCGCCTTCTCCAGATCCGCCCGTAGCTTCGATCTCCACATACGCCGCACCAGAACCCACGGGTGCGGAAGGTACCGGTACCGTCGAACCATTGCATGACGCGGAAGTCGGGGAGATCAGCGTCGGCGGATTCGGTAATGTCTGCAGCCCGGGAGAATTGATAGCCAGCTTCAGCGTTCGGCACGCATAGTGGCCAGAACGGCCGGCTCTACCGGTCACGAAGACGTGGACAAATCCGCCTGTCGGTGTTGCTTGTCGGGAGTCGACAACGTACTGGAACTCCTCGTTTTGCCCACCAGCCGAGGTCGAGCCCTTGAAGAGCTCCCACCCGGAAGTCGTGGATAAGTCGGTTGCGCAGTGTTGGTCGAGTGCGCCAACGTAGGCGGGGTTCTTCGGATCGGGATGAGCAGAGCACTGCGTCGAAGACCAGGGCGCCGAGATCGGCCACACAACGCCGTTCGAACAGTACGCGGAGGCGTACGCCCAGGTGTTGTTCGAACCAGCGAGCCACGCTTGGTAGTCGTTGGCACCCGCCTCAGCTGCCAAGAGCGCCTCTTCGCTACTGGTGGTAATCGTCGCGAGCCTTGCTTGCCCGATAGACGAAAGCTCCACGCTGACAATGAGCAGGGCCATCACTGCGGTGAGACCCATCACCGCCGCCAGCGCCTGACCTTCCTCGCCTTTTCTCGTGACGCTGTTTTTGAGCCAGTTCGGTCTCGCGCTCATGAATGCCCATGCCCTCCGTTGGTCCGGCTCAAGACTGTGTAACCGTGCTTGCAAGAAACACGTCGTCAACCGTTGCCGTGGACCCTGGCCTGCCGCCCGGCGCCGGCAGTTGCGCGTTCACATTCGTCAAGATGCTGAGTGACACGCGAATATCGTGGATGTTGACAAGGGCGCTGCCGTGGTTCACGGACATATCGTCCATCGGTGTCGTGCCCGCCACCCCTAGAGCTGAAGTCGCGTAGTAGTTGAAGAGCGGTGTGGTCGTAAGCGTCCCCACCAGGGTGCCATTCACGTCTTGCTGGCACGACAAGTTGCACCACACTCCCGCGACACTGAAGGCGGTTACTGGTGGTGTGGAACAGGTGGATGTCGACCCACGAATCGGGCCCGACGGGCTCCAAGTACAGGACGGCGCCGATCCATAGTCGTTAACCTTGAGTGTGCACGATCCGCCGGTTTGGGCTCCGTTGCTCTTGCACGTTGAGGGATCGATCCATATCCGGTACACGTGCGGCGACGAAGAAAGTGATGACCGAGGAGGATAAGCACAGAAGACGGCGTCAAAGTCGTGTGCCACCACGAGAGCGGTGTCGATCGGCTTTGGAACTGCTGGATTTCCAGAGCTGTCCTCGTACAACGCACCTGTTGGCACTGAGGGAGCATTCGAACCCCAACATGCTGTCGGAGCGGTTGAAGTCCCGTTATGGCCCGTATTGTCTGCCAGGGCTGAGCTGAACGGGTTCACAATTCCCCGTATGTACTGGCCTATCTCGTCGACTGAGGACTGCGCGGACGACGCAGAGGTGTTCGATCTCGCTTGCGCCGTGGTTTGCTGCAATACGACGCTTGTCGTAATCCCGACGAGCGAAAATACGATGGCCATGACCGTGCACGCGACCAAGAGCTCGACGAGCGTGAAACCGTCCTGTCGAAAAGCGGAGCGACTCATCGTTTTCTCAACTCAACCCAAGTGGGCACGAGGACACAGCGCCGGAGGTAGGAGCTCCGGTGACCCCGCTCAGCTCCGTGGCGTCGAGCAAACTGTGCGTCGTCGTGGATGGCGAGCTCGCTCCCTGTCCCCATGCGACCTTGGTAATTACGTGATATGTCGCCTGCACGTTCGAGCTCACGGTGCCATTCCCCCAGGATGCCCCGGTGAGAACACACCATCCCCCCGTGGAGTAGGCGGTGTAGGAGATGCCGTTGAGAGTCGTAGTACTTCCTGCTGAAGGCCATGCGGGTACGGCCGTCTGCGAATTCGGCATCCCACTCGGCGGGGTCGTGCCGACTGTCAGGTTGTCCAGAGTCGATGTGAGGACGGTTGCCGCGCCTCGTTGCACGCTGAAGGTCTCGATTACCTTCGCACCAGTGCCGAGAAAGCTCGATATCGGGATAAAGACCAAGAGCAAGATGACGAGCGCGAGAAGCACCTCAAGGAGGGAAACGCCGTCTTGTGCAACGAGGCGACCGCGTACTCCGGCCGGAACGATCCAAGGATGCCGGTCCGTGACTCGCCAACAAAGTTTCAACAATCTTCGCTACCCCCCCGGCCAGTATGAGGATCGGCCGGGGTGGGCGCATCAGGATTGTCACCTACAACTAATAGGTGCTTTCACGTATACGTGTGGCGGTTGTGGGCAGTGCGGCCCACGACCGGTGAGAGGTTCAGGCGCTTGGGTCGAACCCCGCAGGCAACGTGATCGACTTGCGCTCCAAGAAGAGCTCCAACCCCTCGCGCCCGAACTCGCGGCCTATGCCTGACTCCTTGTAGCCGCCGAACGGAGTGGCGAAGTCGATGGGCATCGGGTTGTTGAGCATGTACGTGCCGGTGCGAACGCCGCGAGCGACCTTGAGGCCACGTTCGACGTCGGCGGTCCAAACCGAGCCGCAGAGACCGTAGGCGGAGTCATTGGCAATCGAGACCGCCTGCTCGTCGCCGTCGTAAGGGATGACTGCGAGGACGGGGCCGAATATCTCTTCCTGGGCGATCCTCATGCTGTTGTCGACGTCGACGAAGACCGTGGGCTCGACGAACCAACCCTTGTCGATCCCTTCGGGGCGTCCACCGCCGATCGCGATCTTCGCGCCCTCTTCCTGGCCGACCTTGATGTAACCCTCCACGCGATCACGCTGGCGCTCGGCGACCAACGGTCCCACCTCGGTCGCGGAGTCGAGCGGGTCCCCCACCTTCATGGCGGCGACCTTCTCTACAACGGCCTCTACAACCTCTTGGTAGCGGTCTCGAGGAGCGAGGATTCGCGTCTGAGCGATGCAGGCTTCTCCATTGTTCATGAGCGCATTCGGAAGAAGCATGGGTAGCGCTTCGTCGAGATTCACGTCGTCGAGAAGCACCGCTGCCGACTTGCCGCCGAGCTCGAGGCTGAAGCGCTTCAGGTTCTCGCCACAGGCGGTTGCAATCTTCTTGCCGGCGACCGTGGAACCGGTGAAGGAGACCTTGTCGACCCCCGGATGCCTTACGAGGTGGTCGCCGACCTCGCGACCGGCCGGGACAATCGAAAGGACGCCCTTCGGGAGTCCGGCCTCCTCGAACATTTCGGCCAACCTGAAGGCGTCGAAAGGTGTCTCGGGGGCGGGCTTGAACACGACGGTGCACCCGGCTACGAGGGACGGGGCGAGCTTCGCTGCCGCCAGGAATAGCGGGACGTTCCACGGGGTGACCGCCGCGACGACGCCGACCGGCTCGCTTGCCACCAGCACCTGGCCGAGAAGTCCCTGGCGAACCTCGTCGAACGGATAGGTCGAGGCAAGACCCACGTAGTAGTCGAAGATCATGGTGGGCGCGAGTACCTGGGCCATCATCCCCCAACCAACGGGAGAGCCCATTTCCGTGGCGATGAGCTGGGTCATCGGCTCGAGCTCTGCCTTGATCGCCTCGGAGACCTTCGACACCACCGCGGCTCGTTCCACCGGTGTCATCCGGGGCCACGGACCCTTGTCGAACGCCTCGCGAGCTGCCGCAACGGCTGCGTCGATGTCGGCCTCGACGGCCTCTGGGACGCTCCCGCACACCTCCTCGGTGGTGGGGTTGATCACCTCGATCGTGCGTGCGGTCACCGGAGCGGTCCAGTTCCCCCCGATGAACAGCTTGTCGTAACTCTTCACGTCCCCACCTCCGAATGGAACCTGTTCTCGTCTCAGACACTACAGAGCGCGGGCGCGGGTTCGCCCATCGCTCGGTGCTGGGCTACCCCGTGGATGTCGGCGGCCCCGCGGGGCGCACGATGGGGGGCGCCGACCCGATCTGCGTGATCCGGGCTACCAGGTCGAAAGTCACGGTGATGGTCTGAGCCTTGCCTCTGGAAGCTCCGAGGCCCAAGGGCTGAGTCGAACCGAACGACAGGTGCTCCCACACGACGTCGCTACCCTGGATCCGGACCTGCACCGACACGTTCTTGGGCGCAACCCCCACGGATGACCCACCGAGGAACGCGTCGACGAGGAAGCGTCGGCCGTCAGCAGGCGAGAGGTCGTACATGCCGTCGCGCTGAGTCACACTCGACGACTTCTCGAGGCCCCGGACCAGCTCGAGGAACATCGAAATCGAACTGGCCTGGCAGGGTTGCGGCCCGCTCGACACGCTCAATTGGGAAGGCGGTTGCCAACAAGAAGACCCGATCTGGATCAGATCGGTCTCGTTTGGGCTCTGTCCCGAACCTGGTGCCTCGCTGGACACCTTCACATCAACGCGGTCAGGCGCTTGATAGACGACGGTTTCCTTCGAGGTCGAAGTCTGGCTCGCCGGAATCGAAGAGCCGCCTGACGCGGGCGATCCGAAGGGCGTTCCGCTCGAGGTCTCTTTGATGGTGGCGTTCACTGTTGCAACGAAGCTCGGCTCGGCGACCGTGTTGGAAGCAGCATCGCGAAGTTGTACGTCGGCTATACGAGGCCCGGTCAGGCCGGACCAAATTCCGCCGCCGGCACTCAACACGCCGAGCACGCCGACAGTGGCGATCGACACCAGACGACCTTGGATGGGCATCTACCCAGTATTGCGGCTCAGCGTCACGGCACAGTGCGCCGAGCCGAGCGGCGCAGTATCAGCCGTCCGTAGCACTCCGGGGCACGCCGGCGTCCTTCAGACGGTTGGCTACCCAGGCGGCGCTGTTTGCCTTTTCCATCTCGCTCTCCCACCCGGACAGCACCTCGTCGAGCCTGACACGGTCGGGGACCCACCCCACGATCGCGACAGTGAGCTGGTCGGCGCGAGCCTGGCCGACGTCGAACACGTCCCCGAACGGATCCTCGTAGAGACCCCCGACGACAGGCTCGAGCATCATGTACAGCTCGCCGGTTGCTACCACCCACGAGAGTTCGTAACGGGCTCCGGCAGCGTCGTGCCAGTCGGTGCCGAGCTCGATCTCCTCTGATGCCCGGCGGTTCTCGTCCGCGGAATAGAACTGCTCGATGTCCACTTTTCCTCCTCGCCGCCCGCGACGTTGTCGAGGGTACGACTTCTAACCAGCCGCCGATGACGACGGGACCACGGGCTCTATACCGAGATCCCTGTAGGTCACCACCGGCCTGTAACGCACTCCGCGGCGGGCCATCTCGTCGGCGGTCGACTCGCCCCTGTCGACGAGCGTTGTTGCGAACACCACCTCGACGGAGCTCGGCTCGATCGCGTCGAGAGCCTTGAGGATGGACCTCCCGGTAGTCACGACGTCGTCGACGAGCAGGACCCGCGTGCCGGGACGAAGGGGCGGCCCTTCGACGCTCTGGCGCGTTCCGTGGTCCTTCGCCTCTTTGCGGACCGAGAACCAGCTGATCGGTCGTGCGTCGGTGGCGGTCATGACGACCGCAAGAGCGATCGGGTCAGCCCCCATCGTCATGCCCCCGACAGCGTCGAACTCGACGCCTTCTTCCGAGCAGATCCCGTGGATCACATTCCCGAGCAGGCGGAGACGGTCCGTCCTTGCCACGGCGCGTTTTCCGTCCACGTAGTCGTGGCTCGTTCCCCCAGAAGAAAGATGGAACGGTTCTGAACGCCGTTCGTACCCGTCGCGGGCCACGATGTCGACTATCTGCTCCCTCAGCTTCTCGAGCTCGCTCACGGATTTCCTTTCCTGTCGTTCCGAACGGGTGGGGCCGGCAGGGATCGAACCTGCGACCCAGGGATTATGAGTCCCCTGCTCTAACCGCTGAGCTACGGCCCCCAGCTCGATTTTTTGCGATCCTACAGTGGTGGGTCGTGAGGGTCCGTGGAGCCGAGCAGCAATTCATCTGGTTAGTCGGCGAACATCGCTTCTATCTGGCTCGTGTCCTCAGTGCCGCGGTAGTACGAGACCTTCCCGTCCCTGAATTGGAACCAATGATGCAGATTCATCTCGGCAATCCGACCGTTGGCGATCCGAGTCGCCTTGAATCTCACGATCGTGTGCACTTCAGTCTCGTTCGCTGCAAATGAAACCGGTTCGAACTGCTGCACCGTCATCGTCAACCCGAAGGTTTGGAAGAAGTCGGTCACCCCGCCCGTGCCCTGGTGGGGGCCATACCAAGGAGCGGCTCGAGATGAGGTGTCCGTCGCCCAATCGACATCGTCGGTGACGCTGTCGAGGATGAATCCGACGTCGCCTCGGCCGAAAGCCTCGTATATCGCTCCAATAGTCTTGATGTTCTCTTCAGCGCTCACGGGGTCCTCCTCTCACGCGGTTCCACAACATGCTATTCGTCAGGAGGCCCGATTTGATATTGCTGCCGCGGCGGGCAGGATGCCGTTCCCCGGATTCGCCATATGGCCGTCAACCACTGATCTTCGCCGCCAATCCATCGATCCGGTCGGCGAGATCCTTGAGTCCACCGTCGGTGTGGATGTCGAGCCGGTCCAGAATCTGCACGGTGTCTTCATACGTGCGTTGGGATCGGACGTCTCCTGCCAAACTTTGCACGTTCTGCCCCACCATGATGACGGAGAGCAACACCAACTGGAGGAATGTTTGCGCAATCCACACGATGATTCCCTCGCCGCCCGGTCTCAGCGCTGCGGGTAGTCCAAGCAAGGCAATGATCGCAAACACGTACGCGCACCACATTGATCCGACGACGTTGGTGAGAAAGACGGCAATCTTGGCGTTCACTCCGTTCGCCTTCGTCATCTCGGCTCGCAACCCACGGATGCTGATCGCTTCACCGATGTGGTGGCGCGCTTTTTACTGGTCTTGGTACCGAATATTCAGTCATCTCTCTCCTTGGTGGGTAGCCCTTAAGACAGCGTCTCCACGGCGCCACGGCTATGTGGGCTATGCATGGTATGCGCCTCTCGGTCAGCACCAGATGAAGCCGCCAGAAGGTGCTGCATTCGCTCCGGACGACAACCCGTCTGCCGGGCTCACGAGACGTAACAAGGACGCTTGCGCTAGCGAAAGCGGCGTGGACGTGAACAACTTCACCGCTGCGCCCTAACGCGGTTCGGAGACCTCTGTTCAGTTCCCTTCCGGCCACCCGTCGATGACGAGTGGGAACTCCTCTGTCGGCAACGTCACCCCAGAGGGGTCGCAGGCTGCGCCGTTTTTCAGTAATTCCTCGAAGTGGTCCGCACTACCTACCACTGTGACCTTCGCACCGCGACTGTCGATGCACCTGAGCACCGCGACTGGCTCGCACCCTGCAACAGGCGCATATCCATTGCAGGGAGCAAGCACACTCAAGTTGTCGCGTCAGTACCCAACCACCTCATGCGCCGGGGGACGCATCATGGTGCGTGCGTTATCCGCACGTTAAGTGACGGTCAGGATCAGTTTGCCCGAAACCGTCTTGCCTTTCGGGTGAGCAACGCTGTCAGGTGGGCGATACTGCGCCTAGTGCAAGAGCACCTTGGTTGAGGGCAAGCACAGTACGGCCGTACCGTCGAGGTTGATCTGGCTCGTGCCGAACTGGTTCTCGTCCCACACCGACGGCGGGAACGGTGTCTGCGTGACCGAGAAACAGAGCAGGTGAGCGGCGGGGTTGTTCGCCTTGTATACGGTCCTCACACCGGCTGCACTAGTAACGATCTTGGTGGTCGGCAGGCAGAGAAGCTGCGGGTCGCCCACTTGGACCGCGACCGGCGATGTGGCGAACTGGTCTTGCAGCGATACTGGGCCGGGAGGCACGTAGCGAGAAGGCGTATTGGGGTCGTAAGTCACCGGGTAGCAGGTGAAGTGGTCAAGACCCGGAGGCTGGTTCGGCTTCATCCTCGGCGGCCCGGTAAGGCTCTTCCAGGTCGGAAGACACAACCGCGACGGCTGGCCCGTGTCCAGAATCGGCGACGGAACCCCCGGCTGGGAGAACTGGTTGGTCACCTGAACCATATGCACCGGCTGCGTAGGAGCCGTAAACCGGAAGCACACCAGGTGAGCGTTCGGGTTGGTGATAGGCGTGACCGTCGAGCCGACGATCTTCTCGACAGGGTTGCAGTGAAGCAGCTGGCTTAAAGAAAGCCCCGGCTTCAGCTTCGTTCCGTCATGGGCGGTGAACTGATTCTTCAACACCACTAGGGGCGGGAACTTGAAGGTCTTGGTCGCGGTCGTCGGCGTAGCGATATAACACAAGAAGTGGTCGGGAGGCGGGGGGGCCGTTGACCGTGAATGTGAACTCGACGCCCCGGCCTGCGCTTCGACACCCACGACTGACAAGGTCACCGCGATTGCCACAACCGCTGCGAGGCTTGCGACGACCCAACGCTTGTGCTTGAGCATTATGACCCCTTTGTTCACCAAGGCTGTTACTTCAACCTGACAACGGTTCTAAAAGCTCCTGAACGCGACAGTAGGGCCTCGACGATGTCGTCGTCTAGTGAAATCTCGGTAAACGGCCCGACGCCCGTGCAGTTCCTCTCATGCGGTTTGTCGTACCAGCACCTGCTAGTCACAAGAGTGTTCATCTCGCGATTCGTTTCCTCGGTTGAATTGGCTCTTTTCATCAGCCGGGGTCTTTGTGACTACTAATTCCCTCTTTCGCTACTCAAGTCCCGGTCTCGACCAGCGTTTCGTAAGGCGCACCGTTCGAATAGCTGCCACCATCCGCTGTGCAGTCGCTCGTATCGGAGCAGGACACAGACCACGCTCCGCCGTACAGGGTCTCGATCAGGGATCGACCCGATCCGAACTGGGCGGCTCCAAAGCTACCAACCGCGAAACATGATGTCGGGCTGCTGCACGATACGCTGCTGAGGCTCGCGTCGGAACCTGGACTTTTCGTCACCGTCCAGGCAACCGCCGTTGAAGGACTCGATCAGAGGACGAGTAGCCCCGCCAGAAGCTTTGACCTCGGAGGCGACCGCAACACATTCCGTCGCGCTTAAGCACGATACGCCGTTGAGCGTTCCGGTTCCGTTTTTCCCCCTCGGGCTAGGCGTGACAGACTACGAACTTCCGTTCCAGGATTCGACCAGGGTCCCTCCCGAAGTCGGGGACCTTTGCGAACCCACAGCATCGAGTTCGTGGTACTGGTGCAGGAGATTCCCAACAGAGCGTCGGAATTGGTTCCGGCGTTTGGACTGGGGGTGATCGACCACACCGATGGGGCCGCCGTCAGCCGTTCCACCCTGCAGTACGACGGTTCCCATTGCAGCAATGGTCACACCCACAGGAGCCAGGTCCTCATGATCCCTCCCGTGTTCACTGACGACGTTATCGTTTTGCAGATGTTGACGCCGATAGAAAGTGGATCGAGAGACTGAGATGACGCAAGACAACGCTGAGACAGAGGGGATCTTTTGGTACCACTCGATCGCAATGGGCGATGAGACAACGCCCGGGCAGAAGTCGCCGGAGCTACTAGATCAGGAGTGGAACGAACTCGGCATCCCGCCATTACGCGGAAAGACGGTCCTTGATATCGGGGCTTGGGATGGTTACTTCTCGTTCCGCGCAGAGCGCGAGGGTGCAGCGAGAGTGGTTGCGCTCGACCACTACGTTTGGTGTACCCGACTGGTCGAACAGCAGGCGTACTACCGCCGGACCCGTGAAACCGGAGAGGAGTACGTGGCTCCGCATCTCAACCCCGCGATGTGGGATTCGAGAGCGTTGCCAGGGCGAGCGGGGTTCGACTTGGCGCGCTCACGGCTGGGATCCCAAGTGGAAGCGGCGGTCGTTGATTTCGCCAACGACGACTTGAGCGGTCTGGGGATCTTTGATGTCGTGATTTTCGCTGGAGTGCTGTATCACCTGGAGGACCCAATGGGCGCCATGCGTAGGTTGGCGTCGTTGACCAACGAGGTAGCAATCATCAGAACCGTTGCTGTCCATGTTCCGCGAGTGAGCTCTGCAATGTGGGAGTTCTACCCGGGAGCAGAGCTCGAAGGGGACTCCAGCAACTGGTGGGCGCCCAACAGGTCGGCTCTCGAGGGCGCTGTGATTGCTGCCGGCTTTCGCGACTTCGTGTCACACTCGGTAACGCCCACCGGAGAAGATGCCGTCGCCCGATATATCCTCACCGTTCAGGCGTGGAAATAGCCGCGCTTGCTGCGTCGTGACCCGAACGCACCTCGGTTGCTTGTAAGACCGCCGTCAAGACCCAGAACGCCACTATCCACCATGCCCCGAGGAGTGGGAAAAGAGAGGTCCTCTGAATCGAAGTGTCGAGCCACAAGCGAATCGATCCTGGCCCTGTGACGTAGGCCCAGGAAACCCCGGAGGCGGCCACAATGATGGCGGCCCAGACCCACAAGTCGCTTCCGGCACCGGACATCTTGCGCCGACGACGGAGAAGGAGCGTGCCAACCAGCGCCACGGGTACTGCGACTGCAAGGACCTCGAGGTGAGGGGCCGCGCTGCGGAACGTGTCTACGAGCCGGCTTGCGTCGGAGCCGTCTCGCTTTCCGGCCCACTCGGCATTTGGGATCGAGTGCAAGATGCGCACCACCGCTGGCCAAAAGCTCACGAGGGCGAGCGAGCTGATCGCGAATAAGACGGGTTCGCGATACGCCTTTCGGGAACTCCCAGTGCGGGCCAAGAGAACGCCCCTAAACCCTATTAGCACGATGATCACAGCCGCAGTCAGGGTTCCTTCGATCTTGGTCATTCCCGCCACGACGCCGAGAAGCATCGCGATGCCGACATTGTTCCTGCTCCACGGAAGCAAGAGCCCGAAAGTGGCGGCTCCAACAGCAGCCGCAACCCAAAGAAGGTCCGCGTGACCGTTGACGGCGACTCTCCCAGCTTCACGGAATGCCGTAAGGGCGAGCATCACGCTCAGTACAAGACCGAGTCCCAACAGACACCTTCGCGCTAGCTGCGTCGTGCTCGTTGGAGAGGCACGTACGAACGCACGAGCGAGGTCCATCATTCCGGTCGAAGCAGCAAGGATCGCGAAAGCGTTGAGCAGAGCGATCAACACGACGCCGGACCGTACGCTCTGCAGCCCAGAAACTCTCCAGGCCAAGGCGATGCTTCCACCCACGAGTGGTGGGTATTGCGGGTGGCTGAAGATGAGAGCTGGATTGCGCAGAGCCCCGACGGACGCCGCGTGCCCCGCCTCGTACCAGAAGGGGTGCATAGTCCAAATAGCAAAGCCGTCGTCGGAGACTGCAGGGGTCGCGAGTTGTGACAGCCCGAGTGCACAGGCACTCGCGGTCATCAAGAAAGCTGAAGAGGCGGCGGCACGTCCATCTTCGGGATCCGCCTTGCGCAACGTAGAAAGCGACGTGCGGCGTAAGAGTGCGATCGCAGAAAGTACGGCGGCTGTCACCGAAAAGCCGATGTACCACTGCAACAGCGTTCCCCCGATGCCGGTCATCGCCGTTACCGCCAAGCTCGCCAGCAACGCTCCCATGAGGGGCGTGAGCGGGATTGTAACGAGGCGAAATTGCGCAAGTGCCAGCGCCGGCAGGATCCCGCCGGACGACAACACAAGGATGCTTACGACCGCGAAGACGGTTACGCTCATGAAAGCGTCGCCTGCGATCGGGGCCTCGGTTCTTGCTTTTCGATCGACATTCCGAGGCACGCGTCCTTTGAACGGCTGCGGACCAATACGAGAGCTATATGTCTCCCGCGGACCGGATCGACGATCGCATACTCCGGGACGACGATGCGAAGCGGATTATTGATTATGGGTAATGCCGGACCCAGTCTGATGAACTGGCTATTCGTGTCTATCCATACCTCCGATCCAGCCGGAATGATGTGGTGAAGCTGATCCTCGAGGCAGGAATAGAAGGAGTTGGCGGCCTGTGCTGCCGGCAAACGCAGAGAACGAATTTGGTCGATGTGCGACACGGCACTGGAGGAGACGACTGCCAGGACCGCGAATCCACCGATAGCGATCGCCAGCGCTGTCGAGATGCGAATACCCGACCGGAGATGCCCATCGCTCGAGACCTTTTGCTGGGAGCCGCGGCGTGGTCTGCTCCGTCGGTTCGACGGCGCCTTTCTCGTGTGCACCCCGATGCTGGGTCAAATGATTGCCGATCACGTCTCTTCAGGTCAGCCGCGCAGATCCTTTCAGATCGGCTGGTCGGGTCGGGTGCATACCCATCACAGACCGGAAGAGCCGGAGCGAAAGCTCCGGGGGAGAGACTCGAACTCTCAACCTAGCGGGTATCCCTGACCCAAGCCGGTCACCTGCACCTTTACACACATCCGCAGATCAACTGCCAATTTGTGCTGACCGGCTCTGACCTCTGATGACCATCTTTACGCGCACGTTCGCGCACGGATCGCGCACGATCCCGATCGGTTCCGACTCGTTTCAAAAGCGGTATCGACGCGCGGCCACACGGTATGAGCCCGCGACTCTCAACTCGTCGCTACGGCGGCGCGTTCCGCCGAACAACCAGGAGAGACCCCGAGCCCTACGGTTCAGCGGATGGAACCCGACGCTCTGAACTTGGTCGCCACAGGTTATGAGTCCTTCTACGCCGCTTGGGGTCGAAGTCCGACGCTGCGGCAGATCTGGCGCGAGCACGTAACAGGAGCTGATTATCCCGAAGAGTTCGCCCACATCAGCTTTCTTCCCCTTGCGGAATTGCGGGAGCTCACGAACGGCTTGGCTCTCAGCCCCGATCAACTTCTTGTCGACCTGGCGTGCGGGGCGGGTGGCCCGGGCCTATGGGCGGCCCGAGAATCCGGTGCTCGCCTCGTTGGCGTTGACCTCTCCCCCATGGCCATAAAGCGGGCAGCCGAGCGTGCTGGTCCGTTGGGAATGAGTGGCAGGGCGACCTTCATCCAAGGCACTTTCGAGGCGACCCGTCTTGAATCTGGCTCAGCCGATGCCGTGATGAGTGTCGATGCTCTCCAATACGTGCCCGACAAGACAAAGGCATTGGCTGAAGTCACCAGGGTTCTCCGTTCAGGTGGGCGCTTCGCTTTTGTAGCATTCGAACTCGACCCCGAGCGAGTCACGGGATTGCCCTTTTGGAACGATCCGGTACCCGACTACAGGCCGCGTCTCGAATCCGTGGGCTTCGAGGTCGTCGAATACGGAGAGATCCCGAGATGGTCCGATCAGGTCTCAGCAGGTTTCAGCGCTGTAGTCGCGCAGCGAGACGCCCTGGAATCCGAACTTGGTGAGGCTGCTGCGGCGGCAGTTGTCATGGAAGCAGCGGTGACGATGGAAGTTAGGCCTTATTGCGGCCACATCCTCGCCGTCGCCATCCGCAGGCCTTGACAGCTGGTTCACTAGGCGGGTCGACGACTTCTACTTTGCGAAGGTAAATCGGCTCAAGTCGTTGACCTGGGCAATCGCATAAACTTCCAGGTAAACCCGTCTTTCGGACATGCCGAGAGTGACCGGCAGTGACCCACTATTGCACAGTGCATCGCGCACGGATCGCGCACGCTCAGACCTTTCTCGTTTTGGAAGCCGTAACCGCACGGCGGCGCACGGTGTCAGCCCGCGAGTGATGTCCAATAGCCGTAGCGCGTGACCTAGCGAGTTCGGCGATGCCGGTGCCCTTCCCTGTCAGCCCAACGCCGTCGTAAACCTGTCCGGGTTCGAGGGTTCGAACTCGCGACGGCGTCAATCATCAAATCTGACAATTGCTGCCGTCGCCTCGGTCGTGTGAAGATTCCAGATAAACGAGGTGGCGGGGCGGTTGCTTCGTCGTGGGGAAGCGGGTGACGCCTCGGATGGTCGCCTTCAAAAGGGAGGAAACGCATGAAACATTGGATGACGAGGCTCGCTACGGTCGGTGCGGCCACAGCCATGGTCGGCTTGTGGCTGCCGATCTCGTCCGCGAACGCCGCAGTCGGAGCGTTGCGTTTCACCACGAACAACGCCACCAGTACGGCACAAGCCGGTTACTTTCAATTGACTCCACCCGCAATTTCATCGGTTAGTGCCAATTTCACGGTCCCGACCATCATCGGTTGTACGGCGACAGATACCGCAGTCGGATTCGGGACTTTCATCTTCACCTCCTCATCTGCGTCTGGAGCGAGTGTCACCGTTGGATGCGTGAGCGGAACCCCCGTATATGAGGGCGCGCTCATTGTGAACGGTGTCGAAATGCCTACCTCGTTCACACCTGCGCCCGGGAACGTAATCATGGCGAAGACGAAGGAGACTGCTAGCAAGACCTCGGTCACACTGTACGACATCACGCAGGCAGCGGCCGACAACGAGACTGCCTCCGTGGGTGGGACGAACTCCGCCATCCTGGCCGGGGTCGACACTCTGAACGGAAGTTCAGGTCAGCTCCCTGTGCCTAATTTCACCAAGGTCCATTTCACCGCAGGGAAGATCGATGGCACGACGGTCGGCGCTTCGGGCGCTGGGGCGTACGACCTTAACGCGACGGGCTCGCAGGTCCAGATCAAGACGAGCGCTCTCACGGGTGGCAACGCTTGGACCGAGAAGTTCATCCACGCCTAGTAGAACAGCGCGACATCGCAACGTTGCCTCACGGGCAACGAAGCATCAAAGTGAGACGGGGGGGGTGCCGCCCTTCGGGGCGGGCCGTCTTCGCGGTCCAGACGGCGGTCTCCGGAGTGCCGACCTGGGTGTCAGAACAACGGCACTGTGTGCGGAGTCGGGCTTTGCAGCGGCTGGATGCCGAACTAGTCATATGCCTCTAGGACTTCGCCACCGACGTCGAGCACGCGGTCGTAGACTTCCGGCGACCAGAAGATTCGTATCCTCTCCGGATCGAACACCGCTGGTCGCAGTCATTGGACTACTCGGCGGTAGAACTCCTTCACGAGGTCGACTGTGGAGTCGATGAAACAACTTTTGCCGCGACCCCGTTTTGTACCCGCCGTACGAATGAGACTCAGAGTGACGTCTCGAATCTCCATTTTCGGTCCATCGAACACGATGGTGGGGGTCCTCTACAGCCCTCGACACTGGGCACATCGGTCCACCACGTTTCGTGTGCAGTGCTGTGGCTTGGATCATCAGATCCGTAGGTGGGTCGGGAATCTGACGAATGAGCCATGTGATCCGATCTTGAGGCGTCTTGCGATGTCGGGGTGCGGGAACTGTCAGCTGACAAGGGGCCTTTGCCGGATCGAAGGTCGGCTGATCACATCGATAGGGGCTATCGCATCAGGAATCTTCGAGCTGCTGATAGCGGCGGCCATGGGCGCGACCACCAAGGAACTAATGCGTCGTGCCGGTCAAGTCCAGCCGCTGCGCTTGTCTAGGAAAAGCTCCGGGGGAGAGACTCGAACTCTCAACCTAGCGGGTATCCCGGACTCAAGTCGTTGACTTGGGCGTTTCCACGATCTCTCAGGTCAGCCGCTGTTTCCGGTTGACCGTGAGTGACCGCCATTAACCACCATTGCACAGTGCTTCGCGCACAGATCGCGCACGATCACGATCTCGTCTTAAAGGCCGTAACGATACGCAGCCCCACAGTGGGGGCACGCGAGCAGTAGCTAATCGCTACGGCGGCGCGCATGACAACTCAGACGCCAACTTTTCGACGCACCGGTGTCCCGCGCCGTGCCGACCCGAGGTCGGGTTCGACCGAGACCTCGCATCTGAGATTGGCCCGGACCATGGAGTCTCTAAGCAGAACGAAGCCGTCCGCCACTCCGTGAGCCTCATGGCGTGGCACACATGTTAGGCACGGGGCACCGGACGAGCGCCTCCGTTTGCGGTGAGTCCACCTCGGCGGGAGTATTCTTTGGAACGGAGCGCCGGGAAGTCGGGTCGGCATCGTTTCGTCGACCCTTGGAGCACGACATGCCGGGCTTCGTGCAATGGCTCCCTAATGATAGGGCGGCAGGGCTCTCCCGTTCTCGGTCGGTCGGTCGTTACGGTCCGCCCGAGTCGGCTATGACTGGGGGCCTCCGCTGAGCGGCACGTTGACCGTCGCGGCGAGTGTGGCGTTTCCGGTCGCGGCGGCCGCCGCCTTGGGAGCCAGCTTTCTATTGGTCACCCGACTGGAACGGCTCGCGGGCCGGTGGCACCTCTCCGAGGCGATCCTGGGGCTCGTCGTGGCATTAGCGGCGGACGCACCCGAGATCTCGTCCGCGGTAACCGCGTCGGTTCAGGGGCAAACCGCCATCGGTGTTGGCGTGGTCTTGGGATCGAACGTGTTCAACCTGGCCGCGCTGCTGGGATTGGGTGCCATCGTGGCCGGTCGGATCGTCTTGCACCGCAAGGTGGTAGTCCTCGAAGGCGTAACCGCGTTGTGGGTGGCGAGCGTGACTGTCATCGTGATCTCGACCGGGGCGGGAGCAGGGGTCGGGTTGGCTTTGGCGTTGGTGGTCGTTGCGCCCTACGTGATCATCTCGGCCATCCCAACCAGTCGGATGAAGGCTCTCGGCCTGCCATCGCGCATAGCCGCATGGCTTGGCCGGGCCGTGGCCGAGGAGGAGCAGGAGTTGGCCCCGGCGATCCGGCCGAGAGAGAAGGGCTCTTTCGACGTGGGCATCGCGGTTGCGAGCCTGGCTTTCGTAGTCGGCGCCAGCGCGGTGATGGAGCGCAGCGCGGAGTCGCTCGGGCACCAACTCGGGCTTTCGAGCCTCATTATCGGCGGTGTGGTCCTGGCCGCAGTGACGAGCCTCCCCAACGCGGTTGGGGCTGTCTTTCTTGCCGCCCGTGGCCGTGGCCCCGCCGTGCTCAGCGAAGCGATGAACAGCAACATGCTCAACGTGGTCGTCGGGCTGTTGGTGCCAGCACTCTTCGTAGGGTTCGCCAAGACGTCAGGGGGAGGCCTGGTGATGGCGGCGTTCTATGGGGGGTTAACGGCAGTCAGCCTGGCGATGGCGTTCGCCGGTAGGGGTCTGTCCCGTCGAGGAGGGCTCGCCATCGTTTTCGGCTACCTGGTTTTTGTCACGATCGTCGTCGCGAGATGAATCTCATCTCGGGGTGCCGGGATGCTTATGCGCTTCCGCCTCCGGAGACGAAACGCTCGATCAGCCACGCCGCTATCGAGCAGGCGAGTCCGACGAGTGCGACGGCGGCGATGAAGGCGTCGTGTTCGGTGGTCACGACATAACCGGAGGCAGCTGCCACGGCAACGGCGGAACCGACCGCGAAAATCGCTGTCACCATGGTCCGCGTCCACCGGCCGGTCAAGAGCGCGCAGCATGGGCCTACGATGAGCAGTCCAATCAGATCGAATCGTCCGGCAGCCAACCATCCGAGTAGAAGCGCGCCTCCGGTCATCGCGAGACTGAGCAGCCAAACGCGCCGCACGCTCCACCCTGGGATGAAGCTCCCTTCGAAGGTCCGAATACGGCGTAGCAATGAGAAGAATTGGTTCCGCACTGGCTCTGGAATAGCAGGAGACGTTTCGCGGGGAGTCGCCTACTGAACAGTCAGTGTGGGCGGTGGCCCCCCCAGCAACAAAGCGTTCACTACGGCCATGATCGAACCCCGGCAGTCCTACATCGGAATGGCCACAGTACATGCTTCCGGAATATCACGACTGCAGATGTAACCGGTAACTGCCTTCCGTCAGCAACCCCCTAGCACGTCGACTTCATACGCGGGCCATATATAAGCGAACACGGTTCTCGCTCTCGCGACGAGCAGCTCAGGGGTGACGCCCGTCCCGCTTCACCGGTGTTGCCCGCCGCAGCGGAGCCCAGCGAAGCCATCGAGGAAGACGAGTCCGAAGAGGCTCTTTTCTGGAGGCTCTACCCAGACGCTTTGCACTGCTCCTATTCGACCAGAACTGGGGACGAGAGAAGCATCACCACCATCTCCGACTTCTACAGCTGCCGCCAATGGCGCTCCAGCCCCATGTACGCAGACTTCATGCGACAATACGGAGTCGAGCGCGAAGCGATCCTGTGCTGTCGGCTCCGCCCGGTCGGTCCAGACGCATCCTGCTCGCACGCCAAGACGGCGGCGACTTCGACGCGCGAGACCGCGCACTTCTTTCGATGCTGCGCCCCCACCTCAACGAGCTGTACCAAGATCTCGAACGCAGCCGTCAGGGCGCTGACAACCTGACCCCTCGACAGCGGGAACTGCTGAAGCTGGTCGCCCCAGGGATACAGCAGCCAAGAGATCGCTCGAAGCATTGATACTCTCCCCGGCCACCGTACGCAGCCACCTGGAGCACATCTTCAAACATCTCCGGGTGACAAGCCGCACCGCAGCCGTCGCCCAAGCCTTCCCGACGCCCCCGTACTAACCCACCGGCCGTCCTGGGTGAATAGACGGCGGACGGTCCCGCCTCGCGGCACACCCGCAGGTGCCTTCTGGAGCCCGCGATCAAATGCAACGTAAAACGCTTCGTCGGTTGCGTCTAGCGGTGCCTCATGTGCTGTTGCACCCAGCAAACGGTGCAGACCAGCGGGCCGAAGAAGCCGCCCTCGCCGGGAAACCAAGAGCCGACTGCAAAGTGATGACCTTTGTACGAACCGCGGGCGGCCGGACCGCGAGCCGTCTCCCGTGACGCTCAAGCAGCCCGCCCACCCTCGGTGCGTGCTCCCTTCTGGCCACCGTAGTTGGAAAACTGCGGCGAACCGGCAGTCGGAGTTGCGAAGGCACAGAGAGGAGGCGCGGCGCGTGCCTCCTTGGTACCTTGCGGGGAATGAGCACTTTCATCACTCGACTCGACTCCTCCGGTCCGGGTCCTCGGCTGGCGATAAAGGACATCATCGACGTTGAGGGAGTGCCGACCACCGCTGGGTCACGGGCCATTGAGCGCTCTGCTCTACCGGCGAAGCGCGATGCCGCATGCCTATCCGGATCCCGTGCTGCAGGCGCACGCCTGGTCGGCAAAACCAACCTTCACGAGCTGGCCATGCTGCCGATTGGGACCAACCCTTGGTTCGGCACGCCGGTCAACCCCTTGGACCCGGAGCTGATCCCAGGCGGATCATCGAGCGGGTCGGCGGTCGCCGTCGCAACCGACGAGGCGGCGGTAGCACTGGGCTCCGATACGGGCGGGTCAATCCGAGTCCCGGCGGCCTGCTGCGGGGTGAGCGGGCTCAAAACGACGCACGGACGGATTCCCTTGGAGGGGGTGTGGCCGCTGGCTCCGTCTATGGACACCATCGGTCCAATGGCCAGCACGATGGCGGGCGTCCGGTTGGGAATGGAGTTGCTCGAACCGGGATTCACGTCGCACTTCTCGTCGGCACACCGCCTCGGTCGGCTCCACACTTCCTCCCGACCCGAGATCGAAACAGCCGTCGATGACGCGCTCAAGCGTGCCGAGTTCGATGTGGTGCCGATAGATCTGGACTTCGACACCGGAAACAACTGCTTCACCTCCATCTACCTCGCTGAGCTATGGGATCTCGACCATGTCCTGGTCGAGACAGCGCGGACCGAAGTAGGCGACGACATAGCCGAGATGGTCGGTCTCGCAGACTTGTTCCGCTCTGGCGTAGAGGATGCCCGACGCCAGCTCGTGGATTGGCGCCAGGGTCTCCTGGATCTGTTCTCCCAAGTCGAGTTGCTCGTGCTGCCCACGCTGCCCATCTTTCCCCCCAAGCTGACGGATCTCACCGGTGACCTGACGAACCTCATCATCGAGATCACGAAGCACACAGCGCTGTTCAACGCCGCCGGGGTCCCGTGCACGGCACAGCCGGTCCCTGTCGTTGGTTCCGTCCTGCGCGCCAGTCTGCAACTGGTCGGTCCCCCCGGTACTGAGGAGCTACTCCTGCCGACAGCCGAGCGCATCGAGGCCGCTGTCAACTAGGGACGTTTGCAGTTGCGGGTAGTCCGGGCGCAAGCCGGTCAACTGGACTTTTCCACAATCTCCCAGGTAAGCCAGTAGTTCCGATTGACCAAGGTGACAGATAGACACGACTATTTCACAGTGTCACGCGCACGATCCCGATCTCCTTCGAAGACCCGTAACAGCATGCACGATGTCGCATCGCGATTCTCAGCCACTTCCTGCGGAGGAGTGAGTTCAGCAGCTCCTTGACCTGACTGTCGACTCGTAGGCGACCTAAAACTGTTCGGGAGTAGGGAATACTCAGTGACGCGGTGGCTGGACTTTCTTTGCGAGGCTTTTCGCGACCTTTCTGGCCAACGGGAACGGTGGAGGCGAGCGGCGTCGGTGCGAGGCTCTGGCGAAGCGGGGGAGGATCATCGACAAATCCTCCTCCGAGCACTCGACTGCGGTGGGAAGAGCTTGCGCCACTTCGTTGCGAAGCGCTTTGGCCCGCAGGCGAGCCTCGGCCCGCGCGGCCAGTACCAACCAAGGGGGAAGGCCAGGTAACCGCCTTTAGAGAGCGCTGTCTAAGTCTTGGTTGACTCAGGTCGCGTTCTGGAAGGTTTCGGTGAATTTCGTGCCTGCAGCGTTGAGCGCTCCCGTGGAGATCTGGATATCCGATCCGTTCTCGTAGTCGTACGCGGTCGCACCCGTGATTCCGACACCGTTCAACTTGACGTGTTTGAAGGTGAGGGTTCCGAAGTCGGGCACAGGGTTGACGCCGTTTCCAAACACCTGATCCATCCCGACAAGGAACGTCGAGTTGGTCGCCCCGCCACCGTTCACTGTCGTGGTCTTGTTCTGCGTCATGTCTTTGACCGTGACGGTGCTTGCACCACCTGACTCTGTTGCGACCATCTTGATCACATCGCCTGGAACAGGAATGAATCCGACGCCAAAGCCTGTGTTGTTGTCCTCGATCGCAGCCATGTAACGGGCAACTCCGGACTGGCAACCGAATATCAGGCCTGCACCCGTGACCGCGCCGCTCGTCTCGGTGAGAAGGATCGTGGCTGCAATGCCCGTATCTGTAGCCGTGCAAGGTCCGGCATTCGGAAGCGTGAATTTCACGCTGAGCGTTGCCGCAGCGGGCACTCCGCCATTCGTATATCCGGCATAAGAACCGTTCGTTGGGTTGAAGAAGATGTGTGGTGTTGATGCAAATGCGTAAGATGTGGGAACCAGCACCACGGCGAAGACTGCCATTGCCACACCGCTCGCCTTTAGGACCCGTGTGCTCACGGCGCCCCCCTTTCGTTTGGTCACTCCTAACCGCATGGCTAATCTCAACGTGCTTGTGTAGCTAGATCTGAACGCTACAGCGGGTCACCTGCGGAATCCACTGTCACGGGAATGGCGAGAAGCCAGATCGAACTCAGTGTGCCTCCGTGAGGTCCGGAACGGGCGCGCAACCGTGACCGACATAGCCTCGACGATCCTCCAGAGACTCGTAGAGGTCGTCTGACTGCGTGGGGATGAAAGTGCGCGTGGCGAAAGTCGTTGAGGAGGATCGCGCACGACCCCGATCGGGTTCTCCCCCTTGTTCCAAAGGCCAGTAACTACATGGAGCCGCACGGGCTCCGGCATTGACCCCTTTACGCGCACGTTCGCGCACGGATCGCGCACGATCACGATCTCGTTTAAAATGCCGTGATGGCGCGCATCCGCACGGTGCAAGGGCGCGACTCTGAGCCACCCGCTACGGCGGCGCGGCTAAGCAAGCTCCATCGACGTGTTAGCGGGCAGCGGCCACTCCACGGCGTGAGAAGCAGTCTGGGTTTGTTCGGCTAGCACTGCTCCGGCACTCACAAGACGATTCCATATTGAACTCTGCGAACAGCCGTGTAGTCTTGCGTGACACATGAAAGCTCTCTCAACGACCCTCCTGGCCTGGGCGTCGGCTGGCATGCTTCTGGGCGCCTGTAGCGCTTCCTCTTCGCAAGGGTCCGCGGGCGTTTCGAAGTCGTCCGGAAGTTCTGTTACCAATACCGCCAGTTCAGCAACGGTGAGCAGCCAGCTGCTGTCCGTTTCTGATCTGCCGGTCGGTTGGTCTGTCGGAAGCCCGTCGCCAAACGCCAGCTCCTCAGGATGTGGTGCGGCATTCCAGACCGCGGGAGGTTTTTTCAAAACCGTGTTATCACAAGGTCAATTATCCGAGGCCGAGGCGACCTTTGATCAAAGTCTTGGATACCCAAACCTGGACGAGGCAATAGCAACGTTCCGAAACGCGCAGAGTGCGTTCGCCAAAGGTGAAAGTGAAGCAAACTCCTGCAACAGTTTCCCCATCACTGCTATGGGAACTACCTACTCTGCGAGCTTAGGTCCGATGTCCTTCCCATCAGTCGGCGATCAATCTGCCGCCTACGCAATATCCGTCAGCTCCGCAGGCGTCATTGCTCTTGTTATTGACGTTGTTCTGTTTCGTAAAGGAAATGCGCTGGCTATCGTCGCCATTGAGGACTCTGTAACCCCCTCTACGAGCTTGTTCCAGCATATCGTCGCCACAGCTTCAAACAAGATTCACGCTGTCTAGCCCTCTAAGGCAACGATGGAAATGTCCTTATGTCGCTGCACCGAACCGGAGCGAATCCCACAAGGGAGCGTGCCGCACGCGATCTCTGTGCTATGCCCGTAAAGGCGCAATTGAGTCTGCTGTGTTGGCCGCCCAAGCGAAATGTCTCCGCGCTCGGATTCCGCGGTTGCGCTCTTTGCTGCTGCGCAGCGGCGTTGTCCGGTTTCGTCGTGCTCGTTGGCGACAAAGCTAATGCCAACGCCACCTCATCCCGCAGTAACGCTGGCTCGGGCGGGACCATCTGCGCCGCACCGCCGTGTTCGGCCATCAGTCCCGAGGACGGCGCCACCATCACGATAACGAGTTTGCGACTCACCGTCGGAAGCGGCGGAAATGGCCAACACCCGGTTCTCGCGGCAACGGTAACGATTAAGGCTGCGACCGGAACCAATTTCAATGCGTACTCTGATGTCGACATCGGCTTGTTCGACCCGAGTGTTCCTCGCCCTTTGTATGAACCGTATTACGGCTGGGGCCTTGAGGGAATCGACGAGGGTACGGGCGGGTTCCATGACGCCACGACGGCCGATGGTAAGCCTTGCTACTCCTTGGGCTGGGCCAACCCGGCGCAGGTGAGCGTAACGGTCCGTCCAGAACAAACTGTGACTCTGCCAAAGCAATTGTGTATTCCTGTCGACCCACTCCCCGGAGGAGGTACGCAGGAGCTGCAAGTCCGATATCTTATAATCGACGGAGCAAGGTTCCCAAGTGGTCGCGCCACCTCGCCCGGGTCGACGTCCAGTAGCGGCTCGTCCCAGTCCGGAACCGGCGGTTCCTCTGGAGGCAGCGGAGTTGACGGTTGGAAGATCGCTGCTGTTGTACTGGGCGCGCTCGGGATCTTGCTAGCAATCATTGCACTTGCATTGGAAGCGACTGTAATCGCCGTGATTCTGTTTGTTGTTGGTCTCGTTATCGCCTTGATCCTTTGGCTTATCAGTCTATTCCATTGAGCTACCAGGTATCGAAATCCGTTGACAAACGCCAGTGCAAACTGGCTCCTCACTTCAACGCGGAGAGCCATCAAAGGCCCTCTCCTGGCGACTACGCGAAGCCCTCGGCGGTCGTCGCCGCCACAACTACCAATTGACCATCTTTACGAGCACGTTCGCACACGGATCGCCCACGATCACGATCGTGATCATGGCTCGTTTCGAAAGCCATAAGGACGCGGAGCCGCACGGTGCGGGCCTGCGAGTGCGGGCAACTCACAACGGCGGCGCGTACACTACGTCACCTTGAAATTCTTGGTGCTCGTCACAGAGTCACCCGGTGTTGACACCGTGATTTTCCCGGTGAGCGCCCCATTGGGCACCCTTACGATCAGCTTCGTTGCGGTGTCCCTCGAAATCGTGGCCGACGTACCGTTGAACGTGACGCTTATGGCATTAGAGAGGTTGCTCCCATAGATCGTGACCTTGGTGCCCCACGGACCCTTCGTAGGTGAGAACGAGGCAATCACTGGAGCTGGTGGAAGCGTGAGCTGAACAGCGCCCATGTCGCATGGAGTCGGGCGGCTTACGCCTCGTTGGTCTAAGGTTGAACACAGTGATGAGTCACTCACTACATCGATTGCAGGGCTGTTCGGTTTTAGCCCGATAGTCTCGGTCGGTCCGCCATTATTAGCCAGCGACCCCAACTCAGCATTTTGGCCCGAGATGCTGTTATTGGCACTTGAGAATGCGCAGGTGCCGTCATCGTCCAGGTTGCTCCCAGAGTCCGTCATGAGGCCCGAACAGTTACCCGCGGGACCATTCTTTGCGAGAATCGTTCCAGTCACGGAGACAGTTCCCGAGTTGCTAAAAATCCCTCCCCCACCCAAGCCCGATGAATTCGCACCACTCGGTGCAGTGTTACCGGCGATAGTGGCTTGCGTAACGGAGACAGTTCCTGCGTCGTTACCGATAGCACCGCCACCGGATCCTGTGCTCGTGTTGCCGTAGAGCGTACTGTTCGACACCGCCAGAGTTCCCCCGTAGGTGGTCGCGATTGCGCCTCCATTGGCGGCGGTATTGCCAGAGAGGGTGCTGTCAACAACAGTTACGTCGCCGCCGCTGTCGTCAATTGCGCCACCAGTGATAGCAGTATTGTTAGATAGTGTGCTGTCGATCACGTTTAACGTTCCATAGTATGCCATTACTGCACCGCCATACCCCGATTGGCTATTAGTGACAGTACTGCCTTCGATAACAGTGTTGCCATCCTCGATATTGATTCCTGAAAGATTTGTGAGAAAACAGTTCGCGAGGACTAGCGTTCCACCGGCGTCACTATAGAACTGCGTGCCTTCAAAGGAGATCCCAGAGAATGACACTGAAGGCCCCGGAATGTAAAATCCTCCTTGGCTGTTTTGTCCATTTATGACGACCAACCCATTTCCTGGTCCGTCGATCGTCAGGTTTTGCGAAATCGTCAACCGTCCGGAGATGTTGATGGAAGAGCTAGAGGGACAGTTCACCGAGAAGGTGATGGTGGCCCCGGACCCTGAGTTGCTGACCTCGTAGGGAAACGAACCAACCGATGAGGCGGAACCAGAACAATTAGTTACGGCATTGGTCCCTCCTGCACTCGCAACCTGCGTCGGAAGCACAGTGATACCGAAGATTAGGAGCCCCGCCAGTAAGACCGGAACGCTGAGGCTACGGGTTGCCTGCCGGATGAAACGAACGTGAGCCAACACAAGATCCTCCGATGATCACGGCTGAGCCAACAGCTATCCATAAGATCGGAGCAGATGCAAGGGGTGTTGTTTGTCATACAACATCTGCGTGGCCTCTCAGGGCATCTGAGGGAGGTCTCGTGGCAATCTGGGGTTGAACAGAGTTCTTTCTTTGCTTTGAAGCTCAATCGCACGGATCGCGACGATGCGATCGGGTTCACGCCCTCGCATAAGAGGCCGTAACGACAACTAGCTGCGTGGTTTTACCGCCACACACCTATCCCCAGAACGGACCGTCGGCAAGAGGGGAGTAACGAGGATCGACGTTGATTTGGTACCGCTGCGCGCAGCGACGAACCAGGTCTGCGAACCACCGTTCTGCCTGCGGTGCGATCACGATCTCCTCGATCAACGCCGACAGATCAACTTGCAAGTTCAACCCTGGTGGATGCGATTCCCAGCCCTTCATCACGATCGCTCGAATCTCGTGCTCATGGTCGAAACTCTCGCGCTTTCGGAGGAACTGCAATAGAGCGTTCCCCAAAGTGTCCGATGCCACGTCAAAATCGACGTACTGCACCATACCGATCGTAATGATCTCCGGGGAGGTCGTCAAAGCGGTCTTCAATCTGCCAACTGTCGACTTGATGGCGATGCCGTCGCTTCCGTTGGCGTAGATGCTCCACATGGCGGCTGAGTCTTGTCGGCGAGCGTACCAACACGATATGTACATCGAACTTCTGAGTTCTTGATGAGAAGCGGCCATCTGGCTTCTCATTTCGGAATTGACCTCGCTCAGTCTCGCAAGATGACGCCCCGTCTCTCCAGTGTGATCGACGTTCACGATCCGTAGTGAAGTGTTCTGTAGCAAGGACCCTTCGAAGGGATCGCCCAGCAAGTCAGATCGGCTGAAATGCAGTGTTCCTCCCTCTAGTAGGGAAATGAATTTCACAAAGTTCATGTATCGCCAGATCGGTGTGTCGTTGTCGGGAGTCGGGACGTCTCGATGCGGTTGGTAGGGCACAGTCTTAGGATAGTTGTGGCCGGAAGGAATTGATCGCCGCTTCGAGCCGCATCAGTGCCCTTTTCGATCTATTCGAGCGACCCGTTGGCATCGAAGTAAACGCGTATAGGGGTTCGACAAAACACTATAGGTATTTTCAATACCTGAACAAGTATAAATCAAAAGTTCTTTTAAGTCCTTTTTCTTTCTGACCAGGACGTTTGGTCGTCGTTGGGGCACGAACCGACGGTGCGATGCGCCCGAAAATGACAGATACAGTGGACGGAGCTGCCTGCCGGCACCAAAGAGCGCACGAAACGAAGAGCCAGGAGCGGTATGCCCAATTCTCGCAATGGCGACAGCGGGGACGGACGTAGAAGACCACTTCTCACCGTCGCGGAGGTGGCAGCGGCGCTTTCGACGAGCGAGCGCCATGTCAGAAGACTCGTTGCCAGCAGGCTCCTTTGCAGCGTCAAGTGCGGCGGGAAGGTAAGAGTGCTGCCTGAGGACCTCGACGAGTTCATCGCCTCCGGACGGCGGGAGCGCCCGCGATGACCGCCGCGTTGGGCCAGGTTCGCGGGATCGAACTCCAGCCTCATGTATCCAATCGCAAGGAGGCAGCCTGATGTCGGAGACGATCCGAGCGGGCGGCCTGGACGTCCAACCAGCAGACAACAAGGTTTCGCCCATCGATGCCGTCCTCGCCGCAATCGAGTCGAGAGACCTGAGGCTCAAACGCGGCCAGGGTCAACAGTGGTCATCCCGTTGCTCCCATCACGATGACAAGGTGCCCAGCTTGAGCATCTCGGTCGGTGACGATAATCGAGTACTGATCTACTGCCAGGCGGGATGTACGACGGAAGACGTGGTTGCGGCGCTTGGTCTCAAAATGAGGGACCTCTTTCCAACCGAAACCCCTCCTTCACGTTCCTTCCGGCCACGCAAGCGCCCGACGGAACGCAGAGTGACTGGTATCAGTGAAAAGGTCTACGCCATCGTGCCAGGGATGATCTCGGAACAGGCGTGTCCAATCTGTGTCGCGCTATATACGGCCCTAGATCTCCGCTGCGGCCGAGACAATCGAGCACAGCGAGGACTTCGCAATCTCGAAGCAGCAATTCATGTCGACCCTAGGACCATCATGGTGCACGCTCGCCATCTGGCCGGAAAGGGATGGATCCACCTTGACGACGGCGGGACCTCCAGTGGAGGACATCAAGCAGTCAGAATGTGGGTCTTACACAACCCAGCACGCGACCGGTTCTCCAAATATGTACGTCCACCAGACCCTTATCACGCAAGTCGGTCCCGTGGAGGTCGTGGTCGTGGTGGATTCATCGAGGTAACCGACTGGTGACAACTGATCATCTAATGCGCCTGAACACAGGGCAAGTGCTGCAACGAGGGGACCGAAACACCCGAAACTGCCACAACCACTGCGGGACACTCTAGATACTTTGTGAGGTAATAATACGTAGATACTTTAAAGAGTGAGTTACAAGCGAGGAATGGCTGGATGCAAGGGGAGCAACTTCCTAGACCATTCGCGAGCACGTCATCAAATTTGTCATCGGGTAGTGCGTTGACGCATTTGAATAACCCTTCCTCGCGCACGCGAGCCCATTAGAGCCGAAGGGAGTTCGTTGCCAGGTATGAAGCGGAGAGAGGACAACATCTGTTGCGGATGTGGGGCTCGGTCGAACGACAGACAACTTGTCGAGTTGAGCACGGGTCTGTGGGCCTGCCGTCAGTGCATCGAGGAGACCCTGGTCGCACTGGACCGCTACCGAAAAGGGCCTGACCAGGATTGTCATACTTATTGACATAACTAGGACAATCGGAGAGAATCGAGACATGAAAATCGCTGCGTATTTAAGAGTCTCGACCGGCCGCCAAGCCGAAGAAGGACACGGTCTCGACGTTCAAGAAGATGCAATCCGCAAGTGGGCAAGGTCAGACCACCACAAGATCACGGCGGTAGTCCGAGATGAGGCAATTTCCGGGAACCAAGGAGTTGGAGGATCGGCCAGGCCTAGCTGAAGCCCTCGACCTCGTGAAGTCTGGAGCCATTGGCGGAGTGTGTGTTTACAAGCTGGATCGACTGTCACGCGATCTGATTCTTCAAGAGCAGCTCCTCCGTGAGATCAGACGCCTCGGTGGAGAGGTGTTCACGACCGCGCCAGGGGAAGCCGCCTTCCTCACCAATGATCCTGACGACCCTTCTCGCAAACTGATTCGACAGGTCCTTGGGTCGATCGCTGAGTACGAGCGCGACATGATCACACTCAGGCTTCGTTCTGGGCGACACAGGAAGGCTGCACAAGGCCGCTACGCCTTCGGAGCACCTCCCTATGGCTATCGGGCCGAACGTGGCGAGTTGGTGGCCGACGAGAGTGCTCAAGCCGTCTTAGAACGAGTGAGGGAACTCCGCACGACGGGTGCGAGCCTTCGAGACATCGCAACGACTCTTACGACGGAAGGCCACCGTCCACCTCGCGGCGACCGCTGGTACCCAAACACGGTTTCTCGTCTCGTCGCTCGTTCAACGGCTGGGAGGGCTCAGTGACGAAAAGGCGCAATTTTGGGAGCGTTCGCAAGCTGCCAAGTGGACGTTGGCAGGCAAGCTATCCGCACAACGGCTCTCGTCACACCGCATCGACCACCTTCAGTACGAAGGCAGGCGCGAGCACCTTTCTCTCGACCGTGGAGACCGACATTCACCGAGGCGACTGGATCGATCCGAAAGGTGGCAAGGTGCTGTTTCGGGACTATGCAAAGTCCTGGCTCGCTTCTCGCCCTGATCTTCGACCTCGGTCTGTGATCGTCTACCGCTCACTACTTGAGTGCCACCTGTCACCAACTTTTGGCGACACTCCCATCGCTAAGGTCTCGCCATCGCTTGTCAGGACGTGGCATGCGGCTCTGGTAGCCGAGAAAGCAGGCTCTGCTCCAGCTGCGTACCGGCTTCTGCGAGCAGTCTTTTCCTCGGCGGTCCACGACGGGCTCCTGCTCCGATCTCCGTGTCGCGTACCCAAGGCTGGCTCTGACAGATCCATCGAACGACCGATGCTCACCGTCGCACAGGTCCGATCTCTCACACTTGCTATGCCTGGACATCTGCAAGCTGCTGTGACCCTCGCAGCGTGGGGCGGACTTCGGCGCGGCGAGGTGCTCGCGTTGCGACGTTGCGACGTGGACGAACTGCGTTCGGTCGTTCGCGTGGAGCGAGGCCAGGTAGAGCTGAGTGACGGGACCCTGGTGTTCGGTCCGCCAAAGACAGACGCCGGAGTCCGAAACGTGCACCTTCCAGAACCCGCCGTGAGCGACCTGACCTCACACCTTGCGTCGTACGTCGGCCCGGAGCCCGATGCCCTCGTCTTCACTGGCCGAGGAGGGGTCCCGATGAGGCCCAAGACTCTCGCAACGGCCTTTAACTCGGCACGCTTACGCTGCGGATTGCCTGGTGTGCGTTTCCACGACCTTCGACACTTCGCGTTGACGATGGCGGCAGCCACTGGCGCGACCACCAAGGAACTCATGCGTCGCGCGGGTCACTCAAGTCCAGCCGCGGCACTCCGCTACCAGCACGCGACTGAGGACCGAGACAAGGCCATCGCTGATGCACTAAGTGGTCTCTCCAGCGACGCGCAGGTCATAGCCATCACAGATGCTGAGCACAGACCTTCGCGCACGCGGCGCGCACGCCAGGTCACCCCATAGCAACAAAACACCGTTTTACCAGGGGAAAGCTCCGGGGGAGAGACTCGAACTCTCAACCTAGCGGTTAACAGCCGCTTGCTCTGCCGATTGAGCTACCCCGGAAAACTCGTGCACGCCCACACGGCGCGCCGTGACGATACCAGTGACCACGCCGGCGTCATCGTGCCGGCCGGCGAGCCCAGATGGCTCAGGCCTCGTCCAAGAAGTCGCGAAGAGGCTGTGCAGCGTCCGGGTGCCTGAGCTTGGCCAACGTCTTCGACTCGATCTGGCGGATCCGTTCGCGAGTGACCCCGAATGCTCTGCCGACCTCTTCGAGCGTCCGTACGCGCCCGTCGTCGAGACCGAAGCGGAGCTCCATGACCTCGCGTTCACGCTGTGGCAACGTCGCGAGGGCATCGCGGACCGCCGCGTGCAGCATCGTGCGGGTGGCCACGTCGTCGGGAACCTCCGCGCCGCGGTCCTCGATCAGGTCCGACAGGCTGAAGTCCTCCTCGTCGCCGATCGGCTGCTCGAGCGAGACGGTGTCCTGGTTGATCCTCTGAACCTCGCGCACGCGGTCGACTGGAAATTCCACGCGGCCGGCGATCTCCTCGACCGTCGGCTCCCGGCCGAACTCCTGGATCAGTTGGCGCTGCACCCTCGACACCTTGTTGATGCTCTCCACCATGTGGACAGGCAGCCGGATCGTGCGACCCTGGTCGGCGAGAGCCCGCGTGATCGCCTGGCGGATCCACCACGTTGCGTACGTCGAGAACTTGAAGCCTTTCGTGTAGTCGAATTTCTCGACCGCCCTCATCAGCCCGAGGTTCCCCTCTTGGATGAGGTCGAGGAAAGCAAGCCCGCGGTTGCGGTAGCGCTTGGCGATGGAGACGACGAGGCGAAGGTTGGCTTCGATGAGCGCGTCCTTGGCTTGCTGGCCGGTGAACACGGCCGTTCGCAGCTGCGCCAGCTCGGACCTTGCACGCGACTCGTCGGGTTCGACCAGTTGCTCGGCCGCCTCGTTCCCGGCCTCGATGAGCATCGCCAGCTCGACCTCGTTGCTCGCGTCGAGAAGAGGGACCTTGCCTATCTCCTTCAGGTACGCGTGAACCGGATCGCCCGCGCCTCCGGCGTGGTCGGGCGACGTGTAGGAAGACGTCCTTCCCGGCGACCTGCGTCCGCGCGCCGACAACGCGCTCCGCACTGCACCTTGACCTGCGCGCTGGCGGATCCGTCGGATCGATGCCTCGGTCTGCACGGAATCTTCTGCCGCCGAGTTCGACACCACGGCCGCGATCTGGACCGTTTCTTGCGGTGCCTGAAGGCCAAGATCTGTCGCTCGCCTTTGGCGGAGCTCGACTTCGTCGTGAACCTCGTCCAGGTATTGGATTCCTGAGGCGCGCACGGCTGCAATGGCGTCTTCGATCACGTCGTGAGTCAGCTCGACGGTCCGAAGCACCTCGACGAGGTCCTCCTGAGTGAGGTAACCGCGCCGTCTCCCGGCTTCGAGCAAATTGGCGAATTCCAGCTCAGAGACTCCGTCAGGAGCCGGCCACATCGGACTGCCCATACGTTGGACCTCGGTCATCCGCCGATCTCCCTCTTGTGAAGCCAGGCTAGCAACCGGTCCGCTGCTTCGAGCCCGGCGTCAGAGGTTCCTATGAGCTCCAGGTCGCGGGCCACTTGCCCGGCCTCGGAGGCGACCTTTGCCACGAGATCCGGGTCTAGGCGCGCCTCTGCCTGCAAGGCCACGAGCGAATGGCGCGCTGCCGCGCGAACAAGTTGCACGACACAGTCATCGGCATCCACAGCCGGCTCCTCAACAGCCAAGCGTCTCAGAAGTGTCGCAACATCTGGATCGTCAGGCTCAATGAGGGCGATTGCCTTGCCCACTCCGTCCGCGGCTGCGAGAGCGTCGAACGCCCGGGCCTGCAGCTCGTCGATGAACAGAGCCCTCTCGAGGCGCTCGGCGATCCGGTCCGGGTCGTGCACCGCCAAGCGCAGCGCTTCGAGGCCGGGCCTGGCTCCGTCGGTCGCGGTCGCTGCCGCTCGTGGAGGCGCGGGTCGACCCTTTTCGGCATTCACGTCCACCCGAGACGTGACTGCGGCAGGTTCCGTCAGCCGAGATCTCAGTGCGGCAGGTTCCATCCGGCAGCGGTCGGCCACCTCCATCAGGTACTGGTCGCGGACCATCTCGCTCGGGTGTTCGAGCACGGCTGCGAGCGCCCTGTCCGCCGTCTTCGCTCTGCCCTCGATGCTTCTCAGGTCCGCCGACTCGAATATGCGAGCCAGCCTGAACGCGAGAAACGGCTTGGCGTCTGCGATCGCCGCACGCAACGCGTCGGGATCCGTCCTTGCAAGCTCGCCCGGGTCGCTTCCCGCGGGCAGCGCGGCGACCGCAACATCCACCTGGTGCTGGCGTTCCCACTCGTAGACCCGGTTGGCGCCTGCGGCCCCCGCCGCGTCTGCGTCGTATGCGAGGACCATCCGTCCGGTCGCGAAGTTCCGAAGAAGGCGGAAGTGCTCCTCTCCGAGAGCCGTCCCGCACGTCGCGACCGCTCTAGGCAGCCCCACCGAGAAGAGCCCGATTACGTCTGTATACCCCTCGCAGACGATGACCTCCCCCGACCCGACGATGTCCGCCTTGGCCCAGTTGAGCCCGTAGAGGACGCGCCTCTTCGAATAGATCGCCGTCTCCTGCGAGTTCTTGTACTTGGGAGCCGGGGCCGTCGCCGCACCGTTCGCCGGTCCATTGACAGACGTCGGGAGGACCCGCCCCCCGATCGCGACCGCTCTCCCCGACGGATCGAAGATCGGGAACAAGACCCGCGCACGGAACGAGTCCTGCTGTCGGCCCGTTCGGTTCACGAAACCGAGACCCGAATCGGTGAGCAGCTTCGCGCCGACCGAAAGACTCCTCGACAGCGCATCCCATTCGTCAGGCGCCCACCCGAGACGGAACTGCCGAACGAGGTCCCCGCCGTATCCCCTCGACCTCAGGTAGTCGCGCGCCAATCCCGCGTCGGGAGAGTTGAGTAGGCGCTCGTGGTACCAGTCGACCGCGTCGGACATGACCCTGTAGAGCGGCGCCCGCCTACGGTTCTCGGCGGACACGGCTTCGTCCTCGGTGATCGTGATCCCGGCGCGGTCCGCAAGACGCCGCACGGCCTCTACGAAGTCAAGATGCTCGATTGCCCTCACGAAGGTGATGGCGTCACCAGACGTCTGGCATCCGAAGCAGTAGTAGATGCCCTCTTCCGCGTTGACGCTGAACGAAGGCGTCTTCTCCTCGTGAAACGGGCAGAGCCCGGTGAACCGCCGGCCCTGACGCTTCAGCCCCGCATGCTCACCGATGAGGGCGACTATGTCGGTGGCGGCTCTCACTCTGGCGACGTCTTCGTCTGGGATCGCCACGAGGAACGAAGGTAGTGCGCAGCGCTGACAGTCGAGCCGTCGGCCCTCGAGGTCCAGCTAGCGGGCCTTCTTGGCCGAGACAAGCTTCTTCGGGCGTACGGCCCTGCCCGAAGCGAGAACCGCTTGGGCAACCGCGAGCCTGGCGATCGGGACGCGGAACGGCGAGCAACTCACGTAGTCGAGCCCTACCTCCTCGAACAAGGTGATCGACTCGGGGTCCCCTCCGTGCTCGCCGCATACCCCGATCTTGAGGCTCGGCCTCGCCGCACGACCCCTGTCGGTCGCGATCCGAACGAGCTCTCCGACGCCCTCGGCGTCGATTGTCTCGAACGGGTTTCGCTTGAGCAGTCCTTGTTCCAGGTAGGCCGACATCATGCGGCCCTCCACGTCGTCGCGGCTGAAGCCGAACGTCATCTGTGTGAGATCGTTGGTCCCGAACGAGAAGAAATCCGCCACCTCCGCAATGTCCCCGGCTCGGAGAGCCGCGGAGGTGTCTCGATCATGGTTCCGATGGTCACCTCGAGGCGGGCGACGTTGGCCTGCGGGTTGGCGGCCGCGCCACGCGATCCGCGACGCTTCGCCTTCGGAGCCGAGTCGACGACGCTCGCCACCGCCTCTTCCACCCAGCCTCGGGCGAGGGCCATCTCCTCGCGCCCGACCGTGAGCGGGATCATCACCTCGATCACCGGACGACCGCCGGCTTCGACGCGTTCGACTGCGGCCTCCATGAGCGCGCGGACCTGCATCGCGTACAGCCCCGGCTTTATGACGCCCAACCTCACACCGCGGGTGCCGAGCATCGGGTTCTCTTCGCGCCACTCGAGCGCTGCGCGGTAAAGGGTCCGCTCCTCTTCTGTAAGCCCGACCGTCGCGTCCTTTACGGCCAGCTCGCCGGTGTCGGGAAGGAACTCGTGCAGAGGGGGGTCCAAGAGCCTGACCGTCACCGGCAGGCCGTCCATGGCTTCGAGGATCGAGACGAAGTCCTCTTTCTGCGCCGCGCGCAGTTCTTCGAGCGCGTCGCGCTCTGCGTCCTCGGTCGAGGCAAGGATCATGCGTCGCACGACGGGGAGCCGGTCCTCTCCGAGGAACATGTGCTCGGTCCTGCACAACCCGATTCCCTCTGCTCCAAGCTTCCTCGCGTTGGCTGCGTCCGCACCCGTGTCCGCGTTGGCACGAACCTTCATGACGCCGGCCCTGAACGAGTCGGCCCACGCGAGCAGGGTTTCCAGCTCCGGCGGCGACTCCGCGTGGGTGAGCGCGACCTTGCCGACGACCACTTGACCGGTGGTGCCGTCGAGCGAGATCCACTCGCCCTCTTTGACGACCGTCGACCCGACCTTGAACGAGCGACCCTCGATCTTCACCGCCTCGGCCCCGACCACCGCGGGCTTCCCCCACCCTCGTGCGACAACGGCCGCGTGGCTCACGAGACCGCCGCGCGCCGTGAGGATCCCCTTCGACGCGAGCATGCCGTGGACATCCTCGGGGGAAGTCTCCGATCGCACCAGCACCACGTCCTCGCCGCGCTCCGCGGCACTCGCGGCGTCGTCCGCCGTGAAGTAACACTGGCCCACAGCCGCGCCGGGCGAAGCGGCAAGACCTTTCGTCAGGACCGCATGGCCACCTCCCGCGAACTGGGGATGGAGTACCTGGTCGATGTGCTCCGCCGTGACGCGGCCCGACGGCTTCTTCGCGCGTCAGATGAATCGATCTTTCCTTCGTCATGTCGACGGCCATCTTCAGAGCCGCCCGGCCGGTTCGCTTGCCGACGCGCGTCTGGAGCATCCAGAGCTTGCCCTGCTCGATGGTGAACTCGGTGTCGCACATGTCGCGGTAGTGGTGCTCTAGGCGGGCGAAAATCGCCATCAGTTCCCGGTGAATCCCAGGGAAACGTCGCTTCAACTCGGAGAGTGGCTCGGTGTTGCGGATGCCGGCGACGACATCCTCGCCCTGCGCGTTGATCAGGAAGTCCCCGTACTCGCCCTTGTGCCCCGTCGCGGGGTCGCGGGTGAAACCCACGCCCGTACCAGAACGTTCGTCGCGGTTCCCGAAGACCATCGACTGGACGTTCACCGCGGTTCCGAGGTCGTCGGGTATGCGTTCGCGCCTGCGGTAAGCGACGGCGCGTGCGCCGTTCCAAGACCTGAACACGGCTTCGATCGCGCCGCGAAGCTGGTCGTCGGGATCCTGCGGGAATGGTTCTCCCGTGTGGCGCCTGACTATCTGCTTGTAGGAGTCGGTCAGATAGCGGAGGAGCTCCGGCGGGATGCCCGCGTCCGAGGTGGTACCCGCGAGCTCCTTCGCCGCATCGAGAAGTGTGTCGAGCTCTTCTCCGGGAACGTCCAAGACGATCCGCGCGTACATCGCGACGAAGCGTCTGTAGGAGTCGTATGCGAAGCGCTCGTCGCCAGTCTGCTTGGCGAGCCCTTCGACCGAATCGTCGTTGAGCCCGAGGTTGAGGACCGTGTCCATCATGCCGGGCATCGAGAATTTGGCTCCAGAGCGAACGCTCACCAGCAGAGGGTCGGTCGGATCGCCGATCCGCTTGCCCATCTTGTTCTCGAGGCGCGCTCTCGCCTTTTGGAGCTCGGAGTCGAGGCCGGCCGGCCAGCCGTCCTCCATGTACGCGCGGCACGCGTCGGTGGAGATCGTGAAGCCATGAGGTACCGGGAGCCCGAGCACAGACGTCATCTCGGCCAGGTTGGCGCCCTTGCCACCGAGGAGGTCCTTCATCTCCATCGGGGGTCGGCGGTGTTTGTGCTCGAAGTCGAAGACGTACGCCATCGGGGGGTCTCCTTCGCGATCTTTCGGCGAGGTTCGAGTCGAGACTACCTGCCCCTCAGCGGCCCCCCGGAGATCAACCGGCCACCGAGCCGTCCGCCTGCGCCCTGCCGGAAAGCTCGGCGAGCAGCCCGTCGATCGGCACGCGCACCTGCTCGGTCGTGTCCCGGTCGCGCACGGTCACGGCATCGTCCTCGAGCGAGTCGAAGTCGACCGTGACGCACCACGGGGTGCCCACCTCGTCCTGGCGGCGGTAGCGCCGGCCGATCGACTGCGTCACGTCGTAGTCGCAGAAGAAATGCGGCTGGAGCATCTTCAGAACCTTGCGGGCGACTGGCTCCAGAGTGTCCTTCTTCGAAAGCGGGAGAACCGCCACCTGATACGGAGCGAGCCGATGGTCGAGGCGAAGGACAGTCCGCGGCTCGCCGCCGACCTCGTCCTCGTCGTATGCGGCGATGAGAAACGCCATCATCGCCCTCGTTGCGCCGAGCGCAGGCTCGATGACGAAAGGAAAGTAGCGCTCGTTCGTCGCTTGGTCGAAGTACTCCAGCCGCACGCCGGACGCCTCCGAGTGCACGCGCAGGTCGATAGTCGGTCCGGTTGGCGATGCCCTCGAGCTCCCCCCACCCCCACGGAAACGAGAACTCCAGGTCCGATGTGGCGGCCGAGTAGTGAGAGAGCTCCTTCGGATCGTGGCTGCGGATCCGCAGCATCTCGCGTGGCATCCCTAGGTCGATGAACCAGCTGTGGCGATGCTCCACCCAGTACTCGAACCACTTCGGGGCATCCGAGGGAGGGACGAAGTACTCCATCTCCATCACGTCGAACTCGCGGGTGCGGAACACGAAGTTCTGCGGGGTGATCTCGTTGCGGAAGGCCTTACCGATCTGCGCGATGCCGAAGGGGGGCTTCTTGCGCGTCGTCGTGACCACGTTGGCGAAATTCGTGAACATCCCCTGGGCCGTCTCCGGTCGCAGGTACGCGATCGAGCCATGGTCGGCGACCGGACCCACGTGGGTCGAGAACATCAGGTTGAACTGTCGTGCGGGCGTCAGATCCGGCGAACCGCAGTTGGGACAGACCCCTTCGATGGTGTCCGCTCGCCAGCGTTCGTGACAGGAACGGCAGTCGACGAGGGGGTCGGTGAAGTTGGCCAGGTGGCCCGACGCCTCCCAGACCTTTGGCGGCGAGAGAACGGCTGCATCGACGCCCACGACGTCGTCGCGCTCTTGGACCATCGAACGCCACCACGCCTCCTTCACGTTGCGGAGCATGTTGACGCCGAGCGGGCCGTAGTCGTAAGTGGACCTGAATCCGCCGTAGATCTCGGCCGACTGGAACACGAATCCCCGTCGCTTGCAAAGCGAGACGATCTTCTCCATCAGGTCGTCTTTCTTTGCACTTCCCCCGGTTGTCTCGTCGGTCACGGGCGCAGGATATCGGCAGCAACAGGGGCGCCCGACGGCTCGAGCCTTATCGCGACCTCGTTCGCAAGCAGCCGGCCCCGAAGCGTGAGCACGGCGCGGCCGGCTCGCCGCTCGACCAGTCCGTCGAGTGCGGGATCGCGCGGGCAGCGACGCGACAGGCACTCCCTGAGAGGTCCGCAATGCGAGTGTGAGCGCTTCCAGCTCGCGTGAGCTCGTGTCGAGCTCCTCGCTGCCGGCCAATGGGGACCGTCCGGAACCGACCGTGCTGATATAGCGCTCGGGAGTCCGGATGTTCCACCATCGTCTGCCGCCCCAGTGCGAATGTGCCGCACACCCAATCCCTCGGTATTCGCCTTGCTGCCAATAGAGGAGGTTGTGCCTGCACTCGTGCCCCGGTTTGGCCCAGTTGGACACCTCGTACCACTCGTAACCGGCTGCGGAGAGCACTGCGTCGGCCCGCTCGTAACGGCCGGCCTGCGCGTCCTCGTCCGGATGACGCGCGGGATCGGCGGCTAAGGGTGTTCCCGGCTCGACGGTCAACGCATAGCAGCTCAAGTGCTGCGGCGGCGGGGCGAGAACGAGGACCGACTCGAGGCTCTTCTCCCAGTCCTGGTCGGTCTCTGCAGCGCCCCCGAAGATCAGATCCACGTTCACCGAGCCGAAGCCGGCGCCGTGCGCGAGTTGGACCGCCTTTTCGACCGATCCGGGCTCGTGAATCCTCCCGAGACCGACGAGTACCTCCGGCACCATTGACTGGGCACCGAACGACACGCGATTTACTCCCGCACGGAGCCAGGCATCGAAACGGTCGGGCGACGCGTCCTCGGGATTGCACTCGACCGTGACCTCGGCATCGGCTGATCGCGGGAGAGCATCCAAGATCTCGCCGAGCAACCGGGAATCGAGACGCGACGGTGTGCCTCCGCCGAAGAAGATGCTCGTCGCCGGCGGAAGCGCTTCGTCTGTCACTGCCCGCGTCGCCTCTTGCACGCACGCGTCGGCGTAGGGCTCCATCAAATGGTCGCGGTCGGTCCACGTGGCGAACGCGCAGTAGTCGCAGCGTTTCGCGCAGAACGGGACGTGGACGTAGAAGCCGAACAACACTCCGCCTCAGACCCCTGGTGCGGAGCGGATGCTGCGCAGTTGGCGGTCCAGATGTGATTCCATCGCCCCGGTCATCAGGTCCGTCACCTCCGTGGCGACTGGCCCCGGGGGTTCGGTGAGCACACGGGCGAGCCCACCGTCGAGCATCCCGCGAAGCAATGTGAGCGCAGCGGGCGACACCGGACGGCCACGCCGGCAGTCGCGGCAGAGCGCTCCGCCCTCCAAAAGGTCGAACGCCACCAGGGGATCCGGCGAGCCGCACGATGCACACGCGTCGAGCAGGGGCGTCGTCCCGTCCACCGCCAGCACCTTCAAGAAGAACGCGGGCACGACGAGCGCCGCATCTTCGCCGGCGAGGGAACGCAGCGCCCTGACCAACAGCTCGTAGAGCCGCGGAGTTGCATGGCGTTCCACCGACACCCGGTCGGCGACCTCGAGCATGGAGAAGGCCTTCGTCACCCGGCTCAGGTCTTCGCGAACCTGGCGGAAGCTGTCCAACACCTCGGCCTGGTTGACGATGTCAAGCTCGCGGCCCTGCCAGCACATGAGAGAAACGTGACTGAGCGGCTCGAGGCGGCCTCCGAAACGCGATGTCGTCCGCCGGACCCCTTTTGCAACCGCCCGCACCTTTCCGTGCGTGCGGCAGAGCATCGTGACGATCCGGTCCGCCTCTCCCAGGCGCATGGTTCGAAGTACCACCCCCTGGTCCCGGTACAGCGTCACGGCGCCTCGGTGGCCCGATCGCGCTCACCGGTTGCCGCTTCGGCCTGGGCGTTAGAGGACTGTGCGTCAGAGGATTGTGCGTCGGAGGACAGGGATGTGTCCGCAAACCGGTGGGGCGCACGGCGGGGGTTGTTCCGGCCGCCCACCGTTACTCCCAAGAGGATCATGACGACCACGGCGATGACGCACGCAAGGAATGCGATCGGGCCCATCGCGTTCGAGTGCGGGCTCGAAGCTCCTGCCACGGCGAGGATGATCGTGCCTGCAAGCGCCAGCAACCCGAGCACGATCGCGACAACCCGGATCCTCATCGCCTGACATCCCCGTAACGGCGTTCGCGCCGCTGGAATTCGGCCACGGCCTCGTATAGATCCTCGCGGCGGAAATCCGGCCACAGGACCTCGGTGAAGACGAGCTCTGAGTAGGCGATCTGCCACAACAGAAAATTCGACATCCGGTGCTCACCCGACGTCCGGATGACCAGATCCGGATCAGGCTGGTCGGGATGGTAGAGGTGGGAATGGATCGTCCGCTCGTCGATCTTCTCGGGGCGTGTTCCTGACCGGACGAGTGCACGAACTGCGTCAACCAGCTCCGCCCGTCCCCCGTAGTTGAACGCGATGGTGAGCGTCATTTTCCGGTTCCTCACGGTGAGCTCGGACGATTCGTCCATCCGCTTCAAGACCCTCTTGGGCACTCTCCAGTCCCGACGCCCGGCGAAGCGGATGCGAACACCTTTCTCGTTCAGCTCGTCACGACGCCTCGTGAGCAGTGATTCGTTGAAGCCCATCAAGAAGCGCACCTCGTCGGCGGGGCGCCGCCAGTTCTCCGTGGAGAACGCATATACGGTCAGCCACCCGATCCCGAGTTCGAGCGCCCCTTCGACGGCATCCATCAAAGAGGCCTCGCCCGCAGCGTGCCCGTCGATCCGGGGAAGCCCCCTCTGGGTCGCCCACCTGCCGTTTCCGTCCATCACGCATCCCACATGAGCGGGAACCCGGCTGCGGTCTATGGCCCTCAATATCTCGCTGCCATCCCGTTCAGCCACATTGCGAACCTACCGTCACTGCATATGGCCCGGGATACACCTGGGATACCATTGAGGTTCCGGGCATGGCCCGAGCCCCGAGCGGAGGCGAATGGGAACACCCACTCGATACCGACCTGCGGGGCATCGACCTGCCCGTTCACCCGATCCGGTGAGTTCGTCATGACCTACTGGATATGGCTGATCATTGCTTTCGTATTCGTCATCATCGAGGTCAACTCCCTCGCCTTCTACGCCCTCTTCGCAGCTATCGGTGCCGGTGCCGCCTCGCTCACGGCCGCATTTACCGGCGAGATCGGCATCCAGATCGCAGTGTTCGCGGCTGTATCTCTGGCCGGCGTGACGATGGTCAGGCGCCTGGTGACCGGGGCTCTCTCCGACGGCAACCGACCCTCGCTCGTATCCGGAGCAGCGGGCATGGTCGGTCAGCACGCGACCGTGGTGCGCCAGGTCAAGGGTCCGCACCACCCCGGAACGGTCCACGCGCGGGGAGAGGACTGGCCGGCGATCTCATACGAGGAAGAGGCGCTCGAACCGGGCGAGGTCGTGCTCGTGGTCGAGCTCGATCGCACTCGCCTCGTCGTCATGTCCACCTGAGAGGAGAGCACGAAAATGTTCATAGCAAGCAGCGGGGGCACGGTGTTGGTGTCCGTGCTCCTCATAGTCGTCGTGGTGCTCGTCGTGCTCCTGCTCTCCAGATCGGTGCGGGTCATCCAGCAAGGGACGGTCGGAGCGGTCAAGCGGCTCGGCAAGTACCGGCCGCCCGTCCGCCAGTCGGGTTGGACGACCGTGATCCCGTTCTTCGACACCATCCAAAAGGTCGACGTTCGCGAAGAGCCCCGAGTTGGCGACATGCAGCAGGTCATCACCAAGGACAACGTGAGCGTGCTCGTAAACGCCACGATCTACAGCCAGGTGATCGACGTCGAGCTCGCCCTCTTCGAGGTGAGCAATTACCACGTGGCGGTGGACCAACTCGCCCGCACCGCCCTTCGCGCCGTGTTCGGAGGGATGACGCTCGACGAAGCGCTGTCCGAGCGCCAGCGGATCAACGCGGAGCTCCAGACCCACATGGCATCCGCCACCGAGAAATGGGGTGTCCGCCTCAACCGGATCGAGATCGTCGACATCGTCCCGCCCCAGAACATCCTGAACGCGATGGCTCTGCAGAAAGAAGCGGATCAGCAGAAGCGTGCGGCGATCCTGACGTCAGAAGGTCTGCAGCAGTCGGCAATCAATACCGCCCAGGGCGAGAAGCAAGCCTCGATACTCCGTGCTGAGGGCGACAAGCAGTCGGCGATCCTGCGCGCGGAAGGGGACAAGGAGGCTGCGGTCCGCCTCGGCGAAGGCCGGGCAGGTGCGATCCAGGCCACTTACACGGCCATTCACGCGGGAAACGTCACCCCGGAGCTGCTGGCCGTTCTGCAGCTCGAGACACTGGGCAAGGTGGCTGCGAGCGACAATGCAAAACTGGTCGTGCCGTTCGAGACCGCGGGAATCCTCGGCGCGGCGCAGGCGCTTCGTTCGGTCCTCGCCGGGGTGCCCGAGGCGGGCGCCGGTCCCGCTTCAAACGGCGGTAGGCCTATGTCTCCCCCAGGTCGTTCGCAGTAGCCCCGGCGTTCGCGCTAACCGCGGCTCCCGAGCTTGCGGGTCGCGTCAGGCCGATTCGGTATGGCGAATGATCACGACCGGGCAGTGCGCGCCACTGGCGACGTGCTGGCTCACAGATCCGAGCAGCATTCCTGCGAAGGCGCCGCGACCCTTGCTCCCGACCACCAACAGGTCGGCGTTCGCCGACTCGTTCACGAGTACAAGGGAGGCGTGGCCCTCCTTGACGATTCGCTCCACGGTCACGCCTGAGGAATCCACATCGGCTTTAGCAACTGCATCGTCGAGCTCACCTTGGATCTGCTTGGAGACGTTGGCATCCGTCTGAGCAGGCGCGGTCTGCATCGCCCAGGGGTAATGCCAGGTTCTTATCGCTTGTACGACGCCGCCGACACCCTTCGCGTACTTGACTGCCCATCGCAGCGCGTCGACGGATGCGTCGGACCCATCGACACCGACGATTATTCGCTCGTCCTTCGTGGCCATTTTTTTCGACCCCTTCCCGATCCGGATGGGACATCCCCGCATCTCCGGGCGGTGCCGAGACTAGGTCCCATCCGGTCCTTTTGTCGTCTGTGTCGCCCCTATCGGCATTGCGGGAACCGCTAAGACGCCGAATCGACGCTGGGATGACATTTGTTGGGTATTCAACGGGTGTAAACCTGTTGCCGGCGCATCGATCCCGTTAACCCCCTTCTTCCGAAAGGGAACACACTTGTCAGAACTTTCCGAGGCGGTTACCGCCTACCCGGCGGTCACCCGGCGAGAAGGCATGTCGGATGTGTCAGGGGTGCCGAATGGTCCTCGACTTCGGCGATTTCGGAAGGCCGGAGTTTCCGGGACGGCCGCGGTGATGGTTGCGCTCGTCGTCTCGGGTTGCACGAACGGACACGGACAGGGCGCCGCTACCACGACCGGTCATCCGCCGACCACCCTCACTACGACCGTTGCGAGCACTTCCCCTCCCACCGTGCCGACCACGACGACCACGGCTCCTCCTCCGACGACAACCACCACGACCGCCCCTTACACGACGTCCAAGCTGGAGCTCGGATCGACCGGCCCGGCCGTGCTCTCGCTACAAAAGCGGCTGATCTCGCTCGGATACTGGCTAGGGCCAGCGAACGGGACCTACGGCGACAGCACCGAGCAGGCCGTATATGCGCTGCAGAAGGCAGCCGGAGTCGGTCGCGACGGGATCGCCGGTCCGATAACCGATGCGGCCCTCGTAAAGGGCGTGGTCCCGCATCCCCAGAGCACTTCGGGTTACGTGATCGAGGTCGACCTGAAAGACGACCTGTTGATGTTCGTGATGAACGGCAAGCTCGAATACGTGCTCAACACCTCTACCGGTGGCGGCTACACGTACAAGACCGGCGTCGGAAAAAAGACCGAGGTCGCTAATACCCCTGTCGGCCTCTTCCACACCTATCGCGACGTCGACGGGCTCGTAGTCGACTATCTCGGTCAACTCTGGATGCCGAGGTACTTCACAGCCGGTTACGCCATCCACGGTGACAGTTACGTGCCCCCGGAGCCCGTCTCCCACGGTTGCGTGCGTGTCAGCGACGAAGCGATCCAATGGATCTGGGCGAACAATCTCGACCCCATCGGTACCGAAGTCCTGGTCTACTGAGCGCGTCGCTCCCGCAGCCTCGGAGTAAGCCGCACCGCCGTCACGAGGCGCGATCGGCCGATATGACAGCGAGATCCTTGTTGCGCCACCACACTTTGGGCTCGAGCGACGCCTCGGTAAGCCATTCCGGTTGATCGGCAACGGAGCTCGGCTTGTCGTAAGCGTCGTCAACGGGAGTGACGACGTCAGCAGGATCCTCGGGGACGATGACGTCCGCCAAGACGAACCGCCCACCAGGGCGCAACCGTTCGCGGATGCGGCAGAAGAGGTCCGCCTTTCCTCGTCCGTCGAGGTGATGGACTGCGAGCGCCGAAACGACGAGGTCGTACCGGCCCTCGGGAAGAGTTTCCTCGAGACGTTGGACCCGGAGGTCGGCGTTCGGGTGGCGCTCGCGCTCTTTCGAGCATCGGCTCGCTCTCGTCGATACCGACGATTCGAGCGTCTGGGTGAACGGCCGCCACCGCAGACGTCGTCTCTCCGGTTCCCACTCCGAGATCGAGGATCATGCTTGCTTCGACACCTTTGGTCGCATCCGCGAGATGCCGTTGCAGGTCCCGGTAGTCGGGTACCTCCTGCAACATCATGTCCATGTACGTCGTCGGGTCGAAATGGAACTGCCCGTCACCGTCCTGCCCGCTCGTGCTCATCCGTCCAGGGTGCCGCAGCGGATCGGGAGCGCACAACGTCCCGGCGCCGTGCGCCAGGGGCGTTCGATACCAGTAGCTTCGGCTCGTGACGGAGCCCCGCTCGAGATCCACCCGAGACCTCCTCGCGGAGGCTGCGTCGGCTCTTCCCAGAGGAGGCGAGGATCGTCCTGGGCAGCTCGAGATGGCGGAAGCGGTCGCGAACGCAATATCGAACAGACGTCACTTGGTCGTCCAAGCAGGCACCGGGACCGGTAAATCCCTCGCATATCTGCTGCCCGTGATCCGAGCGGGCCGACCGGTCGTAGTGGCAACGGCGACCAAGGCGCTGCAAGACCAACTTGCGACCAAGGACCTACCGTTCCTCGCCGGCCTGTCCCCCGGGTTGTTCAGCTTCGCCGTGCTGAAGGGCCGGTCCAACTATCTCTGCCGGCAACGCGCCGCCGAGACCGGGCTCGGAACCAAGAACCCCGGGACGCCGGTCGTCCAGAGCTTCGACATGGCCACGGACAAGAACGGCGACGCGGCCACCGACGACGTCGACAAGAGTGAGGTCGAAGGAACAACAGACGGGACCGCAGGTACGCTCAGCTCCGAGTCGGGTTCGGGCACAGGGCTCGCGCAACAAATTCGGCGACTTGCTGCTTGGGGCGAGAAATCGCCTACCGGCGATCGCGCCGAACTGGATTTCGAACCTGATCCGAGGGCTTGGGCGGCGGTATCAGTCGGACCTCGTGAGTGTCCAGGCGCATATCGCTGCCCTTCTGGAGCGGCGTGCTTCACCGAGCAGGCGCGAGCCCGGGCGGCCGCGGCCGACATAGTCGTCGTAAACATCCACCTGTACGCAACTCACGTCGCAAGCGGTGGTGTCGTCCTTCCGGAGCACGACGTCGTGATCTTCGACGAAGCCCACGAGTTGGAGGACGTGATGACCGCGGGCCTCGGGGTGGAGCTCACGCCCGGGAGGGTCCGTGCCGTGGCGCAAGCCGCGCGGGGTCTGGTCGAGCGCGAGGGCACTGCTGCGATCGATGCCCTCTTCGAGGGTGCCGACAGGCTCGAAGCGGTGATGCGGCCGCTCGCCGGCAGCAGGGTGCTGTCCCAGCCCGGACAAGGCCAGAGCCAGGAAGATCGCCGTGCCGATTCGACCCGCGACCGCGTGCAACGTGTTGACGCGCCCGCTGGAATGTCGATCGAGCTCGACTATCCGGACAACCGACAGAGCGGTCGCGTTTTCGACACTCCCCTGCGCCAGACAAGGCCAGTAATCCGTGAGCCGGCTTCGACCTCGGACTTTGCAGCCGTGATCGGGGTCATCGACAGCAGGCTTGCTGCTGTGGCCCAGGCCCTTCGCTCGGCAGACCGTCCGGAACGAGGTCACGCCGATCCTGACGAGTCATCTAGAAGGCTTCGCGCGCTTCAGGCTGCCGCGCACCTCACCGAGGACGTCAGGGCCTTCGCCGCCGTTGACAGAGACGAGGTCGCTTGGGTGGAGGGCTCGGGTCCGGGTGGAAGACAGGTGGCGCTCCGGCTCGCCCCGATCGACATCGGACCTGTGCTCGCGGAGCGGTTGTGGCCGAACGTGACCGCGGTGCTCACGTCCGCCACGATCCCGCCACTTGCGGAGAAGCGTCTTGGGCTGCCGCCCGAAAACACCGATCGCCTCGACGTGGCCAGCCCCTTTCCGTATCGCGACCACGCCATGCTTTACTGCGCCACCGACCTGCCGGACCGGCGAAGCCCGGAGGCCGAAGCGGCCATTGCCGACGAGCTCGCCGAGCTCATCACCGCGGCGGGTGGAAGAACGCTCGCCCTGTTCACGAGCTGGCGTGCGATGAGCGCCACGTGCGACCGACTTCGCCCAATCCTCAGCTTTCCGATCTACGCCCAGGGCGACCTGCCGAAGCCCAAGCTTCTCGAGGCGTTCAGCAACGACGAGGCCGCCTGCCTGTTCGCGACCGTTTCGTTCTGGCAGGGAGTGGACATTCCCGGGCGGACTCTCACCCTTGTCGCAGTGGACCGTTTGCCCTTCGCTCGGCCCGACGACCCGCTCATGCAAGCGCGCCGCGAGCGGGCGGGCAACGGCGCTTTCTCCCTCGTCGACTTGCCAAGGGCGGCGACCCTTCTCGCACAGGGAGCCGGGAGGCTGATCCGCTCTGCCGACGACACCGGGGTGGTCGCCGTCCTCGACAGGCGTCTTGCGACCGCCAGTTACGGCAGGATCCTGCGAGCTTCGCTGCCACCGATGCGCTGGACGACAGATCGCCGGGTTGTGGTCGGATTCCTGGAGAAAGTGGCCGGCACCACGCCCGGGTGACACGGGGTGATGCTGCGTGGCTCGGGCCTCAGTACCCAAGGCGTTCGATGGCATCGCGTCGGTGCTGCCAGCGCGGCTCGACGCTCACACGTAGCTCGAGAAATGCACCTTCTGGAAGGGCCTTTCGCACGGTCGTGCCGACGTGCTTCAGAAGCGACCCACCCGCACCGATCACAATCCCTTTTTGCGAGTCGCGTTCTACGAGGATCTCCACCTTGATGTGAGGCCAGTCCCATTCGGTGACGCGACATGCGATCGAGTGGGGAAGCTCCTCGTCGACGCGCTGCGAGCAGCGCCTCGCGCACCATCTCGGCCACCCAAACGCTCTCCGCAACGTCGCTCAAGGTCCCTTCGGGGAAATACGCGGGGCCTTCCGGCAACTGAGCGATCACCGCTGAGACGAGCGGGTCGACTCCCTTCCCGGTCGCGGCGGACACGGGGAAGATCTCTGACCCGCCGGCGGCCTCACTCGCCTGGACGAGCCTTTCGACCACAGAGGCGCGGGGTGCGACGTCGATTTTGTTGACGACGACCAACACCTCTTCCGGCGCTCGTGAGTCGAGCGCACTCTCCAGGACTCTGCGGTCGCCCGGTCCTACACGTGCGGTCGCGTCGAGAACCACGATGACGAGGTCCACGTCGGAGAGAGCCGACCCGACGTGCTCGTTCAATCGCTCGCCGAGCGCGGAACGTGGTTTGTGCAGGCCTGGGGTGTCCACGAAGACCGCCTGAATCCCAGGACGGTGGAGCACCGCGCGACCGCGCGCCTGGTCGTCGAAGGTCGCGGCGAGGTGATCGATACTTTCGTGCCGACGATGCTGTTAACGAGAGTCGACTTTCCTACGTTCGGCCTTCCGACAACTGCGACGAAACCGGATCGGAATTCCGGCGAGGCTTTGCCGACGACCCGAATCGACTCCGGATCGTGTTCGTCACCCTGGCCTGCGATCACGCCGTCTGAGTGCGGCCCGTTCGTCACTCTCAGGATGGTTCTGGTCCGCCCGCGGGCTCGGTACGCACCTCGACGGGTGCGTGCGCGATCGCGTGGCCTACCTTCACCCGTCCGATCCGGTTTCCCTCCACGCGTTCGGCCACGAGCCTGAGCCCGTCCACGACCACCGACTCCCCTTGCTCTGGAACGTGGCCGAGCAAGTCGAAGATGAGGCCCCCGACGGTGTCCCAGGACCCGGTGGGAAGGTCGGTCTGGAACAGGTCGGCGAGCTCGTCGACGCTGAGGCGCGCCGACACGGAAACCTCGTCGGGCGAGAGACGCTTCACCTCGGGTTCCTCAACGTCGAACTCGTCGACGATCTCGCCTACCAGTTCTTCGATGAGGTCTTCGAGGGTGACCAGTCCCGCGGTGCCGCCGTACTCGTCCACGACGATCGCCAAGTGGTACTTGAGCTCCTGCATCTCGCGCATCAAGCTCGCTACACGCTTTGTTTCAGGGACGAACCGTGCCTCGCGCACGTGTGCGCCGACGGGCTCCGTTCCCCGCGAAGCTCGTTCGAGGCGGATGAGGTCCTTCGCGTACGCGATCCCGACTACGTCGTCGACGTTTGATCCGTAAACAGGTAGCCGGCTGAACCCGACTTCCATCGCCACTCCGAGGGCGTCGGAGACCGAGATGCTCGCTTCTACTGCGCGCATGTCGGGACGTGGGACCATCACCTCGCGCACGACAGTGTCCCCGAACTCGATGATGGAGTGGATGAGGACGCGCTCTGAATGCTCGATGACATCTTCTTCTGTGGCGACATCTGCCAGGGCGAGGAGCTCCGACTCGCTCACCGTCGCCAACCCGGTCGGACCGCCGCCGAGTTTCGCGGCAAGCCAGACGAGACCGTTCGAGATCATCCGCACCGGCCAGAAGCGGACGACGACCGCGACGAACGGCGCGGAGAACAGCGCGGACCGATCCGGGTTCCGCACCGCGTAGTTCTTCGGGATCGCCTCGGCCAGCACGAAGATCACGATGATTTCGAACACGAGAGCGCCGAAAACCCCCCAGTTGCCGAACCAGTGCTCTGCGAGCAACCCGACCAGAGTCGCCGTCACCAGTTGGCAGACGAGCACCATCAGAAGGACTCCGTTCAAGAACCCTTCGGGATGCTCCACCAACCGCACAAGCTGGCGCGCCCCGCGGTGGTGGTCGTCCTCGAGCGCTAGGGCCTTTGCCCTGCTCGTACGCACGAGGGCGGTCTCGGCCAGAGCCAGCACCGACGAGATCGCCAAGAGGAGGACGACGACCACCAACAGGACCGCATCCGTCGCCACGAACTTGGCTGCGGAGAGCAGCACTACGGGGCTGTCCATGAGCCGCTACGCGCTCGACGAGCCGAATCGCGCCAACATGTCGCTTTGGCGTTGCTCCATCAGCTGCGCCTCGTCGTCGTCTTCGTGGTCCATCCCCAGAAGATGCAGGATCCCGTGAACCACGAGCAGCTCCACCTCGTTGTCGGTTCGGACGCCGTGCTCGGACAGCGTTTCTGGCTGCGACCGCAGGGCACACGACGACGTCACCGAGAAGAAGCGGGATCTCGTCGAGGTCGGTCGGCCCACCCGGTCCGGTCCCGCCCTCGTCCGGCGAGCGCCCTCCCGGCTCGGGTTGATCCTCGATCGGGAAGGCCAGCACGTCGGTCGGCCCCGTCTCGCCGAGGAAACGCTCGTTGAGCTCGGCCATCGAGACCTCGTCGACGAACAGAAGTGACACCTCGACGTCGCCCTTAAGCGACACCGCCTCGAGCACACGCCTCGCAAGCTCGCCGAACCTCTGGACGTCGACAGACTGTTGGTCCTGCTCGTCCGCGCAGAAGACGTCAACCGCCATCTGTTGCTTCGCCTCCTGCCGCAGCACCCGTAGAGCTTGACCCGGCGGGATCCCGAGAGGCGCGCTTGACGGCCTCGTCTGCGGCCCGCTCGACGTCCGCGCGTTCGTACGCGGCGACGATGTCGGCGACGATTCGGTGCCTGACGACGTCGCGCTGACCGAGGTGGACGAACGCGACCCCGTCCACCGCTCCGAGGATCGACTCGAGACCGAAGAGCCCCGAACGTCCGCCCGGCACGTCCACTTGCGTCACGTCACCGGTCACAACCGCCTTCGAGCCGAAGCCGATCCTCGTGAGAAACATCTTCATCTGCTCGGGGCTCGTGTTCTGAGCTTCGTCGAGGATTATGAAGCTCCGGTTCAAGGTCCTGCCTCGCATGAAGGCAAGCGGCGCAACTTCGATCGTGCCCCGCTCCAAGAGCCGTTGCGCCCCTTCGGGTCCGAGCAGGTCGTAGAGGGCGTCATAAAGAGGCCGCAGGTAAGGGTCGACCTTGGCCATGATGTCGCCCGGGAGGAACCCGAGCCGTTCACCTGCTTCAACTGCCGGACGCGTGAGGATGATCCGGTCCGCCTGATGAGCCTGAAGTGCCTGCACCGCAAGCGCGACGGCGAGATAGGACTTGCCGGTGCCGGCGGGCCCGATCCCGAACGTCACGACGTTGGTGGCTATCGCGTCGGTGTAGACCTTCTGCCCAGCAGTCTTCGGGTGGACCGACCGTCCGCGCGCCGAGCGCAGGAGCTCGCTCGTGAGCACATCGGACGGGCGAACATCGTCTTTGACCATTGCGATCGTGCGGTCGACGTCGGACCCGTCGAGACGGTGACCCTGCTCGAGCAACAGGACGAGCTCGTCGAAGAGGCGCCCTATTCGTTCGGCATCGTCGCCCTCGATCGTGATCTCGTTACCGCGCACGACGATCAGCGAGTCTGCGAAAGCGTCCTGGATGATCCGAAGCAACTCGTCGCGCTCGCCCAGCAGGCCGACCATCAGATGGTTGCCGGGAACTCGGATCTTTACCTGGGTCGGGGACACTGGCGATTCGAGGCTACCAGCGGGCTCAACGCCGCCGAGCGCGCACGTCTTTGCCCGGGGGCGAGTTCGTCTCTGGGTCCGGGCGTCTGCCCGGAGCCGATTCCTTCAACTTGGACTCCAACCCATCGGCCGACCGCCGAGCACGTGAAGGTGAAGGTGTCCAACGCTGTTCTGCGCGTCATCTCCGACGTTGAACACCAACCGGTAGCCGCGATCGCGGATGCCCTCTTTCTCCGCGACCTGCCTGGCGACCACGAGGAGGTCCGCCAGGTCTTCGGCGTCCGAGGCGACCACCGAGGCCGCGTCATCGATATGACGACGGGGCACCACGAGAACGTGTGTCGGGGCTTGAGGGTTGAGGTCGCGGAAGGCGAAAGAGCGCTCAGAAGTGAGCACCACTTCGGAGGGAAGCTCGCCGGCGACGATCCGGCAGAACAGGCAGTCGGCTCGATCGTCGGGCAATTTCAGATCCCTGGTCTGGCCCGCACCTCGTCCTCGGGCCCGGGAGCTGAGTGCCGGTCGGCCGGTCCCTTCAGCTCCGGATACAGATGGTCGAGGCTGCCGGGCGGAATCCGACAGGTCTCGATGAACTCGACGACGTCCTCTTGCTTCAGGCGGATGACGCGACCGAATTTGTACGCGGGCAACGTCCCCTCGTCGATGAACCGGTAGAGACTGCGAAGGGTCACACCGAGGTGCTCAGCCGCCTCTTTGGTACTCATCCAGTTGATCCGCTCGTTCACCGCGCCTCCCGCGAGCGGCCACCCGCCCGGCTTACTCACCATACCTGTGGGGAGGGTCAGGATTACGCCGAGCGGTTCAGCCGATCACGCGTAGGCCCAGCTCGTCGAGCCGGCGACTCATGGCGTCAGGGGTCACTCCGAAGAGGCATGCGATCGCGCGCAGGTCCTCGGCCCGGATAGTGATCATCCGCCCGTTGAAGTCCTGACGCTGAACCTGGATCATGCTGAGGAACCTCCGCAGAAGGTCGCGCTCCGGACCGCTCACGGAGTTCAGCTTGGCGAGGTCGATGGTGATCTTCTCGTTGCCGTCCCAGGCACGCAGGGCCCTGTTGTTGAGCGACGTCCCCTGGTTGTCCGGAGCCTGCCCGCCCCAGCGGTCCTCGTCGACCTCGTCGTGTGGGAGCAGCTGGTCGACCGGAACGTCGTAGAGCTTGGCGAGCCGCTGCAACCTGGGCACCGAGATTGCGCGCTCCCCTCTTTCGTACGCGCCCAGAACGGAGGCCTTGAACTCCTGTTCGGACATCGCCTCAACTGCTTGGAGCGATAGCCGCATCTGCTTGCGGACGACCCGCAGCCGGGCGCCGACCGAGCGGGCGTAAGCGGCTCGCGCGCCTTCCTCGGGTTCGTCGTCCAGGCCTGCAGTCGTGTGATTGACCATGACCATGCATGCAGTCTTGCCCACTCAGCGTGGTGAGCGCAAGGACCCGTTGATGCAACCGTGCTTTGATTCCATCATTGGGAGAAACCACGGTCACGCAGAGCGCAGGACAGGGCGCCTGCCACCACCGCCGCCGTCTCGGACCTGAGCACCCCGTCTCCGAGCCCGGCGAGCCCCGTTGCGACGGCGAGCTCCTCGTCGGCCCAGCCCCCCTCTGGGCCCACGCACACGGGCGGACCCACACCTATCGGGGACCCTCCACGTTCGGCGAGAACGACCGGCTCTTCCAGGGCGAAGTCGAAGAGACTCGTGACCCCGTCGACCTTTGGGATCCAAGCCCGCCTCGATTGAGCGGCAGCCTGCTCGGCGACCCTCGCCAAGCGCTCGATGGCACGGTCGGCCCGATCGCCTTGCCAGAGAACAACCGAACGCACGGCTCGGAGCACGACAACCCGATTTACCCCGACCTCGACCAGCTTTTGGACGACCCATTCGGGACGGTCTCCCTTGACCGGAGCGAAGGCCACGGTGACGCCTGGAACCGCACGAGCCACATGAGTCACATCTCCCTCGGGTTCTAACCATGGAGACGTCCCTATATATGTGCACGTCCTCCATGCGCCGCGGCCGTCGGAGGCGACGACAATCTCTCCCGGGCGCAAGCGCAGTACGCGAGACAGGTGATGCACGTCGGAAGCCCTCGGCGTAGACGAAATCAGGTCGTCTACGAACACCTGGGCGGCGGCGTTAACAGATGCGGGGCTTGTCGAGTCGTCCGAGCCGGGCGGCCTCTGGTCCAACGGGTGAATCCGGTCAGCCGAAGGCGGAACGGAGCTTGGAGAAGAACCCTTCGCCCGGCGGCGCGACCTGCTCTCCTCGCTCAGAAGCGAACTGCCGAAGCAGCTCCTCCTGCTCCTTGGTCAGATCAGTCGGGGTGACCACGACGAACTGAACCCTCAACTCTCCGCGCCCCCGGCCTCTCACATGAGGGATCCCCCGCCCGCGTAGCCGCACCACGTGGCCCGTCGGGGTTCCGGCGGGTAGCTCGATCTCCTCGTCACCGTCGAGCGTCTCGATTGTCACCGAGGCACCGAGAACAGCTTGGGAGAACGGGATCGGAACGGTGACCACCACGTCGTCGCCTTGGCGCTCGAACCTGTCGTCGGGCGCCACCGCCAGGTGGACATAGAGGTCGCCCGAAGGTCCGCCCCTCGTTCCCGCCGATCCTCTTCCTCCGAGGCGAAGAGTCGAACCATGGTCGACACCCGCCGGGATGTCGACTGTAAAGGTCTTCACTTCCGACCGCCGCCCCTCGCCGGCGCAGTCCTGGCACGGACTGGTGACGACCTCCCCGTGGCCGCCGCACCGGTTGCACGGAAACGCGGTGACGACCTGGCCGAGAATCGACTGTCGTACCCGGCGGACCTCACCCGCTCCGCCACATGCGTCGCAACGGGTCGCTGTCGTCCCCGGCCTAGCACCGCTGCCCTCGCAGGTAGAGCACGAGACCTGGGTGTCCACCGTCATCTCCTTGGAGACTCCGAAGGCCGCATCGCGAAAGCTGAGGTTGAGTACCGTCTCGGCGTCGGACCCCCGGGCCGGACCGTTGCGCTGACGCGGCCGGGATCCGCCTCCGAAGAACGCTCCGAGCAGATCGCCGAGGTCACCGCCGAACACGTCCCCCATGTTCTGGGCCGAGGCATCCACCCCGTCGGGCCCGAACATGTCGTAGCGGCGCCTGCGCTCCGGATCGCGAAGCACCTCGTATGCGAGCGACGTCTCTTTGAAGATGCGTTCCGCTTCCGGGTCCCCGCCGGTGGAGTCCGGGTGAAGTTCGCGGGCGCGCTGGCGGTACGCCCTCTTCAACTCGTCTTCCGACGCGTCATGGCCCACGCCGAGAAGCGCGTAGTAATCAGTTGCCACGGTGGCTTCCTTCCAGGTCGTCGGACCTGTGCCGGCCCAGTCGTTCGGCCAGCTCGTCGCCCACGAGCCGTACGGCGGCAATCGCCCTCGGATAGTTCATCCTCGTCGGCCCGAGCACACCGATCGTCCCGAGCTCCTCCCCGTTCACCTCGACCGGGGCGACCACGAGGGCGCACGCTGCCAGAGGTTCGAATCCGTGCTCCGCGCCGATGGCGACGGACAGTCCCCGGTCGAGCACATCCTCGATGAGCTCGACGACGACGAGCTGCTGCTCGAGTATTGAAAGCACCGAACGCACCGTCTCGACCGCGTCGAACGCGGACGCCATGCTCGATGCTCCACCGACGAACACGTTCTCGGGCTCACGTGCGCCCGCGAGATCCGACAGCGCACCTAGGGCGATGCGGGTCACCTCGTCTGCGTGCGGGTCGCCTGTCTCGGGCACGGACATGCCGCGCACGAGCACCGAACCCACGAGATGAGAGCACAGGTGAGCCGTCGCAGTCGCAAGGGCGTCCGCGCTGAACTCCTCGGCGAAGTCGAGAGTGCGCTTCTCGACGGCACCGTCCGCGAGCACCGCGACGAGGACCGCGACCTGGGGTGCGATCCCGACGATCTGTAGCGAACGCACCGCGGACGTGTCGTGGCGATGCCCGACAACCACAGACACGTGGTCGGTGAGACCCGCGAGTAACCGGCTGGTCCGTTCGAGCATCTCCTCGACCTCACCGTGAACGTGTGCGTAGAAGGCCCGCACCTGCCGGTTCTGAACCGGGCCGAGAACACCTGGACGCGAAAGATGGTCGACGAAGTACCGGTAACCCCTGTCGGTCGGAATGCGGCCGGCAGACGTGTGGGGTTGAAGCAAGAAGCCGTCTCGCTCGAGGGATGACATCTCGCTTCTCACCGTGGCCGAAGACACGCCTACACCGATGGAGACGTGAGACGAACCGACGGGCTGGGCGGTCTCGACGTGCTCTGTTACGACGGCGTTCAGGATCGCCGACTTGCGGGGGTCGAGCTCTTCGACCGGAACCGGGCGTGGTTCTTCCTGGCGACGCTTCTGCCGCCTTGCGCTTCCGCCGTTCGACTCCTTGCGATCCTGTGCCATCTCTTCCCGACTGGGACCGCACCGGGCCGGTGCGGGTTAGCACTCGAGTCTACCGAGTGCCAGTTGACCCGGCCTTACAGGGGGGCCTACGCCCCCGAGCTGGGAGGTCGGGTCATTCCTCGAGGCGCAGCGCCGAGATGAAGGCTTCCTGGGGGACCTCGACACGGCCTATCGCCTTCATCTTCTTCTTGCCTTCCTTCTGGCGCTCCAGCAGCTTGCGCTTCCTCGTGATGTCTCCGCCGTAGCACTTGGCGAGCACGTCTTTTCGCTTCGCCTTCACCGTCTCGCGGGCGATGATCCTTCCGCCCACCGCCGCCTGGATCGGCACGTCGAACAACTGGCGAGGTATCAGCTCTCTCAGCTTCGCGGTCATGCGCCTTCCGTACTCGTCGGCCTGTGAGCGGTGGACGACCGTGGAGAAAGCGTCGACGGGTATGTGGTTCACCAGCACGTCGACCTTCGCGAGGTTCGAAGTGATCATCCCGGAAGGCTCGTAGTCAAGACTCGCGTAACCCTTGGTGCGGCTCTTCAACTGGTCGAAGAACCCGACGACCACCTCGGCGAGCGGCATGCGATAGACGAGCTCGAGCCGCTCCGGCGACAGGTACTCCATCCGGTCGAGCTCACCTCGCCGCGACTGGCACAGCTCCATGACGGGACCGATGTACTCCGAGGGAAGGATCAAGGTCACCCGCAGTACGGGTTCGTCGATGTGGTCGATGCGCGACGGATCGGGCATCTCGCTCGGGTTGTCGAATTTGAGAGTCGTGCCATCTGTGAGGCAGGCCTCGTAGGCGACCGAAGGTGCACTGGCGATGAGCGAGAGGTCGAACTCGCGCTCGAGGCGCTCGCGCACGATCTCCATGTGGAGCAAACCGAGGAACCCGCAACGGAAGCCGAACCCGAGCGCCTGGGAGGACTCCGGCTCGTAGGTGAAGCTGGAGTCGTTCAACCTGAGCTTCTCGAGAGCGTCGCGAAGCTCTGGCAGCTCGTCGCCGTCGATCGGGTACAGGCCACAGAACACCATCGGCAGTGGGTCTCGGTATCCCTCGAGCGGTTCGCCGGCCGGCTTCACCGCATCCGTCACGGTCTCACCCGAACGAGCTCTGCCGACGTCCTTTATCCCGGCTATCAGGTAACCCACCTCTCCCGGGCCGAGTGCGGCTACAGGGGTCGGCTCGGGCGTCCTGATACCTATCTCTTCTGTCTCGTTCACGGCCTTTGCCTGCATGAACAAAAGGCGCGACTTGGAGCGCAGCACCCCGTCGACGACGCGCACCGAGCTCACCACTCCCCTGTACTGGTCGTAGGCCGAGTCGAAGATCAACGCGCGCAGGGGACCGTCCGGATCGCCGACCGGCGGAGGAACGCGTTCGACGACGGCGTCGAGCAGCTCTGCAACGCCGGCACCAGTCTTGGCAGAAATCCGCAGGATGGTGGAGGCGTCGATGCCGAGGACGCGCTCGATCTCGTCCGCGTACCGCTCGGGATCAGCTGCAGGAAGATCGATCTTGTTCAAGGCCGCCACGACCTGTATCTCGTGCTCTAGCGCCTGGTAGCTCGTGGCGAGGGTCTGTGCTTGTATGCCCTGCGAGGCGTCGACCAGGAGCACCGCTCCCTCGCATGCAGCGAGCGACCGGCTGACCTCGTAGGTGAAGTCGACGTGGCCGGGCGTGTCGATCAGGTGGAGCAGGTGGTCCTTCCACGAGACGCGGACGTTCTGGGCCTTGATCGTGATGCCGCGCTCTCGCTCGAGGTCCATCGAGTCGAGGTACTGGTCGCGCATCGCGCGGGGGTCCACCGCGCCGGTGAGCTCGAGAATCCGATCCGAAAGGGTCGACTTGCCGTGGTCGACATGGCTGATAATCGAGAAGTTCCTGATCCGATCGACGGCTTGCACGGCAGGATGAGCGTACTGGGGGTAGGGCGTCTGTAGGCTCGGCGCGCTCCATGACGACCACCGCCGTCGACCCGGAGACCCGGATAGAACCCGCACCTCCGGCCGCCCGCATGCCGGCGACTCAGGTCGCCATCGCAATCGGGATCGCGCTTTTGACGTTCGCAGTCCTGCCTGATTGGTCCTCGGGTCCTTGGGCACCGAAAGAGGCCGTACTCGCCGTGCTCGCAGCGGCCGGCTTGCCGGTAGCGGTTCTGCTCGCTTTGGGAAAGGGCCCGGGTGCCGCACGTTCCACGCGCACCGCCGCTCGTCTCGCGTTGGTCTTCGTCGTCGTCGCCCTCGTCTCGGCGCTCGTATCCGCTGCGCCCGGCATCGCGATGGTCGGCCTCTACCAGCAGGGAACTGGTTGGGCGTTCGTGGCCGGGCTCGCGGGTTGCTGGGCGCTCGGCGCGCTTCTCGGCGAACGAGCGAGACAGCTCCTCGCGGTGCTCATCATCTTGTCGGCGGTGGCGAACAGCATGTTCGCCGTACTGCAACTGACCGTCGGACTAAACAGGATTGACCTCCCCCTCTACGGCGGAACGTCGGCCGACGGTCTCCAGGGGAACCCGTTCGAGCTCGGTGCTCTGGTCGCAGCCGCGCTCGCCCTGCTCGTAGGCCGCTTCAAGAATCGGCCACGCGAGTGGTACCTCCCCGTAGCGGCCGTGACGATCGGGGCGGGAGCGTGCGGACAGCGTCTGCCGCTCCTGTTGATCGCAGCGGTCCTCGCATGGTCGATCTGGCAGACCCTCCGACCCGGTCGTCCCCGGGTCAAGAGCGACGTGATCCGGACGGCTGCTTTCTGTGCGCTCAGCGTCGCCGGGGTCGTCACCGGCTCTTTGATCGCCGCCTGGTCGAATTCGTCAGGCTCCATCTCTCGAATAGCGGGTTCCACGTCGGAGGAGACCTTCGGACAGCGGTTCATGGCCTGGCGCGAGGGTTTGCGCGCCTTCGCTCATCACGTGCTCATCGGCGCAGGACCGGGACAATTCCGTTCCGTTACGTCTGCCCTCTTCCCGTTGTCTTTCGTCAGACCCAATCCGGGCGAGGTCTTCACCGACGGGCACAACTTCGTCGTCGAGTACCTGACCACCACGGGGATCCTCGGAGCCGGAGCATTGCTGTTGTGGCTCTTTGTCGTCCTTCGATCAGCACGCGGGCCTCTGGTCGCGGCCGCGCTCGTGCTGATCGCGACGGAGCTCGCAGAACCACTGAACGCGGCAGTGTTCCCAGTCGCGTTCGCCGCGCTCGGCGCCGCCGGCCCTCTGCTTGTTGCAGATCAGGTTCTTGCCGGTCAGGCTCCGCGACCGCGCGCCGCCAATCAGCGTGACGGCCCCTTACCCCTGCCGGCAATCGGTCGGGCGATCGTCGCAGTGACGGCGGTCGTGGGGCTCGTGGCAGGCGCACTTTTCGTCGTGGGCGATGGGTTGATGCTTCGCGGGCAGGGCCAGTTCAACCTCGCTCAGGACTCGAGCGCACTGGCCAGCGGAAGGACAGCGAACACGTTGCTCGCGGCGTGGCCCGATCCGGCCGAGCTGTTGAGCAAGACGTACTTCTACCTGAGCCTCGGGGCGCACCCGGGCGAGCGCGGATCGGCCATCAGATGGGCAGAGGTAGCGGTGTCGCGCGATCCGACCAACTCGAGCCTTCTCGTGATGCTGGCGAGCTACCAGTTGGCCGCGGGCGAGTTCCGTTCCGCACAGGAGTCGGCTCTCCGAGCGCAGAGCTACCTGCCTTTCTGGCCCTCCGCACTCAACGAGATCGGGGTCGCATCGCTGGCACTGGGAGAGAGCGCCGAGGCACGACATTGGTTCGCCCTCTCGCTGGAAGTGGAGCCGATACAACCATCCATACGCGACTTCTACGACGGCAAGTGCAAGCTCGACGTGCACCACATCGGCCTGAGCCAGCTCACCCCGTCATGCTCGAGCAAATGAGAGGACCTGTTCGCGGTCGCTCGTCCCCGAGCTTCTTCACTCACAACGGAGCCACAACAGCAAACCGATAACCGCGGTGTGAGTGGCCCCGGATGGTTCAATGTGCTGTGCAGAGGGCGGTGCGTTGGCTGGTGTATGCAGTCACGCTCGGGGTCGTCGTCGGCCTCGGCGAGCTGCACGCCCATCTGATCGGCAACTACCAATTCCTGAGCGGTGGCCGCGGGCCTTGGGACGCCGTCTACGTCGTCGTGCTCGCGCTGGCGGCCTACGGAGTCGGTTTGCCAGACCTTCCGAGGACCGTGCTCGGTGCGTGGGTGTCCGCGTTCCTCGCAGTCGCGACGGCTGCGGTCGTCGTCTCGCTGATCCAGTTGGGGATCGGATCGGGGGTACTCCCGCGCTTTGTGACGTTTGGCGCGGTGGTGATACTCGTGCCCTGTTACGCGATGCTCGGCGTGGCGAGCGAGCACATACGGCGTCACGACGAAGTGAGCGACCGCGTTCTCGTGATCGCGCGCAGGGATCACATAGAGACATTGCGGTCGGATGTTGAGCGCGCGCCGGAACGTCCCGCCGCACTGGTCGGCGCCATCGACATCTCGGAGCTCGAGGCCGCGGCCGACGGGCTCGCGCGGATCGCTGACGCTGCGCGGATCGAAAAGGCGACTTTGATCGTCCTCGACCGCGAAGCCCAAGCATCCGAGCCGGTCGTCGCGCAGGTGGCGATCCTGCACGGTGGCGGCACGAGGGTGAGAACGCTCTCTTTGTTCTACGAGGAGTGGTTGGGAAAGCTGCCACTTGGCGAGCTCGAGCGGATGTCGCTCATGTTCGACATCCAGGAACTGCACGCTGCTGTCTATTCCCGGTTCAAGCGGTTCTTCGACGTCGTTCTCGGGCTCATCGGGACGGCGATGCTCGTCGTGGCTGTGCCCTTGGTCGCAGTGCTCGACGTGTTCGGCAACCGGGGATCCATCCTCTACCGGCAGCGGCGTGTCGGTAAGGGCGGGAGTGAGTTCACGATCCTCAAGTTCAGGACGATGCGATCCTCGGCGGGGGCAACTCAATGGACCGAGCAGGAAGACCCCCGAGTCGGACGCGTAGGCCGCTGGCTCAGGCGAACGCACCTGGACGAGCTCCCTCAGGTGCTCAACGTCCTCCGAGGAGACCTTTCCTTCGTCGGCCCCAGGCCTGAACAACCGGCCTACGTGGACGAGCTCCGCCAGAAGATCCCGTTCTACGACGTCCGGCACCTGGTGCATCCCGGGCTGACCGGGTGGGCCCAGGTGAAGTTCGACTACGGGGCGACTGTTTCGGACGCTTTGGAGAAGCTTCAGTACGAATTCTTCTACCTGAGGCACCAGAGCCTGTCCCTCGACGCACGGATCGTGGCGAGGACGCTGCGCTCGGTCCTCTGGCACCAGGGCCGCTGATCCTCCCCGCCGGCTGATCGTCTGCCGGGTTCGTGGGAGTACCTCTCCCTGCTAACGTCTCACGGCCGCCGCAGTCGGGATTCAGAAGGCATCCGACGCACGGCAAGTCCAAAAGAGCGCGAGGAAACCGTGGCCAACATCCGCAGCCAGATAAAGCGCAACCGCCAGAACGAGAAGGGGCGGCTGCGCAACAAGGCGATTCGATCCGAGATGCGGACGAGGACCAAGCGCGCCCTGCAATCAGCGGAGCAGGGCACCGAGGACGCGGCCGACGTCCTTCGGCTCGCCATCAAGCGCATCGACAAGGCGGCGGCCAAAGGTTCGATCCACAAGAACCAGGCTGCCAACCGCAAGTCCCGGCTCATGCGCAGGGTCAACGCGCTGAGCAGCGATTCGGACTGAGCCGTTCCCACGGCGAGCTCGCGGCTGCTTCCAACCGAGCGATCTCCGCAGAGCGTTTCGTCACTGTAAGCTTTGCGCAGGACAGGCGTCCGGCCAGGAGGTTCGGCTATGCCTGGATTGCGAAAAGGTCACAAACACGGAGAACACCGGCACAGAGTCGTGATGGACGGGACGTCAAATGATCCCGAACCCGCCTCGAAACCGAGGGTGTTCCAGCTCCCCACGCTGAATCCAGCGCCTTTTGCCCCGAGGAGCACAGCCGAACCAGGCATTTCGCCTGACTTGCCGCTTTGGCCCGGATGGCATCCAGACCCGACCGGGCGCCACCGGTCCCGGTACTTCGACGGCGTTGCTTGGTCCGACAACGTGGTCGACGACAAACAAAGTGGGAAGGATCCGTTCTTACCCTGAAGATTCAGCGGCGTCGGGCCGGGGGGCGTCTGACCCCGGGCGAAAGGCGGCAGAGCCGGGCGACGAGGACCTGGAGAACTGCCGCGTCAGGCAGACCCGTCCGGCCCCGAAGGTCCAGATCAGCGTCGGCTATCAGCATGATCGCCCGGCCGATCCTCTCGGAGCCGAGGCGCCTTGACTGCTCGAGCGCCTTCTTTGCCACGAACTCGTGGGCCCCGAGGAGCTCGGCCGCCTCGCTCGCGCTCGTCGCAGCGGAACCGTCGAGGCGCAGCATCGCCCCATAGTGGCGGTGCAACGTCGCGAGAACGACGAGAGGCACGCTGCCCGAAGCCATCGTCAACCGCTCCAGAGCACGCAGCGCCGCCGGCGCGTCGCCCGAGTCCAAAGCGTCGGTCAGATCCCACGGAGCCACCCCCCCGGCAGTTCCGAGAAAAGGCTCGAGCTCATCTGCGGTCACGGTCGCCGACTCGCCGTAAGCAGAAGCGAGTGAACCTAGAAGGCCATCCAACCTTCCGAGGTCCTCCCCCATGTGCTCGCTCAGGCGCGAAGCGGCATCGGGGTCGAGCTTGAGCGCCGAATCGCGGAGCCTGCCCGCCACCCACTGTGTTCTTGCCCGCCCGGTCCCCACCTTGGTGTCCACGACGCGGCCCTTGGACTCCACCGCCTTCGCAAGCGCCGAGGAGATCGTGCCGCCGCCCGCGGCAACCACGAGGACGACTCCGGGGACGGGGTCCTTCAGCGCCTGAGCTATGCGGGCCGATTCAGCGGCCGAGATCCTCCCGGCGTCGCGCACCACCACCACCCGACGGTCGGTGAGAAAGGGTGGAGTCGAGAGCGCGTCGACGATGACGCCGGCGTCAGACCCATCCGAGCTTTGTTCGGTGTGCTCCTCCACGACCATCGCAGCGTCGCGATCGGCAACGAGCTCGGCGACGACGTCCCGCACGGCCTGAGCCACAAGCGACGGGTCGTCTCCACGCACGAGGACCGCTGCGTGCTCCTCGACGGCGCGACTCTTGCCGGTGGCTGCCATGGTCACTCCGCCTGCAAGACGGCGGCCATCGTGTCACGCACCCGCCTCGTGCCGGCAACGTCGTGCACGCGTACCACGCGGCCGCCGAGCGCGATCCCGATCGCGATAGCGGAGAGGGACGCGTCGCGCCTGTGGTCGATGTCGAGACCGAGAACCGCGCCAAGGAACGTCTTGTTGGAGGCGGAGACGAGAACCGGGTAACCGAGCGCGCTGAGCCGGTCGGTGGCGCGGAGCAATTCGAGCGACTGCGCCGGCGTCTTGCCGAGATCGAGGCCGGCGTCGACGATGATCCGCTCGGCACGGATACCCGCGCGCACGGCCGAATCGGCCCGTTCTTCGAGGAATTCGCACACGGTCGCGGACACGTCGTCGTACAGTGGCTCGGGATCGCGCACTCTCGGCGCGAGCCGGATGTGGGTCGCGACCACCGAGGCGCCGGCGTCTGCGGCCGCAGGAAGGTATTCCGGGTCGGCGAAACCGCTTATGTCGTTTCCGATCACCGCACCCGCACGGTACGACTCTCGCGCCACCGTCGCCCTCCAGGTGTCCACCGAGATCGGGACGTCAAAGCTCTTGTGGAGCACCGCGACTGTCTCCACGACTCGATCGAGCTCCTCGGCCTCGGTCACCTCGGGCCCCGGTCCGGCCTTCACCCCACCGACGTCGAGCACGTCGGCGCCGTCGGCGACGAGCTTCTCTGCCTTGGCCAGCAGATCGTCGAGCGCGAACGTGGCGCCACGGTCGTAGAACGAGTCGGGCGTGCGGTTGAGGATCCCCATGATCACGGCGCGCGTCGACAGGTCGAAAGAATGCTCACCGAGAACGAGCACGGAGCCGGCGCCGACCACGGCCGCAGGCCTACTCAGAACAACCGGGCGGCGAGTGCCTTGCGGTATTGCGAGGTGCGCGGGTCGTCTGGTCCGAGCGTCTCCAGCAGATCGACGAATTCCTGGCGCGCCTGCTCGTCTTCCTTGACCCGTTCGAGCAGCCCGTCGAGCAACGCGTCGACTCCTTCGGAGGGAACGTCCACGTGTTGCTGCAACAACCGGGCCTCCGCCGCGAGCTGCCGCGACTCGGGCGTCTCGGGGATGCGACCCAGAACCTGCAGCGCTTCTTCGGGCTCGCCTCCGTCGACCAAGAGCCGCGCCAGTCCCAACACGGCCTCGGGGTGGTCGGGCTGAAGTTCGAGGGCGCGTCGCAGCGATGCCTCGTCTCCGGCCGCCGCTAGCTGGTCGGCCTCAGAAGGCACGGGCGCCAGCCGTGCGACGAACTGCTCTATCTCGGCGCGCGGCACCGCTCCGATGAAGCCGTCCACGACCTTTCGGTCCTTGATGGCCATCACTGCGGGGATCGACTGGACCTGGAACGCCGCAGAGATACGGGGGTTCTCGTCGACGTTGACCTTGGCTAGCTCGACCGAGCCGCCGGTCGCGTCCACCACGTCTTCGAGGATGGGTCCGAGCGTGCGGCACGGACCGCACCAAGGCGCCCAGAGATCGACCACCACCGGCACCTGCTCGGACCGGTCGAGGACCGACTGCTCGAAATCGGCATCACTGACATCGAGTGTCACCAGAACGACGATACCCGGCATCGCCGGTTTCGCTCACGGTGCCAGGCGCCCGGTCCAATGCCACGAGCGGCCAGTGCCATTAACCTCGCTGGCCGTGGCGCAACCCGACACAGTCGAGGGGATCGACGTGGTGCGCGTCACGGAATGGTTCGCCGAGAACGTGGCGGGGACGAAGCCGCCTCTCGACTTCTCGCTCGTCGCCGGCGGACGATCGAACCTGACTTACAGGGTCACCGACTCGGCGGGAAGCGCCTGGGCGCTCCGCCGTCCTCCGATCTCGCACGTGCTTCCGACGGCGCACGACATGGCCCGCGAGCACAGGGTGATGTCGAGCCTCGGGCCGACCGACGTCCCTGTGCCACGCACGTGCGGGCTCTGCGAAGACGTAAGCGTGAACGGTGCCCCGTTCTACGTCATGGAATTCGTCGACGGCTTCATCCTCCGTGACGCGCCGACCGTCGAGAAGGCTCTCGACGAGGCAGGAAGAAAAACGGCGGGCGAATCGATGGCCGACACTCTGGCGACGCTTCACGCGGTCGACGTGGACGCCGTCGCGCTCGGCGACTTCGCGAAGCGTGACGGGTACGCGGCGCGTCAGCTGAAGCGCTGGCTCACCCAGTTCGAGAACTCACCGGTGGAGGGCCTCGACACCGAAGGACCCGTGCGCGCGGGTCACGCACGGCTTCTGGCCGCGATGCCCGAGCAGGCCGAGACGACGATCGTCCACGGGGACTACCGGCTCGACAACGTGGTGATAGGTGCCGACGGGCACGTCCGCGCCGTTCTCGACTGGGAGATCTGCACGCTCGGAGACCCGATGGCCGACGTCGGCCTGCTGATGGTTTATTGGAACGAGCCCGGTGAGAGGGCAGTTATCGCAGGCGTCACGCCCACGGCGGTGCCGGGCTTTCCGAACCGTTCCGAGATGAAGAAGCGCTACGAAGAAGCGTCCGGGCGCGACCTGAGCACTCTCGACTTCTGGGTGGCGTTCGGATACTGGAAGCTCGCATGCATCCTGCAGGGCGTGTTCCACCGCTACGCGGGCGGTGCCGCCGCCGGTGATCGGTCCGGAATCGACGGTGTCGCGCCGATGATCCTCGAGCTCGCGACCACTGCCCTCGACGTCATCGAGGGACGCGCGGGCGATCGGGCCGGCTGAGACGCAGATGGCCCTCTACGAGCGTCACTCGACACGGACCTTCGACCATCCGGTTCTGGTAGTCGCCTTGGAGGGCTGGGTAGACGCCGGACTCGGCGCGGCAGGCGCGATCGCGGCGCTTCTCGCCGCTGCACCCACCGAGCTGGTGGCCACCTTCGACGGCGAGGCTCTGATCGATCAGCGAGCTCGCCGCCCCGTCGCACACATAGTGAACGGTGTCACCGAGAGGCTCAACTGGCCCGTGCTCGAGCTGCGGGGCGGCCAAGACCTCGAAGGGAAGGACATCCTCTACCTCGTCGGCCCCGAACCCGACTTCAAGTGGCGCTCCTTCGTCTCCGCGGTCGTCGAGCTCTCCGGCGAGCTCGGCGTGCGGATGGGGGTGGGTCTAGGCGCCTTCCCGGCGCCCGCGCCGCATACCCGGCCGATCAAGTTGGCTGCGACCGCGCCAGAAGAGTCGAGCGCCGTGTCCGCTGGCATCGGCGTCGTGCAAGGAGCGATCGAGGTGCCGGCAGGAGTGTGGGGTGCGCTCGAGCTTGCGTTCGGCGCGGCGCACATCCCGGCGGTCGGCCTCTGGGCGCGCGTCCCTCACTACGTGACAGGGATGGCGTTTGCTCCGGCGAGCGCCGCGTTGGTGGACGGGCTCGCAACTTTGGCGGGCCTCCAACTCGACACGTCGCAGCTGATAACCGCTGCCGACGCGTCGCTGAGACAGGTGGACGAACTGATCACGAAGAGCTCCGAGCACTTAGAGCTCGTACGCCAACTCGAGCGGAACCTCGACGCGACGGAGGGCAACCCTCTCGACCTCGGACAGATCCCTACGGCCGACGAGCTCGGCGCAGAGCTCGAGCGATACCTGCGCGGAGAGCGGGGCGACAGGGACCGGGACCGTGAAAGGGATCGGGATCGGGACACCGAAACCGGGGACGGCGGCATCGGCGACGGCATCGGCGACGGCGACGGCGGCGGCGACGGCGACGGCGACGAGTTCGACATCTGAGGTTTCGCGTTCGCGTCCCAGGGGAGCGAACGTCGGCCGCGTATTTCGCGAGTTAGGGAACGCCTGCGTGTACTTAAGACGACCGGAAGGGCGCTGAATACGCCGGCGCGGGTCTCATCAGACCACCGTTGTGCCCGCTCGACGATCGAGTGTGGGCTGCGAGAACCACTCCCAAGACGATCAAGACCAGGAATACGAGTGCGACGGCGACGAGAGCGGCCCAGCGTCGGTTCGACTGAGGCTTCTTCGCCGTCTGACGCATCTGGAGCATCGCTACGTCCACGGGGTCGAGCTTCCGCATACTGACTTCACCCGAGGCGGCGTGAGCCGAAGGATCCCTCAGAACGGAGGGATCTGTTGCAGCCAAGCGGGTCGAACGCGCCATCGCGGGGCGCTCCAAGACGGGAAGTTCCCAGACGACGCGGTTCAGCTCCTCGAATGTGTTCGCCCCCCCGACGGCGAGCACCCGGTTGGCGTGCTCGTCGACGGCGAGGAGCCCGCGCTCGCGAGCGTTGTCGAGCAAGTGCAGGTAGCGGTCCCTGTCCTCCTCGGTCGGGTATCCCGCGTTGTCAGGCTGACCATCGAGCACGCCTTATTTTCGGCCCGGCGCCCCCGCGCGACAAGGAGCAACGACGGCTGTTGTGCATCGATTGTGACAAAAGGACCGGGACTATGGGGCTGGGTTAGGGTGCGCAAGTGAAGGTCGACGCAGGGATCGGGTTCGAAGCAAAAGATGCCGCAGAGACGGCGCGGAATGCCGAAGACGCCGGGTTCGCCGGCATCTGGTGTCCCGAGACGGCGCACGACCCGTTCCTTCCGCTTCTGCTCGCCGCTGAGCACACCGAGCATCTCGAGCTCGGGACGGGTATCGCCGTCGCCTTCGCCCGCAATCCCATGTCGATGGCGACCGTTGCGAACGATCTCCAGCTGTACTCCAAGGGGCGGTTCATGCTCGGCCTCGGATCGCAGATAAAGCCTCACATCGAGAAGCGCTTTTCGATGCCCTGGTCCCATCCCGCTGCGCGCATGCGCGAGTACGTCCTCGCGATGCGCGCCGTGTGGTCAGCGTGGAACGAAGGGACGAAGCTCGCGTTCAGGGGTGAGTTCTACAAGCACACGCTGATGACCCCGATGTTCAGCCCCGGGCCGAACCCCTACGGCACCCCGAAGGTGTTCGTCGCCGGAGTCGGCGAGCTAATGACGGAGGTCGCAGGGGAGGTCGGAGACGGGTTCCTCGTGCACGGGTTCACGACAGAGAGGTATCTGCGCGACGTGACGATGCCGGCGCTCGAACGCGGGCTCGAGCGCTCCGGACGGAGCCGAGCCGACATCGAGGTGTCATATCCCGGAATGATCGTCACCGGGGAAAACGAGCAACAGATGACGGTGGCGACCCAGGCGGTCAAGGCACAGCTCGCCTTCTACGGGTCCACTCCGGCGTACAAGCCCGTGCTCGACCACCACGGGTGGGGCGATCTGCAGGTCGAGCTCAACACGCTCTCCAAGCGCGGGGAGTGGGGGACGATGGCCGGCCTCATAGATGACGATATGGTCGCAACGTTCGCGGCCGTCGGGCCTCCCGACGAAATCCCCGCCCTCGTGATGGCGCGGTTCGGCGGGATCGTCGACAGGGTTAGTTTCTACGCGCCCTACGAAGCTGACCCTGAGCGCTGGAAGAAAGTGCTTGCCGGATTCGCCGCTTCCTGATTGGTCAATCGCGCCAGGCGGTGACCACGTTCACTAGCGCAGGCGGCCGCGCGATGACGCGCAACGGCTCTTCGCCACCGAGCATCTCTATTACCTTGGGAGAGGCGAGCGCCAAGCGGATTGCCTCATCGGCATCGATCCCTGCATCGACCTCGATTCGGTCACGGACCTTGCCGTTCACCTGCACCACCATGATGACGCGCTCAACGCGCGACAACTCGGGGTTGGCTACGGGCCACCTCTGAGAGTGAATGCGGGCACCCTCGCCGTGGCGGCGCTCCCAAGCCTCTGCCGTGATGTGAGGAACCATCGGCGCGAGCACCAGCAGAAGCGAGTCGACGGCCTCATCCCAAACTTCTCCCCGGGGACCACGCGAGGATGTCGAGAAACGCTGGAGACGGTTGGCGAACTCCATGCACGCCGCCACTGCGGTGTTGAAGCTCCATCGCTCCAGGTCTTCGGTCACCTTCGCGATGAGCCGGTGCGTCGCTCGTCGGAGCTCGAGCGCTTCCTCGCCCGGTTCTGTTGAACCCTCGTCGCCGGCCGATCGCGCGTCGTGGGCGGTTTCGGATTCAACGGCGAAACGCCAGATCCTGTCGAGGAAACGGCGGCAGCCCTCTATGACCTCGTCGGACTGAGAGGACCAGTCCACATTGTCGGCAGGAGGGCCGACGAACAGGTGGAAGAGCCGGAGCGCATCAGCCCCGACGGTCTCAAAGTACGACTCCGGTGAGATGAGGTTGCCCTTGGTCTTGGACATCTTCGAGCCTTCTAGGCGGATGAGTCCCTGAGTGAAAAGCGTCGCGAAAGGCTCTCGGCCCACGCCCGGAGCCAACCCGACGTCGATCAACGCCCGCGTGACGAACCGTGCGTAAAGCAAATGGAGGATGGCGTGCTCCACGCCTCCGATGTACTGCCGTACGGGCATGAAATGGACCGCCGCGGCAGGGTCGAACGGGCGATCCTTCGCCCAGGGGTCGCAGAACCTGAGGAAGTACCACGACGAGTCGACGAAAGTGTCCATCGTGTCGGTGTCGCGCTCGGCCGGCCCCCCGCACTTCGGGCAGGTCGTGTACTTGAAAGTCGGGTGGCGCGCCAGAGGCGAGTCTCCGCCGGGCAGGAATTCCACGTCGTCGGGAGCGAGAACGGGAAGCTGGTCTTCGGGCACTCCGACGATTCCGCAGCCGCCGCAGTAGACAATCGGTATCGGGCAGCCCCAATATCGCTGCCTCGATATGAGCCAGTCGTGGAGCCGGTAGTTCCTGGTCTCGTGGCCGATTCCTCGCTCTTCGATCCATTCAGCGGCGCGGCGCTTCGCTTCGGAGACATCGAGTCCGTCGAGGAACCCCGAGTTGATCTTGACTCCCTCCCCCGTCCACGCCTCACCGTCGAAGACCTCGGGGGGTTGGACCGTCCGAACGTACGGAAGGCCATACACCTTGGCGAACTCCCAGTCGCGTTGGTCTTCTGCCGGCACCGCCATGATTGCGCCGGTCCCGTAACGCATGATCACGTAGTCGGCGACGTACAAAGGGATCGTCGCATCCGTGAACGGGTTTACGACGTAACTTCCCGTGAACGCACCGCGCTTCTCGAGCGCACGACCCTCGGATTCGGAAGCCGTCCGCTCGAGATCCGTCGCGGACGCCGACCAGTCCTGAATCTCGTCTACGGCGGCCCTGTTCTCCGGCGTCGTCAACTCGTCGACGAGCGGGTGCTCAGGCGCCATGACCGCATAGGTCATGCCGAATCCGGTGTCGGGACGCGTCGTGAACACCTTAAGAGCGAGGCCGTCGTCGCGACCGGCAACCGGCAGATCGAACTCGACCCCGTCCGAACGACCTATCCAGTTCGCCTGCATCCGCTTGACCTTCTCCGGCCAATCAAGGTCGTCGAGCGCTTCCAACAGCTCGTCGGCGTAACGGGTTATGCGGAAGAACCACTGCTCGAGCTCGCGTTTGACGACCACGTCGCCGGAGCGCTCGCAGGTACCGTCCGCGAGCACCTGCTCGTTCGCCAGGACCGTCTGGCAACCCGGACACCAGTTCACGGGAGAAAGGGCGCGGTAAGCGAGACCGGCCTGGAGGAATCGTAGGAAGATGACCTGGTCCCACCGCATGTATTCGGGGTCGTGGCTGACTATCTGCCGCCTCCAGTCGTATACGGCTCCGAGTCCGATGACGCTGCTCTTCAACTCGGCGATGCGCGCCTCGGTGAAGGTCCGGGGGTGCTCGCCGGTCTTGATCGCAGCGTTCTCAGCGTTCAGGCCGAACGAGTCGAACCCGAACGGGGACAAGACTGCCTGCCCCTTCATCGTCCTCTGCCGTACGAGGAGGTCACCGAACGTGTAGTTGCGCACGTGACCCTGGTGGGCGGGCCCGCTCGGATACGGGTACATGCAGAGGATGTACGAGGACGGGCGCGGGTCGTCCAGGTCCACCTCGTAGGTGTGCTCGTCGGCCCACCGCCGTTGCCAGCGCTTCTCAACCTCTTGAGCGTCGTACGCCCTGACCATCCCCCGATTGTAATGGGAGCGGATCGGCGCACTCCTGGTAGGTGTGAGACGCGTCATAGTGTGAGTGTGCGGCCCGACGACGACGACCTCCGGTTGCCGGTGGTGGTCGGTCCCGTATCGAACGGAGAGTTCATCCCGGCGGCGGCCAGCCCCGGCGACGCCGATCTTGCGCGCGCGGCGCTCGAAACCGCTACCGAGGCCGCGGACGCGCTGTTCATGAAACGGCGACGCTTCTTGCAGACGGCGGGTGGGATGGCGGCGTTCTTGGCCTCGGTGAATCTGGCGGCGTGCGGCGAGAGCCGTAGGGCAGCCGTGTCGTCCTCGTCCTCGTCATCCTCGTCGTCCGCCACCACCAAACCGGGAGGCACTTACCGGACGCCCGAGCCCACGGATCTGCCTGCGTGCGAGTCTGCGCTGGGCTCGCAAGGTGAATTCATCTTCGACGTCCACACACACCATGTGATGCCCAGCCTGCCGTGGCGCTCGCAGGCGCCTGCGACGCTGCAGTTGGCGCTCGACATGGTGCCGCCCGATTGCATGGCGGCCGATCCTCTTACTTGTGTGGATCAGGCCGCTTATCTTCACGACGTCTTCGTGTCGAGCGACACCACGGTCGCTTTACTGACAGACCTGCCGAGCACCGGTGAATCTAACGATCCCCTTCCATTCGCCGACGCCGAAAGCACTCGCCGGCTCGTGAGCAATATGTCTCGGGGAGGCGCGCCGAGGCTTCTTCTGCAGAACGTGGTCGCACCGAACTTCGGGCCGCTTTCGGCGCGGCTCGAGGCCATGACACAGGCCGAAGAGTCCGGAATCGTTTCGACCTTCAAGGTGTACACCGCCTGGGGTCCGGGTGGGGTGGGATTCGAGCTCGACGACCCTGCCATCGGCCTGCCTGTGGTCCAGCACGCGCACGACCTCGGAGTGAAGGTTTTCTGCGCTCACAAAGGCCTTCCTTTGCTCAACTTCTCGAGCACTTGGAACCAGCCACGCGACATGGTCGCAGTGTCAAGGCAGTTTCCGGACATGCAGTTCGTCGTTTATCACTCCGCATGGACGCCACAACACGTCGAGGGTCCGTACAACCCGGCCGACCCCGTCGGAGTGGACTCTCTTCTGAAAGCTCTAGACGATTACAAGGTGCCGCCGAACAGCAATGTGTGGGCGGATCTCGCGACCACGTGGAGGGGTCTTCTCAGCGACCCGACACAGGCTGCGCACGTGCTCGGCAAACTGCTGAAGCGCCTTGGCGAGGACCGCGTGCTCTGGGGAACCGACAGCGTCTGGTACGGACCGCCGCAGACGCAGATAATGGCTTTTCGCGCCTTCGAGATCTCGGCTGCGTTCCAAGAAGCATTCGGATATCCCGCTCTCAGCTCGACCGTGAAGAACAAGGTGCTCGGGCTGAACGCTGCGACGCTGTTCGGACTCGATCCACACGCAACGCGCTGTGTGCTCACCAGCGACACGCTCCAACAGCGGCGCGGGTCACAGCTTTCGATGCTGGCGTCGGGAGAGATCGAGATGCCGTCTGCGCCTCGCGGCCCGGTTACGCGAAGGCAGATCCTGTCCTGGCTCGCTCACCAGGACGGGCCGTGGGTACCGACCTGACGAGACTCAGTCTGACGCCTTCGAGCCCTTGCGACTCTTGGTGCGACGGCTCGTCAAGGAGTCCACGAGCAGACCGACGCCGATACCGAGCATCCAGACGTCTTTGCTGATCGCTATTCCCGCCGGGCTCGGCCAGATGCTCCCCGGCCTGTGGAGCGCCTCGGTTCGCCAGTACATCGCTACGAGCCCCCCGGAAAACCCGGTCAATGCCGCGCCGGCAGCGGCATTGGTCACAAAAGGCGTAAGGAGGGCGACGCCCGTCGCGATCTCGGAGGCCGAGACCAGACGGAGAAACGCCTTAGGAGGAATGTTCTCCAGGATCGGAAAGGCACCCGCTGCCATTCCGTGAAGTCGCTTGGCCCGCTCCTCGTCGCCGTCCCACTTCTCCAACCCTGCGTGGAGGATGTAGGCCCCGGTGGCGATGCGACCGGGCAGATCACGTGCTTTGACGCCAAGACCCACGAGAAGTCCTTTCGATTGCTCGCCCGACTCGGTACGTACTCGATCAAGGGATATTTCGAGCATATAAGCAGCCTCCAGGAGGTCGATTTGCGGACGACGCGCTGAATCGGTCCGGTCTCTTTTCCCAGTTGAACGGGTATCCGGAGGGCGGTCCTATAGTACTTATGTGCTGAAAACAACCACTTTGGACCGAGGCGGGCGACGGCCAGCTCCAACGGACCAGTCGGCTGACAAGATCCAGGCATCGCTGCAGGTGGTGGGGCGAGCATTCACCCAGGTCCGCCTCCACGAACGGCTCCTGCAGACAGCCGGGGTCCGGCTCGACCGAGGCGGCTCTTCGTTGCTGTACAGGCTGCATCTCCACGGCGATTCGCTACGTGTCACCGCGCTCGCAGATCTGCTCGGGGTCGACGCTCCGACTGTGACGCGCAAGGTCCAACAACTCGAACGCGACGGGTTGGTCGGCCGCCAAGCCGATCCCGACGACAGGCGCGCGACCCGGATCCAGTTGACGCCTGCCGGGCGCCGGACGCTCGAACGGATGCTCAAGGCGCGAAAAGCGTGGCTCGACGGTCTTCTTCAGGATTGGGACGAGGCGGACCTCGCTGAATTCGCTCGGCTCCTTGGTCGGTTCTCAGACTCTCTCGCCCACGAGATGGAGGACGCTCGTGGCAACTGACGTGACGGACGTTGCGAACTCGGCCGCTCCCGAGGAGGAATTCGAGTTCAGCGAAGCCGAACACCGCCGGATCCTCGTGATACTCAGCGCGCTGATGCTCGGCATGTTCCTCGCGTCACTGGACCAGACGATCGTCGCGACGGCGCTTCCTACGATCGCAGGCGACCTTCACGGCCTCAACCATCTTGCGTGGGTCGTCACCGCGTATCTGCTCACCTCGACCATCTCCACCCCGTTGTGGGGAAAACTCGGAGACCTCTACGGCCGGAAGAACCTGTTCCAACTTGCGATCGTCATCTTCTTGATCGGTTCGATGCTTTCCGGACTGTCGCAGAACATGATCGAACTGATCGCATGTAGGGCCATCCAAGGAATAGGGGCCGGGGGCCTCATGGTCGGCGCCCAAGCGATCATGGGTGACGTTGTCCCGGCACGTCAGCGCGGACGATACATGGGCTACTTCGGCGCAGTTTTCGGACTCTCGAGCGTGCTCGGTCCCCTCGCCGGAGGTTGGTTCACCCAGCACCTGTCGTGGAGGTGGGTCTTCTACATCAACGTGCCGATCGGGATCGTCGCGCTGTTCACGATCGCCGCCGTTCTGCATATTCCGGTGAGAAAGGTGCAACACAAGATCGACTGGCTCGGCATCTCGCTATTGTCGGCCGGCGTCACCGCCATCATCCTTCTCACGACGTGGGGCGGTACCCAGTACGCGTGGGGGTCCGGAACGATCATCGCTCTGGGCGTCGGGGGTGCGGGTCTCATAGTGGCCTTCTGTCTGGTCGAAGCACGCGCTTCTGAGCCCGTCATCCCGCTCGGGCTTTTCAGGGTGCGCACGTTCACGGCTGCGTCTGGCGTTGGATTCATCATCGGCTTCTCGATGTTCGGTGCGATCGTCTACCTGCCGCTGTACCTCCAGACCGTCCACGGGGCGTCGCCCACAACCTCGGGGCTGGAGCTTCTGCCGATGGTCGCCGGGATGCTCACGACGTTCATCTTGAGCGGCAGGCTCGTGACGCGCACGGGGCGCTACAAGATCTTCCCGATTCTCGGCTCCGCAGTCCTAGCGGTCGGACTCGCACTGTTGGCGCAACTCGGCCCGCACACGTCGTTCGGCGTGACCGCCATCTACATGGTGATCGTGGGACTGGGCGTGGGCCTGGTCATGCAGGTGCTCGTCGTCGTTGTCCAGAATTCCGTGCCGTACTCGCAATTGGGCACTGCTACCTCGACGGCGACTTTCTTCCGCACGATCGGCGGTGGCTTCGGAGTATCGGGGCTCGGTGTGGTCTTCAACAACCGTCTGCTTTCCCAGCTGAAGGCGCACTCGCACGCGGCGCACCTCGCCGGCTTGTCGGGCAGCAGCATCACGGCAAACCCGGCACAGATCAACCATTTCCCGCCTGCAGAGCGTGCGGTGTTCGTGAGCGCGTTCAGTCACGCTCTTCAGGGTGTTTTCCTATTTGCCGTTCCGTTCGCCATCCTGGCGTGCCTACTCAGTTTTCTGATGAAGGAGATCCCGCTTCGGACGACCGCTCACCTCCCGAGTGCTCAGGATGGACCCGCCGGATCTGAATCGGAGGCCGCCATCGGGAGTGAGCTCGCGACGTTCTAGAAAGCCGCGAGGGCGCCGTATATAGTCCTGCCTCGCGTCAATTCGCTACGGCTACACGATCTGCAGCTCGCCTACCACGTGCTGATACGGTCACGCGTGCGGTCCCTAACCTCCACCGTTTCCGTTAGCCCCTCCATCACCGTGCCCATTGCCGGGGGGTTGGGTTGTCGGCGGTGTGAGGGCTTGGGCCAATCCGAGCAAGGCGGCGAGTCTTGAGAGATCCGTCTGGAGTGTGACTCCCTGTGCCGGCGTGATCTTGCCGTTCTGGACGCCGTCGGAGATGGTCGTCGCCGCTTGTTGGAGATCGGTTGCTGCCTGTGTCGCATTTCCAGCGGACTCGTCAGTTACCGCTTTCTGAGCTTGGTTAGCGACCGACTGACCGGCCTTTGGGCCAACTGACCCCGCGGCGACCCCGGATGCCACGTCCCTTACAAGCGCGGCGAGCGCAGTTGCGGCATTCGGGATCGTCGTGACCGTCGGAGAAGTGGTTTTTGCCGTCGCCGGGGCCAACGTCGTCGAGCTGTGTCGAACCGGGTTCGTGACGCTCTGTACAGGGTGGTGACCCGTCGTCGGACTTGTCCCGTTCCCAAGCAACCACCCGACAAACAGTCCCGAAGCTACGAGGGCCAGCAACGCTGCAACTTTCACCCATTGGTTGTGCCGAGGCTGCGAAACGTGAGGAGGCGTTGCCTGAAGAGTTTCGCTTTCGCGACCGGTGAGTATCGCGGTCGTAGTTGGAGCCAGCGCTGTCAGATCGTGAGGAAGCGTCGTCGTCAGCTGTTCTGTCGGAGAGGACTCGTCAAGATTCCATGGGGCACGGAATGGTGGCGTAGCAAGGAGGGATGCGACCTCTGCACTTTGGAGGCGTTGCTCGGGCCGGTGATCAAGCATCCCGGTCAAGATCAGCTTCCACGCCACGGGAAGATTGTTCGGAAGGGGCACCGGGCCGGCAAGGCGCATCGCGACGACTTCATTGGGAGAACCCTCGTAGATCCGGCGACCGGTCAGGCATTCGAGCAGGACTATTCCGAGGGACCAGATGTCAGCGCTCGGACCTACTTGATTGTTCTCGAGCTGTTCTGGCGCCATGTAGGCGGCGGTTCCTAATGTCGTCCCGGTCATCGTGAGGGTGGACGTGTCGAGGAGTCTGGCGATGCCGAAGTCTCCGAGTCGGCCCTCGCCTTCCGGAGTGACCAGGATGTTCGAAGGCTTTACATCTCGATGGACTATGGCTTGGCCGTGGACGTAGCTGAGAGCACCAGCCAGTCCTGCGCCAAGCGTCGCGGTTCGTTCTGTGCTGAGCGGCCCTCGGCGTAGCAACTCCGACAGGGTCGATCCGGCGACGAGGTCCATGACCAGATATGCATGAGAGCCAGAGAATCCGGTATCGAGCAACCGAACGAGGCCGGGGTGCCTGAGCCGTTCAAGTCCGCGGGCTTCTTGTGCAAGACGCCGAGCGAAATCGGGATCCCCAGACCGCACAACCTTGACCGCGACAGACGCACCAGTGCGCTCGTCCACTGCCTCGTAGACGTCGGACATCCCTCCCTGACCGATCAACCGCCCCATTCGGTATCGCTCAACGAGGATCTCAGCTGTTGGGTTCATGTTGTTCGTCACGCATATCGGTACGAAGAGAGGCCAACCCCTACGTGGTCAGCCCTTGTCTCTGGAATCGGAGAAGCCCGCGTCACGCGGCGAGCATGACCAGCGCGTCCATGACTACTACCCGTTGGTGCGCAAGCACGAAACCACGCGGGCGAACCTGCCCCGAAGATGTGTGTCCACACACCTTAGCTACAGGGAGTGCATCGGTATGACAGCGACGAGAAGAGCAGGTATGACCAGGGAAATCCTGACTTTGTGTGATGAAATCCTGACTTTGTGTGACGAGGCGTCAGGCCGCACTCTCTACTTTTCAGCCCGCATAAATCGGAATCAGATGACTACGTGAGCGTCAGCCAAGTACGCCCATCCAGGAGTTCACGGACAGCATCGAGATGACCCGCGTGACACGCAGTCTCGGCGATCACGTGTAGTAGGACAGCTCGAAGGTCGGCGAGCCGCCATTCACCGAAGAAATCCGGCCACCACTTCGGTTCGGCTTCGAGCGAGGTTCGGGCGATAATCTGGTTCGCTCGCTCGATCTCGTTGCGGTAGAGATCGAACACCGTCCCTGGTTGCACATCGGACGCTACGTGCCAGGCTGATTGAGACTCGTCGTCCGATCCGAGTTCGTCGGCTTCGCCGGCAACCACCTGGACGAACCAGAACCGTTCAACATCCAGGGCGAGATGCTGCACCAGACCGAGACACGTCCAACCACTCGGCAGCACCGGTCGATGCAACTCCTCACTGGAGAGTCCGTCCAAGATTCCGAGGACGTGCCGACGCTGCGCATCAAGCGAGCTCTGCAAGACCTTCGTTTCGTCGCTCATGGACTCCCCTGCCGTGGGTTGTCAAAATGGTTGCAGCCGGACACTTCCTTGACCATGCTGCGGTCAAGACTCGAGCGGTCGGACACTGCCCTGACCAGGGAGATGGTAGTTTCACAGGGACTCGGGGGCGTAGCTCAGTTGGTAGAGCGCTTGACTGGCAGTCAAGAGGTTCGTGGGTTCGAGCCCCATCGCCTCCACCCGAAGGTGCAGGTCAGGGTAGCTTTCTGCAAGACATAGAATCTCGCAACGGATTCGTCCCCACATTTTCCCCACGTCGTCGGACTCCGCAATGCCTGACGGACCTCGTAAGTACGTCGCTCGAATCTCGGAACCAGCAGCGCTCATTTCTGCGACTCATCAACCAATCGAGGAACCGGCGTCGCCGCCATCTTCGGCGTCAGTGTCATGCGACCGTATCCGATCGAGCGTGCGCGCCGCGCTCCGGAGGTCATGGGGGTAGAGATGTGCATACGTCCGCAGGTAGACGGCTGGGTCGTTGCCCAGAATGGCTGGGGTTGCATGCACTCCGACACCGCCCGTTGTGAGAAGACTCGCTGCTGTGTGTCTGAGGGTGTACGTCGGCACCCATTTGGGTAGCCCAGCCGCGTCACGGGGATCGAGCATGACCTTCCGAAAATTCGAAAGTCGGACTGCTTATTTATTCGTTCTGCTAACGCTTGACAGAAGCTCAAGAACCTCGCCCGATATCAATCGTTTGGGGCTTCAACGCCGTCTCGCCCATGTCGGGTGTCCGGCGCCCACCCACTCCGAAGGAGCCGCTCGTAGAGAGTCGCCGCTACTGTGCTGCCTATCAGGGGTGCCGTCAGGTATACCCACCAATCGGTGAACTTCCCGACCGCGATCATTGGCCCTATGGCTCGGGCGGGGTTGACGCCAGCTCCGGTGATCGGACCGCTGATGAGGATTGATGCTGCCAGAGCCGAGCCGATGACCATTGCAGCAATCCCCGGCGGAACTCGACTGTCCGTCGCCACCGACACGATTACGAGGACCAATATAAATGTCACTATGCCTTCAGCTGCGAACGTTCGCCAGACACCTACGCCAGCTGCTGGATAGGTGGCTCCCAACTTAGCGTTCATCTTGGCGCGATCACCGAAGAGGGCCCACGCTGCGAGAGCCGCTCCAATCGCGCCACCAAATTGTGCAAAGAAGTACGCGGGCGCACACGTCCATGGAAAACGCCTGTTCAACACCAGCCCGAGGGTGACGGCCGGGTTGAGATGCGCCCCAGAGACGCGGCCAAGGCTTGCCACGCTGACTGCTAGCGCGAGACCACCGGCAACGGCCACGGTCAGTGATCCATAGGCGGCGCCAACAACGGGCTTGATCACGCTAGCGGCGATAACGACGCTCACGATTGTCAACACGAGCAGAAAGGTCCCAACCGCCTCTGCAACACTGGCCCTGAAGAGATTTGCCCGGAGGGGGTGCCCATGCAACCCTGTGTCCTCCGCACTTCTGAGCCTTTTGGTGGGCAGTCGAACCGGGCGATCGACGCTGATTGTGCTCATTAGATTGACTCCTCCTCGAGTCGCCTTGTATGTAATCCAAGTTTCGATACCACGTACCAAAGCTGAGTTGAACGACTCATCACTTAGCGAACCGTTGTCCGGTTTCTTCTTGGACCTAGTCCGTCGGGCCAACGCTGAGCCGACCTCGCCCGCAAGAGAACCAGGTCGGCTCAGACGTTGACCAATCCGAATACTTCTGGAATGTTCGCCAGGTGCCAGTCGCGCCTAGCTCTTGAGGAAAGCCAACAGGTCTGCGTTGAATTTGTCCGCGTGCGTTGCTGTAAGGCCGTGCGGAGCACCCGGGTAGTAGATCTCTTGCGCTCCGGGAATGAGTTTCGCCGACTTCCGTGCCGAGTCCTTAACGGGAACGATCTGGTCGTCCTCACCGTGCGCCACAAGAGTCGGAACGTCGAACTTCTTGAGGTCCTCCGTGAAATCGGTCTCAGAGAATGCCTTGATGCTCTCGAAAGAGCCCTTGATGCCGGCTTGCATACTCCACATCCAGAATTGATCGAGAGCTCCCTGCGAGACTTTGGCACCCGGGAGGTTCGCGCCGTAAAAGGGAGTTGCCAAGTCTTTGTAGAACTGGGAACGATCGGCTATGACGCCCGCTCGCAGGTCATCGAACACTTTCATCGGCAGACCTTCGGGATTGGTTGCACTTTGAACCATGATGGGTGGCACGGCCGACAAAAGCAGTGCCTTCGAGACCCGGCTTGTCCCATGGCGACCGATGTAGCGAGCAACCTCTCCGCCACCCGTGGAATGCCCAACCAACGTGGCATCGTGTAGATCGAGTACCTCGATCACAGCTGCCAGATCGTCGGCGTAACCGTTCATGTCGTTGCCGTTCGAGGGCTGGCTAGATCTACCGTGCCCGCGTCGGTCGTGGGCAACTACGCGGTATCCATTCTGAACCAGGAACAGCAGCTGGGCGTCCCAAGCATCCGCGTTCAGCGGCCAGCCATGGGAAAACGTAACGACGGGACCAGACCCCCAATCCTTGTAGTAGATCTCGGTACCATCTTCGGTGGTGATGGTGCTCATCGGAACACTCCTTGTTTGTTGGGGCGAAAAAGGCGTTTCGGTCTCAATGACCAGAAAATCCTCATCACCGAGTTGAATGTCGTTTCCATCATCTGCCAGGGACGCTCTTGATCGCATCATGCGATCTGCGTAGTAATGGCGTGCTTCGTGGTGACTTCAAAGGCAAGGCATGTACGCGTTACAAGTGGCAGGACTTACAACGCGCGCATCGTTACAGGAAGAAGCTGTGGTCAAGGACTGTCTCGCTGGCCGTCGTTGACGAGCTATCTCACATCATGTTCCTGAGGGTGTGAAGCACGTCGTCGACGAACGACCGAACACCTCACTCGCCCATCAGCCAACGAGTGCCATAGCGAGAGACTTTGGCTCCCATTTCGAGGAGCGAGTCTCTTTCTAGCGTTGGGGCGCCACCGAGGAGATTCCTCATCACGCCGTGATTGTGCGGTGTAGCCGATTGCTATCGGCTACAACTCACCCGAGCGAGTCCCAGAACGCCTGAACTGGCGGATAGATCAACTCGTGATCACGCGGGAGCGATGCCTTGACGAAACGGGATCGCTCGTCGGCGAGCACTTCGATCTCTCCCGCTTCTACCGCATCAAACGCCTGTTGGGCGACCGACTCTGGGCTGATTTTAGGTTCGGTTGTTCCGGTAGCCATGTCAGTGTCGATGAAGCTGGCGTGAACGGCAACTACAAGGGTTCCCTGATTGGCAAGTTCGATCCTGACTCCGTTGGTCAAAGACCACTCCGCGGCCTTTGAAGCGCCATAGGAGGCATCGAACGGGTTCGTGTAGAAGCTCGATACCGAGAGCATGTTAACGATGGCTCCTCCGCCGTTACTCCCGAGAATTGAGGCGAACGCACGACACACGCTGAGCGTCCCAAAGTAGTTGGTCTCCATTTCGTGCCTGGCAGCATCCAAGCTAGGGGCCGCGATGAACGTGCTCGCGTTCATCACTCCTGCGTTGTTGACCAGTAAGTTCACGTCCCGGCACTGCCTCGAGACCTCGACCACGCGATTCGGATCAGTGATGTCGAGCTTCAGAGTCAACAACCCGGTCGCGCTAACAGCGTCTGGGTTGCGTGCGGCTCCGTACACCTTCGCAGCTCCGCGACTAACGAGCTCCCTGGCGTACGCTCGGCCGAGACCTCGATCGGCGCCTGTTACGAGAGCGACAGATCCTTGGATCTTCACAACCCTCCTTCGACACGACCGCTCAACATTTCGGGAGCCATAAGCGGCGTGGTCATCTCCGGGGAGAGTGTGTATCGCTCTGCCAACCATTGCGCCGAGAGGTAGGACATCCAAACCCCATCGTGGTCATCGATCCAGATGAGGATCTTCAAGGGGAGGTCGAGTGCGCTCAACGGAACAGCTTCCATAACGCGGGTGCCAGAAGCTGGGTTACCGAAGATCACAAGTACGGTGTCACGGAGCTGCAAGTTCACCCGCTCGGCTTCCGCGCTTTGGTCGATGACCGTGAACAGTTTCGCCCCAGCATCGTCGATGATTGCACTCAAACGATCCAGAGTTTCGTTGACCGAGAACGAACTGCGGCGGTGGATCACGCCCTCAGTTGATGCCCAAGCGGAAGAGTTCATCGCCGGAAACGCGGTCATAAGGTCCTCCATCTACGGTTATGAGGTCCTCCATCTATTCGAGGTCTCAAGTCAACCTCGCTCACATCTTGAGCCAACGCAAGGAACCTCGCATCCGGCGATCCGCGTAGTCCTGCGTCTCTCGCGTATGCAAATGACGACCAATGACTACGCGGATCCGAGGATGCCATGGCACCCCCACGGTTGACATCATCACCGTAGGTAGATATTCGCCGGTGAGCGGCGGAGGTTGGTTGCGTGAATGCGATCGATTGCCGCATCACACTCAACCCCCAACGAACCAACCACCACAAGGAGCAGCCATGCGCAACATGAAGATAAGCGACGCCTCGCAGGTGATGACCAAGTCGAGCCCTTTTTCGGTGGCTGAGACCGTGGCCCGCTTCAAGAAAGTTGTTGCTGCCAAGGACATGAAGGTGTTCGCCGTCATAAATCACTCCGACGAGGCCCACGAGGCTGGTTTCGATCTCCCGGATTCCAAAGTCATCGTCTTCGGAAACCCCGAAGCCGGAACGCCAGTGATGCAGGCGGCACCGCTGATGGCTCTAGAGCTTCCGCTGAAGGTCCTCATCTGGGAGGACGAAGGACGCACCAAGGTGAGCTACACGGCGCCTGGAGCTCTTGCAGAGCGCTACGGCCTCGGGCCCGATCTCGCCCGCATCCTCGAAGGGATCGAGCCGCTCACGGATTCAGTCATCTTGTACAGCACCTACAAAACGAACGGGGTGAACGTGTCATGGTAGGAACAAGCACAACCATCGGTCGATCAAGAACTCTCGTCCTGGCGGCGATGATCTTCGCCGTGTCGATGACATTCATCGACCAGACGATCGTCGCCATAGCGGCGCCCCAAATACAACGAGAGCTTGGACTCTCGAGTACCGGCATGCAGTGGGCGGTCAACGCGTATCTGCTTGCACTCGCTTCGTTCTTCGCCTTCGGCGGCCGGCTGGCTGACACGGTTGGACACAAGAAGATGGTGGTCCTCGGTGTCATCATCTTCGCAGGAGCCTCCGCAATGTGCGGGTTAACTCCTGCTGGAGGGATCGCAGAGGCGTGGATCGTCACCTTCAGGCTCATCCAAGGCATCGGTGGTGCCATCATGTTCCCGGCCGCACTAGCAATAGTGGTGCAGACCTTCGACCTGCACCAACGAGGGCGGGCACTTGCCTTGTTCTTCGGAATCGCCGGTGGTCTGACGGCTATCGGACCCCTCCTCGGTGGTTTCCTCACACAATGGACCTGGAGAGCGATCTTCTGGGTCAACATCCCCGTAGCAATTGTGGCCCTCATCCTCATCGGGGTCTCGAAGCCGACGACCTCGTTCCGCCCGGCCAAAATCGATGTTCGGGGTCTGACCTTGATCGTCGGCGGGGTGGGGCTCAGCGTGCTGGGGTTCCAGCAGTCCTCGGTCTGGGGTTGGGGCAATCCCGCGACGGGGGCTTGCATCGCGATGGGTCTGATCTTGTTGATGGTGTTCTATTTCGTCGAGCGCCGGACCAAAGTGCCTCTCATGGAGGTCCGGATATTCAATATCCCCGCCTTTCGCGTCGAGAACCTCGTGCTCAGCATCGCGATGCTCGCTTTCGTTCCGCTGTTCTTCTTTGCCAGCGAGTACGCCGAGATCGCACTCGGTGAGTCGGCTTCAAAGACCGGGCTGTACATCTTGTACTTCTTCCTCGGTTTTGCAGCCGCGTCACAGATCGGTAGGCGCATGCTCGACCGCATCGGAGCGAAGCGGCCGGTCGTGCTCGGATGTGCCATTGCAGCCGTGGGGTTCTACCTCTGGGCGGGACGGCTAACCGAGCTGAACCTAGGGTCCCAGATCTGGTTCATCATCATTGCCGGCGCAGGAATGGGTCTAGTGGTGACTCCCGCCAGCACGGACGCGGTCAACCGAGCATCTCGACTGTCATACGGCGAGGCGACAGGCATCACCCAAACGGTCAGGAACTACGCCGCCAGTCTCGGCTTGGCCATTTTGGGGACGATCTTGGTCACCGAGTTCCGCTCCAAGGTTACGAGCTCACTCATCGCGAAGGGTTTGTCTGCCACACAAGCAGCATCCACGGCGCGCCGTATCGCGGAGTCTCAGGGCGGGGGAGGTACCGAAGCGATTCCCCACTTCATCAGACTCGATTTTGCCTACGCCACTCATTCCGTACTTCTTGTAATGGCCGGAGTCATGGCGGTCGCGACTCTGGTTGCGTTTGTGGGTCTTCGTAGGGGTGTGCAGCAGGAGCCAGCAGGCGATCTCGATTTGGCCGAAGACGAGCAGGCCGCTTGGCATGGGAATCGGACAGAGTCTTCCCACGCGGCTCCGTAGCCACACGCGCTGTGGGTGGTGGCTTCTTGCTCCGTTTAGATCCGGGACGGATCTACCGTCGAATGCAAGTTTCTGTTGGAGCGCTCACGGATATGTTCTCGACTCCAAATTCGAAATTCCTTTATGGGGAAGCAAGAGCCGACTCCAATTGCCGTCGCGAGGAGATTTCGAGCTTTCGAAACACCTTACGCAGGTGATAGTCCACAGTGCTCGCGCTAAGGAAGAGTCTCGTTGCAATCTCAGGATTCGTAGCACCCCGAGAGGCCAATTGAGCTATTCGCAACTCTTGCGTGGTCAGCTCCGTTCGGTTCTCAACTGTACGCCGCGAGACCCGTTCTCCGGTTGCGAGGAGCTCAGCCCGAGCGCGCTCAGCAAAACCTGCCGCGCCCATCGAAGTCAGCATCGAATGCGCAGTCCGGAGATGAGTCCGCGCATCGACCCGCCGAGCCTGTCGGCGCAGCCATTCACCATAGGACAAATGGGCCAGCGCGAGATCAGTCGCGACCAGGGTTTCCTCTAGATTCGAGATCGACTCCGCGAACAAAGCTTCTGCTTCGGAATCGTCCGCTAACAGGGCTTGCGAGCGCGCCAGCAGACCTAAAGCCCACGGCGTGCCGGCGGCCGTTGCTCGCACCTGCAGCTCCGCCAACGCACGATCCGCCGCAACCTGATTACCGCTGCGACTGCCCGCCTCAATCACGATCGGAAGGGTTTGGGAGCGCCAACCAATCGCGTCTTGATTGGTAATGTGCTCGGCTGCGACCAGGGCAGCCGCATAGTTCCCTACGCCGAGTTCGAGAACTGCGAGTGCCCGGTATGCCAAGAATATGTGTACCGCCGATCCAACAGCTATCCCCACTTCGATCAACATGTCTGCACTGACACGGGTTTCCCGAGCGTTGCCCTGCCAAGCGAGAAGCATGGCATTCAGTGGTTTATAGGCCTCAACCGTGCCGCCAATGGCTGCAGTGATCTCCAACGCCTCTTTCAGGCTGGCATCGGCCGCAAAGAAATGACCACTACGAATATGGTGTTCAGCGAGTGCGACGAGCGTAACCTGAAGCCGCGATCAAAGCACCCTTTTGACGAGCAACACTTTCGACGCGTTCGACCCATCCAACATAGACACGATCATCCATCAGCTCGTTTGCTACCACCGTTCCAAAGTTGAACCATCTGGCGATCTCATCAAAGGAAATCGGGCCATCGCGCAATCGACCCCCGGCGAGCCGCAGCAACTCAATCGCCTCCGCGTAGCCGGCGGTCACAAGAAGAGAGGTCCCGTCGAGCAGAAGATCGCCGAGTTGTTCTCGTGATTGACCATGCCAAGTGGCGAGTGCCGCCTCCGCAATGTCTGATCCTTGGACATCACTTGTGAAGTGCTGGGAGATGAGATATGCGTTGAACGCCTCGAGCATGGAGTCACGAGCCTGATCGACATCTAGTGGTAGGAACCGACGTGCCGCCTCGAGGAGAAGGCCGGAGCCAAGCGGGTTTTGAGCAAGAGGAAAGCACAAGCGACCTTCGAGCCGCAGTGCCTGGGCCAGCATTGTTGGGTCGGTCAATCCAGGACGGGCTTGCTTCAACAGGGTTCGGGCTCGGCCAGCCGAACCTGAGTTGAGGGCGGCGGCAGATGCCTCGAGCAAGCGCTCAGAACGATTCGCGATTCCCTCAGTCAGCTCCGCAGCCTGCGTCAACAGCGAAGCTTCTGTCGCATAGCCACCTCGCTGGCGTGCTCGGCGGGCGGCAGATTCGAGTTCGGCGGCGAGTCGGTCGTCGGGACCCGTCGCTGCTGCAGCAAGATGTCGAGCCCAACGATCGGGTTCTAAAGACGAATTGGTCGAGTTCGCGAGCGCCTGGTGGACTGCTCTCCGCTGGGCGAGACTCGCACCGGCGTAAACAGCAGACCGGATAAGCGGATGGCGAAACTCGACCCGCGGCTGTATTGCAGTCAAAAAACGCATTTGCATGGCCGTATCTTCATCATCTCGTTCGCAACCGAGTCCCCTGGCGACCGCGCGGACGAGGCTGGGTTCCGCCGATGTATCTGTCGCCGCAACTAACAGAAACAGCTGCGCCGTTGGAGGCAGAGTATTGACCTGTCGGCGGAAGTGTCCTTCTAGATGCCGGCTGATCGGAATTGGCTCAGAGAGCGGCTCTACTCCGGCTAGCTGTCCCGACGTCAACTGAGTGACGATCTCGATCAGTGCAAGTGGACATCCACTTGTTTCAGCGAAGATGCGACGCACAGTTCCGGCATCGAGAGGACCTTGCACCGCGGAGGACAGCAGTTCGATGGCTGCGTGCTCAGGAAGCCCAGTGACCGGAAGATCGGGAATTCCCGACAAGACCGGAGAGACGGTGTCAGAAGTCCGGTAGCTGAAGATCAACGCGATGCCCTCTGCATTGAGCCGCCGACCGACGAAGGCCAAGACGTTCAGGGATTCTGGGTCGACCCACTCCGCGTCGTCGACCAGGCACAGCAGACATTTTGATGAAGCGAATTCAGCGAGAAGCGTCAATGACGCCAGACCAACCAGGAAGAGATCGGCCGGTGCCTGGGAGACGATGCCGAACGCCGCTCCAAGAGCATCGCATTGTGGCTGAGGAAGGTTTTCGAGGTCGCCCAAGAGAGGCGTCAGAAATCGATGTAAAGCGGCGAATCCGAACTCACTTTCGGCTTCGACGCCCGCGATTCGTAGAATCGGCAGGTCTGAGGCGGAGGAAGAGATGTAGTTGAGCAACGCGGTCTTGCCCATGCCCGCCTCTCCGTGGAGGAGCAAGGCACCGCTCAGGCCACTCTTGGCCCCGTCGATCAGCCGGTCCAGAACCTCTCGTTCTTTAGTGCGGTCGAGCAACATTGATCGGAAGGCGGTCAGGTCAGTTGGCGAAGCCTATAGCAGCGTCGAGTGTTTGACGACTGGCGGGCAGAAATGTGCGGGTTCTTTGGGCGGAGAGCGAAACCGTGGCTTGGTCGATCAAGGTCATGGCGACCGAAAAAGTCATCGCCACCAAGATTAGGCTTCATTCCCGCCTCGCCGTGGATGACCAGGGCTTCGCTCTGACATCGATCCATGGGGGTGAGTCGGACTGCGGCGAAGGTTCCCTCGCTAACCGGGCATGACCTTGTGCGACTACGCGCTCCTGGGGGACGCGGCCCTGTCACCGTAAAACTTCCAGTGGCCATGACCGCAGGCAACCGCTTCCTCCAAGGACCGTTCGCCCAGGTTGAGCGGGAACTCACCACACGCCCCCGGCCGGGAGCACCTGACAAGAGTCAGTCTGCGTTGTGAGTGTCAGAGGCGGCATCGAGTCCCGTCTCGTCGAGGCTGCGAACAGAGATAGTTGCGACGACGGCGTTCTTCCCCACATTTTCCCCACATCATCACCGGACGTACGTGGGACTAAAGGGAAGTAGATGGAAGCAATCTTGGCAGATAAAGGGCACCTCACCTGGTGTTTTCCGGATTGTCGCAGCTCAAGACAGTGCGTCAATGTCGGGCAGAAATGGCTGGCAGTCAAGAGGTTCGTGGGTTCGAGCCCCATCGCCTCCACCCGAAGGTGCAGGTCAGGGCGATGGAAGTCTCCATCGCGTAGCCTAGAAATCGCAGTCGTGCTACCGAACGCTTAGAGACCTGGCAGGGAGGCACTCTTACTTGTCGATGAGATCGGGGATGCGGGTCTTTTGGACTCGCCGACCACGACAGCTCACGATGACTCGAGGAACTTCGCAGCTAGCGATGGGTCAAGGTCGTAAAGCAGCAACAAGATGTTGATGCCGACCATCATTCCGAATAACTCAGGCTCTTCGCCGCGCATCATGCGGGCGACCATCGCGGCAAACTCGCCCGCCAACGCGGTATCACCTGCCGACATCGTGACCGCTTCATGCTCAGCGTTCACGCGGCCAACCCACGGCATAATCAGTGATAGGGCTTCCCCGGGAACCGTCTGGCCCGCACCCAGAGAAATCGGTCCAATCGTCTCGACGGACTCTGTTGGCTCCTCTCCTGCTGCGATCGATGCTTCTCGATGAAGGAAGAGCACTCCTTCCGCGAGCTTGGCCTCCGCTCGGCCAAAAACCTCCACCTCTATCGGTCGGCTGCCTCTTTGCGCACTGAGCAAGAGAATCGCCGACATCGCAACAAGAGCCGCGTAGACATCGGATGCAGCCTGGTAGGACTTGGATTCTAAGAGTGGTAGGCCGGCGCTTGCTGCCACCTCCCTCCCCGATTCCGGGCTCGGGACAGTCATGTTCGAGAAGACACTGACGGCGAGCGGGGCGAGCACCACATCACGGATCACTGGCACTGCTGTCATCAGGGACACGATTGGCAGAAGGTCCCTCCCGGCTCTGATATCAGGTTCACTCTTGCTAAGTATCAGCGGATCGTCGCTCCGAACCACCACCCCGTAGTCGTACGGGGGCCAGATGGGACCGTATCGATCACTGTGCGGTCGGACGACTACATCGACGTACCCCGCCTTACCGATACTCGACTGAAGGCGATCACGGACACTCTCCGCAATTCGACTCGCCTCAGTGACGGCAGAATCGCGAACTGCTTGCGCGGCGAGCGAAAGCGGCGACAAACGTCCAGTCACGTGGTTTCGGATATCCCGCACTTCGCGTTCAGTCCGACCCTTCGTTCCTTCAAGGAAGTCGTGGAGATCCTGCAACACCCCTAGAAGGACCGAAGCGGATTCGGCCGCGTCCGTTTCGACGAGCTGCCACTGTGAATCGCCGCGCAGCTCCTCCAGTGCGGGCAGGATCGTGTTGCCGATATAGGCACCGATGGCTTGGTCCGAGCCATCGTTGGTTTCGAGTCGAGGTACGAGATTTGTCACGATCGACGAGACAACATTGGCGACGGCGTTCGACGTCGGCAACTCAGGCATCGTCCGCGGATCGGCCAACGTTCTTAGCACGACACCGACGCTCACAGGTGATGAGGGTGACGGTAGCGTCATGCCGGCCTCGCCCACCTCGTTCAATTCAGTCCTTGTTCGTCGAGCCTCTTCTCGTACGGGGTTACGGGAATAAGCTCCAACAATCCACTGATCTGAGAATTCCTTCGTGGCGTTCGCGAGGCTGCGAAGGAGATCTGCCTCTCTGATCAGCCGATCAGTCGTCGTCGTGTTCGACGCAAGTGTGTCAGCCGGAACAAGCCTGATCCGGTTCCATACGACGGCACCCGTTGTGGGCAGGTTCTCGCGCGGAATCGCCTTGTTAGCGATAACGTGCCCTCCGAACCCGGCGGGCTCTCCTGTGGCATCGACCGCCGCCACCTTTGCCACAGCAGCGGTCGGCGCTAGGGCAAGTAGATCACGGCAACACTCGACCACGGCATCGTTCACATTGTCGGACCCGCGAGCATTTAGAGTGCTGGATTTCCGTGCGCTAATGGCGTATCGATGAACAGCCACCGTGCACGGACGATGGAGATCCCCTCCTCGTCACTCTCTCGTGCGACGTCGTACAACCAAGGCTGCTCCCCTCGCGTATGGAGCGAGCAGGTCGGCTTCTCCGCCTAGACCCTCAGCCACCGACGAAGCGGTTTCGGTCGAGTGCGTCTCAGCTGCCTTCAACACGTCAATCGTGACCGTCAACGGTGCCTCGGAGAGGATCGGTAATGACTTGGCAACTACCTCTCGTACGGCGTTCTCACCTCCGGCCCATTGGGCTGCCGCCAGCATCAGGGCTTCGAGTTCTTCGGCCCTCGTGACAACTGGACCAACTGCAAGCGCTCGCCCGACGGCGTCCTCCATGCCGTTTCGTAAGTCGGTCACCGGATGCTCACGTAGCTGCACCCGTAATATGATTCTCCTTCAATTGCCCGCCAGCGCCTTTAGACAGTTCGCATTCGCAGCGACACGCCGAACTTCTCGTGTGCATAAAGAACGTCCCCGCACTCTACGACGTCAAGGCCAGCCCGAACACGCCAGCTCCCCCTTGCGCTGAAATCGCGACGATCGACGAAAGACCCGCTATCGCCAACGGTGCATCGCTGCAGGGTTCGTTGGCATTCGGCCCACAACCAGGCGTCGGCGACCCAGCTACCGGTGTGGTCCCTAGTTCAGCGGCATAATTGTCACCCCAGGCGTCCACGGTTCCGTTCGCGAGAAGAGCCAAATTGAAATCTGAGTACTGGAAAGGTCCAGATCCGGCGGAAATTGCCCTCACGCCTGTGAGCGGCGGCGAGTTTGAAGCAGCGCCGCTTAGGATCGTGACCGCCGTGGCGCTGCACTGTTGACCGTAATTGGCGTTGGGACACGCTGCCGCGTTCGGAAGGCCTAGTTTGCTTCCGAGCTCACCGCTCTCATCGGATCCCCATGCCTTCACTTTTCCGATTTGGAGAAGGGCAAGGCTGTCCCCATCGCCTGAGGCAATAGCGATTACGTCGCGTACGTGGATGACCTTAACGGGGTTCGGATCGCAATAAACGCCAGTCTGAGTGGGAGAGGCACACGCATTGGTGCCGGTGTAAAGTCCGTCCCCCAGCTGTCCCTGATAGTTGTAACCCCAATCCAATACTCTTGCGGTACTGAGAAGGGCAAGCGAGTGCTCGGTTCCGGCAGAGATCGCAGTTGCTTTGTCACCCGCGGGCAAGAGTGTCGGAGTTGCCTCGGTTTGGCAGGGGAGCAATCCGAGACACGTGGCGTTGCCCGTCATCACGCCGTCTCCGAGCTCCCCGTACTGGTTATCGCCCCAGGCCATGATCGAGCCGTTTGTCAAAAGTGCAAGACCGTAACCCAAGCCCGCCGAGATCCGTTTGACTCCCGTGAGGGGCGTCCCGCTCGACGCATCGAGGACCTCCTGGGGCGTCGTGTTGTAGTTGGTGGATGAGCTGGCGACCCCATAACCGAGCTCCGAGTAGCTGTTGTCACCGCACGCCCAAACCGTGCCGTTCTGAAGAAGAAACAGGCTGAAGCCGTTTCCGTTCCCCCCGCTAGTGGCGATTCCAACAACGGCGGAATTCGTGGGCAAGTTTGTGAGAGGTACCGCATCGGTCGTGTAGCCCGAACCTGTCGAGTTCATGCATATTCCGACATCGTTCCCCCAGCCCATCACGGTTCCATTGCTCAAAAGTGCAAGAGAATCCAAGGAGCCCGCGGCGATCTTTGTGACGCCAGACATGGCGGAGTTTGGGGTGCAGGCGCTGAACACGGTGGCAGGCGTCGGAACATAAGTGCCGTTGGCGCAGTTTCCGAGCTGTGAACCAGTATTGATGCCCCATGCAAACACCTGCATCGCCCCGGCAGAGGCCGGTTGGAGGGTCACAATATTGACCGTCAAGCAGGTCGCCGCGAGGAGGGTCAGGAGTCGTGAAGCCCGCCGCATGACACGCCCAGATCGGTAGAGACGTCGTAAGAACACGGCCCACCTCCTTGTTCTGTTGCGCAACCGTACGGGAAGCGAGGAAGCGGTGCAACGGGTGCCGAATTTGCGCTTGATCCGATTACCAATGGGAGGAGCACTTCTTCGCCCACGTAGCGCACGCCGCTCAAGGCGAGTCATAGAGGAAGAGGAACAAAGGGCCGCTGAACAGGCCTCTTGTTGCGATTTCCACAACGGCGTGGAGTGTTCGGACTCGAACCGACGACTTCTACGTTGCGAACGCATTCTCAGGCACAACTGTGACCTGCGGCGATCATATGAAACGTGCATTACGCTGGACTTTTGTTCATCAACACCACTCGATGTTTCGCGTCGTTTTGCGATGTCTCGCGGACATTTCGCGGACACGGCGAGGCCAAATCGCATCGTCCTTGTAAATGACCTCTGCAGCGAACCGGGGGCTGATGTTCGGACCTGCACTCCCTACGCCGAAGCCATCATCAGCATCGGCGCAACCTCGCATATATGTGGATGGCGTAACGCGAAGGCCCAAACGAGGTCTTCACCCTCGCGACCGGAGTCGTGGCACTCGAGGCCGACAAGGCAGTCATTCGCGCGCGTTCTATGGCAACCCGGTCCGACAGGAGTATCGCGACCTGTGGGTGGTCGGGTTCGACGGCGACGACGGCCAGCGCACTCGTTCGAGGAGTGGCGGTTCTGGCCGGACAAGCCGCAGGATAACGCTCGAAGGATGCGATGGTCACAGTCACGACCGTGCCGCAGTCGAGACGAATCCGCAGCACCCATCGAGCTAAGTGTGGGAAGGACCTTCTCGGTGTCTCTCGTATCCGGTTGTTGGGTAACTACGCCGGAGAGATGAGACCTTCCCGCTCCAGAACGCTGCGGACATCCTCGAACTTCGCCGAGATGTTCCCCTTCGGAAAGCGAATCTGGCCGAGGCCATGGATGTTAGAGAACTCGGCGCAGCCCTCTTCTATAAGGACGATGGCGCGCTCGAATCCCAGCCGTCCCTGGAAGAGCCCCGCCTCGTGTATGACATTTTCTCGGGCATGTCTACTGCTGTCCGCGTGTTCATCCTCGGCGGTGAACACGAGAAAGGCCATCGAGGCGCTCTCGAGCATCGAGCTAAGGCGGCTGCCCGTCCAGACGCCGGCCGCCGACACCCGGTTGAACTCCTCCCAGTCGAGTTGGAGCCGGTCTTGGAGGAAGTCTTTCAGTTCGCGCCAGACCGGCGACCCGCCGTGGCCGATGAAGACTCTGGTCCCTGTCCCCCTCGCCGCCGTGACGTTCCCAGAAACGCGATCGAGATGGTCCGCCATACGGTTCGCCAGCTTCCCGAGTTCACCGCAACGGCGTCCGGGGTCGGTCATCTGCGTGACGTAGCCCAGGTAACCGATGTGGGCCGGTGCCACAAGTCCCTCGCCAAAAGCAGCGTTATCACGCGACATAAGAGCGCCCCTCGGTCGCTGTATGTCGACAACATCCGCCTGGGTGAACGGCTTTATGGCCTTCGCCTCCTCCAATGCCTCACGCGTGAGCGGGTCGTCCGAATGGAAAGCGCCGCCGTAAGGACCGAAGCGACCGTGGCCTTTCCCTCCTCTCGATCCGGACGTGGGCGGCTGGCATCGGTACGGCAATGCTCGGCTCGCAGCCGTCACTGGGGAGCAGACCCCACTGACTGCAAGGCGAGATGTGCCGTATCGACGGGTCCGCATTCGCTGTATTTTCCCGGCGCGTTCTTCACAGTCCCACAGCCGACGCCGCGTTCTCGTTGAACAGGTTCCCCTTGCGGATGTACCTCCGCAGGACCGTCATGCTTTTGTGACCGGTCGTTTGGGCAATCACCCGTTCCTGAACCCCGGCACCGCTGCCGCTGTAGCCAACCCTGCGCGTAACGAATGCCCCGACACCTCACTTGGGTCCATACCAGCTAACTCCGCGCGCCGCTTGACCACCAGCGCCACACCGCGGTCGGTAATACGCGCCTCTCCAATGTTCCCGTGTCGGTCCACCGGTCGCAACACGGCTCCCTCTTGTAGCCCCGCAGCTTCTATCCACGCCCCATATGCGCGCACCGGGCACGTAGCAGGGTTGGACCCGTATGGGACGCCCACACGCCGGCCGGCGGCTTCCTGGTCCATCTTCGAGCGCCGCAAGGTGACGACCAACCCGTCGCGCGTCTGCTCGATGTCGTCAACGTTCAGGTCGGCCAGTTCCGACGACGAAGTGCTGCAGCGAACCCGAGAAGTAGAAGCGCGCGGTCACGTACCCAGGCAGGGTCGTCGCCACAGGTCGGCGCTGGTTGCGACCAACGTCACGCGCTCTAAATACCTGAAAGTTAGGGCGCGAGTTGGTCTCTCCATCATTAGCGGTTTAGCTGTAATGGCCGCGCGAAGTACTAAGTACCGGACGCGCGGCGACGTTACGAAGCGCCTCGCGCACCTAGCAGGAGCATGTCGGGAACCTGCACCTCGATGTCGGGCGGTGGTGTCGTCGGTGACGAGTATCGAGGGCGGTGTCGGATTCGGTCACCAGGACCGCCTCAGTGACCTCAGGACCGCGCGCGATGCCGTTGCACTCCGAGGGGGATGTCGAACGCGTGTGCGGCAAACGTAGGGACAGGCCCGCTGTCCACGGGGCGCGTGCGACACTTTTAGGGTGGCAGGCTTCCGCAACTCGATCACTCCTGTGTTGACCGTCGCAGATGGGGAAGCTGCAGTGAAGTTCTACAAGATAGCTTTCGGGGCAAAAGAAGTCTTCCGCAACGCTTACTCCGACGGTCGGATCGTTGCGGAGATGTCTGTTGGCGATGCCCGGTTCCGGGTGGCAGATGAAGCACCGGAGGCGGGGAACCTCAGCCCACAAACGCTCCACGGCACCACCGTGAGGATCAACCTGCTCGTAGATGACCCCGATGGGTTCGTGGCAAGGGCCGTCGCAAACGGTGCCGTCGGGGTTTCTCCTGTCGTGGACCAGTCGTACGGGTTACGTCAGGGTCGGATAGCTGATCCCTTCGGTCACCACTGGCTCATCGGTCGGCCTCTGGAGGGAGAACCCGGTCGATGGGCGACACGGGACTAGGTCAGCACTATGAAGTCGCCAGGACCAGCCCAGTCGCTCTTGGAGCGCGCACTATCCCGTTGCACACCTAGACGATGTCGAAAGCGTGTGCGGCAACGTAGGTGGTCTCGTCGGCGGTAACGCGAGTCGGTAGGGACAAGAGCGAGCGCGTAGGGCTATAAGTACCGGCAAACGCAGTCGGCTCTATCAAGGAACGGCGGTCGTCGGAGTCGTTGTCGCCGGAGAGGGCGTCGTCGTCGGCGTGGTCGTTGGGACTGTCGTCGGCGTTGTCGTGGGTGAGGTGGTTGAGAGACCGGGGAGGTCGACATACCACCTTCCATTGACCTCGGTGCACGGTGCTGTAGCAGTGGCTCCGGCGTTGAGGTTGCTGGCCGCTGCGTAGGCTTCGCTGAAGGTCCCGGCACCAGGCGGCAACCCCTTGTTCGGGTCGCTGTTGTTGATGCACTCGGGAGTTGTGGCAGCTTGTAAGTTATGACCGCACACATCGCCGGTCATCGCAACGAGTGCCTGGGTACCTTGGATAACCTGATTCCCGAGAGCGAAAATCCCGGTCAAGGTGATGTGTGCCATAGCTGGGTTGTTGCATATCTGGACAGCCCGCTGGATGTAGTCGCACCAGGCAGTGCCGCCGTTGACCGACTCCAAGTCCGTGATGAAGCCTTCGACTGCAGCCTTGGGTGAACCGTGCCCAGGCGAGACGCTGCCGCCTCCGTTCCCAGAAGGGGTCCCGCCCCCACTGGAGCAGCCTGCCGTCACCGCCAAAATCGAAATAACTAGTACGAACCCGCCCTTGCGCACATTTCCTGCCCCTACCCGCCCCAGCCTTCAAGTAATGAGCGACAATACCACCCTCATTCGATATGAAGGCGCTGATGCTGATCGCGATCACGGCGTCCTCTGCTTCAATAGCAGTAGCCCGCAGGGCGTCATCGACAAGAACGATCGGGGTTTCGCAGACCTCCCCGCAGAGGGCGACCGGAGCTGCATCAGTTACCCCAGGACCGCGCGCGATGCGACTGCACACCCGAAGCATGTCGAAAGCGTTTGCGGCAACGTAGGCCGTCAACCGCGCGCACACCCGGCGTCCAACACCACGAGCTTTATCGCGCCCAACCGCCTGGAACCTTTCTTTTCTTCGTGTTAGGACGGTCTTCTCGCGGGGGCGGATCAGGATGCCACCGTCGGGTTTCTACGACTCCGTCAGGAGGCAACTGTGTCGAGGATCAAGAACATCTCCCGTGCCGGCTGGATCGTAACTGGGGTGGTGGTAGCCCTGGTGCTCGTGCCGACGGTCGCGGTGGCGGCAAGCACCGTCGTCAACATCAAGGGGAGCCCGAGCGGCAACAAGGCCGACGTGACAGGAGCAGGGCAACTGCTCACCGCGATGGCCAACCCGAACAGCTTCTTCCAGAGCCCGAGTCAAAATGTCACAACGAGCCTCGCGCCCGTCGCGACACCGCCTACGGGGTTGGCCCTGGTGGTCACTACGATCCACATCGACGTCTACAGCGACCCGTCGCCGGGAGCTGGTCAATACGTCGTGTTCGTCGTCGAGACCGGGACCACCTGCTCGGGTTCCATGGTCGGGACGTTCCACCCGAGCATTAACCCTGGCGCTATCGGACCGATCGACGTTCCGCTGGAACCCGGGCTCGGCATTCCAGCAGGGGACGCACTGTGCGGCATCTCGGGCGGGAGCGTGGGTGCTGTGGCGTCGGTGTCGGGCTATACGGTGCCGTCGAGCAGCGTGACATCAGGGCCGCTCCATCGCGTTCCTGCACTACCAAAGCAGCGGTAGGAGTCAAATCGGGGCGAGCCCGACGATCCCTCATGGGCGCGTCGGCTCGTCCCTGCATGGTGAGGTTCACGATGACGATCGCGAGGTCGGTCACCTCGAGTGTTGACGCACCAACACGTAACCCAGCCGAGTCGTCCGGTCGTCCTCGAGGCTCTCCCACTCCTTGTTGGCCATCCAACGTTCGCAAGTCGGACAGGTCTCCCCCACGGGAGCCCACAGCCTCCTTACGTCGCGCGAAACGGTTGACCGATGCACCTTCAACTCGCGCGCGATTCTCGCCTGGGCGCCGCGAACGAAGCCGTACTCGGCGAAGCGTTTCTCGACCTCGACGCGTCGCATGTCGGCCTTGAACGTACGGACGGCGTTGTACTTGGTTCGACCGCCTGCCCGGCGACGCACCTCGGACGTTGAGGTGAAGGTGGACCATGAGGACGCGGCGGTGGGCATCGTTGGTGCTCGCTTCTGGGTCAGAACCCTTCTGGCCCCAGTGTGCGCCATGACGGGGTCAAAAGGCTTGACTAGGGCCGTGTCAGTCACCGTTCGCGCAGGTGGCTTCGAGGCGCGTAGCGGGTGTCGTCGGGCACCAAAAAATACGATGCTGGGCCTGTGTCCGGCATTCCGGCAGGTACCTTGGCCCCTGATTTCTGAGATGGAGCGGATATGCCTGAGTTCGATGAGGAACGGCGTGCCCGGTGGGGAATGGTGCCCGAATCCGATAGCTGGATGTGGGACGACCTCCATTGGGATCAACGTGTGGACGCGGACAACAATCTGGCCCTGGCCGTCGAGGCGCTTCGGCGGGCGGTCGATCTACGAGACGCTTGCGCCGAAAGTGAGTGGGAGAGCAGGGAACGTGAAGAAAACAAGGGCCTGACGTCCCGTGCGTTATTTCTCGTAAGCGTCCTCAACGCACTATTGGAGCGTGAAGTGTTTGAGCGGATGGAGGCACTGGGTCTGAAGATGGCCTGTCCTAACGGTACGGGTGTTGAGATTGTCCAACAACTGTTAGAAGCCGGGGTCTTGACCCCAGACGAGTATCGACCATCCGGCTGATCCTGGAGCGGGCCATTGGGAAAGCCGCCACGACTTGGTCAACGTCCGATTCCTCGAACGAGCCCGTAGAATGACGACGAGCGGGCGTCACAGGCGTTCGCAAGACTGTCCCTGGCCACCTTGCCGCCCGCGGTGCCCGGGGACACTTCGCGTTGGACTACCAGGTCTCTAAGACCCCTGTCCGCGCTCGCCAGTGGCCCTTCGGTACCGTCTAAGCAGTGCCAATCACCTTCCGCACCGGCGACCCCGAGCAGCTCGTGAACCGCCTCTCGGGCGAACAGGTGACGTACCCCGAGGTCGGAGCAACGCGCGCGACTCGAACTCCCTTCCTCACGGCTACCAACACGACGTGTATTCAGTTCAGGTCGGCCACGGTGATGCGGCGTTCAATCGAGCCAAGGATGCCCTCCGACAATGGCGGGCACATCACCACGTCGGGGCCACCCTCACGCCGAACGACCCGCCTCTGGTCACCGGCACCGTCGTCGTGGTCGCGTTCCACTTCGGGCCCGTGCGCGTCGTAGCTCCATGTCGGATCGTCTACGTCACCGACGATGTTGACCGGTTCGGGTTCGCGTACGGAAGCCTTCCAGGACACCCTGAACGGGGCGAAGAGGCGTTCCACGTACGTCGCGATGGAGATGGAACGGTGACCTTCGACGTCGTGGCGTTCTCGCGTCCGGCGGACTGGAAGGCGCGCATCGGGAGTCCGGTTACGCGTGCGGTACAGCGACGGGTCACCAAGGGCTACCTGGAGGGAGTCCTGCAGTACGTCGCCGCGACAAAGTAGTCGTCGACAACACCGGCATTCCGTCGGCGCCCGATGTGGTTTCCCCCCGCTGGACTCTGGTCTCAAATGCGCGTCGAACGCACGCGAGCTGTGTCAGTCCCCCTCGAACTTGAACGACACCTTGACCTTGGCCCGGTAAGCCTTGACTTTCCCATCCTCAATCTGGAGGTCAAGGTCGGACACTTCGGCGATGCGGAGGTCGCGCAGCGACCGAGCCGCCTGGGCGACTGCCGCACTCGCGGCCTTCTCCCAGGATTCGGCGCTGGTGCCGACGAGTTCGATGACCTTGTACACGCTTTCGGCCATGCTCGTCTCCTTTTCTCGTAGATGTCAGGAGACTAGGTCTCGCCGAGAATCCCTTCACGTTCGCCGGTGTCTCAGCTCCGCTTCCAGGCAGCAACCAGCAACTGACCGGGTTAGTCATCGACGGCGAGCACCTCAAGCTCGACTACGGCGAGTTGCTCGAGGAACTCAGCATTGGTGAACCGGTCCGGCGGATGACGAAATAGCTGGCGCGATAACCAGTCGTGGTTCGCGACATCGTGGTCCTGAGAGAAGAAGTGTCCACCCGCGGCGAGCACGCGGGCAATCTCGCCCAAGCCCGACTGCCAGTTAGGGACGTGGTGAAGGACCGCAAAGTTGAAGACGGCGTCGAAGTGTCCGACTGGGTACTGAAGGTTGGTGACGTCGCCGGTCGCGACCGACACTCGGTCGCCGTATCGAGCCAACCGACCTTGCCCTTTAGCCACCATCGTCGGTCTAGGTCGATGGCAGTGACGCTCTCGGCGCCGAACATGTCCAGCTCGCAAGCGACGCATTCACCTGGACCGCAACCAACGTCCAGGGCCGCGAGTCCCTTGGTTCTACCGCCCAGTTCGATGAGTTTGGGACGACGCTCCGACGGAGCCGCCTAGTGCGAAGACGACTACCGATATAGAGGGCTTCTGCCCAGTACATACGCACTGCGACCGACTCTACGCCCAACAGGTAGACCGTCTACGAATCGACAGTCAGACGCGCGACCTTGAGAACCCGCCTCGGCGGTCTGCTTCGACGACCCTCAATGCAGTTCTCGAGCTTATGGAAAACGCGATTACGCGGTTGGACGAACCGGCCGAGCCCACGTTGCACGATAATGCCAACTACCTTGCTGACCCCAGCAGTCCTCGTATCGGAACTCGACCTCTTGGCCCTCGGCGAGGGGTCGGTATCCCGGGATCACGGTGAAAAGAACCCAGACGTCGCCACGACATTTGCAACCATGCGAGGTCTGATTGGGATCCTCTTGCCGTCGCTCCGCGCCAAGTTTCCCAACTCACCGTAAGAACCTCGCAGGCCGCACTCACCCCGGAAAGCCGATGGCCGTTTGGGAAGTGCCTTCGGGCTGCTCGATTTGAGCGGTAACTTTTGGGCGCGCCGCTTCACCACCGACGCCACACCCCAGTCAGTGATCCGCGCGCTCGAACATCGCACTCTCCGTAAGCCCCGCAGCTTCTATCCAGACCCCGTAAGTGCGCACCCCGTAGCAGGCTTGAACGCGTACGGAACGCCGATGCGCCAAACCTCGCCTTCGTTGACAATCAGCCGTCGTCTCGACAAAGGCAGAAGGGGTGCCCTTCTGGGTCGAGAAGCACTCGAACGTTCTCCTGCGGCTGGGTTGAAGCAAGTGAGGCCCCCAATGCAAGCGCCTCCTCTGCGGCGGAGTCGAGGTCCCCGACTTGGAAGTCGAAGTGCATCATCGGACGCTGCTCACCTTCCACAGGTGGCCATACCGGAGCCTGGTAGTCGGTCGCCTCCTGGAACACAATGAAGATGGACCCTTGGGGTGCAGCAAGGATTGCCGTTCCTGGCTCTTCGTGACTGATGGGCCATCCGAGCAGGTCGGAGTAGAACCTCGCCAGGCGGCTCGGGTCCGAAGTCTCAATCGCGTTTCCCCACCACATGTCGTTTGTTCGAGAGCGCATTCGTTCAGTATGACCCCGCGAGGCTTCAACGGGAGTGTTATCGCCTCCGAGAGGAAGTCCGCATCGAATACGTCGCCTCGTGGAGCCTCTTCACCCCACCAATCCCGCCACCAAGTAACTCGGGTGCCGGTCCAAGTTGTGCCTCGCACGATCGTACCTTCTCGTCGTCCTCGCACACCCCGACATCCTGGTCGAGCGTGGCCCGAAGTGTCGGGCAGCCACCCCCGTGCCGGTGAGCAACCCTTATAACCATGGGGGAGGAAATAGATAGCCGACACTTCGTCCCACGGTTGAGCAGGAACATCGCGTTAGTCAGCGGGAGGATCGTCGCGGGCGCACCCTCTTTGTCACCAGCCAGTTGTTCTTGCCGAGTTGCCTGGTGCGAACGAACCCTTCCTGCTCAAACATCGCCAACGTAGCGTTGTACAGGAATGAGTTGGAAACCTTTCGGCCTTCGACATCCTCCGGTGAACTCTCTACAGTCCCACCACCGAGCCTCGCGATCTCTCTCAGAGCACCTTTCAACGCAGCGGCGGCAACCCCTTTATGCCGGTAAGACTTGTTGACGAAGAAGCAGGTGATCCGCCAGTCCGGCGGGTTGGTTGCCGTCTCACGGTAGGCGCGTCCGAACTTGATCCGCGGCAACTCGGTCGGAGCCCCAAACTGACACCAGCCGACGCACAAGTCGCCATCGAACACAAGCGCCGCGTGTGCCTTACCCTCACGGACGCGACGTTCCTTCTGGCCCCGATGATCGGTCCCCCTCTGGCCCCCCTCAGGATGGAACTCCATGCACCAGCAGCCGCCCCACACTCCATTGTGCCGCTCCACCAATGCCGCGAAGTCTGGCCACGTCTCTACACTCAGCGGCTTGACCTCGTAGCGCGCCATCCGCTCCAAGGTAGCCGCGTGGTCGAGCGTAACTCTGCGACGACAGTCTGAGTAACGCGGGGTTCCTGGCAGCTAGGAGGCGGCGATCGCGTCCGCCGGCACGGCTGTGCTGACGAAGTGGTATGTGCCGGCCCCGACTCCGATGACGGCGTAGTCGCCGTCCATGGCCGTTGACTTGACGCCGGCTGCGCTGCCGAGCGCGTTGCCCGACTCGTGGACGCTGCTGAGGGCAGTGGCCGGGATGCGAATGGTTGCTTCGGTGTTCGCTGGTACCGTGACGTCGATATCGAAGGGTTGTGACGCGTTGGCCGGCCGTCGCCACGCGAGGTCGATCGGCCCGTGGGGAGTCGGTACCCGCCCCGCCGCGTAGCTCAATGCATGCAACGGCACCGTGACATCAAATGACATGTACCCCGGGCCGGTCGGGATGACCCCGAGCATTCCTTCCTGGATGGCGACCAGCACCTTCGAACCGAAGCCGTGTGAGCGGCTGTCGCCGTTGCCGAGAAGCGATGCCAGCGGCGGCGTGAGGACGTCGCGGTCGTCGGGCTTCCACATCTCCCACGTGAAGGTGCCGCCCTGGGCGAGGATCTGAGCCCAGCCCGGCTGTGACGGATCCGTAAGGATGCGCAAGATGTCGCGGTCTCGGCCCGTTATTCGCAGCGCGTCAAGGACGTCGGTGGCGCTGACGACGGGCGGCGAGAACGGCATGCTCAGGATGTAGTCGGCGACCTTCGTCACATCGGACGGAGGGACGATCCCGAATTGCAGGGCGAGCGCGTTATTGACTTGAGGTGAGATGGCACCGGAGCACGTGCACAGGTCGTCGTTGGGAGGTACTGGTCTGCCGTGGGCGTCCAGTCCGTCGGTGTAGTACCCGGCGGGCTGAAGTAGGTGGGTGTTGATCGCGGCCGCAAGGTCGTGGCCGCGTTGATGTTGTTTCGCCACTTCGGCAGTGGGGCGGTCGAGTGCGACGCCCATCTCGGCGACCCGGTTGAACACGTTGAGCGCTAGCAGGTTGAGCTGCGTGTCGGTTGGGAACTGAGGGACGTCGGTGGGACCGGGGATCCTGCCGACTAAGCCGTTCGAGCCGATGTTGCTCCAGAAGAAGTCCGACACCTTGACCACGACGGGATACACCATTGTCAGCAATGCTCTGTCACCGGTGTGGATCCAGTACTGCCAAACCCACTCGGGGTAGTACGCAGTTCCTTGAGGGATCTCCTGGGCTCCGAGCGCTGTGGGATAGATCTTGTTGATCGCGCCGTTCGGCCAGTAGCGAGCCTGCGACTGGGCGAACTCGAGCAGGTCCTTCCTGGTCAGATTGGTCTCGCCGAAGGCGTCCATGGCCGTCTGTGACTCGTTTGCCCCATCCCCGAGCCATGGGCCCTTCTCGCGAGTGGGGGTGTCGACGAACTGCTCTTGCATCGTGAACAACGCCGAGTGACGGCCGAGGTCGAAAACCGCGTCGAGAGTCTTGTTGGAAGATGTGAACGTCCCGGCGTTCTCGTCGGGGACCGCGTCGTGCCTAGTGAGCATGACGATGTCCTTCGCGGCGAGTGCTTCGCCCGGGTCGTCGATTTGCAGGTACCGGAACCCCAAGTAATCGAATGGACGGAAGGTTTCCTGACCGCCGCCCCGTTCGATGTAGGAGTAGCTCATGTTGGTGTGCTGGGTGCCCATCGTGGTCGAGACGTCGCCCGAAGGGTCCAAGAGGTACCCGGCGTGCATCGTCACTAGATGGCCGCGTATCCCGTGGTTGAATGTCACTGACGGGATTCCGGCATAGACCTTCCCGAAGTCGGCCACTATGGCGCCGGACCGCAGCCGCGACACCGAGACGGCGTTGACCGGTTCGTACACGATGCGCGTCCGTACCGACACCAGATGGGTCCATGGTGCCGTGGGATGAGGACCGATCACCGTTGCCGGCCGCCACCCCCGCGCCACGAAGCCCGGTTCGTCCCAGCCGAGGGGCTCCGCGGGGCCATTGATGTTCTCGGTGTAGTCGACGGGGTCGCCTTCCTCGTCGCGCTGGACACCCGGGAGCCACGCACCCGGCAGGACGCGCCACGTGCCGTCAGTCGTGATGACGTTAACCGTCCCGTCGGCATGCAGCACAGAGATGTGGGCAATGACGCCCGGCGTGCCCTCCGGTCGGCCCTTCCCCGGCCCCTGCCAGCTGTAGATGATCCCGAAGGCGTTGGCCGTGCCGGCGCTCAAAAGGCGGGTGATGTCGGTCGTCTCGTAATACTGCGAATCCGGAAACGTGTACGCCTCACCCTTGGCCGCCATCGTCCCGTTGACATAGAGCTCGTACTGCTGATCGGCGGACACGTAGGCGCGGGCCCGGACGATCGGGGAGCGGCCGAGCGTCACCTCCTTTCGGACGTAGCTGTATTCGTCCTTGTTGGCCCACACTCCAGTGTTCATCTGAGTGTTGAGTGTCTCCGGTGTGTCCAACACCTCTGTAGTGGCACGCTTGATCCAGTCCGTGTGCCAGTCGGCGTCGCCCAATCCGGTGTCGAATGTCGCGGCCGTGGCGAATGGCCCGCGCCTTCCGTTACCGTCCCAGGTTTGGACCGTCCACCGGTAAGTCGTGTCGGGCGAAAGGGCGGGTCCCCGGTACGCGACGAATGCCTGCTCCACTGCGAGGACTTTGCCGCTGTCCCAGATGACGGGTGCGGCCCCGCGGTTCGGACCACCGAGAATGGGGCGAGAGACCATGATGCGGTATGCGCTCTGGACCGCGCCCCGCCGGCTGTCAGTGACGTGCCAACCGAAGTAGATGTCGGTCAGCCCAAGCCCCACCGGCGCCGACAAGTCATCGACAGTCAACGCCTGCGGAGTTCCAGGGCCCGCCGATTTCGTTCCAAACACGCCGTGAGGCGACGGCACGGCGAACAACAACACGGCCACCGCCACGCCGAGCACAGCCAACGCACCCAGGACAGCGCGGTTCCGACGACTAACCACCCTCCGCACCGACGGAGTATCGCACGACCAAGCTCGGTCCGGGCCGCTTACGACCATGCAGCGAACCTGGAAAGTCGCATAAGCCGCACATCAGATTGCTCTGGGACACTTCTGCCAGAGAGCGGTCCGCACAGAACACGAGTGGGGTGATCGCGCGCACCAGAACAACGCCGTCCGGTTATCCCGGATCGCCGGGACTGGAGCGTTCGCGATGCTCTTATGGAGGGTCTACGGAGAACTGGCCTACGCCGGCAGCTTCGAAGGGCGACCTCCGGCGGTCGCGCCCACCCCGTGGCCAGGCTCAGCCGGTCAACGTCTGCGGCAGGATGGCCATGCGGTCGGAGACCGCTTGGTTCGAGCTTTGTCCCATCAAGACCACCCACCCGAAAGTGCAAGTAGGTGAACGGAACCATGCCGATGATGGAAGCCGACTCGTCGAGAGGAACCACCTCCGAGACCAATAAGAAGTCGTCTCAGGTCGGGGACCAGCACACGACAGATCAGCTTTCGAGTTCAATAATGGAGCCTGCATGTCTTACGTCGGCAACGTCCAGTCGAGCACAGAGTTAACGTCAAACGCCTCCCAGCCTCCGTGGCCGTGCGCTCCATCTCCCGGAGGTACCACTCTCGGATCGTCGACTCCGACCTTCCCATCTCGATAGCGATCTTCGCGGAGGTCTCACCGGAGAGCACATGCTGAACGATGTCTGGACGCTCGACACAGCGTCTGGCCTCCCGTTCGCGCGACGCCGCCACTTGGCAGCTTGCTTCGATTCCGATCCGGCGAGGACTTGAGCACGACTGTGCAGCCGGCACCTGGTCAATCACGCCAGTCGTTTCGCCGAGCATTCCAGCCACATATAGAAGCATCATAATTTCCGCGCTGGAGAATGAACATGTCCGATGCGTCATTGGTATACGTGATGAGTCAATTGCCACAGTCCAGTTGACATCACCGTTGCACCTATCGAAGGAGAGTTACCCAAAATGAAGCTACGTCTTGCCATCGCGGGAGTTGCTGTGGCAGTGGCAATCGGCCTTACGACGTTGCTCTCGATGAGTCACGGATCTATGTCTCACACCACGTCCACTGGCCAGACGCACTCCAGCCACGTGGTGTCCAACAAACCCATGACCGGACGATACGGCAGAACTGCGCCCGCGCCGATGCCAGTCACGATGCCCAAGGAACACGCGGTGCATCGGCCCACACGGCCGGCTCCGAACCCCACGCCGACGACGGTCGTGACGCCGCCTCCGCCCACCACAGCGAACCCGATCCCTCAAGGCAACGGCGGTGATCAGGACGGCGACAACAGCGGCGCCTCGAGCGACGGTGACGGCAACATTTGACCAATGCGCGAGTCTCCGTTCCTCCGCCTGTCTTGCTCAGGGAAGGAGCGGGGACCGTCGCCTATTAGATATGACACTGAAGGGAACATGATGTACCAGGATGGTTCTCATTCGCTTGGAACACTCATACGGCCCGCGGAGAGACTCTTGCGTGAGCGGTCGCGGTCGCTGCGAGCGCTCGCCGTCGCGCTTCGCGTCGGCACCGTAGGGCTTCTCGTCGCGATCGGCGTTATCCATCTGCACCTTTGGGTCGAGGGTTACCGGCTAATCCCGACGAATGGGCCGCTGTTCTTGATCGACGCCATCGCCGCGTTCGCCCTGGCGGCAGCTTTGCTGGCATGGCCTCGGCCCGTCCTGGGTCTTGCCGCTGCGGGATTCGCTGGCTCGACGCTCGGAGCGCTTCTCATCAGCCTCACCGTCGGCCTATTCGGTTTCAAGGAAGCCATCGGAGCTTCGTACGTCGTGTTATCGATCGTCCTCGAAGTACTTGCGTGCGCCGGCGCGATCGGGTGGACGGTCCTTGTCGGCGCTGGCTTGCGTTCGCGCGCCGTTGAACTCATCCGCTAACTGTTGGGCGATGAGGCCGGAGGACGCATCGCCACCAAGGTCGTGTTTGGGATCGGCGTCCGATTCATCACAATGCCTCTCTGTCAAAACGGCGAAGCATGGGCGTGGAGCCCTTGACACTCGTGCGATACATCTCTCGGCGCACTCCCGAGTAGTCGTTCAGGGCATTGTGCATCGTGCATCGGTTGTCCCAGATCGCGAGCGTGTGCGGTACCCAATGGAAGCGGCACGTAAAGTTCTCGTTCGTCGCGTGCCGGTAGAGGTAGTCGAGTAACGGTTGGGACTCGGCGGGAGTCCAGCCTTCGAATCTCGTCGTGTACACGGGGTTTACGAACAATGCTGCTCGATGGGTCACGGGATGCTCGATGACCGCAGGATGGCTGTGTTCCTTGAACGCTTCCGGCGAGGGAGCGATGGCCATTGACGTGAGGTCTTTTACCTGGTCCAGGAATCCGCCCGTTCCGTACGCCATGCCTGCCGAGTGCACGGCCCGAACCCCGACGAGGGTCTCTTTCAAGCCCCGTGACAACGAGTCGTGGGCCAGATATTGGTTCGACCAGATGGTGTCTCCCCCAAAGGGAGGAACCTCGGCAGCGTGGAGCAGGGTGTAAGAAGGCGGCTCGGGGAGGTAGCTCAGGTCGCTGTGCCAGGCGTTGGCGAAATTGAGCTGATCGGTGGGCTCTTTCAACACCCGGATGACGAAAGGCCGGTCCTCCAACGGCTTCACAAACGGGGTGGTGTCCCTACCGCCTAGGAGGTCTGTCACTCGCTCAAGATCGTCGAGACTCATCTCCTGGTCGGGGAGGAAGACGACAAGGTACCGGGCCAGCGCTTCACGTACCTCGTCGAGTTGCCCGCCGTTACCGATCTTGGTGAGGTCCACGCCGGTGACCAAGGCACCTAGCGCACCCGCTACAGGTCGCACGTCGAGGTTCATTCCTCGAATCCTCTCATCCGGCGGAATGGCCTGCCGGAGACGGGTCATGGGCGGCTCTTGGCACAACGGCTCTCGAGCGGCAACGATGTGCGACGTGTACCTAAGCGTGCTTTGTGAGTATCGCCGTGACTGATCCGCCTAGCATGCGCGGTTCTCCGAAGAACTTGCCACTGATACTCGCGCGAGCTGGCGTCGAACCTTGCGACGCCGATGTTCTTGCTGGATCAAGCGGGCATGCTTGTCTTCTATAACGACGCCGCGGCGTTGCTACTCGGTAAGTCGTTCAATGATGTGGGTGAGATTCCCGCCGGCGAGTTTGGCGAGGCTCTGCAGCTCGAGACGCCAGATGGCCAACCGATTCGCCGACGTGACTCGCCGGCTGGCATCGCCTTCTTCGATCGTCGACCCGCGCACGAGACGCTTATGGCGACGGCGTACAACGGCGTACGACGTACCTACGAAGCCACTGCCTACCCGTTGTTTGGAGCGGCTGGCGAGATGCACGGCGTAATCGCTGTGTTTTGGGAGGCTGCAACGAAGAGCGGCGACAGCTGATGAGAGCCCGAATTTGGGGATGCCGGGGGTCTGTCGCCGCACCGGGAGCCGACACCATCCAATACGGCGGGAACACGTCGTGTGTCGAGGTGCGTTTGTCGAGCGGGCACGCCCTGATCCTCGACGCCGGTACAGGTATGCGGCCATTGGGCTTGTCGATGCAGGAAAACCCGCCCGTCGAACTCCATATCCTGCTCACGCACCTTCATCTTGATCATCTGCAGGGCCTCGGGTTCTTCCGCCCATTGTTCTCACCTGGGGTCGACATCCACATCTGGGGTCCCACGTCTCCTGTGCAGAGCTTGTCCGAACGAATAGCGATGTATCTCTCCCCGCCCCTATTTCCCGTTCGCCTCGAAGACGTACCGTCGCGCCTCACCTTCCACGATGCGTCCGAGGAACCAGTGACGATAGGTTCAGCGACGATCCGAGCGGCAAAGGTGATCCATCAAGGACCGACCGTTGGTTATCGCATCGAAGAATTCGGACGCGTACTCGTTTACCTTCCCGATCATGAACCATCGCTCGGCACTGATCTCATCGCAGTACCCGCAGCTTGGATGAGCGGGGGTGACATCGCTCATGGTGCCGACGTGCTATTGCACGACGCTCAATACCGCGATCACGAATACGAAGCCCATGTCGGTTGGGGCCACTCGAGTATCGCTTCGGTGATGGAATTCGGGCTCAAGGCCCAGGTAGACAAGATCGTCCTGTTTCATCACGATCCGTACCACACGGACTCTGAGCTCGAAGAGCTGCTTGCGGAGGCCAGAGAGAAGTGGCCCGAAATGAAGGATCGTGTGTCCCTCGCTTACGAAGGCATGACGATCATCCTCGACAGCGAAGGTGCGACAGCCACCTGGTGACCGCGTCAGCAAACGCCGTGACTACCACCCTTGTCGTTGCCCGTGCTTTCTGACCCCCCTCCCCGAGAAGGCGAGGGTCAGGGCACTGCTGATCCTGTGTAGGAAGATCCGATGTGCGCGCAACTCAGCGCTACGAGGAGGGTCGATGTCGTCGACGAGTGAGGTGCTGTTAGGCGGGGGATCGTTTTTCGAGGCACCTCGCTGGCACGATGGGCGTTGGTGGGTATCGGACTTCTACCGCCACGCGGTGATCAGCTTTGACCCGGACGGAGAAAACGTCCGAGAAGAGGTCGTGGTTGAGGCCCAACCTTCTGGGCTCGGGTGGGCTCCAGACGGCTCGCTACTCGTGGTGTCGATGCTTGATCACCGGCTGCTTCGTCGGGTATCCGGTAGCAACCACCTCGAGTTGGTCGCCGAGCTCGGGCTGATCGCCGGTGGCCCTTGCAACGACATGGTGGTGGACTCCGGCGGTGGGGCGTGGGTCGGTAACTTCGGGTTCGACCACTTCAACGATGGGGAGTTCGCGACAACCAGCCTCGCGCGAGTTGATCCGGATGGATCTGTGTCTGTCGCCGCGGAAGACCTCTCATTCCCAAACGGAATGGCTATCACCGACGACGGTGGCACTTTGCTAGTTGGCGAAACATTCGGCTCTCGCTACACCGCTTTTCGTATTGCCGACGACGGCACGCTCGTCGATCGTCGGGTGTGGGCCGAGCTACCGGGAGTTTTCCCCGACGGCTGTTCGTTGAACGCAGCAGGACAGCTCTGGGTTGCAGACGCTTCATCGGACCGCTGTCTGCTGATCGAGGAGGGTGGCAACCCTGTCGACCAGGTGACCGCGCCGGGCGGACTCCGCGTCTTTGCCTGCATGCTCGGAGGTCCGATGGGCACGACGCTTCTGATGTGCTGTGCGCCGGACTCCGATCCCCGCAAGCGAGCGGGGGCCACGGGGGCCGTGCTTGCGACGACCGAGGTCGAGGTCGCCAGAGCGGGGCTGCCCTGACTCACGTGCTCGGAAATGGCGTGAACGACCTACATATTCTCGGCAGCGCCCTCAGGACACTCCCTGCGATTCATAAGCGCCGATGTCACACGCGCCGTTGTCCAATGACTCGTCGGGCCGCGACTGGCTCCGCTGATCGGTCGCTGGGCATCCCTGCGCAGACGTACCACCGCTGTCGATGGCTGGGCTCCCTGACTGGAGCGCCTGCGTCTGAGTCGGGCCGCCGTTGTTGGCCAACTGCCCGAGTAGCGGCTCGGTCGAGTTGATGTCGGTGCCGAGCGAGAAGCCGCAGCTGGTCCCGCTGTCGAGGTTGTACCCGCTTGACTCCGCAATCGCCCCGGCACAGTTCCCCCCAGTGTTGTCCGCAACGATCGTGCCGCCGAGCGTGATCGTCCCGCCGCCCAGGTTGTCGATTCCGTCGGTATTGTCGGCGATCGTCGAGTACGAGACTGTGGCTGCACCGCCCACCGCGGCGATTCCCGCTCCGACGCCATTCGGAGCCTGGCCTGCGCAAGGCGGGACGTGGAACCCGCCTTGGCCGTCCGTGTTACCCGAAAGGGTCGAGTTGGTCATGGACAACGTTGCGGATGAGTAGATCGCTCCGCCGTCACCCCCGGCCCCTGGCGCAGTACAGCCAGGATCGACCGGCAGAGAGTTGCCGCCGTTTCCCCCCGAGTTGCCGTTGAAGGTGTCACCGCTCAGGGTGGCGCCGCCAGCGGATGAGAAGAGACCTCCGCCGCTGCCGCCGTTGGAGCTCCCGCCGCCGACGCCTCCGGAGTTGTTGGAGAGAGTCGAGTCGGTGAGCGTAAGTGTCCCCGTATTGTCGATGCCGCCGCCGTTCCCACCGGGTCCACCGTCTCCAGCCAATGAGGCGGGCGGGCCGCCCGTGTCACCGCTGAAGATCGAAGTGCTGACAGACGCCGTACCGCTCGTGAAAATGGCGCCGCCATTGCCGGAGCCGGCATCTCCAAGACCGCCCGTATTCGACGAGAAGGTGCTTCCTGTGACGGTTAGCGTTCCCCCGCTCCAGATCGCTCCGCCGTCACCAGCCGCCGGGAACGGCGTCTCCCCCGCCGGCCCGCCGGCACCCGAGGTGTTCGATTCCATGGTGACGCCGGTGAGCGTCACAAAAGCTCCCTGCGGCGAGTAGATGCCACCACCGTCACCGCCCGAGCCCGAGACCTCGTTTCCCGAGAGCCCGAGGCCGCCAGTCCCTGCGAAGTTCCCGCTGAATGTGCTCGAGCTCGCCATCAACGTGCCCGTGCTGTCGATGCCGCCACCATTCCCACCCGCGCCGGCAGGGTTGTTCGCTCCGAATCCGCCTCGGCCAGCCGAGTTGCCAGACACCGTGCTGCCGCTCAGCGTCAGCGTCCCCGCGTTGAGGACGCCACCACCGGATCCTCCCTGACGGCTGTTGGTTGGGCTGTCCGCTGCCGTGCTGTTGGAAACCTTCGAGTTGTCGACGCTTAGGGTTGCACCCGGCGCGTTGTAAATGCCGCCGCCTTTGGCCGCGGTGCTCTTGGTAATCGTCACCGAGGTGAGAGTCGTGGTTCCCGAGTTGCGGAGGCCACCGCCGAAGCCAGTTCCCGCCTTGCCGCCCTTCATGGTCAAGTCGGATATCGATGCGTGCACCCCCGACGCGACGCTCATGACTTGGTAAGAAGCCTTCTCCTTGAGGAGGACGGCGCCGGACCCGGCAATGGTGATGGTGTTGCGCGTGAGGCTCAGCGTGCCAAGGGTCAGCTTGTAGGTATTGGCCGGGAGATCGATCGTTATGATCGATCCGCTCACTTCGGCACTTGCAGCCTCAATGGCAGCGCGTAGCGAACACCGGCCAGAGCTGTCGGCGCACACGCCGTTTCCCGGGTGGACGTCGTGGGAGTCGGCATTGGTGTTGACGGTGAAGGTGCTGGTCGTCGCGTCCGCCAAAGATGGTAACGCCACTACGGCGGACACTTCCCCGATCAACAGGGCGCAAGCGATTATCGCGGTTCTCCCCCAACGCTTCCGCAACATGACAGTCCTTTCGCCGTGGCATCCGGCTGATCCTACAACGGGGTCGCGCTTCGGTAGAAAGTCAACGCCAGGCTTTCGACAGCGTCGTCAGGTCATTGCGGGTGAGGCCCTGAAGCTCGCCAACTTGCCATCCCTGATCTTGAACACATCGAGGAGAGAATCGCGCAAGGGCACGCATTTCGGGTGATGTCCTCCAGGAATCCACATGGTGGCTCCCCAGGGGAGGCGGATTGACGCTCTTGACTAAAGTGACGCAGTCGAACGACGACCGACTAGTTGTGTGCGTAACCAACCAAAAGGAGCCTTTTTGTGATTGCCATCTACATCGCCACCAAGAATATGACTATTGAGATGCACACCAAGGGCCGCGATCGTCTCCGTGAGGCGGGAGCACCTGAAAGTGCTATGAAATTCCACTCGTGCTTCGGTGACGAAGGCCAGCTTCAGGTCTTCGATGTATGGGAGAGCCAGGAAGCATTCGATGAGTTCCTCACGTACCTTGGACCGGTAATGCAGGAGCTGGGCATCGAGTTGGCGCAGCCGCCCAACATCATGCCGATCGTTGACCTTTTCCAGCAATAGCGGCTGAAACCTGCACGGCCCCGGCGTGAACGACGCCCTGGGTTCAGAGGTCGCACTCCAAGTCACGAGGGTGTGGCGGCCTTCTTGGGGCGCACCGAAGGGTGTCGCTCCGACGGCGCGAGGTCCAACATTCCGAGGATCTTGTTGCTGCGGGTATCGACCACGGTGACGAATGGTGAGACGGCGTCGAGGACATAGGCGTGTGCACCCGACGGTGCCACAGTCACGGTTACGGGGTCGGGTCCCACCCCGCGGAGGACGGCCGTTCGAGATGTGCGAAAGTCCAACTGCTCGAGGACATCACCCTGTTTCCCAAGACCAAGTGTGTTGTTGCTTCCCGTCGCCGCTTCGACGACACCGTCGGTTGAGGTTGCGGAAAGCCCGTACGGACAGCCGTCTGCTCCCGGTGTTCGCATGGTGGCAATGACGCGGAACTCGGCGGTAGCAATCTCCTTAACGTCGCAGCTCTCCTTGTCGGCGACGTACGCGTACTTCCCGTCTCTGGAAAGCGACATGAAGAACGCGCCTCGTCCTACGGGGATGCGGGTCAGCTCGGCACCGGTCGCGGCTGAGAATACGTAAACGAAGTCAGGATCGGTCGGCGTGAGCCCGATCACACTCGCAGAGCTGACCCATACGTGCTTACCGTCCGGGGTCACAGCGACGCTCGTCGGGTGCCAATCAGTTCTCTGCCAAGGCAGGGGCTCTAGGTGTCCGATGGTTGACAGGGTGGCGGCGTCGATCACCGCGACTGACCCCGGCGCGAAGATCCCGTTCTCGGTTACGTAGGCACGCGACCCATCGGGCGTGAATGCGACGTCGATGGGGCTTCCACCAATGCTGACGGTACCCATCACGCCGTTTGCGGGCGTAGAGATGACGGAGACCTCAGCGGCCGAGGAAAGTATTCCGGGAAGATCGGCGTCGACTACCCAGACCTCGCGGCCGTCCGGACTGATGGAAAGGCCTGCAGGCGTCGGGCCTGTGGGCAGGCTCATCAAGACCTTGCGTGTTGCCAAGTCGACGACAAGGAGTTCATTCGATGCCGGTTCCGTGACGAACATCGTCATGCCGTCAGGAGTCACCGCTGCATTCAGTCCGTACGACGATGGCGCAACCTCTGGGTTGGGACCGAAATTGACGTCACCCGGAAACAACTTCATATGACTGAGGGCGACTATCACCATGGCAGCGAGGATCAGGGCCAGAACGACAAGGACGCAGAACGCAGCGCCGATGGTGATGACGAAGACCGATAAGACGCAGTGCCACCGGCCCTCGGCGCGAACCGGCTCTTGCGTCCATCCGACGGCCGGTGTCCAGAGGGACGGATCCCAGCCAACAGGGGTTCCTAGCAGGGCCTCTTCACTTTTGGGGGCTGATCTCGTAACGTATTTGTAACATAAAATGCATGTAGCCGTCGACCGTACAGATCGACCTTCGATGGACCAATAGGCCGGTCTTGCCCGGCAGAACTGAACCTCGGCCTGGTCGTCGGGTCACTGCAGAGTGCAGGGTGATTCGCCCACATAAGCGAGAGAGATGGCTACCTTGTCGGAATGCCTGCAAAAGGGACACAAACCGAGGGTCGTCCTCGCCATGCTTCAGGCTCCCGTTTGCGTTGGAATCGGAAGCGCCTCATGGCGCTCGTCGGTGTGCTCGTCGTTGTCGGAGCGATCATCGCCCTTGTCGTCGTGAATTCCAGTTCCACCCGTTCCCCGAAGCGGTCGGCAGTACCTGCGGTCGCATCGAACCTTTGTCCGCTCACCGATCTCCCACCACCTAGGGGTAGCGTGCCGCGCCGCCCGGCACTATTGGTGAAAGTCGGGAATGAGCCCGAGGGGGCAAGGCCGCAGAGTGGGCTCAACGAAGCCGACTTGGTCTACGACACTCCCGCAGAGGGCTTCATCATGCGTTACGTCGTGGTGTATCAGTGCAACAGTGCGAGTTCGATCGGCCCGATCCGGTCGGTGCGATGGGTCGATTACCACATGATCGCACCGGAATTTGGAAGTCCGATCCTCGCATTCGCCGGTGGCATCAATCCGAACCTCGATGCCGTCGCATCCGACAAGGCTTGGCTCTCTGGTGCAAACCTGCTCGAGTCACCTGCCGACGCAGCCGGGATTCGTATCACCTCTCGTGTCCCACCCGACAACCTTTACACGAGTACGGCCGCGCTCTATGCGCTCTTCAAGAACGAGACGACCTTCCCGTCGACGATCTTCGCCTTCAGCCGTGCGCCGTCGAAGAACGCGACCCCTGCAACCTCAATAGGGATCAATTTCTCTGCCGGCACCGACGTCGTGTGGAATTGGGACGCCCGCAAAGAGGCGTGGCTCCACACCTACTCCGGGACACCTGACGTCGACACATTGACAAATCAGAAAGTTTCGACAACCAACATCGTCGTCGAAATCGTCCATTACCAAATCGGCCCTTACGCCGAAAGCCAAGGCGGCAGCGGCGACATCGAAAGCGAACTTCTCGGAAGCGGGCCCGGTTACGTTCTCCGCAACGGCACCTCAGTCAAGGTGACGTGGCACCGGAACAGCCAGCTCAACGGAGAAACGTTCACCGATGCATCTGGAAAGACGGTAGCCCTCGCGCCAGGCCGGACGTGGGTGGAGATCGTCCCAGACGTGCAAGCCGCCGCTCCAGGCGGTATCACGATCACACCCTGAGCGGAACGGAGTGCTCCCGGCCTATTTCGCCGGCACAGGTCAACGTGATAGCTCGAATGAACGCACCAGGGCCGCAAGCTGCAATTCGGCGCGAACCTGATCGTTCGTATCGTCCACGATCACGGACGCGCCAACGAAGTGGGCACCGCACGTCTCTATCGCCTTCCTGGCGGCCCTCGCCTGGCTGCCAGTTTCGATCCAATCGTCGACGAGCAGCACACGGTCGCTGGCACGAAGGATTCGCACAAGTCTGATCTTGACGTGTTGTCCTCTCCAGTCCGTGTCCGAGACGACCTCAACCTTGTCGCCTGGATGCACGCTGCCGGCCTTGCGCGCAAGAACGACACCGACTCCCAGGTGTTGGGCACACAGTGCGCCCAATACGAACCCTCGAGCTTCCAGGGCGACGACCTTCGTCACACCGGAATCCCGAAAGGGTGTCGCAAGAGCCGGTCCGAGCGCCGCGAGTGTTTCCGCATCCCCGAACACGGGCGCGAGGTCAGCGTGACCGTTGGTCCAGCAAAATGTCCGGAGGAACGCCGTGCGACCTGATTGGACAAGGTCCATCTCTCAAATGATGCCATCGGAGACGTCCGGCACCTTGCGATGTCACGTGCGTTGGGGGATCAATAGGCCAGCGCTCTTCGCCTCTGCCACCAGGTCGTCGGGCATGGTCCGAAGGGACTCGCCTTCGCTTGCTCGGGCGGAAGAGCCGGTGCCAAATCTCTTGCAGCCTCCAGTGCTGCAGCTCCTTCATCGGTCGCAATCAGCTTGTCGACCATGTCCCTCTTTCAAGGTTCAACCCGACGCTTAGCGCAATGAGGCTGCTCGATACGCGGACGGACGCCTTGGATCCGCGCAGAATGGAGTGGCAGGACCGTACGGGTCAACTCGGCTTTGCGTAGTTGGCCATGCCAGCGAAGTCGATGACAACGCAAGGTTCATCGCCAAGCGTCCAGCCGTCGTGGCCGGCCGGAATGTTGACGACATCACCCGCGCTTATCTCAAGCTCGGTACCGTCGTCCATGTGGATCATCTGACGACCCGAGATTACGTAGCCAAAGTGAGCAGCTTGGCAGCTGTCGGTTCCGGCAATGGGCTTTACGTGGTCCGACCATTTCCACCCTGGCTCAAAGGTGGCGAGACCCACAACCCCGTCACCGATGTTGACGATGTCGACGTGCCCCTTTTCCTGAAACGACCGCGCGTCATCGGGGTTATCGAATCGCTTCTGCTCAAGTCCGGCCATGACCGCCTCCTTATGACGTCCAGCGATACCGAAGTGCTTTTTAGTTGGATTGTCGCCTCCATGCAACCGGGGCACGATCAATGTAATCATGGGTCTCGACGTCGCTTGTGATCTAGACTCGATCAAGGTTCGCGCGGACTGGAGGCACATTGCGCAAAGGTGGAGTCGTACTTGTCATGTTCATTCTGGGTATCACCGCGGCGGGATGCTCGAGCGGCGGGATCTCAGCGGGACATGGATCCCCCGAGTCCGCAGTAAAGGGCGGTCTCGACGACCTGATGAACGGCCACGGCAATGGAGCGTGGTGTTCCTACCTGGATCCGTCGATTCAAGCGACCTGTCGCAGCGTGGCCGCTTCTGACACCGCGACCGGTAACTACACGATCAATAGTCAGGACATACAAGGCACGCAGGCGCTCGTAGCCATTACAGGCAACCTTTGTTTCCGCGGTCCGGCCTCGGGGAATGCGTGTGAATCCAACAACAACCCGAACAAGGGAATGCCGCCAGGCGCCGGTTCGTTTTCGGTGGCCTACGCGGCCGCAAGCAGTAAGTCCAAAACGTTGTCCCCGGTGCAATGCGTAGAGATCGGCGGCAGCTGGTACGTAACCATGGGCTCTTCCGGATCGAGCACCCCCACTTCTTCACCCACCACTGGGGTTACACCCACCACACAGGCGACTCCCCCAACGACAGCGACCACAGCTCCTAGTCCTGCGACAACGACACCCACAACCACTCCCTCGCCTGCAACGACGACCGCGACGACGACTGTTCCCTAAACCCGTTAGGTCGGTTCGCGTCTCCGGTCCGAACGGAAATCAAGTGCAGCGATTGTCATTTGCAGACTCCGCCTGAACTACACGAAGTCGGTACCCAAGCTGCAGCCAAGACACCTGTCGTTATCTCGACAATCGCTCCGCCACTGATCGTCCATCGATAGAGGCTTCCGTGGCCGGATCCGACCTCCACTATCGACAGATCACGATGAGATCGATCGAATTGCAGGGTTCCTTCCGCACCGTCTTCCGAATTGTCCACACCAAGCATGCCGTGGACCTTCTCCAGCGTCGCGATGATTCGCCCGGTGCTGACGTCGACCTGTTTGATCTCGAACCAGTCACTTTGCCCGGTGGTTCCGAGATGTTGAAGGACCCCTATCCCTTCGGTCTCGTTCTGGTATCCCGCCCACGCGATGCCCGCGGGAAGCGGGATCGGTCGTGCGCTCTCGAGCGTCCCGCCCGAGTGTTCCGTGTCGAGCACCCAGGCCTCGAGGATCAAAGACGAGTTGTGGTGGGACGGCATGACCGTTGTAAAAGACAACAACTTCGAGTCCGGCGCCCAAGAGAGTTGGCCTATATCGGCCGTGTTGGTGGAGTACGCCCATTTCCTAGTCGTTCCAGTTGCCAGGTCTCTAACCACAATTCCTTCTGGCGCATTCGACAAATCGGTGTAGGTCAGGTACGCGAGAGAACGTCCGTTCGGACTCAAATTCTGGATCATGACCCTCGGCGAGAACCTTGACTGTTCCTCCCGCGATAGGAGTCGACACGATCTGTTCGATCGGAACCCCGTTCACATTTTCTGCTCGGTCGAAATAGACGGTGCCAGATAGAGAAACCGTCACACGCGGCGTGCCCCGGTACAAGGCGACGTCGCGGGCCAACATCCGGATCACATGCCCATCGCTGCTCGAGATCAATTCGATGCGGAAATTGCTCGTCCATACGACCATCTCCGCCGGCACGGTGGCGGCACCGTTCGGCGTTGGCCTTGAGACAGGACCCCCGTTTGGCTTCGCGGGTGGCAACTGCTTGAACCCGAGAACAAGCAGGGCCGCGAGCATTGCGATGACGGTTAGCCACACCCATGCAGGTCGCCGGTAACGCCGCTGTCTCGGGGATGGCCCACGGCTCGAGTGAGCCGTCTTGATGTCTGCAATCGTGAACCGAGGAGGTGTCTCCTTCGCAACTGCGGCTATCTCGGCAAGCAGCGTTACGACCGCGCGTGCGCCGTCATCTTCGGGCTCTTGGTACTCGTTCACTTGGCTGTCCCTTCCGAGCTGTGGGTATTCGACACGTTGAGAGCTGTTGCGAGCGTCCGCCTGCCCCGGGAGAGCCACCCTCGAATCGAGCCTTCAGGTTCGTTCATCTCGACTGCGACCTCGGCGACGCTCAAGCCGACCACGTCGTGCAAAACCACGGCGTCTCGCTGTTTGTCAGGCAATCGTCGGAGCGCTCTGGCTACGTCCAGGTGACCAACGTCCGGACCTGGTGTCGGCGTATCGGTTTCGCTCACACTCCGACGAACGCGCTGCTTCCGCCAACGCCCTACCGCAAGGTTGCGGAGCACCCTGCGAGCCCAGGATGACGGTCTGTCCATCTGGGAGACACGCGTCCACCGTCGCCAGGTCCGAAGCATCACCTCCTGGACGAGGTCTTGTGCCTCGTCGACGTCACCTGTCAGGGCGTACGCCTGAGCAAAGAGTGGCCCGCGTTGCTCCGAAAAGAACTCGTCGAACGTGGTCATGCGATCGTCGACACCCCTCGGCACACCGGTCTTCAGACTTCCCATACCGTTGACACGAGTATCGCCCTCCCACTGACTAACACGCGACGTGAGGGCCACGCGCTACAAGTACTTTCCGGGAGCCGGCAATTGCCGAACAGGCTGAGAGCGCGACCGCCGCGACAGCGCTCATCCAAGAGATTGAGAACACCGAGCGGGTCAGGTTCCCCGCCAGACCGTCATCTGCAGGCGTATTGCAAGGTGCACGGTCCATACTCAGGGGATGAAGCGACTCGATCTTGTGCGCCGCACCCTGTTCGATTCGATCGATGGGCTTGTTGAAGGTTGTGATTCACGTCAAACCATGGATCCTCCGGATTCGAAGTCTGGGGCCCGTTTCGAATGGGTCTCGCTCAAGGGTGAGCGTCTCGTCCTCAAGTATCAAGACGCTCGAGACGACTGGCTGATGCGGGCGACCGGGGACCTCGAAGGTCGACGTTTCGTGGCCTTGTGGGAGTCGGGCCTGCTGGATGCGATCCCGAATGTCATCGATCACGCGGTGGTGGGAGCTGCCATGCAAGGAGCGGTTGGTGCGATCTTGATGCGTGATGTTTCGGACGGCATGCTCCCTCTGGGGGACGAACCCTTCCGCCTGGAAGACCACCTGATGTTCCTAGACCACATGGCGTTGCTACACGCCCGATTCTGGGGTTGGAGCGACAAGATCGGCCTCACCTCTCTCCGAGCTCGGTATCTCACGTTCTCCCCTGCAGTCGCCCAGGCGGAAGAAGCGCGGGGCTCGGACGCCGTCGTGCCAAAGGTCATGAAGCAAGGATGGGAACGCTTCCCGGATGTGGCGCCTCGTGCGGCGGCCGTTGTGATGCCCTTGCTCGAGGATCCAGAACCCCTGCTGGTCGCATTAGAGCGGGTTCCACATTCGTTCGTTCACGGTGACTGGAAGGCCGCGAATCTCGGAAGGCACTCGGACGGGCGGACGATCATCCTCGATTGGGGAGAGGTTCCCGGAGAGGCCTCGCCGCTGGCGGACCTGGCCTGGTACCTGGCGCTCAACGCGGCTCGCCTGCCGCAGTCCAAGGAGGACACGATCGCCAGCTACCGCCATGCTCTCGAACGACACCAGATCGACACTGCGGGATGGTGGGACGAAGCGCTAGCACTCGAGATGTTGGGGACGATGGTGCAGTTCGGCTGGGAGAAGGCCCTCGCCGGGACCAGCGCGGAACTCGATTGGTGGCAGGCTTGGGCAATCAAGGGATCGGAGTTGCTGACATAGATGTCTGGCAGCGAACCTCGAGCAGCGCTGCCGGCACTAAGGGTTCGGGTGCTGGGTCAGCTTCGGGTTGAGGGAGCAGACCCGTCGGTATTGGGAAGCCGCAAGCAGCGAAGTTTGCTTCGAGCGCTGGCGGTGGCACGTGGGACGCCCGTCAGCGTCGACCGGTTGACCGAGTGCCTGTGGCCAGAACGGTCTCCAGCGCGGCCGGCCGATCAGTTAGGGGTTCTCGTGAGCCGCTTGCGCTCGGTGCTCGGGTCGCATCGGGTAACACGCAGCGACGCCGGTTACTGCTTGACCGCCGATTGGATCGACCTGATCGAACTCGACGAATTAGAAGCAGAGGCCGCTCGACAGCTGTCTGAGGACAGACCCGCTGCGGCGGCAACGGCGGCGACCGCAGCACTCGCTCTTGTTACGGGTCCTCTGCTGGCTGACGAGCCGGATGCACCGTGGGCCGATGAGGCTCGCCGTGCGCTGGATCGCACCGTGGCACGCGTGAGATTGATCGCGGCCGAAGCATCACTCGAGACGGGCGATCCCTTCGGGGCGGGAGCGGCTGCTCAAGCAGCCCTCGATGACGACGCTTACGACGAGCACGCGCTAAGGCTCCTCATGACTGCACACGCTCGCGCAGGCCGCCCCGCGTCTGCTCTAGCCGCTTACTCGAAGACGAGAGAAACGCTTCTGGAAAACCTCGGAGCCAGTCCGTCGCAGCTCACAGAGGCTCTCCATCTCGCCATCCTCCGCGATGAGGTTGCGGCTGATGCGACTCCACTTGTGTCGCGCGGCAACAGATTCGATCTGCCTGGTCGTGACGACGAATGGCGATCCCTGGATCAGGCCTTTTCGCGAGCGAAGATTCAAGTCGAGATGGTGATTGTCGAAGGGGAGGCTGGTATCGGTAAGACCCGCCTTCTCGAAGAGTGGGCGAGATCCATCGTTTCTAGGTCGACAGTTCTATGGGGCAGATGCGACCCGATCGCGGCCCTCCCGTTCCAAGCGGTGCTCGACGCATTCGACGGCCACCTGGCGCGCCTGGATCCGACAAAGGCGGAAGCCATTCGGGCCGAGGCCGGCCCGGTTCTCGGACCTCTCCTTCGGGACTATCGCGGACCGATGACTGGCCATGACCCTCTGACAGCTCAGGCTGCTCTGTTCGCCGGTGCGCTAAAGGTTTGCTGTCAAGTTGGTGATGTCCAGCCAGGGGTCCTCGTGATCGATGACGTGCACATGGCGGACGCCGCGACTTTGGCGTGGCTGAGCTTCGTCGCAAAACGTCGGTCATCCGGATCCCTGTTGATTGTGCTCGCACGACGTCCGGAGCAGTCGTACACAATCCCAGGAGTCAATTACATCGCGCTTGGGCCGCTTGATCTGGCTGCCGTGGCCCAAGTGGTCGGGTCCGATCGCGCTCCGACATTCCTCGAACGCAGCGGCGGTAATCCACTATTCCTGGTGGAGCTCGCGAACTCTGAGGGTGACGAACTACCAGAGTCGATTCTCGAATCCGTCCGCGCGCGCTGTGCACTTGCCGGCGCGGGCGAACAGACGTTGCGCACAGCTGCTGTGCTCGGCTCCGAGATCGACCTAGACCTCCTTGCTGGTGTGTTGCAACAGTCCGCGGTGACCCTGCTCTCTGATCTCGAAGAAGGACAGCGTCTGAAGATCCTCGAGGAGCGAGGTACCGCTTTCACCTTTCGTCACGAGCTCCTGCGCGAGGCGCTCGTCGCCGGCACCGGAGCCTCGAGGAGGGCACTCGCCCATCGAGAAGCGGCGCGGCTGCTGATCGGGCGCCCTCGCCACGACCCGCTGTCGGTTGCAAACCATGCGCGTCAGGGTGGAGACGTCGAACTGGCGGCAAGCGCGCTGATCGATGCTGCTCTTGTCGCATCGGCGCGCTTTGACCACGCCGACGCCGAGCGATTGCTTGACGATTCCCTGGAGCTGTCTCCTTCTCCAGCCGGGCACTTGGCCCGTGGCCGCGTCCGGATGACGCGGGAGAATTTCATCGGAGCCTCTGGTGACGCGCGACGGGCGCTGGAGCTCGGAGCCACTGCAGAGGCGCTGGAACTCAGTAGCTGGGCCGCTTACTACCAACGCGACTTCGACGCGGCCAGACAACTCGCGAAACAAGCGGAGTCCGCGTTGTCAGGCAAAGAAGACACACAACTGCGCCGAAGCGTCCTGGCGCTGTCCGGGCGAATCGCGCACGCGGACGGTGACCTTGCTGTAGCCCAAGACAACCTTGAATCCGCCGTGAGCGGAATTGACGGAAGCTCCGACGACGCGGCCTTCATCGCCGATCACGCCGGAGTGGCCGGAGTTTGGCTGGGCTGGCTCCTGGTGGACCGAGGTCAGTCCGAACGTTCCGAACAAATCGCCGAACGGACGGAGCTCGACGGGCATCTTGCGGCGCATCCATTCGGGGCAGCTCACCGTTCCCTGCTCGCCGGATACTCGTCCGCGCTTCAGGGACGGGTCGTCCAGGCTCTTTCATTCTTCGACAACGTCGACCGCGAGGTGGAGCTGAGGCAACTCGATCACTTTGCCGGCCGGACTGCCAACTACCGCGCTTGGATTCTGCGCAACCTTCTGTTCGACCAGGAATCCGACGCGCTGAACGTCGCCTCAGCAGAGATCGCCACCGCTCGAGGGTTGCGCGAACCACTGGCGCAATCGACGCTCGACATCGCGGACGGTCACATCCGTCGCGGCGAGCTCGATGCCGCCCGGAGTGGTCTGAGTCTTGTTGAGTCGCTCGGCACCGGGTACGCCTTCAGCTGGAAGGCCCAGCTCCGCCGGCAGCTCCTCTCGGCTCGCCTTGCGTTGGAAGACGACCGGGTTGAAGAGGCCGAGGCGTCGGCGGATGCGGTGGCCGCCGAGGCTCGTAGCATCGGCGCTCCCCGCTACGTGACCCTGGCACGCGCCGTTACGATCCGGACGAGATCTGCAAGCCGCCAGAGAGTAGACACCGTTTCGGTTGGGAGGCTGATCGACGACCTCGGTCGGTTCGCGATCCCCGAGGCATGGTGGATCACTGCTGAGCTAGCGCACGCGCTCGACGTCGACAGCTGGTGGGGCCTCGCCGAGAACCACATTGGTACGATCGCTGCACAATCGGGTACGCGAGCCGAAGAATTCCGTCGTCAAGCCGGGACTTGGATGGAAAGGATGAGGAGTTCGCGCCGGAGGGACTGAGGCGCGCGGCCAAGAGCAGTTTCGGCTTCGTTGATGAGATCTTGCAGTTCTTCGACGGAGAGCTCGACGGCAAATCGGGCCATGTGAGCGTGGCCCAAACGCCAAGCCAAGAGCTCCCTGACAGTGAATGACCCTGCATCAACCACAATGGTCGATACGTCGGGCGAGCCGACGTCTGCGATTGCGGCTTCATTCAAGAGGCCCTCGGGGGTGTCGGTCTGGGTCGCCCAACATTTCTGTTCCTCATACCAGGCCGGTGCCTTCCACCCCCAGCGCGAAGCGACTTGATTGACCACGTCTTTCACAGGGTGATTGTCTCCTGCGGCAAATGTCATCGCCATGACCACTCCGCCGCGGCGTGTGACGCGCGCCCACTCAGCCAGCGCCAGGTGCGGTTCACGCATGTGGTTGAGCAAGAACCCAGCAAGGGACCCGTCGAAGACAGCATTCGGAAAGGGCAGACGAAGTGCATCGGCCGCCGCGACCCGAATCCCGGCGCTTCGGCGCAGGCTTCGGAGCATGGACGCCGATGCGTCGACCGCGGTGGGCAGGGACCCAGCAGCGCGCAACGAGGTTGTCACCGCCCCGGTGCCGGCGCCGAGGTCGAGCATTTGCGTGCCGGCAAGCGGGATGGGGACAGCGTGAACAAATGCGTCTGCGAAGGTTCGGTAGATCAATTCGGGACCGGACTGCCACAACAAAGCACACCGGTCGTAGTCCGCCAACATCTCCATCTCGGGGTCCACGGTCTCCCGATCGCTCCCGTCGTCTTCAGTCACCGCGTGACGACTCCGGACTCTGGTCGACTGTCAAGTTTCCGACCGCGCTGCCTCGGCCATTTGCGCCAAAAGAGCTGCGGGCCACCGCCCTCCGCACCAGACCCGATCCGAGACGATCCTGCCCTCTTCGACACCGAGCACGTGAACTTGGTGGCAGGCGTGAGGAACTCCCTGCTCTTCCCAGCACAACGTGAACTCGACTAGCTCACCACCTGCAATCGGCGCGCGACTCAGCTCCTCGAATGTTCCGGGATCCGCGTACCAACGCCCCAACTCGCCTCGAATTGCTTCCGCGCCTTGCACGCTGAAGCGCCAGTTGGGAACGGTCGCGTCCAGCTCCGCTGCCTCGGCGAATGCCTGACAGATCGACATCGTCGCAGATTCAACAGCTCCGAGAAACTCATCCACTGGGCTCTCATTCACGGGGTCCTCCTAGGGTCGTCGTCAACATCGCACACGGCCCTTGCAAATGCCCTGCAGAGCATCGTCGTTCGGCTGCAGGGAAAATGCAGGACAACTCCGCGACCATGGCTGCATCAGATGTAAACCCGGCGGCTCGGCCGGTCACATCACCAGGAGGCACAACCATGGCGAAAGCAGAACAGAAGACCTTCAGAAACCCCGATGAGGTCCGAAACTTCGAACGCGGGCAGCTCGACTTAGTGCACATTGGCGAAAGCGAGATCGGCCGGCTCACGCTTCAGCCAGGCTGGCGCTGGTCCGAGCACGTCAAGCCGATCGCAGCGACCGACCTGTGCGAGGCTCCACACTTCCAATACCATCTCCAAGGCACCCTTCACATCGTCATGGCCGACGGAACCTCGTTCGATGCAGGCCCGGGCGACGTCACCGCACTCCTGGAGGGCCACGATGCATGGGTCGTTGGAGACGAGCCCGTCGTGGTCGTCGACTGGTGGGGCGCGTCGAACTACGCCAGAACTGGACAGGCCCAAGGGGGTTGATCGAATGTCGACAATGCGTGTGGCGGCAGTCCAGGCGAGCTACGTCCTCATGAACCAGGTTGCGACGCTAGATCGCGTAGGCGAGCTCACAGCCAAAGCCGCCGCCCAGGACGCAGATCTTGTGGTTTTTCCGGAGGTCTTCGTCCCGGGAACACCGATCTGGATCGACACCCGGCCGATTTGGGATGGAGACGAAGACTGGTACCGATTGCTCGTCGAGAACGCCGTCGTCGTCCCTGGCCCGGCGACATCGCGCCTGGGAGACATCGCCCGTGAGAACCAGGTCTGGCTCGCAGTCGGTGTCGAAGAGCGCGAACCACACGGAGCGACGATCTACAACACGGTCCTCTACTTCTCGCCTAGCGGCGACCTTGCCGGTCGGCATCGAAAGCTCGTGCCCACGGGATCGGAACGTACGGTCTGGGGCATGGGCGACGGATCGACACTTCAGGTGGTGCAGACTCCCTTCGGTCGAATCGGAGGGCTCATCTGCTGGGAGAACTACATGCCCTTGGCGCGCTTCTACATGTACGCCCAAGGCATCGATGTGTGGCTCGCTCCCACACTCGCTAGCGCTGACGGTTGGATAGCCACGCTCCGCCATATCGCTCGGGAGAACACCATGTTCGTCGTAGGTGTCAACCCCGTCTTGCACGCCGACCAGATACCTATGGACTTCCCGCATCGCGACCAGCTCGTGAGCACCTCGTATCGGGAGGAGAACGGCGACTGGCTTGAACCGGGTAACACTGTCATCATCGGACCGTCGGGCGACTTGATCGCTGGACCCGTTCGTGAACGCGAAGAGACGCTCGTCGCAGAACTCGATCTTGGCAAGGTCCTCTCTGCCCGGCGGATGCGCGATCCGGTCGGTCATTACCACCGACCAGATATATTCCGGCTGCACGTCGATACATCAACGCGACCTCTGATTGTTGAAGGTGATCTCTCCGGAATCGAGGACTTCGGCACACTGACCGGGTAGCAAGGCTCACCCTGACCTGATTGCTGATTACGGTATCAACGGAGATGCGCCCACGATCGGAGCCACAAGCCTTGTCGACCCCATCGACCCGTTGAACGCAGCATCTCCGAACGTGAATACCCCGCCATCGCGGGCGGCTAGCCAGTAGCCGAGACCAGTCGGTGTCGCGGCGATTGCGACGATGGGAGCGTTGAGACCGAGTCCGCTCAACGACCCTGCAAAGGGTGCGTCAAACGAGAAGATTCCCGAGTCAGAGCCCACCAGCCAGTAACCGAGGGACCGGGGATCCGACGCCATGCCAACAATGCGAGCGTTGAGATGACGCCCACCCATCGAGCCTTTGAAGTGTGCGTCACCGAACGCGAATATCCCTCCGTCCGATGCGACGAGCCAGTAGCCGCTCCCGTCTGGCGTCGCGGCAATGCCGACTATCGGAGCGTTCAGATGCCGCCCGCCCATCGAGCCCTCGTAGTGCGCGTTGCCGAATGCGAAGACTCCTCCATCCGAGCCGACTAGCCAGTAGCCCGACTCGTCGGGAGTTGCTGCGATGCCGACGATCGCGGCGTTCAAGTGCCGACCCCCCATCGAACCCCTGTAGTGCGCGCTTCCGAAGGCGAAGACTCCTCCATCCGAGCCGACTAGCCAGTAGCCGGCCTGGTCGTGGGTGGAGGCCATGCCGACAACCGGAGCTTTGAGATGCCGGCCGCCCATCGAGCCTCGGAAGGGTGCTCCCCCGAAGTCGAACACTCCTCCGTCAGACGCAACGAGTCGATAGCCGCGCTGGGTCCCTGCAATCGTCGGGCCGGGCGGCAACCCGTTAGGCCCGCGGTACGCGATCACCTGATCGGAGGACGCGGCTAGCAACAGGCCGTCGGCAGCGCTCGGAGTCGGAAAGTGGTTCGCTGTTCCGCCTGCGCCCGCGAGCTCAAACCTCACGTGGCCGTTCGACGGATCGACACCGAAGAGCTTTCCCGATTGCGACTCCGTCCAGACCATTCCACCGGCAATGATCGGAGGGCCGCTCGAGTTCGGGAAGGTCCATTGAACGTGCATAGAGGGGGGCGACGCGCTGACAGCGAGTTCGGTGACTCCGGACGTACATGGCACGAAGACGTCACCACCGCTCGTGGCGTCACCGCCTAGGGACTCACCGGAGCAAACGCTCGTCTTTGCAAGCTGCCCGCCTATGCCCCCGAGGTGAGACTGGCGCAACAGGTAGGCGGTCCCGGACTTGCCGATCTGCACGGCTAGACCGTTTGTAAGAAGCGCCGGAGATGATGACCCGAGGTCGAGGTCAGATGCATTGTCCGAGGCCCAGGTCGATGGGGCAAAGACCTGCTCGAGCCGCATGGTGGAGCTGAGCTCGAGCACCGAGTCGCTGTCGTCGAACTGCGCAAGTGGATTGGTCTGTGAGCCGTTCCCGGCCGCAACCAAGATATTGCCTCTTGAATCGACCACCGGCGAGGCGCCGCCCATCCAGATCGCACCCTGGTCGTCGCCGGGAGGTGAGTCGACCTCGAAGTAGTGCGGTTTCCCGCCACCCTCGGGGACGCCGGCCACCCATCCGTGGTAGAAGCTGCAATCGCCGTCGTTCCCGCCAAAACCGGCGATCACCTCCCCGTCAGCGAGAGCGAGACTGGCGCGTTGGAGCTGGGCTAGCGGGTTGGAGCCCGGTGGGTCTATCGACTGGTTCAGTTCGACTGCGCCCGTGGACAGCGACAATCCGACCAGATGATGAGCGGCACCGGCGCCTGAAACTTCGTCGGCGACGACGAAGATCTCGTTTCTCGCCGGGTCCACGACCGGGGTCGAGGTGATGCCCACTACGGGTGAGATGTGGCCACAGGGCAGCGACGACGAGGACACCGGTCTGCCGACGTGGTCAGCCCATAACACAGCGCCGGTCCGGGCGTTCAGCGAATACACGGTGTCGTTCTCGGTAGCGACGACAACCCTTCCGTTCTGCACGAGCGGCTCTCCGTATATCTCCCCGTCGAGGACACGCGAGGTCCAGGCGTGAGTGGGCGGAGAGAGGTCGACCGCGGCCGTTGCCTCGCCGTTCGCGATCGCATCGGCGTGGTAAGTGGGCCAGTTGGAGACCACGACTCCAACGTTCGACGAGTCGTTCGCCGCGGCACTCGCTCCCGTTGCCGGGAGTGACGCAAGCGACGTGCCCGCCGAGACGAGGAGCGCGACGCCCATAAGACTGCCCATCTGGAGTCTCCGGGTCAGCTTCACCACGTCAAGCACACTCGACTCCTTTTCTCAGGGTCCGAAACAAGAAGTACGCGGACAACAGTTCAACCGATCCACTCCCCGGGCGATCTGTCGGTCGATCATCACGTTGCGAGCCCACGTTAGGACACCGAGATAAGCCCGGCCGCAGCACCTCGTCAGAACTCACGTAACATTTCGTGAATGCAATGACGCAGTAGTACGAACTGCGGAAGATCGTACGGGTAGGGTCACTAGCACCCGGACAACGAATCGACAACTATCGTCGAATGAGTGGCTGATCGGCACGAGCGAACCGTTCTGACCACGGGAGCAAACTCAGGTATCGGTCTGGCAACTGTCGTTCACTTGGCGCGTCTCGGATTCCGATCGGTGGGCTCGGTCCGTTCGGATTCGAAGGCCAAAGAAGTGAGTGAGGCTGCCGCTAGAGCCGGTGCGTCGGTGGACACAGTGTTGCTGGACGTCACGGATGCAGAGCGATGCGCTGCGGTCATAGAGGAATTGCGTCCCTGGGGAATCGTAAACAACGCCGGGTACTCCGGAATGGGTGCCATCGAGGACACCACCGACGAAGATGCGCGTCATCAACTGGAGACAATGGTCGTAGCGCCGATGCGGCTTGCCCGTTTGGCATTGCCTCATATGCGCTCCGCTTCAGGCGGACGAGTCGTGAACGTGTCCTCGATCTACGGTCTGACCACCACTCCGTTCAGCGGGTGGTACCAGGCCTGCAAGCACGCTCTCGAGGCCGCGTCAGACGCATTGCGCCTCGAAGTCGCCCGTGACGGCATCAAGGTCGTGCTGATCGAGCCCGGCGGTTTCAAAACGGGTATCTGGGAGGGCCTGGAAGAGGACGTCGCCCGTCTTGCCGGATCGAACTACGAGGCCGGCTACCAACGGACGCGCACGATGATGAAGTTGTTGACGAGCTTCATGGGAGAGCCGGAGGCCGCAGCAAAGACCATCGGCAAAGCGCTCACCTCACGTACGCCGAGAGCCCGCTACCTCGTCGGGCCCGACGCACGCGCGATTGCCGTCACGCAACCTCTTATCCCCACCGGCATCCGAGATCGTCTCACGCGCCTTGTCACGGGGCTTTGAGCAATGCCCTCAATTCCCCTCGCCACCAGACGGGGTGCACGACCGGGGGTCGAAGGGTGCGAGCGGTTCGTTCGGAGACGTCGGGGGATCGATCTGACTCGACTGTGAAGACGGGGTGGTCGTGGTCGTGGAAGACGCCGTCGTTGTCGTGTGCGAAGAAGTGGTGGTCTCGGTGGTCTTCTGTGCCTGTGGTCTGTTGACGGAGAAGTCGCTCCCGGTCACTACCGTGACCAGAGATCCGGGGGTGGTGGGGCCCTGTGCCATAACGACCGCACCCGTCATGGAGCGGGCGACTCGTGCCGCATAGGGCTCTGAGCTCGGCTTGGAGTAGTACACGACCGTCTCTGACACCGGACCGACCGGGGTGAGGTCAGGACCCGGGGTCGCCTTGAAGCCGAGTGCCTGAAGCGCGGTTGCGGTCTCGGTCGCCTGGTTGGTCGCCCCTGTGCCGTTTTCCACGGACACCGAGACCGATCCAGGTGACGGAAGCGTGTCTCCTGACATGGCGTCTGTGTTGGCGCCGATGCCGAGCACCTGGTCTATGGCTGTGAGGTCTAGAGCCTCGTTCGGGAACTCGACGTTCCCGTAGTCGTAGCCCTGGTACTGGTAGCTGAGGGTGTTGACGACGTTCACAGGCAAGGTGAGCTGCGGAGACGAGTTCGGGTTCACGCCGTGGAAGGTGAGGACCAGACCGAGCATGTGGGAGAACGAAAAGCCGCTGTCCACCTGGAGCTGTGAGACGACGGAGGACACGAGCTCCTGGTCGGTGATGGGGTTGCCAAGGCCTCTTTTGGACACGGCGGTGGAGAGCACCCTTAGAAACTCGTGGTCCCTCCTTATCCGAGAAAGGTCCGACTCGGGGTCCTGGGGCCAGGTGGAGGGGTCGGTCGAGGTGACGCTCGCCGGGCGGTACTGAAGGTGCCTCGCCCTCACCACTTGTAGCGCCTCGGTCCCGTTCAACCCGTGGCACCCGGGAGTCGTGATGTTAAGTCCCGACTCTGCGTCGAACACGGGCATCGGGAAGTACATCCTCACCCCGCCCAGGGCGTCCACCACCCCAGCGAAGCTGTCGAAGTTGAGCTCCACGTAGTGCTCGATCGGGATCCCGAAGTCCTGCTCTATGGCAGCCACGAGTTGGCTAGGTCCCTGTGCGAGCGCCGCATCGATCTTGTTCGCCCCGGTGGTGCGGGCGTTGGGGATGAACAGGTCACGGGGGATCGACAAGATGGAGGCCGACGGCACGTTCGGGTTCAGGTGAAGGATCATGACGACGTCGCTGTTAACCCCCGTCACCCCCTGGGAACAAAGCCCGTAGGCGGGGTTCTGTACCTTAAGCACGCACCTAGAGGTGTCCCCCACCAAAAGGATGTTCTCTGTCCCCTTCTCCGGTCCCTTGGTCGGTGCCTTCGCAAGTCCGTGGACGTTGATCCTCTTTATCTCCCCGTTTAGCACCGAGGCGTCGATCAAAAGCCCCCCGATCAGGACCACAACGACCGTCGCAAATGCGATCCCGGTCCAAAGCAGGCGGCGGCGCAGCTTCCGGTGAACGGGCACACGACCCCTTCGCACGTGCGCATGCTTGGCGACAGACGTGCGGGCGAGAACTTGATCGGCGGTGATCTGGGGAGCCGATTCGTCGACCATGGACAGGAGCCGGTCGCGCATTCTCTCGTCGTTGTCAGTCATCCAGAACCACCCCCAAGGACCTCCTCAACTTGGCCACACCTCGTTCGGTATTGGTCTTGACCGTTGACGCCGATACGCCCAAGACGTCTGCCGCCTCCTTTGGAGTCAAACCTGCGGCGAAGACAAGGACCACGGCGACGCGCTGGCGCTCGGACAGCGCCGAGAGCGCTGACCCGAGCTCCGGCTCCACCCAGTGTTCCTGCGCCTCGGGCCGATGGAACAGCCGCCTGGTCATGGGAGGCCTGGTACGGCTCTGGCCTACCCGGTAGAGGTACCCCACCGGATTGGAGAGAGATTGCACCTTTCCCCAATGCTCCCAGGCGTATGCCAGGGCCTCGGCGGCCGCCTCGAGCCCTCGATCCGGACCGTAAGCCGCAACCAGAGCACGCCGAAAGGCGCGGTTCGGCTAACGGCACGAACTGCCGAAACGCCGCCTCGTCGCCCTCTGTGACCAATCTTCTCCCTAAGAAATGTCTCCATCGACCGTAACGCTCCTACCTACAGAGAGCATCGAAGGTCGCTCCGAGACGACGGGAAATCGAGAATGCGGCGCTGCAGGCCTTCCGAACGCTTACGTCACGCCTGAAGTGAGAGCTTCACCGAGTCAAGTCCGTTGGTCGTGTCATTCGAAGGGTCCCCGTTCAAGAATGCGATCTGGGTCGAGGTCGACGTCGCCGCAAAGTGCACCTTGAACTTCTGCCACACCTGAGTGGTGCTCTGTTGGGAGTTGGTGGCTGACAAAACGTGCGTTCCGTTGACCGACACGTTGACGGTGCTCGTCGTGCCGAAGATGCCTCCTGGGTCGTACACATTCCCCACCCAGAACGTCAGGGTGTAGTTCTGTCCGGAGACCGTCGCGAAAGTTTGGCTTACGCCTGTTGGAGTATTAGACGTACCAGTCAGGTCGAGCCATTGATTGCCAGATTGGGCTGGGAAGCTGAAACCGGCCTGAGTGAACGTCCCGCTCACGACGGCGACGTTCCCCGATGCGCCGACCACCGTCCAGTGTTTGAAGGTCTGGCCCGTGGTGAACTCCGCGAAGCTCCCGGCGGCGACGACCGGCTTCTCGAAGCCTCCGTTCTTCATCAAGTTGATGCCCGCGCCCATCACTTTGGGGGTTCCGGCAAACGCTGTAGCCGGCATCGCTACTGCAACAACCATCATTCCGGCAAGGATGACCAGGCACTTCCGCATCGCATGCTCCCCTCTACGGCCTGTCCCGCAAGATAACCGATGCCGTAATCGCGGACCCGGTGAACAGGGGGTTAACCCCCCAAAAAGAGCCCGACTAGCCGGATGTTCATCCGAGCCGAGAATTCTTAACTTGGGATCACCGCAAGCCGACTCTCCCCAATCAGCTCGCGAGGCATCTCCATGAGGTACGTCGGATGAAGAACACGAACCCACTCCAACAAGTGACCGGCGAGCTCATCCGGAATTTTCTCCCTTGCAATCACGTGATTTCTAGGTAGGATACTGAGTATGCTACCGAAAAAGGCCGGAAGATGAGCGTACGTCATGCGTTGCTGGCGCTTCTGAACGAAGGTCCCAAGTACGGCCTTCAACTCCGTCAGGAGTTCGAGGCAAGGACCGGAGAGGTCTGGCCGCTCAACGTGGGCCAGGTTTACACGACTCTGCAACGTCTCGAGCGAGACGGCCTGGTCGAGTCCGATGATGACGGCGAAGAAGAGTCTGGGCCCCAGAAGGCCTTCCACATCACCCCCGAAGGCGAGCACGAGCTCTTGACCTGGCTCCGCACTCCGGGGGACCTGAGCTCGCCGCCCAGAGACGAGTTGGTGATCAAGGTTCTCGTAGCGCTCCGGATGCCCGGGGTCGACGTAGGAGAAGTGATCCAGGTTCACCGTCGATACGTGGTCGAGGTAATGCAGCAATGGACGCGGCTCAAAGAGGACGAGGCGGACTTCGATCTCAACTTCGCGCTCGTGGTCAACGCCGAGCTCTACCGGCTGGACGCCGTCGTCAAATGGCTCGACACGGTCGACGGTCGGCTCAAGCGAGCAACGGTTGAGCCGCTCGCGCCAGTTCCTGCCGTTGCAGTGCCGAGGATGCGTCGGCGGATCGGAGCAAGGCGATGAGCTATCTCGAACTAGAAGACGTGTCCAAGGTCTACAAGCAAGGTTCAAACGAGATCCACGCACTTCGGAGCATCAACCTGTCGGTCGACGCGGGTGCGCTCGTGGCCGTCATGGGCCCGAGCGGTTCAGGCAAGAGCACGCTGCTCACGATCGCGGGGAGCCTCGAGGAACCAACGAGCGGCTCGATCCGTGTTGGGGGTGCGGCGCTGTCTGCCATGTCGCGCAACGACAAGGCTCGCCTGCGACGGCGCTCTGTCGGATACGTCTTCCAGGACTTCAACCTGTTGCCCGGTCTGACAGCGGTCGAGAACGTTTCGTTGCCGCTGGAGCTGGACGGACTCGTTGCGAGAAAGGCGCGCTCGGTCGGAATGACGGCACTCGAGGAACTAGGCCTGAGCGATCGCGCGGGTCACTTCCCGGACGAGCTTTCCGGAGGCGAGCGCCAGCAGCGTGGCAATCGCCCGCGCGGTAGTCGGAGAGCGCCGATTGTTGCTCGCGGACGAGCCGTCAGGTGCGCTCGACTCGGTTAACGGCGAGGCTGTGATGCGCCTCGTGCTTGCTGCTTGTCGTCGTGGAGTCGCCGCCGTCATCGTGACTCACGACGCGCAACTCGCATCGTGGGCCGACCGGGTTGTCTTCATCCGAGACGGGCACATGGTCAACCAGACCAGCCGGCCAGTCGGTGTCGAAGATCTTCTGGCCCGAGGAGGCTCGAACCGGTGACCACGACGCTCGAGCGTCCTCGGACCCATCTTGGAACGGGCGACGGAGGTGTCGCTGCTCGTCGCGCCGTAATCCGATGGGCCTGGCGCTTGTTCCGCCGCGAATGGCGCCAGCAATTTCTGGTGTTCGCATTGGTCACCGTGGCGGTCGGTGCCACCGTCGTCGGTGCGGCGGTCGCGGTGAACACACCTCCAGCGAAAAACACCGGGTTCGGGACAGCTCAGGACCTCGGGACGTTTCAAATGCCGGATCAGCAGCTGGGCAGCCAGATCGCCCAGTTGCAACACCGCTTTGGCAAGGTCGACGTAATCGAGAACCAGACCATTTCTGTACCCGGGTCGATCAACACGTTCGAGCTGCGAGCCCAGAGCCGCAACGGTCCGTTCGGACAGCCGATGCTCTCTCTGGTGGCAGGGAGCTACCCCACTGCCGCGGGCCAGGTGGCCGTGACAGATGGAGTTGAGTCCGTATTCGGTCTGAGGATCGGTGACACGTGGACCGAGGGCGGAGTGACCCGCCACGTCGTCGGCATCGTTCAGAATCCGCAGAATCTCCTGGATCAGTTCGCGCTCGTTACACCCGGCCAAGTTGCGGCGCCGACCCAGGTGACTGTCCTCTTCGATGCGCCCGGCGTTGACGTGACGTTGCTTGGCCCGAATTTCCAAACCCCAACGTCAGCGTCGCCGAACAACGTGTTCAACCCGCAGACCATCGTGTTGACATTGGCAACACTCGGGATGCTCCTTATCGGCTTGGTGGCGGTGGGCGGGTTCACCGTATTGGCGCAGCGCCGAATGCGATCGATCGGGATGCTCGCTTCTTTGGGCGCCACGGACAGAAACATCCGACTTGTGGTGCGCGCAAACGGCGTCGTCGTGGGATTCGTGGGCATGTTGACAGGATTTGTCGTCGGTCTCCTCGCATGGCTCGCCTACCGTCCGCATCTCGAGGCGAGTGCCCATCACTTGATCGGAGTGTTCGCGCTGCCCTGGTTGGTGATCGGACCTGCGATGGTTCTCGCGGTCCTGGCCACGTTTTTTGCGGCATCGAGGCCGGCGCAAGCGGTCACGAGGGTTCCCGTCGTAACAGCCCTGTCCGGGCGGCCCGCTCCCCCCAAGGACTTGCGCCGGTCCGCCGTGCCCGGGGTCGTCGCGGCCGTATTCGCGTTCCTCTTACTGTCGCTCGCAGGCAGCGAATCGGGAGGAGGCGGCGGAGCACCCGAGCTCATCCTCGGATTCGTCGCTCTGATCGTTGCAATCATCCTTCTGTCTCCGTTTTGCCTGACCATGCTCGCGAAGCTTGCCGCTCGCGCGCCGGTCTCAGTACGCCTTGCACTGCGAGACCTCGCCCGCTATCGGGCTCGATCGGGCTCGGCCCTCGGGGCGATAAGTCTCGGGGTGCTGATCGCAGTTGTCATATGTGTCGTCGCAGCAGCAAGGTACGGGAACGTCCTCGACTACGCCGGCGCCAATCTCGCTTCGAACCAACTCGTCATCTATGCGCCGAGCGGTCCGAGTGGCCCTGGGGGCAAGGGCTCGAGCGGCACTCTCACACCAGCCAACCAGACTGCACCGGCGACGAGTGCTCTTAGCATCGCCGGCGCTCTTGGTTCTCACGACATCGTCCAACTCCAAACGACCGACGCCACGCTCCAACACGCAGCGGCCGGGCGCCAGTTCTCAGGGACGCTCTACGTCGCCACCCCTGAGGTCCTCCAGGCGTTCGGGATCAAGTCCTCCGATATCAATCCCAGCGCCGACGTTCTCACCGCCCGGCCGGGGTTGTCGGGAATCTCCGACATGGAGCTCGTGTACGGAAACTATTTCGGCGGACCGGGAGGACCTGTCGGACCTGGCGGATCTGGCGGATCTGGCGGATTGTCGTGTCCGAATACCGATTGCGTCGCCAACCCGAAGATCCAAGAGATCAGTGCCCTTCCGGCCGGGGTGTCGGCACCCAACACGCTGATCACCGAACACGCGGTGCACGCGTTCCGTCTACAGGCGTCCACTGCCGGTTGGTTCGTACAGACCGCGCAACCCCTCACGGCCTCCGAGATCAGCGGTGCCCGGCTCACGGCCGCCGCGGCGGGTCTGACCATCGAGACCAAGTCAGATGCGCCGACGTCAGCCGAAGTTCTCAACTGGGCCACGGCATTCGGCTTCCTCCTCGCTCTGGGCGTCCTCGCCATGACCATCGGGCTGATCCGCTCGGAAGCAGCGAGCGACCTTCGCACGCTCTCGGCGACCGGCGCGGGCAGCTCCACCCGCCGAACGATCACCGCATCCACAGCCGGCGCTCTCGGACTGTTGGGCGCACTGCTCGGTACAGTCGGCGGCTATATCGCGGTGATTGCCTTCTTTCGTGGGAGAACCCTCGAAGGGGGACTCTCTTCACTTGGCAGCGTTCCGGTGAAGAACCTGCTCGTAATCGTCGTCGGCATCCCGGCGATCGCAGGGGCTGCCGGTTGGCTGTTGTCGGGACGCCAACCACTCTCGATGGCTCAGCGGCCGCTCGAATAGGTCCGCCGCACATCTGTGCCGCGGTCGGCTCGGTCCGAAGGAAGTGAGAAGTTGATGAACGGAGAAAACTTGAGACTCGCCAGGTTCGTACGATGAGCACGTCACTGCTCGAAGCCCCTGACAAACACGCTCGACAAAGCAGCTGGGCCGTCGAGACCCATGGCCTTACCAAGCGGTTCGGGAACAACGTCGCCGTCGACGGGGTAGAGCTCCTCGTCCCGCGCGGGTGCGCGTTCGGATACCTGGGCCCGAACGGTGCCGGCAAGACAACCCTCATACGGGTACTGCTCGGATTGACCCACGCCGACGCCGGCACGATGTCGCTTCTCGGCCATCGCGTGCCCGCACATCGCGACGTGGCACTTGCGCGAGTCGGCGCCATTGTCGATGAGCCCAGGTTCCACGGCCACCTGACGGGCAGGGAGAACCTCGAGCTCCTGGCGGAAGCTCGCGAAAAGGCGGCGCGAAACCGCATCGGGCCGTCTCTCGAGCGCGTCGGAATGCTCGATCGCGCGGACGTTCGGGTGTCCAAGTACTCGATGGGCATGCGCCAGCGGCTTGGAGTCGCAGCGTGCCTTCTCGGGGATCCTCAGCTGCTGATTCTGGACGAGCCGATGAACGGGCTCGATCCTGCCGGTATGCACGAGATGCGCGACATGATCCTTTCCCTCGTCGCAGAGGGGCGCACTGTTGTGTTGTCGTCGCACCTGTTGGACGAGGTCCAGCGGACCTGTGACGCGGTCGCGATCGTCGACCACGGCAAGATCATTCGCCAAGGGCCGATCTCCGAACTGCTGGCGGGAGCCGCGCTCGTACTTCAGGTCGAGTGCTCCGAGCCCGATCGAGCCCGGGACCTCCTCGCCCGCACCAACATCGGAGGTCAAGTCGAGGTCGAGCCCATGGGGCTCGGCATCACGTTGCCGGCCGGAACTCAGCACGACGTCATCGCCGAGATCGCCCGGGTTCTCGTTGAGGGCGGGATCTCCCTTTACCGCCTGCAGCAGATCCAGGCATCACTCGAATCGTGGTTCTTACAGGTCACAAGCCGACTGGGGGCACCCCAATGACGATCGTTTCCGACGTGAGCGCACCTTCTCCGGCAGAGACCCCGCTGCTCAGGCCGGCGAGTGATCACCGAGGGTCTCCCATACCGACTTTGGGAATGATCACCACCAGGTTCAAAGAGCTCCGCAAGCGGCGGGGACTGATGATCGCTCTGATCGTCGTCAACATCGGCCTGCCCACCACCTTCCTGGTCGTCCGACTCCTCGCCCATGCATTTGCGCCGAAGTCCTACGGGCCTGCCGGCGGCTATGACATCTATACGACCCTCGTTGCCGGTGTCATGTACGTCTTCGGCTTCATCGTCGCCGCAACGCTGGGTTGCACGGCCGGATCGATCGACCTGACCGAAGGAATGTTCCGGCACCTCGTGGTGACGGGCCGATCGCGATTGGGCCTGTATCTGGCCAGGATCCCTGCCGGGTTGGGAATCGTCGTACCCATGGTGGCGATCGGTTTCACGATCGTCTGCACGGTATGCGTCCTGGCTGCCCCGACGACTCTCAACTACGACGGCGTCAACATGCCCGCCGGCTTGTCGTTGAGCGGGCTCGAGAGCTGGGCCGCTCAGCATCCGGATCCGGTCATTTGCAATTTCAACTACAACGGTCCGAACAACTTGAACGTCCCATGTGGAAACGGTCCCGGACCGGGCGGAAGCGGAATCGTAAAGATCGGTCCTCAGGGTTCTGGGCCTTTCACCGCCCCTACCCCTGCGATGCTCGAAGCGCTGGCCGTCCAGATCGCCAAGCAGAATTACTCCGACTACAAGACGCACTTTCTGTACCCTTCGAATTCGTTGATGATCAAGTCGGGGCTGTGGCTCGAACTTGAAGCGGTGATCGGGTTCATCGTCGGCCTCGGGCTCGGTTCGCTGTTGGGGCAGAGAACAATCGCAGTGATCCTGATGATCGTTCTCGAGCTCGTGCTGACGCCGATCATCTCGGTTCACGTCATCCCTCATCTGATCAACGCGGAGCGCGCAGTGGTAGGCCTTGCAATGGCTCACATAGAGCCGGGCGGCCTCCCTGTGGCGTTCGTAGGCGGAGGCGGTGGAGGGGGGCCCGGCGGAGGGGGCGGTAGATCATTGCTGCTGCCCGAGTCGACCACGGTGGCCGTCTGTGTGATCGTTGCCTGGCTCGTCGTCTGGACTGTCCTCGGCGCGTGGCGGATGATGACCAGGGACGCTTAGGAAATCCCCGATCCATCCGGATGCTGTTGGAGCGTCGCGCTGGAGTCGCAGCTGAGTTCAAGCTCAGGTGTCGGACGGCTTCTCAAGTGTGGCCTCGCGTACCAACAGACGCAGGTGGTCATGTCCCTGCTCGATCATCGCCGCGCAGATGGAGCTCATTGCGGGATCCGGCGTCCCGGTGACACCTGACATCCGCCGGAAGACGAAAGCCGCGTTTTGGTAGACACGTAGCGTCGCCACAAACTCTGCATCGGTCTCGGGCTCGTGACCAGGATCATGGTCGATCTGTTCGAGCAGTTCCGTAGTTACTGCAACTAAGTCATCTGCGGCTATCCGACCTTGGGTTAGGTCCCCGGTGGCGAGCGCCAGCTCCATGATTCCCACCAGGTCTTCGACGGCGTACAGGCGGAGCACGAGCAGGGCGGCACGATCACTCATAGGTGCGATCGGATGCTTCTCAGGCTCTGGCGGGGCAACATTGCGCCATGTTTACCCAACGTTCACCATTCGTTCACATTTAGGTCACCTTCAGTTGGTCGGACGATTACCTGATCCTGCGAGGATGCGGGAGTCAGGGCGGAGGGAGTAGATGGATGGCTTTCAAGTGACCCGACCAGCGAAAGCGCCGAGCGAACAGCGCGGTCGACTTGGTATCCCGGCACAGGTGACCCGCCTGGGAACTTCCGCCAATGGTCTCGCTGCTCAAGCCACTGTGAGCGACCTCCTCAACGACGCACCCCGGAGCAGGTTCCATCTGCGAGCTGCCGTCATTTCGGGCATGGGCTTCTTCACTGATGCCTATGACCTCTTCGTAATCAGCACTGTCGCCGTACTCGTGAAGTCGCAATGGCACTTGTCGACCACGCAAACGAGCTGGGTCACGGGCTCCGCCATCCTGGCTGCCTTTGTCGGGGCCTTGGTGTTTGGCCGGATCGCCGACGTGCTCGGCCGGAAGAGTGTCTACATAACTGTCGCTGTCATCATGATCGTGGGAGCCATCGCGTCAGCCTTCGCCACCGATTTCCTGTGGCTGGTGGTCGCACGGTTCGTGCTCGGGCTAGGCATCGGCGGCGACTACCCGGTGTCAGCAGTTCTCATGAGCGAGTACTCCAACCGAAATGATCGGGGCCGCCTGGTCGGCCTCGTGTTCTCGATGCAAGCCCTCGGTCTGATCGTCGGACCACTGGTCGGTCTGTTGCTGCTCGCATCGGGAATCAGCCACGACCTCACTTGGCGACTGATGCTCGGCTTGGGCGCGGTTCCCGCTGCGGCCGTCGTCTACCTCAGATCGAAGATGCCCGAATCGCCTCGGTTCCAAGCACGCATACAAGGTCACGCTCTCCGCGCTAAGAACCAGTTGACGAAGTTCTCAGATGGAGTCGTGAGCTCATCGAGCATCGCCGACGACGGTGTGCGACACATGCGGCTCGGGAGCTTCCTGTCCAGTCGCCGAAGTCTCGTTCTTCTGTTCGGCACCGCGGGGACGTGGTTCCTTTTCGACTATGCGTACTACGGCAACACCCTGTCATTGCCTGCCATCCTGAAAGACGTTGCGCCTCATGCGTCGTTGGTATCGAAGTTGGCTTGGACTCTTGGGATCTTCATGGTCTTCGCCTTGCCCGGATACCTCCTCGCGGTAGCCAAGATGGACAAAATCGGGCATCGTCGTCTGCAGTTGATCGGATTTAGCGTCATGGCCGCTGCATTCATCACTCTCGGTGCGATCCCCGTTCTAACGGCGACGGTCGCTCCGTTCCTCCTGATCTTCGGTCTGAGCTACTTCTTCATCGAATTCGGCCCCAACACCACGACGTTCGTTCTCCCGTCGGAAGTGTTTCCTGTCAGCATGCGAACGACCGGACACGGCATTGCTGCAGGCATCGGCAAGCTCGGAGCCTTCATCGGGGTGTTCTTGGTTCCACAGCTCCAAACGAGCATTGGACTGCGGGGCATGCTCATGGTGGCCGGCGGCTCGGCGTTCGTCGGATACCTCCTCACTTTGGTCCTTCCGGAGCCGGCTCGACGCAACCTCGAAGATGTTTCGGGCGAGGACGAGCTGCCCACGTTGACAGAAGACGGTCCGAGCGAGCGGTTAATGCCAGAAGCAGGTTTCCCTGTCGCATTAAGCGACGTGCACGACGCGGTGTCTTAGCACGATCAGAATGTAGGAAGTACTTAGTAACCCTGGTCGTGCACGACGAGATCTCGGTCACCCGGGCATTCAGTTGACATCCTTTTGTTGGACGCACCCCTATCAGGACTCATCGTGACAGTCGATGAAGATAGTGGTGCGACCAATTTCAGAAGGTAGCCGCCTGGCCCACAACGATCGGTTTGGTCTTCATAGCCGGGTGTGCCGCCCCCGCGGCCTCGCCTCGAGCCTCGGCGCCGGTCGCCACGTCGGGACCCACCTCGAGCGTGGCCCCTGTCACGACGTTGCGCCCTTCTGGCTCTCGCCGACGAACGTCCAGGGTCGCAAGACATGCGACTTCGACCACCTCGTCGACCGCGACGAAAGAAACTTGGCCCCCGACAACGACGACGACGCTGGGGCCTTCACCGACGACGACGACGACGACGGCGCCCGCCACCCCCGGAACCGAGTTCCCGGGAACCAAGTGCCCCGCATTTCCCGCCGGCAACGTCTGGAATACCCCGATTACAGGACTTCCGGTCGATCCGAACAGTGCGAAGTGGCTCGGGTCGATGCAGGCGTCCACGACGCTTCTTCACCCCGACTACGGGCCGTCGGGTAATGCCCAACCGTACGGCCTCCCGTGGCAGATCGTTTCTCCGTCGCGGCCACTCGTCAACATCGCGTTCACGTACTCGTCCGAAAGCGACCCAGGCCCATACCCTCTCTCGGGAGGTACCCCGATAGAGAGTGGTTCTGACCATCACGCGATCATGGTGAACCCGTCCACGTGCTCGCTGTTCGAGTTGTGGGACACGCAGTACGAGGCCGGCGGGCGGTCCACGGCCGGATCCGGAGCGATCTGGAATCTGGAGTCCAACACTCTTCGTCCCGCGGGATGGACTTCCGCCGACGCGGCCGGACTACCTATCCTCCCGGGCCTCGTCAACTACGACGAGGTCTCCTCTGGCTCGATGGATCACGCCATACGTTTCACCGCCGCATGTACTCAGAAGGCGTATGTATGGCCGGCGCGACACCAGGCCGGTCAGAGCGCCGGCAACTGCCCGCCGATGGGCGCACGCTTCAGGCTGTCTGCGAGCTTCAGTCTTCCGGACTCGGAATGCTCCGCCATGTGCCAGACGGTCATCGCCACCATGAAGACCTACGGCCTCATCCTGGCCGATAACGGAAGCAACTGGTACTTCCAAGGCACGGCCGACACGAGGTGGACGTACACCGAAGTCGATCAGTTGAAGCAGATTCCAGCGAGTCAGTTCGTGGCCGTCGACGAATCCTGTCTGATGATCAGCGCGAATTCAGGTGAGGCGCACCAACCCGGTACACCCGGCTACCGTGCGAGCTGCGGGTGAATCCAACCCATAGCCAGCCGGGTTGATCGCCTACGACAACATCTTCGTGATCTGAGCCATGTCGAAGTAGTCACGCCAGGCGCTGATCCTGCCGTCTCGGATCTCGAATGTGCCCATCACCGGAAGTGCAGCTTCCTTCCCGCCGATCTTGAAAGTGTCGACACGCTCGGTCAACACGACGTTGTCTCGTACGGCCAAGTGTCGGGTCTCGATCACCATGCTCTCGAACATCGCCAAGAAACCGGTGATGAACGCAATCGTCTGCTCGATGCCGACAGCAGCATCCATAGGGATGTTGTGATATACGACATCGTCGTTGAAGAAGGGGCGAAGAAGCTCCGCGTCGTGCTTCTCGAATGTGGAGCACAAGTCACGAACCACTCGTTCAGCAACCTCGGCTGATTCCACCATGCACCTCCTACGGGCCTGTCACTCTGGCGCGTCAGGCTACCGATCTTCGACCGATCACCACTATGGGTGCCGCGCACTCACTCTCAAAATGGAAGGAACCGGACGCAGGTCACGGACGAGCCTGAGGCGGGCCATCAAACGAAGGGTGATCCACGTGATGTCCGCCTCCCATAACGCAACGCCCGCGCGGGCCGCATACGGGAACCGATGATGGTTGTTGTGCCACCCTTCGCCGAGAGTGAGAACGGCGAGCCACCAGATGTTGTGGCTCGCGTCCTTCGTCTCGAATCTCCTGGTTCCCACCTTGTGACCGAGTGAGTTCACCGCAAAGGTCGCCTGGTAGAGGAGAACCGTCGATATCGAAAATCCGAACACCAGGAACTGGAGGCCTGAGGTGTGCAACCCGGGCCAGATCAGCTGCAAGACGGTGCCCAGACAGAAGATGCCGAGTGCGTAGAGCAAGGGCATCACGTGGTGAAAGCGGTCGAGAAATCTGAGTTCGGGGTATGCCGCCAGATCGGGAACAACCTCGGTGTCAGTCAACCGGTTGGCCGGAGCGAACATCCACAGCACGTGGCTGCTTGCGAGGCTGTCGATGACCGGAGAATGTGGGTCCCCAATTCGGTCCGTGCGCTGATGGTGACGCCGGTGGTGAGCCACCCACCAAAGCGGGCCTCGCTGGGCGGCAGACGCTCCGAGGCAAGCGCCGAGTAACTGCATCACGCGCGACACACGAAACGCCCGGTGCGAGAAGCAGCGGTGATAGAAGGCCGTGATGCCGAACATCCGGATCAGGTACGACATGACGCAAACCGCTACGGCGACGGGGCTCCAGCCGACGACGAGCACGGCGAAGCACGAAAGATGAAGCAGGATGAACGGAACTCCCAGGCGCCAGCCACCGTAGCGAGAGACTCCGGTTGACTTGTCCGATGCCGGTTCGACTGTCCGCGGGTCCTTGACGGGTACTTCCGTCGTCATCACGCTCATTTACAACTCTCCTGAACCAATGGTGAGATGAAACGAACGACCGCCGATGACGATCCGAACATCGTGGGTTTGGCGTTCCATACGGACAGCATCAAAGTAACAGACGTTCGACCACCAAAGGCCATGAGATTCCTTGTCAGAGTTTTAGTCCGAACAGCTCTGCAAATGCCTGGTCCTCGCGCGCCCTGGCTGCGGCTATGAGGGGAGCGTGTGGGGCACGGATGAGCCTCTTGATGGCTCTCAACGCCTCCGGAGACCCACGAGCGATGTCTTTGGCCAAGGTCATGGTCTCGGCCATGAGCTGCCCGGGTACCGCTCGGCGCAGAGCTATGCCGGAGGCAACGGCTTCGTCAGCCGTTAGCCAACGCCCGGTTAAGAGAACCTCGGCGGCGAGTTGCGCGCCCATCCGTTCCGGGAAGAGGTAGCTGCTTGCCGCCTCGGCCGGCACGCCGAGGGCGGCGAACGGAACCTGCAGACGCGCCTCGTCAGACACGAGCACCAAGTCGCAGTGCGCAAGCATGGTGAAGCCCAGCCCGACACCGAACCCGTTCACAGCCGCAAGCAACGGCTTGTCGAACTCGCAAAGCGCATCCATGAATCTGCGAAATCCGTCGCCTGCTCCGGGTCCCGCGCTGCCTGACGCGATCGCCGCCATCTCCTTCAGGTCCTGGCCGGCCGAGAAGGCTGTACCGGCGCCGGTGAGGACGACAACCCGGACGTCGTCCTCTGAGAGCGCAGCCCGCAGCGCCTCCGTCGCCGCGTCGTAGAGGCTGCGATTGAACGCGTTCCTGGCCTCGGGTCGATTGAACGTGACAGTTCTCACACCGTCGGAGTCGGCAATGAGGACAGGGTTTTGGGGTTTCACTGAGTCCTCACCAGATACCGATCGCTCTTCCACGGAGAAGTTCTTGCCAGACAAGTGTCCAGACCATAGTCTGACTTTATGACCGATCGCAACGATTACGCCGGACCCTTCGATCCAGACTTCCACTACGAAGACCTCTCCAAGGAGGCGCTGGTCCGGCTCGTACGGGAGTTCGCGCTGATAGTGCATCTGCTCGATCGTTCGATGTGTGCGGCCATAGGTATGCGCTACGGCGGCGATGCCGTCAACGAGTTGGCCGTAGAAGAGTGGCGGGGGGCGAGCCCGGTGTACGGCAAGCGGTTGAGGCAGATCATGAACATCGAAGGCGACGGCGTCCCTGCGATCTTCAAGGTCCTCCAGCTGGACCCGGGTTTCCCCCACCACTACATGGACGTCCACTACGAGTTGGTGGACGAAAATCACGGGTACTTCGAGCTGGCCCATTGCGGGGCGCTCATGGATGCCGAGCCCTGGGGTGAACGGATGGTGACAGGGATGTGCCATCACATCGAGGACGGCACGTTCGACTACACGGCTCAGGCGGTGAACCCGAAGGCTCGCATCCGACCGGTCCACCGGCCACCGCGGATTCCGTCCGATCGCGTTCCGCACTGCCGTTGGGAGGTCGTGATCGACGACGACACCGAGACTCTCCCCGAAGCTGACATTACGCGGATAACCGCAGGCACAACGGCTGCGACATTCTCCTTTCCCGCGATGCGCGACGGCACTCCCCACATTCCTCGAACGGATGACACGACAACGTGACACCCGGTGTGCGTCCGACCACTGGACCGGTCGAGTACAGCCCGTACGACTACGAGATCCACGAAGACCCGTATCCAACTTATGCACGATTGCGTGCGGAAGCTCCGATTTATCGGAACGACGAGCTCGACTTCTGGGCGCTTTCGCGCCACGAGGACGTCCTCGGAGCCTTTCGCAATCCCGGACAACTCTCTAACCGCTTCGGCGTCTCGCTCGACCCTGCGGCCTACGGCCCTGAGGCTCACCGGGCTATGTCTTTTCTCGCAATGGACCCACCGCGCCATACGCGGATGCGCTCGCTCGTGTCGAAGGCATTCACCCCTCGCCGGGTTGCCGAGCTCGAAGAAAGCGTCAGGACAATCGCTCTCGAGCACATCGAGGCAGCCATCGAGCGCGGGTCGTTCGACTTCGTCGTCGATTTTGCCGGGCGCCTTCCCATGGACGTGATCTCCGACATGATTGGTGTCGCTCGTTCAGACCGAGCGGAGTTGAGGCGCCTGGCAGACTTGCTGGTTCACCGCGAAGAAGGGATTTTCGACATCCCTCCGCAAGGTATCGAGGCTGCGATGACACTCGCCGGCTACTTCGGTGGAATGGTGACGAGCCGGCGCGACTCACGCAGTCAAGATCTCACCTCTGCACTGCTCGACGCAGATCTCGACGGTGACCGGCTGACCGATGACGAGGTCATATCCTTCTTGTTTCTCTTGACGGTTGCCGGCAACGAGACGACGACCGAAATTGTTGGCAAATGCGTGGTATTGGGCCTGGCGCTTTCCCGATCAGCGAGTCAAAGTGCTGAGCGACCCGACCCGGACGCTGGATTGGGTCGAGGAGACATTGAGGTACGACACCTCCACCCAGATGCTTTTGCGGGTGACCACGGGAGAGGTCACCTTTTACGACGAGATCCTGCCGGATAGTGCCCGGGTCCTGCTCCTGCTCGGCTCGGCAAATCGCGATGACCGCGTTTTCGACAGACCGGATGTTTACGACGTGGACCGCGATACCTCCAAACTCGTCAGCTTCGGAAGTGGTCGCCATTTCTGCCTCGGTGCAGCGTTGGCACGGCTCGAGGCTCGCGTCGGACTGCACGAGCTCGTCGCACGTGTGAGCGACTACGACATCGACCCAGAAGGGTCTGAGCGCGTGCACTCGATCAATGTCCGAGGTTTCGCGTCGTTGCCGACCACAGTCAAGGCCCGCTGACCTCGATCGGCTGACCTCAATCGGCTGCAGGTCGATGGGCTTCGGGTCAGCTCGTAAACTCGAGGCGTCATGGCCCGCTCGGAACCGGTCGACAAGCTCAAGACCTACCGCGCCAAGCGCGACCCGGCGAAGACTCCGGAGCCGATGGGAGCGCGCCGCAAGGTGCGTCGCGCCAAGCCGTCCCCACTCAAGTTCGTGATTCAAGAGCATCACGCCCGGGCGCTGCACTGGGACCTCCGCTTGGAGCACGAAGGCGTCTTCGTCTCGTGGGCGCTCCCGAAAGGCCTGCCGAACTCTCCGTCGACAAATCACCTCGCGGTACACACCGAGGATCATCCGCTCCAGTACGGCAAGTTCGAGGGAGACATCCCAAAAGGCGAGTACGGCGGCGGGAACGTGAGCATCTGGGATCACGGTACCTACGAGTCGGAGAAGTGGGACGAAAGAGAAGTAAAGGTGGTGCTCCACGGCGAGAAAGCCGGCGGCAGGTACGTCTTGTTCGCTACCGGCGGAAAGAATTGGATGATCCACCGGATGGACCCTGCTTCTCCGGGCTTCGAACCGATGCCCAAATCGATCGCCCCCATGCTCGCTGTCTTGTCGGCAAAGCCCCCCGACGGAACCGGATGGGCGTACGAATTCAAATGGGATGGGGTGCGCGCCTTGGTTTTCGTCAACGGCGGCCGCGTCCGAGCGACGACTCGAAACGACAAAGACTTGACGGCCACGTTCCCTGAGTTGCGGGCGATCGGAGAGTTTCTCGGCTCTCGTTCCGTGGTCCTCGACGGAGAGCTGGTGGCATTTGACGAACAAGCGCGCCCTAGCTTCGGACGACTCCAGCATCGTTTGCACGTCAGCTCGCCTGCGGAGGTCACACGACGAAGCCGCGATGTGCCCGCCAGCTACCTTGCCTTCGATCTGCTGTATTTGGAAGGTCGGCTCTTGCTCGCTCGCCCTTACGACGAGCGTCGTGCCCTCCTTGAATCGCTACAGCTCAAAGGAGGGTCGTTCGCGACTCCTCCCTCGTTTACCGAAAACCCGGCGGCCGACGTCCTTGCAACCTCTCGCGACCAAGGTCTCGAAGGAATCGTCGCCAAGAGAAGAGTCTCCGCGTACGTGCCGGGCAGCCGCAACGGGAACTGGGCCAAGGTGAAGAACTTCCGCACGCAAGAGGTTGTTGTTGGTGGTTGGACGTCGGGAAAGGGCGCTCTCGACGGCAGCCTAGGGGCACTTCTTGTCGGACTGCCCTCCACCGAAGGCCTCACGTACGCAGGGAAGGTCGGAACCGGCTTCGACGATGCAGAGCGGCGCGAACTTCTCCGGGCGCTCGAAGCACTCAGGTCGAAAGAGAGCCCTTTCACCGGTCAACTGCCGAAGGCACAGGTTGCGGACGCTCACTTCGTACGCCCCGAACTGGTCGGAGAGGTTCAGTACGGAGAGTGGACCTCAGATGGCCACCTCCGTCATCCATCCTGGCGGGGACTTCGCCCGGACAAGCGTGCAGACGAAGTCACGCGGGAGGAATAGGTTGTGACCCATGACCGAACGGCACTTGGACAACGAGCAGCGCCGCGTTCTCGAGCATCTCTCGAGCCACCCGCTGCCGGCCAACCTCAAATGGCATCAGGTTCTGGCTCTGCTCGAGGCAATGGGCGACGTGACCGTCGAGAGCAAGGACCGGTACCGAGTAACGGTAGACGGTCGCACCGAGGTCTTCCGACCGCCCCACCCCCATAGCGATGTTCCTGCCGAAATGATCGTGAAGCTCCGCAAGTTCCTTGTTACTGATCCCTCGTCAACTGACTGATCAATTGAAGATGTCTTCGAATCCCTTGTCCGTCGGGGAGTAGAAGACGGTTGTAAGCCGCATGTTGTGGTGGAGCCACTGCCCTTCATCGTCGCGCGCATATTCGTCGTCCTCGTAGCCGCACATCCACATCGACGTGCCGTCGGACGACTTGCAAGGGCAAAGAAGGTCCCATCTGCCCCAGGCTCGGTCGCCATCGAGTCGAATGTGCGGCTTTACGAAAAGGTGCCTCGAAAAGACGAGAGTCGTCCGGCGCATTTGCTCGGCTATCGCCTCGCGACCCACCGCAGTTCCTAGGCCTGGGCCGCCGTTCCAAACGGCGTCGCGTGTGAACAGCGCCGCGATCTCGTTCGATAGGGCGTAAAGGCGTTCATCGTCGGTCACCGCTCCACGGACGTATCTCCCGTCTACTAGCTCTCCGTATCTGGCCTTGAGCTCGTAGATCGCAAGGGTGTCCTCGGTTCTTCGGACTCGATCGCTCAGGGCGGCGATTTCGGCCGCCAACCGGTCGCTTGTGTCAGCGCTCACCCCGCGACCCCCTTTGCGGCTCTCCTCGAGACCGGATCGAGCGCGTAGTAGACAGCGAACACCCCCTGAATTACGAGGCTCGCGATCGGGCTCAGGAACGCAACGCCCACCGCGAGCGTGTAAGCGAGGGTACCAATGGTAAACAGGATTGTGGCGGTGCGGCGCTGAGACTCGGGGAACGTCGCGACGAGCAATCGACGGTTGGTCGAGGCATACAGCCAGAGTGCTGCCCAGGCGTATGAGTTCACCGCCATCGTGCTGCTGTAGAAGACAGCGGCAACGGTCGTCCCACTCCCCTCACGCAGCGCCTGCCCGAACACCCCGGTCGGGTACGGGAGAAATGCAATCGTGATGAGCAGCGTCAGATTGCAGAGTACGAGGCCCCGATCGATCTGTCCGATGTGGCTGAAGATCGAGTGATGATTCAGCCACATGATGCCGATGACTGCGAAACTCACCGCGTACGCCGCGAAGGAGGGCCACCGGCTGGCCAGCTGATGTCCTAGGTCGTGATAGTTCGACGGTTGCGAGACGGTGAGCACGAGAAGAGTGATCGCAATCGCGAATATCCCGTCGCTGAACGCCTCGAGTCGCGCCTTGCTCAACTGGTACTCACTGCTCCGACAAGATCGCCGCCAGCTCGGCGAGTGGATCGCGCACGACCGGCCCGGTCACCTCGACCACAGCATGAGTGATCGAGCCGTTGAACCTGAATGGGGGTTCGTAGCCGTCGCCGACCGCCGGGCCCCACTCGTATCCGCAAGTCAGTCCTACCCCGACGCCGTTGAATCCGGACGGGGTGAAGCGTTTTATCGGTCCCTCTGCCACGATCAGACCGTCGGTAATGAGTGTTCCGGAGCCTCCGGGCCCGTCCAGCTTCTCGAATTTGAAGCCGAGTGTGTGTGCACCAGGTTCGACCACCTCGTCTGCCTCGATCACATGTCGCTCTTTGCCGTAGAGATTGTGAACGTACCGGAGGCGACCATCCAGCAGATGAAAAGACCAACCGCCGAGCGCCGATCCAAGAGCAAGGAGGACTCCCGCAGGTACGAACTGGTCTCCGACCGTCACCTCGACCGTCAGAGCATGGGAGCGGTTCCGGACGTTCACGGCCATCGTCTCGGGCACCTGGGCGCCATCCGGGAAGTACCGAAAACGACTTCTGGGACGCCGATGATCCGGTTTGGGGTTTACCAGAGCCCAAAGAACCCGATTGTCGAGAGGCAGGACCTGGTTACGGCGTGCCTCCTGCCACCAGAGCTCGATCAACTCGGCCAACTTCTCGGGGTGCTCCGAAGCGACATCGTCTGTCTCGGAAAGGTCCTCGGCAACGTGGTACAGCTCCCACACATCGTCCTCGAAGCGCGAGTTCGGGTCGAGACCATCGCCGTAGAGCGGACCTACCGGATGGAAGGTGACGGCTTTCCAGCCTCGGTGGTAAAGCGCCCGTGAACCGAACATCTCGAAGTGCTGTGTCTGGTGCTGTTCCGCTGCGGAACCGCCGTCGGCGTAGAGCAGGTAGTCGAAGCTGATCCCGTCGATGGCGGACTGCTCCACGCCGTCGATGTCGCCGGGAGCCTCGATACCGGCGATCTTAAGAACCGTCGGAAGGATGTCGACGGCATGGACGAATTGGTGACGGATGGCGCCTCCGCTCGACGAGATGCGAGCCGGCCACGAGACGATGCAGGGGTCGGCCACGCCGCCCTCGTGCACTTCGCGTTTCCAGCGCCGGAACGGGGTATTCCCGGCCATTGTCCAACCCCACGGATAATTGTTGTGGGTGAGCGGGCCACCGATCTCCTCGATTCGATCGTGCATCTCCACGATGCCCGCAGGATCGAGATTGGACAAACGGATGTCGTTGATCGAGCCCTCGCTACCGCCCTCGGCGCTTGCTCCATTGTCGGATACGACGATGATGACCGTCCTGTCGAGCTCGCCGATGTCATCGATGAACGCGACCAGACGCCCTATCTGCGCATCGGTATATGACAGGAATGCGGCGAAGCACTCCATGAACCGGCTCGCCACGACTCGCTCCATTTCACCCAGGGTGTCCCAAGCGGGAACCCAAGGGGGGCGTGCCGACAGCTTCGTTCCTGCAGGTATGAGACCTAGATCGAGCTGGCGAGCGTAAGTGCGCTCACGCCATGCATCCCAACCGTCGTCGAAGTGGCCCTTGTAGCGGTCGATCCACTCGCGGGCGCTTGGTGTGGTGAGTGGCACGCGCCGGTACAGAGGTAGAGGAAGAACGGTTGATCTGCGTCGACCGCGCGTTGGTCGCCTACGAACTCGATTGCCCGATCCGCGAGGTCAGCGCTCAGGTGGTACCCGTCCTCGATGCTGCGGGGCGGCCTCACGCAGTGGTTGTCGTGGTAGAGGGCGGGTACGAATTGGTGCGTTTCGCCGCCGTGGAAGCCGTACCAACGATCGAACCCGCGGCCGAGGGGCCAGGTGGAGCGTGGGGCAGCCATGTGCGTCTGGTCCTCTGGGGTCAGATGCCATTTGCCGACCGCGTAGGTCGTGTAGCCGCGGGAACGAAGGATCTCCGATAGGTAGCCGTTCTCCTTCGGAGGTTTGCCCCAGTAGCCGGGAAACCCGATGGCCAGGTCGGCGACCCGACCCATGCCGCTGCGATGGTGGTTTCGTCCTGTCAGCAGGCAAGCACGAGTCGGGGAGCACAAGGCGGTGGTGTGAAAGTTTGCGAGGCGAACTCCATTTGCTGCCAGCCGGTCGATCGTGGGGGTCGACATGTCGGAGCCGTAGCAACCCAGTTGAGCGAATCCGACATCGTCGAGAACGATCAGAACGACGTTCGGGGCACCCTCGGGAGGGGAAGGTTCCTCTGGCCACCACGGTTCCGAATCGCGCCAGTCGTCACCGATCCGTCCCCTGAACTCCGTTTGCCCGGCCATGGTCTGCTCCTCCGGTTTGTTGGTTCAGCATTGCATCGCGCCAGATCGTCGACGATTCGTATGCTCATGGAGATGAAGCACGCAGGCGAAGAAGCCCTCGGACGTCTCGAGCCGCTGCTCGAGGAGTTGCGACGCGCCACCGGCCTCGTCGAGAAAAAACCCGGAATCTTCTATCGCCGCTCCAAGGCGTTCCTGCACTTTCACGAGGACCCGTGCGGTCTCTTCGCAGACGTGCGCGTCGGTACCGACTTCGAGCGCAGGCGAGTCGAGACCGCCCGGGAGCGATCGTCATTCTTGGCGGAGGTCAGGTCTCTTCTTATGTGACCTAGAGGTGCCGACAGACCGGCTGCGTCTCTAGGTGCGACGCCGTCAGCTGCTGCCGGGTCCCCCACCGCCTGGACCCCCGCCGCCGGGTCCCCCACCGCCGCCGGGTCCGGCAGGCACGGATCCACCAGGGCCAGGTCCGGCGGGCACGGTTCCACCAGGGGCGGATCCGCCTCCGGTAGGAGCAGGCGTCGGCATCGTCGGAGCCGGGGTCGGAGTGGGCGCCGGAGTAGGCGTGGGTGTCGTGGGTGTCGTGGGAGGCGTCGGCCTGGTCGGTGACGTAGGGCTGGTCGGTGACGTCGGTCTAGTCGGTGACGTCGGGCTGGTCGGTGAAGTTGGCCGCGTCGGCGACGTAGGGCTGGTCGGTGAGGTCGGTCTAGTCGGCGACGTCGGGCTGGTGGGTCTAGTCGGCGACGTCGGGCTGGTGGGTCTAGTCGGCGACGTAGGGCTGGTGGGTGAAGTTGGCCGCGTCGGTGACGTCGGGCTGGTGGGTGAGGTGGGTCTAGTCGGTGAAGTCGGGCTGGTCGGTGAAGTTGGCCGCGTCGGTGACGTCGGGCTGGTGGGTGAGGTGGGTCTAGTCGGTGACGTCGGGCTGGTCGGTGAAGTTGGCCGCGTCGGTGACGTCGGGCTCGTGGGCGTAGTTGGGCTCGTCGGCCTCGTTGGAGTAGTCGGGGTCGTCGGGGTCGTCGGGGTTGTGGGAGTGGTCGGGGTGGTCGGCCTGGTCGGTGTGGTGGGTGCAGGCGTCGGCGTGGGAGGAGAGGTCGGCGTAGTGGTGGGTGCAGGCGTCGGCGTGGGAGGAGAGGTGGGCGTAGTGGTGGGTGCAGGCGTCGGCGTGGGAGGAGAGGTGGGCGTGGTGGTGGGTGCAGGCGTCGGCGTAGTGGTGGGTGCAGGCGTCGGCGTGGGAGGAGAGGTCGGCGCAGGCGTCGGTGTCGGAGCCGGTGCAGGAGTTGGCGCCGTGGTCGGGGCGGGCTGTGACTGCGACTGATCTGACATGTTTTGTTCCCCCAAAGAGGATCGGCGACGCGATTGAACGTGAACCTATTGGACTCGCGTTGGATTGACAAGGGTCTCCAGGACAAAGGTCTCTTTTCGATTTAATTCGTATTTGAACCAACGATGAGATCGGAGATCCTCGGATACGATTCGATCCCACGTCTCGGCCCAGGTGAAGCTGACCATGGAGCAAGGTCCAATGCTGGTGACGTCCCGGTCCGCCGACGACGTTGCCGAGGCACGAATTTCAGGGTTGATCGCGACCCTGCCACGCTCTGGGAGCTGGCTTCTGGCTGAAGCTCTTCAGCGAACGGGGCTCGTCGGTCAGCCGGCCGAGTACTTCCGCCCAGACTTCTTGACTCAGTTCTCCCGGGAATGGAACCTCCCGGACGGGGTCGATCTGCGCCGATATGTGGCTCGTTCTCTCATCCGCACGGCTTCGGACAACGGCGTTTTCACCAACAAGTTCCATTGGTACCAATTTGCGTGGTTCATGGAACAACTGCGCTCGTCGGACCGGACCGGCAGAACGGACGGCGATTGGATCGACGAGCTCTTCCCTGATCCTCGCTGGATCCACCTCACCCGTGTCGACAAGGCTCGGCAGGCGATCTCGTACTACCGAGCGAGCGAGTCCCAGGTCTGGTTCTCGGGTGATTCGAACGGGTCGCTTCGCGGCGCACGGCAACCCGACGAACCTCACTTTCAGCAGATCCGCTATCTCGAGGACGTACTCGTGAACCACGAGAGCCAGTGGGAGGCGTTCTTCACCGAGAACGGTGTCAAGCCGCTAACGATCGTCTACGAGGATTTTGCGTCTTCGTTCGCCGAAACGGTTGTATCGGTCCATGCGCACCTGGGCGTCTCGGACCTCGACGAGTCGGCAATAAAAGAGCCCCGGCTTCTTCAGCAAGCCGACGACATCTCGGAGGAGTGGCTGGAGCGCTACCTCGAGGTAAGGGATTCGCTCCAGGCGCTCACCCCCGATCTGGCCTGGTCACCGGAAACCAAGACCTACGAGACGCGCAACGGGCGGACCAGGTCACTCAGCTCGTCTGTGGCGCCGGCACGTGACCATCTCCCGGAATCGACTCGTCAATGGATCGCAACGTCAGCCTTGGTCGAGGTTCCCGACGACACGATCGTGGCGGCTCTTGTCGCCCGTGGATTCAGCGCCGAACAGGTGCTCGCAGAGTTGGCGGAGCTCCGTCGACATCCCTATTTCCAGGGTGCCTTCCCCCTCGCTCAACGTCTGCTCAAGACCGACTCCGTGTTCGGTTTGACGCGGCGCCTGTCAGAGATCACCGGTAGACGCCAAGCTCCGGTCCGCCGGACTCGCATCGGTCGTGACGAGTTCCTCGAGCATTTCTACGCCGCCAACCGGCCGCTCGTCGTCGACGATTTCGTTCGAGAAATGCCGGCAGCGTCATGGACACCGGAGTTCCTGCGCGAACGGTGCGGGAACGTCGAGATCGAGATCATGTCGGACCGAGAGGCGGACCCCGAATACGAGGTCTATGCGGGCCGCCACCGGTCGAGGATCCGATTCGGGGAATACATCGATCACGTTCTCGACCCCGTCGGGTCGAACGACCGCTACCTGGTAGCCAACAACTTCTTCTTCCAGAATGAGCCAGGACGGTCACTCCTCGCTGACCTGCGCCCGCTTCCCGATTTCCTGTTGGCGGACAACAAGGGTGATGCGACCTATCTGTGGCTCGGTCCGAGAGGGACTGTGACCCCGCTGCATCACGACGTGATCAACATCTTCTACTTCCAGCTTTACGGGAGAAAGCAATTCATCCTTGCGGCGCCTGAAGAGCTTCCGTTCGTTTACAACCGCCAGGGCGTCTACAGCGACGTAGATCCCGAGACCCCGGATCTAGACAGCTTTCCTCATTACCAGAGGATCCAAACGACGACCGTCACACTCGACGCCGGTCAGGCGTTGTTCGTCCCGGTCGGTTGGTGGCACCACGTGCGATCCTTGGACGTGAGCATTTCGGTGTCGACGACCTCGTTCTGCTTCGAAAACCACTACGAGTTCTTCACTCCGAAGCGGCGACCTTGACTCGACCTTTTCGAACTGCCTTCTGAAATCCTTCGTAGTCGCGTTCGTTCTGGTCGGCATATGCCCGCGGAAATTTGACAAGGGCACGATCGACCGAGTCGGACCTACCCAGGTAAGAAGCGATCGCGATTCGGTCGCCGGACCTGGCGTGACCACGCGCCAGGGTCCAGCCGCACATTCGACCCCACAACTCCATCCCTGCGGGCGTCAGGCCCGCAACGTCCGCCGACCCTCTCCAATCGGGGAGCTGTCGGATGTAGTAGTCGCTTTCACGGCCTTCTCGTGTCACCCGCTCCCATCCCAAGAAGATGTCGTCGGTGGCCTGCATCAGCCTCTGCCCCCAGACGACCCTTTGTCCGTGGTTCGAGAACGCTGCTTTCGGTCCGAACCGCTCCAAGACAGAGGCCTCCGCGCGCCTTACCTGGAGTACCACGGGAGAGCCGAAAGCATGCTCGAGGAGCATGACGATCCAGGTATCGACCCCGACGCTTCCGATGCCCGCGACTTTGCGAGCAACATGAACGAGCCGGTATTGGTCAAGCAGATGCCGCAGCTCAGGTTGAAGCGTCGGTGCATACGAGCGGATGACCGCATGGAGCCATTTCATGCTCGGCGAATTGACGTCTCCGCCGAGATCTTCGATCGGCTCGATCACGGGTGGATCCCCCACGATCCTCGGTTCCTCACCCACGAACTCGGTCAGCATTTCGAGCGACCGATGACTGTCCTGTGCATGCGCCTCTGCGACGGCGTGCCAAACGCCGGGTGTGTTCGTTGCGTTCAGCAGAGAGTGAAATCGCGGCAGCAGCCGGTCGATGTCGAGGTGTGCGTACCACACGTCGAGCATCGACATGTCTGAGAATTCGGTCATCGCCTCCCTGTATGACCGAGCCGTGGTTCGCACGATCGCCCTTCGCTGCTCGCTCGCATACCCGTTGTCACGCCCGGCAACTTCGAGGCTGGCGACCAGTCGTTTCAGATCCCATTCCCAAGGCCCCGGTGCGCTCTCGTCGAAATCGTTCACGTCGAAGTACAGGTGCCGCTCCGGCGCGGCGAACACACCGAAGTTAGACAGGTGCGCATCCCCGCACAGCTGCGCTGTCATTCCCGACGCAGGCGTCGCGGCCACATCCGAGGCGAACGGCAGTGCCGAGCCTCTGAAGAAAGAGAACGGCGACACGAGCATCCGCGCGTACCTGACAGGGACGAGCGCTGACACTCGGGTCCGCGATTGCTCCTCCAAGAACCCGATGGGATCGCGCCGGTCGCGGGGTGCCTCGTAGAAAGCGTGACTCGACCTCGGTGTACTCGCGCGCGCCGATTTACCTCGAGCGATCCGCTCGTCCGGTGAGACCTTCACGCTCTCAACACCCTCCAGTCGGGGCCAGAGCGCCGGGCTTGCCTGCTCGGCGAGCGTCCCGGCACGTGGTGCCGTGCCCGCTACCGCTTCGCCTTTCTGGGCGCCCATCGTGGCCTCTCCCTCAACCTTGCTCTCGCCGGAACCGGCCACGACCGTGTGACAGGCCATCAGGGCCCATCGAATCTGACGCCAGCCCGGTGGATCAAACCGGGCTACCACCAGCAACTCGCGAAGAAACGATCACGGCCCCCCATGTCGACAGCAATGGTATTCGGTGACTCTGATCGTCAACCCATCGGCACACGAGCAGCCGGCACTTGAGTCACAGGTACTTCGGCGCTGCAATCATGTTCCGAATGGACGACCTGCTCAGTGCCTTGCTCGAGACCAAGTCGGCTTTCCTTGCTGACGTGCGCACCGACCCGCAAGCGCCGGAAAGCCTTCTCGTTCGAAGCGACGTGACGGGGACGATGCAGTTGTACGAGCTCAGCCTGCCAGCAGGGCTGCGGCAGGTCACGGCGCTCGCCGAGCCCGTTGGCTCGGCCTGCTACATCCCCGGCGACCAACGTGCAGTCATAGAGGTCGACCAGGGTGGAAACGAACGCCACCAGCTCTATCTCGTCGACCTCCGAGTCGATCTCGGAAAAGCGCCGGCCGCAATCGAAGAGCTGTCCGCCTTGACGACCGATCCACGATACGGCCACCACATCGCAGGGGTCAGCCCTGACGGAAGGTTGCTCGCATACCTGTCGAACAGGGCCAATGGTGTCGACTTCGACCTCTGGTTCTGCGATCTCGTGAAGCGCGAGCACCGCTGCGCGTATGCCACCGGGAGCTGGTGCCAGCCGGCATCCGGGTTCTCCCCGGATGGGAGCCTGATATCGATCACGCGCCCCGGACCGCGCCCGCTCGATTCCGATCTGCTACTTGTCGACACTCAGACCGGTGAAGTGTGCGCAGTCCTCGAACACCCCGACGAGGCAGCCGTCGTCGGATCCCCGGCGTGGGTCGATGCCACAACCTTCTTCGTGTCCACGAACGTCGGCAGCGATCACGCGAAAGTCGTGCGCTACGACTTGGGCTCCGGTACGAGCACGCCACTCGAAGGAACCGGAGACCAGTGGGATTCGCTGCCGATCACCAGCCGGAACGGCACCACCCTGATCGTGATCGAGAACTGCAACGGTTCGCATCGAATGACGCTCATTGACTCGGAGACCCCGACCGGCAGAACCCTCGTCCCCCTCGTTGAGCCGGGGATTGTGATGTCGCACCTGATTTCACCACCGATTCTCTCTGCTGATGGATCGTCCGTCTACTACACGCTCTCGACACCGCGAATCGGTGGCGACGTCTGGTCGTACCACCGCGACACCGGGGAAAGCCGCCGGCTCACTACGAGTCCCGCACCGGTGGATCCGGAACGTTTGGTCATGGTGGAGCCTTCACAGACAAGGAGCTTCGACGGGGAGTTGATCCCGCTCTTCACGTACAAGCCGACGTCGGGTGATTCACACCCGCCCGTCGTCGTGATGATCCACGGAGGGCCCGAATCTCAATCGGTGCTCTCGTTCAGCCCGGTCATCCAGGGTCTCGCGGCCGCGGGATACGCGGTCGTGGTCCCCAATGTCCGTGGGTCAACGGGATACGGCAAGCGCTACGCGGCGCTCGACGACACGACCCGGCGGCTCGACTCGGTACGCGATCTTGCTGCCGTGCACGAATGGCTCTCCGCCGCGGGCCTCGACTCTGATCGTGCCGCGCTCTGGGGCGGTTCTTACGGCGGGTACATGGTCCTTGCAGGGCTCGCTTTCCAGCCCGGTCTTTGGGCGGCAGGAGTCGACGTCGTCGGCATATCCGATCTTGTGACCTTCTTGGAGAACACCTCGGACTACAGAAGGAAGCACCGCGAAAGGGAGTACGGCTCCCTCGAGCACGACCGCGAGTTCCTCGAAGCGGCGTCGCCCCTTCGCAGCGCCGACGCGATCCGCGCACCTCTGTTCGTGATACACGGACGCAACGACCCCCGAGTGCCGGTGAGCGAAGCCGAGCAATTGTGCTCGAGGCTGTTACAGCGCGGAGTCCGTTGCGAGCTGGTCGTTTACGAAGACGAGGGCCACGGCCTGGCGCGTCTCGGAAACCGCCTGGACGCCTACCCCAGGGCGCTCACTTTTCTCCAAGGGGTGATGACGCCAGGCGCAGATTCGAGAGGGTGATCCGGCCGGAAAGATCTAGTGAAACGGCCACTGGCCGTAAGTGCTGCAAAGCCCGAAGGCCTCGATGACCAAGAAGGCGCCGATCACGACCAGGGCGATCAGCTGAGGCCCACGACGGACGTGCCGGGTCATCACGGGTGCCATGTACCACTCCGGCAACAGGCCGACCGAGTTGCTGAGGTACTCGTTCAACGGCACAGCGTCGCGGTCCAGAGGTTGGTCGGGATCGGCGGCAAGCGCAAGCGCCGTCAGTTCGGCGTCGCTGATGGGTGGAACAAGATCGACCACTGCCGAACCCGACGTTGTCTTCGTCCTCATCTGTACGAATCGTACCGCTTCCGACCGGAGGGAGATTCGCGGCTACGCGTCTCGGCGAGCCATCATCCACCCACCGACTGCCAGGGCGACGACTGCGTAGGCGCACACCAGGGCGAACCCAACCCAAGGGCCGAACGCCGTTGAGTGGCCAACCGAGGGAGCAACTGTCGTCATGACGTCGCCGATCTGAAACGGGAGAAACTTGGAGATCGCCTGATTGATCGACGACGGGAGCGCCTGCACGACGATCGGAAGGACGAGGAGTACTCCCACAAAAGTGGTGATCGCCCCGGCGGTGTGCCGGACGATGGTCGCGATACCGAGAGCGAGTAGACCGAGAACCGGGATCATGAGACCACCGCCAACCACGGCGCGAAGCACACCCGGCTGACTCAGCGTGGCGTGAGGGGCTGGGCTCGTGAGCAAAGTCTGCCCTACGAAAAATGCCCCGAACGAAAGCACCTGGCCGACGACGGTGGCAATAACCGTGAATACGGCTGCCTTCGCCGCAAGAACCAACGGACGGTTTGGAACGGCGGCAAAAGTCGCACGGATCGTCCCGGTGCCGTACTCGGCACTCATCACCATCACACCGAGCACACCGATCACGAGCTGCCCGAACAGAAGACCGCGCAGGCTGATGCTGGTCGGGTCGAACGTGAGTCGATCAAGTAGCGAAAAGTTGTGCCATTGATTCGATACCGTCGCCCCCGCGATAATCGCGATCCCGATAACAATGGTGGCCATTGCCACTATCGTCCACTTTGTCGACCGAACGGAACGCATCTTGATCCATTCGGCTTGCATGACACTCGACGTGCGATAGCGATGGTCCGGCTTCGAAAGCACGGTTGAGGTTGCGACAGTCATCGATTTCTACTCTCTTGTAGAGTCAACTTGGATGTTGAGTCGGATGTTGTGGCACTTGTTGCATCGGGGACGGTCGCAACGGAACCGTGGAATTCGACGCTGTCACGTGTCAACTCCATGAATGCCTCCTCGAGGGAGGCTGACTGCGGAGAAAGCTCGTGAAGGAAGATCCCCGCCCTTCCCGCTGAGTCACCGATGGCAGAGGCCGACAATCCCGTGACCGCAAGCGTGTCGACGGACTCTTTGGACACGAATCCGCCTTGCGCGGTCAGCAACTGCTCGAGATCGGCGGCCTTCGGTGACCGCACCCGGACGAACTGGCCCGAGCTCTCCGCGATGAATTCGGACGTGGAACCTACAGAGATCAGACTCCCCCGGCCGATGACCACCAGCTGGTCGGCAGTCAGTGCCATCTCACTCATCAGATGGCTCGATACGAAAACGGTTCGTCCCTCAGAAGCGAGACCCTTCAGCAGATTGCGAACCCACAGGATTCCTTCTGGGTCAAGACCGTTGATCGGTTCGTCGAATATCAAGATGCCGGGGTCTCCGAGTAGAGCCGCCGCAATGCCGAGCCTTTGACCCATGCCTAAGGAGAATTTGCCTGCTCGCTTCTTGGCCACCTTGTCCAGGCCGACGAGCGCCAGCACCTCGGAGACCCTCGAACGAGGAATGTCGTTCGACCGCGAAGAAACCACAGATGGTCGAAGGCGCTTCGCCCGGGGTGAATTGACTTTGCTTCCAGAAGGGCGCCCACCTCCCTTAGTGGAAGCGGAACATCTCGATAGAGCTTCCCGTTGACCCTGGTCGATCCCGCGTCGGGAGCATCGAGGCCCATGATCATCCTCATAGTCGTGGACTTTCCCGAACCGTTCGGACCAAGGAAGCCGGTTACCTCGCCAGGCCTCACCTCGAACGACAGATCGTCCACGGCTACCGTGTCCTTGTAGCGCTTCGTGACATTGCTGACCTCGATCACACCGATCCTCCATGGTTGGGTTCTGGTTGACTGCCGAGTGCGCGGATGTTCGCGACCTCTCCCGCAATAGTGACGCCCACGCATTTGGATTACATCGCTCCGAGGTCCACTTCTGTGTAAGCCTCGAGACGTATTCCAACTGGATTTCTGGCAGCTCGGGGTACCGGAGGATGTACGAAGAAAGAGTCTGCCGGATGATGCCAACCGCCCCCCGGCCTAAGTAGCGTCGGAGCATGCAAGCGCGTCCACTCGGGACCGAACCGCTCCGACCGCCGCTGTTCGGGAGAATTACCCCCTCCCAAAGGACGGCGGTGGATGTCTGCATCGCCGGCCTCTTCCTGATCGGTTTTCTCGCATATCTCTTCGGTGGGCACACCGGAAGCGCAGCCACCAATTTCAAAGTGGATCCTTGGACCTCTTTATGTTCTCGCTTCGGTCCCCATTGCTTTCCGCCGTCGGTGGCCGGAGGTTTCCCTCGTCCTGATCTGTGGTGCGGTCACGGCGACGACGATGCTCGGATACTCGCTGGCGCCGGCCCCGCTGATCGCCTTCCCTCTCTACAGCGTCACCGTCAAATACTCACGACGCCAGTCACTGGCCGTCCTGGTCGCCGTGGAAGCACTCTCGGTCCTCGCCGTCGGCGTCGCCGCTTTGTTTCGTCCCGTTCGAGGCGACGTGACGTTCAACGTGTTTCTTGCCGCAGCGATCTGGTTCGTAGGCGACAGCGTGCGCACGAGACGCGCCTACCAGGCGGGCCTGATCAGGCAGGCCGAGGAAGAGCAACGTCGGCAGCTCGATCGGGCCCAGCGAGCCGTTGTGGAAGAACGTCTCGAGATCGCACGAGAGCTGCACGACGTCGTTGCCCACAGCCTGAGCGTCATCGCGATCCAGTCGGGAGTGGGTCGCCACGTGATCGACTCGCAGCCAGAGGAGGCTCGCAGAGCGTTGGAAGCCGTCGAGTACACCAGCCGTTCTGCTCTCGACGAGTTGAGACGGGTTCTCGGGAACCTACGCAGGAGCGGCCTGGGGCCTCGGGAACTGAGTCCCGCGCCGACCCTCTCCGATCTGGACGAGCTCGTTAGCACGGTTCAAGCCGCGGGCATCCCGGTTGATCTCCAGATGGCGGGCGATTTCGAACCGATTCCATCGGGACTCGAGCAGTCGATCTACCGCATCGTCCAAGAAGCGCTCACGAACGTCGCGAAGCACACGCACGGCGCATCGACGACGGTGAACATCACTTCGACAGAAGGCAGGGTGCTGGTTGAGGTCCTGAACGCGGCCGATCCGGAACGCCGACCGTTGACGTCTGGCAATGGAGTCGGCCGAAACCGGAGCTCCGATTCGAGTGACCATCACGGGATAATCGGGATGAAAGAGCGGGCAGCTGCGTTCGGGGAACACTCACGGCGGTGACAACGCCGGAAGGAGGATTTCGCGTCATGGCCGACCTTCCTTATCGCGACGGCGTGTGAGCATCCGCGTAGTTGTCGTTCACGATCAGGCTCTGGTACGAGCCGGGTTCCGGGTGCTCGTGAACTCGGCACCCGATCTGCAGGTCGTCGGGGAGGCTTCGAACGGTGAGGAGGCCGTGGCGGTCGTTTCGTCGACTCATCCCGATGTCGTGCTCATGGACGTCCGCATGCCGAAGGTTGACGGACTCGAGGCGACGCGTCGCATTCTGAGCAAACCGTCGGAGTCGTCGGTGCGGATTCTCATGCTCACGACATTCGACCTCGACGAGTACGTCTTTGACGCCCTGCGGGCGGGGGCAAGCGGCTTCCTTCTCAAAGACACGCCTCCCGAGGACCTGTTGTCCGCCATCCGTGTCATAGCGGCAGGCGAGGCCCTCCTCGCCCCGAGCGTGACACGGAGACTGATCGCCGAGTTCGCGGGCAGACCGGCGCCACCGACATCAGATCGCCTCGATGCTTTGACAGACCGTGAGCTCGAGGTGCTGAAGGCGGTGGGAAACGGCCTTTCGAATGCCGAGATCGCCGACGAGCTCCACATGAGCGTTGCGACCACCAAGACCCACGTCAGCAGGATCCTGGCCAAAGTCTCAGCGCGAGATCGAACCCAACTCGTGGTGATCGCATTTCAGACCGGACTCGTGACTCCCGCTTGACGGACCGGACGGAAAGCTGACGTCGAGAAGACCAGAGTCCGGTGCTTGAGACAGACTGGTCCGGTGGGCGACCGAAGCTCTCGGGAGGCCGCGACGAGAGGAGCGAGCCGTGGCGGACGAGGATGAGGCCATCAGCGATGAGACAGCGGGCGGATGGGACGTCTCGGGCGAGATAAAGGTCGGGGACGGCGTCGAACTGTTGGAGACGCCCCAGTCACCAGCCGGGGTCACGACTCCGCTCGAGGAGCGAGAGCCCGAAGGCACGGTCCCGCCCGCTCCCCTTTGGGCCATGAAGGACCGCCGGCACTTCTTCGGCTTGGCGGGCCACGGAGATGTCGAACGGATCCGCGTCTGCGTGGGTCAAGGCGACGGGGCTGTCTACTTCATCGACGACGGCCACAACCACTGCATGGTCGGTCGGCGTGTCGGTGCGACCCTCGACGGTTGCACCTACTGTCTGGTGGGCCGCGTGACGTTGGATCGATACCTTCAGATCCAAAACGGCGAGGTGCGCACCGAAGATGCCTTCTCCGACGCCCATGACATCTCGTTGTGCGGCGTGACCGAGGACGAAGCAACAGTCTCCGAAGTGATCGCCGTCCAGCACTACCGGCATTCTCGTGACGTGCCCTCCGAGTACCTCCCTCCGAGTCCGTTCATAGAGTTCACCGACGACCTGCCCGAAGAGACCTAATCTTTCCCGAGTAAACGCAGCTCTTCCCCGAGTAGATGACGCGCAGGCGGTACCTTGGCCGCGGTGCGTTTCAGCTCGACCGCTGGCCGGTGGGTCATCGTGGCAACGGTGCTCGGATCGGGAATGGCCGCGATCGACTCCACGGTTGTCGGGATCGCCCTTCCGACGATCGGGCGCGAGTTCCACTCCACATTCGGGGCGTTGCAATGGGTGGTCACGGGATACACGCTGACGCTGGCCGCATTGCTCCTCATCGGAGGGTCACTCGGGGATCGCTACGGCAGGCGACTGGTCTTCTTGATCGGGGTGGTTTGGTTCACCGTCTCGTCGGCGGCGTGTGCAGTGGCACCCGGCACCACAACGCTCATCGTCGTCCGTGTCCTCCAGGGTGTGGGCGCCGCGCTCCTCACTCCCGGCAGCCTGGCAATTCTTCAGTCGTCGTTCGACGACGATGACCGCGGTCGGGCGATCGGAGCCTGGTCGGGGCTCGGTGGAGTCGCGACGGCCGCAGGACCGCTCTTGGGCGGCTATCTGATCGCGGCGGCGTCGTGGCGCTGGATCTTCCTGATAAATCTGCCGATCGGCGCGGTCGTGATCGCGACGTCCATCCGCCACGTGCCCGAATCACGTGACCCGACCGCCGTCGGTCGGGTGGATCTGGCCGGAGCGTTCCTCGCGACCGCTTCTCTTGCTTGCCTGACATACGCGCTGATCGAAGGTCCTGCCAATGCTTGGAGAAACCATCTGGCCATCGTGATGCTCGCCGTCGGGTTAGCGGGAATAGTCGCCTTCTTGGTCGTCGAGCGAGCTTCTAAAGCCCCGATGCTCCCTCTGCAGATATTCAAATCGCAGCAATTCACCATCACGAATGCCGTGACGCTGGTCGTCTACGCCGCGCTTGGCGGAGGACTGTTCCTCTTGCCGGTCGTGCTCCAGGTGGTCGATCACTACACGCCTCTCGAGTCGGGCATATCGCTTTTGCCGCTCACCTTCGTGATGCTCCTGCTTTCGGCCCGCTCGGGACGACTCGCGTCCAAGATCGGGCCTCGGCTTCAAATGAGTGCGGGACCGGTGGTCGTAGGTGCCGGCCTTGCGCTGTTCGTCCGGACGACGAGCCACTCCTCGTACGTATCGGGCGTGCTACCGGCAGTGCTCGTGTTCGCGCTCGGACTGGCCATCACGGTGGCGCCACTCACGATTACGGCCCTCAGCTCCGTCCCCGACGAGCACGCAGGACTGGCTTCCGCGGTCAACAACGACGTGGCCAGAGTCGGAAGCCTCATAGCTGTTGCGGTTCTTCCCCCGTTGGCCGGAATCTCCGGCGCCAACTACCTCCATCCTGCGCAGCTGTCCAACGGGTTCCATAAGGCAATTCTCATTGCCGCGTCACTGTGCGTTGCAGGAGGCATCCTCGCCGCAGCCGGGATCCGCAATCCTGAACGTGAGCCCGGGGAAGAGAAGGAAGGTGAACCGGTAGTCGCACACTTCTATTGCGCTTTAGACGCGGCGCCCTTGCTTCCGGACGGTCAGAGGGCCGCCTCGGGGTGAGGGTCAAGGGGCGAAGCTCGAGTGGGTGTCCTGTCCGATGAAGTGGATGTTGGAGCCGTCGCGCTTGTCGGTGAACCCTTTCGTCCATTGTGACTGGGTGACGACGACTCCCTGATTGGCAGCCATGAACAGCCAAGGACCGCTGTACGTGTTACCCGAGAAGCGGTTGTTCTGATTGTCGCTGATGTTGGTTGGAACGATCCAACCCTTGTACGGCGGCGAAGTGCCGTAGATCGAGAACAGCGCATTGAACCCGCAGCCGTTCGACGACGCACAGCCGTTGCCGACCCCGCTCCTCGTGAACATGAACTTGTTGTCCGTGACGCTCACGTTCATGGTCCTCCAGCGGCAGTCGTTGAAGAGCGGAGCGACGTCGATCCCCGGCCTCCGACAAGTGGAGACCTTCGCAACGGTCGGGGCGACCAGGGTGCAGGAACTTCCGGCGTTGTCTGGGCTGTCTGGACCGCAGAATCGATTGGCGTTCTCCCACATGACGACTCCGGCCCAATTGTCGATGAACACGTTCCCGGTGATCGAGAAGGTGCTCCCGTAAGGACCCCCGACTCGTTTGTCGGAGCCCGATTCCGAGATGTAGACGGCGCCAGTAGGAAAGCTCGGGTTCGTCGGGCCTCTTCCGACCCCGTTGTGGATGAAGGTATTGTGCGCGATCAGACCGTTGTAGCTGATCTCGTACATGACGCCTTCTGAGTAGTTGTTCGAGATGTAGTTGTGGGATATGTCGAAGCCGGAATTGTCGGTGTCGGCCCATAGACCCACGTTCTCGTTGTCGTGCACGTAGTTGTCGGTCACGACGGCGCCGTTCGTATCCCAGAACTTTCCGCCCCCCGAACAGCCACAACCTGGACTCTTCTTCTCCCAGTTGTATGTGTCGTTGTAGCTGATCTCGTTCTCGGTGACCGTTAGGTTCTCGGGCCCCGAGGGCGAGTATGCGCTGAACCCGTATTGCCCGTTTCGCGTCAGGCAATTCTTCTTCAGGACGTCGCCCGTACCGAGCATCACTCCCGCTCCCGCATCGTCTCTGATCGTGTTGTGCTCGATCGTCCAACCGGTGGCGGAGTCGTGGTTCACGACACCCTGATTGTTGTTGCCGCCATTCGAGCCGAAGTTCTCGATCGTCAGGTATTCGATGGTTACGTCGGTAGCGTGCTGAGCGAAGGCGAAGTCGTTCACACCCTGACCCGAGATGACGGCTCCCGGTCCCCCTATGTACGTGTCGCCGTCGGACGGAATGATCTGGTTGAACTTCGAGTTGCCGAGCGTGTGGTTCCCCGGTGCGAACCAGTACGTCGTGTTCGCTCTGTCGAGCGTCAACGACGAATTGTTGCCGCTGGGAACGGAAACCGCCCCGGAAGGCGGCGTCGCAGGGCCGGTGAGCTCGCGTACGTTACCGCAGATCTTCGCCGTCGGAACCGCCGGTGCCGCACCTGTAGATCGTGCTTCGGTACTCGTCGGCGCCCGAGGTGTCCGAGGTGCGGTAAGCACCCTGTCGCTACCGATGACAGGCAGTGACACCAACAGGGCTGCGAATCCGACCGCGGCCACAGAAGATGCGAGAAAGAGACGGGAACGAGCCAAATTTCCTCCCAGGGGGATGGTTGGACCTTGGCGACACCGCAGTCGCGCATTGAGCGAGACCGACGTTCCCTCGGTGCGCCAATCGACGCCAATCGACATTGCGCGCGTAGCGCGGGAACTTTCACTATTGACTATCCGGCAACGCCGTCGTGATGTCAATGGTCCAAATTGACGATCCCGATGTCTGCTTGCACGCTCGTGTGACAGGTGGGGAGGAAGTTGTATTGCGATCCATATAGATTCGAAGGGACACCGCATACACGACACGAGGTGCTCACCATGGCAAACAGCGTCGGGCTCCACGAACCGGTTGACCAACTTTCGTCCGACACGATCGACAGGCACAGGGCCATTGCGTCCATCCAGGAAGAGCTCGAAGCCGTCGACTGGTACGACCAGCGCGCCGCAGCCACTGGAGACGAGACCCTGGCTGCGGTCCTGGCGCACAACCGTGACGAGGAGAAAGAACACGCTGCAATGACTCTCGAGTGGCTGCGGAGGCACGACCCGGTCTTGGACACCCACCTTCGCACCTATCTCTTCACAACCGAGCCGATTACCGAGATCGAGAAGGAAGCCGAGAGCGGCGAAGACGGGTTGAACCGGCGCTCCGGGTGCCACAGACGGATGTCTCAATATCGGAGGTCTGAAAGGTGAGACGCTATGAACCACCTACTGCGTAGCCATGCCCCGATCACCGACGCGGGCTGGGATCTCGTCGACGCAGAAGCGCGCAGGCAGCTGGTCGCCGCTCTCGCTGCGCGCAAGCTCGTCGACTTCTCGGGGCCCCACGGCTGGCAGCACTCCGCCGTCAATCTCGGCCGGACGGTCCCACTCGGTCCTGCGGCGGCCACCGGCGTACGCGGTCAGTTGCGAAAGGTCCTTGCATTGACAGAGCTGCGCACCGAGTTCTCGGTGTCACGCGTCGAGCTGCTCGATGCCGACCGGGGAGCCGAGGACGTGGACCTGGACGATCTCATGAGTGCGGCCCGGCGCGTAGCGATGGCAGAGAACGTCGCCGTCTTCCACGGCTGGGAAGAGGCCGGCATCGTCGGGATCACCGCTGCTTCTACTCACGACGCAATCCCGCTCGGGACCGACTTTGCCGACTATCCGAGCCCGGTAGCGAAGGCAGTCGAGAATCTCCTCGAGGCCGGAGTCAGCGGACCGTACGGTCTCGCGCTCGGACCGGCCGGCTATACGGGCGTCGTCGAGACGACAGAACACGGCGGACTCGTCGTCTTCGACCACCTGCGACAGATCCTCGGCGGACCGATCGTCTGGGCGCCGGGGGTCGAGGGTGCCGTCGTCGTGAGCATGCGGGGCGGTGACTTCCTGTTCGAGTCCGGCGAAGACCTGTCGGTCGGCTACTCGAGCCACGACGCGGAGCACGTCGAGCTTTACTTAGAAGAGAGCTTCACCTTCCGTGTCGTCGTTCCCGAGGCTGCGGTTCCCCTCAGGTCCTGATTCACTTCTGTTCGTGGCGCTTGGCGACCGCCATCCATTGCTCGACCACCGAGCCGAAGTTGGCGGGGTTGTAGGCGTCCTCCTCGTACGAGAACCGGCCCTCGCCGGCGTAGTGCAACACGGTCAAGTTGTGCGCCTGGTGAACACTGCCGTCGCCGGGATCGCGGAAACGGTTCTCGATCTGACAGATCCACCAACCGCGCTCCTCGTCGACGACGCACCAGTCGTGTGGGAAGTACACCATTTCGGAGTTGGGCCATTGATTCATCAGTGGCTGGATCCAGTCGTAGATCTGTTGGCGACCCTTGAACCGGCCGAAATGGTGCTCCAGGTATTCCGCGTCCTCCGTGAAGAGCTCGGTCCACTCGCGCCAGTCTCCGGACTCGCCGCATCGGGCCGCGACCTCCAGGTAATGGTCGTGCGCCGCAACCAGCTCCTCCCGGCTGAAGCGTCCCATCAGGATCCAACCGTCTTCATGATCCATTCGCTCATTGTCATGCTCCTCAGTGTGTTCAGGTCCGTGAGCTTTGTCACGTGGTCGAGCATTGTCGAGATGTTTTCGGACATGACAGCAGGATCTCCCCTCGCGCAATAAAACAGCATCGGGTCAGTCACGTGGTCGGCGCTCGGCCAGGCTTCCTCCACGATGCCTCTCCAAGCGGGCTTGCCAGGCTCTAGCGCACGGACCACGAGGTTTCGCACGTAGCGGCAACGGGGCTGGATCTCTTCTGACATCGGCGACTGGTGCCCGTGCCAGAAGCTGAGCCACTCCTCGAATTCGGTCTCGCGCGCCTGCTCGAATGTTGCAACCGTCAATATCCCGGGTGACCGCCGGCCGTCAGGCCAGTCTCTCGGCCCCGACCACTTGCTCTCCCCGTAGTCCGTGTAGAGCGACTCGAGGACCTGATATCCATCGAGACGGACGGAGCAGTCACGAAGGACGTTCTCGACTCCGCCTCGACGGTCGTAGCAGTCGACCCATACAGAGACGAGTGCGCTCGCGACGTGCTCGTCCTCGCGAGGCGGCACCGGCGGAGGAACGTCGGCCTCGTCGTCGTCCAGGTCCATCGTCAGGCCGAGGATTCCCTGGGCGAGGAGCGCCGGCGCCACCTCGTCGATCATCAACGGCTTGACGGCGTTTCGCGGCGTCTCCTCTGGCAACCAGACCAGGTATTGCAGCTTCTCCATTAATTCCCCTTGGCGCTCCCCCTTGGCACCGAGAGCATCGCACAACAACTCCTCGACAACTCCGGTCAGTGCGCCCTCGCCGGGCACGAACGCAGTGGGCCTCCGGATGCGTGTTGGTCAAGGGGGTTCGGGGCGCAGTCGATAGTCCTACTGTGCCTAGTGCCCGGTCTGCACGTCGCTGGCGCCCCAGCGTCCGGCTACTGCTTCTGCTCCTCGTCCTCGTACCTACGGCGACGACCGGAGTGCTGGTCGTGTCGGCCGCGGCGAGCAACTGGAGCGACCGCCAACACGCGCAGAACGTGGCTAACGATGCCACAACCCTCCAGGTCTATGCGCTGGCCCGTGCAGAGCTCAACGACGCCCGTGTTCCGGCGCAGGCGGTCTCGTTCTCCGCGCACCTCGGCATAGACGAGAACGAGCTGTCCGCGCTGCTGCACGTGAACTTCAAGACCATGTTGCAGACGAGCTTCGAGGTCGTCACGCAGGACAAGACGTTTAGATCGAACCCGACTTTGAGCTCTGATCTGACGGCGTACAAGGCGATCATCCCGAAGATCGAAGGCGGAAAGGTTTCCTACGCACAAGTGAGCGTGTACTTCGCCAAGTTCGCGAGCGACATCGACGATGCGTGGTACTCCGAGTTCAATCAGCTTCAACTCGACGTCGACGCGTGGCGGCCACCGGGATCTTTCGAGGTGAACGTGGCCGCATTGCGCCAGACGTACTCGGCGTTCTTGGCGGGGGGCGACGAGATAGAGGGTTCGATATACGTGCTCGAGGGTCAAGGGGGCGCTGCGGCCCGGCAGGAGATCATCCAGTCGTCCGCATTGTTCGCGAGCGCCACGAGCCAGTTCGAAGGTCATCTCGGAGCGAAGGCACACCAAGCCTGGAATGCACTGTTGGCGAACCCCGCGAACAAGAGCTTCCAGCAGACGATCACGCTCGCGGTGAACGTTGCGCTTAACGGTGGGCCACCACCGTTCTTGACCAACCTGTCCGGAGCGGGCACGGCGATGCGCAAGGGCCTGCATTACCTCGGAGACGTGAACACTCTCGTGCGCGCCGCCTCGGCCGACCTGCACGACACGGCGGTCACCGAGGCGTCGCAGGCTGCCGGGCACTTCGTGCGCGAGCTCGCTTTCCTGTTCGCCCTTGCGGCGGTGAGCGTCGGCGGCGTCGTATTCATCGGGCGCGTGCTGTCTCGGCCGTTGAAACGGCTGGCCGGGGCCGCTCTGCAGGTCCACAAGGGTGAGTTCGATCTGGAGCATCTCCCGGACGGGGGCCCGAAGGAGGTCGCGACGACAACCGCCGCGTTCAACGACATGGCCCTGACGCTCAAGGCCGTCGAGCTCAAGACGATGGGTCTGGCGAGCGAAGACCTGGAGCTACCGGAGCTTCTGACCCCTCTACCGGGGCGCACCGGCCAGGCGCTGCAGGCAGCGGTCGACCGGCTCACCGCCCGGATCCACGAGCGGGAGGAGCAACGACGTCAGCTGCACGAGGCGGCCACCCACGACTGGCTCACCGGCCTGTTCAATCGTCCCGCGGTGATCGACTTCCTGACGAACGATGTCAGCCGGCGGCGCGAAGCCGGCGAGACGGTCGCCGTCCTCTTCGTCGACCTCGACGAGCTGAAGCCGATCAACGACCTTTACGGCCACGAGGCCGGCGATTTCGCTATCCGGGCCACCGCCCATGCGCTGCTGCAGGCGACCGGTTCGTGTGACGTCGTTGGTCGCCTTGGGGGCGACGAGTTTCTCGTCGTGTTGTGCTCTGAGGACAGCGGTGACGGAGAGGCTGTCGCGGATCGGATCCATCAGATGGTCGCGAGCCAGAGCATCTCTGTTGCCGGCCTGACCGTTCCTCTGCGCTGCAGCGTCGGGGTCGCGCTCGCCCAGTGCGACGCCGATACCGACCCGATGGAGCTGATGCAGCGGGCCGACCAGGCGATGTACCAGGCGAAGAGGGCGGCACGCGCCACCCGCGACCGCATGGCTGCAGCGACGACCAAGCAAGAGGCCGTCGTTCGCTGAGGGGCGGATCCCGACCGAACTATCTTCGGGATCTGAGCGAATAGGTGTCGATCTGGCTGGTCCTGTTCGTCGTACAACCAGTCGGGCGAGCTCATACAACAAATGAGCCGGCCGACGGTACATCCGACACGAGGAGGACAAATGCGATACCTGTTGACTATCTGCACGGACGAGAAGTGGTACGCCGGTCTGTCGCCGGAGAAAGTGTCTGCCTTCACGGCTGCGTACGAGACGTTCGGCCAGGAGATGGGCAAGCGTGGCGTGCTGCAAGGGGGCGAGCGTCTTCGCCCGACGAGCGATGCCACGACCGTGAGAGTCCAAGACGGGGACGTTCTCACGTCCGACGGGCCCTTCGCCGAGACCAAGGAGCAGATCGGCGGCTTTTATCTCGTCGACTGCAAGGACCTTGACGAGGCGATCGAGGTGGCGTCCAAGATCCCGGCAGCCCGCCATGGATCGATCGAAGTGAGGCCGATCTGGGAGATGTGACCGGCGAGATAGAGGATGCCGTCACCCGCGCGTTCCACGACGAATGGGGCAGGGTGGTGGCGACGCTCATCCGCTTCACCGGTGACTGGGACCTCGCCGAGGAATGCGCACAGGACGCCTTCGCTCTTGCACTGAAACGGTGGAAGCGCGACGGCGTCCCGCGCAGTCCCGGTGCGTGGCTCACGACGGCCGCAAGGAACCTGGCCACCGACCGCATACGCCGAGCGGCTAGGGGTGCGGCCAAGCTGAGGGAGGTGGCGGTGCTTGATGATCCCGCACCGTCAGAAGGACCGTCCGACGACGAATCGTGGGACGCCGAGAGCGGAATCGACGACGACCGGTTGCGGCTGATATTCACCTGCTGTCACCCTGCGCTCCGAACTGAAGCCCAGGTCGCCCTCACCCTTCGGACCCTCGCAGGGCTGACCACCGCCGAGATCGGCCGGGCGTTCCTGGTTCCCGAAGCCACGATGGCTCAGCGCCTGGTGCGGGCAAAGCGCAAGATCCGAAACGCCGGGATTCCGTATCGGGTACCGCCCGCGCACCTGCTTCCCGAGAGGACGGGTGCGGTCCTGAGCGTCATCTACCTGCTGTACAACGAGGGCTATTCGGCGACGGCAGGTGATCGCCTCGTCAGGGTGGATCTTTCCGCCGAGGCTTTGCGCCTCGCCCGGACCGTGGTGACGTTGATGCCCGACGAGCCTGAAGCGCTCGGCCTTCTCGCACTCATGCTGCTTCAGGACTCACGGCGCGAAGCGAGAGTCGACGCCGAAGGCGATCTCGTGCCTCTCGAGGAGCAGGACCGCACACGATGGGACCGTGCTGCGATCGAAGAAGGTCTGTCGTTCTTGGATGCAGCCGCGCGCAGGGAGCGTCATGGGCCGTACCAGGTGCAGGCCGCCATCGCTTCGTGTCACGCCACGGCCGAGCGCCCGTCTGCAACCGACTGGGCCAGGATCGCCGGGCTTTACGCCGACCTCGCCGGCATGGTCACCTCGGCCGTGATCGAGCTCAACCGGGCCGTCGCCATCGGCATGGCCGAGGGACCGCAGGCCGGTCTCGAGCTCGTCGACGCGATCGCTCGGTCCGGGGCCTTGAAGGGCTACCACCTGCTGCCGGCCACGCGTGCGGATTTCCTCAGGCGCCTCGGACGGCATTCGGAGGCTGCTGAGTCATACAGGGAGGCCCTCGCCCTCGCCACGACCGGAGCCGAGTGCCGGTACCTCGAGAGACGGCTCGCCGAGGTAACGGGTTAGCTGACGTCGCAATACGGTTGGCCTATGCGCCATCACTACTTCGTCGCCGACGTCTTCACCGACACGCCGCTCGAAGGGAACCAGGTCGCGGTGTTCAGCGACGCGTCGAAGATCGCCGTGGGTCTGATGCAGGCAACCGCGCGTGAGCTCAAGTTGGCGGAGACGGTGTTCGTGCTTCCGCCCGAGCACGGAGGCGACGCTCACGTGCGCATCTTCACCCCGCAGGCCGAGCTTCCCTTTGCGGGGCACCCCGTCCTAGGAACAGCTTTCATACTCGGTTCGATGGACGAAAGTCTCTCGACCGTTCGCCTGGAAACCTGGGCAGGCACCGTCCCGGTCGAGCTCGAACGCGACTCGGGCGAAGTCGTGTTCGGCCGGATGGATCAACCGATCCCGAGCGCAAGGCCCTATCCGAACGCCGACCGCTTGCTCGAGGCTCTCGGCGTGTCGCGTTCAGAGCTGCCGATCGACGCCTACCGCAACGGCCCCGACCACGTCTACGTCGCCCTCGAGAACGAAGAGGCGGTTGCCGCCGTCACTCCCGACATGAAGGCGCTCTCCGAACTCGGAGACGTCGGAGCCAATTGCTTCGCCGGTTCAGGCTCGAGATGGAAGACCCGGATGTTCGCTCCCGGTCTCGGAGTGCCCGAAGATGCCGCGACCGGTTCGGCGGCGGGCCCTCTCGCGGTACATCTGGCTCGTCACGGGAGGATCTCTTTCGGTGAAGAGATCCAGATATCACAGGGAACCGAGATCGCCAGGCCGTCGCTCATCTGTGCGTGTGCTTACGGATCGGCCGAGCACGTCGAGCGAGTCGTGGTGGGCGGATCGGCCGTCATCGTGGCCGAAGCTGAATACCGCCTCGAATAGAGCCTCGAATAGGGAGGCGCCGAGCTACGTCGATCAGCGAGGACGTACCTCGTCGTAGGCGAGTGCGTCCGGAAGGATGCTCCCGTCGGAGAGGCGCCGGATCAGGTAGCCATCGTCGACGTGGCCTGCGATCTCGAAGCCGCTACTCCAAGAGCGGACGTACCTGTTCTTTACGTCCACTGCGGTGCCCACCGCGAATGCGATGATCGGTTCGGATTCGGTGTTGTTCCAGGTGATGCTCATCGTCAGCTTGCCCCCCCATAAGTTTGCAGATCATGGGGTCCGCGCGGAACCACCTCAGCGCATTGTTTTGAGACCGTTGAGCAACGGGGATCGCCTCCTTGCAACCGGGATCGGGCACCGGGCCGATGGCGCCGGCGGCACACCTCTGCCAAGCTCGCGCGCGGCCGGCATCAGGGACCGGACGGGTATAGGAGGAATCGGCGATGACGGTCAGCGAAGCTCAACTCGTCGTAAGGCACGCGGGCGACGAGGACATTCCCTGGGTGGACACAGGCACCGGAGTCGAGCTCAAGATCCTGCGGATCGACAAGACCCACGGAACCTGGGTCATACGGAACCGCTTCCAGCCGGGCGTCCAGCTCCAGACCCACAAGCACACCGGGACGGTCGACGGCTACACGCTGACGGGCAGGTGGCACTACCTCGAGTACGACTTCGTCTCTGTCGCCGGCTCTTACATCCACGAGCCGGCCAACTCAGTGCACACCCTGACCGTCCCCGCGGACAACACGGAGCTCACCGACGTCTTCTTCGTGATCGAGGGCTCGCTACTCAACCTGACCCCCGACGGTCAGGTCGAGTACACGACAGACTGCGAGTCGATACTCGAGATCTACTACGCCTTCTGCGAACAGCAGGGACACCCGCGCCCGAACGGAATCCTCTTCTCCTGAAGTGTCGCAAGCTCGAGTTGCCGGCAGGCCGGGGAGCAAGCTCGCTTCTCGCCTCACAGATCCGGACCTGTACGTCACCGACCCGTACCCTCTGTACAAGAAGCTCCGGGCTGAGGCGCCTGTCGCGTGGAACGAGGAAAGAGGCTTCTGGGCCGTGTCGCGTCACGCCGATGTCATCGAAGCGGAGACCGACGCCCAGACGTACTGCGCGAGCCGCGGGATTCTCACTGACGAGATCGGTATCCGATACGACAGCCCCCCTACGATCCTTCACACCGATCCACCTGCGCACACCCGCTACCGGAGACTGGTGCAGCCCGGTTTCAGACCGTCGGTGACGAGAGCCCTAGAGTCCGTCGTTCGCGAACGTGCACGAGCGCTGATCGAGCAGATCGACGCGGGTGCGCCTGTCGACATCGTCCAAGCCCTCTCCGTGCCGTTCCCGCTGCTCGTCATAAGCGAGATCCTGGGAGTGCCCGAGGCGGACTGGAGACGATGCTACGAGTGGTCGGAGGCCGTGATCCCGGGAGCGACCGATTGGCCGCAGGAGCGGCGCGACCAATTGATGGGCGACATGGTCGCCTACCTGCTCGACGCCACGAAGCAACGGCGGTCGAGTCCGCGCGACGACGTGCTCTCGGAGCTCGCGACGGTGACCATCGACGGCGACGAGTTGAGCGACGACGAGCTCGCGATGTTTCTCGTGCAGCTGCTCGTCGCAGGAAACGAGACGACGCGCAACATGCTCTCTGCAGGGCTCGTCGCCCTCGCCGACGCGCCTGCTCAGTGGCGTCGTCTCACAGACGATCCCGGTCTGGTTCGTTCGGCGGTCGAGGAGATCCTCCGCTACACCACGCCGGTGATCTCGTTCATGAGAACGGCAACCCGAGACACGACCCTCGGAGGTCAGCTCGTGAAGGAGGGTGAGCCTCTGCTGCTCTTGTTCGCCTCTGCCGACCGCGACGAAGAAGTCTTCGGACCGGACGCGGACGAGCTCGACGTCGGTCGCGAGCCGAACCCTCACGTGGCTTTCGGGTTCGGCAACCACTTCTGCCTCGGTGCGACCCTCGCACGCCTCGAGGGCCGCGTCGTTCTGGAAGAGCTGCTGGCCCGGTTCTCCACCATCGAACGCGCCGGCGACGTCGAGCTGAGTCCGTCGTCGGTGATCGCAGGCGTCCGGCGCGCCGAGCTCTGCTTCTCGTAGTGACAGGCCGCCGAAAGTAACCCGGCGTCAGGCAGGACCTACTGGGCGGCCGTCGCCGCCTGGAGCATCTCGGCGAACCGCTCTTCGGCCGCCTTCCGGCGCGTTGGGACGTGCTCGGTGGGAACGTCCGCCGGCTTGTAGTTCTTCATTATCTGGCGTGCGACGGTGACCTTGTGCACCTCGTCCGGGCCGTCGTATATCCGTGCGGCCCGTGCCGCGCGGTACATGTGCTCCAGTGGCAGGTCCGTCGAGAATCCCAGTGACCCGTGAACCTGGATCGCCCTGTCGATCACGTTGTACAGGACGGTCGCGCCGAAGTACTTGATCATCGCGATCTCGACCGCGCGCTGCGGGCGCGCCTTCACGGTCGATCTTCCAAGCTGCCTGAAGGGTCATGAGACGCGCAGCGGTCATCTCGGCCATCGAGTCGGCGACCCAGCTCTGGATCATCTGCTTGTCCGAGAGCAGTGAGCCGTGCACCCGGCGTGAGACAGCGCGTTCGCAGAGCATGTCGAACGCGCGCTGGGACTGGCCGAGCCATCTCATGCAGTGATGGATCCGGCCCGGCCCGAGGCGCATCTGAGCGAGCCGGAAACCGTCGCCTTCACGCCCGACGAGGTTCCCCACCGGCACGCGGACGTCCCGGTAGATGATCTCGGTGTGACCGCCGTATTTGCGGAAGTGCGGTTCAGGGTCCTCCATCGTCGATATGTCACGGACCATGTCGACCCCTGGAGTTTCCGCCGGCACGATGATCATCGAGCAACCCGCATAGGGGTGGACATCGGGGTTGGTTACACACATCACGATCAAGAAGTCCGCCACAGAGCCGTTGCTCGTGAACCATTTGTGGCCGTTTATGACCCATTCCTCGCCGTCTCGCTGCGCGGTGGTGGCGATCAGCGTCGGGTCGGCGCCCGCGCCCGGCTCCGTCATCGAGAAGGCACTTCTGAGCTTTCCGTCCAGCAGCGGTTGCAGGTACGCCGTTCTCTGCTCCTCCCGCCCTGACTCCTCTATCCCGATCGCGAGCAGCTCTGCGTTTCCCGAGTCGGGAGCGTTGTTTCCGAACACAGTCGGCGCCAGGAAGCAGCGTCCGAGCACCTCGTGGAGCAGGCCGAGACGAACCTGGCCGAAGCCCATCCCGCCGAGCTCGGGGGGCAGGTGCGCCGCCCACAGGCCCTGGCTCTTCACCTCGCGTTGCAGCGGCTCGATCATCTTGGCGAGCGTGGCTTGGTCGAGCGACAACGTCTCCAAAGGGAGGATCTCGTCGTCCACGAACGACCTCGCCCAGGCGAGCTTCGCCTCGTACTCAGGCTCGGTCTCGAAGTCCCATGCCACGGCGCACCTCCATCTCGGCTCGGACCGCCACGACCGCTACGGTGGATCGGTGGCCGACGAACCCGCTGAAGTTCCAACGCGTAGCACGGTACGGCTGAGGTCGCCCGTCGATATGGCCGATCCGTCGACCAACGCCGGCTCACGAGAGCTTCTCCGCCAGGCCGCCTCGGCGCTGCTCGACGAGCGCCGGATGCTCGAGCCTCGAGAGCTCGCCGGCCTCGCGGCGCTGCCGGACGCATCTGTCAGCTCGCTCGCCGCGCTCGCGCACGAGGTGCGCCTTTCGTGGTGCGGACCGACGGTCGAGGTGGAGGGGATCCTGTCGGCGAAGACCGGCGGGTGTCCCGAGGACTGCCACTTCTGTTCGCAGTCCGCTCGCTTCGGCTCGCCCGTCGCTGCGACTCCGTTCCTCGACGCGGACGACGTCATCCGGGCGGCCGAGCAGACCGCAGAGCTCGGAGCGTCCGAGTTCTGCATCGTGCTCGCAGTTCGCGGCCCCGACGCCAGGCTGCTGGACCAGATCTGTTCGCTCGTACCTATGATCCGCGAGCGAAGCGGCCTCAACGTCGCCGTATCCTCGGGGATACTCGCGCCGGAGCAGGCACGTCAGCTCGCGGAGCTGGGGTGCACCGCTACAACCACAACCTCGAGACCGCACGCTCCTTCTTCGGTCAGGTCGTGACGACCCACACGTGGGAAGAGCGCGGCTGAGACCTGCCGGCTCGTCGTCGAGAACGGCATGGAGCTCTGCTGTGGCGCGCTGCTCGGCATGGGCGAGTCGGACGCACAGCGCGTCGAGCTGATCACGGAGCTGCAACAGGTCGGGCCCGCCGAGGTGCCGCTCAATTTCTTGAACCCGCGTCCGGGAACACCTCTCGGCGACCGGCCGGTGGTCGAAGCCTGGGACGCCATCAGGTGGATCGCGCTCTTTCGACTCGGGTTACCCGGCGTCATCCTCCGCTACGCCGGCGGCCGAGAGGTCACACTTCGCGATCTGCAGGCGATGGGCCTCACCTCGGGGATAAACGCACTGATCGTCGGCAACTACCTCACGACGCTCGGCCGCCCCGCAGCGGACGATCTGCAGATGCTCTCTGACCTGCGAATGCCAGTCGGGGTTCTTTCGTCGGTGATGTGACAGCTCCGTGCTCTGGACCGGGCGGCACGACTCACTGTCCTGGCTGCGGGCGGGTCGCAGAAGTTTGCCCCGGATGTCGCCGCGAACTCGACCCTCCCAGGTTCTGCCCGGACTGCGGGAGGCGGCTCAGGGTGTTGGTAAATCCTGCGGGGTACGACGCGAAGTGCCGCGACCACGGACTCGTGAACCTGTGAGGCTTACGAATTCGGAAGGGCGACCATCACCGTGTACGCGCAACACGGCGTGCTGGACGACCTAACGGCGCCTGTCGTCGCGTTGTACGCCCGCAAGTGCGCTGTGGAGCCTTGATAAAACAGCCATGACCCGTCGGGCGACCAGGCCGTCCGTGCGTACAAGAACGACGTCGACGACGGGATGGGCGTTGCGGTTCGGCTACTTCCAGTTAGTCGCATCATGAACAAGCGCACGGTGCCGTTGCCTGTCGGGAGAACGGCCGCCTCGGCCGCGACCATCGTGTTGCCCGGTGCGATCGCGTCGACAAGGCCGAAGCCGTTCGGCACCCATCCGGCCGTTCCTGCCGGAGTCGAAAACGACGACAGTGTCCCGGTGACGACGTTCAAGATCCTCAGCACCCGACACGCCTCGTAGCCCGCGTTCGGTTCACTGCTCGTGCTCGATGTGTTGCGGTTGCTGCAGGCGCTCCCATAGGCAACGAGAACCGGGCTGGCGGCGAACCCGTCGCTGAACGAAGGAGCGTAAGGAAGGCTCACCGGTGACTTGCCAGGAGTCCACAGCTCGAGCCCTCCGAAATTGCCACCGGTCAGCAGGAAGCCTGAGTCCGTACCTTCTACGAGGACCGTTCCTTTCGGCAAGGTGAGCGCAGGACCGGGCGACCCTCCGGTAACGCTCACCGAGCGCACGCTGACCTGACCCGTCAGGCCGGACTCGAGCCAGACGTGGTCCGGCGTCGCGGAAGGTAGGAATCCAGCCGCTCCAAGAATACGGGTGGGGCCCGTCAGGTCATCGCGAATCACGGCGGTCCCGTCGCCCACGTAGACGAGCCACCGGCCGACATGCGTCATAAGAGGTTGGTAGTCGCCACCACCGATGTTGACCCGAACCTGGGAGAGTTCCCCAGTACGCAGATTGTCGAGGTAGGCAGGAGGGCCACCGTTTTGTGTGAACACCGGTGCGCCGACCGGCCACATGAGCAAGCTCGAGTCGATCCCGGCAACTGGAAGTGGCGCCCGCGAAATCGAAATGCTCGGTTTGGCCTTCGACTTCGCGGCGAGGCGCTCCCCCCAGGTTGGTGAATACGACCGACACACCTGCGAGCAGTAAGACGAGAGCGAGTCCTGTCACCAAATAGCGGCGATGCTGACGACGCCGCGCCTCTTTGATGATGAGTGATTCGACTTCGACGTCGGGATCGTTCGGTGCAAGGGCGACCACTTTGTCGACGTCGAGCATCTTCATGCCCATCCTTCTGACGCTTGCTCGATGACCCTGGCCAGTTCGTCCGGCTTGTACCCGTAACGGCGGGCGAGCGTGACGAGCTCGCGGCCCTTTCGACCAGGGTGCTCCGCTCAGGCGCCTCGCCGGTAACCGTCACGCCTCGGCCCCGTCGGAACTCAACGAGCCCTTCTTCACGGAGCGTCCGCAATGCGCGGAACACAGTGTTGGCGTTGACCCCGAGGACTCCGGCCAGGTCCCTCGCTGGTGGGAGCCGTTCGCCGGGAGCCGCCTCGCCCTCCGCTATGGCACGCCGGAGTGCAGCTGCGACCTGTTCGTGCAGAGGGACCGGACTTCGAGGGTCTACCTCCATGCTGCTAGTGCTACTCACAGTGGCACTATACCTCGGGTGTCCCCCACCGACAATGGCGACTGGCGCATCACCCGCGTTCCAAGAAGGAGGGCCACATGCGCCTCACGAGGGCCCACCCGGTCCGGTCCACTTTGCCGATCGGGCTCAAGATCAGATGAAGCCCGTCGTGGATTGAAAGCCAATTGCTGTTGAGCTGATGCAACTCGCATTCGGAATCGAAGCAATTGAGGACGATGACGATCCGATCCTGGTCTTCCTGTGCACCCAGGCCACTGACGAGCGTTCGGTAACTGAGCCTGGTTGCGTTCACGGTCCCCAAGGCTGCATCTGAGACCAAGATCACGCGGTCCGGCTCCAGAGCCCTTATGAAATCCACCGGGTCCGCATCGTCATAGGCGATCGGCGACGCCACTCCCCCAGCCATCTCGACGACTCCGAGACTCACGCGGGGATACGGCCAGACGAGTTCTTCCAGTAGGTCCTCGTGGAACATGACGGGCCGATTGAGCGCGTCTGCTGCCATCGGCGGCGCGTAGGGAACCTCGTACCAGCGGTGCGGAAGACAGACGACCTCTGGATCCTCCCCGCTCGCTGCACCGAGCACATCGGCGTCGGTTGTCTCGTCTTTGGGGTCGAACGACTGGACAGGCTTGCGCGCCGCCACGGTCATCCCCAATTGCTGGCTCGCCAAGAGCAGTGCCGCGCTCACATACGTCTTGCCAACGTCGGTTCCCGTCCCTACGACCACCACGAGTTGCTCGGGGCGGGGACCGTTCAAGTTGCGACCACCTGGTTAGCGTCTCGGGAACGGAGACTTTCGAGCTCCCTCACTAGGCGCGTCACATCGTGCTCGCGATGCGACGCGGACAGGGTGACCCTTAGTCGAGACGTTCCCCTCGGAACTGTGGGCGGTCTTATCGCAGGAACCCAAAAGCCCGCTTCGAGCAGCTCTGCCGATGCGAGGAGTGCAGCCTCCTCGCTGCCGAGAACAACGGGAACGATCGGGCTCGGGTGCCCGGGCACGACGGCGTCTACGCGCGATCGGAGCCGCGACACGAGCGCTTCACCCTCTTCGGAGCGCACGATGTTCAGCGCTGCTAGCGCGGCTGCGGCGTCGGCTGGGGGCGGTGCGGTCGTGAAGATGTACGAACGGGCCCTGTTCTCCAGCAGCTCGATGAAACGCGTCGGTCCCGTTACGAACCCCCCCACCGACCCGAGCGCCTTGGACAGCGTCCCGACTCGAAGTGCCGTCACACCTTTGAGAAGCGGCGCCGGATCGGGTCCGAGCACCGCATGGGCCTCGTCGATGACCAGAAGAGCGCCGAACCGACGGCACAACTCGGCGATGTCCGAGATCGGCGCAACGTCCCCGTCCATGGAGAAAACAAGATCCGTCACGACGATTGCAGGACGTCCCACGTGTGCCGCGAGCAGCGCACCGAGATGCTCTCGATCCCCATGCCGGAACACCGCTACCTCGGCCCGAGCCAAGCGCGCACCGTCAACGATCGACGCGTGATTGAGCTCGTCCGAGAAGATGAGTGCGTCCTTGTGCCCGAAGGTCGCCAGCACACCGAGGTTCGCAGCGAATCCCGTTGGGAAAAGGATCGAGCGCTCCTCGCCTTTCCATTCGGCGAGCTCTTCCTCGAGCTCGTGGTGTACGGGCCGCGATCCGGTGACGAGCCTCGAAGCTCCGGCGCCGGTCCCCCACCGTTCGAGAGCCTCGTGCGCGGCTAGGACGACCGCTGGATGCGTGGTGAGACCGAGGTAGTCGTTGGACGCGAACGCGACGATGCGCCGATCGCTTCCTTCGAGGGCACCCGACGAGTCGGAGGCTCCCGCAGAATCGAACGACCTCGGACGGCGCCAGGAACCGCCTTCTTCGAGCGCCATGCACTCGTCGTCGACATGCTCGATCCACGATTCGAAGCGGCCACCGGTCATGCGCCTACCTCGTCGAGCGCGCCCACCAATGCCGCCACCATGACCTGCAACTCTGACGCGGTCGACGTGAGAGGTGGCATCAGGACGACCACGTCGCCGAGGGGCCGAAGGAGCACTCCGCGTCGGGTCGCAGCCGCGCAAACTCGTCTCCCCCATCGGGCTTCGGCGTGCGGAGGTGCGAGCTCGACACCCGCCATCAGGCCGAACCTCCGGATCTCCGACACCGCTCGGTGCCCCGCCACACCGCGTTCGAGGAGATGACCGAGCAGTTCGGCACTTTCTGCGGCCTGCGCGAGCACGTCCCAGCGCTCGAGCAGACGCAGGTGCTCGAGAGCCACGCTCGCTGCGAGAGCATTACCGCCGTAGGAGTGCCCGTGGAACAACGTACACGCGCTCAAGTCCGGACCTAAGAACGCATCGAAGATGCGCTCTGACGCCGCGGTGACGGACATCGGCAGATAGCCGCCGGTGATTCCCTTTCCAAGGCACATGATGTCGGGGCGCAATCCGGCCCAGTCGCTCGCGAACATCTTGGTGGTGCGGCCGAATCCGGTCGCAACCTCGTCTGCCACGAGCAGCACGCCGGACGCCGCACACGCACCGCCGAACTCGCCCACGTCTTGCGGGTCTGCGACGAGCATTCCGGACGCGCCCTGAACGACCGGCTCGATCACCGCGGCTGCGAGCCTGTCCGAGTGGTGGTCCAAAGATACGAGAGCCTTCTCGAGCCACCCTGGATCGTCGTACCCGGGGGTCCGGACGACTGTGAATCGAAGCGGGTCGAACAAGTCGGTGCCGAATCCGCCGTCCCCGAGTGACAAGGAGCCGACGGTGTCCCCGTGGTACGCACCTCCGAGCGTCAGGAATTCTGTGTGCCCCGAGGATCCGGAGTTGGCCCAGTACTGGAACACGATCTTGAGAGCCTGTTCCACCGCCGACGCGCCGTCGGACGCATAGAGAAGATGTGGGCTTTCGACCGGAAGCAGTCCGACGAGCGCCTCTGACAGCTCTATGACCACCCGATTGCCGTTTCCGAGCATCGTGGAGTGCGCAACCCGGTCGAGCTGGCGGCGGACGGCAGCGTCGAGCTCCGGAACTCGATGGCCGAGTGTGTTGACCCACAATGACGAGACGCCGTCGAAATAGCTGCGGCCCTCGGTGTCGAACAGGTGCCTGCCCGACGCCTGCTCCACGACAAGTGGCGACGCCGAGGTGTACGCGTCCATCTGGGTGAAGCCGTGCCAGACGGTTGCGCGGTCGCGCTCTATCCAACTGAGCGCGCTCGGCTCCACTTGAGTGGAATTCACTGCAGTCCTCATCGACGAGGGAGTCTCACCCACGGATCTGCGATGGTCCACCCAGATCGGGATCCCGGCCGTGGGAGAATCAATTCATGGACCGAATCGGTGTCGCCGACACGATGTTCGCCCGCTACGACATGGGCGGGGAGGCAGTCGACGAGCTCGAGAGCTGTCCAGGTCACGGCGAGAAGTTCGAGATCGTGAGGCGCACTGTCCCCGGATTCAAGGACCTGGGCGTCGCTTGCAAGAAGCTCATCCAAGAAGAGGGATGCAGAATCGTGGTGGCACTCGGCATGCCGGGAAAGGCAGCTATCGACCAGGTCTGTGCTCACGAAGCTTCCCAAGGGATCATGCTCGCTCAGCTCCTCACCAATACCCACGTGCTCGAGGTGTTCGTTCACGAGAACGAGGAAGAGGACCCCGAGCGCCTCGCGGCGGTCTGCGTGGACAGGTCGAGAAAGCACGCGCGCAACGCGTACTGGATGCTCTACGAACCCGAACAGCTGGCAAGGCGAGCTGGCCGCGGCGTACGCCAGGGTTACTCGGACGCCGGCCCGATTGCTGCCGGCACTCAACCGAAGCCGAGCCCGATTTCGTGACCGCGGTCTCTGCTCCTTCTGAGCTCGATCGAGCGTTCAGCCGATCGGCGAGCTAGTGGGCCGAGCTCGAGTGATTCGAGCGCCAGGCGCCGCTCTGTGACTCCCTGGCCGTCGCGTTCCCGTCCTTCTGGCTGGCTGTCTCTTCCACCCGATTGACGGTCTCTACCGGTACTTCGGGTCAGCACGCCGAGAAGATTGTCCGAAGCCCTTTCGACCTCCTTCACCTGGGCGCCGCCAGGGAGCTCCATGCACCAGGCCTGCACCACATTGCGTCGAGACACGGATCGACCGGCGGAGGCGAGCCGCATCACGACCTGCTCAGGGTCCTGGTTGAGATCCAGCCCCGGCCGGCGCTCGTGGCCGTCTCGCTCTAGGACCGACTCGAGTCGGGATGGTCCGAGGCCAAGCTCGATCGCCATTTTCCTCCAGCTCGGGCGAAGGTCGTCCGCACTCATCGTCATGTCCTTCGGTTGACGCGTCTTCAACGAGGCAACCTCGGCGGCGCGGTGTCCGCCCCTTCTTATCGGTCCCGAGTCAGTAGTCGCATAGGCCGCCAGATCGGCCTCGATGGCAACCGACCGGCGAGAAAAGCCGCGCCGAACTTCCGGGCCGATCCCGACCAGGTCCGCCCTTCCGCGATCAAGCGCTCCCCACTCCACGCCGAGGCGCACCTTCAACTCGTCTCGGAGTTGCACGTGGTAGAGGGCCCCGATGGTGCCGGCGTGCGCGTAGAGGCCACGGCCATCAAGCGCGCTGAAACGACCGTCGGGCCCGCGACCGAGATTGGCGACGACGACGTGTGAGTGCAGATGTGGGTCAAGGGAACGGCTCGTCCGGTGTAGGAACGCAGCTCCGAAAGCTCCTTCGAGAGGCTCCACAGTCCGCTCCGAGCCGCGCGTCCTGCGAACTCCGAGCGCCCTGTCTTCGACATAGGCGAGCGTCGCCGAAACCGCCGCTCGGTGACCATCGACGACCGCGTCTGCCACTGGTTGATCTGCGAGCCCGTACAGGATGCTCACCGACTTAGGCGCGGCGAAGGTCAAATCGAATCCCGTCACCTTGACCCTGTCCCTGCTCGCGCCCAAAACCTCACCCGAGCGGGGATCGCGCCCACTCAGAAACGCGGTCAGCTCTGTCGCTCCAACCTCCCCGGCCAGCCCGGCACTCGCCGGGCCCCTCCCGAGCCACTGACCCGGCGACTCCAGGCCGACAGCCTGCAAGTAGTACCCCTCCCTCCCCGGCCCGAGCTTCGAAAGCCGCAGCACCCCGACCTCCTTCTCGGGGTAGACCATAGCATTACATAGTTTTTCATACTATCCCGCACCGAGAGGGCGACCTCGGCCGTCAAATCGCGGAATTAGGCAACGGTCGCGTCAACAAGTCTTCGATTGCCGCCGAGGTACTGGGGACTCAGCTCGGCTGAGGATGGGGGCTCAGTAGCGAGCGAGCACCCGCGCCGCTGCGTCTCGGCCAACGGACTTCAACTCCACGGGTTCGAGTACTTCGGCGCCCGGACCGAGCTGTAGCAACAGGCGCTCCAGCCAGACAGTGCTCACCACACCGAGGGTGACCACGGTCCGCCCGTCGGGTAGCTTCGCCGTTTCGAGAATCGGCACCGTATCGAGGAGCCAGGCGCTTTCCCCCGAAATTGCTATACGGACCATGGTCGCCTCGGGACCCGGGACGAAGGGACCCTCGCCGGTTGCTTCTTGCGCCGGATGATCGGTTGCCGGCTGCCCCGTCCGCTCTGCACCAACTATTCGGTCGACCCTGAACCGCCGGGTCCCTCCAGCGGTGTGACACCACGCGTCGAGATACCAAAATCCTCCGTGCGCAGCGAGCCCGACGGGGTCGACAACTCGCGTAGAACGCGTGTCGCGCCACGCCGACAGATAGTCGATCTGGAGCTGTGCACCCGATGACAGAGCGTCACGGACAGCTCCAAGATGCTTTGGCTCACCAAGGTCCACGCCGACCGAACCGCGGTCACCAAGTGCCGCATCGAGCTTCGCGAGCGCTCGCTGCAGCGCACTGTCTGACTCGCCGCCCTGCGCGGCTGCAGACGCCCGGGCGGCGGCGGCGAGGGCGAATCCCTCCTGCGAGGACAACCGACGCGGACGACCTAGTTCGGGACCGAGCTCGGCCTCAACAAGCTCTTCTCCGACAATGATCTCCATGAGCCGATCCGGTGTGTACGGGGGCAGGCCGCAGCAGGCAGCCAACTCCAGGTCGGCAACCAACTGCTCGGGAGTCATCCCGAACCGTTCGGCGAGTTCCGCCAGGCTCACCTGGCCACGCTGCGCGAGCCAGGACAGGACAGCGAGGAGCCTGTCGAGCCGCGACCCGGCGTCGCGTTGCGGTTCACTCATTCGCCTTTCGTCCTTTCTGGTTGGGAATCCCGTTCTGCTTGGAAACCGCTCAACCATTCGACGATCGCGGATCGCACTTCGGGTGGTTCCAGGACCTCCGCATGCGTACCGAGTGCGAGCACCCACGAAATCAACGCCGACTCGTTCGAGACCTCGAGCTCCACCACGACAGACCCGTCCGAACGGTGCTCGCTGACACTTTGCTCGCCCAGCTGCTGAACGACACGCGGCCCTTCGAGCGCGTCTACCAGAACGCGAACAGAGCGCGTCGCCTCTTCTCCGATCTTCCAGGGTTCATCGGGGATCGCGGCCTCCGCATCGAAGTCCGCCGGGAGACAAGCCGACCCGGGCGTGCCTGTTGTCGGAGTCCCGTCCATCCGGTCCACCCGAAACGTGCGCGCCGCGTCGCGGTCGCGGTCGAACCCCGCGAGATACCACCACCCCTGACGGAAACGGAGCAATGCCGGATCGACGTGGCGCTGCTCGCCCCGATATTCGAACGTCACGGTCGCGCGCGATCGCACCGCCTCGAAAAGCACTGGAAGTGCAGGCAAAGAAGGCAGGTTGGCGACCGGTGCCAGCGACTCGAGGGACGGGATTCCAAGGCGCCACAGAGCATCTCTGCCGCTAGGATCGCCGAGGTGGACCTCGGCCACGGCGATGTTCAAAGCCGCCTGCTCGTCGGGCTCGAGTTGCAGATCGGGAAGGTAGAAGTTCTCCGGGCGGATCCTGTACCCCATCTGTTCCGGACCCTCGATCGGTTCGGTTATCACGGCGATCCCCTGATCACGAAGGGTCCGCTTGTCCCGTTCGAAGGCCTGCCGCCTTGCCTCACCTTCCGGGGGAAAACCGGGAACTGCGTCGCCAAGCTCGCGAAGCGTGAGCGGCCTCGTGGCGTTGAGAAGCACGAGCACCAGGTCGGTGAGTCTCTCGAGCCTGTCTACTCGTGCCACTGGCGCAAGAGTACGCCGTGATGTCGATCGATCCTGCAGCCACCTTCTCGACGATCGGACCGTGGGCAGCGCGGTTCCACCCGGTCTCCCTCGCTTTGGTGGCACTCCTTGTGGCTTGTTACGTGGTCCTCGCTCGAGGCGAGTCCCGCCCTTCACGTAGACAACGCTGGGCCTTTGCGGCTGCCATGTCGGCGTTGGTCGCCGCAGGATCGTGGCCGCTCGCGGACCTTGCCGCGGATTGGTCGCTCACCGCGCTTATCGTCCAGCGGCTGCTGCTAGTGCTCGTTGCCGCCCCGATGCTCCTCTTGTCGATCCCGGCCCCTCTCGCAGCCCGTCTCACCCGGCCGCGAGCCATTGACGCGACAGTCGCATTCTTGAGCAGGCCGCCCGTCGCAGTCATCGTTTTCACCACGGTTGCAGTCGGCACTCTGCTGACCCCGGCGGTCGCTGCTCAGAGTTCGTCGTCCGCCGTCAGAGCGGCTACCGACGCGCTGCTGCTCGTATCTGGCCTGGTGCTCTGGTCACCTGTGGTAACCACCATCCCTGGTTCGAGCAGGCCCACTCCGTTGGGGCGGGCGGTGTATCTGATGGTGCAATCCGTCGTTCCGGGCTTTCCTTCCGTCGTGTTCATCTTCTCCCACCATCCGCTTTACCCTGCCTTCTCACACGTACATCTCGCGTTCGGGTTGAGCCCACTCGTCGATCAGCAACTTGCGGGCATCGTCGCCAAGGTGGCCACACTTCCTGTGCTCTGGAGCGTTGCCTGGGTGGCCCTCTCCAGGGCCCACTTCGAGGACCGCGAGGGAATCGACACCGAGCCCCTCACATGGGCGGAGGTGCAGCGGCAACTCGAAAGGGCCGAACGGGCAGAACGGTCGGGCCTACGTCGCGCCTCGAGCAGTGCTACTGGCGCGGGGTCGGCGGGTCAGCCGCCACCCACCGCAAAGTGAGTGAAGCTGATCGGCTCTTTCGACCTTAAGAAGGTGCCGAGGAGCTTGTTCGAAGGTTCGGAGATTACGACCACCGCGTAGGCGCGATGCCCGGCTGGCGGTACTGGCGGGAGGACGTCGCTGACAGATGCAGGGTCGAAAGACCCGTGAAAAGCGACGAGACAGATGCTCTTGAGAGGGCCGCCATTGCGCTTGGTGAGCTCGGCCTTTTCATAATTGTGCGTTGATCCGAAAGCATCGATCTGCTTCTGCGTGGCGGATCGAACACCGACGAACACCGGCGGCGGTGCCGCTTTGCTCTGCGGTGGAGCACCGTTCGGCACGACCCTCGCCGGCGGATTGCTGACGGCGTCCTTTCCGACGGGTATGGCCCTGAAGCAGACGGCCGACGACGTCCCGAGCCCGTTTCGAATAGACGCGCAACCCGATGTTCCTGCGACCATGACCGACAGCACGACCATCGTGGAGATGAGAGTTGCAAAACCTCTTTTCATCGTTCGAACACCGTTGTCACCTTGCACCCACCTCCTGCGGGTCCGGTACGGCGATGCCGGGGGAGGTCTCGGTCAGCAGCCGCTGAGTCTGTCTGCGGCGCCTGGCTAGCCACGCCCATGAGATCCACCCGATCGGGAGCTCACCCCAGAAGCTGATGAGCCTGTAGAGGAAAACAGCAGCCACAGTCGAGGTTTCGGCCCCGCCGTAAGCAACGAGCGCAACGGTCAGACTTCCCTCGACCACGCCTAGGCCTCCTGGAGTGATCGGCAGGTTGGCGGCGAGCTGGCCAGCGCCGTAAGCGAGAAGAAGGCCTCGCCACGGCACACCAACGCCGAGAGCAGCGAAGCTGAGGATCAGGCAGCCGCAGTCGAACACCCAGTTGGTGAGCCCCCATAACAGACAGACCACCGTCTGGACGGGTGTGAGCGAAACAGCCATCAGACGATCGACGAATTGGTTGACGATCGCATCGGCCTTTGTCCCCAGGCGTGGGATGGCGAGGCGAACGAGAGCGACCAAAAGGGAAAGAGCCCAGATGAGTGCGCGCCTCTGCACGAACAGGGCCCCAACGGCGAGGGTCAGGACGAGAACGCCGATCGTGACCCCGACGAGGTTGAGATTGGAGCTCTGGCTACCGGCGATTCCCACACCGGTGGCGGCAACAATGGCCAGTGTTATCGAAGTGACCACGAGCAGAGCGACGATTGCCCACGCTGCAAGGACCTCGTCGGCGCCCCTGTGGCGGTACTGGCGGTAAGTGAAGATCGTCGCGACGATCGAACCGGTGGGCAGAGAGTTGGTGATCGCGATGTTGGCGAGCGTTACTCCCGTCAACCATCCAAGATGAGCATGGACCTTGCCTGCCGCAATGAGCCGTTGTTGCACGAGTGAGTAGGCGACGATCGAACCGGCCTCCGCTGCAACGGCCACCACCAGCCATTCCCATTGGATGTGTGTCAGATAGGAGGATGCACCGGCAAGCTCGGCGGTGTGACCCTTCAACACCCACCATGCGAGAGCGATCGCGACGATCGCGAAAACGAATTTGGCGTAGGGCCGCACCCTGCTCCAACGTGCCGGCCACTTCCTTCTCGAGTCGGGCAAGGTTTCGCCGCCTCGCGTCACGTGCCAGACGGCTCCACCAGGATCTTGACGTGATGTTCGGGTCGGCCCAGCGCTTCGAACGCGGCCGGCATACCGTCGAGCCCGACTTCGCCTGTGATCATCGGCGAGACGTCGACCTCCCCTTCGGAGATTGCTCTCAAAGCTCGGGCGAACTCATCAGGGGTGTAAGCGAACACATACCGAAGACACAACTCCTTCGCGGACGCGAAGAACGGCCTGGTCGTGTCAGGTTCCATGCACACCCCGACGACGACGATCTGAGTTCCGATGGGCACGTCACGAATGAGGCTGTCGATGATTCCCGGGACGCCGACCGCCTCGAAGCAGACAAGCTCGCGCCTTCCGTCTACGCGGCGCCACGCGTCGATCAACGGCTCTTCGTTCGGGTCGACGACCTCTGTTGCACCCAGTTGGAGCGCGAGCGCCCTTCTCGCCGGTGACAGATCGGAGGCCACGATGACCTCTACCCCTTCCATCCGCAGCGCCGCGATCACGGCGAGCCCGACGGGACCACAGCCCACCACGGCTCCAGCATTGCGACCGGAGACGGCTGCGACGGCTACTGCATGGACCCCGACGGCGAGCGGTTCAGTGAGGGCAGCGAGGCGCGGTTCCAATCCGTTGGGCACCTGCAGTACGAGCGGCGCCGAGAGCAGCATTCGCTCGGCGAACCCTCCCGGGTAGTCGTTGTTGTACGCGAGCTGACGGATCCCGGTCTCAGTCAACAGAACCGGAATGGACACCACGGCCGTACCCGGGGCGGGTCCGGATGTATCGGGTCCCGTCTCGAGAATCTCGGCGCAGAACTCGTGTCCCATGATGATGTCGCGATGCAGGTCGATCGGCGGAGCGAGGACGGGAGCAAGCTCTCCTAGGGAATGGGTCAGCTGGCCGCTCAGATCCACCATTGCGGGGGCGTGACGGAGAAAATGGAGGTCTGACCCGCAGATCCCGCAGGCGATCGTGCGGACCAGGAGTTGCCCGGGTCCCGGTCGAGGATCTGCAACCTCGGCAACCTCGAGGCCTCCGTCTCGCATCACACACGCCCGCACGTGACGATGCTCGCACACCTAGGTGAGCAAGGGGCGTAGCATCCTCGCGCGTGGTCCGCCGCACGATCGTGGGGACCCTGCCGTCGCCGAACAGGGCCCGCAAACCTGGCCTTTCAGACCCGCCGGGCGCCTCCGAGCGCACCGGCGATGAGCGACCGACAGTGCAAGGCGCGCGTGTGCACGTCCCCGGCAACGTGCGGTCCGGCACGGAGCTTCTGGGAACCCGCCCTGCAGTCGTCGTGAGGTCGACGCCCGGACGAAATCGCGGCGCTCTGAGCCACGAGGACGGAGTGACCATCGCGGAAGCAGCGCGCACAGCCCTGGACCGACGTCTGCCTCTCGTCCTCGTCGTCTCGTCGTCAGGTGCCGACGTGACAGACGGGATCGCGGCAATGCACGGCTGGGGGGTAGCTGCGGCCGGCTTGGCGAGATGCTCTGGGATCGTGCCGGTGCTCGCTGCCGTGACGGGCCCTGCGATCTCGGGAACCGCGCTCATGCTCGGCCTCGCAGACGTCGTCGCGATGACACCGGAGGCGTTCGCATTCGTCTCGGGGCCGGACATGGTCCTCGAGTTCACCGGGATCCGACTCGAGCGATCAGAGCTCGGTGGGACCGTCGTGCACGCAACGTCAAGTGGATTGTGCGCGCTGCCGGCATCTGACGCCGAGCACGCGATGGCACTTCTGGCAGATGTCGTCTCGTACCTTCCCGCCCACACGGACGAAGCTCCGCCTTTCATCGACACCGACGATCCGCCCGACCGCCCGACACCCGAGCTCGCCGACGTCGTACCGGTTGAGCCGACCGCTTCCTACGACGTACGAGAAGTCATCGAGTCAATTGCCGACGACGCGGAGCTTGTCGAACTGAGAGCCGCTTGGGCGCCTCAACTCGTAACGGCTCTCGGATCGGTCGCAGGTCGGCCGGTCGGTGTCCTGGCGAGCCAGCCCCGGGCCCTTGCGGGAACGCTCGACATTGCGGCCTCGCAGAAGGGAGCTCGCTTCGTACGCATGTGCGACGCGTTCAATCTGCCCATCGTCACGCTTGTCGACACCCCCGGTTTCTTGCCCGGAAAGGACCTGGAGTGGCGCGGCATGATCCGCCACGGTGCCGAGCTCGCCTTCGCCTACGCCGAGGCAACCGTCCCACGCGTGTGCCTTATCATGCGCAAGGCCTACGGGGGCGCCTACATAGTTCTCGACTCAAAGGGCATCGGCAACGACATCTGCCTAGCGTGGCCGAGCGCAGAAGTGGCAGTCATGGGATCGCGCGGCGCCGTACAGATCCTTCATCGCAGGGCCGACGCCACGGAGCTCGCAGAGCTCGAATCGGATTATTCCGCCAGGTACCTGTCGCCTTGGGTCGCGGCGGAGCGAGGTTTCGTCGACATAGTCATCGAGCCCGCCGAGACGAGAAGGGTCATAGACGAGTCCTTGGAGATTCTCTCGAGCAGACGCGAGCGAATTCGTTCCCGCCGTCACGACAACGGACCCCTTTGAGAACTCGCTGATACAGCGAGTCGGCGACTACCAAGACGACTTCCACGGCCATCGTCAGCTGCGATCGCTGTCAGCCGACGACGCCAGGAGCAGCGAGGCTCGACCCCCAATGCTGGTCGGAGCGCGATATCGCGGCGCTACCGGCCGAGCACGTTGACGCTCCCGCTTCGGACCTCGCGTAGTAGACGCCGGCCGCCAGATGTGAGCCGTGGATCGTCGACCTGGACTCGAAAGCCACACCTGAACGATCCTCCCTCAAGACATTCGGCACGCTTTCAAGGTCGGCCGCGAGCCAACAAGTCTTCGTGACCGAACTCCAAACTGCGACCACCACCCCCTGACTGTCGCCTGGTGAGTTCACGTTGACGACCTGCACGCTCACGCAGTTCGGGCTCTTTCCCGCGCAGGAGCCTGTCGTCCAAGAGAACGCCGGATCTTGAGCCTCAAAGGACAAGGCCGACAGCGGTGAGCCTTCCCACGAGAAGCTCTGGTTGACGAAGTATGCGGCTTTCGCCGCGACGACTGCGTTCAGGAGGTTGGCACGTGCGCCCGGGTCGTTCGCCCTCGGCACCGTTCGGAGCAGTGCCGGCATCGAGATCGTGAGCAGCAGAATTCCGATCAACACCAACAACATCAACTCGAAAGTGGCAACACCACGCTCACTGGCCCCATGCAAACCGCCATTCACGCGCTGTCTGGTTGTTCGCGTTTCTTCCGCAGCCGTTCCGAACATGCTCGCGTCGTCGCCTCTGGCCGGCCAAATTGCCGCATATGGACCTGCGAGAATTCTCCAGGGCGGAGGGATGCCCGAAGGTCGTTAGTTGTCTGTCCGTTGTGACAAACGACCATAGCGGGACGCGAGGCAACAAGCACGATCGGAATGTCGACGGCGGGTCGGTTGCATTTGCAAAGTCGGTCGCACCCGCTCGACGGAGTGGCTGTCTCGTACAGCGACGCGTACGCAAAGAACCGGACCCCGCCAAAACGGGGTCCGGTTCTCAGTCTTGAGTATTCGAAAGCGCCGCTAAGCGCTCCTTCTTGGGATCAGTTGACCGTTCCAGCGCTTGCGTAGCTGGTCTTCCACCCAGAGTTTGTGGGGGGAGCAATACCCACGCTGGCTTGGCATACCGTCGCCTGCCCTGTCGTCTTTCCGTAGAAGACGCCTGCACTCGGGAGGGTGGTGGTGCTGTTCTTGTTAGCCGCCGCTCCCGTGATGAAGGCCGAGGCGTCCGTTGCAGCAAGCGACCCTGGTGTGTTCTCCAGGTCGACCGCATACCAGCACGTGTTGGTCTTCGCGCTCCAAGCTGCAACCACAACGCCCTGACCGTCACCGATTTGTGAGACGTCACCCACTGCGAAGCTGATGCAATTCGCAGGCGCACCAGCAGCGGAACACGAGGCGGTTTGCCACGTGAACTCCGGAGCCTGTGAGGCGAACTGCCCAGACGTGTAGGCAACGTTATTAGCGGAGTACGCCTGCGAGACCTGATAAAGGGCCTTAGCCTCTGTCAGGGCGTTCGTCAGGTTCGACTGCGCCGCACGGTCCCCTGCTGTATTCGTCACCCCGAGAAATGTCGGGATCGCGATGGCGAGCAGGATGGCGATGATCAAAAGCACCACCATGAGCTCGATAAGGGTGAAACCGCCCTCGGCGGCCTCCCCACTCTCCATCTCAGCTGCGCGCTCTTCGCGAAGCCGTCGCAATGTTGCCTGAAACATGAACTCTCTCCTCCTATAGGCAATGGCTGAAGGACCACCGAGGTCGATGGCCCCCGGCCGCATCTGTGCACGCCCTTCCGTTAGGAGGGACGTGTCCTGCGGGCGACGGCCATACCCGCAAGGCTTTGTAGACCCTTCGTAGGACAGTTATCGATACGGAAAGGGGGAAACTTGAGACAACATTTCCATCGGTATCAGATTTACTGTAATCTACAATGGATCAATTCGCTTAGCACATGAGACGCGTTGAACTCTTCCTCGAGCTGCATGAATGAGCACGCTCTATTAAGTGCTCTGAGAGCCTGTGCCGGTCTTCGTGGTGGTAGAGCACACGTCCTGCTGGCCGGTGCTGTAGTAGATGTCACCCTGAAGCTGAAGCGTGTAAACGCTTGACGAAGACGACCCGGTTGCTGGGGCGCCGTTCAGGCCGACAGACGAAACAGCGTAAAGACGTTGAAGGGAATGAACATTGTCGAGCCCGTTCAAGAAGTTCAGCACTTGCCGGTAGGTCCCCGACACCTCAAGGTTGATTCCGACTGTGTTCGCGCCAGCCGCACCGGAACTTGTTCCTACGGCACCCGAGCTCGCAATGGTGACACTCGGTGTAGCAGTGCCCGAGTTGGTAGCGAGCTGTGAGATCTGGTGAAGGAAGAGGTCCACCGTCGGCGTTGCCGGTACCAGGGTCAAGTCCTGGCGAAGCGTGGAGCAGTTTTTGGGTTCGTTGCTCTTCTCGTGCTCGAGTCCAGTGATCTCGGCTTGCAGACCTGCCTGTTGGGCTTGCAATGTGACCTTGCTGGCGTTGGCCGTAGAGACCTTGTGTCCTTCAGGGAGGATATACGCAGAGACCGCGATCAGGGCGATCACAAGAACTGCACCACCAGTCGCAATGGGCCACATATAGCGTTTCAGTTGGTCCATCAGAAGCTCCCGTTATTCAACAGGCTTGCTCCAGCCTGTAGGTGGACGGTGGACTGGAAGGTGATCGTGAAGCGCCCTCCGTTCTTTGCGTTGGACGCCTGGGCAACCTGGGGCGGGTAGAAGAACGGCGAGGCAGACAAGTTGTCGATCCATTCGGCAACCGGGCTGAAGTGAATGTCGGTCGGGTACGTGCCCGTGACGCTAACGACCAAAGATCCGATTCCGGCAGCACCCGAAGCGGCTGTCGTGGCTCCGGTAGTCGACGCCGCGGACGATCCGGTGAAAGAAGAAGCGGTGAGCCCGACGGGAGTCCGCGCCGTTAGCTCGGTCAGCACCGCGTACCAGTTGACGGACGACGACGACACGGCGGAAATCTGCCCCTTCGCCTGGCGGAGCTCATCGGCGGCCTTCACCACTCGGTCGTACTTGGGAATCTGCGCCTGCAGCGTTGCGATCTGCACCGACGCGTTGTGGACGTCGTTCTGTACAAAGTGGTATCGCATGTACTGGAGAACTCCACCAAGAACAAGCAGAACGATTACCGTTGCACCAACGAGGATCGAACGGCGCTTGAGTGTTCGCTGGAAGCTTCGTTCCTTCACCTCGGGAGGGATCAGGTTGAATTTCTGCACCGAGGGATTCGGTTCGGGAAGAGCCAGACCGATCGGTGTCGTGGCGACGGGATCGATGGTCGCAAGTTGCTCAGGCTTCTGGTCGAGCTTTCGCAGGTCGAGCCTCGAAAGAGCAGAGACGATGTGAACCGGAATGCGAACCTGGGATTGGAGCGTCTCTACGAGACCGTTGACCTGTGATCCTCCGCCGGTGAGAAGGACTCGCGAGATCGGAGCTCTTCCCGGCAACGAGGCGAAGTATTGGATCGAGTTGCGGATTTCACCCACGAGCTCGGCCATGCTTGCACGCGCTGCACGCTCGGCGGCTTGAACCTGAGGAACCGGTTCACCCAATCGACGCTTCAAGGCTTCTGCGTCCGCAAGAGGCAGGTCGAGTGCCGATGCGACAGCGGCGGTCGTGGCGTTTCCACCTATGCCCACAGTTCTGACGAACTGCGGTCGCCCATGCTGGTGCACCACGACCACTGTCAAGCCTGCGCCGACCGACACGATCGCCTCGGGTGAGTCCGACATTGTCTTCGGATCCACAAGCGCGCGCACCAAGGCCGATGAGACCAGGTCCACACCCTCGACTTGGAGGCCCGCGTTCTCGACGGCGCTTACGACTCCCTCTACGAGGTCGCGGTGCGCTGCCGCAACCAGCACGCGGCGCATTGCCGTGCCGTCAGGAGCCGCAAAGTCAGCGAGCACCTGAGCAGAAAGGATCGTCTTGTCTGGTGGGAAAGGGATCACTTCCTCGGACTGGAACTGCACGGCGCTGTCGATTTCGTCGTCTGGGACGAATGGCAGGTCGATCTCGCGAGTTATGGCCCTGAGGCCGGCGATTCCGATGATGACGGACTTCGACGCGAACTGCCCGTTTCGCCAAAGCCGACCAATCGCGTCCGAGACAGCGCTCGGGTCTTGGATCTCGCCATCGACAATCGACCCGGGAGGCAGGCCGATCTGACCGAATGCGAGGAGAGTCGGCGGATTTGAACCGGTGTCGATCTCCGCGGCACGGACCGCGCTCGTTGCGATGTCGAGCCCGACCACCTGTGCCATCTCAGTGCTCCCTTCGCCTAACCGACTTGACGCAACCCGCCAGGCGGAGTCCCGTTTATGGCGCCCCGCCTGATCGGGCTACCTGCAACTGACCACGTTGCAGTTCCCGGCTCGAGTGGGCCACGCCCGACGACCTCGAGTGAATGACCTCAATGTGATCGTCATCAACCGGGACAGACTTGAGCGGTGGAGCCGCAACCACGACCACGACTAGGAGGGCCCCGATCGTCCCGAGCCACCAGAGCCAATCCTCGAGCCTCAAGTCCGAGAAGACGACCAGGAACAACCCGAGGACGAGCCCGATGAAGGCGCGCATCAACTTTCCGCGCATCAAGAGCACGCTTGCCAAAACGGTTGCCGGCCACAAGTAGTAGGCGACCATCACTGACTCAGTCGCACACCGAAGCAGAAGGACCGAGCTGCAAGCCCAAATCAGCACGCAGGGCTCCGCGAGCTTCCGCCTCAGGACCAATGCGAACACACATGCGCCGACCACGGAGAGCAGCCTGATAGGTCCCGCAGCCACCAAAAGAAACCGCCCGCTACCACCGAGGGTGGGCGCCAGGCTCGTCCAGGGGGTCCTGTGATCAAGGTTCGGGTAGTTCGGTTGCTCCACTAACGCGCGGACGGTGGCGCTGTACGCAGTCAGCAAAGGCGCGATCAAGAGCGTCGCGGAAGGCAAAATGGTGCGCCAAACCATCGGCAATGATGCCCGCGCCCCGATCGAGGCAATTGCCAGTGGCACGACCAGGAGGACCAGCGGTTGAAACGCAACTGCGGCCCCGAATAGCCAGCCGGCCGTGACCCTCCTGCCATCGATGACAGCCACAAGAGCGAAACACCCGAGGCCGATGGCGATCGCGTCTTCGGGATGCCCCCACAACACGTCGGTGTTCCACAACCCGATCGCTACGAACACGGTCACGACGGCCCTGCGCGCTGGCGAAAGCCCAAGCCTGGTGCCGATTGCGTCCGCACCGAAGAGCGCGATCGACCCGAGGAGCATCTCGATAGGCCCGCATACCAACCAGGCGCTCGGATGAGGAACCGCAAATGGGTAGGCCTCCGAAAGTCCAAGCGCTCCGGTGAGCATCGCAATAGGTGCAAGCAGAACCAGGACGCCAGGGAAGGTGACCACGTTCGCATGGGCGCCGTATATCCCACCTAGATCACCCCACCCTACGTAGTGAACCGCCCTGTAAGTCGCCCAGAAATCAGGCGGCGTGATCCAAACGGCGGTGTGGCGCACGACGGGTCTCCAGAACAGCGAGTACGACATGCCGAGCACGATGCCGAACGCCGAGACTCCGAGCGGCACCGAGTGCCGATTGATCCATTCACGTACTCCGGCACACAATCGGGAAGTGCGCAGCATGGACGGAACCGGTCTGATATCGGAATCAGGACATCCCGCTTGAACGCATACACCATGCATGGTGCGCGAAGCCCATGAATGGCTGACAGCAGGGCGTCAGCTAGTCGGGATGTGCTTGATGTACGAGAACATGGGGAGGTACATGGAGATGACCATGATACCGACGCCGACGCCCATGAACACGGTGAGCAAGGGTTCGAGCAAGGACGTCAAATTGCTCACGGTCGACTCGACTTCGGCGTCGTAGAACTCCGAGACCTTCTTGAGCATGGTGTCGAGTGCACCGGTCTGCTCTCCGACTTCGACCATCTGTACAACGAGCGACGGGATGATGTCGTCGTGTTCCTTGAGCACGTCGGCGAGGGGACGCCCCTCGCGGACCCCTTGCTTCGCTTCTTGGAGCACTGCCCCGACGGTGACATTGCCGGCAGTCTCGGAGACGATGTCGAGCGACTCGAGAATCGGCACTCCCGAAGAGACCAGAGACGCGAGAGTTCCGGTGAACCTGGCGATCGCGGTCTTGTGCATCAAAGGTCCGAAGATCGGAGGACGAAGCTTGAACCTGTCCCAGACCGCTCTTCCTTTCTCGGTGCCGATCCACTGCCTGAAGGCGACGATCGCGCCGATCAGCAGAATAACCAGGATGATTGCCTTCCAACTCAGAACGATGTTCGAGATGTGGATGATGATGAGGGTCGGTGTGGGCAAGCTCGCATGCAGCGTCGCGAACAGGTTCTTGAAGACCGGAACGATGAAGACGAGCAGGGCGAGGAAGATGATGCACATGACCACGAGGACTACCGCCGGGTAAGTCATCGCTCCCCGGATGCTGCGCATCAGTGCAGCCTGCTTCTCCATCGTGGTGGCAAGGTCGAGAAGCACCTTGTCGAGACTTCCACCTGCCTCACCCGCCTGGACCATCGTTACAAAGAGCTGGCTGAAGACTTTCGGGTGCTTCCCCACCGCCGCAGACAGCGACGAGCCGCGCTCCACGTCGAGGCGGACCTCGTTCAGTACTCGAGCTAGCTCCTTGTTCTCCACCTGGCTCGAAAGCACTGACAGCGAGCGAACGACAGACAACCCCGAGTCGATCATCGTGGCCAACTGACGGGTGGCGACGGCGATCTCCGCGAGCTTCACCCTGTCGGTGAGTCCCGGGATGTGGATCTCGGTGGAAAGGCTGACCTTGCCCTTGGGGGTGACGGAGATAGGCAGGTAGCCCATCTCGCGCAGTCTCCCGACGACGAGCGCCATGCTGTCGCCCTCGAGCTGGCCCTCAACGAGCTTGCCCGCGCGGTCCCTGACCTTGTAATCGAATGTGAGTGCCATCAGGTCCCTCCTAGGACGCCAGATGCTGGCGAAGGTCGTCCTCGTTACGGCAACGGTCGAACGCCACGGCTTCCGTGACGCGGCCTTCCTTCACGAGCTTCGCTAGACCCTGGTCCATCGTCTGCATCCCGTATGTGGCTCCGGTCTGCATGAGCGAATAGATCTGGTGGGTCTTGCTGCTCCTTATGAGGTTCCTGATCGCAGGGGTACACATCATGACTTCGGTCGCCGCGAGGCGACCTGTGCCCTCGGCGTTGAGTATCAGCTGTTGCGTGACAACGCCCTCAAGAGCTGCGGAGAGCATTGTTCGTACCTGCTCCTGCTGGTTCGTCGGGAACACGTCGATCACACGGTCGATCGTCTGCGGCGCATCCTGGGTGTGGAGCGTGCCGAACACGAGGTGACCGGTCTCAGCTGCGGTCAGCGCCATCGAGATCGTCTCGAGGTCGCGCATCTCACCAACCAGGATGACGTCGGGGTCCTCGCGTAGCACCCTACGAAGGGCCTCGGTGAACGAGTTGGTGTCTTCACCGACTTCGCGCTGGTTCACGATCGCCCTCTTGTGGTTGTGGAGGAATTCGATCGGGTCCTCGATTGTCATGATGTGAAGGGGCTTGGTCCTGTTGATGATGTCCACGAGCGACGCAAGGGTTGTCGACTTGCCCGAGCCCGTTGGACCGGTCACGAGCACAAGTCCACGCCTCATCTCGCTGAACGACCGGATCGCCTCGGGTATCCCAAGAGAGTCGAAGGGTGGAATCTCGTGGGGAATCGACCTCAAGGCAGCAGCGACAGTTCCGCGCTGACGAAACACATTCACCCTGAAACGGCCAACTCCCGGAATGGAGTGGGAGGTATCGAGCTCCTTCTCTTCTTCGAATCGCTCCCTCTGACTCGCAGGCAGGATCCCGAAGATCATGTCCCTGATGGTCTCGTTGTCGAGAACCGGGCATCCTTCGATCGGACGGATCGCGCCATGCAGCCTGATGCAGCCAGGCATCTGAGACGTCAGGTGCAAGTCAGAAGCCCCGACGCTCACGGCGTAACGGAGCAAGTCGTCGATGTGCAGAGCCATGTCGACCACAGCGGCCGCCGCGGCTTGGGCCGGAGTGAGAGATGAAGGAGAAGCGCCTCCGTTCGACGAACCGTTGCTCCCTTTCGACATCTGTTGCCCGATACTCGGAACCTGTGGCGCGGTTGCGGTCGGGACGGACGTCGCAGCGGGCACTCCGGGGGCCGGTGGCGCGGGAGGCGAAGTGGTCTCCGGAGCTGCTTGTGCGAGCGCCTGCAACCGCTCTATTGCGGCGGCATCCCCGATGACGGCCGACACACGGGATCCGCACAGCGTCGAAAGCTGATCGATTTCCTCGGAGCTGGGCGGCACACTGAACGCCACGTGCAGTGTGCCGTCTTGGAACGCGTAGCCGATCGCTCCGTAGTCGCTCGCAACCGCTGCCGGTAGCGCGAGTACGGCATCTTGCGAAGGCCGGTTCGTATACAGATCCACGGTGGGCATTTGCGCCAGCTGGCCGAACGTGGTGACGATCAGCTGTGGAGCCACCAATCCCCTCGACACGAGCAGAGACGCGAGCGTCACACCCGTCGCTCCTGACTCTTCTAGGAGCGCGGCCGAATCTGCCTCGGGCAACTGGCCCGCTGAGACGAGAGCCTGCGCCAGACGACGCGACCACTCGATCTTTGTGGCTGCAGAGGGACTCATCTTGTCTCCAGTCTCCGTGCGGGCGTCATGCGACCACCCGCAGAACTTCCTCGAGAGTCGTCTCGCCCTCGAGCGCCTTTCGCAGTCCGGCCTGGCGCAAGGTCACCATGCCCTGTTCTGTTGCCAGCTTGTGAATGTCGTCGGCGCTCCCACCCTCGATGATCAAGCGCTCGATCTCTTCGGTCACGACCAGCAACTCGAGAAGCGCCTTGCGGCCCCTGTAGCCGGTGTTGGAGCAAGAAGCGCACCCGACCGCGCGGTGGACCTTCGGTGTGGCCGATCCCGTGAAGAACTCTTCGGGCCGCCATCCCGCAGCGAGAATGTCGGACTCGGTCGGCTCATAAGGCTCTTTGCAGTTCGGACACAGCCGCCGAGCAAGGCGCTGTGCAAGTGCGGCAGAAACGGCGGACGTGACGAGATACGACTCGAGCCCCATCTCGACGAGCCTCATCGGGGTACTCGCAGCGTCGTTCGTGTGCAGGGTGGCGAGCACGAGGTGCCCCGTAAGAGCGGCCTCGACAGAGATGAGTGCCGTCTCGCGGTCACGGATCTCACCCACGAGAACGATGTCGGGGTCGGAGCGCAAGATTGACTTCAGTGCGGATGCAAACGTGAGTCCGGCCCGTTGGTTGAGCTGGACCTGGTTGATGCCCTTGATCCGGAGCTCCACCGGGTCTTCCACCGTGATGATGTTCTTCTCTGGAGAGTTGAGCGCGGCAAGCGTCGCGTACAGGGTCGTGGTCTTACCGGACCCAGTCGGACCCGTGACGAGGATCGTTCCGTAAGGCTTCGTGTAGATCTTCCTGTAGATATCGAGCATCTCGTCGTCGAACCCGAGGTCCTCGAAGCTGAGCAGAACATTGGACTTGTCGAGGACGCGCATGACGACTTTCTCGCCGTAGATCGTCGGCAGGGTCGCCATGCGCAAGTCCACAGAGCGGTTCCCGAGGGTCAGCGAGATCCGACCGTCTTGGGGAACGCGGTGTTCGGCGATGTTCATGTCCGCCATGACCTTTAGGCGCGTCACGACGGCGGCCGCGATGGCGCGTGGCGCTGAGGACATGTCGTGAAGGACGCCGTCGATCCTGTACCGGATCCGGAGGTTGTCCGCGGTTGGTTCGACGTGGATGTCGGAGGCGCGCTCATTCAATGATTGGAGGATGAGGAGGTTCACATATCTGACGATCGGCGCGTCCTCGACCACGGACTGAAGGCCTTGCAGATCCTCTTCTTGCTGGTCGCCGTACTCGGCTGCCGCCGTCGATGCAACGGCCTCGGCGTCGCCGCCCTGGTGGTACGCCTTGTCTATATAGGTGTTGATCTGAGAGCGTGTACATACAACGGTTATGAACGTCCGGCCGATGATCGTGCGCAGGTCGTCCATGGCGAATACGTCTGTTGGGTTCGAGGCGGCGACGACAGGAATGGCATCCTGCAGATCGATCACTGCGACGTTGTGATGGCGTGCTGTCGCCTCGGGCAACAGGTACGCGACGCTGTAGTTGATCATCCGGGATTCGAGGTCGACGAACTCGAGACCCATCTCGCTCGCCATGCCCCACATGAGGTCTGATTCGGTGACGAGGCCGCGCGCTGTGAGGATCCGCGCAATCGTCTGTCCGCTGGTGTTGTGCTCTTGGAGCACCGACTCCATGTCTGAAAGCGAGACCCGACCGCCTTCTATAAGAGCTCTGCCGAGCGGCGGGAAGGAGGCGAGCTCGCTGTCGGGTGTCTCTCTTCCTGCGTCACCCCCGGCGTGCTCGAATTCCGCGACGACGACCTCAACTAGGTCGGCGGTCATGGTGACGTCGTCTTCAGAAGTGCGGCCTCCATCCGACGATGGCGTTGCAGAACCGAGAGCTGTTGCTGCTCCGTCTGGCACCACACGGGGGCCCGCCGGCGGCGGGGCTCCTTGGGGATGGATGAGCGCGTCGCCTCAGCGCGACCGCCAAGGGGTCGGCGTGGTCCGTCGGTCCGGTCGGCGCGTCAAGCGAGCCGAGGTCGAGCCCTTGGATATCGTCGACATCGTCAAGACGCTGGATACCCTCGAGACCCGGCACTGAGGCGGCTGCGGCACCGTTTTGCGAGGTCGGCGGGGCCTGTGACCCGTTTCCGTAGACCCGGTCGAGACAAGCGTCGATTTGTCCGGCTGCTGCGACGACCGAGATGAACTCCCTGCCGATGCTCGTCCGCAGCGTGTCTATCGCGACGATGTCTCCCGGATCCGAGATTGCAATGACCGGAGCTCCGAATTTTCTCGCCACTGGCACGACGTGGTGCTGCCTTGCGATCTGGACAGGAAGAACCGAAGCCGCGGAAGAGTCGATCGGGAAGCGGTCAAGGTCTACAAACTCGAGGTTGTACTCGCTCGCGAGCAGGCGGACGGAGTCGACTTCAGTCACGAACTCACCATCGGCACGTCTGGGGCAGCCATTGACCCCGAATTCGCTCCGGCGGCAGCATCGAGGCGCAAGACTCGGGCATAACGCGCCTCACCGACAATTGATCTGAGCATGCTATCGCGCCCCGAGACTCGTACGGCTTAGAATTCGGCCTCGCATGGCGATACAAAACGAGGCGACTGTTTCGACGCGGCTCATGCGTCAGGAGCGCACGCGCACCATGTCCTCTGGCACCCGAACCCTCACCGCCTCGGTTGCCCCCCGGAGCTCCTCGGTTCTCGGCTGTTCAACGAGCCCATGACCGGCACGTTTGTGGTCGTGGGCGCCTTTTTCGGGCTCCTCGTCGGGTCATTTTTCAACGTCGTCGTATACAGGACGCCTAGGCACCTCTCTGTCGTAAGACCCGGATCGTTCTGCCCAACCTGTCGAGCGGAGATCGCGGCGGCGGACAACGTGCCGGTGCTGTCGTGGATCTGGCTGCGCGGAAAGTGCCGGCACTGCGGTGAGCCGATCTCCGTGAGGTACCCGCTCGTCGAAGCAGCAACGGCGGGGGCATTCGCCGGACTTGCGGCGACGGTCAGGCCGCTCTGGGGGGTCCCCGGTTGGTGGGCTCTGGCGTCGACATTGGGCCTAGCGGCCGTCATCGATGCCGACGGTCAGTCCTTCACCCCCGCCGTCGGTGTCATCGGCTGCTCGATCGGAGCGGTCGCCCTCGGGATCGGAGCGGTGACGGCCGGCCATACAGGGCCGGGCGTCACGGCGGCCGTCGGGTTCGCCGCAGGAATCCTGGCTGCAACTGCCTTGGCGGCTTCGCGCAAGATGCGCGAAAGACTCGGCGCGGGTCCTATCGTCACACTCGCTGCCTTCGGAGCTTGCCTTGGGTGGCTCGGAACTCTGCCCGCGGCTGTGGGATCGGGCGTGACTATCGGGGGCTTGCTCGCCACGACAATTGTCGTACAGAAGCGAATTGCGCCGAGTGCCATAGGCCCGCGGGTCCGTGTCCCATTGGCGACTTGTTTAGCGCTCGGCCTTGTTGCTGCACTCTTGACAGCGGGTTTCAGATCCTGAGAGCGGTGTCGGCGGTGGTTCAGCCCTGTGAGGCGATCGCTGCCTGAGCTGCGGCGGCCGCGGTCGCTGTCCTCCCTGCCTGCAAGACACCCATGCGTTCGAGCATCACCTTGAGGTCGTGAGGGTTGGACGCCGTGCTCATCGCCTCGCGTAGATCGATCACCCCTTGTTGGAGGTACCTGGCGAGCGCTTGGTCGAACGTCTGCATGCCGTAGTACTCGCCGTTGACGATGATCTGCTCGATCTCCGAGGTGAGGAGAGGGTCGAGGATCGCCTGCTGGATCCGCCCGTTAACGACCATTACCTCGACAGCAGGAACTCTTCCTCGGCCGTCAAGACGTGGGACGAGACGTTGGCAGACCGTGCCACGCAACGCCCCCGCCAGGCTGACTCGGATCTGGCCCTGCTGGTGGGGAGGGAAGAAGTCGACTATTCGGTTGACCGATTCGGTCGCATTGGTCGTGTGCAGGGTGGACAGCACCAAGTGGCCCGTTTCGGATGCGGTGAGGGCCGCGTACACCGTCTCCGGGTCTCGCATCTCGCCGATGAAGATCACGTCGGGATCCTGGCGCAGGACGACACGCATCGCCGAAGAGAAACTCTCCGTATCGAATCCCACCTCTCGCTGTTCTATCGCAGCAAGGTCGTCACGATGCAGGTACTCGACGGGATCCTCGATCGTGACGATGTGGCAGGCGCGTATGTGGTTGATGTGATCGATCATCGCAGCGAGTGTGGTGGTCTTGCCGGAGCCTGTCGGCCCCGTCACGAGAACTAGCCCACGATGTTCTTCGGCCAGCCGTCTCACGACATCGGGCAGCAAGAGTTCCTGGATTGTTGCTGCACTCGTGCGAACCCTTCGCATTGCGAGGCCAACGGTTGAGCGCTGGAAGTAAGCGTTCACACGGAACCGGCCCACTCCCGGCACGCTGTACGCAAAGTCCGCTTCGTGCCTGGCGTCGAATATGGGTTTGACGTTCGCCGGGATGATGCTCGTGGCGAGAGCGGCGGTCTCCTCGGCCGTGAACCTTGGCTCGTCCTCGAGGGTGCGCAGATACCCGTTCACCCTGATCCGGGGGGCAGCGCCCGCCTTGATATGCAGATCCGAACCGTCCAGTTCGGAAAGGAGTTGCAGCAAGCGATCAAGATCTCCCCGGTCCATGCTCGCGCAGTCTACGTCCTTCCAAGCCTTACTCATGACCCTTGAGTGGCAGCGTACGCGCGGCGAGTGATCTGAGGCTCGAATAATCGTTGCATAAGGGATTCATGCTGCACACGGTGAGCCGGGGGGCGTTCAGCCACTTGACGTGGTCGCCAGACCACACTCTTAGTGATCGTCACGAGATCGCAACACCTCCGTGTCAGCATCGTCGCTTCGAGGGGTAATGATTCGGGGCATGGAGCCCCTCGTCCTGGAGTCTTGTCACAGCACCTGGCTGTTCGACACCGAGCGCATGCGCTTCCGTCGCATACTCAAGGGCCTTGACCTGGACAGCCGCCTTGCCACCACTGATTGGCGCCCGTACTACGGCTTGGACCTCGACCCGGTGTCAGAGTCCTTCGTGGTCCTGCTCAATCAGGACGGTACAAAGCTTCTCCGTTCCTGGCGCCACGTTGAGCACTGCACGCAGTGCGGAGGTGAGGCGACCGGAGAGCTGTCTCTCGACGAGCTCCGGACAGCCGCGAGAGCCTGATCTTCTAGGTAGGTCTCAGCTCCTTAAACGAGCGGGACCCCGCCGAGGCGCTTTGGTTCTTCGAGCTTTGCCGCGGAGCGTGCGAACGCGGGGGGTAGCGTGATCAGTGATGCGTGCAGGACGGAAACGCCGACAGCTCGCAATCGAGCGCAGGGACGCTGACCGTCGCAAAGCTGAGGAACGTCGCCGCGGCGGCGCAGACGACTCGGCCTTCGAGGAGGACGCTGAAGACCCGACGGGCCGTCCGGAAGAAGCCGAGAAAAATCACACCGAATCCCCGATCGAGGATTCCGATGCCATCGAAAGCGGTGTCGAAGACGAGGTGAGTCACGCAGGCCTGAGCGACGAGCTACGACCCGAATTAGCACAAGATCATTCGTTAAATCCGCCAGACGAGATCTCCGCCGAGAAAATCGAGAAACCCGATGAACTAGAAGTGGCTGCTGCCGATCTCGAGACATTGGGACGAGAACTCGAGAAGTCGATAACCGGCGGAGCGCATGCCACCTCCGTGTCTGCTCCGTCCGCTCCACCCGGATTGAATGCGACTCCCGAGGACATTTTGGGGGTGCCTACACAGCGAGCGGCTTTGGAAGACGACAAGCCTGACGAATCTGCGCCTGTTGTGCGACCTTCGGAGGACGTCCCCGCGACCGGTGGCCAGGCAGCGCCTATGGATGCGTACAAAGAGCACGCCGCCATGGCGAAGGAGGTTCTCCGAGCGACCTCCGATCAGGCCAGGAACGCGCGTCGGCAACCAAAGGATGGTGGTGAAGGCTCCGATTCCGGCTCGGATTCCGGCTCCGAGGAGGTCGAAGAGAGCGAACAGAACGTGCGATTCAGCGAGGATCTGACGATTTCTTCGCGAAAGTCCCGGCGCAAACTCTTCAGGCGGTGATTACCCGGGCCTGCCTTCTCGGCTGACGGTCACCTCAAGAAGAGCCGTCGAGAATGGACCGGCGCCAAGTCCCCAAGCTTCCGCCGCTCTTCTCCCAAAGTGCAAGATGGCCGACTTCCATGCCCTTGTCGGCTGACTTGCACATGTCGTAGATAGTGAGCGCTGCTACTGCGCAGGCGGTCATCGCTTCCATCTCAACGCCGGTACGGTCGACCGTCTCGACCTCCGCCTCGACCTCAACGTGGTCGTCACCGATCGTGAAATTGACGTGCACAGCTCCCACGAGGAGCGGGTGGCACATCGGAATCAGCTCCGCTGTCCGCTTAGCGGCCTGAATCCCAGCGATGCGCGCTGTCCCGAGAACGTCTCCCTTGGTGATGGCGTTGCTCGCTACCTTGGCCGTAGTGGCGGGCGCCATCATCACCTTGCAACGGGCGAGCGCTCGCCTATGCGTCGGTTCCTTCGGAGTGACGTCCACCATTCGCGCCCCCCGAGCGGATCGAGGTGAGTCAACCGTTCGGGCACGCCCAGAGTGTAGGCGCTGGCCCGGTGCCGACTATGCTTGGCACTCAGACGAGGAGAGTGCTAACAGCACCGCTGTCTGAGACGAGCGGGGATCTCGGCGGACTGGCCAGGCTGTAGCGGACGAAGGGGTTGCGATGCCCACATATGAATACGCGTGCTCGAAGTGCGGAGAGCACTTGGAAGTGGTCCAGTCCTTTCGAGACGATCCTCTGGAGAAGTGTCCCGCGTGCGGCGGCAAGCTGAAGAAGGTTTTTGGAAACGTGGGAATCGTCTTCAAGGGCTCAGGCTTCTACAAGACGGACAGCCGGAAGCCCTCTACGGCCTCAAAGGCGGCCTCGTCCAACGGGGAGAAGGCTGCCGCGTCGGAGACAGCGTCGCCTTCCTCGAGCTCTGAGTTGACGAGCTCGGGAACTTCGAAGGAATCCAAGGAATCCAAGGAATCCAAGGAGAAGAACACGCCGGCCAAGACCGCATCCGCATCGGGCAGTGCCCCGGCGGCCGCCTCCTGAGCGGCTCAAGAACCGCTCAGCGACATCCCCTCGATCGCAACGGTCTGAGCGGCGGCTACTCCAGGAAGCCACTCGACGTCGCCACCGATCACTACCAGCGACTGAAGCATGCGCTGGAGGGTCGAGGCGATGGTCACCTCGTGAACCGGGCCTGCAAGTTCGCCGTGTCGGATCAATAGACCTTCCACTCCGACCGAGAAATCGCCGCTAACCGAATTGACCCCCGAATGAACACCGGTGATCGACTGAACGAACAAGCCGTCTCCGATCGCGGATAGCACGCCGGATTGGTCGAGCGTTCCGGGCGCTATGGATACGGCGCGACAACCTGCAGAGGGCGTTGTGGCATAACCACCCCGCACCGCCGAACCCGTTGACGACGTGGACGCCCGGCGTGCCGTCGTCGTGTCGTAAACGAACCCGGTGAGCGCGCCTCGGTCGATAAGCACGTTCCGCCTGCACGCAAGACCCTCCGCGTCGTAACTCGATGCACCCAGGGAACGCACGTCGGTCGGGTCGTCCACAAACACAAGTTCCGGTACCCCGACGGACTCGCCGAGCCGATCTGCGAACATCGAGCGGTTTTTTATGACCGCCTCCCCGGAAAGCGCTCCTGCGATGACACCAAGGAGGGTTGACGTAACCCGCCGGTCCAGCACCACCGTGAATGACGACGACGGAATCTTCTTGGCCCCGATCAGCCGGGTGGCCCGCTCGATTGCGTCGTCGGCGATCGCCTCCGGATCCAACACCGAAGGCCCCCTTCCAAAGCCGAACCCGACACCAGTGTGACGGTCCGTGTCGTCGTCGCCTGCGATGACCGAGACGGACAAACTGCACACTGTGCGTCTGGTCGACGCTCTTATGCCTGTCGACGTTGCGATCGCGGATTCGCTCTGCATGTCGCCGTAGTCCGCAGAGACCACCTGCCTTACCCTCGGGTCGCTGTTGCGCACCCTCTTTTCGAGATCGACCGCGAGCTGGACCTTGTCCGTCGTCGGGAGAGAAGCCGTTTCGGGATCCCACAGATCGAGCACGGCCGGTTCGACGCCGTCGGGAAGTGCGAGACCCAGATATTCGTCGGGAGTGGCGAAGGTGGCGTTGTCGCGTGCGTCGGCGAGCGTGGCGGCGATGAGCGATTCTTCGAGCGCGCCTGCATAAGCGAATCCCTGGCGGCCGTCGGCAACAACCCGGATTCCCACTCCCGCAGCTCGTGCGGACGAGAGGGACTCAATCTCGCCGTCATAGGCGCGGACGTTGACCTCTTCGAGCCTCGACGCGTAGACCTCCAGTTCCTCCCCGGGCCTCGCTTCTGCAGCAACGCGCTGAACAAGCGCGAGAAGACCTTCTTCCCCGTTCAGGTCATTCGCCGCGTCCTCACCCACCGGCGGTCCCCCCGATCGTCACCGCTGTCACGCGCAACGTGGGTTGGCCACAACCGACGGGCACCGACTGCCCGTCCTTACCGCACGTGCCTGGGCTCATGTCGAAGTCGCCAGCGACGGCGTCGATCCGGCTCAACACCTCTGGACCGTTGCCGATCAGGTTCGCGTCTCTCAGGGGTTCGGCGATCTGTCCGTTCTCGATCAGGTAGGCCTCCGTCGTACCGAACACGAAGTCTCCGGTCGCCGTGTTGACTTGCCCGCCGCCAAGCTTCGCCACGTATACGCCAGTAGGCGTATCGGCGACGATTGCCTCGGGGTCCCCCGAACCGTTCATGATGAACGTGTTGGTCATCCGGACCATCGGCAGGTGCCTGTAGCTCTGGCGCCTGCCGTTGCCAGAAGATGACCTTCCCTCCTTGCGGGCACGGAGCATGTCCCACATGTAAGAGGTAAGAACACCGTTTTCGATCAGGACATTTCGCTGCGCGGCGTGCCCTTCGTCATCAATGCCGAAGGTTCCCCATTCGGCCCCTACCGTGCCGTCGTTGACGAGTGTCACGAGTGGACTCGCCACGAGCTGGCCGAGACGCCCGGCATATGCCGATGCGTCCTTCAAGATGTGGTCGGCCTCGAGCCCGTGGCCGCAGGCCTCGTGGAAAAGGATCCCTCCACTACCTGACGCGATGACAAGTGGTAGAGCTCCACTCGGGGCCGGCCTAGCGGAGAGCTTGGTCACGGCTTGGCGCGCGGCCTTCCGGGCCAACTCTTCCACGTCCAAGTCGTCGAACAGCTCGAAACCGACGGTGCGTGCCACCGATTCATAGCCCGTCTGCATCCCGGTGTCGCCGACAGCAACGCACGACACTCCGAAACGAGTCCGCGCCTGTCCGTCTGAGATCAGCAGCCCGTCGCTGGTCGCGATGAGGACGCGACGCCGGCTGTCGCCGTAAGAAGCAGACACCTGACGGACTGATCCAGCCGTGGAGCGGGCGGCCTCGTCGGCGTGCTCGAGAAGCTCGATCTTGCGCCTCTTTTCTACGTCATCGACTCGACGCTCCGGCCTCGAAGCTCCTGCGACCAGCGGTGCGACTTTTGTAGGTCCCGCATCGCGCGCAACCGCCGCAGCAGCTCGGGCGGCTGCGATCAGGCCCCCTTCTGTCAACTCGGCGGTATGGGCGAACCCGGTAGTCTCCCCCACTACCACCCGGATCCCGGCCCCCCTGTCGCGCGCCGAGGAAAGCTCTTCGACGCGTCCGTCGTCCAAGACGGCGCCGGTCGCGAACCGATCTTCGGCGAACACCTCCGCGAAGTCGCCGCCTTTCTCGAGGGCGGCACCGAGGACTCTCTCCATTACATCGGGATCAATCAGTGCCTCCCCTGAGGCAGTGCTCGTGTCTTGCACATCGCTCCCTTCCTCCACCTCTGCGACCGCGCGCACGCGAACCGTGATTCAGCCGCGAGCCGGGCGCCCTCGCTGGCACGTTGGCCGCTGGGCTCGCCCTCTCGTATGGTACCGCCGTGCACCTCGAGACCGGCTTGAGCGGAAGTGCTTCGCTCGTCGTCGGTGACGACGATACCGCCGAGACAATGGGCTCGGGCTCGGTCCCGGTGCTCGCCACCCCGCGGTTGATCGCTCTTTGCGAGGAGGCTTCGTGCCGAGCTCTAGACGGAGTCTTCGACGAGTCGAAGACGAGCGTCGGAGTGCGGGTCCAGTTTGACCACCTGGCGCCCTTGAAGCCGGGATCCTCCGTTACCGCAGAGGCGGTGCTCGAACGGATCGAAGGCAAGAGGCTCACGTTCACGGTAACGGCGAGCGACGCGGCGGGCCTTGTCGGCGTGGGTCGTCTCACCCGCGCCGTCGTCGACTTGGCGACCTTTCTCGATAAGGCCCGCTAGCGGTCAGACCCCCCTGCCGAGCACGTTGCCGAGGATCCCTCCGACTGCACCACCCGCCAGTGCGTCGCGCCCACCGTGGTCGTCGTGAGCAACGTAAGGCGTAAGTGCTCCAGCGAGCACCGGGATAGGCATGCTCTGGAGCCAGATATTCCCCGGGCCGGTCATGGTAACCAGGTGATGACCGTCCGCTCCGAAGAGGTAATTGCTGATGCCCGGCATCCTGATGACGGAGAATTGAACGGTGTCGTCGAACAGTCCGACGTGTCCGGGATGCACGAGCATCGTTTGGCCCTGCGCGAGCTCGTAGTTGAAGATCTCGCCGGACAGCTCGATCCATGCGGTGCCTTCGCCCTCGAGCTTCTGAAGCATGAAGCCCTCTCCTCCCCATACGGCGCCTCGAATGGTCTGTTGCAAAGCGACGGTCGTGTTGATGTTCGGGGTTCCGCAAACCCAACCGTGGCGGTGGACGAGGAAGCCTTTCCCCGGAGTCACCTCCACTGGGAATATCCGTCCCGGTAGCTTGCTGGCGAAGGCCACCATCCCTTGTCCTGCTGTCGATTCGTACCGTGTGAGAAAGAGGCTTCCGCCGCCGGCCATCCGCTTGACGGCCCCCATGAAACCGCCCTTGCCCTGACCGCCGGTAGAGGTGGTCTGTGTCATCTGAACGTTCGGGGTCATCCACGACAGGTCGCCGTGAACGGTCACGATCACGTCGCCGGGGTCGAGGAGCATCTCGAGCACGGGCATCGTGGTTCCCTTGATCTCAGCCTGCATGGCGGCCTCCCTGTTGCCCTCCGTTACGCGCTTGGTCGCGGTTGCACCGTGAGTCTGCCTCAAGCACGTGCCAGAGTGCTCGAATGCAGCGCCACCTCGTCGTTGCGGCAGGGGCGTTCATTTGCTTCGGGGTCTTCTGGGGCAGTTGGGCGGTCGCGACCGCCGACGTCGAGCGGTTTACCGGCCTGTCGAACGCCGGATTGGGGATCTTGTTGTCCGCATCGATCGCGGCGGGAGGCGTCGCAGCAGCTGTAGCGGGGCAATTGATGGCCAGGTCCGGGCCAGACCGCCTTCTTCCCGTACTCCTGGTTCCTTGGGGTCTTTTCTCGATCGCGGCGGCAGTAGCGCCGGGGCGCTTCGCATTCGTGGCCATCTTCGCCCTCGCGGTCGCGTCCGCCGGCCTTGTCGACATGGCGATGAACACAGCCGCCACTGTCGCGCTCGGTGGGTCACCGGGGGGGATGGTCCGCTTTCACGCCCTGTTCAATGTCGGGACGTTGGGCGGTGCTGCGCTGGTAGCAGGATTCGTATCTTCAAGCGTCTCTTGGCGCTGGACCTGGCTGGTGACCGGGTTCGCTGCGCTCGGGATCGCCTTCGTCGCCCGCTCGTCAAGCACGTCTCCGACCTTGGCCGATCCCAGCGTGATCCCACTGGTGCAAACGCTCGCCGAACCCCCGCTGGCTCCCGTAAAGGGCTCAGGATCGTTCTTTAGGTCGTTCGTTGCCATCAAGGATCAGGGTCTGGTTCTTCTGGCGCTGGCATTTGCGGCTACCGCCGTCGTGGAGGGCGGGATCGACACGTGGGGAGTCCTATATCTCAGGACGCGGTCTCGCGACGGGAGTGCTCCTGGGAGCTGGTGCGTACGCGGCTGGCCAGCTGATCGCCGCGACAACCCGGGCTTCAGGAGCGAACATGATGAACCGGCTCGGTTACAAGCGCGGGTTCGTCCTCGGATCGGGGCTCGCCGCAGGCGGGCTCGTGCTCGAAGCGTCATTCAACAGCGTCCCGGTCGCTGCGTGCGCCCTCGCTCTTGCCGCCGGAGGCATCTCTCTTTGCTGGCCTCTCACGATGGCTCGCCTCGCCTCCCCGCGTCCCGGCGCCGCACCCGACTCGGCGTCGACAACCGTTCTCGTCGGAGGATTCACGGCTGCTGGTTACATGGGGTGGGTGCTCGGGCCTGCCGTCGTCGGCACGCTTGCCGATCACGAAGGCCTCAAAGCTGGGCTTCTTCTGCTCGGCGGCATCGCTGCGACTGCGAGCGCAGCCCTTGCCGGAATCCAAAAACCTTCGGCCGCGAGATAGCGTGAGCCCTCGAAGGTCCGACAGCAACCTGAGACGAACCAGGGACGACCAACCTCACAACATGCTTCTCGACCAGATCAACAATCCCCGAGACCTCCGCCGACTGAGCGCCGAGCAGTTGAAGGAGCTCGCCGAGGAGATACGGACGCTGATCGTCAGCACGGTCACCACGACCGGTGGGCATCTCGGCTCCAATCTCGGAGTCGTGGAGTTGACCTTGGCTCTTCACCGAGTCTTCGACTCGCCGCGCGATGTGATCCTGTGGGACACGGGTCATCAGGCCTACATCCACAAGCTGGTCACCGGGCGGCGCGACGCATTCGACACTTTGCGACAACCGGACGGCCTGTCGGGCTACCCGTCTCGAAAAGAGTCGGAACACGACTGGATCGAGAACAGTCACGCTTCCACTGCCTTGTCCTACGCTCACGGACTTGCCACCGCCTTTCGCCTGAGGGGCGAGACCGACCGGCATGTGGTGGCCGTCCTGGGTGACGGATCTCTGACCGGCGGCATGGCATACGAGGCGCTCAACAACCTCGGACACGCCGGGAGCCGGGTGGTCATCGTCTTGAACGACAACGGCCGCTCTTATTCGCCAACCATCTCGAAGCTGTCGACGGGGCTCACCAACCTGCGGCTCAGTCCTTCCTACATCCACGCCCGCGAGCGCCTAAGAAAGCTTCTCCGGGAGATCCCGGCTCTCGGCGCGCTCGCCTATTCGGGTGCACACGGCCTCACCATCGCGCTGCGCGAAATCGTCACCCCGCATCGTTTCTTCGAGGCACTGGGAATTTGTTATGTCGGTCCGGTCGACGGTCACGACATGACCCGCCTCGAGGCGGACCTTGCCCGAGCCGCGGAATGGGACGGCCCGATCCTGCTTCACGTGCTCACCCAAAAGGGCCGTGGGTACCCGCCTGCAGAGATGACGACGTCCAGAACCTGCACGACTTCAAGGTTCCCGCTGCCTCGAACCGCAACGATGACGGAGTAGCGCCTGTGTCGTACTCGGACCCGTTCACCCGTGCGATGCTCGACATAGCCGAACGGCGCGAGGACGTCTTCGCCATAACGGCTGCGATGGCCGGACCGACCGGGCTGCTGCCGTTCCAAGCTCGCTATCCGGACAGGTTCCTGGACGTCGGGATCGCGGAGCAACACGCGGTGACCTCGGCCGCCGGTATGGCGATGGCCGGTCTACGACCTGTCGTGGCCATCTACTCCACCTTCTTCTCGAGAGCGTTCGACCAGGCGAACCTCGATGTCGGGCTCCACAAGCTTCCGGTGGTTTTCTTCTTGGACCGTGCAGGCATCACGGGAGACGACGGCCCGAGCCATCACGGCGTTCTCGACCTGTCTCTGAGCCTGTCGATACCGAATATGACGGTATTCGCACCTTCGTCTGCTCAGGAAGTCCCTGTCATGCTCGAACAAGCCTTGACACTCAACGGTCCCTCCGTGATCCGAGTCCCGAAGACGATCGCGCGCCAAGCAAAACCGGGTGCCGTTGGCCAAGGGATGACAGGCCGGATGGTGCGACACGGAGACAGCTCGGTATGCCTGCTCGCGGTGGGAAAGATGGTCGAGGTGGCAGAAGGGGCAGCGGAGCTGCTGTCGCAGCAGGGCGTTGATGCGACTGTGTGGGACGTGCGCGTGATCGCACCTCCTGATCCGTACATGCTCGCCGACGCCACTGCACACTCGCTCGTCGTGACTCTCGAGGACGGCATCGGAGTCGGAGGGCGCGGGGACCTTCCTCGTGGACACGATGCGATCCCTTCCCGAGCTCGACCGCCCGCTCCCGCCGGTCCGGATGCTCGGACTTCCGCTCGAATACATCCCTCAAGGCAAGCCCGATGCCATCCTCGCCCGGTTGGGACTAGACGCAGCCGGTGTGACCCGTTCGGTCATGGCGGCGCTGGCCACCGAACAAGAGCGCCTGCACCTAGCCTGAGCTGGTCTTTAGCGCACACGCCGACCACCTCGACCGTCCGGCCCTCACTTGTCGTCCAGACCGAAACCTGTTCTACTTTTCGGCTAGTGGAGTTCAACCTCGCCGACCTCTTCGAGGCAGCGGCAGATGCATTCGGAGAACGGGACTATCTCGTGGCCGGCAATGAGCGGCGCACGTATGCAGAGATGGAGGCGAGGGCGAACCGCCTGGCCCACCATCTCGCCGCTCAGGGCATCGGACCCGGCGATCACGTAGGCATATACGCGCTCAACTGTGCCGAGTGGGTCGAGACCGCTTGGGCCACGTTCAAACTGCGTGCCGTGTGGATCAACATCAACTACCGCTACGTCGAAGACGAGCTGCGATACCTGTTCAACAACGCCGACCTGAAGGCTCTCGTCCACCAACGCAGCTACTCCCCGAACGTAAAGGCGCTTCTCGGCGAGTTGCCTGATCTTCGGCACGTGATCGTGATCGAGGACGGTTCGGACGAGAAGGATCCCAGCGCGGACTCGATCGCATACGAGGAGGCGCTCGAGGCACAGAGCCCCGATCGTGACTTTGCGCCGAGATCCGGCGACGACCACTACATCCTCTACACGGGCGGCACGACGGGCATGCCGAAGGGCGTCGTGTGGCGGCACGAAGATGTGTTCTTCGCATTGGGCGGCGGGATCGACGCGCTCACAAGCGTCCGAGTCGAAAAGCCCGAGGCGATGGTCGAAAAAGGGCTGGCGTCAGGAGGTCAGATCACGTTCTTGCCCGTGGCGCCGCTGATGCACGGCGCCACTCAGTGGGGGGTGATGGGACAGAGCTTCACTGGAAACAAGGTCGTGCTGATGGCCCGGTTCGAGCCTCACGAAGTCTGGCGACTCGTCGAGGCCGAACGCGTGAACATGGTCATGATCACAGGGGACGCAATGGGAAAGCCCCTCGTCGAGGTTCTCGACGAGCCGGGCGCGAACTACGACCTGTCGTCGTTCTTCGGGCTCACCTCGACGGCAGCTCTGTTCTCGCCGTCGGTGAAGGACGAATTTTTCCGTCATTTCCCTCAGATGGTCATGACCGACGCCGTTGGTTCGTCCGAATCTGGGAACAACGGCCTGAGCATGGTGCACCGTGGTGCCACCGCTATGAAGAGCGGTCCGACGGTCACCTCGCTCGGCGAGACAGTCGTTCTCGACGACAATCTGGAACAGGTCAAGCCCGGGTCAGGAGTGATAGGACGGATCGCCAGGTCCGGGAACATTCCGGTCGGGTACTACAACGATCCGGTGAAGACTGCCGAAGTCTTCATTACGGTCGACGGCATCCGGCACGTCATGCCAGGTGATTTCGCCACCGTCGAATCCGACGGTTCGATCACGCTTCTCGGGCGGGGCTCCATCTGCATCAACTCGGGCGGCGAGAAGATCTTTCCTGAAGAGGTGGAAGCGGTGGTGAGATCCCATCCCGACCTGATGGATGCTTTGGTCGTCGGCGCTCCCGACGAGCGGTGGGGCCAGCGCGTCGCCGCCATCGTCGAACCGCGACGAGGGCATAGCGCTCCCACACTCGAAGCCATCCAAGAGCTTTGCCGGACCCACGTCGCCGGCTACAAGATCCCCCGCGAGTTGCACGTGGTCGACAAGGTCGAGCGAGCACCTAGCGGCAAGCCCGACTATCGGTGGGCGTCCGGCGTAATTGACCGGTCGAGGGCCGACCGCCCGTAGGCGCACACGTTTGCCCACCGATCTGTGTCGAATGGTGGCCGCCCGCCACACCGCGATAGTGACCATGGAGGTCCAACGCGGAGTTGTGGGCGATCTGTCGACGATCCCGGAACTTGCGAAAGAAGCGGACCATTCGGGCTTGGTGCCCGCCATCTCGAGGCTCTTGAGCGCAGCACGGAGCGCCGGCGTCGCCATCGTTCACTGCACGGCTGGCTTCAGGCCTGACGGGGCAAGTACCCCGCGGAACGCTCCGATCATCACGGCGTTGCTCCGCCGACCTGACCACCTCATAGAGGGGACGGCTGCAGTCGAGCTCGTCCCGGCGCTAGGACCAGAGCCCAGCGATCACGTGAGCGCGCGCCGCCACGGCGTGTCTCCCTTCGGAGGAACCGCGCTCGACGCAACACTTCGCGGACTCGGCGTCGCGACCGTTGTGGCGACTGGCGTGTCTCTGAACCTAGGTATCCCTGGTCTCGCAATCGAGGCGGTGAATCACGGGTACAGGGTCGTGCTCCCGACGGATGCCGTCTGCGGTGTTCCAGCCACGTATGGTCGAGCCGTCGTCGAAAACACGATGGCGCTGGTGGCGACCCTCACCACGGTAGACCAATTGGTCGCCTGCTGGACGGAGAATTGAGTCCTCCGATCGGCCGGCCGGTGCAGTCTGATCAGCCGACCTGGGCCTCGCGCTGGCGCGTAGTCGAGTGGACTGGATCCTTGTCGAACCGCGGAAGAATGTGCTTTCCGAACGTTGCCACCGCTTCGTTGCACACCTCGCCGGTCATAGACGAGCTGAGCATGCCGAAGCTGAGCTGATCCGCACCGATGTCCGCGAAGCGCTGGATCGCCCGGGCAACCTCGTCGGGATCTCCCACGGCGATGTTCCCGCCCTCGATCTGCTTCTCGATCTGTTCGGGGGTCTGGTCAGGAACTGTCTCGGGCCAGACCGGGATCCCAGGGGGGCGGGGGAAGGTATCGAGGTACCTGAAGACGAGGCTCAAGTAGTAGCCGATATCGAGGTCGTAGAAGGTCTCGCGCGCCCGCTGTCCATCTTCGAGACAGAGCATCTGGGTTGTCACCATGATGTTGTTGTTCACATAGCCGCCGACGGGCTCAGCATTCTCGATGTCCTTCTTGTACTTCTCGATGAGCGGGGCGAACTGTTCGGGTCGGCCGAACGCGAAGCACAGAACACCGAGACCTTGACGAGCTGCGAGCTCAAAAGTGGATGGGCTCCCTGCCGCTACCCAAAGCGGAGGGTGCGGCTTGGTATACGGCTTCGGCAGGACTTTGCGCTCCGGCATCGAGAAGAATTTCCCGTCGAAGGAGTATTCCTCGTCGCGCCACATCCGGATGATCTCGGGCAGGGTTTCCGCCACCATCTCGCGGGTGAGCTCGGGATCCTCGATCCCGAATCCGCGTTGTTCGGTCGTCAACGAGCCGCGACCGGTGCCGAACTCGAACCGTCCTTCTGAGAGGTGGTCGAGCATCGCGACCCGCTCGGCGATGCGAGCAGGGTGGTTCACCGGCGGCGTGATGTTGAATATCCCAGAACCAAGGTGGATGTTGGAGGTCTGGGCGGCAGCGAACGCTAGGAAGGACTCGGAGGCAGACAGGTGCGAGTAATCCTCGAGGAAATGGTGCTCGGTCACCCACGCGTACTTGAAGCCCGCCGCGTCGGCCGCCTTGACGTAGTTGACCTCGTCGAGAAGGCGCCGATGCTCCGCATTGGCTCCATAGGCCTGACGGATCTTCGGGGGCATGCAGATGCTGTTGAAGATGCCGAACTCCATTAGGGCTCCTTCCGCTAAGCCGGACGGTATCAGCCGAGGTGCAAAAATGCAACGTGTTCCACTATTGGACGCTAATGTCCAGGTCACACGGGTCCTGATAAGCAGGGATGGTCATGGAAACCGTATCTGAGATGCTCCTAGCCAGGGTCGGGGACGAGCGTCCAGGGCTGCTCGCGGGCGACCTTTCATGGTCGTGGGCGGACGTCGTAGACGAGTCGCGGACCCGTGCGGGGCTTGCAGCCGAGCTGTTGGACCCCGGGCCTCCTCACATTTGTGTGCTGCTCGACAACGTCCCGGAGTTCTGTTTCTGGCTCGGCGCGGCGGCGCTCCGTGGAAGCGTCGTCGTCGGGGGGAACCCCAATCACCGCGGCGACGAACTGGCCCGCGACATCTCCCACACCCAGTGCCAGCTCCTTGTCACCGACCTTGCGCACCTCCCACTCGTCGACGGGCTCGATCTCGGCAAGTCGATCGGCAAGCCCACTCGAGACAACCCGCGCCTCCTCCTAGTCGACACACCCGAACACAAAATGCAGTTGGAGGCTCATCGCGAAGACAAGTTGGCAGATCCGGAGATATCAGCCTCGACCTTGGGCTATCTGATCTTCACCTCAGGGACGTCGGGCGCGCCGAAGGCCGTCCGATGCACGCAAGGCCGGATGGCTTTCATCGGTAGTGCCGTAAAGGGATTGTTCTCGATCGTCCCAGAGGACGTCTGCTACGTAGCAATGCCACTGTTCCACTCGAACGCTCTCATGGCAGGTTGGTCGCCTGGGCTCGCAGCAGGAGCCACGATCGCGCTTCCTCCGCGCGGTCGGTTCTCGGCGTCTGGGTTTGTCCGCGATGTCCGCCGATACGGCGTCACCTACTTCAACTATGTGGGAAAACCCCTTTCGTACATACTCGCAACTCCCGAGCATCCCTCCGACGCAGATACAACTCTCCGCCAGGTCTTTGGCAACGAGGCGGCCGCCGCTGACGTCGGACGGTTCGCGGAGCGCTTCGGCGTCCCTGTCGTTGACGGTTACGGCTCGACCGAAGGCGGTGCGGCCATCTCGCGCACACCCGATGCCCCGACCGGATCGCTCGGAATGGGGATCGACGTGATCGTTGTCGAGCAATCAACCGGCGTCGAGTGCCCGAGAGCCGTATTCGACAACGAAGGACGGATCGTCAATGCAGACGTGGCAATCGGCGAGATCGTCTCTACGAGTGGAGCCGCCGGGTTCGAGGGTTATTGGCGAAACGAAGAGGCTGAACGGGCGCGCATCCGCAACGGCTGGTACTGGACCGGGGACCTCGGTTACCGCGACGAGGCTGGATACCTGTACTTCGCCGGACGCACCGACGATTGGCTGCGGGTAGATGGCGAGAATTTCGCAGCGGCGCCGGTTACCCGCGTGCTCGAGCGCCACCCCGACGTTGTGTTGGCCGCGGTGTACGCCGTCCCTGACGCGGTCACGGGCGACCAGGTCATGGCCGCTCTGCAACTCAAAGAGGGCGCAACATTCGATCCGCAAGAATTCGCTGCATTTGTGGCAGCGCAACCGGATCTAGGGACCAAGTGGGCACCGCGCTACGTCAGGATCTGCCCTCTGTTACCGACGACAGCGACCACGAAGATCCTTACGCGAGCGTTGCGCGCAGAGGGATTGGATACCGACGATCCCGTCTGGCGACGCTCTGGATCGATTGCGTCGGGATACCAGCTCGTCTGACCAGAAGGTCGTCCGAGTCACCTTATCGACCGCCAATAAGGCTACGAGCCTCGTCGACCCATGCCTGAACTGTGTAGCGGTGGTCTACGTGCATGCGTGCCGCTTCCGCCAGATCTCCCCTGGTGCGAGCGTCATTGAGAAGTTCCACGACCGCACCCGCGAACTCCTCATCGCCATCGGCGACTCGTGCGGGAAACCCCGGAGCGAAACCTTTCAACGCCGCTGCAGTTACGACCTGGGGAAGTCCGAATTGGGCGGCGTCGAGGACCTTGATCTGGAATCCCGTTGAAACCCTAAGAGGGGCTACTGCGATAACGGATTTGCTGGCAATGGCTTCGAATTCATCGAATGGCCCTACGAATCGGATCCCTGGTGAATCCATTGTTTCCATAAGCCGCGAATTGGGCCTTCTGCCGGCAACTGCCAACACGGCATTGGGCATGGATCGCCGAACAAGTGGCCAAATCCGCCACGCCAACCGCTCTACCGCGTCGATGTTGGGGGGGTAGTCGAGGGAACCGACGAAGATTGCCTGCCACGGAACGTTTCTCGCCTCGGGACGCGCTATCAGCTCGCCTCGGGCCACGATAGGGATCCAGCGCGCATCGAGCGACCGGGCGTCCTCCCATCCGGCTGCGACTATCACCTGGGTCTCGCGATGTGCGCGACGCTCCGATCGGACGGCGTCTCTTGCCAGAATCCGGTAGCCAAGTCCAGCTGCGCCACCGATTATCTGGGATCGCTGCAGATACGTCTTGCTCAATGGATCAACCAAATCGACAATTATTCGAGTCGTTCCGAGCTCAGCCAGCCCGGCGATGACCTTTGGCGACACAGTGCGTAGGGTCATACAAACGACGACGTCCGGCCGTATCGGAGTCAGCTGCCGAATAAGCGCTTCGCGACTCCACACGATGGTTTCGATCGGCGCGCGACCGAAAGCGACTTCCAAAGCTGAGCGAAACGAGATTCGGGCTCGAAGTCTATTGGTTGCGAGCACTGAAACGGGGTGCGTTTCGGCGCCTGCGGCCGAGAACAGATCGACCCACGTCGCCATTCGCCGAGTTCCCCCGCCTTCGCGCCGCAAGGCATGGAGGATGACTACCTTCGCGCCCGCCATCGTGCGCAAGACTATCGGGAGTGCCCTTGTTGACGAATGTAAGTGACTCAGGATCCGCGACGTGCGCCCGGACCATGGACCCCCCCGAGTTAGACGTAGTGATCGTCACCTACCAGAGCGAGGCAACGATCACTCGTTGCCTCGATGCGGTAAGTCGGATAGCCGACCTGGCCAAGATCGTCGTCGTGGATCACGGAGACGACGAGTCCGCGAAGATCGCGGCGACCTTCGATGCAATCGTCGTCCGCGATCCCGCAAACCCTGGTTTCGGCGCAGGCCAGAACCGTGGACGTCAGCTCTCCTCGTCAGAGTATCTGTTGGTGCTGAATCCGGACGCAGTGATTGAACCCGAAGCGATCGAAAAAGGTCTGAAGGCCCTGATGGCTCAGTCCTCGGTCGCGGCAGTGCAGGGTGTCATCGTCGACGCTGACTCGGGAGAGCCCGAGCGGAGCGCGGGTCGTGAGCTCTCCGCGTTACATCTGTGGGGGCGAGCTCTTGGTATACGACGTCTGCGCAAATTTCACCTCGTCCGTGCGATTGCCGTGCGAATACCGGCTTTGACCGACCATATCGAAAGGTTTCCGCGTGCCGAATCGGAAGTCGCATCTCTTGGTGCCACGGCGCTTCTTGTCCGCCGCAGCGCTCTCGACGAGGTAGGTGGTTTCGACGCCCGGTATTTCATGTACGGCGAAGACGCCGACCTGTGTGCTCGGTTACGACAGGCTGGTTGGCTCCTTCACAGCCTTCCCACCGTTTGGGCCACGCACCGCGCAGGGTCATCGAGCCCTAGGTATATAGATCACGAACTCCTTTGGTGGCAAGGGGCAATGACGTTCGCGGCACGTTGGTACTCGTCTCCCGCGTGGACGCTTGCCCTCGTCGCTTGCGTAACTCGCGTTGTTTCAATGTGTGCTTCTCATCCGCGGCGAAGCCGAGAGGTGCTGGAAACCGCGCTCTTGAGCCCAATCCGGAGCAGACGCCACCCGTGATCTAGCGCCTTGAACCGATCGTCAGCCTGCGGTTGGCTTACTCCAATCCGAATCTGCAGTCACCAACTACCAAGTGGAGTCTTCTAATTCGGAGTAGAGCTGTTGTATTGTCGGCGACTGCTGTAGTTCCCACAGGCGCACTTGAGCAGCCATGTGGGAGAATGGCCAATAGATGGCCTCTGAAACGCCCGGAACGCCGTCGCGCCAACCTGACCGCCAAACCAGACGAAAGAGCAATTCTCGCAGAAGAGTCCAGTACAGTCTTCTCGGCGTGACTCTTCGGCTGTGAAGGAGCATCTCGTTGGCCTGAATGTCAACGTAATTGGCTGATTTCTGAAGGTTATCCACGATCGAGCGGTGGCTGAAATGTACAAGGGGTGCATCCAGCTGACCGAGTCGAGGTCGTCGCTCTCCAAAATCGGGGCGCTCGTGGATCGCACCCGGATAAGTTGCCCATTCTCGTCGCCAGACCCTTATGGGCCGCTCCTGCCATCCTCCCCCGCGCATCAGTGTCCCGAGAAAGTAGTTCGCCATCTGGACGTGTAGAGCATCGAATGGACCATCGACAACTTCGCACAGCTCCTGTGCTAATGCTTTGCTCACTCGCTCGTCCGCGTCAAGAACGAAGACCCAGTCGCCGGTCGCACGTGAGATGCCCGCGTTTTTCAGATTCCCGAAGCCGCGGAATGGCTCGTGAACCACCACGGCTCCGGCTGAGGAAGCGATTTCAGCGCTCCTGTCCCGAGTTCGGTCATCAACGACGACGACGAGCTGATCGGCGAAAGACAACCGTCTGAAACAACCGGGAAGCATTGCCTCCTCGTCGCGGACGGCAACCACTACGCTGATGCTCGCCATGACTTGCCTCCAGCTCGAGTCAGATCGCGGTCTGGCGCGCTCAAGTTAGTCGGTCCGGTGGTCGCTCCCCCTTGTGTCCACTGCGGGTATCGCCAGGGCACTTCCGCAGTCCCCCGGCAGCGGAGGCTCTCGGCGTTGGATTGCACGCCGACACCGAGCCAGACGCCCATCGCCGGACCTCAATGCGTGCCCAACGCCGGTCGCATGAGGGTTCCCAAGCCTTCGCAACGCGCTGGCCGCCAAATTGACTCGAGGTCCACTCCGACGGGCGAGCCGATCAGGCGCGAGCGCCTCGCCATCATTGAGGGTTGCTACGTGAACCGCACCCGCCACGGCACGTGTGACGGCAGCCAAGTGAGATGGCAAGAAGAACGAGAGAAGGCCCGTGTCGGCCTCGAAGCAAAGGCGGATTCATGCATGAGAGTGTGATGAAATGGGTGAAAAGAAGAGTCAATCAGCTCTCCTTACAAGACAAGGCAACCCTCGAGATCGGCTCTTCAGACGTGAACGGCTCCGTGCGTGGCTTCTTCACCGGCAGCTACACCGGCGTCGACCTGTTGCCTGGCCCTGGTGTCGACCTGGTTGTGGAAAGTGGCAGGCCGCTTCCGTTCGCGGACGACTCGTTCGACGTCGTGGTGACTACAGAAATGCTGGAGCACGATCCACGGCCATGGGAAACCATGCGAGAAATCGGACGCCTATTGCGACCGTCCGGCGTCCTGCTGCTCACGTGCCGCGGCTACAACAAGCGCGGCTGCTTCCCGGTGCACAATCCGCCGGATCTCTATCGGTTCTCCGATGGTGCACTTGCAGTCCTCGCGGAGGAAGCCGCTCTATGCGTAAAGGGTATCTATCCAGATCCGCAAGTTACGGGCTGGTTCATGATCGCAACAGCACCCGACGGCATAGAGTCGAGCAATGACTGACATGGGCCTGTCCGATGTCAGGATTCATTTCTTCTCATCGTGCAACCGGGACGACCTCTTGGTGCGAAAACGATTACCATGACTAGGGACTTATTCGTATGCGACTTCTCTGACTCCCTTACGCGAACGCGCACCTAGAGTGACGCAAGGACGTTGACTCGGGGACGGGAAAACCCTGCTCCGCCGCGGTCTCAACAACCGTGTTCTTCAACAGTTCTCGGCTCTCGCTGCAGGACGTGGAATTGCAACTATCCTTTCAGCTCTCTGGCTTATTCTTCTGGCTAGAACTCTGTCAGGTGTCGCGTTCGGAAACTTTGCATTGATCCTCGCTATTGGCGGCATGACAGGGGTGTTCGGGGATCTCGGACTCCAAACCGCGATCGCTGACGAAACGGCAAGGCTCGGATATCTCAGCAGAACTTTGATGATCAACGTGATTCGCCGCCGTTTGCTGCTCTCGATCGGAGCCGTTATCGCCGTAACCGGAATGTATCTTGCCGTGTCCAGGCAGGATTCGCCGTGGGTCCCATTGATCTTTGCGGGTTCGATCTTCGGAACAGCTGTTTACAGTTCAGAGACAGCAGCTCTCAATGCATTGGGGCGCTCTCAAGTTGACGCCGCGAACGAACTATTTTCACGTCTCGGGGTTTTGCTCTTAGGAGGACTTTGGATCAAAGAAGGAGGTGGACTTTACGCAGCGGTCTCGGCCTATGCAATCGCTGACCTGTGTTCAGCGGTCGCCGTGAGTGTGGTAGCTCGCCGATCTGCGACGACGGAAGGCGCTGAGCCGCGTGCAGACGTACTTAGCTTGAGGAGAACCGTGCACTTAGCGCTTGCATTGCCGGCCGCAATCATCTACGCACGCGTCGACATCTGGCTTTTGGCGTTGCTAAAAGGAGCATCACTTTCGGGACGTTACGCGGCGGCTGACAAAATCCTTGACGCAGTACTTCTCGCTCCGGCCACACTCGGATCTATCTCGATAGCCCATACGAGCTCTGTTCCCGTTGCGATGAGATGGCCCAGGGCTCGGAACCTCCTCGGGTTGGGGCTGTTGTTCTCATTGCCATCCACAGTCCTCGTGGCAGTCTTCTCTCGTCCATTGCTCGTGGGATTGTTCGGATCACCATTCCGAGTCGTCGCTACCACGCTTCTGATACTTGCGTTGTCGGCGCCGGCAGGGGCTCTGGCTAGTGTTGGAGCGCCGATAGCGGCAGTCGCGACCGGTTGGCATTTCACGGTTGCGGTACTTGCGGGCCTCGTGATCAACGTGGCTCTCAACCTCGCACTTATCCCATCGTTCAACGCGAATGGGGCAGCGATTGCCAACCTGGTATCGGAGACGTTCTTGGGTGTCGCGATGGTCATCTTGATTCGCAGGGCAACGCGGCCTTCGCCTGCCTAGGCCAATTGCCGGTGTTCAATACGAGCGGAAGACTCACGATGGGAAGGATGGTTCGGGAAGTATGACGGTCTCCGGATTCCGGCTTCAAGGCCTTCTCAATCGCGCTGTCGCTAGGATCACGCACATAGACGATCCCCAGCTGAGCCTGATAGCACCTTTGAGCCACGCCTCGAGCTCGTCCAATTCAAAGGAGACGGAGTTGCTCCTCCTAAAGACTGGTCTTCAGGCTGCGAGTCGCGCTCAAGACGTCGACACGTCCCTCCTCACAGAGCGTTGCAATACTGCGGCACAACGCCGATGGGCAAACGAGTGGCCCGGAGAGCACTACCGCTTGCTCGCTGCGATCGCTGCAGAGTTGCGGGTCGAACTCGCCGTTGAGGTTGGCACCTATACAGGCATGGGGTCGGTCGCTCTTCTCGCAGGGTCTGACCGGGTTGTCACTTACGACATCGCTAGTTGGCACATGGTTCCGGACAGCGTTCTTCGCGAAGAGGATTTCTCGTCGGGACGCGTAGAACAGAGGCTCGGCAATCTCGCAGATGAAACCTTCTTCTCACAACAGATCGAGATCATCGGTCGTGCACAGCTCATCTTCGTGGACGGTCCCAAGGACCGCACTTTCGAACCCGCCTTCACTTCGCGGCTGATCAGCAACTTCAAGGGCAGCGGGATCACCGTCATGTATGACGACATCCGGGTGCTGAACATGCTGGGATTCTGGGACCGATTACAGCTTCCCAAGCTCGACTTGACGTCGTTCGGCCACTGGTCTGGGACCGGACTCGCGACTCTCTAGGACATTCTGAGGACAGTTATGGCTGCCACAGGAGAGACGCATCGAGCATCTGACCGGACCAATGCGGCACCCGAGGGGGAGCAACGAGCCCGCGCTCCAAGCACCTCCGTGATCATCGTCGCATATGGCGTAGACAAGCTGGACCTCGGCTGGGTTCCGGAGGCGGCGCCGATGATCGTGGTTCACAATGACAATCTGTTATCGGAATCAGTGTGTCGCCCCAGTTGCAATCACATCTATCCCGGCTCCAATGTCGGTTTCGGAAGAGGAGTGAATCTGGCACTGCGGCACGTGTCCACCACTCGCGTGATCATCTGCAACCCCGACACGGTCCTGTCCGCAAGGCACTGGGACGCCCTGGCAGAAGGCGAACCGGACGAGGTATTGACAGTTCCATTGGTGGACGAGAATGGAGCCGCTAAAGCATCGGCATTCCGTTACCCATCCCCCACACTGATTCTTCTCGGCACCACCAGGGCGATTAAGGCCGCCCCAGTCGGCACATTGCGCCGCAAGGTCTTTACCCGAGTCCTAGGTCATTGGGGTCAGGAACGGAAGTGGTCGATTGCACAGCCGCCTGGGCATTATCCCCTCCTTGAATGGTGGGCATCGGGTGCCATCTTGTCGTTTGATACGCAACTGCTAAAGAGCGTCAATGGCTTCGACCCAGCGTATTTTCTTTATTTCGAGGACACAGACCTCTCCCGGAGAATCGCGAGGAACGTATTCTCAGCTTGTCTGGTAATTGCCGACACTCCCCCGGCACTCCATCGGGTTGGGGGATCGGCTCGTACTCCGGGTGACCGTAAGCGAGTGGCGCTTGAACGCTGGCGGTCGGCATCTCGATACGCCTCTACCGAGAGCGGCATGCGTTGGCGAGTCGCTGCCTCGCTACTTTCGGTCGGAGCGATGGCCCACAGACTCAGAGCTCCGTGATGCTCTGACCGCGGCCTTGGAAGCGATAGTCACTCTCGCTCGACACGTCTGATCAGGCAGCGTCGGCCAAAGAGTGAAACTCCGACAAGAGATCCGACCCGTTGGATCGCACAGCCAGCGCGTGCTCGACCTCTGACAGATACGTGGCTCGTGCCTGCGGTTCGCGAACCTGCTTGGCCTGCACAAGCCCATGCTCCCAGATCTTCCCAATCACTTTCTTCCCGGAAATGAGCCCGCCTTCGGTCCCTACAAATGTCCTGTCGCGCATCTCGGTGAGTGCTGTACGTAGGTACTCCACATGGGGTGTTTCGTCCTGCCGGATGTACGAGACGAGCAGGGGCGGAAGGCCATCCCCGGCCACCAGCGTCGTATCCGCGAGCAGTTCCTCCGCCCACTTGAAGAGGTGGAACGCCCGGACCTCGATGAAGAGCACGCTGGTCATCGTACGGAGCAGGGCTTCGAGCCCCGGGTCGATCGCCGGAACGAGGCGATCTTCAGAGTTCGGGCTCGCGGCCTTCGAGCTTTGCTGACCAGGAGGTTGCTGTATTCCCATGCGCCGCAACATTGACTCTGTCTCGTCTTCGGTCACGGGATCCTCGAATGCGGCGTCGCGGACTGCGAACCACATCCTGTCGTGTCCCGCCTCTGGTCCCCAGCCCGCTTCGTCGCGCGCGTGCGCCTCGATCAAACCGCGTCCGAGGTGCCAGGTTGCACTGGACCTGATGTCCTCGTCGAAACATGCCTGGATGTCGGCAGGTGCTAGCCGGCCGGGCGCGAGGTAACGCAAGCCTGCACCGAACCCCTCAACCGTCCCGATGCGGGTCAAGATCGCGATGATCGGATCGCGCACACGGTTGGTCAGCAAGTGCCTTGCTTGGGCGACGTTCGGGTAAGCCGGCGGCCAGGCTTCTATCGGAGCATCGAGAAGGTCGGTCCCGAATGTCGCCCGGTGATTCTCCTGCCACGCGGCTATCGCAGGTGTTCGGACCGCCGTCCGCGGAGACAGGTAGCTGCCGTCGGCGCGGATGCCACCGTGGCAAAGGGTGCCGGACACCACAAGTTGCTCCGCCGGTGGCTCGCTCGTAAGAAGTTCATCCTCTGTGAAGTCCAACGTCTCCATCCGACCTCCGGTCCGGCGTCATTCTGGGATCCACGTTCAACGTTTGAGTATACAATACTGTTTACATATGTCTAAATCAGATACAGACGCTGCTCCTGCTCCATCCGGGACGGTGAAGAAACCGCGTGTCAGGCTCAATCGCCTGACGCGGCGGGAAACGCTTCTCGATGCCGGCGCGCGCGCCTTTGCCGAGCGGGGCTTTCAGGCCACCTCGATGGAGGAAGTCGCCTCGAAAGCGGGAGTCACCCGCCTCATCGTCTACAGGCATTTCGACTCGAAGGAGGACCTTTACCGATCGGTCCTCGACCGAGCTGTCCGGGGGGTCGCAGGTGTTGTGTCGCAGGCAGGCCGAGGACCCACGGTGAGTGGAGTGGTTAACGGGTTCCTCGATGCAGCCAGGTCCGACCCCGAGGGTTTCAAGCTCCTGGTCCGCCATTCGCCCCGGGAGCCTGACTTTGCTGACTACTCAGACCTCTTCAGAGAAAACGCGATAGCAGCAGCGCAGGACCTCATCTCGCGACGCGTACCCGACCCGGTTTTACGGGAGTGGGCCGCAAGGACGCTCGTATCAATGCTCGAAGAGTCGACGCTGGCTTGGATCGAAAAAGGGGACCGAACACGCGACGAGGATATGACTGCCGTTCTCACGCGATCGATCGAAGCCATGATCGGAGCCTTGGGAGTCGCTAGGTAGGCAGTCGGTGGCGACTTAGGCCGACGTGCACCTAGCGGTCCGTGCCGAGGACCAACCCGCTCGTCGGGACGCCGGTTCCCGCGGTCACGACGACGTTCTCGACCTGGGGCACCTGATTGACGGCAGTACCGCGGACCTGACGGACGCCTTCTGCGATCCCGTTCGTCCCGTGGAGGTAACCCTCACCAAGCTGGCCACCGTGAGTGTTTATGGGCAGGCGCCCGCCGAGCTCGATCGCTCCGTCCGAAACGAAGTCCTTCGCCTCGCCGAACTCGCAGAATCCGAGTTCCTCCAACTGGCAAAGCACGAACGGAGTGAAATGGTCGTATAGCACGGCCGTCTGGACGTCAGCCGGCCCGATTCCGGACATCTCCCATAGCTGTCGCGCCACGACACCCATCTCGGGTAGGCGGCTCATGTCGTCGCGGTAATACGACGTCATCATGTCCTGCTGGTCGCCTGCGCCCTGTGCTGCGGCCTTGATGACAACCGGCGTCTGAGCGAGATCGCGCGCTCGCTCCAAGCTGGTGACCACGAGTGCCTGGCCTCCGTCGGTCTCCTGGCAGCAGTCGAGAAGGCGCAGGGGCTCGACGATCCACCGCGACGTCTGGTGATCCTCGAGGGTTATCGGTTTGCCGTAGAACCAGGCCGCCGGATTGGTTGCGGCGTGCTTGCGGTCTGCGACCGCGACGTGGCCGAAAGCCTCGGTCGTTGCGCCGGTCACGTGCATGTAACGCTGCGCGAACATCGCAACCCAGCTCGCTGGAGTGAGCAGCCCATAAGGCGCGTACCACGCGAAGTTGGCGTTCTCCGCAGTCGGCAGTGGGGCCCTGCCCTGGACGCCTGCTCCGAATCGTGCGCCCGACCTCTCGTTGAAGGCCCTGTAGCAGACGACGACGTCGGCCACTCCGGTGACGACGGCCATCGCAGCTTGCTGGACGATCGCACAAGCCGCCCCGCCCCCGTAGTGGATTCGGCTGAAGAACGTCAGATCTCCCATACCGAGGGATCGCGCAATCTCGATTTCTGGATTTGTGTCTGCAGTGAAGGTGGCGAGCCCGCCGACCTCGGAGGGATCTATCCCCGCATCCGCGAGAGCAGCAGCAACGGCTTCGACCGCGAGTCGGAGCTCGGACCGGCCCGACTCCTTCGAGAACTCGGTGGCACCGATACCGCAGATCGCCGTCGTCCCGGCGAGTGGCCCGCCGTTACGTGACATCAATGTCATCCAGCGACGGAAGAGACAAGCGAACCGTCCCCGTGACGTGGTTTCCCAAACTGTTCTTGCCCCGGAGTTCCACGGTCACTGTGCCGCGGACCTTGCGCGCATCCGTAGGAGGGCAGACCTCTTTGACCTCACCCGTGAAGACCATCGTGTCGTCTGGATAGTTCGGGGCGCCCAGACGGATCGCCACCGACTGGATCACGGCAGCCGGTCCCGCCCAGTCCGTCACGTATCTGCCGACGAAACCATTGGTCGAAAGGATGTTCATGAAGATGTCCTTCGATCCACGCTCGACCGCCAGCGATGGGTCGTGGTGGACATCCTGGTAGTCGCGCGTCGCGATCGCCGTCGACACGATGACGGTGCGGGTCAGCGGTACCCGGAGCTCGGGGAGGCTGTCTCCCGTTTTCACGTCTTCGATCCGGAGTGTCTTGTCGCGCACCGAGCTCACAGCGTGCTCCCGTTGAGCTCCGAAGCAAGTATGTCGCCGAGCGCGTCGAGCTCGGCGGGCGGCGATCCGAGCATGAGCTCGATCTGCTTTCCCCAAAGAAAGAAGCGGTGAATTGGGTATCCGACGTCGGCGCCTATACCGCCGTGCAGGTGCTGGGACGCATGCACGACTCGTTGACCGGCCTCTGAAGCCCACCATTTGGCGACAGCGACGGCCTCAGCCGCGGGCCTGCCGGTGTCGATACGCCATGCCGCCTCCCAGAGAGTCACGCGCATCGCTTCGGTGTCGATCCACGCGTCGGCCGCCCGCATCTTCGCTCCCTGGAACGTCGCGAGCGGGTGTCCGAACTGATGGCGTTCGTTCAGGTGGGCGGCGGCGCGTAGGGTCGCCTCCTCTGCCACCCCGAGCGCGATGGCGGCCAGGCCGGTCCTTGCGATCTGGAGCATCCCTTCGAGAACGGGATCGGAATCGGCGGGGAGAGCGAGGACGTCAGACGGCTTCACGGGCGCGTCGTCCAGGATGAGGTGCGGATGAACCTGACGGTCCGTCGTCACAGCGCGCTCGAGCACCGCGCCCATGCCCGCCGGATCGACGATGGCGAGGAGGATGCCGTCCGGTGCAATCGCAGGAACGATCACACGCGCGGCGAGATGAGCCTGCGGGACACTGGCGCAGGTCCCCGTAATCCGCCAGCCCTCCCCGTCGGCTACGGCGGAAACCGACGGCGAAGATCCTTTGAACGCACCGACCTCGGACAGGGCCGCTGACATCTTGATGTCTCCGGTCGCCACTCCCGGCAACCACTCGGTCTGCTGTTCCTTAGTACCCCACCTGCAGATGGGAAGGGCACCGAGAACGACCGTGGCCCAAAGAGGAACCGGCGCCACCGTCCTACCCTGCTGCTCGAGCACGAGGCACGTCTCGATAAGACCAAGGCCGGATCCGCCATGCTCTTCCGGCAGGGACAGGCCCAGCAGATTTGCCCGCGCGAGCTCTGCCCACAGACGCTCGTCGAACCTATCGGCGGTCCTCTCGACCTCCGCGACGCGTTCGTTGGTCGCGATGCCGCCAAACACGGCTTCTGCGGACTGGCTCACCGCCTGTTGCGCCTCGTCGAAGGTGAAGTCCATCAGGACTCCTCGCCGGAGCGGGGTCGGAAGAAAGGAAGCGTGAGCCCCTCGGCATAGTGCGCGAAGTCGACCTCGACAGGAAGGCCGATGTGGATGTCTTCAGGTTTCACGCCTGCGATGTTGGACACGAGCCTGGTCCCCTCTTCGAGCTCTACGAGCACAACCGGTAGCGGGTATTCGAAAGCCGCCACCTGCGGGTAGTGAACGACGACGAAGCTGAACACCGTTCCGCGGCCGCTCGACGCGACGGTCCCCCAGTCCAAAGACCGGCACTTCGGACAGCCGGGCCGCGGCGGGTGACGGAGCGTGCCGCACGATTCGCATCTCTGGATGAGCAGCTCGCCGCGAGCGGCACCCTCGAAGAAGAACGAGTTGTCGTGGGTGATCGCGGGCATCGGACGCCGAGGTGCCTCGACTGCATCGTCATGGCGGGCGGGCGATGCGGCGCGAGCCTTGGGCCTGAACTTGAGGATCTTGAACCGCATCGTCGCGACCAGGTCGCCGGAAGAGTCAACGAACTCGAGGCGAGTGGTGAAGAAATGACCGGCACCCAGGGCGGTGGATTTCAGATCCGAGATGGACTCGATGACCGAGGTCGCCGCGACTCTGTCTCCGAGCACGAGGGGGCGCATGTATTCCTGCTCGCAGTCGGTCGCTACGACTGAAGTGAAACCTCCCGAGTCGAGCAGCGCCATCACCTCGTCGTGAGCAGTGAGCTCGCGATCGGAGGCAGGCGAGTAACTCGCCTTGTAACCGCGCATGACCCACGCCTGGAGCATCTGGGGCGGTGCGATCACCCCGGGGAACCCGGCGGCGCGCGCAGCTTTCTCGTCCGTGTACACGGGATTCTCGTCACCGACCGCCTCAACGAAGTGACGGATCATCGCCTGGTTGACCTCGTCCGGTGCGTTGGTCGGCGGGCCTGAAAGGCGGCCCACGAATGCCTGAAGACGTTCCTGGAACGCCGACTCGTCACTCATCGGCGAGACCCCATCACCGAGCAGTGCGGGCAAGACCGAGGCCGGCCGTCGCAACGATCTCGCGCTGGACCTCGTTTACCCCACCGCCGAACGTATTGATCTGGGCCTGGCGGGCACTCTGCTCGAGACGCCCCTTCAGCGCGGCCCCGGGTGACCCCGGTGAGAGATAGCCCGCCGCTCCGACGATGCCGAGGAGGCGCCTGTAGACCTCGATCGTGCGCTCGGTACCGAAGATCTTCACCGATGACGAGGCGGCAGGAGTCAGTGATCCCTCGGCGACAGCCACGGCCATGCGCCAGTTCATGAGGTACATCGCCTTCAGCTCTGCGTGTGTGCGCGCAAGCTCACTTCTCACCCAAGGGAGGTCGAGCATCGTCTTCTTCGAATTGGCGCCCGACCCGATGGTTGTCTCGGAGGCCCATCGCGCGACGCCGTTCCACATCTCGCGCGGATAGCCGGCCCACGCCGCAATTCCAACCCGTTCGTGGTTGAGCTGGGTGGTTATCATGCGCCACCCTTCGTTCTCTTCGCCGATCCGGTTGACAACCGGGACGTGAACGTCGGCGTAGTAACTCGCCGACGTCGTGAGACCTCCAACCGTGGTGATGATGCTGTACGAGAACCCGGGGCTCGACGTTGGAACGCAGATGATCGAGATGCCCTTGTGTTTCGGTGCCTCGGGATCGGTCCTTACCGCCAGCCATATGTAATCGGCCTGGTCGGCGCCGGAGGTGAAGATCTTGTTGCCGTTGATCACGTATTCGTCGCCGTCGCGGACAGCCCTCGTGCGGAGCGACGCCAGATCGGTACCGGCTTCCGGCTCGGTGTAGCCGATCGCGAAATTGATCTCGCCGGCCAGGATCCCCGGCAAGAAGAACTTCTTCTGCTCTTCTGTCCCGTAGATCATCATCGTCGGCCCGACCGTGTTGATCGTCACGAACGGGAAGGGCGCACTGGCGCGACGTGTCTCGTCGAAGAAGATGAACTGATCGGTCGCGGGGCGTCCCTGACCGCCCACCTCTTTGGGCCATCCGATTCCGAGCCACCCGTCAGTCCCGATGCGGCTGATCACCTTGCGCCACATGGCGCCACCCTCGCCGCCGTCAGCGAGACCGGCGCGGACTTCGGGCGTCAGCAACTCGGCGTAGTAAGCCCGGAGCTCCGCACGCAGCGCCTGCTGCTCGGGAGTCTCCTCGAGGAACATCCGGTCGCCTCCGGGCACCTGCGGTCGTGGGCCGTTCGGACCGCCCTTGTGGACCGTCCATGGGACCCCTTCGGGATCGAAATGGTAACAGGTTCTACTTTGGGACGACCCAGGCGCTCGAGAACCCAGGCTCGCTGCACAGGCCCGGCGGGGCGTATCATGACTGGAACACGTTCTCGATTTGTGCTCGGATTGGCGGCTGAGAAGCCCGATCGAATCCTCGCTCCTAGCCGGGTGCCGAGGGCACCCACTCACGCCAGGCCGAGCCGAGAACCGAGAGCTGAAGCCGAGGAGGAACCCGGTGGACCTGAGCGAGATCAATCTCTGCGACTCTGCCAACTTCGTGGCCGAGGTGCCGCACCGGTGGTTCGCTGCTCTTAGGGAACAAGCGCCCGTCTACTGGCACGAGGAGACCGACGGTCCGGGCTTTTGGGCCGTGACCAAGTATCACGACTGCGTGCAGGTGAACCGCGACGCCGGGCGGTTCTCGTCGGCGGCCAAGGCGCCGTTCATCTGGGACATGCCCGAGGAAGCTGTCGAGCAGCAGCGCCTTCTCATGCTCAACATGGACCCGCCCCTGCACACGCGTTACCGCAGGCTCGTGAGCAAGGGATTCACCCCGCGCATGATCGCCCAGCTCGAGCAGAAGATCCACGAGACCGCCGACCAGATCATCGACTCCGTCATCGAGAAAGGAGAGGCCGATTTCGTCACCGACATCTCCGCTGAGCTCCCGCTCATCGTAATCGCCGATCTTCTCGGAGTACCGCAGTCAGACCGTCACGCGATGTTCAACTGGTCCAACCGGATGATCGGGCGCGAAGACCCCGAGTACGGGGTGACCGAGGAGGAGGCGGGCGACGCCGCCGCCGAGCTCTACGTCTACGCGGAAGGGCTCTTCAAGGAAAAGCGCCTCGACCCCCACGACGACCTGATGAGCGCTCTCACACAGGTGGAGATGGACGGGGAAAGGCTCGGCGAGATGGAGCTCGAACTTTTCTTCCTGCTGCTCACCGTGGCCGGTAACGAAACGACGCGCAATCTGATGTCAGGGGCGATGGCGACGTTCTTCGAGTTCCCCGATCAGTGGGAGCGGCTCCGAGCCGACCCGTCGCTTCTGCAGTCCGCTACAGAGGAGATGCTCCGGTTCGTCACCCCGGTCATGAACTTCAGGCGGCAGACGACCGCGCCGGTCGAGATCGGGAACAGGCAGATCGGCGAAGACGAGAAGGTCGTGTTCTTCCACATCTCGGCGAACCGTGACGAAGACGTGTTCGAAGAGCCCGACAAATTCGACATCACACGATCGCCCAACCCACACATGGCATTTGGCGGTGGCGGCCCTCACTTCTGTCTAGGCGCCAACCTCGCCCGCATGGAGATCAAGGTGATGTTCCAGCATCTGGTCGATCGCCTACCTGATCTTCACCCCGAAGGGGACATGCAGCGACTTCAGTCGGCTTTCATAAACGGGGTGAAGCACCTGCCGGTCGGTTTTACGCCCGGGCCCCAGGTCGAGGGGTGAGGTTCCACCAAGGCGTCACATTCATGCCCATCCACGAGGTCGTCGACCTTGCGGTCGCGAGCGACGATCTCGGTTATGCGGGCCTGATGATCTCAGACCACATCTTCAACGCTCGCGAGCTGAAAAGCCGCTACACCTATTCCACCGCCGACGACGGTTCGCCGTTCTGGAAAAAAGACACCGAGTGGCCGGACCCCATGTGCTTCATATCCGGACTGGCGACCGTGACACGGAACCTCCTTTTCACAACCGGGGTGTACATCGCGCCCGCACGGGATCTCGTGACCGTCGCCAAATCAGTCGGAACGGCGGCCGTCCTGTCGTCGAACCGCTTGCGGCTCGGGGTGGGAGTCGGGTGGTGCGAAGAAGAATTCGCCGCAACCGGGCAGGACTTCTCCAACAGGGGGAAGCGACTGGACGAGATGATCGTGGCGTTGCGCGCTCTCTGGCACGAAGGATGGGTCGAGCATCACGGGACCTACTACGACATCCCGGCCTGCAGAATGCTGCCCGCGCCAAGTGCTCCGGTTCCGATCTACGGAGGGGGCGGTTCCCCAATGGCGTTGCGCAGGGCGGTGACGTTGTGCGACGGCTGGATAACCCACGGTTCGGGCCCGGAAGCTCATGCTTGGGAGCAGCTGGCTCTCATCAAGGGGGCAATGGACGAGGCCGGCAGGAGTCCTGACGGCTTCGATATCTACCTGGCAGTCAACGCCAAGCCCGACGCGGATTTGTACAAGCGATTCGCGGACGCGGGCGTGACCGACATGCTCTGCGCACCTTGGATGTCCGTACAGATTCGGCCGGATGCGCCAGCCGACGAATTGCTCGCCGCCCGGGTCGAGGCGTGTCAGAGATTCTCCGACGAAGTTATCGCCAAGGTCGGCTAGTAGCTTCACTTCATGGCAAACCTGAAGCTTGGACTGCAACTCGGTTACTGGGGCTCGCAGCCTCCCCCGCACGCGGCGGAGCTTGCAGTCGAGGCGGACCGTCTTGGCTACGACTCGATATGGACGGCGGAGGCCTACGGGTCCGACGCTCTAACGCCCCTTGCTTGGTGGGGCCAGGCGACGCAGCGCGTGCGCCTCGGTACCGCCCTCTGCCAGCTGTCGGCGCGAACGCCGACCGCGATGGCGATGGCGGCTCTCACGATGGATCATCTGTCAGGCGGCCGATTCGTGCTCGGTCTCGGAGTTTCCGGCCCGCAAGTCGTCGAGGGCTGGTACGGGCAGTCATTCGCCAAGCCGCTCGCACGCACCCGGGAGTACGTGTCGATCGTTCGTGACGTTCTGGCCAGAAAAGAGCCGGTGACTAACGACGGGCCGAACTACCCGCTCCCGTATCCCGGCGGCACCGGGCTCGGCAAGCCACTCAAGTCGATCGTCCACCCGCTCCGATCGGACATCCCGATCATCCTCGGTGCAGAGGGTCCGAAGAACGTGGCTCTCGCAGGCGAGATCGCCGACGGATGGTTCCCGATCTTTTTCTCGCCACAACACATGGACGAGTTCACGTCGTCGTTGGACGAGGGGTTCGCACGGCCTGGCGCGCGTCGATCGTGGGAGGACTTCGAGATCATCGCATTATGTCCCGTGGTGGTTCACGACAACGTCGAAGAAGCCGCCGACTTCTACCGGCCGATGCTCGCTCTCTACATAGGTGGCATGGGGGCGCGCGACATGAACTTCCACTTCGACGTGTTCTGCCGAATGGGTTTCGAGTCAGAGGCCCGCAAGATCCAGGACCTCTACCTGGACGGGCACAAGGACGAGGCGGCAGCTGCGGTCCCGACTTCGATGATCGAGAAGATCGCACTTGTAGGTCCCAAGGAAAAGATCGCCGATGAACTCGGTGTGTGGAAGGAGTCGGTCGCGACGACGTTGCTCGTGGCCGGCAGCGTCGACGTGCTCAGGATGATGGCCGAGCTGACGCTTTAGCCGGGCAGACCTCATCCGACCACCGGCGTCCCAGAGCACCCGGCGTGGGTGAACAACGGCTCGCCCAGGCACAGCCAAAGGGCAGTGCTGGAATGGCCGGTCTGCTGCTGGCCATAGTTGGGGGCGTGGGCGACGAGAAGTTGCTGAGCTGCCGGGGACTTACGAAGAGTTTCGGCGAGCGTCTTGCCGTTGACGACGTCAGCTTCGATGTGGCATCCGGAGAGATCTACGGGTTGCTCGGACCTAACGGCGCCGGGAAGACGACCACGATCAGGATGGTCTGTGGTCTGCTCGCACCCGGCGGGGGCACGATCACCATCGGCGGACGAGATGCAGCGGGCGAGCTGGCGGTGAAGAGCCTGGTGGGCTACGTGCCGCAGGATGTCGCGCTGTATCCAGACCTGACCGCACGTGAGAACCTCTCGTTCCTGGGTCGCCTCTACAAGTTGAGCGGCGGCCTTCTGAAGGAGCGCGTCGACGAGGCCCTGTCGCTCACCGAGCTGTCGGAGCGCTCGGACGAACGCGTCGACACGTTCTCAGGCGGAATGAAGCGCCGCTTGAACATCGCGGCCGGCCTTCTGCATCATCCGTTGCTGCTCGTGCTCGACGAGCCGACCGTGGGCGTAGACCCTCAGAGCCGCCACGCCATTCTCGAGCGCGTACAGGCCCTGGGGCGCGGAGGCATGGGCGTGCTCTACACGACTCACTACATGGAGGAAGCCGAACGGATCTGCGACAGGGTGGGGATCATCGACCACGGGCGCCTCGTGGCCGAGGGGACGCGCCGCGAGCTCGTCGCCCGACTGGGCGAGCGCGATCGCATCGAGCTCGGCGCCACCGGTGACCTCGAATTACTGGCCGACGCCGTGCGAAAGGTGCCGGGTGTACAGAACGCGGCGACGGGCGATCATGCCGTGCAGCTCGTTGCCGAGGAGGGCCGGCGCATCCTCCCGGCTGTTCTCGAAGCGGCCGAGCGCGCCGGCATCGCGGTGAACAGCGTCGACGTCGTCGAGCCCGACCTCGAGGCAGTCTTCCTCCACCTCACCGGCACGGCGCTTCGCGAATGAACACCGCCCTCGTCATCGCGCGCAAGGACCTGCGCCAACGCATGCGAGACCGCTCGGCGATCGTCCTCGGACTTGTCGCCCCACTGGGGATCGCCGCGCTGATGAGCTTCGCTTTCAAGGGTACTGAGACGTTCCACTTCAGCCTCGGAGTTGTCGATTCGGATCACGGGCCCGTCGCCGGTGCCTTGCTGCAGATCCTCAGGCAACCGGAATTGCAACAGATAATCACCACTACGGCCGTTTCCTCGCAGTCGGCGGCGCAAACCGAGGTGCGGAATCAGAAATTCGCGGCCGCTCTCGTGATCCCGGCGGGCTTCTCCGCTGCCGTCGCCAGTGGTCACCCGCTCCCGCTCACAACGGTGACGAGCGTGAACAACTCCATTGCAGGGAGCGTCACCGAATCGAATTGCGTCGTCATTCGTCGCCCAGCTCAACGCCGACCGGTTGTCGGTGGCCACCGCACTCGCCGGCGGTGCTCCCGCTTCTCAGACGAAGCAGTTGGAAACGTTGGCGGCCGGACTGCAGATCCCCGAGCAGGCTGTGCAGCGTCCGCTCGGCGCGCATCAGCTCAAGACCATCAGTTACTACAGCCCTGGCATGGCAATCTTCTTCCTACTGTTCACCGTGGGCTTCACCGCGCGCAGCTTCTTCGCAGACAGCGCTCAGGGGATGATCGACCGGATGCGGGCGGCGCCCATCCGTCCTTTCGAGATTCTTGCCGGAAAGGCGCTGTCGGTGTTCTTCTACGGGGTGGCCAGCCTGGCCACGATCGCCGTGATCACCTCGGTGGCTTTCGGGGCGAACTGGGGCGACCCGCTCGCCGCTATCTGCTTGGGGGTCGCGTTGGTGTTCTCCATCGTGTGCCTCACGGCACTCGTCATCGGCGTTTCCCGCACTCCGCGGCAGGCCGAAGGTTTCTCGTCGATCGTGGTGTTCGGACTTGCTCTCCTGGGCGGCAACTTCGTCTTCGTGTCGGCGGAGCCTCCATTGATGCGGCGATTGGCGCTGTTGACCCCGAACGGCTGGGCCATGAGGGGCTTCACCGACCTCGCGACCATCGGCAGAGGTCTGGGGACCGTCGTGGAACCGGTAGTGGCGATCTTGGTGTTCAGCGCAGTCGTCGGCGTCGCCGCCGCCCTGCTCGCTCGGAGAGCGGTCTCGACGTGACCGTCCTTGCCATCGCCATTATCTCCATCCGCCGCATCGTGCGCGACCGGACAGCGGTGTTTTTCATCGTCGTACTGCCGGTCATCGTCATCATCATCATCGGGGCCACGGTGAGCGGGTTCTCGACGTTCAGGGTGGGCGTAGTCGATCTCGGTGCCGGCCAAGCCGGTCAGCGGCTGATCAATGCCCTCGACCACACCGCAAATGTCGAGGTGATCCGTTACTCCTCGGTCGGTGCGTTGACCAAGAGCGTGGCGCGGTCCGAGGTGAGCGCCGGGATCGTCCTTCCCGCCGGAATGGACGCGACCGAGCAGAGCGGAGGAACCCTTACGGTCGAGTTACTGGCCGAACAGGCCAACAGCTCCCAGCAGGCGGCCGTCACCGCGGTGTCGTCGGTCATCACGGATCAAGGAGCGACTCTGCAGGCCGCCCGCTTCGCCGTGGCTCATGGGTCGGGCAGTCTCGAAAAGAACCTGGCGCCGCGCCTCGTCAGTCGCGACGCACGTGGAACAGGTGCAGATCCACACCGTCCAGGCCGAATCAAGAGCCAACACTCTGCCCGGGGGCTTCGGCTACAGCGCTCCCACGCAGCTCGTGCTGTTCGTGTTCATCAATGCACTCGCGGGGGGAGCGGCGATCATCGAGACCCGACGTCTCGGTATGTACGACCGAATGGCTGCCGCACCGGTCAGGCCGCGCACGATCATCGCCGGCGAGACGCTCACGTACGTGTCGCTCGCACTACTTCAGTCCCTACTGATCGTGGGCGTCGGGGCAATCGTCTTCGGTGTGTCGTGGGGAAATCCACTGGCCGCTTTGGTGCTCGTTCTCACATGGGCGATCGTGGGCGCCGGGGCGGGCATGCTCTCCGGGACGTTCTTCAAGACCCCCGAGCAGGCCGGTGCGATAGGTTCGGCGTCGGGAATTGCGCTCGGGATGTTGGGCGGTTGCATGTGGCCGCTGTCGATCGTGAGCAGAACGATGCGCGAGATCGGTCACGTGACGCCGCAGGCATGGGCAGTAGACGCTTGGACCGGCCTGTTGGCCAGGGGCGGATCGATCGTGTCGATCGCGCCACAGCTCGGGATTCTCGCGGCCTTCGCAGCGGGATTCCTGATCCTTGCGACGACGCGACTGAGGCGAGTGCTCGCATAAGCGGAGTCGCTGGGACTAAGGAGTCGCTGAGACTAAGGCAGCATGCCGTGGGGCATCAGGTCGCCGTCGCCCCACTGCCCGAGCGGGGAAAGCTGCACGTCGGGACCCGTTGCCTCGACGATCTGGCCCCCTCCCACGTAGATGGCGGTGTGGTAGACGCTCATCCCGTTGCTCTGGTTCGTCCCCCAGAAGACAAGGTCGCCGGCCTGCAAATTCGTCAGAGTCACGGGCGTGCCCGCAGTCAGGTACTGCTCGTTCGCCACGCGTGCGAATGCGATCCCGGCTCCGTGCTCCCAAGAAGCGAGCGCAAGTCCGGAACAGTCGAAGCCGACGGGACCATTTCCGCCCCAGATGTAGGGCTTGCCGAGCTGAGCGAACGCGAACAACACGGCGTGGTCGCCCCGGGTCACTGCTGAGTACAGAAGACCCTGGACAGGAGGTGCTCCTTCGGCGGTCCCGAACGGGTGTGCCGTGCCGTTCTGGTCGACGACCCAGTAGCCGCCATCCGAACTAGAAGGCACGACCTTCTCCGCCGGATCGCCTGTCGGCATAGCTCCCGTGGATCCGCTGAACTTAGCGGTGCCGTAATTGAAGATGCCTCCGTCGGACGCGACGAGCCAGTAGCCGTCACCGTCGTGGGTAGGACTCATCCCGACGACCGGCTTGTTCAGCTTGATCGCGCCGGTCGAGCCGTGGAACTTCGCGTCGCCGAAGCTGAAGATGCCTCCGTCGGATGCAACGAGCCAGTATCCGTTGCCGTCGGGGGTCGGACTCATCCCGACGACCGGCTTGTTGAGCCTCATCGCGCCGGTCGAGCCATGGAACTTCGCGTCGCCGAAGCTGAACACCCCGCCGTCGGAAGCAACGAGCCAGTAGCCGTTGCCGTCGGGAGCCGGAGCCATGCCGACGATCGGCTTGTTGAGCCTCATCGCGCCGGTTGAGCCGTGGAACTTCGCGTCGCCGAAGCTGAAGATGCCTCCGTCGGATGCAACCAGCCAGTAGCCCCCGCCGCCGGGGGTCGGGGACACGCCGACGATCGGCTTGTTGAGCACCCCTTTGACCGAACCGTAGGACCGAGCGGAGCCGAACGGGTAGACCTTGCCCGCTGGAGTGGCCAACCAGAAGCTCGCCTCGATCGGGGAAGCAACCGCCGACGAATTGGTCGAGGCGCCGGCCGGCGCGTTGCCGCCGATCACGACTGCGAAAGCTGCGAATCCGGCGAATACAGCCAAAAGGGCGCGAAAAAGGCTTGAGCGAACTTGAGGCATCGAGGCCTGTATCGGCAGGTCGGAGCGGTTGGTGATCCCACCGCCCGGACAATCCTGATACTTCTGTATCCTAACCGTATGGGTCTCGAATCATCTCCCAGGCCGGGTCGCGCCGCCGCCAGACTGGCTAGACAAGTTGAACTGGCGCTGGTCGAGGCCGACCTGTCGCTTCCCCAGTACCGGATCCTTGTGTTTCTCGACGAAGGGAAGGTCGCTGCGTCCGCACTCGCAGACAAGCTGGCGGTGAGCAGGCCGAGCGTGACCGCCGTCGTAGACGGGCTGGTCACACGGGGTCTGGTGGAGCGCCATCACGACCCTGGCGACCGCCGGCGGGTCGGCCACGACCTAACCGCGGAAGGTCGCCGCGTGTTGAAGAAAGGCGACGAGTCCGTGGACCGTCGACTGGCGGAGATCGCATCCATCCTCGGCGAGGCGGGAGCCGAAGCCGGAGCCACATCGGATGTCGCCTTCATGGGGCTCGAGTGCTGGCGCACAGCTCTCGAAGCTCACCGGACAGAGAAACACCGCGAGCAATCCGAACAGAAAGCGGGGCAGACGGTCGAGCAGAAGATGGCGTCCAAGTGACGACCACCGCACCTGCAAATCGACCTGTCGCCACCGGATCCGACATCGTCGCCGAAAGCGACGCGCTCGGCCCCTTGACCGAGCCTTCGCTCTACGAACCGCCTCGGGCGACCATCGATCCCGACAAGACCCGCTCGTGGCTGAAGCGCGCAATGCCGATCGTGTTGTCGCACAAGGCCACCCTTTTGACCGCGCTGATCCTCTCGTTCACGGGCCTGATCCTTCAGGTCCAGATTCCGTACCTGCTGAACCAGGCCATAAGCAACTCTGTCGGCCATCACAGAGTCTCCATATCCCACTACACCTGGATCGTGTTCTGGTTCGCAATCGCTTCTGGGCTCGCCGGATACGTATCAAGGCTCTTCTTGATGCGTACCGCGTATGCGATGGAATTCGACCTTCGCAACATCATCTACAAACACCTGACCCGTATGTCGTTCTCCTTCTACGACCGGGTCCAGTCAGGCCAGCTCATCTCGAGAGCGAACTCCGACATCAGGTCCGTCCAGATGTACCTGACGTTCGCACCGGCCATTTTGGTCCAGTGTGCGATCGCGCTCGTGGCCTTCGGTTACATGCTCTCGATCAACGTCCCGCTCGCATTCATCGCCATGGCGACGACGCCCTTCGTCTACTTCGTCACCGCAAAGATGCGAAATGCGATGTTCCCCATATCGTGGATAATCCAGGCGCGTCTCGCAGACGTCGCAACCATCGTTGACGAGAACATCAACGGGGTCCGAGTCGTGAAGTCCTTCGTCGCCGAAGAGCGCGAGGTGAACGCTCTCGGTAAGGCGGCAGACCGGCTCAAGTGGGCGTACATAAAGGACGCCGACATCCGGGCCAAATTCACCCCGGCCGTACAGAACCTTCCCCAGCTCGGGCTCGCCCTCGTTCTCTTGTTCGGCGGCTACGAGGTGATACACGGCCACCTCGGGGTCGGGGCCATTCTCGCCTTCAGCCTCTGGATGGGCATGCTCCAGGCGCCGTTCCAGATGCTCGGCATGCTGATCATGATGGGACAGCGGGCAGCGGCGTCGGCCGGCCGTATCTACGAGATCCTCGACGAGGAGCCGGACATCGTGGACGCTCCCGATGCCGTGGACCTCACCGAGTGCGTCGGCGACGTCAGGTTCTCCTCCGTGGACTTCGCGTACACAGAGGGAGGTCCGCTCGTCTTGAAGGACCTGTCGCTTCACCTGCGACCCGGCGAGACGGTTGCTCTCGTCGGTCGCACGGCCAGCGGCAAGACAACCCTGTCGCGACTTGTGCCGAGGTTCTACGACGTCACGAGGGGATCGGTCGAAGTAGACGGCAAGGACGTCCGTTCGGTCACGCTTTCGAGCCTCCGCTCGCACATCGGAGTCGTCTTAGACGAGCCGTTCCTGTTCTCGTCCTCGATTCGCGACAACATCGCCTACGCGCGCCCCAACGCCGACATCGAGGATGTCGAGGCAGCGGCCATCGCAGCCGGTGCCGACGAGTTCATCCGGCACCTGCCCGAGGGATACGACACGGTTGTCGGAGAGCGCGGCTACACGATGTCGGGCGGCCAGCGCCAGCGCGTCGCGATCGCGCGGACTTTGCTTGCCAACCCGCCGATCCTGATCCTCGACGACGCGACCAGTGCGGTCGACGTGCAGGTCGAGCAGCAGATCCACGAGGCGCTTCGCGTCCTCATGCAGGGTCGCACGACTCTCGTGATCGCACACCGGTTGTCCACCATCGGCCTGGCGGACCGCGTCGTTCTCATGGACGAAGGCACCATCGTCGCGGAGGGCACGCACACCGAGCTGCTTGCGAGCTGCCCGCTCTACGTGGAGGTCCTTGCACAGGTCGAGGACCTCGAGGTCCTCGACGAAGCACCCGCGGCCCAAGCACCCACGACCCAAGCACCCACGAACGGGCAGATCTGATGGGGTTCGGCGGATTCGGAGGAGGAGGCTTCGGAGGAGGAGGGGGGCCGAATTCTGCGGCCAACCCGGGCGGCGGCCTGCCCTTCGCGGGCATCCCGTCGGAGCTCCAGGACGGCGTCGACAAGCTGCTCGCCGACGAGCCGCAGTACCCCGACCCCGGCATCGCCTTCACCTACAGGCCTGCCGCCTCCGAGAAGTCGAAGCTGACTCTGCGGAGCCTCATCTTCAAGCACTGGCAGCTCGGCGTGATCGCGCTTGGGCTCGTCACCATTCTGAGCGTCGTCAACCAGGCGGGACCGAAGCTGATCGACATCGGAATCAACGACGGCATGACTCCCGGCCACAGGAATTTCGGGCTCGTCTTCGTGGTCGCGATGATCTACATAGGCGCCATCCTGGTCTCGGGGATCACCCAGCGGTTGCAGACCGAGGTAACCGGACGGATCGCCGCGATGGTCATGCACGACCTGAGAGTAAAGGTGTTCACCCACCTTCAACGACTCGGTCTCGACTTCTACACCGAAGAGAAGGCCGGAGTCGTCATGACGCGCATGACGAGCGATATCGAGAACCTTCAGCAGTTGCTTCAGGACGGCCTCGCCCAATTCGCCGTCCAGGGCCTGACCATGATCGTGATCACGATCATCATGTTCACCCTCAACGTGAAGCTCGCCGTGATCACGCTTCTGCTGATAGTTCCGGCACTAACGCTCTCGACCGTATGGTTCAGCATCGCGTCCGAGCGCGGGTACGAAAGGGTCAGAGACGGTATCGCCAACGTCCTAGCGGACCTGTCGGAAAGCCTGCACGGCGTGCGCACGGTTGCCGCGAGCAACCGCCAACGCCAGAACGTCGTGCATCACCGCAACGTGGTCGGAAAGTACCGGGCGGCGAACAACTACACGGCCCAGATAACCGCGATCTACGGTCCGGGAACACAGCTTCTCGGATATCTTGGTCAGGCCGCTCTGCTCGGAATCGGTGGCGACATGGTGATCCACGGAACACTCTCTCCGGGTGCTCTGGTCGCGTTCTTCTTGTACCTGAACCGCTTCTTCGCGCCGATCGAACTTCTCGTCCAGCAATACAACACGTTCCAGCAGGGGCAGTCATCTATCCAGAAGCTCCAGACCTTGTTCGACGTCGATCCGAGCGTTCCCGAGGACCCGAACGCAACGGAGCTCCCTCCGATCGAAGGCGAAATCGTCTTCGATCACGTGACCTTCGGCTACGACCCGTTGACGCCGGTCATCATGGACGTGAACATGCGGATAGCAAAGGGTGAGACCGTCGCGTTCGTCGGGCAGACGGGGGCGGGCAAGTTGACGATGGCGAAATTGGTGACCCGCTTCTACGACCCGACCGAAGGTCGCGTGCTCATAGACGGTCACGACATCACCAAGGTGACGGTGGACTCGCTTCGCCGGCAACTCGGTGTGGTCCCACAAGAGCCCTTCCTGTTCGCCGGGAGCCTCCGCTACAACATCGCCTTCGCTTGCCCGGACGCGACTGACGAAGAGGTATGGGAAGCGATAAGGGAGGTGGGGTTGTCGGAGGTCGTTGAGCGAATGCCCGACGGCCTCGACACGGTGGTACACGAGCGCGGCCAATCGCTTTCGTCCGGCGAACGGCAACTCATCGCGCTTGCGAGGGCTTTCCTCGCCCACCCGCGGGTCCTGGTACTGGACGAGGCGACGTCGAACCTCGACCTGGCATCAGAGACGAAGATCGAAGCGGCTCTCGACGTTTTGCTCGAGGCGCGCACCGCGATCCTGATAGCCCACCGCCTGACGACGGCCATGAAGGCTGATCGGATCGTCGTCGTCGACGACGGGCGCATCGTGGAGAGCGGCTCGCACGACCAGCTGGTCGAGCTGGGCGGCCGCTACGCGGAGATGTACACGACCTGGATGAGCCACACCGACACCGAAGCGGCCTGAATCTTCCCGGGCGAGCTGCCTTTTATAACAACCGGAGCCATACCGTTAGCGCTATTTCCGGCGGCCCTTTGTCGTTCGGCCCGGACGCGGTCCGATCAGCAGCTCGCGTGCCTGGGCTGTCAGACGCTCCTCGCATTCATCGAGTGTCCAGCCGAACAGGTTGGTGAGCTTGTCGAAGGTGTCGTTGTCGGAGGACAGGCTGATTACTCCGGCCGCCCACGTGGCGTCGACGCCGTCGCGCAGAGCCCCCATGGTGTGGAGACGTTGCGCCAGTGATGTGCAGCCGGCCCAGTGGCGGCGTCGGCCCTCGGCGTAGACCTCGGCAAACTCGCGCTCCGCCTCGGCTGCTCCACGGACAGCGGCGATGATGTCGCCACTGTGCTCGAAGAGGCTCCGACCGAGCTGGACGCACGTGGCTAGCAACTCCCAGGGATCCGTGCCGGTTGCGAGGCGACCCCTGAAGCCTTCAATGCCCGCCTCATCGTCGACCAGGGTCAATAGCTCCCCCGCCATGGCCCGCTTGGTGCCGAAGACCTTGTAGACGGTGGCGGGGGAAACGCCCGCCTCGGCGGCGATCGCTTCGATCGTGGTGGCGGAGTAACCCTCGGCCGAGAACCGTCGCCGCGCCGCCAAGGCGATCTGCCGCCGGGTAGCAGCTGCCTGCTGCTTTCTCCAAGGTGAGGTCACCCTCTTGACAGTAGCGCACTCCTAAGTAGAGTTTAACTCTACTTAACTAGGTTCGACTCTAAGGAGGATTCATGGACACAATCGCCGCGCCGTATGTACTTCGGGCTGGAGAGGAGCGGAGCCACCCGGGCATGTTCCCGACGATCAAGGCCGACGCCGCTGACACGGCGGGTGCCATGACGGCTATGGAGGGGGTCCTTGCTCCTTGGGCATCGGGCCCCCCGCTGCACGCCCACAGCCACGAGGACGAGTGCCTCTACGTGATCGACGGATCTGTCCTGGTGCAGATCGGCGACGAGTTGCACACGCTCGGGGCCGGGTCGTTCGCGTGGATGCCACGGGGCGTCCCGCACACGTTCGCCAACGCCGGTTCGACCACGGCGCGCATGTTCGGCGTGACGTTGCCCGGAGGCATCGAGGAGATGTTCGCTGTCCAGAACGCCTATTTGGCGTCCGTCAACGGGCCTCCCGACCTCGCCGAGCTGGCGAAGCTTTGTGCGGCATGGGGAAGCGTGCTCGGGCCACCGATCCGCGCTGCGTCCGCACCCGCCCGCCTGGCATGACGTTCCAACGCCCACTCAACTCAAAAGGAGTAACTCGTGAGCAAGCTGACTACCGCCGGCGCGACTGCCCTAGTGGTCGCCCCCCTCGTCGCCATCACTGGCATCGCCATAACCCCGACAATGTCCGATGATGTCGCCAAACAGGTCACAGCCTTCACCGTCCACCATTCGTCGATGGTCCTCGGCTTCACCACACTGACCCTGGCCGTCTCCTTGCTCATCGCCGGCACCGCCTGGCTCGCTCTGGCCGTCAAGGAACAATCCCCGAGGCTGGCGCTGACCGGCGGCATCCTGGGCGTTGGCGGCCTCCTCGTCGTGCTGTTCGAGGATGGCGTGTCCGCTGCTACGCCGGCCATCGCCACCGGGCTCAACCACGTGGCCGCGACCGCCCTCATCACCCGAGTCCATTCGGGAGCGATCACGGCCCTGGAACCTCTGTCGATCGTCGGAGACGTCGGCCTGGCCTTGCTCGGGTTCGCGGCCGTGAAGGCGGGTGCCGCCCGGTGGACCTCCGTCGCCATCGCCGTCGGTGCGTTGGGCGAGGGAGTCGGATTTGCCGCAGGGAGCAAGCCACTCCTGCTGATCACCTTCACGGTCTTGATGGTCGGACTGACCGGCGCGCTTGCAGGGCTGGTGCCCGGCATGGCGCGGTCGGCCCGACGTAACCAGATGGTTGTCGCGGCCGGCTGAAGCAAGCCCCGGCGGGCATGAATGGTGTGAACCGTCTCCTGTTCATCCCCGTCGGCGTACGTGGGCGTTGGAACCGGCGGATTGGGTGGCTGGTGGCGCAGCTGGATCACTTGGCGCCCTGCTACAACAACGACTTTAGAATCGCAAAGCAATCGAATACTCGCTCCCGTTCTGTGGGAGTGGGATCACCGAAGGGGGCGAGCTGTGTCTGTTCGCGGCTTCGCAGGCAGGATGCTCATCGGTCTGGTGATCGTCTTGCCTGCGTCGAATGCGTGGGGATTCAGTGCGTCGACAACGTCTTACGGAACCGTTGGCAAACTGTTAGCAACCCTCGATGATCCGCAAGCCCTGAACGGAAGCAGCTTTGGCGGTGCAGTCGACATCTCAGGAAGCACAGCGATCGTCGGTACTCCGACGGGACGTCGGGCTGGAGCTGCCTACCTCTACGTGAGGACGCCGGCGGGATGGCCGACCAAGCCGACGGCGACTCTCGAAAATCGACGGGAGACGGGTATTCGGGCTCTCGGTAGGCGTGTCAGGTGATTGGGCGTTTGTAGGAGATCCCTATGCGAACTCGGGAGCTGGAGCCGTTTATGTGTACCAGAAGGGCCCGAATGTTTGGAAGGCGGGTGTCCTCGAGACGCTCAGGGCTCCGGCGGGTTTGGGAGGTGACGAATTCGGATCGCGCATCGCGATGTCGTTCAGCACGGCGCTGATATCGAGCCTGGGACCCATTGGCGCCACCTTCGTCTTCGGCAGGAACGCGTCGAGTTGGTCGGAAAAGCCGGTTGCGACGTTCGAGGACCCCGCTCCTACGTCCAATGATGCATTCGGGGATTCGCTCTCTCTGTCCCCGAATTTCGCCATAGTTGGGGCACCTGGAAACAACTCGTACCGGGGATCGGCGTACATCTACTCGAAAGGTTCTGGGGGATGGCCTTCCGCGCCGCAAGTCGAGCTTGACGATCCGGCGTCTAGCCCCGACGACTACTTCGGGGATTCACTCTCGTTATCCGAAAAGACGCTGTTGGTCGGTGCACGCGGGAAGAACTCTCAGTCGGGTGGCGAGGCCTACATTTACGAAAGCGGTGCCAATGGATGGACGAAGACGCCGAGGGTGACGATCGAGGATCCGGTAAGCGGTTCTAACTTCTTTGGCTATACGGTCGCTCTATCGGCGGGGGCGGCGCTGATCGGCGCTCCGGGTGCGAGCGCCGATGCGGGGGCCGTGTACCTCTATCTGAAAGGAACGTCAGGTTGGTCGACGGCTCCCGATGTTTCTCTTGCGATATCGGGAACCTTCGCGGGCACGACGTCCGCCTCGGACGAGACTGCGATCGTCGGTTCAGTCGATGCGGGCAAGGCGTACGTCTACAGAATCTGATCCGACGTCCGTCGCCGGCGGATGCGTGCCGTTTCAGGTCACTGGGAGTACACCTCGGCGAGCGTGGTTCCGACCTTGGCGGAGGTGTCGTAAGAGGAGCCAACCGCAACGCAGTCAGCGGCTGCGATGCACGAAACGTTCGACAGGGAACTACTACTTCCCGGCGGATCAGGGGTGGTCGTCAAGTCCCAGGAGGTACCGTTCCACTCCTCGGCCAGTGTTGAGCTCGGATAGTTGTTCAGGTTGTTCGCCCAGTCACCTACAGCTGTGCAAACGTTCTCCGAAATACACGAGACGCCGATCAGTTCGTCCGTCTTAGAGCCGCTCGGAGCGGGAAGCGCTCGACGGCTCCACGAGGTTCCGTTCCAGGACTGAGCAAGCGCGAGCGGTCCGATGTTGGTCCAGCTCCCAACCGACATGCACGTGTCTACGGCGTTACACGACAGGCCGTTGTCGGAGTTGATCTGCTGGCCGGATGGGTTCTTCTGCTTCTGGGCGGTCCATGTCGTGCCGCGGTAGCCGTAGGCGAAGACGGACTGGGCGACATCCGCGTAGGCATAGTCGCCGGTCACCTCGCACTTGTTCGTCTTGACGCATTCCACGGCCGTGAATGCGCTCCCATTCTCGGCATGCGGGTTCGGGGCGTTCAGGATCGACCACGCCGACCCGTTCCAGGACTCCGCTAACGGCAGCTCGTTGTTCCGCTTGATGTAGCCGCCCACAGCGACACACGACTGAGGGTTGACACACGACACGCCGGCGAAGATCGTCCAGGTTGCGCCCGTGGGCAGCGGAGTCGGGACAATGGTCCACGACTTCCCGTTCCAGGACTCGACCAGAGCGCCCACGTGAGCGTTCTTCGAGGTGACCACGTATCCCACTGCCATACATGCATTGGGTTCTGGGCACGAGACTCCGCTCAACAGGGCGTTGTTCACGCCCGTGATCGGTGGAGTCGTGACAATCGACCACCTGGTCCCTTTGTATTGCTCGGCAAGAGTTTCCTGGCTGCCGGGTGGAGGATTAGACGAGGTGTAATAGGTACCTACGGCCATGCAGTCCCCTTTGTTGCTGCACGACACCGCTGAAAGGCTGCTGCCGACCGACCCAGTCGGATTCGGAGTTCGAAGGATCTTCCACGTGGGTCCCGTTTTCGTCGACGACGCTGTGTCAGCTCCAGCGGGAACGCAGAGCGCCAGGCCTCCGACAACCAACCCGACACCAAGCAGGACGCTTACGCTTCTCGACGAAGAACGACGCATGAAGTCCCCCTTGTGAGTGAATGAGCCCCGCTCAGATCAAGGGATCAAAGCCCTCTCCGATCGATCGTATCCCCGTCTTCGGGAAGAGGGTCACACGAACACGACACGCGTGCCTTTGCCCGCTCGGAGGACCGGCATCTAGTGGTGAAACCCCGTCTGGGCCTCGTCCGGCTCGCCGCCGCGAATGCCGCCTCTCCTCTCTAGCCGCTCCACGGCCGATTTCAGATCGTCGACGAGGATCCCCGCCAGGTCGCGGCTGAGCCCATTTCGGACGACCACTCGCAGAACCGAAGTGTCCTGCAGATCGGGCGGCATCGGGTATGCAGGGACGAGCCAACCTCTTGCGCGCAACGTCTCGGACACGTCGTAGACCGTGTACCCGCGATCTCCAACCATCTTGAACGCGACGACCGGGATCCCGTTCCCCCGCGAGACCAGATCGAATTGCTCCATCGAGTCAACCTGCTCTGCTATCCAGGCGGCAGTCTCGCAACATGCGTCTTGAACACGCCGGTAGCCTTCGCGGCCGAGGCGCAGGAACATGTAGTACTGCGCGACCACCTGAGCTCCCGGTCGCGAGAAGTTGAGGGCGAAGGTCGGCATGTGCCCTCCCAGGTACTCGACGTCGAACACGAGATCCTTCGGGAGCGCTTCGTGGTCCCTCCATATGATCCAACCCACGCCGGGGTACACAAGACCGTATTTGTGCCCGGAAGCGTTGATCGACTGCACCCGCGCCACACGAAAGTCCCACTCCAGATCCTCGTCGCAGAAGGGAGCCACGAACCCCCCGGACGCGGCGTCGACGTGGATGGGAATGTCGGGACCGTCGGCCGCAGCGAGAGCATCGAGAGCGCGCGCGATCTCGGCTACGGGCTCGTAGGCGCCGTCGTAGGTCGATCCGAGAATCGCGACGACACCGATCGTGTTCTCGTCGCAGTGCGCGACAGCCCCTTCGGCGGTCAGATGAGTGAGCTCGGGTCCGACCGGAACCTGGCGATGCTCGACGTCCCAGTATCGGCAGAACTTCTCCCAGCAAACCTGGACGTTCGACCCGGTGACGAGGTTCGGCTTGTCCGCCGGCAAGCCGCCGGCCTCGCGACGCTGCCGCCAGCGCCATTTAAGTGCGAGCCCGCCGAGCATGCACGCTTCGCTCGAGCCCGTAGTTGAGCAACCGGTTGGATGCTCGCTGTCGACGACGTGCCACAAATGGGCGATCATTGCGCAGCAACGCTTCTCTATCTCGGCTGTCTGCGGGTATTCGTCCTTGTCGATCATGTTCTTCGAAGCGCACTCCGACATGAGGAGCTCGGCAGCGGGCTCCATCCACGTCGTGACGAACGTCGCAAGGTTGAGCCGCGCGACCCCGTCCAGCAGAAGCTCGTCGTGGACGACCTGGTACGCGCTCTCGGACGCGAGCCCGGTGCGAGGCAGCCGGAACCGGGGGATCTCCTCGCCGGGATCGAGGAACTGGGGACGAACGGCGACGACCGCGTCGTGATGGTCTTGCGGTTCGTGCTTGTGTAGGGGCATACCCCGACGTTAGGCGGGCGCGCGCTCCTCGTGCGGTGCAGATCCGGATCCTGCACCGTCCCCATAAGCCAGGATGTCGCCGAGCCGCAACAGGCTCTGCGACGTACCACCGAGTGTCAGTGCGAGGTGCTTGATCATCAAGAAGTAACGGTGCACCGGATAGTCGCGATCGACCCCGACACCTCCGTGGAGGTGCTGGCATCCGTGAACGACCCGCTGCGCGCCATCGTCGGCCCAGAACTTCGCGACTGCGACCTCAGCCGAAGCCGGCAATCCTTCGTCGAGGCGCCAAGCGGCCTGCCAGGCGGTCAGCCGGACGGCCTCTGCGTCCACGTAAGCGTCGGCCGCGCGTTGACCTACGGCCTGAAACTCCGCGATCGGCTTGCCGAACTGGCGACGTTCACTCGTGTACCTGGCGGTCATCTCAACCGCGGCCTTGCATGCGCCGGCCATCTGAACGCAGAGCGCCGCCTCGGCCCTCTCTACAAGCCACCTCAGGTTCTCGCCACCAGTCGGCCGGAGCAGGTCGTCGGGACCTACCTGCACCCCGTCGAGCTCCAAGTGTGCCTCGGGCTGGCCGCTCGTGGGGACCTGCCTGGTTCTCGACACGCCGCTCGCGTCGCACGGAACCACGAAAAGCTCGGCCCCACCGTCGAGTCGGGCCGGGACCACCAGAGCATCTGCGAGCATCCCGGAAAGCACGCACGTCTTCGTCCCGTCGATGCGCCAGCCGTCGCCGTCCGCGGTCGCGACGGTGACAGGCGAAAAGGGATCTCCGCCCGGTTCTTCGAGCGCGGCCGAAAGGATCGTCGAACCAGAAGCGACGCCCGGGAGCCACCTGTCGCGAAGCGCCTCTGTGCCGAAAGCTGCGATCGGGGCCGCGCCGAGCACCAGAGCGGCTACGACAGGCAGGGCCGCCGCTGACCGACCCGCTTCCTCGGCGAGCAAACACGACTCCAAGAAGCCCAGACCCTCGCCACCTTGAGCCTGAGGTATCGACAGCCCGAGCAACCCGGCGCCGGCGAGTTGCGCCCAGAGCTTGTCGTCGAAACGGCTGTCGGTCGCTTCGACCTCGCGCAGACGCTCGTGGGTAGAAAGGTCCTTGAAGATCGTGGCAGCGAGCTCGCGAGCTGCTTCCTGATCCTCGTTGAGCGAGAAGTCCATTCCTTCGTTCCTCTCGATTCAGCGAAGGGATCTCGGCATGCCGAGACCGAAGATGGCGATGAGATCGCGCTGCACCTCGTTGGTTCCCCCGCCGAACGTGAGGATTATCAGGCCACGCGAGTACGACTCGAGCCGTCCCTTGATCACCGCTCCCGGAGAGTCACGCCTCAACGTCGCAGTAGGCCCGATCACCTCGGACAGCAGACGAAGCGCCTCCAGGTAGAACTCGGTTCCGAACACCTTGATCGAAGAAGCGTCCGCAACGTCGAGGTGGCCTTGGGTGGCGGTCCATGCGACCTTCCAGTTGATCAGTCGCAGGAACTCGAGCTTGGCGTGGACCTTCGCCAAGTTGATCCTCGCCCATTCCTGGTCCACCACGCGCCGGCCGTCTGCGAGCAACGTCACCTTCGCCCACTCGAGCACGTCGCCCAGCGCGCGTTCAATGATCCCTGGGGAGCACAACGTGACGCGCTCGTGGTTGAGCTGGTTCGTTATGAGCGACCATCCGTTGTTGAGCCCGCCGACGACGTTGGAAAGCGGAACCCGGACGTCTTCCCAGTAGGTGGTGTTGATGTTGTGATCGCCGATCAGCTGCATCGGGACCACTCTCACTCCAGGTGTGTTCATCGGGACGATCACGATCGATATCCCCTTGTGCTTCGACGCGTCGGGGTTGGTTCGAATGGCCAGCCAGCAGTAATCGGCGTCGCCGGCAAGGCTCGTGAAGACCTTCTGCCCGTTGATGATCAGCTCGTCGCCGTCAACCACTCCTTTGGTCTCGAGAGCGGCAAGGTCGGTCCCGGCGTTCGGCTCGGTGTAGCCGATGCAGAAGTGAAGTTCGCCGGCGAGGATCCTCGGCAGGAAGAACTCCTTCTGCTCCTGCGAGCCGAACGCCATGATCGTTGGCCCGACTGTGTTGATCGTGAGCATCGGCACCGGAGCTCCGGAGCGCATCGACTCGTCGAAGAAGATGAACTGCTCGACCGCCGACCGGCCCTGTCCTCCGTATTCGGTCGGCCATCCGATCCCGAGCCATCCGTCGGCGGCCATCTGCTTCACAACCCGACGGACGGTCGGCCCTACCCCCCCGGCCAACGCCAGCTCGGCCTCGACGTCCGGGGTGAGCAGGTTTGCGTAGTACTCCCGGAGCTCCGTTCGGAGCTCCTCTTGCTCTTCGGTTAAGCCGATCTCCATCGCAGTCCTGGCCTCGATCCCGAGCTCTCGTTTGGAACACGTTACATTTTCGGGCCCCCTGCCTGCCCAGCCCTCAAGGGTCCGGTGGAATCCGCCGACCAATACCCGAGACCGAAAGGTTGCGGTCGCCTCGCCACTCGGCGTGGTCAACCTCACGGGCGAGGCCCATGGCAATCAGCGCTTACGACGACAACCAGTTCGCGTACCGAAAGCCCACGCGCATCCAGTCCAAGATGGGCGCCCAGCGGAAGATGAGGCGTCACCTGCCCCTTTGGCTCGACGGCCTGCTCATCGTGGTGCTCGTCGCCGTCGCCAGCGGCGTCGGCTATGTGCTCACGCACCCGTCTGCACACCGCTCCCCGTCCACGATCGCGACCGATTTCGTCTTCCAGATCGGGTCCGGCAACTACACGGCCGCAGACGCCGACGTCGACCCGGTCGACCGGGCCGCTGCGCTTACGACCATGAGGACGTACTCCGGCATCCCCGGCGGCGCACTGGCCGGGACCCACGCCACGAAGGTCGCGTCGCAGATCATCTCGGGCACCGCTGCGAGCGTCGTACTGCAGGCATGCAACGGAAGCCTGGCCTGCAACAACCTGCCGGCCATACCCTGCGTCGAGGTCGACGGCCAGTGGTATGTCGCTTGGAACCTCCTGCTCCGATCGCTTGCGGCTTGAGGGCCGGGGCGTGACATGGAGGCGCACTTTCACGGTGTCTCGCTCGGGGCGGCTGTAACCGGCTCGAGCAGGTCTCAGACCTGGGCTCACGACCTGGAGCTGTCAGTAGGCACGAGCGGCATCACGGTGGCCGGGGGTGAAGGGGCTCAGGCGAGCACCCTCCCTTGGACCGCCGTGCAGCAATTCTCACCCGGGTTCACGCTGGCGTTCCCAGACGGCAGGGCGGCCACGGAGCTCGACGTCGTCCTGGCAGACCGGACGCTCAGCTTCCTCGTGCCTGCAGACCAGCTTCCCCCGGCACTTGTGGTCGAGCTCGTGCACCTTGCTCCTTCTCCGTCCCCGAACGGCGGCTCGTCGGGGACACAAACGCGACCGCCTGCCATTCCGACCCCACCGGCGCAGGGGGCGGTATCCGCGGCTGGAACGCCCCAAACCCCGAGCGCAGTGAGTGGCGGATACCAACCCGTCCTGATCGCTGCTCACCCTGCCACCAAGGCGGCTCGCCAGAAGCGCAAGAAGGGCCTCGTCGTCGGTCTCGCGGCAACAGGCGTCGTCGCGGTCGTGGCGGTTGTCGCCATCATCACGCTCGGCAGCGGCTCTCCTTCGAAGACTGCTGCAAACACGACCACGACCGCTGCGCGTCACAAGCGCCCGGTCACCGCGACGACCTCGCCCGTCCCGGCACACGAGCTTTCAGGGCCGCCGGCATCCATGACTCCGAACGCGGCGACCGCCTCCGTCCTCATAAGGAACTCAGACCTTCACAACTGGCAGTCCAACGGTGATGCGGGTCCCGAGATCGCCGGACAACCTCAGGCATTCGCCCAGTCGACAACCAACGACCCGTTCCTGCCCGCCGCGTCGTCGATCATCGAGCCATCGTTCTCCGTCCTGCAGCAGTGTTCGAACCTTCCGTTGGACCACATGCAACTCTTCACCGGCAACTACTACTCCGGCGGGCCGCCCACATGGAACTCCAACTCCTACAACCCGTCGAACTCGAACCCTTCTCAATTGAGCGTGACTCCTCAGCTCTTCTCGATAGCGTCCGAGGTCGCCACCCCGTCGGACCAACGGAGCGACTTCGCCGTCATAGCGAGCCCCTCTTTCCCTTCGTGCTTCGCGAGCTTCCTCGTCTCGGAGCTCCGAGCGTCCTACGGCCAGGAGGGCGGTACGGTCGACTCGCTCACCTCGAAAGCGTCGCGGGTCGCTCAGGTTCCGGGTGTGGAAACTCTCGAGTTCGACGTGACCGCTCAACTCGTGGTTTCGGGAGACGTCTTCAACTTCCGCAACCGGTTCGTGCTCATGGGTTCGGGGCGTCTCGAGGAATTGCTCGAGGGTTACGACTCGACCAACAAGCCAATACCCTCGCGTACGTGGAGCGTCCTGTTGTCGACCCTCCAGCACCGCATGGAGGCAACTGCGAGCAAGACGGCCGCGGCGGTGAAGTCCACCAAGAAGTGATCGTCCGCTTCTGCCGCGTCACGGCGGATGTCGTGCTCCCTCTCAGACACGCAGTGCTCAGGACGGGCCGGCGGTGGGCCGATGCTCACTATCGGCAGGACGACGATCCTCGCAGCGCGCACTTTGCCGCCCTCGAGGCGACGACGCTCGACGACGCCACGGTGTTTGCCGTCGGCTCGGTCCTACCCGAGAAGCCCGAGTGGCACGAAGGCGACACGGGGGCCTGGCGGGTGAGGGGAATGGCCACACGCGGAGATCTGAGGGGTTCTGGATTCGGAGGCCGGGTCCTGGCGAGCCTGCTTCAACACGTGAGCTCGGAGGGCGGTGGGCTCGTCTGGTGCACGGCCCGCCTCGGGGCCTTGGCCTTCTACGAGCGAGCCGGGTTCGTCGCCTTCGGCGGTCAGGAGCACGTTGCCGGCATCGGCCCGCACCGGACCATGCGACGCGAGATCGAACCAGCGCCTCGCTCCGCTGCCGGACTGTGACAATGTGTGGCTCCCCCACAGGCCCGCGGGAACCACCGACGTTCCCCTTCTTCTAGGAGCCACCCATGCCAGACGCCGTCATCGTCGCCGCAGTACGAACCCCGATCGGCCGTGCGATGAAGGGCTCGCTGGTCGACTGCCGCCCGGACGACCTGACGGCACTGGTGCTTGCCGCCGTGTTGGAGAAGGTGCCGCAGCTGCCCGCGAGCGAGGTCGAAGACGTGATCGTCGGGTGTGGCCAACCGGCCGGGGAGGCGGGCTACAACGTTGCGCGGGTCGCCGCCCTCCTCGCCGGGCTCGATGTCCCCGGCGTAACCGTCAACCGCTACTGCTCGTCGTCGCTACAGACCATTCGCATGGCGGCCCACGCGATCAAGGCGGGAGAAGGCCGTGCGTTCATCTCCGCCGGCGTGGAGACGGTCAGCCGGTTCGGCCAGGGAGCGTCGGACGTGGGCTCTCACAACGTCGCCTTCAAGGACGCAGAGGTCCGCACCGCCGACCGGTCCGTCAAGGTGGGAGCACCTTGGGAGCCGACCGCAGGTATGCCCGACGTCTACATCGCGATGGGCCAGACGGCGGAGAACGTCGCTGAAGCCGAGAAGGTGAGCCGCGAGGACATGGACGAATTCGCCTGCAGGTCGCAGCAGCTCGCCGTCGCGTCTCAAGAGAACGGCTTCTTCGAGCGCGAGATCGTGCCCGTGGAGACTCCGGAAGGCAAGATCGTGACGAGGGATGACGGCCCTCGGCCCGGAACGACCGTCGAGGGTCTCGCCGCTTTGAAGCCGGTCTTCAGAGAAGGCGGCACCGTAACTGCAGGGAACGCGTGTCCTTTGAACGACGGAGCCGCCGCAGTGGTGGTCATGTCGAGCACCCGCGGGACGAGCTCGGCATCAGGCCGATTGCCCGCATCATCTCGAGCGGCGTGTCTGCACTCAGTCCGGAGATCATGGGGCTCGGACCGATCGGGGCGAGCCGCCAGGCGCTCGAGCGAGCCGGGATGACGATCGACGACGTGGACCTCGTGGAGATCAACGAGGCGTTCGCGGCCCAGGTGATCCCGTCTGCCAGGCATCTCGGCATCCCGATCGAGAAGTTGAACGTGAAGGGCGGCGCGATCGCCCTCGGTCACCCTTTCGGCATGACAGGTGCGCGCATCATGACCACGTTGCTCAACGCGCTCGAGGACGAGGACAAGACGATAGGCCTCGAGACGATGTGCGTCGGGGGAGGCCAGGGAATGGCGATGATCGTGGAGCGGCTTTCCTAGCGCTGAACTCGGCTCAGGTCGTCGGGGGCAACCCGAGCTTTCTGTGGTCCCACGAGACGACCCTCTCCACGTGCAGGACGACGACGACCCGCTTGTTGAGCATCGTCTCGACGAAGGGTCGTAGCTCTTCGTTGTAGCCGCCGTAGTAGCGCTCGAAGACACTCACCCCGAGCTCGAACATTCGCTCGGGGTCGTCGACGATCTCGCCGGTGCCGACGAGCTCGACCCCGCGCAGCTCCTCGTAGACGTCGCCGTCCTCGAACAGGCACGTGAGCCGCGGGTTGCGTCGCAGGTTCTGCACCTTCTGGGACTTCGTCTTCGTCTCGACACCGACCAGGCCGTCGAGGAACCCGTACCACATCGCGACGGCGTGAATCGACCCGTCGTGATTGATGCTGCACATCGACATCGGCCTGCGCTCGTGGATGAACGCGTCCACCTCATCGGGTGTCATCTTGATCTGGGCGCGCTGGTTGACCCCGTGGCCCATCGGCGCGGTCTGTTGGTCGCTCATGCGGTGATACCTCCGTCGATCGACAGGATGGCCCCTGTCGTGTAGTACGACTCGTCCGATGCCAGGAACGCGATGGCCGCCGCGATGTCCTCTGGTTCGCAGTAGCCCATACGGCTGATGATCTTGTACAGATGTTTGGCGTCGGCACCGTCTGGCAGTGACGACGCGAACTCGCCTAGGAGCGGCGTCTGGACGCCTCCGGGCGCGACCGCGTTCACGCGCACTCCTTTGTCTGCGTACTCGATCGCGAGTGCCTTCGTCAGCATGACGACACCGCCCTTGGACGCGCAGTACGCGGCCGAATACGCCGATCCGATCAGTCCGGCGGTCGACGCGAACGTTGACTATCGCTCCGCCACCGTCGAGGAGTGCCGGCAGGGTCGCGCGAGTGACGAGGAACGTCCCTGTGAGGTTCACCCCGATCATCTTTTGCCAGGTGGCGAACGGCACTTCATGTGCGTGGTGAAAGCCGCCGATCCCTGCCACATTGGCGACCACCTCGAAGCGTCCCAACGACGCGGCCAGCTTCACGGCGTCGGCCACCGAGGTCTCGTCGGAGACGTCGCATTGCGCTCCGAGAACAGTCGCTCCGAGGGCCCGGAGCGCCTCGAGCGTCTCGTTCAGCCCTTTCTCCGTTATGTCGAGACAGGCGACTGCCGCTCCCTCCGTGGCGAGCCGGATCGCGGTCGCCCTGCCGATCCCCGACGCCGCGCCGGTTACGAGAGCGACCTTTCCCTCGAACCTTCTCGACGGTGGCGCCGTGATGCGCTCCGCGTTCACGTCTCTCTCCCTTCGGCCTGAGGCCTGTTGACGAGCTGTTCGCGCAACTTGTGCTTCAAGATCTTTCCTGCGGGATTTCTCGGCACTGTCTCCACGATCTCGACCTGCTCCGGAACGGCCTGTGTCCGCAAGCCCTTTCCCTCGAGAAATACTCTGAGTTCCGCAAGGTCCAACGGGGGCATCTCGGGACGAAGAGATATGACGGCGCAAGCGCGCTCGCCTGTGCGGGGATCGGGAAGGCCGATCACTGCGACGTCTGCAACCGCTGGGTGCTGGTAGAGCAGGTCCTCGACCTCCTTGGCCGAGATGTTCTCGCCGTGGCGGATGATCACGTCTTTCAGCCGCCCCGTAACCACCACGTACCCGTCCTCGTCGATCACGCCCAGGTCGCCCGTACGGAAGAATCCCTCTTCGTCGAACGCGTCAGCATCCAACGCCGAGTCGAGATATCCGCGGATGACCTGCGGACCATTCACCCGCAACTCTCCCTCGTTCCCCGGGCCAACCGTCTTTCCGTCGAGCGCCACGACCTTGAACGTGACCCCGGGGGTCGCCCGGCCCTCTGTATCCGCGAGCTTGTCGTCGGGATCGCTGCACGTCGCCATGCAGACGATCGGGGCCTCCGTCAACCCGTAGCCCGACACGATGCCCACGCCACCGACCTCTGCTTTCAGGTCGTGGTGGAGTTGAGGCGGCTTCGGTGCACCGCCTCCGGGGAAGGCGCGCACGCGCGGAAAGATCCGACCGCCGGTGGATGCTCGCTGGGTCGCCAGGTAAGCCATGTGGAAAGGCGTGCCCGACCCCGCGAGCGTCACGTCGTTTCTCGCGAGGAGCGCCGGCGTGGCAGCTGCGTCGAAACCCTCCGTGATGACCACGCGGCATCCCGAGATGAGCGCCGCCATCAGCCAGCCGATGCCGCCAATGTGCGTGAAGGGGAAGACGAGCCCGGAAACGTCTTCGGGGACAACGTCGAGGCATTCGCTCATTGCCAACGCCGAGGCGAGCACGGTCAGGTCGGTGTGCTGCGCACCCTTCGGGTCGGCGGTCGTTCCCGAGGTGTAGAAGACCCAACGCACCTCGGCGTCGGCGGCCTTCTCCGGGATAGTTGGCGGTGCAGGAAGGGCCGTAAGGCCTTCCGGGCCGGATTCGGGCAGCTCGTGGTCGCATTCAAGGACGCTCGTGCCGGGTCGGTTTGCGGCGATCGCACCGGCCATCGCGGCGTAGTCGAATCCCCTCCACACCGAAGGAACGACGATGAGCTTTGCTCGAGTCTGAGCGGTGGCGAAGCCGACTTCGCGCTCGCGGTAGATCGGGATGATCGGATTCTGGCGCGCGGAAAGCCGCGACAGTGCGCCGACGAGAACGAGCGACTCGATCCACGTGGGAAGGGACCAGCTAACCGGGGTCGATTCGCCGACCTCGTAGCGCGAGTGCAAGGCCGCGGCAACACTCAGGCATTGGTTGCGGTAGGAGACGAAGGTGATGGATCGCCCGTTCTCATCTACCGACATGAGCGCATCGGGTGTCGAAGTGGCGCGTCTTTCGATCAGCTCCCACAAGGTCGGGGCGATGACCCAGTCTCGTTTGGCTGCGCGTTCGGCGATCTCGTCTACGAAATCGGTCATTGCGTTCGCTCGGTCACTCTGGCCAGAGCTGGTCCGTGTAGGTGTCGGTGCCGGGAATCGTGGGAATGAACGGGATTACTGCAAGCACGGTGCCGTGGCCGGCCTTCTCGATCTGCTCCCGCGCCTTTCCCACGGTCGCGGCCAGCGACGACTCCGCCGGCAACTCGTCGAGGAACCACATGAGAAGCAGCCGCCGATCGAGTGATTCGGTTCGCGCCACGCCCGGAACGTCAACCTGAAGTGGCAGCGGTTCCCATCCGATGACGAGTCCGGCGGGCGAGCCTGGGAGCACGGATGGCAGGTGCTCCTCGGTAAGCCTCTTTTCGAGCTCGGCCCGTGCGGTCTGCTCGGGAGAATCTGCGGGCGCATCCACCCACATGGCGACCATGCCCTTGTAAGGGTGATCGAGGGCCAGCTCGGCAGGAACCGGATCAGATTCACGACCGACCTCGAGGCGGTACTTGTACAGCAGTGTGTGGACATGATCGCGCTCGTCGAACATGCGACCTTGCTTGTGCAGCGCGCGGACCTGGTCGACCGCCCACAGGTTCCAGTCGTCGTGATGGCCGTCGAGCACCCAGTAGACCCCTACGTACGATCCTCTTTCCGGGGTGCCGGTTACGACAGAGGGATCGGGATCCCGCAACTTCTTCAGCTCGGCCGTCGCGACGAATCTCCTGCCGGCGAACTGCCACGGCCCGATCATGCATCCGGAATAGAAGTGATCCCGCTCGTACCAGCGGTTGTACGCGACCTCGTGACCCCGGTGAGGCTCGACGAGTGTGAACAGCATCGACCCGACCTTGACCGGATCTGCCGCCGCGACCACCCCGTGCGAGCGGGGTTGGCGCTTGTCGGTGGTCTCGGTCGTCCCGGTCGGTGACGTCTCTGTCGTCATGCGCTGGCTCCTTCGGGCTGGTGGCGTGCAACTGCAAGGGCCGACAGGGCTCGGGTGTCGATCTTCCCCAATGCGGTGGTGGGGAGCTCAGCTAGTAGCTCCACCCGGTCGGGCGCCTTGTAGTCAGCCAACGACGCGCGGCAGTAGGCGCGCAAATCTTCGAGGGTCGGCTTGATGGGTTCCCCGCCATCAGCCACAGCGGGCACGACGAACGCCACTACGACTTCTCCGAGAACCGGGTCGGGAGCTCCGACCACCGTTACCTGGCCGACGCTCGGGTGGCTTCCGAGCACAGCCTCCACCTCCCCGGGGTAGACGTTGTAGCCGCCCCGGATCAGCATCTCGACGGACCGGCCCACCAACTGCAGGTCGCCGTGTTGGTCCATCCGACCGAGATCCCCGGTGGAGATCCAGCCCGCTGAGTCGATGACTGCCTGCGTGGCCAACTTGTCGATCTCGCTGCCTCGGCCCACGTAGCCGCGCATACCGGCCGCGGATCGCATCCTGACGGTGCCGACCTCTCCCACCGCGACGGGGTTCCCCGCCTCGTCAACGACCTCGAGCTCCACTCCTTGCACCGCCCTGCCCACCGTCGTGGCTACGACGTCGTCGGGGTCGCCGGGTCGCGTGCCGGTGCCGAGCGATGTCTCGGTAGACGTGTAGCGGACCACGACGGGGCACCCTAAGCGCTCACGCATCGCCCGCACGAGCTCAGGAGGCACACGCGACGCACCTGTCCCGGCGACGCGCAGACTCGACAGGTCGGCGACTTCGAGGTCCGGGTGCGCGAGGACGAGCGCCCACTGGGTCGGAACCCCCTGGCCGACTGTGACCTCCTCTCTCTCCAGTAGCCGGATCGTCGCGCCCGCGCTCCAAGGCGTCGGCGTGATCACCGTCGTGATCATCTTGGAGATCTCGTCCCACGGTCGGGTCATGTAGCCGACGTGAGCGAACGGAAGCGGCGAGAGCCGCCGGTCCCCTTGAGCCGAGAGCGCGTCGGTCCCCGCCGCGACCGCACGCAGGTTGTCGTGGTCGAAAAGCGCCCCCTTGGGAACGCCGGTCGATCCGCCCGTCCAGACGATCGCAACAGGGTCCGAGGGATCGAGCCGCGGGCGAGTTGGCCTTGGTTGGTGCCGTCCCGTGGCCGCCTCCGATACGGCAGCCGATACCTCCGAACGACAGATGACGTGACCCCGTTCCTCCGTTAGAGCCGGGTCCCGACTCTCTGCGACCGTCACGACGGCGCCGAGACGGTTGAAGATCGAAGCGCGCTCCTTTCCGCCGAGCCTCGGGTTTACCCCGCTCGTCACAGCTCCGAGCCTTAGCGCGGCGTGATAGCAGACGGCGTAATCGATCGACGACGGCAGCACGAGCGCTACCACGTCGCCCTTGGTCACTCCGCGGTCCGCCAAAACCGCCGCCACCGAATCTGCGGCCGCGTCCAGCGCCCCGAAGGTGAGGCTGCTCCGGGACGTACGCGTCGACTCGGCGTCGTATTCGACGTATGCCTCGCGGTCTGCGCCAGCGTCGGCGGACTCGCGCAGGACGTTGACGACGGTCTCTGCCTCGCGATGCGTTGTCATTCTCTCGGGTGGCTCACGAGCCCGTATGGGTCACGCGACGATGAGCACGCCCCGAGCGAGACGCCCGTGGTGCATGTCGTTGACGATCGCCTTGAACTCCTCGAGCGGCCGGGTCTCTGTGACGAGCTCGTCGAGCATCAAACGCCCTTCCAGGTACAACTCGACAAGTAGCGGCACGTCGTGTTGCGGGCGGGCCGAACCGTACCGGCAGCCCATGAGCGTGCGGTCCACGTATGCGAGGGCGTTCACGTCCACCGGCACCTCGCTACCGCGCGGCGGTATCCCGATTGCGAGCGCCGTGCCGCCCCAGTCCAGTGAATCGAGCGCGCTCCGCAGTACCGACGTGTGCCCGACACAGTCGAATGCCCATGTGACTCCCCCCGGCCCGAGCGCCCCAGGAATGCTGTTCGGGGCGTGAGGGACCAGGCTCCGGATCTGTTGCGCAGCATCCGTCGTCGAAGCGTCCACGAAATCGGTTGCGCCGAATTGCCTCGCGAGTCTTTCTTTGTCCGCGACCGTGTCGACCGCGATGATCTTGCTCGCATTCGAAAGCCTGAGACCCTGGATGACGTTGAGCCCGACACCGCCTACTCCGAAGACCGCGGCGGTGTCACCGGGCTGGACCTTTGCTCGATTGAGCACTGCGCCGACACCCGTGAGCACACCGCAACCGATGAGACACGCCGAAGTGAAGGGGACCTCGGGCGAGATCTTGATCGCCTGCATCTCGGTCACGACCGTCCGCTCCACGAACACCGACGTGGCCGCGAAGTTGGAGGCGGGCTGTCCCGCGTACTCGAACGGGGTGGACACGTTGCCGAGGCTGCGAATGCACCAAGTCGGATGCCCTGTCGTGCACGCCCGACAGCGCCCGCAGTTGGCAAGCGTCGTCACCACGACATGGTCCCCAGGCTCGACACTAGTGACACCCTCGCCCACCGCCTCGACGATGCCGGCACCTTCGTGTCCGAGAACGGACGGGGGCTTCCAGGGGATGGTTCCGTCGATCACCGACAAGTCGGAGTGGCAGACCCCGGCTGCCTGAACGGCAACGAGCACCTCTCCTCGTGCCGGGCCCCTCACCGTGAGCTGGTCGGTGACCTCGGCGTCGCTGCCGGTGAAAACGATGCCTCGCATCTTTTCGTCTACCTCCTGTCGGGCTCAGTGTTGGCCGCGCTCTCGCGCGCCAGCTTCCTGAGCTCAGTCTTAAGGACCTTGCCGCTCGCATTCAGTGGAAGCGACTCGACGATCCTCACCTGGCGCGGGACCTTGTAATTGGCCATCTTGTCCTTGGCCCAGGCGATTATCTGCTCAGGCAGCAGCGCAGTGTCCACCTCGGGCCGCGCAACGACGAACGCGAAACCAACTTCCCCCAGCCGGGCGTCTGCAACCCCGACGACCGAAACCTGGCTGATTCCCGGATGGCGCGCCAGCATGCTCTCGACTTCTGCCGGGTACGCGTTGAACCCTCCGACCACGTACATGTCCTTGGTTCGGTCGGTGATCCGCAGATTGCGTTCTTCGTCCAAGACGCCGACGTCCCCCGTGTGCAGCCAGCCGTCGGAGTCGATCGCCTCTGCCGTCGCCTCGGGATTACCGAAATACCCCGAGATGACCGTGTAACCGCGGACGACCACTTCTCCCGGCTGTCCGTGAGGCACTTCATCGCCCTTGTCGTCAACGACGCGTACTTCGAGCCCTGGGATCGCTCGTCCCGAGGTCGAACGCAATGACCTCGGGTGGATCCGCCTGCCTGCACATGGTGACCACGCCGGTGGACTCGGTGAGACCGTACGCAGTGAGCACCGTCTCGAACCCGAGCTCCGACCTCATGAGTTTCACGAGCTCGACCGGCACGACGGCCGCGCCCGTCACGGCGAGCCGAAGCGAAGACAAGTCATGCTGCTCGCGGTCAGTCCGCTCGATGATCGATTGGTAGAGGGTCGGCGGACCGGGGATCACTGAAATTCTCTCTCTCGCCACGACCTCGAGCACCCTTTCCACGTCGAACACGTCCACCGGGACGAGAGTCGCCCCTTGCATCAGGCAGGCGAGAATCCCGGCTTTGTAGCCGAACGTATGGAAGAACGGGTTGACGACCAGGTAGCGGTCGCCTGCTCGGAGCCCCACGATCTCGGCCCACGTCGCGAAGGTTCGCAGGCACTGGCGATGCGTCGTCATCGCGCCCTTCGGGCTTCCCGTCGTGCCCGAGGTGAACATGAGGTCCGACAGGTCATCTGGCGCGACGCTCTGCCAGCGCGCACGGGCGGACGACTCGTTGACGCAACGCCCCGAAACGGCGCCGGCGCTCTCGACGACCCCGTCTTCTGCGGCGAGAAACTCGTGCCACCCGTAAACGGGAACCTCGTCCACCCGCGTGATCTCCGAGGTGTCCGCCGGTTCGGCCCCTTGCTTGGAGGAGGCGCCTAAGTCGTGCAGAAGGATGATGCGTTCGAGATCCGGGAGATCCTCGCCGGCAAGCATGTCGGGAAACTGGTTACCGAGGAAGCTGTTCACCGTGAACAGCATGCGGGCACCTGAGGACCGCAGGATGTGTGCCGCCTCGGGTCCCTTGAAGCGGGTGTTGACCGGCACGAGCACTGCGCCCGCGCCGACCATGCCGAGTGCCGCGACCACCCACGCCGACGAGTTCGGGGCCCAGATCCCGACCCGGTCGCCGGGCTGGGTTCCTATGGCGATCGCCGCCCGAGTGACCTCGAGCGCCCTTTCGGCCAGGTCGGAGAAGGTGAGGCGCACATCCCCGTCGACCAGGGCTTCGTTCTCGCCGAAGCGTTCAGCGGCGTCGGCAACGAGGCCCGGGATCGTGCCCCAACGGAGATCTCCGCGGGGGTCGTCCACTTCCTCGTCGTGCGGTGCCGCACCCCCGGTTTCTGACACGCCGTCAGGGTACTGGTCAATAAGTGTGCGGGAGCACGTCCTCGCCGAGCAGCCGGATGTGGTCCAGGTCGTCCATGTCGAGGACCTGCAGGTAGACGACCTGCGCACCCGCATTCGAGAACTCGGCCAGGCGATCGACCACCTGTTGGGGCGTCCCGGCGGTCGCGTAAGCGCGGAGATTCTCGAGTGGCTGTCCCGTCTTCTGAGCGCGGCGTGCCAACTCGGCATCGTCCACCCCACAACACACCGTGGAAGCGACCGAGTACGTGAGCTCGCCGGGATTCCGACCGGCGCGCTCGCACGCTTCGCGCACGAGAGCGAACTGCTTCGAGGCGTCGGCGGGCTGTACGAACGGGGCGTTGTACTCCGTTGCGAAGCGTGCCGCCAGATCCGGTGTGCGCTTCGGGCCCAACCCTCCGACGATCACGGGCGGATGCGGCGATTGGACTGTCTTCGGCAGTGCCGGACTTTCTTTCAATTGGTAGTGCCGACCCTCGAAAGAGAATGTGGAACCGACTGGGGTCGTCCACAGTCCCGTGATGATTTCGAGCTGCTCCTCGAGCCGATCGAAACGCTCCTTGGTAGACGGGAAGGGCACCCCGTATGCGGTGTGCTCGGCATCGAACCATCCTGCGCCTAGACCGAGCTCGGCTCGTCCACGACTCATCGCGTCCACCTCTGCGACCGAGATGGCGAGGAGCCCAGGAAGACGGAATGTCGCCGACGTGAGCAGGGTGCCGAGCTTGATGCTCGTGGTCTCACGAGCGAGCCCGGCGAGCGTTACCCACGAATCGGTCGGACCCGGGAGCCCGTCGCCGCTCATTGTCAGGTAGTGGTCTGAACGGAAGAAGGCGTCGAAGCCGTTGCTCTCGGCGGTGCGCGCTACCTCGAGCTGCTGCTCGTAGGTGGCTCCCATCTGAGGTTCGACAAAGACCCGGGCTCGCATGATCGGCTCCTTAATTTCTCGAGTTCTCGGTGTGTGTCACGGGTGCTGGCTAGAGACCGAGACGATCTCGCCACTCATGTAAGACGAGTAGTCGCTCGCCAGAAACACAATCACATTCGCGACCTCCCAAGTCTCGGCGGAGCGGCCCGACAGCTCCCTGCCGCGCAGCACTTCTAGCTCCTCCTCGGAAATGACCCTGTTGAGGAACGGGTGCATCGCGAGGCTGGGCGACACGGCGTTCACGCGGACTCCGAAAGGCACAGCCTCCGCCGCAGCGCATCGCGTCAGAGCCATCACGCCCGCCTTGGCTGCGGCGTAGTGAGCCTGACCGGCCTGAGCACGCCACCCGAGGACGGACGCATTATTGACAATCACACCGCTGCGACGCTCGTACATGTGGACCAGAGCGGCTCTCGTGCAGCGGAATGTCCCGGTAAGCGTGACTTCGAGCACGGAAGACCATTGCTCGTCTGACATCTCGACGACGTTCGCGGTGCCGCCCAACCCTGCGTTGTTCACAGCCACATCGATTCGCCCGTACTCGGCTGCTACCGACCCGTAGAGACTCCTTACGTCTTCCTCGATGGTGACGTCGCATCGAAGGGCCAACGGGCGGCTCCCCGATATCTCCGACAGGCGGTCCGCCGCCTCTCCTAGTCGGCGCTCGTGGGTATCGGAAACGACGAGAGTCGCTCCCTCTCGCAGGCAACGTTCTGCGGTGGCGAAACCGATTCCGGTTCCGGCGGCCGCGGTCACGACTACGACCTTGTCCGCCAGCAGGCTGTGGCCTGCGGGTTGCGGCGGGACCGGGAGAGATCGCTCCGTCAAAGGATTGCTCAAAGGGTCCCCTTCGGCTCAGGCGGAAGGCCGAGAACGCGCTCGGCGACGATGTTCCGCTGGATCTCGTTCGATCCTCCGTAGATCGTGTCTGCTCGACTGAAGAGGAACAACCGTTGGAGCTCGGTCAGCGGGTAGGACGGCGCAGAGGGCGCCGTCGAAACCTTGGTCGCGGTCGCGTCAAGCCCGGCTACGTCCAGGGCGAGCTCTCCGAGATCGCGGTGCCATGTGCTCCAGAACAGCTTCGCAATGGAAGCCTCCGGAGTCGAAAGCGGGCCGTCGAGCCCCCGCAAGGATCGCAACGTGTTCATCCGGAGAATGAAAAGGGTGGCCCAAGCACCGGCAAGGCGTTGGCGCATGACGGGATCGAGGTTCGATCCGCGAGCACGAGCCAATCCGATTACATAGTCAAGTTCGCGGCTGAACCGTACTTGGTGGCCGAGCAGCGCAACACCGCGCTCGAAAGCGAGCGTCGCCAGTGCAACTCTCCATCCGTCTCCTACTTCCCCGACGACCATGTCGCTCGGTGTGCGAGCCTCGTCGAAGAAGACCTCGTTGAACTCGGACGTACCCGTGAGCTGTGTGATCGGACGCAGCTCGACCCCGGACTGGCGCATCGGCACGAGTAGGTACGACAAACCCTTGTGGCGTTTCTCTTCGGGCTCCGTTCGAGCGAGGACGAAGCACCAGTCGGCCCATTGTGCGAGAGATGTCCAAACCTTTTGGCCGGTCAAGACCCACTCGTCGCCGTCGAGAGTCGCCTGTGTCCGAACGCTGGCGAGGTCCGAACCGGCGTCCGGCTCGGAGTATCCCTGGCACCAGAGCTCGTGTCCGAGACGTATGGGCTCGAGGAAACGTTTCTTCTGCTCCTCTGTCCCGTATGCGATGAGGGTCGGCCCGAGCAACCCCTCCCCGAACACTCCGACTCGAGCTGGGCACGAGGCACGTACATACTCCTCGTTCCAGATCACCTGCTGGGCGATCGACGCTCCCCGGCCGCCCGACTTGCGCGGCCATCCGATGCAGGTCCAGCCGGCTTCCCCGAGCACCTGCTCCCAGGCGAGACGGACCTCGAAGCCCTCGTGTTCGCGCCCAGGCCCACCGATGTCCCCCGATCGGGCGAAATCCCCTACGAGGTTCTCACCGATCCAGGTGCGGACCTCTTCCCTGAACGCGGCGTCTTCGGTGCTGTCACGCAGGTCCATGCAGGTCCAGGTCCATAACGTCAGTCCTGGCCAGGGGCTATGTCTTTCCCGGGCAGGCGGCGGAACGTTACCAAACCGCTGCGAAATGCCCTCGGGGTGACCCGGGTGAGACCCGAACCTTTGGGACAGACCAGGACTTGCCACACATTTTCTGCGTTTAAGGGAACACCTATGTATACACTTGGGTTCAACTGACCGCAGGCAAAGGAGCCTTGCAGACACCTAGGTTGGTTCAAGTGAGCCGAGAGATCGAAAAGACTGAAAAGGAATGGAAGGCAGAATTGTCTCCCGACCGATTTCGCGTCCTCAGGAAAAAGGGGACGGAGCCGGCGTGGAGCGGCGCTCTGCTCGACGTCCATGACCCTGGATTGTTTCGGTGCGCCGCGTGCGGAGCAGCCCTCTTCCGCTCGGACGACAAGTTCGAATCGGGATCGGGATGGCCGAGCTTCACGCGTGCCGCCGACGAGGGCGTCATCGAGGAGCACCCTGACAACAGCCACGGGATGATTCGGACCGAAATCACCTGCGCGCGCTGCGGAGGGCATCTCGGACATGTCTTCCCCGACGGCCCGAGGCCGACGGGGCTTCGCTACTGCGTCAACTCTCTTTCACTCGACTTCGAGCCGGAGAAGGCGGGAGAAACAAGCTGACCGTCTGGCCATTGCACGGCCAGACGGTCTTCGAGATCTTCGACGAGATCCGATGCACACAACGCTTCGGCTGTGTGGCCGTGAGCGAGCAATAACCGCTCGATCGAAGCCAGGACCGCACACGCTTCAAAGACTTCGTCCTTGGAGAGAACGATCGCGGGCGCGAAGTGCACCAATACGGCCTCATCCTCGGTGATCCGTCGTTCTTCGACACCTCGCGACATTGAGAGCTCCTTTTCGGTTTAGGCCTGTGTCGAAAACGGCATCCGTCGGGGTCCTAACCGGGCAAATTCTGGCGACCGGCCACTCGGGACCGACGGTCCGGGGGGGCAAGACCACCGGCCCCGAGTTGAAGCCGATCAGACGTCGGCCCCGACCACCTCGGCCTCGTCCGCCGGGTCGGAGCTCCCCGGAGAATCGGCCTGGGTGGGGTTCCGACGTTCGGTGCGGGTGATCTCGGCGGTTGCGAACCGCAGGGACGCGCCCACGTCCTCGGCGACCAGTTCCACGCGGCTGCGGCGGTCGCCGTCCTCGGTCTCCCAAGTTCGCTGCTCGAGGCGTCCTGCCACCACCACACGCGAGCCTTTGACAAGGCTCAGCGCGACGTTCTCCGCCAGGTCGCGCCAACAGACCACGTCAAAGAACGAGGTCGATTCTTCCCATTCGTCGCTTCCTCTTGGCTGCCAACGTCTGTTGACCGCTATACCGAACGATGCGGTTGGCTGGCCCTCACGGGTGTAGCGGATCTCCGGATCGCGGGTCAGATTCCCCGACATGGTGGTGTTGATCATCGGTCAGCTCCTCCTCAGGCCGCCGCTCGGTGCGGACAGCGAGTGAATCCTGGGAGGGCAACTTCTCCGTGGAGCTTGCACGGACTTCGCTGGATGAACAATTTCGTACGTAGTTCGATCTGAGACCTTGCTCGAAGTATCACCAACCAGTTCGCTGTACCGCGTGTGCGGCCTCGGTCGTCACTCCGCACTCTCGGATGAACGTGCTCCCTTGCTGGTGAGCCACTCGATCACGTTCTCCTGGCGGGTCCCGCGCCCTCGCGCCGAGTCGAGAGGAGTCCCGACGGCGTAGTCGGGCTCCCAATTCAGATCCGCGCCATGATCGAGCAGGAGCTCCGCCGCGCGACGCTGGCCGCCCGAGCAAGCGTGCCAGAAGGCCTGGGAGATCTTCTCAGGAGTGCACTTCTCGTCGTCGACGAGCAGTTCCTCGAGCCGGCCGAGCATGCCTAGCGCCGAGGCGTGCCAGAGGGCATCAACTCGAGCACCCCTATCCACTAGAAGGCGAGCTACGTGCCAGCAGCCGTAACCGATCGCATTGTCGAGCGGAGTACCGATGGAGCCGCCGGGAATCTCGAGATCGGCACCGGCCTCAATGAGGACGCTCGCGACGTCGACGTCGTCACTGCTGGCGGTCCAGTGCAGCGGAGTCTCACCCCCATGATCATCGTCGGTGCCTCGATCGTTCAGGTTCGCACCAGCTTCGATCAGCAGTGTGGCGACACGGGGCCCGCTCGGGAAGTAGCCGGGCCAGTCGCAGACGACGTGAAGTGGCGTCCGCCCTTTTGCAATGCCGCCCAGCCTCGACGCAGCGAGACCCGGATTGTCGGCGAGCAGTCTCTGCAACTCTGCAACGTCGCCGGCGCGGATCGCGACGATCGTGGCGATGTAATCATCGTCTGTGGTCATCGAATGACCTCGGGGCGTGGAGCTCGCTCGCTTAGCGGAAGTCCCAGAGCGTAATCGGGATCAATGCTGACGAGCAGGAACGTGGCGCCTCGAAAGAGACCTGTAGAGGTCGTACGTCTCGGGGTGGACAGAGTCGTAAGGCTCCACTTCACCGCCTACGAGTTGGAGGAGTTCCGCCATCACGGCCTCAACTCCGGCAGGATTCCCGGCTAGGTCTGCAGCTCTCATCAGAATCCGGTAGAGCCGCTCGTCGTACGGGCTCACCAAGAGCCCTTTGCGAGCAGACCACTCGGCGCCGGAAGGATCCTCGTCATCCATGCAGTGCTCCGCTCGTCTCACCGACACGTCCACTACGAGCGATTCGATGTTCGCCTGTACATGACTGAACACGGCCCAGTCGGTGGAGCGCAGCCCTTCGAATGGAAGGCCCCTGATCAATTCGAGCGCGCCTTTCCAAGAAGACGGATCCGCCGACGACGACAGGCGGCAAAAACGATCCCAGTCGGTTGCCACTCCCGGCCCGAGGGTGAGCCTGCCGTGTGACCTGGGCAAGTGGTCCTCTCCGGTCGCTGTGCTCCCGAGGGCCCGGCGCGCTGCGGATGCGGTCGAGTGAAGGCTGGCGGGCGCCATAGATCGGTTCGGCCACAGGTGGGTGGCCCATTGATCGCCCGTCGCCCCGCCGGGATGCATCGCCAGATACACGACGAGCTCGAGTGACCACGCTCGAGTAAAGGGCCTCGCGGCGCCAACCACCTCGACAGGCCCCAACACGAGAATCTCGATTGCGGGAGGCGGATCGTCATCAACGAACCCGGGGGCGGCAGAGCGCGTTTCGATCGCGTCGTAAGGCGGAGTCGAGACATCCACCCCGTCGAGGTGCCGTGCCACATCGACGAGCTTGGCTATCTTTCCTCCGGCGTCGCCGTCCAATGTCTGGGGCCAGACCGTCGCTTCGGGTACTCCGGCGAGTCGGAACGTAACAGGACCGTGGCCCGCTTCAACTAGCCAGTTCGCGCCGTCAATGCTCCCCGTGCAGACCGTCGCCAGTCCACGAGCGCCATCCCCTGCGAGCCCGACGAGCTCGGCAAGTGCCTTCCGATTGGCTGCAACTGCTCGAGACGAGCAGAAGACGACGGTGAGATCCCAGCCGTCGCCGCTCACGGCGAGGCGGGCGTCGGAAGTCCGGTCGAGTGCAACCGCATCGAGCATGATCGATCGTTCGGTCGTCACGTGGCGGAGCTCAGGCAGCACTTCGACGAGGTCGGCGGCTTCGCGTACGCGGTCTAAGACGTCGAGAGTCGGGTCGTTCGAATGCCGACCGTGCGATACGCGCTCCATGCCGACCAGGACGACGTTGACTTGTTCTGACCAACTCGACGTCGCTAGCTCGATTGCCATCGCTCTCAACACGTCGTCGGCATCCTCACCGACCACGGCGATGCTGCCCGCCTGCTCGACGTTGACGAGAAGAAGTCCTTGCGGTCCCCTTCCGAGTGTGACCAGGCCGGGAGACATGACGTCCATCCCGGCGACCCACGGGTCGGCGCGGGCATCGTCCAGCAGATCGGGCTGCCGAGGAAGAAACCACGACGACTTGTCGTCGTGCCGCTCGAACGGTGCGCAAGGTTCGGAGTCCTCCGCAGAACCGACGATGAGTTCTGTGGCGTGATCGAGTACACGAACCGCAACCACTCGGGGTGCACGGCGTTCCTTGCTACGGCATGCGGCGGCCAAGGTACGCAGTGAAGCGTCCACCCAGGCAGCAGCTTCGTGATCGGCTGAAGATCGCAAGATCTGCTCAGCCCCGGCAAGATCCTTGTCAGGCAACGCGATGCGCATCCCCGAAGGCCTGTGACGCTGTTGCGCCCGGCGCAACCGGTTGATCACCATGACGACCCCTGCGCCGAGCAGGCCGTACCCGAACGGTGCGACGGGAATGCCTTCGGCTTCACGACTCTTTCCGGAAGAAGTTTTGGAGTCTGTGAGCGATGCTCCGTTGTTCGTTTGCCGATCAGCATTCGCCGCGGCTCTCGAAGTGACACTTTCGCTGAGCTCCCTGGTTTCGGGGCGAGGATCGATTGAGGGAACGTTGGTCCTGGTGACCGCCGGCGGCCGGCCTGGTCGATCTTCAGACGGTTCAGGGGCCGGGCTCACAGATCGATCGACCGGTCGAGGTGACTGCTCGTGCAAATCGTGGACGGTCGCAGCCTGAATCCGGGGGGATGAGAGAGGAAGGTGTAGGACCCACCCGGGAAGGATCCATCCCGCGTGAACGAGCGACGTGCCGTCTGCTTGCGGGCGGCCGACGTTCATTGCCGCGATCTCTCGCCAGCGAAGTGGCGAGTCGAGCTCGCGCCCGGCGATCGACCATAGTGTGTCGCCGGCTCGGACGACGTAAGTAAAGTCCCCGTCAGCTTCTGCCGCTTCTGACGTGTGGTGCTTCCGATCGGCACCGTTCTGCGTGCCAGACGGCTCGCGCTCGGGTGCGACATTGGTCGTCGCGATCTTGTCGTCTGCCACCAATGCGACCTGTTGGACACGCGGTCCCGAAGTCATCGCCGCAATCCGCATTGGTGCGTAGTTTCTGGTCGACGGTAAAAGGGCCATTGAGGCGCTCACCAAAAGTGCGGCCAGTGCCTGAGCGTGGCGACTAGCAGGAAGGACCGATGCGGGCCGCCCACGGAGTCGGGCCACGACCTCGGTGATCACGCATAGGACAAGCCATGCCCACACCAACCAAGCCATCAGCACAACCGCGTGGACGACGAAGACATCGGTGACGGGACGCCCGAGCGAATGAAGCACCGACGACGGATGAGCCAGGAAATGCCCTAGCGACCCGATCGGCGAGCCGGCCCGCTCAACGACCAGGAGCACCGGCACACCTATGGCAAAGACGAGCAAACCGGCAAGAGAGCCGATGGTTCCTGCCTTAGACGGCCCCGCGGCTCCCGATCCCACCCGGCCCCGCCGCTGCCTCACCGGTCAGCCCTGCCCCGCAACGCCGCTCACGTCGGACGCGCTGGCCGTAGCTGACACCGTTATGGTCCGCACCCCCACGATGCCGAGGATCGTCGTAGGCACGGCTTCGACGACTCGCGCCGAGACGATGCCGTCGTGCACCCAGGCCGTGCCCGGGTGGCCACTCAACGACATGTACTGCTCGGCCGCCCGAACCGCCGACGCACCATCGATCACAAGTCGTCCGTCACGAAGTGCGTTTATCGATAAGCGACCCGCACCGGCGCGAGCGGCCTGCGCCGCTTCGTCGGCCGCTAGGCGTTGTGCCGAGATCGCTCGTCCGGAATCGACCGCCATACCGACGATAGCGAGCAACGCGACGGTAAGCACCGCCACGAAAGCGGTAAGCATCCCGGCTTCACCACGCGCAGGGCTATGCAACTTGGCTCGAATGTCACTCACGACACAGCTCGATAAGGATCGATTGGCGCCGCCTCGGTGACCACGACGGTGGCAGCTCCTGGAAGGCCGGGAACTCCGAGGTCGGACAATTCGACCGTACAGGTCACAGTGACCGTGACCTTGCCGCCCGCTACGAAGTGCTCGACGTTGGTGTTCACAGTCGCGAGCTTGCAAGAGGCACCTGCTCCTGCGAGCTCAGGTTCGGCTGCTGCACTGGCTGCCGATGAAGCCTGATTCGCGGACGGCACTACGGCTGCTGCTTCGGCGGCAGCGCGAGCGGCGCCGATCACCTGAGCGTGTGTCGACTCGTAACGGCCGAATGCAACCGCCAGGAGCACGAAGATCATGACGACGGAGGTCAGTACCACGGCCTCCACCGCAGCGATCCCCTGCTCGGACCCGAATCGCGGACGAGTCGTCAACCTGACTCCCTGAATTTCTGGACCGGCTCGACTCTGACCGCTGAAACCGTCAGATGCAGGAAAGGAAGTATCGATATCGCCGAGGCATGCACTCGAACCTCGACGAGCCCACCAGGTGAGGTATTCACGTTCACGGAGGGCTCTGATACGAGGCGCTCGCCTTGAACAATCAGATACGAGTAAGTCGCCGCCGCTCCGGCAGCCGTTGAGCTTCCGGAACCGGCAGCCGTCTCGCTCCCGACAGCAGCGGCGGCTTGTACCACCTGAGCAGCTTCGGCCCACATTGCGGCTTGGATGGCGAAGAGGATCACGAGCATCATCACCGGGAGCACGATGACAACCTCGACTACAGTGCTGCCGCGTTGCGCGCCGAATATTCCCCTGACTGACGCCGCCGGGCGAGGTCCTATAACCGACTCTCGTGTCAGTTGAGGTGGATCGAGTGGGCCTTCGCAGTCACTTTGGCAACGATGATGGCGCCCACGGTTATCGCGAGTACAGCGAACACGGCAGTCAGGATGACCGTCTCCACGGTGCTCCCCCTTTCGTCTCTTTCGCGAACCACTTGAAAACCGATTCGGAGCAAGACCCAAAAGATCTGAATCTGCGTGATCATTCCACTCTCCTCGCTCTTGTTCCTGCCGTGCCGAGCTCCAGACCGGGTTCGACATGATTCACAAGCCCGCGGTGAGACGAGCCACAGCGGGATAACCGATGAAGATCAAAAAGCCGATCAAGAGCAGCACTCCCGGGATGAAGAGTCTTTCGCTGATCGTGTTCGCGTCTGCCTCTGCGTCGGCGAGCTCGTGTCGCCTGATCGATGCGGCCTTGGCAGCAAGAGTCGACTTGATGCGAGCCCCCTCTGTGCCTGCAAGGCTCACCGCCAATGAGAGCTCGACGAGCTCGGGAACGGCGAGTTCGTGTCCAAGTCGCTCGAGAGCATCCCAGGGCGTGCGCCCGGCGTCACGAGCCTCCTCCAGACGGCGGATCATCTGATTCGACACTGGGGTTTCACCAATGGCGGCGGCCGCGTGCAATGCGCCTTCTATCCCCAAGCCACCGGCGAGTGCGAGAACAACGAGGTCGAGGAAGCATCCGACCACCCTTCTCGCCTGGCGACGCGCCTTTTTCGCTTCGCTTTTCAGAACGAGGATCGGCAAGAAAGCGCCCGACGAGGCGCCAATCAAACCGACCCATATAGGAAGGACGAGGGGCATCCCGATCCCTCGAAGCGAGAGGAGAGCCCAGATGATGAAAGGTAGGAGCGCTCCGGCAAGGCTCGAGAACACACACCGCTCGGCCAGGGTGTCTGCCTTCCAGCCGGCCGAACGGAGGTCACGACGACAACCTTCGCCAACTGAGGGCACGAGGTCCATTGCCCCTGTCGCCCTGACGCCAAGCCAGAGTCGCACCCGAGCGCGGAGCTGACCCTTGTGGAATCCTTGGACGTTCGGGACGCAAACGACGTCATCCGTCACCTCCAGCGGGTCGACGTTGAGGGCGCGTAGCTGCGAGTAAAGAGTCTGGCGGCGCGGACGCGATGCAGCGACGAGGAACACGACTCCAAAACCTGCACCCATCCCCAGCAGGATCGTCGCCGTCATACACGAGCCTCGAATATCTTCCCAGTCTCCAATCCCTCAGAAGTCAGGAGAAGTCGCGGCGAAGGAGGCACCCGAACGAGACGCATCATGAGAACGATTCCGGCCGCCTCAAGGGTTCCTGCAAGAACGAGTGCGAGTTGACCGCTAGCGGAACCGAATGGCGCCAAGTATGCGCGCGCCACCAAGGCGATCAAACCGGCAAAGCCGACAGAGAAGAGTGTGATCGTCCGGACTCCGCTTCTAGCCGACGCTCGGCTCGACTCGACCCTGAGGCGCATGGCGACCTCCTCGCGCATGGCCTCAGCGAGGGCCCCGAGAAGCTCCACCAGGCGTTGCGCTCGGGCCGCCGCGGCGAGCATCAGTGCGCACACGACCAGATCTGCGCCGGGATCAGCAACCTCGTCTGCAAACATTCTCAGTGCGTCCGGGCTTGGCATTCCATATGAGAGCCGCAACGCGAGGGCCTCGACCTCCGCTCGGATCGGGATTGGTGCGACCGAAGCGGTTGCGACGATCGACTGAGACAGACCCGACGCGGCCGCCAATGTGTCTCGGAGTAATTCAGTCCATAGGGCAATCGCTTCGGTTCGCGCAGTCGTGTCGGTCCGGCGGGTCACGCGGATCAGAGACGGCAGACCTAACCCTCCGCATGCCGCCAACAGCACCGCCGCCGGCCATCGCGTCAAGATTGCTGTCAAAGCAGCAAGAGTCACCGCGAGAGTCAACCGTCCCCACCACGAAGAATCGCGAAACGAAAAATGGCTCTCGTGTCTCCCCGGACCTTGAACCGATCCGCGTCTAGGACGTACCGACGTGGCGAACACGAGCAGTCCCGCGCCGACGCCGATGCCGCAGCAGACCGCGAGGATCGTCATCGCCACGACACGTTCTCCGGCGCGAATCGCAGTGCGTAACCATGCATCATCAGATCCTCGAGTGTCCCTGAACGAAGTGGTGCGCTCGGTACAGCCAACAGATCCGACCCCGGCCTGAAGACCTCGTTCGACACGACCTGCATGCCGTCTGCGTCAACAACCTCGCGGATCGACGAGACAAACCTTCTGCGTTGCACAGGGCGGAACACGAGAACCGAATCGTCGTGCAACGACGTTGCATTGCCTGGCACCCAATCATCAACAAGGTCTCGACGGGCCGGAGTCTCTACGTCCAGAAACACCACGAAATGCACTGCACCTGCCACGAGCAATGTTGTGGCTTCGAGCGGAAGGTGCTCAGGTGCCTGAACCGCATACGAGGCAAGCCGGCGGAAAACTCCCGAAGAAGAGTCGGCGTGAATTGTGCACATCGAGCCGGAACGACCTTGGCTCATGGCGTTCAACATTGGGATCACCTCGTCGCCGAGAACCTCTCCGACGATCACGCGGTCCGCATTCATCCGTAACGCTCTGCGGACGAGAGCCGCCATCCCGATTGCCCCCTCGCCCTCCATGTTCGCTTCGCGTGCCTCGAGCGCGACGAGATCGGGATGACGTGCGGTCATGGAGTCGAGACCTAGTTCGAAGGCTTGCTCGATCGTGACGACCCGCTCCCGGGGTGGTATCTCAGATGCGAGTGCACGAATCAGTGTCGTCTTGCCCGAGTTCATCGCACCCGCCACGACGATGTTCTTCCTTGCGTGAACGGCCGCCTTGAGGAACGAAGCGGTCACGTCGTTGAGTGTCCCGAGCGCGATCAGATCGTCGATGGTCAGATCGACGAAACGATGCCTACGTATAGAAACCGATGGTCGCGCCACCACCGCCATGAGAGCCGAAAGCCTGCTTCCGTCCGGAAGCCGGAGATCGAGCTCGGGGTGCGCAAGGTCGAACCGCCTCTCGGACAGCCCGAATCTCGCCGCCGCCATCCTGAGCAGCTCGATGAGCTCCTCGTCGCTGTCGGCAACGGGGTCCATCCCCACCTTGGAACCGTCGGCGTACGTGACCCAAACCTGGTCACACCCGTTCACATCAATGTTCTCGATCCGTTCGTCGTCCACCAACGTCTGCAGACGGCCGAGTCCGAAGAGCGCGTCAATTACTGATTGTGTGACTTGCTGCTCGATCACGGGGTCGAGCGGCGGCCTTCCCGCCGTGACCAGATCTGAATCTCTACGTCGGAGGCGCGACATGGTCAGCTCCCGAGCGAGCTCCCTCCGATCGTCGAATCCCAATTCACCTAGAGAATCGGCGTGTAGTTGGGCGGCAACGGCCGTCCTAAGCTCCGCGACAAGGTCAATCTGAGTCATAGATCTGCCTCGTTGGCCGCGAGCGTTACGGGAACGCTTGACGCAAATGCCGAAGCGCCGTCCACATCTGCTTCCACCACTCGGCCGCGCGAAGAAGCGCGAAACGGAAGGTGAAATGTCCGACCGATCGACCGTTCTCTGCGGGTCGGAGTCTCGGCATGCGATCGGCTGACATGGGTCGCTTCGTGTCGCTCACGCGCGTCAACGGGTTCGAGCAATGCGGCAGCGAGCTCCCTGACCGAATCAACGAGGGCCGACCGCGCAAGTCGCCACGAAGAAAGCGGCTCCCCTCGCAGCGCGGAGGCTGCCGCACGATCATCGGCGACGACCGCGATAAGCGGGAGCCCGAGCGCGGCGGCAGCCTGAGAAGGGGAAACTGTTCCGCTGCCCACGAGTACGAGACCTGCGGCACCGATGTCTGTCTCCAGGAATCCGCGGGGATCGCGACGCTGATTGAGGCGTTCAGCGATCCATAGCGTCGACGCCACCGCCTCGACCGTCGGACGCGCTACGACGAGGACGTGATGTGAAGCCCCGATCGCTGCGGCTTGTCCCGCGGCACCGAGCTGAATCCGACCGCAGTCGAACACCAGATCGCGCACAGCGGGCGGGCCGTGATCCTCTCCGCTCATTGTCAGGTGAACCAGGCACTCCGGCAGCTCTGTGTCCACCGTCCCGGATGCTCGAGCGCCCGTTGGACCGGCCAGGACTTCGAGACCGCCAGGAACAACCTGGATGTGGTCTTCCAGTTCGAGCGCGGTCTTCGAACCTGACCGCCTGGCCTCGAGAATCAGACTCGTCATGCCGCGCTTAGCGGACAGGCCGAATCTCGCAGCAATGTCACCACCCGACGGATCACATTCGGCAACCATGACTCGCCGTTCAGCCGGCCACACCGCGCCAAGCGCGCACGCAAGGGTCGTCACACCGGGAGAGCCCTTCGCCGAGCACACCGAGACCGTCGTCACAGGCAGATCACGTCGCATTCGCCGGCGACCGAAACGGTGGACGTGATGGGGGTCATGGCGAACCGCCGACCTGGACGAGCGCCGCCTGGCCGGCCGCCGACCAGCCGGCCACGACAGAAGCGCTTGCCAGGGGGACCTCAACCGACACGACGACGTCTCCGGACCCTGAGTTGACGGACGAGTTATCGACTGCGACCACCGTCGCCGCGATGAGGCCCGCCGACTCGCCGGATGTCTGCTTGCCGGGTTGACCGGTTGCACCTCCAGTCGTCACCGGAGAACCTGTCGGGCCAGTGAGTACCACCAGAACGCTTTCTCCCGGCTGGACACCCGAGGCCGGCAACATTCCGGGTTTCAGATCCACTCCGACCACGGACTGACCGGTTGCAAGCGCCGTAGCGCCTCCGACATCGGATGGAGAAAGCAGCGTCCCGGCGAGCAGGGTGACAGCCGCCGGCTTACCGATCACCAGATTCGCGTCGGCAACCGGAACGGCAGAGACTCCACCTGCGAGAGCAACGTTGACCTGTCGGAGATCCGATTCTTCGATCACTTCACCTTGACCGACCTGATGTGTCAGCGCGATCACCGAAACGAGTCGAGACGAATGGACGTAGATCAGTGCGAACAGCGCAGAGCACGTGACGACGATCGCAATCGATACGACCGCCTTCGCCGGGTTGCGTCCGCTCCCCTTCGGGAACACCCGCAACGGTCTGCTACCGGATTGCATGTCCCGCCTCTCAGACGAGACGGGAGTCGCGGATAGGGCGGGAGCCTTTGTACGAGAGCGCGTCAAGTTCTCGATCACGGCCGTCCAACCGACTCGATCTGCTCCACCCGTAATCTGGCCGTCGAGGTCGTGGTGAGGTTCGGCAAAGTCCCTCCGCCCGGTGCACCGACAGCCGTCCAAGCGACGGCCCAGGTGATGGTGGCCGTCACCAGGTAAGCGGCGTCGTCGGGATTTCCGTCAGGACTCTGCTGGCTCGCCGACGAAGATCGATAGATGTGCAAGCAAGACGTTGATTGCGCAGAACTCGCTTCGTTCTTGTCGTATGGAGTTCCTGGCCCGTTGCAAGTGATGCTTCCGCCGTCACCCGTCGAGAACTCGACTTTCACCGGCCTCGCGACAGCCGTGGCGGAGACTCCTCCGGCGCGAGCGGTGGCAGTGAACGGATGCCAAGCGGAGCTCGACACCCAGAACCACGTGGAGAGGTTCACGAAGGTCGTGCCAGAGGGGTCGGTACTTATGACCGGTGAGGGCAAGGCAATAGACGACTCTGCGTGTTCTGCGACGTTCACGGTTGCGGGTTTGGAAGACACGTAGGTGACCCAGACCACGTTCATCCAGACAATGCCCTGGCTGCTGAAGAGTCCGAGGTCAACCCCTGGACACCCGAAGAGGAGCCACTCACCGGGAAGCGGTCCACCTTTGCCAAGTGCCTGCGCCGTGTATGAGGGAACCGGCTCGTAAATACATGACCCGGTCTCCGTGGCACTTCCACCAGAGCCGTGCGTTACGGGGTACTTGCTTCCAGATGCCCCGGTCGACGCACCCACCCTCACTTTCCCGTGTCCATCGCTACCCGTCGCGTCCGCAAATCCTCTGGGAACAAAGACCGTCTGGGTGACGGCTACGACACACGCGAAGACGAGAACCAATAGTGAGGACTTCAGGCGAAAGGACATTGAGCTCGGTCGCCAGAAGCGAGGTGGGGCCGAAAGCGGCGCGCACCCGGTGGTTTCAGAGGACGCGCCGGATCGAGAGCCGAGCGCGACCACCGAGGTCGCCACACCGCCGACTGACACAGCCCCCCCTCGCTGCCCTCGACGGATGGACCTTCGCGGGCGAACATATCGGTTGTGCTTTGGTTGTGCAAACAAATGCGGCTCCTCGAGTCCGGACCCCGGGAGTCGCACTGATCGAAGACTTGGCATCGCACAAGGCTCGGGTCGCGACCTTGCCTGGCAGTTGTCGTGTGACCTTGCTCGGAACCTTGCACAGCAAGGTTGATGACCGATTCGTCGTGCTCATCCGGGAAGAACGAAGTCTCGTCAGCCCCTTAGGCTGAATGCCATGTGCGGAAGAATTGCCCTTTACTCCCCACCCGAACGCATCGCCCGGCGCCTCGGAGCCGCTCTCGCGGGTGATATCGGCGACGCTGCGCAACCCCGCTGGAACATTCCACCGACCCAGCAGGTGCTAGCACTGGTGCACCCTCGACGCGAGCGCGCCGATTCGCCGGGAAGATCTCCAGAGACTTCTTCAGACGAGTCAGAGGATGCCGGCCATCCGGAGCGCCTCCTCGCCAGCTTCAGGTGGGGGCTCATCCCGTGGTGGGCGAAGGACCCGTCGATCGGCAACAAGCAGTTCAACGCTCGAGCAGAGACTCTCGAGCGCCGGTCGGCGTTCCGTTCGGCGCTTTCGGAGAGACGCTGCCTGGTGGTCGCCGACGGCTTCTACGAGTGGAGAGCCAAGGTGCCGGACAACCCGGCCCCGAAGACGCCGTTCTATTTCACCAGGTCAGACGGTGAGCCTCTCACCTTCGCCGGGCTCTGGGAGACATGGCGGGATCCAACCCAGCCGAGGGAGACGAGGCAGAAGGTACGCAGCTGCACGATCGTCACGACCGGGGCCGGGCCCGACATCGCGTCGGTCCACGACCGTATGCCCGTCGTGGTCGAGCCAGGCGACATCGACACCTGGCTCGCCGATGGACCCCTCGATCGCGGGACCATGGAGCGCCTTCTGCAACCTTCCCAAGCAGGCACTCTGTCGGCTTTAGTGGTCTCTACCAGGGTGAACAGCGTGCGCAACGAAGGCCCTGAACTGGTCGAAGCGGCCGGCTGAGCCTTTCTCGAGCGACAGGGAACCATTTTTTTCTTGGGTGCAGGCCCCGGACCAGCCGATACCTCTGAGGTGACGATCGTTTGCCCGAAATGCATGCACAAGTCGGCCGACGAAGAGACAGTCTGCGGACGCTGCGGGGGCCTCCTCCTAAGTGCCGCCCAGAAGCGCAAGCTGGTTGTCGACCAGGCTGATGAAGCTCCGAGAACGATGACCGCTTCTGATAACGGTGTCGGCCTAGGTTCCACACGGGTCGCTCAGAGGGTCGGCGAGAGGGTGGCCGTCAAGGAAGAGTCAGCCGAGGCCAAAGCAATCCGGGAGGCGCTCGAGTACCTCGGCTCTTCGGACGAGAGCCCGGCCAAGGCCGCCGACCGACGGACAGCTGCTGATCGGAGGTCCACCACTGATCGCAGGCAGACGGGCGGCCCCCCGACGCCTGCCCGCAAGGTCAACAGCACATGGCTCGTGACGATCGGTATCACTCTTTTGGTTGCGATCGGGCTTGGCCTGTTCCTCGGGCTCGGCGGGGGCTCGAACGCGTCAAGCCCAACCAGCACGACCGGACCGAGCGCGAGCGCGGCGACGGTGTCGTTGTTCCAGTTCACGGGCTCGGGGCCGTCGACCACGGGACCCTTCACCGCAGGCGCGACGTTCACATTCAGCTACACAGTCAACTGTCCAAAAGATCTCGCCACTCCCGCGGTCTTCCAGCTCTTGCGCGCGGGTCGTTCCGTCGGCCAGGTGTCCTCCAGTGTCGGCGGTCTCCGGGAATCGGGCAATCAACCGTCGTTCGGAACAGTGGGAACCTTCACCGTGTCAGTCAACGCTCCGCCCACTTGCACTTGGACGATTTCGGGTAACTCCTGAGACGGTAGGTTCGAAACCTTGGGCTCACCCTCAGGCGTCGCGCACGCGCATCTTGTCGGGTTCCCAGTATGCCCGCAGTGATTTAAGTAGCCCGTCCGTCCCGATGCAGTAGGTGGAAACCAGGTCGACGCTGGCCATCTGGTTTCCACCGGGAAAGGTGATCTCGATGGTGCCGACGTTTGCAACCTCGAGGCCGGACTCGTACGACAGGTTGATCTTGAACTCGATCTTGTCGTTCGGAGCGATCACCGTGTCGAAGAAGCGCGCAATCGCTTCTTTCCCGCGCTGACCCACGCCTTCGGGATCGAGCATCGACGGCCCGATCGGATCTTCCACGACCGCGTCCTCAGCGAACAAGCTGAGCCATCCGTCGCGGTCTTTGGATTCGATCGCTGCCATGGACCGCTTCGACATCTCGCGCGGGGTGATGCCATCGAATCCGGCGTGTTCGGTTGTCGCGCTCAAGGTCCGCTCCTCCTCTCTTCTCGTAAGGTCTAGGGCCTCAGTTTGGCGATCACCTTGTCCGCATAGCCTCTTAGGTTGTCCAGTTTCTTGCTGATCGGCTCGGTGTCGGGACCCACTTGGTACGGCCAGCGGAAGCCGACCATCACGTCGGTCACACCCTCGTCTTCGAGCCTCTTCAAACCGTCGACGCTGTAGGCGTCCACCGAGATCACGTGCACCTCGAACGGGCCGTCACTGCGACCAGCCTCTGAGCGCAGCTCTCTCAGGCGCGCGAGAAGCCCGGGAAGATCTTCGGGATCGCCTCCTCCGTGCATCCAGCCGTCACCACGTCGCGCAGCCCTCTTGAGCGCGGGCTCGCCGTGGCCGCCGATCAGCACTGGTATTGGCTTGTCGGGTACCGGCGCAATCTTTATCCGTGGCACTTCGAACACCTCACCGTGGTACTCGAACCACCCGCCGGCCGTCAGTCCGCGGATCACCTCGATGCATTCATCCATCCGGCGACCGCGGCCTGCCCAAGGCACTCCGACCAACTCGTAGTCCTCGGGCCAGGGACTGGATCCGACCCCGAGAGCGAACCGGTTGTCCGTCAACACCCCGACCGATGCGGCCTGCTTGGCGACGAGGACCGGATGTCTGATCGGAAGCTTGATGACGAAGGTGACGAACCGGAGGCGTTCGGTCACCGCACCGAGCGCCGCGATCAGGGCAAACGGGTCCAAAAAGGGTTTGTCTTCCAAGAACTCGCGCGAGCCGTCCGGATTGAACGGGTACACGGTGTCCGACACGGCGGGGTAGGCGATCGAGTCCGGAACGATGAAACCGTCGTAGCCGGCCTCCTCGCAAGCGCGTGCAAGCGGTACGTAGAACGACGGGTCGGTTCCCGCCTCGGCGAAATTGAAGCGCACGCCGTTCGCTCAGGCGTTGGGCTTCTCGCCCGACGCCGCGGCCTGGCGGTACGCCTCGGCCCTTTCGATGAGACCCATCTTCTCTTGGCCGATCTCAGAGTCGAGCCGGCTCGCGATCTCTTCGGGTGTCCAACGACCCTCGGTCTTCATCTGGCGGACCTCCACGGGCTGGTTCCATACTCCGATACGGGAGCCGACCGCCGTGTAGACCTGGCCGGTCACATGTGACGAGGCGTCCGACAACAGGTAGACGACCATCGGGGCGACGTCTTCGGGATCGCCCATGTCGGCGAGCTCCATCGGCACATTCGCAGACATCCGGGTCCTTGCCACCGGGGCGATGCAGTTTGCCCGCACACCGTAGCGATGAAGCCCCGCTGCCGCCGAGCGGGTGAGCGACACGATGCCGCCCTTGGCGGCAGAGTAATTGGCCTGGGCGATACTGCCAGCGTAAGCACCCGAGGTGAACCCGACCAGTGACCCGGACTCCTGCTTGCGCATGATGGCGGCCGCGTGCCTGTAGATGTTGAAGTGTCCCTTCAGGTGCACGGCGATGACGGCATCCCACTCATCCTCCGACATGTTGAAGAGCATCCGCTCCCGAAGGATGCCGGCGACACAGACCGCGCCGTCGATGCGGCCGAACGTCTCGGTGCAAGTGTCGACGATGTGCTTGCCCCCTTCCCAGGTCGCAACGTTGTCCGCCACCGCGACGGCTTCACCGCCGGAATCCTTGATCTCTCTAGTTACTGCGTCCGCAACTTCGCTCGTCGGATCCTCCCCGGCGAGACTTACGCCGAGGTCGGCGACGACCACCTTGGCGCCCTCGGCGGCGCAGCCGATGGCCACGGCACGACCTATCCCGTTGCCGGCACCGGTCACAACTACAGCCTTGTCCTTCAAGAACCCAGCCACTCGAGCTTCCCCTCCGTCCTCATCTGTCTCTTCGCTCTCGGCGATACCGCGAACCCCCAAAACTTGCGCAAAAAAGGCATTCGCTACACGTGGCAAGCCCGCAGCAACGATTCAGGCCGCCTGCGGCCGTCTTGACCCGTTGGAGAACACGTTCTAGCTTGACCCGCAGGACGGCGCCACCCCGGGCCTCCTCACCCCCCCGAGGCAGGTTCCGGGGTGCTGCCGTCGCGGGGCCCGGCACGCGGCGTCAGGGCGGACGCGACGATCGGAGGCGCACAATGGCCGACCTCGGCTTCTGGGCATTGGCACAAGCCGACCCTGACCACTTGGCAATCGTTCTGCCGGACGGCACAGAGCTCTCCGCCGGCAGTTTGCTCGGCCGTGTAAATCAAGTCGTTCACGGACTTAGGGCAGCCGGCGTCGGCAAAGGTGACGCAGTTGCAACCGTTCTGCCCAACGGAATCGAAGTCGTCGAGCTCTACCTGGCGGCGCTGCAAGCCGGTTGGTATCTCGTCCCGATCAACCACCATCTTGTGGGGCCCGAGATCGCCTACATCCTGGAAGACTCCGAGGCGAAGGTCCTCGTCGGCCACGAGCGCTTTGCGGCTGCGTGCATCGAAGCAGCCGCTTCAGTCGGGATGCCTTCCGAGCGACTTTACTCCGTGGGCAAAATCGACGGGTTCCGTTCTTTCGCCGAGATGCGCGACCCGCAACCCGCGTCAATTCCCGAAGATCGCACCCTGGGCGACGTAATGAACTACACGTCGGGGACGACGGGCCAGCCGAAGGGCGTGCGGCGCTCACTGCTCGGCGTCTCGCCCGAAGAGGCCGCCCTCGGTCTCGCAGGAGTGCTGTTCTTGTTCGGCGTCCAACCCGGTGACGACAACGTCCACATAATCGGGTCTCCGCTGTACCACACCGCCGTCATGCGATTTGGGGGCGCATCGATGCATCTCGGGCACACCATCGTGTTGATGGACAAGTGGGACCCCGAAGGAATGCTCCAGCTGATCGAGCGCCACAAGGTGACGACGTCCCACATGGTGCCGACCCAGTTCCACCGTCTGCTCGCATTGCCGGAAAAGACCCGTCAGCGCTACGACATGTCGTCGCTGCGCCACATGATCCATGCCGCGGCTCCGTGCCCAGTCGACACCAAGCGAGCAATGATCGATTGGTGGGGACCCGCCATAGACGAGTATTACGCGGCGAGCGAAGGTGGCGGCACGCTCGTCACGACCGACGAGTGGCTGAAGAAGCCGGGAACTGTAGGCAAGCCTTGGCCCATATCTGAGATCGCGATCTTCGACGACGAAGGAAACCAGCTCCCCGACAACGAGATAGGCACCGTCTACATGGCGATGTCCACCGGAGGCTTCGAGTACCACAAGGACAAGCAGAAGACAGAGAAGAACCGGATCGGGCGGTTCTTCACGGTCGGCGACGTCGGGTATCTGGACGATGACGGCTATCTCTTCCTTTGCGACCGGAAGACCGACATGATCATCTCCGGGGGCGCGAACATCTATCCGGCGGAGATCGAGAACGTGCTTCTCGGCCACCCTTCAGTCGTGGACGCCGCCGTGTTCGGTATCCCGCACGAGGACTGGGGCGAGGAAGTTAAGGCGGTCGTCGAACCGGTGGACGGTGTCGAGCCATCCGCCGAGCTCGCGGCGGACATCCTGGCCTTCTGCGACGGTCGCCTCGCAAGGTTCAAGACGCCGAAGACGATCGACTTCATCGAAGAGATGCCCCGCGACCCGAACGGCAAGCTCTACAAGCGCAAACTGCGCGACCCATACTGGGAGGGACGCGAGCGCGCGATCTGATCGCCGGCTGACGAGGGCGTACGGCTCAGTGCGTCTGGCGGTCGGGGCTTCCGAGCGCAGAGTTGACGGCCTGAAGCAGATCGCGCACATCGAACGGCTTGATCAGGTAGTCGACGGCGCCGAGCTCTCGCATCGCGCGTTCCTGATCTGAAGAGCGGTCCGCGCTCACGACGACAACCGGGATCTTGGCCGTCGCAGGGTCGGACTGAAGGCGCCCGAGAACTTCTGCTCCCGACTGGTCAGGAAGGTGAAGGTCCAAAAGGACCAGGTCGGGATGATGTTCCCGTGCAAGCTCGATCCCGAGCGAGCCGTGCATCGCAGCCAGGAGGCGTACGTCGCTCCTGCGTGTGAGCAGATTCTCGATGAGGGTCAGGTTGGCGAGGTTGTCCTCGATCAGAAGCACGCACGAGGACTGCGTCAGCGTCAGGTCCTCGATCTCTTGTGCCGGACGGCTGGCGGTCTCGTCTGGAGTCAAGGCCTCTTTCAGAACCACCTCGAACGTGGACCCCTCACCGACCTTTGAGTACACGTCGAGGACACCGCCCATTCGCTCGACCAGGTTCTTGGCGATCGTGAGCCCGACGCCCGCTCCTTCTATCCCTATCTGCTCGGCACCAAGTCGCTCGAACGGCTCGAAGAGCCTCGGCATGTCCTCTTCGCGGATGCCCACCCCGGTATCGCTCACCGCTACTCCGATGAAGCCGGCACGAAGGGCTTCGCAGGTGATCCTGACCTTTCCTCCGGGCAGGTTGTACTTGCAGGCGTTGGAGAGAAGATTCAACAAGACCTGGAGCAGTCGCTGCCTGTCGGCGTGGACACACGCACGCGGATCGAGCGACCCCGCGACCGAAACACTCACCTCCGCCCTCGCGGCAAGGGGTGAGGTCAGCCCCACCGCGTCTTTCACGAGGGCGAGCAGGTCGACCGGTTCCATCGTGAGCTCGAGGTGACCCATCTCGATCCGCGCGATGTCGAGCACCTCGTCGATCAGCCCGAGCAGGTGCCTTCCCGCCCGCAGGATGTGCGCAACCGCCTCCTCCTGAGACGAGGACAGCTCGTCCATCTCGAGCAGTTGGGCGAACCCGAGAACGGAGTTGAGTGGGGTACGCAACTCGTGGCTCATTCGGGAGAGGAACTCGCTCTTGGCCTGGCTCGCCTGCTCGGCGGTGGAAACTGCGAGCAGCAGTTTCTGCTCCGCCTGGACGTCGCCGGTGACGTCGCGCGACGCAGCGACGATGGCTATCGGCCCGTCGGAATCGTCCAGCACCGCCCGCCCCCGGGTCGCGACCGTCGTCCACACGCCATCCTGTCGGGCGAGCCGGTAGCGGACGTCGAATCGCGTTGCATCCCTTTCGGCGACCCGAAGTAGTGCCCCTCTGACCAACAGCGAGTCGTCAGGGTGCACCAAATCGAGCAGCGAGCGGCCACTCAGCTCTCCCGTGGGATACCCGAGAATCACCTCTTGCGCGCCGCTCACGCGAAGGATCGTGCCGTCGACGTCGAGCAGGCACAGCATGTCCGGGCTCGCATCGAGGATCGTGCCGAACAGCGAGTCCATATCCGCAGAGGTTGGCTCGGCACGGCCTTCGAACGACGGCTCGCTCACTTGTTGTCGACCTTCGCCATCTGGGCGAAGAACCTGTCCGCGACCAGTTCGATGAATATCGCGTCCGCTTCTGCGGTCAACACGTCACCGTGGTACATCGCGCCGGTGGTCCGGATCTTTCTGCCTTCACGGCCTTCGAAGCGAGCGACCAGGCGGAGCTCGGTTCGAATGGGCGTGGGCTTGCGGTACCGGACGGTGAGGGTTCCGGTCATCCCCGGCGAGTCGCAAGCGATGTTGGCGGCGCCCAGGAGCTCGTCGAAGACGAGCGCGATGATCCCTCCGTGTACGCATCCGGGCGGACCCTCATACTGGTCGCCGAAGAACACCCTGCCGTTCAGGCCTCCTTCAACCAACTCGATTTCGACGGGAGGCGCGATCGGGTTCGCGAGACCGATGACCGGGCTCGTCGGAAAGTAGTCCTGCGCGGGTCCGCGCGAGTTCGGGTGCACCCTCGCTCTGCGCCCGGGTCCCGCTGACCTTTCGAGGTCGGCTGTCAATTCCTCGAGCTTCGCCGTCGCAGAATTCAAAGCGGGGTCATCGATCGGGGCGGCGACTACGAGAGAATTGAGACGCCTCACAAGCTCAGAGAGCCTGTAGCGGGGGTCGTCACTCCGAGGAGCGCCCGCGTCACCTGGCCAAGTCGGCTCCGAGATGCCGAAGTCCGAGACCGTCATGACCTAGGCACGCTTGTATTCCGGCTTGCGCTTCTCGGCGAACGCACGTTGTCCTTCTTCGGCATCGGCGCTCGCGAATATGGGCCACCCGATCTCGAGCTCCCTGGCAAGGCCCTCTTCTTCGGACATTCCTTCTGTCTCGCGCACCGAACGCTTGATGGCTTCGACCGCAAGCGGACCGTTTCCGCAGATCACCTCGGCTATCTCGAGCGCCTCGTCGAGCGCCTTCCCGTCGGGGACCACCCTTCCGATCAAGCCGATCCGCAGCGCTTCGTCCGCAGAAACCGCACGCGCCGTGAGCAGCATGTCCATCGCCGCAGTAAACGGGATCTGGCGCCGGAGCCTCACCGTCGAGCCTCCAAGGGGAAACAGACCGCGTCGCGCCTCGAATACCCCGAACGTGGCGCTCTCGCCCGCAACGCGGATGTCGGTCGCCTGGAGGATCTCGGTCCCGCCCGCCACCGCGTATCCCTCGACCGCCGCGATCAAGGGCTTCTTCAAGGTGTAGTGCCGGAGCAGAGCCTTCCAGTGCAGGTCGGGGTCCGCCTCTTGGCGATGTCTGTAGGTCTCCGCCTCGGGGCTCGACATCGACTTCAGGTCCATTCCCGAGCAGAAGGTGCCGCCCGCCCCCGTCAGGATCGCACAGCGGATGTCGTCGTCCTCGTCGATTTCCGCCCAGGCGTCGGCCATGCCTACGAGCATCGGGAGGCTGAGGGCATTTCGCGCTTCGGGTCGGTTCATCGTGACCACGGCGGTCGCCCTCGTGCGCTCGACGGTCAAGTGTTCGGTGCCGCTCACGCGCTCCCCATTTCGTCTCGATCGATTTTCGAGGCTACTTCTACACCCCTCACGAACTGGAAAAAGCGAATACCCGGTCGGCGGCGGGAGCGAAGAGCATCCCGTCACCCACCGAAGGTGTCGGGAAGTGATTCGCCTCGCCTCCGAGAGCGAAGTGGAAGCGAGGGCTTCCATCCGCCGGATCGAGCGCCCACAGTGTGCCGCCACTGTCGATCGACCACACGAATCCGCCCGCCACCACGGGGGGGCCCGACGATGCGCTCGAAGTGGCCCAGAGCACGGACAGCCCTGGTGGCGAAGTCGAGACCGTCACAGCCGTCACACCCTTGGCGCATGGTACGTAGACGACCGACCCGTCGACCGCGTCCCCGCCGTCCGCTTCGCTCGAACAAATTGTCGCCGAAGTCAGCTCTCCCCCTATCCCGCCAAGAGACGTGCGGCGAAGCAGGTAGCCGATACCCGCCTTCCCGACTTGAAGCACTGTCCCGTTGGACAAGTAAGCGGGCGACGTCGACCCGAGATCGAGGTCTGTGGCGTTGTCCGATGCCCACGATCCCGGAGCGAAATACTGCAAGAGCGTCATGGAGGGGCTGAGTTCGAGCACCGAGTCACTGTTGTCGTAGGGGCTGCCCCCCGATCTGACAGAACCGTTTCCGGCGGAAACCCAGACATCGCCGCTCGAGTCGACGACCGGTGATCCGCCACCCATCCATATCGCGCCCTCGCTGTTCCCGAGTGCCGAATCGACCTCGAAGTACTTCTCCGAACCCCCGGTCTCGGGAACCGAGACGACGTACCCGTGGTAGTAGCCGCAGTCGCCGTAGTTCCCACCGAAGCCGAACACCACACGACCGTCGTCGAGCGCGAGACCGGTTCGTTGAAGCTCCGTGAGAGGAGAGGTGCCGGGAGGGTTGACGATCTGGTCGAGCTCCGTCTTCCCGGTACGGAGGTTGAGCCCGACAAGATGGTGCGACGCGCCGCTCGACGTGTTCTGCTCGTCGGCCAGGACGAAGATCTCGGCGCGCCGCGTGTCGATAACCGGAGTGGACGTGATTCCGACGAAAGGATCGATGTCGCCGCACGACAGTTGTGAGGCGTTGACAGGGGTACCGAGATGCGTCGACCAGATCACGGTGCCGGCTGACGCACTCAGCGCATAGACGGTGTCGTTCTCGGTGGCTACGTACACGACCCCCGCGACGACGAGCGGTTCACCGAACAACTCCCCGTCGAGCGTGGGTGATGACCACGCCTGATGGGGCGAGTCGAGCTTCACTCCCGAGGTGTCGACACCGCTCGACAGAGCGCCGCCATGGTAGGTCGTCCAGTCCGAATTCCTTTTGTTCTCGTTGGTCCCAGTGGTCGCGGTGGTCACCGTCGTCTGCGGTCGCAACGTCGTTGACGAAGTTGACGACGTCGAGAGACTGTGCGTCGCCGACCCGCACGAGCAGAGCACCAGCGCGGCGACCGATGGCGCCAGCAATCGCAGCTGGATCGTCCGAGGACCCAGGCTCAAAGGCGCTCGATGATGGTCCCGGTGGCAAGCGCGCCGCCGCAACACATGCTCACGAGTGCCAAAGATGCGTCGCGCCGTTCGAGCTCGTGCAGCGCGGTGGTGATGAGCCGACTCCCGGTGGAGCCAACAGGGTGGCCGAGCGCGATCGCTCCTCCGTTTACGTTCACCTTGTCCATGTCCGCCTTGTGCACCTTCGCCCACGAACACACGACGGAGGCGAACGCCTCGTTCACCTCGAAGATGTCGATGTCCGACATCTTCATGCCCGCCTTCTGGAGCACCGCGGCGGTCGCGGCGATGGGGCCGTCGAGGTGGTAGTAGGGGTCTGAGCCGACGAGTGTCTGCGCGACGATCCGCGCTCTCGGCCTCAGCCCTGCGGCCTCTGCCCTCTCGCGAGACATCCACAGCACCGCTGCGGCACCGTCGGAGATCTGCGAAGAGCTCCCGGCGGTATGGATGCCGTCGGGCAGTACCGGCTTCAGCGCCGCGAGCCCAACTGCTGTCGTCTCTCTAGGGCCTTGGTCGCGGCTTATGACGTTGCGTTCGCCAGTTGGGCCATCGGCTCCGACGACCGGCGCCTCGATGGGCGCCACCTCGCGCTCGAACCGGCCCTCTTCCCAAGCAGTTGCAGCATGGATCTGAGATGCAAGACCGAGCGCGTCGGTGTCAGCCCTGCTGATCCCGTACTTGGTCGCGATGCGCTCCGCTGCGCCGAACTGATCCGGCATGTCCAACGACCAGTCATCCGGACAGCGATCTGCCCGGTCCGTTGAAGACGTTCGCCCCGAGCCCGACACGGCTCATCGCCTCTACCCCGCAACCGATGCCGACTTCGATAGCCCCTGCGGTAATCAGGTTGGCAACGAAGTGGTTGGCCTGCTGCGCGGATCCGCACTGGCAGTTGACTGTCGTCGCGGCCGTCTCGTACGGGAGTCCCTTGGCGAGCCAAGCAGTGCGCGTGACGTTCGACCCCTGCTCGCCGGCCTGGGTGACGCAGCCGCCGACGATCTGCTCGACGTCAGAGGGGTCTATCCCGGCGCGCTTCACCACCTCGACCTGGACCGCACCGAGGATCTCGGTCGGGTGGAGCCCCGACAACCATCCGTTGCGCTTCCCTATCGGCGAGCGGGTGGCTTCGACGATCACGGCTTCAGGCATCGGTCCTCCAAGGTGCCGGGGATCCGGCTCTCGCCGTCCCAGTCTGGCCAGTTTAGAGAACCTGTTCTAGTGCCGTACCCGACGGCCCGGGCGACAGATCAGCCAACGGGAGCCGGATCGTGAAGCGACACCCTGTGTCCTCGTTGACCACGCTCACCCTGCCCCGCTGCGCCTCCACGAGTCCTCGGGTCACCGCCAGGCCGAGCCCTGCCCTGCCGTCACCAGGCGTCCGGGCGACGTCGCCGCTGTACGCAAGCTCGAACACCCTGTCGAGGTCGTGATCCGGAATCCCGCCACAGCCGTCGGCCACCGATACACAGGCCGAGCCGCTCGCCTCGTCCGCCGCAACCTCGAGCCGGATGGTCCCGCCAGACGGGGTGTGCCTGATCGCGTTGTCGATGAGGTTCTGAACCGCCCTGCCCATCTCGGGGGCCGCGAGCCTTACGACGGGAGCGCCCGCGAGGGAAGCGGACAACTCGACGCCCTTGGCTCGAGCGAGCAACGTTCCTCCCGCGACGACGTCGGACAGGACCTCGTCCAGCGGAACGGGCGCCAATTCCAGGCGGAGCGTTCCGGCGTGGATCATCGACAGTTCGAACAGGTCGGCAACGAGTGAGGTGAGCCGATCGACCTCGACGCCGATCGTCCTGTGATACCGGTCGATCGTCTCGGGATCGACGACCACGCGGTCCTCGAGAGCTTCGACCATCGCGCGAATCCCCGCCAAGGGCGTTCGCAGATCGTGAGACACCCACGCGACCAGCTCGCGCCTGCTCTGCTCGAGTGCTGCCGCCTCGGCGCGGCTTTCTGCGAGGGCGCGATGCGGCATCGTCTAGTTCGTGAGCAAGCCTTGCCAGCTCACCGGGCCCCGCGTCCTCCGCGATGGAGCGCGCCGCTCCTTTTGCAGTTCCTTTCTCATCGCTCCCGTCGTCGAGCACTCCCGGGTCACCGATTCGCCGAGCAAGCTCGCCGATACCGGCGATCGACCTCGAGATCCGGCTACCGAACAGCAGCGCAGTAATCATCCCGACGGTTCCCGCACCAACGAGTATCACTACGAGCGTGCGTAGGTCGTGACCGGAGATGAACATCGCCCAGGAGCCGCCCGCGACGCCGGCAGCCACCGCAACGACGGGAGCTAGAGAAGCAATGGTCACCTGAACAGTTGCGGGGCGTCGCCGCAACCCCCAAAGGAGAACGACCGCAAGCGCGGTCGAGCCTGCCGCACCACCGACGGTCCAGGCGAGGAGTCCGATGGTGGAGCCGATCCCCATTCTCCCTGCTACTGCAACGACGACCGCGACAGCGAGGCCGAGAGCTCCGACCGCAACAGGAGCGAGCCGTCTCTTCGCGCGGCGCGAGCTCATATGACCTGTCATGGCTCGAACCTGTAACCGAATCCCCAGACCGTGCAGATTTGCTTCGGGTCTCCGGGATCGTCCTCGATCTTCTCGGTAGGCGCCTGATGTGTACCGTCACCGTCGAAGCGTCGCCGTACTCGAAGCCCCAGACCTCTGCGAGCAGCTCCTCGCGGCGGAACGCCCTTCGCGGGTGACGCATCAGATACACCAGCAACTCGTACTCGCGCATCGTCAGCGCGATGGGCTCGCCTCGGACGCTCGCGCTGTGCGCCTCGGTGTCCACTCTCACCTCTCCCGCGACGAGCTCCGCTTCGTCAGGGCGCGCGGGCGCGAGTGGCCCCGAGGTACGGCGCAACACCGCCTTCACCCGGGCCGTGAGCTCTCTCGGTGAGAACGGCTTGGCTACATAGTCGTCAGCCCCGAGCTCGAGCCCGGCGATCCGGTCTCCCTCCTCGTCACGCGCAGTCAGCATGATCACAGGTACGGGCGCAGATGCACGGAGTTGGCGGCAGACCTCGAGTCCGTCGAGCGAAGGAAGCATCAGATCGAGCACCACCAGCTCCGGCGGGTCGGCGAGCGCACGCTCCAGCGCATCTGCGCCGTCGGACGACTCCTCGACCCGATAGCCCTCGCGAACCAGGTACCGCATGACCACCTCGCGCACCGTCGAGTCGTCGTCAACGACGAGCACCTTGGGCGCAGCAGTGGCCATAGTGCCAATGATGCACCGCGCGACCTGACCGCGGGCAGTCAGGTCGCCGGAGTTTCTCGAATCGTAAGAACCAAACGGGCCGTTCGTAACCGGTCGCGTGTTACACCCACACAGTTCCCGACAAAGGAGACCATATGAGACTGCCTGTACGCTTATTGATAACGACGGCTGCACTGTCGGCGTTCGCGTTCGTCGCTGCTCCGGTAGCTGCGAACGCCGCTACCCCCGGTGCTCCGGCGCGAACGTCGGCCCATCCGTCGCACCCAGGACCGCGTGGTTCCGGCCAGAGCGTCTTCGTCCAGACGGATTCCCCGAGCGGCAACCAGATCGACGTCTACGACCAGAGTCCTGGCGGGTTGAAATTTGCCGGTGTCTACGACACAGGGGGTAAAGGCGGCGTCGAGTCAGGGGCCGTCGTCGACAGCCTTGCCTCCCAGAACTCGCTCGTGTACGACGCGGGCGCGAGCACCCTTTACGCCGTGAACGCTGGGAGCAACACGATCTCGGTGTTCTTCGTCTGGGGAGATCACCTCTTTCTTCTCGAGGTCCTTCCGTCCGGTGGCAAGTTCCCCGTGAGCATCGCCGTGCGCGACCACCTGCTCTACGTGCTCAACGCCGGCGGCGCCGGCACGGTTCAGGGTTACGGACGTTTCGGACCGTTCCTGTTCCCGGTTAAGGGCGGATCGCGGTCGCTCGGATTGTCGAACACCAATCCTCCTAACTTCCTCATGGCGCCCGGCGACATCGGATTCACCCCCGACGGGAATCAGTTGATCGTGACCACCAAGGCCAGCGGCAGCGACATCGACGTCTTCGCAGTGGGCGAATTCGGAGACCTGTCCGCTCCGGTCGTGAACCCGTCGTCAACCCCGGTCCCCTTCGCATTCGTCTTCTCTGCTGACGGGTCTCTGGTCGTCTCGGAGGCCGGTGCAAGCACGGTGTCGACATACGTCGTGAACCCCGACGGGACGCTGTCAGCCGAGGCGTCGCTCGCAGACGGGCAGGCGGCGCTCTGCTGGATCACGCCGGCACTTGGTTTCGACTTCGTCGCCAACGCCGGAAGCAGCGACCTGACCGCGTACAAGGTGGGCCCGGGCGGATCGCTCTCGCTCGTAGGAACGAGCGGCGTTGTCGCGAGCACCGGAGCCGGCCCGATCGACATGGCGGCCTCGTTGCACGGGCACTACCTCTACGCAGAGGCGGGCGGTGCCGGCGCCGTCGACGAGTTCACCGTCAAAGGCAACGGCACGCTTACCCAGATCGGAACTGCGACTCTGGTTCCAGGGATCGAGGGGATCGCCGCCGACTGAGCACCCAAGTTCGAATCGATGACAGAGGCGTCCGGATCAATTCCGGGCGCCTCTGTTTCGCTGCTGGATCTTCGCTAGCTCAGCAGGTTCTTCGAGATCACTACACGCTGGATCTGGTTGGTTCCTTCGTAGATCTGCGTGACCTTCGCGTCGCGCATGAAGCGCTCCACCGGGAAGTCCGCGGTGTAGCCGTAACCTCCGAGAAGCTGGACGGCGTCGGTCGTGACCGCCATCGCAGTGTCCGATGCGAAGCACTTCGCCATTGCGCCGAACGTGCCGAGGTCCCCGTTGGGGTCGCCTGCGTCGATGAGGCTGCACGCCCTGTAGACGAGGGACCGTGAGGCCTCAGTGCGCATCGCCATGTCGGCCAACATGAACCTGAGGCCCTGGAAGTCGGCGATCACATGACCGAACGCCTTCCGCTCGCGCATGTACCTGGTCGCCGCGTCGATGGCGCCTTGTGCTATTCCGACCGCCTGCCGCGCCGATCGTGGGTCTGCTCCGGTCGAGCGTGTGCATTGCGATCTTGAATCCTTCGCCTTCTTCTCCGATGAGGTTCGTTGCGGGAACGTGCACGTCGTCGAAGACGACCTCGCCGGTGGGGCTCGCCCGCATCCCCATCTTCTCCTCGAGCTTTGAGACTTTCACGCCCCAGTCCGCCTCGACGATGAAGCACGAGATTCCCCGTCTACCCGCCTCGGGATCGGTCTTCGCGAACACCGTGTAGAGGTCCGATGCGCCCGCGTTCGTGATCCAGTACTTCGTCCCGGACAACACGTAGTGGTCACCATCGCGGACCGCCCGGCAACGCATCGCGGCGACATCGCTGCCTGCGTCCGCTTCGGAAAGGCAGTAGCTGGCCTGGGACTCGCCCGACGCCACTCGATGGAGGTATCGGCTCTTCAGTTCTTCGGTGCCCCAGTTCATGATCGGGACCATTCCGAGCCTCGAAATGATGATCACGAGACTGGTCGCCGCGCACACCCGCGCCAACTCCTCGACGACGATCGCTTGCGTCAGGTGATCCGCCCCGGCTCCTCCGTAGGCCGTCGGTATCCCGAGCGCGGGGAGCTCCATCTCCACACACGCCTTGAAGCTTTCCCAGGGAAACGTCGCGTTGCGGTCGTACTCGGCTGCGTGAGGGGCGATGCGCTCCTCGCACATCTTGCGGACTGCGAGGCGGAGGTCGTCTTGAGTGTCGGAGAGGATGAACGCGGGCTGATCCACAGCGGTCAATTGGATCCGAGAAAGTCCAGCAGAAGCTCGTTCACGCGTTCGGGGGCGGTCTCGGCCACCCAGTGACTCACTCCTTCGAGCACTTCGAAGCGGTACGGCCCACTCACGTGACCGGCCGTCGCTTCCGCCGCATCGCGGCCGAGGGCGATGTCCTCGGTCGACCAGATGTACATGGTGGGAACGTCGATCTTGCCGACGTCCTTCATCGAGTCGACCTCGGTCGCCCTGTACCAGTTGAGGGCGGCGGTGAGAGCGCCCGGTTGACTCATTGCCTCTACGAACACGCCCACGTCGTCGGTGTCGAGCCCGCTGGCGGCGAACAGCGTGCGCAGGCCGTCACCAGAGCCGTCCTCGCCGAGGAGTGCTCGTTCTGCAACGCCCTCCTGGCGGAACACCGAGATGTACGACGAGCGTTGCTGCTGATCCCCCTCACTGCTCGCAATCGCGGCACCGAACGCGATCGGGTGAGGAGTCGACACGACGGTGAGGGTTCGCAGGCGTTGCGGGTGGCGTGCACCGACCACCCACGCCACCATCCCTCCCCAGTCGTGACCGACCAGGTCGAACTGCTTCATCCCGAGCGCGTCAGCGAGGCCGAGGACGTCAGATACGAGGTGATCGATCTGGTACGACGCCGTGTCTGCCGGGCGCGCGCCGGGCGAGTAGCCGCGCTGGTCGAACGCAACTGCGCGGTATCCAGCATCGCCGAGCGCGTCAAGCTGACGGTGCCATGACCACGATGTCTGCGGGAAGCCATGGAGAAGAAGTACAGGCCTGCCTTTTGCAGGACCCTTCGTGAATCCGGTGAAGGTGAAGCCGCCCGCCTCGACCTCGATCTCGACAATTTCACCATCTGGGTGACTCATCCGCGGCCCGCTCCCGGTCAGTTGTCTGAGTTCAGTAGTTCTTTCCACTGCGACAATCGTTCACGCACCTGAGCCGCCGTCAACCTGAGGGTCGACTCGCGCACCGAAGCAACCAGACGTCGTTGTTGGTCGTAGTGATGGGCGATGGCACTGAAGCGCCGCGACGCGCCACGCGATCAGATCCGGCGGCGCCCCGCCGAGAAAGCCGAACAGCGTGAAGGCCACCTCGAGGTCCGGCCCGACTGGGGCCCTGCCGAAGAGTGAAGCTCGCGCGCTCGCCACCATGGCGCAGCCATATACGGCGTCGTGTGGAGTCTCTCCGGCGACGAGTTGCAGGCGATCGGAGAACAGATCGTCAGCGAGCTTCAACGCATAACCCTGATCCGGTCCTTGAATGCCCAGTGATGGTCCATGGGGCTGCTCTGGAGCGTGCAGGTCCGCCACACGGTCGGCGCGCCAGTCGGTAGGTGTCCGTAGTCGCATTGACGGGCGGACCTGGTCGGCGTGTGGAACTGGCGCAAAGCTCGGCTGGGTCAAGAATCCTCCACCTGGTCGGGCGCTCTGTCGCCGCCGTCTTCGGAGTGGAGCAGACCGTAGACGATCGAGTCGTAAAGGGCCCGCCAGCTGGCCTCGATGATGTTCTCGGACACCCCGATCGTGGTCCATGTGATCTCGCCGTCGGTGGTGTCTATGAGCACCCTCGTGACGGCGCCGGTGCCAAGCTTGGTGTCGAGCACACGCACCCGGTAGTCGATCAGGTGGATGTGGGATAGCGGCGGGTAGTACTTGCCGATTGCCTGGCGCAGCGCCGAGTCGAGCGCGTTCACGGGGCCGTTTCCCTCGGCGGTGGCGACGACCCGCTCGCCGGAAACCCGGACCTTCACGGTGGCCTCGGTCGAGGCGACCCCGTTGTGGTCGGAGATGACGCGAAACGTCTCGAGCTCGAAGTAGTCGGCCTTCCAACCCGTCGCCCTGCGGAGCAGAAGCTCCAAGGACCCGTCTGCAACCTCGAAGTGGTAACCGCTGTGCTCGAGTGACTTGAGGGTGGAGAGCACGTCGTCGAGGGCGTCGGAATGCAGGCTGAGCCCGAGCTCTTCGGCCTTCAGTGCGAGGGTCGACCTGCCGGCGAGCTCCGATACGACAAAGCGGGTTCCGTTGCCGACGGTGTCGGGAGCAACGTGCTCATAGGCGTCGCGCCTGCGCGCGATGGCGCTCGTGTGGAGCCCCGCTTTGTGAGCGAACGCCGCTGTCCCTACGTAAGGCTGCTGAGGGTTGGGGGCGATGTTCACGAGCTCGGCCACGTGGTGCGCGACGGGCGTAAGCCGCTCCAGGCGATCTTCAGGGATCGTGCGGACGTTCAGCTTGAGCGCCAGATTCGGTATCGCTGCTGTCAGGTCCGCGTTGCCGGCCCTCTCCCCGTAGCCGTTGACGCAGCCCTGAACCTGGGTTGCGCCCATGCGCACGGCCGTCACCGAGTTGGCGACCGCGCAGCCGGCGTCGTTGTGGAAATGGACACCGATCTGGCAGTCGAACGAGCCCACGATCTCCGCAACGATCTGCTCGACCTCGTGCGGAAGGGATCCGCCGTTCGTGTCGCACAACACCAGGGCCTCTGCACCCGCATCAGCGGCGGCACGTAGCACTCGCAGGCTGAAATCCCGGTTGATCCGGTACCCGTCGAAGAAGTGCTCGGCGTCGAAGAACACGCGCAGGTCGTGGTCGCGAAGGAACGCAACGGACTCTTCTGCCATCAGGACCGCCTCGTCGAGCGAGGTCCTCAGTGCATCGGTCACGTGCACCTCGGAGGCCTTGGCGACTATGCATACGGCCTCTGTCCCGGCCTTGACCAGGTTCCTGAGCACCTCGTCGTCGTCCGCTCGCACCCCGGGTCTTCTCGTCGACCCGAACGCGACCAGGGTGGAGGTGGAGAGGCGCAGCTCTACGGGCGCGCGCGCGAAGAATTCTCGTCCTTCGGGTTCGCGCCAGGCCAGCCTCCTTCTATGTACGCGACACCGAGGTGATCGAGCTGCTCGGCGACACGCAACTTGTCGTCCACGGTGAGCGACAGACCCTCTTGCTGCGATCCGTCTCTGAGCGTCGTGTCGAAGATGTCCACCGACGCCGGGACGTCGCCCGGCGCGATCTCCGGGTGCGCCCGACCGTGAGAGTGCTTGTGTCCGCTAGTCGACATGCTCGAGCCAGTCCTTGTAACGGTCTTCTTCCCCGCGGACAGCAGCGAAGAAGATCTGCTGGATCTGGCGGGTGACGGGCCCGGGAGTCCCGTCTCCCACCTGCCTATCGTCCACCTCGCGGATGGGGACGACCTCAGCGGCGGTCCCCGTGAGGAATGCCTCGTCGGCCGTATAGAGGTCGGTGCGCACGAGGGCTTCGTGGCAGACCTCGTATCCGAGGTCGCGAGCGATCGTCTCGACGGAAGCCTGGGTGATCCCGTGCAGTGCTCCGGCGTCGGAGTTCGGGGGAGAAATTATTCGCCGGCCGCGCACGATGAACACGTTCTCGCCGGTGCATTCAGAAACATGACCGTCGGGTGCGAGCAGAAGCGCCTCGTCGTAGCCGGCCTTCAACGCCTCCACTTTTGCGAGTGACGAGTTGACGTACATGCCCGTGCTCTTGGCGGCGGTGGGAACGGCGTTCGGATCGTGGCGCTGCCACGACGACACCTTCAGGCGCACGCCTTTCGCGATCCCCTCCTCGCCCAGGTAGGTGTCCCATGGCCACGCTGCGATGGCGACGTTCACCGGGCACGGCAGCGGGTTCAGCCCCATCTCGCCGTACCCGAGGAAGATGATGGGGCGCACGTAGCAACCGTCGTTCATGTGGTTCTCGCGCACGACGGTCTTGCAAGCCGCGACCAGATCGGCCGCCGACCACGGAGTCTGGATCATGAGGATCTTGGCGGAATCGAACAGGCGATTGATGTGGTCGGTGAGACGGAACACCGCGACGCCGCGCTCGGTACGGTACGCACGAATGCCTTCGAACACTCCGGATCCGTAGTGAAGCGAGTGACTGAGGACGTGGACCTTCGCCTCCTCCCAGGGCACGAGCTCGCCGTCGAACCAGATGGTTTGGCTTGGGGTGATGGGCACGGTTACACCCTTTCTGCGATGACGTCGCCTACGGAGGCGGTGGACGGGAACGGTGACCCTTCGGGCATCTCGGCAAGGTATGAGGACACCGCCTTGTCGATGCGCTCGGCCGCGGAGACCTCCCCCAGGTGGTGGAGCATGAGAGCGGCAGATCGGATTGCAGCGAGTGGGTTCGCTCGTCCGGTGCCGGCGATGTCGTGGGCCGCACCGTGAACGGGCTCGAAGAGCGAAGGGCCGGTCCGCGCCGGGTTCAGATTTGCAGAGGCCGCGAAGCCGATCCCTCCCGACACCGCACCGGCAAGGTCGGTGAGGATGTCACCGAACAGGTTGTCGGTGACGATGACGTCGTAACGACCCGGCTGCTCCACCATGTATATGCACGCGGCGTCGACGTGGTTGTAGTCGCGTTCGACCGACCTGTACTCCTTCGACACGTCGTCAACCGTGCGCTGCCAGAGGTCGCCTGCGAACGTCAGGACGTTGGTCTTGTGCACCAAGGTCAGCCGGTGCCGCTCGCGGCCGGCAGCGAGGTCGAACGCGAAACGCACGCAACGCTCCACCCCCATGCCGCGTGTTCACGGATCCCTGGGTGGCAACCTCGTTGCGGGTCCCTTTGCGCAGCCATCCTCCCTCACCCGCGTAGGCGCCTTCTGTGTTCTCCCTCACGACGACGAAGTCGCATCCGGGGGCGAGGGCGCCCGGTGTTCCGACAAACGGACGCAGGTTCACATATAGATCGAGCTCGAAGCGCAACCGGAGAAGAAGACCTCGTTCGAGGAGCCCGGACGGGACGTCGGAAGAGCCGACGGGTGGGCCCACTGCGCCGAGGACGATCGCGTCATAGAGCCCTCAGCTCCTCGAGGACCGGGTCGGGCAGGACCTCGCCAGTCCTCAGGTAATGGGCCGCGCCGAGGTCGTAGTCCGTGGTCTCTAGTCGCACACCTGAGGCCGCCACGACCTTGACCGCTTCGGCGACCACCTCGGGGCCTATGCCGTCGCCGCCTATGACCGCGACGCGGTGCCCCTTCGGGCCGCCCACCAGCATCTTCGGTCACTGTTTCGCCGACCACCTCAGCCTGCTCTCACGGTCTCGTCCACTCCTACCCTGACCATCCATCCTTGCCGACAAACTCGGCCACCCACGTACACCGACCCCTCGGCACGGCCCGCCGCCGGCGGGCAGCCAAATAAAAAACCGTCCACGATGTGGACGGTCGGAGGCGCGCCGCTGGTCGGAGCACACGCCTAGACGATAATTACCTCTGCGGTAAGAGTTCTAGCCATCGCTATCAATCATCCCTCCCCCTTACGGGGGCAGTCAAGCTGCCGATTGCCGGCGCCAATCGCTCAGAACCCTATCTGGGCGGATGATGACGGAAGCTAGCCTGGGAAGCGTGACCGGCGATTCCACACAGCTCACTCAGGCCACCTACGAGCGCCTGCAAGCCGAGTTGGAGGACTTGACCACCCGTGGCCGCGTTGAGATCGCGAGGCAGATCGAAGCGGCTCGGGCACTCGGCGACCTCTCTGAGAACGGCGACTACCACGCGGCGAAGGACAGTCAGGGAAAGATGGAAGCCCGCATTCGCCAGCTGCAAGCCACCCTCAAGACAGCTGAGGTCGTCAACGTGAAGGGTGGGACGCAACAGACCGTCAGCGCCGGAACTGTCGTGACCATCCGCTACGAAGGCGACGACGACGTCGAGCGCTTCTTCGTCGGGTCGATCGAGGAGCGTGGCGAGGGCGTCGAGGTTGTATCACCCGGCTCTCCTCTCGGAAAGGCTCTCATTGGTCGCGCCAAGGGGGACGAGGTCGAATACGAGGCGCCGGGCGGCAAACTTCGCGTCGAGATCATCGCTGTCGGCGACTCAGGCTGAATTGGCACATATGAACACCCGCCCGCAGACTCTCGTGGACAAGATCTGGGACCGCCATTTGGTGCATTCGGCCGAGGGCGAGCCCGACCTCCTCTACATCGATCTTCATCTGGTCCACGAGGTGACGTCACCGCAGGCTTTCGACGGGTTGCGCATGGCCGGCAGGACAGTGAGACGACCCCGACCTCACCGTCGCGACCGCGGACCACAACGTCCCAACCGAGACCGACGCGGTGGTCACAGATCCCGTGTCGGCGAAGCAGCTCGAGATGCTCGACCGCAACTGTGAGGAGTTCGGGATTCCCTGCTTCCCGATGGGTCACGCGAACCAGGGGATCGTCCACATAATCGGGCCCGAGCAAGGTTTCACGCTCCCGGGAATGACGATCGTGTGTGGCGACAGCCACACTTCGACTCACGGTGCGTTCGGTGCGCTCGCTTTCGGGATCGGAACGTCCGAGGTCGAACACGTCCTGGCGAGCCAGACGCTCCCGCAGATGCGACCCTCCACCATGGCTGTCGAGGTGCACGGCGATCTACCGGACGGCGTCACAGCGAAGGACCTGGTCCTTGCGATCATCGGCGCCATCGGAACCTCAGGGGGCATCGGGCACGTCATCGAGTACCGCGGTAGAGCGATCTCGGGGCTCTCGATGGAAGCGCGGATGACCGTCTGCAACATGTCGATAGAGGCGGGGGCGCGAGCCGGCCTGATCGCACCGGACGCAACCACGTTCAAGTACCTGAAGGGCCGGATCCATGCGCCGTCGGGAGAAGCCTGGGACCACGCGTTGCGCGAATGGGAGACGCTTCAGACCGAAAAGGGGGCCGAATTCGACAAGGTGGTACACATCGACGCCTCGGCTCTGACGCCCCAAGTGAGCTGGGGAACCAATCCGGCGCAAGTGGCTCCTATCGACGGCCGAGTACCGGATCCGTCATCGTTCGCCGATGCCTCACAACGCGAAGCCGCCGAGCGCGCTCTCGAGTACATGGGACTTCAACCGGGCGCACGCATCCGCGACATCAAGGTGGACACGGTATTCATCGGCTCGTGCACGAACTCCAGGATCGAAGACCTGAGAGCCGCGGCAGGCGTCTTGGACGGTCACAAGGTCGCGTCCGGAGTCCGCGCTCTCGTGGTTCCTGGTTCGAGGCGCGTGAAGGAGCAGGCTGAGTCAGAGGGGCTGGACCAGATCTTCGTGGCGGCGGGCTTCGAGTGGCGACAACCAGGTTGCTCGATGTGCCTCGCGATGAATCCGGACAAGCTGTCTCCGGGCGAACGCTGTGCGTCCACATCCAACCGGAACTTCGAAGGCCGACAGGGCAGGGGGGGCCGGACCCATCTGGTTTCACCGAGCGTCGCGGCGGCCACTGCAATCGCCGGGCATTTCTCCGCCCCCCAGGATCTCGACCGGGACGCTTCGTGAAACCCGTCCGCGTGGTGACAGGCCGAGCCGTCCCGGTCAACCGCTCGGACGTCGACACCGATCAGATCATCCCGTCCGACTGGTTGAAACGCGTCGAACGGACCGGGTTCGGTGCCGGGCTGTTCTCCGAATGGCGCGACGACCGGAACTTCGTGCTCAACAAACCCGAGCACGCCGGCGCCACCATCCTCGTCGCAGGTCCGAACTTCGGCGTCGGATCGTCACGTGAGCACGCCGTTTGGGCGCTCATGGACTACGGGTTCGAGGCCGTCGTGTCAGAGAGGTTCGGCGACATATTCCGGACCAACTGCACGAAGCAGGGACTCTTGCCGGTCGAGGTCAGTGCCGAGACGGCTCGACTCCTCATCGACGCCGTAACCCAGGATCCGGACCTTGAGATCACCATCGACGTGGCTCGCGGAACGCTCGAAGCGCCGGCCGCCGGGATCTCCGACACGTTCGGGCTCGAGGACTTCACCCGCGAGCGATTGCTCAACGGTTGGGACGAGATCGGGCTCACGCTGCGCCACGTCGAAGACATAAGCACCTACGAGACCGGGCGCCCCGACTGGATGCCGGTTTCGACACGCTCTTAGCGAGTGGGCGTCACGTAACACCTTTTGCGACCCGCGTCGCCCGGTTAGGGTCGGCCCCGTCAACAACCAGACGGAGGTGGGTCATGTTGAAGGACTTCAGGACCTTCATTCTGCGAGGGAACGTCGTCAACCTCGCTGTCGGCATAATCATCGGTGTCGCGTTCGGGACCGTCGTCTCCTCGTTCGTGAAGAACATTCTCACGCCGCTCATATCGATCCCCGGCAAGGCGAACTTCTCGGCGCTGCATTTCACTGTCCGCCACTCCGTGTTCGCATACGGAACCTTCTTGAACGATCTGATCTCGTTCGTCATCGTGGCGGCAGCTGTGTTCTTCTTCGTCGTGAGGCCGTTGAACGCGCTGACCGCACGGTTCCGGCCCGGGGAGGTCAACGAGACACGGTCGTGCCCCGAGTGCCTGACCGACATCCCGGTTGAGGCGAGGAGATGCGCGGCGTGCACCTCTGTCGTCGAGCCGGCAGCCTGAGCGCGCGCTCCTGAGGAAGGCGATCTCAGGGACCGGGCTCGATCCTCCGCTCGCCTTTTCGCAGCCGAACGCGCTCGAGACGGCTAACCGCTGCGGTGTAAGCACGCGCCGAAGCTTCGACGACGTCGGTCGAAACGCCCCTTCCGGAGACGCGGAGCCCCGCTGACTCGAGCTGGACGACGACATCACCCAGGGCGTCGATCCCGCCCGTGACCGACGAGACGTTGAACCCTACGAGCGTCGCGTCGACGCCGGTTGCCTGGCGGATGGCGGCGCACGTCGCGTCGATCATGCCGTCGCCGTCCGCACTCGCCTCAAGCTTCTCCCCCGAGCTCGCGACGAGGACGACCCCCGCGCCCTCGGCACCCCCACCGTCCCGCCGGAGACCTCGAGCTCGTCGAGATGATAGCCACCGACCAGATCGGTGCCGAGCTCTTCTGCGACTATCGCCTCGAGGTCCGCTTCTGTTATCTCCACCTTCCTGTCCGCGAGCTCCTTGAAGCGCCTGAACGCCTGATTGAGCGCATCTCCTTGTACCCGCAGTCCCATCTTCGCGAGCGTGTCCGAAAAAGCGTGACGACCGGAGTGCTTGCCGAGCACGATCTGTCGACCAACCTGCCCGACGTCTGAGGCATCGATGATCTCGTACGTGCTGCGGTCGGCGAGCACCCCGTGCTGATGGATGCCCGACTCGTGGGAGAAAGCGTTTCGTCCGACGACGGCCTTGTTGTACTGCACGGGATATCCGGTCAGGCGGCTCACCATCCGCGACGTGCGTGCCAACTCTTCGGTTCTCACCTTGGTGGTAATGCCAGGGAATTGATCGGGACGTGTCCGCAGCGCCATGACGACCTCCTCGAGCGCGGCGTTGCCTGCTCGTTCGCCGAGACCGTTCACGCAGACCTCGACCTGACGAGCACCGGCCTGGACCCCGGCGAGGGTGTTAGCCGTGGCCAGTCCGAGGTCGTTGTGGCAGTGGGTCGACAGCACATAGTCGCCGGGAACTTCGCGGCGGATGTACTGGATCAAAGCGCCGAAATCCCACGGGATGCCGTATCCCACGGTGTCGGGGATGTTCAGCGTCGTCGCTCCTGCATCGACGCTCGCGTTCAAGACCTCGATCATGAAATCGAGCGGAGTCCTCGTCGCGTCCTGGGGGCTGAACTCGACGTCGAAGGTGTGTTCGCGGGCTCGGCTCACACCACTGCGGGTTTCGGCGAGCACCTGCTCGCGCGTCATCTTGAGCATGTGCTCCATGTGCTGCGGACTGGTGGAGATGAATACGTGGATCCGCGCCTTTGCCGAGTCGCGCAGTGCCTCCCAGCACCTGTCGACGTCGGAAACGCTCGTCCTCGAAAGACCTGCGATGACCGGTGCGGACGGACCGTTTCCGACTGCGCGCGCGATCACCTGCACCGCCTCGAAGTCGCCCTGACTGGCGACGGGGAATCCCGCTTCGATGTAGTCCACACCGAGGCGGGCCAGCTGCTCGGCGATCTCGAGCTTCTCGCCGGCGTCGAGAGAGATTCCGGGTGACTGCTCACCGTCGCGGAGGGTCGTGTCGAAAACAACCAGATGGCTCGTGCCGCCGCCCTCGCCCGTTGCGGCGTGGGTCGAGCTAAGAGATGACTCTGGGCTCTCGATGCCGGTCATTTCGATGATCCCTTCTCGTCAGGTGCAATCGGTGTCGGCTTCTGGGAAAGAGAAAACCCCCCGGCCATCAGGCGAGGGGGCTTGTCGGCGAGCGCGATGTGGCGCCCGCCGTCAGGTAAGCAGGAGGCTCGTCGAGCGAAGCTGCCCACATGGGACAAATCGCATGGTGAATTCCTCGTACATCACGCCTCCATAGTCGCGGACATCGCGCCCCCGGTCAAGCTCCGTGACTCGGGCGGGTTCGGTACGTGAGTCGTTACGCTCATCTGCATGGCTGGAATCGCCAGAACCCGCAAGCGTCGGATCCTCGCGATCGGATCGGTCATCGCAGGAACATGGGTCGCAAGAAAGGCATGGCACCGGTTCGCTGAGGCGTCCGTGGCATTCTCCGGCAGCGCCGACACCTGGCCGCCCGTCGTCCGCGCACGGTCCGACCTGCGCTAGGGGCTGGCAGTCACACGATGGATGTCCAGGATCCCGTCGGTTGTTCTTAGGCGCTCGAAAGTTTCGTCCGGAACCTGCCGATCGGTCGAGAGGACCATGAGCGCGGTGTTCCCCACCGCCGACGGCCCCACCGTCATAGACGAGATGCTCACGCCGGCCGCACCGAGCTCGGTACCGACCGCTCCGATCATCCCCGCCCGATCGTCGTTTCGCACGACGAGCATGTGCGGCGACGGGGGCACCTCCACTGCGTGATCGTCCACCATCACCAGGCGAGGCTCGGTCCTCGGTCCGGTGAGGGTTCCCGCGACGGCGTGCTCACCGCTTCTGAGCGTGATGAGGTTGATGTAGTCCTGCGATTTGGTCGTCAACGCTTCGCGCACCTCGAGACCTCGTTCTTCTGCAAGCTGAGGTGCGTTCACATACGAGACGGGCTCCTCTGTCCCGGCGGCGAAAAGTCCCTTCAACACCGAGAGAGTGAGGATGGATGTCACGGCGCTCGCCAGACCACCTTGGTATTCCACCTCGAGCTTGTCGGGCAGGCCGTCGTTAAGGCAGGCGAAGATCCTCCCGAGCTGTTCCGCCAGCGGCATGAACGGACGGACCATCTCGGATACCTCTGCGGCAGCCACGTTCACCGCGAACGGAACGAAGTCGCCAGCCAGTGCGAGCACGACCATCTCGCCGATCGTGACACCAGCCTTGTCCTGAGCTTCCACCGTCGACGCTCCGAGATGCGGGGTTACAACGACCGAGGAAAGCCCGAACAGAGGAGACTCGGTTGTCGGCTCGGCCGCGAACACGTCGATGCCGGCGCCTTCGACTTGGCCAGAGCTGATTGCGTCGGCAAGAGCCGCCTCGTCGATGATCCCTCCTCTCGCCGTGTTCACGATCCGCATGCCCGGTTTCGCCTTCGCGAGCAGATCCCGACCGATCAGGCCCACGGTTTCCGCCGTTTTCGGTAGGTGCACAGTGATGAAGTCAGCCTGTGTCACGAGCTCGTCGAGAGGGACCATCTCGACGTTCATGTGCCTCGCACGGTCTGCGGAGACATACGGGTCGTACGCGCATAGTCGCATCCCGAAAGAAAGTGCACGTTGCGCCACGAGCGCGCCGACTCGGCCCAACCCGACGATGCCGAGAGTCTTGCCGTGGAGCTCCACGCCCTCCCACTTGGACCTCTCCCATCGCCCGGCCACGAGGGCTTGGTGCGCCTGGGGAATGTTTCGCGCCTCCGCGAGCAGGAGCGCAATGGTGTGTTCCGCCGCCGACAAGATGTTCGATTGGGGTGCGTTCACGACCATCACCCCGAGACGGGTTGCCGCATCGGTGTCGACGTTGTCGAGCCCAATGCCGGCCCTGCCGACCACCACCAACTCGCGGCCGGCTTCGAGCACGTCTGCTGTGACCTGAGTGGCAGACCGAATGACGAGGGCGTTGGCCGGTCGAACCGCCTCGATCAGTTCTTCAGGGGAGAGATCCAGCCGGACTTGGACGTCGTGGCCAGCCTCGCGCATGACCTCGAGGCCGCGATCGGCAAGCTTCTCGGTGACGAGAACCAGGGCCATCGATCAGCTGGCAGTCGCAAATAGCTCACCGAGACGCCTGACGCCCTCTACGAGGTCGTCGTCGGCGAGCGCATAGGACAGCCTGAGGTAGCCGGGAGCCCCGAAGGCCTCCCCCGGAACTATCGCCACCTTCGCCTCGTCGATAGCCAATTCTGCGAGCTCCTCGGACGAAGAGATCAACTTGCCTTCGATTTTGCGACCCAGGAGACCCGAAACGGACGGAAATGCGTAGAACGCGCCCTCGGGCTCCGCGCAGCTCACACCCTCGCACTCGTTGAGCATCCGGAACATCGTGACCCTGCGGCGATCGAACACCTCGCGCATGGCCTCTACCGCGCTCAGGTCCCCGGACACCGCCGCGAGAGCGGCACGCTGGGAGACGTTGGCCACGTTCGACGTGGTCTGCGACTGGAGGTTCGTTGCCGCCTCAACGACGTCCTCGGGCCCGATCATCCAGCCCACGCGCCACCCTGTCATGGCGTAGGTCTTCGCTACACCGTTCAGCACGACACACCGCTCTGCGATCTCGGGAACGACCACGGGCAGCGAAGAGAACTGTCTTCCCCCGTAGACCAGGTGCTCGTAGATCTCGTCGGTGACCACCCACAAACCCCGGTCTGCGGCCCATCTGCCTACGGCCTCCACCTCCTGGCGGTCTGCGACGGCTCCGGTCGGGTTGGACGGCGACACGAACAGAAGGATCTTGGTCGCGGGCGTGACCGACGCCTCCAATCGGTCCACGTCCATGTGGAAGCTCGAGTCCGTCTCCACGGGTACCGGGACCCCTCCGGCCAGGCTGACTGCTTCCGGGTAGGTCGTCCAATAGGGAGCGGGCACGAGCACCTCGTCGCCCGGGTCGCACAGCGTCGCAAAGGTCTGGAAGACCGCCTGCTTCGCACCGTTTGTGACGAGGACCTGCGACGCGCTCACGTCGTAGCCCGAGTCCCTGGATGTCTTGACCGCGATCTGCTCACGCAACTCGGGGAGACCTGCGGTCGGGGTGTAGTGATGGTTGGCAGGATCGCGGCACGCCTCGACGGCTGCCTCGACGATGTGGGCGGGCGTGGGGAAGTCGGGCTCCCCGGCGCCGAAACCGATCACGTCGTGCCCGGCCTTGCGCAGCGCCTTCGCTCTCGCGTCGACAGCCAGTGTCGCCGACGGCGCCACGGATGAGACTCGCTCCGAGATGCGGCCGTGGACGGTCGCCGTTTCGAACCGGGGAACCATGCCTGTCATGCTTGCACACGTGACAGTGGACACAGGAAACCCGCAAAACCAGGCCTCGAGTTCGACCGGGTCGAACGACGTGCCCGACATCCGGATCCCGGAGAACTTGAAGCCGTCCGACGGGAGGTTCGGAAGCGGACCCTCCAAGGTCCGTCAGGCCCAGGTGGCGGCGCTCGTCTCCGCCGGCACGACTCTCCTCGGGACGAGCCACAGACAGAAGCCGGTCAAGTCGCTCGTCGGGCGGTTGCGCTCGGGACTCTCGGAAATGTTCTCGCTACCTGACGGCTACGAGGTGCTCCTCGGCAACGGCGGGACTACCGCATTCTGGGACGCAGCGACGTTCTGCCTGATCAACAAGCGTTCCGAGCATCTCTCGTTCGGCGAGTTCTCCTCCAAGTTCGCGGCCGCCGCGGCGCTGGCGCCCCATCTTGACGACCCGATCGTGATCGAGTCGCCTGTCGGCACGCGTCCGGAGCCCAAGGCCGACTCCACGGTGGACACCTATGCGCTCACCCACAACGAGACCTCGACGGGCGTCTCGATGGCGATCAAAAGGCCCGCCGGGGTCGCGGTACCCACCGACGGCGGACCCGAGAGCGGGCTTGTGTGCGTCGACGCGACCTCCGCTGCGGGCGGGCTCAGAGTCGATCCGTCGCAATTCGACGTCTATTACTTCGCACCCCAGAAGGGCTTCGCGTCAGATGGTGGCCTCTGGCTTGCGTTCGCGTCTCCGGCGGCGGTCGACCGGATCGAGAGGCTCGCCACGAACAGATGGGTGCCCGCGTTCTTGGATCTGAAGGCGGCGCTCGACAACTCCCGCCTCGACCAGACGCTCAACACTCCGGCGCTCGCAACTCTCGTGCTCATGACGGAGCAGGTCGACTGGATGCTCGACAACGGTGGTCTCGAAGGGATGGCCGCGCGCTGTGACCGTTCGGCGGAGATCCTCTACACGTGGGCGGAGCAGTCCGACTTCGCCACCCCGTTCGTGGACAGGGCATCGGACCGGAGCCACGTGGTGGGCACGATCGACTTCGCTGACGCCGTCGACGCCTCGATGGTGGCGAAGGTTCTGAGGGCGAACGGGATCGTGGACACCGAGCCGTACAGGAAGCTCGGCCGCAACCAGCTTCGAATCGCCATGTTCCCAGCGATCGAATCCGACGACGTCGCAAGCTTGTGCGGCTGCATCAACCATGTCGTGGGGGCTCTCGCGGGTTGAATTTCGCCGCTCGGGATTCGAAACGTCGCGCGTGGCGCCCTTATCTTCCGTGGATCGACGCGGCCGCGTTCAGCGTCAGTGGCGTCATCCACCTCGCTCATCCCGCGACGTTCACTTCGATCGTTCCCCGGTTCCTACCGTTTCGAACCGGGCTCGTCTACGCGAGTGGGATCGCCGAGCTCGTGTGCGCGGTCGGCCTCTGGCGTCGCTACAGGTGGGCGGGCATCGCCTCGGCCGTGTTGCTCGCTGCAATCTGGCCTGCCAACTTGCAGGACGCGATCACCACGCAGCACGGCGACAACCTGACAATGAAGATCCTCGTCTGGATCCGTTTCCCCCTGCAGATCCCGCTTATATGGTTCGCTCTTCAATCCGGTCGCACCAAGACAACCGGACAGCGTAAGAGGTCATTTGGGAGGGGTGATGGCGTCGGCAGCGGGCAGGATCGAATTCTTGACGGTGATGATCCTGTCCACTGACCTGATGACCTGAGAGATGGCGAGCCGCCCCGTCGAGACCGCGGCTTCCAGTCCGGAAAGTGCCCCCTGGAAGTCCGACGGCGTCGTGACCATCGCCATGTCGGCACCGGCCTGAATCGCTTCTACGACTCCGCGCGCGCCGTCGACTCCGATCGCGGAGATCGCCCCTGCGTCAAGGCTGTCGGTCAGGATCATTCCGGTGAAGCCCATGTTCCTCAGGAACGCGTACGCGGCGGAGTTCAACGATGCAGGTGCTGTGCCCCAATCCGGCTCCGTGACATTGCTCATCATCACGACGGGAGCACGCGCAGCGATTGCCTGTTGGAAGGGGATGAGATCGTCGCGTTCGAGCTCGGAGATCGGGGGATCGCTCGCGGGGCCTGCGTCGGTGTTCCCGTTTGCGTGACCGAGACCGGGAAAGTGCTTGACGACTCCGATCATCCCCCCGGCCGCAAGCCCCTTCATGAATGCGAGCCCGTAGGCGCCGGCCGTCGCACCTACCTCGCTGAAGGACCGCAGATTCTCTTCGTCGATCGTGTCGGCGCTGCTGGCCGTGTCCAGCACGGGGGCCAGATCCATGTTCATCCCGAGGGCCTTCATCTTTTGCGCCACGCTCGTGAGTTCCACAGTCACTTCCGCAGGCGACCACTGTTCGGCCATCTGTCGCGGCCACGGGAGCGAGCCGACGATGTTGGAGAGGCGTTCGATCTGACCGCCTTCCTCGTCGGTCGCCATCAGGGGGACGATGCGAGCCGCACCGAGCAGCGCGCCAATCTGACTCGTGAGCGCAGGGCCTGACCCGGCCGGAGGCTGGCCCAGGAACACGACTCCCCCGACGCCGTCCTGAACGGCCTGTTCCGACGCACCAGGATCCGAGTAAGAACCGCCGACCATGATCAGCTGGGCGAGCAATTCGGCCTCGGTCCATCCCGGCGGGATCTCGGACCCGGTCGTTGTAGGCGGGTTCGTTGTAGGCAGGGTCGTTCTCACCGTCGACGCCGTGGTCGAGGTGCTCACCGAAGTCGTCGACGAAGTCGTGGACGTCGGGTTGGCGGATGACGTCGTGTGGCTTCCCGATCGCGACGTGCCGCATCCGGCAAGCACCATTACGGCAGCGACTGCAAGCGCCCCTTGGCGAGGCTTGCGGCGTTCTGTCAACAGAGATCCATCCGGGCGCAGAACCTCCGAGCTCAGCCGCCCGATACGTCCTGGAGGCGCTGCTGTCCGGCCGCGATGAACGGCATCATTGCGCGGAGCTCCTTACCGATCTTTTCGATCGGGTGATCGGCACCCTCAGTGCGGAGCTTCTCGAACGTCGGACGGCCCGCGCGGTTCTCTGCAATCCATTCGTCGGCGAAGGCGCCGGAGCGAATGTCCGCGAGGATCTTGCGCATCTTTTCTCTGACGTGCTCGTCGATCACTACCGGCCCGCGGGTGAGGTCCCCGTACTCCGCAGTGTCCGAAATCGAAAAGCGCATCCCGCTGATTCCCTGCTCGTACATGAGGTCCACGATCAATTTCAGCTCGTGGAGGCACTCGAAATAGGCCGATTCCGGTTGGTAACCGGCGTCGACCAGAGTCTCGAATCCCGCGGTGACGAGCGCGGTGACACCCCCGCAGAGAACCACCTGCTCCCCGAAAAGATCCGTCTCTGTCTCTTCCTCGAACGTCGTGTCGAGGACGCCGGCACGTGTGGCGCCGATCGCACTCGCGTACGAGAGCGCCAGCGCGTGCCCCTTTCCCGAAGCGTCCTGCGCCACAGCCACCAGGGACGGCACGCCACCACCCTCGGTGTAGGTCCGTCTCACCAGGTGCCCAGGGCCCTTGGGAGCAACCATGATCACGTTGACTCCCGGTGGTGGCGTGATCTGTCCGAACCTGATGTTGAACCCGTGTGCGAAGAGAAGTGCGTCGCCGTCGCGGAGGTTGGGTGCGATCTCGCTCTCGTAGACCTTCGCCTGCTCCGTGTCCGGCAGCAAGATCACGACCACGTCGGCTTCCGACACAGCGTCGGCGACAGGAAGGACTCTGAGCCCCGCTTCTTCCGCCTTTTCGCGAGAAGAAGATCCATCACGCAATGCGACCCTGACGTTGACGCCTGACTCCGCAAGGTTGAGCGCGTGCGCGTGACCCTGCGACCCGTAGCCGATCACGGCCACCTTGCGACTCCGGATCAGATCAGAGTCTGCGTCTTTCTCGTAGTAGAGCTTGGCCATCGCGGTTCCTCTCTATCGCTGTTGGGAGATGTTCGCTGCCAGATACCTGTCCGTCGCGGTGACGTGCCCGGGCTCAGGCCTCCGAGACGCTGCGGAGTCGAAGGCTGCCGCGCTCGAGCTTAGGCAGAGCGATCCGGCCGGTCCGTTGCAGCTCCGTTATCCCGTAAGGGCGTATCAGCTCTTCGAAGTCGTCCAGGGCCTGCGGCGGACCTGCCAACATCACCGTCACCTGGTCGTGGCCCACGCCCACGATCTGCCCTTCGAACACCCCGACCAGTTGGATGACCTGAGCCCGTTCGGCGGGGTCGGCCTGCACGGTGGCAAGGATCAGCTCCCTCTCGGTCGCCTCGTCGGGAGCGAGCTCGGAGATCGAGACGACGTTGATGAGCTTGTCCAACTGCTGGATGATCTGCTCGAGAGGGGAAGACTCGACGTCGACCACGATCGTGATGCGGCTCAGACGCTCGTCGTCCGTCGGCGCGACAGCTAGCGAGAAGATGTTGTACCCCCGTCTGCTGAACAGCCCCGCGACTCTTGCGAGAACCCCCGCCTTGTTCTCGACGAGCACGGTGATGATGTGGTGCCGGTGGCCGGCACCGTGGCCCGGAGGGGTCGTCACCTGCCACCCTCGCCCTGACTCGGGTCCACGACGATGTCGTCGTTGGACGCTCCGGCGGGGACCATCGGGTACACCTTCTCGAAGGCGTCGGTGCGGAAGTCGATCACGACCGGCCGGTCGTCGATCGAATTCGCCTTGTCGATTGCCGGCGCCACCTCCTCTGGGGACTCGACGCGTAGACCGATGCAACCCATCGCCTCTGCCCACTTCACGTAGTCAGGTAGGTCCGGCGACAGGTACACCTCTGAGTACCTCTCGTCGTAGAACATCTCCTGCCACTGGCGGACCATGCCCAGGTACGCGTTGTTCAAGATCGCGACCTTCACCGGCACGCGCTCGGCAGACGCTGTGACGAGCTCCTGCGCGGTCATCTGGAAGCAACCGTCCCCGTCTATCGCCCAGACAGTCCGGTCGGGTCGGCCGACCTTCGCGCCGATGGCTGCGGGGACCGCGTAACCCATCGTGCCGGCACCTCCGGAGTTCACCCAGGTGTTGGGGTGGTCGAACCGCCACCATTGGGAGGCCCACATCTGGTGCTGGCCCACGCCGGAGACGACGATCGTGTCGTCGGGCGACTGGTCACGCAGGCACTCGACCACGAACTGAGGTTTGAGAACCCCGTCCGGCGCGGCGCGCTCATAGGTAAGCGGAAAGCGCTCCTTCCATTCCGCTATCTGCGCCCTCCAGGGATCCAGATCCGCACGGGGAGCGTCCTTTCTCGCGTCGAGCTCGCGGAGCATCTCTTCGATCACCAGCTTGCAGTCTCCGGCGATCGGCACTTCGGCCCGGCGCACCTTGCCGAGCTCGGCCGGGTCGATGTCGACGTGGATAACGGCTGCCCCTTTTGCGAACTCGCTGATCTTGCCGGTGACCCTGTCGTCGAAGCGGCTCCCGAGCGCAATGAGCAGATCGGCCTTCTGCATCGCAGTGACGGCCGTGTACGTGCCGTGCATGCCGGGCATCCCGAGCGACAGCGGGTGCGAATCGGGAAAGGATCCGCGGCTCATGAGCGTCGTGGTGACGGGAATCCCCGTGCGCTCCGCCAGTTGCCGCAGGACGTCCGAGGCTCGCGACTTGAGCACGCCGCCGCCCGCGTAGATGACTGGTCGCTTCGCCGAGACGATGAGGTCGACGGCCCTCGAAACGAGCGCCGCATCGCCCTGCATCTTCGGGTGGTAGCCGGGTAGGTCAAGGTCGTCGACCGATTCCGGCCAGTACCAGTCCATCTGCGCGTTGGAGACGTCCTTCGGCACGTCGATGAGCACAGGCCCGGGCCGTCCGGTCGTCGCGACATGGAATGCCTCTGCGACGACCCGAGGCAGGTCCTGGGCATCGGTGACGAGCCAGTTGTGCTTGGTGATGTCCATCGTCACCCCGGTGATGGGGCACTCCTGGAAGGCGTCGGTGCCGATGGCCGTCGTAGCGACCTGGCCGGTTATGACGACGATCGGAACCGAGTCCATGCACGCGTTGGCGAGCGGGGTCACGATGTTCGTAGCTCCCGGCCCACTGGTCACGATGGCTACCCCGGGTCGACCCGTGACCTGGGCATAGCCCTCGGCCATGTGGCCGGCTCCCTGCTCGTGGCGCACCAGGATGTGCCGGATCGACGAGTCGATTATCGGGTCGTACACGGGCAGGATCGCACCGCCTGGCAGGCCGAAGACGACCTCGACCCCTTGTTGTTCGAGGCTCTTGATCAGTGCTTGCGCTCCGGTGAGTCGCATTTGGTGCTCCTCGCTCTGTTGGTCTCAGGCTCTCGGTGGTGGGTTCTGTTTGATGTGTGGGAGTGTCAGCTCGGCAAAACAAGCCGGGAATTGAAACGACCTCCCCGGGGGGAGGTCGTACGCGCCCGCTGCCTCGTATGAGGCTACGCGCCGCGTACCGCCGAGTACTACCAGGATCGGGCGGGTGGGGACGTTGCGCGTCATTTCGCTGTCAAGTGTGCCACGCCTGCAACTGGCGGGCAAACAAACCCCTAGGGCTCGGTGACGGCCCCCCTCTCGGCCCCGGTGACCAGGCGTGCGTACTTGGCAAGCACCCCGGTCGTGTAGCGCGGCTCCGGAGTCACGAGCTTCTCGCGCCTGGTTGCGAGCACCGCTTCGTCGACCTGAAGATCCAGGATCTTGAGGTCGGCGTCTATCAAGATCCGATCCCCGTCGGCCACGAGCGCTATAGGACCTCCCTCTGAGGCTTCGGGGGCCACGTGCCCGACGCAATAACCGTGGGTGCCCCCCGAGAATCTGCCGTCGGTCACAAGCGCGCAATCAGCCCCGCGGCCCGCCCCCTTCATTGCGCCGGTGACAGCGAGCATCTCGCGCATCCCCGGTCCCCCCTTCGGGCCTTCGTAGCGGATGACGACCACAGTCCCCGGGGCGATCGAACCTTCGAGAATCGCCTCGAGAGCGGCCTCTTCGCCGTCGAAGACCCGGGCGGTTCCCGAGAACCTCGGCTCCTGGTCGAGGCCGGCGACCTTCACGACGGAACCCCGCGGCGCGAGCGTCCCTTTGAGGACGGCGATACCTCCAGTCGCGTGGATCGGCCGCGACAGAGGCCTGACGACCTCGCCGTCGGGTGCTGGTGGATCGAGCGCGGCGAGGTTCTCCGCGACGGTCGAACCCGTAACGGTGAGACAGTCGCCTTCGATCAGACCGGCATCTAGAAGCTCGCGCATGACCACGGGAAGGCCGCCTATCCGGTCGAGGTCCACCATGTGAAAGCGCCCGTGCGGCTTGGTGTCGGCGACGTGAGGCACCCGCGCCGCCACCTCGTTGAAGTCGTCGAGCGTCAGGTCGACACCGCGCCTCGTGCGCGATCGCAAGAAGGTGAAGCACTGCGTTTGTCGACCCCCCGAGCGCCATCACGACCGCCACCGCGTTACGAAACGCCTGCTTTGTCATGATCTGACGCGGCCGGATTCCACGTTCGAGCAGTCTTACGACGGCCCCGCCCGAGTCCTGCGCCAGATCGTCTCGGCGACGGTCCACGGCCGGGGCGGAAGCAGAACCGGGAAGCGACATGCCGAGTGCCTCGGCGGCCGACGCCATGGTGTTGGCGGTGAACATCCCGGCACATGCACCCTGAGTCGGGCACGCATTTCGCTCGATGAGGGAAAGCTCTTCGTCGCTCAGGTTCCCGGTCGCGTGAGCGCCGACGGCCTCGAAGACGCTCACGATGTCGAGGGCTTGATCGCGGTAACGACCTGGAAGGATCGAACCGCCGTACAAGAACACGGCGGGCAGGTCCAGCCTCGCTGCGGCCATCAACATGCCCGGCAACGACTTGTCGCACCCCGCGAACGTGACCATCGCGTCGAATCGCTCCGCGTGCATCATGGTCTCGATCGAGTCGCAGATCACTTCGCGCGACACGAGAGACGCCCGCATCCCCTCGTGGCCCATCGAGATGCCGTCTGACACCGCGATGGTCATGAATTCGATCGGGAACCCGCCAGCGAAGCGGACGCCCTCTTTGCACCGCTTCGCCAGGCGGTCGAGCGACATGTTGCAAGGTGTGACTTCGTTCCAGGACGAGACCACCCCGACCTGCGGTTTGTCCCAGTCCGCGTCGGTCATTCCGATCGCCCGAAGCATTGCGCGCGGCAGGTGCCCTCGTCGGGCCCTCGGTCACCTCGAAACTGCGGATCTTCAATCGGCTGGGACCGCCGGTGGTTTGCGGGTCGCTCACGACGGAACAGGCTACGGGTTCATCAGGGTTGGCTGCGAAGTCGATCGAGCTCCGCCCTCACTTCTTTGCCCGAAGCCTTGCCATCTGAAGCCTGCATCACTTCACCGACGAAAAAACCAGAAACCCTGTCGTCACCGGCCCGGTAACGGCCCCACTCTTCTGGATGTGCGTCGACAACCTGCGCCACGAGCTTGCCCAAGGAGTCCGCGCCGAGGGTTTCGAAACCCTTTCGCGCGACGATCGCGTCCGGGTCCCCTCCAGACTCGAGCATCTCCGCGAGCACCACCTTCGACTGGGTCGCGGTCAGAGCACCCTGCTGTTCCATCCGTAAAAGAGCCGAGTACGCACCCCGGTCTATCGACCGTGCCTTGTCGGGCTCGGCGGCAGCCTCGTTGGCTGTCCGGCGAAGAGCGAGTCCGGGGTCGATACCCGCGGACACTGCTGCGGTCACAAGCGAATCGAGATCGAGATCCACCACGGTCAGGATCTGGTCGAACTGAGAGGGTGTCGCCTCCCCACCGAGGGCCTCGACGACGACGGCTCGACGCTCTGCAGGCATCGGACCGATTGCATTCGCGACGTCGTCCAGCCACGACGGATCGGGCTCTACAGGAACGAGGTCGGGCTCGGAGAAGTACCGGTAGTCGAAAGCTTCCTCCTTTGACCTGAGCGCGACGGTCACACCGTGCTGCTCGTCCCAGTGCCGCGTCTGCTGGACGACGGTTCCACCGGCGGTGACGATCGCCGTCTGGCGTTCGATCTCGTGCTCGATGGCTCGACCCAACGACCTCAAGGAGTTGAGGTTCTTCACCTCGCATCGGGTGCCCAGCTCGCTCGTCCCGGCACGTCGCACCGAGATGTTCGCGTCGATACGCATGGAGCCCTCCTCCATGCGACCGTCGGACGCCCCCGTCGCCACCAGGATGCCCCGCAGTTCTGAGGCGTAGAGGCGCGCTTGCTCCGCGCTACGGATGTCAGGCTCGGAGACGATCTCGACGAGGGGTACGCCGGCGCGGTTGTAGTCGACGAGTGAGTAGTCGGCATCGTGGATGCGGCCTCCACCTCCCATGTGAGTCGTCTTGCCGGTGTCCTCTTCGAGGTGGGCGCGCACGATCCCGACCCGGGTGCCGTCGGGCAGGTCGAGATGGCCGCCGACGTTTATCGGCTCCGCATACTGCGATATCTGGTAGTCCTTCGGCATGTCCGGATAGAAGTAGTTCTTACGGTCGAAGCGGCTGGAGCGGATCTCGCTGTGCAGTGCCGTCCCGATTCGCATCGCGAACTCGACCGCCTGCGAGTTGAGAACCGGCAACGACCCGGGCAGGCCCAGGCAGACAGGGCAGACGTAAGTGTTGGGTTCCCCGCCGAATTCGTTCTTGCAGCCGCAGAAGAGCTTCGTCGCGGTGCGAAGCTCGCTGTGAACCTCGAGACCGATGACCGCCTCGAAGTCCCCACTCGTAGACGGCCCGCTCATTCCGACCTCGACGCGCCGCGCTCTACAGCGGCCGCCACTTGGAACAACACCGGTTCACCCAAGGCGGGCGCCAGCACCTGCACACCGATCGGCAGGCCATCGGCGCACCGACCGAACGGAACGCTGATCGCGGGATGTCCCGCGAGGTTCGAAGGGACCGTGAACAAGTCGGAGAGGTACATCGCAAGGGGGTCGCCGGTCTTGGCGCCGAGCTCGAACGCTGGCGTCGGTGTGGTGGCTCCCAAAAGAACGTCGACGCGTTCGTATGCGGTCTCGAGCGCGCGCACGATGATCGTGCGAACCCGCTGCGCCTGGCCGTAGTACGCGTCGTAGTAGCCCGACGAGAGAGCAAAGGTTCCGAGCATCACCCGGCGCTTCACCTCGGCTCCGAACCCCGCTGCACGGGTGGCCGAGTTCATCGCCTCCACGTCGTCGCCGTCGACGCGTAACCCGTAGCGGACCCCGTCGTAGCGCGCCAGGTTCGACGAGGCCTCGGCGGGAGCGATCAGGTAGTACGCGGGCAGCCCGTGACGCACCTCGGGTATCGACACCTCCTCGATCGCCGCTCCCATGCCCGCGAGCGCCTCCGCCGCGCCGGCGACTGCGGTCGATATCTCATGATCGGCACCCTCGATCAGCTCTTTCACCACGCCGACTCGTAGCGAGTCGACCTCGCGGTCGCACATCTCGCGAAGGGGTAGCGCTGGCCTGTCGAGCGAGGTGGAATCCCGTGGGTCGTTGCCAGAGATCACCTCGTAGACGAGGGCCGCGTCGGTGACCGTCGTCGTTATCGGTCCGATCTGGTCGAGCGAGCTCGCAAACGCGACGAGCCCGTAGCGAGACACCATTCCGTAGGTCGGCTTCATGCCTACGACGCCGCAGAATGCAGCTGGTTGGCGGATCGACCCCCCGGTGTCGGACCCGAGTGCGATAGGCACCATCCCAGCCGCAACGGCCGCCGTCGATCCCCCGCTCGACCCGCCGGGAACGCGGTCTGCGCACCAAGGGTTTCGCGTCGGTCCGAACGCAGAATGCTCGGTTGACGATCCCATTGCGAACTCGTCGAGGTTGGTTTTTCCCACCATGACCGCACCTGCCGATCGCAGGCGCTCTGCGACGGTGGCGTCGTAGGGAGGGTGCCATCCGTCGAGGATCCTCGAGCAACAAGTGGTGGGCAGACCCCGGACACACATGTTGTCCTTCAGTGCCACGGGGACACCTGCGAGCGGTCCAGGATCGGCTCCGGCGGCGACCAAATCGTCCACGCTCGCGGCCTGCGCTCTCGCACCAACGGTATCCACGGTCACGAAGGCGTGAATCTCCTTTTCACGTGCCTCGATCTGTCCGAGCGAGTGCTCGAGTGCGTCCGTCGCCGAAATCGAGCCGTCACGAACCGCCTCGGCGAGCGCAACGGCTGACGGTGGGACCGCAGGCATCTGCGGCTCGCTCATGGTGCATCGCCGAGAATTCTCGGCACCTTGAAGCGACCCGACTCGGTAGCGGGGGCTTGTCCCAATACCTCTTCTCGGTCGAGGCAAGGCTGAGGCTCGTCGGCGCGAAGCACGTTCACCAGGGGCAGCGGATGCGCGGTCGGCTCGACGCTCGACGTATCGATCGCCGCGACCTGCGCTGCGTGATCGAGAACGGCCGCGAGCTGGGCCGCGAATGTGTCGAGCTCGTGTTCCTCGAGATCGATGCGCGCCAGTCTCGCTACATATTCGGCATCCTCGCGGGTCAGGTGATGCCCGGTCGCTCCGCTGGATTCGCTCACCTTGCCGGCCTCGGTCACTCTGAGCCGAGATGCGAACGCGCGAACGCAACTATGCGTTCGGTGACCTCGTCCGCGTCGTAGTCGAGAGTCGCGACGTGATAGCTGCGTTCGAGGAATACCTGCTCGACAGGCTCGGTGACAGATTCGCGGAGAAGATCCGACGACGAGGGGGGAACCACGTGGTCCTGACGGCTTGTCAAGATGAGCACGGGACACGAGATGTTCCCGAGACCCGACCCAACCTCGGCGACACCGTCGAACAAGGACAGAGCGGCCTCGAGCGGAAGACCCGGGTAGGCGAGCTCTGTCATCCCCGGCTTCGCGATGTCGGATCCGACGCCGGGCGCGAACGTCTCGCCTGCGTCGATCATGCTTTTCGCAAGCTCGCGGAGACTCTCTTCGGGGGGCTCGACCATCGGATTCACGACCGCTATGCCACGTATCTCGCCGTGATTCTCCGCAAGCCAGCACGCCAGGGTGCCGCCTACGGACAAACCGACGACGACGACCTCCTCGCAGCGTTTCTCCAGGTCCGAAAGCGCCTGTTCTGCGGCAGCGGACCAATCGGCCCACCGTTTGTCCAGCAGGTCGCTCGGGTCGGTGCCGTGGCCCGGGAGCAGCGGCAGGTCAACCGCCAGGCCGAGATCCGCAAGTGCCTCTGCGATGGGCCGGACGGATTGCGGGTTACCGGTGAACCCGTGAAGCACAAGAACCCCTCCCGGGCCTCCGAGGTGCGCGAAAGGCTCAGCTCCTTGCATGATCGGATGCGGCACGGGCGCATGCTATCGGGCCGCCAAAAGGCGCCGAGAGGGGCGCAACCCCGGGGTCGGAGCGCAAGTATCGTGCGATCATGGCGACGCACGTTTTCCTGAGTGATCAGTGGATCGAAGACGCCCGCAGGATCCGGGCCGAGGCGGAGGCCGAGGGTACTCAGCGCGACGGTGCCTCACTCGGTGCGCGTCAACCTCGTGATCACCGATGTTCCGTTCGGCGAGGGCTCCCTCGATGCGCACGTCGACACTTCGTCGGGCATCGTCGAGATCGACTCCGGTCACATCGAACCTGTCGACATGGTGATAACCGTCGACCACGAGACCGCCAGGAGCATCCTCATAGAGGGCAACACGCAGGTCGCCATGCAGGCCTTCATGACAGGGAAGATCAAGGTAGAGGGCGACGTCGCGAAGTTGATCGAGCTCCAAAGCGGTCCCCCGGGTCCCGCAGCCCAATCGCTCGCAGGACGGCTCCGCGAGATCACCCAGTAGGCGCGAGTTCACCCGGTACAGACGTCACCGCGTAACGAGATCCGCGGCGACCGGATCGCGCACACGAAGAGTCGAATGAAGGCCGATGGCGCACGCGGCACCCACGAGCGCAACGCACGCACCCACGAAGAACGCGACGTGGAACGAGCCGAGCAGTGCCTTCGGGCTCGCGCGCAGCGCCGACTCCTGCACCGTCTGGAAGACCTGGATGCCCGCCACTGTCGCAATTTGAACTACCAGTTGCTGCATCGCGCTTGCGGTCCCCAGGGCGTCCTGATCGACCACGTTGGCGATGCTTGCGGCGATCGAAGGAGAGGCGACACCCATTCCGACTCCCGAGAGCACGAGCGCGATCTCGACGAGTGCGATCCCGCTCGAGGAAGCCGTGAACACATAGGCCGCCATCGACGCGACGACGGCGCACGTCCCGAGGACCGCCGTCTGGCGCTCCCCTACCTTGACTGCGACGTATCCGGCGACCGGTGCAAAGAGAGCGAACGACAAGGGGCGAGCGATCACGAGTAGCCCGGCCGACGACTCGCCGTATCGGTAGACCTGTTCGAGCATGAGGGGAGTGAGGAAGAACCCGCCCATGTACGCAAAGTTCGCGAACGCCTGAGCGCCTAGCGGCAGGACGAAATTCCTCTTCTTCAGATAGCGGAAGGGCACGAGCGGATCCTCGGCCCGGTGCTCGACCATCACGAGGAGGACTCCTGCGATCGCCGACAGACAGAACGCTCCGATAACGAGGCCGCCGCCGAATCCCACGATCGGGGCGCGGTTGAGTCCGAACAGCAGGCTTCCCACCGAAGCCACGACGAGCAATGCACCAAGAGTGTCGAGGCGCGGTCCCTCCCCTCGCATGCGACGCTGACCGGCGCCGTGCTCAGGGAGAACGACCAGCGCAAGGACCAGGGCGATGGCACCGAGGACCATCTCGAGAAGGAACATGGCTCGCCATCCGATGCTTTGGATGATGAACCCACCGACTGCGACACCGAGCACCGGGCCTCCGGCTCCGACCATCGACCACCAGCCCATCGCCTTCACCCGGTCCCCCGACTCGAACATGCTGAGCACCAGAGCCATAGACGACGCCCCAAGGCCGGCGCCCACCAGACCACCAAGTGCGCGTGCCGCGATCAGCGTCCCGGCGTCGGGTGCGAGGGCCGACAGCACCGCGACGACGACATTGCCGATCATCCCGACGAGGTACAGCCGGCGATGTCCCCACCTGTCGCTCAGCTTCCCGGCGATCGGAACGGCCACGGCGACAGCGAGCATTGGTGCCGTCACCACCCACGTGATGGTCGACACGCTCGTATGGAGCCCGGACGCGACGCTCGGAAGAGCGACGACGAAAACGGTGATCAGAACGTTGCTCGAGAGAAGGCCGGCCAAGACGACCGCGAGCACCAACCAGTGGTACCTGTCACTCGAGCGCGCTCTACGGTGGATCCTTTCGCGAATAAGTAGGGGCCAGGGGACGACCGCGAGCTCCTCCCCGTGCGGCGTGCCGAACATGAGACGGTCCGGATCGTCGTCGGGGTTGTTGAGACCCGTACGTTCTGACCGGGAAGGATCCTCCTCCTCGGTCCGCGCACCTCTCAGCTCTTTGAGGCGCCGTCCCATCTCGGCGAGGGTACCCGCTTAGCGAAAGTGGTCCCCTGCGGGGTCGGTCAGCCGGAAATCCCCGGCAGTTCGCGTGCGAGATCCTCGACTGTCCACCGCCCGGGGCTCTCGAGGCCTTCGGTCATCGTCCACGGCTGGAACAGCCGTACTCGTCCGCCTTGGATGAAGAAGACCTTGCCCGTCAACGGGCACGACTCGGTCGCAAGGTAAGCGACGAGCGGCGACACGTTCGCGGGGTCCCAGACGTCGAACGCCTGGTCGTCCTTCGGAGCACTCACGATCTCAGAAAGCCCGGGGGTCGACTCGGTCATCCTCGTTCGCGCCGCGGGTGCGATGGCGTTCACCCGCACCCCGTAGCGGACGAGCTCCTGGGCGCATATGACGGTGAACGCCGCGATCCCTGCCTTGGCTGCTCCGTAGTTCGCCTGGCCAGGGTTGCCGAGAAGACCCGACGTGGAAGAGGTGTTCACGACGGAAGCGCTTATCTCGCGGCCCTGCTTCGTCTGCTCGCGCCACCACGCAGCCGCATGCCGTGTTGGCACGAAATGGCCCTTCATGTGCACCTTCACGACCGAGTCCCACTCGTCTTCGGTCATGTTCACGAGCACCCGGTCCCGGAGTATCCCGGCGTTGTTCACGAGGACGTGCAGATCGCCGAAGGCCTCGATCGCCGCCTCGATCATGCGCCGTCCACCCTCCCAATCGGCGACGTCCTCGCCGTTCGCGATGGCCTCGCCTCCAGAAGAGCGAATCTCCTCCACCACCTGCTCGGCAGGCGAGTCGGCACCCGACCCGTCGACCGCTCCGCCGAAATCGTTCACGACGACCTTCGCACCTTCAGATGCGAAGAGCAGGGCATGCTCGCGACCGATCCCGCGTCCCGCCCCCGTGACGATCGCGACACGCCCGTCGAGCGCACCCATCGGCCGACCACCTCTCGATTCTCATCGTGCCTGCCTCGGGTTGCCTGTGCCCGGGCCGGGCGTAGGTTACCCGGGCCGTCGGGCATGGCGATCGGGGACTCAGACGGCGAGCGAGGTTCGGGCCTCGCTCCATGGGGCGGTCATCGCCACCACCTTGCGGCGTTCGCCGGCCACGAGGACATACTCGATGTTCTCGAGCCGCCCCGGTGCTCCTACTTTGAGCCCTGCCGGATTGTGGATCCCGATCTTCGCGCCTACGTACCGCGCCGACGCGAAGCCCAGCACCTCCACGTGTCCCCGTACCGAGCACATTTCGACCAGGTCGGCCAAGCCGATCCAGGACTCGTCGTTGTAGGAGAGCACCACCACGCCGGCGTCGACGGAGTCGACCACGCCGCGCAACGCGTCGTGGATGGTGCGCCGTGAGTTGAAGGGACTTCGCGGGCCGTCTTTCACCTCGATGCGCTTGCATGCAACCCCGTAGTGATCGGGCTCGTCCCAAGCGACCAGGGTCTCCCAGATGTGGTAGTTCCCCTCGTAGCGGTGCTGGTTGTACGGCGGGTCGAGGTAAGCGAGGTCGAAACCCCCCAGGCGGCCTGCGAGCGCACCGCGTCACCGCGCACTGCGTGACCGGTCCCTTCGATCAGCTCCGGCACCCTGAGCTCCAACCGGTTGTACGAGCGCGGGGCCCAGCTCTTGACGTACGCCATCTGGACTCCGGTAGTGGAGTCGACGCGATCGGCCGACTCGAGAAGGCTCGCAAGAAGCAACGGTTCGAACGGCGTACCAGCGTGCTCTTTAGCGATCGCGTCTCTGATCGCGTCGATGCGCGCACCGTTGTGGGGCTGGAAGAACCTCGACTGTTCGCAGAACGTGGCGGTCACGTATCCCGGGCGCCCGGGCAGCCCGTCGAGATGCGCAATGACCCTTTCCAACTCGCCGACGTCAACCTTGCCCCCATCGGTTTCTATTGCCGCCCGCGCGAGGATCTCTGAGTAACGGGCCGTGTCGACGGCGGTGACGATGGCGCCCTGGTGCTTGAGTCCACGCGCCACCCGGGTCGTGCCGGTGAACAGGTCGAGACAAGTGCGGGCGCCGGCGCGTACAGCGAGTCCTGTGATGACGGGAACGAGACGTCTCTTGGACCCCAGGTACTTGATCACGCGCGAATCATCTGCAGCAGTCGTCGAGAGTCACGTCCGCGGCATGGGGCGGAAATTGCCGCCTCCGAAACGGCGCATCCACCAGTGCGGGTCGCGAGCATGAGCGTGGAAGTGGTCTGGAATCTGGCGCATGTGCCGGTCGACTGACCAGTTGCCGACACCGAGCACCTCGTCTGCGACCCTTCCCAGGTGCTCGAGCATCGTTGCGAGCTCCTCGTCTGACGGATCGGTGGCGTGACGGCGCCAGACGACCATGGGGACACCACATATCTCGCACTCGGCGACCCAGCACAGGTCGTCGTCGTGGTACCAAGTCGTGAGGCGCGCCGCCTCGCAGAGCTCGCAGCGACGTTCCAGGGGACCGCCTCTCGGCTCAGGCGGTGTAGATGTTGACTGGGGTGTTGTACGGCACCGTCTGCCCCGCTTTGGGGAACGTTGAGACCACCGGCCCCGCCGGGCCGTATGCCCCGCCGATCGTGAACCCGTCTGACCGCAACAGGGCCTCGGCCTGCAACACGTCGTACCGGCCGTTCGCGACGTCTGGAACTGTTATGGGCGCGTGGCCGAGGGACATCTCGACGGTCACTTTCGAACCGTAGAAAAGCTTCGTTCCCTCGCCGGTCCAACTGATCGGCTGACCGACGGGGACCGAATCCGAGTATTGGGGCGTCGAGAACGCGGCCACGAAGTGCGCCTTCGAAAGCGCGGCGGAAACCGCGTTCTTGGACAACCCGGCGAGGTTCGGTACAGCCACCTGCGGCAGCCCCGTCGAGATGACCACCGTGACCGTTGTTCCCCAGATGGCGGTCGTCGTCGGTTGGTAGCCGATCACTCCACCGGCTTTGACGGTGATGGACGTCGACGACGTGCACACCGTCTTCAGGTGTGAGGTCGCCAGCACAGCTGTGACGGCGGGGCAGCCTCCGGCTGTGATCGAGCCCAAATCCGGCACCGGCACAGGTGGTGGCCCCGCCGAGGTCACGACCGAGACGATGCTCCCCTGCTTCAGGCTTGTCCCCGCCTTGGGCAGTTGCGAGACGATCCAACCGACGGGAGCGAGCACGTTGTAGACGTGGCCGGTCACGCGCACGGTGAAGTGGTCGGCCGCGAGCGTCGCCGACGCTTTGGCGGGGGTGAGGCCGTCGAGGCTCGGAAGCTTGTGGCTCGGGATGACCACCACGTTAATTTTCTTGGCGGCGATCAGGCCGCCTGCGGCAGCGCCTCCGAGCAATATCACCACGAGCACGAGCACCCACGGCCACTTGCGGCGGTGCATCGACTTGTCCACCGCTTCCTTCGCGGTCGCGCCGTATCCGGACTGTGTGTCGGGCGCTCCGATCTCGGTCAGATCCTTCGTGTCCGTGGTGGTGCGAAGGGGCGCGAGCGGAGGAATCGGTGGAGCGGCACTCGCGGGTCCCGACATGGTCGGGCCTTGGGTCGTTCCAGGTCCCGCACCCGGCGTTGCTGTGCCCGACGTGGCGGATCCCGACGTGTCGGGAGGCGCCGTCGCGGCCTCGGTGCCCGACGCCGCGGTCGGCGACTCCGATCGCTGATGCGAGGGCCATTGCGTCGGCGCCGGCGTCGGGGCTTGATTCCGTGACTGTCGACTCGGGCGAAGAGGTCCCCATCTCGGTGATGTCGTCGTATGGACGCCAGGCCTTGTGGCGTCCCTCGGGAAGGCTTCCCGGCGCGGGAAGCTCGCGCGCCGCCTCCGACAGCCATCGGGCGAGCTCGGAAGAGCTGAGGCGATCGTCGGGCTCAGGCGCGGACGCCGCTCTAAGCACCTCTTCGAGCGGAAAGAGAGAGTCGTGTGCGGGAAGTTGCGCACCGACGCGCGCCATGAGCGTGCCGATGGTCGTGTCGGCGCTGAAAGGGACGATCCCCGTGAGCGCCTCGTAGAGAACGAGGGCGAGTGCGTACACGTCAGCCCGTCCGTCCACCCGTCGCCCCTGAGCCTGTTCAGGCGCCGCGTAACGCGCGGTTCCGAGCGTCGCACCCACCGGCTCTGTCCATGCAGCCTCGGCGAGCGCCCTTGCCAGGCCGAAGTCCGCGACGCAGAGGCGTCTCCGATCATCGTCGAACAGAAGGTTCGCCGGCTTCACGTCGCGGTGGACGAAACCTCGGGCGTGCGCGTACGCGAGCCCGTGCGCGGCCTGCGCCCCGATACTCGCCACGTGTGCCGGGCCGAGGGGCTGGCCGTCGTCGAGCAGATCGCGAAGCGAACCCCCACCGAGATACTCGAGTACGAGGTAAGGGCCGTCCGCGTCCTCGCCCCAATCGTGGACCGCGACGAGGTTCGGGTGGGTGAGCGAGGCGGCGGCCTGCGCTTCCGCGCGGAATCGCCGGAGGAAGGCGCGGTCGGCCGCGAGCACCGGGTGCAGCATCTTGATCGCGACGCGCCGTTTCAGGCTGATGTCCGTCGCGAGGTAGACGTGAGCCGAAGCTCCCGTCCCTATTGCTGCCTCGATCCGGTAGCGACCGGACAGGACGCGGCCGATCGTGTCTGTGAGAGTTGCCATTGGGAGCTACCTGGTCACTAGCAGTGACGGACCTTCAGGGACCGTTCCTCCGCCCCGTGCTTAGGGTACAGACGTCACCACCTGAAACGGTGGACACACCAAGCACGTTCGCAACACCGAGCGCGCTGACACAGGCGGGTAGAGCCCTCGGAGACGGACCGGCTGCCCACCGTGGCCGGACGGCTGCGCCACGCGTTCAGTGCGAGGGGAGCTCTCCCGTTTCGAGGAGCTCCTCGAAGTCTTCGCCGTCGACTACCGGTATCCCGAGCTCTTCGGCCTTCTTGAGTTTGGCGGCACCCGGATCGCTGCCGAGCACGAGGGCGAACGTCTTTGCGGACACGCTGCCCGGCGACTTGCCGCCCCTCGACAAGATGGCGACCTCCGCCTCCTCGCGGGTGAACCCCTCGACCGTCCCGGTGACGACCACGGATTTACCGTCCAGCGTCGGCGCGCCGTCGCCCGGCGCGGACCCGAACGTGGCCGCGTCGCCCAAGCCGGAAGAGCCCTCGACACCCTCCGTGCTCGACGCTCTCAAGCCCCCCGCAGGGATCCCGGGTTCAGAGAGCGAAACGCCGGCCGCGCGCAGCTTGTCGATCACCGCCCTGTTCGCCGGCAGAGCCAAGAAGTCGGCGACGCTCGTTGCGATCACCGGCCCGATACCGGCTACCGCGGCGAGCTCTTCGGTGGGAGCGTCGAGCAACGAGTCGAGATCGCCGAACGCCCTGGCGACGGCGCGTGCCCCCGTGCCTCCGAGATGCCGGATCCCGAGCGCGACCAGAAGCCTGGCTAGCCCGCGCTGCTTGGACGTTTCGATCGCCCTCAGCAGGTTGTCTGACGAGAGCTCTCCGAGCCGCTCCTGCGCAACAAGTTGCTCTGCTGTAAGCGAGTAGATGTCTCCCGGGTCCGACACGAGGCCGAGGCTGACGAGCTGAACGACCCTCTTCTCGCCGAGGCCTTCGATGTCCATCGCGCCACGCGATCCGAAGTGTGCGATGCGCTGGACGCGCTGAGCGGGGCACTCGATGTTGGTGCAGAAGGTGTCGCTCTCGCCAGGAAGGCGAACGAGCGGTGCGCCGCAGCTCGGGCATTTCTTAGGGAAGACCCAGGGCTTGGACTTGGGGTCGCGGTCTGCGAGGACCGGTCCGATCACCTCGGGGATCACGTCGCCGGCCTTCCGCACGAGCACGGTGTCGCCCGGACGCACGTCTTTCAGGCGGACCTGGTCCTCGTTGTGGAGCGTGGCGAGAGAGACCGTCGAGCCGGCCACGACCACCGGTTCCAGCACGGCGAACGGCGTCGCCCTGCCGGTGCGTCCGATCGAGATCTCGATTGTCGTCAACCTGGTCGTCCGCTCCTCGGGCGGGAACTTGTAGGCGATCGCCCACCGCGGAGCGTGAGACGTTGCGCCGAGCTTCGCCTGAAGGGCGAGCTCGTCCACCTTGATGACGACGCCGTCGATCTCGTAGTCGAGGTCGTGTCGGTGCTCCTCCCAGTGCCGGCACGCCTCTAACGCGGCGTCCGCCCCTTTCACGACACGAGTGGTCGGGTTGACCGGCAGCCCGCACTTCTTCAGAAGCGCAAGTGCCTCCGAGTGACGAAGCGGAGCATCGGCCCCCTCGACTCCGCCTAGCTGGTACGCCCAGAACGAAAGCTCGCGCTTCGCGGTGATCGATGCGTCTTTCTGCCTGAGCGACCCCGCCGCCGAATTGCGGGGATTGGCGAAGACTTTTTGCCCCGCCTCGGCCTGGCGCCGGTTCAGGTCTTCGAACGCGCGAAGCGGCATGTACACCTCGCCGCGCACCTCTACGACCGAAGGAACGGGCCCCGACTTGGCGGGCCACGTGAGCCGCTCGGGTACAGCCTTGACCGTTGCGACGTTGGCCGTGACGTCCTCGCCGGTCCTACCGTCGCCACGGGTCGCGGCCTGAGCGAACCGTCCGTCGCGATAGGTGATCGACATGGCGATACCGTCGATCTTGAGCTCGCACACGAACGCAGCCTCTGCTGCCTCTGGCCGCGACGCGGATCATCCTCTGCACCCACGCCTGCATGCTCGGCGCGTCGAATGCGTTGTCGAGGCTCATCATCGGCACGAGATGACGGACGGGGGCGAACAACGTTGACGGTGGTGCTCCGACGCCCTGGGTGGGCGAGTCCGCGGTCCTCAGTTCGGGGTAACGACCCTCGAGTGCGGAGAGCTCGCGAACGAGGTCGTCGTAATCGGCGTCTGATATCTCGGGCGCGTCGTCTGTGTGATAGCGAGCGCTGTGGTAGACGATCTGCCGCCTCAGGTCGTCGACCCTCGCCGCGTCGCCGGGAGGGACCTCGTCGAGCGACATCGTTCGCGCCGCGTCGCTCAAGCAGCCAGTGCGGAGCCGACGACGGTGTCGGGGTCGTCGGGGTCGTAGAACGCAACGGTCTGGCCACTTGCCACCGGGCGCTGGGGCTCGCTCGCGATCAACGAGTCGCCCGAGTACTCCGCTTCGAACACGCGACCGTGTGCGCTCGACTGCACGAGCGCTCGGCCGCCGATCGGGAACGGGTCGGCGACCCAAGTTGCCGGACCTATCAGAACGGTGTCGGTCCTCGCTCTCTCCGCGTTGTCCACCACGACCCGCCGGCGCGGGACGTTGACCTCGACCGCGTAGCTGCGCGTCTCGCTTCCTCCGACACCCAAACCCTTTCGCTGCCCGATGGTCACGAGCTCGACCGCAGGCACCTCTCCGATGCTCCTTCCTTCCCGGTCCACGACCACGCCCGGATGAAGCGCCATCCGGCCTGCAAGGAAGGCGCTTCTGCCGGACGCTGAATGGATGAAGCAGACGTCTTGACTGTCGGGCTTGGCGGCCGTGCGAAGACCGAGCGCAGTTGCCCGGCTCCTCACCTCGGCCTTGGTCAGATCGCCCACCGGCAGCAGAAGGTGGCAGAGCTCGCGCTGTGTGAGCATCGACAACACATACGACTGGTCCTTGGCGGCGTCGATCCCCCGGCGCAGGCGCCACGTACCCGCGATCGCATCCACCCTCGCGTGGTGCCCCGTCGCCAGCGCGTCGAAACCGAGACGACGCGCCCGGGAAAGAAGCTTGCCGAACTTGACGTGACGGTTGCACTCCACGCACGGGTTCGGGGTGCGTCCGCTTGCGTGGGCCTCGACGTACGGACCCACCACGTTCTGCTCGAAATCCGAGACGAGGTCAAAGGTGTGGTGATCCAGACCGAGCTGCTCTGAAACGCGCCGCGCGTCATCGACGTCCGCGACGGAGCAGCATCCAGAGTCAGAGGCCCCTCCCCACAGCTTCAAGGTCACACCGACAACGTCGTGACCCCGCTCCTTCAATAAAGCGGCCGCGACAGAAGAGTCGACCCCTCCGGACATCGCCACCATCACGCGCACGGGTACAGAGTAGGACGAGGGTGGGACGACGCCGCGGGGCTACGATCCGAAGGCCATGCGCGTGCCTCTGACCGTCGGAGACTTCCTGGACAGGGCTGCCTTCGTCCACCCGGAACGCCTCGCGCTCGTGGACGAGCCGGGGGTCGCCGGATCACTCGGCCGAATCACGTACGCGGAGCTCGAGGCAAGGGCGAGGGGCATGGCTATCGCGCTCGAGGGCATGGGAATCGGCCCGGGTGAGCGCGTGGCCATCGTCAGCCCGAACTCCGGGCGATTCCTTGCGTCCTTCTTCGGGGTGAGCGGGTACGGCCGCGTCCTGGTCCCGGTCAACTTCCGGCTCAACGCCGAGGAGATCGCGTACATCCTGGAGCACTCCGGATCGCGTCTGCTCCTCGTCGATCCCGAGCTCGCCGACGCCCTCGACGGGGTACCGGTGAAGGACCGGATTGTGTTGGACGGCGTCGCCGACGCGGACCTGCTCGCCCCGGCCGCGGACGGCGCACAGCCGACGCGTCCGGAGATCGACGAGGACTTCTCCTGCTCGATCAACTACACGTCCGGCACGACGGCGCGGCCCAAGGGTGTCCAGCTGACCCACCGCAACTGCTGGATCAATGCCGTCACGTTCGGATGGCACACCACGGTCACCGACCGCGACCGCCTGCTTCACACCCTCCCGATGTTCCACTGCAACGGTTGGGGAATGCCCTATGCGGTCACCGGAATGGGCGGCACTCACGTGGTGCAACGGAAGATCGACGGCAGCACGATTCTCGACCGCGTCGAAGCCGAGGACGTGACGCTCATGTGTGCGGCGCCCGCGGTCGTGGCCTCGATCCTCGAAGCGGCACAGGCTCGCATCGAGGCTGGAACTGCCGTTCCGGGAGCAGGACGCGTCCGGATCGTCATGGCAGGCGCACCGCCACCGTCGCGCACCATCGAGCGCGTCGAGACCGAACTCGGTTGGGAGGTCATACAGATCTACGGGTTGACCGAGACGGCTCCGTTGCTGACGATCAACAGAGCCCCTGACGAGTGGTCGGCGCTCGACTCCGCGGAGAGGGCGGTCGCACTCTCGCGGCGGGGGTGCCTGCCATAGGCGTCAGCATCGACATCGACGACTCGGGCGAGATATTGGCTCGGTCCAATCACGTCTTCGCCGGCTATTGGGAGCAACCGGACGCGACGGCGGATGCTCTCGAGGGCGGTTGGTTCCACACGGGAGACGGTGGCTGGTTCGACGGTCCCTACCTCGTAGTGTCGGACCGCAAGAAGGACGTCATCATCTCGGGTGGGGAAAACGTGTCGTCCATCGAGGTCGAGGACTGCCTCTACCAACACGGCGCAGTAGCGGAAGTCGCGGTCATCGGAGTCCCCGACGACAAGTGGGGTGAGTCGGTCAAGGCATTGGTCGTCCTCCGCGCCGACGGCCACGCGACCGAGCAGGACCTGATCGACCACTGCAGGTCGCGAATGGCGCACTACAAGGCTCCTCACTCGGTCGAGTTCCGTACAGAGCTCGACAGGACAGCGACCGGGAAGCTCCAGAAGTTCAAGCTCCGCAAGCCCTACTGGGAGAGCAGGGATCGGCTCGTCAACTAGGACTGTGGGCACCTTCCCTCACAAGCTGCGACCAGGTTCGCATGTCCGGGTCATCGCTCCGTCACGCTCGCTCGGCATCATCAGCGCAGATCTGCGCAACCAGGCCGACACCCGGCTGGGCGGCGACCTCGGCCTGCGCGTGAGCTTCGGCGAGAACGTTGAGGTTTGCGACGACTTCTCGTCATCGTCGGTCGAGAACCGGCTGGCAGATCTTCACGATGCGTTCGTGGACCCGGACGTGGACGGGATCATCACGGTGATTGGAGGATTCAACAGCAACCAACTGCTAGCGGGCATCGACTACGAGCTCGTGGCGGAGAATCCGAAGCCGCTGTGCGGTTTTTCCGACATAACTGCGCTAGGCAATGCGCTCTACGCCCGGTCCGATCTGGTCACGTACTCGGGACCGCACTACTCGACCTTCGGCATGAAGAAGCATTTCGACTACACGGAGGAGGGTTTTCGAGCCTGCCTCTTCGAAGATTCGCCGATCGCCGTCGTGCCGTCTCCGGAGTGGAGCGACGACCTGTGGTTCATCGACCAGGACAACCGCGAGGTCATGGATAACCCGGGATGGTGGGTGCTCAAAGGCGGCGAAGCCACCGGCACGATCCTCGGTGGCAACTTGTGCACTCTGAATCTGCTGCAGGGAACCACGTTCTTTCCCTCTCTCGAAGATTCCGTCGTATTCGTCGAGGACGACGATCAGGTGAGACCCTGGGACTTCGATCGCGACCTGGTGTCGCTGCTCCAGCAACCTGGCTTCGCCGGGGTGCGCGGGATGGTGATCGGACGGTTCCAGCGCGCCAGCGGAATGACCCGGGATTTATTGGAACAAATCGTCAGCACGAAGCGCGAGCTGTCCCGTCTCCCGGTGTTGGCCAACGTTGATTTTGGACACACCAGTCCGATGATCACGTTTCCGATCGGCGGTACGGTTCAGCTGAACGCCGATCCCCTCGAACCGAGATTGGAGATCACGCGCCACTGACGGTCCGCTCTACGCGAGGCTCGCCCTCAGGTGCTCGACCACCTTCGGGACGACTGAGATCGCGTGGTCGATCTCGGCGTCGGTCGTAGTGTGACCGAGCGAGAGGCGCAACGCCGAACCGAGACCGTCCTTCGCGCTCGGGTCGACGCCGATCGCCTCGAGCACGTGGCTCGGCTCCGCCGATCCGGAGGCGCACGCCGATCCCGCCGACGCATAGACACCCTCGGAGTCGAGCAGGAACAGCAGCTCGTCGCGCTCGACTCCTTCGACAATCAGGTGACAGCTCGAAGCGACCTTTCGTGACCGATCCGGCTTGCCGTCCGGCCCGAGTTCCACCGCCGTCTCGAACACCCCGCCCACCGAGGAGCAGTTCGAATCCGCGAGCCGGTCGCGCTGCGATGCGATTCGCACAACCGCCTGCGGCATTTCCAGCGTCGCTGCTCTGAGGGCCGCCGCCATGCCTGCTATTCCCGCCAGGTTCTCGGTCCCGGGTCGCCTCTCACGCTCCTGGGCACCGCCGAGGCCGACCGGGGTCCAGTGCGTACCGGACCTGACGACCAGTGCTCCCGTGCCCTTCGGGCCGCCGAACTTGTGTGCGCTCACCGCGATCATGTCCGCGCCGGAACAGACCTCGGCGACGTCCAACCATCCAATTGCATGGACCGCGTCGACGAGGAGCGCCGCCCGAGGAGCAAGAGAGCGAACGAGCTCTGCGACCTGGGTGACTGGCTGCACGGTGCCGATCTCGTTGTTGGCGAGCATGACCGCAACCAAAGCCACGTCCGGACCGAGCTTGGACTCGAGTGCGTCGAGGTCGAGGACTCCGTTGGACTCGACCCGCACCGTGCTCCCTTTGCGATCGAGAACCGGCCTGAGCACTGCCGGGTGCTCTATAGCCGTGCACAGAGCGGTCGGATTCGTGCTTTCGTCCGCAGCCGCCATCGTCCCGAAGACGGCCATGTTGGCGGCCTCGGTGCCTCCGGAGCAGAACACGACCTCGCCCGGAGCGCATCCAAGGCAATAGGCGAGCTGGTCGCGGGCCTCGTCGAGCACGAGGCGTGCGCGCCGTCCCGGTGCGTTCGCCGCCGAGGGATTGCCGTAATTGTCGGCCAACAAGGGGAGCATCGCCGCGAGCGCCTCCGGTCGAAGAGGCGACGTCGAAGCGTGATCCAGGTACGCCTCCACGGTCCGAGCATAAACGGAGGGGTGCGAAGGCTCCCTCAGGGCTTCTGGACCATCAGCACCGAAGCCGCGACGACCAGCGCGCAGGTCACCCAGGCAGACACCGCCACTCGGGCCCCGAGCTCGAGCGACTCCTGACGCTCCCATCCACCCGAGACGATGCGCTGCAAACGACGCTCGGCGGGCCATACGACGAGCTCGCCCAGGCCAGCACAGACGATCCAGAGCACAAGACCCACCTGCACGAAGCCGTCCTCCAGGTCATATGACCCCCGGCTCATCAAAACGAGTGCGAACCCCAGAACGAGAACGCCGTAGAGCGACCGGCCCGGCCAGTTGACGCCCGGCTTCAGGTAACGGGAGACGCTCTCGCTGCCCGGCGACTCGGGTCCACCTCGTGCCCGCCACGCCTGCGTCCCGGTCACGAGCAGAGAGGCGAACGCAACCACGACACAAATGATGTGAAGCAGGAGCACGGTGTCGAAGGCGGCCCCGGTCGGAGCCGACACGGCGGCGGACGGGCCGGCGGACGACAGCAGGAGCACGGTGATCATGCTGCCCCGGCCCGTCCACCCCGGGAAATTCAGGAGTCTCGCCTAGGCGTCGCGGGGGGTGATGAGCAATGTCCGGCCTTATAGGCGACTACGTTGGTGTCGATAACAACGGAATGACGCCGAGATCCACGACCACACCGGCTGGGCTCGGCAAGACTGGCGGAAAGAGGGATCCGAGACACGGCACGGCAAACAATCCGCGAGACGGGAACAGGGGCGCCTCGGGGAAGATCCCTGGCATCGCGCACGAACGTCCTTGGGAGCGGAAGATGAACCAGCTTCGCCTGGACCCCTTGACAGGGCGATGGGTCGTGGTGAGCGTCGACCGTGCTCGCCGCCCCTCCGCATTCGTGTTCTCCCCGAGAGTGTCTGCCGTGCAGGCGGACACGTCGGTTCCCTGCCCGTTCTGCCCCGGGAACGAGGGCTCCACCCCACCGGCTCTCGAGACCTACGGTCCAAGTGGCGGTTGGCTCGTACGAGTCGTGCCCAACCTCTACCCCGCGTTCGAGGGTGACCATGCATTCGTGGTCGAGCACCGCGGACCGGTATTCACGCAGGCGACCGCGGGAGGGATCCACGAGGTCCTCATCCTGTCGCCCGATCATTCCAACGAGTGGGAGGACGTCGACGAGGAGCAGGCCGGCCTCGTGATGGCCGCCATCAGGGACCGCATCGAGGAGCACTCGATGGTGCCCGGCATGCGCTACAGCCAGGCGATCGTCAATTTCGGGCCGCGAGGCCGGGGCGTCAATAGAGCACCCGCACGCCCAGCTTCTCGGAATGTCGTTCGTCCCGAGAGAGCTCGCGGAGGAGCAGGCGGGATTCGCGAGGTTCACCGGACGGTGTCTGCTCTGCACTGCGATCGACGCAGAAGAGTCAACCGGCTACCGCGTCGTGTACTCGGACGAGCGTGTGGCGGTTGTCTGCCCGTTTTGGAGCGGGACGCCTTACGAGATGCTGGTCATCCCGCGCAACCACGGCCCCCATCTGCACCGCGCACCGCCGGCGGACCTCGTCAGCGTCGGAAGGGCCGTGCGCAAGGCTCTCGCGTCGCTCCAGGACCACATCGGAGACGTGCCCTACAACCTCGTCTTCCACTCGGCGCCTTTCCGTGCGCCCGAGCCGTTCCACTGGCACGTGCACATCTGGCCGAAGCTCACCACCCAGGCGGGATTCGAGCTCGGGACCGGCGTTCTCATAAACATCGTCCCGCCCGAGCAGGCCGCCGACGAGCTCAGGGTGTCGCTCTTGGAGCCAGGGGTCGCGACAGCCTGAAGCGAAAGCCTGAAGAGCGAGCCTGAGCCGGCAATCTTCAGCCGGTCAAGCCCCCCGCCACGTCCATCAAGTCGAGGTCCAACGTCTTCGGTGTCTTCGTCGCGTCGGCGATCGGCACACGGACGATGGCACCGTCTCTGAGGGCGACCATCATCCCGAACGCACCGTCGTGTACGGCCGCCACGGCTGCCGAGCCGAATCGCGTCGCGAGTACCCGGTCCCGAGCCGTCGGGGTGCCACCTCTTTGAACGTGGCCGAGGATCGTCGTGCGGGCCTCGAACCCGGTGCGCAGCTCGATCTCACGTGCGAGCCACTCACCTATCCCACCGAGCCGGGCGTGCCCGAACGCGTCCACGGCGTCGGTCGCGGTGGCGCGCCTCGCCGCCTCCGCGTCCACACCTTCTGCGGGGCCTGCGCCTTCTGACACGACGACGATCGAAGAGAACTGTCCACCGGCGTGCCTGTCGCGAAGCCCCTTGCACACGGCGTCTACGTCGAAGGGGATCTCGGGAACCAGTATCTCGGCGGCGCCTCCCGCGATACCGCTGTACGCCGCGATCCAACCCGCATGTCGCCCCATCACTTCGCAGACGATCACGCGGTGGTGCGACTCTGCCGTCGTCCTCAACCTGTCGATGGCGTCTGTCGCGATCTGGACGGCGGTGTCGAAGCCGAACGTGAACTCGGTCTCGGACAGGTCGTTGTCGATCGTCTTCGGCACTCCTACCGCCTGTACGCCGTACTCGGCGAGGCGGTGCGCAACCCCGAGCGTGTCCTCTCCTCCTATCGCCACGAGCGCGTCGACGGAGTTCCGCTCGAGCGTCTCGACGACCTTGTCCGCTCCCCCGTCCTCGCCGAACGGGTTGGTACGAGAAGTGCCGAGGATCGTTCCGCCGACAGCCAATATGTCCCGGCAGCGACGGTCGTCGAGCGGGGTCGTCACGTCGTCGATGACTCCCCGCCAGCCGTCCAAGAATCCCAGGAGCTCGTCGCCGTGGCGCCGACGCGCTGTGAGCACGACGGCGCGTATCACGGCGTTCAAGCCGGGGCAGTCGCCTCCCCCGGTCAGGATCCCGATGCGCATCAAGATTCCTTGCGACGTGCCAGGCGGCCCGCCGCACGATCGAGCTCGAACAATCCGGCGAGCCGCTGCACCCCGTCGCGGGTCTTCGGTACGAGATCCGATATCCCGGGGACCGCCTGGTAACCGACGAGGAACGCCAGTCGGTTGCGCCGTTCCCACTCGTCAGCCAGCGGGCCGAGGTTCTCGCGGCCCGACGGGTCGCGCCTCGCGGCAGCGACACTTGCAACCCTCCCGAAGGACCAGAGCATGTCCGCGACGTCGGCGAGCGGTGAACGCTCGGTCGGCCCTGGACCGACGTCGGCGTCGAGGTCCGCGTCCCCCGGTACCCCTCCGGGACGGTTCACGGGGTGTTCGCCGGGGGTGAGCTCGACCACCATCCAGCCCTGCTCGGCGCGCCACACGCGGCCCAAATGGAAGTCGCCGTGTGCGCGCACCACCGCGGAAGTCTCGTCAGAGGCGAGCAGGCCAACGAGCAGCCCGGCGACGTCGGAGCGTTCGAGCAACGAGGGTGCGGCCTCACCCACGCGTGCCTCCACTGCGGACGCAACAGACGAGATCCTCTCGTCGCGCCTTCCGAACGCCTGCGCCAATGCGAGATGCATCCTGGCGGTCATGGTCCCGAGCCTTCTCGCCTCCGACGCGAAGTCCCCTCCCGCGTCCTCCGCAGGGACGCGCGCCGCGTACAGGTCGCGGACAGAAGTCCGCGCCATCGCCCATCCAGACGACCCTCCAGCGAGATGCTCCTGGACCACTCCGAGGTCGCGCCCTCCCCTTCGCCAGACAGCGACGGGAGCCGCAACGTGGTTGAAGCCCGCCTTGTCGAGCCCGATCAGCAGCTCGAGCCCGGGATGCGGACCGTCGACGAGCCGATCGAAGATCGTGAAGTCGATGCGGTCGTCGAAAGCAAGGGTGGAAGAGCTCGTGTCGAAGCGCACCTGACGCACCCGCTCGGGATCGGCGGGTTTACCCGTTACGGCCTGAGTGAGCAGTGCCGCGGTGTCGGCGTCTCGGACGGCGTCGAACGCGACCGCCAGACCTGCCGGATCATCGTGCAACCCCAGCACGGGCTCTTCGACCCCGGCCAGGACCCTCGGCTCGTCGCCGGGGGCCTTCAGCCCGACGGGAAGATGAACGAGCGTCCCGCCGACGTCTGCGACGACGTCTCGGACGCCAGGACGGCCGGCGACAACGATCTCGTCGTCGATCACCGTCACGGGCCCGACGACTCCGATCCAGCCGGGCCGTCGCGCGGCATACGAACTCACGAGGTCGGCAATGGTCGGATCGCCCTTCACAGCAGCGCCCGGGCCAGCCATCAGCCGGTACCAGCCATCAGAACGCCTCTGGCCTGGGCTCGGGGTCGAGCAACGAGTCTTCGACCAGCTCGAACCAGTAGAAGCCGTGTGGCCCGAGCGTCATGTGGGTCAGCCCACCGGTCACTGCGGGGAAAGGTACCCTGCCGAGCAACTCGACGGGAGTTCGGCCAGCCCACCGTACGAGGTCGAGCCACGCAGGTTGGGCGAAACGGCTCAGGTTGTGCACGCAGAGCACCGGCGCAGGATCGGGCCCTCCGCCGTCGGTATGCCCCGACTGTTGGCCTGCCTCAGGGAGCCTCACGTAGGGAAGCACCGACGGGTTCGCGGAGTCGACGGCTTCGAAGCCGCCCGTCCCGAACTGAAGGAAGGACTTGCGGACCTGGAGCATCCGGCGGATCCAGTGCAGAAACGAGCTCGGACTGCGCTGTTGGGCCTCCACATTCACTGACTGATACCCGTAAACGGGGTCCATGAGCGGAGGAAGGTAGAGCTGTGCGAAATCCCCCTTGCTGAAGCCGGCATTGCGGTCGGGGCTCCACTGCATGGGCGTCCGCACCGAATCACGGTCACCGAGATAGACGTTGTCGCCCATCAGCAGCTCGTCTCCGTAGTACAGCACCGGGCTCCCGGGAAGCGAGAGCAAGAGTGCGACGAGCAGCTCTGCGAGGCCGCGGTCGCCGTCGAGCAGCGGGGCGAGCCTCCGGCCGATGCCCATGTTGCGCTGCATCCGGGGGTCCTTCGCGTACTCGCTCACCATGTAGTCGCGCTCTTCTTCTGACACCTTCTCCAAGGAGAGCTCGTCGTGGTTGCGCAAGAAGATCGCCCACTGACACGTCGGCGGGATCTGCGGGGACTGGCCGAGGATCTCCGTCACCGGGAACCGCTGCTCGCGCCGGACGGCCATGAACAGGCGCGGCATCAGCGGGAAGTTGAAGCACATGTGGCACTCGTCGCCCTGACCGAAGTAGTTGACGAGATCTGACGGCCATTGGTTCGCCTCCGCCAGGAGCACCGCTTCGGGGTAAGCCGAGTCGACCTCCTTTCTCAGCCTGCGCAACAACGCATGGGTCTCGGGAAGGCTCTCTCCCGTCGTGCCGTCGCGCTGGTAGAGGTAAGAGACGGCGTCGAGCCGGAACCCGTCGAGGCCGAGATCCAGCCAGTGCCGGACCACGCCGAGCATCGCCGCCTCGACGTCGGGATTGTCGTAGTTCAGATCCGGCTGGTGCGAGTAGAAGCGGTGCCAGAAGAACTGCTGGCGAACCGGGTCCCACGTCCAGTTTGAGGTCTCGACGTTGACGAACACGACGCGGGCTTCTGGCCATCTCTGGTCGTCGTCGCTCCACACGTACCAGTCAGCGCGGTCGTTGTTGCGCGAGCTGCGCGACTCGATGAACCACGGGTGCTCGTCGCTCGTGTGGTTCATCACGAGGTCCGCGATGATCCTTATCCCGCGTCGGTGCGCATCTTCTAAGAGCAGAACCAGGTCGTCGGTGGTTCCGAGGTCGGGGTGGATCGTGAGAAAGTCGCTTATGTCATAACCGCCGTCGCGCATCGGTGACGGGTAATAGGGCAACAGCCACAGGCAGTCGACTCCCAGCCATTGGAGATACTCGAGCTTCTCCTGCAGTCCGCGCAGGTCCCCGATGCCGTCGCCGTTGGCGTCGTAGAAACCGCGTACCGGGACCTCGTAGAAGACCGCCCGTCTGTACCAGTCGGGATGGCTTTGTGCAGTGGCGATCGCCCTGCGGTCGGATTGCGACCTGAAACGGCCGGCGACCCGTGGGCGGGACGGGCCACGGCGAGCCGGCCTTCCGGTCATTCGGTCAGCGCCCCGGTCATCTGATCAGCGCCCTGTCATCTGATCAGCGCCCCACGAAAGTCGCCTTGCCGGGACCGTGCTCGACGAACGACTCGATCCCGCGCTTGGCGTCCTCGGTCCGTAGCACGGCGACGAAAGCGTCGCGCTCGATCTTCACTCCCGCATCGAGGGTGGTGTCGAGCCCCTCGTCGATTACGCGCTTGGCGGCGGCGACGGCGATTCTCGGACCACGAGCGAACTCGGACGCCAACTCGAGCGACGCGTCGAGAACCTCGCTGTTCGCAACGACCCGGTTGACGAGGCCCCACGCGAGCGCGTCCGGCGCAGCGAGCTGTCGACCGGTCATGACGAGGTCCTTGGCGCGGGACGGACCAACGAGACGAGAAAGGCGTTGGGTTCCGCCGCCACCCGGGATGATGCCTAGGAGAATCTCGGGCTGACCAAGTCGCGTGGATGTGGCTGCGACCCTGAAGTCGCAACCGAGGGCGAGCTCGAGGCCGCCTCCTAGAGCAAAGCCGGAGATCGCGGCGATGCTCGGACAACCGAGGTCAGAAAGTGCATCCGTCGCAGCTTTGAACGCGTCCGAGATCCGCCCCGCGGCGTCCGGTCCTGACAGCTCCTTGATGTCGGCGCCTGCTGCGAAGATCCTTTCGCCTCCCCACAACACGAGTGCACCCGGCCTGTCAGAGGCGAGGGCCGAGATGGTTTCGGCGAGCAGCCCGAGAAGACCGACCGACAACGCATTGGCCTTCGGGCGGTTGAGCGTGACTAGGGCGACGCCGTCCTGGCGTTGCTCTACCAGAACCTCGCTCGCTCCTGCGGAGTCCTTCTGTTCGTTCGACACGCTCCGCACCGTACCCGCGTGAGCTCTCCGACCCGTGCGACGCTTTCAGGGTCGATCGCCTGCGGAACCGACGGCGCGGATCAGAACGTCCGCCGCCTCGTAGGGATCGACCTCGTGTGCGGCGACGGACCGCACCAGTCCCTCGTACTCGTCGAGGCCAAAGACGCGTGCTACCTCCGCCTCTATCCGGGCCCCGAGGACGCGGCGAAACTCGCGGTCGAGCCGGTCGGCCCTTCTGCGAGCGAGCTCTCCCGTCTCTTTGAGGGAATCCTCGTGACCTTTGATCGCAGCCCACAGTTCGGGCACTCCCTCGTCCTGCGAGGCCACGGTTTCCAGGATCGGAGGCCTCCAACGGGTGGGGAGTGACATGTCGAGCATCTGCTCCAGGTCCAAGCGGGTCTGGCGGGCACCCGGACGATCGGCCTTGTTGATGACGAAGACGTCGGCGACCTCGAGAAGGCCGGCCTTGTTGGCCTGGACCGCGTCGCCCCAACCGGGGGTGAGGACCACGACGGTCGTGTCGGCCGCCGAGGCCACCTCGACCTCGACCTGGCCGACGCCCACGGTCTCTATGAGGACTCGTTGCATCCCCGCAGCGGCGAGCACCCTGACGGCTTCGGGGACTGCGAGGGCCAGGCCGCCGAGGTGCCCGCGAGTCGCCATCGAGCGGATGAACACTCCTGGGTCGAGCGAGTGGTCCTGCATGCGGACCCGGTCGCCCAGAATCGCCCCGCCGCTGAAGGGAGAAGTCGGGTCGACCGCTATCACGGCGAGCGACTCCACCTCCTTGCGGATCAGGGTGATGAGGCGCGCGACCAGGGTCGACTTGCCGGCACCGGGCGCACCCGTGATCCCGACAGTCGGGGGCTCGGCTCCTCCGCGGTACGCGATGGCCGCCACCTCGCGACCACCGGGGCCACCTCTTTCCAGAATCGAGATGAGCCTTGCGAGCGCAAGCCGGTCGCCGCCCTGGGCGGCGGCAAGCAGGCCGGCGGGATCGTCCGGGAGGCGGGCCTTTTCGGATCCGTCGGGCATGGTCCGACGAGCGTAAGGGATCCAGGAGTTCTCAGACGCGTTCTACGTGCGCCCCGAGCGACCGGAGCTTGCCGTCGAGGTTCTCGTAGCCGCGGTCCACGTGACGGGCGTCCGCGACAACCGTCTCGCCGTCGGCAACCAACCCGCCGAGCACCAGTGCTGCTCCCGCGCGCAGATCGGTCGCCCGCACCTGTGCGCCCGAGAGCCGGTCCACGCCCCGCACCACGGCGTGATGGCCCTCGGTCCTGATGTCGGCGCCCATGCGCCGCAACTCGTCGATGTAACGGAAACGCCCCGAAAAGAGGTTCTCCGTGACGATTCCCACGCCGTCGGCTACGGCGAGCATTGTGACGAGGAAAGGTTTGTAGTCGGTCGCCACTCCCGGATAAGGAAGCGTGGCTATGTCGACACTCTTCAAACGCCCGTCAGACGAGGCGACGAGCCCGTCGGGGCGTTGCGATATCTCGACGCCCATCTGCCGGAACTTGCCGATGAGCATCGTCATGTGGTCGACCCTCGCGTCTTGCACCACGACTTCGCCCCCGACGATCCCGGCGGCCGCCAAGAACGTGGCCGCGACAACCCGGTCTGCGATCACGTGGTGGGTGGCGGGCTCGAGCTCGTCAACGCCTTCGACAACGATCCGCGACGTGCCGGCTCCGGTGATCCGCGCTCCCATCGCCCGCAGGAAGACCGCCAGGTCGGCAACCTCCGGTTCTCGAGCGGCGTTCTCGATGACGGTCGTGCCCTTGGCGAGCACCGCGGCCATCAACACGTTGTCGGTCGCGGTGTGACTCGGGTACTCGAGGCCGATCACGTCCCCCGCCAACCTGCCGCCTGAGACGTAGCCTTCGACGTAGCCGTGGCTCGTCGTGAAATCGGCGCCCATCTTCTGAAACGAGTTGAGGTGGTAGTCGATGGGTCGGGCACCGAAGTCGTCGCCTCCCGGCATCGACACTCGCGCGCGCCCGGTCCTCGCGAGGAGCGGCCCGAGCACGACGATCGAAGCGCGCATCTTCTCGACGAGATGGTAAGGAGCCTCAGGGACGAGCACCGAAGGAGTGTCGATCACGAGGTCGCCCGGCCGTTCGCCGCGATACACCTCCACGCCGATCGCCTCCAGGACCTCCGACATGATCGCGACGTCGGTGATGTCAGGCATACCCGACAGCACGTGTCGTCCTTCGCAAAGCAGGCAGGCTGCCATGAGCTTCAGCGTGGAGTTCTTCGCGCCGCCTGCGCTAACGGTCCCGTACAACGGGCCGTTCGGCTGCACGACGAACGTGTCGCGCTCGCGTTTCCGGATGGATTCGTGAACCTTGACGCCGCGTTCCACGCAGCAAGTATGACCGCCCCGGCGGGACGTGGCGTGGTTCGCCTAGAGCGCAGGCTCCTCGGTGTACCGGCCGAAGACGTCGGCCAGACAGTCGATGATCTCACCGACGGTCGCATATGCGTCGACGGCGCGGAGGATCGGAGGCATCAGGTTGTGGTCTCCTCCCGCAAGATGCCCCAGGTCGGCGAGGGTACGACGGACTTCTTCTTCGGAACGGGTCTGTCGAACCGACGCAAGCCTCTTCAGCTGCAGCTCCTCGACCTCGTGCCCGATCCGGAGGATGGGCGGCTGCGGCTCGTCGTTCCCTTCCTTGAAGGAGTTCACCCCTACGACGACGCGTCTGCCCGAAGAGATCCGCCGCTCCAGGTCGTATGCGGCCTCCGCTATCTCGGACAGGAACCAGCGCCGCTCTATGCCCTCGAGAACACCTTCGAGCATGGAGCCGTTCCCCCACGCGTCGAGAGTTGCGAACATCTCTTCAGCGAGACGCTCCATCTCGTCGGTGAGCGACTCGACGAACCACGAGCCGCCGAGCGGATCGGCAACCGTGGTAACCCCTGTCTCGTGCGCGATCACCTGCTGGGTCCTGAGCGCTATGCGCGCAGCACGTTCGGTGGGCAACGCGAGCACCTCGTCCATCGAGTTCGTATGAAGGCTCTGTGTCCCGCCGAGCACGCCGGCGAGCGCCTCGATGGCGGTACGAACGATGTTCACCTCGGGTTGCTGCGCGGTGAGCGACACGCCTGCGGTCTGGGTGTGGAAACGGAGTTGGAGTGAACGAGGGTTCTTCGCACCGTAACGCTCTTTCATCCATCTCGACCAGATCCGGCGCGCCGCACGGTACTTCGCGATCTCTTCGAAGAAGTCGATGTGCGCGTTGAAGAAGAAGCTCAGTCTCGGCGCGAAATCGTCGACACCGAGTCCCCGGTTCAATGCCGCCTCCACGTACGCGAACCCGTTTGCGAGCGTGAAGGCGAGCTCCTGAGCCGCGGTCGAGCCCGCTTCGCGAATGTGGTAGCCGGAGACCGACACGGGGTGGAATCTCGGCATCTCGGCTTGGCAGAACTCGATGACGTCCGTCACGAGTCGCACAGAGGGTCTCGGCGGGAAGACGTACTCCTTCTGGGCCTGGTACTCCTTCAGCATGTCGTTCTGCAGAGTGCCGCCGAGCCGCGACCGTTCGACTCCCGACTTCTCCGCGGCGGCGACGTACATGGCGAGCAGGATGGGCGCCGGGGAGTTGATCGTCATCGAGGTGGTGACCGACCCGAGATCGATGCCCGAGAAGAGGTCCTCCACGTCGGCGAGAGTGTCGACCGCGACGCCACATTTGCCGACTTCGCCTTCGCAGCGCGGGTCGTCGGAGTCGCGTCCCATGAGCGTCGGCAGATCGAATGCGACAGAAAGCCCGTCGCTCCCGCTTCGCAGAAGCTCCTTGAACCTGGCGTTCGTGTCCTCCGCCGTGCCGAACCCGGCAAACAGGCGCATCGTCCAGAGCTTCGACCTGTACATCGACGCATGCGACCCGCGCGTGTACGGATACTGCCCCGGCCACCCGATCCTGTCCGACCCGTCGGCGGGCACGCTTGAAGCTGAACCGTCGTCAGGTCCGTAAGCAGCTTCCAGAGGTACACGCGACATCGTCTCGAAGTCGACGTCGCGACGAGATGAAGCTTCGTACGCCCTTTGCCAGCGCGATTTCGCCGACTCGGCTGTCGGTGATTCGCCTGCGGGTGACTCGCCTGCCGTTGTCTCGTCACTCATCGTGGCGCTCAGCCTACCGGTCGAGTTGTGACCGAATTCACGACGCATGCCTACGGCGCCGGCTGCGGCGTGAAGCGTTAGGGTCGTCACGGTGACGCCGGAGAAACGTGCCCCCGACCGGAACCTCGCAATGGAGCTCGTGCGGACCACCGAGGCCGCTGCGCTCGCCGCAGGCAGGTGGATGGGGCGGGGCGAGAAAGAAGGAGCCGACGCGGCTGCCGTCGACGCCATGCGCGTGGTCCTGCAAACGGTCTCCATGGATGGGATCGTCGTCATCGGCGAGGGCGAGAAAGACCGCGCTCCCATGTTGTTCAACGGCGAGCGCATAGGCAACGGATCGCTGCCCGAGACGGACATCGCGGTCGACCCGATCGAAGGGACGACACTCACCGCGTTGGGCCGCGGGGGCGCGCTGGCCGTGATCGCGGTGTCGGACCGCGGGACGATGTTCGATCCCGGGCCCTGCGTTTACATGGAGAAGCTCGCGGTCGGTCCGAGAGCGGCGGGCGCGGTCGACCTGACGAGGACCCCGACCGAGAACATCGAAGCAGTAGCGAAGGCGCTCGGGAAATCAGTTCGCGACGTGACGGTCGTCGTGCTCGACCGTCCGCGGCACTCGGACCTGATCGGCGAGGTCCGCTCGAGCGGCGCGCGGATAAAGCTGATCGAACACGGGGACGTCGGCGGGGCGATCTCGACGGCTTGGCCGGACTCTGGGGTCGACCTGCTTCTCGGTGTCGGAGGTACTCCCGAGGGAGTTCTCGCCGCCGCGGCCCTCAAGTGCATGGGCGGGATGATCCAGGGAAGGCTGTGGCCGCGCGACGACGGCGAGCGGGCAGCCGCGGTCGATGCCGGCTACGACCTCGACGAGATCCTCGTAACCGACACACTGGTGCGGGGGAACAACTGCTTCTTCGCCACGACCGGGATCACCGACGGCGAACTGCTCCAGGGAGTTCGCTATCACGACTTCGGCGCTACCACGCAGTCTCTTGTCATGCGCTCGTTGTCGGGCACGGTGCGTTTCGTGACCGCGCGCCACGCGCTGAACAAGCTCGCCGAATTCAGCCAGATCGAGTTCGGCTGAGACCGACCGTCTTGCGCATGCACACCCGGATCGCCGGATCGAGCCCGAGTCCGGCCTCGTCGTCGACGATTTGCCGCAATTCCGGGGTCAATTCGTAGTCGGCCAACACCGTGAAGCCCAGGTGCTCGTACAGCGGGCGGTTCCAGGGCACGTCCTTGAACGTGGTGAGCGTGACGGCGTCCATGCGGCGCTCCTGTGCCCACCTCTCGACCTCGGCTATGAGGGCACGGCCAAGTCCGGCGCCCTGACGAGCGGGATGGACGCTCAACTGCTCGATGTGTGCAGATCCCGCCACGACGTCCACGACCACATAGCCGACCGCCCTGTCGTCGTCATCGGTCGCCACCCAGGAACGGCCGTCGCGCGCGTACTGCGCAAGCGCGTCGGCTGCCATTGGGTCGTGCGCCGATACCTGAGGCATTCCGATGTCGGCGAAACGTGCGCCGGCCGCCAGTTCGACGGACCGCTCGTCGTCTGCGTCTTCCGGCCTCGCCGGCCGAATCATCGCAATGTTGGATCGAGGCTGACCTGCGTGAGACTCAGCCGCCCGCCACCTCGATGCGTACCTCGGCGCGCTTGCGCTGCGCTTCAGCCTCTTCGACTTCGACGTCGGTTATCGCGTGTTCGTCGTCGGGATCCGGTGCGGTGCGCCCGGCGGCCGCAAGTTCGGCCAGCTTCGACTCCGCGGCTTCGAGCGAGCGCCTGGCCCGCTCGACGTCGATGTGGTCCGCCAGCTCGGCCGACGGGGGAAGCACGGTGACGCTGCCGTCCGACTGGACGTGCACGAACCCGCCCTGCACGGCCACGCGCTGTTCCTCGCCACCTGCACGCACGAAGCGAACCAGTCCCGGAACGACCGAACCAACGAGTGGGCAGTGGCCGGCGAGAAAGGTGGCGTCGCCGACGCCGGTGCGAAGAATGACGGCTTCCACCTGCTCGTCGAAGATCACTTCTTCCGGGGTGACGAGACGGGCGGGGAACTCTGCCACCTGTCAGCTCTCCCTCTCGAGCTTGCTGGCCTTCTCCAAGACCGACTCGGCTCCACCGACATTCAAGAAAGCCTGCTCGGGAACGTCGTCGAGGTCGCCGTTGCAGAGTGCCTCGAACGACTCCACGGCTTCTTTGACCGGCACCGTCACGCCCTTGAGCCCGGTGAACACCTCGCCGACGTTGAAGGGCTGCGACAGGAACCGTTGGATCTTTCTCGCGCGGTTCACCGTCACACGGTCCTCTTCAGACAGCTCGTCGAGCCCGAGGATGGCGATGATGTCCTGGAGCTCCCTGTAGCGCTGCAGCACGCTCTGGGTGCGCCGAGCCACGTCGTAGTGACGTTGACCTACGACCTCGGGCGAAAGGATGTTCGAGGTCGACCCGAGCGGGTCGACGGCCGGATAGATGCCGAGTGCCGCGATCTGACGGGAAAGCTCAGTGGTGGCGTCGAGGTGGGTGAAGGTCGTGAAGGGTGCTGGGTCGGTGTAGTCGTCCGCCGGCACGTACACCGCCTGCAGCGAGGTGATCGACCGCCCTCTGGTAGAGGTGATCCGCTCCTGCAGTTCGCCCATCTCGTCGGCGAGCGTGGGCTGGTAACCGACGGCGGACGGCATGCGGCCGAGGAGCGTCGAAACCTCGGACCCTGCCTGGACGAACCTGAAGATGTTGTCGACGAACAGGAGCACGTCCTGGCTCTTCACGTCGCGGAAGTACTCCGCCATCGTGAGCGCGGACAGACCGACTCTGAGCCGGACGCCCGGAGGCTCGTCCATCTGCCCATAGACGAGAGCCGCCTTCTCGATGACGCCCGACTCCTGCATCTCGAGCCAGAGGTCCGTGCCTTCGCGGGTCCTCTCGCCTACCCCCGCGAATACAGAGACACCTCCGTGGTTCGTCGCGACCCGGTTGATCATCTCCTGGATCAACACCGTCTTTCCCACGCCGGCGCCGCCGAACAGACCGATCTTCCCTCCCTGCACGTAGGGCTCGAGAAGGTCGATGACCTTGATCCCCGTCTCGAACATCGTCGACCTCGGCTCGAGTGCGTCGAATGCCGGCGGGTCTCGGTGGATGTCCCAGCGGTCGTCGTAAGGACCGATGTCGTCGGTGTCGAGCGGCACGCCCATGACGTTGAACACGTGACCGAGAACCGCGTCGCCCACGGGGACCGTTATCCCGCGTCCGGTGTTGCGGACAGGAGCGCCTCGCACGAGACCGTCCGTCGGCTTGAGGCAGATGCACCGAACGCGCCCCTCGCCGATCTGCTGCGCCACTTCGGCGACGACCGTGACCTTCTCTCCGTCGAGCACGAGGTCCATCTCCACGGCGAAGTTGATCTCGGGCAGCGAATGCGGCGGGAACTCGGCATCCACGACAGGACCTGCGATGGCCACGACGCGGCCTTCTTTCAACCCCTCCGCTGGTGTCGCGATCGGAGCAGCGGTTGTCGTCATGTTGCTATTCCTCCTCTGGACCCTGGCGGAGCGCTTCTGCGCCCCCCACGATCTCCATGATCTCGGTCGTGATCGCGTCCTGGCGGGCCCGGTTCATGACGCGTGTAAGGGTTTTCGTGAGCTCGTCGGCGTTCTCGGTGGCGGCCGCCATCGCACGCTGGCGAGCGGTGTGCTCACTCGCTGCGGCTTCGAGCATCGCACTGAAGACCGCTGCCTCGACGTAGCGAGCGACCAGCTCGTCCAGAATGTCAATTCCGTCGGGCTCGAATTCGGTGTACCCGCGTGGACCTGGCGCAGGGCTCGAGAGGCGTGCCACGGCGTCGGGTTCGTCGGAGCCGTCCTCGTCCGTCGGCGAACCGACCGGGATCGGCAGGATCTGGCGCGTCTCCACCACCTGGGTTCCCGCCGACAAGAACCGCGTCGAGATCACGAGCACCTGGTCGACCGCTTCGTCTACGAATGGGGCGCTGACCGCGAGGGCGACGCGCCTTGCGTCTTCGAACGTGGGCCTGTCCGACATCCCGGTGAACGACTTCTCGGCGTGGATCCCGCGGTACCTGAGGTACGGAGGCGCCTTCTTCCCCGATGTCACGATCCGGTACTCGATCTCCGACGCCTGTGGTGCTCTGACCGTGCGGTCCACTGCACGCAGCACGTTGGCGTTGTATCCACCGCACAGCCCACGGTCGGCCACGAGAGCAAGGATCAGGACCCTTCGCGGGTCGTCCACCGCTCCCATGAACCGTCCTGCGGTCCCGCCGAGCTCGATCGCAACTTCGTCTGCGACGAGCGAGATCCCTTTTTCGTAAGGAGCCGCGGCGGCGATGCGGTTCTGGGCGCGCACTATCTGCGAAGCGGCGATCAGCTCCATGGCACGCGTGATCTTCTTCGTCGACTGGATCGTGCGGATTCTCCGTCGAAGCGCGCGTTCCTGGCCGCCCGCCATCTCTCAGGAACCTGTCTCCGCAGCGGTGGTCGCCGCCGCGGGTTTGGGACCCGATGTGGCCGGGGTCGGCACTCCGGTGTCGAATTGCCCGGTGAAAGTGGTCATCGAATGCTCGAGTGCATCGCCTTCAGGAAGGCGGCCCGTGTCGCGGATCGTCTCGAGCAGCGCTGCCTGGTTCGTCCTGAAGTAGGTACGAAGCTCTCTCTCGTAACGCTGCACCTCCGAAACCGGCACGCTGTCGGCGTAGCCCTTCGTCCCGGCAAACACCACGACCACCTGCTCCTCGACCGGGACAGGCTGGTTGATGCCCTGCTTCAACAGCTCAGTGAGGCGGTAACCGCGGTCGAGCTGCGCCTGCGAGACGCGGTCGAGCTCCGAGCCGAACGTCGCGAACGCTTCGAGCTCGCGGAACTGGGCGAGGTCGATCTTGAGAGTTCCCGAGACCTCCTTCATCGCCTTGATCTGAGCGGCACCCCCTACACGGCTTACCGAGTTCCCGACGTTGATGGCAGGCCTGACTCCTGCGTAGAAGAGGTCGCTCTCGAAGAACACCTGGCCGTCGGTGATTGAGATCACGTTCGTCGGGATGTACGCCGAGATGTCACCGGCCTTCGTCTCGATGATGGGCAACGCCGTGAGCGATCCGCCACCGAACTTGTCTGACAGCTTGGCGGCCCGCTCGAGCAGCCGGCTGTGCAGATAGAACACGTCTCCTGGATACGCCTCACGCCCGGGCGGCCGTCTGAGAAGGAGCGACATCTGCCGGTACGCCTCGGCCTGCTTGGAGAGGTCGTCGTAGACGATGAGGGCGTGCTCCCCATTGTCCATCCAGTGCTGGCCCATCGCGCAGCCCGGTACGGCGCCAGGTACTTGAAGGGCGCACCGTCCGAGGCAGCTGCGGCTACGACGACCGTGTATTCCATGGCGCCGTGGTCCGCCAGCGTCGCGACGGTCTGAGCGATAGACGAACCCTTCTGGCCGATGGCCACGTAGATGCACTTAACACCGTTGCCTCGTTGATTGATGATGGTGTCGATGGCAACGGTCGTCTTGCCGGTCTTGCGGTCACCGATGAGAAGCTCGCGCTGACCGCGGCCGATCGGCGTCATCGCGTCGATTGCCTTGATGCCGGTCTGGAGGGGTTCTGAGACTGGCTGGCGCTTCACGATGCCAGGAGCTTGGACCTCGAGACGACGTTCTCCCTCTGTCGCGATTGGCCCTTTGCCGTCGATCGGCTCTCCGATCGCGTTTACGACCCGGCCGAGCAGCGGGTCGCCGATCGGCACCGAAAGGATGCGTCCGGTCGCCCGGACGACCTGCTCCTCTTCTATGTGCTGGTCACCCCCGAGTATGACCGCGCCGATCGTGTCCTCGTCCAAGTTGAGCGCGAGCCCCATGGTGCCGTCTTCGAATTCCAGAAGCTCGTTTACCGACGCCCCCGGCAAGCCGGATACCCGTGCGATTCCGTCCCCGACCTCGACGACCCTTCCCACCTGTTCCGCGATCACAGCCGGCGAGTAGTTCGCGACGTGTCGGGCGATGGCCGCTTCTACCTCGTCTGCACTTATGACCAGCTCTGCCATCATTCAGCTCCCATTTGCTAGTTCGACCCCAATGCGACGTATTCGGACCCGAGCATCTGCTCGTAGAGCTGGTCGAGCCGGTGTTGCGCGCTTGCGTCCACGAGCAGGTTCCCTACCGTGATCACCGCTCCGCCGAGCAGCGTTGCGTCCTCGGTCACGAGAAGCTCCACGGGGCTTCCCGTCAGTTCCTCGAGAGCCCGGCTGAGCGAGGCACGCTCTGTCTCGTCGATGTCGCGAGCGGACGACACGCGGGCAACGTGCCAGCCGCGCGCCTCTGCCACGCGTTCGGCCATCCAGTCGAGCGACCCGCCCGGGTCACGGGACCGGCTGTTCATAGACGCTCGGGCGAGCCTCACGGTCACCGGATTCGCACGACCGTGGAGCAAGTCGGAGATCAGGTCTCTGCGATCGCTCACCGACCGGCTCGGATCTGCGAGCGCAGATCGCAGCACGTCGGTCGAATCGACGGTTCGGGCGAAACCGAAGAGCTCGTTTTCGATCTGCTCCAGCTCCGCAACTGTCTGGACGTCCTCCAAGACCGCCGTCGCGTAGCCCGATGCGATGTGTCTCGCGCCCACCCGACCGAACAGCGGCTCTTCTGCCGCGAACTGCTCAGACCCGAGCTCCACGAAGTGCAGGGCGAGCTCTGCGATCTCGTTCAGCACGGTGAGAAGGCCGTCTGCGCGCTCGGTGACGATCGCCCGCTCTACGATGCGTCGCGCGGGTGGCACGATCCTCGCGGAGAGCAACTCGGTCACAACTGCGCGTCTCGCGTTCGGCGGGACGACCTCGTCGGTTATGACCCGAGCCAACGCGGGTGTGCGCGAGGTGATCTCGAACACCTCGCGGAGATCGCGCGCTACCACATCTCCTTGCACGGTTCCGTCCGCGGGAGAAACGTCCGATGTTGATTCGGACGCAACGTTCTCGAGGACGGCGATCGCGTAACCCCGAAGGAACGTCAGCATGATCTCTCCATCGACACGGTGGCCGTATCCGCCGTCAGGCTTCGGACCCGCCGCCAGGCGAGGTCGGGTCGCTCGAGCCAGGAGCGGGGATTGCTGCACCGGTTGACGACGCCTCGGCGCGTAGAGCCGCGACTGCCTCGTCGATGAGCCCCCTGTGACGCTGGGCGTCGATCTCGCGCTCGACCACCTGCCGGGCGACCGACAACACCAGGGCTCCGATCCTCGACGTGATCTCGTCGAGCGCACGCTGGCGTGACAGCGCTATCTCGGCGTCGGCACTTGCGACCAACCGCTCGTATTCCTGCTGTCCTCTGACTTGGCCGTCGGCGCGCAACTGGTCCGCGGTCCGGTTCGCCTGGGCGACTATCTCCCTTGCCTGCTGGCGCGACTCGTCGAGGATCCCCTGTCGTTGCGCCCTGGTCTCCTCCGCTTCGATCTTGGCCTCATCGGCCGCCTCCAAAGAGGAACGGATCTCCTCTTGTCGAGCCTGCATCGCCCTCTTCAGAGGGGGCAGGATCCACTTGGCGATGATTCCCAGGATGATCAGGAACGCGATGAGCTCGGCGATGAACGTCCCGTCGGGTACCAGGAAATTGCTGTTCGCTGCGAGCATGTGTCTCCTACTTCTTGTAGAGGACGAAGACGAAGTACGCCATGAACGCAAGGTTGATGAAGTACATGGCTTCGACCAGGCCGACCGTTATGAACAGGTAGAGCCGGGCCTTTGCTTCGATCTCCGGTTGGCGGGCGATCGCTGCAATCGTCTGACTTCCGGCAAGGCCGTCACCGACCGCCGCACCGATTGCACCGCCGGCGAGCGCCAGGCCACCACCGACCATGGCTCCAGCCAGCTGAACCGCCTGCCCTGTTACTCCTGCCATTGCTCCTCCTTGGATTGGGACATCTTGAATTGCCCGGTGTCTCGAGCCGTACGAACCGCCGCCTTGATCAATGTGCCTCCTCCATGGTCCCCACGGCCTCGTCGTGCGACGTCGCCATGCCGTAGTACACGATCGTGAGCAAGGCGAAGATGAATGCCTGGATGAAGCCAATGAACATGTCGAACAGCTTCCAGGCAACGTCTCCGACCGGAACGATGAACACCGGGAGGAGTGCCGCAATGAGAAGCAGCATCAGGGTCCCGGCGAACAGGTTGCCGAACAGCCGGAGGGCAAGGGTGATGGGCTTGGTGATCTCCTCGATCACGTTGATCGGGAAGAAGAACGGGAACGGTTCGAAGTAGTGCTTGATGTAGCCGCGGATGCCGCGTGCCCGGACCGATGCGACATGCACGATGACGATGACGACGACAGCGAGCGCGTAGGTCAGGTTGACGTTCGCAGTAGGTGCAGGCAGGTACTCCGTGCCGCCTCTAGGCGAGCTCGGTATCACCTCGAGCCAGTTCGCGGTCAGGATGAACAGGAAGAGAGTGAGAGCGAGCGGGACTATGCGCTTGCCGGTCGGACCGACGGTCGACTCCACGAGCTGGTTGACCTGGTTGACGACGGTCTCGAAGAAGAGCTGAAGCTTTCCAGGCACCTTTGACGTCGCCTTGCGGGCTGTCAGGAAGCCGAGGAAGATGACGATCCCCCCGGCGATGAGCGTTGCCCAGACAATGTCGAGCTCGACGGACAGGCCGAATATCTGACGGCTGACGTGGTTGTTTATGTCGATGTTCCCCGAAGCGAGGAGCACCGTTCGGAACGGTTGTGCTGCCAGTGGAGTGGTGAGGCTCATCGCGGCATCGTTCCGCGGAATACGGCCGAGATCATGCTCGACAAGAACGCGATCTGGTACAGCACCAGGCCCCCGAGCGCACCGAGGCCCATGGGCGTCACGAAGATGAGCATCAAGACCACGCAGGCGGTAATGACACCCAGCCGTGCCAGGGTGCGCATCGCAAGTGGTCGGCGCGCAGCCTTGGGGCCTTTGCTGCCGAGGTGCTCGAGACGCGCCACCGATGCGTCCATCCAGCGCGTGCTGAACGCCCCGAGCACCGCGCCTATGACTATGCCGATTCCGGCTAGCGGCTCATTCAAGACGCAAGCAATGACGAGACCCGCGATCGCAAAAGCCGCCGCCAGGATTCGCGTGCGACGGAGCGCCCGACCGACTCGTACCACGTCGAAGTCCATCAGTCCCTCAATCACGTGCACCAACTCCACGTGCACGGACTCCACGAGCACGGACTCCGCGTGCATCGACTCCACGTGCATCGACTCCACGTGCACCGACTCGGATCAGAGAAACCTCTTGATCTCCAGGTAAGCCACGCCCACTGCCACTGCGACGCCGAGAGCAAGTCCCACAAGGGTGAACAGCGGCGAGCGGTGAGTCGTGTCGTCGAGGTAGATCCCCAAGCCCACTCCACCAGCCACGCAGACCGCGATGGACAGGCCTAGCCCTGCAAGTGTGAACAGTCCGAGTGTGGCCTGTTCGTCGTCTTTGTCCAGCGGTTTGTCCCGTGGTTTGTCCCGTGGTTTGTCCTCTGGGACCTTCGACGGGCCGCGTTCTGCCGATTTGAAAGGGGTGGTGCATTCGTCGGGTTCGTCTTGGGTCACGCGATAGGCAAGCAGCCCGCGGGCGGCGCCACGATACCTGATCTGTTGACCCGAACATCATGGAGACGCTGGACACGCGGGAGACGCACACCATCATTTTCGCACCCCGAGCAGGGGTGCGGCAAAACGGCGTGCCCTAGCGGCTCACCGGGTGCGCCGCCCCGGCACTGGCGCAGCCTTCATGCCGGGCTCAGTTGGCCTCAGCAACCTTCGACGCCGGATCTCCTCTATGCCTGGCACGTGCGACCCGTTCGTCTCAGTTCCCGGCGGAGAGGCTGCTTTGGCAGCGACCGATTCGCCCGTTGCGACCGATTCGCCCGCTGCCATCGATTCGGCAGGGACTACCGCTTCGTCTGCAACTTCGTCCGCGACTGCGTCTTCCGCCCCGTTCTGGCCGTCGAGCACCGGGTCTCGCTTGCGAAGGCCCGGGTGGAACCAGGTGTAGAGCGAGAGCACGAGGACGGCTGCACCGAGAGGTATGAACAGGTTTCCACGCGGGAAGTAAAGCGGCACGAGGACGAAGCCCGAAAGAAGCGCCGTCCATGACCACAAGATGACCACCGTCCGGCGTGGGCCGTGCCCGAGCCTCACCAGACGATGATGAATGTGGTCCTTGTCCGGCGAGTGGAATTGAGTTCGCTTCGCGGTACGTCTCACGAAGGCGAACGCCATGTCCACGATCGGCACGCCCAAGATGAAAAGCGGGATCAACAGGGGTGCGAAGAAGAAGTATGTCTGACCTGTGACGTCGGTGGTCCGGCCGCCGATCACCATCGTGGCGACCGCCATCAGCAGTCCGAGGAACAACGCGCCCGCATCGCCCATGAAGACGCGTGCCGGATGGAAGTTGTGCGGGAGGAATCCGAGACAGACCCCGCATGCAATAACCGCAACCAGGGGCCCGACGTTGTCCACTTGGAGAACCCCGGACGACATGAGGTGCAGCCCGTACACGGCGATTGCACCAGCTGCGATCGCGACGATTCCAGCCGCCAGGCCGTCCAGGCCGTCTATGAAGTTCACCGCATTCGTCATGCCGATCACCCACAACGCGGTGAGTAGTGGGGTCACGGAACTCGACAGGACGATCAGTCCCGCGAAGGGGAGCTTGAACCAGAACATCGTCACACCGAGGAAGACGAGCACCATCGCGGCGAGAACCTGGCCCGACATCTTGGCCGGGGCTGACATGTCGCGGGCGTCGTCGATGACTCCGACGGCGACGATGACCGTGCCCGCGAGCACGATGCCCAATGGCTCGGACGACCCCTGGAACAGATTCCTCAAAGCCGGGATCCTCGACGCGACGATCATCGCCACCAAGAACGCGACGAACATCGCAACACCGCCCCCGTTCGGTGTAGTCCTGGTGTGTATCCGTCGTTCGTCGGGCTCATCCACGAAGCCGATGCGCGTCGCGATCGCTCTGACGGCGAACGTGCCGACGAACGTGCAGGCTGCTGCGATTCCTCCTACGAGCGTGTACCACCAGTACGAGGCCATGTCAGACGGCGTCGACGGAGCGGCCGGGAACGAGGCCCGGATACGGGGGGAAGCTGGCGCAGAGCTCGAAGACCTGCTCGCGGATCCGCGACAACTCATGCTCGTCGTCGCGATGGTTGAGGGCTGCTCCGATAAGTGACGCGATCTCGAGCATCTGAGGCTCACCCATGCCCGCCGTCGTCTCTGCGGCTGAACCGAGTCTCAAACCGGACGTCACGTAGGGCGGACGGGGGTCGTCGGGTATCTGGTTGCGATTCAAGGTGATGCCGACCCTGTCCAGAGTGTCCTGGGCGACCTTGCCTGTGAGCTCGGGATCGAAGGTGCGCAGGTCGACGAGAATCAGGTGCGTGTCGGTTCCGCCGGATACGAGGCGGAACCCGATGTCGGCGAGAGCTCGGGCGAGCGCCCGCGCGTTCGCGACCACATTTGCCGCGTACTCGCAGAACTCCGGACGTGCGGCCTCGGCAAAAGCGACCGCCTTCGCGGCGATCACGTGCTCGAGCGGCCCTCCCTGCAAGCCCGGGAACACCGCAGAGTCGACCGCCTTGGCGAGCTCATCTGTGCAAAGGATCGCTCCCCCGCGCGGGTCCCCGGAGAGTCTTGTGCGTCGTGAGGGTAACCACGTCAGCGAACCCCACCGGGTTGGGATGAGCACCACCGGCGATGAGGCCCGCGGGGTGCGCGACGTCGAACATCAGGCGCGCTCCACGGAGTCGGCGATACGCCGGAACTCGGAGGGTTCGATCTGCCTCGGGTAGGCGGTGGCCCCTGCGACGATCAACGCGGGCCTTTCGCGCTCGGCGAGCTCCGCGAGACCGTCGAAGTCGATGACCTCGCCCGGCGCATCAGGATCGTTTGACGCGGGCGTGACCCCGTAGCCGACGAATCTCCAGATCCGGCTCGTGATGCTTGCGGGTGAGCCGTGCGTCAGGTGACCCCCCTGGTCGAGCCTCATCGCCAGGACCGTGTCGCCCGGGTTCAAAAGCGCCTGGTAAGCGGCCAGGTTTGCGCTCGCCCCCGCGTGCGGTTGCACGTTGGCGTGCTGTGCGCCGAACAGCGCCATGGCCCGGCTCCGTGCAAGGTCCTCGACTTCGTCGATGACGCGATTGCCGCCGTAGTACCGCTTGCCGGGATAGCCCTCCGAGTACTTGTTGGTGAGGATCGAGCCGGTGGCGGCGAGCACCGCAGGGGACGTGAAGTTCTCCGACGCGATCAGTTGAAGGGTCGTCGACTGCCGGTCCGCCTCCCGGCTGAGCAGTTCCCTTATCTCGGGATCACTCTCGAGCCATTCGTCGAATGGGGAGGCCGATCGGAGACCGGTCGCACTACCGGTCCCTTTCTGCATTAATGCAGCATACCGAGGCTGTCGGCTGAGACCCTGGCGCCACAGGCTGCAGCGACCCCGGTGGCGACGGACGGGACCGGACGTGGTCCATGGCGTTACGCTCCGGCGCCGTGAGCCTCGACCCTCGTACTCCGGTGCTGGTGGGAGCAGGTCAGGTGACGTCGCGTCCCAAGGCCTCGGAGCCGATCACGGCCCGGCCGGAGCCCGTCGAGCTCATGGCACGAGCACTCGAGGAGGCCGCTGCGGACTGCGGCGGGTCGGGTGCCGGCCGCAAGCTCCTCGAGCGCGCCGATTCGCTCCGGATCCTGCCGCCGCTGGCATGGCGCTACTCCAACCCGGGCCTGTTGGTCGCCGAGCGTCTCGGCATCTCCCCCGACGAGACAGCGCTTGCAAGCATCGGCGGGAACGGTCCACAGTCGCTCGCGAGCAGGACAGCCCTCGCCATCTCTGAAGGAAAGCTGGACGTCTGTCTGATCGCCGGAGGCGAGTGCCTCGGGACGCGGGTGTCAGCGAGGCGGGATCCCGACCACCCCGTTCTCACATGGACGGCGCAGCCTTCCGGGACCCCCGAACCTGTCGTCCTCGACGAGGAACGCGACCCTGTCACCGCCCTCGAGAGGTCCTCTTCTCTCGACCGGCCGGTGAGGATCTTTCCTCTGCTTGCCAACGCGCTCAGGTTCGCTTCGGGAAGGAGCATCGACGACGATGCCCGTTTCGTCTCCGAGATCTGGGCTCGGTTCTCCGACGTCGCGTCCAGAAACCCTTACGCGTGGAGCCAGACGATTCGCACATCGGAGGAAATTCGAACGGTCGGGCCCGGCAACCGGATGGTCGCCTTTCCCTATCCGAAGCTCGAGATCGCGAACGACCGCGTCGATCAGGGTGCCGCGTTCATTCTGTGCTCTCTCGATGCCGCCCGTAGTGCCGGGGTCCCCGACGATCGCATCCTGTTTCCCGTCTCGGGCGCAGACGCGAACGATCACTGGTTTCTCACCCATCGCATGGACCTGCACTCTTCGCCGGCCATACACCTGGCGTCTGCCCGCGCTCTCGAGCTTGCCGGCATCGGGATCCACGACGTCGCGCACCTCGACATCTATTCGTGTTTCCCTTGCGCGGTGCAGATCGCTGCCGCGGAGATAGGACTCCCGGTCAACGACCCCGGCAGGCCGCTCACGCTCACGGGTGGCCTCGGCTTCGCGGGCGGTCCGGGCAACAACTACGTGAGTCACGCCATCGCAACCCTTGCCGGGGTCCTGCGCTCATCCGGGGGGAGCGGACTCATCACCGGTCTCGGTTGGTACTCGACGAAGCATTCGATGGGTGTCTGGTCGAGCAGTCCTCCCGCGGACGGCTTCCGCTACGAGAACGTCCAGGCCGCGGTCGACGCCTTACCGCAGCGAGCGCCCGCTGCCGCGGGAGAGAACACCGACGGCGAAGTCGAGACGTACACGGTCATGGTCGGTCGAGACGAAGCACCCGAGCTCGGAATAGTGGCACTGCTGACCGCAGACGGATCGAGGGCCTGGGGGACCATCACCGACAACGACACCCTCTCCTTCCTGATGATCGAGGAAGGTTGCGGTCGCCGCGCACGTCTGCGCGCCGACGGGAGAGTCGAGATCTATTGAGATCGTGCTCGCTCGACTCGCCGCCGCTCGACTCCTGGCTGCTTCGACACGGCGCTTCTCGACTCGCCGCACATATTTTCTGGATAAGTAAACGCGACCGTTCCCTTATCCGCGAATGGCGGATTCAAGTGGTCAGAGCAAGGAGCTCGGCGAATCGCTCCGATGGTTTCATGAATCCGAGTCGTTTGCGAGGTCTGTCGTTAAGGCTCTCGGCGATGTCGTCCAGATCGGACTCTGAGAACCTCGAGAGATCCGTGCCCTTCGGCATGTACTGGCGCAGAAGGCCGTTCGTGTTCTCGTTGCTCGGGCGCTGCCAAGGTGAGTGAGGGTCACAGAAGTAGACCGCGATGCCCGTGTCGACGGTGAAGGCTGCGTGTCTCGCCATCTCTGCGCCCTGATCCCAGGTGACGGTCTTCATGAGTTGGCCGGGGAGCTTCGAGACGGCGTTTCTCATGGAGAGGTCGACCTTGTCTGCGGTCTTTCCGTCGGGTAGGTGAAGCAGCATCAGGTAGCCGGTCGAACGCTCGACCAGGGTTCCGACAGCAGATGCGTGGTCCTTTCCGATGATCAGGTCCCCCTCCCAGTGTCCGGGGACGCTTCTGTCGGCGGCTTCGGGCGGGCGCTCTGAGATCATGACCTTGTCGGGCACCGGGCCCCAGTGGGCCCTGGGGGCGTTCTTTTGTCTTCGCTCCGCGCGCCCGGATCGTAAACAGCGGTAGAGCTCTGTTTTGAGCTCGCCTCTGCCCTGGACGTAGATGCTCTTGTAGATCGTCTCGTGCGACACCCACATCATCGGATCGTCAGGGAACTCGATTGGCAAGCGCTTGGAGATCTGCTCGGGGGACCACCAGCGCTGCAAGTAGTGAGTGACGACCTTTTGGAGCCTCGGGTCTTCGAACTTGAAACCCTTCGGACGTCTTGCGCACTTGTAGGCCTTGAGCTGGGCATCTGTTGCCCGGTAGCTGTCGCGGTCGCCGTTTTTGGCCACCTCCCTCGTCACGGTCGAGACGCAACGCCCGAGGCGTCTCGCTATCTCGGTGTAGGTCTCACCGCGAGCGATCCCCAAAGAGATCTCCTCGCGATCAGCGAGCTTCAACCCACCCCTTGACGACCACGTCGTCCAGTCGGCCTGCTCTTTTCGCCTGGAGTGGATCATGACGGTCGAGAGATGACACCCGACCTCGACGGCCACCTCCTTTAGAGGCCTCCCCTCCCTGCACAGCCGGCGGATCCGGCGCTTCTGATCGAACGTAAGACGACGTGCCATCGCAACCTCCCGGGTCGGCCAAAGGCTTCCTGACCCGCCGAGGTTTTGCGCGCACCGCTTGAGAACGCCAATTATGCACGGCAAATCGGCTCTTAACCGACAAGACCTCTTTGTCAGCCGCCGAATACCTCGACTAGGAACTCTGCCGAGACCGCTCCCGCCCGCAGTATCCGGGGCGCATCACCAGTCAGGTCGACCACTGTGGATGCGGAACCGGGACAACGACCGCCGTCGATGACGACGGCAACCTCGTCAGAGAACTCGGCGGCCACTTCGGAAGCCGTGGCAAGCGGCGGCTCGCCGTGACGGTTGGCACTTGTCGCGGCAAGAGGACCACATCGGGCGCATACGTCGGTGGCGAGATCGTGCGCAGGCCACCGGATCCCGACCGTGGAGCTGTCGCCGCCGAGATAGAGCTGTGTTCCGGCCCGCCGCGGAACCACGAGGGTGACTGCTCCGGGCCAGACGCAGGCCGCGACACGCAGCGCACCAGGCGACCACTTTCCGAGAGAGAGCGCCTGGTCCATCCCCGACACGAGCACCTGTAGAGGAACGTCAGACGGCCTACCTTTCGCGCGCCCGAGCGCACCCGTCGCGTCAGCGAGCGTGGCGTCGGCAGCGAGCCCGTAGACAGTGTCCGTCGGGAGGGCGACAATGCGTCCACTCTTGACTGCGTCCACGGCGTCAGCGACTGAGCCGAAGGAGCCCACGGAGTCGGCAATGCGCGTCACGACTCAATTCAGGCCGGACTCGTAAACGCGCGCGATGAGCGCACGGGAGCGCTCGGCGAAGTCGCGGCGCACGACGACGGTGTCGAACCCGGAAACGATTGCCCTGAGCGCCGAATCTTCGGCCTGGTGAGGAGCGATCTCGAGCACCAGCGCTCCATTTGGCGCGAGCCACCGCGGAGCCTGTGCGAGAAGTTCGTCGATCACCTCGGTCCCCACGGGGCCCGCGACGAGCGCACGTCGGGGCTCGTGATCGCGAACCACCGCGTCGAGAGTGGTCCACTCTTCTTCGGAGATGTAAGGAGGATTTGCGACCACCAACGAGATCCGTCCAGCAAGGTCAGCGGGGAGCGCATCGAACCAGGAACCTTCTGCGAGGTTCACCCGGGCGGAGCCCGGATGTGCGGAAGAGACGCTTGCGCAGTTGGCCGCCGCGACCGACAGACTGTCTGCGTCGACGTCGGTCGCCCACACCTGCAGATCCAGGTTGCCCACTCGGCTCGGTCCCTCGACCGCCAACGAAAGCGCGATCGCTCCCGAGCCGGTACCGAGATCGACGGCGAGGATCTCGTTCCCGACGCCGCCGGCTTCTTCCGCAAGACGCTCGAGCTCGTCGAGCGCGTGCCCGACGACCACCTCTGTCTCGGGGCGGGGAATCAGGACCCGTGGGTCCACAGAGAGCTCGAGGGTCCGAAAGGCCCAACTTCCGAGGACGTATTGCAGGGGCTCGCCGGCGAGGCGGCGATCAACGAGAGCGTCCACCGCGGCAACATCAGAAGGCGTTGCAGTGGTGCCACGCGCCGCTTCCGCGATGACGCCGCTAGATCCTAGGGCCTGCTCTACGAGCCACCTAGCCTCAGTCGCGGACCCCAGTTTGGAAGCGGCGCCCAACAGCAGGTCGCGCACGGCGAGCGGGCTCACCGCGAGACACCTTCGGAATCGGAATCCACCCCGGCGCCGAGCTGGCGATCCCTCTCGTCGGCGAGCAACGCGTCCACCAACTCGTCTAGCTCACCGTCGAGGACGCGATCGAGCTTGTGCAAAGTGAGCTTTATCCGGTGGTCGGTGACCCGGTTCTCCTTGTAATTGTAGGTTCGCACCTTTTCGGAGCGCCCACCGGCACCGACCTGTGTGCGCCTCTGCGCCGACTGCTCGGCGGCCTGGCGGTCCTGTTCGGCCTTCAACAGGCGCGCTCTCAACACCTGCATGGCCTTTGCCCGGTTCTGCAGCTGGCTCTTCTCGTCTTGCATTGCGACGACGATCCCCGTCGGGATGTGCGTCACCCTCACGGCTGAATCCGTCGTGTTCACGGATTGCCCTCCGGGGCCAGTCGACCGGTAGACGTCGACCCTCAAGTCCGAGGGATCGATCTTCACCTCTACTTCGCCTGCTTCGGGAAGCACAGTGACCGTTGCCGACGAAGTGTGCACCCGGCCCTGGGATTCGGTGACGGGGACACGCTGGACGCGGTGGGGTCCGCCTTCTTGGTGCAACCGTTGCCAGGCGTCGGCACCCTTCACGACGAAGACGATCTCGTCCAGTCCACCGTGGTCCGAAGCGGATTCTGAGAGGACGCGTAGCGGCCACTTCCTCCGCTCGGCGTAGCGGCTGTACATGTCGTAGAGGTCGCGGGCGAACAGGTTGGCCTCTTCGCCGCCCTCCGCGCCGCGGATCTCCATGATCACATTGCGGCCGTCGTTCGGGTCGCTCGGTACGAGAAGTCCCCGGAGCTCTGACTCCAACCGATGCACATCGGACTCGGCGGTCGACAGCTCTGCGCGCACGAAGTCGCGTTCGTCAGGGCCGCCTTCTACGAGCATCTCGCGTGCAGTCGTCACATCTGACTCTGCCTTTTCGAGACGCTCAGCCGTGGATATGAGCTCGTCGAGCTCCTTGTGGCGACGCGAAGCCTGCTCGAGCCTCACCCTGTCCGAGCCGATGGCGGAGTCGGAGAGCTCTTTCAGAACCGCCTCGCGCTCTCGCTTCCAAGCCGCGATGCGATCAGGATCCATCGGAGGTCACGGTAGCGAACTCGCCGGGAACCGGGGCCCTGTTGGCCCGGAACTGAGACGGTCGGCTCTTCAGCGCTTCGTGCGAGAAGAACGCCTGCCGTAGCGGCGCTCGAATCGCTCGACCCTGCCCCCCGAGTCCACGAGCTTCTGCTTTCCGGTGAAGAACGGGTGGCACTCGTTGCAGAGCTCCACGTGGAGCTCGCCTCGAGTCGAGCGCGTCGTGAACGTGTTGCCACAAGAGCAACGAACCGACGACTCTACGTAGTTTGGGTGGATATCAGCCTTCATTTCGCCTCTCATTCTATCGCCCGGAGCGGCTGCGTCGGCCGGGCCGACCGGGGACCGAACCGAGCCGGCCGGCTATCTCAGACCGGCGGGGCGCCACCCTTGGCGATCTCGGCCAGGAACTCGTCGTTGGAACGAGTCGAACGGATCTTGTCCATCAGGAGCTCGAGCCCGGGCGCCGAGTTGCCGTCGGCGGCAAGGGCGTTAAGAACCCGGCGCAGCTTCCATACCTGCTGGAGCTGGCCCCGGTCGAACAGAAGCTCCTCGTGGCGGGTGGAGCTGGCGTTCACGTCGATGGACGGGTAGAGCCTGCGCTCGGCAAGCCGCCTGTCCAGTCGCAGCTCCATGTTGCCGGTCCCCTTGAACTCCTCGAAAATCAGCTCGTCGGCACGTGAGCCCGTCTCGACCAGAGCGGTTGCGAGAATGGTGAGCGAACCACCTTCTTCGATGTTGCGCGCCGCTCCGAAGAACTTCTTCGGCGGATAGAGGGCACCTGAGTCCACACCACCCGACATGATGCGCCCGGTGGCGGGCTGCGCCAGGTTGTATGCACGGGCCAGCCTCGTGATTCCGTCGAGGACGATCACAACGTCCTGGCCGGCTTCGACGAGCCGCTTCGCTCGCTCGATTGCGAGCTCGGTCACGGCGGTGTGCTCCTCGGCCGGACGGTCGAAGTTCGAGCCGATCACCTCACCTTGTACCGACCTCCGCATGTCGGTCACCTCTTCCGGTCGCTCGGCGACCAGAAGCACCATCAGGTGAACCTCGGGGTTGTTGATCTCGATCGAGTGAGCGATCTGCTTCATGACCGTCGTCTTCCCGGCTTTCGGGGGAGAGACGATCAGTCCGCGCTGACCCTTTCCGATCGGAGCGAGCAGATCGATTATGCGAGCGGTGACGTTGTCGTTCGCGCCGGGTGTCTCGAGGCGCAGCTTCGAGTCAGGGAACAGAGGAGTGAGGTCCTCGAACTTGGGACGGTTCCTCGCCTCCTCGGGGGTCATTCCCGAGACGGAGTCGATCCGGATGAGGGCGGGAAACTTCTCGTTGCTCGCCGCCGGGCGGCACGCTCCTTCTACGAAGTCGCCCTTTCGGATGGAGAACCTGCGGGCTTGGCTGATCGAGACGTACACGTCGCCGCGCACTCGGCAGATAGCCGTCGGCCCGCAAGAAGCCGTATCCCTCGTCGCGAAGGTCGAACAGCCCGCTTACTGCGACAAGCTCGCCTTGGTACTGCGACTCTTGGCCACCGCTCTGCAGTTCCCTATCGCTGTTGGAGCTGCCCGTGCCCCCGCCCCCGACGCGCTCGGGACGCTCCCTCCCCCGCCGCCTCCGCGAACGACGGCTCCCGGCTTCGGTCGGGCCCTGCCTGACCTGAGGAGCCGGCTGGCGGGCGGGCTGGCGGGAACCGGTCCGGTCGTCTGAGATCGAGGACGGAGTGGAAGTCTCCGTCGAGGACTCGGCGATAGCGGTGACGGTTGACCCGGCGACGTCTCCGCCGTTTTTCCCACCTTCTGTGCCATTCGCGCGGTCCGTAGTATCCGCCGGGGGGCCTGATGAACCGTTTTCCGACCCGGAACCCAACGATTCAGGCAACTTGGTCGCAGCGCCGTTGGTCGACGCTGAAGCCACGCTCGTGGTGTCACCAGCCGCCTCGACTCCGGCGTCTGCCGAGCTCGAAGCCGGCCGGCGGGTCCGAGCGCCCCCCGTCGAACCGTTGGCCTTGGCGACCGTGTCTCCAACTTCGACGCCTGCCGCACGCAGGATCAGGTCGATGATGTCGGCCTTTTTGCTCCTGGAAGTCGTCTGCAGCGACATCGCCTGGGCGATCGCCCGGAGCTCTTCTCGTTCTTTGCGCTCGAGTACTGATCGCTCGAGTTGTTGTTCCGCAGGCATCTACTACCTCGCTTATCGAGCCTCGCCGGCAAGGTGCAGAAAAAAACCGAGCCAGCGCGTGGCGTAAAGGGAACCGAGCCGGTGTACTTGGCGCCGGTACCGCCGTAACCAAGACCTAAGGGACTGGGACGGAAGCCACCACCCTCACTTTGAGTGTCGGGGGGACAGCGATCGTCATCTTACCCGACCACAAGCGTTCTTGCCAGCAAGGGCCCCGCCACGCTGAGGCATGGGCACACGTTGCCGCGCTGTTGTCAACGCCGCACGGCTCCTGGTATTCCCGAGACGTCTTCACTCAGCTGATTCAAAGCTCGATCTTCGGCTCGGCCCACGGTCAGATACCAGTCAGATACCGAGGACTTCGCGGACGCGTGCCTCGTCCGCGTCGACCGCTGAAGGGACGGTGATCTGGCTGATGGCGAGGTCCGGGTCCTTGAGCCCGTGGCCCGTCAGCACGCAAACGACCGTCGAATCCCGCGGGAGCTCCGCATTTGAGGAGCCCGGCGACCGATGCGGCGGACGCGGCTTCACAGAACACCGACTCCTCCGAGGCGAGGAGGCGGTACGCGGAGAGAATCTCGTCGTCGGTGACCGAGTGAATCCCTCCGCCCGACTCGCTGGCTGCCGCGGTGGCCCCGTACCAAGACGCCGGGTTCCCGATGCGTATCGCAGTGGCGACCGTCTCGGGGTTCTCGACCGGCCTTCCATTAACTATCGGAGCGGCTCCCTCGGCCTGGAACCCCAACATCCGCGGGAGCCGCGTCGCGTGGCCGGCGGCCTTGTACTCGCAATAACCCTTCCAGTATGCGGTGATATTGCCCGCGTTGCCGACCGGAATGCAGTGCACCTCGGGCACGTCACCGAGGACGTCAACGATCTCGAATGCTGCGGTCTTCTGTCCGTCGATCCTGTATGGGTTGACCGAATTGACGACGGTGACCGGCGCCTTGTCACCGAGAGCGCGCACGATCGCGAGTGCCTCGTCGAAGTTGCCGCGCACCTGCAGGACCCGCGCACCGTGCACTAGTGCCTGGGCGAGCTTTCCGAGCGCGATGTGACCCTCGGGGATCAGCACTGCACAGGTCAATCCGGCTCGAGCCGCGTAGGCGGCGGCCGACGCGGAGGTATTGCCGGTGGATGCGCACACGACCGCCTTGGCACCCTCTTCGACCGCCTTCGAGATGGCCAACGTCATGCCGCGGTCCTTGAACGACCCGGTCGGATTGAGCCCCTCGACCTTGAGAAGTACCCGCGCGCCCACCTGTTCTGACAGCCGGGGCGCCTCCAAAAGCGGGGTCCCGCCTTCTAGAAGTGTCACCACAGGGGTAGTGGACCCGACCGGCAAGAACTCCCTGTAGGCCTCGACCACGCCCGGCCAGGCGCTAGCCGAAGGCGACGGTGTCATCGCTCCTCTTCGTCACCGGCCACACGGAGGACGCCGCCCACGTGCTCGACCATGTCGAGTTGGTGCAAGCCCTCGAGCGTCGCCCTTATGTCACCTTCGTGGGCGATGTGAGTGAGGAAGATCAGCCTCGCCTCGTCGCCGAGCCCCACCTGCTCCATGGAACGGATCGACACGCCATGACTGCCGAACAGGGTGGCGACGGCGCCGAGCACTCCGGGCCGGTCGATCACATCCATGTTGAGGTACCACGCACAGCGGAGGTCCTCGATCGGACGCTGTCGTACCTCGCCGCGCGGCACCGTCCGGCCGGCACCGCCGGATCTGAGATGACTCGAAGCGTCGATGAGATCCCCGAGAACCGCGGACGCCGTAGGCGCCCCACCCGCCCCGCGCCCGTAGAGCATGAGCTCGCCGCAGCTCGCGCCCTCCACGAACACGGCGTTGAACGACCCGCGGACTGAAGCGAGCGGGTGTGCGTGCGGCACGAGGGCAGGATGCACACGGACGGAAACCTCGGGTGTGCGGTCCCCGTCGTGCTCCGGACCGTCGGTGACAGGAGAGTCGGTTCGCTCGGCGACTGCCAGCAGCTTGACCACGTAACCGAGCCGGTCTGCGAAGGCGATGTCGACTCCGCGAAGACCCACGATCCCTTCGCGGTGGACCAAATCGACCGGGAAATCACTGCGAAATGCGAGTCCCGCCAGAATGGCCACCTTCGCGGCTGCGTCGAAACCCTCCACGTCGGCAGTGGGATCGCGTTCTGCGAGCCCGAGGCGTTGCGCTTCTGAAAGGGCTTCTTCGTAAGCGACGCCCTCGTCGGCCATCATCGTCAGGATGAAATTCGTCGTCCCGTTCACGATCCCCATGACGCGCCAGATGCTCTCGCCCGCGAGCGAATCGCGCAGTGCACGCACGAGAGGAATCGCACCTGCGACGGCTGCCTCATAGAGCAGGTCGACTCCAGCTTGGGATGCAACGCGCTCGAGGTCCGCACCGTATGCCGCGATCAGCTCCTTGTTGCCGGTCACGACCGGCTTTCCCGCCGCAAGCGCGGCTTCCACCACGACGCGGGCCGGATCGATCCCGCCGATGAGCTCGACCACGACGTCCACCCCCGGGTCAGTGGCGAGACTCTTCGCGTCACCAGTCAACAGAGCATCGGGGATGCCCGCGCGCTTCTTGGTGGGGTGGGCGACGGCGACCCCGACGAGCTCCAGGCGCACCCCAGCTCGAGCCGCGATCCCGTCGGCATCCTCGAGGAGCATCCGGCAGAGTGCCCCGCCCACGTTGCCGGCTCCGAGCACCGCGACGCGCACAGGCTTTTGGGCCGCCGGGCTCACCATCTGTCAAAGCTAGCGCCGCGGGGCGCCCTCACCTGGCGCGTGGTCGACAGTTCACGGTTCGTCGTGAGACAGAAGGTCGTCAAGCGACTCGCGGCGCACCACAACCCGGGCCGCGCCGTCGCGCACGAAAACGACTGCCGGACGGGGGACCTTGTTGTAGTTGGAAGCCATCGAATATCCGTAGGCACCGGTGACCGGTGTCACAAGGATGTCGCCCACTCGCAAGTCTTCGGGAACGCGGGCGTCCGACACGACGACGTCCCCTGTCTCGCAGTGCTTGCCCACGACGGTGACCGCTCTCGGCCTCGGAGCACCCGGCGCCCGCGCCAAGAACGTCTCGTACCCGCTCCCGTACAGCACCGGCCGCGGATTGTCGCTCATCCCACCGTTGACGGACACATAAGTACGGATGCCGGGAAGCTCCTTCACGGTCCCAACCGTGTAGAGCGTCAATGCCGCCGCGGCCGCAATCGCCCGGCCGGGCTCGGCGGTCAGACGGACGTTTGCGGGTACTCCGGCCCGTCGAGCTGCCTCGCGGACGGTCTCTGCCCATTCGGTGATCGTGGGAGCCGACTCCCCCGCAACGTAAGGGACTCCGAGTCCGCCGCCGATGCACAGCTCTGGGAGCCCGAGCGGTACGACGAACCCAGCGAGCACATCCACGACCTCTGCGAACGACTCTGCACGGAATACCTGACTGCCGATGTGTGCGTGAACACCCACAAGCTCGACGCCCGGCATGGTCCGTAAGCGGTCGACCGCCGCTCCCGCAGCACCCGACGCAAGGCCGAATCCGAACTTCGAGTCCTCCTGGCCCGTGCGGACGAATTCGTGGGTGTGCGCCTCCACTGCCGGCGTGACGCGAACAAGTACGGGGACTGGCGTGCTCGGACCTTCGAGACCAGGACCCTTAAGCAGAGCCTCCAGCCTGTCCAGCTCGTCGAACGAGTCGACGACGATGCGTCCGACGCCGCACCGGATGGCGGTGGCGAGCTCGGCTTCATCCTTGTTGTTGCCGTGGAGAACGACCTTGTGGGGCGGCACGCCGGATGCGAGCGCGACGTGAAGCTCGCCCGCGGTCGACACGTCCAAGAACAGGCCCTCGTCGGATGCGAGGCGCGCCATGGCTCTGCAGAGAAAGGCCTTGGTCGCGTACGCGACGCCATCGTCCCAAGCTCGACTCGCTTCGCGGCACCGTGACCGCAGGTGCTCTTCGTCGTAAACGAACAGCGGCGTACCTTGGGCCTTGGCGAGCTCGACGAGATCAACGCCGGCGATGCGTAGCGCCTCACCTGCGACGATTTCGGCGTTGTCGGGAAGAAGGGAGGGGTGGACCGGGCCTTCGTCGGGAACGGGCGGACCCGGAGGAGTTGTCGGGCTCACATGGATTCGGGTGCGCTCAAGCCGAGCACGCCGAGCCCGACCGAGAAGCCGATGCGAGCACCCTCGACCAGCCACAGTCGCGCTTGGCGAACCGTGTCGCCGACGTCATCGGACAGCACAGGACAGTCGTGGTAGAAGCCGTGGAACGAGCCGGCGAGACGGCGGATCCAAGCGGTCACCTTGTGTGGTGCGCGGTCCCTTGCCGCCTCGGCGATCAAGTCGGGTAGTTCCTCCAAGCACCGGAGCAGTTCGAGCTCGCGCTCGGAGGCGAGGACGCTGAGATCGGCATCGTTCAGGGGGACCCGCTCGATGCCGCGCTCTTTTGCGACCCTGCCGATGGACGAGATCCGGGCGTACGCGTACTGGACGTAGTACACGGGATTCTCCATCGACTGGCTGCGGACCTCCTCTATGTCGAACGCCGCCGCTTGATCCAACGAGCTCATAAGCGAAAGAAGACGCGTCGCGTCGGGTCCGATGTCGGCGATGAGAGCGTCGAGCGAGATGAAGTTCCCGGCGCGCTTTGACATCCTGCCGGCCTGCTCACCTTCGATCACAGAGACCATCTGGCCCAGCTTGATCTCGAGGCGGTCCGGGTCGACGCCCATGGCTTTCACGCCGGCTTTCAAGCTGGCGACCTGACCTTGGTGGTCCGCACCGAAAACGTCGATAACGCGTTCGTACCCCCGTACGAGGAATTTGTCGCGGTGATAGGCGAGATCTCCTCCGAGGTAGGTGACGTCGCCGTCCGACTTCACGAGCACGCGGTCTCTCGAGTCACCCAGCTCGCTTGACTTGAGCCAAGTCGCGCCGTCCTTCTCGTATACGAGGCCCTGAGCGCGAAACAGTGCGATCGTCTCCGCGACTGCGCCTGATTCCTCGACCGACGCCTGGCTGTACCAATTGTCGTAGACGATGCCCAGCGATTCGAGGGTTGTCCGGATCTGTTCGAGGATGCGGCCCGTGGCGAAGCGCCCAGCCGCCTCGACGGCTTCAGGGTCGGACGGGTCGTCTGGACCGTCGTACTTCGTCGCGAGCTCCGTCACGTATGCGCCCTGATACCCGTCATCGGCGACCGGTTCTCCGCGGCGACGCGCGAGGAGGCTCGCTCCGAGGGTGCGAACCTGGCTGCCCGTGTCGTTCACGTAGTACTCGCGGTCAACGTTCCAGCCTGACCGCGCCATGACTCGGGCGAGGGCGTCCCCGTAGGAGCCCCACCAGCCATTGCCGACGTGCAGAGGGCCGGTCGGGTTGGCAGAGATGAACTCGACCTGGACCTTCTCGCCGTGACCGAGTTCGGAGCGTGCGTAATCCTTCTCGCCGTCGTTCACCACCTCGACGAGGGTGTCGTAGAGCCAGCCGGGGGCGAGGCGCAGATTGACGAAGCCGGGCCCAGCAACCTCTACGTCGACAAGGTGAGCGGGTGGATCCTGGCGAATCGCCGTGCTGAGGTCGGAGGCAAGGTCGCGCGGGGGGCGACCCAACTTCTTGGAGTTGACGAGAGCGACGTTCGTAGACCAGTCGCCGTGCTCGAGCCTCGCGGGCCTCTCCAGGTGGACCTCGTCAGGAGGAACCTCGACTCCTAGCCGGGCGAGGGCGCGTGACACGGCTTCTGCGATATCTCGACGGGCTGCCATTGTCCGCCTGAGGATACGCGGTACGAACGAGCGGGCGTTGTGCTCTGCGGTTACATGCTGTTGTGCGCATTCTCACGGGAGATCAGCGCTTCGGGTGAGTCGGCGGCGTCGAACTACAGTGCTTGGCGTCCCGACGTCGAGATTGCCATGCTCGCCGGGCGCCATTTCGGTCTCTTTTCAAGCCCCCGTAGCTCAGCGGATAGAGCACCGGCCTCCGGAGCCGGTGGCGCAGGTTCGAGTCCTGCCGGGGGCGCGCACGCACTGCACGGCCGGGGGCGCCACGAAAATATTCGGACGCCTGTCGCCGCCGCGATATCGGGTGCCGAGCCTGTCTCAGAGTTCAATCCAAGAACGGAGCGACTAGTGCCTCCTGCGAGAATTGGGCCCAACTCTCCGCGTTCAATTGGTAAGAGCCTCGCATCAGCTCCAAGGTCGACCTCAGTGACTTCCTCGTGCTCCCGGACCTCCAGGAGAAAAAAACCTCTCCCTTCCCGAACGCGACGGACATTCATACCGGCTTCGTGCAGAGCACGTTCTACGGCAGGCACCAATTTGTCGACTCCGGCTGGGTCGGGACCAAAGAAATCGAGATCACGGGTTTGACGATCAACATCACCTCTGGCGATGAGCGCGCCCCCTCCGGCAAGAGCAAACAGCTCTGCTTCCGGGAGCTTGCCAATGATCATCGCAATCCGGCGTTGAAAAGGCGTTAGCACGCGATTTCAACATTGCGATGCTGCAAGATCCATCCTGCCCATGCCTGACGCACCGACCTGGGCAAGTCGAGCTCGTCCCAAAGCTCGATCAACTGGTCGATATCCACATAGAAGCGGACATCGTCAGTAGTGCCTTCGCGCAGGACCTGCTCATAGACGCGAATCCGGTCCTGACGGACGTCAAGATCGTAGATTTTCGGCGCTCCGCTCCAACGGACGTGGGTGGGCAGTTGCACGCGCCCACGGGCCTTGGGGACTGATAAGTCACCGTCCTCGTCGGGTAAGGCAACTGGGCGCGCCTCGGGTCCGAGCTGAGAGGATCGGGAAGTCGCCATGGAATCGAATTCTAGGAAAAGTTTGGGACGTCGGGGACGGCACTGTCTGGAAATCCGCCCAGTATCCGGAATGGCCGGATGGTCGACAGTGAGGAGATGGATGCTGGATGCGAAGCGTCAGGATCCCTTACCTTCCCCCCATCCGTTCTGATCGTGGGGTGGCAAGGCCGTGAATACTGGCGCGGAAGCATCCGACGCCACTCAGCCAGGAGGCCCTGGGTCCGGCAGGTACACCGATACAAACCGCTCGTCTCACGACTTCAGTTGCGCACTGCTCGCAACATGAGACGTCTACTGGTGGGTTTCAGAGCCTATGGAGAGCTCGGTAACGGATTAAAACAACGGAAGCCTGACTCCGGTGAAGGCCGAACTCAGTGGTCCAGCCGAAGAAGTTGTTGCGGGCGACAGCGGCGCTCACCGCGTTACTGATAAGCGGAGAGGTGCAGTACTGCGACAACGACGCCAACGGTCAGCTGGGAGACTGCGGCTCGGGACAACATCTGTCGCCGGTCAACGTGAACGGGTTGTCCCAGGTCATCTACATTTCCCAGAGCGGCGATGACTAAGCGTGCGCTCTGACCGCAAGCGGCTCAGCCTATTTGCTGGGGTGACAATTCCGACGACCAGCTCGGCGACGGGTCGGCGGGTGGTTCCAGCAACACTCCGCAGGCGGTCCAAGGTCTTTGAGACCCGGGTCACCTCCGCTCCGATCGACGGCCTGTCCCCCAAGAGGGGCGTAGGGACGGGAGATCCTTGAGACCGGGATCCTTGGGCATCTCCGACTCACCGTCGTCGCCGTCCCATTGCCGGCGGTACTGATCGGGAATTTCCCCCCAACCCCAGTAGGGCAGCGGCCGCTCCGGGACGATACCGAGCGTGTCGAGCGGATCAAGGCGCTGAGGGCCGACGGTGCAAAGGTGAGCCCAGTCGTCGCCCAAGTCGAAGACATAGACGAACTGCTCACCTGGGTCCAGCCGCGAGAGTTTTACTCTGCGGAAGTCGAGCGTCTTTGCATCGATTAGGTCGTCCCACTCTGGATCGGGAAAGGCAAGCCGAGTGTTGTCGGCGAGCTCGAACTCCTGCAGATGGGACCGGTCCCAGCGGGCGAAGGCGTCGTCGATGGCGTCGGCCAGTTGCTCGAAGGTGTGCGTGCGGGCAGCGGCGAAGATGCGTCCGGGCCTTGGCCAGTAGTGCTGGCCGTGGCCCTCGACGAGATCGACGCGGATTGACAGCCACGACCGGGTCATCGAGCAGACCGAGAAGCGTCGTAATGCATTCGGGCACTCTCCCCTCGCGCCGACGTGTCGGACTGGTGCTCGTCAGTCATACACCCCCCACCCACGAAGAACTTGGGCAGGTTCGAGTCCGGCCAGGGGCGCAATTCTGGCGTCGCGACTCCGTCATCCGCTCGGTCGGGAGTGGGGCCGTCGGGCGGTGCTAGCTTGACCCTGGAAAATACGGCGAACGGTCATTTGGGGGCCGTACCCGGTTGGGAATCGAACCGAGAGGGGCGGGACATGAGACTAAACGGACCATTTGATTCCGACGGCAGCGCCAAGGAGCGTGAAAGTAGCCGTGGAAGGCGAATGAAAGGTCGCGGGTTAGGCATCACACTCGCGGCCGTAACACTAGCTATGTCGGTACTTGCCTTTGGCGGTACTGCTCAGGCGGCCCCAGCAGCTCGCGCCAAAGCTACGAGCGCTGCTTCGCACGCCTACCGTCACGGGCTCATTCCGATGCTCGGAAAGTCGTCTAACGCAGTGACGTTCTGCTCGTCATCGTGTCTCAAGTTCCAAGGCGGCATCTCCGGTGTAGGAGTGACAACCGGCAAGGAGAAGGTCTATCTGGTCTTCTGGGGAAGTCAGTGGGGGACTCAGGGGACTAACGGCCAGGGATACTTCACCTACTCGGGTGACCCCAAGGGCGTAGCGCCGGACATGCAGGCCTTCTTCGCCGGCCTCGGCAAGACAGGCGACACATGGAGCGGGGTCATGACACAGTATTGCCAGGGGGTAGCCGTTGGAAGCACGACGTGCCCTTCGTCGGCAGCTCACGTGGCGTACCCGACCGGTGGCGCTATAGCCGGGGTTTGGGAAGACACCTCTTCGGCATCCCCGGCGCAGTCAAGCGGGCACCAGTTGGCACAAGAGGCCGAGAATGCAGCCACGCACTTCGGCAACACCACGCAAGCCCGTAACCGCAATGCGCAGTACGTCGTGGTCTCCCCGACCGGCACAAACCCCGACAACTACCAGGGGAACGGCTTCTGTGCATGGCACGACTACACAGGTGACAGCACCCTCGACGGCGGTGGCTCGGTCCCCGGGCCCCTCATGGCCTTCACGAACATGCCTTACGTGCCCGACGTCGGTGCAAATTGTGGTGCCGGATTCGTAAACCCCGGAAACCAGCTTGATGGGGTGACCATCGTGGAAGGGCACGAATACGCCGAGACGATCACCGACCAATTCCCTGCTGGTGGCTGGATCAACAACGGAGGAGCCGAGACTGGCGACCTCTGTGCATGGGTGACCAGTGGCAAGGGAAGGGTGCAGAACATCACGTTGTCGACCGGCACTTTCGCGGTCCAAGGGACCTGGTCGAACCTCGCTCACTCAGGAGCCGGGGCCTGCGCGATCAAGCACGCGATCGTCACCTGACCGCAGCTTCGCGGGTCGCCAGTCGGCGGTCTGACAAATGACGAATAACGCGGGCCCCGCTGTACGGCGGGGCCCGCGTCACGTCAGGTCAATTGTTGCTGATCCTGATCCCGCAGAACGGTTCAGCGGCCGTTGCGCCCCGACTATCGGTGAATCTGCGATATTTGTGTGATGCGCCGCGTGGCCGGGCGAAGGAACACGCTCGTCCAAGTCGGGCTTGCGATCGCCTTGGCGTTCGCGGTCAGTTCCTGCGGCAGCCCATCGAAGTCCGCGCAAGGACAGGTCGAGCGTGTGAGCGGTGGTCCCAGTGGCAGCTATGTAGTTCCGCCCGGCATCCACAAGATCAAGCACGTGATCGTGATCATGCAGGAGAACCGCTCCTTCGACAACTACTTCGGGACATTCCCCGGTGCACAGGGCATTCCGATGAAGAACGGCAAACCCACCGTGTGCGTCCGTGACCCTCACACCGGCAACTGCGTCGCGCCGTTCGTTGACCATGCGGACGTCAACGGTGGAGGACCACACTCGGCGCCGAACGCTACTGCCGACGTCAACGGGGGCAAGATGGACGGCTTCATCGGGCAAGCGGAGAAGGGAAGGAAAGGGTGTTTGAATCCCACCGATCCTGCATGCACGAATTCTGCAAAGCCGGACGTCATGGGCTACCACACCGAGAGCGATATCCCGAACTATTGGACATACGCGAGAGACTTCGTCCTTCAGGACCAAATGTTCGAACCGAATGCGTCTTGGAGCTTGCCCGCCCACCTGTTTCTGGTGTCCGAGTGGTCGGCGTACTGCACTCAACATGACAACCCGTCGAGCTGTTCGAATGCCCTACAGACAAGACCCGTAGAGCGGCCAGCGGCCTCCCCCGCCTATTACGGCGGCAAGGCCGGTGCGAAGCACGGCGGCGTCGGGCCGAAGGCCGGCCAACCCGACTACGCCTGGACCGACCTGACCTACCTCCTCTACAAATCCCGCGTCAGTTGGGGCTATTACGTGGTGAGCGGGACCGAGCCCGATTGTGAGAATCCCGCAGCCGAGACTTGCGCGGCCGTCAAGCAGAACGGCAACACTCCCGGCATCTGGAACCCGCTCCCATGGTTCGACACCGTTCAGGCGGATCACCAACTAGGGAACATCCAGGATGTCGACAAATTCTACGAAGCAGCGAAGAGTGGCACTCTGCCAGCCGTCTCGTGGGTGGTCCCATCAGGTGAAGTGAGTGAGCATCCTCCGGCCCCGGTGAGTTTTGGTCAGAGCTACGTGACCAGCCTCGTTAACGCGGTCATGCATGGCCCGGATTGGAACTCGACTGCGATCTTCCTGACATGGGACGACTGGGGTGGGTTCTACGACCAAGTAGTGCCGCCGACGGTTGACGTGAACGGGTACGGGCTTCGCGTGCCTGGCATCGTGATAAGCCCCTACGCCAAACAGGGCTACATAGACCATCAGACCCTGAGTTTCGACGCCTACGACAAGTTCATCGAAGACGACTTTCTGAACGGTCAGCGCCTGGACCCCGCCACCGACGGCCGTTCCGATCCGAGACCCGACGTCCGCGAAGACGAGAAGATCCTCGGCAACCTGATCAGCGACTTCAATTTCAATCAGAGTCCGAGGCCGCCGGTGGTCCTCCCGGTGCACCCTGAGACCACGCTCACCGGAACACCCCAGCCGTCGCAGGTCTCAGCGGCGGCAAAGGCGCCGGACACTTACGGATAACCGTCAGGCTTGGGTTCTTACGGCATCCCTGAACAGAACGTCGGTGTTGGATACGTTCTGAACCTGGTGACTACCGGGCTCACGATCTCGGCAATTCTCGGGCTGGCAACTACTGCGTTCGCATTCATTTACAACCGTCACTTATTCGACAAGGGCGTTGCCGGTCGAATCTCGGTCTTCGAGGGATTCTTCTACCTGGTGGGTCTCGCCTCCTTGGGACTCGGCTGGTACTTCAACGTCCGATACGTACATGCGTACAAGCAGCCGAGTTACGCCAACTACACGAAGATGCTGTTTACGAACTGGGCGGCAGACTCGGCAGCGCAGGACTACATAATCGTCAACGTCCTTCTGCTACCAGCGTGGACGATCGCAGACGGACGTAGGCGGGGTATCCGGATTCCTTGGATCTTCTTCGTCATGAGCCTCTTCACCAGTCTTGCTTTCTCGATGGCGATGTATCTGGCGTTCGTCGAACGCCAGGTCCGCTGTCAAAGACCGGCGTTGGCCTCGAGGACTTCATAACCGCAGTTGTATCCAGGAATGAAGGTGACTCCTGGGCCACCGTGACAGCCCGCGCCGCAGAGGTAGAGACCGTCGAGCGGTACGGGGTTGTCTTCCCACCCGCAAGGTCCGGGGCGAAACGGGCCCATGAACGCCGGTTGGAGCAGACCATGGGTGAAGTCACCACCGGTGCATCCGAACATCAACTCGTACGTGTAAGCCGGGTAATTGAACTGACGCTCGATCAGGTCGGGAAAGTTGGGTGCCACCGCGGTCACCTTGGCGACGATCCGCTCAGCCATCTGGTCGCGAAGACGCGTTTGCTCTGCGTGGGTCGCTCCGATCGGGAAGTAGAAGGCGAAGCTGCTAGCCGCATGTTTCCCGGGAGGAGCTAGCTCAGGCTCGTCCAACGTCGGAATCTGAATGTTGAACGATGGCGATTCCGGTACGAGGCCGCGGATACAGCCCTCGTAGTCGAGCTGCATCTGCTCAGCGGTCCCGAAAAGTGTCACATTCCTGCGGAGCCCGCCCTCGTTCAGTACCTCGTAGGGTCCCGTGAACTCGGGCAGGCCATCCAGGGCGAAATGAGCCTGGAAGTATGCGGCGCGATGGTCGATGGCTTCGCTTCGCCGCGTGAACGCCTCCGGCAGAGAGTCACGGTCTACGAGTTGCGTGAACGTCGCGGTCGGGTCAAGGTTTGAAACGACTATCGGCGCCGTCAGGACCTCGCCGTCGCTTAGTTCCACCCCGGCAACCCGCCCGTCGGAAACGACGATCTTCGAGACCTTGACGTGTCGCCGTAGCTCTCCTCCGTTGTTCTCGAAGAGCATCCGCAGGTGGTCGGCCATCGCTCCGATTCCGCCCCGCACCTTGGACATGGTCGCGTCGCCGGGCGACGCCAGCGCAAAGGCAAGACACAGCGCACTTCCGGGCGAATAAGGGCCTAGGTATGTCGAGTTGACCGAAAGAAAGCTGAGCATGCTGCGAACCTGAGCGTGCTTGACAGGATCGGGAAGGAAGCGGTCGACAACGTCCATGACGCTTCCGAACATGGCGGTACGGATGGCTTGGCGTTCGCTTTCGTTGGAAGCGCACGCCCACATCTGGTCGAGGGACTTAGGCGGTTTCCGCACGTCGAAACGACCGATGGCCCTTGCCGGCGCGTCGGCCCAGGCGACGACCTCGGCCATCCCCATCACGGCATCCATCCCGAGCGAGTCGCCGAGGTGGACGAGTAGTTGATCCGGGTCCGAGTAAAGGAGTATCGGGGGCTCACCCGACGTGCCGATGCTGGCCGATTGCACCTCTGGCTCGTAGATCGGGCACTCGTCGAAGCGTAAATCGTCGAAGATCTCGTTCGGGATAGGGAATTGGACCGATCCTGCCAACTCGAATCGATAGCCCCGGACCAACTCCGTCGTCGACGACATCCCGCCGATGAAGTGGTTCTTCTCGAGGCACAGCACCCGCAACCCACCACGTGCCATCACTGCGGCAGCCGTCAAGCCATTGTGTCCGGCACCGATGACAATCGCGTCGTAGTCCGACATCGGATGAACCGTAGTCCCGTCGTGGGCGCCCGATCGCCTAGTCAAGCGGAATCGGGTTCGATCCCTTCGATGCCGGCACGGCTCACTATCGCAGGCGGGACGATTCGCAGAGTGCCGGTGCCTTTCTCCAAAGAGTGTGCGACCTGTGCCAGCAAATCCTCCTTACCCACGGGTTTCGAGAGATAACTGTCCATTCCCTCTGCGAGGCAGCGCTCCCGGTCCTCCTGGCGTGCTCCGGCGGTCAGCGCAATGATCGGGATGCGCTTGCCGGTACCCTCGCGTGCTCGAATGGCGGCGGTCGCCTCATACCCGCTCATGCCAGGCATCTGGCAGTCCATCAAAACTGCGTCGTAGCTCTGGGCCGAGACCGCTTCGACAGCAGATTCTCCGTCAAGCACCGCGTCGACGTGGTATCCGGCGCCTGTCAACATCGCGGCCGCTACCTTTTGGTTGATCAGATTGTCTTCTGCCAACAGGATCCTTCCGAATACCTGACCGCCGAGCGATTCCCGAGGTGGGACGGTGAACATCACAGGTTCCGTAATTTCCGGGCTAACCACGTTGACGCCGAGTGCGCTCCGCACGGACGCTGAGAGCTCCTCTCGGTGTATCGGCTTGGACAACAGCTCGAAATCATCGCTCCCAATGGAATCGCGAAGACCATTTCCCTCGCGACGGCCCGACATGAGGACCACACGGGCGGCAAGTGTGGCGTCGCCGAGGATGGTACGGGTTAATTCGACGCCGTTCATCCCTGGCATGGAACGATCGACAAGAGCAATCGCAAAAGGGCACCCAGCGGCTAGGGCCATTCGAAGTGTGGCCAAGGCTTCCTTGCCGGACGCCGCTGTCGTGACTGTCATACCCCAATCGTTCAGAGCATCGGACAAGACTCGACGTTGCGTGGCGTTGTCGTCGACAACCAGCGCCTTCAAGCCCGCCAGGCATTCATCGGCAACCGGAAGATCGTCCATCCGCTGACGGGTCACGGAATGTACCCGAATCGTGAACCAGAAGGTGCTACCCACCCCCAAACGGCTCGACACGCCGGTTTCGCCCCCCATCAAAGCCACCAGCTTGGCGCTTATCGCCAATCCCAAACCTGTGCCGTCATACTTTCTCGACGTGGAGGTGTCGACCTGCACAAATGGTTGAAAGATTGCTTCGAGCTTGTCGGCGGCGATGCCGTCGCCAGTGTCCGATATTTCGAACCGGACGACGTAATCTTCGCCCGACACTTCCTCCGCGCTTACCCAGAGAACGATCTCCCCTGCATGCGTGAACTTGATGGCATTACCGATGAGATTCGTCAGGACCTGCCGCAGGCGTCCGGAGTCTCCGCTCGCAACCGCCGGCACCGAGTTCTCGACGTCCACGACTAACTCGAGGCCCTTGTCTTGAGCCGAACCTGCCAGAAGCTCCAACACGTTCTTCACTGTGATGCGCAGCGCGAACCTGTTGTTCTCGACTTCGAGCTTGCCGGATTCGACCTTCGAGAAGTCGAGGATGTCATTGATGATCGCGAGTAGCGCTTCCCCCGAGCTGCGCATTGCCTGGGCATAGTCGAGTTGCAGAGGATCGAGCTCGGTTTCGAGGAGGAGCTCCGCCAGACCAATGACACCATTCATCGGAGTACGGATCTCGTGACTCATGTTGGCCAAGAAGTCAGATTTGAGGCGCCAGGCTTCGTTGGCGGCATCCCGAGCACGGGACAAGGCCGCCTCGGCGCCAGCTTCGGCAGTCGCGTCTGCGACGGTTCCAACCCAGCCGGCCATCCCACCCTCGGGATCCGGAATGGAAACGGAAGTCACCAGCACAACACGAGAGTCACCCTGGGTGCGTATATCGAATCGCTGGATCACCTCACCGGGAAGAGCAAATGGCTCAACCGATTGTGTGATCAGTTCCCCGCGGTTCTCTGAGTCGATTACATCGTCCCAAGTGCGCCCGGCGGCGTCTTCGGCCGGAATGCCCGTAATCTCGGACCACCAGGGGTTGGTGTAGACATACCTGTTCTCGTCGTCGGTCTGAAAAATGCCCACAGGCGCAGCGTCGGTGAGCCGTCGCAATTGGCCGGCGGACGCTTGCACTTCACGCGCCTTCTTGGCAAGTAAGTCGGCTTTCAGCGCCGCATTGACAACGAGCTTGCCTTCGACCCCAACTTCGCGGGCAACTCGTGTCAGTTCGGAAACGAACCCATTCAGTTGGTCGACCATGGCGTTGACGGTGCTCTTCAACTCGAGAAATTCACCCTGGACGTCGATCGAGATCTTCTTGCTCAAGTCGCCGTTGGCCACCGCGGTCGTGACCTCAGCGATGTTTCTCACCTGACCTGTCAGGTTGCGAGCCATCAGGTTGACGTTGTCTGTCAGATCCTTCCAGACACCACCGTGCTCGATGCTCACAGCCGCAGCCTGACCGAGCTTGCCCTCAGTTCCGACCTCGCGGGCGACCCTTGTGAGTTCTGAGACGAAACCGTTGAGTTGATCGACCATTGCATTGATCGTGTTCTTCAGCTCCAACATTTCGCCATGGACGTCCGAACGGATCTTCTTGCTCAGATCTCCATCGGCCACTGCCCCGATCACGCGTTGCATCTCGATCGTCGGCTGCACCAGAGCCTCGATGAGGTCGTTGACCGATCCAACGCTGCCGGACCACTGCGTGCCGCCCCTATCGGTTATCCTTTTCGACAACCTCCCTTGCTCGCCGACCATTCGACTGATCCGAGCCAGTTCGCCCTCGAGATCCTGATTGGCGGCGATGACGTCATTGAGATTGTCCGCAACTCTGCCGGCTATTCCGGTCCATTCAAGCGGAACTCTGGCGCTGAAGTCACCAACTTTCACCTGAGCGAGGACACTCAACAAGACAGCCGGGTCAATAGAGTCCGTTATGGCCACCGATGGATCTGGCATTCGAAACCTCCCAAAGGGTGGTCATGTTCTGACGACGCTCGTAAGCGATCTAGGTCAATCTTTCAGGCTCGATCTCAAAGAAGGAGAGAACAGCATCAGCCCGACCGTCCTCCCCTCCAGTGAGACCGGACCCGCGACTGTGAATCTGGAACAGGTAAGCGCTCATTTCGAGATGTCTTGTGACCGCGGGTCATTGCCAGAACATCGGCTTTGCGACAAAACTGCTGAACCGGTCGAATGCGTCATTTTGGTACTGCGATTGCGGTATTCCTATCCCGGCGTTCAGATCAAGATGGCGTGCCGTCGCCGCCTAACGAACAGATCGGCGGATTTGCTCAGGTCGACCTGCACCTCACGCTGGAGTTCGAGTAACTCGTCGGCCCACAGCATCTGCAGCATCGTGCGCACCTGCTCGCTGTTCCGTTCAGCGCGTGCCTCGTCGAACGCCTCGCGCAAAACGGCATGCAGTGTCGCGTCGTGAGGTGGGGGCGAGTCGAGGCAAGTCCGTCGGTCGGCCAACATCTCGGCGAATTCTCCGTACCATCGATGACTCGACGCGTACGAGTCGCGAAGAACGGCCCCGGCGATTGCCACCGACTCGATATCAGTACCCGGCTCGGAGTGGGCGACGGGGAGTGTTCCCAAGGTGAATGCCGCCAGGCGGATCCTGTTTGCCCCGGTGAAGAGGTTGGCGATCGTTTCGACCGACACCACCTTCGCCCCACGCTCAGCCAGAAACTGACGGAACGCGTCATCGAGACGAAGGTACGTCCTGTGAGCGGTGCTCTGGCCTTGCATGGTATCGATTTGGCGCGCGGTCGTGGTGAGCCGATCAACCGCGTCGGCCAGGTAGGCGGAGTTCGCAACGAACGCGTCGGAGAGGGCACGTCCCAGAGCGGCGGTAGCGCCTCTTGGCCAAAAGAGCAGTCCCACGACAACGCTGACCGCGCAACCGATCCCGACGTCTTCGATCCTCGTCAGACCAACCTTCCAGCCGGTGGGATCGATGATGTTGAACAAGATGATCACCACAACGGTGAACCCGGCCTGTCCCGCAGCGAAGGAGATCAGCGACGGAGCCGCTCCGGCGATCACGACCGCGAGCGGGAGGAGGAGCCAAAGCAACACGATGTGGCTGCCCACGCCGATCATGAGAGCTGACCCCACCACGACGCCGGCAGTCGTCCCACCAACAGCGCGAAGCACAGTCGAACCGGTGCCGAGTGCACTGGAGCGCAACACGGACAAGGTACCGAGAACGACCCAGAATCCGTGCTCGACCTGCGTCGTCTCGATGACGGCTACCGCAAGAGCCAAGCCGGCCGCGCCTCGCACGGCGTTGCGGAACCACACGGAGCGAAACGAGAGATGCGAACCGAGTTTCCAACGGAATACGCTCGAATGAATTCCGTCCGGAGTGCCTAACGTTCTGTCGTGTGCCACACGAGACCCGGTCGCCTGGACCGCGGCTTCGGCCAACATCATGGTGGCGATCGCCAAAGCTCGAGCGTGGAAACTCGGGTCCAATGACGACACGATCCCACGTTCGTCGCCAGTCTCTTCGATTGGAGAATCCGATTTAGAGGCAGCCCTTGCTTCGTCACGGTTCGGTTCCATCAAGCTTGAGACGTCGGACTCGAGCTCGGAGTCGGCAAGCTCGTTCAATCGGCGAGTCGATTCTTGGACCAATTCGACGGCCGCCGGATCCTCGACCGGGTGACCATCGTCGTCGGATATGACCGAAGCGCTAAGTCTCAAGCTCTCGGCTGCGGCCCCGATCACCTCGTGCACTCCGGGTAGATCCAACGACGGCGTTTGGTCGTCGACCAACACAGCGTTCCCGGCCGCCCATTCGACGCGACCGACGAGTTTGGTCAGAGCTACGGCGCCTGCGGCAGAGCTCGTTGGTGGGTAGGGGCTTCCTGCGAATTGCTGGCGAAGCAACAAAAGCTCTGACCTGACTGTGGCAGCGCTCTCGGGATCGCGCCTTCCGTTTGAATGCGCCTCGGCAAGTGCAGCAACGGCCCTGATTGATGCCGAAAGTCGACGTCGGAGGTCGTCGTGCCAGGGGGGACGCCAGATGAGCATGCAAGCAGGAATGCAAAACGCGGCGGCAAGCGCCCAGCCCAAAAGGCGAGGACCGACCTCAGAGGCTGGCTGAGCCACCGCAACCGCTAGTACGAACGTCATGAGTGTCGCTGTGGACGCGATCGCGGCATTGAGCGAAACGATCCCGACCAAGAGCACAGCGAAACCCACGATCGCCATCGAAACGACTGCGGCCACCTTGTTGGTCGAGAGAGCGGTGCCGAGGGCGGTCAAACACCCGCCAACGAATAAGAGTCCGATGTAACAGCTCAGACGGGTACGCGGCCGACCGGGGAAGTCCACGAGGAGCAACAAAGCGAACGAGCCGAACGCTCCGAACAGCCCGACTTGAGGATTGGAGAACAGGACGTAACCCAGAGCGAAAACGGCCGGCATGACGATGGCGGCCCTGATCGAGCGCTTGACGGCCAGGAACCCGGGGTCCTTCTTGCGCATCCAGGCGATGGCGCTCATGCCGTCCACTTTGCTTCTTTGCTTCGGACCAGGCGAGTCCGACACCTTGACCGGACTAAGTATACGCAGGTGTTCCCTAAACTGCAGATTTTGTATCAAGATCGGACGCTCTCGAGCCAGGCACACAGTTGACCCTGTCCGAGGATTTATAGATGAAGTTCTATAAATTGCTAAGGCCCCTATAAGCTCCGGATGTGGACGCGGTGAGCAACCCCTACAGCCCAGGGGCTGGCACAAGGCCACCTGCACTTGTCGGGCGCGACAACGAGATCGAGTCAATGGACGTCGCCTTACAGCGCTTGAGGCTCGGGCGCGACGGGCGCAGCCAGATGTTGACCGGGTTACGAGGTGTGGGCAAGACGGTGATGCTGAACGAGTTCGAGCAACTCGCGGACGCCAGAGGGTTCTTCCGCGAGCACGTCGAGGTCGGTGAGGACGGAGATCTGACGGCGAGGCTTGCCGCGGCTTTTCGCCGGGTTCTGCTCTCGATGGAGGCGAAGCGCCGGATCGGCGAGCGGGTACGGCGTGCCCTAGGAGTGCTGAAGGCATTCAGCATCCGCCTTCCTGGCGGCCCGGAGCTCAGCATCGACATCGATGCGGTCTACGGACCCGCCGACTCGGGTGACCTGGCGATGGATCTGTCGGCGCTATTCATCGAGCTGGGAGAAGTTGCACGCGACCACGACACCGGCCTGCTGATCACGATCGACGAGTTGCACTACGTGGCACAGCCGACTCTAGAAGCGTTGGTAATGGGCCTTCATCGCGCCGCGCAGCTGAGACTTCCGATCACGATCGCAGGTGCGGGGCTTCCCTCGCTCGCGTCTCTGACCGGTGAGGCGAAGTCGTACTCCGAGCGGATGTTCACGTTTCCAGTGATCGGATCGCTGCACGACGACCAAGCCCGTGAGGCTCTGTCGGTACCTGCATCAGACGAGGGGGTCGCCTGGGAGGATTCGGCACTCGACAGGGTCATCGAAGTGACCCGGGGATATCCATATTTCCTGCAGGAATTCGGCAAACAAGCCTGGAACGTCGCCGAGGGCCCCAGTTTCATCACGACCGAAGAAGTCGAGCGGAGCATTCCTGTGGCCACAGCCGAGTTGGACGACGGCTTCTTCCGCGTGAGAACCGGCCGTACGACCGATCCCGAACGTTCTTATCTGAGGGCCATGGCCGAGCTGAGTCCCGGCCCGGTGCGATCGGGTGACGTCGCCAAGCTGCTTCAGAAGAAGACGACGGCACTTGGACCGACCCGGGACGGCTTGCTCAGAAAGGCATTGTGCTATTCGCCTCGATGGGGCGAGATCGATTTCACAGTGCCCATGTTCGACGAGTTCATGAGACGGTGGATTCCCGATCTTCGGTCCCTCCTCTAGGCGTTTCCAACAGCGGCTCTAGCGGCTCACCGAGAGCCCCCGCTGCCATCTCGAACGCGGTCCCATGATGAAGTGCCAGATAGATGCGGTTCCTCATGTCATTGGCTTCCGAGTCGGTGAGCGTGCGATCTAGGTCTCTCAGCACCACACGAACGAGCACGTTCTTCTGATCCACCCGAGCGCCCAACCTGTTCACCGCCTGCGGGGGAAGCTCCGAACATGGCGTCTCGCTCAAAACGGTGACCTCCTCCACGGACGCTTCATCGGCGCCAAGTGCGTTGCGAACCCGATCGCCCAGATCCTCGACCAGGTCGCCGGAGTCGACGGCGATCGACAGATCACGCGTGACCGGCGGCATCGCCGATACCGCCCTGTAAGGCGCCAGGTCGTTCATCTGTGACGCGATTCTCGGATCAGCAGAACGAAGCGCTCGGATGTCGGGAATCTGCTTCACCAACATCAGCAGGCGGTCGAGACCCATGCCCAAAGCAAGCCCGCTCCAACTCCGATCTAGGCCGGCTCCTCCCAGAACGTCGGGATGCGCGAGACCGCACTCCCAGACCTCGACCCACTCACTGTCGCGCTCGATGTCGACCTGGCGGCCGTTGACCGTATAGGGGTGGACACGTTGCTCGACACGGTAAGGCGCACCGGCTACGAGTGTTCCGGCCAGCGTTTCGATCATTTCGTCCATGTCCGAATCGACCATCGGGCGTCGGACGACGCGCCATAGGTCGAGTTGGTGGGGAGCGCCCGTATGGAGCCGATCAATCGCGTCCCGACGGAAGACAATGCCGGGGCACACGATTAGAACGTCTTCGGAGGGAGAGGCCGCGAACGTCCGCAATGCCTCGGGAACCAGGGCGCTCGAATGACTGCGGAACATGTGTCGGTCGTCGACGTATCGCGTGTACCGGGCGTCGCGAGTTACATCGCTCTCTTCGAATCCGAGGCCGTCGTAATTGTCGTCAACCAAGACGATCCGTTCTCCTCTGAACCACCGGACCTCGCATTGCCACTTCTCTTGCAGTGCGTTGACGGCGCGATCGACGAGCATCTGAATGGCGTGCTGACCGCTGGATGGATCAGTGAGGTCCCGAATCGCCAGATGACCTTGGATCTGCGACGTAGAAAGGTGAGAATGCATAACGAACTCCTTGTTCCGAGTGACTGGGCAGGGTCATCGCCCCCTGGCCCCGGGAATCGCTCGGAGAGTGCGTTAGCCGAAATTTGTCGGCAGGCGCGTTTCCCCAAAGCCCGAAAGGGGCCAAGGGGTCGCTAAATCGAGCGCTGAATCTGCGTGCCACGACAGCAAGGGTAACGCGGATGCGACGGGGTTCGTCCCGCGAGGGTCCGACCAACTTCGTGGTTCGATCGATCAGTGATCGAAAGCGAGGTACTCGTGAACGGAGCGCACTGCGGCTGACCCTTCACCGACCGCCGACGCCACTCGCTTCATCGATCCGGAGCGGACGTCTCCCACGGCGAACATTCCGGGATGACTGGTCTCGAACGGGAGCGGGACCCGGCCCATCGCTTCCCATCGCTCGCCAAGGTCGCCCGAAGTGAGCGATCGGTCGGTCAGCACGAATCTGTTCCGATCGAGCGCCGCGCACGCCGACAACCAATCCGACGCCGGATCGGCACCGATGAAGGAGAACAGGGCCGAGCACCATACCGTCTCTTCGCCGTCAGCATTCGAAACTTTTATTGCCGTGAGGTTCTTGTCCCCGACGAGACCGGTTATTTGCGCGCTGGTTCTCACCTCGATGCGGTCGTCGTCTTCGATGCGGTCGACCAGATAGCGCGACATGCTCTTGTTCAGGTCCGGTCCGCGGATGACGAACGTGACCGGACTCCCGGACTCTGCGAGAAACAGGCCGGCCTGACCTGCTGAATTGCCACCGCCGGCGATCACGACAGGTGACCCGCTGCAGAGGCGCGCCTCGGTATCCGTCGCCGCGTAATAGATCCCGTTTCCCTCAAAGTCTTCCCGGCGATCAACAGCGAGTCGCCGATACCGGGCACCGCTTGCAACGATGACTGCTCTGGCCGCAACGTCGCTTCCGTCCGCGAGCGTCACGACAAGATGTCCAGCCTCCTCGCGAAGAGCCGAAGCCGCGCACGGAACCGTGAGCCGGGCACCGAACTTCTCCGCCTGAACAAGAGCTCGCTGTGCCAGTTCACCACCGGAGATGCCGGTCGGGAATCCGAGGTAGTTCTCGATCCTCGAGCTTGCACCGGCCTGTCCGCCGACCACCGCCGCTTCGAGCCCGAGGGTTCGGAGACCCTCTGAAGCGCCGTAGACCGCGGCTGCCAAGCCCGACGGCCCGGTACCGACGACGACCAGGTCGAAGCATCGACCCGGCAGGTTGTCGACTGTCAGCCCGAGGTACGAGGAGAGCTCCCCGGGGGTCGCATGCCGGAGCACTGTTCCGGAAGCGATGACGACGGGCAGATCCGACGGGCCGATGTTTGATTCGCGCAGAAGCTGCTCTATTGCGGGATCCCCGTCGGCGTCCACCCATTCGTGCGGGATGCGGCTACGCGACAGGAACTCCCTCAACTTGAGCGACTCTGGTGAGTATCGAGATCCGACGACTCGGAGGGCGGCGGCGGCACCCGTCATGAGCACGGACCGCCTTGCGATGAATGCTGCGAGGATCTTGTCCCCGAGCCCAGGCCGCGTGGCCAGCAGGTGTCTGAGCGCGGCCGCCGGGACGATGATGACCTCGCCAGGCTCGACGACGCGAGCGGACACGTACACCCTCATCCCGGTCAAAAGGTTGAGCTCGCCGAGGAATCGACCGGGGCCGTGTCGGGCGATCACTCTCTCCTCGTCGCGGTCCCTGACCGTGATCTCGGCTGCCCCTGACCTGATCACGTAGAAGTCGTAGCTGGCGTCACCCTCGCGATAGAGGTACTCGTCCAACTCCACCGAGCGCCGGGTTCCGAGAGAGTCCAGAACCGCGAGTTCCTGTTCGTCGAGTGTCGGAAACGCAACTGCGTCGTCAGCCATCAGATAGAGGGTACGTCGGAGGCGGCCCGATCAGGCCGGCGAACAACGTTCCTCAGGGGCTGTTCGGCTCAGCCGGCTGGTTCGACGTCGCCGGGGTGGCGGTGCGGAGGACGTTGGCAGGCACCGTGCCGAGACGTCCGGCCTGGTAGTCCTCGAGCGCTTGGACGATCTCGTCCTTGGTGTTCATCACGAACGGGCCGTAGTGGACCACCGGCTCCCGGATCGGCTGGCCTCCCAGCAGAAGGACCTCGAAGTTCGGGCTCGCCCCGTGGTTCGTGCCGGCCTGCAGAGTCAGGACGTTCCCTGAGCCGAAGACCGCCAGTTGACCGATATGGATCGGCCGCCGCGCTTCTCCGACGCTCCCCTCACCTGCGAGTACGTAAGCGAGTGCGTTGAAGTCGTCCCTCCACGGCAGTTGCACCTTTGCGCCAGGACTCAAGGTGGCGTGAACCAGGGTGATCGGGGTGAACGTGGACCCTGGCCCCGAATGGCCGCCGACCTCTCCGGCGATGACTCGGAGCAGGGCGCCGCCGTCCATTGTGGTCAGCAGAGTGGCCTCGCGCCCACGGATATCCTGATAACGAGGCGGGTTCCACTTGTTGGCCCTTGGAAGGTTGACCCAGAGCTGGATTCCGTGAAAGAGACCTCCAGAGGCAACGAGCTCCTCGGGAGGAGCCTCGATGTGCAGGATCCCTGCACCCGCGGTCATCCACTGCGTGTCGCCGTTCGTGATCCGTCCGCCTCCACCGTTCGAGTCCTGGTGGTCGAACGTGCCGTCGATCATGTATGTGACGGTCTCGAAACCTCTGTGTGGGTGCCAAGGCGTCCCTTTCGGTTCCCCAGGTGCATATTCGACTTCGCCCATCTGGTCCATGTGGATGAAGGGATCGAGCTCCGCCGTGCTCGTACCGGCAAATGCGCGGCGAACGGGGAAGCCCTCTCCTTCGAACCCGCCCGGGGCAGTTGTCACCGACTTCACGTCGCGCGGGCGTGACACCACCGGATCGGGTGTCGAAACCCGTGGCAGGGTCAGCACGTCTTCAACAGTCACTGCGGGCATTGCCTCCTCCTTTACTCATTCGGCCTCTACTCATTCGGTCTCATTCGGACTAAACGCATTCGGACTAGTTCTCCTCGCACGCCACTGTCTCTAAGATGGCTGACTCGACCTTGCGGGCGATCTCGGGTAGTGCCTCGATCTCCGTTGGCGTCAAGAGGTCGATGAAGTAACGGCGAACCGCAGCCGCATGACCCGGGGCTGCGGCACTGATCGCCTTTCGACCTCGTGGCGTGATGGCAACGAACGCACCACGTTGGTCAGTCGGACATTTCTCGCGCTTTACGAGATCCCGGTCGATCATCCGCGTCATGTGGTGGGAGAGCCGACTCTTCTCCCAAGCCAATTCCCGTCCCAGCTCGAATGGCCGCATTCGACCTTCTGGGCTTTCGCTCAATTGAACCAAGACCGCGTAGTCCTGGATCGACAACCCGGAGTCCAGAAAGAGTTCCCGTCCGAGCGCGACCGACAACTGCTCATAAGTTCGGAGAAAGGCTCGCCACGCAGTCTGCTCGTCGGGCCGCAACCAATTCGGTGTGCTGAGGGTGCTCATGTCTGAACGCTAACAATCTCAATCGATGGATCAATGGTGAAGGGTCGAAAGGGGCGCCGCTGAGAAGCGGCGCCCCCGTCTGCCACCCGGTTCCGTTACGAGGCGTTTTTGACCGCTGCAATCTCGAACTCCAGCACGACCTTCTCGCTGACGAGAACGCCGCCGGCCTCGAGGGCTGCATTCCAGTTGATGCCCCAGTCCTTGCGGTTGATCGAAACCGAGCCTTCGAAGCCGACCCGCTGATTCTGGTAGGGGTCGACGGCGGAACCGGTGTACTCGAAGTCGATCGATACGGGCTTGGTGACCCCCTTGATCGTGAGGTCTCCCGTAACCCGGTAGGTAGCGGGGCCTGCACGCTCGACCGACGTGCTGGCGAAGCGGATCTCCGGGTATTTCTCCATGTCGAAGAAGTCGTTGCCCCGAAGGTGCGCATCACGGTCCGCGTTGCGTGTGTCGATGCTCGTCGCTTTTATCGTCACTTCCACGTGCGACTTCTCGGGGCTGGCTACGTCGAAGTGACCGCTTGCCTCGAAGTCGTTGAACGAACCCCGAACCTTGGTGACCATCGCGTGCCGTGCGACAAATCCGACCCTGCTGTGGGCCACGTCAACGGTGTAATCGCCGGTGAGGCTTTCTGCCGGGGCCAATGTTTCGGTAACTGTGCTCATCTCTGTGCTCCTGTCTGAAAGTCTGATGTTGACCTTTCAACTACAGGACGTGTAACACAGTTGACCTGTCATCTATTTCCGGGTTCCCGAGAATCGTCCGGGCTCGGGCCCGCCGGTGATGCCAGGCGGCAGCGTCAGCCGACGCTCTGACCGTTCGCCGTCAACTTCACATCGATATTTCCCCGGGTGGCACGGGAGTACGGACACACCTCGTGAGCAGCCAGAACGATGCGTGCAGCCTGATCTGGATCCGTGACCTGGGGCAGCGTGACGTGGAGCTCTGCTGCGATCTTGAAGCCACGCTCGTCAGGCAGGAGACTCACCCGACTGTCGATCGAGACGTCGTCCACCTCGACATGCTCACGGCGCCCGACCACGCCGAGAGCGCCCTCGAAGCACGCTGCGAAGCCGACGGCGAAGAGTTGCTCGGGGTTGGTACCCCCTCCCTCGCCGCCCATTTCCTTAGGGATCCGCAGTTGCACGTCGAGGACTCCGTCGGTCGTGCGCCCGTGCCCTTTGACTCGGCCACCTGTGACGCTTGCTTCCGCGGTGTAAAGGACTCGAGCCATTTGGACCTCCGTGGATCGGGATCTCCCCTAGTTTCAACGCGGGGTCGCCCGAGATGATTCCGCCAGTGCGTGTCCCGCCTGCCAGCACGCTCGGGCTGACCAGGCGCTAGCGGCCGAGCAGACCGAACGGACCGAACGGACCGAACAGGAGGTCTCCAGATGGGATCCGGGACAGCGTATTCGAGCCGCATCGAGATCACACAGCAGTTCTTGGCCCACATCGGGCACGGCGACCTCGATCAGAGCGCCCGACTTCTCTCTCCCGACGCGACGTACCGCGTGATGGGGAGCCACCCTTTGGCAGGCGTCTTCTCGGGAAAAGAGGCGATCTGCCAGCATCTCGTCCAACTGTACGAGCGGACAAAGGGAACTTTCGACACCGTCAAATGGGAAGACTGGATGCTCGGGGAAAACCACGTGGCCGCATTGGCGTCGATACGCGTCCAGAGCCGGGGAAAGATCTACAAGGGTCGAAACCTCTTCGTCGTTCGCTTCAACAGCGAGGACAAGATCTCGGAGGTCAACATATTCTTCGAAGACGCCGAAGCCGCTGAACGATTCTTCGCCTAGTGATTGAACTCCCAAGGAGGAACCATGAAGGACGAAAGAGCGAGGGAGCTCCTCGGTGCCGAGCGCCGGCGCGTGGAGCAACTTCTGCTCGAAGCGACCGAAGCCGCCGACCAGGATCGGGGCGCCGCCAACGAGACCGGCGACGTGGACGACCCAGCCGAACGCCTCACCGCGGAAGGTTTGGACGACGCCCTCATCGCCGGTCTGCGTGACCGGTTGGCGCAGATCGAGCGGGCCGAAGCCCGCTTGAAGGAGGGGACCTTCGGGCGTTCAGTGGCGAGCGGTGTCCCGATCCCCGAGGAGCGACTCGAGGCCGATCCAGCGGCGGAGCTCACTGTCGAGGAAGCGTCCCGGAGATAGGCGACAGGCGGCGTCTCTGCTGGAAGTGACTGTTGTTGTTTTTGTGGCGGGGGATTGATGTCTATTTGTTGGTTATGCTAACGTTTCTCTCACAAATCATTGTTTCTAGCTAACCAGTGCCGGGTCGATGGAGGCCCGTTCGGGGGATGCCGATCGGTCGCTGGCCGAACGGATCGGGGGGGATATGAAGGACCGAATCAGGCTGGTTCGCGCCCATTCGCACGAAGTCTGGGCGCAGTCAGAAGACGTTGCTGAGGCCGGTTTCACCCTCATCGAGCTGATGGTCGTGCTTCTCGTCATCGCGATCCTGCTCGCGATCGCGATCCCGACCTTCCTGGGTGTGCCCAATACGTCTGAAGACCGTGCATCGCAGTCGAACCTGACCAATGCCGTAACCGAGTCCACCACCCTCTACCAGGTGAGCTCCGCGTACACGAGCTCCACCGGGACGGTCTCCGCGGCGCTCGCGTCTCAGGCCCCGGAGTTCAATTGGACCGGAGTTGCCTGCGCCACGTCGCAGACGAACTGCGTGAGCGCCCTCGTGTTCGACGTCGCAAGCACCGGTGACGTCCAGGGTCTGTCCCTAGCCGTCGACAGCGTAAAGACCAACACGTGCTGGTACGCCTTCGACCTCCAAGCGAACCCCGGTACCCCGGTGGGGGGAACAGCGGAGTTCCCAACCGCAGGAGTCTTCTACGGCAAGTCATCTTCGACGTCGGGGATCCCGGCGGGCGGATGCCAGGCACTCGACCCCGACAACGACACGAACACTCCGGGAATCGCTTTCACCGCCACAACTGGCCAGAGCTATTCGAACGCACCCGTAGTGAACTGACCCACGAGGCAGTTCAGGCTCTCGAGAGTTCAAGAGGCGGATGAGTCGGCCTCGTCGCCGACCACGGCCACAAGGTTCCCGAGGGCGACGTTGATATCGACGAGGTGGAGACCCCATGTCGGCCCGAGGGTCTGTCGAACCACGCTCCTCTTGTCTTTGGGATTGACGGGGGCGCTCACCTGCAACCAGCTGGCTCCCTGGCGGTACAGGCACTCGCCCGAGTAGAGACCGGGCTCGGCGAGCCACGGGGTGGGCACACTTGGTGCGCCGGCTGAGTGCACACCGAGGCCTGCGGCAATGCTGACCGACGGGAAGTACGGATTCAGCGCAGCGGTGCCACCCGAGAGTGATGCGGGATTGACGCAGAGGACCTGCGACTCGGATGCGGGAAGGCTCGATCCCCGAACGAGCGAACTAACTCCTTGGCCGGGTCTACCGAAGAGGCTGTTGGCTGGGGGCTGGCTATCGAACGACGAGTAGGCGATGACGCAACCGGTCTGCGACGAGCTCGTGCAGGCCGGGATGTTCCGGAAGCTCCCCCCGACGCCCTTGCCGATCGGAACCGTGACGTTGCCTCCGGCGATGATTGCAGAGACGAGATGTCGCCTGACCGATGGATCGTCATCGACCTGTTTGCGAAGAAGGGTGATGAGCATAAGTGAGCCCTGTGAGTGCCCGATGACGACTACTCCCCTTCCGTCGTTGTAGTGCGCCATGTAGTCGTCCCACACGGTGGCGACTCCCGTGTAAGCGCCGAGAAGGTCGGTCGCCGTGATTGCACCCGGATCGGCGAGTGAATGAAGAGTGAGCTGCGGATAGATCGGGGCGAAGACGCGGCATACCTCCGAGAAGCGTGACGCCTGAGCTTTGGCCGCCGAGATCTCAGCCGGGTCGATGTGCAGATTCGCCACACTTCCCGACTGCAGGCTGACAGTCGGGTACACGTAGAAGCAGTCGATCTTCGGGCTGGATGAATCGGAGAAGTGCTCGACGTACGTCGGACCTGAAGGCGGCAAGACGGTAGTGGTCAGACTCGAAGTGCACGGATCGTCGGCCTGCCCGGGGCGGCATAGCCATTCGACGCCGGAACTGTCGGTGTCCGCGGGCGTCGCACCGTTCGATATCGCAGCGAGCTGTGCTGCAGTCTGCACTGAAGTGGTGGTCGAACGGATCGAGCTACTGGGCGTCGTAGCCGACGATCCGGATCCGGTGCCGCACGAGCAAAGAGCGAGGACGGCTAGGACCACGATTGACGTCGCAGCAATTTGACGCCCTGTCAGATTCTTGGCCACGGCGTAGTCCATCTTGTTGATCGTATTCCTCGACCTGCTCATCGCCGAGACCGGCGGGCGTAGTCTGTTCGGCTCTGTGCTCACCCGTCTCCCCCTCCACGATCCAGGTGAACCCGACCTTCGGTCGCCTGTCAGGTTCCTCTTCTGGCTCGCGCGCGAGCAGGGTTCGACTGTCGCTGCGGGCGGTGTCTTCGGCGCCGTCTGGATGGGGGCTCAGGGACTGATTCCTGCCGCAATCGGCGGCGCCGTGAACGCAGTGGTCGATCGGCACAAAGGCGGGCTGGTCGCGTGGTCGATGGTCGTTCTCGCGCTCGGGGTGATCCAGGCCGTTGCGGGAGTGCTTCGCCACCGCAGGGCCGTGGCCAACTTCTTGACCGCCGCGGTGCGCGTGCAACAGCTCGTGACGCGTCAGGCGGTCCGGCTCGGGGCGGACCTGCCCCGGCACGTCGATGCCGGGGAGGTTGCGAGCATCGGGACCACCGATGTGCAGCGCATCGCGCGGATGCTCGACGTAACCGCACGCGGGACGGGAGCTGTCTTTTCTTACGCGACAGTTGCCGCGATCCTTCTTGTTTCTTCGCCTCCCATCGGAGTAGTCCTGCTGGTCAGCGCACCGATCGCCGCGCTCGCCGTTCTACCGGTCATGCGCCCGCTCGAGCGTCGCCAGTCTGTGGAGCGAGAGCGAAGGTCCGACGCTTCTTCGATCGCGGCCGACACGGTGGTCGGGCTCCGGGTGCTGCGCGGCCTCGGGGGCGAGGAGGAGTTCTTGAGCCGTTACGTCGAGGCCTCCCAACAGGTGCGGCGCGCAACCGTTCGCACAGCTCTCGTCCAGTCGATCCTCGACTCTTTCCAGGTTCTCTTCCCCGGTGCGATCCTCGTGGCCGTCACCTATCTCGGCTCGAGGCTCGTCGTCGAAGGACGGATCTCGCCGGGCCACCTCGTGGCCTACTACGCCTACGCGGCATTTCTGCTGCTACCTATCCAGACTTTGATGGAGGCGGCGACGCGCTGGTCGGCGGCCACAGTTGCCACGGGCCGCGTGCTGTCGGTTCTGCGACGTGATCCCGACCTTCCGAGACACGATTCCAACTATCTCGAAGCCCCCTCAGGCCCGATCTCGGACTCGAGCACCGGTCTGCTCGTCGAACCGGGGGCTATGACGGCGGTGGTGTCACCCGACCCCGACGAGGCAAGCGAGCTGGCCGCCCGCCTCGGACGCCACGCGGACGCTCCGGCAGGCGAATGGGTGTCGATCGCGGGGGTCCGCGTAGACGAGTTGCCCATGGACGTGGTCCGCAGGCACGTGCTCGTCGTCGACCGGGAGCCGCAACTGCTCGCAGGCACTCTGACAGAAGCCGTGGACATGCCGAGCTTCGGGTCAGACGGCCGACGCGAACGTCCAACCGTCGAAGAAGCGCTCGAGGCGGCGGCGGCGGGCGACATCGTGGAGGGTCTTTCCGACGGCATGGACACCGAGTTGCCCGAGCGTGGACGAAGCTTGTCCGGCGGCCAACGTCAGCGGGTGGTGCTGGCGGCCGCCATCAGAGCGGACCCCGAAGTCCTCGTCCTGGACGAACCCACAAGTGCGGTCGACGCTCACACTGAAGCACTGATCGCCGAGCGTCTGCGGCAGATCCGGCACGGCCGCACCACGGTCGTCTTCACGACAAGCCCCTTGATGCTGGAGCAGGCCGACCACGTGTACTTCGTAGACGGCCGCGTCCTTGCCGAAGGGGATCACGCGCGTCTGCTAGCCACGGTCAAGGGATACCGGTCGGTTGTCATGAGGGGTGCGGCGTGACTGTCGTCGATGTTCCCGCCGAGCGCAACATTCTCCCCATCGCGTCGAGCCGGACTACCTGGGGTTATGTCGTCAAGCTGTTCCGGCAGGAGCGCGGTTTCTTCATCCTGGTCATAGGGATACAGATCGTCGCTAGCGCGGCGGGCCTCGTCGGTCCGCGCATCTTGGAGGTCGTGATCAACGACGTCGGGCCCCACCGCGGGAGCTCGACGGTCAACCTTGCCGTGCTCCTGTTCGCCGCGGCGCTCGTTGTACAGACCGTCCTCACCGGCGCGACGCGAGGGCTCGGGGCGGTGTTGGGTGAGCGACTCCTAGCGCGGCTTCGCGAGGGCCTCATCAAATCCGTGCTGAATCTCCCGCTCGGTCTTGTCGAACGCGCTGGAACCGGAGACTTGCTCACACGGGCCTCGACCGACGTCGATGACCTTTCCCAGGCCGTTCGTGCCGGACTACCGCAACTGCTGGTCGCGGCGGTAACCGCCGTTCTGGCAGTCGTAGCGCTCGTGCTCACCGCACCGGTGCTCGCACTTGCGCTCGTGCCGTCGATCCCGATTCTCGCGATTGCGACCCGTTGGTACCTGAAGCAGGCTCGCCCGGCCTACCAGCACGAGGCGGCCTCGTTCGCCCGCGTGAACGCCGGCATCCAGGAAACGGTGGCAGCCGGACGGACCATCGAAGCATTCCGCCTCGGACCGGCGCGCGTCGACAGGACCGATTCGGACATAAGGGACTGGGTGGGCTGGGAGCGGCGGACCCTGTGGCTCAGGACCGTGTTCTTTGGCTCGAGCGAGGCGAGCTACGTGATGCCGCTGGTGCTCTGCCTCATCGTCGGCGGGCTGCTTCACATTGACGGGCACCTGAGTGCGGGTGCAGTGGCGGCGGCCGCTCTCTACGCGCAACAGCTCGTCGTCCCGATCGACACGCTCCTCGCCTGGCAGGACGAGGTCCAGCTCGCATCGGCGTCACTGTCACGTGTCGTCGGGGTGAGCGAGGTTCCTCCGTCGCCGACAACCGACCTCGTCCCGGCCGACGATCGGCTCGTTGCCGATGACGTCTTCTACGCGTACCGACAAGGTCACGACGTTCTTCACGGGGTCAACCTTGCGCCACCTCCGGGAACCAGGCTCGCGGTCGTCGGTCCGAGCGGCGCAGGGAAGAGCACGCTTGCACTTCTGCTCGCCGGTATCCATCCCCCCCGTGAAGGAAGAGTGGAGGTCGGAGGAGTCGAGCCCTCGCGCCTGCCTCCCGAGAGGCTGCGTCGCGAGATCGCTCTGGTGACACAGGAGCATCACCTCTTTGCCTGCTCTCTTCGCGACAACCTCAGGCTCGCCGCGCCCGAAGCAAGCGACGAGGAGCTGATGTCGGTGCTGGCGACGGTAGACGCAGATAGCGGCTTCCGTCTGCTTCCGGACGGGCTCGAGACGAGGATCGGATCCGCGGGGGTCCGTCTGCCTCCGGCCTTTGCGCAGCAGGTCGCGATCGCGCGGCTACTGCTCGCGGATCCTCACACCCTGGTTCTGGACGAGGCTACGTCGTTGCTCGACTCGCGTTCCGCGCGTCACCTCGAGCGGTCCATCTCGCGTCTGCTCACGGGCCGTACCGTCATCGCCATCTCTCACCGCCTCCACGCGGCTCACGACGCGAGGATCGTCGTGGTGGTAGAGGACGGGCGCATCACTGAGCACGGCTCGCACGCCGAGTTACTGGCCAATGAAGGTGCCTACGCTGCGCTCTGGAGGTCATGGCAGGGCGAGGGCAGCCAAGCCGTGTAGGGCGGAAGCACACGCAGCTCCGAGCGGATGACTTTTCGTCCGTCGTATCCTTCATGACATGTGCCGCAACATAACCACCCTGCGCGGCCTCGAGCCGCAGGCGACCTCAGAGGAAATCGAGGCCGCAGCTCGCCAGTATGTTCGAAAAGTGAGCGGTGTCCAGTCACCGTCTCCGAAGACAGATGAGTCGTTCGAACTTGCAGTGCAGAAAGTCGCAGAAGCGACGGCACGGCTTCTCGAGGACCTGCCTCCCAGGCGGCAACCGCCTCCCACCCTTCCCCCGCTGCGCCGGCTGACGGCGCGACGAACGTGAACGTTCCACGGTTCGTGCGTAAACCAAGCCGGCATGGATGAGCAACGACGCTCGTGAACCCTCGGAGCGAATCGCATCACTCGTAGGTGAGGGGGTTCGAGTTCCATGTTTCGATGGAAGCGAACGCGAGTACGTCTCGTTCGATGCTGCGGCGTCGACGGCCGCACTTCCCTCGGTGCTCCGACGCGTCGAGGAGTTCCTTCCTTGGTACTCGAGCATCCACCGTGGCGCGGGCTTCAAGTCGCAGATGTCCACGGCGGCATACGAGGATGCGCGCGACGCGATGCTCGGGTTCGCGGGCCGCACCGGAAGAGACGACTTGGCCATCTTCGGCCGGAACACGACGGAGGCCCTGAATCATCTCGCTTACCGGCTCAGGCTCGATAGGTCCGACGTCGTCCTTACGACGGTGGTTGAGCACCACGCCAACCTCCTCCCGTGGTCGCGCGTGGCGACGTGTCGTTACGTCGAGTGCGGGACCGAGGGCACGTTCGGTCTCGAGGACGTCGAGAAGGCGCTCGACCAGTCGCCGGCGCCGAAGCTTCTCGCCGTCACCGGAGCCTCCAACATCACCGGATGGCTCCCACCGGTCGCTGAGATCATCTCCGCCGCCCACGAACGCGGAGTACCAGTCGTCGTCGACGGGGCCCAGCTGGCGCCGCATCGCCCGCTTCCGCCCGACGCCGACTACGTGGCGTTCAGCGGCCACAAGATGTACGCCCCGTTCGGGTCAGGTGTCCTCATCGGGCCGAGAACCGCCTTCACCGAGGGGGACCCTTTCCTAGCCGGTGGAGGGGCCGTCGACCTGGTCGATCTGGACGAAGTCGTCTGGACGGAACCGCCGGACCGCGAGGAGGCAGGCTCGCCGAATGTCGTCGGCGCGGTAGCTCTTCACGCCGCCGTCGCGTTCATCGAGGATCTCGGCTGGCCGGTGCTGATCGACCACGACCGCCGGATGGCAACTCGGTTGCGAACCGGCCTCGGGTCGATCGAAGGCGTGCGCTTGCTCGGACCAGATCTGAGCAACGACACGCTTCCGGTCGCCACTTTCGAAGTCGTTGGAGTGCCGCACGCACTGGTGGCCGCCCGGCTCGCCGTCGAGGACGCGATAGGCGTCCGCCACGGGTGCTTCTGCGCGCACCCTTATCTGACCCGTCTTCTCGGGCTGTCGCGGAAAGACATTGCCTCCTATCGCGAAGACGTGCTTCGCGGCGACAGGAGCCGGATGCCTGGGGCCGTGAGGGCGAGCGCGGGTTTCAGCACCACCGCGGCAGACATCGATCGGCTTCTCGAGGCGGTCAAACGCATCGCCGGTGGCGAGGATCCACCGATCGACTACCTGCAGGACCAACGCACCGGGGACTTCGCCCCTGACCCGTTGCTAGTGCCGTGGCAGACCGCGTTCCGTGCGCACGGCTCCTCGTGCTCTCCTGGATGACGCGCTCGCCTGCGTTGCTCAATGCGGGACGTGAGGGCGCGTAGGCGTCGTTTCCTGGGTGGGCATTCGGTTGGACGTGGGAGGTGGGTAAGCGATGCCCACGTCCTCAGTTCCTGCCAGGGCGTTGATCACCGCTTGCTCGGCGACGGTCGTATCCCCGAGCGAGGTCGCCGGCAGAGTCGGCACGGTTGGGTCGGGCGGTAGCGACAGCGCCAGTGCTTTGGTTAAGTCGCCGGTCACGGACCTCCGCCACGAAGACAGATTCGGCACCTGGACACCGAACAGTGTCTCCAAGAACCGCAAGGTCGAAGTGTGGTCGAACGTGTGCGACGACATGTAGCCGCCCCTGCTGAACGGTGAGATCACCAGGCACGGCACTCGGAAGCCGAGGCCGACGGGTCCGGCGATCCCCGAGGCGTCCGGCGGGAGAGGGTTGACAGTCAGGTACTCACCTGCGGTCCCTGAAGGGGGCGTCGGAGGAGGTATGTGATCGAAGAATCCCCCGTTCTCGTCGTATGTGACGATGAACACGGTCTGGCTCCAGACGGCGGGATTCGACACAAGTGTCTGGAGGATCTGCTGTACGAGGTACTCCCCGTACTCGGGAGGTGCCGCCGGATGCTCGCATTCGGCCAGCGGCGGCAGGATCCACGACACGGAAGGCAACGTGCCCGCGGCGACGTCGGCATCGAACGAAGTCGGGTACGTGTAGCTGAGCGCCTGCGCGGCCATCGCTACCTGGGCCGGTGTCGAAGGCTCGAAGAAGGTCTTGAAGTAGGGAAACGGGCTCAGTTCGAAGAGAGCGGTCGGATCGTTGTAGACCTTCCAGCTGATCCCTGCAGCGCTCAGCTGCTCGGGCATGGTCGTCCACGTGAACGTCCCGTACTGGGCTTGTCGCTCGCTGGTCTGCGTGACGAGACACGGTCCACCTGCAACTCCTGCGGGGTCGATGGTCGCGGAGATCGACATCACCCTGTTCGGATCCGTCGGCCCGAGAACCGAACAGTGGTACCCGTCGCAGATCGTGAACGCGTCTGCGAGGGCGTAATAGAACGACAGGTCTTTCCGGGTGAAATAGCCCATCGTGACGGGACCGTTGGATGTGCCGTCGACGGCCAGGTGGGTCGTGACGAACGCATCCATGGCACCCGAGTCCCAGCTTTGGTGTTGCGGGCCCCAGCTATGGGTGATGTCGTTCGTCGTCTGCCCGTTCTCGTTCGGCGGAGCGCTCTTCAAATGGAACGGTTGCAGGTATCCGGACGAGGTCACTCCCACACCGGGCTCGAATCCGAACTGGTCGAAAATCGGATACGTCTTGCCGTCGACTATCTGCTGGAGCACCGGCCCCTTGGAGAAACCACGGACACCTGACAGGGTGCCGAAATAGTGGTCGAACGACCGGTTCTCCTGCATCAGGATCACGACGTGTTTGATGTCGCCGATCCCGGAGCCGTCAGAGCTGTGCTTCAGCGCGGCGTCGATCAGAGACCCCGCCCGCGAAGACAGGCCGATCCCTGCGGCACCAGCAGCCATCCCGGCTTGCAGAAAGCGGCGGCGACCCAGGCGGCCGCCGGCCGTCCATATGCCTTCTTCAGTTTCCTTCTGGCCTCTTTGCACCTGTTCTCCTTCTCTGACTGGGCGGAGAGCCCCTCGAGTCTTGGCACGAGGTTCAAGGTCGGCTGAATCCGAACGAAGAACGAAGTTGTCCCCGGGCCTGCGGTGCTCGGTCGATCAGAACCCTCGACCTGACGCGGGCCGAATGATGCTCGTCAACCCTCCTGCCGGGGACCTGCGTCTATGAGCTTCTCGACCTTGCTGACCGGATCGTCCGCGCCCACGTCGTGGAGCATCCAGGTTGCGCCCGCATCCTCCCATGACCGAACCGAATGGCCGCCCGCCTTCACAGCAACGTCCTTTCCCTCCCCGGCAGCAGAGAAAACCTCGGTCATGGCCTCAGGGCCTGGGAGCCCGAGTGGTACGACACCCTGCCAGCGCGCCGCTCGACGCAACGGCTTGCGGTTCGGCCAGACGGCCGCCACCCAGAGCGGCAGAGGATGTTGGAGCGGCGCGGGGCGGAAACGGACTCCCTCGACCCTGTAGTGCGCACCTCGGTGGTTGACCTCTTCCCCGCTCCAAAGCGCCTCCATCAACTCGAGGCCCTCGTCGAGCATTGCGCCCCTTGTCGCCAGGTCCTCCTCCTCTCCGAACCCGCTGAACTCCGAGGTACCGAGAGTGCCGATCCCGACTCCGAGCACGACGCGGCCGCCGCTCAGGTGATCAAGGGTGGCCGCCTGCCTCGCGACGTTCCAGGGTCGGCGGCGCGGCAGAGGGGTGACCATCGGGCCGAGCCGGATGCGGCTCGTGTTGAGAGCGACGGCGGCCAGTGTGAGCCAGGGATCCGCTGCGGGCTCGTCGCCGTTTCGGTACACGACGTGGTCCCACAAGAACCAACCGTCCCAACCTGCGGACTCTGATCGCGATGCGAGGTCGGAAACGAGCAACGGGTCACTGAAGACCCCGAAGTTCGGCACGAAGATGGCGTGGTGCACTGGGCTCGACCTCCTGCGTTGGGCACGTCCGCCTTCACTCTGGCCGTCGTGAGATTTTCACGTACCCTGGCGACTCGAGTGATGGCAACCACGAAAACCTACGCGGCGCTGCTCAGAGGCATCAACGTCGGCGGAGCGCGAAAGGTGAAGATGGAAGATCTCCGGCAACTCTTCGCCGATCTCGGTTACGCGGACGTGACGAGCTATGTACAGAGCGGGAACTTGGTTTTCAGCAGCACGCGATCCGACCAGACCCGTTTGTGCAAGTCGATCGAAGAGCGGATTCTCGCAGAGCTAGGGCTCGACGTCACGGTCCTCGTCAGGTCCGGAGAAGACCTCCGACTCGTCTTGCGGAACAACCCGTTTCTCGAGCGGACCGACAATCTCTCCGCCCTCCACGTGACCTTCCTCGCCGATCGTCCCACCGCCGCGGCTGTCGCCCGGCTGCCCGAAGGCGACGGGACCGAAGAATTCAGCATCGCTGGACGAGAGGCCTACCTGTTGTGTCCCCACGGCTACGGCCGGACGAAGCTCACGAACGCCGTCTTCGAGAGACGACTCGCCACGAGGGCCACGACCCGCAATTGGAAGACCGTCATGAAGCTCGCCGAGATGACCTCTTGACGATCGGGCTCGTTGCCTGAGCATTGCAGCCACCCCCGCGAGGAAGACGATCGTCGCAAAGAAAAAAAGGTTCCCAGCGACGAGCTGCCACGCATTTTCATGAAGCTCAGGAGGGTTTTTCGACACGACGTACGACCGCGGGACCCACCAGATCGGTGCAATGACGAACACGAAACCCGTCACCGCCGCAATGACAGGACCTCTGCGCGGCCTGTCGGTGCCGACCGCCATCCATACGAGCGCGGGCACGATCCACACCATGTGATGCACCCACGTGATCGGCGAGACGATCAGCTCCGTTGCCGCGCAGACGAGCAGCCCGAGCATTTTCGACGAGCGACGGTACGCCCAGGCGGCGAGCAACAGGCCCGCGACCGATATGACGCCTATAGAAGGCGCAAGAGCCGAAGCGGGGACCGCCCCGTGATGCAGTCGTTGGAGGACGCTCGACAGATTCTGGTCACTCGTATAGAGCAGCGCCCCGGCGCGCTTGGAGTCGAAGACGTCTTTGGTCCAATAGATCCACGAGTCGTGAGGGGCCACCAGGTACGCAAGGAGCTCGCAAGCCACGAATGTCACCGCGGCGTTCAACGCTCCCCGGATGCGGCGGGTCAGCACGAGGTACGGGATGAAGATCAAGGGTGTGAGCTTGATCGCGGCGGCGATCCCGGTCGCGACCCCGAGCGGCAAACGGCGAGACCCGCCCTTGTGGTCTCCCGCCAGGTCCCACATGATCATCAAGGTCAGCACCAGGTTGATCTGGCCGAGCCCGACGTTGATGAACACCGGATCGAGCAATAGAGCCGGAGTCAGGAGCAACAGCGTCCAGTAGACGACCCTTCGACGTTCGAGTTGCGGGACGGTGATACGGATCGAGATGTACAAGAGCCCCGCGAGCGCAACCATGTTCGTGAGCGCCCAAAGAACCTGCAGTGACAACGTGTTCAAGGCGAGCGAAGGCAATGCGAACACGAGCGCGGCGAACGGTGTGTAGGTGAAAGAGAGGGTGCCGAGGCGCGCCGAGTAAAGGTCGGGATGAAAGACGTGACGTCCACCGAACCTGTAGACGTCGATGTCCACCTGCTTCCCGTGCACCGCGAGGAACAGGGACCAGCCGAGAGCCAACGCTAAGGAGAGCCACGCCGGGGCCCATGCCCGGAGCATCTGTCGGTCGCGAGCCATCGCTCGAGGGACTGAGCTCACCTCTCGTTCAACGACTGCTGCAAGCCAGCCCACCCGCTCCAACTTGCTTGTCCGGGCGGGTTGAACCGGCTTGCTCTGGGTGCGACGGACCGTACGGCCGCGAGTCCGACCTAGCGAGCGCGAGCACCGTGAGCTCGGCGTCCGACAACCCAGCCCCGTCCTCAAAGGCGCGATCGAATGCCGACGAACCCATGCGAGCTCGAAGGCGCTCGCGGTCGTCGTCGGCGAGATCGACCTCGAGCGGCTCGCGGGCGAAGTGCATGCGCCTCGTGAGGCTCCCCGCGGCACCGTGCAGCGATGCAGACCTCGTGTCTTCCCCGAAGGCGCTCGCCACGACCGCGAGCCCCGTCACGGCCCTCGTCAGTTGCGCCCGGTTGCCTGTGGCACGCGAGGTCATGAACGCTTGGCTGTACCACTTGGACGCCCCCGCGGTGTCGGCGCCAAGTAGCGCCACAAGTCCTAGACCCACCTCCACAAGGGACTTGTGAACCTCGTCGCCCAGGTCTTCTGTGACTGCCAGCGCCTTCTCCAGTTGCGACAACGCCGGTTCGTGGGCACTGGAGCGAAGCTCGACGAGAGCGAGATCACAGAGCATTGCGGCCATGTCCCATCGGTCGCCGACCCTTGCTAGGGCAGCCAACGACTCCGTAAGACCGGTCCTCGCTTCGTGCTCGCGCCCCAGCTCGCCGAGTATCGCCGCTCTTCCGCCGGCACAGCGAGCGAGCATGGCCGGATCACTCGAGGCATCGGGTGCCGCGAGTTGGGAGACGACTTGCAGCGCCTCCTCGTAACACGCCATTGCGCCTTCCAGGTCGCCGAGACGGCGAGACGCCGAGCCGAATCGAAGAAGCGCTTCTACAAGGGCGCCCTTTTCGCCGGCTGTACGGGTCACCTCGACCGCGTGGCCGGCGCGCGCCAGGGCCTCTTCGAATGCGCCGTGAATCTCGAGCACGTACGCGGTGGTAGTGAGGGCTTGAGCCAGAAGTGCGGCGGGGACCGGTTCCGGCTTGTCGAGCAGGGAGTCCAAGACGTTGACGACCTCGACCCCGTAGCCGCGAACTGACCAGAAGAGGCGTAGGGCCGAAGCAAGACGAAGACCGCACTCCGTGCTCTCCGCGTCGGCGAGGCAGAACGCCAGCGCCGCGCCGAGGTTCGCGTGCTCCACCTCGAGGGTGTCGAGCCATTGCACACCGCAGTGCTCCCTGAGCATTCGCCCCGCAGTCTCGGCGAGCTCGAGGTAGCGATCCCTGTGCGCCCTTCGAAGACCGAGGAGCTCGCTCTGTCCACGGCCGCCGAGGCGCTCGGACGCGTACTCGCGCACGGTCTCGAGCATCCGGTAGCGGGTCTGACCCTCGATCTGATCCGCCTCCACGAGGCTCTTGTCGACCAACCCGCCAAGGCCTTCCAACGTTTGGTCAGAGCTGTCGCGACCGCACACGACCTCCAATGAGCCCAGGTCGAATCCGCCGACGAAGACCGACAGCCGGTCGAGCAGGAGCTGCTCGAAAGGATCGAGCAAGCCATATGACCAGTCGATCGATGCCTTCAGAGTCTGATGGTGAGCGAGCCCGGTTCGGGCACCTCCGGTGAGCAGCCTGAAGCGCGCGTCGAGCCTGCGCTCGATCTCCTCAACCGACATCGTCCGTAGGCGCGCGGCAGCCAGCTCGATCGCGAGAGGGATGCCGTCCAGTCGTCGGCAGATGGCAGCCACCGAGATCGCGTTGTCGGGCGCGAGCGCGAATCCGGGCCTGTGATGGGAAGCCCGCGCTGCGAACAGCTGCAATGCCTCGTAGGAGAACAGTTCATTTGGATCGGCGTCCTCGGGCGCAAACGCCAGCGAGGGCACCCGAAGAACGCGCTCACCTTCGACGCCCAACGGTTCCCTGCTGGTCGCAAGCACACGGATGTTGCGACACGACCGCAAGACGGCGTCCGTCACCTCGGCGGCGGCCTCCACGACTTGCTCGCAGTTGTCGAGAACGAGAGTCAGTTCGCGCCCCGCACAAGCGTCGATCACGGAGTCGAGGACCGACCTCCCCGGTTCCTCGCGGACCCCGAGCACGGACGCGATCTTGCGGGGAACGTTCTCGGAGGCGACGACCTGGGCCAGCTCGACGAGCCAGACACCGCCCCCCGGCTCGTCGAGGAGTCTGGACGCCACCTCGAGTGCGAGACGCGTCTTTCCGACCCCGCCCGGTCCCGTCAAGGTGACCAGACCGGTTTCCGCATCCAGGATCATGGTGCGGATCTCGTCTAGCTCCGAGTGGCGACCGATGAACTTGGTCGTGCGTCTTGGCAGGTTGTGGTCGATCCTCGGGCCCTCGAACGACGCGAGAGGCCCGAAGCTGTTCTCCAGTTCTGCCGCACAAAGCTGGAAGATTCGCTCGGGGCGCCCAAGGTCCTTGAGCCTGTGTTGTCCGAGGTCGCGCAGTGTCGCGTGTTGCGGGGTTGCGTCGGCAAGCAGGGCAGCGGTTGCACCCGAGACGAGCACCTGGCCGCCGTGCCCGAGATCGAGGATCCTGGCGGCGCGATTCGCGGTGGGTCCGAAGTAGTCGCCGTCCCTCTCTTGGCAGACCCCCGAGTGAATAGCCATCCGCACCCTGATCGTGGTGTCAGGGGGCCACGCCTCTAGAGCGAGCTGCCTTTGTGCCGCTAGGGCCGCCTCGAGCGCTGCAACCGGCTCCTCGAACGCCGAGCAGAACGCGTCGCCGACCGTCTTGAAGACATAGCCGCCGTTGCCCTCGATCACCTCTCTCACGAGGTGGTCGTGGCGCTCGAGGGCGAACCGCATCGTGTCCGGGTGTTCCTCCCAGAGCTTGGTGCTTGCCTCGATGTCGCTGAAGAACAGGGTCACCGTCCCCGACGGGCGACCCGACGGCAGATCCACGGAGGGATTCTCCCTCGCTGCGCCATCGGACCGCCACAGTCCGTCGCGATGGTTTCGAGGTATCTTGTGCCATGGCCGTCGTGGAGCCGAAGCGGACCAAAGCGGACACCCGCCTATTGATCCTCAAACTCACGATCGGCGTCATCGTCGGGACGATCTCGGTGGGAGTGATCGGGCCGATCGTCGCCGCGATAATCGTCGGCGAGATCTGGGGTCACTGAGACCCACCGGCCGAGCGCATGCGCTTCAGGCCCGAGTTCACAGCCTTCGTGATCAGTTTGTCGTTGTCGCGCGAAATGTAGCGGTGCACCCTGCGCTCCAGAAGCAGGCGGGTGACGGGGTTGAAGGCGTGGTAGCTCTCGCTGAAATGGATCCTCGTTCGGCCGTCTCCCAGGTCCTCGAGCCTCGTCTTTCCCTCTGCCTTCGACCAGAGGGGTTTGCCGACCGCGTCGTACTTCCACGACTCGTGTGGCTTCACCTGTGTCAGCCATTCCCAGGAGTAGCCGACGCCGCCCGTCAGTAGATATTTGGGGACCCTGAAGGTGCAGTGCCTGACAAGGCCCTCCCCGACCTCGTCGCCCGGATGGAGGATCTCTATTCCGACGCCGTCAGTTTTGGGTCGCGGTCCACGGAACCAGAACAGCTTCCAGACCTCGACCGGGGTTCCGTCGACGACGACCGAGTATTCGTGCTTCTGCAAGCTGTCGCCCCTCCTTTGGAGCCCATCGGTGGCCGGCGGCTATCTGTGACCCGGAACTCACCAGGGATTGCCGAAAACCTCGCGGTGCGTCTTCGACTCGATCGGCTCTCGCCTCGGCGGTCCGAGCGTACGTGACGGCCAGCCAATCGGGACGACCGCCATCGGGACGATGTGTTCAGGCAGTTGCAGCAGCCGCGAAACGCTGCCCGCATCAATCACCGGCAACGTCGTGAGAGCAGAGCCGAGCCCGAGGGCGCCGGCGGCCAGAAGCAGGTTCTGGACTGCCGGGAAGATCGACGACGCCAGGGCCTTCTCGTGGCTCCTCTCGGTGTCACCGCACACGACGATCAGAACCGGCGCCGAGGCGACTCCCCCCCGTGCACCTTCGTCGACCTCTGCGAGCAAACGCTCGTCGAGACGCCGCGCCGAGTGCTCCTTTGCTCCCGAATCCCACGCACGCCGGTAGATCCCTCCCATCGCCTCGCGCAGGTCCCGACGCCGGACGACCACGAAGACCCAAGGCTGACGGTTCTCGGCGCTCGGAGCGTGGGTCGCCGCTTCGAGGAGCTGGCCGATCACGTCATCTCCGACCGGAGCGTCCCTGAATCCCCTGTGGGCGCGTTGGCGGAGCACAACCTCGAAGAAACCATCGTTTCGTTCGTCGTTCGGCATCGTGACCTGCTCGGGTTGCCCGCGCCGTAGGTTGAAGGCAGGTGTGGGGACTCTGAGAGTATGACTCGGTGCTAGCCGTTCAAGTCCACGAGCTCGTGAAGCAGTTCGGCGCAGACGTGCGGGCTGTCGACGGCGTGACCTTCGACGTCGATGCGGGGACCGTGTTCGGGCTGCTGGGCCCGAACGGGGCAGGCAAGACGACGATCGTGAGGATCCTGGCGACGATCATCTCCCACGACGCAGGAGAGGCTCTCGTGCTCGGCCACGACGTGGCCTCCGAGGCTCAGGTGGTGCGCAGCCTGATCGGCCTAGCTGGACAGTTCGCGGCGGTGGACGAGAACCTCACCGGCAAGGAGAACCTGCACATGATCGGCCGGCTGAACCACCTGCCTTGGCCGGTCGTATCCGAGCGGACGACCGAGCTGCTCGATCGCTTCGACCTCACCACGGCCGCAAGTCGTCCGGCAAAGACGTACTCGGGGGGAATGCGCCGGAGGCTCGATGTCGCCGCGGCGCTGGTCGCGAAGCCGCGAGTGCTGTTCCTCGACGAACCCACGACGGGTCTCGACCCGCAGAGTCGGGTGGAGGTCTGGGCGATGATCGAGCAGCTCGTGGAGGGCGGCACGACCGTTCTCCTCACAACTCAGTACCTCGAGGAGGCCGATCACCTTGCCGACCACCTCGTCGTGATCGACCACGGGAAGCTGATCGCAGAGGGAACGCCTTCTTCGCTCAAGGCGGGTCTCGGGGCGACGGTGCTCGACATAGGCATGGCAGATGCGGAATCTGCGAATCGCGCGGCCGACGCGCTCAGATCCGCTCGCGGCTTGAACCCCACCGTCGAGGGGACGACCGTCGAGTTGAACGTCGACGACGGGCCCGCTGTCGTCTCAGAAGCCCTACGGATCCTTCAAGACTGTGACCTCGCCCCTGCGACGCTCGCGCTTCGCGAGCCGAGCCTCGACGACGTCTTCCTCGCTCTCACGGGCCATCGCACCGACGCTGAGGTCGCGGCCTCTGATGCGGCGGCCGCGGCAACGAAAGCAGCGGGCCGATGACGACGACGGTCCGTTCTTCGCAGTCTGCGTACCCAGAGGTATCGACGCCCGTCAACGGACAAGCGGGTCAGATAGGGCTCAGATGGCTCGTGCTCGACACCTTGACGGTGACGAAGCGAAACCTGATCGCCTACACCCGGATCCCCGAAGCGGTGTTCTTCTCGAGCGTGCAGCCGATCATGTTCGTGCTGCTGTTCCGTTACGTATTCGGCGGGGCGATCCGCACGCCGGGCTTCTCGTACGTCGACTTCATGATGCCGGGGATCTTCGTTCAGACCATCGCCTTCGGCGCGATGAACACCGCCGTCGGGATCTCCGAGGATCTCCAGAAGGGCCTGATCGAACGGTTCAGGGCTCTACCCATGGCGCGCTCGGCGGTATTGGCGGGCAGGACCACCTCGGATCTCGTCCGCAATGTCGGCGTCGTCGCACTGCTCTCGGGGATCGGCTTCGCGGTCGGGTTCCGTGTGCAGACGAACGCCCTCGAGTTCGTCGCCGGCGTCCTTCTGATCCTGTCGTTCGCTTACGCGGTCAGCTGGGGGGCCGCCGTCATCGGTCTCGTGGCGCCCAACAGCGAGACCGCACAGCTCATGGGCTTTCCGATCCTTTTGCCTCTGACGTTCGCGTCGTCAGCCTTCGTTCCGGTCTCGAGCATGCCGGGCTGGCTCCAGGCGTTCGCGGTCCACCAACCGGTGACGATCGTCATCAACGCCGCACGCGCTCTCATGGTCGGAAGGCCGTCCTCTTCGGTTACGTCGCACCTGTTCGCCGGAGGCTCGACCGCGACCGAGGTCTGGGAGGCGCTTGCGTGGATCGGCGGCCTGCTGCTCGTGCTCGCCCCGCTGGCGGTGCATCGCTATCGAACCCGGACGTGAACGGTCCACTGCACAAGACCTAGGAAAGGAGAAATTCGAGCATGTCACCGACCCCGGCTCGAGCATCGGACAGCTTCGCCTCAAAGGCCACGATCTCGGTGGGCGGACGCACGCTCAACGTTCACCGGCTCGACGCGCTGTCAGGGAGATTCGACGTCGAGCACCTGCCGTTCTGTCTGAAGGTGCTGCTCGAGAACCTGCTCCGTCACGAGGACGGCGTCAAAGTGCACGCCTCGGACGTGGAAGCCGTGGCGAGTGCCGCCGGTGGTGGCGCCAAAGTCGGCGGCGAGATCGGCTTCAGCCCGGAGCGGGTGCTGATGCAGGACTTGACCGGCGTGCCCGGCATCGTGGACCTCGCCGCGATGCGCGACGCGATCAAGTCGCTCGGAGGTAGCCCGGATCGAATCAACCCCCTCGTGCCGGTCGAGCTCGTGGTCAACCACTCCGTCATCGCCGAGTCCTCCGGGCTGGCTTCGTCGTTCGCGACCAACGTCGACATCGAGTACAGCCGAAACGTCGAGCGCTACCAGCTTCTCAAGTGGGCACAGCAGGCGTTCGACGGAGTTCGCGTCGTACCGCCGGGAACCGGGATCTGCCACCAGGTCAACCTCGAGTACCTGGCGCGCGTCGTCTTCGAGACGCCCGACGGTTGGGCGTTCCCCGACACCCTCGTCGGGACCGACTCGCACACGACGATGGTGAACGGTCTCGGTGTGCTCGGGTGGGGCGTGGGTGGGATCGAGGCAGAGGCAGCGATGCTCGGTCAGGCGATCTCGATGCTCGTGCCGCCCGTCGTGGGATTCCGCCTCGTCGGCGAGCTCTCGAGCGGCACGACCGCGACGGATCTTGTCCTAACCGTCACGCAGATCCTCCGCCGCCACGGCGTGGTCGGGAAGTTCGTCGAGTTCACGGGGCCCGGGTTGCAAAGTCTCCCCGTCGAGCACAGGGCCACGATCGCCAACATGTCGCCCGAGTACGGAGCGACCTGCGGGATCTTCCCGATCGACGACGCGACCCTCGCCTATCTGAGGTTCACAGGTCGATCCGAGGATCACGTCTCGCTGGTCGAGGCGTACGCGAAGGAACAAGGCATGTGGGCGTCGGAGATCGAGCCCGTGTTCGCCGAGACACTCGAGCTCGACCTGTCGACCGTGGTGCCCAGCCTCGCGGGTCCTGCCCGTCCGCAGGACCAGGTTCCCCTTACCGGCGCCAAGGAGGGTCTCCACGCAGCTCTCGGTTCCAGTCACGGTCCAAGCGACAAGCAGTCGGGGCCACGCGCTGCGACGGCCACGCTTCAAGACGGGACGCGGGCCGAGCTAACGGACGGAAGCGTGGTGATCGCTGCCATCACGAGCTGTACCAACACGTCCAACCCTTACGTGCTCGTCGGCGCCGGCCTGGTCGCGCGCAAGGCGGTGGAGCTCGGGCTGCGTCAGAAGCCCTGGGTCAAGACGTCGCTCGCCCCCGGTTCGTGGGTCGTGATGGATTACCTGGAGCGCGCAGGTCTGCTCGAGCCGCTCGAGACTCTCGGATTCAATCTTGTTGGATTCGGCTGCACGACTTGCATCGGTAACTCTGGACCGCTTTTGCCAGGAGTGTCGGAGGCGGTGAAAGAGGGTTCACTTTCGGTCGCATCCATACTTTCCGGCAACCGCAACTTCGAAGGGCGGGTACACAACGAGGTGCGCCTCAACTATCTCGCCTCTCCACCGCTCGTCGTCGCTTACGCCCTCGCCGGAACGATGGACTTCGATCCGGTCACAGAACCGATCACACAAACACCCGACGGACGCGATGTCACCCTTGCCGATCTTTGGCCGACGGATGGCGAGATCGTCGACACCGTTCGCGCTTCGATCACGTCGGCGATGTACACCGAAAGGTACGCGTCGGTCTTCGCGGGCGACGAGCGATGGGCCGCGATCGACACGTCGACAGGTGGCACCTTCGAGTGGGACCCGGATTCCACGTACGTGCTCAGGCCCCCCTTCTTCGACGGCATGGGAGCGGATCCCCGACCCATCGAGGAAATTCGTGGAGCTCGGGTGCTTGCGATACTCGGCGACAGCGTCACGACGGACCACATCTCCCCCGCCGGCTCGATCGCGCCGTCCACGCCGGCGGCGCGCTACCTCGAGGAACACGCCGTGTTGCGATCCGACTTCAATTCCTACGGGGCTCGCCGCGGCAATCACGAGGTGATGACACGGGGCACCTTTGCGAATCTGCGCTTGCGCAACCTGCTCGCACCAGGAACAGAGGGTGGTGTGACCATCCACATGCCTGACGGCGAGCAGATGTCGATCTTCGAAGCCTCCGGTCGCTACGCGAGCGATGGGATCCCGCTCGTGGTGTTGGCTGGGCGCGAGTACGGGTCGGGGTCCTCCCGAGACTGGGCGGCCAAAGGGCCTTCTCTGCTCGGTGTGCGGGCCGCCATCGCCCAGAGCTTCGAGCGGATCCACCGCTCGAACCTGATCGGCATGGGAGTCATCCCCTTGCAGTTCCCAGAAGGAGCGTCAGTCGAGAGCCTCGGATTGACCGGCCACGAAGTCTTCGACATAACCGGGCTCGGGGTTCTGAACGTTGGCGAGATCCCTAAAGAGGTCACGGTTCACGCAGGTGACGTCACCTTCTCCGCACGAGTCCGCATCGACACTCCGATGGAGGCCGCGTACTTCCGGCACGGAGGAATCCTTCATTACGTGCTGCGGCAGCTCGCCTCCGACTGAGTCGGACATCGGGCTGCGTCGCTCAGGCGCTCGGCGGCACCTGCTCTGCGTCGGCAACGACACCGGGAACGATGACGACTTCCTCCTCGGTGAGAACGAAGAAGAGCCGGTCGACGTCGAGGAACGACTCCACGTCGGCCCAGACTTTCGCAAAGTCTCGCTCGGCGATGTGGGCGTGGTATTCGTCCATCGAGGCGAACCACTGCTCGGTTACGCCGTCGTAGCCGGGATCGTCGTCCCCCGAATAGTCGTCCAGCGACCGGTGATGCTGCACGTATCGGATTACGTGACTGCCGCTCGCAGTGCCAGCCACTAGAGGACCGTGCTGCTCACGCCAGTGGGTGTGGAAGTCCTCCGGTGTCATGCCTGCACGCCTCCGCACGAGACACGTGAGCTTCACCACCGAATCGATCCGAATCCGCTCAAATCCGCAAGCGGCATCAGCCGGTACCGACCACCCGGAAGGTCTCCGCGAGCCCTCCTTCGGGTAGCCCTGCCGCTTTGCCGGCCGGCTCCAACCAGGAGCGGATCCGCTCCGCGAGCTGGTCGCCGTCCCCTACCTGGCTCGCATGACACTTGAGCGCCTCGATCTTGCGGTCGAACGTGGACGTGACGTTGACCGCCCTGTTGGGTCCCTCGAAGGCCACCAGCCAGAGCTCGTTGACCGTGAATGGTTCGAATCCCTCTTCCAGCAGCTCGGGATGAGCGAATGGATTGAGCGCGTCCGGGTAGACGGCACATACCGCCGCTTCGCCTGCAGCGAGATGGTCCGGATGGCTCGCATAGATCCGATCCCACATGCGTTCCGGCGACTGGCATACGACACGATCAGGGCGTACGCGGCGGATTTCGCGACTGATGTCGCGACGCAGCTCGATCGAAGCGGTCACGCGACCGTCAGGAAAACCAAGAAATGTCACGTCCTTGACCCCGACAACCGAAGCGGCAGCGAGTTGTTCCTCGCGGCGTAATGCCGCCATGTCTGCTCGCGAGACCGAGAGATCCGAACCTCCGGCGTCGCCGTCGGTCACGACGCAGTAGGTCACCTCGATCCCTCGGTCCGTCCAAGCTGCCACCGAACCTGCGATGCCGAAGTCGACGTCGTCCGGATGTGCCATGACCGCCAGGATGCGAGTTACGTCGTCGTCCGCCTCGTCGAGCACCAGCGTCGTTTCAGGGGACAGCCATGTCATGAACAGCCAGCCTAGGCGGGGGGTGATACCCCCATGCCACCCGACGCGAGAGAGTCCAGGGCCGCCACGGTTCGGACGGCAGCAGACGCAACGAACGTCTCCCAAGCAGACATGTCCGCACCGACGCCTTCAGCCTCGGCCCACAGATCGGCCTCGAGTGGGTCGAGCCAGGTCCGAACGCGTTCGAGGGTCCCCGGAGTTCCTTCGACTGCGACGCGCAATGCGGAGAAACGCCTTGCGATCGATTCGTCCGAAAGTACCCAGGCCAATGGGGCGGGGTCGGTGTGCGACGGCGGGGGCACGACCAAAGGCAGGTACACCGACGCGCAGGGACTTCCGAGAGCAGCCCACGCCCGTGCCGGACTCTCCAGATCCTCCGGCAGGTCGGCAACCATCGAGGATGTGGTGGCCTGGAAGCCCCTCACGTGCATGCAGATCGTGACGCCTCTGCCGTCCGAGAAGACGGCTTCCGGTGGCTCGCACACTCGACCAGGTCTCCCTGGTACCCCCCACGGACCAGATCCGTGATCGCGAAGGAGGCCGACCGTCTCAGAAGAGTCAGCGTGATCCGGATCTGCGGAGACCGAGTCCAGGTACTTCAGGCTGGCCTGAAGCCTCACGTCGGCGTGACCGGTCGGTGCGTCCGGACTGCGCCAGCCGTCGAAGTCCGCTCCGCCGGTCACATCTGGAGAAGCGCGCTCCCAGTCGGTGCGGATGGTGAGCCGGTTCGAGATCGCAGCGCGTGATTCGACGGGTTTCGCCGCCCACGTCTTTCCGCAGGTTTCCAACACCCAGGCACTGCTCGGGCCGACGACGAGAAACGAAGACCAATAGGGTTCACCCGTAGACGCGTCGGCGACACCGCCCTGGCCATGACGTTCGAGCAGAGAGGTCATCACGTCGATCGCGTCCTCGGGATTTCGTCCCCGCTCGAGGCCGAGGCGCACGAGGTCCATCCCGATCAGTGCGGGAGCTGCGTCGTACGGATCGGCCGTCCCCCAGACCTTTTCGTTTCCGATCGCGACATGGAACGCGTTGACACCGTGCTCCGCCCCCCAAATCCAGTTGGGCTGAGACAACACGGTAGGGATCGCACCCGCGTCGTGAAGAGTGAGGTATTGGGTCTCGATAAGTCCCCCCGCCGCGCGCCGGGTAAGCCTTGAGCAACTGACTCTCCGCCACGGGACGGTCCGAGTTCTTTGCGAAGAGCGAGCCGTTGCTGCGAAGCAGGCAGAGCGTGTCGCACACGGTCAGTCCGTCAGATGTCGTAGAGATAGATGGAGCTTCTAGAGAACAAGTGCGCCGTCAGGCGCTTCAGGCTGCGCCCTCGCCGTGGTGCCACGAGGCGAGGTCCGCAAGATGGGGATCGTTCGAGAAGACCTCGACGATCGGCAGGTCGAGGCCGAGACGCTTCTGGATCCGCTCGATCTCGGCAACCTGGTCCCACAAAACCAGGGTCGCGACGACTCCGCTATCGCCGGCTCGGGCCGTTCGACCTGACCGGTGGACATAGGACTTGTGATCCTCGGGAGGGTCGAAATGCACGACGACGTCCACGTCTTCAATGTCGAGGCCGCGCGCCGCGACATCAGTGGCGACGAGCACGGGCAGCCGCCCTTTCGAGAAATCCTCTAGAGCGCGGTCGCGGCTCGACTGGCGCAGATCCCCGTGGATCGCGGCCGCAGGCACTCCCTCTTTGCGCAACTGGAGCACGAGCCTGTCGGCTCCACGTTTTGTGCGGACGAACACGAGGCACTTGCCGGCGTTGGATGCGATGGCAGCCGCAACCTTGACCTTGTCCATCTGGTGGACATTGAGGAATCTGTGCTCCATCGATTCCACTGTCGTCGTGGGAGAGGAAACCTGGTGGAAGATCGGCTCGTGCAGGTGCTTCTTCACAAGACGGTTGACGTCGCCGTCGAGCGTCGCCGAAAACAACATCGTTTGGTGCGTGGACTCGATCCGTCGCAACACCCAATCGACCTGTGGCAGAAAGCCCATGTCCGCCATGCGGTCCGCCTCGTCGACCACGACCACCTCGACCTTGGCGACCGACACCTCTTTGCGTTCGATGAGGTCGATCAACCGTCCCGGTGTGGCGATGACGACGTCTGAACCCTTCTTTAGGCGCTTGGTCTGCGCCTCGATGTCGGCACCGCCGTAAACCGCGACCGCCCTGCGTCCCACGGCCTCGGCGAGCGGTCGCAACACTTCGTGGACCTGCTGCGCGAGCTCGCGCGTCGGCACGAGCACCAGTCCACCGGGGCGCGCCGGGTGGCATTTGCCGAGCCGCATGAGCAAAGGGATCCCGAAAGCGAGTGTCTTTCCCGAGCCGGTCTTAGCCTTCCCGCAAACGTCGCGGCCCGCGATCCCGTCTGGGATTGTGAGGGCTTGTACAGGGAAAGGGGCAAGAATGCCCTGGCCGGCTAGTTCCTTCGCGAGCCTCGGGTCCACCCCTAGGCGCTCGAAGGTCGTTGCGGCATGCTTGGTCGTCATCGTCCTCCTGGAGCGCCTTCATTCTACCAGGAGGTAGCCCTGACCAGGCACGACGGCGCGCCCGCGGACTCATATGCCAGAGTTGCGCGATGACCAGGCTCGCTGCGGGGGACACCGCCCCGGACTTCACATTGCCCGATCAAGACGGAAAGAAGGTCTCTCTCGCTTCATTGCGCCGTGCGGCCGGGAAGTCGGGATCGGTGGTCGTCTACTTCTACCCCGCAGACGACACTCCCGGCTGCACTAAAGAGGCGTGTCAGTTCAACGAGAATCTCGAAGCGTTCGCACAAATCGGAACGGTGATCGTAGGGATCTCACCTGACGGTGCGGAGAAGCACCAACGTTTCAGGGCCAAGTACGGCCTGGATCTCACGCTTCTTTCGGACCCGGAGCACGTCGCGATGATCGCTTACGGCGCGTACGGGACCAAGACCCTCTATGGAAAGCAGACCGTGGGAGTCATCCGGTCCACGTTCCTGATCGGCGCAAACGGAAAGATCCGCCACGCTTGGTATCAGGTCCGCAGCGACGGGCACGCCGCCAAAGTGCTCGTCGAGGCTGCCACCTGATCACCGCGGATCCCCCAATCCGGTGAGGTGCGGTCTCACCGGAATGGGGGATCGTGCGGGCTGCTTGTTGGGTGATCTGCTCGCTGTTTCCAGGCTTTTCAGGGCCTGAAACGCTTCAGCGTGTTGTCCCCGTCGTTGACGAAAAGGATTCCCTTGTGGCTCGGCGAGAGGGTGAGCCCGAACAGGTCGCCTGCTGAGTTCAACGGATCCATCTGGACGTTCGCCACCTGCTGACCGGAAGGATTCACCTCCACCGTGTTCCCGTTACCGCCGTTCACCGCGATCACGTCCCCGTTCGGAGCAAGCATCAACCCGAGCGGTGAGCTGAGCGCCCCTCCCTCGGTCAATGTGTGACCGCCGTGGCCCAGCGGCAAGAAGCGGAAGATTGCAAACGGAATCGCCGCAATCCTGCTGTTGACGTTGTCCGCGACATAGAGGGTTCCCGACGTTCCGAGAGCTAGGCCGGTGGGGCCGAGGACGACAGCGCTCGAGTTCAACTGCTCGGCGAAACCCGTGCCGATGACGGTCTCTTGCAGCAACTCTGGTGCCGCGCCCTGCTGGAGAGCCAACAAGAGCCGGACGACGGTTCCCTTCTTGACGACCTTGCCGCCGCCAGCGACGGTCCCGTTAAGCACATTGCTCACGAACACCTCAGCGAATCCCGGCACTTGCACCGAGGTGAGGTCCCACGGTCCGTTTATGAGGCTTCCTGCAAACGTCTCTACGGGCACTCCATAAGAATTCAGGACGATCAGGCATCCCGCCTCGGGGGTGCCGGTGCCTCCCTTGGTCACGGGAAGGCTCCCCACGACGACGTATCCACCCTGCAATATCGTGAGCGCGGTCGTGAGCCCGACGCCGCCTGGACAGCGCCCGGGAAGACTGCCGCTCAGATCCGCGAACACACTCAGTTGTCCCGATCGCGAGATCTGGACGATCGTCGTGCCGGTTCCCTGAAGGTTCGACTTCGCATTGAAGTTGCTGATGAGGGTGCTGTTTTGGACGAGGTTCCCAACCGAAGACGGGACGGTCGCGATTCCATAGGGGTTGAGGTCTCCGTTCCCCGGCACGGTGCTGGAGACGTTGGTGACCACGTGGAGCGTGTCCAAGAAGGGAGTCGAGCCCCCAGAGGTTCGCCCAGATGAGGCGCCCGCCACCGGAGGCACGGTGAGCACCCCCAAGCTGACGAGTGCAACGGCTCCGAGACACGCTGCCACTACACGACGCGTTCTGAGTTCCGGCCTCCGACGGCCTCGAGATTGCTGGTCAGGTGAGCCGCAAGCGCGACTTGCTACGGCAGCTTCATTCATGGCGTGGTCGTCCACCCCGCGACCTCCTTGATCGGCACGGCGTCCACCGCCGGCACTTTCGATTACCGGAGAGGCTCAGCCAATGTTCACAACTTCTGCTGAATATTTGGATCGCTCCTCCGAGCGAGACGACGCGCAGGGGGGCGCCCGAGCGGTCAGAACCCCTGCACTACTGTGGGCTCGTGCCCCCCGAGAAGCTGCATTGGGCCCACCTGTACAAAGAGGTCGTCACGTCCGGGCTGTGCACCGGATGCGCCGGCTGCGTCATAGCCTGCCCGCACGATGTCTTGAAATACGACCACGAAGACACGTTCAGGCCATGGAAGGTGGACGCCGACGGTGGGCCCGAGGACTGCACCCACGGTGTCAAGGGCTGCACCATGTGCACGAGGGCCTGCCCGCGCTTCAGGACTTGGGAGACGGAGATCGACACGGCCATGTTCGGGCGCGAGCGGACCGAGGACGAGGTCGCCGGCATCGCCAGAGACATCGTGCTCGCCCGTGCCACGGATCCCGAACTGCTCGAAGCCGCTCAGGACGGGGGACTCGTCTCGGCGATCCTGGTTTGGGCGCTCGAGCACGACGCCATCGACGCCGCTCTCGTTTCGGCTCTCGAGGGCGGGTCGTCGTGGAAGGCGATACCGGCTGTTGTGCGCGACCGGGCCGGCGTGCTGGCGACCGCAGGCAGCCGTTACACCTACTCGGCAAACACGCTCGCTTATCCCGAGGCCGTGGCCCAGGGCGCGGAGCGCATCGCGCTGGTCGGGATGAGTTGTCAGGCTTCGGTCCCCGCCGTCATGTCCACCCGTAAGGCCGGCAAGGTGGCTCGGCGGCTTTCGCTCACGATCGGCCTGCTGTGCTCGAAGACCTTTGACGACGCCATCTTCTCCGAGCTCTTCGAAGCTCGATACGGGCTCGAGCGAGCCGAGATCGCCAAGATCAATATCAAAGGTGTCTTCCAGATCTGGCTGCGCGACGGCAGTTACCACGAGGTCCCACTCAAGGAGGGTCATGCGTGGACACGCGAGGGGTGCAAGGCGTGTCCGGATTTCGCTGCAGAGCACGCCGACATCGCGACGGGCGGGATCGGCGCTTTCAGTGACTGGACCCTCACCATCATCCGCACCGAACAAGGCCGCCAGATAATCGACGGGATGATCGCCGACGGCGCGATCGAGACGCGCCCGGGAGATGACGATCCCGGCGCACTCGAGCTTCTGCGCAAGCTCGCGGGGTAAGCCGACGGAGGTGGCCCGAGACCGCAGTCGAAGCACCACGCCGCATTCCTGCTCCGGCTTGAGTCCCGGCGATCAGCGCGAGGTCGCGGGCCAGCTGAAGAACCGAATCGAGCATTGGCTCGGTCAGCTTGCCGGTGAACGTGTTCTGCTGGCTCGGGTGGTACGAGCAGACGACGTAGGTCCCGTCCTGCGCGGCGGACGTAGACGCCGTGCCCGAACTTCGGTCGCGGCCGGACGTCGTAGAGCCCGCTCACCGTGCGGTAAGCAAGATCCCCGAGTGCGAGCACGACACGGACGTCTTCAAGGAATTCGAGCTCGCTCCGCAAGAATCCGAGGCAAGTTCGGAACTCCTCGGGGGTCGGGCGGTTCTGTGGAGGCGCGCACCTGACGGCGGCAGTGACATACGCTCCGGAAAGGTGCAGCCCGTCCGTGCGAGCGACGCTGTGCGGCTGATTGGCAAGTCCTGCTCGCCACAAAGCTGCGAAGAGCCAGTCACCGGAACGGTCCCCCGTGAATACTCGCCCGGTGCGGTTACCGCCGTGAGCGGCGGGCGCGAGTCCTACCACGCAGAGCCACGCTTTCGGGTCGCCGAAGCCCGGTACCGGACGACCCCAGTACTCCTGACCTGCGTATGCCGCACGCGGAGCGGACGCCACCTCCTCGCGCCAGGCAACGAGCCGATCGCAGCGCCGGCACGACACGATCTCGTTCGTGAGCGCCGCCATAGCCTTGTCAGTGGGTGGGTCCGCCACCCTCGGCAGCGTACGATGCAAAGGGTGCCTCCCAAAAGACAACCGACTTCAGCGGTCGCGCTCATGGTTCGCCACGGAAGCACGCCCACCACCGGCAAGGTCCTCCCGGGCAGGGCGCCCGGGCTGCATCTCTCGGACGAAGGACGCAAGCAGGCACAATCCACCGCCGAGAGGATCGCTGCGATCAAGCGCTCGCCTGTCGCCATTTACAGCTCGCCGCTCGAGCGGGCGATGGAGACAGCCCAACCGCTTTCGGATCTGCTGGGCCTACCTGTGCAGGTAGATCCCGGACTTCTCGAATGCGACTTCGGCGCGTGGACCGGCGCCGAGCTCAAGAACCTTCGGCGTCTTTCCGAGTGGCGCACCGTTCAGTGGCTGCCGAGCACCTTTCAGTTTCCCGACGGCGAGTCCTTTTCGACGATGCAGCACCGGATCACGTCCACGCTTGACCGTCTCGCGAACGCACACCTCGGTCAGACTTTTGTTGCGTTCTCGCACGCCGACCCGATCAAGGCGGCGATAGCCGCGGTTGCGGGAGTTCCCCTTGACCTCTTCCAGCGGTTCGTAGTCTCTCCATGCAGTGTGACCGCGCTCGTGAGGGGACCGGCCACCGCGCACGTTCTGTGTGTGAACACGACAACGAGCCTGTCGGACCTGGTCGTGTCGTGAGATTGAGCCGATCATGAGCGAAACGTTCGACTTAGGTGACCTGGACCGTTTCACCGTCGGAACCGTCGGGCCGGTGGGTCGCCGGATCTTTCTGCTCCAGTGCCGGAGCGGGCCGGTCACGCTGACAGTGAAGGTAGAGAAACAACAGGTCGCAGTTCTCGCTGAATACCTGGTCCGGCTCCTAGGTGACCTCCCGCGTCCGGAAGAGGTCCCCGACGACATGGATCTAGAAGACGTCGAAGAACCCCGATGGGTAGTCGGCACTCTCGGGGTCTCATACGACGAGGACAACGACCGCATCGTCCTTGTAGCCGAGGAGCTCGTCGCAGAGGGAGAGGACGGGGACGTCGCCAGGTGCGCAGTCACGCGCGCGCAGGCAGCCGCTTTCGCAATCCGCGCAACAGGTCTAGTCGAGGCGGGCAGACCGCCGTGCCCGATGTGCGGGCTCCCTCTCGACCCAGCTGGTCACGAATGCCCACGGACAAACGGCCACCGGCCCCCGATCACCTGACGCTGCTGGCCTGCGGGGAAGTCGAGATTCTCGGCCGGATGCCGTGGAGCTCGAATCGGACCTATCTGGCCAACTGCACGATCGACGACGCCGAGCTCCCGGCGATCTACAAGCCTGGCCGCGGCGAGCGGCCACTCTGGGACTTCGGCGACAACCTGTGGCGACGCGAAGTTGCGGCCTACTTGGTGTCGGACGCGACGGGCTGGGACCTGGTCCCCGAGACGATCGCCCGCACCGACGGCCCTCTCGGGGAGGGCTGTTTACAGAGGTTCGTCCCCGCTGACTTCGAACAGCACTACTTCACACTTCTCGATGACGGCTCCCACCACGACAGGCTGCGCTCGATCTGCGCCTTCGACGTCGTCGTCAACAATGCGGACCGCAAGAGCGGTCACTGCTTGCTTGGTGAGGACGGGACGATCTGGGCGATCGATCACGGGTTGTGCTTCCACAGCGAGCCGAAATTGAGAACCGTGATGTGGGAGTTCGCCGGTGATCCGCTGCCGAAAAGCGCCGTCGACGCGCTCACGAGGCTGACAGAGGAAGGGACGCCGCCGTCGCTCGATGAGTTCCTTGATGGCGCCGAGCTCGCGGCTCTGAAAAAGCGTGCAACTCGACTGCTCGAGCGAGGCAAGCTGCCGGAGGCGCCGCCGGGGGGTCCGCGTTACCCGTGGCCGCTCGTGTGACGATTGCTTTCTCTCAGTCCGAATCGGCTGACATATTTCGCAGCCAAGTAAACACTCGCGTTTCTTAAAACGGAATTTTTGCCGACGAGGTCGGTCCTTGTCCTCCGGCCAAAAATCGCTCCCTCGGACATTCACGGTCTGAATCGATGACCCACCCGGGCGACACCGGGGATCAGATCTCTCCACTGGCCTGCGTCCTTAGCTATCGGTTCATCGAGCCTCACAAGTCCTGCAGTCGGGAGGCCCGCCGACTCGAGCTCTTCCACGTAAACGGGGTCCGCCAACATCACGCAGAGCTCCAGGAGGGTCGGGTTGTGACCGACGACCATGAGCCGTGATTCTTCTGGGTCGAGCTGCCTGATCCACTCGACCACTCCAGCGGCGTCGTCGTCGTAGAGGTCCTTTTCGAACTGCAGGCGAGCCTCCGGCATGGCAGGCATGACCAGCTCTGCGGTTTGTCTTGCTCTTATAGCCGGGGAGCAAAGAACAAGTGAGGGCAGGACGTCTTTATCTTCGAGAGCCTGAAGGTGCTCAGCGACCGCCTCGGCTTGGCGCCTTCCCCTTTTGGTCAATGGGCGACTGACGTCTCCGGCCGGACCGTCCGCGGCGGCCTTCGCGTGCCGAAGCACCCAGATAACGAGCTTCTCCGAGCTGTCCATGACGCCTCGTAATGGGTTGGGGTAGTGGTGAGAGGGGCTCAGGGATGCAGGTGGAGGCGGTAAACGACGTCCATGTCGGAGATCACTGCCTGTCCGAGCACTTGGGCGCCTGCCGCCTGTAGATGGATCCCGTCGTCTGTCCTTATTTGAGCGTTGGAGCCGTTCACAGTCTTGAACGCCGTGTACGCCCCTCCGGCACCACCGAGCGAGGGCACGGACGAAAGGTAGGTGGCGCCTTTGTGCCGGCTCACCTGAGTGGCATACAGGTAGTCGAGGTGCTGCATTTGGGCGTTCAACTGGGAGCCGGCCATCGGGGGCATCCCGACCCAGAAAACGCGGGATCCCGCCGAGGTCGCCTCTGCGATGAAGGCCCCGATTCGCGAGGAGTACATGTTGTCCCAGGCCTGGGTGCCGTAGACCAGCACCTGACCGTTCACGATCGTGTTCTGCCCGTCGTTCGCACCTATGCAGATGATGGTGAGCTGGGGGTGGAAGTGGGCCAGGTCGTTCTCGAGCTCGGCCGGCCAGTTGAAATAGTCGGGTCTCGTCAGCCCGGTGGAGATGTGTCCGTCGAGTGTCGCAGACACCACCCCGGTACTCCCGAGTTGGTCGACGAGCGCGAACTGCCCGAGATCTGTGCCGACCGAGTCCCCGAGTATGAGTACGCGGAAAGGTGCGGCAGCAGAGAACTTCGGAAACGGCGCCCACCCGTCGGCGAGCAGGACCGCCCTCGTGACGTGCCGGCCGGTCTTTGTGGTGACGACGGTCGTTTGAGGCACGGTCGCGGGTGGCCCGGTCACCTTGGTCGTCGGGCCCGACGAGATCTGCACCGCGCCCGAGCCACCCCTTCCGAGGATGCGGTCGGCTGCCCCGACTATGTGCGACAAGCCCGTCTCGCGGCTCACCCAGGCGATCGGCCTCAAGACGTCCATCGCGAGAGTCCTCCGGGCTCCCAGAGGTGAGCCCTCTGCTGAGTTCATGAGAGTCGGCGCATCAAGGACCGTCCAAACGACGAAGCACAGAACTCCCGCCGCAAGGGCCTTTTTCCAGTTGCTCGCGATCCCCCGTGGGCCGCCTCCTGATCGGGCGCCATCGGCACGACCGGCATCCGCCTCACCGGCACCTCCGGCCGCACCCGAGTTCTGAGTGTCCGGGCCACGCCGAATGGGGAACTCGGTGAGAACCGATACCGACGTGACGGACGACTGACGATCAGCGGGCGGGCGCCGCACGACTCCGGATCTTCCGGCGGCCGCCCCTCTTATGGCTTCGACATTGCCGCCGGCAGCACGCCCACTACCGACGGTTCGCCTGACTGAACGTGAAGCGGCAGCACGCTCACCATTGACACCCTCTTGCCGGATCGAACCCGCTCGCGGTCGAGGCCCTGGGAGCCCCGAACTTGCGGCGACGGAGGGCAGAGAAAGGGCCTGTCAATGTCAGGTGGCCTCCAGCTGCCGGCGCTCTCCTCGCTTTGGAATCCTTCCGGCCCGCACGATCGGGACCGGATGTTCTCAGAATCGGAAGTAGATGAAAGGTTGCACGCCCTCCGGAGCGAGTGTGGTGATACCGAGAAGAATCGCCCCAAGTATTGCGCCCTGGACCACCGGGGTTTGGCGCGAGAAGGCCGACTGCAGGCGACCGACGATGTCGCCCGACATGTACTGGCTGGCGATGCCGGCAGCGATCGTGATCACCACGAGAGGCGTCACCAGGGGTGCCGCTCCCCAGGCGGTAAAGAGCCTCCCTATCATGGTGAAGGCGACGCTCATGCTGGTCGCACTGAAGAAGATCCACCCGAGGCACACCAGGTTGAATGTTGCGATGTGTTCGCGACTATTCGGACGTCCTGCGGATCTGGCACCACGCCGTGCACCGCCTCCTTTTGCGCTTCAGCGGCCCACCACCTGGCCCGCCCCGTGATACGCGCCCCAGGTGACGAAGGTCCAGCCCGGCCCCGTGCCAGAGACCGCCGAGGATCATCGTGATCATGATGTTCCGGCGATACGCACTTCTGAGCCCTTGTTCCCCCCGAGAGGTATGTACAGGTAGTCGCGCAGCCATCTCGACAGCGTCATGTGCCATCGGCGCCAGAAATCCTGGAGGGACCGGGCTGTATAAGGCGCGTCGAAGTTCTGAGGGAACCGGAAGCCGAGGAGCAGGGCTATCCCGATCGCAATGTCGGTGTATCCGCTGAAATCTGCGTAGATCTGGATCGCGTACCCGTAGATCGCGAAGAGGATCTCGATGTTCGAGTGGGTGTGAGGAGAACCGAAGACCGGGTCGACGATCGACGACGAGATGTAAGCCGAGATGACCATCTTCTTGAAGAGCCCGGCCGCGATCAGCCACGACGCCCGCCCGAAGTCGATGTGCTTCGGGTCGCGCTTGTGGCGGATCTGGGGGAGGAGCTCCTCGCCCCTCACGATCGGGCCGGCGACCAGGTGCGGGAAGAACGAAAGGTATACGGCCAGGTCGACGGGCCGGGCGGGCGGACTCGCCTCGGTAGACGTCGATTACATAGCTGATCGCCATGAAGGTGAAGAACGAGATCCCCACCGGCAACAAGACCTGTTTGAGCGGCAGGACTTCGCGGCGAACAAGTGCTGGGTGAGGTTGTCGAGATTGATCGCCAAGAACGTGTAGTACTTGAACCAACCCAGTAGACCCAGCAGACCGGCGAGAGTCACTACGAGTGCAGTTCGCCTGGCTTGGCCCTCGAAGCGGACGATGGTGAGGGCCCCGACGCAGGCGATGATCGTCGATGCGGCCAATAAGAGGACGTAGTGCCAGTCCCACCAGCTGTAGAACACGAAGCTGGCCGCGATCATGAACAGCTTCCACGATCGCGGGTACGGGTTGAGAAGCCAGTTCACCGTGAATACCACGGCGAAGAAGATGGCGAAGTCGGTGGTCGGGAACAGCATTTGACCTCGGCTCACCCGCGAACAGTGGCAGACCACCATCGTCAGGTGACGGGCGATGGTACCGCGCTGCGAGCGTGTTCTTACGGACCTGCGTTAGCTGTTTCGACCTTTTCGTTCCAGTGCATGCGCCCGTACTCGAACGTGTGCTCGAGAACATCTGCGGGTCAAAACTTGCGCCTCCGGGAGAGTCTGGACGCGTCTCGTTGCGCCTCGCAGCGTCTCGCAGGGGTTAGCGGTTCTTCAGCAATTCGATGAGCTTGGGTAGCACCTTGTGAACGTCGCCCACGATTCCGAGGTCGGCGATCGAGAAGATCGGGGCATCCTGGTCTTTGTTCACCGCGACGATGTTCTTCGAGCCCTTCATACCCACCATGTGCTGCGTAGCGCCCGAGATCCCGCAAGCCAGGTACACGGTCGGCTTGACCGTCTTTCCGGTCTGTCCGACCTGGTGTGAGTACGGCACCCATCCCGCGTCGACGATGGCCCGGCTCGCACCGGCAGCGCCTCCAAGAAGCTTTGCCAGCTCCTCGATCATTGCGTAGTTCTCGGCCGACCCGAGCCCCCGCCCGCCGGAAACTACGACGTCCGCCTCGTCCAGCTTGGGACCGATGCGCTCCTCGACGTGTCGTCCGAGAACCTTGGCGCTCCCGGTCGCGCCGAGCTCGGGTGCGGGAGCGGGCACGACCTGCGGAGTCGTGGCTCCCCCCGCCTCGGCGGAGAAGGACTTGGCACGCACGACGAAGATCCAAGGGTGTCCCGACGTGAAATGCGCCGTGGCGACCTGTGAACCCCCGAAGATCGCATGTTCGGAGCGAAGATCGTCTCCGTCGACTGTGAGCCCGACAACGTTCGTTATGACGGGCAGGTCGAGACGAGCCGACAGGCGACCAGCTATGTCGCGCCCGTCATAGGTCGCCGGAACGAGCAGGGCATCGGGCCTGTTTCCGCCGTCGACGAGTGCAGCGATAGCGCCCGCGACGGCAGGACCCGGAAGGCCGTCGCCGATGTCGCCTACGTCGTAAACGGTGACTGCGCCGTATTCCCCGAGGGTCGGCGCAACATACGCGCCAGAAGGGCCCCACGTCACGGCTTCAGTGACGTTCCCTAACGCTCGGGCCGCGGTCAAAAGCTCGAGGCTGGATGTGACGGGGCTGCCGTCGGCAACTTCTGCGAGCACCCAGACTTTTTCGATGGACATCGTGCTAGTCAGCTCCTGACTCGGGTTCAGACGACCTTCAGGCGTTCGAGGAACGCAACAATGCGATCTGCGCCGTCGCCTTCGTCGACGACTATCTCGCCCGCGTTGCGGGCCTCTGCGTCCGAGACGTCGATGACCTGTTGGCGCGCGCCTTGCGCTCCGACCTCAGATGCGTCGAGACCGAGGTCTGCAACGGTCAGCTTCTCGATCGGCTTGTTCTTGGCCGCCATGATCCCTTTGAACGACGGGTAGCGAGGCTCGACGACGCCGGCGGTCACCGTCACCAACGCCGGCAAGGGGGCCTCGACCTCGTCGTAGCCCGCCTCCGTCTGGCGCTGGACCTTTACCGTGCCGTCAGCCACCTCCACGTGTTTGGCAAAGGTGATGGAGGGCATACCGAGCAGCTCGGCCAACTGGACCGGGGTGGTACCGGTGTATCCGTCGGTCGATTCGGTAGCAGCAAGAACGAGGTCGGGCTCGGCTCGTGCGATGGCCTTGGCGAGCACCTTCGCAGTGGAAAGGGCGTCCGAACCCGCCAGAGCCTCGTCGCTTACGAGAATGGCCTTTGCCGCTCCCATGGCGAGGGCGGTCCGCAGGCCGGACGTCTCGCCACCAGGTGCGACCGAGACGAGTGTCACCTCGCCTCCCCCGGCCGCATCAGCGAGCTGTAATCCCATCTCGACTCCGTAAGCGTCGGAATCGTCGAGTATCAGCTTCCCGGACCTGATGAGGTTCTTAGTGGCGGGATCTATCTGCTGCGGGGCGGCCGGGTCGGGGATCTGCTTCGTGCAAACGACGACGTTCATGCCACAGATTGTTCCTGAATTCGCAGGCCGCGGACCAATCCGACCTCAAGTCCCCGCACCAGCGGGCAGGACTTCAGCGTTCCCGACCGACCGCTGCGAGCGCCACGGCCACCTCGTCGGTGATCACCGCGTCCGCGCCTGCGGCGACAACTGATCTGACGTCCTCGGCGCTGTTGACTGTCCACGTTCCGACTTGCAGGCCCGACTCGTGACAACGGTCGACGAGCGATCGGTCCACCGACGGATAGAAGGGGTGGAGCGCTGCGCAACCCAGGTTCGAGGCGGTGGTGAGGGCTTTTTCGGGATCGTCGGAAGGGCGAACCAACAGGCCGGTGGCGAACCCTGCGGCGGCCTCGCTGAACGCGGTCAGAGCGTCGGGCCAGAACGAGGACACGACTATCGACCCGCCAGCTCGGCCGAGCGACTCGGCCAGAGCCGTGCCGATCGCCCTGCTCTTTCCGGCGTCGAGCCGTTTCCCGAGCTCGGGCGGATCAAGCTTTATCTCCACGTCCAGGAGCATTCCCACGCACGCGGCGACCGCGCTCGCCAGGTCCGGGACCCAATCTGGCAGCTCCCACCTCGACAGATCAGCGATCAGGCCCCCGGTCTCGAGCGCCGCATCGTGATGAACCACGAGAGCGCCGTCCGACGTGAGCCGGACGTCGAGCTCGATGCCGTCCGCGCCCTTCGACCGCGCCCCTGCGAAGGCCTCGAGAGTGTTCTCCCGCCACTCTCCGTGACCTCCCCGGTGTGCGATGACCGAGACACCACCCTCAGCGGTCCGCAGTCCAGTGTGATCACTGCCCATCTTCGCCGCCTGGCTCTGGCGCATCCTTCGGACTGTTTGCGACAGGCTCGGACTCCTGCGCGTTCGGACCGGTCGGCTTGAGCTCGCCGCCCTTTCGACGGAAGTAGGCCCAGAATGCGATGGAGAAGGCGAGCAGGACTATCCCGAACACCAGGGTCGGGGTGCGCTCATCGGCTGCGGAGGCATAGCCGTAGCCGCTCTCGAGGATTTGCAAGAGAGCAAAGAGGCCAAGTGCCCACAGAGCTGCCCACGCCACCTGGTGCCACGCGTGGACCTTCTCCCCCGGCAGAAAACGCAAAGGGGCCATGCCGAAGGCGACCGCGCACACGCAGCTCACGACGATCACTGCCAGAAGGTCAGCCACGAAACGATGGATCGTGTCCGGATGTGTGCTGAGACCGTACGAGAGGGGCCAGCGTAGAAACCAGGCCACCAGACCGATCCCGAGAACGAACACTGCCTCGAGCGCGGAGTAGGCACCCGTTTCGGACTCCTCGAGGGCGGGGACGAACGTCACACCGATGATGATCCCGAACACGTACCCGGGGCGGGCAGAAGCTATTGCAGAGATCAACATGAAAGCCCCAGCGATGAGCAGCGTGAAAGGCAGAGCGATGGGATGACCAACCTTGCCGAGACGCTTGGCCATTCGTCGCCGGGTAATTTCCGTTGCCACCAGCGAACCTGCACCAATACCGATGGCAAAGTCGGCGAACGTGACCAGTGACGGAGAGCGCAGGGTGTATACGAGCCCCGCGAGCAGCACGTAGATCGAGAGGCCTCTCCATCCTTCCCACGACACGGGCTCGCCACGCTCGCGAGCAGCAGCCTTGCGTGAGATCCGGCGGCGAACAGGGGCGAACCAACCCTGTATCTCGGCAAAGTTGGCATCGAGCGTCGAGTTGAACAGTGTGCTGGCCGCCCCCAAAAGAACCATCAAGAGAGCGACCCAGAACCAGCTCTCCGCAACGGTGTGCACACTCCACGAGATCTGTGTGGGTGTCGGCACGTAGGAAGCAGGGTCGGACGTCTGCGCGACGGGAACTGCCTCGAGGTTGATCGCGTCGAGACCGTTGCTCGTATCGCTAGACGGATCGGCGTTGATAAATGCGATGTCAGTCGTTTTTGATTTTGCGGTGAAATGAGTCTCGAACTCCTGCCACACCTGGGTCGTGCTCCGTTGCGAGTTGGTTGCTTTCAGAACCCGAGTCCCGTCCACCAACACATCCACAGAGCTCGTCGTGCCGAAGATGCCGGTCGGGTCATAGACGTTTCCCACCGAGAACGTGAGGGAGTAGGTCGTTCCAGAACCAGTCGGGACAGTTTGGGTTACTCCTGTTGCGGTATTGGACTCACCCGTTAGGTCGAGCCACTGATTTCCCGATTTCGCAGGGAAGCTGAAACCGCCCTGTGTGAACTTGCCGCTCACAACTGCGACGTTTCCTGACGCGCCGATTACCTTCCACTGATCGAAGGTCTGACCGGTGCTGAACAGTAAGAAGGTGCCGGAGCCGACAACCGGTTCCTCGAACGAACCATTCTTCACCGCGTTGGGCGCCGTCGCGGACGCGGTGCCCGACATCGCGATGAATCCGAGAGCCATGCCGGCCAGCACGATGAGGCCCTTTCGCATTGCCGCTCTCTCTTTCCGCCGTGACTGCAGTTCAACACAGCTCCAGCCCGACCACCATCCGGGCGGGACATCCGAGTCACTCGCCGTGGCTACGGAGCCGACCTCGTCAAGAGGACGCCTACCTGCCCTAGACACATCTCATTGTCTCCCGATGCTTATCGATGCTCTCTATCTCGGAGTACCACGTTTCGTGCTTGCGGAAGGCCACGCTTGCGACTAGGTTCACATGTGCTCGTTTCCCTTACAAGCCTCGCGAAGATTGCACGTGGCAAGTCATGTGAAACGGATCACAATGGCGCACGGAATGCGTCAACACGGTACCTGGAGGAGGCACACCGTGGCCTTGATGTGGAACCGCTCGGTCGAGTGGGACGAAGACGACTGGCGCAAGGTCGCCGCGTGCCGAAACACCGAGCCCGACCTCTTCTTTCCGATAGGAACCACAGGCCCCGCCATCGAGCAGATCGATGCGGCGAAGCGTGTCTGTCTGTCATGCGAGGCGCTCGAGCCCTGTTTGGAGTTCGCCCTCGCCACCAACCAGGAGTCGGGCATCTGGGGTGGTACCTCGGAAGAAGAGCGTCGCAAGCTCCGCAAGGCCTGGCTCGCCGCCAGACGGCGCGCCAGCTGATCGTCTCTGAATCAACGCCCCCCCGTCAACCCTCCTCTCTTCAACTCCCCGCTCCAGCTCCCTGGAGCCACTCTGCTCCGTTCCTGCAGCATCGTCGACTCCTGCCCAGGATCGTCGACAGCCGGGCGCCTACGACCTAGCGTGACCGGTACCGCGTGCCGGCACCAGCAGAATGAGTGCCTGGTGCAACGCTCCCGATCAAGGGTGACCCGAGCGGTGCCGATACGGTCTGTTGTGGAAGTAAGTGCGGTCGCCACTTCGGCGGTGGCAAGGCATGTAAGCGCGCCTACCGCCGAGATGGTGGTCGTGCCTGCGAATGCCGGAGATCCTGTTTCTCCGGCGCGCGCCAAGACGCTCGGGGGGCCGGCGCTTTGAACCTCGAGGAAGGACTGCTTCGTGGAGCCGAGGTGCTCGTCGTGGACGACGAGCCCGCGAACGTCGCGCTCATCGAGTCGATCCTCGATCGCAACGGCTTCACCAAGGTGCGCTCGGTCACAGATCCCCGCCAGTTCAGGCAGGTCTTCTTGGAGCAGCAACCCGACATCATCCTGCTCGACCTGCACATGCCCCACGTCGACGGAATCGCTCTTCTGCAGATGATCCGCGAGTTGCGCCGCGAGGGCGAATTCCTACCGGCCCTCGTGCTTTCTGCGGATGCGACCCCGAAAGCCCGCCACGACGCCCTCGGAGCGGGGGCCACCGACTTCCTCACGAAGCCCCTCGACACGACCGAGGTCGGCCTGCGAGTCCTCAACTATCTCGAAGCACGCCGGCTTCACCTGCGCCTCGAGGAGCACACGCAGGAGCTCGACAGGCTTGTGACGTCCCGGACCAGTGCTCTCGAACGAGCGCAGTCAGAGACACTGCAGCGCCTCTACCTGGTCAGCGAGTTCAGGGACGACGAGACCCAGGAACACACCAACCGCGTCGGGTTGAGCGCAGGAAAGCTCGCGCTGTTTGCCGGCGAGTCGCTCGACCGAGCCGAGTTGATCGAGCACGCCGCGCCCCTGCACGATCTCGGCAAGGTAGGCATCCCGGACAACGTCCTTCTAAAGCCGGGCAAGCTGACACCCGAAGAATTCGAGATAGTACGAGAACATCCTGGGATCGGCGCTCGCCTGATCGGTGAGACCGACTCAGAAATATTGCGAGTGGCAAGGGTCATAGCCGAGACCCACCACGAGCGTTGGAACGGGGGGGGATACCCGAACGGGCTACGTGGTGACGCCATCCCGCTCGAGGGCCGTATCGTGACGGTGTGCGACGTCTTCGACGCTCTCACGCACGAACGCCCTTACAAACCCGCCTGGACGGTCGATCAGGCAATCGAGGAGCTCATCGTGCAGCGTGGCAAGTTCTTCGACGCGCGGCTCGTAGATCTCTTCGTAGAGCAGGTCTTGCCCAAGCTGCCATGGGCGGCTGGGGAGGAACAGGGACAGGAGCACACCGCGTGAGGTCATCTAGGTCATCTAATGGCAAGAGCACTGCAATCAAGATCACCCGAGGGAGGTGGTTCGAGTGACAATGGAGGGGAACGCCGTCCTGCTCGCTGAGGACGACGACATGAGCCGCTCGGCGACGAGCCAATTCCTTCGCCGGTTCGGATACAAGGTCGGCGAGGCCACAGACGGACCGAGCGCGTTGCGCGAGGCTTCTATGGGTCACTACGACATCGTCGTACTGGACCTGGGTCTGCCGGGCCTTGCTGGTGAAGACGTGCTCGCGCGACTGCGGCGCAATGGCGGCATGCCCGTCATCGTCCTGACAGGGCGCGGTGAGGAGGGCGAACGCGTCCGGGTCCTTGACCTCGGAGCCGACGACTACGTCGTCAAGCCGTGCTCGCTCCACGAATTGGAGGCACGCATCCGCGCAGTGCTCCGCCGCGGTCAGGTCGCGGCCGCGACGGGCCGCGTCGAGCTCGGCCGACTCGTCGTAGACCGCACGATGCACCGCGTAGAGCTCGACGGTGAGCTGCTCGACCTGACGCCGAAGGAGTTCGACTTGCTCGCATTCCTCGCCGCGTCACCTGAGCAGGTCTACAGCCGCGAGGAGCTCCTCGAACACGTGTGGGGCTCGACTCAGGACTGGCAGGACCCTGCAACTGTGACTGAGCACGTACGTCGTCTTCGCCTCAAGCTCGAGACTGATCCGGCTTCCCCTCGCTGGCTTCAGACCGTGCGCGGCGTCGGGTACCGGCTCTCACACGACGATGGTGCTGCTGCACGAGACGGGAACACGAACCGCATTCACACAGCAGGTTCCGAGCCGTCGATCATGTCGGGGGCCATCGGCGACGCCGACGAGATCGACGCACCCCCTGTCGTCAGGGCAATGGGCGATCAGCAGAGCCAGAGCTTCGGCTGATCTTCCGACGCTCGGGTTAACTCGAGTTCGTCACCATGCGTGATCGGCGGTAGCCGGATCTCGAACAATGGTGATGTCCACCACGGTCCCTCCGCGGCTGCTCATGTCGATCGTCCCACCCAGCTGGCTCTGCACCAGGTCGCGCACGATCGAGAGCCCGAGTGTGTTCGTCTCGCCGACGTCGAATCCAGGCGGCAGTCCGACTCCGTCGTCGCGCACCTGTATGTGGAACGACGAGCCGTCGTTCTCGAGGACGAGATCGACGTGGCCCGGCAGATCGTTCGCGCGCGCCTGACCGACGGGCATGTCGCCTTCGGTGTAGTTGCTGCGAAAACCATGTTCGAGTGCGTTTTGAATCAGCTCGGCGATCACGACCGCGAGTGGCGTCGCGACGCCCGCGCTCACCTCTCCGAGATCCCCCGTGACTTGGATTTCGATCTCGCCGGGACCAACGACGGAGTCCTCGGCCATCCGGACGAGAGCCCCCACAATGTCGGCGAACGGCACCTCCTCGCCCGGATCGCGCGAGAGCACTTCGTGCACGACAGCGATCGATCGGACGCGGCGCTCGGCCTCCTTCAACGCCTCCTGCGCCTCACCCGGTTCAAGACGCCGTGCCTGCAGCCGCAGGAGAGACGAGATGGTCTGCAGATTGTTCTTGACCCTGTGGTGAACCTCACGGATCGCCGCGTCTTTTGTGAGCAGCAGGCGGTCCAGGCGCCGTAGGTCGGTCACATCCCTGAGAAGAACCATCCCACCGGTGACGCTCGAACCGTCGAGCAACGGGATGCAGTGGACCAAGACGATGACGTCGGGCCTTCGCTCGATCTCTTCGATGACGGGTCGGCCGGTTGCAAGGGCGCGCGCAACGGCTCCTTCTTCGACACCGAGCTCCGACAGTGTGTGGTTGTCGACCGTCGTGTTGACACCCATGCGGTGCAGAGCGCTCATGGCGTTGGGTGACGCGAACCTGATCGACCCGTCGGTCTCTACCACCACCAGCCCGTCGCCGACTCGAGGCGCGTCCTCCGTCGGTGTCTCCTCACCGGAGAAGGGGTACGAGCCGTCTGCCACCATCGCGGCGAGACGTTGGTAGAGCTGGTGATAGGTCCGCTCGAGCCTTCCCGGACGCCGGCGCTGCTCGATCGTAGACACGCGCACGAGAACGGCGGCGACCGTGACGCCGCAGCGAACCGGGACGCATTCGAGCCTCGCCTCTTCGGCGACCGCAGGCAGCTGCCCTGTCTCGTACTCGCTCGAAGATTGGAGGGGAGTCGGGTTGAACGCAGCCAGGCTCGCCAGCCCCCACTCGATCTCCCCGTTCGCGAGGGCTTGTGCCACCGCTGGCCACTCGCGGAGTCGGAGCGCCTCGCCCACCAGGTCGGAGCGAACCAAAGTGGCGCTCGTCGCCGGTCGCACCTGCCCGATGACCTCGAGGACGGTGCCGCCCGGGACGTTCTGAGGCGTGACGAGCAACAGGTCGGAAAACGACAGGTCCGACAGCACCGCCCACGTCCCGAGAAGTCGCAGCACGTGGTCGCGGCAATCGGGGTCGACCTCCGCCGGCCCGACCTCGAGATCCTCGGGAACGCTCACCTGTCGGCTTGGCCCGTCGATGGCTGCACCGCTTCGCGATCGCGCGTGTGCTCGTCTGGCACCGCTAGCGGCACGCTCACCGGACGCCTTTTCGAGTAGGCCTGGAGCGACGTGATCCCCGAAGCGGCCAACAACTCGAACAGCTCAGAGGAGCGGTCAGCGACGTGATCTGCGCGGTGGGCGTCCGACGCCGTCGTGAAGGGAACACCTGCTGCTGCGAAGCGTTCCAACAGCGGCGGCGCCGGGTAGACCTCGCCCACAGGCTTTCTCAGCCCCGCCGACGAGCATTCGGCCGCCATCCCGGATATCGCCGCGGCTTCTGCCAACCGGTCGAAGCACTCCTCGGGCGCGCCTGACTTGAAGCCTGCGACCTTTATCAGATCGGGATGCGCGAGCACGTCGCAGACACCCGACGCCGCAAGCTCCTCGATCGAAAGCGCGTAGTCGTCCCACGCCTTGTCCACGTCGCGCGCCGACCACTCTTGCATCGACACGTCGTCACTCAAGTCGTCGAACCGCCACACGCCGATCCAGTGGACCGACCCGAGAAGCACGTCGAACGGGTACCCGGCCAATAGCCGCTGCACGTCGTCCATCCTGCCCCTGTAGTAGTCCACCTCGAGGCCGAGTACGACGGGAAGGCCCTGCGCCTTTGCTTCGAGCACGCAATCGACGTACGCGTCGAGGTCGGCTCTTGCATGATCTTCCCAGTACGAAACCATCGACGCGCGCAGCGCCGCGTCGGGCTCGTCGTCCCAGAACCCGCGCAACAGGCGGTCCGCCTGTACGAACCGGAAGAGGTGCTCGGTGAGAGCTATCTCAGACACCCCTGCTCGTCCCGCCAGTTCGCAGTACTCCGCCACCTGCTCGACAGTTGGGGCGGTGTCGCGCTCGGCCGTGGGGCCAGAGGTGGAGGTGGTAGTCGAGCACGGTCAACTCCAGAGCTTCTCGCCGAGACGCAAGAGGCCTCCCATGTCGTAGACATCGGTGTCGAAGAAAGGCACGCTCACGAGTACGTCGGGTACGTTCGCCATCTCTGCGCGCTGTTCGGCTTCGCGCTGTGCGACCACGTTGTAGTCGAGGTAGCTGGAGCCCACCTCGACTAGCACCCGGGCCAGAGTCGCGACTTCGACTCCTTTCATGCTCGGGTCCTCCGCGAGCTTCTCGGCGATCGCGTCGGCGCCGTCTTTCAAACTTTCCGCGACGAGCCGACCAGTCGGGTCGCGCAGGTACTCGGGCAGAACCTTGTTGAGCACGACGGCACCGACGTGAAGATCGCGCCGTCCGAGCTCCTTCACGAACACCTGAGCCTCGCGCAGCGGTGCGGCTTCCAACGTCGCGACGACGATGAAGGTGGTCCGCCTGTCGGCGAGAAGCCTGCCGACCGACTGTGCGCGCTCGATGAACCCGTCGTACATGGTCTGGAACAGGATGAAGAACTGCGATATGTCCCCGAGGAATTGGGTGCCAAGGATTCGGTCTGCGATCTGGTAGAAGGGCCGCGAGGCGATGTTCACGAGACGCGAGCGGTAAGGGACGATGAGCCATCTCAGCAGTCTGCTCGAGAAGAATTCGGCCATTCGCTCGGGAGCGTCCAAGAAGTCGAGGGCGTTTCTCGTCGGCGGCGTGTCAACGACGATCAGGTCGTAGTCGCCCGCGGCGTGTATCTCGTAGAGCCGCTCCATCGCTATGTAATCGTGGCTCTGGACGAAACGCGACGAGATCTGCGAGTACAGCGGGTTCGACAGGATCTCGTCACGTGTGCGCTCGTCAGGCGCGTGCATGCGGATGAGCGCGTCCCACGATTCCTTCGTGTCGAGCATCGCCGCCCACAGCTCCCCGCGTGGGCGGGCGCCTGCGCGGGTGAACGCCTCGTCGGGGACTCGCGTTTCGCGATTTCCTATGCCCTCGAGCCCCAGAGCGTCGGCCAGCCGGCGTGCCGGATCGATCGTCAAGACGAGGACCTTGCCCCCGTGACGCCACGCGGCCATGGCGGCCGCCGCAGCGGCGGTCGTGGTCTTGCCCACCCCTCCCGGCCCGCACGCCACGACGATCTCGCGCGAGGCGAGCAAACCGTCGAGCGAACCGCTCGATGCGTGGGAGGAGGGTGCGTCTGGGCGCGTCGTCAAAATCCGAGCTCCTCGGACAGCGACCGCGCGATCTGGCGTGTGGTCCGCATGCCGTATCCGCGGGTGAACAGCATTGGCAACAACAACATGGGGACCGTCGCGTCGAGCCCCGCCCTCAACCGATCGAGATGCCACGCGCGGGTTCGCCGCAAGCGAACCGCGAGCCGCGCCCCCTCGAGCACAGGCTCGGGGTCGTCTCCTACGAGCCGGGCGAGAGCTGCCGCCGGTCCAGGTGTGCAGAGCGCATCGAACACCTGCTCTTCTGACCTGCCGAACAACTCGGGGAGGACACGATTCACGACGACCGCCGCAAGGTCGACCGTGGTCTCGGTGTGAACTCGGCCTGCGAGCTCCATCGTCTCGTTCACCGGCATCTCTTCGGGAGTCGTGACGATCACAAGGCCGGTCTGCGCCGGGTCCGACAAGATGTCGAGCATCCAATCTGTCTGAAGCCGGATGAGCCCGACCCTCACCAGCTGATTGATGGCCTGCGGCGCGGCGAGCTGGCCGATGATGTGCCCCGTGGAGGTCGCGTCCACGACGACGATGTCGTAATGGTTCTCGCGTACCTCGTAGCAGAGCTTTCCGACCGTCAAGATCTCGCGCACTCCGGGGGCGGCGGTCGCCACGAAGTCGAACGCACGCGCAAGAGGTCCGATGCGGCCCACCACGGGGATGCGCAGCTGCAACTTCAGGTACTCGCGAAGCGATGCCTCTGTATCCATCGACATCACCCGCAGACCAGGGAAGACGTCGATGCCCGCAAACGTTGCAGGCCCGGTCTCGTAGAACGAGGCGAGATCACCTTTTGCGTCCATCTCGCAAGCGAGGGTCCGCTTGCCGTGCTCGGCTGCCAAGAGGGCGAGGGCCGCCGCCACGGTCGTCTTTCCGACGCCGCCCTTGCCCGTCACGAAGACGAGGCGCCGCTCGAGGAGAGCCGGCGAGTCGCGCGCTCGCCGCATTCGGAGAATCGGGCCGCACCGGGCCTTTGGCGCTCAGGGTGCCCCGAAACCCACCCTGCGATCCGCCTCGGGTGCCCCGACCTCCACATAAGCGACGCGATCCACTCGGACGACCACGAGCCGCCCTCGCCGATCCGTGAGCCTGAGCACTCCTTCGGGATCGCCGAGGGTGGACTCGATCTCGCTGACCACCTTCTCGCGGTCCGCGTCATCGGGCAGCACGACCTCGAGCTCCTTCATGGTCTGGACGATCCCAATCCGCACGTCCACTCTTTCGCTCCTTCGGTCGGCCCTTGCCGCGGTTGTCGTCACTCGAATCTCGAATCATGGAGCCGGAGCAACGGTCCGCGGTGATGTTCCGACGACGATACAGCGGTGGGCCACACTGGAAGCTTGGGAGAAGTCTGGGGGTGCCGGTTGTATGCCGATCCCGACAGATCCCGCTAGGAGGTTGGCCATGGGCACCGAATCGGCGTCCGCCGAGGCCCGCGAAGGCCGACGGCTCGAGCAGGTGGCTCTGGCCGAGTCGGAAAGAAGCAGGCAGTGGGCCGCGACCATGGCAGGCCACGCCACCGGCGGAGGAACGCGAACTGCCCACGCGGACTCGAAGGCGCAGGTCGGCGACCTGTCGGGGGATGCCAAGCCCGTTCTCACCCGAGAGCGGCGCGAGGCGTTCGAAGAGTCCGTTCTCGCCCCGGGAGCGACCAGGTCGAACGGAGCCGGAAGTCGAAGGATCGAAGAGGAGCCCGACGAATGGCGGACGTGCTTCGAGCGGGACCGCGACCGGATCCTGCATTCGACCTCCTTCCGGCGCCTGGCCGGAAAGACGCAGGTCTTCATCTTTCCCGAGGACCATCAACGGACCCGGCTCACGCACGCTCTCGAAGTTGCCCAGGTCGCCACCTCGATAGCGAGTGCGCTTCGCCTGAACGTCACGCTTGCAGAGGCAATTGCCCTCGGCCACGACTGCGGGCACGGGCCTGCGGGTCACGCGAGCGAGGACGCGCTCGCGTGCTTCTTGCCAGAGGGCTTCGACCATGCGGTATGGGGCGCAGACGTCTCGCTCGCCGGGTTGAACCTCTGCGACGAGACAGTCGACGGAATCCGCAACCACTCTTGGTCGCGGCCTGCTCCTTCGACCCCCGAGGGCGAGGTAGTCAGCTGGGCCGACCGAATCGCATACGTCTGCCACGACTGGGAGGACGCCTGCTCGACCGGGATAGTGACCCCCGACATGCTCCCCTTAGAGGTAGAGAAGCGCTGCGGTGGCGAGCGTTCGAGGCAACTCGGTGCGTTCATCCACGGGGTCGTGGCCGCCACCGCGGTCACCGGGCGAGTGTGTATGGACGGCGACCTGGCTGAGGCGCTCGAAGTTTTCAGACGGATCAACTATGAACGGATCTATCTGCGTCCTGCCTCTGTGGCCCAGGGAAGCGCCGTGGTCGAGGTTCTTCGGGCTTTGGTAGAGCACTTCTCCGATCGCCCCAACGCAGTACCAGGTGTGCGCGAGTCCGGAGTCGTCGCAGACAGCGAGGCAGCACGGCGAACTGCTGTTGCGTACGTGGCAGGGATGACAGACCGTTTCGCGATGGCTACCGCCGTATCCGAGCTCGGATGGGATACCGACCGGTTGCCACGCGGTGTCGAGGATTGGCGCAGGAGGTGATCGGAGCCGGGCAGACCCGCCGAGGTCTCTCAGCGAACTGCGAGCTCGCTCTTGTAGATGCGCGAGGGCCCGAGTGAGTCCAGCTGCTGCGCCAGGTCGCGAAACGCGCGAGCCGCTTCGCCTTCGGGATCGGAGATACCCACCGGGACACCAACGTCGCCCGCCTGGCGGATCTGCGTGACGAGCGGGACTTTGCCCAGCAGCGGTACACCCAGGGACGCTGCCAGAGCTTCGCCGCCTCCCGCACCGAACAGCTCGTAGCGCTTGCCGTCGTCCCCGGTGAACCACGACATGTTCTCGATGACTCCGCGCACGGGGAGCTTCAAGGTGCGCGCCGCGATGGCCGAACGCTGAGCCACCCTCTGGGCCGCGAGCTGAGGGGTTGTGACGACGACAACCTCTGTCCGCGGCAGATACTGACCGAGCGACAGAGCGACGTCGCCGGTGCCAGGCGGCATGTCGATGATCAGGTAGTCGGGCTCTCCCCAATACGCGTCGACGAGGAATTGCTCGAGCGCCTTGTGGAGCATCGGGCCCCGCCAGATGACGGGCTGGTCGTCGGGGACGAAGAAGCCCATCGAAAGCACGCGCACACCGTGGACCACCGGCGGCACGAGGAGGTCGTCGATCGCTGCAGGATCACGTTGGACCCCGAGCATGCCGGGCACAGAGAAGCCGTACACGTCGGCGTCGAGAACTCCGACCTCGCGGCCCATCGACGCGAGCGCGACCGCCACGTTCACGCTGACCGAGGACTTCCCGACACCGCCCTTACCCGAGGACACCCCGATCACCCGGGTACGCGACCCGGGGATCATGAAACGGTTCGGCCTGCCCTCCTCATGTCCAAGGGGCCCCGGTGGACCGCCCGGAGCGCGCGGGAGCTTCGCGCCGCCGGGCGCCGCCGTCATCGGCGGTTCACCTCCGCGCGGGGCCGCAAGACGCTGGAGAAGTTCGGCTCGTTCGTCGCCCGTCATCAACCGCAGGTCCACCTGGGGATCCGGCCAAGCTCCTCCGGCCCGCGGGCGCTCAGCTCGGCGCCGACTCGGTCGGCGAGCTCGTGGGCTCCTGGCCACCCCTGGGCGGGCACGAGGATCTCCACCGTTACCCCACGCCGGTTTGCTTCGACCCGGCCGATCATTCCGAGCTCGCCGATCCCCCGGCGGAGGTCGGGGTCCTCGACGGCGCCAACGGCTAGACGGACGTCGGCTTCGGACGGGGCCAAGGACTCCTCCAGCAGGTAGTTACGGACGCGAGTCGGACCGATATCCCCCACGACCAGGGCGTCCGGCCGCCTGCCGGTAGACTAGCGGTGTGCATGCGGTAGCCGGCGCGGGCGCCGCGAGGGGCAGCGCAGAAGACACAGAGACGTTTGCCGCGGACGACCCCAAAGCGTCCGCCCCTTCTGACCGTCGATTCGCTGCCGCGGTCGCGGCCGTCACAGCGGCGTTCGGGGATCCCACCCGCCGCGAGATATATCTCCACGTCCGGTCGAAGCCAGGTACCACGGCGTCCGAGGTGGCGGCGGTCTTCTCGCTTCATCCGAACGTCGCCAGGCATCATCTCGATCGGTTAGCCGCAGGTGGCTACCTCGAGGTCACACTCGAAAGGCCTCCTTCGGCCGGAGCGGGAAGGCCTTCTAAGCGTTACAGAGCCGCCGACGACGGCAGCTCTGACCCCACCGTCGAGTTGCTCGGCCGTCGCGACGACCTTCTCGTCTCGCTGCTAGGCGAGGCTCTCGCATTGCTCGGACCCGACGAGGCCGAGCGAATGGCCGAACGCGTCGGAGAGAAGTACGGCCGCGCACTTGCCGAGCGCATAGAGCCGGGCGAGGGACAACGCTCCTTGCGCGCCGCGATGCACACCGTGGCTGACGCTCTGACCGCCCAAGGCTTTGCTGCCCACGCGGAGGACAGAGGGTCGGCCACTGCGGTGGTCGCCGAGCAATGCCCGTTCGGCGAGGCGGCGTCAGCGCACCCTGTCATCTGCGCAGTGGACCGTGGCATGGTTCGCGGGCTTCTCGCCGGCCTTTGCGGTGAGCTCGTTCAAGATTCAACACGGGTCGTGCTCTCGAGCAGGGCACGGGGCGACGACGCCTGCGCAGCTCTGGTCTGAGACGGTCACGCGTTACCTGCGTGACACCAAGTTGCTTGCGTGACACCAAGGTGACAGAACCCGAGGGCTCGAGGTGATTCGTCACTACCTGGACCACGCGTCCACTTCTCCGCCGCGTCCCGAGGTGGTACGCGCCATGGTTGCGTGGCTCGAGGGGGAAGGGGAAACATTCGCCGCGGACCCCGGCCGCGTCCATGCGGAGGGCCGTGCTGCGCGTGCTACGCGCTCGAGCAAGCCCGCGAGCAGGTGGCGACGTTCATGGGAACGAGGCCGCGGCAGATCGTGTTCACTTCCGGCGCCACCGAGTCTGTGAACGCGGCCGTCTGGGCCGCTACACGGGAGCACCCGGACGGGGCCGTCGCCTTGGCGGGAGTAGAGCACTCGAGCGTTCGACAGGCGTCGGAACGACTGGCTCGCGTTGTCACGTTGCCGGTGGACGGTCTCGGCCGGATACTTCACGATGCGGTCGAGGACGCCGTCACCTTGGCGCAAGGCGCGGGGACACCGCTCGCGCTCGTGCACTGCCAGGCCGCCAACCACGAGGTCGGCACGCTTCAACCGGTCCGCGAGGTAGTCGCGATGTGCCGCGCCCACGGTGTGCTCGTGCACGTCGACGCGGCAGCCGCGGTAGGGCACGTGGAACTCGACCTCGACGAGCTCGGTGCCGATCTCGTGTCGGTGAGCGCGCACAAGCTGGGAGGGCCACCTGGTATCGGTGCATTGGTCGTGCGGAGGGGTCTGCGCTTTCCCGCCTTCGTGGTCGGGGGAGCCAGGAGCGCGCTCGGCGCGCGGGCCTCGAGAACTTGCCTGCTGCCATCGGGTTCGGCGCAGCCGCAGGGGCTCTCTCCGAGCCTGGGCGTTTGCCGGGCGAAGAGGCGTTCGCCCGGCGCCTCACGGAGCAGATGATCGACGAGGCGACCGCGGTCGACGGGGTGAAGGTTCTCGGCGACGCTTCTCAGAGAGTCCCTCACATCGTGGCGCTCGGTATCGAAGGAGTGGAGGCCGAGCCGGTTCTGCTCGCCCTCGACCGCGCCGGCATCGCCGTGCACTCGGGTTCGTCGTGCGCGTCCGAATCTCTCGCTCCGTCACCGGTGCTCGAGGCGATGGGAGCCGACGCTGATCGCTCTCTGCGGCTGTCGGTCGGATGGTCCTCTCGAGAAGGCGACGCCGAAGCCTTCGGTCCGGCCTTTACGCGTGCGGTCTCCGAGCTGAGGGCGCTACGGACCTGAGGTCTTCTTCGGCACGGAGCGTTTCGACGCAGCACTCTTCGACGCTGCAATCGATGGAAGCGGCGTCTTCGTCTTCGAGAATGCCTTTCGGATGTCGGGAAGGAACGGACTCATCTCGGACGCCGTCGGATGGTCCGCAAGAAACTGTGTGTACTGGACGACCGCTTGCGAAAACTGTCCTTCGACGAAGTACATGGATCCCAGGTAGGCGCGCGCACTTGCGAGTCCCGGATCGAGTGTCACCGCACTCAGCTCGTTCGCCTGCCCCTGCTCGATGCTCTTCTGGTTGGGACCTAGGACTCCTGCCTCGAACTCGAGCCAGCCACCTTCAGAAAGAGCACCGGGGTTGCCCGGATCCTGCGAGAGAACCTGTTGATACAGCTGCAGCGCCTCGGGGTACTGACCCCGTTGCTCGAGCGTGGCCGCTTGAGCCAGCTCACGTTGTTCTTGTTGACCGGGCGACAACGACACTCCACCCGACGCGGTGTTGCCCGGCAGGCGCCTGCTCGTGTCGGAGACGACGAGTGCGACGGCGACGCCAGCGAGAAGACAGATGATCCCGCCTACAAGAAGCGGGCTCTTTGAGCCTCCGCGTCTCCGGCTCGGTTCGAGGGATTTCGCGACGACGTCGCCTGAACCTTCTTCGGAATCGTCGTAACCGGTCCCGATGGCGCGCAGCACTTCGGCGGCTCGAGCGGTGTAGCGGTCGTAAAGGCGCGTGTAGTCGTCGTCAGAAACGTCTCCGGCAGCGTGCTCCGCTTCGAGGTCCTGCAGGGACTTGAGCAAGAAGTCGCGCTCGAGCTCCAACCCGGTGCTTCGCTCCAGAACATCCTTCCGCTCGTCGCGGAGGCTCGAACGGCTCATAACCGCGCCTGGCTCTGCGCGGATCTGAGCGCGTCCGCGACGATCCTCCGATCGTCGTCTGCGGGCGCGGCGTCGGTCCGCACGCGATGCCTGCGCCAGAACACGGCGCCGATAACACCGATAGCGAGAACGAATCCGACAAGCGGGGCGAACCAGACGAGCCCCTCGATCCCACTCGCAGGCGGCCGTAACGCGATCCCCGGATAACGGCCTTCCAGGTAGGACACGATCGAAGAATCGGACATGCCCGCCTCGGTGTCGGCGAGAACTAGCTGCCGGATGGCGACCGCGGACGCCGCCGATGAGTTCGCGACCGACACGTCGTCACAACTCGGACATCGAAGCTCGGCGTCGAGTGCCGCTGCGCGCTGAACGGGAGTGGCAGGCGTTGCGCGACCAGACGCACCCACCACTAGCGCGCAGACGAGAGCGACTCCCAAGAGCGCCCAAACAGCGTTGCGCCAATTTGCGTTCGGCCGCCGGCTCACGGCGGTGTGCATCACGGACGCCATCTCAGTAGCCGGCCGCCGTGCCTCGCGCTATCACCTGGTTCAACCATGATGCGGTTACGGGTCCTATGTAGTGGGCGACGACAACGCCAGTCGGTGCGACGACGAACGTCTCGGGTGGCCCAGTAACTCCGTACGCGATCTTGAGCCCGCCGGGATCGACGACGGCAGTCCACGTTGCGCCCGTGGAGTCAAGAAACGATCTCGCATTTCCCGCCGAGTCGTCGTAGACGACTCCGAGCACCGCAGGTTGTCCGGGCCCTCGATGGTCGTACGAGAACGAAACGAGCTCCGGCTCCTCGTTCTGGCAGGGCGGACACCAGCTCGCAAAGAAGTTGACCACCACCCAGCGGCCCTTCAAGCTCGAGAGCAACATGGTCTTCCCGCTTACGGTGGTGACCGCCCCTTGCGGCGCAGCGGCGATGCCGGGTCCGGGCTTGCCGACGAGCGCGGAGCTGGCCTGATCGGCAGCTTGCGATCTGGTTGCGAGCACCGCGACCAGTGCCGCCGTCACGAGAAGGACACTCGTCGCGATCCATCGCGCGGAGTGCCGGCGGCGGCGGCGCGGACTCGAAGCGTTACGGAGCTCATCGTGACTCTGTTCGACCGTGGAGGTCACGGGACCGGCACCCCGACAGGATCTTCCAGACGGTCCCCCGCCTCGCCGGGCCCGTGACCGTTCACCGTCTCGAGTTCTCGATCAGCCGGGTTCTCGCCCGAGGCCACGGCCGCCGGCACAGGGTCGCGCTGTCGCCTCCGCCGCACCGGCACGACCGCGAGGACGCAGCCCGAGATGAGCACGCCGCCTCCAACCCAGAGCCACACGACGAGAGGCTGGATCGTCACGCCGATCGTGACAGGCCCGCTTCGTGACGCAGGCAACGTGTCAAGCGTCAGGTAGACGTCGTCTTTCAACCCCGAGTCGATCGCGGGAGTCCCCACGGCTTCGGAGCTGGTGCCGAACGTACTCACGGCCGGATGGAAAATGCCGCCGCCGTCCACCTTCACGAGAGCCTGGGTCGCCCGCGACGCCGGGGTGCTCACGTTTCGGAGCCCGAGGAACTGGAAGGTGTGGCCGTCGACGGTTGCGGTCTGGCCCGGCCGTAGGACCGTCTCCGATCGGTGCCCGAACGACGTGGCGGCGGCCAGGGCGACTGCGACCATCACGACGCCGAGGTGCACCACCATCCCGCCGTTGGCCCGCCCGACGAGGCCGCGCCACGCTCCGTTGCCGTGGCGTTGCGAGGACCGCGCCGAGATCGCGAGTTGCTGGATGTTGGCGGCGGCAGCCCAGGAGCCCAAGCCGAAGGCCGCGAGAGGTGCGAGGCCTCGCAAACCTGCTGCGACGCAGATGACGATCACCCCGACACCCGTAAAGGCCGGGATCATCAGCCGGTCGCGAAGAGTCGTGACACTCGTCTTGCGCCACGGCAGTACCGGCCCAACCGCCATAAGGGTGAGGAGCGCCAGCCCGAGTGGGACCGTCATCGTGTTGAAGTACGGCGACCCGACGGTGACCTGCTGGCCCCTGAACGCCTCATAGAGAAGCGGAAAGACCGTCCCGAGCAGCACGATGAAGGCGAACGTCGAGAACAGCAGATTGTTGAGGACGAACGCGCCTTCGCGGCTGAGTGGCGAATCGATTCCACCGGGCGAACGCAGCCGGTCTCCGCGCCATGCGATCAGTCCCAAGCCGACGGCGAAGACGACACCGAAGAATCCGAGAAGAAGCGGGCCAATGTCGGAGTCAGAAAAGGCGTGCACGGACTGCACGACTCCGGAGCGCGTGAGGAACGTCCCGAGGATCGTGAGACAGAAGGTCGCGATGACGAGTGAGAGGTTCCAAACGCGCATCAGACCGCGCCTCTCCTGGACGATCGACGAATGCAGGTAAGCCGTCGCGCAGAGCCAAGGCAGCAGTGACGCGTTCTCGACGGGATCCCACGCCCAGAAACCTCCCCAACCGAGGACCTGGTACGACCACCACGCGCCCAGCACGATTCCCGCTGTCAGAAAAGCCCAAGCGAGCAGCGTCCAGCGGCGTGTCATCGTCTGCCAGGTCTCGCGCACTCTGCCTGTCGCGAGCGACGCCACCGCGAACGCGAACGGGACCGTGAACCCCACGAACCCGAGGTACAGAAGAGGCGGATGGAAAGCCACTAGCGGGTTGTCCTGCAACAGCACGTTCGGGCCGAGCCCGTCGGTCGGGATGGTGCCCGTGATCGTCCTGAACGGGTCCGACGGGCCGGCCATCAAGGCGAAGAAGAATGCCGCGACGCTGAACAGGACGAGCATCGCCCATCCGACCAGAGGGTCTGCCGCCTGTCGCCTGAAGCGCAGTGCCACCGCGCCGATGTATCCCGACAGGATCAGACCCCAAAGAAGGATCGAGCCCGCGAGCGCAGACCACATGCCGGTGATCGTGTAGAGGAGAGGGGTCTGGCGGCTGGAGTTGGCAGCGACGTACGCCAAGGTGAAGTCGTGAGTGACGAGAGCGCGCTCCATGAAGATGGTGGCGAGCACGGCTCCTACGAGAAGCAGCACTGCGTAGATACCCGCTGAACGCAGTAGGTCGGCACGGTGCTTGGTGATTCCGACCAGGCAGACGAGAATGCCGATCACCGCCGCACAGAGCGACAGCAGCACACCGATGTGGCCTAGAAGTGCGTTCACTTCTTCGGTTGACCGACGATCGAGCCGTTCGGAGTTGTCACCCTGGACGGGTACTGCGCTATGTACTGCGAAGAGTGGTCCACGATGATCTGGTCCGACGCGAACACCGGGCCGGCGAAATGTCCGACCAGGACCACCGGGATGTCGGGCTGGAAGAGTTGGGGAGGCTGCCCTGTCTCCACCACCGGCTCTCTGACGCCGTTCGACTCCACTGAGAAATTCACGCCCGTGGTCGTGGCGTGGATCGTGCCGGGAACCACCACTCCTTCCAGGCGGAACGTCGTGTTGCCGAGCATGGCGCGTTGCGCGATCGCCTGATCGACCGTCTCGAAGTAGTTGAGCGAGTTGGAGAGTCCTTCGACCAGCAAGAACGCGAATGCGGCTATCAGCACCGCGCCGGCGACGATGAGACGCACCTTGCGTTTGCGCGTCCGAGCCCGGCGAGGGGGCACCGGACCCGTAAGCAGGTCTGCATCTGTGCCTGACTGTTCCGGCCCGCTTCGCTTGCTCGGGGTGTCGAGCGCGGTCATCCGCCCTCTTCGGCGTGTTGCTCCAGCACCCTCGCTGCGAGTCGCCCGAGGCGGCGGCGGCGCACCACGAGCGACACCCCGTAGAGGAACAGGGTTCCCAACGCGGCCGCGTATCCCGCGTCGATGTACCTCACGTCCTGACTCCTTGGGCCGGCACTCCGTGGGACCGGACTCCGACCCCGACGTTTTCGCCCGCGCCTTCGGCCCATCGCTCACCGAGCGCGATCTCGAGTGACACTCCTTCGAGGGCGTCAGACATCGTCTCGATGCGCATCCTCACCGCGAGCATCCATACGAACGCGAGTGTGAACGCGACGAATCCGAGAAGAAGGGTCCACGCCATCGACCCGTGGATCGTGGGCGACAGGTTGGGGTTGAGAACAGTCGCACCCTGATGAAGCGTGCGCCACCACACGACGGAGAAGTGCACGATCGGGACGTCCACCGCCGTGATCAACGTCGCGACGGCACACCGCCGGGCACGCGCGTGCAGATCGCCGGGCACCCGGCGTATCGCCAGGTAGCCGAGCTCCATCACGAGGAGCATCGCGGTCGAGGTGAGGCGGGCGTCCCACGCCCACCAGACCCCCCACGTCGGGCGGCCCCAGATGGCCCCCGTCAACAGGGTGAGCGCGGTGAATACCACACTCACCTCCATCGCCGCCCCCGCGAGTCGGTCCCAGTAGGGGCTTCTCGTGCGCTTCCACAGCCAGAGAAGACTCGCGACGAGCGCCGTGCCGAACGAGAGATAGAGCGCCACCCAGGCGATCGGCGGGTGGATGTAGACGAGACGGACCAGGTTCCCCTGTACCTTGTCCGGCGGCGTCACCCAAAGCCCTAGCCACACCGTCGCCGCGATCGACAACAGCGCGGCCGCGCCGATCGCCCGCACCGTCCACACCGTGCGCCTGCTCCAAGGCGCGGGACCGCCGCGATTCGGTGCGACCATCCCGGCTGGCGCCTCGAGGACTGCGGTCACTCGGCCTCCTCTTGCAGAACTCCGTAGAGCAGCACGCCGAGCACGACGTAGACCGCAGCGAACACGAGCAGCAGGGGCATCCATCCGCCCCCCGATGACGGCGCCGAGGTCTGCGACTGAAGCGCCGCCTGCCACACCTTCGTCCCGGCCACGAGCACCGGCGCGACCACGGGGAGCACGAGGAGCGGCAGGAGCGTCTCGCGAACGCGGAGCCCCGCGGCAAGGCCTCCATAGAGGACACCGGATGCAGCGAGACCTGCGGTTCCCGCGACACAAGCCGCGACGAGCGACCACGCGTCGTGCACGTGCGCACCGAACAGCAGAACGGCGCCTGCTCCGAGCACGAGTTCCAGGACGACCAGCTGGGCGAAGACGGCGGCTGCCTTCCCGAGGAACACCCCCGCCGGGTCGAGGCCTGCCAACCGCAGACCGTCGCGCGCCCCGTCCGAGCTCTCGATTGCGAAGGCGCGTTGAATGGCGAGAAGACCCGCGAACAACACCGCCACCCAGAACACTCCGGAGGCGGCCCTGACTAGATCCCGCGCGTCCGGGCCGAGAGCGAACGCGAAAAGCACGAGTACCAGGACACCGAAGGGCGCGACCTGATTGACGAGCACCCTTGACCGCAACTCGATGCGGAGGTCCTTTCCTGCGACCAGGGCCGCATCACGCCACATTCGGGCCTCCCCGCATGGGCACGACGACTTGCTTGCTGTCCGTCACGATCCTGCCGCCCGCAAGAGCGACCGTGCGCCCGGCGATCGCCATGGACGCTTCGGGCTCGTGCGACGCAAAGATCACCGTCACGCCGTCTGCCAACGCTTCTGAGACGATCTGGGTGAGCTCGTCTCGTGCAGCGGCATCGAGCGCTGCGTGAGGTTCGTCGAGGAGCCAAAGGCGCGCACTTCGCGCGACGACCACGGCGAGAGCAACGCGCTTTCTCTGCCCCGCCGAAAGCCGTCCGACCGGGCTGCGAGACAGCCGGCCAGAAAGGCCGAGCCGATCGAGAGCTCCGTCAACGCGCCTGGGGTCTCCGCCCGCCGCCCGCACCGCGAAACGGACGTTCTCCGACACCGACAGGTCGTCGTAAAGGGCGGCAGCGTGACCGAGCATCGCGACCTCGCGTCGAGCGGCGACGGCGTCGTCGACGAGGTCGTGACCGAGCACCACTGCCGTTCCGCTCGTGACCCTGAGCAACCCGGCGCAAACCCGCAGCAACGACGTCTTGCCCGCACCGTTCGGACCCGTCAGCACCACGGCCTCACCCTCGTCGACCTGAAGGTCGACGCCGGCAAGAGCCGGAAACCGCCCGGTCATCGCGACGGCGGCACGAAGGAGCACTGCAGGGGCCATGGCCGCCGCCCATGCTACGGGCGGCCCCTACTCCTGTTCCAAGCGGCTGCCTGGGCTGTTCCCGAGGGATGCCCAGGACATGGCGGTCCAGGTCCTGACCGACTCTCAGTCTGGGCCGGTCAGCTCACGGTCAGGCGACCGAGACCGACGTCGCGCAAGACGTCCGACACCCAAGAAGAGACCCAGTGGAGCTGGTCGGTGACCAAGAGAGCCCCGAAGATCATCAGCCCGATCCCGGCGACTATGTCCACCAGCCATAGACGCCCGCGAACCCGCGCCATCACCGTCGTGAGGCGCCCGAACGCGAGACCGGTGGCGACGAAAGGAACCCCGAGCCCGAGCGAGTACGCAACGAGCAGGACGACACCCGACAAGAGGGTGGCACGCGCCGCCGACAGGGTGAGAACGCCGCCGAGCACCGGGCCTATGCACGGGGTCCAGCCGAACGCGAACGCCATGCCCATCACGAGCGGAGCCCAGGGCCCGAGCTTGGACGGGAGCGGATGGAACCGGCGCTCGCGTTGGAACAGCGCCGGCGTGCCGATCCCGGCGAGCCACAGCCCGAGGAGCCCTACGACTACCCCGGATCCGATCTCGAACGCGCGCTGGTGGACGACGAGGACCTTGCCGAGAGCAGAGACGGTGGCTCCGAGAGCGGTGAAGACGAGCGTGAAGCCGAGTACGAAGGCGGCGACTCCGACGAGCACCCGACGCTGGTCGCGCCGCTCTGCGTTTTCGAGATCCGCCGCAGACAATCCCGACACCATCGACACGTAGCCGGGTACGAGAGGCAGAACGCACGGGGACAGGAAAGACAGCATGCCCGCGCCGAAAGCGACGAGGAGGCCGAGCGGGTCGGCTGAGATCGTGGCGATGGCCGGCGCGAGCTGCATCTGCAAACGGGTCGGCCCTTCGGAGGTCGGTCAGCCCGTCTGGCGGCGGACGAGCGCCAGATCTGCTTCGACCATCATCGTGATGAGATCCGCGAACGAGTGCGTCGGCTCCCAACCGAGGGTCTTCTTGGCTTTTGCGGGATCTCCTATGAGCAGGTTGACCTCGGCCGGGCGCAAGAAACGGTTGTCGATCACGACGTGGTCCTGCCAGTTGAGGCCAGCGTGACCGAACGCGATCTCGCACAGCTCGCGCACCGAGTGCGTGGTGCCCGTCGACACGACGTAGTCGTCCGGCTGGTCCTGCTGGACCATCAGCCACATCGCGCGCACGTAGTCGCCGGCAAAGCCCCAATCGCGCTGGGCGTCGAGATTTCCCATCGGCAACTTGTCTTCGAGCCCGCACGCGATGCGGGCGACCCCGTTGCTGACCTTGCGCTCGACGAATTCCAGACCGCGCCGCGGGCTTCCGTGGTTGAACAACATCCCCGAAGACGCGTGAAGTCCGTAGCTCTCGCGGTAGTTGACCGTTATCCAGTGCCCATACACCTTCGCAACGCCGTAAGGGCTCCGCGGATAGAACGGCGTCTTCTCCGTCTGGGGCACCTCGATGACCTTTCCGAACATCTCGGAGGACGACGCTTGGTAGAAGCGGATCTCGGGGTCGACAATTCTGATCGCGTCGAGCATGCGCGTCACACCGAGAGCGGTCGTCTCGCCGGTTAGCACCGGCTGGCTCCACGACGTCGGTACGAACGACTGGGCGGCAAGGTTGTAGATCTCGGTCGGCCTGTGCTCGCGGATGATCCCGATAAGAGAGACCTCGTCGAGCAGGTCGCCAGGAACCAGCGTGAGACGGTCCTGGATCGTGTCGATCCGCTCGAAGTTCACGGTGGAAGAGCGCCTCACCATCCCGAAGACCTCGTAGCCCTCGCTCAACAGGAGCTCAGCCAGGTAAGAGCCGTCCTGGCCGGTTATGCCCGTGATAAGCGCTCGTTTCGCCCTCATCTGTAGTCGTCCTCTCGCCGTGTCACGAACAATGTCGAATACCTCATCTGCCCTGCCATCTCGGGGGACGCTTCTCTAAGAAGGCCGAGATGCCTTCTCGAGCGTCCTCGGTGAGGTTGGTGAGGGTGAGCATGGCATGAAGATGGGCGAGAGCGTCGCCGGTGGCCATGTCCCAGACAGAGTAGAACGAGTCACGCCCGAGCTTCACCGACGCGGGCGACTTGGATACGAGGGTGGCTGCGAGCTCGTCTACCGCGGCGTCCAGCTCGTCGTGGGGAACCACCCTCGTGACGAACCCGATGCGATCCGCCTCGGCCGCTGCAACGACGCGCCCGGTGAGCATCAGCTCGAGGGCTTTCTTGGGAGGCATGGAACGCACGAGCGGAACGGTGATCATGAACGGCCAGAGCCCTACGTTCACCTCCGGCGCGCCGAACCGGGCTCGGTCGGAGCACACGACCATGTCGCAGGCCAGCGCGAGCCCGAATCCTCCGGCTATCGCCCAGCCCTGCACCCTCGCGATCGTGGGCTTTCCGAGACCCCAGAGCTGTCCGAACAGCCCGACGAGCTCGCCCCGTGCCTCGTGCTGCTCGAGAAAGGTGGCGGTCTCAGGCGATGGGTCCTGGGATTGTGCCCCTGTGGCGGTCCCGTGCCCCATCGAACCGAGGTCGGCGCCCGAGCAGAAGGCTTCTTCGCCCGCTCCGGTGAGCACCACCACGTGAACCTCCGGATCGTCGTGAGCGACGCCCACGGCCTGGCGAAGAGCCCTGATCACCTCCCAGCTCATGGCGTTCCGGCGCTCGGGACGGTTGATCGTCAGCCGCGCCACTCCCCCTCGGGTGTCGACGATCAGCTCGCTCGTTCCAGACGTGCTCACGGGTGACGACGGTATCCCTTGTGCGGGGGGCGCAGGTATCCTCGCCGACGGTGCCGGGACCGACCGCGGCCATCGTGTCGTTCCGGCTCGGCGGCACAGACGGCGTTGCAATCGAAGCAGCCAAGTGGGAATGGGCCCTGCAGCACCTCGGCTTCCGCGTCGTGAAGGTGGCCGGCGAGGGCCCGGTCGAACGTCTCGTTCCCGGCCTCGCCGTGGGCGCCCCGGTCCCGCCATCCGCAGCCGAGGTCGAGAGCGCCCTCGCGGACGCCGACCTCGTCGTGGTCGAGAACATCTGCTCGCTCCCGCTCAATCCGGGTGCCGCGTCGGTGCTCGCGCGGCTCCTTAGGTCGAGGCGCGCGGTGATGCACCATCACGACCTCCCGTGGCAGCGCGAGGCCACCTCCGCGATGCCTCCCCCTGCGCACGATCGTGCTTGGGTACACGTGACGGTGAACGAGTTGAGCAGGCGCGAGCTCGCCGAACGTCAGATACCTGCGACGGTCGTTCGCAACTGCTTCGACACGCTCGCGCCGGTCGGCGAGCGCGATAGGACGCGCCGGCGGCTCGGCGTCGACGCCGCCGAGCTGGTGGTGCTTCAGCCGACACGCGCCATTCCACGAAAGAACATTCCGGGCGGTATCGCGCTCGCTCGCTCCATAGGCGCCACGTACTGGCTGCTCGGACCTGCCGAGGACGGGTACGGCGCCGAGCTCGAGCGCCTGTTGGCGAGCGCGTCCGTGCCGGTGATGCACGGCGTTCCGCTCGACTGTTCGCCGATGTCCATGGCTGACGCCTACGCCGCTTGCGACGTCGTGGTCATGCCGTCTCTATGGGAGGGGTTCGGGAACCCGGCGGTGGAGTCTGCCGTCCACCGCCGGCCGCTTTCGGTCGGCCCCTACCCCGTGGCGCTCGAGCTCGCCGAATTCGGCTTCCGCTGGTTCAGCATCGCCGAAGCGAAGCCGCTCGCGGACTGGCTGTGCCGTCGGGACGGCGCCTTATTGGAGTGGAACCTCCAAGTGGCCCGCACGAGCTTCTCGCTCACGGATCTGCCTGATCGGCTCGGCCGTCTCATGGAGCGAGCCGGTTGGACGAGTTGGTGAAGCCCGGGAGCTACGAAGAGAGCCGGGTACGCTCGGATCCGTGACGATCTCGCGCCAGTTACCGGGTTCTGCCGGCACCGAGCCGGTCGCCCGCCGCCTTCCAGCCGACCAGAGGCGCGAGCAGCTTCTCGAGGTGGCGCTCCGCCTGTTCGCCGGCCGGGGTTTCGCAGCCACGACGATGGACGACATCGCGACGGCGGCCGGGGTGACGAAGCCTCTCCTCTACCAGCACTTCGCCTCGAAACGTGCGCTGTACCTGGAGCTCGTCGACTCGGTGGCCCACGACATGCTCGTTGCCATCGGCGATGCCACTTCTCAGGCGAGCGGTCCCCGCCAGCAGGTCGAAGCGGGCTTCGCGGCCTACTTCGATCTCGTCGTAACCCACGAAAATGCGTTCCGCCTCCTGTTCGGAAGCGACGTGCCCGACGACCCCGAGCTGTCACGAGCGTTGCGCAGGGTCGAGGACACGGTCGCAGAAGCCGTGGGACCGCTCATCGACGCGGGCCTCGACTCCGAGCACCGGCGCCTCATCGCGTACGCCGTCGTCGGGATGGCGACCGGGGCGAGTCGTCACTGGCTTGCGAGCTCGGGAGGAAGGTCAGAGGAGCTGGAGGCCGAGCGCCTCGCCAGGAGGGTCGCCGACCTGGCCTGGGCCGGGCTCCGCTCGGTCCACCGGGACTGATCGCTTCGACCGGAGGCAAAACCCGACCAAACAGGTAAGCTTTCCCTATATCCAAATTCTTCAGCTTCCCGAATCCGGTTAACGAGCTCGCAGCCTGCACGGTTGCAGCCGGCGTGGTCGCTTTGTGCGTCGCTGCGCTCGCCTCGCGTCAGGGCTGGCTCGTCGTCGTGATCGCCTACGGGTTCTGGGCTCGCGTCCTGACCGGACCGACAGCCAGCCCTCTCGGGCAGCTGGCGGTGAGGGTCGTGGCCCCTCGGCTCGGCCGCGCACGACCGGTGCCCGGTCCCCCGAAGCGATTCGCCCAGGCGATGGGGACGGCCTTCAGCACCGCCGCCCTCATTTGCTGGTTCGGGCCCGGCTGGCATCTGGCCACGTGGGTCCTCGTGGGGATGCTCGGGACCGCGGCAATTCTCGAGTCAGCGTTCGCGATCTGCCTCGGTTGCATCGCGTTCGCGGGTTTGATCCGCGCCGGCGTCATCCCAGAGTCAGTTTGCGAAGAGTGCGCGCAGGTGACGCTCCGCCACCCGGAGCTGGCGACGTAGCGACTTCCGCCCAGTCTCAAAGGCTGGGCGCGAGGGTCTCGATAAGCGCAGAGATCTGCTTCGCGCACTGTATGTACTCGGGCTCCTCTGCCCCGGCCGGATCGGCGACGTCGCCTTGTGACTCGGGCGAGACCTCCTCGAGTTTCAGCGCTCGCACTCTTTCCGACAGCGGTTCCGGTCCCGGAGCGAGCTCGCTCGCGAGATAGCAGATCGTTGCGGTGCGCGCCGCGCCGTCGGGGTGCTTGCGGCGCACGTAGCGAACGTGTTCACCTGCCATGGCGACGATCAGGTCCGCGCGTTCGACGTCGGCAGAAGTGAGTTGGTGACTGCGATGATGTCCGGGCTCGACCCCTAGCATCCCGATCGCCGCTCTGGTCCTGCGGCTCATCGGCTGGTTCTCGACGACGTGCGTCCCGGCCGTCGTGACGGTGACGGGCAATCCGAGCGCCTCGACGACGCGCCCGGCCATCACGGATCGCGCAGCGTTCCCCGTGCAGAGGAACACCAGATGCACTTATTGGACGGTCACTACGGTGCCGACCGGTGTGAGCGGCCAGACCGTCGCGGCCGCCGATGTCGGCATCTCGACGCATCCGAGGCTCTGCGGAGTGCCGTAGCCGCCTCGAAGGAATGCGTGGAGGGCGTCGCCTTTGTAGAAGTAACTCACCCAGAGCACGTGCTTGTCGTCGTAAGGCGCGCCGCCCGGGTTGGTGCCCTTCATCTCGGCGTCAGCCCAATGCAGGTAGACGGGGAACGAGCCGTCGGGAGTCGTGAACCCGGTGGCGCCCGTGTTGGCCGGGCTCGTAAATACCTGCTTGCCGTTGCTGAACACGTAGACCGTCTCGGGCTGCGGCGTCTTCTGGACGTAGACCCAGTCCCACGGGTTGGGGTCCATCTGGTGTGTGGCGGTCGCCTGCAGCAGCGCGCTCCAGACCTCGGGACCAGCTATCCCGTCGGTCGCCAGACCGTGGAGACCCTCGAACATCATGACCGCGCCCTGAGTGAGCACGTCGTCCTCACCTTGCGAGAACAGCGACGTGAGTGTCCCCGGTTGGTTCGGCCATCTCCAGTTGAAGCTCCCCAGCTGCGTCACGGCTTCCTGCGACGCCGGGATCGGAGCGGTGCTCGAAGGCACGAACGAGACGGGAAGGTAGTGAAGACCGGCAAGAAGTTCTTGGAGACGCATGAACGTCCCGGACACCTTGAAGTGGAACCGGGCGGTCGAGGTGAGATGGTCACCCGACGAGCCGAGGATCCCGCTCGGTCCTCCCGGCACGGTGACGGTGTAAGTCGTGAAGGGGACGAGCGAGGCCGAAGGCTCGAACGTCAAGGTCGTAGAGGAGGTGAGCGCCCAAGCACCCGGGGCGGAAGGCGAGATCGTCGGCATGGGGCTGCCGGTCGAGAGCGGTTCGGTCAGGTTCACCTGGATCGGGCCGGCCGGCGAGACGCCTGTGTCACCCGACTTCGGTGACGTGGAGGAGACCGCCTCTGCGACCGTCTGGTGATTCGAGCCAGACGTGGTGGCCTTAGAACCCGGACCGGTCGTCGCTGCGCTCGAAGAGGGGTGGTGCAGCACGACGATCGCCACTATCCCGGCCGTCACGACGACGACGACCGCCACGATTGCGACCAGCAAGGGCGTGTTCGCCTCTCGTCGTGCCCGGTACGTGCTCACTGTTCTGTGCTCACCCCGTTGCGCTCTCGGTCGGGTTTGTCGTGCCGGGCTCAGTATGCCTTTGAAGCGGCTCCATTCCTGGTCAGTGGCCGGACGGATCCACAAGGCGGTCTGATCGGACCTCCATCGTAGGGGCTTCAGAGCAGCATCGGCTCACGGCGTCACCGGGGCGCCAGAGTGCGCTACCGCTGAGCTACCGCCGGGCGAGCGGAGGGCGCTAGAGGATGTGCACCCCGGAGACGGCCCGAGCGATGACGAGACGCTGTATCTCGGAGGTTCCTTCGAAGATCGTGTAGATCTTCGAATCCCGGTGCCAGCGCTCCACCGGGTGCTCTCTCACGTACCCGTATCCACCCATGATCTGGATCGCCTGCTCCGTCACCCATACAGCCGTCTCGCCGGCGTACAGCTTCGACATCGATCCTTCGCCCGCGGTGAAGCCTTTGCCCGTCGCTCCCATCCAGCTCGCTCTCCAGACCAACAGACGCGACGCGTCGATTCGCGTGCGCATGTCGGCGACCTTGAAGGCGATGCCCTGGTTCTCGATGATCGCCCTTCCGAACGCGCGCCTTTCCTTCGCATAGTCGAGCGAGTACTCGTACGCCGCACGGGCGATGCCGATGGCCTGCGCGCCGACAGAAGGACGCGTCGACTCGAACGTAGCCATCGCACCTTGCGAGCTGGTGCGCTTTCCTTCACGGGCGCGAGCAAGCCTCGCGTCGAGCTTCTCCTTGCCACCGAGGAGGCAACGGCCCGGGATCCGGCATCCGTCGAATATCACTTCACCGGTGTGAGATCCGCGTATGCCCATTTTCTGAAACTTCTGGCCCGCCGATACGCCGGGCGTGCCCTCGGGAACGACAAACGTCGCCTGCCCGCGTGATCCGAGTGCCGGCTCCACCGACGCGACCACCACGTTGGTATGGGCGATGCCACCGTTCGTGATCCACGTCTTGGTACCGTCGATCACCCACTCGTCGGTGGCCTCCTCGTACCTTGCGCGCGTCTTGAGGGAGCTGACATCCGACCCCGCGTCTGCTTCCGACACGCAGAACGCGCCGAGCTTCAGGTCTCCCGGTGTGCCGAAGCACTGTGGAGCCCACTCGATCAGCTGCTCGGAAGTGCCGTTCGCGGCGAGCCCTGCGACCGCGAGCGAGCTACCCATGATGGCGAGCGCCAGGCCCGCGTCTCCCCAGCTCAATTCCTCGTAGATGACCGGCAGCGATATTCCCGTCGGGTCGCTGAACCCGTTAGCGAGGAAATCGAACGAGTAGAGCCCGATACGCGCAGCCTCTTCGATGATCGGCCAGGGCGTCTCTTCGCGCTCGTCCCATTCGTGGCCGGCGGGGCGCATGACGTTCTCCGCGAAGTCGTGCACCCATTTCTGGAGCTGAAGTTGGTCCTCGTTCAGGTCGAGCGAGAAGTCGGTCATGGCCTTTTCCTCCGTCCACGTCCGCGTGGGATCTGCGTGTTCCAGACCCTATGTTACTCAACGGTAACTTAACGGGGTGCAAAAGGCAAGCAACACGGGATCATGGAGGTGCAGGGGGTGCACGGGGCTCATCTCGACGCGTATTTTCGCGTATAAGGGAACAGTTGTGTAAACAACCGCAGTATTCACGGAGCCGGGAGGGGTGCTCTGGGACCCCGTGGAACTCCGGTCAGCTACCGGCGGGTCTCACCTCGACGGCCTGGAGCCCCTTCGGACCTTCCTTCAACTCGAAATCGACCGCCTGACCCTCTTCGAGCGTGCGGTACCCCGTCATTTGAATAGCGGAATGGTGAACGAATACGTCGTCCCCGCCGTCGGGCTGCGCGATGAAGCCGTAGCCCTTTTCGGAGTTAAACCACTTAACCGTTCCCGACGGCACGTGTTACTCCCCTCGTGTCGAGCTGCAGCCAACTACCGCAGCACAAGAGGGTCATCCACCCGAGGAACCGGGCCCGTCCCACGACGGCACAACGGCATGCCCCTCGGCCCGACACCGTACTCCACACGGACTTGTCCGCGCCCTGGCCACGCGAGTCATCGGCGGTGCAATCGAGGGCCGTCGGGGCCGTCTTTCAAGGTCCAACCGCGTCGTTGGATCTCGTCGCGAAGTTCGTCGGCGCGCGCGAAGTCGCCGGAGTCTCGGGCGTCTTGTCGCAGGGTCACAAGAGCGCGTGTCTCTTCGTCGGCTTCTTCGTCACTTCCGTCCTTCAAGAGAATCCCGAGTGCCGCACACAGCATGGCTGCGGTCGCTGCGAGGCGCCGACCGTTGTCTTCATCTCCTTTGTCAGCGCTCGCATTGGCGCGCGTCGCAAGGTCGAAGATGCAAGCGACGGCGGCCGGTGTGTCTAGGTCGTCCTCCATTCGATCGGTGAACGCGGCGAGTGCGTCGGGATCGGCACCCGCTTCGAGTGCCGCGTCCGCGGTAAGCGCGTCGAGTGGCGGGCCGAGGTGGAAGCGGCGCGCGAGGTTGTCGAGCCGGGCGAGAGCGGCTTCGGCATCTGCGACGGTTGACGGCGTGATCTCGATGGGTTTGCGGTAGTGCGAACGGAGGACCAGCAGCCGGTAAGCCCGCGAATCGGAGCGGTCGAGCAGGTCTATCAGTGACGTGAAGTTGCCGACCGACTTCGACATCTTCTCTCCGTCGACTTCGACAAAACCGTTGTGGGCCCAGTGCTGCGCGAACGTCTTTCCGAGCGCGACGGCCTGAGCGCGCTCGTTCTCGTGGTGCGGGAACGCCAGGTCGAGTCCCCCTCCGTGCAGATCGAACCCCTCCCCGAGCAGGCCGAGCGACATCACGACGCATTCCGTGTGCCACCCCGGCCTCCCACGGCCGAACGGTGCTTCCCACGAAGGCTCGCCGGGCTTTGCACTCTTCCAGACCGCGAAGTCGAGAGGCGAGCGCTTGTGCTCGTCCACCTCGACGCGAGCCCCGGTGCGAAGCGTCGACAGATCCTGACGCGCGAGAAGGCCGTAGCCTTCGATCTGGTTGAACCGACAGATAGACCCCGTCGTCAGATACGTAGGCACTCCCGCGGTCTAAGAGCTCCGAGACGAGATCCACCATCTCGGCGATCCAATCGGTGGCATGCGGTGACTCGTCGGGCCTGACCACTCCCAGAGCCTCCATCGCCGCGAACCACGACGCCTCGAATTCGCGCGCGACCTCTTGTTCCGTGCGACCCTCCTCCTTGGCCCGATCGATGATCCTGTCGTCGACGTCCGTGATGTTCGAGACGAAGCGGACGCGCACACCGGTGAACTCGAGGTACCGCCGCAGCACATCGAACACGAGCGCCATGCGACCGTGACCCAGATGAGGCACGTCGTAGACGGTCGGCCCACAGACGTACATCGACACCTCCGACGCATCGCGCTGGTCGAGCGGCCTTACGGTGCCTGTGGCTGTGTCGTGTAGGCGGAGCACTCGGATACGGTAATCCGACCGTGACTGCGCTCGATCGAGAACCCGTAACCGACTCCCGCCCGGAACGATCCGGCGCGTCCACATCGAGTGAATTGCCGCCTCCTCAGCCGCCGCGCTCCCCGAGGCTGCCCGAAAAGCCGGGAATCGAGGGCCTCGAGCAGAAGTGGTCCGAGCGTTGGGAGCGGGACGGGACCTACCGCTTCGACCGGCAGGCACAACGGGCGCAGGTGTACGCGATCGACACACCTCCACCCACCGTCTCCGGGGAACTGCACATGGGACACGCGTTCTCTTACACCCACCCGGACACGATCGCCCGGTACCGGAGGATGCGCGGGTACAGCGTCTTCTACCCGATGGGGTGGGACGACAACGGGCTCCCCACCGAACGCCGCGTCCAGCAGTACTTCGGGGTCAGCTGCGATCCGAGCCTGAGCCGGGACCCCGATTTCGAGCCACCGGGCCAGCGACCGGGCAAGCAGAAGGACGACCCGCTTCTCGCCATCTCGCGCCCCGACTTCGTGACCCTGTGCCACAAGCTCACCGCTGAGGACGAACAGGTCTACGAAGAGGTGTGGCGGAGGCTCGGACTGTCGGTCGACTGGAGCCTGCTCTACTCGACGATCTCAGATCGCGCGAGGAGGACCAGTCAGAAGGGATTCCTCCAACTTCTTGCCGGCGGAAACGTGTACTCGCAGGAGGCACCCACCTTGTGGGACGTCGACTTCCAGACGGCGGTGTCCCAGGCGGAGCTGGAGGATAAGGAGATACCCGGCGCATACCACCGGATCCGCTTCGCCACTGTCGGCGATTCCGACGACAGCCGGCCCGCCTGGGTCGAGATAGACACGACGAGGCCGGAACTGTTGCCCGCGTGCGTGGCTCTGGTCTGCCACCCGGACGACACGCGTTACGCGTCCCTCGTCGGCACACAAGTGAGGACGCCGCTTTTCTGCTCGCGGGTGCCGGTCGTCGCCCACCCGCTCGCCGACCCGGAAAAGGGCACCGGTGTCGCGATGATCTGCACGTTCGGTGACACGACAGACGTGGTCTGGTGGAGAGAGCTCGGCCTGCCGACTAGAACCATCGTCGGGCGCGACGGAAGACTCCGCGCCGTGCCGTGGGGTGACCAGGGCTGGGAGTCAGACGACCCCGAAGCGGCCGCGCGCGCATACGGCGAGCTCGAGGGCTCCACGACCCGAAAGGCGCGTCGCCTGATCGTGGAGATGCTCAAGACGTCCGGAGACCTGGTTGGAGATCCGACGCCTATCAAGCACCCCGTCAAGTTCTACGAGAGGGGGACCAACCCGCTCGAGATCGTGTCGAGCAGGCAGTGGTACGTGCGAACGATGCGGATGCGCCCCCGGTTGATCGAGCGCGGGCACGAGCTGGTCTGGCTCCCCTCCCACATGGTCCACAGGTACGAGGCCTGGGTGGACGGCCTGAACGGGGACTGGAACATAAGCCGCCAGCGCTTCTTCGGAGTGCCGTTCCCCGTGTGGTACCCGGTAGCCGAAGACGGCTCGATCGAACACGACGATCCCATCCTCGCTTCAGTCGACCGGCTTCCGGTCGACCCAACATCCGACGTCCCGGACGGATACTCGCCCGAACAACGCGGAGTTCCGGGCGGGTTCGTCGGCGATCCGGACGTGATGGACACGTGGGCGACCTCTTCGCTCACCCCGCAGATCGCAGGGCATTGGGTCGACGATCCCGACCTGTTCGACCGCGTCTTCCCGATGGACCTGCGACCGCAGTCTCACGAGATCATCCGCACCTGGCTCTTCTCCACGATCGTTCGGTCCGAGCTGGAGCACCAGCTACTGCCGTGGACCCACGTTCTGATCTCGGGTTGGGTGCTGGCGCCCGAAGGCAAGAAGATGTCCAAGTCCATCGGGAACGTCGTGACGCCAATGGAGCTTCTCGAGAAATTCGGCTCGGACGCCGTGCGCCACTGGTCGGCCTCGGCGCGTCCCGGGGTCGACGCGACGATGGACGAGGCCCAGTTGAAGGTGGGACGCCGGCTTGCGATCAAGGTGCTGAACGCATCGCGCTTCTGCTTGTCTGTCCTCGGTAACGATCCGGTGCCCGCCCAAGACGAAATCACCGCTGCCATCGATCTCTCTTTAGTCGCCGGCCTCCGCGAGCTCATCCGCGAGGCCGGGGATGCATTCGAGCACCTCGACTACGCACGCGCGCTCGAGAGAACCGAATCGTTCTTCTGGTCCTTCTGCGACGACTTCGTCGAGCTCGTGAAGAACCGGGCATACGCGGACGAGTCGGTCGCGTTCAGCAAGTCGGCGCGCAGGCGACTCTGGCGCTCGCGCTTTCGGTGCAGCTCCGCCTCCTCGCACCGATCCTGCCGTTCGTAACCGAGGAGGTCTGGTCCTGGTGGCACGACGGCTCGGTGCACCGTGCACCATGGCCGGCCTCCGACGAGCTACCCGACTTCTCGGGAGATCCGGCGGTGCTCGACGCTGCCGCACAAGTGCTCGCTGCGATCCGCAAGTCCAAGACTGCGGCCAAGCGCGGAATGCGCACAAGCGTGAAACGTCTGAGCGTCACCGCACCCCCGAATTCCTCGGCGCGGCTCGATGCCGGGGGAATGGACCTGACAAACGCCGGGAACGTCGGCGAGATCGTCACCGCCGTCGGCGAATGGGCCGTGGACGTCGAATTGGCTGACGAAGAGGCGGAAAACCCGGCGTCCTAGTGCGTGCTTCTAGGGCCGTCCTATCGCCCCTATTGCCCGGCGCCTGAAAGGTAGGCCCCCTCCGCTGCCTGTCTGAGCTCGTCAGGGGTACCGGCGTGCTCTACCCGACCGTGGACGACGATCGCACCGTGAGTCGCGAGGGAGAGCGCCGTGTGCACGAACTGCTCAGCGAGCACGATGGTGATTCCCTCGGCTGCGAGCTGACCGACCACCTCGAAGAGCTCTACGACGATCAGGGGCGCAAGTCCCATCGAGATCTCGTCGAGAAGCAATAGGCGGGGCCGGCCGACGAGAGCCCTCGCGACGGCAAGCATCTGCTGCTCACCGCCCGACAAGGTCCCTGCTAGTTGCTTGCGCCTCGCCGACAGCTTCGGGAATCGCTCGAAGGCCAGACCCTCGGCCTCCTCCGGCTTGACGCCCCCGCGGTACGTCCACATGAGGAGGTTCTCCCTTACCGTCAGGTTCGGGAACACCCCCCTTCCTTCGGGCACGGTGCAAATCCCGCTGCGTGCGAGAGAGTCCGCCGACAGCTTGTCGACCGGCGCACCCTCTATGCGCACTGTGCCCTTCGTGTGGCGCATTCTCCCGCCGGCTACCTTCAAGATCGTCGACTTGCCCGCGCCGTTCGGTCCGAGCAGAACGAAGACCGATCCCTTCGGCACGGAAAGATCGACACCGTGCAGAACCTCTGATTCGGCCGTACGCGGCATGAACGCCGTTCAGCTCGAGCGCCGGTGCCGCATCAGCCGTTGCGCCGCGCGTCGTCCGCCGACGTGTCGCGGCTCGTTGCGGCCGGCGCCTGGTTCTCCGGCGAAGCGGCGGCGAGCGTCATGGAGCCTGAACCGGCTCCATGTCGCCGAGATACGCGTTCCGCACCGTTTGATCCGCTCGTATCTGCTCGGGTGTGCCCGACGCGATGACGATTCCCGCGTCGAGAACGGTGACCGTGTCGCAAACTCTCATCAGAAGATCCATGTCGTGCTCGACCAACAGCACGGCCATCCCGTTTTCTGCAAGCTCGACTAAGAGCTTGCCCAATGAAGCGCTCTCCAGGTCGTCTAGTCCCGAGCTCGGCTCGTCCAAGAGCAACACCTTTGGCCTAGTGGCAAGCGCTCGGGCCAGCTCCACGAGTCGCGCCTGGCCAGTAGGGAGCGAGCCCACTTGCGCGTTCTCCAATCCGCCGAGCCCGACTTTGTCCAGCAGAGCGGAGACGGCTTGGCGTCCCGAACGCGCCGCCACGCCCGTATACCCGGGGGAGTCGGAACCAGGTTCGCTCAGAGTCTTCACTCGACCACGCCACCATTGGAGATTCGCCTCGGCGCCTACGAGGACGTTCTCCTCCACACTCAACGACCAGAAGAGCTCCAGACGCTGGAACGTCCTCGCGAGTCCGAGCTTCGCCCGCCTGTGAGTCCCCAGCCTTGTGATGTCTCGTCCGGCGAGCACTACGCGACCACTCTCCGGACGGCGAAGGCCGGTCAGCACATCGAAAAGGGTCGTCTTTCCTGCCCCGTTCGGACCGATCAACCCCGAGACGACACCCGCTGCAACGGGTATCGAAACACCGAGCAAGGCCTGGACACCGCCGAAGCGGACCGACACCTCTTTGGCTTCGAGCGCCCCGGTTCCCGATTCAGGCGGCATCGGCGCTCGTTCCGACCGCGGCAGGTGCGCGCCCCAACTTGCCGGCGCCGTCTATCGCTTTTCGTACAGCAGACTCGCGATTGAACCACCCGATGCCGAGAATGCCGTTCGGGACCCATCCGATCATGACGATGCCCGCTCCGGTCAGCAGATACGGGAGCTGACCTTCGAGCCCGCTGTTGCTCGACAAGAGCGTGAGCGCGGCCAGGCTTACGCCGGCAAACAAGGCTCCGGTGACGCTTCTAACGCCCCAGATCACGAGGAGAAGCAGCAACTCGAGGCTCGTGAAGAGCATGAAGTCGCTCGAGGTGACGTAGACCCCGCCGTAAAGGGCGCCGGCGAGCCCCGCCAAACCGGCCGACGCGGCGAACACTCCTAGGCGGGTCAGCTTCACGTCGAGGCCGACGGTCGCACATGCGGCCGGCGAGTCGGACAGCCCGACGAGCCTGCGACCCAACCTGCCTCTGCGGATCGCGAGGACGAGCACCGAAGCAACGGCGAACATGCAGCCGTAGATCACGGTCTGGTCCGGTACGGATTGCAGGGACCATCCGAAGAAGTTCAAGTCGTTTATCTTCAGGCCCTGACGAGTGTCGACCTCCGGAATGAAGAAGATGGTGACTGCGCCTTGGGCGAAAGCGAGAGTCGCCAACGCGAGGTAGAGCCCTCTCAGCCTGAGCGTCGGGAGTGCGACGACCACCCCGGTGGCCGCACCGACTCCCATGGCGGCGAGAACACCCCACCACGAGCCGCCACCCGCGATATGACCCATCGCGAACGACCCGATCCCCACGAACGTCAACTGGCACAAAGAGACCTGGCCCGCGTAGCCGGTCAACAGCACGAGCGACAGAGCGACGATCCCGAACACAAGGCCGGTGCTGACCGTCGTGAGCAAGGTGCCCGACAAGAACACCGCGGCCAGGATCGCGAGCACGACCACGGCTCCGCCGCCGACGAGCGATTGGCCGAGTTTGACGACGTGCGGAGCGGCAGCCGCGACCGGACGACCGATGGCTCGAAGCCGGTCTTGAGGCAACAGGAGCAGCACGACGAAAAGAAAGATCATCGGCACGGCGAGATCTGCATTGCTGAGCCACGTCCAGCTCTGCGGCGCGTACCCGATCACGTAGTTGTCGAACAGGCCGAGCAGGACTGCTCCGAGGAACGTCAACGGCAGCGAACGCATCCGACCGACGACCGCGGCCGCGAAGCTGTTCACGACGACGAGAGTGAGAGTGGCCGGGTCGATCGTCCCGATGGCCTGGCCGAGCAGGATGCCGCCGATCGCGGCAAGCATCGAGCCGAGGATCCATCCCATGCGGGCGACACGGATCGGGCGAGCCCCAGCCATCGCGGGCAATTCGGGGTCGTCGACCACCGCCCTCATGGCGACGCCGATCCGCAGACGCCTGAAGAAGGCCCACAGGCCGACCGCCACGACTATCGCGATCGCAACGGTCATGAGCTGTTCGCCCGACAACGACACGTCGGCGATCCGGACCGTCACACTCTGGAAGAACGACGGGAGCTGCCGTTGCGTCTGACCGCTCCACACTCCTTCTGCCACGCCCAGCAGGATCAACAGAAGCCCGAGCGTCACCATCAACGAGCGGGCGGTTGACGCGCCGTGTAGCCGTCGCATGAACACGCGCTCGATCAAGATCCCAAGCAGGGGCGCCTCGACCAGGATCACGAGGATCAGTGCCAGCCACACAGGGACCGTGTTGTGGTTGTAGTTGTACGCGAGCTCGTAGAAGGTGAAGCAGCACACCATCCCGACGGCTCCATGGGCGAAGTTGAAGACACCCGTGGTGGCGTAGGTGACGACGAGGCCCGATGCCGAGACTGCGAATGTTGCGCCGGCGACCACGCCGAGCACCGTGTACGACAGAAAAAGGCTCATCGCCTGCAGCCTCGCGGCCAGCCGGCTTTGGTGTCGCGATCCCCCTGATGCAGGCCTGCCATTTTCAGCCGATCATCCGATCCCCCTGGACCCGGGGCAGACCCTACTTGGGCGGGTGATAGTAAGACGCCCCGCAGATGAAGCCGGACTTGGGTGAAGGCGGAACCCTCACGAATTTTCCGTTCACGATCCGGGCCATCACGTAGCACGTGCCCGGGACCTTGCCCGCAGGATTGGCCGGCGACATGAGCCCGCTCGCGTCGAAGTTGGTGATCTGCTTCAGAGCGTCGAGGACCGTCGACTGGCTGAGCGGAGTTGCCGCGGCCTTGATCGCCTGGACGAGCAGCTCGGCGGACGCCCATCCGTAGAGGGTGAAAAGGTCCGGAGTGAACCCCGGGTGGACCTTGTTGACCCATTCGAGGAACGTATCGACAGCCGGGACGCTCTGCGCGTCGCCGCCCAGGTACAACGCTGCTCCCTGCGGCAGCCAGATCCCGTTCGCGGCCTGAGGACCACCTGCGAGCTGAACGAAGTTGTCGACGTAGATCGCGCCGTTCGACTCGATTACCTGAGGGTGGTAGCCCTGCTGGTACATCTCCTGGACCATGTGCTCGGCGTTGGCCGCGTCGGTGTTCGACAGGTTGACGAACTGCACTCCGTCGTGCTGCATGGCAAGGATGTTGGTCGTGAAGTTGGTGTTGAGCGGGCCGTACAAGGCCGAATAGGAGATGTGGTACCCCAGGTGCTCCATGGCAGCCCTGAGGCCCGCCCCGGCGGCCTCGGCAGAGGACTCCTGGGCGATCATGAGCCCAACGTGCTGTGTTGCGCTCGGGTAGTTCTGCTTGAAGTACATCAGGGCCCCGAGGGCTGACCCGTTCGAGAGCGGGTTCACCGAGAACGTGTTCGCGAGCGAATTCGTGAAGAGCGAGAGCGAAACGGAGACGTTCGCGACGTTGGGGTTCTTCTGCAGGATGAGCCCGCCGTCCTGGTCCTGGAGGGAGAACGAACCCGCAAAGGCGATGACCTTGCTGATCAGCGCCTGCGTCTCGGCGCTGTTGCTGTTGCCGCTGAACTTGTCGTCCGCCGAGTAGTAGGCGATCTTGCGGCCGTTGATACCGCCCTGAGTGCTGTCGATATAAGACAGATACGCGTCGGTGCCGACCGCGGCACCCTCGAAAAGCCCGGGAACGATCCCGGAGATCGTCGACACGTTGCCGACCCCCAGGCAGGTGGAGGTGACGGGGGCCGAGCACGTCTGCTTGCCGGCGTCGACGAGTTTGATGCTCGGCGAGACCGTGGGTGCCGTGGTTCCGCTGCCGGAGCCCCCCACCTTGTGACTCGTGCAGGCGGCGCCGATTAGGGCGACCACGACGAGCATCGTTACGACACGGGTTCTTGTCACTTGGCTGACTCCCCTTCGTTCGGCGTCCCCAGGCTGCGAGCGCTCACCTTGCCGACCCCCCGGCCCTCGGGCGCCGACGGCGTCCTGGTGGCTCAAATTTTGAGAACACGTTCTAGCCGGGATGTGATGGTACGTCAGGTCGAACGGTTTTGGGAAGGTCCAACAACCCAGGCCCAATTGCCGGCGCGATTGCTGACTCGATTGCCGGCCCACTTCCTTGACCTCGAACGACCAGGCCCCTCCTCACCCCTTCTAGAAACCGAACGATCCCCGCGACCGTGTTGGCCGGGCGCACCGAGGGCAGTACGTCGAAGGCGTGCTGCGTGCGGGGAAGCTCCGCGTAGGCGACGACCGACTCCGAGGCGTCTCTCAATGCCCGCACGAAGCGCCGTGCCTCGGCCACGGGAACGAGGGTGTCGTTCATCCCGTGAAGCACGAAGAACGGAGGAGCGCCCGAATTGACCCTGTAAAGGGGAGAGGCAGCCTCGAAGCGGTCCCGGTCCTCGTCGAGGCGGCTCTTGAACACCCTGCGCTCCAATAGGTGGAGCAGGCCCTTGTTGTAGACGACCACGTGGCGCTTCGCGCCCGGCTCGGAGGTACAGGTCATGTCGTAGACGCCGTAGACGGGAACACAGGCGTCGACGCTCGTATCCTTGTCCTCGAATCCGGGTTGGAACGATTTGTCACCAGGTGTGAGCGCCAAAAGAGCGCTCAGGTGCCCCCCTGCTGAGCCTCCCGATACGGCAATAAATCGCGGATCGCCTCCATATTCCGCGATGTGCTCTCGCACCCAGGCGACGGCTTTCTTGCAATCGACGATGTGGTCAGGCCACGTCCCCTTAGGGCTTAACCGGTAATTGATCGTCACGCAGACCCAGCCGCGCCGGGCCAGCTCGAGCAGCATCGGAAATCCCTGCTCGCGCTTGTCCCCGATGATCCATGCGCCCCCATGGATGTAGACCATCACCGGGCCCGCGGCGGGCTGATCGGACCGCCTGCGGATGATGTCGAGCTTGTGCGCCTTCAGCCCGTCGCCGTCGTAGTCCAAGTTGCGGATCGTCTCGAAGGTGCGCCCGGCCCGGGCCAACGGGATGACGAGCCGCCGGACCGTCCACATCGTGCCGAGGTCGAGCTCGGATTCGCCCGTGCTCGGAGGGCTTCCGACAATACCGATGAGTGCGTCGTCGACCACTTTCCGTGATTTGCGACTCTCTTGGAACAGGCCAACCAGTCCTACCCACGCCACTAGCGTGATGCCGAGACCCACCCAGCCCGGCCAGTGTTCGAAAGCCCCCAGGAACCCGAATACAACTGTGGCCAGGGCTTGCCAGACAATGTTGTGAAGCGGTAGCTCGCCGGTAAGCCAACCGCTGAAGAAGCTGAGTATCGACGCCGGACCGGACCGCGACGGAATGTAGGCGTTGACCACGAAGGCGGCGCCCACGACGCTGACAGCCAGATAAGCCCACGACCATCCCATCTCACAATCCTCGCCGACGATGGGGAGGTTTGCGAGACGCCCCGAATTGGCCAAGTTGTCCTGAGCCCCGAAACCACAGGACCAAACGGCGGGCTGGGCAATTGGTTACCCCTGGTCATCACGTCCAGAACCGGGCACACTCCATTCATCAGAACGAAATAGGTCATCAGAACCAAATAGTTCATCAGAAGGAAATAGGGAGAGGGCAAACACGATGGAACGTCTGAGCGGGCTGGATGCGAGCTTCCTCTACATGGAGACCCCGACGCTCCATATGCACGTCTCGATGGCGGCGGTCTTCGACCCCTCGACGGTGAAGGGCGGTTACTCCTTCGAGCGGGTGCACGATCTGGTTAGCCGGCGCCTGATCCAGGCACCGGTGTTCACGCGGCGTCTGGTGCAGGTCCCGTTCCATCTCGGTCACCCCTACTGGGTCGACGACCCCCATTTCGACATCGACTTCCACCTCCGCAGGGCAGCTCTTCCAGCTCCAGGAGGCATGGCCGAGCTGGCCGAATTCGTGGGCGACGTGTGCAGCCGCCAGCTCGACCGCTCGAAGCCGCTCTGGCAGATGTACATCGTCGAGGGTCTGGCCAACGGAAACATCGCCCTCGTCACGAAGATGCACCATTCGACGATCGACGGCGTCTCGGGCGCCGAGTTGCTTGCGAAGCTGTTCGACCTCGAGGCAAAACCGCCAAAAGAGAAAATGGACGCGCCGCCCCCTTCGACGGCGCGCATCCCTTCTGACGTCGAGCTTGTTGCGCAAGCGCTCGCGACCCGCTTGGCGAAGCCTCCTCGCATTGCGAGGCTCGCATGGAAGACCGCCTTCGCTCTCCTGGACGTCCGAAAGGTCCGCAAGGTGCGCAGCGAAGGGTCGTCCGGAAAGGCGGCACTCCCGCTCACGGCGCCCCGAACCTCGATCAACGCCGCGCTCACGGCTCACCGCAAGGTCGCCTTCTCGTCCATTTCCCTCGATGACGTGAAGCGGCTGAAGAACGAGAAGGGGACGACCGTCAACGATGTCGTCCTCGCCGTTTGCACCGGAGCGCTGCGGAGTTACCTGGAATCACGCGGGGAGCTTCCCGATTCACCTCTCGTGGCAACTGTGCCCGTATCGGTACAAGACGCCGACGGGGTCCAGGGATCCAACCGGGTATCGGCCATGTTCGTGAACCTGCCGACACAAATCGACGATCCGCTCGAGCGCCTCGAGACGATCAACAAGGGCACTCGGGGGGCCAAGGAAGAGCACAACGCACTAGGTGCCGACGTGCTTCTCAACTGGGTGGAGCACGCGACGCCAAACGTCTTCGCCGCTGCGGCCCGTACCTACAGCCGTCTCAAGCTGGCCGACCACCACCGCCCTATACACAACCTCATCGTCTCCAACGTGCCGGGGCCCGACTTTCCTCTGTACTTCGCTGGCGCCGAGATGGTCGCGGGGTTCCCGTTGGGACCAGTGCTCGAGGGCGCAGGCCTGAACATCACGGTGATGAGTTACCGGGGGGTCCTCAACTGGGGCCTCATGGCCTGCAGGGAGACCGTGGCTGGCGCCGACGAGATCGCCGCGGCAATTCCCGTGGCGCTCGACGAGCTTCTCGTCGCCGCCGGCCTGCCTCGCGGTGCGGTCGTCGGGATCGCTCCAGGGCATAGGAGCGACCACGATCTGGATGACGGCAAGGCGAGCGATTCGTCCGGGTCCGAGTCTGCGTCGAAGTCCTCGAGTCCGAAGTCCGGTTCCTCGAAGGGCCGCACTCCGAAGTCCCAGTTCGCGAAGACCCAGGCCGCGAATGCCCGGACGGAGAATGCCCAGACGGAGAAATCCGAGACGGCAGAGGCAGATCCGGTCGTGGCCGTCATGGGAGAGAACACCGAGCCCGAACACGTCGGAAGCGACTTGGGAACTTCGCACCACGTAGAACAAGACGCTGCCGAGCCGAAAAGGGAATGGCTCGGAGGGCAAGCGGGCGTCGACACGGTTGCCGACCTGCTCGACGAGTCCGGACCCGTCCGTGTCCCGGCGCACGCCGACCCGAACGAGGGTTCCGTTCACGACCAGAACTCCCCCGGCAATTCGAACGGCTCGGGGTGATCTCCAGGCGGGATCTACACCACCCTGCAACCTGTCGGCGTTGATCGGCCGAAAGTCAGTAGGCGGCTACGGATCCGATAAGAGCGCGCGGATCGGTCGCGCCGCCGAGCAAACGCGCAGTACCGTCGGTTGGATCGGGACCGACCTCGATCATGTGCGCATGGCCGAACGTTCCTGAAACCCCGGCCACGACGTTCACCTGGTGGCCTCGCCCAGCAAGGCCGTCCGCCCAGAGCGGCGGTCCGTCGGCCTCGAGCTCGACGCGCGTCCCGTCGGGATCGGCCCACGTGTCGAATCCCGAACGCGCCGATCCCGAAAGAGCGAATCTGCCTGCCTGGATCGCTTGACCCGGGGACCTTCTGTGGTGAAGCCACCGTGCGAGCAGCTGAAGCAATATCTGCGGCTGAGCGTCGCCGCCCATAGTGCCGATCACCCCGCGGAGCGACGAGTCAGGAAGAGTCACGATCATCGGCGCAAGAGTGTGGGGCGGACGTCGTCGGGGCCGGCACTCAGCCGGATGGCCGGGAACGAGCGAGAAGCCGATACCCCGATTGTGCAGACCAATTCCCGTGGTTGGCTCGAAGACGAGACACCCGTATCCCGACGCGTTGGATTGGATGAGGGATACGCCCATTCCGTCTGAGTCGACGGCGCACAGGTACATGGTGTCTCCGGAACCGGACATCGACCGCAGAGACGAGCGACGTTCAGCGTCGACAAACGATCGCCTTCGTTCGACCTCGTCGCTCTCGAGAAGGTGTCGTACGTCAGCATGTTCGTAAAGCTCAGAGGGGCGGTCGAAGGCGGCTGCGCCGCGGACTCGACAAGGAAGTGGGCCCAAAGTGGATCGTCCGGATCGTCAGGTAGCGGTAGGCCCTCGGCAACGAGGCTTCCGAGCAACGTCAGATATCCCTGCGAGTTGGGCGGGATGGTCCAAAGATCGTGACCCCACGCCCTTGCCACGAGGGGTTCCACCCAGTCTGCAAGTGGTTGCTCGAAGTCGGACGGCTCGTACTCACCTCCGCCCATGGACAGCAGACCCCGTCCGAACTCCCCTCCGTAAAAACCGGTTCGTCCCTCCTCGATCACTGCACGCATCGCGGAGGCGACTCCGGGTCTCTTCACGATCTGACCGCTTCTCATCGGCACGGAGTTGAGGTCGGGACAGCCTGCAACCCCGTCGAGGTTCCTAATGGTCCCGGCGAGCAACGGGGACGCCGGAAAACCTTCGAGGGCGTACGAGACGGCCGGGGCCAGTACCTCCGAGAGACGAAGCCGGCCGTGTCGGCCGTGCAAGGCCAGCCACCCGTCGACGCAGCCTGGTACCGGCGCAGAGCGCAGGTCGTGGCTGAAGGGCATCAAGGAGCTCCCCTCGGCTCGCAGGCGGTCGGGGTCTGCACCGCTTCCTGCTCTACCCGAGGCGTTCAAAGCCTCGGGACGACCGCTTCCTGGGACGCTCACGAGCGCGAAGAGATCGCCACCCATCCCACACATGTGAGGGGCCGTCACGGCAAGCACACCCGATGCGGCAACTGCTGCGTCGGCCGCAGACCCCCCCGATCTGAGGCAGGCCACCCCAGCTTCAGACGCAAGGTGATCGATGCTCGCGACCATTCCGCCTGTGGCATGACGGGTCATTAGAGGAAGTTGGCTCATCCGAGCATCACCATTCGTCACCTTCCGTGGATCGCCCGAGACGCTCCGAGCACGGCGACACTTGTCTGCGCGGAGTCTCTCCAACCGCGGGCCATGGCCTTCGTGTCGAACGCGGACAACACCTCGCCGGTAGCGGTGACAGAGATTGCACCACCGTCGCCTCCGCGTCTCGCAACCTCCGCCATCGCTCTTTTGACGGCGTCGTTCAGGTTCGACCCGTCGCGCATCGCCCAGTCGACGAGGTGCGCGAAACCTGCTACCACGAACGCCTCGCCTTCTCCCGTCGCAGAAACTGCCGCCGTCGCGTCATCCGCCCACGTTCCTGCTCCCGGAATCGGCGAGTCACCAACCCTCCCACGAGGCTGGGCCGCCCTTCCCCCCGTCGACGTGGCAGCGGCCAGATGCCCGGCGGCGTCCACCGCGACCGCTCCGACCGTGCCCGCCGACGACGACGGGTCCGCTTGCGCCGCGTCGATTGACGCAGGCGGGCGAACCATCCGGGCGAGGCCGGCTCGAGATGCGAACTCGATCGGCTCCGATCCCTGCCAGCAGCACCGGCCCGTCGACCGGTCCGCCCAACGTTGCAACGGCGAGAGCGGCACGGACAGGGTTTCTCGGCCACGACGTAGCACACACCCCTCCGACGATCCCGGTGCAGCCGTCCATGACCGAAGCGTCGAGCTCCAGCTCTCCGTCGATCCTCGGTGACCCGCCAGCTCCGGCGTTGAACCTGCCTCCTTCTTCCATCGTGGCAACAGCCTCGACGACCGCCTCGAGTGCCGGGCCGCCAGCCGAGAGGACCGCCCAGCCAGATTGCAGTGCTCGGACCAATTCTTCAATCAATCCGGCCTCGTCACGCGTGGATTGGACGCGTTCGAATGCACCGGCACCACCGTGAATTGCGATCGTGGGCCGCGACAGCTGGGCGTGTTCGGTGACCAGCGTCAAAGTCGGGATCCGTCGATTGCACCGGGAATCCTCGTCCGCGGACCTGCGTGCGCCACTCGACTAGGAACCGGATGCCCGATCAACTTCTCGACCTGCGCGCTCACATCTATGAGCTTGGCGAGATCGATGCCGGTCGACACGCCCATGTCGTCCAAGAGCGCGACGACGTCCTCGGTTGCGATGTTCCCTCCGGCGCCGGGTGCGAAAGGGGAGCCGCCGAGTCCTCCGATCGCCGTGTCAAATCGATCGACACCTGCACCGAGGGCGGCATACATGTTCACGAGAGCCGTGCCTCTCGTGTCGTGAAGGTGCAGGCCGACGACGACGCCTGTCATCGACAGGACATCATTGAGGACGCGTGGGGTGGCCATGCCCGTAGTGTCCGCGAGAGTGATCGCCGCGACCCCGCCGGCGTAGAGCTGTTCGGACAACTCCCTCACCTCGACCGGGGGGATGTCCCCCTCGTAGGGCGAGCCGAACGAGCACGAGATCACGGCGTCGACCGGAACCCCCTCACCTGACGCGATCGCACATACAGCGGCGACCTCTTTGACCGACTCCTCTCGAGTCATGCGCACGTTTCGTTCGCTGTACGCCTCGGACGCCGAGACCGTGACGGTGAGTTGACGAATCCCCGAACCGAGGGCAAGCTCGGCACCACGTACGTTCGGTACGAGCGCAGTGAGAGTGACCTCGGGCGGCAGGTCGAGCTCCGCAAGGACTTCCGCGGCACCCGCCATCGCGGGGACGGCCTTGGGTGACACGAAGCTCACGGCTTCGATGTCGACGATTCCGGTGGCAGCCAGCGCACGAACGAGAGCCGCGCGCGAAGCCGGGGTGACAGGCGCCTCGACCTGGAGCCCGTCGCGAGGGCCGACCTCGCGGATGCGCACCATCCTGACCACACAAAGAGTCTGGCCTAAAGGCTGAGGACCATGAACAGCTCGCACGCAACGAGCCCGAATCCTGCACCTTCGGCGTCGAAGGGCTCGGTGTCGACAAAGCCGATCGACCGGTAAAGCTTGTGAGCTTCCGGCATGTAGGTCATCGTCTCGAGACGCACCTGGAGATACCCGATTCTGCGTGCATCGTCGATGATCCGCTCGACGATGCGCCGGCCGATTCCCGTCCGACGGTATTCAGGACGGACGAACATGCGCTTCAGCTCTGCGACCTCGGACGAAACCGGCTTGAGGGCTCCCACGCCGGCCGCGTTCCCGTCGACGGTTGCGAGGTACAGACGGCCCTCAGGGCGCAGCAACTTCGGCCGTTCCGCACGAAACAATGCGTGTGCCAGCTCAAGTTCGTCCTTGCTCAGCTGGACGCCGCAGTCCTTTGAGAGCTGTTCTGACGACCACTCGCCGTACTCGCGGAACAGCTCGTCGCACTGATCGATATCGCCGTCGTCGCGAACGTTGACGAGGACGACCTCGGCCATTCAGCCACCTTTTGTGATCGCGGCGACCTCGGCAGCGGTCAGCTCTATCGCAGCAGCGGCGACGTTGGACTCGAGGTGCTCCACCGTTCCGGTACCCGGTATCGGCAGTATCTGAGGGGATCTTGCAAGCATCCACGCCAGGACGATCTGACGGTCCGAGGCGTCGTGCGCCGTCGCGGCGTCGCGAACCGCTGTGTTGTCGGAATCCGAGATCGGTGCCCACGGGAGGAAGATCATCTGCTCCTGCTCACAGAGGTCCACGAGGCTCTCAGATGACCGGTCCTTCACGTTGAAGCGGTTCTGAATCGACACGACCGGTGTGAGCGTCTCAGCTACACGAAGCTCCGGCTCGGTCACATTGGAGACCCCGATGTGCCGGATCTTTCCTTGGTCTTTCAGCTCGACCAGTGCTCCGATCGATTCGGCGATCGGAACCTTGGGATCGGGCCGGTGGAGCTGGTACAGGGGGATCTGCTCGAGCTTCAGCCTGCGAAGGCTTCCTTCACACGCCTCACGAAGATGCTCGGGGCGCCCTTCTGGTTCCCAGCGGCCGGGCCCCGGCCGGGTCAGGCCGCCCTTGGTCGCGATGACCAGGTCATCGGGGTAAGGGTGCAGCGCAGCCGCAATCAGTTTCTCGCTGGTCTCCGGGCCGTAGGAGTCGGCCGTGTCGATGAAGTTGACTTGCAGCTCGACCGCCCGACGGAGAACCTTCTTCGCCTCATCGATGTCTTTAGGTTCACCCCAGATACCGGAGCCGGTGATGCGCATCGCCCCGAACCCAAGGCGGTTGACCGTGAGGTCGCCTCCGACGTCGATGGTTCCTGCCGCTTGCGCCGTGATCTGTGAGCTCGCCATTGGGTTCCTCTCTTCTCGGGCCGGTTCCACCGCTTGGATGCTCACACCGTAAAGGGTCTGCCCCATCGAGCGAGCCCTCACCTATAGGACTCGGGTCACCCAGAACCGAGGACTTCGTCGAACAGTCCGATCATCGACTCCCAAGAACGACTGTCGGCACGCGAGTCGTAAGCCATGCCAGGCATCTTCAGCGCGTCGACCTCGGGGTTGGTGAAGCTGTGTCCGACGCCTCCGTAAAGCTCCATCCTCCAGTCGGCCACACCCGCCTCGCGCATCTCGCTCTCGAAGGCCATGCGTTGGTCGGCGGTGGCGAAGGGGTCTTCTGTTCCGGACAGCATCAGCACGCTGCCGCGGATCTTCTTCGAATCCTCAGTTCGTGGAGCCGTGTAGGCGGGATGAAAGCCGACGACGGCCTTGACGTCGGCACCCGTCCGGGCGAGCTCGAGCGATACGACACCACCGAAGCAGAAGCCGATCGCTGCCACCCGTCCGGGATCGGCCCTGCCCTCTGACAGAAGCACGTCGAGCCCGGCGACTGCAAGCCGTCCCGTCTGTTGCGGATCGCCCATGAGCTCACCCAAGCGCTCCATCGTCTCTGGCATCGGAAGGAGTGCGCCGTCACCGTGGTAATCCAGGGCAAAGGCCACGTACCCGAGACCTGCGAGCCGCTCCGCTACGGCCTTCGCATGCTGTCCGATCCCAGGGCCTTCGTGGGACACCAGGATCGCCGGCCTGCTCTCGGGGCTTTCATCGTCGAATGCGAGGTGCCCCAACATGTTGCGGCCCTCTGCCTGGTACTGAACGTCCGATACATGCACGTCTCTCTCCTGACGGGGTGGCGGAAAGGACTCTATTGGTCACCGACTCCAAAGGAGCGATGAGATCGTCGTGGAGAGCTCGTCCACCCTCAGATGGTTGTATCCCGGTGGCGGTGCCTGCTCGACATCGTCGGACCCGACGGCACCGTATGGGCAACCCGAGTCCTTGTGGGAGCGGGAAGTCCCGATCTCGGAGACGTCGATGAAGTGGCACTGCTTCAGTTGTTGGCGTCGCGGATGGGAGGACGCATCGTGCTAGACGCCGTATGCCCGCAAATGGCCAAGCTCCTCGAGCTCGCCGGGTTACCCGTGGAGGTGAGGGGGAAGACCGAAGATCGGGAAGATCTGCTCGGCGCCCAAGAACGCATTGATCCCGATGATCCGACCACCTGAGACCTCCAAGACCTGAAGAGCCCAAGGGGCGTGGCCCCCGGCCGGATCAGGCCTGTATTGCCCGAACGCCGGGCAGCCGTTGGCCGAGGTCGTAATGAGCCGCGATCCACGGCAGGCGCTCGGGCCTGGTTCGACCATCCAGCGCCCGATGTTCTCGGCACCACGAAGCCACATGGCGAACGGGGGCATCGATTGGACGGCGTCTTCGTGCAGGAGCGCTACGAGTGTCTCGATGTCGTATCGCTCGAATGCGTCCACATAGAGCGCGAGCAACTTGGCGTCGGCGTCGTCCAACGGCCCGTTGTGGGGTTCGGCGGGGAGGTTCGAGAGCGTCGCACGAGCCCTTTGAAGCGCGCTGTTGACCGCGGCAACCGAGGTGTCGAGCAATTCGGCGACGTCACTCACGGACCAGCGGAGAACCTCGCACAGGATCAATGAAGCGCGCTGACGCGAGGGAAGGTGCTGGAGCGCCGTGACGAAGGCAAGGCGGATGGTCTCGCGGTACTGGGCGATCTCGGCGGGATCGGAGTACTCGGGAGACACCCGCGCGATCGGAGACCGGACCGATCCATGTGCATTCGGGCAGCATCGGGCCTAGATGGGACTCGACCGGCGGTGAAGACGGGCCCATCTCCATGGGCCTCGCTCTGCGCTGGGAGTGACGTTGCATGTCGATGCAGACATTCGTCGCGATGCGGTACAGCCAGGAGCGAAGGCTCGAACGGCCCTCGAACCTCTCTGTGTTGCGCCAGGCCCTGAGCATCGTCTCCTGGACCGCATCCTCGGCCTCAGATCCTGAACCGAGCATGCGGTAGCAGTAGCCGGTCAGCTCTCGCCGGTAGCGCTCCAGGTCGTGCTGCTCGACGGAGGTCTCGCTCACGGCCATCGGACTAGACGTTAGTGCGCTGCGCTCCAACACGGCTCTGGCCATCGTCAATAAGACGGTCCGACGACGGAGAATTCATCGGTGGCCTCTTCTCATTCTCGACCTGCGCCGTGGTCTCCGAAAGCAGCGGGGCGCTTCTCCAGGAAGGCCTGAATCGCCTCGCGCATGTCTCCGGTCATGGTCGAGAGCACTTGAGTCCGATTCTCCAGATCGATGCCAGCCTGGAGTGACGCGACCTCGAGCTGCGACCACATGACTTCCTTTGTCATGCGGACCCCCCACGGGCTGTTGGCTGCGATGAGACCAGCCGTCTCGAGCGCCGCGTCCAGAACTTGCCCGTCGGGCACGACCTTGAGAAGAAGCCCGATGCGCCCGGCTTCGTCAGCGTCGACGATCCGCCCTGTCAGCATCAGCTCCCACGCACGCGACGCCCCGATGAGACGCGGCAGCAGCCAACTGACTCCGATGTCGCAACCCGACAATCCGAGCCGCACAAAGGCGACATTGAACCTGGCGGAGGCGCCTCCTATCCGAACGTCGCTCGCCAGTGCGAGGGCAAGACCCCCACCCGCTGCAGGGCCGTTGACCGCCGCGATGACAGGTTGAGGCACCGATCGCAAACGCGGAACCAGCGCCGCTATGTGGGTCTGGGTGGCGAATCCCGCCTCCACGCGTTCCAGGTTCTCCGCGCCGGGCGCGACGCCGTATCCCTTCAGATCGAGCCCGGCACAGAATCCCCTGCCCGCGCCGGTGAGAACGACGGCCCTGCATCGGCGGTCAGCGGCAACAGCTCCGAGCGCTTCGTGCAATTCCGAAACGAGCTCCGCTGTCATGGCGTTGAGCGACTCGGGTCTATTGAGCGTGAGCATGGTCACGCCGGGCTGTACCTGTTCGCTGAGGATGTTGGCCACTCTGCCAGCATCACCTCTCTGTGTCGTTGTGCGCCAGGTCGGCTCGACCTGGCTCAAAAAGAGATGCTGACCACACCCCCTCGGTCTTACCGAGGGCCTGTGCGGAGCCTGAACTCTGCGCCCGAAGGGTCCGCAACGGTGGCGATGAGACCGTACGGCGTGTCCTGGGCTTCGTCCACCACGGAGCCCCCGAGAGCCTTTACCTTGTCAACCGAAGCTGCGGCATTATCGACTTCCCAGTAGACGGCCCAGTGGGATGCGGCGCCCTCCGGAAGAAACCCTTTCGCATCCATGATGCCCGCGAGCTCTCCCTCTCCGGTCGGATTGCTCATCGTCGAATAGCGGAACTCGTCGCTGTCTCCGACCGACTGCAGGTCCCACCCGAACACCGAACGATAGAACTTGAGAGCCGTCGGGTAGTCACGAGTGTGAAGCTCGAACCAGCTCGGAGTGCCGTGCTCCTCGAGCACCGTGAACCCGGGAAAGGTTCCTGGCTGCCAGACGCCGACGCCGGCGCCGGTCGGGTCGCCCAACACCGCTTGAATACCCAGGTCGGCCACCGGCATCGAGGGGACCTGTACCTGAGCTCCTTCGCCCTCGGCCGTCTCGATTGTCTTCGCGATGTCGTCGGTGGCCAGGTAGATCTTCCATGAGTTGTCTGCGGGCGTGTCGCCCATGTCACCCATTCCTCCGGCAACCGGCACGCCGTTGCGGGTGAACATGAAGTACCCCCCGAATTCGGGACTCGGCTCCTGGGCCTCCCAACCGAAGAGCTCTCCGTAGAACTTCCCGCTGCCTTTCACGTCAGAAGTCCACAGATCCGCCCAGCAGGGGGCCCCGTTGGGTGCGCTGTCACGAGTAGTCATCGCTTGTCTCCTCTTTTTCTCTAGGTAGGTTCTCTCTCGTGGATCTGAGTGCTGGTCGATCGTCATCTGATTCGACGACTCCACGTCGACAGATTCATCGGTGGCGAGTGGGCATCTTGCGTCGGCTCGGGGAACTGGGTTCGCGGCACCCTGAGCTCCCTGATGCACACGGTAGCGGCCCCGGTTCCCGGTGCTCGGATGCCTGACGTTCTGACATCCGACGGCCTGGCGCGATTCAGTGCCGTCGCCAGGTCACACGTAGGGGACGGAAAGGTACCGGGTCTGGTTGCTCTCGTTGCGCGGGGTGAGCAGGTTCACGTCGAGACCCTCGGGTCGCTCGCAATCGGCGGACCGCCGGCGCGACCCGATTCATTGTTCAGGCTCTCGTCGACGACCAAACCGATTGCAGCAGCAGCAACCATGGCTCTAGTTGGTGAGGGCCTGTTGGCGGTGGACGAGCCTGTAGACCGCCTGTTGCCCGAGCTCGTCGCCCCACGCGTCCTGAGCCGCATGAACGGGCCGCTCGACGAAACCGTCGAGGCGAATCGGGCTATCACGGTTCGCGATCTGCTGACCTTCACGTTCGGTTTCGGCATTCTGGTTGACATGTTCATGGCGCCCGAGCCGTGGCCCGTAGTGAACGCTGCCTCGGCTCTGCATCTGGCCACGATCGGCCCACCGGACCCCGAAGAGCAACCCGACCCCGACACCTGGATCGCAGCACTCGGGTCGCTTCCCCTTCTTGATCACCCGGGAGAGCGTTGGTTGTACAACACCGGCGCCTCGGTCCTCGGAGTGCTGATGGCCGCGCGGCGGGCATGCCCATAGCAGACGTCCTGCGAACCCGAGTGTTCGAGCCCCTCGGGATGTCGGACACTGCGTTCTGGACGAGCGACACGACCAGGTTGGCCACCTCCTACCAGGTGACCCCCGACGGGCTTCGGGTATGGGACCCACCTGACGGCAAGTGGAGCCGGCCCCCTGCCTTCGGGGATGCGGCGGCAGGCCTGGTGTCCAACGTCGGAGATCTGCTTGCGTTCGCCCGGATGCTCCTTCGTGGCGGCGACCCCGTGCTCACCTCCGGCGCCGTCGCCGAGATGACCAGGGACCAGCTGACCGAGAAGCAGAAAACCCGCGACGGGAAGGGTTTCCTCGACGGACGAAGCTGGGCGTACTGCCAGTCCGTCGTCACCAAGGGACCGAACGTCGGGGCCTTCGGCTGGGACGGCGGACTCGGTTCGTCCTGGCTCGTCGACCCGGTACGCGACCTGATCGTGATCGTCCTAACTCAAGTAATGTCCGAGAGCGCTCTTTCGCCCCCCGTCCACAGCGATCTTCAAGCGGCGGCGTACGCCGCAATCCCGAGAAGGGTTTGAGGTCCGACCTCACGCGCAGGCGACGGTTCCAGCTGTCGGTCAGCGGCGATCCGAATCCGCCATAGGAGCCGGTAGCTCGCGAGACGACATGTGGAGCGTCGGAATCATGTAGCCGAAAACTGAGAACACCGCACCAACCAACATGAGCGTCATGCCGAGAAAACGGATCAGGGATTGCTCCTCGGTGAGAAGTCCGCCGGCGGCGGCCACCAGCAGCCCCGAGAACCCCAATCGTCCGGCCAGCTTTATGGCGCGCGTGCAGCCTCTGGATCGGATCAACAAGACCGTTGCTACACAGACGAGGACGACGCCGAAGCTCGCGTGAGCGAGGTAGATCGCCTCACCTTTGGACGGTATCCAACCACGCGGACGGCTGAAGGGGATAAAGCCCAATGCGACAAACCCGAGTACCAACTCGAAACTGACGAGCATTGCAAGGATCTTCGCCAAGCGAGCTTCGCTCGCGTCGCGAGCCGTTCCGGTGACCGTCGAATCCGGATCAACAACGAGAGTTGCCGATGCCACGACCGCATCGGAATTGTCGTCGTGCATCCGGCGTCGTCTGTAGGCCTCAGGGTCCTCGTGGAGAAGGTGCCACCATCCCCAAATCGCCAGAAGCGCGAAGAGGGGCCATTCGACCGAGTAGACCCAACTCAAGCTGTTGCCGGCAAGCGCTCGAGTTGCCTGCCACCAACCGGCGATCGCACATCCAGAGGCGACTACGGCGACCTCGACGTGGAGCAGCAGTGCTCTGCGAGAAAGCCATCGTCTCCGAAAAGGGCCGGACACCTTGCGCGAGTCAGACCCTTGGAGGTACGGGACCACCGTGTCCCCGGTTCGGTCTCCATGCATCCCGCCGGCGCTCTTCCTTTGCGAGGCGATGGAGCTCGCGGTCGGGATCCTCCTCGCTGTGGAGCCAGACGATCAGGTTCCAGAAGACGACAGGAATGAACGCGCATGCTGCAATGGCCCAGAGCGCTCCGGACGTCACCTGTTGGTCTGCAGCGAGACTCAACCCACTTCCTGAAACGTGGTGATAGCCGCCGTACCAGTTGGCATGAGAGAGCCCCACTAGATACGCGAGCACCCAGATCGTCCACATGCCCGACGCCGCGATCGCCATGCGAACGGGGCGCGTCGAACGTGGGGACATGGGAGGCGACTCGACGATCTCCAACCAGAATCCCACGCCGGCGACCACGAGAACGGCCGCCTCGAGCAGTGAGCGCCAAGCGCTTCCCGCGAGCCAATTGACGGCCGCCGGTGTCCGCCACGCGACGAAGACACACAGCTCCGGAAGGGCGAACCCCAGACTCCTTGAAGGCTCCGGATGCCTCCGTCGGCCGTCCGCAATTTTCTCGGCGCGAGGGCCGAGCCCGATGATGCGCCATGGCGCTCCCATCGTGAATAGCGCCGGAACTACAACGGCCAATGTGGCGAACTGAAGCGCCTCGACCCACTCATAGGTCCGAGCCCAGCCGCTGAACGGCGGGACGAGCACCACGACGAGAAGAGCTGTTGCGAGACCTGACAGTACGTATCGCCAAGTCGGGCGTCGAACCGTTTTGAGATCGAAGCGCACCGCGGAGATCTTGTTCAGGGGCCGGTGTTGATCGGCCCCTCCGGTCACCGGTCAGGCCGACGCAGAAAGAAACCCCACACCAACACGACGAGGAAGGTTCCCAACGGTATGGCGAGCGTCAAGACCTCGGGCCCGAGATAGATGTCGTTCGCGAACACGCTCAACCTCCCTCTACCGACCCGCGCGGCACTTTCGACGAAGCGCAGATCATGAAGTGAAGTCTCTCATGAATCGATCAGATCACGTAGAACAACAACCAGAAGAATCCCGCCGCAACCGCGACGAAGCCCCAATAGAAGGCGGAACCCTCCACGTTGGCCCTGAAGAGCCGCTCCGCCGGAAGAGGCGAGGTCAGATCGCCGCCTTCCTCGACGAGCGCTCTCCGGAGGCGTAACGAGCGGGCGAGCAGCGTCTCAGTCCAATAGACCCCGCCCAGGACCATGGCGATGTTCATCGACGCCCAACCTACAAAGCAAGATGCGTAACCACTCGAGCCGGGGAAGAACGGAAGCTGTGTGAGTTGCCAAATCTGAAGTCCGATAGCCGCGAGGCCGCCCAGCACGGTGATCCAACCGGCTACCTGCCAGTCGACCCTCTGCCCTTGCTGAAGTCGTTTCCTCCCGAAAATCGCGAGCGCACCCGATGCCGCTGTGACGGCGAATATCGCCGCGCCCGTTCCGGTCGGAGCCGTTACACCGCCAGGCCTCCACAGGTCGGCGTTGTTGCTCGAGCGAAGGTAGAAGTATGCGAACGCAAGTGACGCCAGAGCGAATATGGCGATGCCTACAACCAGGCGGCTCCCGGTCCAAAGAGATCCCTCGGCTGCGCGTAGCTCGTAGGCGATCTCCTCGGGCGTCTCCGTCAATACGTGCGCGAAGGATTCCATCCCGGTCGACTCGCGTCCACGTTCGGAGGGTTCGACGCTCATAGGATCGGTGGTCTCGGGTCGACGCTCGAGTCGGTGACTACACCGCCTGCAGACACACCAGCGGTCTTCAGATCTGCACCGAGATCCGCGACAGGAGCCGGCACAGCTTCCCCGTAGTGATAGGGATCGTTCATCACCACTGGAATCCTCTCGAAGTTGTAATAAGGAACCGGGTTGGCGGTCTGCCACTCCAGGCCGTTGGAATCCCATGGATTGTCGGGGGCACGCCTCGGGTCGATGATGATCGTCCACACGAAGTTGGCGACGAACACGAGGAACGATGCACCGAGCAGGAATGCACTAACCGACGAGAAGTCGTTCCACACCTGGAGATTGGATGCGTACTCGAACACGCGCCGCGGCTGACCGAGCAGACCGACGATGAAAAGCGGGAAGAACGTCAGGTTGAAGAAGACGAACATCATCCAGAAGTGGATCTTGCCCAGCCGGGTGTCGAGCATCCTGCCGGTCAGCTTCGGCGTCCAGTAGTAGACGCCGGCGAAGAAGGCGAATATCAGCCCTCCCATGATCGTGTAGTGGAAGTGTGCAAGCACGAAGAAGCTTCCGTGAACGGTCACATCCACCGGGACGTCAGACAGGAACACTCCCGTCACGCCCCCTATGAGGAAGTTGAAGAGCATGGCAAGGCAGAAGAGCATCGGCACGGTAGTTCGGATCTTCGACTTCCACAGGGTGCCGAGACTCACCACGAAGAGGAATCCCGTCGGGATCGATATGAGCTCGGTGGTCAACATGAAGAGGGGGCGCATATCGGGGTTGATCCCGCTGTTGAACAGGTGGTGCTGCCAAACGAAGAACGACAGCAGAGCCACGCCTATCATCCCGGCGGCGGCAACTTTGTAGGCGAAGAGGGGCTTGCGGGTGAATACCGGTAAGAGCTCCATGACGATCCCGAATCCGGGCAGCGCCATTATGTAGACCTCGGGATGCCCGAAGAACCAGAAGAGGTTTTGCCAAAGGAACGAGCTTCCGCCGTGCTCGTTCACGAAGAAGGCAGTCTGGGCGGTACGGTCGAGCACCCCGAATAGCCCTGCTGCGACGAGCGTCGGGGTCGCCAACGTGAGCAGCGCCGCCGTCGCGAGCACCGACATCACAAAGATCGGGATACGTCCCCAGGACATTCCCGGAGCGCGGTAGTGAATGATCGTCACCGCAAGGTTGAAGCCCGCCATGATCATCCCGGCGCCGATGGTCGCGAAGCCCACCAGATACGAGTCCATTCCCCCGGTCGCCTGCGTCTGCAGGGGCGCGTAACCCGTCCATCCGGTGGGGAATCCACCAAGAGGAAGAGCCGTCAGGATCACGAAGTACCCGGCGAAGAAGGTCCAGAAAGAAGCTGCCTCTACTCTCGGGAACGCCGTTCGTCGCGCCCCGATCATGAGCGGGACCAGATAGTTGCCCAGGGGCCCGATCACGACCGACGACGCCATCATCATCATCACCGTGCCGTGCTCGCTCACGACCGATATGTACGTCCCGGGCCCGAAGAAGTGGTTGGCCGGCGTCAACAGCTCGGTCCGGATGGCCATCGCGAGCAGGCCGCCGGTGAACAGAAACAGGAGCACCGCGAACAGGTATTGCAGGCCTACCACCTTGTGATCGGTGGTGAATTTCAGATAGCGAAGCCAGGAGGTTCGCTCCACCGGAGGGAGCGGCTCGCGCCCGATGAGCTTCGCAAACGGATAGTTGAGTGACCCGGAGCCCATTAGGAAGCCGACCACACCGAGCGTCAGGCCGAGGACGATGGCGACGTCGTTCTGGCCGTTACCCACCACGTTCTTGTAACCGAAGGCGATGGAATTTCCGATCCAGTGGCCGAGGGCGTAGCCGGCTACTCCCCCCACGATGGCGGTGCCGACATTTTGTCCCAGCCATGGCGACCGTCTCGAGGTCGCCAGGGGGCTGACTACCCCAGGTTCAACAGGCTCGACGTCTATAGCCATCCGCTGGACCTCTTCTTACCTATCGTTCCGCTCTTGTGATCTTGTAGCCGAAAGAACCACTATGGGCTCACCTTCTGTGCCCCGTACGTCTCGACCCCGCTGTACGGGTTGACGTTGTCCGGGTAGTACCCACCAGCCGCACCGTTGGCATCGGGGACGTAGGTCCACGCGAACGGCGGAAGCAGCTTGGTGTTCGCTGCCAGCGATGCTTGGGTCGACTGCGCCCACGCCATGAATTGGGACTTGGGCAGGACATGCCCGTAATCGAACATCGCTCCGTGCCAGATGCCACAAAGCTCGTCGCAGCGAACCGTGAACTGTCCAAGTTGGTTCGTAGTGGTCGTATAGGCGACGTTGTCGGAGTCCGGATTGGCGTCGGCCTTCACCTCTAGTTGATATGCCCAGAAGTCATGAATCACGTCGAGCGATGTGACGTGAAATGCGATCGTCGTGTCAGCCGGGATCATGAGTTGCTGAGTCTCGAAACCTCCGAACGTCGGATACCGGTAGGTGAATTTCCACTGCTGGGCGATGACCTGTACCGGAAGCACGCTGTGAGAGCTCGGAGTCCATACGGGATTCGGACCTTCGCCGCCTCCGGCGCCCGCGTGCACCAGCTCGTAGGTTCCGAACACGAACAAGCCGAGCACGATGGCTGTCGACGTCGCGATCCAACCGACCTGGATCCCGAGATGACCGCGGCTGTAGGGGCCCGCGACCGGTTCTGGGCCTCCCCTGCTCGCCCTCCAGGTCCAGATCGCATAACCGAGAAAGACCCAGATGCCGATCAGGACGGGAAGGGCGATGATGAGTAGGACGTTGAAATCGAATTGCGCCCCGTTGGCCGTGTCCGTCAACGTCCCGGGCGGGATGTGTGGGCCGGCGAGGTAGAAGAAAAGCGGATCAGCGATGGCAGAGAGGACTGCCCACGTCGCGATCATGCGCCAGCCGTGGCGAGGCTCTGTGGTTGCGCTCAAGCGACCACCTTCATGAATCCCCCCATGTAGCCGATGGTCTGCATCGGACCGCCGTTCCCAAACAGGTAACCGAGCCCGCAAGGAACGAAGCACTGCCAGGGGTACTGACCCGGGCCCGGAGTCTTGAAGGAGAACTTGATCACGTTGTGCTCGGCGCTGAGCGGGCACGGGGCGGCGACGCTGCAGAAGGTCGAGGCAGTGCCGTCGACTGCCTGAAGGGGAACGTTGATGCCGAGTGTCGGGATCGAGAACGTGTGAGCCACACCGTTGCCCGAATTCGAATCTATGAGTGAGATCGTCTTTCCGTTGATCGTCATCACGTTCCCGTCGGTTCCGGTCACCACGCCGATCTGCTGGTTACGAAGTGGACTACCGCTGTCGAACTCGTCGATCGTCACGTTCACTTCGGTGTCCGCAGGAAGATCCCAGAGTGTCGTATGCACCCATTGTCCGTCAGGGGCCTGGGTCATGTACGAAACCCAGGTGGGGTGGGGACTGTCACCGACTGCACCGACGGTCTGCAATGTCACGTCCACCGGTTGCCCGCTCTGGTGTCCAGAGGCAAAGTCGACCGTGGAAGGGTTCGATCGAAGGAACGCCATCGCGGTGAACACGACTAGCCCGACGGCGACACCGAACAGTGCCACGACGATGACAGCTCTTCCTGTACGGCTCACGGCGGCCCCACACAAAGTCGGCGGCTCTAGCTGATCCGGTGGGATCAACTACTCCTCAGACTGGCCAAATCAACTCCCAGCCGACTCTAAGGATCTCTGAACGGAGCGTCAAGCGTATTGCCGTCTTCAACGCAGCGGACCATCCGCCGAGGTCGCACCCGGAGCACCAGCCGAGAGTCTGCCGAGGGCACGGTCGAGCATCTCGGAGAAATTGTCATGCTCGTCGAGCGAACGACGGATGACTGCGACGAGCGCCGGTACCGCCCAAAGATCGCCGCAGACCCACAGGATCGCCGCTCCGATCTGTTGATCTGCGAACGGCGAGAGCGTGACTCCGTTCACATGGTCGTAGACCGAGTACCACGACGTGGCAGTGAAGAGGCTCAAAGCCATTGCCATGACGAACATCGCAACGTTCGTCCCGATGAGCGAGACGCATTGCCCCACCGCCGACAGCCTCGGCACGAGCGGATACGACGGGATGATCTGTAGCCAGAACAACAAACCGGCGACAAAGAAGCTCCCGTGCATGAGCCAGATGTGAACCACCGAGTTGGTCTCGGACAGATCGAAGAGCGTCGGGACGTGCCAGACGATCATCACTGCGTTGAGCGCGATGAACCCCGTCCATGGCGCGAGCGCCACATGGCCGAGGAGGCGCAACGGGCGAGCCCATCGGCCGAGGATCACCGACCTCATGATCCTGCGGCGCGTCTCCACCGGGACGGCGAAGAGCAGGGGCAGCCAAGGCGCCCCCATGGCGACCAGGGCAGGCGCGAAGAACATGATGAACACGTGCTGGATCATGTGGACGAAGAAGTAGTCGCCCGCCCAATAGTCGATGGGAGATGCAACCGCGATGAGCAGAAGGAATAGCCCGGCGTAATAGGCCACCGAGTTGAGCCGGCGCCGCCTGGTTCGCCGGGGGTCACTTCGCCGGCCGAGCCTGGCTAGCCCGATCTCGTTGGTGATGACGAGAACCAGTACGACAACGAGAAACGGATCGAACGACCAGTGGTCGACGAGATACCTCACTGCTGCAGCAAGCGTCTCAGTTGCGCGGAGAGAACGACGACGAACGACGACATGCCGGCCGCGCCGGGGTTGGGGGTTGTGTCGAGAACAACTCGCTCGGCGCCGTTTCGATCGATCACATATGCAAGATCGGTGTGGGCGATCATCGCTCCGCCAGGTTCGATCTGTTCCTGGACGCCATAGGCATTCCAAACGCTCTCGAGCTGCTTGTCGGTCCCTGTCAGGTAGAGCCAGTTCGGCACGTGTTCGAAACCCTCCTGACGGTCGAAGGCGTCAACCGCCGCGACAGATCGGTAGAGCTGGTTGGTGACGACCGCGACAAGCAGCACCCCGCTACTGGCGCCACCGAGAGCAGAGCCCGCTTCGCGGAACTCCTGTGCGATGACGGGACAGTCGCTCGAGCAGACCGGATCGAGAAACGTAAGCGCCACCACATGCCCCCTCAGGTCCGAGAGCGACACGGCCCTGCCGTGCTGATCGACGAGATTGAAAGCCGGTGCTGGGATGTCCACCTGGTTCGGTGTCCCGTCCGTCGCCTCGGAGACGATCGGGTCGGCATTCTGGTTGACCGAGGCGAACGCCATCGGGACGGCTCCGACGAGCACGACACCGACGGCACCGAGAGCCGCCAAACCCCTGACGAGATCCCTTCCGGAGAGTCTCGCCCACCACGGAGCGCGGAGGGTCTCTGTTCGCCCCGAGACACCGACGTCAGAAGAGACTTCAGAAGATGAGTCCCGAGAACGGACCGCAGTCGGCGCCGGCTCGGACGCGGCGGTCTCGGTCACGGGGAGTCTCGAGATAGCCAGGTAGCCGACGACCAGCAGGACGACCGTCGGGAGCATGCTGTTGGGGTCCGTGCCGGTACCACCGAAGACTCCGATGTCCTGTACGAGCAACCAGTCCGCGAGACAGGCGACCACGGCTGCCACTGTCCCCGCTCTCACGAGACTCGTCCTTCGAGAGCAAAGAAGCGCTCCGATCCCGGCGAGAGCAGCGACGACAACCAGATTAAGAGCCCAACCGTGGGCGAGGTCGACACGCTCGAACCAGGACACCGTTGCTGCGAAGACGTGCGGCTGTGGCGTCGACGTCATCTGACCGAGCATGTGTGCGAGGGTCCCGGATCCGGAGGGCTCGCCGCCCTGCCAGAAGCCCCTCCCCGGCCAGGCCTGCAGAACCGCCATGGCCAGGAAAAACGATCCCAGGCCGACAACGATGCGGCGCCCGAGCTTCTGGTCGGTCCAAGCGCGCTCGGGCAGCGCGACAAGGGCTCCGGCTGCGACGTACAAGAGCACGGAGCCAGGAGCGCCGAAAAGCCACGAGAGACCGGGTGCGAAGATCCCTCCGAATCCCTCTCCGAACACCCAGACCACGAGCCCCCACGCAACGGACGCGAGGCCTGCCATCCGCGACCAGCGCCCTCGCGACGCCACCAGCAGCATCACGCCGATGCCGAGTTGAATCCACACCGTCGCTGCAGCCGCCTGGACCGGATGCTTCTCCCAGATCACGACGCCAAAGTTGACGACGTCCTGCGTCCACCCGCGCGAAGACGACGCTGCAGGCTGGAGAACGCCGCCGGGCATGCCGAGCGGCATCCCGGACTGCAACTGCAGCAGCCCGTCGCATAGCCAAAGCGCTCCGAAGCTCATGCGAAGGACTCGGCGGGCCAACGGCTCAGGTGCAGATACCACGCGGTCCGCCGTCCCTGGTGAGGCACCACTCTTCGACGTGCGCGACCCGACCATCCGCCGGTACTGGAGGGAACGTACCGTGTTCCATGCGATTGCGAGCAATGCGAAGAGGACGACTATGAGAAGCCCCTGATGAGCCAACGCCGTGTGGAAGGCCGACACGACCGTTGGGTCGTTCGTCTGTGGAGCTTGGCCCATTCCGGGCATCAAGGAACCGTCCTGAGCGCGGGTGCCCTCTTAGCTTGCCTACTTCGCTCGGAGGCTAACGGAACGCTTAGAGCAGTACAACGGCACTCCGGCGTCGAGCCTCGAATAGGTTTGTGACGGTGGGTTCGGAACGCGCCTTGGAGCTTGGCTCGGAGGTGCCCGGAGTGCAAAACACCAAGAATGCGGCGAGCATCTTTCACAGGTTCCGGTCTCCCGAAGGGCGGAGACCGGACCTGCTCTTCAGGGTCATCGCGGTGATCGCGTCCCTTGGGCTCATCGCGTTCATCGTCGTTGTGATCACATCACGTGCCGCCCAGCCTTCGCGTACCTTCCCGGAGACTCCTCCCCCTTCGCTGGCTCTCGGAACCAAAGCACCCAACTTCTCGCTCAGCGCTCTCGGTGGTGGCGCGGGAGTCGACCTGTCCGCCATGCAGGGTGCACCGGTGGTCTTGAACTTCTTCGCGTCATGGTGCTCGAATTGTCAGGCGGAGCTCTCGACCTTCGCAGCGTTCGCCCGCGGCGAAGGCAGCCGAGTCCACGTGGTCGGGATCGATACGAACGATTCGAACCGTTCCGGCGCTATTCGACTTTTGAAAAGCGCCCACGCCGCCTACCCCGTCGGCGTCGATCCGATTGCAAAGGTCGCGACCAGATACCTCGTCGAGGCGTTACCCGTGACGTACTTCATCGACCCACGGGGGCGTGTTGCAGGGGTTGCATTCGGTCAGTTGACGGACGCCGAGCTGATCTCGTGGCTGGAGAAGCTCGAAGCCGGCGGCCGAGCGTGACGACCCCGAACGGACCCTCATCGAGCGGATCCGAAGAACGTTCGGACATCGACGAGAAAGCCGCGCTCGACGACCGAGCAGCAAAATTCGCACAGGGCGCACCACCCATTCCGCGAAACGCAGTGGTCATCGCGGTAGTTGCGTTCGCGATTCTGGGTATGGGCGGAATCTTGTTCGACCACTTCTTCGGCGGTTCCACGAGCACGTCCTCTGCCATCACGGCAGGGACGAATCCGCCCGGCCTGTCAACTACGACCCTCGCGCCCGTAACGAGACGCACGGTGCCGAGTGGCCCCGGATCCGGGCAGTTGCCGGCGTCGATCCCAGCCCTGCTCGGCCTGACAAAGCTGAACGCGGCGCCTGCGCCGCAGTTCGCGCTTATCACGACGCGTGGTGTATCGATTTCGCTCAAGGATCTTCGCGGGCGTGTCGTCGTGCTGTCGTTCTTCGACTCTCGATGCAACGACATCTGCCCCGTTTTGGCGGCCGAGTTGCGCCTCTCGATCGCCGACCTGGGAAGCGATGCATCACACGTCGTGTTTCTCGGCGTGAACACCGATCCGTTGGCGACGTCACTCGAATCAGCGTCTGCTGCCGACGCTGCAGCGGGCCTAGGCGCATTGAAGCAGTGGCACTTCCTGACCGGCAGCCTGGAGCAGCTCGACTCCGTCTGGACGGCCTACGGTGTCGCGATCCAAGCTCAGAAGTTGACGGGCTTGGTCTCCCACAACAACGTGCTCTATTTCATCGACGGAAAAGGCAGGATGAGACTTCGAGCGACTCCTTTCGCCAACGAGGGCGGCTCAGGAGCTTTCAGCCTTCCCCGAACGACCGAGACACTCTTTGCTTCCGGCATTGCGTATTCGGTCAAGTCTCTGCTCGAGACGCCGGCAGCGCAACTGCAGGGGTCGTGGACTCCTGTGCCGTGAACGACCTTGCAGACCGGGCGCGGACGTGATCCCTGAGGGGCAGGCGGCACCGGGAAAGGTGCAGTTATTCAAGAGGCGGGGGGTCATCGTCTCGGCAGCCGTTGTCGTCGTGCTCGCTGTGACAGTCGTGACCGATCTTCCGCAGCACTCATCACTTTCGTCTCAGATCGCCGGCGCCAAGACGATCGTCCAGGAGGTGAACGCAGACGTTGGGCCCTGCGCCTATGCCGCGAACGAGTCATTCACGATCTACGGCGATCAGAAGGCGCATCACCTGAACCAGTCGGACATCGCGCGTGTACCAGGGCTGCTCAGAGACGACCAGGTCGCATGTTCGTTCACGAGCGACCCGATATTTCAGTTGTCCTCGGACATCGAAGTGCCTGGTTCTGCGGCGGGCAAGCCCCTCGGTCAAATGGTGGCGACGGTCCTTCTCTGGGCCACATCGGACGCACTTTCGGCCATCGAGTCGATACAAACGCTGTCGAGCGATCCCGGCAGCAGGCCGGCCTCGGACCAATTGAAGAAGGAAGAGAGCCTTCTCTCCTCTGACAGGGCTCTGGCCGAGCGGCAGCTGCAGGCGGCAGAAAAAGTACTCGGGACGAAGCTTCCCGATCTCAACCTTCCGGCACTACCGGACCCCACTGCATCGCCGAGTCCATAGTTCGCGTTCGACGTGCTCATCGGCCCGCAACTACCAGAAGGCCTTCCGACTCCCGCGACTTTGATCCTCGCCGATCGGTTGGAACGGAACCTGGCCGAAATGGCTGCATTTGCCACGGAATCGCAAATTGCCCTCAGACCCCATGCGAAGACTCATAAATGCGTGCAAATCGCTCGCAGACAGATGAGCCTCGGAGCCAGAGGACTCAGCGTCGCCACGGTCGGCGAGGCGGAGATCCTTACGCGCCGCGACAATTCGCTCGAAGACGCAGGCTCCGATGTGACCGACGTGTTCGTCGCTTTTCCGCTATGGCCCGACGATGAAACGATCGAACGGCTTGGTCGACTCGCCGATCGTGTCAGGGTCACTGTGGGATCCGACTCCCCAGAAGCTGTGGAGAGGCTCGCACCGTTAGCGCGACACGTCCGTTTGCTGATCGAAATCGACTGCGGTCTTTCGAGAAGCGGAGTTCGGCCGGAGGGAGCTCCCGCGATCGCGCAGGCGGCAGATCGGATAAAGGTCGAGTTGAGTGGCGTGTTCACTTTTCCAGGCCACAGCTACGCCCCCGGCGCCGGTGCGGGGGCGGCCGAGGACGAAGCCGCAGCACTTGGCCGAGCCGCGGATCTTCTGCTTGCTTCGGGATTCGAATGCAAGGAGCGAAGTGGTGGTTCGACGCCGAGCGCACGGTTCGTCCGACCAGGAGACCTCACCGAAATGCGACCTGGGGTGTACGTGTTCAACGACGCCCAGCAAGTGCAGCTCGGCGTCGCATCGATGGAGGACGTAGCCCTCATGGTGGCTGCGACGGTCGTCAGCCGGCCGGCGTCTGATCGAGTCGTGCTCGACGCTGGATCCAAGGTGCTCGGGGCGGACCGTCCGTTGTGGGCGACGGGCCACAGTCTGCTTCCGGACTGGCCGGACGCGCGGGTCGTGGGGCTCTGGGAGCACCATGCCGTAGTCGAGCTAGATGGAACAGGCCCGCGTTTGGGCGAGACAGTTGCTGTGGTGCCGAACCATGTCTGCACCGCGGTGAACCTTGTTCCCGAGTTGCTGGTAGTCGACGCCAACCACGTCGTCGACCGGTGGCCGGTTGCCGCCAGGGCAGCCAACCGCTGAGGCGTCATGATTGCATTCATGAGCGCTACGGGAGACTTTCTGTTCGAATGGAAGGGCGAATTTACGAGCACCGAGGTCAACATCCTGCATTCCGAGGCGTTCGGTACTCGCGTGTTCCGCGACGACGAGTGGGAGTGGACGGAGATCGCACGCGGGCACAGCCTCGGGTGGGTCGTAGCAAGGCAACGCAAGGAGCTCGTGGGATTCGTGAATGTCCCGTGGGACGGCTTCGTCCACGCCTGGATCCAGGACACGATGGTCTCGGCGGAGGTTCGGGGCCGCGGGATCGGGACGAAGCTGGTAGAGGTAGCACGGACAGGAGCCAAGGCTGCTGGATGCGAGTGGCTGCACGTCGACTTCGACGACGACTTGCGGGCCTTCTATTTCGACTCGTGTGGGTTTACACCGACAAATGCTGGGCTGATTCGGCTCTGAGACCTCTCCGAAAGGAGTCACTCAAGGTTCGAGCGCAGATTTTCTAGGTCCTCTGTTGCCTGAGCCACGCGACCTCGGGCCGCTCGGACGTTCCGGTCGGCAACATCGTGATTCTTCTGTGCTTCGCGCTCGGCTCGTTTCGCCGGTACGTGGTCGTCGCGAAGCGTCCTCAATCTCTGTTCAAGGTCTGTCATGAGTTCGTCGAGCCGGGCCCGGTCCCGGTGCGCCGCGACGAGGCGATCTTCTGCGTCAGCTGCGGCTCTCTCTGCGACGGCCAATGCCGCTTGCGTTTCGGCAAGGTGTTGTTCGGCTCTATCGAGACCCTTCTGTCGCCTTCGCTCGCCGACCGACTGACCCCTTGTTGCTGAGGCCGCCGGCGGCTTTGGCTTCCTACGCAAGTCGCGAGCCGGTCGCTCATCTGCCGGAACGCCCACGGCACCTGTCAGATCGACCGATCCAAAGCCGGAGTACCGCAGAGTTACGGTGAGACAGCCAGACCGCAGAGCTTCGGCCGCGGCGGCGTCGGCGAGCGCCGCCTCGAGGGTCGCTTCCAGCTCGTGGATCGTCGACTCGTTCACGCGGTGACCGCGCTCGTCGGCGATTTGCCTTGCCTCGGAGCCGAGTGCCGCCACCAGCTGACGGCGCTGCTGTGACAACCGGCGCAGATCGCCACCCGCCAGGTCCTTTTGCGCCTGTCGCATCACCTCGCCAAGGTCGACGAGCTCGGTCACCATGTCGCGGCGTTCGCGGACGAGCAGATTCGCAAGCCATGCACCGGTAGTGGGTCGGCGCATCTTCTTGACGGCCGCCGCGAGTTCGCGATCACCATCGCGTTTGGCCTCCAAGGCTCTGGCGTCGCGCACCGTGACGAATTCTCCAGGCGTCAACCCGTAAAGCTCATTCCCAACGGTTTCTAAGTCCATTCCCAGAACCTATTAAGCCAGAACCTATTAGGCACTCAGTTGGCCCTTTGACCGGCCGGCTTCGTGGTATAGCGTCGGTTCGATCGACCGGGGGTCTTCTCCGGTTGTCGCTAGGAAATGGGGGTTTCTATGCTTGGAACGCTCTTGAAGAAGACGGGTTTCGCCGTGGCGGTGTTAGGACTCGGCGCAACTGGAATAGGTGTGGGAACCGCCAATGCCGCGCCCGCCACGAACGTGTTCTCTGATCTGGTCAACTTCACCGCCCAACTGGTGCCTAGCTCGCCACCCGGGACCTACACACTGCAGAACAAGAGCTGCAAATTGAAGTCTGACGGTGAAACGAAGGGATTTGCGTGCCAGGTGAGCGGCACCGTTACTCCCAGCTCCCCCACGGGGACGATCCAGGTTACGTTCACGAGCGCAGACGGCACGACCACAAGCTCGACGTTCCCGGTGACCTTCAGCTCCACGGGGACCTTCAAGGGCAAGGGTCCGGGAACCGAGAACGACGCTCCCGACCCGGGGCAGCCTCCGCCCGGGCCGTACCCCTGCATTGTGAAGATCAAGGGGAGTATCAGTGGCAGCGGCCTCATGACAGGGGTTATCAGGGTGCTCGAAAGCAGCACTCAGCCGTGAGTTAGGAATCGCAGTTGGTTGGCATGGGCGTCTATGGGCACGCCCGTTCCGATTGGTCAGGGCGAGGTCAGAAATGGCCTCGCCCTGATTGTTCCAAGAGTGCGGCTGCTTCCGTGCATCAGGCTTGGTCGACGTCGCCCCCTTCGACCAAATCGAGCAGAGGCTTGCCTGTCAACGCGAACATGGTCTCGTCGTCGGACTGGCGCCAAAGGTCGAGAAACCCGATGGACAAAGGATCGCAGCCGTAGCGCATCGGACCTGAGTCGTCGAGGATCGCGTCCACTATGAGCGACGCCGCATCGGCCGGTGACACGACCATCGGATCCGCGTGCTCTCGTCGCAATTCGGCAGCGTGACCCGACATCCGTTGATAGAGACCGAATCGAGAGGCCACCTGTTCCCCCGTGCTCTGCCGGAACATGTCGGTGTCGATGGGTCCGGGCATGATCTCGACGACCCGGATGCCGAATTGAGCGAGTTCGACGCGAAGAGTGTCGCCGAACGCCGAAACGGCGGCCTTCGTGGCGCGGTATGCGGCATAGAAGGGCACGCAAGCCAGGATCGACGACGACGTGACGTTGCAGACGACCGCTGGTTGGTTTGCGCGGAGCGTAGGAATCGCGGCGGCGGTGACGGACACTGATCCCAGAACGTTGGTCTCGAACAAAGCGCGCCAGTCGTCGACGTCGGAGTGCTCAACGGGGAGATACTCCGAGTCGACTCCGGCGTTGTTGACGAGCACCCGCAGGTCACCCGGCAAGTCGAAGGAGCTCGGATCGGTAACGTCCATTCGCGAGACGCGGAGGCGGCCGTCGGTGGACTCGCCGAGACCAGTACCGTCGGCGGGATTGCGCATCGCGGCAACGGTGTCGAATCCACGGTTTGCTAGCTCGAGGGCGATCGCCCGTCCAATGCCGCGGCTTGCCCCTGTGACCAGCGCGCCACCTGCTATGTCCACGATCAGCTCCTTTCAGACGAGTCGAGTGAGTCCCCGGCCAAGACCAATCGAAGCCGCGTGCTCTAAGAGCCAGACGGGGCGACGAGCTCGACGTGAATTCCGTCGGGGTCCGTAAGGATCAAAGAGGGCTTGCCCAGCTCGTCGACGACTCCGGAATGGTTTATCCCGAGTTTGCCCAGCTGCGACGCCCACCTTTCGAGATCCGCTCCGTTCGGCACAGCGAACGCAATGTGGTCGAGGCGCGCCACGTCGGACCCTCCGGAAACTGTGGCTCCCTCATCGCTCAACACGACGACCATCTTGCTCGGCCTGTGTCGAAGAGCCACATAGGTGCCATCGTCAGCCGAAGCAAGCCTTTCGAGGCCGAGAACGACCGAGTACCAGCGCTCAGAGGCGGAAACGTCGGAGACGCGGAGCTGCACGTGAGAGAAACCCGTTACGGGCGATCCTTCGACACTCACTATCCCGACTCTCCCATCGTCAAAGGGTTCCTGCACCGGAGCTCGGTTCGAGGGGTGGCACCGGCACCATGATGCTCGGGCTCTCCGCGCCTCCGTCGATCTCGAATACCTTCCCGGTCACCCACGAGGAGGCGTCGGAAACGAGATACAGGACCGCGCACGCGATGTCCTCTGGCTGACCCGGGCGTCTCATCGGCGTCCCTTCCAGAAACTGGCGGCGGAGCGTGTCGTCGGTGAGCACGACCTCGAGAGACCGCGTTGCGACACCGCCGACGTCGATCGCGTTCAATCGGACTCGCGGAGCGAGCTCTGGTGCCATGTTACGAGTGAGGCGATCAAGGGCGGCCTTGGCTGCTCCGTAAGCGACAAAGCTGGTCTGCGTCATGCTCGCCGAACGCGACGAGATGTTGACCACCGCCCCTCCGCCGGTTGAGTCCACCATGGCTCTGGCCGCCAGCTTGGTCAGTGTGAACGAGGCCGTCACATTGAAAGAGAAGGCCTTTTCCAAGTACCGCTCCGAGGTCGCCATCGCAGGCGCCGGCATGGTGCCTCCGGCGTTGTTGACGAGAATGTCGAGGCGACCGAAGCTCTCCAAGGTCCGCGCTGTCAGGTTCTCGAGCGCATCTCGGTCGGTCACATCCGTCGGAACCGTTACCGCTCTGCGACCCAGAGCCACGATCTGTTCCGCCACCGAGTCAAGGTCAGAACTGGTGCGCGCGGCGAGAACGACGTCAGCGCCTGCCTCTGCGAGCCCGACAGCGATACCGCGCCCGATTCCCTGGCCGGCGCCCGTGACGATGGCTATTCGCTCGGCGACAGAGAACCGGTCGAGAATCACCGACCCCGCGCCTGCCGAAGGCGAAGCGCCGAACGTCCCGCGACGAGAGGCAGGTCGAGATAGGTCTTGAGACCGGGGTCCGCCCGACATACATAAGGGACCGCATTAACAAGGTGCATGGCGGTGGCGACTATCCCCGGGTTACGTCGCAACCCCGCCTCGATGCTCTCGGGGTGGAGCTTCTTGAACGTGACGAAGACCCCCGGATCCCCGGTGACTTCTACCTCGAAGCGCTCACCTTCGGGACCGAATCGCCATGGCGGATCCAGGTTCTCTTCCCCCATCAGCCAGTTCACCGCGGCTGTCACGACAGGTTCGCCGTCTACAAGGCCTTCCCAACGGAAGCGCTGCGCCGCCACCTTCCCCGGCTCGATCGGACCGATCGGCGAATCCACGGGTGCCGTCGCGACGGCCATATCGTGTGTCGTTCGCAGCTCGGGATCCAGGTCGATCCCGAGTTCGTCGGCCACCATCCACACCGATTGACGGAATCCCGCGCCGAGTGCTTCCGCCATAATGCTCGTGCGCGCCTGCTCCGGATCGGTTCCGAAAAGCATCCAGTCGCGAATCACGTCCGGCGCCCCGTAGGTCCGGATATCCGAGAACTCCTCGGCCCTTACACGCGTGACCGAACCGACAAGGGCCGAGAGCATGAGCGGGAATCGCTCCGTTATGCCACCTGGATGAATGCCGGTTCCATGCAGCGTCACTCCCCCACGCCGCCCTGCTGAATCGAATCGATCACGCTCCGCACCGGGCGGGTAGAACCACCCAAGCGGTGTGACAACGTTCTTCCCCGATTCGAGGAGCTGCTCGATCGTGTCGGGGTCGGCCATGAGCGGGCTGTAGATCACGCAATCGGCCTCGGCTGATAAGAGGTCATCGAGGACGGTCGTAGCCGTGACGCCGAGCGGTTCGCGGCCGATGAGCGTGCCGACATCGACACCGTCTTTTTCTTTGCTGTGCACCCAGCAACCCACGAGCTCGAGATCCGGGTGGTTGAGAACTCCTTCGATCGCGGCTCGACCCACTCCGCCCGTCGCCCATTGGATCACCCGATACGTCACGCGTCAGCTCCTCCCGGTCGTTTCAAGTCTGTCATGGGAGGCGCGCAACGCCGATTCTCCGACAAGGCTCAGCCGACGGCCGAGAGGACGTTAAAGGCTCTTAGCGAAGGTTTGACTTCGGAAATACGGTCTTCAGAATTTCCGGCCTTCTCCAAGTCTGCTCGCCCGGGGAGTAGCGGTCCCCGGAACCATCGGCGTCGGAACTTTGACCCTGGTCCAGGACGTCCCGTTCCACTGTAGGAGCAGTCCTGCCGCGGTGGGCTGGAAGGGGGAGAACCCGACTCCGACGGCGAAAGCGCTCGAGTCCGATGAAGTAGTCACACCGAACAGCTCGTTGGCAGGGTCCGGACTTGGCGATGCCACAGCCGACCACTTGTTACCTTTCCAGTGGATTGTCAGGCTCGGCTGCGTGCCGGACTTCGAGAAGGAATAACCCACATCCCAGGCATTCGATGTGGACGACGCGGCGACGTCCGACACGTTGTAGAACGATTGCCTTCCGAGCGAGGGCAACGGAAAACCCCGCCACCCCGTACCGTTCCACTTCAGCATGAACTGCCCGCCCGAAGCGGCTTCGAGGGCCCAGATCTCCGAAGTCCCGGGGATCGCGGCTACCGCATTGATGCCCTGAGTAAACCCGCCATTGCCGGACACAGGAACGTTCACCCACGAATGCCCGTTCCAGTTAAGCGCCAGAGAGCCGAGGAACGAATTTCCGACCGCCCAAGCGTCGGTTGGTGACAAATCTGCAACGGCGAACAAGTCGGGGAAGATGCTCGAAAGGTTCGGAATCGTCACCCGTGACCACTTTGCGCCGTTCCAGTGCAGCAGGAGGACGTTGCACTTGAAGGTGGTGCAGGACTGCCCCACCGCCCACGCGTCATTGGCCGAGGATGCGCTGACGCTCGCGACGTCGGTCATGGCTATCAACGGGGGAAGCGCCATCTGGGCCCAAGAGGAGCCGTCCCACTTGAGTATGTAGGCCTCGGGGCAGGCCACATTGGTGCACGATTCCCCGCCCGCAAAGTAGTCCTTGGTTCCCGGAATCGCCGTCGTGCTGTAGAGCACGGCCCCTCCTGCGGGGTGAGGCATCGGCGTGACGACCCATGAGGACCCATCCCAGTGGAGGCCGATCGGAGCCGTTGACGGGGCCCTCGAATATCCGACGGCGAAGGCATCGTGCTTGGACGACTGTGCCACTGACAAGAACGCCCATGAGGTGGCTTTAACCAAAGTGGCGCTAACTGCATGACTTTGGGCCGGCTGTCTGGTCCGCTGGCCGACAGCTGACGTCATCGGCACCGCCAAGGTGATTCCAACAGCGAGAACCAGAGCCAGAACTCCCCCACGCGCTATCAATCGTCCCATCGTGGCCCCTCTCTCACGATCAGCTCTGAAGTAGCTCTGCGGACTCACACTCTCTCTGAATAGGTGTCATGCGTCAAGCGATCACTCGGACAGGTCGAGAGAAGCAACTCGACGACTCGTCATGTGCGTTTTCTAGGGGCTCGCGTTCACGTTCTCGTGACAAAGATAGATTGACGATTCATGACCGACCTGGTGGCTTCGCCCTCGACGATCGAAGCCTTCCCTCCCCCGCCAGAAGAGGTCTTCACGGTCTGGCATCGCGACTCGCGGCTGTATGCCGCGGTTGCAATACATTCGACCGTTCGTGGTCCCGCGCTCGGAGGCACACGAATTCGCGTTTACCCGACTCTCGATGCGGCAGTCAGCGAGGCGTGCAACCTGGCTGAAGCGATGAGCCTCAAGACGGCGGTAGCCGGATTGCCGTTCGGGGGTGGTAAGGCCGTTCTGATCGGGGATCCCACCACGATCAAGACTCCGGAGCTGTTCGTCGATTACGCAGCTCTCCTCAATGCCCTCCGGGGTCGGTACATCACTGCCGCAGATGTCGGCTCGACACAAGCAGACATGGACGCTCTAAGTGACCACACGAGGTTCGTCGCCGGGACCTCGGTCAGTCGTGGTGGTTCGGGGGACCCCAGCCCCATGACTGCGTTCGGCGTTCTGTGCGCCATGGAGGCTGGAAGCGCTCACATCTGGGGCACGCGCCATCTTGCAGGCAGACACGTAGCGGTAAGTGGACTTGGCAAGGTGGGCGCTGAGGTTGTGCGTCTGCTCCTTGAACAAGGTTGCCGGGTCAGCGCGGCCGATGTATCCGAACAGGCGCTGAGAAGTGTCACGGTCTTCGGGCCGATCGACGTGGTTGCCCCGGACAAGATCCATCAGGTTGAGTGCGATGTCTTCGCTCCATGTGCGCTCGGAGGTGTACTGAGCGAACGCAGCGTCGGTGAACTGAGGTGTCAGCTGATTGTCGGAGCTGCAAACAATCAGCTCGAAAACCCATCGATCGCAGACACACTTGCAGCACGTGGCATCGTCTACATTCCAGACTTCGTTGCGAACGCCGGGGGGGTCATCAACATCGCCCACGAGTACCTGGGATACGACGAAGGCCGAGCCCGCGAGCAGGTGCGCGGAATCCTCGCAACCACCGAAACCATCCTCGGGCGGTCGCAGGAACAGGCGATAACGCCGGTTGCCGCCGCCATGGCACTCGCTCAGGAAAGGCTGGTGGCCGGAACCAAGAGTTGATGGTCCGGAACGTCCAACGGGTAATTACTCAGGCGCTCGCACCGACAGGTTCGGAGCCCGTTCGCTCGAGATATCGATCGCCGGCATCGGTCTCCGCTCCAACGCGAGCTCGACGCGTAAATGTCATGTCCTCGCTGAGGTCGCCGAACCGCGTCGTAAAGGCGTCCAGAACGTAGTTCTGCCTCAGGTTCCAAGGATCCCGTGAACCTTGTCTGGGCAGCACCCCGGCAGCTCGACGTATGTATCCAGAGTTGAGACCGAGAAGCGGGCGGGGCTCGATCGTGGACTCGTCTACGGTCGGAACGGCCTTCACGTAGGCATGGGCGTCCATGTAGTTGAGAAGCTTGCACACCGACCGCGACGTCAGATCGGCGCGCAACGTCCACGACGCGTTCGTGTATCCGACGCATAGCGCAAAGTTGGGTATCCCACTCAGCATGTATCCCCGGTACGTATAGGTGTCTCCGGGGTCGACACGTACGCCGTCGACCGAAATGTGAATGTCGCCGATAGCGACCAGCTTGAGACCTGTCGCCGTCACAACGATGTCGGCATCGAGCTCAGTGCCGGATTCGAGACGGATCCCGCCATGGGTGAACGTCTCGATGCGATCGGTGACCACGTCGGCCTTCCCTGAGCGCAACGCTTTGAAGAAGTCGCCGTCGGGCACGAGGCACATACGTTGGTCCCACGGGTTGTACGTGGGAACGAAGTGGGGGTCCACCTTGATGTTTGGGGGAAGGGCCTTCGCCGCCGCGTCGGTGATCACCTTTCGCATCATCTTCGGCGCTCTGCGAGACAGCTGGAAGAACAGCAACGTCAAGAGAACGTTCTTCCATCGTACGACCCGGTGGGCGAGGTTCTCAGGCAGATGCGCGCGGATCTTGTCAGCGATTACATCTCTGGACGGTAAGGCCGTGATATAGGTCGGGGATCTTTGCAGCATGGTCACGTGAGCCGCGCGATCTGTAATCGCGGGGACGATGGTGACGGCTGTGGCCCCGCTGCCAATGACAACGATGCGTTTTCCGCTGTACTCGAGGTCGTCCGGCCACTTCTGCGGATGGATCACCTGACCGGTGTAGTCGCCAATCCCTGGAAAGTCAGGCGTAAAGCCGTCCGTGTAGCTGTAATAGCCACAGCACGTGTACAGGAAATTGCAGGTGTAGCTGATTGGCTCACTCGCGCCGTCGCCGTCGCCGACGATCTCAGCGTCCACCGTCCATCTAGCCGTCTCGCTCGACCAGTCCGCGCTGATCACACGTTGGTTGAACCTGATACGACGGTCGATCCCGTACGCAGATGCTGTCTCGTGGATGTAGCTCAGGATGGACGGCCCGTCAGCGATGGCCTTTGCGCCGCTCCAAGGACGGAACGGATATCCAAGAGTGAACATGTCCGAGTCTGAACGGATCCCGGGGTAGCGGAACAAGTCCCAGGTTCCACCCAACGAGCTCCGACCTTCGAGAATCGCGTAGGACTTGCCGGGGCATTCCGTCTGGAGCCGGTAACCCGCACCGATCCCGGATAGCCCGGCACCGATGACGAGTACGTCGAAATGTTCTCGGGCCATGCGCGAAGTCTCCCTCGTCGGACCGCGATCGAATGGTGGCGGTCGGTCCTCACATCCGTCCTGGGCAACAGGTTATCAACACACTGTCGAGTTTGTCCACAGGTTGTCGACACCGCCCCGGACCAGGTACGATGCGTATCGATGACCGCAGTTCCCGCCTCACCGAACAAGCCCGTTGTCGACCGAGGCCGACGGTCGCGCAGGGTGAGCGGCGACGACCGTGAGCGCGCGATCCTCGTCACGGCGGAACGACTCCTGGCTGAGGTCCCGTTCAGCGAGATATCTGTCGACGATCTGGCCAGCGGAGCTGGGATCTCGCGACCGACCTTTTACTTCTACTTCCCGTCCAAAGAAGCGGTGTTACTCACCTTGCTCGACAGAGTCGTCGAAGAGGCACGCTCGAAACGTGGAGACGTCCTCGATCAACTCTCGAACGAACCGCAACAAGCGTGGCGTGACGCACTTGACGCCATCTACCAAACATTCAAGGCGCACAAGCCGGTCACGCTCGCCGCGGCCGAGCTCGCGGGTACGAGCGCTGCTGTTCGAGCTCTGTGGGAAGACGTCATGGAGACGTTCGTTGCTGAGACGACGACCGCAATCGAGGCAGAGAGACAACGGGGAGCGGCACCCGAGGGCCCGCCGGCACGTCAACTGGCAATAGCGTTGAACTGGATGAATGAACGAACGATTCACTCCTCAATTGCTTCCCAGCAGCCGGCGCTCGATGACGGTGATTTGCTCGATGTTCTGGCTGACATCTGGCTGAAAGTCGTTTACGGTTCTGCAACGACTAAAGCGAATTGACGAGGTAGTCAGGGACGGCTTAAAGGGACCCGACGACGTGGAACTGAACTCGGTAAACGAGAGTTTCGTCTTCGATCGGGCCTGCATGCGCCGCCCGCCGGCGCAGTGACTCCCGATCGTGTTCGCCGGAGCGACGTACGTCGGCAACGGATATCGAGGCGAACGGCACAAGATCCAGAGAGTCGACCTCGATCTCCGCGGGTCCGACTGGGTAGCGAGCACCAACTCGGACTTTCGGGCGCTGCCAAAGCCGGAATGAGACTGTGATCTCACCCGAGATGACGTCTTCGCGCAGATCCCGGCTGAATTCCATGTCCTGAGATCAGGCAGTTCTGAGCTGACTGACCTGTTCATGAGCTTGTGAGAGCAAATGACTTGCATGGTCTGTCGCAGTCGTCAGGTACTGACCGGCGACCTCGGCGACTTCCAGGGATCGACCGGCGAGACCCGAGGCAGCGTCTGCGGCACCTTTCGACGTGCGAGCGGCCACTTTGCGCGCCCGCCTGATTGACTTTCTCGCGTTAGCCGCTGCCTTCGCGCTCACGGCAGGGCCTGAAGCCTCCGATCGTTTCTTTGACTTCGTGCTGCGAGCGGGTCGGCGTGGATGCTGCTTCGCTGGAACAGACCTCTCGCTTGCCTGAAGAATCAATCCGCCGAGAAGGCCCAAATTCTTCAGGAAATGTGTGCGCTGCTGGGCGCGACGCTCGTCGTCAGATTCCTCCCAGAATCGGTGACCTGCATAGGTGGTCGGGATGATCGAGACGATCAACGCCGCCGAAGACAGTCGCTTGAACTTTCCGGCCGCCAACAAGATTCCGGCCCCTACCTGAACGGCTCCGTTGAACCTCACGAGCATCTCGGTGTCGTCCGGGAGCCACGGAGCTACGCGGGCCATGGGTCTTACCACGGCATCAGCGGCCTTGACCTTGCGCTCGGAATTTCGGACAGCATCAATCCCACCCGAAATGAACATCGAAGCCAGCAATGGCCGGGCCAGTCGCTTAGGTGTGTCCATGCAGTTCCCTTACCCAGATATGCACGTCTCTCTCAAGGGTGGGAAAAGTTTGGGAACTGTTCACATCCCCCTCAACGCTGGCAGCAGCTTGTCCTCGCTCCAAGTCAGAAACGCCTGCTGGCTGTCGCCCCCGATCTGGACCAAAGCGACATGAGTGAACCCTGCCTCTGGGAATGCACGGATCGCGTTGACGAACTCGTCCACATCGCTGCCACAGGGGATGGATTCTGCGACGTCTTGCGGTCGAACGTATTTCGAAGCCGCGGCAAAGCCTTTGGTACTGGGCAGTTCCGAATTGAGCTTCCATCCTCCATCGAACCATCTGAACGTTGAGTGAGCCCGTTGAATTGCAACGGTCCTATCGCGGTCGAAGCACACAGGAATCTGGCCGACCCGTGGCTTTCCGCTTCCTCCGCTGCGGTCGAACATCTTGCCGAGATCGGGGTTCGGCTCGACTGCGATCATGAGGTCGGCGTACCGGCCGGCTAACTCACATGACTGTTGGCCTGACACGGCGATGCCGATCTGCGGAGCAGGATCGGGCACATCCCACAACTTTGCCGAGTCGACTTCAAAATGCCGTCCTCGGAAGTTGACGTATTGCCCGGTAAAGAGCGCTCTTATGATCTGGACCGCTTCTTCGAGCATGGCGTGGCGAGTATTGACCGGAGGCCAACCCCCTCCCGTCACATGCTCGTTGAGGTTCTCTCCAGCACCCAACCCGAGAGTGAAGCGCCCATCAGAGAGCAGGCTCACGGTTGCTGCCTTCTGGGCGACGACAGCAGGGTGATAACGCTTGATCGGACACGTCACATAGGTCATCAGGTCCATCGTCTGCGTCACCTGCGCAACCGCTCCCAGTACCGACCAGGCATATGGCGAATGGCCCATCGAGTCCAGCCACGGAAAGTAGTGATCCGATATGACCGCGAAATCGAAGCCGACCTCCTCTGCCGCTCTGGCGTCACGGACGAGGGCGTTCGGACCGGACTGCTCGCACATCAACGTGTAGCCGAAGCTGGTCATTTTCGTCGATTACCCCTGCCGCACAGAATCGAATCCCGCCACCGCGTCGCATGCCTAGTGCCTACCCGGTCGCGGTGACAAGCGTCTTCGCCGATCGATCGGTGGCGGCCGGAAGAGGCTCCGTCTGCACGGCTCCCGGATGAATTGCGAGTGCGAGCAGGATGACAAGAAGTCCGGTGTTCGGATCGGTTCCCATGCCGGTGAAGATCTGCCCGAACGACTGGCCGAGGACCCAGCAGTCGAGTGCAAGCGCGACCCCGGCCACAAGGAAGATGGTGTAGTGCCGAAGGAGCAGTGGGCCCAGTCCGATTACGAAGGACAGAAGCCCGGCGATCACCGCGACGGAGGTGCCACCGCTTCCCAGGGCGTGTGCCATCGAAAGCTGCAAGTGCGTCAGCCAGCCCGGCTCGCCCGATGCCGCCGCGGTCAAAGACCGCGCAAGCGCTCCGCCGGCGTTGCTCGACGGGAGTAGCCAAAGGATGCCGAAGCCGCACCATAGGAAAGCCCAAATGGCCTGGCCTCCCCGCTCGCCGAGCAGGCCTTCGGAGGCAGCGGAACCGACCGTGCCAGCAACCTCTTTTCTGGGCCAGACCATGACACCGATGGCCAGGTAAAGGACCGCCGCGCCGGGTGCGCCGGTCAACGGGGAGGCCGTGCCGCTCAGAATTCCTCCGAAGCCCTCCCCGAGTGACCAGACACCCAAAGCCCACGCGAACGATAGGACGAGAGCGGGCTTTACGGTCTCGCGCAACAACAGGCCGGCGCCGATCACCAGCTGTACCCCGGCGAAGACGATGTCCACGAATACCGGCTGCATCGAGATCAGATGAGCCATTTCGGTGATTGCTCCCGACAGCACGCCTGGTTGGCCTTGTGCCGAAGGCATGATCACGTCATTTGCGAAGCTCGTGCCGAACATCTTGGGCTGCAGCTGCAACAACCCGTCGGCCAACCAGATGAACCCGAGTGCGATCTGAATCGAGCGCGCGCTCACGCGAGCCGCGTGTGGAACTTTCTCGGTGCTCATGGCCGGCCGGTCTCGACGATCGGGGCGATCTCCGCGCGGGTCAGGTCTGCCTGGAACTGGTGGGTCGACGCAAGCGACGGTGCGATCCAGACATGCAGCATGAAGTACGTGTTGGTGTTGTGTATCCCCGAAGCGCAAGTTCCGGTCGCATCCGTGTTGCCGACTACCTGATGGGCGGGCGAGAGACAAAGGTTGTCGTGGGCGTGCCACTGAGTCAGGGATCCCCCGATGTCGGGTCCGGGCTGACACGGAGCAGCACCGAGATACATCGCGCCTAGCAACACCGGACCAGACACGGTGTTGGCGTATACCAACGAAGAAGGGTGAGAAGGATCCAGGACGTCGCCTGTCTTCACGATCTGCCAGTTGGCATAGTGCACCACGTAGCCGCTGGGCTCGGTCGCAGGCACGTAACCAGCCGCTTTAGCCGCCGACACGCTTGCAAACTTCTTCAGGGACGCTGTGGTCTCGGCCACCAACTGGCCGGCCGCTTTCTGCTGTGCCGTCGTGGGTGAGCCGGAGGGCACCGGCGCCATGACCATCCCGTTTGACATGACTGTTGCTCCGACGACGTTGGGGCAGATCCCCGACGCAGTAGAAGTCTTTGGATTAGACGAGCTCGAGCCGGAGCTGGCGCCACTTGCCGGCATTCCGGGCGATGCATGGCCGGTGGCTGCGGCCACGGCAACCGTCCCCACGGCGAGCGCTGCTGCCAAGCCCACCGAACAGACACCTGCCCACCACAGTCTCCCGGCCGCTCCCATGGCGCTCCAGCGCTCAAGAACCTTGACTTTAGAACCGCGCATTTCTCCCCCTCCGTATCGACTCTCATATGGAGTCTCGGACGGGAATGTCAGCGTGCGGTTACGCGGGTGTTAGGAAACGACGTAAGAGCTCTTCACGTTCTTCGGAACGAGAAGGAACGCGTCCTTGCCTCTGTCAGGTCTTGGCGCGCTTCTCTTCGAGGTCGTCGATCCATCGCTGGATCCAGTCGAGAAGCTCTTGGTGACCGTCTTCCACCCCAGAAAGTCCCTCGACGATCAGCCCGAGCCGGTAGCTCGTGACCGCGGCGACGATGACTTTGAGCGGGATCTCGCTTTCGTCGAGGCCGATTCGCGCATCGCTCTGACGAAGTGATCTTCGAAGATGGCACGGAAACGTGCATGAACCTCACCCAGACGCGGTTGGAGCGCTGGCATGTTCCAACCCATCGCCAAGAGCTCGAGCAGGATCTTGGGAAAGCGGGAAGTCGGTTCTTCGACCCAGAACGACGACCCGAGCCGCCATTTATTTGCGAAGCTCAGGCTCGGGTCTGCGTAGAGGGCATCGAGGGCCTGCGCCAACTGTTCGACGAAGCGCTCGAGCGTCTGGGTCAGCAGCTCGTCCATGGAGCCGAAGTAGTAGTGGACGAGCCCATGGTTCACCCCTGCGGTTTCGGCGACCGCTCTGGTAGTGACGCCTGCATATCCGACCTCGTAGAGAAGCTGTTCAGCGGCGTCCAGCAAGGCAACGGTCGTCTGCTGGCGCGGCCCTGAGAGCTGCCCGGAAGCGTGCTGCGGACGCCGGACTCGCAGATCGCGTCAAGTTCGAGGTGGCGAGCGCGAAGACATTCGCGGGGAGCTACGACCTTGTTTGCTTCTTCGACTGCCTCCACGACATGGGTGACCCGGCCGGGGCCTGCGCCCATGTGCGAAATCAACTCGCCTCGGACGGAACCCTCATGATCATCGAGTCCTTCGCCGGAGACGACGTGAGCGACAACCTCAATCCGGTCGGTGCCGCGTATCACGCGTTTTCCACGCTGCTCTGCACACCGTGCTCCCTGTCGCAAGATGTCGGTCTCGCATTGGGTGCACAAGCCGGCGAGGCGATGATGCGCGAGATCGTGACCGGCGCGGGCTTCAAGACGTTTCGGCGAGTGGCAGAAACGCCGTTCAACATTGTCTTGGAGGCGAAGGTCTGAGAGGCCCGATACCGGTCAGTCGACGACGAGTTCCATAGGTGTGGCGATTACGTCGACAAGGGCCTCGGATCGCAACACGGTCAACGCCAGCGGTTGGCCGATGGCGTCGCCGAGCATGAGCCTCTGCAGTGTTTGCGCGCTCGTGACCGCCTCGCGGTTGGCACTGAGCAAGATGTCGCCGGTTCGCAATCCGGCGCGCGCGGCTGGTCCCTCAGGGACGACCTGCTCGATGCGCAATCCGGTCTTCTGTTCGAGTCGCGAGGCCAAGGAAGGAGGAAGCGGGGCGGGAGTGCCTGCTACGCCCAGATAGGCCCTTCTCACATGACCCTCGGCCATCAACGTTGCAATGATCTGCCGCGTTATCGCGCTGATCGGGATGGCCAAGCCCACACCCACGCCGGCAACGGCGGTGTTGATGCCGACAACCTCACCCGAGGCGATGACCAACGCCCCGCCGGAGTTGCCAGGATTGAGTGCGGCGTCGGTCTGAATTACGTCATCGACTATCCGCACGTTCTCGCCCGCCCGGGTCGGCAATGAGCGGCCCAAAGCACTCACGACTCCGGCTGTCACGCTTCCGGCCAATCCCAGCGGATTACCTACCGCCACAACCAGTTGTCCCACTCGGAGCTGCGACGCCTCACCCAGCCGAGCCGGCACCGGGGTGGCACCATCGGCGCGGAGCACGGCCAGGTCCGAGAGGGGATCGCTGCCGACCACGTGGAACGGGACCACGGTGCCGTCGGCGAAGGCGGCCTGGCCGCCCTCGGCGTTGCCCACCACGTGGGCATTGGTGAGCAAGAAGCCGTCGGTTGTGAACACCACGGCAGAGCCGGCGCCGGTAGCGAAACCGCCGTTTCGACGGCGCCGAGTCACCTGCACGGCTGCGACGCGGGGGGTCAATTGCTCGGCTACCGAGACGACGACCTGGGAATACGCGTCCAGTGCAGCAACTTCCGGTGCGGCCGAGCCTGCCAGAGTATCGCTCACGATAACTCCCTTCATTACAGGATTACGTAATTATGGAAGTACTTATACCGGGCTCGAACGGATTGATGACCGCGAATGTTCGGAGAGCTCCGTTCGCGTCACGCTGCACCCTGCCCGCTGGCGCCGCGGTCGGCGACGCCGGATGGTTATGTCACCGAAGGAGCTCCGAGCTCGAACCTCGACGGTGTCCTCCGAAGGAGCTGGGTTCTCGGCGCTATTAAGGAGGTTGTGCACATGGCCGAAGCCGGTGTGAAGGTCCAGCCAGGCGGCCACCCCCGAGCGCACGCCAATGTCGACCTTGCCGCATGCGGTCTCGGCGACGATGTTGCCGCCGACCACTTCATCGAGATGAATGTCGCCGTTGGCGGTCTTGGCCGTCACGGCGGCACGCGCGTGGTCTACCTCGATCTTTCCGTTGGCAGCCTTCAACTGAAGATCGCCGACAACCTCGCCGATCCAGGTGTCGCCGTTGCCGTTCTTGACCGTCGCAGAGCCGTCGATCCGTTCGACCCTGATCGCCCCCGTGCCAGTCGTGAGCTCGGCCGTCCCCGCGATCAGATCCATCGCGATGTCACCACCTCCGGTCTTGTAACGGCATTCTCCGAGTGATCCGGAGCAGCGCAGGTCGACGAAGCCGACGTCACCGCGCAAGCGCGAACCGATTGGAAGCTCGATCCGCACATTGACCGACTCGCTGCCTCCGCGGAAGCTGTAGCGCCGCCATCCCTTGGGCGCCTTGATCCGGAGTACGCCGTTGGCATACTCGGTGGTCGTCTCCTTGGCTGCAGCAACGTCAGAGTCCTTGGTGGGATCGCTCGGTTCCACCTCGACCACGGTGTCAACTCGTTCGCTCGCCACGATTCGAACGTCAGCGATGCCGAGTTCCATGGTGACCGAGATTGGCTCGGGCGTATCAAAGGTAGTCATGACAGTCCTTTCTTGGATTGTTGTTAGGAAGATCGGATACCGCGGCGGTTAGAGAGCTCGCACTTGGTCAGCGAGCCCATCCGCTGAAGCGCTCGGGGCCAAGCGGGCCGCGCCTGTCGAGCTTTCGTGAGGCGTCGGAACGTTCGACTGCGGCGGCGACGGATCGCACCAGCCAGGCGTTGACCGAAAGCCCTTGGTCGGCGGCGGCGCGATCGACACGCGACTTGAGGTGCTCGGGCATTCGCATGTTGATCCGTGCCATGCCGCCCTCGTCACCTACGGCAACGCCCGAAACCGAGGGTTCAACCGCGGTGATATCGGCATCAGACGACACGTCGCCCACTGGTTTGGTCGGAGTCGCCACTACGAAATCGAGATCCCGGCCGCGCAACCGCACCTCTACGGACCCAGGTGCGAGCTCGTAAGTGATCTCCTGGGCTGCGGCCGCCAGGGCGTCCAATAGAGACAGGCGGACCGCCGCCTCCAGAGGTGCGACTAACCGCTCAGCTAGGGCTCGCGCATCCTCGCCGCCCGTCGCTGCTGCGGTTTCCAGTTGGTTTCGGATCTCGTCTATGTACGGCTGCAGGTCCATGTGTGCCATATTGGCACATATCTGGCACCATTACAAGCGATCATGTGCCAATTCAGGACAGAGTGCTGCCAGAGCTGGCATTGCGGATTCCTGTTAGACCTGCGGCTTTGCCGCCCGGAGCGTCGCCGGCCGAAGCGGCGAGATGGGATCAATCGGATGGCGACGAGGGCCTGACCACAATGCAGGCGGGGCGTCGATATAGAGGGCGATCGCGTAGGCGGCCGCCTCGTAATTGACCCGCCAACCAAGAAAGTCCAGCCAAGCCTCTTCGTTCGACCGCACGAGGGGAAAGTCCACCTTTCGTAGCCGGTCGAGAGCGTCAACGAATTCTTCGTACGTCAGCGCGATGCCGGCGTTTGGATCGGCTTCGTCCGGTATAGCGAAGCCAAGTGCGCGGGCGATGTTCCCCAAACACGTAAAACCGCCGCGGAGGCAGAGCCGGGCGGAAATGGCACCGCGAGGGTCGGCAAGCACCGACAAATAGAGCGCGGCGGCATCGAGAACCGCCAGTTGGGCCGTCACCCACGACGAGAGCGATTGCGGGGATCGGAAGTTCACTAAGTGCAGATAAGTGGTGTGGCTCTCGGCCACGTCGGCCGACCATCGTTCCCATTCTTCGAACAGCTCGGGGAGCTCCTCCACAGCGGAGATCCCTGTGCCCATGCCGTAGTGGGTACGGGCCAGAAGTTCGGGACCCCAAGAGGGCACGCTGGCCCGGGAGTCCAACAAGGTCACAAGCGCTTCTCGCCGATTGAAGGCCGCGTAGAGCGTGGGGAGATAGCCGATCTGCAGGGCCACCGTGCCGAGACCGATGAGGGCCGCTAGGGCGTCGAGCGCCGCTACCGGGCTGGAGTGGGGCGTGAAGTAGCCCAACGTGCACAGCGCAGACCCAGCCTGCTCCAACGCGCCAGGAAATCCAGCGGTACCTACGAAGGGCCACATCAGGAGTGCGAAGCCGAGTTCGAAGACGGCCAGCCATGCAACGATCTGCAAAATGAGTTGAATCGGCGCCTGAGCAGCCAGAATCCGATCTCGGGGCTCGAAGGCGTCAAAGTGGTCGGCGACGAGGTGGAACACTGCACGAACGGACCGAGCTACAGCTCTAGTCAGCGGGCTGCGGATTCGCCGGGGGACAACGACCGTACCGATCACACTCCAGCCGGCGGCAATGATCAAAAGCGCACCGACCGATGCCGCAAGGTCACGGCCGACTTCCATGCCTCACCTTCTCATGGACCGGAAGCGTCGTGACGGATTGAACGGCTCTCTCGACCTCCGACGAAAACGAACGCGGGACAGTAGGTTGCGATTTGCATGGCTGAGTCTGGATCGGGGCGACTGCGACGACTCGCCGAGGAGCTCGAAGAGAGCGGACTCGAGCTGACAGGGTCCGATTTCGCCGCTCAAATACTCCTAGAAGAGATCGATCTGGCTCTTCGCCCACCTATCCACGAACGTCGAGTCGCCAGCTGCGGTTCGATCGTCGAGCCATCCTCTGATCCATCCATCTGGGCGTCCGCGACGCAGCTCGCCATCACTCGTGGCGAGCTCGGCCACCAACCTCTTCCCGCAGCGCGCCGTTTCGCCGACGGGTTCTCCAGCTGGCTTTTACGACGCAAGGACGAAAGAAACGAGTGGGTTGTGTTCGACCGCCCGGCTGGATCTGAGCGAGATCTTGTGGTGATGGCGAGCGTGTTCGACGCAACCATCGTGCAGCGGCACCCCAATGGCACAGTCCGCGTCGTAGGACCCTTTGGAGTCTTCCGTTGGGAGGGAATCAGCTGGCACCACGAGCCGCCGGTCAGGAGTTGGCTGAATGCACTCACGGGTGACTCGGTCGAAAATGACCCGGTTGTGCTCGAGGCGATGTTGGCGTTCGCCGTCCATGACCTCGGCTCACGCGGGATCGGTGCCTTGCTCGTCTTTCGTCCCGATCCCGAGCCTGGTCCTCGGGTCGAGGAGCGTCTACCTGAGCCCCCTCCCTTGCGGGTCCGACAGCCGTCTCATCTGGCTCCAATGCGCCATGCCTTGTCGCAGATCGACGGGGCGGCAATATTCGACGGCCAAGGAGTTCTCCGTCAGCTCGGAGTGAGACTGGTACCGAGCAAGGATTCGGAGCGGAACGTCGACGTGCTAGGGGGCACTCGTCACACGTCTGGCCTTCGTTACAGCTACGACGACCGCCCTGCGACCGTCATCGCCGTGAGCGAGAACGGACCAGTCTCGGTATTCCGGGGCGGGTCGGTGCTAGGCACCTCGCATGACGGCACGCGATCCCTTGATTATTGAGATCGGAGTACGCACATACCGTCAGCGTTACTGCGGTGGTGCGTACTCGTCGTGCCATTTCCACCACGAATAAGGCGCGGTTTGGGGATAGCCCTCGGGCGAATCTTCCCAGTCCTCCTGGCGTCCGAGTGCGGTCAGGTCGAGGTAGCTCCAGGTGCTCCCCATCGCTTCGTCGCCTCGGTTGTTGACGAAGTACGTCCGGAACACGTCGTCGCCGTCCCGGATGAACGCGTTCGTGCCGTGCCACTCGTTGACGCCGAAGTCGGCATCGAAATTGTCGGTCATGGTGTACCAGGGAATGTTCCAGTCCATCCGCGCCTTCACGCGATCGATTTCTGACTGCGGCGCGCGCGACGCAAATACGAGAGTCGTGCCACGGGCGTTCAGATGGGCAACGTGGGCGACCTGGTCGGCTACCAGCGAACACCCAGGGCAAGCGTGTTCGGGCCAGCCGAACACGCCGGGCTCGAAGAAGGCGCGGTAGACGATCAACTGACGGCGGCCCTCGAACAGGTCGAGCAGGCTGGCCTTGCCCGTGGGCCCGTCGAACTCGTATTCCTTCTCTACGGCGAGCCGCGGCATCCGCCTGCGCTCGGCGGCCAGCGTGTCACGAGCGCGCGTCAGGCTCTTCTCCTTCACGAGTAGTTGCTGGCGCGCAGCCTCCCACTCCTGCGATGACACGATCGGGGGTGTCTTCATTTCGAACGGACCACCTTCCGGTTCAGGGCCGAGGCCATGTGATGTGGTTGCGTGATGCAAGTCACACTAACTTTGCTGGTTTCATCATGCAAGTGGGTTCTGTACACTCGTGGTGTGCTCGGCAAGACCTACGACTCCGAAGTGTGTTCGGCCGCTCGCGGACTCGAGCTCGTCGGCGAGCGATGGAGTCTCTTGATCGTCCGCAACGCCTTGTTCGCGGGGTCGACCCGCTACAACGACTTCCGGAGACGTCTCGGAATAGCGTCGAACATCCTCAAGACGCGCCTCGACGGGCTTGTAGATGCCGGAATCATGGAGCGGCAGAGGTATTCACGAAACCCGGACCTATTCGAGTACCTGCTCACCGTCAAAGGTCGCGAACTCGTGCCGGTGATCTTGGCGCTCACCGAGTGGGGCGACCGGTGGATGGCACCGGACGGCCCTCCCGTGTTGTATTCCCACGCCGCATGCGGCGGCGAAATCAGGCAGCAGACGGTCTGCGTCTCCTGCGGAGAAGTTCACGATCCGGCGGAAGTGAAGGCTCGACCGGGACCCGGAATGCTGGCAGGCCGCTGGTCCGGTCGCGCTCCCTGAAGCCTCCTCGCGGAGAAGGTCGATAACCGGGCCTGACCTAGTCTTGCAACATGCCTGGGTTCCAACCAACTGCTGCGACGTACGACCCCGAGGCCGTCCGCGCCAAGTACCTCGGCGAACGCGACAAGCGGCTGGTCCCAGGCCGCGCCGAAATCCGCGACCTTAAGACCGACCAACACTTCGCCCGCTTCCGTGACGACCCGTTCACGCCAGTCCTCGAGCGCGACGCGGTCACCGACGAAGTTGACGTCGTGATCGTTGGCGGGGGGATCGCCGGAGTCCTCGCCGGCGCCCAACTCCGCAAGGCGGGCCTCGAGCGGATTCGCATCATCGACCATGCGGGCGGCATCGGTGGGACGTGGTACTGGAACCGATACCCAGGCGTTATGTGCGACATCGAGTCGTACATGTACATCCCGATGCTCGAGGAGCTCGACTACATCCCCGCCCACCGTTATGCCTTCGGTGAGGAGATCCTGGGCCACCTCGAGGCGATTGCCGAGCGGTTCGACCTCACGGCCGACTCTCTTTTCCATACCGGAGTGACCCGCGCCGAGTGGCACGAAGACGATGCCCGTTGGCGGATCAGCACCGACCGAGGAGACGAGGTCAGTTGCCGCTGGTACGTGCTGGCAGTCGGGATCCTCAACCTCATGAAGCTTCCCGCCATCCCCGGAATGGAGGACTTCGCCGGGTGTTCGTTCCACACCGCGCGGTGGGACTACGAGTACACAGGTGGCGGGCGGCACGAGCCCCTCACCGCCCTGGGGGACAAAGTCGTCGCGTTCATCGGTACAGGTGCGACGGGCATCCAGTGCGTGCCACCGTTGGCCGAATCGGCAAAGCACCTCTACGTGTTCCAACGCACGCCGTCGGCTATCGGCGAACGGGGCAACAGGCCCACCGATCCCGACTTCGGTCACGGGCTCCTGCCCGGCTGGCAGCGGGCGCGAATGGACAACTTCCAGTCGATCATGTTGGGCAGGCCGGTTGACCTCGACCAGGTGGACGACGGGTGGACGCATCACTATGCCGCCGTTCACCATCCCCCGCGCGAGAAGGGAATGACGATCGAGGAGTACATGCGCAGCGCCGAGGAGCTCGACTACCGGATCATGGACGCGCACCGGCGCCGGGTCGAGGAGTTAGTAACAGACCCGGCCACGGCCGAGATCCTGAAGCCGTATTACAGATATCTCTGCAAACGGCCGTGCTTCCACGACGAATACCTCCCGGCACTGAACAATCCCAACGTCACGGTCATCGATTGTCCCGGTGGGATCGAGCGCATCACCGAGAAGGGCCCGCTCGTCGACGGGAAGCAGTACGAGGTCGACTGCATCATCTACGGCACCGGCTTCGAGGCCGAACTCACCCCGCTTTATCGCCGAGCCGGCCACGAGATCGTCGGGCGCGACGGCGTAACGCTTGCCGAGAAGTGGGCCGGAGGTGCGGCCAGCCTGTTCGGAATGATGAGCCGTGGTTTTCCCAACATGTTCGTGATGCCGGCGCCCGGGCAGCAGGCGGTGGTCACCGTCAACTACACGCAGTTGGCCGTGCTCGGGGCGGAGTTCGTAGGAGGCGCCGTGGGACTGCTCGAGCGGCGCGGTGTTGAGGTGTTCGACGTGAACGCCGAGGCCGAGGAAGCGTGGACACAGAAGATCGTCGACTCCTTCGTCGACGGGAGCGCGGTCATGTCGGCTTGCACGCCGTCGCGCATCAATAACGAGGGTCACCCGGAAGCGATGAACCCTCGCAACGGCAACTACGGCCGCGGAATGGGCGACTGGTTCGCCTATCGCGAGTTGCTCGAGCAGTGGCTCGAGGCCGCCAGGTTCGAGGGCCTGGAACTCAAGGTCCGCTCGACGGCCTCGTGAGCGCGCGCGTCAGCAGGTCGCAGTCGTCACCGGGGGCGGGGGCGGGATCGGGGCTGCGATCGCCGAAGAACTCGGCCGTGGAGGTTGGTTCGTCGTCACCGTCGACCCACTCGTAACTCTCGACGGGTCCGAGCGGCTTCCAGATCCGGAGGAGACAACCGCCGGTCGCATCGTGGCGGCAGGTGGCTCCGCTCGGACCACGTATGTCTCGGTGACCGACGGCGACGCGGTCCGCGGCCTCTTCGGAGAGCTGGTTGACGAACACGGCGGACTCGACGCCGTCGTCAACGTTGCCGGAATCACGCGGCACACCGGTTTCGCCGAGGGCACTGAGGAGGACTGGCTCGCCGTGCTGGCGGTGCACCTCGAGGGCTACCTCAACGTGCTCGACGCCGCTCTGCCACTCATGGCCGCCGCTCGACACGGCCGTATCCTCGGCGTCACCTCCGGCTCGGGGTGGAGGGCAGCCGATGCCGGCGCGTACAGCTGCGCCAAACGCGTGGTTGCTTCACTCACTTGGCAGCTGGGCCGGCAGGCGCCGCCGGGCGTGACAATCAACGCGATGTCTCCAATTGCTGCCACGCGAATGGTCGCGGCTGCAGTCGAGCGCGCTCGTCAGATGGGCGGCGCTTCGCGTGGTGGCGGGGTCTCGCTCAGGTCGATGCCAGGCCCCGGCGAACTAGGGCCGCTCGGCGCATATCTGCTCGGTGACGGATTCGGGTGGTGCACAGGACGGGTGCTCTTCGCCGGCGGTCCGGAAGTTGCGGTGGTAGACGAGCCGCGCCTGAATTGAGGTGATACGCACCGACGAGGTGCTCTCCCTCGCCGGCGTACTCGAGACCGTCATCCCCGCCGCGTTCGCCCCGGCCGAGACCAGCCAGGCGAGCGGTGGGGGCGGCAACCCCCGGTTCGGGCCGATTTTCGATGAACCAGGGCCCCCCCAAGTCGCATCCGATGATGTGCGATCGTGTGCCCTCGTCACCGACCGTCCACTTTTGGCAGCGTCTCTCACCGCCGCCCTCGAGGCGCGGTCCATCGCCTGTCACCGCGTCGAGGTCGCTCACGGATTCCGCGACGCCGGCGACGCGTTGAAGTCTGTCGTCGAAAGCGCCGGGCCGATCGACGCCGTCGTGGTCGCACCGGGCGGTCGCGTCGCGGTCGCTTCGACGGATGGTTGGGGTCGTGTGCTTGCTCGAGCACAACCGGATCGTCGAGAACATCCATACTGACGCCGGATGGGCCAGAGCGGCGGCAGACTACGCCGTCAGTGCGACCCGTCCGGTGCGGCTCGTGACCCTCACCGACGCGACATCCACGGCGGGTCGCAGTCGCGCCCAGGCCTCCGCGCAGCTGGCGCGCGCGGCCGCGGGTTCGACCGAAGGGCGCGTTACGGCTTTCGCTGCGAGCATCGAAGCTTCGGAGGAAGAAGCAAGCCAAAACGTCGGCGAGTTCGTCGCCCACCTTCTCGGTCATTCAGAAGCAGCCGCTCTCGCCGGTGCGGAGCTGGTGATCGGCTCCGGCTGGCTAGGTCTCCGCAGTCACCCTCGGCCAATCGGAAGCATCACGTTCGGTGGTCCGGCCGTTCCCGATTGGCTCGATGCCACCCTTCGGGAGATCGCGGGTGCGACCGGACCCCTACCGCTCACGGAGGCGTGATGAGCACCGCCCAGCCCTCCCGCGTCGTTGACGCTCACGTGCACATTTGGGATCCCGCCCGCACAGACTGGTACCCGTATCTATCGAGTGCTCAGCAGCACGGATACGTGTCCAGCCTTCTTGAACACGGCCCCGGTGATGCGTCGAGAATGCTCCGACGCTTCGATGTCGACACCTATCGCGGCAGAGTCGACCAGATGGAACGTCGAAAAGTTCGTCAACGTCGCGGCGGCGACCGGTCGACACTCGATCGACGAGACCATCGAACTCGATCGCAACGCTCAGGCGAGTGGGGGTCCCGACGCCATCATCGGCGGCCTCCCGCGCACCGACACGGTGGCTTCGGCAATCGAAGTGCTGGACAGCCAAATGGCTGCTCCACGCTTCCGCGGGGTCCGCCCGATGGGCGGCATGGAGGCGCCGGTCCCAGAAGCCGGAGTGCTCGATGCGATGCAGGAGCGGAAACTGCTGTTCGAGTTGATGACCCATCCCGACCAGCTCCGAGCCGCGACAACACAGCTCGCAGGTTTCGATGATCTGATCGTTGTCGTCGAGCACACGGGATGGCCACGCTCGAGTTCTGACGAGGAGCGCGAGCTCTGGCGGGACGGTATCGAAGCACTGGCCGCGGTAGGCGACAACATCGTTTGCAAGCTCTCGGGCCTCGCGACGCCGCTCGGATCCATGCGAGTTGATGCCTTCGCCCCCTGGCTCGAATACGCCATCGAAGCGTTCGGCGTTGACCGGTGCATGTTCGCCAGCAACTTTCCCGTGGACGCGATGTACGGCACCTTCGACGATCTCTACTCCGCGTTCAGCGCGGTGACGGCCGGCCTCGACGATGAGTCTCGCGAGAAGCTCTTTGCAAAGAACGCCGAGCGCATTTATCGCTGCTGAGAAGCTGACGACCTTGGTGGCGGGTAGTCATGTGCAAGTTGCGGCTTGCGTGATCCCCGGCGATGTGCAAGTGTGTACTTGCACGTCGCTGACCAAGGGAGCCCGAACATGGCCGAGGACCGTGTCGAAAGGACCGTTCACATCGATGCGACGACGTCGCGCGTTTGGGAGATCCTGACCAAACCCGACCACATCGGGCGCTGGTTCGGATCCGGAACCCCAGCGAAGGTGGATCTGCGGCCCGAAGGCGTCATGGAGCTCGAGCCCGCTCATGGAGAGCGGTATCTCGCTCGCATCGTCAAGTTCGATCCGCCTCACTATTTCGCCTACCGCTGGGCCAGCGCACATCCGGACGTCCTGGCCGACGAGACGAACTCGACCCTGGTGGAGTTCCACCTGACCGACGAAGGATCGACGACACGGCTGACGGTGTGCGAGAGCGGATTCGCCTCACTCGAGATCCCGGTCGGGCGCGAGGACTTTGCATCGTACGAAAGCCACAGCCGGGGATGGACCGAGGTCCTGCAAAACATCGTCGTGTACGTCGAACAAGGTGCATCGTGACGACCGCTGTTCTCGATCATGCAGGCGAGCTGTTCGCCGCCCTCGCAGAGCCGCACCGTCGCCAGCTTCTCGAACATCTCGGTACCCACGGCATCGCCACCGCGACAACGCTGGCCGCCGAGCTTCCCGTGACTCGACAGGCCGTGGCGCAACACCTTGCAGTGCTCGAGAGCGTCAACCTCGTCTCGAGTGCACGGTCCGGACGTGAACGCCGTTACACGGTGCACGTCGAACCTCTCATGGCCGCGGCTGGCTGGATGACCATGGTCGCAGCCCAATGGGATACCCGACTCGCCGCTATCAAAGCGCTCGCCGAAGCGCCGTCCGACTAACCAGGGTCGCCGAAATTCGTTCGGGTTCTTTGTCAATGAGCTGATCCGACAAGAAGGAGAATCAATGACCGATCACAAGACCGGAACGCGTGACGAGTGGCTTGCCGCTCGATTGGAGCTGCTCGACGCGGAGAAAGAGCTCACTCGGCGCAGCAACGAACTGGCGAGGCAGCGGCGGGAGCTCCCCTGGGTTCGAATCGAAAAGGAATATCGCTTCGAGACCGACGAGGGAGCAGCGACGCTGGCCGATCTATTCAGAGGACGCTCACAGCTTCTCATCTATCACTTCATGTTCGGCGCCGAGTACACCGCAGGGTGTCCGTCCTGCTCAGCGATCGTGGATGGTTTAGACGGTTCAGTGGTCCACCTCGCGAATCACGACGTCACGCTTTGCGCTGTGTCGCGAGCTCCGCTGGCAAAACTGCAGGTTTATAAGACGAGAATGGGCTGGAGTTTCCCTTGGGCGTCCTCGTTCGGCGGTGACTTCAACCACGATTTCCAGGCAGCGAACACCCGAGATGAGTGGGCGTCGGGCGCCGTCGAGTACAACTTCCGCCAGAACGACCTCCGAGCAGCGACTGACGAAGAGGGTTCCGGGCGCGACGAGTTCGCATTGAGCATCGTGGGAACGGACTGGGAAACGTACAGGCGCGAAGGTCCCGGCGTCAGCGCGTTTTCAATCGACGATGGCGTCGTGTACCACACCTACTCGGCGTATGCGCGCGGGCTCGACGGCCTCTGGGGCATGTACCAGTGGCTAGACCGCGCACCACTCGGCCGCAACGAGTCCGGCTACTGGTGGCGCCGCCACGACGAGTACGACAGGGCGCCGGCCTGAACCCACAAGGAATCTTTCTTCCCGGGTGACACTCAGTTGTCTGACTTCTTCGCTCGACTAGGGGCAACCCGGGGCGGTTCGTCCGGCATCTTGGGGTACACCGGTGGCCACGGGGCATCCATCAGCCCGGCACGGCGATCGTGTTCGTGAAGTTCGATGAGCGGGTCCAACAACTGAGGGTCGTCTGCCATATTTGCCCATGCGTCACCATGTTCGCGAAGACGCTCCGGGACTGTCGCTATGGTCAGGTCGTCGGGGACGATGCTCTGTAGCTCGTCCCACGCGAAAGGCGTAGACACCTGGGCTCCGGGTCGCTGCCCTCACAGACCATGCGCCGAAGATCGTCTTGTGAGGTGCGTTCTGATTGAAGTCGATGAAAACCCTCGCCCCTCTCTCTTCTTTCCACCAGGCTGCCGTAATCAGGTCGGGTCGCCGACGCTCGAGCTCGCGTGCGACCGCCACAGCAGCCGAGCGCACGTCGTAGGAAGTCCATAGCGGCTGGAGTTGAGCGAACACATGGATTCCCCTGTTTCCTGTCGTCTTCGGCAGGGCGACGAAGCTCAACTCTTCGAACAGTCGATGTGTTTCTTCCGCAGCCTCTTGGATCATCGCAAAAGAAACGCCGGGACTTGGATCCAAGTCGATGCGCAGTTGATCTGCGTGCTCCAGATCGTCGGCTCGGGACGGCCAGACGTGGAACCCGAGGCACGCGAGATTCACGGCCCACAACACGTGTGCAAGGTCACGAGCCACCAAAGCCTGTGAGTCGGTGCCATTGGGAGTGGAGACGATCGCGGTCTCGAGCCATTCGGGATGCTTTTCTGGAACACGCTTCTGGAAGAACGACGATCCAGTCGCCCCGTGCGGAAAACGCTGGAGCATGACGGGGCGACCACCGATTGCCCGCATATGAGCATCCGAGACGTCCTCGTAATAGTGGACCAGGTCCAGCTTGGTTTCTCCGCGCTCAGGAAAGAGGATCTTGTGCGGGTTGCTGACCGTCACCTCGTGCCCGGCGGCTTCAACCAGGATGCTCTCTGCCTCGTCCTTTTTGGTCACAGACAACGATATCTAGGCCGACCGCCTTGCTGGCGTCCCCGATGCAGCTCGCTTGTGCGAGTCGGCACCGCGTCCCGGTCAGACACCTAGATGATTGAAGATGCGTCGATCCGCGCCATGATTCGATCAGCGTCGCGGCCAAGCCGTCGCAACTGCTCGTGCGACAGCACGTTGACCACGAGGGATCGCACGTGGGACACGTGGCCGGGAGCCGCCTCAGCGAGGGCTTGAAACCCACTTTCGATCAGGATCGCATTCGTGAAGCGTCCGTCCGTCAGATCCGGCTCACGCCGCACGAACCCTCGGACCTCGAGGCGTGTGACTACTCGCGACAACCGGGAAAGCGAGGCGTTGGTGACTTCTGCCAGCGAGCTCATCCGCATCGTTCGGTGAGGGCTCCCCGAGAGCATGGCCAGGACCTGATACTCAACCATCCCGAGATCTGAGTCCCGCTGCAGTTGTTGGTCGATGGACCAGGGAAGCCAAGTCATCAGTCGAACAACCGACAGCCAGGCGTGCAGTTCCTCGGCGGTCAACCACTTCACTTCGGGCTCGTCGGAGCTGCGAGACGCAGGTCGGCTCACCCCGCAGATCATAGTCTCATACTTACAGTCGCAAGTGACTCGTAGCATTCGCCTTGCCCACCTCGTACCGAATCTCAGCGGTTCTCCCCTGCAATATGGGACGAGACACGACGACCGAGTCTGCAAGATGACTTGACACAGCAAGTCATATGCCATAGCGTTTCAGCTGGCCGAGCAAGTAATGCGTGGGTGGAAGAGTCGAGATGTCGCTTTCCGCTGCACCCCACCTCGTTTCGCTCTCTCGAACCGATTCATCGACAAGACAGGAGACTGCCAGAAATGAAAGTGGCACTTACTGGATCAACGGGCTTCGTCGGCTCTCACATCTTGGCGGAACTGCTCGCCAACGGACACGAGGTGACCGCCCTCGTTCGTAGCGACGCTGAGGCCCAAACCGTCAGCGCCCGGGGCGCAACCGCGGCGATCGTCGATCTCTACGATCGACCGTCCGTCGTCAATGCACTAAACGACACGGAAGGTGCCGTCCATACCGCCAGTCCGGGGGACGCCTCGAGCGCGGACCTCGACTCCGCAATGGTTGACGCGGCGATAGAGGCATTCGATGACAGCGGTAAGCCCTATCTCCACATCAGCGGCCTGTGGGTCTACGGGTCAAACTCAGCGATAACCGAGGACTCGCCGCTCGATGCCCCGGCGATGGTGGCGTGGAAGGAGCCGATTGATCGCCGTGTGCTGGATGCCAGCGGTATTCGCGGCGTGGTAATCGTGTCGAGCGTCGCCTATGGAGACGGCGGAGGTGGAATCCCCGGAGTGCTCCTCGGCTCGCCCCTCGACCCCGCCGGCAACTTGGTCATGCTCGGCACCGGAAGACAGCACTGGTTGACGGTCCACGTAGCAGACCTGGCTGAATTCTTCCGCCGAGTATTGGAAAGCGACTCCGCCCGTGGCAGGTACGTCATCGGGAACGGATTGACTCCCACCGTCGCTGAACTGACGGAGGCCGCAGCCGTTGCCGCCGGCGCTCCTGGGGCGGTCCCCGGCTCAGATGAGGAGGCTCGCGCCCGTCTAGGCGACTACTTCGCAGGGGTACTGCTTCTCGATCAAGGCACCCTCGCGGCCCGGGCGCGCAACGAACTCGGTTGGCTTCCAAACCGTCCGGGGCTCGTGGACGAGTTCCGCAAAGGCAGTTACCGTCGTTGATCACTGACCGCCTCCTCCGGTTCTCACTCCGTGGAGGTCGGATTGGCGCTCGCTGGTGAGGACCAAATCTGACAACTGAAGACGAGGACTCAAAACATGTCGATCCACATCGAACTAACCCCGTCAGAGGCGGCCGACCGGCTCGCCATTCGCGAATTGTTCGACGTGTACGCTCACTGCGCAGACCGGCGCGATGCGGAAGGACAGAAGGCGCTGTCGCCCGTGTTCGATGACCTGAATCGTTACGAGGCGACGATGCACTTCAACGGGCAGAGTACGGTCACCATTGATGGCGTCCGGGCCACAGGCGAGAGCTACACGATTGCACACCATGTCTTTACCGAGGACGGTAGTCGCCAGATGATGGTCGCTTGGCTGCGATATCTCGACGTCTTCAGCAAGATCGACAAGTCGTGGTATTTCGCGGAGCGTTCGCTCATTCTCGAGTGGAGCGAGACGAGGGCACCGAATACACCGGCCGAGTGATGTCGTCGTACCTGCCCATCGCCGAGCACCGCCTCGTCGGGGATCTGAGCAGCGTCGCCCTCGTCGGGACGGACGGGACCATCGATTGGTTCTGCTGCCCTGCTTTCGACTCGCCGAGTGTCTTCGGCTCCCTCCTTGACGCCGACAAAGGAGGCTTCTTTTCACTTGCGGCTGCGATCCCTGCCCGGACGAGACAGTTCTACCTCCCAGACACGAACGTTCTCATCACGAGATTCTTCGCCGAAGAGGGAGTTGGCGAGATTCAGGATTTCATGCCGATGGGGGACCCGTTGACGGGCCGGGGACAGCGCCTGATTCGCCGCGTGCAGTGCGTGCGGGGCAGGATGCCGTTCCGAATGCGGGCTGCCCCTCGGTTCAATTACGGCTCTCATTCGCATGTCGTCTCTCCGCAACAAGATGGTGTGCTCTTCACTTCACCGGAACTATCGCTCTATCTGGGCTCCACCGAACCCTTGGCGGTCGACGAGCGCGACGCGGTCACGGAATTCGATCTGGAGGAGAACGACGTCGCCGTCTTCTCCTTGGAGCAGGTAGGCACTTCGACCGAGTTCAGGGTCTGCCAAAAGGAGGAGACACTCAACGAGCTGATGGCGACGGTGGAGTACTGGTGGCGTTGGCTCTCTTCCTCGCGCTACCGGGGTCGCTGGCGCGAGGTAGTACACCGGTCGGCACTGACGCTCAAGCTGTTGACGTACGCCCGCACGGGAGCGATCGTCGCCGCGCCCACGACCAGCCTGCCAGAGCAGCTCGGCGGGGAACGGAACTGGGACTACCGCTACGTATGGGTACGCGATGCGGCGTTCTGCATCTACGCACTGCTGCGGCTCGGTTTCCGCGACGAGGCGACCGCATTCATGAACTTCTTGACTCTCTGCGCGACCCCCGACGGGGCCCCGACTGGGCCCCTTCAGGTGATGTATGGCATCGACGGCAGGACCGACCTGACGGAGTGGGAGCTGCCGTTTCTAGAGGGCTACCGGGGGTCGACCCCCGTGCGGGTGGGGAACGCAGCCGCACACCAACTGCAACTCGACATCTATGGCGAGCTGATGGACTCCGTCTACCTTTACGACAAGTGGGCACAGCAGCTTTCGTCGGACCAATGGGAGGCAGTCCAGGCGAGGACGAACTGGGTCTGCGATAACTGGGACCAACCCGACGAGGGGATCTGGGAGACCCGCGGGGGGCGCCAAAAATTTGTACTCCCGGTTGATGTGTTGGGTAGCGGTCGAACGGGCGATCCGCATGGCTGTTCATAGAGGCCTTCCCGCCGATCACGAGCGCTGGAGCCGAGTCCGCGACGAGATCCACTCCGCCATCATGCGCGCAGGCTGGTCGAAAGAACGCCAAGCCTTCGTTCAATACGAAGGAAGCTCCGTGCTCGACGCCTCGGTCCTGATGATGCCGCTCGCCAAGTTCATTTCCCCGACGGACCCGAAGTGGCTCTCCACGTTGGACGAGCTCAACGCGACATTGGTTTCGGACACTTTGGTGTCGCTACGATCCGGAGGCCAGTCCCGACGGGCTCCGCGGGAAAGAAGGAACGTTCACCGTCTGTTCGTTCTGGTACGTAGAGGCCTTGGCTCGCGCCGGCCGGCTAGATGAAGCACGAATCGCCTTCGAAAAGATGCTCACGTACGCCAACCACGTCGGCTTGTATGCCGAACAGATCGGCCAGACAGGAGAGCAACAAGGTAACTTCCCCCAGGCTCTCACGCATCTCGCACTGATCAGCGCTGCGTACAACCTCGACCGTGCATTGGGTTGAGCGTGATACCGGAGTGACGAGCCGAATACTGTGACATCCAGCAATACGATCCCCGTCAGATGATGCGCCAACCGTCTGGTCCACGACGCGGACGATCGGTCAAGTCTTATCTGAGGCAGACGCGGATCATGGCGGTCCTCGCCCTTATGGCCTTTGCGGGCGGCATCGTGTCTGACATCACGAACAACGGCTTCTGGGTGCGTCACGCGTTGCTGGCCGGCTTGGTCGCGAGCGTGATCGTGGTGATGTTGTCCGTCGCAGTCGTCAACGAGGTTGTTGAACGACGACGGCGACAGCGATGGAGCATCCTCGCCCAATACGTGATGTTCGAACTGATACGCAACGCGGCGCATGATCTGGTTGGGAGTCTTGGAAGTGACCGGCCTGTTGCCGACCACGGCGAATCAAGATGACTTCATCGATGCCGGCGCCCAGGTAGTTCGAGACTCCCCCCGGCTTACGGCCGCACTTCGTCCGATTGTCGCCGACGCCCAGAGTCGGGCCCGCCTGCACGCCGAGATCGGGCTACTCGCAGAACATTCTGACGAGGTACTTGGCCGGTGGGCCGCAGTGATGCTCAACGCCGAGGTGTACGCCGAGATTCTCGACCGGCACGTCGAGTTGGCCGGCGACATCGGGTGGATCGCAGGCATGCTCGACTCTTCCAACCCGCCTGACGACCCTCGCTTACAAAGGAGAGCCCGCAGCAGCCCGGCAAACCAGATTCAGGGCGAATTGAGCGGCGAATGGTTAGCTGACCGAATCGTGGTGATCACCCAACTCGCCGAGGCACTGGACCGTGGCACCCTTGATCTCGCCCTCCGCATCGTGCCGGTCCAGTGGTGGGAAGGGCGGCTCGGCACCTCAGACGGTGGGTAGACCTCGACCCGTGACGTGCATTCTTCTGTAAGCCTTTACGGCCAACCGGCGGCGGGCGCCGGAGCTTGGGTGATCACGACTTGGCCCTCCGTCGTGTCGAACATCTTCGCCGGGCCTTGCCACTGGTTGGAGGTTATGAACAGCGTCGTGCGATCTGCGCCCCCGAGCGCGGACGCGAAACAGCCGCGGTCGAGCTCAATCATCGCGAGCACTTCCCCACCTTCGCGCACGTGTACGCATCGCTTGTTTGGGACATCCGCGTACCAAATGGCGTTTTCTGCGTTGACGCAGATGCCGTCAGGGACACCGCCATCGAGGTCGGCCCACACGCGCCGGTTCGACAAGGTGCCGTCTCCGTCGATATCGAACGCGGTCAGTCTGTTGGCATAGGACTCCGCGACGATCAGTGTGGGTCCATCAGGACTGATATGCATGCCGTTGGGGAACCCAAGACCATCTGCCACGCACCTGACTGAACGATCGAGTCCGACGAGGGCGATCATCCCGGGGACGAAATCCTCTCCGGCCATCAGGTCAAAACCGCCGCCGTTGACGTAGACATAGCCGCTTGGATGAACTACTAGCTCGTTTCCGGGTGGCCGATTGGACAGCCCATTCAGATCGGCATAGGTGACGAGCGAACCATCGGGCTCCTGGCACAACAAGCGTCCGTCGCTCGCCGAGACCATCAACAGCCGTCCGTCCGGCAGCCAGTCAACGCACAGCGGAAAACCTTGACCTTCGACTACGACTTCTTTCCTGCCTTGGAGATCGAGTGTTATGACCTCCTGCTTGCCCCAGTCGGAGAGCCAAAGCCGATCCTCGTGCCAGCGCGGCTGCTCGGGGAACGTAAGTCCGGTCGTCAGTATCCGGAGGTCGGGCATTCGGCGGCTCCTTCGAAGAAGATGGCCCTGCAAATGACGTCGGCAGCAAGAACCTCCGCGAGCGTCTCGCAGCATCGACACTCTCGCAGCTCGGCACGCTCGGCGTCTACGTCTTTGTCGGTCAACCGCATCCGACGGATTGTCGATTTCCGCATCCGCCGTTCGTGTAGGAGGCGAGAGGCCGGGAATCTCCCTCTCCAGGGATCCGTGGCGTCTTGGCCCCGCCGGACAAATCGAAAGGACAGACATGGGAAAGGTAATCGTGACGAATTGGGTGACGCTAGACGGCGTCATGCAAGGACCAGGCAGTCAGGACGAGGACACTCGGGACGGGTTCGAATTCGGCGGCTGGGCAACCCCGTACAGCGACCAGGCAATAGCCGCCAAGATGGGCGAACGGATGGGCGAGGACCGCGCGTTTCTGTTCGGCCGACGTACCTACGAGCAGTTACTGACGTCCTGGAACGACCGGGGCGGCCCTTTCAAAGAAGCGCTCAACAGCGCCCGCAAGTACGTCGCCTCTGGCAATCCCGCTGCGAGGCTCGACTGGCCTAACTCGACCCTGCTGCACGGCGACGCGCCGGCCGCCGTGGCGGACCTGAAGGAGCGCTCCGACACGAGTCTTGTGATCATGGGTAGCGGCGTGCTCATCAGTTCGCTGATGGCCGCCGATCTGATCGACGAGTACCTGCTGACGATTGCCCCTTTAGTGCTGGGCACGGGACGGCGGCTGTTTGCGGGCGACACGCATGCATCGTTGCGGCTCCTCGACAACACGACTACGAGATTGGGCGTGTTGATCGCCACATACGAGCGTGACCCGGGATGCGAGGCGAGATGAGCTCCTCCGACCAGACTCGGTCGGGCGACCGACACCTCGAAGGAGGGCCTGTGTGGGAGAGGAGTCCACTATGAAGCAGTACCTGCTCAGCGTCTACCAACCCGATGGCGACCCGCCGCCGGCTGACGTTCTTGCGGAGATATCTCGCGATCTAGAAGCGTTGACCGAGGAGCTGCACTCAGCCGGCGCGTGGGTGTTCTCAGGAGGCCTCCACGCGCCGAGCACTGCCACGGTCGTTCATCCTCGCAGGGAGGGGATGCCGATGACCGACGGGCCGTATGTGGAGGGCAAGGAACACATCGGTGGTCTGACGATCATCAAAGCAGCGAACCTCGACGAGGCACTTGATTGGGGTCGCAAGCTCGCGCGCGCGACGACCCTCCCGATCGAGGTACGGCCGTTTCAAGGCGAGCTGGAAGACTGACTGCCCTAGTGCCAGCGGTTCCCCACCAACAGATCGAGCGTGTCTTCAGGGAGCAATATGGCCGCGCCGTTGCCGTCCTTGTCCGCGTGTTCGGCGATATCGACCTGGCAGAAGAAGCGGTCCAAGACGCGTTCACTGGGGCGCTGGCGAAATGGCCCGAGAGCGGGATCCCACCCGCGCCTGATGGTTGGATCATCACGACCGCGCGCAATCGAGCGATCGACCGCTTGCGCCGCGAGTCGTCTCGCGACGACCGCCATGCGCAGGCGATGCTGCTCAGGGCGCGCGCCGAACCGCCCGAGGAGAGCACCGTGCAAGACAATCGTCTCCGCTTGACTTTCACCTGCTGCCATCCCGCGCTCGACAGAGCCGCTCAGGTCGCGCTAACGCTGCGTCTACTCGGTGGGCTGAGCACGCCCCAGATCGCACGGGCGTTCTTTGTCTCCGAGTCGACGATGGCCCAGCGATTGGTCCGCGCGAAGGGAAAGATCCGTGACGCTCGCATCCCCTACCGCGTCCCCAAGGAGGCCGACCTGCCGGAACGTCTCGCATCGGTGCTTGCCGTCATCTACCTGATCTTCAATGAGGGCTATACCGCCAGCTCGGGTGAACGGCTGATCCGGCTGGAACTGACCACGGAGGCGATCCGGCTAGGCCGGCTGCTCGTCGAGCTGATGCCGGACGAGCCCGAAGCGTTCGGGCTGCTGGCACTGATGCTTCTCGAGCAGGCTCGCAACGAAGCGCGTATGAGCTCGGAGGGCAAGCTCGTTCCGCTGCCCGATCAGGATCGCAGCCTCTGGAACCGCAACTTGATCGAGGAGGGACAAGAGCTGGTCCGCCGATGCCTTCGGCAAAACCAGCCCGGGCCTTACCAGATCCAAGCCGCGATCAATGCCGTCCACAGCGACGCGCCCAACAGCGCGCTCACCGACTGGGAACAGATTCTTGCGCTCTACGATCAGCTCCTTGCGATCACCCCAACCCCGATCGTCGCCCTCAACCGCGCCGTCGTCGTCTCCGAGATCGACGGCCCGGGAGTGGCCCTCGATCTGATCGACGGGCTGTCCCTCGAGCACTACTACGTCTTCCACGCAATCCGCGCCGATTTCCTTCGACGACTCGACCACGCCGACCAGGCGGAAGCCGCTTACCTCGCAGCGATCGAGCGCACCGAGAACGCCGCCGAGATTGCGTTCATGAAAGAGCGAATCTCAGCAATCAGACTTCGTTCCGTCCGCTGACGCGACACTGGTCCCTGCGTTGTCTTCTGTGAATTTGTGTGCAGAGTCCCCCTTCAACCGGCCTGGCGGGAGCTTTCGCCCGCAGTACACGAGCAACAGGTCTTGCGCTGCGCCGTGCAACGGGCTTCCTGATCCGATGGTCAAGTCCCAATCTTCGGCGCTGAGCTCGACGCCATCGAGGTCCGTGCCGAACGGGTTCTTCTTCCGTGCAGTCACCTGGTCGATGGCAAGCTTCAACTGCGAGTGTGGGATCAGAAGATCCAATCCAACGGCGGTTGCAATGTCGAGACTGTGGATCACGTCATGGCAGAGGGCACCCTGAAGACCACCCCCTGGGGGCTTCCACGGATTGCTCAGGTTCTCTCGGAGGAACGAAAGCTGCTCCTCTGTGGAGAGCATCGATGCGTCGCGCTTAGCGATTCGGTCGGCCATTCGGTTGAACTGGCCCATCGACTTGAGCAGCTCGAACACGATTCTGCGAGTCGAATAGCGGAACGGCATAGTTTGATGCGCGACCATTTCACGAACTCTCCAACCTTCGCACAGCGTCGGAAGATCCCACTGTGCGGCCGACAGATCGCCGAGCATGAGATGCTCTTGCGCGCGTACCTCGGCAATCGCGATCAGAAGATCAGCGTTCGACGTTGAGGTAAAGGCGAGCTGGCTGTCGGGTCGTGTGTTTTCTGCGGTAGTAGAGCCGGATTGGCAACTTGTCATGACTGTTTCCGTTCTGTTAGCTGTGCCAGGTAGTTCGCGAACTTGTCGAGTGAGGTGTTGAATCCGACCTGATTCTCGGGAAGCCTCACGAACTCGGGAACGTGAGTCTGATGAATGTGGAGTTCCGTATTCCCGTCCGGGAGGTTCGTGAGAGTGACCTCGACTGTCATGCCGCTGTGCGCTTCCTGCCACACGAGTCGTTCGGGCTCTTCGACTTTTACGAAGGTCGCCGCGCGTGACGTAGGTGCTGCCGTCAGCGTCGCTGACAATCAGCGTCTCGAAGACTCCCCCGGGACGAGGATCGATTCGAATGTGCTCCACTGGAGCACTCGATCCCAGAGGCGCCCAAAAGTGGGAGAGGTGCTCTGGATCGATCATGCACTGGTAGACCATCGCCCTTGGAGCTGCGAACACCCGGGTGAAGTGCAGATCACCGTCGCCAGGCGTCGGACCGCTCAGCATGGTCATGCTCCCTCCCCCGCCTCGTGGCGTTGGATCTCTTCGAGATGCCGGTCGAGCTTGTCAAAGCGCTCCATCCAAAGACGGCGGTGCTCCTCGATCCAGTGGCTGGCATTGTCCAGAGCCTCTCGTTCCAAATGGCAGGGACGGAACTGAGCGTTTCGGCTCTTCGAGATCAGACCGCTCGCCTCGAGCACCTTTAGATGCTTGGAAATAGCCGGAAGTGTCATGGAGAACGGCGATGCGAGTTCAGACACCGTGGCGTCGCCACGAGCTAAGTGGCTCAAGATGGCTCGCCGAGTCGGATCCGCCAGAGCGGCGAACGTGACGTCGAGTCGATCGGTTGCTACTGGCACGGTCGGTTCCTCACCCGTCGTACTGTACTTACTAGTTAATTAACTGTCAAGTGAAATACGAGTAGGAGCGACCAGTCCTTGTGCGGTCAGAGCATCAAGTGGCGGCGGTGTTGTCCAGCAAGCGTGGAAAGATTGAACGGCATCGTTTAATGGGCTCGCCATTGGAGGGGAGTTATGCGCAGCTCCGCCGTCTTCGACGCCGACAGCCACCTAATGGAGGTCGACGAGTGGCTTCCGGCCTTTGCCGACCCCGAGGTGCGCGACCGACTGCGCCCGCTCGGCTTCGACAAGGCTGGGGCGGGGGCCGCCGAGCTCATGGCGTCGCTGCCAGGAGTATGGGCGCAACAGCGCGACAAGGATGTCACCGCCGACGTCCTCTCGGGCCCGAAAGGCTGGTTGGCTCCAGGCGCTCTCGACGCCGACGTGCGAACCCGGGTGCTCGATGCGCTCGGAATCGCCGCGCAGCTAGTGTTCCCCACCTTCTCGCTGGGGCAGTTCACGAGAACCGACGACCTCGAGTTGCTCTACGGGGGTACCCGGGCGCTCAACCGTGCGATGGTCGATTTCTGCCGCCACGACCCGCGCCTCAAAGCAGTGGGCTTCTTACCCTTACGGTCCGCGGCTCTGGTTGCGGAAGCGCTCGACGAGGCGCTCGCTGAAGGGATCGCGGCTGTGTGGATCCCTTCCGATGCCCCGGGTGACTTCTCACCAGCGCACGTCGATGTCGAACCTGTGTGGGCCCGTTTGGCCGAAGCGGGCGTGCCCTTCGTCCTCCACGTCGGAGGCGGCAAGCTGCTGCCCAAGGCATTCCACAACAACGGACGCCCGTTGCCGAAGGACTGGCTGGGCGGCGGCGAGAACCTCCGGGCTAAGGACTTTCCGGTGCTGCATCATTCGCCGGAACGCTTCCTGGCCTGCCTGGCCCTCGACGGTGTGTTCGAACGTCACCCGGGATTACGCGGAGGCGCCATAGAACTGGGCGCGTCCTGGGTGCCGGGACTACTGCACAATGTCGACCACGCTTTTCGGTCCTTCTCCCGATCGGAGCCTGACCTCAAGGCTCTACCCATGCTGCCCTCGGAGTACCTGCGACGTCAGGTGCGCTTCACGCCTTTCTCATTCGAGAACACGGCATGGCTCATCGAGCAGTGCGGTCCTGAGTTGTTCATGTTCTCCACTGATTACCCGCACCCAGAGGGTGGACGTCGTCCCTTCGAGCGTTTTGCGCAGAGCTGGACGGGTTCGACGACGACACCAAGGAGCGGTTTTTCTGGCGCAACGGCGCCGAGCTAGTCGGGATCGCCTGACGCCGGCACGATCACCTTCGCATCGGCCACGCGTGCCTCTTGCTAGTGGAAGACGAACCTCATCCGATTTGACATATGCAGGTATATACCTGCATAATCGTGGATGTGCTCATTGAGGACCGAGTCTTCAAGGCCCTCGCCGACCCGACGCGGCGAACCTTGTTGGATCAGCTCCGTGTGCGTAACGGCCAGACGCTTGGCGAGTTGTGCGCACAGTTCGAGATGGCGCGGCAATCGGCGACGCAGCACCTTGACGTATTGGAGGCCGCCAACCTCGTCGCCACTGTTCGAAGAGGCAGGGAGAAGCTCTACTACCTAAACCCGGTACCAATCTGGGCGATCCAAGAACGGTGGATCGAAAAGTTCGAGCGCCGGCGTCTGCACGCTCTGAGCACAATCAAGCAACGAGCCGAGGAGAGAATCATGTCGAGCCAACCCACATACGAATACGTGACGTATATCGAAGCATCTGCCGAGCGCGTGTGGAATGCCCTTACTGACCCGGTCCTCACTGCCGCGTACTGGGGCCACAGCAACGTTTCCGATTGGAATGTCGATTCACATTGGGAGCATCGGCGAGTCGACGGTTCCGACATTGCGGACGTCATCGGCACGGTGATTGAGGCGGACCCACCCAAGCGGCTCGCCCTGACTTTCGACGCTCCCGGGGATTCCCCGCAAGGCGGACCATCGAAGGTGACCTTCGACATCGACGAATACCGCGACATCGTACGGCTGACCGTTACACACGAGAATCTGGCCGACGCGGCCGCCTTGGGTGCCATTTCGTCGGGTTGGCCGGCAGTGTTTGCCAACCTCAAGTCTCTGCTGGAAACGGGCCACGTTCTGCCTCAGCCCCCGTGGGAAATGCACGCAGAGTTGCGATCGAAGCAGATGGCAACGACGGATGCCCAGGTCTCAAAAGGTTGATCCACCGCACGGAGAGCAACCCTTCGAGCTGACGCTCGCTGCTCAAAGGACGGGCGGGGGAATCCCTTCGGCACTGGCGGCAAGAACCGGATCCCAGTCGCACACCGAACATGCGTGCCGGATTGCTGAAAGTCCGAAATCGAGAGAAGCGCGGAAGGGATCGGGTGCAACGCAGACGTCGTCCCAGTTCAAGACGTACTCGCCCAGATCGACTTCCCAGTGGGCTCCCGGTGTCGCCAGGGTCGCACTCTCCAGGCCATCGGGGGCTGGGAACGCAAACGCGAAGAACGCGGCATGCGGATACCGGGAGTCGCCGGGCCACCAGCCGACTTCGATCTGCTGCGCATTCGCCGAGTTGCGCATGATGAAGCCTTTTGAAGGAGGATCGACCGTTTCACCGGAGAACAGACTGACGGCGAGGTCGAAGCTTCCCCACCAGGCATTGACCGGCGACGATCGTCCCCGGTATGGCGCGCGCAAGGCTGCCAGTACTAGCGCTGCGTGGGTTGCCGCCGCGAAGTACTCGGCCACCTGGATCGGTCTGTAAGTGAAATGCTCGTCGTCTTCGTCCAGCGGCATCGTCCAAGGCGTCTCTTGCGGCTTGGGGTCGAACGGCACGGCGCCAACAAGGTCTCTGACCGCAGCCAACACCTCTCGCGTCACGGCGCCAACGGGTCGGTCCGGCGTAAGAGGGATGTGGTGCGCCCGGCCGTCGCTGAGCTCAGCTACCGCTTGATGCTGATGCAGATCCAGAGCGACGACCAGGGCTCCTGAACCGTCTGGGGCGGGCAACGGTAACGTCTCCCAGCCGCGCGCGCTCAGGCGCAGGGCCGCATGCTGAAGCTGAGGCTCGGGTGGCGCCAACGCCGCGGCGAGCTTGCCAAGCACCTGTGTGTGTGCGTGCAGCGTGTCGCACGTGGCGCTCCATGCTTCATAGGGAAGAGGGCGCCAATGTGCCGACATCCCGAACACGTTACCTACAACTCGTGAGGACATACAGAGGAGTGGGCGGTACTCCCAACCACTCGAGACAAGTTGTCACCCTCCGCGATTAAGCCTCCCAATGGCGTCGAAAACTGTTAATAGATCGAGGTCGTGCGACCCTCTCTCCCACCCTCACTACTGCGATTGCGATGACCGAACGTCGTTGCGAGGAGCTGGTATCTCCGCGTTCACCTCATCGGCAAGATCACACGGACTGTCAGGCGGGTCTAGAGCATCGAGTTGGGTGGCGAGCAACCGGATCTGAGCACGGAACGTATCTCGCGTATCGCTGCTGAGCGGGGCGAGCAGTTGGGACTCCGCCGCCCGCAGGCGGTCATTGAGGATGGAGAGGAGTTCGTCGCCCTTTTGGGTGGCGACGATTCGCCGGGCGCGCCGATCGGCCGGATCAGGGCGACGCTCGATAAGGCCGGCAGCTTCGAGGTCGTCGAGAAGGTAGGTCATGACGGTACGGTCGACTCCGAGGTGCTGAGCGAGTGCAAGCTGGCTGCCGACGGTGCGCTGAGCCGCGGCGGAAAGCACCTGGTACCCCCTCGGACCCCCGGGAAGGTCGGCCACCGCGGCATGAGCGGCCTTGACGTAGGCCCTAAAAATCATCCCCAGGCCCCATCCAAGGTCGTCTGCCAACACGTCTGCGCACCCCTGGCCGGCCTCAATTTCGCACTGACCAGCCATATCGTCCACCTCCCCATCATAGGTGCTCGGGCTCGAGAAGTGTTGCTGGTAAGATACTCTGTCGCTATGATGATCTGCATCCAATATGATCATGCCAGGGAGAGGTCAGGAGAGGCAGAGCGATGACCATCCAAGATTTTGAGTTCGGCTTGGACTCGTTTGTTCCCATAAGCGTGGACGAGTCCGGTCAAGAACTGAGCGGTGACGCAGTAATCCGAAACACTGTGGAGGAGGCTGTCCTCGCTGACGCTGTCGGGATCGACTCGTTCAACATTGCCGAGCACTACCGCTCTGACATGATGGACAGCGCTGGGCATGTGATCTTGGCTGCCATTGCCGGCCGAACAGAGCGCATCAGGCTTGGGACCGCCGTCACCGTTTTGAGTACGCAAGACCCGGTGCGGGTCTTCACCGAATTTTCCACTCTCGACGCGGTGTCCAACGGCCGGGCTCAACTCATCGTCGGTCGTGGGTCGCTCACGGAGTCTTTTCCGCTGTTCGGGTACGACCTTGCCGACTACGAAGACATCTTCGAGGAAAAGCTCGATCTGTTTGTGCGTTTGCTGCGAGACCAGCCAGTGACCTGGTCGGGCAAGTTCCGGTCCCCGTTGTCCAACCAGTCCCTCAGTCCTCCTCTTCCTGCGGGGCACCTGCCAACCTGGGTGGGCGTCGGAGGCAGTCCGCAATCGGTTGTCCGGGCCGCCCGCTACGGGCTTCCGCTGATGCTGGCCGTCATCGGCGGCCCTCCTATCCGCTTCGAACCGTTGGTCGATCTCTACAAACGTGCGCTCGACAAGTACGGGTATCCGCAGTTGCGCATCGGCATGCACTCGCACGGCTACGTAGCCAGGACCGACGAAGAGGCAGCCGAAATTCAATGGCCGCATTGGGCCCACGTGTACGAAGGGGCAGCTGCCGAGCGAGGATGGGCGCGTCCCACGAGGGATCGATTCCAAGCGGAGATCGACGAAGGCTCGCTGTACCTAGGTTCGCCGGAGACCGTTGCGAACAAGATCGCATGGGTCATTCGCTTGCTAGGGCTAAGTCGATTCGACCTGGCCTATGCGACCGGTCGCGTGCCGCACGAACAGAAGATGGCGACCATCGAGCTGTACGGACGGGAGGTGATTCCGCGAGTAAGGGAGCTTCTCGCAGAATCTCCGGTTGACCCTGTCTCCGTGGGAGCGCACGCGGTGGCCGAAACCTGAGGATCGTCCAATGTCCAACCAGGAATCCGTCGACTTGTGTCTGGGCATCGTTGGGGCTGGAAAGATCGGTACAGCTGTCGCCCGCGCAGCAGTTACGGGCGGATATGACGTCGCCATCTCAGGATCGGGCGGTATCGATCGCATCGAACTCATTGTTGAAGTTCTTGCCCCGGGCGCCCACCCCGCTACGACCGACGACGTCGCCCGTTACGCCGATCTCATCGTGCTAGCTGTGCCGATGCACCGGTTCCGCGAACTTCCGTCCGATCTCTTTGACACGAAGATCCTCGTCGACGCCATGAACTATTGGCAAGAAATAGACGGAATTGATCTAGAACTTGCGACAGCGCCAATGGGGACGAGCGTGGTGGTGCAGCAACATTTTCCTTTAGCGCGAGTGGTGAAGAGCCTGAACCATCTTGGATATTTCAAATTCGATCAAGGGCGGCGACCGCGGGGCGCGTCGGATCGTCTCGCAATGGCCGCAGCAGGCAATGACCCCGACGCCGTGTCTGCCGTCCTAAAGCTCATCGATCGGCTCGGATTCGATGCTGTTGACGCCGGGTCGCTCAACGCCGGCGTGGCTCTTCAGCCAGGCGGGCTGGTATTCGGCATCGGTCACAGTGCCGAGAAGCTGATCAAACTGCTCTTTCCCGAGACGTCTCAAGCCTGACAGTTCAATGTTGGAATCGAAGCACGAGCTCAGGCGGGTTCCGGACGTTCAGTCAGCGGACTCGGCGACCGGTTGGAGGCGCTCGGCGCGAAGGGCGCTGCGGCGGACCTTGCCGGCTTCGTCACGTAAGGGTTCGTTCACGATCTCGACGGAGCGGGGCACTTTGTAACGGACGAGACGCTCCGCGACGAACGCAATCAACTCATCCACTTGGAGCATGCCAGGATCGGCTTCGACAATGGCGTGCACGACGTTGCCGAGATCGTTGTCGGGCAGCCCTATCACCGCACAGGAACGCACGGCAGGGTGCTCGGCGATTGCAGACTCGACCTCAGCCGGGTAGACGTTCGAGCCCCCAGTGAGGATCATGTCCGTCGTGCGATCGCCAAGGTAAAGGTAGCCGTCCTCGTCGAGCCAACCATTGTCTCCGAGGGACTCCCAGCCACCTTCTCGTGCGCGGGCCTCGGCACCGATGTAGCGGTAGGTAGGGCCACCTTGGTCCGTTCTCAGCCAGACCTCACCCTCGACGCCGGCGGGGACCTCGTTGCCGTCCTTGTCGGTGACGCTGACCGATCCGCTGAACGGGCGGCCGACCGAACCGCGGTGCTCCAGCCATTCGGCTCCCCCGATGACCGTCGCAGCTTGCGCCTCCGTGCCCGCGTACAGCTCAAAAACTCGGTCGGGGCCGAGCCATTCGATCCACGCTTCTTTGAGCCACGGGGGGCAGGGCTCGGCCAGATGCCAAACGGCACGGAGTGACGAGAGGTCATATCTCTCGCGCACGTGGACGGGAAGCCGCCAAATGCGTTTCATCATCGTCGGCACCAGGTAGACGATGTCGGCGTGATGCTTCTCGATTCCCGCCAGGGTGGCTTCAGCGTCGAAGCGAGGGAGGAGCACCACGTGGTTGCCGGCAAGAAGTGCCGTACACGCCCACACGATTGGACCGTTGTGATAAAGCGGCCCCGGCATCATCATGCACCCGTCGGGGTGTATCAGGAACAAGGGAGGCGCCTCGTCATCGACGCTTCCGGGCTGGCCGGCGACGATCAGTTTTGGTTGGCCGGTGGAGCCGCCCGAAGTCGGTGCCTTCCAGGCCGGAGAGATCGCATCGGGCAGTGGCTCGGCGTAGGGGGCCACGGCCGGCGCAACATAATCCGCCGGTCGACATATGCGATTGGGGAAGGCACCGGCGTCCGCACCGAGGACGACTGGAGGATCCGCAAGCTCCACGATGGCGGCGAGCTCGCGCACGCGGAAGCCGCGCCGACACCGGTTGCGGGATGGCGCCGATCTTCCACGTGGCCACGACCGCAACGAACCAATCTACGGAGTTGGGAAGAGCGATGGTGACCAAGTCCCCGAGCTTCACGCCATCCTTCAACAGTTGCCGGGCAAGGGCGTCGGCCCCTGCCTCAAGCTCGGCTCGGGTCACGCTGTGTTCGCCGCACGTGACGGCGGGAGCCCCGGGAGCAGCCGCAGCGTGATCTGCCAACCGGTGGGAGAACGAGACGATGGCCATGGGCGAGGGCTCCGGTAGGTCGAACGCGACCCTGACGTTCTCAGTGTCGATCAAACCTTATGGCTGAGAATGGGGAGCCGACGATACCGTCCCCGAACCTCAACGAGATCACCGGACGTCACCTATTCATCAGGACCCACGAGTAGGAATCGCTCTTCGAGCTCCTCGATCCACTCCTCTCTGAGATGTTCCTCGCCGACCCAAATGCAATCGCAGGCGATCGATTGGCCCATGCAGGCAGGACACTTCTCGACGTCGCACCCGTGATGATGCACCCGACCGGGCCGGGCACCGCAGTCACCGCACCTGTGCACTGCCCTCAGAAGGCTGGGTTCTCGGCCAAATCGGATGGGTTGATAGGACTGACCATCTATGACGATCGGGGCCTCCGCACATCCGTCGGCCACGGTCATTTCGAGCCCGCAGTACTTACAAACCGCCATGGGGTTCCTCTCTCATGAGACGACACAATTGTCTCCGGGTGTGACATCTCGATTCTCGAAGACACAGGCTCCTCGACGATCGCCTCGATATCTGACGATCTTTTCTACAAATCGATCAGAGACCCTCGTAGGGTTTTGCGACATGAGTAGTCGGGTTCCGTACCTCAACGCCCGTCTCCAGGGCTATACGAGCACGATCTTCTCGGAGATGTCTGCGCTCGCGGTCGCCACCGGATCCATCAACCTTGGGCAAGGGTTCCCCGACGTCGACGGGCCGGAGGCAATCAAACGGGCTGCAATCCGAGCGATTGAAGCCGGGCACAATCAGTACCCGCCCCTGAACGGGATCGACGAGCTGCGTTCGGCGATCGCGCGGCACCAGAAGCGCTACAACGGTCTCGACTACCTCCCAGACACCGAGATCCTGGTCACCGCCGGCGCGACCGAAGCGATAGCGGCGTCCCTGTTGTCGCTTTGCGAGACCGGCCACGAAGTCGTGATGTTCGAGCCGTACTACGACTCGTATGCGGCCTGCACCGCGATGGCTGGTGCGCAGCGCCGCACCGTTCAACTCCGGCCCCCGGACTGGTCCTTCGATCCCGAGGCGCTCGAGAACACGATCACGGATCGGACGCGGCTCATCTTGGTGAACACCCCCCACAACCCGACTGGCAAGGTGTTCAGCCGCGTCGAGCTCGATGTGATTGCGGACGTTTGTCGGCGTCACGATCTCATCGCAGTCACCGACGAGGTCTACGAGCACCTAGTCTACGAATCGGCGCACGTCTCACTCGCGACGCTCCCGGGCATGGCCGACCGGACGATCACAATCTCCTCTGCTGCCAAGACGTTCTCCTTCACCGGATGGAAGGTCGGGTGGGCGTGCGCGCGTCCTGAGCTCATCGCGGCCATCCGGACGGCGAAGCAATTCCTCACCTTCGTAAATGCCGCGCCGTTTCAGCACGCGATCGCCGAGGGCCTCTCCGAGAGCGACCACTACCTCCTCGAGGTTGCTCAGGTGCTCCGACAAAAGCGCGACCTTCTCGCCGCGGGACTCGAAGGTGCAGGGTTTCGGGTCTTGGCGTCCCGCGGCACTTTCTTCCTCACGACGGACATCTCGCCATTGTCGGACGAGGACGGATACACGTTCTGCCTGTCGCTTCCCGAGAGATGCGGCGTGGTAGCGATCCCGAGCTCGGTCTTCTACGACGACAAGGACGCCGGGCGGCACTTCGTGCGATGGATGTTCTCGAAGCGCCGCGAGGTGCTGGAGGAGGCCGTCGAGCGTCTCGGGCGGCTGCGATAAAACTAGTTCGTCAATGGAGGAGACATGTTGACCAACACTCAGCTGGCTTCGATGTCCAGTGAAGAGCGAGCCGATCTGTCTCGCAGCCTGGCAGCCCTCGATGATGTGATGGTCCTTGACACCGAAGCATCGCGTAGGCGGCGGCGGAGCATTGATGTCCTGCTCGTGACTTGCCTCGGTCTTATCCCCTGGATCGTGATCCTCGGTCTGACACTGCCCCGCCGCTACATCGCGGATCATTGGACGCTCGCTTGGGTTGGTTTCGATGTAGCACTGCTTTGTGCCCTTGTATCGACGGCCTGGGCGGCCTGGAGGCGCCGTCAGATCGCAATCATCGCTGCCGTAGTGGTCGGAACGATGCTCATCGTCGACGCTTGCTTCGATATCGTGACCAGCTCGACGAGACGCGACCTGATCCTCAGCGTCGTCACTGCCGTTTTCGGAGAACTACCCCTCGCTGCAATTGCATTAAATGGGGCTTTCCGCTTAATGCGCCTTACGACCCACACCGCCCGAAGGCTTGCCGGAGAGCGAGACGACCCACCACTTCGAAAGGTGCCGCTCCTGGGTATCGACCCGATAGACGCGGCTAGTTAGTTGCGATCCTTGGTTCCGTCTTGCGCAGCGACAAAGATCGATTGTGGGCCGAGCGCGTCGGTCAGAACACGACGACGGGCAAAACGCCAATCGCCGTTTACGACGCGATAGTCGTCGAGATAGCGACCCCAGTGGTCCAATCCAACCGCGGTCAGAACGAAGAAATAGCACCGTCCGGCTGCCATGTTCTCGTCCACAAGGTCGATCTGGTGCGTGGCGGTGCAATGACGGAGGTACGCAGGACGACCTCCGGGACTGGCCGTGTGGTCCTGGACCGAGCTCAAGATTCGTCGAATCTCGTCGAGACCCTGGTGGGTGTTACCGCCGATCTCGATAACCGCATCAGATGCGAATAACCCGAGCACGCGGTCGAAAAGCCCGCTGTCGCCGTAGGAATTGTAACGGGCCACGAGGTCGCGTATCGCTTCGCGAGCAAGGAGATCAGAGACTTTAAGCATCGTTAGATCATCGCGAAGACCCACCGCTAAATGTCGTGTGCGAGCGCCCCGGGGGAGGCAGAGCCGGACGAGAGACACAGTGCGGTTCTTCGCACAGTCGGACGCCGTTGAATCCCCTTGTCGGGCACTTTGGCTACCGCAACGCTGTCATCGGCGAAGGGCAGAGCCGAGGCCGACCAGGACTAGAGCAGTCTGACCTGGTCGATCAGCCAGCGACCGCCCGAACGCAAAAGGGTGATCTCGACGCGACTCTCGGTCGTGGGTTTGCCCTTCTGGAGCGTGTTGTCGACCGTCTGGCTGAGAAAGACCAGGACGACCGCGTGGCTGGTTGTTGCCGAGACGAGTCCTGTAGCCACGACGTTCGCCGACGCCCAGGCCTTATAGCGGATGAGCGCGGTCTTCAGGGCTTCGGACGACTGGGTGAAGTTTTGCTTGAACGTTGGAGTGGACTCGGCGAGGACCTTCCCGAAGTCCTGGTCGAGGTGCTTGTAGTTGTAGCTGGCGAGATCGACAGCGTAGGTGTTGGCGGCGGCGAGCGCGCTCGTGCGGGCGCTGTTGAGTGAGTTCTCGCTGTTCAACGAAAGCTGTGTCGTGGTCAAAAACACGACGGAGACCACCAACGCGACGGCCACGACGGACAACAGGATGTTGTTTCCGACCCAGCTCCGGACGGCAACCCAGCTTGGGGCGCGGCGCGTCGAGGTCTCCTGTTGGGAATCCTCCAAAGTGGGGATCGGCTCGAGCTCTTCGTCGTCAGCTGACTGGATCGCAGGAGGCTCGACCGCAGGACGCTCGGCCGTCGCCGCCGGGCCAGTGGCGGAAAGGTCCTCTACTTTTTGTACTTCTTGCCCGGCAAGCACGGATCCATTTCCGTTGGCTCTTCCTGTTGCCGTGTCCGACGCAGTTGTGCGACCCCGAGATGCCTTCGCTGCCGTCGTCCCCGATTTCGAACCCTTAGCGGCGGACTTCGTCTTTACCTTCGCCTTGGAGCGGGAGGTTCTCGCAGCGGAGGACTTGTCGGCCGGCTCGTAGGCCGCGCCCTCCTCTGCGGGCGGATGGATTGGCGCTTCGAGGATTCCGGTCATCTGTCATCCTTTCCGGTGAACGTCGTACGCCACGAGTGAGCCAGCCTCCGACGGGCCGTCGACGCTCGTGCGCTCCAATGGGCAATTCAGCCTCTTAGTGTCACGGCGTTCGCCGCCAGCCCCTGGTCATGATTCTGATTCCCCCCTGACGCGAGACTGGCGCTTTGTTCGAGCGCCAGTCTCGAGGACCGTCAGGAATAGGACCTTGCCGAGTTGCGTCAGGTCACGCTGATTGTTGCGATGGTGGCCGGCGTCCCAGAAGGGGTGCAGTCCGCTGTGGTCGTGGTCACCAGTGTGCCGGATGAGTTGTAGATCTTGATGTTGGCGTTGTCGGCCCCCGCGGTGACCGTGTCTGTCCCAGCCGTACCGGCCGTGAACGAGGGGGTGGCGAATTTCTTCGGTGTAGTTCCCTGCACCGGCGTATAGACCGGGAAACCGCTGGGGCTGCTGATGGTTCCTTGTTCTGGAAGGCCCGTCCCGGCGATGTTCAGTGGACTAGGTGTGGCGTCCGTACTCGAGTCGTTGTCCAGGACGATCGTGCCTACTTCTTTGCCGCCCGGGGCTATGGCGTACGCAGCCGAGGCCAACGCGCCCCCTACCTGAGTCACGCTCTTCCACTTGATCTTGAAGGTCGTCCCGTGCGCGACCGAGACCGGGTAGGTCTGGGTGGTCGTGACCGTCACAGTGCCGTTTGCGATACCGGTATTGCAGTTCAGCGTGAAAGTCGTCTTCTTCGTCGTAGTCGTCTGCGGGGTACTTGCATGCGCCGGCGAAGAGAACAACCCAACGCTCGCGACACCAGCAAGCAACGCGACGGACAGGGCTACTCGCCACAGCAGAGCCCCCTTTGAGTGGATCATCTGACCTCCTTTAGGCCTATCGTGTTCGAAGGTCGAGAACCCCCGCTCACCGCCCGATTCGTATCCAAAATGCTCTCCCACCAAACACCGGCGATCGACGAAATAGCTCCAGGCGTCCTCGAAGGCCGACGGATACCTCGCACTACCGGAGGAATCTCACCGTCTTAGGAACGTGTACGAGCCGAAAAAACGTCAATGTCCCGGCTGGAAAGAGGTCGATCGACTGATCAGCGAGGGGCTCCCCTCTCGTTGAGAAGATCGCACAGGGTTATTTCCAAGGCTCACTGAACCTGTCCCGCGCCGGAACACCTCAAGTTCACCGGTCCTTGCGTCGGTCGGTGCCGGCGTGTTGCTCGCGAAGCACCTTGTGGAGGAAGTAGGTAGAAGTGGCAGAGCTTTCTGGGGCCGCTTGCTGGCCACACTTTGAGTTACCGCACTCGGTACCGCTACTTAGCTTCGGTCGTCCGAGGTGTTTCAACGGGGCGTAGGAGAGGGTATTGGGCGGCCGGAAGCTGCAGTAGGAGGGGTTGTCGATGTCCCGTTTCGGTTCGCGCGCGTCGGTTTTGTCATTGGCGAGCTCCTAGCAAGCGTCTGTCTGACGTGAAGCTTGGGAGTTGCTCATGCCGGTTTCACCCAATCTCTGGGAACCTCGCTCGGGGTGCTGCGCACTACGAAACCCACATGAGAGCTTGCGAATTCATAGGGGTCGGCTCGGTAGCCTCAGAAGCCTCCCCGGTCTTAGGTGATGTTGCGTGACTGATCGGGTCACGACATCGGGCGAGACGGGATCGACGAACAATCCACAGCCGCTCGTCAACGCGAGTTCCCCGGACAACGGCGAGTGGGCTCTCGACCCATTCGAAAGGGTGGCGAGCAAGGTGGGGGCCGCCTTCGGCCAGGTTGGCGACCTGGCGGCGATGGTCCTCGACGCGACCTATTGCACCGCTGAGGCGTTGATCCGACGGCGCTTCCCCTGGCCAGAGTTCTTCGTGCAGATGTGGTTTCTCATCTCGGTCACCTTCCTCCCGACGCTGCTGATCTCGATCCCGTTCGGACTGGTAATCGTCCTCGAGGTTGGTGGCCTGGCGCAGCAGATCGGGGCGACGTCCATCGTCGGCGCGGTGGACTCCCTAGGGATCGTGGCGCAGGCCGCGCCGGTCATCACCGCGATCCTGCTTTCCGGCGCCGGGGGTTCTGCGATCTGCTCCGACCTCGGGGCCCGCACCATGCGCGACGAGATCGACGCGATGTGGGTAATGGCGGTCGACCCGATCGAACGGCTCGTGGCGCCGCGGGTCCTCGCGACGATCTTGGTCGCACTCCTGCTCAACGGGATCGTCGCCCTCGCCGGGATCATGGCCGGGTACTTCTGCGCGGTTTTCATCCTGCACACCAGCGCCGGCGGGTTTCTTGGCTCGTTCAGCGTCTTCGCCCAACCAACAGACTTCATCCAGTCGGAGCTGAAGGCCGCCATCTTCGGGCTGCTCGCAGCAGCGGTCGCCTCGCACCAAGGTCTAAGGGCAAAACGGGGACCGGCGGGCATAGGTGAGGCGGTCAACCGCTCGGTGGTCATCACCGGCGTCTCGCTCTTCGTGCTCAACGTCCTCATCACGCAGATCTTCTACGTGATCACGCCACCGAAGGTCCTCTGATGGCTTCCCGCCCCTCGGCCGTGCGTCCTTTGCACGCAGCATCTCGGTCGGTTGTCGCTCGGACGATCAACGTCGGATACCGGACCCACAACCAGATGGAGATGTTTGGCCGGATCCTGTTCTTCGTCGTGGAGGTCGTTGGTTACATTCCGTACACCATCCGCCATTTCCGAAAGGAGATCTGGCGGCAGTTAGCGGACGTCACGTTCGGCAGCAGGATGCTGGCAGTCGCGGCCAGCACGGTCGTGGTGGCAACGTTCATCACTGCGGTCGTCGGAGTCAACCTGGGGATCTCGGGCCTGCAGGGCCTGAACATCCTCGGTCTCGGACCGCTTGCCGGCGCTCTGTCGTCGTTCGGCAATACGCGGGAGCTGGCACCGTTGCTCACCGCTTTCGGCCTTGCCGCCCAGATGGGTTGCCGGTTCACCGCCCAGCTCGGGGCCATGCGGGTGTCCGAAGAGATCGACGCCCTCGAGGTGATGTCGATCCCCTCGCTTCCTTACCTGATCACCACCCGCCTGATAGCAGCACTCATCATGGTGATCCCGCTGTATCTCTTCGCCCTGTCGGGCGCCTTTATCGGTTCCCAGTTAACGGTGCTGTTCGTATCGAAGCAGGGCTCCGGCACGTACCTGCACTATTTCTATCTATTTCTGAGCCACAAGGACGTTCTTCTGTCCGCGGTGAAGGTCATCGTGTTCTGCTTCATGATCACGATCGTCCACTGCTACTACGGCTACAACGCGACCGGTGGCCCCGAGGGCGTCGGACGGGCCGCCGGCCGGGCGATACGGGCGAGTGTCGTCGGCATATCGATCCTCGACATGCTCATGACCTTCCTTTTCTGGGGACTGTCGACCCCCTTCCGTGTGTCGGGATGACGATCGCTGCCCCTGCTCCACCGATGGCTCCGGCCGATCGTCTCCGGCAACCGACCCGACGGAAGACGCGCCGGTACGCGTGGTGGGGGGCATTGACAGTCGCCATCGCACTGGCTGCAGGCGTTCTGGTCTTCGCCTCCTTCGGTGGGGCGTTCAGCAACTTCGTAGAGGTGACGGCCAGGCTGCCGGCGTCGTCGACTGCGGTTGCCCTGAACAGCCCTGTCGAGTACAAGAACGTGACTGTCGGCAAGGTTGTCAGCCAGGGAACATCCGTTCCCGGCGGCCTGGTTTCGATCACCCTGCACATCGAGCCCTCGATGGTGCACTCGATCCCCGCGAATGTCAGGGTGACCGTGTCCCCGGTGTCGTTCTTCGGCAACGAGTACGTCGTCCTGGTCCCCCCGGCTCACCCTGACACCGCAACCCTCCGTGCGGGGCAGGAGATCCAGCCGCTCGTGACTGGCGAGACGGCCTCTCTGCAGGCCCTTTTGAGTGACCTCGACCACTTGTTGATCGAGCTCCACCCAGGTCAGCTCGATGCCGCCCTGACGGCGCTTTCGAGCGCGCTCGTGGGGCAGGGGACCTCTCTCGGGAAGAACCTCGTTGCTGGCAACAGGTATCTCCAGGGGATGCTGCCATTGTGGCCAAAGGTGGTTGCGGATTTTGAGGCGTTCAATCCTGTGGCCAACTCTTTCTCCGCAGCTACGCCCGACCTACTGCGGATCCTCGCCAACCAGACGATCACGAGCAAGACAATCAACGATTCGGCCTCCAACGTGCGCAACGCGATCTCGGGCGGAGCGAAGCTCACGCAAGACGCTTACGAGCTCTTCCACGCCATTCAGTCACCGTTTCAAATTTTGACAGCCGACTCGGCTCCGTTCCTTCAAGACCTCTCCCAGAACCCTTACGAGATCGCCAACCTGTTGGCAGGCCTGAACAAATTCGCCAACGCCTTCCTTGCGGCTGAGGCCAACGGACCCTACCTGTCGGTTACGGCGACGGTGAAAGTGATCAACCCCGCCGATCTCGGCATTGCTATCCTCGGCGGCTCCCCATCGACTTTGATCGACGCCATCTCGCGCGGCTTGGGTAGTCAGTACGTCAATCCTTCCCTCTACACGGCGGCCGACTGCCCCCGCTTCGGCTCCCTCTCGAACTGTGGAGGTGCCACGAGTGGCGGAGCAGTTGCGGCACTGGCCTCGCAGGTCCTCCCTGCCGCGGCGGAAACCGAAGCTGTCGGACAGATCTACGAGTCCGTGGCCGGGCGGCCTCCGGCCAATGCAACCGTCAGCTCGCTCTTGCTTTCGCCTTTGCTCGAGGGCCTGGTGACCAAGTCGTGACGGACCACACTCTGGCCCAGGTGCCAACGGACGGGGAAGTCGAGCACGGCCAGAGTCACCACCGCGAGCACAGGACGCACCATCATTTCCCGGGCCTCAAATCGACCGTAGTCAAAGTGGTGTTGTTCACCGGAATGTCGGTGATCATCACGTCGATAGTCCTATTCTCACTGCTCGACATCGAGGTGCACCCCACCGCCGGGTATTACGCCTACTTCACCGACGTCTCCGGCCTGCAAGCCGGCGACACGGTCCGTGTCGCAGGGGTCGAAGTAGGCAAAGTCGGCGATGTGTCAGTGAATGGCCACGACGCAAGGGTGTCGTTCAGTCTCGAGACGTCTCAGCACGTCACGACGACGACGCGGGCCGCGATCCACTTCGCGAATCTGTTGGGGGAGCTCTACCTCGACATCCTGCCTGGCGCACCCGGGGGCACCCCACTTAAGCCAGGCGGTGTAATCCCGGTGTCTCAGACGAATCCACCTCTGGACCTCACCGCTGTGTTCAATGGCTTTCAGCCGCTCTTCTCCGCACTTTCGCCCACCCAGGTCAATCAGCTCGCCGGGTCGATCATCGACATCTTCCAAGGTGAAGCTGGGGCGACTTCGAGCATCATTTCCGAGGTTTCGACAATCACCTACAACCTCGCAGACCGCCAGAATGTCATCAACGGACTACTGACGAGCTCGGCCAGCCTGCTCCGCACCGTCGGCTCCCACGACGCTGACCTCGGCAGCCTGATCTCTAACTTCGACACCCTCATGCGGGGTCTGGCGGCTTCGAAGACGCAGATCGGAGGCGCCGTCAGCAACGTGAACAAGCTGACAAACCTTGCCGCCCACTACTTCGGAGAGTCTCAACCTCAGTTGGATCAGGACATTCAGGGTCTCGCAACCGCGACGAGGTCACTGGTGGCAAATCAGTCGAAGATCAACACCTTCTTCCAGGGCCTACCAGGTCTGTTGAACGCTGCGACGAAAGTCCAGACCAGTGGCAATTGGATACAGGCCTACGTGTGCGACCTGACCGTCAACCTGCTCGGGCCGGGAGGCGGCGCCGCGCCTCCCCTGAACATCTCGATCATCCCGGGCGCGTTCCCGCCTCAGGGCGTGTACCCGGCGAACATCACCCTTCCAACGGGTGCGATCGGCGATCAGTCGGCGCACACGGCGGCCTGCACATGAAACGTTTCCGTGAGCGCAACCTCCGTGTGTTGGGTCTGACGACCATCGTGGTCGTCGTGGCGCTGGTGTTTGGTGCGCTGGAGTTCCCGAAGCTGCCGCTCATCAACAATCAAGCCACCTACTCGGCATACCTCAGCGATGCCGCCAACCTGGTCGCCACGGACCAAGTCTGGGTGTACGGCGTCAACGTCGGCACGATCACAGGGATGACGCTCGATGGCGCCAAGGTCAAGGTCACCTTCACCGTCAAGTCGGGGCTCCAACTCGGATCGACGACATCGGCGGCCGTCGTGGTCCATAGCCCGATAGGCACCGAGGTGCTGAAGCTGATTCCGTCTGGGCCTGGGAGCCTCCAGAACACCATTCCGCTGTCACGGACCTCCGTGCCGTTCACGTTGGTCGACGCTCTGTCCGGCTTCAGCCAGGAGGTCCAGGCTTACAACAAGGCGGCACTCGAGAAATCCTTCGAAGTCATGGCCGACAACCTCTCGGCCACCTCGGGCGTTCAAACGCGCGCGGCATTCAACGGGTTGGCGCGGCTGTCCCAGATCTTCGGGAGCCAGTCGAGCGCCATAGCTTCGGTAATCAGCCAGGGTGCCGGAATATCTTCGATCCTGTCGCAGCGCAGCGGTCAGCTCTTCGACCTCGTGGGACAGTCCGACATCGTTCTCCAGGTGCTCGAACAGCGGAGAGCTGTGATCAAGTCTTTGCTAGACGGGACCGCAGCACTCAGCCAGAAGCTGAGCCAGTTCCTTTCCACCAACAGCCCACAGCTGACGACCTTGTTCGACAACCTCAAATCTGTGTCTGCAGTGCTCGCCCAGAACGCCGACAACGTGGGCCGGGCAATACCACTGCTCGCTTCACTGGCCAAGTACACGGCCAATTCCACAGGCTCCGGACCGTTCGTCGACGCGGTTGTCCCCACGCTCCTCATCCCGGACAACGTTTTCAAGCAGTGCTCGGCGCGCAACGCATTCCCGAGTGCCAATCCCCAGGTGGGATGCCACCCATGAGGCGCATTCCTTTGCGCCTTCGGCTGGTGGCTGCGGGTGTCGTCGCCGCCTTGGTCGTGTCCGGTATCGCCCTTGCTCTCGCGAGCGGTGGCGAGTCGACCATAACGATCTCAGCGAGGTTCGCCACCTCGCCAGGGCTCTTTGTCGGCAACCAAGTGAAGATCCTCGGGATGCACGTCGGCCGTGTGACGAGCGTTACACCCGGACCGACATACGTCACCGTTGAGATGGTGATCCCCTCGTCGACGAAGATCCCCTCGGATGCTCAGGCGTTCGTCATGGCGCCGAATATCATCAACGACCGCTTCGTTCAGCTCAACCCGCCGTACACGGGTGGGCCGACGATGCCCAACGACGGATTGATTCCTGAGTCGCGCACCGCCGTGCCGGTCTCGGTCGACGAGGTCATCGACAGTCTCAGTCAGTTCGCTCTCGCGCTTGGCCCAAACGGCGCCAACCAGCACGGTGCGCTGTCCAACCTGGTGCACAGCGCGGCCGTGGCATTCGGGTCCAACGGGTCGGCGTTGCACTCGACGCTTCTCGATCTCGGGCAGCTTTTCGGCTCGCTGTCCTCACAAGGTCCCGACGTGACAGCCTTGTTCGACAACCTCGGAAACCTAAGCAAGGTGGCGTCCCGGTACACCGGGACGTACGAAGCATTCGCCAAGGATCTGGCAGTCGTGAGCTCCATTCTGTCGTCCAACGGGAGCGACCTGGGCTCTGCGCTAGCCAACCTGCAGCAGTTCCTGGGTGACCTGGCGAGCTTCATTCACACCAATTCGAGCGCCTTCGGGAGCAGCGTCCATAACCTCGACGCCTTCGCTGGCGCGGTTGCGAAAGAGCAGGCACAGATGGAGCAGGTATGGGGGATCCTGCCCGTCGCGCTGCAGAACGTCAACAACGCGATCGACCCTGCAACGGGCGCGCTTCGCGCGCGCTTCGACGAAGTGAGCAATTCGAACGGGCTAGTGCAGTCGGTGTGCGGCGACCCGTTCCTTCATCTGTTGCCCCTGGTCTTCGCTCCGCAAAAAGACACGAAAGACGCCACCCTCGATCTCGGGTGCGGGCTCCAAGGACTGCTGACGGCGCTTCCGATCCCGCCCGGCGCCTCCACCGGACCCAACATGTCGCTGAGCGCCATAATCGGGAGAAATCAGTGACCCGGCGACGTTGGGTTCCCGCTCTGGTCATGGCTTTTGCCGTCTGCATCGGCGGCTGCGGTTTCCACGGGCTCAGTTTGCAGGCGCTGCCCAAGCTCGGAGGGGTCACGGGGGCGACGTACCCGATCTACGCCACCTTTGCGGACGTCCTCAACCTTCCCGTCGAGGGCCAGGTGCGTGTCGGGCCACAGGTCGTGGGCGAGGTCACCGACATCTCCGCTAGCGACTTCAAGGCCTCGGTCACGATGAGGATCGAGAAGAACGTGACGCTCCTTCAGGGCACCACCGCCCAGGTCCGCTTCGACAACCCCTTGGGAGACGAATACGTCTTGCTCACTGCCCCGGCAGACACGCAGGCGCCTCCCCTGCGCCCAGGAGCGCAAATTCCGGAATCCGACACCGGCAAAGCACCCAGTGTCGAGGACACCTTCGGCGCCCTCTCGCTGGTGTTGAACGGCGGTGGCATCAATCAGCTCCAGACGATCATCCACGAGCTAAACAACACGTTCAACGGCAACCAGCCACAGATCCGTTCATTCGTTGGAACCGTGAACGCGGCCGTCTCCAGCCTCGCAAAAGGGCGGACGGCGTTGGACGACTTCCTGGCGTCAGCCGGCAACCTGACCAAGAAACTCAATGGCACCGGCGGAGCAGGGGCCAAAACGATCGGCAACGGGATCGCGTCGATCGCGCCGGCGATAGGCGTTCTAGCGAGTGAGAACACGTCCCTTGACCGCCTGTTCGGCGCCCTGTCGAACCTCGGCGCTGTCGGCACCCAGATCGCGCAGCAGAGTGGTCAGAACGGGGTAAACGACGTAAGAGCGCTCCTGCCAGTGGTCGAACAGCTCAACAACGTGTCCCAGCAACTGGCACCGGTGCTGTCCGACCTCTCGCGCTTCGAGGCCGAAACGCCAAAAGTCGCGCCAGGTGACTATCTGCAGGTGCGTGTCGTCGCGAACGTAATACTCCCGCCAGGAGACTTCGCCCCGAACGTCAGCCCCAGCAATTCGGCGACCGGCTCTGGCGCGCGGGCGATCACCCTGCTTCTCGCCGGGGGCCTGCTTTGAGACGTCCGCTGGCGCGGCTGATCGCGTTCCTCGGCGTCTTCATCGTCGGCCTCTATTTCATCGGCGTCGACATCCTCAATTACAACCTCGGCGCCCAGCCATTCACTGTCACGGTTTTGGTTCCAGCAGCTTCGGGTCTCTACCCAGGAGCAAGCGTTGACTATCGCGGCGTCGTCGTGGGACAGGTGACTTCTCTCGACCTGACACCGACGGGAGTGACGATCAAGCTCGGTGTCAACGCCGGCACGCGCATCCCCGACAACGGGAAGGCGGACATAAAGCAGCTGTCCGCTTTGGGCGAGCAGTATCTCGACTTCCAGCCCTCCCACGCAGGCGGGCCGTACCTCCAAGCCGGCAGCGTCATACCGGCTTCTCGCATCGTCCTACCGACGCCAATCGGCACGGCACTCGACAACCTGAGCACGTTGCTCAACAGCGTGAACGGCAACGACCTGCAGACCTTCGAGAGCTGGCTGGTATCAGCGTTCATCGGCACGGGTCCTGGACTGCACCAGATCATCACCACCGGCCAAGAGCTCTTCAACTCTCTCGCTGCGGCCCAGCCGGAGACGGTCAATCTCATCGAGTACGGAAACACCGACCTGCACACCCTCAAGGCCACGTCCGGCGACTTTCAATCCTTCGCGCGGAGCCTCGCGTCGTTCACCAGTCAGTTGGTGACTTCCAACGGCGACCTGCATGACCTGATCAACAATGCCTCGGCAGCGGCCAACACGGTCGGCCCTTTCCTCGCCGCAAACAACCCGGCGATCGCATCCTTGATCGCGAACTTCGCCACCGACGCGCAGGCGGCGAACGTTTTCCAGCCGGCGGTGGCGGCCCTATTCCAGATCTTGCCGGTGGTTGCCAGCCGCGCCGCTGGGGCACTCACGGGAAGCGTTGCTCATGCCGAGGCCGCCTTCAACATCGGCCAGCCGGTATGCGCCTACGTGCCAGACCCGCTCATTCACGGCCCAACACAGCTGACCGGTGCCGCCGAGCTCGACAACGGCTGCTCGACCAGGAACCCCGACATGCTCCAGCGCGGGGCATACAACTCGCCGGGCGGGTGAAAAAAATGCGCCGTCGCACCATCGTTCTGATTCTCGCCCCCATTCTGGCCTTCGGCGCCGCTTGCGGACCCGTGAAGGCTGGCGTCGCCTCGCGGCCCCATTCGAGGTTGCAGATCGCCAACGGCGAGCTCGTCTCGTCGCTTCGAACGGCTTCAGCCATCAACCTCCCACCACTCCCTCCCGACTGCATTCCTTCGAGCACTGGAAGCCAGCCGCAAATCGGGGTTTACGCGACGTTCAGCGGGGCCATCACGATCAAGAGCCCGTACAACCCAATTGCCGAGGCCACGCTGAGCGGCTCGGTTTGCGGCATAGCTACCGTGATCAACCGGCCCCCCAACGAGTGCACCTCGCCGCCAAGCCAGGGGGCGTCGCTCCGCCTGAACTTGCCAGCCGACGGAGAGCACATAGCCATCCCGGCCGTCAACATCACGATGATCCCCAATCTTTCGATCCCGATCACTCACATCACAGTCGTCCCCACGGCGATCACGGCGATCGTCTGTGCGGTCGCCGCCCCGGGTCCGATCAAGCAGACCGTGATCGCATCGCTTCCGGCGGACGCCAAGGTCTTCGGTGCAAGCTGCGTTCTCAGGACGACCGTCCCGGTGAAGGCAGAGATCTACGGGTCACTCGGCGGTTTCACCATCTCCGGTACCAACCTTCCCTTTGTGATCCCACCCCTTCAGCCTTCGCCGAGCTGCACCTCCAACGTCACTTCCGTCGCCGGCAAGTTGCTGGGCCTTCCGCTCGCTCAACCGGCGAACGAGCTCACCATCACCGGCACCGGTTTGGCCTACCAGCCATGAAATGGCCCGCTGTCCATACAACTGGAGGACCCGTGACACCACGTGACGACCCTGCGTGCGCGGTTACCTTGTTAACAACGTCTGCATGCCGATCGGAGAAAGACGCATGAACCGCCGAGAGCGAGGTCGGTTCCGGTGGCGCATCGCTGCCGGTGTCATTGTCGTCGTGTCCGCTTCGACGGCCACTTTGTCGGGACCGGCGGCTTCGCCCATCACGGCGCGACTCACTGGCGCTTCGTCCAATGCAGGTCACGCGCCGACCTCCAGCGCGGCCGATCAAGGGACTGTCTCCACTGGAGGGCCCTGCCCTCCGAACCCCACCTACCCCAACAGTCCGACCGACCACACGCAATACGGCGTGCCCTTCACAGCCGACATCCTGGACGGCACCGTCAGCGTCGGCTACAACGAGGACTCGGGGGGGCCGGGCACCCTGGCGCATGCCAACATGCCCTGGTTCCCATGGCTGCTCCACGCCACGGGGCTCCGAGGCACTGTCAGCGGATGCGTGCCCCTCCCGGGCCTATCGCTCGAGGTTCAGCCGAGCAACCTGCACGTGAACACCTACGGGTACATGACCGAGGGGACCGACAACTGTGCGAGCTTGCCGTCGGTCTGTAGCGTGGCCGCCAATTCCTCGGCGACGTTCGACTTCACGGGTATAGCCGACCCGGGGCAGACGAACCTGCCTGTCTTCTTGTCAGGCCAGGACAACGGTGCGAACGCAGCAGGTGTAGCAACGCTCCACTACCAGACGACCCCGGCGGCCGGCCTTCAGGTCGGCACTCCGGTCTTCACACAGCAGTACCCGTATCCGGGGACAGGTCCGGTGAAGCCGGTGAATCTGGCGGCCGGGTCGCCTCCTGGTGCGAAGCTGAAGGCCGACATCTACGCCGGCTCCGTGATCGTCACGAACACGACCGCGACGACAGTCACTTCGATCACGGGGGAGGAGAGCGCCGGTTTCATCTCCGGTCCGTCGACGCTCGCACCGCACGCGCAGGCCACCTACACCTTCACATTTGAGGGAAGCAGCTATGGGGACCTTCCGGAAGAGCAGGAGCTCCCGTTGAACTTCTCGGGGGAGGGACCTACAGGGCTCGTGGAAGGCTCCGGTATCGCCTACTTCACCTTCCCCCAACAAAACGTTACGAGCCTCTCGATCACAGCCGCGACCATCTGCGTATCAACGACATGCTCGTCCGCCCTCACGGCTCCCGGCCCTCAGGTCCCGATGGGCTCGGTTTTCAATGGCACGGTCACGCTGACCAACAACACCAACAGTGCGGTGACGGGCATATTCGCTGAGACCGGCCAGGCGGTGCAGCTCCTCGCGGCGCTCGGTTCGTCGGGCTTCCCGTCACCGCCGCTCGTGCTCGCCCAGTTCAACCTCTCGGTGTCCGCTACCGGACCCCTCGCGGCCAAGGTCGTCGGTGCCCGACCCGACTCGTTAGGTGCAACCCCTTTCGGTGCACTCGATTCGACGGCCACCGCCTCGGCAATAGGCACTTTGTCGGCCGCCAATCCACCTTTGGTGTGCAGCGCTCCGGTCACCACCCAGGTGACGACCGGTTCCTCGACGATGGTGCCCACTTCGCCTGCGGGCGCTCCGCCGCACGCCGCCGGGCCGCAGTGGACGGTGCAGGGCGAACCGATCTCTGGGGCCCTGGCGGGAGCGACCGCCAGGCTCGTATCCAACAGCTTCAAACTTCAGCTCCCCTTCGACCCGACCTGCGGCTTCAACAGTGCATTCACTGGGGTCTTCAACAATGAGATCGGCGGCGTCGAGCCGAACGGCGTCTTCTACAACTGTCCTTCTAGCGGCCCCTGCATCGGCGCCGGTGCCGCACCGGGCGAGGTGCAGGTCGAAATCGACGTGATGCTCACGAGCGTGGGTGGACTTCCAGTCTGCCGTCCCAGCAGTACCACCCCCGTTGCCTGCGGCGGCTAGCGAAGGAGCAGCGGCGTCAGAGTCCGCATCGCCGCGTTCGTTGGGGTCGGGACCGGTGACGACTACTGGGTTCTGCCTTCGTGGGGAGTGCGAACCACCGTGCGGCCGATCGTCGCCCGCCGTTCGAGATCTTCGAGCCCGGTGGGAACCTCTGCGAACTCGATCTGCCGACCGACCACCGGGTGGATCGTTCCGGCCCGGGTGAGATGAAGGATGCGGTTCCAGATGTCGATGCCCTTGGCGACGAAATCGAAGGAAACAAACGCTAGCCCTGGCGTTCGCCGATTGAGGGTTCGTCACGACGTCGGAACGCAGCAACCAATGTCCCCGCCACACTACGCAGGCTCTGAGTCGTCGAGTGATCGGCGGCGAATTCGCTCCTCCCTCCAGCCAACAATTTCGTAGGAGTGAAGCGCAAGCCACACCAATCCGACGAGTGCAAGCCCAGCGATCGCCGGTACGAGCATCGCAACAGGCGTCAGCGACGCGGAGGCGACGGCGGCGGTCGAACGCCCCCCGCCAAGGCGACGGGAGACGCGCCACCGAATCGCAACAAAGGCGAGAAGGTAAAGCGAGCTACCGCAGCAAAGCGCGAAAGCGGGAATGATCGTGAGATCTGCGCCAGGATGCATGAGCTCCGAGCGCATCGAAAAGGCAAAGAGAAGAATTCCCGCCACCATCGGTAGGTGCAAGTACGTATAGGCATCCCGAGCGAGCGCAATCCTTTGGATGCCGCGACTGTTGGCAAGAAGGGCACGGATCCCGCTCGCGGCAAAGTCGAAGTACGCCAGCCAAAATGCTGCAGCGACGACGAGTCCCAAGACGGCCGCCCCGATCTCGCCGCTGCTCACATGTGTCTGCCGTACCGCGAAACCAATAGAGGAGAGAGACTCCCCAATTGCGATAATGAGAATCAGACCGTGCCGCTCCGCGAAGTGGGCCGGATAGACCCGCCATCCGCTCAGTCCGCCGAGGTTTGGGCCGAAGAGCCCTACGGCAATAGCGAGAACCCAAAAAGCCGGCCGAACTTCCAGAGGAACAAATGCCGCAACAAGGATGAGGGCGGCGCCGATCGCCACGGTGCGAGACATTCGGAGCACCGCTGCGAGCTGGTCAGGAACACTCTTGCTCACGTCCGCGTAGAGCCCGACGAACGCGACGAGCACTGCAAGGAGGGAGATACCGAACATAAGGCGATTCCCGTAAAAGGCGGCGGGCACAGCGAGGGCGGCTACGAATACGCCGGCCGTTGCGAAGAGCATCACGGCTAGTACAAGGTCTGCCTCTGTATTCGCAGTATTGGTCAGCCAGGCGAAGCTCGCCCATACCCACCACAATGCGGCGAGGACGAGCAAACCCTGGCCTAGTCCAGTCCATGAGTTGTGCTCGACCCACAACGCGGTGACCTGCGTGAATGCGAACCCAAAGACAAGATCGAAAAACAGTTCGACCGGAGAGACGCGCTGCTCGGACTGGACGAACATGTCACTCACGGAACGAAGCTCGTGCCCTTGACTCGGCCAGATCTCTCTTCAGAGGTCACAATGGCGCCACGCTAACCATGACAGATCGTTTGCACCGCGCCGGCCCGGTGCCGCCCCATCCAGCGTCCCACGCTCCCCATAGCACTCCGCCGCCAAGTGCCGGACACTCAGCCTTCCGATTTCTTGGCCCGCGTGAGGACCGACTCATTGCTTCGGCGTTGCCGGCTCGGCAGAGATGTGACGACGACGAGGGAGGCGATGACGATCACACCCGCGGCCAACAGAAGTGCCAGGTCCATTCCCGAGATGAACGACTGGCGTGCAAGGTCAGCGAGCTCGCTTCCGAAGTGACCCGGCACATGCTGGGAAACCCCGAGCGCGCCACCTATCGAACCAAGGATGACCTGCTCGATTGAATGCGGCACGGCGTGGTTGCTGATCGCACTTCTCATGTGGTCCTGGTAGCGACTGTTGAGAAAGGTTCCGAGAACGGCTACACCGAGAGCGCCACCTATCTGCATTGCCGTGTCGTTCGTAGCGGATCCCACGCCCGCGTCAGATAACGGCACGGACCCCATCACTGACTCTGTGCACGGAGCCATTACAAGGCCGGCCCCCGCCGCCAACAGCAACAGCGCGGGAAGGTCGTCGAAGTATGTGGTCGCTGTGGTCGTTCGCGATAGGAGGACGAGCCCTACCGCTACCAATGCGAGACCCACAGCCACGACAGGCTTGGTCCCGAATCGGTGCGCCAGCAGCACCGATAAGGGAGCAACGAGTAGAAGCGTTACGGCGATCGGCCCGATCCGGATACCAGTGGCGAAAGGCGAGTATCCGAGCGAGAATTGAAGGTACTGCGTAACCAAGAAGAACATCCCCAAAAGAGCGAAGATGACAAGGGCAAGCGCGGAAACCGCAGCGCTGAACCGCCGGTCGGCGAAGAAGTGAACCGGGAGCATTGGGCTGTTAGACCGAAGCTCCCAGATCACGAACACGAGGATGGTAACTGCCGCAGCTGCGAGAGAGCCGAGGATCGTGGGTGAGGTCCATCCGAGGTTGGTGGCCTCGATGATTCCCCAAAGCAGGAGGCCGAGCGCCACGATCGACAAACATGCACCGACCGGATCCGCCTTTCGCCCTGTGGGATTCCGCGAGTTCGGGACGAGCAGGACTGTCGCGATCGCCCCCAGCAGACAGATCGGCACATTTATGAGGAATACAGATCCCCACCAGAACCGCGACAACAGGAGCCCTCCTAAAATCGGCCCAGCCGCCACTCCGACTCCCGCAGCACCCGACCAGATTCCGATCGCGCGCCGCTTGTCGTTCTCCTCGGGAAAAACGTTCACAAGAATCGACAAAGTCGAGGGCATCAACGCTGCGGCTCCCACCCCCATCACGGTCCGGGCGATGGTCAGTCTGTCGGGCGATCCCGACCAGGCGGCGAGGGCGGAGCCGGAGCCAAAGACCACCAGGCCCGCTAGGAACACCCATTTCCTGCCGAAACGGTCACCCAGGGAACCGACCGTGAGCAGCAAGCCGGCGAAGGTGACCGCGTATGCGTCGACCACCCACTGGAGCTGGCTCGAAGTGGCGTGAAGGGTACGGACGATCGTCGGCAGTGCGACGTTCAAGATCGTGTTATCGATGCTTATCACCAGGATGGTCACGCAAAGGACCCCGAGCGTGATCCAGGGCCGGGTCCTTGGCGCGAGCTCTGAACTGGTCATCGTTCTCCCAGACCTGACGGTACAACTCATCTAAAGTGTATCGTCAGCTGGTAGCTCCGCAACACAGGAATGAGTGAATGGCACGAACACATGGTTGGAGGGGTAACCCACCCCGGACCGACAACGAGGCGGTCGCGCAGATACTCGACGCGACCCACAGATGCCTGAGTCGAAAGCGGAACAGGACCACCGTTACAGACGTGGCGCTGGAACTCGGAGTATCCCGCGCCACTGTCTACCGCTACTTCCCGAGCACCGAGGCTCTCCTATTCGCAAGCTCCGTCGAGGCCGAGGGTGGCTTTCTCGACCGCCTCGCGGCCCATGTAACCGGAATCCGCAATCCGGTCGATATCGTGATCGAGGCGATCGCCTTCACGATCGAACAGCTACCGCGAGAGCAGTATCTGTCTGTCGTGCTCTCATCGCGCCGAGGCGATCTTCCGTCAGGAGTCAGCCCCGAGACGGTGAGCGCGTTTGGACGCGCGGTGCTTGCGAGGGTCGGGACCGGCTGGGCCGAGGAGATCGATGAGCCGACAAAAGAAGAGCTCATCGAGTGGACTCTCGCGATCCTGCATTGGATCCTCCTCGAACCGACGACTCGTTCACGCACCGACCTCGAGTTGCGCCGGTACCTGGACAGGTGGCTAGGACCAGCGTTGCGCGAGTACCTGCCAGCACGGATTACTGGCGAATAACTCCGTGATGTCCCTCATCACATCTATCTTCCAGTAATGGACATTATTCGGAAATTACGACGACGACTACAGCAAGACCAACCTGCTCGAGGTACTGATACATGCACGCTCAAAACTTTGGGTGGATCCCGATGAGCCCGCGAACGAGTTACCCGGCAGCGGCCGCCGTCCTGGCCGAGCGCGACCCGGTGATGGCCTCCCTAGTGGCGGCGGCGGGCCCGATGCGGCTGCGCAAGCAAAATGAAACGCATTTCGCCACCCTCGTGCAGTCGATCGTGTACCAGCAGCTGGCGGGTCGTGCCGCTGCGGCCATCCACGGGCGACTGATCACCGCGCTCGACGGGCGGGTCGAGCCGGAGGCCGTGCTCGCGCTGGCCGACGAGCAGATGCGGGCCGCCGGCCTCTCCGCCAACAAGACAGCATCTATCCGGGACCTGGCTGCCAAGGTCCTCGACGGAACCGTCATCCTCGAGCCGCACCGGCTGGCGCGCGTGCCTGACGACGAGGTCGTCACCCGGTTGACGGCAGTACGGGGCATCGGGGAGTGGACGGCTCATATGTTCCTTTTGTTCCAGCTCCGCCGGATGGACGTGTGGCCCACGGGCGATTTGGGCGTCCGGAAGGGCTACGGGTTGGCCTGGGGCGTCCCGATGCCGACGCCGAAGCATTTGTGGGTCCTCGGCGAACCCTTTCGCCCGTACCGGTCGGTCGCGGCCTGGTACTGCTGGCGGGCAGTGGAGATTTACGCCGGGGCGGTCGAAAGCGCCGTGACCCGTTAGTTCGACCCTGCGGCGCGAAGGTTGGCCTTGGGAAGCAGCGCGCTCGAGGCCGCCGGCGGATTCGCCTCGTCGTGTTATGCGACTTCGTATGGCGAGTCTCTGTCGACACGTTTGAGACGAGACTCGACTCGTTCCGCCGCGACATCCTGACTTAAGAACATTGACGATGATGTCGAATCGTGGGGAGTGTCGGGGGATCTAGGGTAAGGAGCCGTGCCCCTTCCCTGGGAGAGACAGCTGGCAGGGAGGATCGACCACCACGTCGTGAGCTCTCGTGCCTTGACGGGTAATCACCTCGGGGATCCATGCGACCGGCCATTGTGGGTGTACGTCCCGCCTGGTTATGACGACGATTCCGGCAGGTCATACCCGAGCGTGTACGTCCTTCAGGGATACACGGGCCACCTCAGCATGTGGACCAACCGCAGTGCATATCGGCTCCCTTTTACCGAAGCCGCCGACGAGCTCTTCGCCCGAGGCGAGGCGCCGCCGTGCATCGTCGTCTACGTGGACGCCTGGACTGCATACGGAGGATCGCAGTTCGTCGACTCCCCCGGGACTGGGCGGTACCACAGTTACCTATGCGAGGACGTGGTGCCCTTCGTCGACTCTCGCTACCGCACATATACGGAGGCGTCGCACCGGGGGATCCAGGGGAAGTCCAGTGGAGGATTCGGGGCGATGATCACGCCGATGCTCCGGCCGGACCTGTTCGGTGGCCTGGCGTCCCACGCCGGCGACGCCCTGTATGAGCTTTGCTACATCCCGGAGTTCGCTAAAGCCGTAAGAGCACTGCGCGAGTACGACGGTTCGATTGACAAATGGTGGAAGGACTTTCAAGGACGAGTGGCGTTCACTAAGGAGGCCGACGAGACACTGTTGATGACACTCGGCGTCTCTGCCTGCTTCTCCGCAGACGATGACGGGACGCCCGTGCTTCCATTCGACCCCGAGACGGGCAGGCTTCGATACGACATATGGCAAAGGTGGCTGGACTGGGACCCTGTCCGTATGGTCCCGGACCACGCAGAAGCACTTGGCGGACTGCGAGCAATCTGGATCGACGGCGGGAAGAACGACGAGTGGTTTTTGGAAATCGGCGCACAAGCGTTCCGCAGTGCTCTCGCCGAAATCGGCGTCAACGATGTCCATTTCGAATTGTTTGAAGGTACTCACGGCCGGATCGAATACCGGTACCCGATGTCCCTTGCCTACCTCGCCGAACGACTTTCGTGAACCCTCTGGATCGCGTCCCAACTGGGACCCCTTCATCCATTCGTCACTAGGTTCACGACGAGGTCGCCGTCGCTTCTGACCATCCTTTCGGGGGTTCAGATTGAAGTCGTCGTCTTCGCCTCGTCGTCTCGCCAATTCGTCGGCGCGGAAAGTACTTGCGCACCGGTCGGCCCTTTCAGGGTTGCCGGCCGAGCAGGCCGACGAGACGGTCGACAACGGACGCCGACTCCGAGACGGGCACTTCGGGGCCGAAGGCGCCATGGTCGCGGAAGTCATCGAGCGGGATCGAGACGCCCCAGTCGTAGATCATTTGCCCCACCTCGGGGTCGATCAGCAACTCGTGGCCGATGGCCTTGGCTATGTCCCAGTTGTGAACGACCACTTCCTCGAGGTTGAGCATTGCGGCACCAGTCGCGGGGAAGCGACCGAAGGAATAGGAACGGTCACCCTCGAAGGCACCGGGTTGGCGCCAGCTGGCAAGGTTCTCTTTCGCGGCAGCTGTGACGGCCAAGCTGGCATCGTCACCGATAACGTCGCCAGCGTCTTCGTCTGCAGCGTGGCCCTGATTAACGAGGGTGAACATCCATGTGGCGCCGAGCAGGTGATTGAGTGTTGCCCGGACATCCCAACCTGCACAGCGGGACGGAGCGTCGAGTTCGGCCGGCGTAAGTCTGGCGGCCAGCTTTGCCGTCTGGTCGTACGATTGCTCGAGAGCCGAGATTACGTCCACGGCTCAGCCCTCTACGAACATTTGGATGGTCTCGGGACGGACGCCGTCGAACTTCATCGCTTCGGCGGCGCCCTCACCTTGGAGCGACTTTTGAAACGCCTCGAGGCTGGGGCATTCGACGATCAGTCCCACACGGTTGGACTTGTCCGGGTCGATGAAGACGCGCGCTGTGATTCCGAGCGGACCGAAGTACTCCTCGCGCTTGGTGGACGTACGCCAGTGTTCGACATCGTCAACTTCGTGAGTGATAACCAGAGTCGTCATTGTTCTCTCTCTTCTGCCAAGCCGGCGACCCGTTCGCCTGCGGCCTTAAGGTCATCCTGCGGCCTAGCCCGCATCATCCGCGCGTCACCTCGGAAATGAAGCGTCGGATCAGAGCCGCAACGCTCTAGGTGGGTGGCTGGCGGCCAGGTCATCGATCTGGCCGATCCAACTCTGGAAGCCATAGTCCCGGCAGAGATCGGATGCCTCTGAGAGCCAGGACCTTCCCTCCTCGTCGAGCGCACTCAAGCGGTTGTGCCGCGCCTTCGCCAGGGCGAAGAGCGTTGTAGCGCGATGATATTTCCAGCCGAATGCCGCGGCGGTAGCCAGCGCCGCCCTCAAATGGTTTTCGGCTTCGTCATGGCGACCTAATAGGGATGCCAGCTTCCCTGCGTAGGCACCGACCGGTCCCTGACTGGTTGCGCCGTTGAATGAGATCTCGCTCGCATGGGGCTCGATAACGGGCAGCAGCTGGGCGGCCGCTTCGCGGTCATCGAGCTCGATGGCGATGATGACGTACGCGATGACCGAGGTCATCCAGAAGTTGTCGACTGCGATTTCGGCGAAACCGCTCTCCATTCCCTCGCGCAGAATCTCTTGAGCAGCGTCGGCTTGACCCACTGCCGCGCAAATGATCCCGTACGCCAGCTTGAAGGGAAGCACGGTGGGATTCTCGCGAGCCGCTTGATCCACCAGAGGGAACAGCTCTCCGTGACGGCCGGCGAACGTACGGAGCACGAAGAACTGCGCGGCATAGATGGTGAACGCATCTGGAGCGCCAATTTGCAGGCCGAAGTCGAGCGCCTCGGCGACCAGTGCCTCGGCGTCGGAAAGCCGTCCCGCCATCATCGCCTCGAAGGTCTCAGCCACGACGATGAGCCAACGCAGGTACGGCTCCCCCACGCTTTGTGCGGTCGCTCGAAGCCGGGTCAAGGTGTGCGCGGCCATTACGGGATCTCCCGATTCAATCGCAACCTGGCGCGCCGCGAGGTTGACGCTGAACTGCAGCAACGGGTCTCCCGATGCCTCCGCGGCCGAGAGCGCTCTCGCTGCGACCTCATTTCGCAGGCGCTCGTTGCCCGGGGCCCACAGCGCGGCCAACACCCCCGGCGCGACGACGGCGAGGAGTGTTGCGTCGTCGCTTTCCTCCGCCAGTCGTAGGGCTCGATGAGCCAGTGTCAGGCGTCGCTCCACATCGGGAGTGAAGGTCAAGCTCTTGGAGAGGAGAGCGAGGAGACGGGCGTACGTGGCGGTGTCAGCCGGGTCTGCGACCGCCAGAGCGGACTCGACGATCTCCGACTCCTGAACGAAACTGTTTACCCGGAGGACACCCAGGTCCGCCACCAACGCGGCTCGGATCAGCGTTTGGCGTTCACCGCTGCGCCGCGCAAGTTCGGCCCCTCGGGCCAGGCTGTCTTGAGCCTGCGGATGACCTGCTCGGTATTGCGCATGGCCGAGTCGCACCAAGAGATCGGCGCATTCTGCGTCGGGCCGGTGCAACGCCTCGGCCGCCTCGAGTGCAACCTGGTAGTGATGAGCCGCTTCGGCCGGGGCGAGGTGCCCGAAGGCGTGATCGCCGGCGGATACCGACCAGTGGAGTGCCTCCTCGGGGAGGCCTGCGAGCGCGCAGTGCCGGGCCAGTTGCAGAACGACATCGGGATGCAGAGACTCGCTATCTTTCGTCAGGGCACGCACAACCCGTTCGTGCATGCGGGCACGACTCGACGGGCCGATCTCCGAATACATCGCGTTAGCGACTAGCGCGTGAACGAATCGCATCGAACGGCGCACAGATCGCAAGTCGATGAGAATCCCCGCGGCCACAGCAGCGTCGAGGGCTCCGTGCACCGTCGTTTCCGGCAAGTTGAGCGTCTCGAGAAGGACGTCCTCTGGAAACTCCAGCCCGAGAACGGATGCGGCAGCGAGAACGGCGAACACGTCTTGCCCGAGGGTCCGAACCCGGGTCCAGACGACCTCTCGGAGGCTGGGAGGAACGCCTTCCGGCATCACCATCGTCGGGCGCCCCCGCTGGCCCTCAAGCGCACCACCGGCCGCCCGACCAAGGTCCATCCAGTGCCGAACAAGTTGCGAGGCGTAGAGCGGGTTTCCTGCCGTCTCTTCCCGCAATCTCCCGGTGACGCGGCGTAGTTCAGGATCAGGCACCGCACGCGTCGCCGCGACGACCAGCTCAGCCAGCTCGGCCTCGTTCAGGCCGGTCAGTTGTAGGTGGCTGATCTCGCCGCGCTCTAACTCTGCGAGAGCCGACCGCAATTGGTCGGATATCTGCTCTCCTGGGTCGCGACGGCTGACGAGAACGAGGACCGGAGCGTCAGCCAATGTCCGAACGATCTGGCGGAGAAGGAGGAGCGCCGTCGGTTCTACCCACTGCAGGTCATCCAGAATGAGGACCAGCGGTCGGCGGCCGGCGATTCTACGCAGGAGGTCAACGGCAGCGTCGAAGGCGAGGAATCGTTCGGTGGCGTCATCCGAACCAGTCGGCGCCGGCGTCGTCGCAACACGCGTTCCCAACCGGGAGCAGAGCCGCGTCAGCTCGCCGCCAAAATGGGCTACGTGCTCAGTCAGCAGGTCGAGGGGTGCGTGCTCGACGCACGTGTCGAGCACCGAACGGAGCGGTTCAAGCGGCCCGCCCGTCTCGTCGCATCGCCCGTAGAGCACGGTCGCCATGGCCGAGGACGTCACAGAGTTTGCGAACTCGGCGAGCAAGGTTGTTTTCCCCATCCCTGCTTCACCGCCCACCACGACGCATCGCAGGCCGGAATCTCCTACTAGAGCCAGCTGAGCCCGGAGCACCTCCTGCTCGGTTGAGCGCCCGACGAACGCGACGCGGTGTGTCAAAGAGGCCGGCAGCGGTATGTCCATTACCCCGATCGACGTAGACAATTCGCGGTCTTCGTCGACACCGTTCCACCCTGTCGCCACCCGACGTTCGGTCCGGACGACCTCGGGTGAGGGCTCGGTGCCGAACTCTTCGACCAGCAGCGATCGGTACGTCTGGAAGACTCGTAGGGCTTCGGCCTGGCGGCCGGCGAGCGCGAGGGCCCGAATCAGTAGGCCCCGCGACCGATCGCGGTACGGATATTGAACGATCTGACCCTCGGCTACGGCGACGGCATCAGTTTCCCGGTGGGCCGAGATCAGTTGGTCGACGTAGTCGTCCACGCTGGCGGCGTGGATCTCGGTGAGCCGGGCGGTCTCACCCCTGGCCCACTCTTCACCTTGGAACTCTTCGAGGACGGGTCCGGTCCACAGCGTGAGAGCTTGTTCCAGCGCGCCCAGCTTGTCGGTTGTCTTGTCTGCATTCGCCACCGCTGAGCAAAACTGGGCGGCATCGACGTCGCCCTCCAATGAGTACCCGGTACTCGTCGTGCGCAGCGTGGCCGGTCCGATGGTTGTGCGAAGTCGCGACACCGTGGTCCTGAGCGCTCCGCTCGTGAGGCCGAGTACGTCGGCGAGCCACTCCACGCGCAACTGTCGCGGCGCATGTACCGCAAGGAGCCCGAGCAGCCGACGCTGACTTGCGCTCGGCACATCGACGATCGACCCGTCGGGTGCCACCGCGCACACCGCGCCGAGCACGTGCACAGAGCCTGGCGTCGCGTCCGTGTAGTTCACGAAAAACATTGTCCCATCTGGCCGAAAGATCGAGTGGAGCCATCCCACCTGGCAGCACAGCAGCGCGCTCTGGGCCGAGAGGGCAGAGCCGCGAGTCAACATGCAGCCGTTTGGGCAATCCTCAGGATCTCCCACCTCATCGGCTTCGAGGGCGCCGAAGTGACGCGCATCTGTAACGGCGCCTCAGGAGAATGAGATTGCGCACTCGGATGCAGAAGCACCTACGAATCGAAAGGAAACCCATGTTCGTGACAGTCATCCATCGAATCCATGACCCTGAGGGTTTTCAGGCAGCCGAGGCCAAGGCGCTCGAGGCCGGCCTGCCTTCCGGCGTGGCGTTGCCAATCCACGCGGCTACCAGCGATCACACGCTCGGCATCTGTATCTGGGAAGGCGATTCGGTCGAAGCGGTACGCGAGGTCGTTGAGGGTGTAGTCGGACCATACGCAACAAACGAGTACTACGAGATGCAAGTCGACGGACTCAAGTCGCAGCTAGTGAGCTGATGATTCGCGGCTGCTGACTTGGCGAGATCGGTTGCCAACTGTTGCGCCCCCCACTGTTGCGAGACCGGGTCGGTGGCGCCGCAACACCGATGCATGTTCCCCGCTAGACGGACTCCGTGACTGCGACGCCCAGCTTGGTCAAGAAGCTGCGGTAGTCGGTCTGCACCCATTCCTCGGCCAGCCGGCCCTCGTCGTCGTACCTGAAGATACCCATCACTTCCCACTCGAGGTGTTGCCCGGTGGGCTCGACTGGACCGATGGGCGAGTAGGTAAAGAGTCCGGTGAAGTCACCGGAGAACGTGGTGCGCGCCGCCAGGTAGTTGCCGTCGACGATGATCTGCTCACGGAAGAGTCGCAGACCACCGAAAGCGGCGCGCAACGACGCGAAGTACCACGCTCAGTTCATCGAAGCCCAGGTCGGCGCCCGGTCCGTGGAAGACGTAGTCCTCCCTGAAATCGGCGCGGAGTTTGGCGCCGTCCTCCGTGGCGATCGCCTCGTCGCCGATGCTGATCAGTTCGCGGGCCAGGGGGCTGTCAGAGACGAAGCCTGGCATCCTTCCTCCTTGCTCCTCAAGAATGGATGGTAACGGCGTATCCATCGGGGTCAGCAAACACGAACGTACGGCCAAATGGACCATCGAAGGGCTCGGTGACGATTCGAACCCCGGCATGAACAAGCCTTTCGTGCAGAACCTGCGGGTCATCGGCCTTGAGCCACAGTGCGACGCCCCATCCGAGACGCTCGACTGCCTGCAAATCAACAAAGGGCTCACGAACGGCAAAGGAAATAGGAGCGGTTTCAAAGACCACTGCTCCTGGTGGGCTCTGGGCTGCCCGCTCAAGGCCGAGCTGCTCCGAATAGAACGCAGCCGACACCTCCAAGTCGCTGACCTGTAGTGCGATGAAGTCGGGTCCGATGACTCTCACTGGCGCTCCTCTATAGTTATCAGGCTACCTGATAACTATATCAGGTAGCCTGATAAGTGCAAGGTGCCGATGGGGAAGGCAGTGAAGCGAGTGCCGAGAGCCGAGGACATGTCGGGTTACCTGGTCAAGCGCGCCCAATCGGTGATCCATCTCGCCCTCGAGGAGATCGTCTCCAAACAAGGACTCGGGATCCCCCACTACGTCGTGCTGACGTTGCTGGCTGAGACGCCTGGATTACCGAACGCCGAACTTGCCCGCAAGGCGTTCGTGACGCCCCAGTCAATGAACGAGGTCCTCAAGCAGCTTGAAGCCTCCGGGTTAGTGGAGCGTCACCAGAGCTCGTCAAATGCACGGATCCTCTGCGCTCACTTGACCCACGCGGGCAAGAAGAAGTGGCGATCGGTCGACCACGGCGTTCAGGACTTGGAAGAGTGTCTGCTCCAGGGTCTCACAAAGGACGACGTCCGAGTACTGAACCGATCGCTCAAGACGATCATCCGGAACATGACTCCGACTGCGTGAGGTTCACCGTCCGCCAGGAACTGCTCCCCACGAACCGCAACCGCCTCGGCTACGCGGCCATCGACTTGTAGAGTCGTCACCTTCGCATTGCGAACGACTAGATCCGCTTGGCAATTCTCTGCTGCCATCTCAGACCTTCCTCGCGGAATATGGGACCGGGCTGCCATCGATCGGAGGGGCAGATAATTGAGTCGCCCGCCTGACCTTCGGGTTGCTGACGCGAACGGCATGGAAGCAGCGCTTGATCGCCGTGCGTAATCGCGAACGTCGTGGGAGCCAATTTCTGACGTTGCGTCAGACCGTCCCAGGCGTGACTACGTTCGGGTTGAAGGTCCGTCAGCCAATGACACGAAGCTTTGCGGGACTGTGGCGATTGGCGCCGTGGCCATCGCCGGTGCAGTCATTCTCCTGTCCAACAGTCGCGCCGCCCATCGGCCCCATCTGGACCTGCCCGGCGCGATCACCGCTAGCGCCGGGCTGTTCGTTCTCGTCTACGGGTTCTCCCACGCCGAGACCAGCTCGTGGGCAAACACATTCACCATCGCCAGCCTGGTGGCTTCCGCCGTCCTGCTCACCATCTTCGTCGCCATCGAGCGACGGGTGTCCCAGCCGCTGCTTCCGCTTCGAATCGTGGTCGACCGCAACCGGGCCGGTGCCTTCATCGCCATGTTCGCCGGCGGGTCCGCGACGTTCGGCATGTTCTTGTTCCTCACCTATTACATGCAGGGCACGCTCCACTACTCGCCCGTCGTGACTGGAGTCGCCTACATGCCGATGATCGTCGCGCTGGTCGGTTCCGCCCAAGTCGCGACCACCGTCCTACTTCCCCGTTTCGGACCCAAGTTCATGGTGGCCACCGGCATGGTGACGGGGGCAGTGGCCATGCTCCTGCTCACTCGCATCGGGCTGCACTCCAGCTATGTCAGCACGATCCTCCCAGCACTTGTCCTCTTGGGTCTCGGCTTAGGGCAGGTCTTTGCTCCCTCCATGAGCGTGGCCACCGTCGGCCTGACCACTGATGCCGGGATCGCCTCGGCCATGGTGAACACCACCCAGCAGGTGGGCGGCTCGGTCGGCACGTCGCTGTTAAACACCCTGGCCGCCAGCGCAGTTACCGCCTACGTCCTGGCCAACCACGCGACGGCAACCTCCGTCGCCACGTTGCAGGCTCAAGCCACGATCCACGGCTATCACGTCGTCTTCGCCTATGCCGCCGTGTTCCTGGCGATCGGGGCCGTCATGGCCGGACTGTTGCTCCGGCGAGGGGCCATGGCGTCGCTGGCCAAGGAACCAAACAGCGCGGAAGGCACGCCGGAAGCGGACCACGTGCTCATAGCGGCCTGAGCGTCCATGATCATCGCAAGCATGACTGCCAGCTACCGGAAGAGGTGGCTTAGGCATCGACACGCTGCACTTCAACTTCGAAGCCCCCGAGCGATATCGTGCGGTTGGTAAGGGGATAGCTGGGCACTGCTGCCAACGCGCAAGCGGCACTTCCGGATGCCCTCTACTTGTAGGTCGGCGAGTTAGGACGCGACCCACTCCTCGCTGCGGCGCCACAGCTCCGCCGCCAACTCCGGTGTGGCTGCCGCGTTGGGCTCCTTCACGGCGCAGTCGGTGTAGTAGCGCCCGGTGTCGTCGGCGACCTCCGGCGAGCTTGCGCAGTAGACGCTGGTGCGGGCGCCCCCCTCGGGCGATTTCATGAAGCGGGTCATGGCGAAGCGCAGAGGCCCGGGGACGTTGCGCCAGATCTCTGAGGCGACCACGCCGGGGTGCAGGACGTAGGTGTGGATGCCGCGCTCAGTGACCCGTCGGGCCAGCTCCTGGCTAAACAACACGTTGGCCAGCTTCGACACCGCGTACTCGGGAAGCCCGGTCATCGAGCGGGCGGGGCGGCGCACGGCGTCGAAGTCGATCCCCTTCGCCTGGTAGTGCGATTTGCTCGCCACGGTGACAACCCGCCGAGGCGCCCCCTCACCGAGTGAGTCGAGGAGGCGTGTGGTGAGGAGGAAGTGGCCGACGTGGTTGGTGCCGAACGCCAGCTCGAAGCCGCTGGGGGTGAGCCCCCGGCCCCGGCCGCCGGCCAGACCGGCGTTGTTGATGAGGACGTCAAAGCGCGGCAGCCGCTCGGCGATGGCGTCCGCCGCGCCCCGCACGGCGTCGAGGTCGCCGAGGTCGATGGGCACCACTCCGAGGGCCGGGGTGCCGGAGGCGGCCAGCTCGTCGAGCACCTGGCCCGCCCGGGACTCGGAGCGGCATGCGAGGAGGAGTTTCGCTCCCCGGGCGGCGAGCGTTCGGGCGGTCGCCGCCCCGATTCCGCTCGATGCGCCAGTGATGACCACGGTGGTGCCGTCGAGGTCTGACATGGCGCCAGTTTGTCCCATCCCCCGGGGCCGATTCACTGTCCTTCACCCACGCACGGCTGCCACAACCCACAGGTAGCCGAAGAGGGGCGTGGTCAGAGGGTCGCCCAATGCGGACCTTGTTCCGCGGCGGCGTTGACGTTGGTCCATCGTCGCAGCTGGTGTCCGTCGGGTCGCGCCAAGAGCGCGCCGCTCGGCTGTAGGTCGAGGGCGGTCGCGGTGGCGCTATCGAGGATGCGTACGTCGATGGGTGCGCGGGCTGGCGTGGATTGAGTGAAACGGGCCCAGCCGGGATCGGACGGCCCTGTCAACAGGGTGAGCCCGTCGCCGATGAGGTCGATGGTTGAGGTTGGCACGCCATCAGTGCACAGCCAGTGGTGGGGTAGGCGGCCGTTGAGGTCCCATGGCAGGGCTTGGTCGGTTTCCCGGCGGGCGCCGGTTGGTTCGCTGGCCCGTTGGACGTTGTGGGCGGCGATGGGCCGTCGTTCGCGTTCATAGCTCGCAAGCAGTTGGGGACCGGCCCAACCGCGTAGTACCCACGCCAGCTTCCAGCCCAAGTCGAACGAGTCTTGAATGGCGGTGTTCATCCCGGTGCCACCTCTGGGGGTCATCCGGTGCGCTGCATCGCCGACAAGGAAGCCGCGCCCCTCGGCATAGCGCTCGGCCATTTGGGCGGCGAAGGTGAACGTGCTCAGCCGTTCGATCTGTGGTCGCACGTCTGTGCCTGCGGCGCGTCGGATGAGGCCGGACAGCTCCTTGTGGCCGAATTCGTTCAGTCCACTGGTCCCGATGGGGGTCTCCCGTGATAGCCCCCATCGGTCATAGGGCCCACGAGGTGCGAGGACACCTGCTGCGTCGGGCCGGGTGATCACATACAGCCCGTAGCGGTGCGGGCCGACCACAGGCCACAGCGGCGCGGTGAACTCGACGCGTTCGTAATCGGCCAGATCGTCGGACCCGACCATGCCGATTCCCAGCTGATCTCGCACGGCGCTGTGGGCGCCGTCGGCGGCGATCAGGTACGAGGAGCAGATGCGCTCGACAGCTCCGGTCTCGACATCGGCCACGACGGTGTCGACGCCTTGGCCGTCCTGGGTCACCTCCAACAGCGCGCAGCCGAAGCGGACGGTCGCCGAAGACATGCCACGTAGCTGCTCAATCAAGATGGGTTCGTGGTGGTCCTGAGCCACCCACGCCGGTCGAGTCGGGCTGGCAGAGGCGGCCTCGGCGTCGGAGGGAGACCCCAGAGGCATCTCGCTGCCCTCCCCGCAGGCCAGATCATGGGTCACCCAGGCTCGGATCTTGACGTCGGCTGCGCCCGCCCGGATCGCCTCTTCCAACCCGAACCGGCGCATGAGCTCCATGCCTCGGGTGCTGATGACCAGATTCCGCGACAGCCCGGACAGCCCGTCGCGCTTGTCGATCACCAGAACATCGATGCCGTAGCCGGCGAGGGTGATGCCAGCGACCAGGCCTGCTGGCCCCGCCCCCACCACCAGCACCTCACAAGTTTGCGATAGGTTCCCTCTTGTCATAATAGCTGTACTATTACGAATATGGCTGCTCCCGTCAAGAGGCCCTACGACAACTCCCGTCGCCAAGCCCAATCCCGGGCTACCCGGCTCCGCATCGTCGAAGCCGCCAAGGCCCTCTTCATCCAGCGGGGCTATCCCGCCACCACTCTCGCGGTCGTGGCGGAAGTCGCCGACACCTCGCTGCCCACCCTGTACCGCCTGTTCTCCTCCAAACGGGCGCTGCTTAAAGCCGTCCTCGACACCTCCTTCGCTGGTGACGACCAGCCCGTCGCCTTCGGCGATCGACCCGAGGTAAAGGCGGCCCGCTCCCAACCAGACCCCGTCGCATTGATCGGAGCGTTTGCTCGTATCGCCCGGAACTTCATGGAACGCTCGTCGGCGATCATGCACGTTCTCGCGTCCGCCGCCGAGGTGGACCCCGAAGTCGCGGAGCTGTTGACCGAGATCCGCCGACAACGGTACGAAGGCCAATCCCGCATCGTCGCTGCCCTGTTCGACCTCGACGCTTTGGACCCACACCTCGAGCTTCCCCAAGCAGTCGACATCACCTATGTCGCTCTATCCCCCGACGTCCATCGCATCCTGACCGTCGAACGCAGCTGGACAGCCGATCAGTACGAACAGTGGATCGCCCGATCCCTCCGAATGCTCACCAAACACTGAACAACGATCGGCGTCGCCGACAGCTGCGCCACCGCCAGTTCCGCTGCCACGACGATCCCCCAAAGCACAACTCAGAGCGTCCCAACAGACCAAACCCCGACTCGCCCCGAATCGCGCCGTGTCCACCGCCCAGGCTCTAAAGTTGAGACGCCGGACTGAACCTGAACCTGTTCGCCACAGTGCGCCTGGACCGCGGGCTGCTACCGGCCATGATCGCCCAGGGCGCCGGGGTCACGTGACATCGATCCAACGTCGGAGGTCGCCATCCTGGTCTCTGCTCGAGCCGAGTCGTTCATTCGCGCCGAGTTCGTCATCGACGGCGGCACCGTCCCCACCACGTGACCAAACCCGCCGACGAAAGGACTCCTGACGATGCCACCCGACAACGAGATTCCCGAGCCCGTCCGCCGTTACTTCATCCTCGCCGCCCAACCTGACCAGGGCGACTACTTCGACCAGTTCGCCCCCGACGCCGTGGTCGAGGACGAGGGCACGAACTACCACGGGATTGAGGCGATCCGCTCCTGGCGCGGCGAGGTCCCGCTCGTCACCTATACGCCCAAGACCATCCACCACAACGACCACGGCTACGACACGCGAGTCGAGATTGCCGGTGGGTTTCCCGGTAGCCCCGTCAACCTGACCTTCCACTTCGAGTTCGACCCAGCCGGGAAGCTTCACGTCCTCACCATTCGCCCGTGACCTCGCGCCGCTGGCGCTCGGACGATGTCGAACGGTCTACAACTTGTCCAGATCCGAGCCCGGCCGACTAGCCGGAGCCAGTTCATGAGAACCTGTCCTGGGCGAACCAGTGCGGAGACCAAAGTGTTGGCAGCGAAGTGTCTGCCGGGTGGTCCCGGAGTCGGTGGTCACGATCTGCGCTCAAGGCGACGACAGTTGACAGAACGGGGACGACCCGGCCGGTCGTTACACGAAATCCTCCGCGTCGGACGCCGCGCTGTATGTCTAGCGAAATCGAGATCGCAACTTGCGACCTCCAATTCGGTTGATCAAGTCAGGCGCCTGGGACATGCACAGTGCTGCCCTGTGCCTCGCTGCGTCGATGGGCCACTCGACCGCGAAACGGCTGGTCAGGCGACCGTGCCCTATGCACGAGACGCGCCGACCAGCGTTTCGATGGTGGCGGGGGTTCACAACCCGACTCAGATCTTGTGGCCGATTGCGACTGAGGCTCACGCAACGTAACCTCCGAAAAAGGGGCGCCCAACCAGCCCCGAGGAGCCGAATATGGCGAACATCACGACGAGCATGGTCGACGAGTTGCGCGGAAATGTCAGCGGCACTGTCGCACAGCCCGGCGACTCGAGTTACGACGAAGCCGTCAGCATCTGGAACGCGTCCTGCCCGAGACGGCCGGCAATCGTCGCCCGGTGCACGAGCAGCGCTGACGTCGCTGCCGCCTTGCACTTCGCTCGCCAGCAAAACCTCGTGGTGTCGGTTCGCGGGGGCGGCCACAACTATGCCGGCGGCGCGCTCTGCGACGACGGCCTGATGATCGACCTGACTCCGATGAAGGTGGTGAGTGTCGATGCCAACGCGCGCCGCGCCAAGTGTGGAGGGGGCACGACATGGGGCGAGCTCGATGCCGCCACCCAGGCGCACGGACTGGCGGTCCCCGGCGGCTTCATCAGTCGGACCGGTGTCGCCGGACTGACGCTCGGCGGCGGCTTCGGCTGGCTCTCGCGCCTGGCCGGACTTTCGTCGGACAATCTCGTTGGCGCCGAGGTGATCACCGCTGACGGCAGCATCTTGCACGCGTCGGACGCCGACAACCCCGATCTGTTTTGGGCCATCCGCGGCGGGGGCGGCAATTTCGGGGTGGTGACGGAATTCCAATTCGCCCTCCATGTGGTTGGCCCGATGTTGCAGCTCGGCCTGTTCCTTTTCAGCCCCGAACAAGGAGAGGACCTCTTCCGATTTGCCCGGGACTTCGTCGAGGGCCTGCCCGATGAGTGCGGGGTCTTCATGGCTGGGCTGAGTGCGCCCCCCGAGCCGTTCGTTCCCGAGGACCTCCATTTCAGCCCGGCGTTCGCGCTCGCCGTCGTTGGATTCGGCGACGAACGGGCCCACGCTGGCCTGATCCAACCGATTAAGGAGGCCCTCACACCGATCGTCGAATTGGTGACGCCGATCCCCTACGTTGGGCTGCAACAGATGTTCGACGCGTCCGCTCCCTGGGGTTTTCACAGCTATGAGAAAGCCGTCTACCTCGCACAGCTCAGTGATGGCGCCATCGACGCGATCCTCGAACACCAGGCCAAGAAGATGTCACCCCTGTCGTTCGTGCCCATCTTCCCGCTCGGAGGCGCGTACCGCCGGGCGGACAATGAGGCCAGCGCGTTCGGCGGCAACCGCGAGACCCGGTGGATCATCAACATCTCTGCCACGACGCCGTCACCGGATGAATACGAAGCCGAACGCGCCTGGTCGCGCAACTACTGGACCGCGTCTGGTACCGCACGCAGATGGGATTGGCAGTTATGTCAATTTCATGACCGACTACGAGGATGATCGAATCCGGAGTGCCTACGGTCCGAAGTTCGACCGCCTGCAGCAGCTCAAGGCGAAGTACGACCCACAGAACGTCTTCCACATGAACGCAAACATCCCTCCGCCTTCATAGGCGAAACGCGCCCGCCGACCCTGCGCTCAGGTCCACGATTCGGTCATGATCGTCACATCATGAGTGGGGCCGCCGGGACGCCGCTAGTAATGCGCAAGGTGAGCATTATCGGGCCAGATACCGTCGGAATGCATCTCGAGTCGGCCCGTGAGCGGTCGTCGCCGATTGGGAGTGGTCGTCGGCTCGCCCCAATAGTCAGCTAACTACTTACGGACTGCCGAGATGGTGAGAGACGAAACAGGTGATGCCATACCTGGCTGATTCGGAGGCTTGTTGTCTCGAGTTGCTGTTTGGATCCGCCCACCCAGCTCGTGCCACTACCGAATCCGAGCACTGCTTTACGCACGCAAACCGAACTGGCGGGTTCTTGGCATCGTGGTCCGATGAGGGTGGACCCCATCGGAATCCGATGAGCCGCATGACGCAGAGGTGTGAAACCCTACTAAGCCGCTTAGCTGCGGCTTCGTCCTTCTCGTAACCGAATCGTGGCGGGGGCGGGATTTGAACCCGCGACCTTCGGGTTATGAGCCCGACGAGCTACCAGACTGCTCCACCCCGCGGTGAGATCAGAGAGGTTACCACCGCGCACCTGCTCCTCCACAAGCAGTAAAGGGCCCGGCGGGATCCCCGCCTCGAGGATCAGGCCGTCCCGTCAGTGGTCGAGGTGCTCGAAGATGCCCTCGAAGCCGACGAGGAGTTCGTGGTTCCGACAGCGGTCGTGGTCGTCGTCGGCGCGCTCGATGAAGTCGTCGAGGTGGTAGTCGACGTCGTCGGGAGTGTGGTCGTTGTCGTCGAACTTGTACTGGGGGTGGTCGACGTCGCCTTCTTCGACTTGGCTGTCAACTCGTTCAACTGCGCCACGACCTTGATCAGCGAGTTGACATCTTTTTGGAGCTGGCCGAGGTTGAATGCCTTCTCATCGGCCTGGATCTTCAGCGACAGCGTGTATTCCTCCGCAACGAGCGCTTGAACCTGCTTCGAGACGGGTTGGCCCTTCGACGGTGGCGACGTACCCCCCTTGCTTTGAGATGGTGACGGCGGTGACGGTGTCCCGAAAAGGTCACTCAGGGCTCTGGCCAAAGTCGTGTCCATGGTGACCTGGCTACTCCCTTGTCCTCCGTATACCGCGATCACATCCGTCAACACCGGAAGGGCGTTCCGGCCCTGTACGTATAGAGGACGGAAGTAGAGGATCGAACCGTCTACCGGCACTACCAAGATGTTGCCCAACACGACGCTGGAACCACCCTGGTCGAGCAACGTGATCTGCTTGGACACGGTCTGCGTTTGAAGGATACGTGCGTCGATCAACGCTGGACCATCGATGCTCGCCGAAGTAGGCGTCTCGAAGACTGTGAGTTTTCCGTAGTCTGGACCATAATTGCAATTACCAAATACGAATCCGGCAAGGGTCTGCACACTGTCGTTCTGGGAGACAGGCACATACGCCTCCATGATGTTGAACGACGGGCTGGCCTCCCCGGAATCTGAAGTACTTGGTAGATAGGCGACATCCTTGTGATCTGACCCTGGACCTGCTGACCTTGCGCGTTCGTCGTGATAGTGCTCTGAAGCGCCGCCGTCGGTGAACCGGCCCCTGGGTTCTGCGAGAGGTCCCATGCGTCGCCGGCGTTGTAAAAGGCGGGGGCCATGTTGATGTGGTACCTGCCGTACATCCCCGTTTGGATCGTGAAGATGTCTTCTGGATAGCGGAGATGTTGCTGAAGGGCAGTTGGCATCTGACTCGCCGGCGTGAACAGCGACGGGAATGCGTGCATCCAAGTCTCGATGATGGGGTCCGAGGGGTCCATGACGTAGAACGTCATGTTGCCTGTGTATGCATCGATGACGACTTTGACCGAGTTCCTGACGTAGTTGAATCCCAGTCCGCTCAACCCGCTGTTGGTGGGCAACGCGCTCGTGTCGGCGTTTTGCGCGTACGGATAATTCGAAGTCGTCGTGTAGGCGTCCTGTACCCAGTCGATCTTGCCATCGACGATGACGGCATAAGGATCGCTGTCCAGGTTCAGGAACGGCGCAACCTTTGACACCTCGGTCTGGATGTCGCGTACGAACATCAAGCGGGAACTGGGAGTGACGAGATTCGAGATCAGCACGTTGAGATCACCGAAGCGGATGGCGAACGCAGCGCGCTTCAAGAACGAATTCAGCTGAACTCCGCCGCTTCCCTGGTAGCTCGAGGTTTGGTTCTGTCCGTTCTGGTTCTGGCCTGTACTCTGGCCGCTCGACTGCTGGAAGTCGATCTCGGGCTGCTTGGTGTTAGCGATCACGTATCCCGGGTCGTTGACTCCGAAATAAACGTCCGGCTGTTTTATCACGGGGTACCCACCCGACGAGGCAGGCGGCACGTTCTCGATTCCGGGTTGGAACGTGGGGAGTCCGGTCGGGCCCGCGGTGTTCGCAGGGGACGCGATCATTCCGTACCCATGCGTGTATTCGAGGTGTGTATTGACCCACCCTTGTGCAGGAAGGTTGTTGCTGTTCACCTGCCGAACCGCGACGATCGTGGGCGTAAGGCCTCCGTTGACCGTGTATCGGTCGATCGCCTGAGTAGTGAATTGGAAGTACGCCCGCTGTTGTTGGAGCTTCGTATACGTAGTACCCGTAAGAGCGGTGTCCGGGTCCCAGAGCCTTATGTCTTTGAACGTCGCGGCGTCCGCCGTCTCCTGTGACGCCGTCAACGTTTGCGATGCCGAATATTGATTTATCGAGACGTTCGAGGGCGTCAAGTTGTATGCGGCCTGCGTTGCTTGAATGTTCCGTTGGATGTACTTCAACTCGAGGTTGCTCTGAGCCGGGCTGACCTTCAGGGCCTGGACGACAGCCGGGTAGATTGCGCCTACGACTACGGCGACGAATGCCCAAAGCCCGACCGCGAGAACAGGCAGCAGCCACCCTCTCCCCCGAATGTTCACGAGAAGGATCACCGCAGCGAGCAACGAGATCCAGAACAACAGGGTGATCGCCGGAAGCCTCGCGTGGACGTCCGTGTACCCCGCGCCCTGCACGTAACCGCTTCCCGAGTAGTCGAGCGTGTAGCGCTGGTAGTAGTAGCCGACAGCCTTGACAATGGCGATCAGTGCTACGAGCACGGAGAGGTGGACCTTCACCTGCGGTGCGACTCTCGGAGGCCTCGACTGAGGTCTTATCCCTCCGTTCAAGTAGTGCGCGACCGCCGTGATGATCGTGATCACGATCAGCGACGCGAACACCCAGCCCACGACGAACTGGATGAACGGGAGCTTGAACACGAACCAACTGACGTCCTTGCCGAACTGAGGGTCTTTCACTCCGAAGGGCACCGCGTGCACGTACAGCAACCAGTTCTGCCACTGCCCGATGGTGCTGGAAGCTGCTATCAGAGCGATCACGACGGCAACGATTGTTCGCACCAAGAATGCGCGCGGACTGACGATGTGCTGGTACCGGCGGACGAGCTCGTCTTCTGGGCCGAGCGTCAGCATGCTCGGGGTCATGCGGTCGACGATTGCGAGATTCACCCACAGAACCACGAAGAAAACCGCCGCGAAAACGAGGAACAGCCCAAACTTCACTCCGAGCATCCCTCGCCAGACCGCGGGCTGGTGCACCGACCCGAACCACAAGTAGTCCGTATAGAAAGTGGCGAGGGTGCGAAGCGACGCTAGGACTATGACTATCGCGACGATCGCGACAATGATCCAGATGCGCAATCGCCGACGCCCGCGCGGGTTGATTCGGGCCGCCGGAGGCGGGATGTCGCTCGGTCGGCGCACGGGTTGGGAGCCTAGGTCTCCAACAGCGCGAGCAGGCAGCGGCACCCCGAGTGCGCAGGCGGGTGCGGATGCCCGGTGGGGAACCCGTCTCCTGGGCTGACGTCTTCGGCGAGCGCGTTGTCTTCGCAGTCGGCGCAAGGTCCACCCTCGTCGTCGACTATCCAGCGAATCGTCACATCGCGCGACGTCCCCGCCAGTGCGGATGCCGAAAAGGCGGCGGTCGCGTGGTCGCCGGCGAGTCTCTCTGTTCGATCTCCGCGCCATTCGCGAAATGCGGCACCCACGTGTTCGACCAGTGCGGCGTCGTCAGTTGGATCGACGGTCGGACAGTCGTCTTCGAGCCGGCGTCGCAAGGGACCTACGAGCGCGTTTGCGAGTTCGGCGGCCTCGGAGTCAGTCTCCTGCGCACGTTCGATCGATACACCTGCAAACGTGGACCCGGCTCGCGCCGCCTCGGCGAGCATCTCTTTCGCAGCTTGGACGTAGCGGGCATTGTGCTCGGACAGATCAGGCAGGACGCCGTCCTTCCATCCGCCCTGACTTCGTAGTCGGTCCAAGATGTCGTTCTGGTCGTCTTGGAGCGCTCGTTTGACCCGGCGAGAAAGTCCCGCGATCACCGGCCCGAGCAACTCGTCTCTGCGCACCAATTGGAGAGGACGCGCCAGGACGAGCGTGGGCTCGTCGTCCGACGTCGCTTCCGGTGCGACAGAAGTTGACGCTTCGGGTGTAGATGCCTCAGCAGAACCGCCTGAAGGTCGCTCGATCCGCGTTGCGACTTCTGGTCCCGTTGTGACCGCTGGCTCAGGAGCCAGCGCTTCGGTCGCCACGGAATCCGTGACGCTCGGGCCGTCCCCGAGACCGCTCGCCCGCAGCCTGGCGAACAGGTCCTCGACCTGTTGCTCACGGCCCGTTTCGCCTCCCGTCTCGGTCGTGAGCGCATCGTCCCCGACGGAGCTCGCCGCTCCGGCATCCGCTGTGACCTCCTCGGCGGTCAGGTCCGCGTCCTGTACGGCTTTCGGCTCACCGATCGCGGGCGATACATCGAGCGAGGAGCCGGATTTCTCGTCGTCCTCGTGATTCGCCAGGCCCGCAGCGGTTCGACCCGCGGCCTCGGCGGCATGTCTTGCCTCGTCTTCCGCGTGGAGCAGATCGTCGGCGATGTCGTCCACCGACTGGCGCGCCCCTTGGATCGTCTCGGAGAGACGCTCGCGCCCGGCTCGGAGCTGCTCGATCTGCAGGTGTAGCACCCGCCTGCGATTCGTCAGGTCGGTGAGCACCTTCGTGCGCAGGTCCTGAGCTTGCTGGAGCATCGATCGGCACTCGACCCGAGCCCGCTCGAGCAGCTCGTCGGCCTCGCGGCGAGCAGCATCGACGCGCGCCGTCGCCTCTTGCTCTGCCACCCGATAGGCGTGCTCGCGTTCCTTTTGAAGAGTCGCGGCCTGCTCCGCAGATGCCTTCTCGGCATCGGCGCGAGCCTGCGACTCGCGCCGTTCGGCTTCGGTGATCATTACCGACGCCTCAGATTCCGCTCTCTTCATCATGTCGGTCGCCGCTTCGTGGGCGGCGCGAAGCACCCGAGCCGTCTCCTGGCCGAGGGCTGTGGTCAGCGTCTCATCGTCCAGAACGGGGTTGGCTGCGCGGTGATCGGCGTCGGCTGCGTCCTTTCGGAGCTGCTGCTCGCGTTCCTGACCGGCGGAAAGCTCTCGAGCCACCTCTTCTAAGAACGCGTGGACCTCGGCGGGGTCGAAACCTCGCCGCGCGGTGCCGAAGGTGTGCCGAGCCACCTCGTCGGGCCCGAGGCGACCGGACGACGAGATGGCGATGGGCCTGTCTTCTGCCATCACCGCGAGCCTACGACCCCTGCCGCAAAACGCCAGGGACACCGCGAGCCGCGCTGCAAAGCGCCAGAACGGATCAGAATCCGCAAGGGAATGAGTATGGCCCCGACGGAAGGCTGTGACCTCCGGGGCCGGCGGGCGGACCCTTGATCGCAGCACCCAGATTTCCTCCGAGGCTCTTCAGATCCTGCAAAGCCTGCTCGAGGTTCGTAACTCCGAATACGTGAAGGGAGCTCGTTGCCTTTCCCAGAGCGAGGGACTTCTCGGCTTGCGGAACAAGGAAGATGGACGCGTGGGCGTTCTCCACGGCAACCGTCTTCTGCGGCACGCCTCCGACCTCTCCGACGCTCCCGTCGGCGCAGATCGTGCCGCTGGCCGAGATCGTGCGCCCCCCCGTTAGGTTGCCGCCGGAGAGCGAGTCGATGATCCCGAGGGTGAAAGCGAGTCCCGCCGAGGGGCCCCCGATGTTGTTGAGGTTCACCCCGACATGGAACGGATACGTCCATCCGGGCTGCGTGAAGATCTCGATCCCGATCTCGGGAACGACCTTGCCGTTCAGCTTCGCCGACGAGAGCCTGAGCGTGACGGTGTGGTCCTTCTGAGGTTGGTCGACGGTGCCGACCTTGAGAGTAACCGTCTGACCGGGCGCTCGCCCCTTCATCGCGTTCGAAAGGGCGTTCGCGTTGGGAGTGGGGATCGAGTCGACTGCCGTGATCACATCACCCGGTTGCAACGAGGTGAACGCGTCTGTGCCTTGCGCGGTCTGCCAGACGAGCACGCCCGCATCGTGGTACGGAACGCTGTACCCGAGCTGACGTAGGGCGACCGCCGCGGCGGTCAGCTGGGATTCGTCCATCTCGACGACGCCCTGTTGGTTGTACTCCTGCTCGGTGGCACCGCTTGGGATGTAATCCGACTTCGGGACCAACTGAGCGTTCGAGTCGAGCTTGTAATACAGCCAGTTTCCCAGGGTCACGTCGCCGACGCCGACGTCGGTCAGAAGGAGCTGACCGTTCAGCGGGTGGCCGACGCCACCTGGCAAAGAAAGCAAGGGGCCTACTGCTTGCGCCTGCCCCGGCACGAGCGCGAATTGATTGAGGCTTATCTGAAAGCTCACGATCACGAAAACGATCACCAGTCCGAGAATGCCGCCGGTCACGTAGTGCCAGCGTTTACGACGACGCTTCGGCACGTCCGGACCGGGGGGCTCGGCTGAAGGCGGCTGTAGAGTTTCTTCGGAGGTGGTCATGGTGTCGGCGCGAGGCGGCTCCCAGCCTGCCACGGATCCCACTGATTCCGGACTCACCACCCCCGCGTCGGGGGACAGACGCCGCGCTCTCGTGGCGGGGCACACCGGAGATGCAGCCGCCGCGCTCGAGCTCTTTCGCAACGGGGAGCCAACCGTGCGCGTCGCTGCGATCGGTGCGCTGGACATCGCCGGACAACTGTCGGCCGGAACGATCTTGGACGCCCTCGACGATCCCGACAAATGGGTCCGGCGCCGCGCCGGCGAGCTTGCCGGTCGTCAGACCTTCTCGGACACGGATCTGGACCGGATCGTCGATTCACTCGTTGCACGGCTCGGAGACGACGAGCCCCTTGTCGCAGAGACCGCAGCGTGGGCACTCGGCGAGCTCATCCCTGGAGCTGGACCCGAAACCCGCCGCGTAGCCGTCGATTCCTTGGGCTCCGTGACAGCGGGCCACCGAGACCCGCTGTGTCGCGAGGCCGCGGTCGCCGCTCTGGGCGCGATCGGAGACGCATCCTCGATCCAGGTAGTGATCGATGCGCTCGTGGACAAACCGCCGATAAGGCGTCGGGCCGCGGTTGCGCTCGCCGCATTCGACGACCCGAGAGTCGATGACGCCCTTCAACGATGCTTGGCCGATCGCGACTGGCAGGTCCGCCAGGCAGCCGAAGACATTCTGGGTCGTCCCTGAACTGTCAGACCCCCGCCATGAACAGAGAGCGCAAGGAGTCGAACGACTCGAGGCAGCGGCCCGCACCGAGGGCGACGCATTCGAGGGGCGTGTCCACGACGTGCACCGGGACGGCCGTCTCGTTCGCCAAGCGCTTCGCGAGCCCCCTCAGAAGAGATCCGCCGCCCACGAGGTGGACCCCCTGGAAGATGATGTCCTGCGCGAGCTCCGGCGGAGCTTCTCCGAGACACTCCACCGCCGCGCTCACTATCTGGCGAATCTGCTCCTCGATCGCCCCGCGTATCTCCTCGGGTGAGAGCTTCACGAGCCTCGGCATGCCGGTCATGACCTCGCGGCCGCGCACCTCCGCGTGAACCTCGTCCGTGTAAGGGCCGGCCGAACCGATTGCGAGCTTCAACTCCTCGGCCGTCCGCTCGCCGATCGCGATGCCGTGGACGCGCCTCACGTACAACTGGATCGCGGCATCGAGATCGAACCCACCACACCGCAGCGCTCTGACAGCGACGATCCCGCCGAGTGAGATGACTGCGGACTCAGAAGTGCCCCCGCCGACGTCCACGATCATGTTGCCGACCGGCTCGTGTATCTGCAATCCGGCGCCGATCGCGGCAGCCATCGGCTGTTCCATCAGGAATGCTTCAGAAGCACCCGCGCGTCGCGCGGCTTCGGTAACCGCTCGACGTTCCACGGACGTGATCGCCGACGGGACGCAGATGAGCACGCGTGGACGGTTGAAGCGCGAGACGCCGCAACGCTGCAGAAGAAGACGGATCATTCGCTCCGTGATGTCGAAATCGGTGATCGCGCCCTGCCGAAGCGGTCTGACCGCCACTATGTACCCGGGGGTGCGACCGATCATCTGCCATGCTTCGTGTCCGATCGCAAGCACGTCCTGGCTGCGCGAGTTGAGCGCTATCACGGTCGGTTCGTTCAAGACGATGCCGCGCCCGCGCGCGTAGACCAGTGTGTTGGCGGTCCCGAGATCGATCGCGAGATCCCTAGCCATTCAACAACTCTCGCACCACGCCATCGTAGGGCTACGACCCCCTGGGGCCGCCAGGCGATGCCCTTTCTGGCGGGTCCGAAGGTATCCTGCAAGCCTGATGGACCGAGGTGGGAGCTCCTTTCCGGGAGAGGAGCCGTTCGAAGACCCTGACGGGTCCGGGGATGAAGAAATCCCCATTCGGGGCGATGATGTCGAAGGAGGAATACCCGAAGGCCTGATCGGTGACGAGGACATCCTTCGAGGTTGGATCCCCCCCGATGATCGCCTTTGGCTCCATCCCTCTGAAATTGGCCGAGAATCTCGCAGGCAGGCCGTCGACAACGCGCTGCCGGCGAGCCAGGTGGTCCGACCGCAGGGGCTTGTTGGGCGCAGGAGTAGTAGGAACAGCCGCTCTCACCGCCGCTGTTGCGGCTGTGGCACTCGCCGCCACCTCCTCCAACCCTGTTGCATTGGACTCCGTCCCTCGGACGCTCGCGACCCATCTGACGAGTGTCGCGACCGCTTCGACTGTCTCTCAGCCCGAGAACTCGTTGAACGGGTGCGCGGTGGCGTGGATGTCCGCCGCGACTTGCGAAGCAGTGAAACGTGTTCAACCGTCGATGCTGAGGATCGTCGTCGGCACCGGACATGCCAAATCGGTCGGCACCGGTGTGGTCGTGTATGTCGCGGGTGAGACCGTCGCCATAACAGCTGCATCGCTAGTTGGTAGCTCGACCTCCGTCGAGGCGATCAGCCCCTCCGGTAACGCGCGCATGTTGAAGGTACTCGGGGTGGACGACGCATCGGGTATCGCTGTCGTGAAAGTTCCATGGTCGATGCCGGTCGCGCCGATCGCGCAGGAGACCGTATCGGCAGGACAATTGCTCGTGCTCGCGTGCCAGGGCCGCAACTCCGACGTGCTCGTGCCGGCCATGGGTCAGGTCAACCAGACTGTCGGCACGAGCAACTCGACTCTCATGGATGCGATCGCCGTGGACATCTCGCCCGTCGCGACTCCGGGTGGGTTGTTGCTCGATTCCTCCGGCAACATGCTCGGCGTCCTCAGCGCGACCCAATCCTCGAAGAGCAACGAGTTGGGAGAGTTCGTTCCGTCGTGGTTGGCGGTCGGCGTGGCTACGCGGTTGACCAGGGCCCACCAGGTGATCCACGGATGGCTCGACGTGAAGGGCGTCACCGCCGGCGGAGGGGCGTCAGTCGTGGCCGTTCCTGCGACGGGGCCCGCTTCTGCAGCAGGACTGAAGCCCGGAGACGTGGTGATCGAAATATCCACCTCGACGGGCTCGGACCCGATCTCCTCGATGGCGGACCTCCGCGGTCGGCTCTACCTGGAGCCCCCCGGAGCGCGCATCGAGCTCGAGGTCATGCGGGCTGGTCACGAGCTCACGTTGTCCCCCGTCCTTACGGCTGCCCACCCCTGAGCGCTTCTGGACCGTCTTGGCGGTTAGCCCGAATACGATGCGCGCGTGAGCAGTACGGGGCCTTCGGGCCAAGGGAATTTCTTCGAACGACTTCTGGGCGACCTGGTCCAGATGATGGGGACCGCGGGCACAGGCGCCGGACCACGTCTCGAGATGGCCCGTACGTTCGCCCACAACGTCGCCGCGGGTGGCCCCGAAGCGAACGTCGACCCGACCGAGCGAATCCGGCTGGAAGAGCTGGCCCGAGTCGCAGAGCTTCAAGTGTCGGAGGTCACGGGCCTGACTGTCACCCCCGGAGGCTCGGCGATCGAGATCCTCGCCGTAGGTCCCGGCTCGTGGGCGTGGCACACGGTCGAGGACTGGCAGTTCATTCTCACCGCGATGACAGGCGAGGCAACTGCGGAGGCGGTTGCGGGAGGAGCCACTCCGGGTTCGGCTGAGCCACAGTCAAGCTCGGGTCCCACCGACCGCTTCGGTCGGCCCGGGCGCGAGCTCGACTCACTCGACGATCCCGACGGCGGTTTCGGGTCCGACAACTTCGGAGAACCCGACGAAGCTGACCTGCTGAACAAGGTCATGGCGACGATGGGGCCGATGCTCGCCGCGATGCAAGTGGGTTCGGCCGTCGGCCACATGGCGCGAACCACGATGGGGTCCTACGAGTTGCCAATCCCACGGGTTGTTTCTTCTCGGCTGCTCCTGGTCCCCGCCAACATCGCTCGTTTCGCAGGCGATTGGGGGCTCGCACTGGACGAGGTTCGCCTGTGGGTGTGCCTGAGAGAGCTCACCATGCACGCGGTCATCATCCGGCCTCACGTCGCCGACCGGCTGCGGAGTCTTCTCGAGGAGTTCATGCGAGGCGCGGCGAGTGACGCCGGTGGGCTGGCCGGCCTACTCGGGGGCATGGACCCTTCCGATCCAGAGTCCATCCAACGGATGTTGATCGACGATCCCGAGGCGTTGCTCGGGGTGGAGTTGTCGCCTGAACGAGCGAGGGTGGCCCGCGATCTGGCGGCAGTGACTGCGGCTCTGGCCGGTTATGTCGAGTACGTGCTCGACGAGGCCGGCAACAGGCTCCTCGGAGATCGCACGCTGCTCGCTGAAGCGTGGCGGCGCAACCAAGTGGAGGGACGCACGTCGATGAGCAGCACCGAGGCGTTCCTCGGGCTGGACGTGGGATCCGCCCAAGTCGACCGGGGAACCGCGTTCGTGAAGGGCGTCATCGAAAGAGCTGGCACAGAGGGGCTCGCCCGGCTCTGGGAGTCCGCTGCTACCTTGCCAACGCCCCCTGAGGTCGACGCGCCGGGTCTCTGGTTGGAACGCCTGAAGCTGCAGGACGCGTCCGACAACTAGGACGCGTCCGACAACTAGCTAGTCAAACCTCCGGATCGACCGGTTCCTCGGTCCCCGTCTCCGGTTCCTCGGGAACTCCGAGGTCCCAGTCGAGCTCGAGAAGCTCCCGCTCGGCGTCGCGGACGACTCGCTCGCGATTGCGCCTGAATTGCGGATCGTGAGGCGGAAGAAGCGTCAACCTTGCAAGGGTTCGGTCGCGGAACTGCTCAACGAGCGTCGCGTCCCCGTAGTCGGATTGAACTTCCCAATGAGGCGCGACGGGACCGAGGTATACGACCCGGACATGACCTCGCGGTGGCTGGGGTTCCTGTTCTTCGAGAACTTCCGACATCTATGGGCTCCTCTCGCCGCCTAGACCGGCCAGCGCGTTCCCGTGCGACACTACCGGCCGTCGACGGCTGATTTTCCTGACGGGTGGACCCTTCTCCTGATCCGATCGGAGGATGAACCCAGGAATCGGCACCTTTCCTGTGAACGGATCCAAAGGTTCGCGCGGTATACCGAGAGCGGGTCGCTATCCGGGACCAATCGGCACACCAGGTGCCGACCGGACATCCGGGGTGGCCGAGGTGAGGTCGAGATGGCAGGCGTGAGGGCGGAAGGCGAGGCCACGGCGAATCCGGGACCGGATCGTGCACGATTGACCTTGGCAAATAGGGGTAAACACCTGCGTATCAGGCAAGTAAGGCCGTTTGCTTCACTGGTAAAGTGACGGTATCGCTGGAGGTGCGATGGACGCCGACTGGATGATCTCTGGTAAGTGCAAAGACCTGGACCCGGCTATCTTTTTTCCGAACGATTGGGTCGGTGTACAGGTCGCACAGCGCATCTGCGCGGACTGCCCTGTGAAGGGCCCATGCCTGGAGTATGCCCTCGCCAACCGGGTGGACCACGGGGTCTGGGGCGGAGCCTCCGAGCGGGAGCGCCGGCGGATCCTGCGGCAGCGACGTCTCAGCAAGGCACCGCACGCTCGCGGCTGACAACACTGCGAGGCCTGCCGGCCGGCAGCTTTGGCGCGGGCTCGAGTGCGTCCCGAATATCAGCGAAGGCCGCAACCCGCTTTCTCTGCGGAAGCTCCAAGGCGCGGCCGGCGATCTGCTGCTAGACACGCACGACGATCCCGACCACAACCGTTGCGTACTGACGATTTGCTCAGGAGGATCGCAGGGGGAGAACACGGCGCTCGGCGGCGACGCGTTCGATGCGGTCCGCTCGACGCTGGTCGCCCGGATGACCGAAGTCGCTACTGCCGTCGTCGCCGAGGTGGACCTTCGGAATCACGAAGGAGTGCACCCGCGCTTCGGATCTCTCGACGTCGTCCCCTTCGTGTCACTCAGGCGCGACGGCAACAACAGAGTGTGCAACGGGCCCATCGATGAAGCGGTAGAAGCCCGGCGCCAATTCATGGAATGGGCGGCATCAGAGCTCGCACTTCCGTGCTTCTGTTACGGCCCGGAGCGTTCGCTTCCAGACGTCCGGCGCAACGCCTTCCGGACGCTTCGACCCGACACCGGGCCCCGCGAGCCGCACCCGACCGCCGGGTCGTGCGCGGTCGGAGCCCGTCCACTGCTCGTCGCGTACAACCTCTGGTTGAGCGATCCGGCTCGAGACGAACGGCCGAACGCAGCGCAACCAGAGCAAGAAGCCGGAGCCAATTCTGGTCTGGACCTGGCGCGCGCGATCGCGCGGGCGATCAGGGGACCGGCGGTCCGCGCCCTAGGTCTGTCGGTGGGAGCTCGGGCGCAGGTGTCGATGAACCTGATCGATCCCTTTCACACAACTCCGACGCAGGTCTACGACCAGGTTGCTTTGCTTGCCGAAAAGGCCGGTGCCGCGATCGAGCGTGCAGAGCTGGTCGGCCTCGTTCCGATGCGGATCGTCGTCGACTCGCCCGTGCACCGACTGGCCGAGCTCGGTCTCAGCGAAGAGCAGACCATCGAGTCGTACTTGGAGAGACGGCAGCTCTGACCGGCACGACGTCCGGCAGTCGACTAGTAGCTGCTCGCGGCTGCGGGCGTGTCGCCGCAGCTACAAGTCGAAAAGTTAGAAAAGTGCGACGCTCAGGATGCCGAGACGGCCGTGCGACGACCCATCGCCCGCTGGCGACGCAGCCGGCGGCGCTCGCGCTCGGATAGCCCACCCCAGATCCCGAACTTCTCGCCGTTAGCGAGCGCGTACTCGAGGCAGTCCTCGCGGACCACGCATCCACGGCAGACCTCCTTCGCCTCGCGCGTCGATGCGCCGCGCTCGGGGAAGAAGAGGTCGGGGTCAACGCCCATGCAGTTGGCCCTCGACTGCCATTCCCGTTCCTGTCGGTCGCACAGTGAAGCGAAGTCCACCGGTACGCCTCCCCTCGCCACACCGTGGCATCGGTGTAATTACAAGAGTGTCATCATCACCGATCCCCACGCACGACGCAAGGGGGCGCCCAGGGATTATCCGATTTCTAGTCACACTGAGTGACGGACTGGATCTCACGCTCCGCACCCAATAAGGGCGAAGGCCCGGAAAGCTGAGACCTACCGACCCCACATACCGGGACCCGGACGCGAGCGCCAGGGCCCGGTCGACGACCCCGAGCGCCACGGACCTCGGTCCGACCCGCCTTGCGCGTTCCCGGTCCAACCGGATCGTCCGGGCCCTCCCGAAACGCGCGAGCTCCTGGTTCGCCGGTGCTCGAGGAAATCGACGAGCACGTAGTCGCCGAGGTTCTCGGGGTTGGTGAAGAACGCACGGCCGCGGTTCAGCCGTGACATCTGTTCGATGAACCCTTGGAGCGACCGGTCCGGGTCGAGCATGAAGGTGTTGATCGTGATGCCTGCCTTCGTGCAGCGCACTACCTCAGACAGGGTTCGTCGCACCGTCTCGGCCACCGGCGGGTAGCTGAAGAAAACCTCGTTGCCGCCGACGCCGTCCGGTACCAGGTGCGCGGTCGGCTCGCCGTCGGTGATCATGATGATCTGCTTGGTGCCGTGGCGGTGAGCGAGCATCCGGCGCGACAACAGCAGCCCGTGCTGCATGTTCGTGCCGTATACGTAGTCCCACGACACACCGGGAAGCTCTTCGGGCTTTATCTCGCGCGCGACCTCCGAGAAGCCGACAAGCCCAAGGAAATCGCGAGGAAATTGCGTAGAGATCAAGGTGTGCAGCGCGATCGCCACCTTCTTGGCGGCGAGGAAGTTGTCGCGCATCGGCATCGACAACGAGAGGTCGACCATGAGCACGGTGGACGACCTGACAAGCGCTTCGGTCCTCTCGATCTCGAAGTCCTCCGGCGTCAGCCTCACAGGCGTCCCGGAGCCAGACCTGCGCACGGCGTTGTGGACGGTGCGCTCGATGTGAAGGGTGAAGGGGTCTCCGAACTCGTAGGGCTTCGTCTGGCCCTCACGCTCGTGACCGGTGCCGATGAACGCGGCACGGTGGCCCGCCGGTTGGTCCTTGGTCAGCTTGGCGAAAAGCTCCGACAGGGCCTTCTGCCCGATCCGCCGGATCGCCTTCGCCGTCAGCTCGTACCGTCCCTCGCGCCGGTTGATCAGCCCTGCGTCCTCGAGCTCGCGAGCGAGGTTCGCAAGGCGCTGTAGCGAGCGGGCACCGTCCTCACCCAGGTACTCGCGCGCCTGATCCAGGTCGACCTCGGCCAGTGCCCCGGGCGAAGCGGCCGACCGCAGGAACTGCTCGAGCTGGTCCATCTCGCCGAGCCGGCGAGCCGAGGCAGCCGCTTCGTCGAGACCGACCGGCTGGTCCCCGCCGTACCGGTACCGCCGTCCCCATCCGGCTCCCGGCACCGCTTTTTGGAGGTTTCCCGCCAGGCGGTCCACCTGCCAACGCAGGTCCAGGTCCTCGAACAGCGACTCGGCGAGCGCCTGCAGCTGAGCGCGCTGCTCCGGGCTCATCGAGTCGAGTGCCGCCTGGACCGCCGCCATCTGCGCCGCGAGCTCTGCGAGAAGCTCGTCGAGGTCCTTCGGATTACCGGGGAACAGGTCGCCGAACTGCTCCATGAACTGCTCGAACGTCGGGTCTAGAGGTTCGCCCGCCTCGCGCTGTTCGATCATCCGGTTGAGGGCGTCGAGAGCCTGCCGGACCCTCTCCAGCTGTTCCGGGTCCGGGTTCGTAAGCGCCTCGGACATCTGGTCGAACCAGCTCTTCGCCACCTGCTCGCGGAGGCGCTCGAGAAGCTGCTCGAAGTGCTCCCGGGCCTGCGACGAAGCGAACTCGTACTCCTGCAGTCCCTTGACCCGGCCGGCGAGGTCCTCGGGAAGCAGCTCGAGCTGCATGTGACGTTCTGCGACGACCTCGTCGGTCACCTGCTTGCGGCGCTCGTCGCCCGAGGCCTGCGCCTCGTCGCTCAGCTCCTGCAATCCGGTGCGCTCTTCTGCGAGGACCTCTTCGAGCTCTTCTGCGATCTCGCGGTACGCGCCTCCGAGGTCGTACCGGTCGAGCTCCGCCTGGCGTCGCTGGCGCAGACGCGACATCAGGTCGCGGAGCCCCTGCACGCGTTCTCCTGGCTTGCGGAAGCCGGAATTGAGCATGCGGCGAAGCGCCGCGTCGGGGTCGCCGTGATAGAGGAGGTCGTCTGCGATCTCGTCGAAGAGGCTGTCTATCTCGTCGGTGATCCCCTGCTGCGAGCCGTCCCACCGCGAGTACGACCAACTCCGCTCAAACATGAGTCGCACCGGCCGTTCCAGAGCACCGTCCGTGTTTCACGATCGGGCCCTGTAAGCAGCGCGCGCGCCTGCAGCGTCTTTGTTGAGGCGCTTGGTGAGGTGCAGTCCCTCCAAGATGAGCTCGGTAGCGCTCGCAACCGCGCCCGGGGTCTTCGATCCGGCGAGGGCGACGGCGAGCGTCTCGAGCTCGGGCACCTGCGAAAGGGTGTCCGCGTACGCCGACGCCGGCAGATCGTCGCCCGCGTGCACGACCCGCTTGTCGTCGAATGCGGCGACGATCCCACCGAGATTCTCGGTCGGCACGCGGCGGCGGAACACCGCAAGGACGGCGGCGGACACGAGCGCGTGGAGGATCCGCTCCTCGCGACCCTCCTCTAGAGCCTCGATCTCCACCTTTCCCTGCGTGGAGCTGACGAGCGACCCGAGGTCGCTCACCCTCGGAACCGCGTCCGGCTCACCGAGACGCAACGCCCTCCGCAGCGCGTTCGCGGCGAGCGTCTCGTAGTTGGTGATGCTCAGGCGAACGGAGACTCCCGAGTGCTGGTTCAGGTGCGGGCTCTCGCGAGCGAGCTGCGACAGCTCGGCCACGATCTCGCCCATGAACTCCGGAATCTCGATCCGCGGATCTCCTTCTGAAAGCTCGGGAATATGAGCTTCTTGGAACACGATCGCAAGTTCGGTCTCGGTGTCGGCCGGGTAGTGGGTGCGGATCTGCGCGCCGAACCGGTCCTTGAGCGGCGTGATTATCCGGCCGCGGTTGGTGTAGTCCTCGGGGTTGGCGGTCGCCACGAGCACGATGTCGAGCGGCAGCCTCACCGTGAAGCCCCGGATCTGCACGTCGCGCTCTTCGAGGACGTTCAAGAGCCCCACCTGTATCCGCTCGGCCAGGTCGGGGAGCTCGTTCAATGAGAACAGTCCGCGATTCGAGCGCGGCACGAGCCCGTAGTGCAGAGTCAGCTCGTCCGACAGGTACCTGCCTTCAGCAACCCTGATGGGGTCGACCTCGCCGATCAGGTCGGCGATGGAGGTATCGGGGGTAGCGAGCTTCTCGGAAAGGCGCTGGCTGCGATGCACCCAAGCGATAGGAGTGTCGGACCCCTCGGAGGCGACGACGTCGAGCCCGTAACGCGACACCGGTGCGAACGGGTCGTCGCGGACCTCTGAGCCGGCGACGACCGGCAGCCACTCGTCGAGCAGGTTGACGAGGGACCTGGCTATTCGGGTCTTCGCCTGGCCCCGCTCACCGAGCAGGATCACGTCGTGGCCGGCAAGAAGGGCGTTCTCGAGCTGCGGCAGGACCGATTCGTCGAAGCCGACCACTCCTTCTATGAGCGGGGCGCCGCTCGCAACCCGCTTCGCGGCGTTTCGACGCAGTTCCTGGTGCACTGGGACGGATCTCCACCCTGAAGCCTCGAGATCCCCGAGAGTCGTGGGCAGATCGGATGGTTGCGAGGAGAGAACATCGACCTGGCTCATGTAGGCGAGCCTATGCGCCACGGACGGGTTGCTCTCCTCGGCTCCGTGCCTCGATCGGCTCCTCGACGAGACTGGTGGCGAGACTCGCCTGGTCACCGGCACCCGTGGAATGATCCCAGCGTTAAGCTGCCGGTCAGGGACGCCCGGCCACGGAACCGAAGAGAGGTGAGAGGTCGGGGTGAGCACGGTCGAAGATGTCCGTTCGACGCCCGCAGCACCCACGCCGGTTTCGATCGGCGGCGTGCGCGGTGGACCGGAAGCTCAAAGGACGCTTCGTAGCGACCGCTGGTGGCTGAGCCCGGTGATCACGGTCGGAATCCTCACTTCGTTCGTCGTCTACTCGACCTGGGCCGCCTTTCAGAACCGCAACTACTTCGTCGGCGCGGCGTCGCATCGCGACCTGATCTCCCCGTTCTATTCACCCTGCCTTGCGGGCAGCTGCGTGCCGGGGAGCTCGCCCGGATTCTCCTTGGCCCAGTGGACGATCTCCCCCGCCATCCTGATTTTGGTGGTCCCGCTCGGTTTCAGGCTCACCTGCTACTACTACCGCCGCGCTTACTACAGGGGCTTCTGGCAGTCGCCTCCCGCGTGCGGCGTGGCCGACGCCCACGTCAAGTACTCGGGCGAGAGCCGGTTCCCGCTCATATTGCAGAACTCGCACCGGTACTTCTTCTACCTGGGGCTCGTGCTGAACGTCATCTTGTCTATCGACGCCGTCGTCGCGTACGGCGAACCCGGCGAAGGTGTCGGGGTGAGCGTCGGTGCACTGTTCCTCACCGTCAACGCCGTGCTGTTGTGGAGCTACTCGCTGTCGTGCCACGCGTGCCGGCATCTGTGCGGCGGGAACGTCAACCGCTTCTCCGCTCATCCGTTGCGCACCCGCTTCTGGAAAGCGCTCAGCCCCTTGAACGAACGCCACATGCAGATCGCCTGGGCCAGCTTGATATTCGTGGCCCTCACCGACCTCTACGTCAGGCTCGTCGCGTCCGGCGTCTTCTCCGACCCGAAGCTGTTCTAGAGACATGACAGGGTACGAGTCTCACGACTTCGACGTGATCGTCATCGGGGCGGGTGGAGCAGGGCTGCGCGCCGCGATCGAAGCCAAAGAGCGCGGGCTGCGCACTGCGATCGTGTGCAAGTCACTCCTCGGCAAGGCACACACCGTGATGGCCGAAGGCGGAGCCGCAGCCGCCATGGGCAACGTCTGGCCCGAGGACAACTGGAAGGTCCACTTCCGCGACACCATGCGCGGCGGCAAGATGCTGAACAACTACCGCATGGCGCAGCTGCACGCCCTCGAGGCCCCCGACCGCATCTACGAGCTCGAGCGCTGGGGAGCGCTGTTCGACAGGACCAAAGACGGGCGCATCCTGCAACGCGACTTCGGCGGTCATCGGTACGCGCGGCTCGCTCACGTGGGCGACCGCACGGGCCTCGAGCTCATTCGCACGCTCCAGCAGCGCGCGGTCGCTCTCGACATAGACGTCTTCATGGAATGCAAGGTGCTCAAGCTGCTGCGCGACGACGCAGGGATCGTCGGCGCGGTCGGCTACTGGCGTCCAACTGGCGAGTTCATCGTGTTCACTGCTCGATCGGTGATCCTCGCGACCGGCAGCGTCGGAAAAGCCTGGCTCTACACGTCGAACTCGTGGGAGTCGACCGGTGACGGACATGCGATGGCTCTGTGGGCGGGCGCCGACCTGATCGACATGGAATTCGTGCAGTTCCACCCGACGAGCATGGTCTGGCCCTTGTCGGTGCGCGGGATCCTCGTCACAGAAGGCGTGCGCGGCGACGGCGGGGTGCTGCGCAACTCAGAGGGCCGGCGCTTCATGTTCGACTACATCCCCCCGATGTTCGCCGCGGAGACGGCAGACACCGAAGAGGAGGCCGACCGTTGGTACGAGGACCACGTCAACAACCGGCGCCCACCTGAGCTGCTGCCGCGAGACGAGGTCGCTCGTTCGATCAACACGGAGTTGAAGGCCGGCCGCGGTAGCCCGCACGGGGGTGTGTACCTCGACATCGCCACGCGCCGGCCTGCCGACGTAATTCGCAAGCGCCTGCCGTCGATGTACCACCAGTTCAAAGAGCTAGCCGGGGTGGACATAACGACAGAGCCCATGGAGGTCGGGCCCACTTGTCACTACATCATGGGCGGTGTCCGGGTGGACGCCGACACCGAAGCCACGACGACTCCGGGGCTTTACGCCGCTGGTGAGGTGGCGGGTGGGATGCACGGGGCTAACCGTCTCGGAGGAAACTCGCTGTCGGACCTTCTGGTGTTCGGAAGGCGCGCCGGGATCGGTGCTTCGGAGTACGCGGAGCAGGAGAGCCCCCGGCCCGCAGATCCTGCGGAGGTAAATCGCATCATCGACGACGCGCTCGCTCCTTTCACCGCGAAGGCGGCGAAAGCCCGTACGACATCCATCACGACCTGCAGGAATCCATGCAGAGCCTCGTCGGCATAGTCCGAACGCGCAACGAGCTCATAGAGGCCTTGGAGGCTCTCGACAAGTTCGACGACCGAGCGTCTTCGGTTTCGGTGAGCGGAGGCAGGGCCTACAACCCGGGTTGGAACCTCGCCACGGACCTTCCCTCGATGCTCGCAATGTCACGGCTCGTCGCCACGGGCGCACTGAACCGCACAGAGAGCCGCGGCGGCCACACTCGAGACGACTTCCCGGGGCCCGACCCCGAGATGGGGAAAGTCAACTTCGTGCAGCGTCAGTCCGACGACGGGAAGGTCACGATCGAGCCCGAGCCTCTGTTGGAGATGCCTGAAGAGCTGGCCGAACTTCTCGAGGAGGGTCACTGATGGCAGACGTGACTCTCAAAGTCTGGCGCGGTGACTCGAGCGGGGGAAGTTTCGTCGAGTACTCCTTGCCCGCCCAGGAAGGCGAGGTGGTGCTCGACGTCGTGCACCGCGTTCAGGCCGGACCAGCTCCCGACCTCGCGTGCCGTTGGAACTGCAAGGCGGGCAAGTGCGGTTCGTGCTCGGCGGAGATAAACGGCGTCCCGCGGCTCATGTGCATGACGCGCGTGGACACTCTCCCCGAAGGTCAACCCGTCACGCTCACGCCGATGCGGACATTCCCCGTGATCCGCGACCTGGTCACCGACGTCTCGTTCAACTACGAGATGGCCCGCCAGGTTCCTGCGTTCGACCCCGAACCCCCCGGACCGGACGGCATCTACAGGATGATGCAGGTCGACGTCGAACGCGGGCAGGAATTCCGCAAGTGCATCGAATGCTTCATGTGCCAAGACGTCTGCCACGTCATCCGTGACCACGAGGAGAACAAGACGCATTACGCGGGACCCAGGTACTTCATACGGTACATGGAGCTCGAGTCGCACCCTCTCGACACGAACGACCGTCGTCTGCTGATCCAGCAGCGCATGGGTCTCGGCATGTGCAACATAACCAAGTGCTGCACCGAGGTCTGCCCCGAGCACATCAAGATCACCGACAACGGCATCATCCCGCTAAAAGAGCGGGTCGTCGACACGAAGTACGACCCGGTCGCGTGGCTGGGCCGCAAGATTCTCGGTCGCACGGTCGCTCCCGTACCGCCGGTAGCTGCGACGCCATCTCCGATTCATGAGTCGCCGCCGGCCGGGACCTTCTCCGACGGCGTTACGGCAGCCGGAACGCCGTTGCACTCTGGTTCCTCGCTGGCTCGTCCGGGGGCGCCGTCCAACGTCGCTGGCGGGACACCGGCCGACGGCTACTGGGGACCCCCCGACTCTCCGAAAGAAGCCTCGAGCGCAGTCGAGGGCGATCCGACCCAGTCAGGCGTCTGAGCCCACGATCCCGGGCCCTCGGGCCACCCGCACGAGCAAGAGCCCGAAGTCACGGGCAAGAGGCCGGAAGTATTGCGATTGTGTTAACCACCTCGATGTTTGTCCATTCACCAATGTCAATCGACACGCCGCGGGAGTATCTTTGGCTCCAACAGGCATCCGGATCGGATGTCGGGAAGGGGAGGTCCCATGGCAATTCCAGGTGTGCTCGACGACCAGTCACTTCGTCGGTACCGCGAGCTTCTCGACGCAGAGGACGCGGCATTCGACGAACTGGAGCACGCTTGTGAGGACGGGGACAGGGCTCATTTCGAATCAGACTTCGCCGCCTGGCGTCAGGCGCTGATACGAAAGCTCAACTTCTTGAGCAAGGTCGGGATCGACATCGGCGAGCTCGCCGGAGTCTGAATCGGTTCAGTCGAGCAGGGCCTTGACCGCGTCGCGCTCGGCGAGGAGCTCGTCGGTCGTGACGGCGATCATTCCTGACGCGAACTCGCTGTGAGGTAGGCCTTCTACGATCTCGACGCGTCCCGACTTAGCGCGCACGGGGAATCCGAAGATAAGTCCTTTGGGTGTCCCGTACTCACCGTGGGATACAACTGCGACAGAGGCGCAGTCGCCCGGGTCCGTGTCGAAGGTCACGCTTCTCACCGAGTCGACCACCGCATTTGCGGCAGAAGCGGCCGATGAAGCGCCACGCGCCTTGATCACCGCGGCCCCGCGCTGTTGAACCGTGGTGATGAACTCGGTCTTCAACCATGATTCATCGCCGATGACTGTGGCGGCTGGCTTGCCTCCGATGAATGCGTTCTCGAAATCGGGGAACTGCGTCAACGAGTGATTGCCCCAGATGCCGACCGACCTGACATCGGCCACGGGCACGCCGGCCTTTCGTGCAAGCAGGCTCCGAGCACGGTTCTGATCGAGCCGGGTCATCGCGAACCACCGGTCGTCCGGTACGTCCGGGGCGTGCGACCGCGCGATCAGGCAGTTGGTGTTACAAGGGTTGCCGACCACGAGCACCTTGACGTCGGGGGCGGCGTTCGCAGCGATCGCCTCGCCCTGCGGCCCGAAGATTCCTCCGTTCACGTTCAGCAGATCGTTTCGCTCCATCCCTTCTTTGCGGGGGATGGAACCGACGAGAAGCGCCCAGTTGGTCCCGTCGAACGCAGTGGCCAGATCGGAGGTCGCCTCGATGCCGTGGAGCAGCTCGAACGAGCAGTCCTGCAGCTCCATAACGACACCCTCGAGTGCCGACATTGCGGGCTCGATCTCGAGCAGCCGCAGGACCACCGGCTGGTCAGGCCCGAACAGCCCTCCGGCTCCGATCCTGAACAATAAGGAGTAGCCGATCTGCCCGGCTGCACCTGTCACAGTGACATGAATTGGTGATTTCACGCGTCTGACAACCTTTCTTCTCTGACTCTTCTTTGACCGGCGAGCTACTGGTTGTTACAACCTTTGAGCCACCGCTGCCGCGAATTCGGAGCACTTCACCTCGGTGGCGCCCTCCATCAAGCGTGCGAAGTCGTACGTGACGATCTTCTCCTCGATGGTCGCCTCGAGCGCGCGGAGGATGTCCGCGGCTGCGTCGGTCCAACCGAGGTGCTCGTACATGAGCACGCCCGAGAGCAGCAGCGATCCAGGATTCACCTTGTCCTGCCCGGCGTATTTAGGAGCTGTCCCGTGCGTCGCTTCGAAGATGCCGTGACCAGTGACGTAGTTGATGTTCCCGCCCGGAGCGATGCCGATGCCACCAACCTGAGCCGCGAGCGCGTCCGACAGGTAGTCCCCGTTCAGGTTCATCGTCGCAATGACGTCGAACTCGTCGGGCCGCGTGAGCACCTGCTGGAGGGTGATGTCTGCGATCGCGTCCTTTACGAGCAGCTTGTCACCGGGCTTGCCGCCGCTGTCGTCCCAGGAGATCGCCACGTCTGGAGAATTCGTCCTTCACCAGCTCGTAGCCCCAGGCCCTGAACGCACCCTCGGTGAACTTCTGGATGTTGCCCTTGTGGACCATCGTCACGCTCTTGCGACCGTGGTCGAGCGCGTAACGGATCGTGGCGCGGATGAGCCTCTTCGAGCCTTCCTCGGAGATCGGCTTTATCCCGATTCCAGTGTGCTCTTTGAGCTTCCAGCCGAATTTCTGCTCCAGGAACGCCGCGAGCTCGACGGCCGCCGGGGTGCCAGCCTGCACCTCCATGCCGGCGTAGACGTCCTCGGTGTTCTCCCTGAAGATCACCATGTCGACCAACTCGGGATGGCGAACAGGCGACGGCACGCCTGTGAACCACCGCACCGGCCGGAGACAGACGTAGAGATCGAGCAATTGACGGAGCGCCACGTTCAAGGAGCGGATCCCACCGCCGATCGGAGTGGTGAGCGGACCCTTGATCCCGATCAGGTGCTCCCGGAAGGCCTCGACCGTCTCGTCCGGCAACCAGTTACCTGTTGCGTTGAAAGCCTTCTCGCCCGCGAGGACCTCTTTCCACTCGACTCTCTTGTCGTGCTTGGCCGCAGCGGCGTCGAGCACGAGCTTGGCGGCCGGCCAAATATCGACCCCGATCCCGTCACCTTCGATGAAAGGGATGATCGGTTCGTCGGGAACGACGAGCGTTCCCCCGGGTTGCATGGTTACGCGTTCTGGCACGAAACGGCAGCCTACTGGTCTGCGGGGACCACTAATCGGGCCGTTCGGCCGGGTCGTTGGCCCCTAGTCGGGGAAAGCTTGCGAGATACGAACACGAACTAGCTTCTCGACGAGAGATTTGGGCAGCGGTTTGTCGACAGCGAATTGAAGCGCCCCAGTCGATGTCTGGTACGGAGCAACTTCCTCCTTGAGCTCACGAAAGACCGAACCGCTGTGAGGCAGATAGCTGAGGTGGTTCTTGAATGCGGCGAATCCGGCGACCACCTTGCCCTGAAGCCTGAAAGCGGGGAGTCGATACGAGATTCCCTCCTCCGCATCGGGGACCACCTCGAGGATCATTCGTCGCAGCTCCTTCAGCGTTGAGCGCTTCGGCTCTTCCAGGTCTGCCAGGTACGCATCTATCTCGGCGCTCGACATGAGCCGATTCTTGGCCCGGCGTGCAGGCGGGTCAAGAGAGCCCGTCAAGAGAGTCCGGAGTGAGACACTTTCCCGCGATTCACGTGCGGGATAAGTTGTTGTTAGTGCACGACATCTGAATCATCTGAACCTCATCTGCAGAGAGCGCTCCTCATTGGTTGGAGCGCGCCCGGGCTCCCCCAAATCACGGGCGGGCGACTGCCCGCCAGGTGCGTTCAACCCGTTTTCGAGCGGTACACCATTTCGCTTCTTTGGAACGGGAAACAGGTCGTTACGAGGCGTCTGGAGTGGACAGCTTCTGAGCGATCTCCCAGATATGGCCGTCAGGATCCGTAAAGCTTGCGGTGCGTTGTCCCCATGCTCTGTCAATCGGACCGTTGAGCAGTCCGACTCCACGAGCCTGTAGGTCCGCGCATACGCCGTCCACTTCATCTACCCAGATGGTGAATTGGGACCGTGAACCCGCACCGCCGACGGCGACATCGCCGGGCTCGATGAGCTCGCGTGCCGCTGACACCTCGAGCAGATTGATGATCGTGTTGTCGAATTCGACCACCGCGGACTCGTCGTCTTCAAAGATCACCGGCACGTTGAAGACGTCTCGGTAGAACGATTTCACCGCGTTGTGGATCTTCGACGAACAAGGTAATCGCACCTATGCTCTTGAGCGACGCACTCATCTCTCCACCCATTTCTGCACCCACTTCCGTTTGATCCGGTGAGTCAAACTAGTCCGGGCCTATGAGCACGTGGCACCCTCGGACCGTACGAATAGCACCCGGTGTGTCACCCGGTCCAGGGTGGCGAAGTACGGTACTGAGCGTGCTCGAGGGTGCGTCGCTGATGGTGTTCATTCCCGTAAGCGATCTGGGTCGGGCTCGCTCCTTTTACGTCGACGTACTCGGGCTCTTGGCGAAGGAGGAGACTCCGTTTGCGTTGGTGCTGGACGCGGGTGGGATGGCCGTGCGGCTGACGCAGGTGAACGACCTTCGGCCGCAACCCTTCACAGTTGCCGGATGGCAGGTACCTGACATCGGCAGCGCGATTGAGATCCTCGTAAGCCGAGGAGTCACCTTCATTCATTATGACGGCATGGAACAAGATGCAAATGGAGTCTGGACGTTGCCCAGCGGGGATCAGGTTGCCTGGTTCAAGGATCCTGACGACAACACCCTTTCGCTCACGTGCTTCGCTGGTGAATGAATCGCAGAGGATGGGCTCAACGGCGCACCGGGCATCGGTGTGAGTGTGAACGTCGTGCTCGCGATTACGCGAGACGTCATCCCTTTCGCCTTGATCTTGTGGTCGCCCGCAGCTCCAGCGGTCGATGTCGGAATGCTTCCGCCACAGCTGAACGTGCCGTCGGGGTTGGCGCTGGCGCTGCAGATAGCGACGGTTGAGGGGCTTGCAAGCCCAGTCTTGTAAATGGCGTTTACCTGTTCTCCGGGTGCGTAGCCCTCTCCGCTAACAACGACAGAGACGCCCGGAATACCCGATGACGGCGACACGGAGACACTTGGCACCGCCGTAATCCGCCCGATCGAGTTACCGATCCAGTTGGTGAACCAAAGTGCGCCATCTGGGCCCGCGGTGATACCCCACGGCCTGTCCGAGGTTGCATCTTTGTACTTGGACGTCACGCCGTCCGCCGTGATTCGCCCGATAGAGCCTCCGTTGACGTTCGCAAACCACAGAGCGCCATCGGGGCCGACGGTAATCTCCGCCGGTCCTCCCCCAGCGGCGTAGGTGGACACGACGCCAGACGTCGTTATCCGTCCAATCGTTCTGTCGAGAACGTTTGTGAACCACAACGCACCGTCGGGTCCAGTCGTGATGCCATGAGGGTTGTCAATATCCGGATTCGTGTAGTTGGACACCGTCCCTGCAGTCGTGATCCGCCCGATCGAATTGTTGTCCTGGTTCGTGAACCAAAGCGCACCGTCGGGACCGTTTGTGATGTCCCAAGGCGCCGAGACGCCCGCACCGGTGTAGTTGGACACCGTTCCTGCAGTCGTGATCCGCCCAATCGAATCGTTGGAGAAATTTGTAAACCAGAGTGCGCCGTCGGGACCAACGGTGATGTCCTGCGGAACATCGATCCCTATGCCTGTGTAGTCGAACACCGCTCCAGAAGTGGTTATCCGGCCAATCGAGTTGTTGCCAGAATTCGTGAACCACAAAGCCCCGTCAGGTCCCGACGTGATCCCGACCGGAGCGTCGATGGTGGAATCCGTGAACTTGGACACCGTTCCTGCAGTCGTGATCCGCCCGATCGAGTTGTTGTACTCGTTGGTGAACCACATCGCGCCATCGGGACCGACGGTGATGTCCTGCGGCCCGTCTATGCCCGAGCCGGTGTAGATGGATATGACCCCCCCATGGTTGCTGGATCCGACAACCGCAGCGGCGGATGGAATCGTCGGTTCGTTCAGGACCACCACTCCACCGATCAGCGACAGCGCGCCGATCAGGGCCGAAGACCTGGTGTGTCGCATCAGCCTCCCCCTTCGAGTTTGCCGAAACCGACTTGCCCACCATATGCGAACATGCGTGACGGCCGACGAGTTCATGATGGCCGCGATTGGGGAGGCAATCCTCGACGAGGACCTGGCCACTTCCGCCGAGCTCAACGCCGCCCTGGCCAGCCTGAGATAGTTCACTGATGATGCGACGACGCTCATCGCCCGTCCTCGCGCTTTTCAACTGTGGTCGGCCAAGGAACCTTTGTAGCGCTCAACCAACCCGGCGTTGACAAGGGTCAGTCGGCGCGCTTGACCCCGACAAATCACAGTGATGTGATTTAAGGGATTTGGGCAGGTCGCCCGGAGGTGGCGAGGAGAGGTCGGGATGAGCGAGGCGCTGAGCAAGGCCCTGGTTCTAACGATGCTCCAACACGCCGAGGACTTCCCCTGGAGGATGCAGGACATCGGGCTCATGGGTCTGCGCCTTGACGACCGGCGGGAGTACCGACTCCACATCTGGGACCCGAGCCGCTGCGTCGGCGAGCCGCCCGTTCATGATCATCCGTATGACTTCACCTCGACGATCATCGCCGGTCAGCTGACCAACACTCGGTTCGAGGAGGACTCTGCGGGCGATAAGTATGTGCGCTTCCGCTACTCTCCCGGTGCCGAGGGCGAGCGGCGGTCGGACACTGTGAGGTTGTCCTCGACGGCGACCATCTTGACTGAGGGCGACCAGTATCGTCAGCTTGCCCGCGAGCTTCACGCGAGCTCGCAACAGCCGGGGACCGTGACAGCGATTCGGTGCTTATGGATTGAGGCGCCCGAGTTGACCGTCTGCGTTCGAGATAAGGGCTCCTGGCGCTCGGGGCAAGGGCGAGACGCCACATCCGAGGAAATCAAGAGCTTCAGCGCCAAGGCGCTGGAGTGGTTCTGACGGCGCGCAGCTCCCTTGAAGCCCGTTGGCGACCGCCTTTAACGCTCTTCCGTCGCGCGCAGTACACAGAACTCGTTACCCTCCGGATCGGCGAGCACGACCCACGTCTGGTCACCCTGACCGATGTCGACCGCCTTGGCGCCGAGTGCCGTCAAGCGTGCGACCTCAGCTTCCTGGTCGTCAGGTCGAAAATCGAAATGGAGGCGATTCTTTCCTCGCTTCGCGTCGGTGACGGGCTCGAACAGGATCCCCGGCAGCCGGTCCACGTCGGCGCGGATCTCGAACTCGTCGGGCGCATCGTTGACGACGATCCAACGTAGGGCCGTAGCCCACCACTGCCCTAGGGCCTTTGGATCGCGAGCATCAATTGTCGTCTGTTCCCATTCCAGCACCGCAACAGTTTGTCGCATCCGGCGAGAGGGTCGCCCCGATCTAGGTCTGTGGCTTTCTTTCGTTGACGCCGTGGCGGAACGCGAGGCTGATCCTCGGTCCCGAGCTCGCCACCTTCGGGACGCTGTGCTCGTAGCGCCTTTGGGTCTGGCCACCGGTGACGAAGAGGTCTCCGTGCCCGAGCTTGAAAGCGCGTGAGCTTCCGCCACCAAAGGGCCGGAGGAGGAACTTCCGTGGTTGTCCCACCGAGACGAGCGCCACGACCGGGTCGACGATCTCCTTGGGGATGCGGTCACGGTGCCAGGCGACGCTGTCGGCTCCGTCGCGGTACAAGTTGATGCTGACCGAGTCGAATTCGACCTCGTAGCGCCTTGACAAGACGGCACGGGCATCTTCGAGGAAGGATTGCCGGAGCGGGTTGGCGACGTTGACGCTTTGCCATGCCGTGAGCCGAGGCTCGTTGACGTGACGGTCGTACATCCAGCGGGTCCTCTGATCCCACGTGACGTCGCGAGCCAATTCCGCGAAAGCACCATCAGAACCTCGTAGCCATCCGGGGCAATGGTCGACCCACGAAACTTTGTCGAGCCAGGTTCTCGTGATCTCCGCAAAGGAATCGTCTACCTCTGCGCTTCCTGACCCGAACAGTGACGGCTGCCATTGGACGACGACACTCACTCTTCTAGTACTACCGGGGAGGGCGTGTCCCCGTGGCCGGGATGATCGGCACCGACCCGTGATGGCGTCACAGGATCAAATAGCGTGGACCGCCGACGGCGCCCCGGGTTCGCAGAGCCCGGGTTCGCAAGCCCAGGTTTCCGGAGCCCCGGGGATGTGGAACGCCGCAAGGAGGTCGGAATGGACGCAGAGATCGTCATCCGTGGAGGCACGGTCGTCGACGGATCCGGAAGCCCTGGCCGTCGGGCCGATGTCGCCGTCGATCACGGGCGGATCGCTGAGGTCGGGCCAGACCTTACGGGTCGCGTGAGCTCGACGCCTCGGGCCTGGTCGTCACCCCGGGCTTCATCGACATCCACACTCACTACGACGCACAGGTCTTCTGGGACGCTTGGTTGACCCCGTCAGCGTTCCACGGGGTGACCACGGTGGTAGCCGGCAACTGCGGATTCTCGATCGCGCCCGTGCGTTCGGAGGACGTGGCACTCATCGCCCGGACGCTCCAACACGTGGAGGACATGAGCTTCGACACGCTGTCGGTAGGCGTGCCTTGGGACGAATTCGAGACCTTCCCGGAGTATCTCGACGCCGTATCGAGAAGCGGTGTCGCGCTCAACTACGCCTGCTACGTCGGTCACACGGCGGTTCGCATTTACGTGATGGGCGACGAGGCCTACGAGCGGGCGGCGACCGACCAAGAGTTGAGCCGCATGCAACAAGTCGTCGCGCAGGCGATGGCCGGTGGCGCGACAGGCTTCGCCACTAGCGCATCGCCGACCCACAACGGAGACGGCGGCCGACCGGTGCCTTCGCGGGTGGCGGACATCGAGGAGCTTCGAGCCCTGCTCGATCCGGTGCGCGAGTCCGGTCGTGGAGTCGTTGCGCTGCTTCCCGGCGGAGTCCTCCACAACAAGGACGTCTTCGACCTCCAACAGCACTGCGGGCGTCCCGTCACGTGGACTGCACTTCTCACTGTCAAGAACTACCCGTACCACCTGAAGGTGATCGAGGAGCACGACGCCGCACGGTCCCGGGGAATTGAGGTGTGGCCCCAGGTCTCGTGCCGGCGACTCGTGTTCCAGATGAATCTTGCCGAACCGTTCACCCTGAACGCCCGACGGAGCTTCGCGGACATCATGGGCCACTCCCACGAGCAGCGACTGGCCGCCTACCGGGACCCCGCTTGGCGTGCATCCGCCTGGGAGGAGCTGTCAGGTGCAGCCGGTGGCCTGCCGTTCAACTTCCAGGCCGTTTCGGTTGCGGAGTCGCCGAACCATCCCGAACTGGCAGAACGCCAGGTCCTCGATCTCGCTGCTGAACGAGGATGCACTGCGCTCGACGTGATGCTCGACATCTCGCTGGAGGACGATCTGAAGACGCGCTTCTGGTCGGTCGTCGCCAACGACGACGAGGAGGGGATCGCCTGGCTGCTGCCGCGTGACAACGTGCTGCTCGGGCTGGCGGATTCGGGTGCGCACGTGTCGCAACTCTGCGACGCGTGCTTCGCCACCGATCTTCTCGGCACCTGGGTGCGCGATCGCGGTGTTATGAGCCTCGAGCGAGCTGTGCACAAGCTCACGGCAGAGCCTGCAGCCGTCTACGGATTCTCCGACCGCGGCTCGATCGAGGTAGGGAAAGCCGCAGACATCTGCGTCTTCGATCCTGCGACTATCTCACCGGGACCCCTGCGCCGGGTCTACGACTTCCCGGCCAACGGCGAGAGGTTGACCGCAGACGCTCCGGTAGGCGTTGCCCATGTCCTCGTGAACGGGGTCCCGATTCGACAGGACGGCAATCCGGTTCCAGAGGGCCTCGACGCCCGACCGGGCCGAGTGCTTCGCGCCTGACTTGGAGCGTGCGGGCGTCACCCCGATGTTGATCAGCCGGCCAGGACCGAAGTGATCTCCCTTGCGACACGCTCGCCGGACCGGATGGCGCCATCCATGTACCCGGCCCACACCGCAGCTGTCTCGGTTCCCGCAAAATGGATCGAGCCACAAGGCTCCCTCAGCCCGGGTCCGTAGGCCCCGAGCACACCAGGGGCCAGAAGCGCCCCGTAACAACCGCCGCTGTAGCGCTCAGCCGACCAATCGAGCTCCAAGAACTCGTTCGGGTGCTCGGCTTTCGGCCCGAAACATCTCGCAATGCACGAGACGACCGCTTTGCGCCGTTCGTCGGCGGTTTGGCGAGAGAGCTCGCCGCGCGTGCGAACCCTCAACGAATGCGAGCAAGATGCCGGGCCGACCCGACGGTGGCGAGTTGTCGAAGGTCAGCTCCGCGGGACCCGTTACGTCCGTCATCTGGCCGGTCAACCCGTCGGAGCGCCAGAATGGCTCGTCGTAGACGGCCATGCACTTGATCACCGAACCCATCGGCATCCTTTGGGTCAGCTGGTCACGCCACGGTGGCATTGCGGGCTCGAAGTCGATACGACCGGCGAGTACCGGCGGGATCGCCAAGACCACCCGCCGTGCGCTGATCGAAGGGTTTTCACCTGCGCCTGTCACAACCACGATCACAGGGTCGTCTACCCGCTGCGACACTTGGCGTACCGGGGTGGACAGGTACACCGCGTCGCCGAGTTCGTCGGCCATCCGGTCGGCAATGAGCTGAGTCCCGCCCACAACGCGCTGCTCCTGAGCACCCTCTTTCACGTTGAACAGGCTGTCGAGGAAACCACCCGAGTGGCTGTAGAAAAGAAAGTGGAGCAGTGAGAGATCCGCCGTCTCGGCAGCGAACACTCCGCGCACGCCTAGGCGCAGCATCTCGCGCGCAAGACGCGTACGGACGTTGCGTCGGACCCAGCTCTCGACGGTCTGGCCGTCCCAGCTTTTTGCCCTGCGGGCTTTCCATGGTTCGTCGAGCGGTACACGTTTTGCCATCCTGTCCAAGCGGAGTTGCGCTTGGCCGATGTCGGCAAGTACTGCAGGGCTCAGCCTCGGGATCGCTCCTCTGTATCGGCGCAACCTCTTGCCGTCGTGAACCAGATTCTCTCCGGTGTTGTACGTGGGAAACCGCTCCAGGCCGAGTTCGTCTGCGAGCGCAATCACCCGATCTTGCGTCGGGCCTATCCACTGACCGCCGAGCTCGACGACCGTTCCGTCAGACGTGGCATCGTTCTTAACTCTCCCGCCCACCCGATCGCGTGCCTCGAGTATGGCAACGCTCAGCCCGGACGCCTTGAGCTCGCGGGCAGCCATTAGCCCGGCGAAGCCGGCGCCGACGACCACGACGTCAACGTCTGGGCTCACGAGAGCACCTTACGCTCGAAGTTTCGCAACCCTATGGCCAGAAATAGGGCGCTGAACCCGATCAGGACCGGATAGATGATGTACAGATGGATATGCGGAGCATCAGTGAACGCAGCACGCATACCTTCGTTCACGTAGATGAGGGGATTCACGAGAACAACCGTCTGCAACCAGTGCCAACCACCGATCTTGACGGCGGCAAGTCTGGTCCATTCGTAGTAGGTACCGCCCAGGAACGTGATCGGGAGGACCACGAATCCGAACATCAGTCCGATGTTGCGCGGCTCGAAGCTCGTCCCCAACAGCAGTCCCAGCGCAGCCATCGCGATGCACGACAACGGCACGACGGTCAAGACGATCAGCCAGTGCTCGTTGATCAGCGCGTTCACACGTGCGGCGTGAACGACCGACGCGATCGGTAGCACGATGATCGCCGAGATGATGCCCTGGATCGCCCCGGAGAGGACCTTGGATATCGCCACGAGCCAGATGGGACACGGGGCTTGAACCCTGTCCTCGATCTCGCGGGTGAAACCGAACTCCTGGGCCATCTGCAGCGCCACAGACTGGACACCCTGGAACATGATCGATATACCGACGACCCCGGGTACGAGCACCGTTGCAAAGGCCGTCTCGGTCTTTCCTGCTGCCCCTCCTCCGGCGCTACTTCCACCGACGGCTTGCCCGATCTTCGGGAAAACGAAGAGGAAGACGAAGCAGAGCAAGAACGGCTGTACGAGGGTACGGATCACGAACTCGACGAAGTTCTTCCGAAGGACCACCAGATCGCGAAGCATGAGCGCACGCATCGACGTCAGGCTTGTCGCGAGGTTCGACCGCGTCGGTCTTGCGGTTATCGGGGCGTGAACTGCGGTCCCGGGCTTTGTCGTGACCATCAGTCGCGCAACTCCCTACCCGTCAGCGAGATGAACACCGTCTCGAGGCTCGGCTCCGCGACGGAAAGGTCCGCGACCTCGAATCCGGCACCTTCTGCGACTGCGATCACCCGCGCCAGAAGTCTTTGGCCACCCCTCACGTGGAACTCCAGAGCATCCTCGGTTTCGCGAACCCGTTTGACGCCGTCGAGATCGCGTTCGAGGATTTCAGTCAATCGCTTCTGATCTCCCGCGGCCTTCACCGTGACGATGGTGTCTGCCCCGATCCCTTGTTTCAGGCCGGCCGGCGTGTCGAGGGCGAGGATCTTTCCATGATCCATGATCGCCACTCGGTGGCAGAGCCTGTCGGCCTCTTCCATGTAGTGAGTGGTGAGAAGGATCGTCTGACCGTCCGCATTCAACTCGCGCAGGATGTCCCACAACGCAAGCCTGCCTTGGGGATCCAGGCCGGCCGTCGGCTCGTCCATGAACAGCACGGCGGGTCGGTGGAATATCGAGCGCGCGACCATGAGGCGTTGCGCCATCCCGCCCGACAATGCGTAAACCGAGGCCTTGGCGAACTTCGTGAGCTGGAACTTCTCGAGAAGCTCGTCGGCAGTTCTACGTGACTCTGCAGCGCCGATCCCGAAGAGCCGGCCGTGGAAATAGAGGTTCTCCCAGACGTTCAACTGCCGATCCAAGGTGTTGGTCTGTGAAACGGTCCCGATCAGCTGCTTGACGGTGACCGGGTGGGCAACAACATCGATACCGGCTACGTAGGCGTTACCCGACGTCGGGATGACGCGCGTCGTCAGCATTCCTGCCGTCGTGGTCTTGCCTGCGCCGTTCGGACCGAGGAGCCCGAATATCTCACCGCCGTCGACCGACAAGTTCAGCTCGTCTACCGCACGGAAGTCGGTTCCCTTGTAGATCTTCGTCAGATTCGCGGTGCGTATGACCGGCTCGGCCGACCCGCCCGAAACGCTCGTTGCATGCGGAGCGGTAACGGTCACGGGTTCGCTGAGGTTGTCGCCTGCGCCACCGCCACTCAGTCGCTCGCCAGGCCCAAGGCGTCGTAGATCTCGCGGGTCGCGTTCGAGCGGTTGAGTGTGTAGAAGTGGAGTCCGGGTGCACTCGCTTCGAGGAGGCGGCCGCAAAGCTCTGTGGCCATCTCGATGCCGGCTTGGCGCACCTGGTCGGGACCGTCTCGGCCGGCCGCCTCGAGACGATCCACCGCCCATGCGGGTACTGCCGCTCCCATCTGTGCCATGCGCGGTATCGCGCTGAGGCTCGTCACCGGCATGATCCCCGGAAGTACCGGCTTGTCGACCTGGAGAGCCGAAAGGTCGTCGACGAGGCGCAGGTATTCGTCGGCCTCGAAGAAGAACTGCGTCACTGCGAAGTGCGCAAGTTTGAGCTTCGCGGCAAGGTACTTGCGGTCGCTTGCGAGATCCCTGGACATGGGGTGCCCGGCGGGATGAGCGGCGACACCTATCGACCAACCCCCGATCGCGTGGGCGAGCTCCACGAGTTCCGAAGCGTGAGCAAGATCGCCTTCTCCGTATGCGGGATCCTCGGGAGGATCTCCCCCCAGAGCCATCAGGTTTTGAACTCCTGCCTTGCGGTACGCAACGAGGATCTCGGCGAGCTCGAGGCGCGTGTGAGCTACGCAGATCAGGTGCGCCATCGGGGTGAGCGTCGTGGTGCGCAACATCCCGGTCACGAGGTCGAACGTCCGTTGCCGGGATTCGCGGCCACCTCGGTAGGTGACCGATACGAACGACGGCGACAGCGGCTCCAGGTCACGAAGCGTGCGAACGAGCGTGGCCTGCTCCGTGTCGTTCTTCGGCGGGAAGAACTCGAACGAGAAGGTCGGGCCTTTCGTGAGCAGGTCCGAGATGAGCGTCATAGCTGCAGAAGCCTACCCTCGGGCCTGAAGGGCTCCTTCTAGGCGGCCTTCTCGGCCCTGTTCTAGGCGGCCTTCTCGGCCGCTGCCACGGCGTTTTGAAGCAGCATCGCCCGTGTCATGGGGCCCACGCCGCCCAAACGGGGACTCAGCCATCCGGCCACCTCGGCCACGCCTTCGTCGACGTCCGATATCACCTTCTTGCCTTCGAACGTCGTACCAGCGGCGACCACGGCCGCTCCCGGCTTCACCATGTCGGGAGTCACGATTCGCGGCGAGCCCGCTGCCGCCACGACGATGTCTGCTTGCCTTACGTACGGCGCGATGTCGGGTACCCCGGTGTGCACCACCGTTACGGCGGCGTTGCATCCTGGCCGCTTGAGCGCAAGCAACAGGGCCAAAGGGCGGCCGATGGTGAGCCCGCGACCGATCACGACGGCGTGGCGACCTTCTACCGGCACGTCGTAGGCGCTGAGGAGCTCCACAATGCCCGCAGGTGTGCACGACAAAGGCCCGGGTCGGCCCATGACCAGCCGTCCCAAGTTCACCGGATGAATGCCGTCCACATCCTTCGCGGGGTCGATGAGAAGAAGGGCTTGTTCCTCGTCCAAACCGGAAGGAAGAGGGAGTTGCAGGAGGATGGAGTGAACCGCGGGGTCCTCGTTGAAACGGACGATCACTCTGTGGAGCTCGGCCTGCGTTATGTCCGCCGGGAGCTGCTCGTGGAACGAGTCGATGCCTACTTCTGCGCTGTCGGCGTGCTTGAGGGCCACGTAGCGCGCGCTCGGCGGGTCGTCCCCGACAAGGATCGTCCCGAGACCCGGCACTGTGCCCGCGTCTCTAAGACGGCGCACTCGTTCTGCGACATCGGTTCGTATCCTGGCCGCGACGGCCTCGCCGTCGAGCACTCGAGCAGTCATCCGTTTACCTCCGGTGCCTCAGCACCTTCGCTCCAAACGCCTCGGGCGCGACTTCCTCCGCAGTGAATCTCTGCGACTTCCTCGCGTCAATGAAGGAAGTGGCGTTCGCCAGTGAAGACCATGGCAAGACCGAGCCTGTTGGCGGTGGCGATGATCTCGTCGTCTCTTACCGATCCACCTGGTTGCACCACGACCGCGACACCGGCATCGGCCGCCGCCTCCACTCCGTCTGGGAACGGGTAGAAGGCGTCGCTCGCGCACACGCCTCCGCGGGCGCGTCCTGCGGCCTTCTTCGCTGCGATCTCGCCCGCCTCGACACGATTCTGTTGTCCGGCCCCGATCCCGACCGCCTGGCCGTTTCGAACGAGCACGATGGCGTTCGACTTGACGTGCCCGCACACCCGCCAGGCGAGCTCGGTGTCGAGCCATTGTTCCTCGGTGGGTGCTGCCTTGGTGACGACTCTCCATTGGTCGCGCCCGGCGGCGAAATAAGGAGCCTGTTGGGCGAGGAAGCCGCCCCCGAGTTGGCGGAGATCGAGAGCAGGGCGCGCCGGTTGCGGCGATTCGATGACGCGTGTGTTCTTGCGCCGCGTTGCGAGCATCTCGACGACACCGTCTTCGTAACCCGGGGCGATCACCACGTCGGCCTGAGGCCCGGCGACCATTCGTGCGGCGGTCGCTTTGTCGACGATGCGGTTGAGCGCGACCACTCCCCCGAACGCGGAGCGCTCGTCACACTCGAGAGCCAGCTGGTACGCGGTCTCGATCTCAGACGAGACTGCGACCCCACACGGATTGGCGTGCTTGACGATGACCGCCGCCGGGCCGTCGCCCAGGTCGAACACGATCCGCATCGCCGCATCGGCGTCGTAGATGTTGAGGTAGGAAAGCGCGATCCCGCTCCTCAATACCGCCTCGTCCCACCAAGGAGGTTCGCCGGAGAGGCCTTTGGATCCGGCTTCTGAACCGGGCATCGGTCGGTATAACGCGGCCCTCTGGTGAGGGTTCTCCCCGTACCGCAGCGTTTGTCCCGTCCGTTCGAGAGCGAGGTGCAACGTAGGAGGTAAAAGCTCGTCCCCGTCGAACCAGCCGACGATCGCCGCGTCGTAAGCAGCGGTGTGGGCGAAGGCCTTGCGGGCAAGAGCGCGACGTGTCTCGCCGTCGAGGCGCCCGTTCGAGCGCAACTCCTCCAACACCGGTCCATAGTCGGCCGGGTCTACGACAACCCCGACGTGCGCGTGGTTCTTCGCCGCCGCCCGGACCATCGCCGGTCCACCTATGTCGATCATCTCGATCGAAGGGTCTTTGCCGAACGGATAGAGGTTCGAGACGACGAGATCGATCGGCTCGATCTTGTTGGACTCGAGGTCGCGGTTGTGCTCCGGAACGTCACGATCGGCCAGGATGCCTCCGTGGATCGCAGGGTGCAGAGTCACGACCCTGTGACCGAGCATTTCGGGGTAACCGGTCACTTCGGCGACCGTGACTACCGGTAGTCCGGCTTCCGCTAGAGCTCGCGCTGTTCCACCGGACGAGATGAGCTCCCACCCGAGCTCGGACAATCCGGTGGCCAGCTCGACGACGCCCGTCTTGTCGTAGACCGACAAGAGTGCTCTCACAGGGCCGCCTCCTTCAGATGCTCATCCAGTTCGCACACCACCTTCCGGATCGCTGATGGGTAGAGCCGGCGCTCCACGTCCTTGATCCGTTCGTGAAGGGTTTGCTCGGTGTCGCCGGGCAGGACAGCGACCGCCTGCTGGGCGACGACCGGGCCTGCGTCCATTGCGAGCACGGCATAGTGCACAGTGCATCCCGTCTCGCTCACGCCGGCATCGAGCGCCTCCTTTACGGCGTGCCAGCCTGGGAACCTGGGAAGCAGCGCCGGGTGCGTGTTGAGGATCCGCATCGGGTAGGCGTCGTGGACGGGCTGATCGAGAACCGTCCCGAATCCCGCCATCGCTACCAGCTCGACCTGGTGCGACTGCAGTGCTTCGGTGACCGCTCTCGTGTACCCGTCGCGATCGAAGTCGGCGCCGTATCCGCCCCATTCCGACCGGTCCACGAGCACCGTCGGCACCGACGCCCGTTCTGCGATGTCGAGCGCACGACAGGGCCGATCCGCAAGCACCACGACGACCGGCAGGCCATCGTCCAGGACGGCTTCGAGGATGGTCCCCGTGCCGGATACGAGCATGCCAAGACGCATTACTGGCGACGCTACCAGCGGGCGTATCGGGCGCAGCCGCTGGTACTGGACCGCAAGACTGAGCGGTCAAGCACTTGGGCGAGCCAGGGCACGGGCCGGTGATCAGCCCAGCTGACGGACGATCTCCACCATGATCTCGGCGGCCTCTGTCGGATTCTGAGCGACATTCACGCCGGCTGCCGCGAGCGCCTCCATCTTGGCCTGCGCGGTGCCCTTGGACCCAGAGATGATCGCCCCGGCATGGCCCATCTTCCTGCCAGGCGGCGCAGTCACTCCTGCGACGTAAGCGACCACCGGCTTGGAGACGTTGCGGTCGATGAACTCGGCCGCCCGCTCCTCTTCTGAACCGCCGATCTCGCCGATCATCATGACGGCCTTGGTGTCGGGGTCCTGCTCGAAAGCCTCGAGGCAATCGATGAAGTTGGTACCGGGGACAGGGTCCCCGCCTATACCTACACAGGTTGTCTGGCCCACGTTCTTCTGGGACAGCTCGTGAAGGGCCTGATAGGTGAGAGTGCCCGACCTGCTGACGATCCCGACGGGCCCACCGGGGAGCGCGATGTCGCCTGAGGTGATCCCGATGTTGCACTTCCCTGGCGAGATGATCCCAGGGCAGTTCGGCCCGAGAAGCCGAGTTCTCGGGTGATTGCGCTTCAGGATGTTGAAGAACAGAGCCTCGTCCTGAGCCGGGATGCCCTCGGTGATGCACACGATGAACCGGATCCCCGCTTCGGCGGCCTCGAGGATCGCGGCGCTCGCCGCCTTGGGCGGCACGACCACGAACGACGCCACTGCGTCGGTGTGCGCGACAGCCTCCCCCATGGTGTCGAACACAGGGATGCCCTCGACGTCGGTGCCACCCTTCCCTGGTGTGACCCCGGCTACGACCTTGGTCCCGTACTGCTTGTTGCGCAGCCCGTGGAACCTCCCTTGGCCTCCTGTCAGTCCCTGTACGACGACTGTGGTCGTCTCGTCTACGAAGATGCTCACGCGAGTTCTCCTGCAAGGGCGACGGCTCGGCACGCTCCGTCCAGCATGGTCTGCTCTGCGACGAGCGTGGGAGAGAGATGAGGGGCGAGGATCCGGCGACCCTCTTCTGCGTTGGTGCCATCCAGCCGGAGCGCGATCGGAGCCCGGATGTCGACGCGGCTGAGCGCCTCCAGAATCCCATTGGCGACCTCGTCGACGCGGTGATGCCCCCGAAGATGTTCACGAAGATCGACCGAACATTGCGGTCGGAGTTGATCACCTCGAGGGCGGCGGCCATCACGTCAGCGTTCGCTCCGCCGCCGATGTCCAAGAAGTTCGCAGCAGACCCGCCCACTTGCGTGACGACGTCGAGCGTGCTCATCGCCAGACCCGCGCCGTTCGCGATGATGCCTACGTTTCCTGAAAGACCTATGTAGTTCAGGCCCCTCTCGCGAGCGAGCAGCTCGCGCTCGTCAGTGACCTCGGTACCTGCGAACTCGTCCCACTCTGGATGTCTGTACGAAGCGTTGTCGTCGAGCGTGACCTTTGCGTCCAGAGCTTGCACCTTGCCGTCGGTCGTGAGGATGAGCGGGTTTATCTCGGCGAGATCGCAGTCGCCCTTCACGTAACAGTCGTAGAGCTTCACGAGGATCTCGGCTGCCTGATAGCGAGCCGCCTCGTTCAGCCCGGCTTCGGCGACGATCTTGGCCGCCTGGTCGAGATCCATTCCGTCCACGGGATCGACGTGCATCCGCACGATTGCGTCGGGGTCTGTCTCTGCGACCTCTTCTATGTCCACTCCGCCTTTGGCGGACACCATGCACAGATGGAGCTTGGCGGCCCTGTCGAGGGTGAAGCTCGCGTAGTACTCCTCTGCTATGTCGGACGCATGCTCGATCCAGAGGCGGAGAACCTGGTGGCCCTTGATGTGCATGCCGAAGATCGCCTTGGCGTGCTTTCGGACCTCTTCCGGGCTCGCGGCTATCTGGATCCCGCCTGCCTTCCCCCGGCCGCCGACTTTGACCTGGGCCTTCAACACGACCGGGTAACCGGCGGCCTCGGCCTGCGTGAGCGCCTCGTCTACGTTGTCGGCGACCCCGCCAGGAGACGTCGGTATACCGAACCGGGCGAAGTATCGCTTTCCCTGGTACTCGTGTAGGTCCACTTGCTCCTCTTTCCTCTTCTTTCTCTCGTCGTGGTTCTTTCTCTAGTCATGGTCACTGCTACTCGCCTCGCCGGTGGTCCAGAAAGTCGGGGTCACGAGGGCGTCGAGGTCCGCAGTCGTCGTTCCGGTCAGGCCTGGCCAGGGTCAGGGTCACATGCAGGGCGACACCCGGCCCGGGTCGTATCCCGAGGTCACGAAGGGGACGTTAGGCGAGGAAGGACCAAAGGCACACTTCGGGCGCGACCCCTACGGGCAGGTTCTACCGCTGGCCCCCGACGGCTGGACCCGACCTCTGGTGCACCCCTCAGGCGGCCCCTTCCCGCTCGTCGAGGGCGTCGGCCAGCCACCCGGCGATACGCGGGAGCGGGGCGCCAGGCGTGAAGATCTCGGCGACACCCATCTCTTTCAGCACGGGCACGTCGTCGTCCGGGATGATGCCTCCGACGACGACCAGGGTGCCTTCGAGCCCCGCCGAGCGAAGGCCCTCGAGAATCTTGGGGACGAGAGTCAGGTGCGCTCCCGACAGCAGGGACAGACCTACCGCGTCAGCGTCCTCCTGGACGACTGCCTGCACCACCTGTTCGGGCGTCTGGTGCAGGCCGGTGTAGATCACCTCGAAACCGGCGTCGCGAAGCGCCCGGGCGATCACCTTTGCTCCGCGGTCATGGCCGTCCAACCCCGGCTTCGCCACGACCACGCGATAAGGGCGCTTCATCGGGTCCTGAGTGTACGCGCGTACGCCCAGGCCAGCCCACACGAGCGCTACTTGCGGGCCAGCACCTCGACCCCGATGATCACGATCATGGCCCCGGGGTCCACCGACCACTGACGCCACGCATCTGCGATCGAACCGAGCTCTTCGCTGTCTGCGAAGCCGTAGCCGACGGCCTGTTCTGCGAACGAGGAGAGCTCGACCCGATCGGCCCACAGCTCCCCCCACCATCTGCACGTCTCGGGGTCGGCGAACGTCCACGTGCTGCTCGACACCCGGATGTCGGAGAACCCAGCAGACCGAACCCACCCCGGTAAGAAGCGGCCTGCGTCGGCCTCGGCGCCGTTCGCGCGCGTGACCTGGTGGTAGAGCGCCATCCACCTGTCGAGACGCTCGTCTTTGGGAGCCCAGATCTTGGCGCCGTAGTCCGAATCGCGAACCGCAACCTGACCGCCGGGACGAAGCACCCGTCTCATCTCCGTGAGAGCCGAGACGGGATCTGTCAGGTGCTGCATCACCTGGTGAGCGTGGACGATGTCGAACGATGCGTCCGGTATATCCAACGCGTAGACGTCACCGACCTCGAAGCGAGCGTTTGCGACCTCGCGCTCAGTACGCAGCCGCTCGGCCCCTTCGACGATCTGAGCCTCGCGGTCGATACCGACCACCTGTCCTGGTGCGACACGATCGGCGAGGTCGAGGGTGATGGTCCCCGGACCACACCCGATGTCGAGCAGCTCCAGTCCGGGGCGGAGCTCACCGAGCAGGTAGCCCGCCGAGTTCTCCGCGGTGCGCCACGTGTGGCTGCGCAGAACGGACTCGTGGTGCCCATGGGTGTAGACGTCGCTCATCGGATCAACGACCCTTCGAGAACCGTTCTTCCGCCATCTTGGGCAGCCTGCTACGGGCGTTTCGCGTCGACCCGCCGTTCTGTCCGCTCTGCCGGCGCGTCCGCCACGCTCCCGAATCGCTGCGACCGCTCTCGCCTGGAAGGCGCGCTGGATCCGGACGGTGCATGAACGACACTCCCGAGTCGCGCACCAGCTCGTCGGGGACCTCGGACAGGAACCGGCTCGCCATGGCGGGCGACGTCGATCCGAACACGGTCCTGCTCCACGCGTGCGACAGGTACAGGAAGCGTCTGGCCCTGGTGATTCCCACGTAGAACAGCCTCCGCTCCTCTTCGAGGCTGGCGGGATCGTCCAAGGAGCGCGAGTGCGGGAATATCCCGTCTTCCATTCCGACGAGGAAAACGGCTGGGAACTCGAGGCCTTTCGCCACGTGAAGAGTCATGAGCGAAACCCGGGTCCCGTCGCCGTCCAGCTCGTCGGCGTCCGACACGAGAGCGACCGACTCGAGGAAGGAATCGAGGGTGTCGTATTCCGCGGCGACGGTCTGGAGCTCTGTCAGGTTCTCGAGCCTTCCTTCAGACTCGATCGAGTGCTCGTCGCGCAGCTCCTTCCCGTATCCCGTCCGTTCGAGCACCGACTCGACGATCGAGGCAGGCGAGGAACCCGACGCGGCGAGCGACCGCAATTCGTCGAGCAGCGCAGCCAGCGAACGTACGCCCTTTGCGGCCTTCCCAGATAGCCCCGCCGCCTCGGGTTGCGAGAGCGCATCACCGAACGAACGGCCGTTGGCGCGGGCCCAGTTCGCTATCCGGTTGACCGACGTATCGCCGACCCCACGCTTCGGCACGTTCACGATCCGCCGCGCCGACACCTCGTCGGCGGGATTGAGGAGCACCTTCAGATAGGCCAGGACGTCGCGGATCTCGCGCCTGTCGTAGAACCTGGTCCCCCCGACCACCTTGTAAGGGATACCGGCGCGCACCAGGTCCTCTTCGAGCACCCGGCTTTGTGCGTTGGTCCGGTAGAACACCGCCACGTCGCCGTAGCGGAGCCCCTCGGCTCGGTGGAGCCGTCCGATCTCCGACGCGACCCAGAGTGCCTCGTCGCGCTCGTCCTCCGCGCGGTAGCGGCAGACCGGGTCGCCTTCGCCCACGTCGGTCCAGAGGTCCTTCGGCACGCGCGAGACGTTGTTGACGATGACTGCGTTGGCAACGTCGAGAATTGTCTTCGTAGACCGGTAGTTCTGTTCGAGCGCGACAACGGCCGCGTCGGGGAATGCCTGTTCGAACTCGAGGAGGTTCCGTATGTCCGCCCCGCGCCACCGGTAGATCGACTGGTTGACGTCGCCGACGACAGTGATGTTCCTGTGCTCTGCGGCGAGACGCAGCACCAGCTCGTTCTGAGCCCTGTTGGTGTCCTGGAATTCGTCGACGAGAATGTGCAAGAACCGGCTTCGGTAGGCCGCCAGCACCTCCTCGAACGAATCGAAGAGGTTGACGGTGACCATGAGAAGGTCGTCGAAGTCCATAGCGGACGCAGCGTGGAGACGCTGCTGGTACTCGGCGTATACGTCGCCGACGCGCCGTTCTATGAATGTCTGCGCGTTCGACTTGTACGTCTCGAAATCGAGCAGCTCCGACTTCGCCGCCGAGATGGCGCCCTGGACCGACCTCGGCGACAGCCGTCTCGTGTCTATGTCGAGGTCGCGCTCGACCTGTTCGATCAGTCGGCGGCTGTCGGCGTCGTCATAGATGGTGAAGCTCTTGCGGTAACCGAGCCGGTCCGCCTGGGAACGAAGGATGCGCACGCAGGCCGAGTGGAACGTCGACACCCACATCCGGTCCGCCACCTCGCCCAGCAGATCCTTCAGCCGGTGGCGCATCTCGTCCGCGGCCTTGTTGGTGAACGTGATGGCGAGCACCTGCCACGGCGGGACGCGTCCCGATCCGACCAGGTAAGCGATCCGTCGGGTGAGCACCCTGGTCTTGCCGGAGCCCGCACCTGCGACGACGAGGAGCGGACCGTCAGGGTGGCAGACCGCCTCGCGCTGCGGCTCGTTCAGCCCGTCTAAGAGGGCGGCGAGACCAGCTTCGTCGAGCAGCCACTTCGGGCGCTCGCGGTGCGGTCCGGAATCGGGCCGGCCTGCCGCCTTAGCCGGGCGCGCAGGCCGGGGTGGAGCGGCCTCGTCGTCCAGCGGGTCGGTCATTCCCACTCGATTGTCCCGGGAGGCTTCGACGTCACGTCGAATGCAACCCGGTTGACCCCTTCGACCTCGTTGATGATGCGGGTCGACATCCTCTCGAGAAGCTCGTAAGGCAGCCGCGCCCAGTCGGCCGTCATCGCGTCCTCGGAGGTGACCGCCCGGATCACCACGGGGTACGCGTACGTACGGCCGTCGCCCATCACACCGACCGTGCGCACCGCCGGGAGCACCGCGAAGCTCTGCCAGAGCTCCTTGTAGAGCCCTGCGCGTCTGACTTCCTCCACGACGATCGCATCCGCCGCCCGAAGGATCTCCGCGCGCTCGCGTGTGGCCTCACCGATGATCCGGACCGCCAAACCCGGCCCTGGAAACGGCTGGCGCCAGACAATTTCTTCGGGAAGACCGAGCTCCTCGCCGACTGCGCGCACCTCGTCCTTGAACAGCAGCCTTAGGGGCTCGACGAGATCGAACGCCATCTCTTCTGGAAGGCCGCCGACGTTGTGGTGCGACTTGATGACCGCCGCGTCCTCCGTCCCGGACTCGATGATGTCGGGGTAGAGCGTGCCCTGGACCAGAAGCTCGGCGCCGTCCGCGTCCCTGGCGATGTCGCGCGCAACCTCCTCGAAGATCCGGATGAACGTCTCGCCGATCGCCTTGCGCTTCTCTTCTGGGTCGGTCACGCCGGCGAGCACCGAGAAGAAGCGGTCGGCCGCCTTCACGTGCACGAGGTCGACGTTGAACTGTCGCCTGAACGTCTCTTCCACCTGCTCGGCCTCGCCCGCTCGCATCAGCCCGGTGTCGACGAAAACGCAAGTGAGCTGGTCGCCCACCGCCTTGTGTACGAGGGCCGCAGCCACCGCCGAGTCCACTCCGCCTGACAGCGCGCAAAGGACGTGACGCGAGCCGACCTGAGCCCGTACTTCTTCAACCGACGTCTCGATGATGTTGGTGTGCGTCCACGTCGGACGTGCGGCACAGACGTCGAACAAGAACCTCTCGAGAAGGTTCTGGCCCCGTTCGGTGTGAACCACCTCGGGGTGGAATTGGACTGCGTACAAACGCTTTTCCGCGTCGTGCATCGCAGCGACCGGTGCGTCGGAAGTGCTGGCCGTGGCGACGAAACCGGCGGGCGCAGACGTGATCGCGTCCCCGTGACTCATCCACACGTCGCTCGTGGCACCGGGCGGCCAGTCTAAGAACAGCGGCGACGAACCCGATCTCGTGAGCGTCGTCCTGCCGTACTCGCCCCGCCCTGTGCGCTCGACGCTTCCGCCCAGTGCCTGCGTCATGAGTTGCGCGCCGTAACAGATGCCGAGGATGGGCACACCCGCTTCGAACACCGCCGGGTCGATGGAAGGCGCCCAGTCGCTGTAGACGGATTCCGGCCCGCCGGACAAGATGATTCCGCGCGGGTTGCGGGCGAGAAGTTCGTCTGTCGAAATGTCGTAGCGCACGATCTCCGAGAAGACCCGCGCCTCGCGGACGCGCCTGGCGATCAGCCTCGAGTACTGCGCGCCGAAGTCGACGACGAGGATCGTGTCGGCGGTCAGTGGCCCATCCCCACGCCTTGTGCGCGCTGGAGTGCCTTGCCTTCTGTCTGCAGTGCTGGAGCGACCATCACCTCGGCCTTCTGGAACTCCTTCACCGACGCGTAGCCGCACGTGGCCATCGCGGTCCGCAGTGCGCCGAACAGGTTCATGCGACCGTCGTTCTCGTGCGCCGGCCCGAGGAGGATCTGCTCCAACGTCCCGCGCACGCTCGTGCGCACCCGGGTCCCGCGTGGAAGCGTCGGGTGGAACGTCGCCATCCCCCAGTGGTTGCCGCGACACGGCGCCTCTTCGGCCGACGACAACGGCGAGCCGAGCATGACGGCGTCGGCTCCACAGGTGATCGCCTTCGCGATGTCGCCGCCGCGGCTGATCCCGCCGTCAGCGATCACGTGCACGTACACCCCGGTCTCGTCGAGATGCCTCATGCGCGCGCCCGCCACGTCGGCTATCGCAGTGGCCTGCGGCACACCGATTCCGAGAACGCCCCTCGACGTGCACGCGTTGCCGGGACCAACCCCGACGAGCACACCCACCGCGCCGGTGCGCATCAGGTGGAGGGCCGCCTGGTACGAGGCGCACCCGCCCACGATCACGGGGATGTCGAACGAACGGATGAAGCGCTTCAAGTTGAGCGGCTCGGTCGTCTTGGAGACGTGCTCTGCGGACACGACGGTGCCCTGAATGACGAGCACGTCGAGCTCGCCGGCGAGGATCGCCGAAGACAGCCCGGCGGTGCGTTGCGGGGTGACGGAAGCCGCCGCTACCACTCCGCCGGCTTTTATCTCCTTGATCCGTGCGGTCACGAGCTCCGGTCGGATCGGCTCTGCGTACATCTGCTGCATCCTGGCGGTCGCCTTGTCGTCAGGAAGGTCTGCGATCTCGTCGAACAGAGGGATCGGATCCTCGTAGCGCGTCCAGAGTCCCTCGAGGTTCAGCACCGCAAGCCCGCCGAGCTTGCCGATGAGCACCGCGGTGTGAGGGCTCACGACACCGTCCATCGCGGCAGCCATGAGCGGCAGCTCGAAAGTGTGTGCGTCGATCTCCCACGAGATGTCCACGTCCTCCGGATCGCGCGTGCGGCGGCTCGGGACTATCGCGATGTCGTCGAACCCGTAGGCGCGCCTGCCGGACTTGTAGATGCCGATCTCGATTTCAGCCATGCGGCCGCCTCCTCGTCGCACGCTTGATCGCGTCCTTCACCCTACCGCCCGGAGACATCGGGCCCTCATACATCGAGCACTCATACACGAAGCACGGCTCGGAGCACCTCCATCAGCACCCTGGCCGTCGCGCCCCACACGGTGTCTCCGGGCAGCTCGAAGAACCACACAGGAAACGAGCCGTCTGCGGCCAACGGGGGAGCTCCGGGCGCGCTGTCCGCGTCGCCGGCGCCGACCGCGCTTCCCGCTCCGGGCACGCCGACCGCACTGGCCGCGCCATCTGCCGGCACAGGGGCGCCGCCGTCCGCCGGCACCCTGAAACGCCAGCGCTCCTCGCGGAATACGCCGTCGACCACGAGCGCGGCGAGCTCGACGTCGAAGACGCGATCGACCTCTGTGGGGCTGGCTTTCATCGCGGGTTTGGCGTCGAGCACGCCTACCACCGGGGTGATGAACGACTCAGACGAGAAGGTGGCAAGAGGGCTCAGATAGCCGGCGACCCTCACCAGGCCCGGGTCGAGCTGCGTCTCTTCGTACGCCTCACGCAGCGCGCATTCCGCCGGGCTCTCACCGGAATCGCACCGGCCACCTGGAAAGCTCACCTCTCCTTGATGGAACCGGAGCGTCTTCGATCGCCTCGTCAAGATGACCCGCGTCTCTCCGGACTCCTCGAACATCGCGACGAGCACCGCAGAGGGGAACCGGCCCCCTTCCAAGAAGATCTCTGGCACGACGGAGACCGGGGCGGCATCTCCGGTTCCGGCCGAGGCGCCCGCACCCGCACCTGGCGGGGGCGGACTCGAGGCGGCCACATACGCAGACTCGAGCGCGGCTGAGAACGCGCTCGAGTGTGAGCCCCCGTCTGTCTTCGGGCGGAAGTCCCGCCCATGGCGCCGGACCGCCGGGGTATGCGCCCGGCGGCCTCGGAATGACCTGGTCTCCGCCGAGCCAGGTCACATCATGCCCATACCACCCATGCCGCCCATTCCACCCATACCTGCGGCGGCCGCGGCGGCGGCGTCTGACTTCTTCTCGGGCTTGTCGGCCACGAGGACTTCGGTCGTGAGGAGCAGACCGGCAACCGATGCAGCGTTCTGAAGTGCCGAGCGGGTGACCTTGGCCGGGTCGACGATGCCTGCCTTGAACAGGTCCTCGATCAATCCGGTCATTGCGTTCAGGCCGTTCGCACCCTTCGCCTTCTCGACGTCACGGACGACCACTGCACCTTCGAGCCCGGCGTTCGACGCGATGCACTCCAAAGGAACCGTGAGTGCGCTCGCCACGATCCGCGCCCCGGTCGCCTCGTCACCTTCGAGCTTCTCGGCCACCGTCTCGACCGACGCCAGCGCACGTACCAGAGCCGTACCACCGCCTGCGACGATGCCCTCTTCGATGGCGGCGCGAGTCGCTGACAACGCGTCCTCGATGCGGTGCTTCTTCTCCTTGAGCTCCACCTCTGTCGCCGCTCCCACCTGCACGACGGCGACGCCGCCGGCGAGCTTGGCGAGGCGCTCCTGCAGCTTCTCGCGGTCCCAGTCGGAATCGGTCTCGTCGATCTCGCGACGGATCTGCGAGATGCGGCCCTTCACGTCCTCGGGCGAGCCCGCACCCTCGACGATGGTGGTGTCGTCCTTGGTGACGATCACGCGGCGCGCCCTGCCGAACAGGTCGATCGTCGACGTGCTCGAGCTTGAGGCCGATCTCTTCTGAGATCACCTGGCCGCCCGTGAGGACGGCGAGGTCCTGGAGCATCGCCTTGCGGCGGTCGCCGAAGCCCGGGGCCTTTACTGCGACCGAGCTGAACGTGCCGCGGATCTTGTTCACGACGAGAGTCGCGAGGGCCTCACCGTCAACGTCCTCGGCCACGATGAGCAGCGGACGCGACGACTGCATGACCTTCTCGAGCGCGGGCACGAGGTCGTGCGCGGCGGAGATCTTCTGGTTGCAGATGAGGATGTACGCGTCCTCGAGCACGGCTTCCTGGCGCTCGGGGTCGGTCACGAAGTACGGCGACAGGTAGCCCTTGTCGAACTGCATGCCCTCGGTGAAGTCGAGCTCGAGACCGAAGGTGTTCGACTCCTCGACCGTGACGGTCCCGTCCTTGCCCACCTTGTCGATGGCGTCGGCGAGAACCTCGCCGATCGAGGGGTCGGCGGCCGAGATGGAGGCAACCTGGGCGATCTCGTTCTTGCCCTGGATCTCGCGCGACTGGCTCCTGATCGACTCGACGGCTGCGTTGACGCCCTTTTCCATGCCGCGCTTCAGAGCCATCGGGCTCGCGCCGGCTGCGACGTTGCGGAGCCCGGCGTGAATGAGCGCCTGGGCGAGCACCGTGGCGGTGGTGGTGCCGTCACCTGCGACATCGTTCGTCTTGGTGGCGACCTCCTTCACCAGCTGGGCGCCCATGTTCTCGAACGCGTCGTCGAGCTCGACCTCACGGGCGATCGTGACACCGTCGTTGGTGATGGTGGGGGCACCGAACTTCTTGTCGATCACGACGTTGCGGCCCTTGGGGCCGAGCGTGACCTTGACGGTGTCGGCGAGCTTGTCGACTCCTGCTTCGAGGCCGCGGCGCGCGGACTCGTCGAACTTGAGCATCTTTGGCATTGGTTTCTCCGCTTGGTCGATTAGGGACCTGATTGTGAGCCTCGGGCACTAGCCCGCGACCCGCGTTTCGTCGTCTTGATGCGGCCCGGCTGATCCGCCGGAGCCGAAAGCGTTGCTGTTCGGCGCGACGGCGGGCCTGGTGGAGCTACTTCTTGACCTTGGCCAGCACGTCGCGGCTGGACAGGATCAGCAGGTCCTCGCCCTCGACTGTGATCTCGGTGCCGCCGTACTTCGAGTACACGACGGTGTCGCCGGTCGATACGTCGAGCGGGACGAGCTCGCCCGTGCTCTCGGTGCGACGGCCGGGACCGACAGCGAGAACCTCGCCCTGCTGGGGCTTCTCTTTGGCTGTGTCCGGGATGACCAGGCCCGACGCGGTGGTCTCCTCGGATTCTCCGGGGCGAACGACGATCCGGTCCTCGAGGGGCTGGAGCTTCATAACTGGGGAGCCTCCTGTGGCGCTGACTTTGGATTAGCACTCTAACGTGACGAGTGCTAATCGTAGCGGGCGCTCGGAGAGACGGCAACCGCGGCTAGTCAAGGAGGTTTCTGCTTCGATCAGCCGGTGCTCTGGATCAGGCGGTGAGGTCGAGTCTGAGCGACGGGTCCGCCGCCACGTCGAGGGGGGTCGCACCGAGGTGCTCGAGCTGCCACCAGCCTGCGGCGGCCACCATGGCGGCGTTGTCGGTGCACATCGCCGGGCTCGGAAGGTAGGCGTCCAGGCCGGCTTCTTCGCAACGTGCGGTGAGCGCCTTTCTCAGTGGGCCGTTGGCGGCCACTCCCCCAGCAAGGCAGATCCCGTGCGCCCCGATCTGGTCCGCCGCCCGCAGCGCCTTGTCGACCAAGACGTCCACCACCGCCTGCTGGAACGACGCCGCCACGTCCTCGTTCCCGGCGTCGGGATGTCGCTTGACCGTCGTAACGACAGAGGTCTTGATCCCGCTGAACGACATGTCGAGCCCGTCTCCGAGCATGGCACGTGGGAACGCAAAGGCAGTCGGATCTCCTGACTCGGCAGCTTTCTGGATCGCCGGCCCTCCGGGATAACCGAGGCCAAGGAAGCGGGCCACCTTGTCGAACGCCTCCCCCGCCGCGTCGTCGAGCGTCTCGCCCATCAGCCGGTAACGCCGCGGGCCGCCCATCTCGAGGATCATCGTGTGCCCCCCCGAGACGAGCTCGACGACTATCGGCCAGCCCAGGCCCTCACTTCCGAGATCTGACCTTCCGAGATGTGGATGGTCGAGCAGCCCCGCGAAGAGGTGCGCTTCCAGGTGGTTCACCCCGGCGAACGGCACGTCCCAAGCCAGGGACAGCGCTTTCGCCTCTGCGACGCCCACGAGCAGCGAGCCGATCAACCCGGGTCCGATTGTGGCGGCGACGGCGTCAACTGGTGGCGACTCTCTCAGGGCTGCTTCCTTCAGGGCCGCGTCGATCACCGGCGTCAGCAGTTCGAGATGTGCGCGTCCCGCGATCTCCGGGACCACGCCGCCGTACTCGGCGTGCAGGTCCACCTGGCTGGACACGATCGACGACATCACTTCGCGCCCGTGTCGCACGACTGCGGCGGCGGTCTCGTCGCACGAGGTCTCGATCCCGAGCACCGTGGCGATCCTTGCTCCAGTCACGGTTCCGGTCACTGTCGGAGTCCGAGCCGGGCCTCGATGCCCGCTAGGCGCTCCGCGTACTCCTTGCTGTCGCAGTCGCGAGCCCACATGACGATGGCGTCCTCCCCTGTCTCCGCGTAGTAGTTGCGCCGGATCCCGACAGGGGCGAACCCGAATTTCATGTAGAGCTCCTTAGCCGGCTCGTTGTGCTCGCGAACCTCGAGTGTCAGATGACGCGAGCCCGCACCCAGCGCCGTCCGGGCGAGATCGAGCATCAACAGGGTGGCGATCCCCCTTCGCTGCCAAGAGTGGTCGACCGTAAGCGTGTTCACGTGGCCCTCGTCCTCGACCAACATCAGGCCCGCGTACCCCGCGACGACCGGTCCGATGGTTGCGACGGTGTACCTGCGGCTGGTTCGTTGAGCCAGCTCGGAAGTGAAGAGAGTGGGAGACCAAGGTCTGACGTACTCACTCTGTTCGATCCGAAGCACGTCGCGCATGTGCTTGCGGCGCATCGGCACGATGCGTACGGCGCCCACGACACTTCTCGGCGCTAAAGCCATCACCCAGATTGTGCCGGAAGTCGGCCGTTCAGGCGTTCGCACCACTACGCGGGGCCCTGCTCGCCCAGTTGATTCGCGCGTCTGCATGCCTCACGTAACGCGGCGTGAGAGTAAGAGCATCGTCGAACTGACCGAGCCGGGCTAGCTCGAGACCCATCTCGGCGACGACCGCTACCGGTGGAGACGCGAGCCACCTCCCACCGATCCTTACTCCGGGGACGTTGGCGAGGATCTCCGCATAACGAAGCGATCCGTCGCCGACGAGCGTGAGCGCCTGTGCTTGTGTTTGGTCCGCGCGTTTCGCGAGCCGTGCAGCTAGCTCTGCAGGTTTCTCGAGTTGCTCTTCGCCTGTTTGCGCGAGTGAGCCCCCTCGGGGAGCTAAGTCAGCGTGGGCGAACTCAGCCGAAACGACCTCTCCGCGGCACGCGTCGAGCACGGCAATGATCGTCTGGTCGCATCCCGAACCTTGCTCGGATGACGAAGGGGTGCTATTGGCGTTCTTTTTTTCGGAGTTAGTAAACGCGGCTGTTCCCTTATACGCGGAAATTAACGGACGAGGTCGTGGAGGAGGCAGAGGAAGAGGCGGCCTGGGCCAGAACCTCGAGGCTCGAGACCGCCACGATTCGCGCTCCGAGCGCGTATGCGAGCGCTTTGGCCGTTCCGACGCCGACCCTGAGGCCAGTGAAGAGACCGGGACCGACGTCGACGACCACCGCGTCCACTTCCGCGAGCGTCACGCCGGCGGTCTCGCAGCACGACTTGATCGAAGGCGCGATCGTCTCCGCGTGACGCCTGCCCCTACCTAGGGTCGCCTCCGCGAGCGTCCCCACGTCGTCGGCGAGAGCTACGCCCGCGGCGTCGGTCGCAGACTCGATGGCGAGCACCAGCACGGGATCTCGAGGGTGCCGCGCCGCTACGCCGGCCGGGCGATCTCGGCTTCGGCCAATCCGGCCAGCGCGGACGAGACCGCATCCGATCGCCCCGCCCAGGTCCCGGTACCGAGGAACGTGATGACGCGATCGTCGTCGCCTCCGCCCGGCTCGATCCGTACTTCGAGCACGTCGTCACCGAGCACGGGTGCACCAGCGTCTCCCCACTCGACGGCGGCCACGGCACCGTCGTCGACCAACTCGAGCAACCCCAGGTCGACGACCTCCTTCAGATGATCGAGCCTGTAGAGGTCTGCGTGGAGGAGCCTTCGAACCGGCCGGTCTCCAGAACACTGGAGCACGCGCATGAGCGTGAACGTCGGGCTTGTTACGGGTCCCGTTACCCCGAGCCCGGCGGCGAGTCCTTGGACGAAGGTCGTCTTGCCGGCTCCGAGTTCGCCTTCCACGAGCAGCACGTCACCTGGAACGAGCAAACTCGAAAGCCGCATTCCGAGCTCCGCCGTTGCTCGTGGGCTCGACACCGGGCGCGTCGCAAGAACGCTCATTTCTGCGTCGTCTCGGTTAAGAGGGATTTGGCGCGAACCAGGTCCGCTCGCATCTCGGCGACTATCTCGGCCCCGCCGCGCAGCGCTGCGGCCGGGTGGTATGTCGGAACGAGGTGTCCACGTCGGTACGGGTAGGACCTGCCGCGGAGTTTGCTGATCCCCTCCGCCGTGCCGAGCAGAAGGCCGCGTCGCGAAGTTCCCGAGCGTAACGACGACGGTCGGGTCGATCAGCTCGAGCTGCGACTCGAGCCAGGGACGGCAGGCTTCGATCTCGTCGGGGAGCGGGTCGCGGTTGTTGGGTGGCCGGCACTTCACGACGTTCGCGATGTAGCAGCTGCTCCGGTCGATCCCGATCTCCTGCAACATGAGCTTGTCGAGGAGCTTTCCGGACTTGCCGACGAACGGCTCACCGGCGAGATCCTCGTCTCTGCCCGGGCCTTCTCCGATGAACATCAGGTCCGCTCGAGGGTTCCCCACGCCGAACACGACCTGTGTGCGTCCCGCTGCGAGAGCGCATTTGGTGCACGACAACGCGACGTCACGGACCTCGTCGAGGGTCCGCACCGATCGTCCTTCGCGCCCTTCAGCTCACCTTGCGGGCGTGCTCCTCGAGAAGGCGGTCGAACTCCCTGCGCCTCTCGAGCATCGGCATGTGGCCGCACCGCGCAAGCTCGACCAGGCGCGCTTCGGGAAGGCGGCTCTCCAACCGCCTTGAGTGCCACGGCGGAGTGAGGCGGTCGTGCGTTCCGACCATCACGAGCGCCGGGATGTCCACCGACTGGAGCATGGAGGTGAGGTTCACCCTCGCTAACGGCTCGAGGAGGGCTTCCATCGTGAGCGGGTCGGCGCTCGCGAGCATTGATTCCAAGAACCTCACCTGCGCTGGGGGCGCCTCGGCACCAAACCCGAGCCGGCTCGCCCACCATCTGATGTCGCCCTTGGGAATTGCTCCCCGGCCGGTGCGCACCGAAGCTCGCACCGCGCGGAGTGCGGCGGGTGTGCTCATTGCGGCGAATAGATCCCACCCTGGCAGGTCGAGAAACGGCCCTGTGGTGGTGCTCGTCAGCACGAGCCCCGAAAGCCTCTTGTGGCGCTCCTCTCTCGGCAGGCCGGCGAGGGCCTGGATCGCGACCATCCCCCCCATGGAGTGGCCAACGAGCACGGCTCCCTCGACTTGCAACGCGGCGAGGACCTGTCGCACATCGAGCGCCAACCTCTCGAGTGCGGTGGCGCGGCACGCCTTGGTCTGCGCCGGCGCCCGGCGGCGCTCTTCCTCGGCCAGGTGGGTTCGAGTGATGTCCCGGAGGACCGAGAGGTTCCGGTCCCGGAGGTCCCGGAGTACCCGTTGTATCCGGAACTCCCGTTGGATCCCGACAACCTGCCGGCTCCAGAGCCTCCGACACGGACGCGCGCGGAGTTGCGAGTAGGTCTCCTACCGGGTCCTCGATCAGTTTCAGCGGCGCCCCGGGACCGGGGACCTTCAGGCCGAACCCGTCCGAACCCGGAATCGACCGGCCGTGACCGCGCAGATCGACGGCGATCACGCGGTACTCGTCGGAAAGGTCCGCCAGCTGGTGCACCCAGATCCCCGAGTTGAGAAACACGCCGTGCAACAGGACGATCGGCTGGCCCTTCCCACGCGAGACGACGTGGATGATCCCTCCGTCGTCCACCTCGATGTCCTGGTGCTCCACGTCGGAAGGCAGGTCGAGTCCGGCTTTGGATATGTCCTCAGCGGTCGCGGACGACCTCGACACGAGACGTCGTTGAGCGACCCAACCGGCCGCCAGGACCGCCCCCGCTCCGAGCGCGGCGAGACCCGCGGTGCGCCTGGCCCGCGACGGACCGCTCACTTGGAGCGGCCTGCCGTCGCACTCTTCGAGCTCGGGGAATGAGTCGAATTGGCGGATCTCGTGGCGCTGTCAGCTTTGTCTTTGTCGGCACCGCCGCTCGTCGTGCTGCTTGTGCTGCTTGCGCTGGTCATGCTCTCCTTCGGGTCTCCACCCTGCTCCCCCACGATTACGCGGGTCACCCTCGGCCCTATACCGCACAACACCTCATAGCTGATGGTCCCGAGCACGGTCGCCCAGTCCGACGCTCCGAGACTCGCTTCGCCCTGCCGCCCGATCAATACGACCTCGTCGCCGACATCTACTCGGCTGCCGGCTCCACAGTCGATCACGATCTGGTCCATGGTCACCGTACCGGCAAGTGGTCGGTGTTGCCCACCCACTAATACGGTGCCGTTTCGCTCGAACCACGCTCTCGGGACTCCGTCGGCGTACCCGAGCGGGATCACGGCCACGACCGAATCCTCAGCCAGGGCTCTTCTCCTTCCGTACGAGGGACGCTCTCCGGCGCGAAGCGTTCGAACCAGCACGACGCGAGCCTTGAGCGACATGGCGGGAAGCAGCGTCTCGCCCGAGGCTCGGAGCAACGGGTCGAGCTCTGGTGCAGGGAGCTCGCCGTAGATCGCGATTCCACATCTGACCATGTCGTAGAGCGACGCCGGGTGAGCGATTGCGCCGGCCGAATTGGCGGCGTGTCGCATCGGCACCGCGATGCCAGCTTTTTCGAGCCGGGCCAAGACCTCGTCGTAACGGCGCAGCTGCTCCGATGTGAAGGTCCTGTCTTCGTCACCGATGCCGTCCGCGACCGCAAGATGGGTCCACACGGATCCGAGACGGAGGTTGTCCGAGCCGCATACTGCTTCGGCGAGAGCGACTGCCTCAGAGGGGTCGGCACCCACCCTGTGCATCCCGGTGTCCACCTTGAGGTGCACGTCCACCTTGCGATCCGTCGCGTCGCCAGAAGATCGGGCTGGGGCCGCGGTCCGGCCCACTGACCCGGCTGCCGAGTCGGCCGCCTCGATTCCCGCTCTCGTGTAGACGGTCGGGACGAGCCCCTTGCCCACCGCCTCGGCCATCGCTTCGGGTGGCGGCTCTGACAAGACGAGCACGGGCGCGGTGATCCCGGCCTCCCGAAGCTCGACTCCTTCCTCTACGACGGCCACCCCGAGCCAGGTCGCACCGCCTTCGATCGCAGCGCGGGCGACGGCGACAGCTCCGTGACCGTAAGCGTCGGCCTTCACCACCGCGCACAAGGCGGCCGGTCCGGCGATGCGCTTCATCACGCCCGCGTTGTGGCGCACCGCGTCGAGGTCGATCTCGGCCCACGCCGGGCGAAGGGAAGCTTCAATCACGGCGCACCAATCCCGAGTGCAGCTCCATGGACAGCCAGCGGGCAAGGAGATCAGGGATGTCCCCGGCAACCAGGCCCTCGGGCGGTCCGAGCCCGGCGGCGCGCCCGTGCACGTGTGCTCCGAGCGCTGCCGCCTCGAGTTGTCCGACGCACGCGCGACGAACGCCCCGATCGCACCCGACAAGACGTCCCCCGTCCCCGCGGTCGCGAGATTCGGCCCACCGGACATGACGACCCGCACGTCTCCTTCGGGATCAGCGACCACCGTCGTCGATCCTTTCAGCAGAACGACGCATCCGGAGGCATTGGAAGCAGCGACGGTCTCCCCGATCTTGTCTGCACCGACGGGCCGCCCGAACATCTGCGAGAACTCACCCGAATGCGGCGTGAGCACCAACCGACCTGCATCGGCATCTCGCGAGCGTGCGACTTCAGAAACGTCGTCCGCCTTCCCGAGTGCGAAAAGTGCGTCGGCATCGACCACAACCGGCACGCGCGCCTTTTCGGCCACGGCGCGGACATCGACGCGGGTCTCGGGGTCGCGGCGAATTCCCGGACCTATCACGACCGCCTTGCACCGCTCGGCCACCTCGAGCACTGCGGACGCCCATCCGTGGCGGGGAACCTCCAACGACACGGCCTCGCTCGCGGGCATCTCGGCGCCGCTCGCGCCGGGCACGGCGAGACGGACCATCCCCGCCCCCGCCCGGTACGCGGCCTTTGCGCAGAACGACGCTGCCCCGAGCATCCCCGGCGATCCGGCGACAACAACCACGCCCGACTGCCACTTGTGAGCCTCGCGAGGCCTCTCCGGCAGCAGGCGGCGCACGTCTCCGTCGTCTATGAGCCAAATCCGCACGCGGGCTGCGTCGAGCCCGATGTCGGCGACCTCCACCTGGCCGGCGAGCACTGGTCCGTCGCCTTGCAGCAACCCGGGCTTCAACGCGGCGAAGGTCACCGTGAGGTCGGCGCGCAACGCCTCGCCCGAGACCTCGCCGGTGTCACCGTCGACGCCCGAAGGGATGTCCACTGCGAGCACACGTACGCCCGGGGGCACAGAAGGTGCCGCGGTACGAACCCCTGAATCCCGTGCCGTAGGCGGCGTCGATGACGAGGTCGAACCTCGGCTCGCCGCCCAGCCTGTCGGGAGTCTCGCCCGCTGCAACCACGACGACCCGCGCTCCGCGGGTTCTCAACCGGTCGGCTGCGATACGCCCGTCGGCACCGTTGTTGCCCTTGCCGGCCACGACGACGACCCGCCGGCCGTAAGCCCCGCCCCATGAGCCGCAGCGCCCAGGTCGCGACCGCCGTGCCCGCCCGCTCCACGAGCAGCGACTCGCTCACCGACTTGAGGGCGTCGGCACCTGGCGACTCTGGTCGACGGTCGAGTCGTCAACGGTGAGTACGGGCCGCATCAGCGACCGCCTTCTGCGACGGCGCTCGCCACCGCGACGTGATCGGTGTGACTGAGAGACAGATGCCAGCGCTCAACACCCTTTTTCTCCTCGAGCCAGGCGCGCAGCGTCTCGCTGTGAAGGGAGTCAGACTGCGGCGCACCCTGAGTGCTGGACGGATCGACCTCGATGTCGTTGAAGGGTGCGGCGCCTATCCCCTCGCCGAGAGCCTTTGAGCGCAGCCTCTTGGCGGCGAAACGGACAGCCAGACGAGCCGCGGGGTCCGGGTCGCAGTGCCTTTGTTCATAGGCCTGCTCCGCTTCGGGGGTGAAGAGGCGATGCGAGTTTGGGTCGTCCTGGACAAGCTTTCCCGGAAACGCTCTATGTCCACTGCGTCAACGCCGATGCCGACCACGGCCGAGGGAAGTCACCCCGGAAAAAGCTCGTAGCCCTTTCCCTTCACTCCACCGTCACAGTCTTCGCGAGGTTGCGAGGCCAGATCGACATCGTGTCCGAGAAGGCCAGCGAAGATGGTACAACGAACAGTTGCAGCGGGGCGATCTCCACGACAGGTGCGAAGCAACTCGCTCATCCGCGGGGGCCAGAGCACCGCGTCGGCGTGTCGCGCCGTGTCGGTTGTCGCCGTCGTTGGCGACGAGGACCACCGTCGCCCCCTCTCGACTTCACCTCCGAGATGTTGGGCGAGCATCTTCTCTCTGAGACTCCGTCCGCGTCGCCACACCGATTACGACCGAGCCCGGCTCTATCAGAGCGATGGGTCCGTGCTTCAACTCGCCGGCCGGATACGCCTCGGCGCGGACGTACGCGAGCTCCTTGAGCTTGAGTGCACCCTCCATCGCGACCGGGTAACCGACGTGGCGGCCGAGATAGAAGAAGTCGCGGGTCCAGTGAATTGCTTCGCAACAGCCGCGACGTCGGATTCGCGCCCCGAGAGCAGTGGTGATGAAGGCCGGCAATCTCCCGAGCTCGTCGAGAGCTTCGCGGACCTGCGTTGCGGTGAGCGTTCCGCGCATCTCGGCGAGGTACAGAGCAAGGATCTCGAGGGAGACGATCTGAGTGAGGAGGGTCTTCGTCGCTGCAACGCCGATCTCTGGCCCCGCACGCGTGTAGAGCGCACCGTCGGCCTCGCGTGCCATCGACGAGTCGACGATGTTCGAGATCACGAGCAGCCTGGCGTTCTCACGCTTCGCCTGGCGCATGGCCTGGAGCGTGTCCACCGTCTCACCGGATTGGCTCACGCCGATCACGAGCGTCCTCTGGTCGAGGACGGGGTCCCTGTAACGAAACTCCGACGCGATGTCGATCTCGGCGGGGAGGCGAGCCCACCTCTCGATGGCGTACTTCGCGACGAGACCTGCGTGGTAGCTCGATCCGCAGGCGACGATCACGACCTTGTCGATCTGGAGCAACTCCTTGCGGCCGATTCGGCCCTCGTCGAGCACGATCGTCCCGTCGGGATCGAGCCTTCCGAGCAGGGTGTCGGCGACGGCACGCGGCTGCTCGTGCATCTCCTTGCTCATGAAGTCGTCGTAACCGGCCTTCTGCCGCGGCCTCGAGGTCCCAGTCAACGTGGAGCGCGACCGGCTCGACTACTTCGCCTTCGAGCGTCGTGACGTGAAGCACGCCCGGACGGATCTCGGCGATCTGATCGTCCTCCAGCGCCCAAAGCGAGCGGGTGACGCCGAGAAGGGCGGGGATGTCGGACGCAAGGAGGCCGACGCCAGAGCTCGAGCCGGCGCCAGAGCTCGAGCCGCCAGCCGAGGACGCGCCGTTTCCAGCCACGTCTTCGGCCCGCACGAGACCGACGATAAGTGGCGAGACGCGCCGGGCGGCGACGATTGTGTCGGGCTCAGAAGCGGACATGACGGCGAGAGCGAACGCGCCGCGCAACGTGTCGAGGGTTATGCGGACCGCCTCGACCAACCCGACTCCGCCGGCGAGAGCCGACTCGACCAAGTGGGCGACGATCTCGGTGTCCGTATCGGACTCGAGGACGTGACCTGCCTCGCGGAGCTCGTTGGCGAGCTCCCGCCAGTTCTCCACGATGCCGTTGTGAACCACGGCGATGGTGCCGGTGCAATCGGTGTGCGGGTGGGCGTTCTGCTCCGTCGGGTGGCCGTGCGTCGCCCAGCGCGTGTGCCCGATGCCTGCAGACGCTTGCGGTGCGTCGTTCTCGACGACCTTGCGGAGCTTCTCCAACGAGCGCGTGCCGTCGGCTGCGCGGGCGCGCCACATGCCGTTCGCGTTCACGAGGGCGACACCTGCGGAGTCGTAACCCCTGTACTCGAGGCGCTCTATGCCGTCGAGGATGATGCCCAGCGCCTCAGTGCTTCCGGTGACTCCGACGATGCCGCACATGCTCAAAGGCTACGGCAGCCGGAGCCGCCGGCGAGTTACCGCCCTTTAGGGCGAGTTTCCTGTTTCAAAGCGCCTTTTGCGCCAACACCACCGCATCGCACAGACGCTCCAGAGCAGAACGAGCTGCATCAGCGTCGGTCGCTTCAACCATCACCCTCACGACCGGCTCGGTACCGCTCGCCCTCACGAGCACTCGGCCTTCCTCGCCGAGCTCGACGACCACCGCCTGGAGCTCGTCGCGCACGATCGGGTGCTCGACAGTGCCGACGGGGTCGACCGCAGCCATGCTCACGAGGAGTTGCGGGACGTGGACCATCGACTCGGCCGCCAGCTCGGCGAGCTTGCGGCCGGTGCGGTTCACGAGATCGGCCAGCAGGATTCCCGTCAGGGTGCCGTCGCCGGTCGTCGCCAGGCGCCGGAACACCAGGTGGCCGGACTGTTCGCCCCCGAGCGAGAGGCCGTCCGAATCGAGCGCTTCGAGGATGTAGCGGTCACCGACCGGGGTCTCGCGCACGACGATGCCCCGTTGCGCCATCGAACGATGGAGCCCGAGGTTCGACATCACCGTCACCGCCACGGTGTTCCCGGCGAGCTGCCCGCGCTCGGCCAGGTCGGCGGCGAAGATGACGAGCAGCTCGTCTCCTGTTCGCACCCGACCCTCATGGTCCACCGCCACGAGCCTGTCTGCGTCGCCGTCCAACGCAAGCCCTAGATCCGCTCCTTGCTTGACGACCGCGTCGGCGAGCGCTTCAGGGTGCGTAGACCCGCATGCGTCGTTGATGTTGGAGCCGTCGGGTTCGCCGCCAATCACGCTCACCCCTGCTCCGAGACGCTCGAGAACGCCGGGAGCGACGGCACAACCCGCTCCGTTCGCGCAGTCGATCACGATGTTCAGCCCTGCGAGCGAGCCTGGAGCGAGGGCGTCCGCCAAGTGGTCGGAGTACTGCTCGGCGGCGTCCGGATCAGTCGTCAGGCGGCCCACCGCGTGGCCGACCGGCGCGCGGGGACCTCGCCCGTGGCCGTCGAGGATCCGGAGAAGCTCCTCTTCCACGTCAGCCTCGACAGAGTCGGGAAGCTTCAAACCGCCGGCAGCAAGGAGCTTCACGCCGTTGTCGGAGAACGGGTTGTGCGAAGCCGACACCACGGCTGCGGGCAGCCCGCGCCGGTCGGACAACCACGCGACACCAGGAGTCGGGAGGACTCCCAGGTCGACGACGTTCGCACCCTCGCTCGCCATCCCGGAAGCGAGCGCCGCCTGAAGCATCGGACCCGACCTGCGCGTGTCGCGGCCGACCAGGAACGATTCGGCGGGCAGCACCCGTGCGGCGGCGCGGCCGAGCGCCAGGACAACTTCGGGGCTCAGCTCTGCGTTGGCTACGCCGCGGATCCCATCAGTGCCGAACCGGGCGGCCACTTCTTCAGCTCAACAGCATGATCGGCTCGATCGATTCGATCAGTGCGATCAACGCTTCGAGTACTGAGGAGCCTTGCGAGCCTTCTTGAGGCCGTACTTCTTGCTCTCCTTCTCGCGGGCGTCCCGCGTGAGCAGCCCGGCCCTCTTCAGGTTCGTGCGCAGCTCGGGGTCGATCACGATGAGTGCTCTGGTGATGCCGAGCCGCAGGGCGCCGGCCTGGCCCGAGACGCCGCCACCGTCGATCGTGGCGTCGATGTCGTATCGATCGGCGATGTTGGAGATGCGCAGGGGCTCGCCCACGATCATGCGGTGAGTCGCCGACGTGAAGTACGCCTCGAAGGTCCGGCGGTTGACGGTGATCTTCCCGTTGCCGGGGCGGAGACGGACTCGGGCAACCGCCCTCTTGCGTCGGCCTGTGGTCTGGCAGATCGGCTTGGCGGCTCGCGCCGGGGGGGCTGTTGCACCTGACGACGACGTTGAGGGCGCAGCCGTGCTCCTGGAGGTCGCCGCCGGGGCTTCGGTTGTCTCCGGCGCTGGGGCTTCCTCGGTGGCAGCTGCGGTCGCGGGCTCGGGGGCTGCCGCCTCGACCGTCTCCTCGGCGGGCTCGGCCGGTGTCTCCGTCTCTGTTGCGGTCACCGATTCGGGCGTCTCCTCGGCCGCGACATCGGTGCTGGCGGTCTCGGTCGCGGTCTCAGTGGCAGTGTCCGTCGCGGCGTCAATCGCGGCGTCGGAACTGGAGTCGGCAGCTCCGGCGTCAGTTTCGTTAGGCCCCGTGGTGGTCAATCTGTTCTCCTAGTTCCCTTGTTCAAGCTTCCGGCGAGCGCCGGGTAGATCGAGCTGCTGAGGTTGCTGAGCCTCGTGCGGATGGTCGGGTCCGGCGTAGACCTTCAACTTGCTGAGCTGCTGGCGCCCGAGCCTCGTCTTCGGCAGCATGCCTCGCACTGCCCGGCGCACCACTTCCTCAGGCTTCGTGTCGAGCATCTCGGCGTACGAGATCCTGCTTATCCCGCCGGGATAACCGCTGTGATGGTACGCAAACTTGTCGCCGGCCTTGTCTGCAGTCATTACGACCTTTGCCGCATTGACGATGATGACGAAGTCGCCAGTGTCGACGTGCGGGGCAAAGATCGGCTTGTGCTTGCCGCGAAGGCGCGATGCGACCTCCGTCGCCATGCGCCCGAGGACCATGCCGTCGGCGTTGACGACCAGCCACTGCTTCGTGATCTCGTCTTCTCTAGGTGAGAACGTGCGCACTGAAGGTCCTTCGTCGTCGTGGGCGAAAGGGGCTCAAAGGAGCCTGGGAGCAGCCGCGAGCTAACGCTACGGCCAAACGGTCAACCAGCTACTTTACGTGACTGGCGGACCCACCAGCAACCGGCGCCCCGAACTGGCCGAAGCCGGCGGCGGGTCAGCGTCGGCTGATGACCGTCGGCGGTGGTCGGATCCCCGGCCGGGAGTCGCGGCCTAGAGCAGCTTGTCCTGCGCCGGCGGACCCGTCGCCCGCTTGGCGCTGCCTCGGCGGTTCGTCGAGCCGGGCCGGCCGTCGGTCGAACCGTTCCGCGATGGCTTGGCGCCGGACTTGCCGTTTCGGGTTTTGGGCGCGGGCGGCTTGCTCCTGGCGTTGGGATCGGGATCGTCGAGATCTTCGGGGTGGTCCTGATCCGGTGGTGGCTCGGGCCGGACGAACCGCCAGGCTCCTGGTCCACCCTCCAGTCTCCAACCTCTATGCGTTTTTTGATGATGGTGGTAAGGGCACAGTCGCGCCAGGTTGTCGAGACTGGTCTTTCCACCCTTTCCGTAGTCGGTGGTCCAGTGGTTGACCTCCAACGGGTCAGACATGGCGCAATCAGGAACGACACACGTCTGGTCCCGTTCTTCTAGTGCGATCCGAAGTGCCTTTTTGATGTACCTGGAGTCGGAGTACACCGTCGTCACGTCTTTTCCCTTGGTCAAGACGAGCTCCAAGAGGGAATCTCCGAGGATCTCTCGCACTGCCTTCACGGGCACCGACGCGATCCCCGGTATCTCGCAGGTCTCGCCCGGGATCCGGTGTCCTCTCAGAAGTGCCTCTAGGTCGACCCGGATGCGGACGAGGGTGGTCCCAGGCGCTCTGTCGCCGCGAGCCTTCTTGGTCGTCGACGCCGGGCCAGTGGTCGACCCGCCAGTAGAACCCGGGCCACGTCTTAAAAGGCTCGCCTTCGCCATGGCCACGAGGGCGTCGGCCCTGTAGACCTCGTGCCTTTCTTGGCGACCGGCCTTTCTCGCTTCTTCGAACGCCTCGTTCTCGAACGGCTCTAAACAGGCGACCAAGACACTCAAGGCGTCGGGGGTGACCCTCGCGTCCAGGCGTCCAGAACCGTCTGCGTCGCTCCAGATCCTGCAATACCGCCTGGAGCGGATCTGTTCGAACTGCTCGGTCTCTTCTGACTCTGAACCACGAATCGATCGGGTGTCAGAGCAGTGCCTCTTCAGCGAAGAGAAATCCATGTTCTCTGCAGCCTCGACGAGGTTCTCTGCCTCACCTGGACAGGCGTCTGCTGCTGACGCGATCTCCTTCGCTTGTGCTTCAGAGAGCCTTCCCGACCGAAAGGCCTCGGATATCGGGGGATGGGCCTCCATGGATCTAGCGGCTTCGAGCATCGAAGCTGCGGATCCGACCGACTCTCCAGTCAGTCCCGCAAGCCACGATCCAGCCTTCTTGTGACCGTCGAGGCAATGGGTGTGGGTCTCTTCTACTCGCCTTGCGGATAAGACGAGAATCGTCGTCGCCACACGCTTCAGCTCGGTACTTGCGTAGACGAGCTTCTTCGCGTCCTCTCCGGTGTAAAGGCCCGGTTCGAACGAGGCGGCGAACCGCTTCGCAGCAGCTATTGCGGCGAACAGGTCCTGGGCCGAACGGGGCGCAGAGCCTTGAGCCGCCGGGGCGGGGTCCTCGGGCGAGGCGGCCGTTGGGGTCGTCGTGGACTTGGAACTCAACACAGATTGAAAGCTACCGACAGGGTGTGACAACCAATGGAAGACCCACAAGGCGAGTTTCGAAAGCCACCTCTTGTTGAACTAACCCCAAACGCTTACGATGAAGCCATGAGCGAATCGCCGCAACGTCCTGCAGCGCGGGTGAAGGTGGGAACGCTGGAGGAGCTTCAGAAGGCGGGTCGGCTCACTGGCAAGGTCGGCTCGAGACCGGTTTGCGTCTTCTGGGACGAAGGTTGCGCGTACGCGGTCGAGGATCGGTGCCCGCACATGGGTTTCCCGCTTCACAGGGGCACCGTGCAGTCGGGCCTGCTGACATGCCATTGGCATCACGCCCGGTTCGACCTGGTGTCGGGAGGGACGCTCGATCCGTTTGCCGACGACGTGCCCGCCTACCAGGTCGACGTCGCCGACGGGGATGTGTGCGTGATCGTGGAGCCGCCGAGGGACGAGACTGAACGCCTGCGCCGGCGTCTCGAGGAGGGGCTCGAGCAGGGCATCTCTCTCGTGATCGCCAAGGCCGTTATCGGTCTTCTCGGCGCCGGCGTCGAGCCCGCCGAGATCGTCGAGGTGGGAGTCAGGTTCGGCATCCGCTACCGCGGTCCGGGCTGGGGTACCGGGCTCACCGTGCTCGTCGCGATGTCCAACATCTGCCCGTTCCTCGATCCGGCCGATCGGGCGCTCGCTCTCGTCCACGGGCTCGTGTTCGTCTCCAACGACACTCGTGGTCGCCCCGCGCGCTTCTCGCTGGAGCCGCTGTCGTCGGCGCCGGAGATGGATCGCTTGTCCGCTTGGTACCGCCGCTTCATCGACACACGGTCGTCCGATGCGGCAGAGCGCGCGCTCGCGACTGCAGTCGCGTCCGGGCAAGCGCCGCAAGATGTCGCGACGATGATGCTCGCCGCCGTGACCGATCACGTGTTCATCGACGAAGGTCACGTGCTCGACTTCACTAACAAGGCCTTTGAGTTCCTGGAGGATCTCGGGTGGGACACGGCCGGAGAGGTCCTGCCGACGCTCGTCGGTCAAACCGCACGCGCGCAGCGCCACGAGGAGGAATCGGCGTGGCGTCATCCCGACGACCTGACCAAGTTGTTGCGCGACGCGACAGGTGACACCGCTGACCTTGCTCAGAGACTTTCGGCGGCGGAAGCGGCGGAAACGGCGGAACCAGAAGGCGGTTTCAGCAACGACGATCTTGACGCGCTCGCCTGGGCCTTGCTCTCCGAGTCCCCGCGAGACGTCGTAGGGGCCCTAGACGGCGCTCTCGATGCCGGTGCAACGCCGGAACAGCTCGCGCGCGCGGTCGCGTACGCAGCGGCTCTTCGTATCGTGAGGTTCCATACTCAGAACGACCACGGAGACTGGAACGTCGTCCACCACGCGTTCACGGCGGCGAACGCGCTGCACCAGTCGATGGTGCGGGCGCCGTCACCCGAACTGATGCGCGGCGTCTACCAATGCGCGCTGCGCGTGTATCTCGACCGCTTCCTCAACGTTCCCGCTGCGCGGCTGCCTTCAACTTTCGACGGTCGAGCGGACATCTCGGCGCTCGGCGCGTGCTGGGACGTCGAGGGCAAGGTGGACGAGGCCGGAGGGATCGTATTCCGCCTGCTGACAGCCGACGGTCCGGACCACCCTGTCGACCCGGGACCGGTCATAGCAGCACTAGGTCGTCAACTTCTGACGGAGGACGCCGGCTTCCACTGGTACCAAATTCTCGAGGCGTCGATTCGGCAATTCGCCGCGTGGCCTGCGGGGAGCGATCAGGCCGCGTTGATAATGGCGGGTACCGCACGGTTCCTCGCCGCGCATACGCCGACGCGTCGAGAGCTCTCCCACGTCGTGCACATCGCGACGCGCCTCCGGCGCGGTGAACCTCTGTACGAGGAAGGCGAATGAGCGACCCACAAGACGTCGTCCTCTCGGTCGGACGCCGGCGCATACTCGACCATCTGAAGTTGCGCGGCCCGTCCACACCCGCGGAGCTCGCTTCTGACCTGAGGCTTACCCCTGCGGCGGTCCGCCAACATCTCGACGGCCTGCAGGAAGAGGATCTCGTGTCCGTGTCGGACGAGCACACGGGAGCGCCCGGTAGGCCCGCCGGAAGATGGAGCCTGACGAGAAGGGCGCACGGGCTGTTCCCGGATCGACACGGGGAGCTCACCGCGCAGCTCGTCGAGGCGATCCGAGAGGTCGCCGGCCCCCAAGTCCTCGACGAGGTGATCGCGACCAGGACGCGCGCACAGCAGCGCGACTACGAGACCGCCGTCAGCCTCGCAGGGAGCTCGCTCAAGGCACGAGCGAAGGCGCTCGCGGACATGCGGACAGCCGAGGGCTACATGGCAGAGGTGACGGGCAAGGGGGACGACCTGCTTCTAATCGAGCATCACTGCCCGATATGCGAGGCGGCCGAGGCGTGCGCCGGTTTCTGTCGTGCGGAGCTCGGTGTGTTCCGCGCTGTTCTCGGTGACGACGTGTCGGTCGAGCGGACCGAGCACCTGCTGTCGGGCGGAGCCCGATGCGCTTACAGGATCCGACCCGCCGGCGCCCCCACAGCAGAGCCCGCGTAGTCGACGTCGATCAAGCAGAGACCGTGCGGAGGAGCAAGCACCTTCGCGCCTGCGCGGCTCCCGCTCTTGAGCAAGAGCGGAATGTCCGAGGGTCTCATGCGACCCCGACCGACCTCGACCAGTACGCCGACGATGGACCGGACCATCTGGTGGCAGAAGGCATTGGCGCGCACGTCGAATCGCAGCAGTCGTGCGGAGTCGACGAGCCCGTCAGGAGCGGCGTCGACGCTCCACCGGGTCTCGAGTATTCGCCTCGGGATCGGCGCATCCTGGGCGTGTCCCGGCGGCCTGCGGCAGAAGGCCCTGAAGTCGTGCTCTCCTATCAGGGAGTCGGCCGCTGCCCGCATCGATCTCAGGTCGAGCGCATCGACAACGTGCCATACGAATCCAGCGAGCAACGGGTCGGGCTCTGCGGCTTCGAGGACGAGGTACCGGTAGGAGCGGCTCGTGGCCGAATGGCGCGCGTCGAAGCCGGCAGGAGCAGCGACGAGTGAACGGACGACCACCTCGGGAGCGAGCTGTCGGTTGACCGCACGCTTGAGCGCGATGAGGTCGACTGACGGAGCGACGTCGGCCTGCACGACCTGACCCTGTGCGTGGACCCCCGAGTCGGTTCTCCCCGCGCAGACGAGCTCGACGCTGTGCCGGGCGAAATTCGAGATGGCGCGGGCGAGCTCTCCCGACACCGTGCGCTGTCCCGGCTGGCGTGCGAAGCCGCGGAAACCTGAACCGTCGTAAGCGACGACCATGCGTATGCGCACGGCACCGTCGGGCGGTGCGGGTGACTCCTCCCAGTCCGGCAGCGGCAGTCGGGTCAGAGCAGTTTGCGGATCGGGTCGGCTCAGACGAACTCGATGCGCGCCATGGGGGCGGCGTCACCCTGGCGCGGCCCGAGCTTCAAGATTCGGGTGTATCCGCCGGGCCGGTCGGAGTACCGCGGAGCGATCTCCGAGAAGAGTTTGTGCGTCATGTCGCGGTCCCTTATGAGGGCGACGACCCGGCGCTGCTGATGGACACCGCCCTTTACCGCGGCAGTCACGCATTTCTCGACGACGGGGCGCATGGCCTTAGCCTTCGTCTCGGTCGTGACTAGCGATTCGGCTGCGATGAGCGACGCAACCAGGTTCCCGAGCATCGCCCGCTGGTGAGCCGCGTCGCCTCCGAGACGCCTTCCCTTCTTCGGAGTCCCGAGCATGTGATCAGTCCTTGATCCGGAGCGACAGACCGCGCTCGTCCAACCTCTGGATCACCTCGTCCAAAGACTTCTGGCCGAAGTTGGTGATGGCGAGCAGGTCGTCGTTGGTGCGCTCCACGAGCTCGCCGATCGTGTTGACCTGTGCGCGCTTCAAGCAGTTGCGCGGGCGCTCCGAAAGGTCGAGGTCTTCGATCGGCAGGTCGAGATCGGGCGAACCACTTGTCGCGCTGCCCACTTCGCCGAGCTCGAGACCGCGAGGCTCCTCTTCGAGGTCTGCGACCAAAGAGACGAGTGAACGCAGCGTGTCGCCGGCCGACGCGAGCGCCTCGCGGTGGTTGAGAGAGCCGTCGGTCTCGATGTCGAGCACGAGGCGGTCGAAGTCCGTCGACTGCTCGACGCGGACCGGCTCGACCGAGAAGGCGACGCGCCGCACGGGCGAGAAGATCGAGTCGATCGGGATGACGCCGATGGTGGTCGAGTGCTTGTTGCGCTCAGCCGAGACGTAGCCGCGGCCGCGCTCAACCGTGATGTCCATCGCCAGGCGGCCCTTGGAGTTGAGCGTCGCGATGCGAAGCTCGGGGTTGAGCACTTCTACGTCGGAGGTGACCTGAATGTCGCCGGCCGTGGCGTCGCCGGGCCCGCGCTTGTCGAGCCGCACGGTCACGGGCTCGTCGGAGTAAACCCGAAGAACCACGTCCTTCAGGTTCAAGATGATGTCGGTGACATCGTCTTTCACGCCGGGAAGCGTGGTGAACTCGTGAAGGGCGTCGTCGAAGCGGATCTGCGTGACCGCGGCGCCGGGAATGGACGAAAGCAGCGTGCGCCTGAGCGAGTTGCCGAGCGTGTGGCCGAAGCCGGGCTCGAGCGGGCTCACAGCGAAACGCTGACGGCTCTGGGCCTCCTCGCCTAGAGCCTCGACGCTGGGGCGCTGGATGATGAGCATGGGCGAGGACTCCTGGATCTCTGTGTGGTCTGGAACGGGTGTTGAGTGCGGGGTCGGTTCGTGCGGGTGATTCGGTGAAGCTCGAGTGCTGGACTGGTTACTTGGAGTAGAGCTCGACGATCAGCGATTCGCGCACCGACTCGTCGATCTGCTGGCGTTCGGGAAGCGATGCAACCCTCACCTGATTCCTGCCGTCGCCGGCGTCGAGCCAAAGAGGCAGCTGCCGGTCGAGCGTGTCGAGATTCCTTCTCACGACATACAGCTCTCTCGACCCCGCCTTGAGCGACACGACGTCGTCGACCCGTACGCGGTAGCTCGGGATGGTCACGCGCTTGCCGTTCACGAGCACATGGCCGTGACGGACGAGCTGGCGGGCCTGGGCGCGACTCGCACCCCATGCCGCGCGGAACGCGACGTTGTCGAGACGCAGCTCGAGCATCCGCAACAGGTTCTCGCCAGTGATGCCGGGCTGGCGGTTGGCTTCCTCGTACATGTTGCGGAACTGCTTCTCGAGGACGCCGTAGATGCGGCGGGCCTTCTGCTTCTCGCGGAGCTGGGACAGGTACTCCGATCCCTGGCGCATCCGGTCGCGACCGTGCTCGCCCGGTGGGTAAGCGCGGCTGTGACGGTCGGTCACCGCTTCGGATACCGGACACTTGAGCGAGTAGCAGCGCTCGCCCTTCAAGAACAGCTTCGTCCGCTCACGCCGGCACAACCGGCAAACGGGCCCTGTGTAACGCGCCATGTGGTTCTTTTCCGCTTTCTGCCGTTACACCCGGCGCCGCTTCTTCGGGCGGCAGCCGTTGTGGGGGATGGGGGTGACGTCCTTGATGCCTGATACCTCGATGCCCGCAGCTGCGAGCGACCTGACGGCGGTCTCGCGGCCCGAGCCCGGGCCTCTTACGAGCACGTCGACCTTGCGGACACCGTGCTCCATCGCCCTGCGGGCGGCCTGCTCTGCGGCGAGCTGCGCCGCGAAGGGAGTCGACTTGCGCGACCCCTTGAAGCCGACGTTGCCGGCAGAGGCCCACGCGAGGACGTTTCCCTCCTGGTCGGCGATCGTGACGATCGTGTTGTTGAAGGAGCTCTTGATGTGAGCCACTCCGTAAGCGATGTTCTTGCGCTCGCGCCTTCTCGGTCGGCGGGCGGTGGCGGCTTTGGAGCCTTGCTTCTTGGTGGGGGCCATCAGTGCTTACGTACCTTCTTCTTTCCGGCGACGGTTTTCTTCGGACCTTTACGAGTACGTGCGTTCGTGTGAGTGCGCTGACCGTGCACGGGAAGTCCCCGACGGTGCCTGACGCCCTGGTAACAGCCGATCTCCATCTTGCGCTTGATGTCCTGCGTGACGTCACGCCTCAGGTCACCTTCGACCTTCAGGTTGGCGTCGATGTACGAACGGAGGCGGGTGACCTCCTCGTCGGTGAGGTCGCGCACCCGGGTGTCGGGATTGGTCCCGGTCTCGTCGCACACCTTCTGCGCGAGCGTCCGACCGATGCCGTAGATGTAGGTAAGAGAGATCTCGAGCCGCTTCTCGCGGGGGATGTCGACTCCCGAGATACGAGCCATACTCAGTCCTTTCAGCCCCTCAGCCCTGACGCTGCTTGTGACGCGGGTTTTCGCAGATGACCATCACCCGTCCGTGGCGACGAATCACCTTGCACTTCTCGCATATCTGTTTGACGCTCGGTCGTACCTTCATTCGGCTCTCACTTGTATCGGTAGGTGATCCGTCCCCGGCTCAAGTCGTAGGGAGTGATCTCGACCTGGACGCGGTCTCCTGGGAGGATTCGGATGCGGTGCATGCGCATCTTGCCTGAGCTGTGCGCCAGCACCTTGTGGCCGTTCTCCAGCTCCACCCTGAACATCGCATTCGGGAGCGGCTCCATGACCGTCCCCTCCAGGACTATCGCATCCTCCTTCGGCTTCGGCAGTGACTCTCTCCTTTATTCGTGTTCCCCTGCGTGATCGACGCGGCTCGATGAGCGCAATCGACCCCCTCGGAGTTCCTGCAATGATTTCAGCCGGGCTCTGGATCCCATTTCGGGGAGCAGAAAACGTCCGGCGTCCGACAAAACTCCGGCCCAGAAGGCCGACCTTCAATCATACCGCCTGGGCTGGGCGTTCGGCTACCCCGATCTCGACACTGGCATCGACCCGGTCATCGACTTGCCTTGACCCGGGCATCGACCTGGCATCGAGCCGGACATCGGGCCGGGCATCGACTCGGGCACCAACTCCGGCGACATATTTTACGAATTAAGTATACACGGATGTTGCCTAATCTCCGATTGGCGGATTCAAGTGGTCAGAGCAAGGAGCTCGGCGAATCGCTCCGATGGTTTCATGAATCCGAGTCGTTTGCGAGGTCTGTCGTTAAGGCTCTCGGCGATGTCGTCCAGATCGGACTCTGAGAACCTCGAGAGATCCGTGCCCTTCGGCATGTACTGGCGCAGAAGGCCGTTCGTGTTCTCGTTGCTCGGGCGCTGCCAAGGTGAGTGAGGGTCACAGAAGTAGACCGCGATGCCCGTGTCGACGGTGAAGGCTGCGTGTCTCGCCATCTCTGCGCCCTGATCCCAGGTGACGGTCTTCATGAGTTGGCCGGGGAGCTTCGAGACGGCGTTTCTCATGGAGAGGTCGACCTTGTCTGCGGTCTTTCCGTCGGGTAGGTGAAGCAGCATCAGGTAGCCGGTCGAACGCTCGACCAGGGTTCCGACAGCAGATGCGTGGTCCTTTCCGATGATCAGGTCCCCCTCCCAGTGTCCGGGGACGCTTCTGTCGGCGGCTTCGGGCGGGCGCTCTGAGATCATGACCTTGTCGGGCACCGGGCCCCAGTGGGCCCTGGGGGCGTTCTTTTGTCTTCGCTCCGCGCGCCCGGATCGTAAACAGCGGTAGAGCTCTGTTTTGAGCTCGCCTCTGCCCTGGACGTAGATGCTCTTGTAGATCGTCTCGTGCGACACCCACATCATCGGATCGTCAGGGAACTCGATTGGCAAGCGCTTGGAGATCTGCTCGGGGGACCACCAGCGCTGCAAGTAGTGAGTGACGACCTTTTGGAGCCTCGGGTCTTCGAACTTGAAACCCTTCGGACGTCTTGCGCACTTGTAGGCCTTGAGCTGGGCATCTGTTGCCCGGTAGCTGTCGCGGTCGCCGTTTTTGGCCACCTCCCTCGTCACGGTCGAGACGCAACGCCCGAGGCGTCTCGCTATCTCGGTGTAGGTCTCACCGCGAGCGATCCCCAAAGAGATCTCCTCGCGATCAGCGAGCTTCAACCCACCCCTTGACGACCACGTCGTCCAGTCGGCCTGCTCTTTTCGCCTGGAGTGGATCATGACGGTCGAGAGATGACACCCGACCTCGACGGCCACCTCCTTTAGAGGCCTCCCCTCCCTGCACAGCCGGCGGATCCGGCGCTTCTGATCGAACGTAAGACGACGTGCCATCGCAACCTCCCGGGTCGGCCAAAGGCTTCCTGACCCGCCGAGGTTTTGCGCGCACCGCTTGAGAACGCCATTTTTGTCGGGCAGGTCGGTCCCCTCCCGAGAGCAGCCAGCCGGCCGCCACCACGTCAGGGGAGGGTGAGGACCTCCGGACCGTTGTCGGTGACGGCGATGGTGTGCTCGAAGTGGGCCGAGAGGCTCCCGTCGGCGGTGACGACGGACCAGCCGTCGTCGAGCATCCGGGTCCCGGGCCCGCCGATGTTGACCATCGGCTCGACGGCGAAGACCATCCCGGACTTGAGGAGCAGCCCCGGAGTGCCGGGCCAGTAGTTGGGAACGGCGGGATCCTCGTGCATCGCCGTCCCGATCCCGTGGCCCACGTACTCGCGGACGACCGAGAATCCGGCGGCTTCGGCCACGTTCTGTACCGCTCTACCCACTTCGTGCAGGCGCCCTCCCGCCTCCAGCTGCGCGATCCCGGCCCAGAGGCTCGCTTCGGTGACTTCGAGGAGCCGGGCGGCCGCCCCTCCGGCGTCCCCGATGGCCATGGTGAACGCCGCGTCTCCGTGGTAGCCCTCGACGATCGCGCCACAGTCGATCGACAGGATGTCCCCCTCCTTGAGCACGTAGGCGCCCGGGATGCCGTGGACGATCATGTCGTTCGGGGACGTGCAGATCGTCGCCGGGAAGCCCCTGTAATTGAGGAAGTTGGACCTGGCGCCCCGCCTCTCGATGACCTCGCGGGCCAGCTTGTCGAGTTGAGCGGTGGTGACCCCGGGAGAGGCGCCGGCACGGGTGACCTCGTGCATCTCGGCCACGACCTTGCCGGCCTTGCGCATCTTCGCGATCTCATCGGCGGACCGCCTCATCAGGTCGTCCTCCCGCCGCGGTGATCTTCCACGTTCTCGATTATGCGACGGAGGACCACCTCGGGGCTTCCCAATCCGTTGATCGAGACGAGCTGACCCTTCTCGTGGTACCAGGAGATCAGCGGTTCGGTCTCGCGTTCGTAGAGGTCGAGGCGCACGCGTATCGCGTCCTCCGTGTCGTCTTCGCGCTGTACGACCTCGCCGAAGCAGATGTCACAAGTCCAGTTGATCCTCGGCGGCTGGGACGTCGAGTAGTTGGTGCCGCAGTCCGAGCAGACTCGCCTCTGCGCCAGGCGCTCGAGCACTTCCGCGGTCGGAACCTCGATGTCGAGGGCCACGTCGAGCTCGTCTGAATCGAGAAGCTCGGAGAGCATCTTGGCCTGGTGAACAGTCCGAGGGCAGCCGTCGAGCACGAAACCGCGCGCCGCACGTCGGCCTCGTTCAACCGTTCTGCGACCATCGCGATGATCATCTCGTCGGACAAGAGCTCCCCGCGGTCCATGATGACCTTGGCCCTGCGGCCGAGATCCGACCCGCTTCTGACCGCGGATCGCAGCATGTCTCCAGTGGCTATGTGGGGGACCACGTAGTGGTGGGACAGAGCCACCGCCTGGGTCCCTTTCCCGGCTCCCTGCTTGCCGAGTACCACAAGCTTGACGCCGGGTACCACGCGGCTACTTGAGGAAGCCTTCGTAGTTGCGCATCATCAACTGGCTGTCGATCTGACGCATCGTCTCGAGAGACACTCCTACTGCGATCAAGAGGGTGGTGCCGTAGAAGGGGTAACCCTGCAGGTGCCACAAAGCCATCAGCAACGAGGGAAGGACTGCGACCGTCGCGAGGTAGGAAGCGCCAGGGACGGTGATCCGGTTGAGGATCTTCGCCAGGTGCTTCTCGGTCGGGAGACCCGGCCTGATGCCGGGGATGAACCCGCCCTGCTTGCGGATGATGTCGGCCTGCTGGTGCGGGTCGAAGGCGACATAGACGTAGAAGAACGTGAACAACAGGATGAGAAGTCCGTACCCGAGCACATAGAAGAGGCTCGTGGGCGTGATCTCGTTGTTGACCCAGGTCCTGAAACCCGCCCACGGCGAGAAGTTGGCTATCAGGACAGGGATGTAGAGCAGCGAGTTGGCGAAGATGATCGGGATGACGCCCGACTGGTTCACCTTGAGCGGGATGTACGTGGAGGATCCCCCGTAGACCCGACGCCCGACGACGCGCTTCGCGAAGGTCACAGGGATTCGGCGCTGCCCCTGTTCCATGGTCACGACGGTCACGAGGAGAACGAGTGTGAGAGCGACGATGAGACCGAACTTGAAGTCCCCGCCCTGTGCGAGCACCGCACCGCCGCCGGCGGGTATGCCCGCGACGACGTTGGCGAAGATCAGGATGGACATGCCGTTCCCGATCCCGCGCTGTGTGATGAGCTCGCCGAGCCACATGACGAAGCAGGTGCCCGTCGTGAGCGTCAGGACGATGAACGCGGCCTTCCAGTACGTGAAATTCGGGATCAGGTTGATGCTGGCGCTCGCGGACCCGAGAAGGCTCGAAGCGCCGTGGTGGAAGAGGTAGACGAGGCTCGCCGACTGCAGCAGCGCAAGGCCGAGCGTCAGGTATCGGGTCGTCTGGGTCAGCTTCTTCTGGCCGAGGGCGCCCTGGTCGCGCCACTCTTCGAGCTTCGGGATCACCGTCGAGAGCAGCTGGATGATGATCGAGCTCGTGATGTAGGGCATGATCCCGAGCCCGAACATGGCCATGCGCAAGAGGCCGTTCCCGGAGAACAGGCTGAGGAAGCCCAGGATCCCCGCCTGCTTCGCCTGATTCTCGAGCTGAGCGACGGCGGTCGCCGAGATGTAAGGGGTGATGATGTTCGCCCCCAGCTCGTAGATGGCGATCACCAGAATCGTGAACGCGACCTTGTTGCGAAGGTCAGGAACCTTCCAGATGTTCTTCAGGTTCGACAGCATCGGAACCCTCCTGCGGCGCATGCCCCCGTGCCAGGCGAAACCTGGCAGCGAAGGTTATCCGGCACCGGCTCCACGTTTGTCGGCAGGTCGGGTGTCTACCGGTTGGTTAGAGCGTTGCCTTTGGCCGGAGGCCTGCGACCACCGTAAGGGGCGGGGAGGACCACGACGGTCCCACCGGCTTGCTCGATCGCCAGCCGGGCGGCGGCGGAGAAGGCGTGAGCCTCGACCCGCAATGCCCGGTCGATTTCCCCCCTTGCCAGGACCTTCACGAACGCGCCACGCTTCACGAGCCCTACCTTGGCGAGGGTTTCGGGGGTGGCCACGTCACCGGTGAAGGTCTGAAGCGTGTGGAGGTTGACCGGCGCGTACTCGATGCGAAACGGGTTGGTGAACCCCTTCAACTTCGGGATGCGCTGCATGAGCGGGAGCTGGCCCCCCTCGAAGCCGGGCGGGATCGTGTCGCGGGCTCCCTGACCCTTCATGCCCCGCCCTGCGGTCTTGCCGCCCTTGCCGCGGATGCCGCGCGCCACCCGCCTGCGGGCCCGGTGTGATCCGGGAGCGGGTTGCAGATCGTGCAGTTTCATCGAAGTGATCCTCCACCCCGGGCCTGCCTGGCCTGGCGGGCTTGTGTCTGGCCTCGGCGTTGAACGTCGGCCTCCTCGGATGATGCGGGCCCGACCTCGACCAGATGCGGAACCCGGGCGATCATGCCGCGCACTTCCGGGCGGTCAGGGAGAACGCGCTTGCGCCCCACCCCCCTCAATCCGAGGGCCCGCAGCGTACCGCGGTGCTTCGGCTTGGTCCCGATGGCGGATCGCGTCTGGGTGATGAGCAGGAAGGACTCGGATTCGCCCGATGCCTTAGCCGATGCCGTGGCGGATCCCGTGGCCGGTGTCTTAGCAGCGCGCTTTGCGACACTCTTCTTCGGGCGCTCCACCGATACCTCGGGAGGCGTCTGTTCGTTCGACGTCTGTTCGTTCTCTGTCATGTGCCGGCTCCATGGAACAGGTCAGCGGACCGCTGGCGCTCCCTGTAGGCGCGCAACACCCCGGCGGGGGTCACCTCGTCGGCGGTCTTGCCGCGCAGTCGGGCCACCTCTTCCGGTCGTCTGAGCGACTGAAGTCCTGCGATCGTGGCGTGAGCGACGTTGATGCCGTTGGACGATCCGAGCGACTTGCACAAGATGTCCTGGATCCCCGCCATCTCGAGAATGGCGCGTGCGGCGCCGCCGGCGATCACGCCGGTTCCGGGGGCGGCGGGCTTGAGCAGCACCTTTCCGGCACCCGCGGAGCCGGTAACCGGGTGGGTGATCGTGGAGCCGGCGATGGGGACGTCGAACATGTGCTTGCGGGCCTCTTCGATCCCCTTTTGGACCGCTAGGCCGGCTTCCTTGGCCTTGCCGTATCCCAGACCGACGCGGCCGTTTCCGTCGCCGACGACCATGAGCGCGGTGAACGAGAAGCGGCGACCGCCCTTCACGACCTTGGCGACCCGGTTGACCCGGATCGTCCTCTCTTCGAATTGACCATCCAACATCGTCAGAGCTCCAGTCCTTCTTTTCGGGCGGCGTCGGCCAGGGCAGCCACACGACCGTGGTAGCGGAAGCCACCCCGATCGAACACGACCTGGGTGACCCCGGCGGCCTTCGCACGCTCGGCGAGAAGTCGGCCGACCGCCGTCGCAGAAACCACGTTGCCGCCCTTCGATCCGAGAGATTTCTCTTCTGTCGACGCTGCGGCGAGCGTGCGTCCGGTGGTGTCGTCCACGACCTGGGCGCGAATGTGACGCGCCGAGCGGAACACGCTCAGGCGAGGGCGTTCGGGCGTGCCCGATATGCGCTTGCGGACCCTGGCGTGGCGGCGGATCCGCAACGCTCTTTTGTGGGCTGCTGCTGAACCCATGGCTACTTGGCTGCCTTTCCGGCCTTGCGAAGGACGCGCTCGCCCGCGTACCGGACCCCCTTGCCCTTGTAGGGCTCGGGCTTGCGGAGCTTGCGAATGTCGGCGGCCACCTGGCCCACTTTCTCCTTGTCGATGCCTTTCACGATTATGCGGGTGGCGGCAGGGACCTCGAACGTCACCCCTGACGGGGCGTTCACGACGACTGGGTGGGAGAAGCCCAACGCGAGCTCGAGGCGCTCCGGTCCCTGGGCGACAGCCCTGTAACCGACGCCTACGATCTCGAGCTCCTTCGTGTAACCGGTGGTGACGCCGGTGACCATGTTCGCCACGAGGCTCCGAGTGAGACCGTGGAGCGCGCGGTGGTGACGCTGGTCGTCCGGCCGTTCCACCAGGACGTTCGAGTCCTCCTGGCGGACCGTGATTCCGGTCGGCAGGTCGCGGCTCAGCTCGCCACCGGGCCCCTTCACGCTGACGTGTCCGGGGTCGATGGTCACCGTCACGCCTGCCGGCACCTCGATGGGCGAACGCCCGACTCGTGACATCAGATCACCTCACCAGACATAACAGAGCACCTCTCCACCGACGTGGTGCTTGCGCGCCTCGCGGTCGCTCATGAGACCGTTGCTCGTGGAGAGGACGGCGACACCGAGCCCACCGAGGACGCGCGGCATCCGGTCGGCGCGCGCGTAGATGCGCAGGCCCGGCTTGGACACGCGGCGCAGCCCAGCGATGGTCCTGTTGCGGTCGGTGTCGTACTTCAAGGTGATCTCGAGCTCGTCGCCCGGGCCCTTCTTGGACGGCTTGACCTCGAAGCTCGAGATGTAGCCCTCCCTCTCCAGGACGACCGCGAGAGACTCCTTCAGCTTGGAGCTCGGCATCTTGACCGTGTCGTGCATCGCGGTGTTGGCGTTGCGGAGTCGGGTCAGCATGTCCGCAATCGGGTCAGTCATTGTCACGGTCGCTCCCCTCCTCTCACCAGCTTGCCTTCGTCACGCCGGGGATCTCCCCGGCGTGCACCAACTCGCGCAGACAGATCCGGCAGAGGCCGAATCGCTTGAAAACCGCCTTCGGCCGACCGCATCGCCGGCACCGGGTGTAACCCCTGACCTTGAACTTGGGCTTGCGCTGCTGCTTCTCGATGAGTGCCTTCTTGGCCATGGTGCTATGCAGCCTCCTGCCGGAAAGGGAACCCGAACGCGATGAGAAAGGCGTGGCCCTGCTCGTCTGTCCGGGCTGTGGTGCAGATGGTTATGTCCATACCCCGTGTCGTGTCGACGCGGTCGTAGTTGACCTCGGGGAAGATGAGTTGTTCGTTCACACCGAACGTGTAGTTGCCGTGGCCGTCGAACGACGTCGGCGACAGCCCGCGGAAGTCGCGGATCCTCGGGATGGCGAGCGCGATGAGCCGGTCGAGGAATTCCCACGTGCGGTCGCCGCGCATGGTGACCTTCACGCCTATGTTCTGACCCTCGCGCAGCTTGAATTGCGCTATCGAACGCCGCGCCCGTGTGACGAGAGGCTTCTGGCCGGTTATGACCTCGAGATCCTTGACGGCACCCTCTATCAACGAGGGTTGCTGGGTCGCTCGGCCCACACCCATGTTGACCACGATCTTCTCGAGACGAGGCGCCTCCATCACGTTGGACAGGGCGAGCGTCTCGACGAGCTTGGCGCGAATCTCGGTGTCGTAGCGCTCCTTGAGACGCGGGCGGGGTGCGGGGCCGGCAGGTTTCTTCTTGGCTTCGGCCGCGGCCGCATCTGCGCCACCAGTCTCGGACGCGGTCGCGCCGGCAGCGTCGGCCCGCTTCGAAGAGGAGGCTGCGCGCTTCGCGGGAGCGGCCTTCGCCGCCTGCTTCTTGGCCGGGCCACCGGCGCCGGTTCCGGGCGTGCTCACAGGTCCGACCCGCATCGCCTGCAGTAACGGACCTTGCGCCCGGTCTCGTCCTCGCGGATGCCGATCTTGGACGGCTTTCCGCACGAAGGACAGACGATGGCCACAGCAGACGCAGGCAACGGCATGTCCTTGTCGATGATGCCGCCCTGCATGGTCGCTCCGCGCGCCTTGGTGTGGCGCTTGGCCATGTTCGCGCCGTTGACGACGACGGTTCCCTTGGCCGGGTAGGAGCGCATGACCTGGCCGCGCTTGCCGCGGTTCTTGCCTGACAGCACCTGAACGGTGTCACCTCTTCGTACTCGCATCACAAGACCTCCGGAGCGAGAGAAACGATCCTCATGAACCTCTTGTCGCGCAGCTCGCGCCCGACAGGGCCGAAGATGCGCGTGCCTCTCGGCTGCTGCTGCTCGTTTATGAGCACCGCAGCGTTCTCGTCGAAGCGGATGTAGCTCCCGTCGGGGCGCCGCTTCTCTTTCTTCGTCCTAACGACGACGCACTTCACGACTTCACCTTTCTTGACCTGGGCCCCGGGGATCGCGTCCTTGACCGTCGCCACGAAAATGTCGCCGATGCTCGCGTAACGCCTGCGGGAGCCGCCTAGCACCTTGATGCAGAGGACCTCGCGGGCGCCCGAGTTGTCGGCCACCTTCAGGCGTGACTCTTGCTGGATCATCGGGCCCTCTCCAGGACCTCGGTGACGCGCCAGCGCTTGAGCTTGGAGAGGGGCCGGGTCTCAGCGATCCTGACCCGGTCTCCCACGCGGGCTTCGAAGTTCTCGTCGTGGGCGTAGAGCCGCTTCGTGCGCTGCACCGTCTTGCCGTACTTGGCATGGCGGACACGCTCGGTGACCGCGACGATAACCGTCGACTGCATCTTGTCGGACACCACCAAGCCCTCGCGCACCTTGCGCGCACGACGTTCGGCGTCCTCCGCCGGGGAGACCTCGCTCGGGCTCGCGCTCGAGGGCTGTTCGGGAGCCGCATCACCGAGCTCTGCCATCACTTTGCTTCCTCCTCTACGCCCGACGCCTCGCCCGACTCGCGACCGCCGTGCGCCTCGGCTTCGCCGGGCTCTTCCTCGTCTTCGAAGGCTTGGGCACCGAGGGCCCCGGGCTCCCCGTCGGCGGCCTCGTCATCCGCGGCGTCCGCATCCGCGATCTCGTCTTCCTCGTCAACGTCTTCCTCGTCAACGTCTTCGACGCCGCCGGTCTCGTCGATCGGCAAGCGCCTCACCGGCGTGAGCACGAGAGGCTCCAGCTCGACGTCCATCTCCGAGATGTCCCTCGAACGCAGAATCGTGAGAGCCCGCGCGATGTCCTTTTTGACCTCGCGCAGGCGCTCTGTGTTGTCGAGCTGGCCCGTCGCCACCTGGAACCTCAAGTTGAGGAGCTCGCGGCGGGCGCCCGCGAGCCTGTTCTGGAGCTCGTCGTCATCTAGCTCGGCCAGTTCGGCGGCCCGCGTCATCGTGCCGACGCTTTCACAGGGCTTCCACGTCCAACTCCGGCGCACCGTGAGTCCCGGGGCGCACTACGAACCTTGCCTTGAAGGGAAGCTTCTGGATCGCGAGCTCCATGGCGGCGCGTGCCAGCTCGCGGTCGACCCCGGCGAGCTCGAACAACACGCGGCCGGGCTTCACGACGGCGACCCAGTGCTCGGGATTGCCCTTGCCCGAGCCCATGCGGGTTTCGGCAGGCTTCTGGGTGACCGGCTTGTCCGGGAATACGCGGATCCAGACCTTGCCACCACGCTTCACGTGACGGGTCATCGCGATACGGGCGGCCTCTATTTGGCGCGCGGTGAGCCATCCCGGCTCCATCGCCTGGATGCCGAAGTCCCCGAACGTGACCGCAGTCCCGCCCTTGGCGAAACCGCGGCGGCGGCCCCGCTGCTGCTTGCGGTGCTTGACCTTGCGCGGCATGAGCATGGTCAGTCGTTCTCCTTGCGGAAGTGCGGAGTCTCGTGGTGCTCGGTGCGCGTACGGCGCTCGATCTCCTCTTCCTCTCTGAGGAGGCGCTCGAGGTCGTCGACCTGCCCGTCGGCGGGGGCGGCACCGGGCAAGGGCGCCGGAGGCGCGACTGCCTCGTCGCCGTCCACGGGGATCTCGACGGGGACAGATCCGGGCTCACCCTGGTCGGCCCTGCGCCTTCCACCGCCTGCGGTGATGAGGCGACGCGGACGGGCCTGGCCCGAAGTCTCGCCGGCGGCCATCGCCGCCTCGCGCGAAATCTTGTCCTCGGACGAAAGCTTGTAGGGGAGGATGTCGCCCTTGTAGATCCAGACCTTCACCCCGATGCGACCGAAGGTCGTCTTCGCTTCGCGCAACCCGTAGTCGATGTCGGCACGCAGCGAGTGCAACGGAACGCGGCCTTCGCGGTAGGACTCCTTGCGGGCCATCTCAGATCCGCCGAGGCGGCCCGAGCACTGAACCCTGACACCTTGCGCGCCGGCCTTGGTGACGGTCTGCATCGCCCGCTTCATTGCGCGCCTGAAGGCGACCCGGCGAGCGAGCTGGTCGGCGATGCTCTGCGCGATGAGGGCAGCGTCGAGCTCCGGCTGCTTGATCTCCTGGATGTTGAGCTGGATGCGGTTGCGGAGCCCGGTGATGTCCTCGAGCTTCTTCTTCAGCCGGTCGGCCTCCGACCCGCGCCTTCCGATCACGATGCCCGGGCGCGCGGTGTGGATGTCGACGCGCAGCCGGTCACGAGTGCGCTCGATCTCGATCCGGCTTACGGCCGCGGCCTCGAGCTGCGACATCAGGTAGTCGCGGATCTTCCAGTCCTCGATGACGAAGTCCTGGTAGTGGCGATCCTCGAACCAGCGCGACTTCCAGTCGGTCGTGACACCGAGGCGGAACCCGTAGGGGTTTACCTTCTGGCCCATCAGTCCTTCTTCCCGTTGCCGTCATCGTCGACGGTCTCGTCCTCGGCTTTGCCATCCGTATCGACTGCGTCTTCGGCCTCGGCGTCGACCGTGTCTTCGGCCTCGGCTTCGACTGTCTCTTCCGCCTCGGCGTCGGCATCGGCTTCGGATGACTCTGCGTCTTCCGTCTCGGCGTCGATCGCGTCTGTGTCCTCGACGTCGTCGACAGCGTCCACGTCCTCGTTGACGTCCTCGTCGACGGAGGTCGCTTCGGTTTCCGCTCCGGCACCCCTCGAGCGCCGCGCCCTTCTGCTCCCACCCTCGCCCGCACCGGAACCGCCGTCTGCATCCCCGCCCTCGGAACGCCTGCGAAGTCGCGACGCCGCGACTCTCCGGCTGCGAAGTGCGGCAGTCGCCTCTGTGCGCTTCACGCGGAGCCTCGCTATGCGCTCGTCGTCGAGCCGGCTCACGATCACCGTGATGTGGCACGTGCGCTTCCGTATGCGCGTTGCGCGACCCCGCGCACGGGGTCGCCACCGCTTGAGCGTCGTCCCTTCGTCCGCGAAGCACGCCGAGATGTAGAGCTCCTCGGGGTCGATCGCGGCACCCGCCTGGCGACTGTTCTCGACGGCGTTGGAGACGGCCGAGTGGAGGACCTTGTCGACGATCCGTGCGCCTTCGCGCGGGGTGGAACGAAGGATCTCATGCGCGGTCGTGATGTCCTCGCCCCTCACGAGGTCGAGAACCTGGCGCGCCTTGGAGGCCGACATGCGGAAGTGTCGCAGGACGGCCCTCGTCCCGGGCCGCTCGTTGGTCTTGGTCCCCGGCACGTCAGCGCCTCCCCGAGCGTTCCTGGCCGGCGTGGTAGCGGAACGTGCGAGTCGGAGCGAACTCGCCGAGCTTGTGGCCGACCATCGACTCGGTCACGTACACCGGGACGTGCTTGCGCCCGTCGTGGACCGCGATGGTGTGCCCGACCATGTCGGGTATGACGGTCGATCGCCTGGACCACGTGCGGATCACGTGCCGCTCGTTCGTGGAGTTGAGCGCGTCGACCTTCTTCAAAAGGTGGTCGTCGACGAAGGCGCCTTTCTTCAAGCTACGCGGCATGTTGCTGTGATCCCTCCATCGAACTCATCGCCTTGCTCCGCGGGTGCGCCGCCGGCGCACGATCATCTGGTCTGACGTCTTGTGCCTTGGGCGGGTGCGACCCTCCGGCTTCCCCCACGGCGAGACGGGGTGGCGCCCACCTGACGACTTGCCTTCGCCACCGCCGAGAGGGTGGTCGACGGGGTTCATGGCCACCCCACGGGTCTGGGGCCTTATCCCCTTCCAGCGGTTTCTGCCGGCCTTCCCGATCGAGACGAGCTCGGCCTGCGCATTGCCCACCTCGCCGAGAGTGGCGCGGCAGTCGATGGGCACGCGGCGCATCTCGGTCGACGGGAGCCGCAAGGTCGCGAACAGACCTTCCTTCGCGACCAGCTGCGCGCTCATGCCTGCACCGCGTGCGAGCTTTCCGCCGCCGCCGGGGCGAAGCTCGATGTTGTGCACCGTCGATCCGACGGGGATGTAGCGCAACGGCAGTGCGTTTCCGGGCCGGATCTCGGACCCCTGACCGTTCTGGAGCACATCGCCGACCTTCACCTGGGCCGGAGCAAGGATGTAACGCTTCTCACCGTCGTGGTAGTGCAGGAGTGCGATCCGGGCGTTGCGGTTCGGGTCGTACTCGATCGCGGCGACCTTCGCGGGAACACCGTCTTTGTCGCGGCGGAAGTCGACGATCCTGTACTGACGCTTGTGGCCGCCGCCGCGGTGGCGCGCCGTCTTGCGGCCGTAGCTGTTGCGCCCGCCCGTCGAGACGAGAGGCGAGGTGAGCGACCTCTCCGGGCGCGAGCGCGTGATCTCGGCGAAGTCCGCGACGGTCTGGAAGCGGCGTCCAGGGCTTGTAGGCTTACGCTTTCTGAGCGCCATCCGACGGGTCCTCTCAGCTCTTCTCGAACAGGTCGATGCGGTCGTTACCGGCGAGCGTGATGATCGCCCGCTTGGTGTCAGGGCGAGAGCCGACAGCGTTGGTACGGCGGTTGCGCCGCGTCTTTCCCTTGCGGTTCAACGTGTTCACCTTCTTGACCTTGACCCCGAACACGTCCTCGACGGCGTTGCGGATCTCGAGCTTGCTGGCGTCGGGTGCGACGACGAACACGTAGACACCCTCGTCCATAAGCGCGTAGGACTTCTCCGAGACGACGGGCCGGACGAGAACGTGCTCCGAATGCCTCATGATTCGGTCTCCTCGGTATCGGCAGCATCTTCGGAATCTGCGTCTGCGTCTGCTGTCTCAGTGTCTGCGACATCGGCTGCGTCGACCGGGGTCTGCTCTGGGGCGTCGGTGGTGGCTGTGTCGACCGCGCCGGAGAGGTCGACGTCCTCGGGAAGCTTGTGAGACGAGACGTCGCCGACCCCACCGGGCAGAGACTCGTCGGTGAACACGATCCAGTCGTTGCGGAGCACGTCGTACGTGTTGAGCTCGCCAACCTGCACCGTCTGGATTCGTTGCAGGTTCCCGAACGAGCGCTCGGCGACGACGTCGTCCGGGCCGAGCACGATGAGGACGCGCCCTTCCAATCCCAAAGCACGAAGTGCGGCAACGGCCTGCTTGGTCTTCGGTATCTCGAAGGCCCAGTCGTAGACGAGAACGACGCGCTCGAGAGCCGCGCGGTCGGACAGCGCTGATCGAAGCGCCTGGCGGATCATCTTCTTGGGCGTCCGCTGGCGGTAGCTGCGGGGCTTCGGACCGAGCGCGACCCCGCCCCCGACCCAGTGCGGCGCGCGGATCGAGCCCTGGCGGGAACGTCCCATGCCCTTCTGCCTGAAGGGCTTCGCGCCACCACCCGCGACCTCGGCGCGCGTCTTGGTCGACTGAGTCCCGGAGCGCGCGGCGGCGAGCTGCGCCACGACCACCTGGTGCATGAGTGCGGTGTTGGGCTCTCGGCCGAACCACTCGGGATCGAGGGCCACCGTGCCGAGGACCGTCCCGTCAGCGGTGCGACGCTCCACCTCGCGCTCGATCGGGTCGGGCCTGAATCGCTTGCGCACTGAGGCGCCGGGTGCTTCGACGACGCTCACGACGCCCCCTTCGCAACCGCGCCCTTGACCGTGTCGCGCAGGATGACGACCCCGCCCCTCGGCCCGGGCACTGCTCCCTTGACGAGGACGAGACCTCTCTCCTCGTCAGCCTGGACGACCTCGAGGTTGAGCGTGGTCACCTGGTGACCGCCCATCCTTCCCGCCATCTTGGTGCCCTTGAACACCCTCGCCGGGGTGGCACATGCGCCTATCGATCCCGGGGACCTGTGCTTCTTGTGGTTGCCGTGCGAGCCGCCCTGGCCCTTGAAGTTGTGCCGCTTCATGGCGCCGGCGAAGCCCTTTCCCTTCGAAACGGCGATCACGTCGACGCGCTCACCCGACGCGAGAAGCCCTGCATGGAGCTCCTGGCCCACCTCGTAGCCGTCGGTGTCGTCGATGCGCAGTTCGACCAACCGCTTCCCGGGTTCGACGCCCGCCGCGTCGAAGTGGCCGCGCTCGGGCTTGGAGAGGGTCCGCGGCATTACGGACACCCCAGGTGACTTGAAGCGCCGAGTAGCCCTCGTTCTCGGTGGTCTTCACACGAACCACCCTCACGGGCGCGACTCGAACGACGGTCACGGGCACGGCACGGTTCTGGTCGTCCCAGACCTGTGTCATGCCGACCTTTTCGCCGACGATCGCTTTCGTCGCCACGGTTGCGTGGTCCTTCCGTTGTCTCCGGCCGCAGCGCTCCATGGGGACAAGCCCGCGGAAGCCGAACGGCACGCTCGCACGTCAACGCTCCGCCCGGGACCCGAGCGGAGCGCTTACCAGGTTGTGCCCCAAGGTCCCCGTCGGGATGGCCCGACGGGCGCTCAGGGACGTCGAAATATAAAGGTGGGCCGAATCGACCCGGCCAGAGACTCTACACCAGGTCGAGCACTGTCGCTACCGCTCTGGACGACCGAGTTACGTCACCTTCACGGTCACCGCAGTCGCGGTGTACGTCACTGTGTACGAACCCACGACTGTCGAGAAAGTGCCGGTCACCGAGGTCGCACCGCCGATCACGTTGTAGGTGTTCCCAACGGTCGGGGAACCGACGGTGTTGACGCTGAGCGTCCCCGCAACCGTGTCGGATCCACCGGTTATGCCCCAGACACCCGTCGTCGCGTCCACGGTGGGCGAGAAGGTCCCTCCGGCACTCTGGGTGAACGACGAACCACCGGAGATCGACAAGTTGCCGCCGTCGCCGACGGAGAGCGTTCCGCCGTTTGTGATGCTGGTCGCACCTTGGCCGCTGTCCTCCTTCGTCTGGACGCCGTCGACGGTGATCGCCGCACCGATGTCATTGACGATGTTCGCCCGCAGGTAGTCGGCGGCGACCGTGGCGTCGAGGGTCTTGAAGGTTCCGGCGTTCGTGAAGGTGAAACCGCTCGAGGAGCCGTAGAGCATTGCGTAGCCACTACCGGAAGCGGTCCCAGAGTCGAGCTCGAACGTCCCGTTGTTGGTCACGCTGCTGCCCAGGGTGACGGTAGCGCTGCTGCTCGGGGTTCCGATTGCGTCGACGGTCTGCCCGCTCGGGATCGTCCCGGAGAGGGTGTCGCTACCGAACAGGTCGAAGGAGCCCGCTCCTGCACTGTCGACCAACTTCGATGTCGTCATGGAGATCGCGTTCCCGGAATCGGTGCCGCCCGACTGGGTGAACGTCCCACTGGACACTGCGAACGACCCGCTGTTGGTGAGTGTCCCGGCGCTCTGCGTGAACGAGGAGCTGCCCCCCACGACGAGACCGCCACCTACTGCAGTTGTGAGGGTTCCGTCGTTGGTGAGCGTCGTGACACCTTGGGCGCCGTCTTCGCTCGTGTTGGCGCCGTCGATCGTGAAGGTCCCACCGCTGTCGTTGGTGATGTTGGCCCTCAGGTAGTCCACGGAGACGGTCGCGCCAAGTGTCTTGAAGGTGCCCGTGCTCGAGTTGGTGAAGGTGAAATCGCTCGAGGACTGGTAGAGCATTGCGAAGCCACTGCCGGAGGTGGTCAGCGAGTCGAGCTCGAACGTCCCGTTGTTGGTCACATTGCTGCCCAGGGTGATGGTCGCGCTGCTACTCGGGTTTCCAATTACGTCGACCGTTTGACCGGCCGGAAGCGTGCCCGACAGGGTGTCGCTCCCGAACATGTTGAAGTTTCCCCCACCCGCACTGTCGACCAAAGTCGATGTCGTCATGGAGATCGCGTTCCCGGAATCGGTGCCGCCCGACTGGGTGAACGTCCCACTGGACACTGCGAACGACCCGCTGTTGGTGAGAGTCCCGGCGCTCTGGGTGAACGAGGAGGCGCCCCCCACGACGAGACCGCCACCGGACCCTACAGAAAGAGTTCCGTTGTTGGTGATGTTCGTGGCACCTTGGGCGCCGTCCTCCGCGGTCTGGGCGCCGCCGATCGTGAGCGTCCCTGTGGTGCCGTTGGTGATCTGGGCTCTCAAGTAGTCCGCCGAGACAGTGGCACCAAGGGTCTCGAATGTTCCGTTGTTAGTGAAGGTGAAATCGCTCGAGGACTGGTAGAGCATTGCGAAGCCACTGCCTGAGGTGGTCAGCGAGTCGAGCTCGAACGTCCCGTTGTTGATCACGTTGGTGCCCAGGGTTGCCTCCGCATTGCTGCTCGGGTTTCCAATTACGTTGACCGTCTGCCCGCTCGGGATCGTCCCCGAGAGGGTGTCGCTACCGAACAGGTCGAAACTGCCCGCTCCCGAGCTGTCAACCAGCGTTGCGGTGGTGACAGAGATGGTGTTGCCGGAATCCGTGCCACCGGACTGGGTGAACGTCCCGTTCGACTCGGCGATCGTTCCGCCGTTGGAAAGGGTCCCGCCGGCCTGGGTGAAGGAGGAACCGCCCGATACAGCGAAATTGCCCGTGCTGGTGACGGTGAACGTTCCGTGGTTGGTCAGAGTAGTGGGACCCGCACCCGAGTCCTCCTTGGTGTTGGCACCCTTGATCTTGACGGTCCCGCCGCTGTTGTTCGTGATATTCACCCTGACGTAGTTGGGGGCGTCTGTTCCACCCGCGGTCAAGATGGTGCCGTTGTTGACCAGATCAACTGTCGGTCCGCCCGCGATCATCGCGAAGCCCGCGCCCGACACGTTCTTCGAGTTGACCTTCAGCACTCCCTTTGCCTTGATTTGACTTCCGGTCGCTGCGGAGAGATTGAGGGTCGAGCTAGTCGATGCATTGCCGATGATCTTCAGACTTTCCTTTCCCGACGATGTCCCGAGGACGATGGTGCCTGCAGATGCGCTTCCACTGATCGTCACCGCGTAGGTCCCGGCGATCGTTATGCAGACGTTGTCGGACGACGTGGGCACGGCACCGGTTGACCAATTGGCGGGCGTGGACCATGGACCCGAGGCGGCAGTCTTCCAACTGTCCGTGCACGCGAGCGGCCGGACGTGGGGACGAGCAGCGGCAACCGCACCCGCCGGAGATGCCATTACGCCAACGACGAGAATGGCTCCTGCGCCTGCTACGCCGGACAATCTGGCGATCGTCTTGGCCGCATTTCGTCCGCGAACGATCACCAAAGATTTAAGAAATCCACCCATGGCTGCCCCGCCCTCCTTGTCCGCCGACGAACCGTCGCCATCACTGGTGATAACCGACGAACGGTTGCTATCACCGGTCGTAAGAGGTGTCAACAGCGGACCCGGGCGAAAGCTCCGCATCTGTTTTCGACAACCTCAACAGCCCCACTTTCACCAATTGCGGGGCTTACCTGACACCACTCGTGGCCGTCAGGCGCGATGCGTCAAACAGTCTGGATCTTGATCTCGATGTCGACTCCGGCGGGAAGATCGAGACGTTGCAGGGCGTCGACCGTCTTGGGAGTGTGCTCCACGATGTCGACCAGCCTCTTGTGGACCCGCATCTCGAAGTGCTCGCGGCTGTCCTTGTACTTGTGAGGCGAGCGGATGACCGTGAACCTGTGCTTTTCGGTGGGCAAGGGGACGGGACCCTGGACCTTGGCCTGGGTGCGCAGGACCGTCTGGACGATCTTCTCGGTCGACTGGTCGAGAATCTCGTGGTCGTACGCCTTCAGCCGGATACGGATCTTCTGCCTGGTGCCGTCTGCCATCGGAAGCTCCGTCCCGTCCCTATTGCCCGAATCGCCTGAACCGCTACTTGAGGATCTTGACTACGCGGCCCGAGCCGACGGTGCGACCGCCCTCGCGGATGGCGAACAGCAGGCCCTCGTCCATCGCGATGGGCTTGCCGAGCTCGACGTTCATCTCCGTGTTGTCGCCCGGCATGACCATCTCCACCCCTTCGGGCAGGCTGATCGAGCCGGTGACGTCGGTGGTCCTGAAGTAGAACTGCGGCCTGTAGTTGTTGAAGAACGGCTTGTGGCGACCGCCCTCTTCCTTGGTCAACACGTAGACGTTGGCCTCGAAGTTGGTGTGCGGCGTGATCGAGCCGGGCTTCGCGAGCACCTGACCGCGCTCCACGTCCTCCTTCTTCGTACCTCGGAGTAGCGCGCCGATGTTGTCGCCCGCCTGACCCTGGTCGAGCAGCTTGCGGAACATCTCGACGCCGGTCACCACCGTCTTCTGGGTGGGACGGAGGCCAACGATCTCGACGTCCTCTCCGACCTTGACCTTGCCCTGCTCCACCTTGCCGGTCACCACGGTCCCACGGCCCGTGATCGACATCACGTCCTCGATAGGCATCAGGAAGGTCTTGTCGATCGGGCGCTCGGGCTCGGGGATGTAGCTGTCGACGGCGTCCATGAGCTCGAGGATCTTCGGTGTCCACTCGGGGTCACCTTCCAAGGCCTTGAGCGCGCTGACCCGGATCACCGGAACGTCGTCGCCGGGGAAGTCGTAGCTCGAGAGCAGCTCGCGAACCTCGAGCTCCACCAGGTCGAGCAGTTCCTCGTCGTTGACCATGTCGGCCTTGTTGAGCGCCACCACGATGTGGGGTACACCCACCTGACGGGCGAGCAGGACGTGCTCACGAGTCTGTGGCATGGGGCCGTCGGCGGCCGACACGACCAGGATCGCGCCGTTGACCTGGGCGGCACCGGTGATCATGTTCTTGATGTAGTCGGCGTGGCCGGGCATGTCGACGTGCGCGTAGTGGCGGGCGGCCGTCTCGTACTCGACGTGCGCGATCTGGATCGTGATGCCGCGGGCCTTCTCTTCGGGAGCCTTGTCGATCTGGTCGAACGCGACGAAGGTCACGTCCGGGTTGCTCGCTGATAGGACCTTTGTGATCGCGGCTGTGAGCGTCGTCTTACCGTGGTCGATGTGGCCCATCGTCCCGATGTTGATGTGCGGCTTGTTACGCTCGAACTTCTTCTTCGCCATGGCTGTCGCTCCGGCTCCTGATGCTGGCTGGGCCCCCTCGGGCCCGCCTTCGTAGGGGTGCTGATACTGCTTTATTACTGCTTACTTCTGTGTTGCAGGTCGCCCTCGGCGACCGGGGTCACTCGCCCCGGGCCCTGGCGACGATCTCGCGCGCGATGGACTCCGGCACCTGGTGGTATGCGCTGAACTGCATCGTGTACGTGGCGCGACCCTGGGTCCGCGAACGCAGGTCGGTAGCGTAGCCGAACATGTCCGCGAGCGGCACGAGCGCCCTGACCACCTGGCTCGTGCCTCTCTGCTCCATGCCCTCGACCTTGCCCCTGCGGCTCGAGAGGTCTCCGATCACGTCACCCATGTACTCCTCGGGCGTGACCACCTCGACGGCCATGACCGGCTCCAAGAGCACGGGGCCGGCCTTCTTCGCGGCGTCCTTCACCGCCATCGAGCCCGCGATCTTGAATGCGAGCTCCGACGAGTCGACGTCGTGGTACGAGCCGTCGGTGAGGATGATCCTCACGTCCACGGTCGGGTAACCGGCGAGCACGCCGGAGGTGAGGGATTCCTGGATCCCTGCGTCCACCGCCGGGATGTACTCCTTCGGCACGTCGCCGCCCGTGATCTTGTCGATGAACTCGTAGCCCCCGCCGGGGCCCGTCGGCTCGATCGTTATGACGACGTGGCCGTACTGGCCGCGACCGCCGGTCTGGCGGATGTAGCGGCCCTCCACCTTTTCGGCGGCGCGGCGGATCGTCTCGCGATAAGCGACCTGGGGTTTGCCCACGTTGGCGTCGACCGAGAACTCCCGGAGCATCCGGTCGACCAGCACCTCGAGGTGCAGCTCGCCCATGCCCGAGATGACCGTCTGACCCGTCTCTTCGTCGGACCGGACGCGGAATGTCGGGTCTTCCTCGGAGAGCGCGAAGAGCGCCTTCGAGAGCTTGTCCTGGTCGGCCTTGGTCTTCGGCTCGACGGCGACGTGGATGACCGGCTCAGGGAACTCGAGCGCCTCGAGCAGGATCGGGTGATCGGGCGCGCAAAGGGTGTCGCCGGTGGTGGTGTGCTTGAGCCCTACCACGGCGACGATGTCTCCGGTGAAGACGGCGTCCTTGTCCTCGCGGTGGTTCGCGTGCATCTGCAGGATGCGGCCAACCCTCTCCTTGCGGTCCTTCGTGAAGTTGAGGGTGCTCGATCCCTTTGCGAGCGTGCCCGAGTAGACGCGCAGGTACGTCAGCTTGCCGACGTAAGGGTCGGTCATGATCTTGAACGCGAGAGCAGAGAACGGCTCCGCGTCGTCCGGCTTGCGCTCCACGTCGTTCCCCTTGGGGTCGAGACCCTTCGTGGGAACGATGTCGAGAGGGCTGGGGAGCAGGTCCACGACGGCGTCGAGCATCGGCTGGACCGCCTTGTTCTTGAAGGCGGATCCGCACAGCACGGGCACGACCTCGTTCTTGATGGTGCAGCCGCGAAGGGACTTGCGAAGGTCCCCTTCTGTTATGTCCTGCTCGGCTACGTACTTCTCCATGATCGTGTCGTCGTGGGTCGACAGGACGTCGACCAGGAGTGCCTGGCTTCGGCCGCCTCCTGCTGCATCTCGGCGGGGATGGGCTCGGTGCGCCACTTCTCTCCCATGTCGTCGTCCCAGACGAGCGCCTCCATGGCGAGCAGGTCGACGACGCCACAGAAGCCGCCCTCTACTCCGATCGGGAGCTGGATAACGGCGGGAGCGGCGTCGAGGCGGTCCCTGATCATCTCGACGGTGCGGTGGAAGTCGGCACCGATCCGGTCCATCTTGTTGACGAAGCAGATGCGCGGGACGGCGTACTTGTTCGCCTGTCGCCAGACCGTCTCGGTCTGGGGCTCTACGCCGGCGACAGCGTCGAAGACGGCCACGGCCCCGTCGAGGACGCGAAGGGACCTCTCCACCTCGACGGTGAAGTCGACGTGGCCCGGGGTGTCGATGATGTTGATCCAGGTGTCGCGCCACTTACAGGTGGTCGCGGCAGAGGTGATGGTGATGCCCCGCTCCTGCTCCTGGATCATCCAGTCCATGGTGGCGGCGCCCTCGTGGACCTCGCCCATCTTGTAGTTCTTGCCGGTGTAGTAGAGGATCCGCTCGGTCGTCGTGGTCTTGCCCGCGTCGATATGGGCCATGATCCCGATGTTGCGGGTCCTGGCCAGGGGGAACTCTCTGATAGGTCGTGGATCTGCCATTTGTCTCTGATGGTCTTCGTAGGGATGGAGTACTGCTCGTGCGGTGATCCGGGTCCCGGCCCCGCGTGGCGGTCTTTTTGGGTAATTCCTGATCGCCGGGAACGCGAGGTGCGAGAAGCACGGGATCTGGCGGTTCCGGCACTTGCGACCCAACCACAGTCTGCCGGTTCTGCCTGGGTCTATTTTACCGCCTGGCCAGGAAGGTCAAGCGATGGTCAGGGTCTCACCTGTCTCACCAGCGGTAGTGAGCGAACGCCTTGTTGGACTCGGCCATCTTGTGCATGTCCTCGCGGCGCTTCACCGCCGCCCCGGCACCGTTGGCGGCGTCGAGCACCTCGCCTGCCAGCCGCTCGGCCATCGTCTTCTCCCTGCGCTGGCCTGCGTAGCCGACCAGCCAGCGGATCGCCAGGGTGGTCGCTCGCCTCGGCCTCACCTCTACCGGGACCTGGTAGGTGGCGCCGCCGACCCGGCGGGACTTGACCTCGAGCTCGGGACGGATGTTCTCGACGGCCTTCTTCAACACCGAGACAGCGTCGGAGTTGCTCCGCTCCTTTACGACGTCGAGCGACGAGTACACGATTCGCTCGGCGATCGTCCTCTTCCCACGGGAAAGGACCTTGTTCACCACCTGGGTGACGAGCACCGACCGGTAGACCGGGTCAGGCAGGAGATCCCTGCGATCGGCGGGACCACTACGAGGCACCTCAGGACTCCTTCTTCGCGCCGTAGCGCGACCTGGCCTGGCTCCGCTCACGAACCCCGGCGGCGTCGAGGGCTCCGCGGATGACCTTGTAACGGACGCCCGGCAGGTCCTTCACCCGGCCTCCTCGGACGAGGACGATCGAGTGTTCCTGCAGGTTGTGGCCGACTCCGGGGATATAGGCGCTCACCTCGGTGCCGCTCGTGAGACGCACCCTGGCCACCTTGCGGAGAGCCGAGTTCGGCTTCTTGGGGGTGGTCGTGAAAACGCGCGTGCAGACCCCGCGGCGCTGGGGAGCGCCCCGGAGGGCCGGGGTCTTGGTCTTGGAGGGCTTGGTGGCCCGCCCTTTGCGGACGAGCTGCTCGATGGTCGGCACGCGCTGCTCTCTTTTGGTTTGCGATCGGCGACTAGGAAACCGGTCCGAGGTCCCGGCCGGCGACGGCCCCGCGACACGGCACGCCCTAAATGGGCGAGCATCAAATCTTACACTGGGACCCGGGCGCCGACAA